>NZ_CP149447.1:4572500-5312500 GCF_045291515.1 Streptomyces sp. GD-15H
GTGAGACCGACGGGTCGAGCAGGGACGAAAGTCGGGACTAGTGATCCGGCGGTGGCTTGTGGAAGCGCCGTCGCTCAACGGATAAAAGGTACCCCGGGGATAACAGGCTGATCTTCCCCAAGAGTCCATATCGACGGGATGGTTTGGCACCTCGATGTCGGCTCGTCGCATCCTGGGGCTGGAGTCGGTCCCAAGGGTTGGGCTGTTCGCCCATTAAAGCGGTACGCGAGCTGGGTTTAGAACGTCGTGAGACAGTTCGGTCCCTATCCGCTGCGCGCGCAGGAGTCTTGAGAAGGGCTGTCCCTAGTACGAGAGGACCGGGACGGACGAACCTCTGGTGTGCCAGTTGTCCTGCCAAGGGCATGGCTGGTTGGCTACGTTCGGGAGGGATAACCGCTGAAAGCATCTAAGCGGGAAGCCTGCTTCGAGATGAGGGCTCCCACCCACGTGATGGGGTAAGGCTCCCAGGAGATGACTGGGTTGATAGGCCGGATATGGAAGCACGGTAACGTGTGGAGTTGACCGGTACTAATAGGCCGAGGGCTTGTCCCCAGGTTGCTCGCGTCCACTGTGTTGGTTCTGAAACCACGAACGCCGCCATGTGTGGTGCATGGTGTCGGTTGTCGAGTGTTTCGTAGTGTTTCGGTGGTCATAGCGTAGGGGAAACGCCCGGTTACATTCCGAACCCGGAAGCTAAGCCCTACCGCGCCGATGGTACTGCAGGGGGGACCCTGTGGGAGAGTAGGACGCCGCCGAACAATTGTTGTGGAAAGCCCCGTGCCCTTCGGCACGGGGCTTTCCGCGTTTCCCGTTGTGTTTATGACGACTCCACCAGTTTTGTGTCTTACGCCAGGACGACGGCCTGGATGCGGTCCCTTGAGCCCGTCTTCGCGAGGATGCGGCCCACGTGGGTCTTCATCGTCGATTCGGCCAGGTGGAGGCGGGTGGCGATTTCCGTGTTGGTCCAGCCCTGGCCGATGACGGTGAGGATCTCGCGTTCGCGCTCGGTGAGAGAGACCAGGCGGGGGTCGGTGTGCGGGCCTGTGGGCAGGGAAGGGTCCGAGTCCGGGTTCGGGTTGTTCGTCGGCAAGTGGTGGACGTAGGCGTCCAGGAGGCGGCGGGTCAGGTTGGGGGCGACGACCGCGTCTCCGGTGGCGACGGTCCGGTCGCCGTAGCGTTTGGTGAGTTCCTGTGCCGTAATCATGGTTCGATGCTCGTCCGCGCGGGGGCGGCGGGCGTCGGACCACGGGTGGTATTTCGGGTGAGGGCGGTGGTACCCGGGTACTACGGTGGGCCGGTATGAGGACTACGAGTTCCGGGAAGGGGCCGGCACCCCCTTCGGGGAGTATGTGATCCGGCCGGTGCGGGCTGAGGAGTGGCCCGCGGTGAAGGGGTTGCGGCTCATCGCGCTGCGGGACCCGGTCGCGCACATCGCCTTCCTGGACACGTACGAGACGGCGGTGGCGCGTCCCGACACGTACTGGCAGGAGCGGACGGCGGGCGCGGCCGAGGGTGCCGGCGGGGTGCGGCAGTTCATCGCCGAGACGGCGGACGGCACCTGGGCGGGCACGGTCGCCGTGCTGGTCGAGGAGGCCGGCACGACGGACTGGGCCGGGTTTCCCGTCGAGCGGCGGCAGGGGCACCTCGCCGGGGTGTACGTACGGCCCGAGCACCGGGGGAACGGGCTCACCAAGGCGTTGTTCGAGGTCGCGCTGGAGTGGGCGTGGGCGCGGGGTATGGAGCGGGTGCGGCTCATCGTGCACCCGGAGAACGGGCGCGCCCTCGGCTTCTACCGCAAGGCGGGCTTCGTGGAGAGCGGGGTGACCGTGCCGTTGGCGGGGAATCCGGGCGAGCACGAGCTGGAGATGGTCGTCGAGCGCTGAACGTCCCTCAGCGGGAGAGCGTCCCCGCTCACACCGGCAGTTCGTCGTGCGGCCAGCGGGCGCGGGCCTGTTCGCGGGAGCGGAGGAGGACCAGGGTGGGCATGCCCCGGTCCGTGCCGGTGGTCAGGAGCTCCGGGAGCCGGGGGAGCGGGGCCACGGCCGCCACGTCGTCCAGGACCAGCGTGAATGGTGGGTCGAGCCGACCGGAGGATGACCGTTCGGCCATGCGGCGGCCGTGCTCGACCACGCTTGCGGTGAGGGCCGTCAGCAACGGCATCGCACCCGGTTGGGTGCGGGGATCCTCGATGGATTCACCCACCACATAAAGTGTGCCCGTTTCGTGGACGAAGGAACCCAGGGCGAGGGCATCAGTTCGGTTCGGAGTGCAGGCCTCACGGATGTTGACCGTGAGCAGGGCGGACAGCGCGCGCGTCGTCAACTGCTGGGCGATGTCCCGGCGTTCCGGGTAGGCGGTGAGGGTCGCCTCGAGTTCGCCCGCGGCGCCCGGGGCGGCCTTGGGGCTGGTACGCAGGATGCGTACCGCGTCCTGGACCTGGGTGCCCTGCGCCCAGCGGTGGACGTGGCGGATGGTACGGCCGTCGATGGCGGCGGCGTGCAGGTAGCTCCGCAGGAGGGTCTGTGCGGTGTCGCTGATGGCCTGGTCCAGCCGGGAGGCGGGGCGGACCGGGGCCAGCAGGGCGGCGGCGCGTGCGGCGGCCGTCTCCTTGTCCTCGCAGCCGGCCGTGGGGGACCAGTGGAGGCGGGCTGGGGCGTCGCAGAGGTGGGTCGGGTCGTAGAGGTGGGTGGGGCCGAGTTTCGCCCGCGCGTCCTTGGTCTCCGCCCAGAGGGCGGGGTCCGAGGTGACGACGAGGGCGGGGCCCTCCGCGTCTCGTACGGCCGAGGCGGCGGTGGTGCGACGGGTGTCCGGGGGACCGTAGAACACCGGGTGGGCCGAGAGCGCCGAAGACGCCGAGTCCGCCGAGGGAGGGAAAGCTTCAGCGGGGGCGGCTTCCTGCGGCGGTACCGTGACGGCGGGGAGTGGTGCCGTGCCGGGGAGTGGTGCCGTCTCCCGTTCCCGTACGGGCTCGGATCTGGGCTCGGGTGCCGCTCTCGGGGTCGGTACCTCGTGCTGGACCGGCTCCGGCGCCGCAGTCGCGCCCGCCGCCCGCTCCGCCTTCTGCCGGGCCCTTACCGCCCGCCACCGGGCCACCGTGCCCAGGACGAAGAGGGTGAGGACGAGCAACAGCATCAGCTGGCCGATGAACAGGCCCCAGAAAAGCCCGTACCCCGAGAGGGCGGACGCCGGGGTGTCCGGCCAGGCGCCCGGGATGTCGTGGGGCTCGGCGACTAGATGCCGCATGGCGACCGGGGTGCGGGTGAAGGTGACGCCGGACGGCCAGGAGCCGCGGGCGAAGAAGCCCGCGAGGCCGGTGGCCGTCCAGACCAGCAGGGTGGTGCTGAGCAGGAACGCGAGCAACCCGACCAGCAGCCCGTCCGGGATGCCGCCCTGGCCGTCCCGGCCTTGACCCTGCCCGCCACCGTGACCGTCCGGTCTCACGCGCGTTGCCCTCCCTTGTCGCCCCGACGCCCTTACGCCACCGTCGATTCGGAGTCGCCGACGTGCTGCTCCACGAAGGCCGCCGCCCGCTCCTCCGCCTCCAGTTCGGCGGCGCGCAGAGCGTCGTGGGACAGGTCGGCGGAGGACTCGGTCATCGCGCGGTCGGTGAAGACCAGCGGGCGCTCGGTCTCGGTGATCAAGTGTTTGACCACCTGCACGTTGCCGTTGACGTCCCAGACCGCGATGCCCGGGGTGAGCGAGGGGATGATCTCCACCGCCCACCGGGGCAGGCCCAGTACTCTGCCCGTCGCCCGCGCCTCGTCGGCCTTCTGGGCGTAGATGGTCCGGGTCGACGCCATCTTCAGGATGGCCGCCGCCTCCTTCGCCGCCGCCCCGTCCACCACGTCGGACAGGTGGTGGACGACCGCGACGAACGACAGACCCAGCCGGCGCCCGAACTTGAGCAGCCGCTGGAACAGCTGCGCCACGAACGGGCTGTTGATGATGTGCCAGGCCTCCTCGACCAGGAAGATGCGCTTCTTCCGGTCGGGGCGGATCCAGGTGTGCTCCAGCCAGACGCCGACGATCGCCATCAGGATCGGCATGGCGATGGAGTTGCGGTCGATGTGGGAGAGGTCGAAGACGATCAGCGGCGCGTCCAGGTCGATGCCGACCGTCGTCGGGCCGTCGAACATGCCGCGCAGGTCACCGTCGACGAGCCGGTCGAGGACCAGGGCGACGTCCAGGCCCCAGGCCCGTACGTCGTCTATGGCGACGTTCATCGCCTCCGCCGACTCCGCCTCGGGGTGGCGCAGCCGCTCGACGATGTCGGTGAGGACCGGCTGGCGTTCGACGATCGTCTCGGTGACGTAGGCGTGCGCGACCTTGAGCGCGAAGCCGGCGCGCTCGTCCAGACCGTGCCCCATCGCGACCTCGATGATGGTGCGCAGCAGCGCGAGCTGGCCCGTCGTGGTGATCGTCGGGTCGAGCGGGTTGAGCCGGATGCCGTGGTTCAGGGCGGCCGTCGGGTCCAGCCGGATGGGAGTGATCCCCAGCTGCTGCGCGATGAGGTTCCATTCGCCGACCCCGTCCTCGCCCTGGGCGTCCAGGACGACGACCTGGCGGTCGCGGAAGCGCAGCTGGCGCAGGACGTACGTCTTCTCCAGGGCCGACTTGCCGTTGCCGGACTCGCCGAGGACCAGCCAGTGCGGCGCGGGGAGCTGCTGGCCGTAGAGCTGGAACGGGTCGTAGATGTAGCCCTTGCCGGAGTAGACCTCGCGGCCGATGATGACGCCGGAGTCGCCGAGGCCGGGGGCGGCCGTCGGCAGGTAGACGGCCTGCGCCTGGCCTGTGGACGTACGCACCGGCAGTCGTGTCGTCTCGACCTTCCCGAACAGGAAGGACGTGAAGGCGTCGGTGACGACGGACAGCGGATCCCGCATCGGACTCAGCCCCTACCTTCGAATGCCGGTGGCGAACGGGAGTGTGTTCACGAAGGCGCGGTGGTGCTCGCGGTCGCACCACTCCAGCTTCAGGTACGACTTTCCGGCTGAGGCCCGGATGGTCCGCTTGTCGCGGGCCAGCGCCTCGGGGTTGCGGGAGGAGACGGTGATGTAGCCGACGAGGTTGACGCCGGCCGCGCCGCTGGCGAGGTCCTCGCCGCGCTGGTCGAGCCGGCCGTGCGCGGCGATGTCCCGCGGGTCGACCGTGCGGTTCATCTTCGCGGCGCGGGACGCCTCGGCCTCGTCGTTGGTCTTCTCCGTCAGCATGCGCTCGATGGCGACCTCGGTGGGTTCGAGGTCCATCGTGACGGCGACGGTGCGGATCACGTCCGGCGTGTGGACGAGGAGGGGCGCGAGGAAGTTGACGCCCACCGGGGTCATCGGCCACTCCTTCACCCAGGCCGTGGCGTGGCACCAGGGGGCGCGGGTGGACGACTCGCGGGTCTTGGCCTGGAGGTAGGTGGGCTCCATGGCGTCCAGCTCGGCCGGCCAGGCGTTGCGCTTCGTCATCGCCTGGATGTGGTCGATCGGGTGGTCCGGGTCGTACATGGAGTGGATCAGCGAGGACAGCCTGCTCTGGCCGAGCGGCTGCCGTACGCGGATGTCGGCCTCCTGGAGCCGGGAGCAGATGTCGGTCAGCTCACGGGCCATGACGACGGCCAGCCCGGCGTCCCGGTCCACCTTGCGGCGGCCCTGGGTGCGCACCGCGCGGGCCATCGCGTTGGCCTCGGCGGCCAGCTCACGCGTGTAGTGCATGCAGGCGACGAGGTACGCGCGGTGCTGCTCGCTGCTGGTCGACACCATCGACTGCAGCTGGTCGTACGACTGCTGGAGCCACTGCGGCGCCCTCTCGTCGCCGCGGAGGGAGACGTCCTTGGCGTGTGCGTCGGGGTCGGCGGGCAGCGTGCGGGCGAGCATCTGGATGCGGGTCACGAAGCCGTCGCCGTTCGCCACGTGCTTGAGCAGCGTGCCGAAGCGGTCGACGAGCGCCTCCTGGTCCTCGGAGTCGCGCAGACCCACACCGGGGCCCTCGATCTCGATGGCCGCGGTGACCGTCTTGCGGTCCGCGTGCAGTTGCACGGCGATCTCGTCGGGCCCGAAGGGGGCGGCGAGCCAGGTGATCCGCCCGATCCCGGGCGGCGGTCCGACCTCGACCTCCCGGCCGTCCAGCCGGGTGCCCGCTTCCACGACGCCCGAACGGTACGTCGTTCCCCGGCGCACGGTCCGCCGGTAGCTCCGGTTGATCTCGAACCACTTGTAGAACGTGCGGCCCCGGTACGGCACGTACACCGCGGCCAGCGCGATCATCGGGAGGCCCGCGAGCAGCACGATCCGCAGGGACAGGACGGGGACGAGCAGACCGGCCATCATGCCGAAGAACGCGCCCAGGACGATCAGCGCGATCTCTCCGGTCTCCCGATTGCGGCCGACGATCGCGTTCGGCCGGGCCCGGCCGATCAGATACGTACGGCGGGGCGTGACCGGATGGGACAGGTGGGACTCGGTCGTCAACGCCCTTCACCTCCCGTGCTGTTGTTACTGCTGTTGTTGCTCCGGCCGGCGTGCGGCGTACTCACCGGGCTGCCCGAGCGGGGTGCGGGTGCGGCGGAGGGGACAGATCCGCCGCCACCGTTCGAGGGGCGCGAGCTGTGCGCGGCCACTCCGCCGGAGGCTGGATTGGAGGGGCGCGCGCCGCCGGACGACGAGGACTGGCCGCCCCCGTTGCTGTCGGCGCGGGTGCTGTGGGTCTTGATGCCCTGCGCGACGAGGGTCGCCGGGGAGCTCATGACCGCGGCGGCCTTGCTCTCGGCGCCCTGCATGATGCGGTTGCTGCGGGAGTTCGCGATCTCGTCGCCGAAACCCGGCACGAAGCGGTAGATCATCGCGCTGGCGAAGATGGCCAGCAGGATGATCGCCAGACCCGACACCACGGCGGAGAAGGCGTTGGGGCCGTCGTCGGCGGACAGCGCGCCCGCCAGGCCCAGCACTATGACGATGACCGGCTTCACCAGAATCACCGCGATCATGATGCCCGCCCAGCGCCGGACGTGCCCCCACAGGTTCTTGTCGACCAGCCCCGCGTACACGACGGTGCCGAGCAGGGCGCCCACGTAGAGCAGGGCGGCGCGGATGACCAGCTCCAGCCACAGGACACCGGCCGCGAGGATCGAGACCAGCGAGACGATGATCAGCATGATCGGACCGCCGCCGATGTCCTCGCCCTTCTCCAGGGCGCCCGCGAACGTGCCGAAGAACGTGTCCGTCTGGTCGCCCGTCGCCTTCGCCAGGACGTCGGTCACGCTGTCCGTGGCCGACACGATGGTGTAGAGGATCAGCGGGGTGAACGCCGAGGCCAGCACCGTGAGCCAGAGGAAGCCGAGGGCCTCCGAGAGGGCGGTCGTGAGGGGGACGCCTCGTACGGCCCGCTTGGCGACGGCCAGCAGCCACAGCAGCAGCGTCAGGATCGTCGACGCCGCGAAGACGACGGCGTACTGCTGACGGAACGTCGGGTTCGTGAAGTCCACGGCGGCCGTCTTGTCGACGGCGGCACTGAGCTTCTTGATCGTCCAGGACGCGGCGTCGGCGCAGCCCCTTGCCAGGGCGGCGAGGGGGTCGAGGGCGGAGGTGGGGTCGTTGAGGGTGCCGGCCCCGCCGGAACCGCCACCGGAGCCTCCGCCGCCGCCTCGATCGCAGTAGTCCTTGGCGGGGCCGCGGATCAGATCACAAGGGTCGTTGCTGCCCGTCGGGTTCGGTGTGGGCTCGGCGGCCGCGCGGGTGGCGAGCAGCACCACTGCGCCCTGTACGACGGCGACGGCGGCTGTGAGCTTGAGGAAGCGGTGGTTAGCGCGCATACGTGAACCCTCC
Organism: Streptomyces sp. GD-15H; assembly: GCF_045291515.1. Taxonomy (NCBI): domain Bacteria; kingdom Bacillati; phylum Actinomycetota; class Actinomycetes; order Kitasatosporales; family Streptomycetaceae; genus Streptomyces; species Streptomyces sp. GD-15H. The sequence goes on from NZ_CP149447.1 coordinate 4,580,309, forward strand.
GAACTCCTCGACAGCCTTCGTCATGTCGTCGGCAGTGGAGGCCTTCTGATCGCGCCCGACCGGGACAGGGCCGTCCCTCTGCTGGAAGTCCGTGACCTTCCAGTCTTCGTCGATCCACGTCAACTGGTACGTGGTCGTGTACCAGCTCTCCGTCACGGGGTTGGTCGAGCCCTCGCCGGACAGACCGAACAAGGACGTGTACCAGACCTCGACGGTGGCGTCGCTGGCGTTGGACTTGGCGACCTTGGTGCCCACCGGGATCACCCGGGAGACGAAGGTCTGTCCGGTGGGTGCCTTGCCGTTCTTGTCGAGACCGATGTTCGTCAGGAACTCCTCGTTGGAGTAGGCCCGGTCAAGGTCCGCCTGCCGAGCGGCGGCGACGTCAGGGGCGTAGACGGCGGTGACGATCTCGCGCCGGCGGTTCTTGTCGAACAACTCGGCGGAACCCAAAGCGATGGAGTAGTTCGCCGCCGCGCTCTCCGCCCCCTGGCGGTTGTGGGCGAAGCCCGAGGGGATGCCGGCTTCCTTCGACTGCACCGGCTTCTCCCCGGAGGGGGCCGTCGCCGCCGCCTTCGGGGAGTCGTCGCCCTCGCCCGTGGAGGAATCGTCTCCTCCACGGTTCGCGAAGGCGATCGCGGCGATCAGGAGCACCACCACGCCGACCACCGTGACCAGGCTGCGGGACGACGTACGGCCGCCTCTGCGCCCACCGGCGTACGGGTTGACGTCGGCCTCCGGCAGGCGGGTGTGCGTCTGGCCCGTGCCGCCGTACCCGCCGGAGTTCCCGTGCTCGTCTCCGAGACTCATACCGCGTACGCCCCCTCAGCGTCGTGCGGAAACACCTCGTACTCCACGTACTCCATGTACGACGGTAGCCGTGCTGGTTCCCGCGCGGGCGCGGTGTTATGAGTCGACATCAGGGAAACGCAACCTCAGCCGGTGGGCGCGACGGGCGGGTGGGGTGGAAGGAGGGACCGGACGGGCCCGGTCGGAGGCATGGGGGGTCTCCTACACGGCCATTCCGTACACGATGGTGAACACCGTGCCCAGAGAGCCGATGATGAAGACCCCTGTCAGGCCCGCGATGATCAGGCCCTTGCCCTGCTCCGCGCTGAAGGTGTCGCGCAGCGCCGTCGCGCCGATGCGCTGCTTCGCCGCTCCCCAGATGGCGATGCCCAGGCAGATCAGGATGGCGAGCGCCATGACCACTTCGATCATGACCTTGGCCTCGTTGCCCAAGCTGCCGAAGGGGCCCCAGTCGGGAGCGATCCCGCCGATGATGGTGTTGATGTCTCCCTCGTCGGCCGCGAAGAACATGTAAGTCACCGCCCCTGTCGGGTCGTTCCGTGCCCTCTGCGGGCATGCAGAGGTCAGGCCCCATTGTCGCCGACGATGACGCCGTCGTATGTCGACTCGGCGTCATTAGTTGGCGGGTTTCGTATGAAGAAAGCTTCTCACCGGCGCGCGCCGGTCCCTGGCAGGGGCGCGGACCGATGGGTGATGAGTCGTATCGTCACTCTGTGTATCACGCTCCGGCCACGAAATGGTCGAACTCACCCGCGCGCACGCCGAGGACGAAGGTGTCCCATCGGCGGCGGTCCGTGGTGACGGTGGTGCCGGGGGTCGCGTCGGCGTGGATACGGACGGTGCGGTCGTCTTCGACGGTCACGTCGAGGGCAGTGGGCCGGTTGCCCGTCACCTCCCTTTCCTCCTTGAGTACCTGAAGAAGTCTCAGGAAGTCGTCGGGCGTAGTGGTGAGTATCGCTCCGGTGGGGTCGGCGGACTCGGTTATGTGGATGGCGGCCCGGGGGGCCGACGTCGCGGCGACGTGGACGCAGGAGTCGCCTTCGCCGCAGTACGACGACTTCTGCCAGCTGAGCTGGGGCATCTCGGGTCCCTTCAGAGGTCTTGGAGGATGGTGTGGATGACGTCCCGCGACTTCTCAGGGGCGAGAGCTCGGGCTTCCACCCGGTCCAGAAGGACGCGGTACTTGTTGAGCTGGGCCTCGGCGTCGAGGAACGCGGGGCCGTGCGCCTGGTCGAGGTGGACGGTGTCGAGCTGGGGGACAGGACCACGTGAGTAGAAGATCGACTGTCCCGACCCCGGGAAGCCTCCGGCGTCGAACGGGATGACCTTGATGGTGATGTGGTCCCGCTCGCTCATGTCCAACAGGTGCCGCAGTTGCGCGGCAGCGGTGGCGGGGCCACCGAACTGCATCCGTAGTGCGGCCTCGTGAATGAGCGCCAAGTAGGGGGTCGCCGGGTTCCCGTAGATCACGGTCTGGCGCTTGATGCGGAAGGAGACGCGGTGCTCGATGTCGGGTGGCGCGAGATCCGGCACGACCTGGCGGAACAGTGCGCGGGCGTGGTCCGTGATCTGGAGCAGGCCGGGGATGTGCGCAGTCACGGAGGCGCGCAGATGCGTCGCGTGGCATTCGAGTTCGGCCAGATCCAGCAGTCCGGCAGGCAGGATCTCGCGGTACTCCTCCCACCAGCCGCGCTTGCGCTCGCCCGTCATCGCGGCGACGGCATCCACCAGGGCCGTGTCGGCGCAGTCGTAGTGGCAGGCCATGGTGCGGACGCGCTCGGGGCTGACGCCCGCTCGTCCGGCCTCCATGTTGCTGATCTGGGTCGGCTTGACGCCAAGGAGTTGACCGGCCTCGACCGCGGTGAGGCCGGCCCGCTCTCGGAGTTTGCGCAGTTCGGTGCCCAAGCGGAGCTGGCGACCCGTCGGATTGCTTCTCACGGGCTGGCCCGCCTCCTAGCCGTGCGTGTCACTCACACGAGTGCAGTTTGAAGGTTTCAATGGAATCTGTGTAAAGGCTTTTACGGAGCCCACTGGCTTAGTTGCAGGCGCCCCCACCCAGAAGCGCACCGATCGACGGATCGGCATGCCACTGGGTCACCACCGTACGCAATCCATCAACTGCCCACTGTGATAGGAGACTTCCATGCCCACCGTAAACCCGCCCTGGTCGTACACCCTTCAGCTCCCGCACGATCCCCGCGCTCCGCGCATCGCCCGCGTCACCCTGCGGACCGTGCTGGGGGCGCACGAACTCGTCGAACTCGTGCCCACAGCGGAGCTGGTGGCCGCCGAGCTCCTCGCCAACGCCCATCCGCACACCACCGGCCCCTACGCCCTGCGGCTGCGCTCGGCGGAGCCGGGGCGGTTGCGGGTGGGGGTGTGGGACACGGACCCGCGTGTTCCGCCCGGGTTCGCCGACGGGGCGCCACTCGACGTACCGCCGGACGAGGCGGAGGGCGGGCGGGGGCTGCCGCTGGTGCGGGCCTGCGCGTCCTCGTGGGGTGTGGGGGCGCTGACCGGGGGAAGCTCTTGTGGGCGGAGTGCGGCTGACGCCGCGCGTCCTGCCCCTTGCGGCGTGTACGTTCCCGCTCCTCCCATGATCACCCCGGAGAGGGACGGGCGCCTCTACACTGACGTGGCTGACGGACTCCCGGACGGTGAGGGGCGGTTGACGGTGCGTAAGGCCTGGATCGCGGCAAGTGTCGCTGTGGGCTCCGCGCTCGCCTTCGTCATGCTGCTCGCCGTCGGCGTCTTCGTCGTCGCGGGGAACCTCGTGGGCGGGGTCGGCGGCGGTGCCGCGAAGACGCTGGCGAGGGGATCCGTGCCGGCCGCGTACCAGGCCCTCGTGCAGAAGTGGGGCAATCTCTGCCCGGCCATCAACCCGGCGCTGCTCGCCGCCCAGTTGTACCAGGAGAGCGGGTTCAACCCGAAGGCGCAGAGTCACGCGGCGGCGCAGGGCATCGCCCAGTTCATCCCCGGCACCTGGGCCACCCACGGTGTCGACGGGGACGGCGACGGCGACCGGGACGTATGGGACCCGAACGACGCGATTCCCTCGGCGGCGTCGTACGACTGCGCCCTCGCGGGCTATGTGAAGGACGTGCCGGGGAATCCGACCGAAAACATGCTGGCCTCGTACAACGCAGGGGCGTACGCGGTCATCAAGTACAGAGGTGTGCCGCCCTACAAGGAGACGCAGAACTACGTCAAGCGCATCCTCTCGCTGGAGAAGAGCTTCGCCGCGCCGGTCGGCCGGGTCGACCCGTCCAAGCAGGCCGCCGGAGCCATCGACTACGCGCAGAAGAAGCTCGGCACACTCTACCTCTGGGGTGGTAACGGCACCGCTGACCAGGGAGGACGCTTCGACTGCTCGGGGCTGACCAAGGCCGCGTACGAGAGCGTGGGGATCACGCTCCCGCGCGTGGCGAACGACCAGTACAACGCGGGACCGCACCCCGCGCGGGACGAACTGCTCCCCGGCGATCTGGTCTTCTTCTCGGACGACCTCACCAATTCACGGGCCATCCGGCATGTGGGCATTTATGTCGGCGGCGGGTACATGATCGACGCGCCGCGTCCGGGTGCCGTGATCCGATTCGACCCGATTGACACACCTGACTACTTTGGTGCCACCCGCGTCACCGAAGATGGCGCGAAAGCGCTCTCCACGACGATCTGAGCGGTGCGTGAACCAGCCTCCTGAGCTGCGACAACGCATCTCTCTTCGATAACGTCTGCGTGATCATTCGATGGAGGGCGGAACGTATCGACGGGGGCCGTGCGTTCCTGTTGTCGTAGCCGAACAGGCCAGCGGATCTACACACCACGGGGGTGGGGTAGCGGCGTACGCAGCGTGCGCCGAGAGAGATGACGAAGGGGCCTCAGCACCATGGCTGGACTCGCAGATTCCGGGTCGAACCCCGACGTCGACCTGCTCTATGACATCAACGGCCTGGCGAAGGCCGCACCACCGTGGTTCGACCGCATCATGGAATTCGTGGGTGAGTTCGGCCTGCTGTTCGCCTTGTTGGCGTTGGTGATGTGGTGCTGGTGGGGCGTCAGACAGCGGGGCGGCGAGGACGCGGCCCCGACCGTGGCGGCCTTGGTGTGGGCCCCGCTCGCGGCGGGCATCGCGGTCCTGGTGAACGTGCCGATACGTGAGTTCGTGGAGCGTCGCCGGCCCTTCCTCGACCATGAGGGGCTCGAGGTCCTGGTCGACGGCAAGACCGACTACTCGTTCGTCAGCGACCATGCGACGCTCTGCATGGCCCTGGCGGTGGGGCTGTTCCTGGCCAACCGGCGGCTCGGGGTCATCGGCCTGGTGCTCGGGGTGGTAGGGGGGTTCATCCGGGTCTACATGGGTGTGCACTACCCGACGGACGTCGTGGGCGGGCTCGCGCTCGGTACGGCCGTCGCGCTGCTGCTGTCGCCGCCCGCCATGGCGCTGTTGACCCCGCTGATGCGGGCGATCGAGCAGTCGCGGCGGGGTGGATGGCTGGTCAAAGGGAACGGGACCGAGGCGCGGGTGACCCCGGGAGAGGCCCGGCCGTCCGGGCCGGAGGAGCGCGACCTGGCGGCGTAGCCCGTCGTCCTGTGTGACGCATGCCATGAGGTGGAGTGGCCCCGGGGGTGGTTTTCCCGGTACGGGTCACTCCACCGAGTGTTTTTGGGCGTCCGTACGGGCCTGGCTTCTGGCTCTCCTCGCGGGGCCGCGCCAGCCGCAGGTGCAGCGGGCGACGCAGAAGCGCCCCTGTTCGGATGTGGTTGTCCTGTGTTCCTGGAGGCTTACCGCGACTCCCTGCTGTTCCACCGGACCACCGTACCGCTCCGCCATGTCTGCGTGACGGGCTCCCCTACCGGTCGTTAACCGGGAGAACAGGCGGCCCGTGTCGGACGTAGCGGGGGTAGGCGGACCATGGCAGGACGAGTACTGCGGCGCGGGCGGACCGGTGATGCGGTCGTTGCCCTCGGAGCTGTCGGCTGTCTGGTGTTCGGCGGTGTCGCGGGGTGCGGCGGCAGGAGCGGGGCGGCGACCGGCGGGTCGTCCGGCAGCTCCGCGGTGGCGGTGGTGCGGGAGGCCGCGGACGCGCTGGTGGACGCGGGCAGTTCGAAGGCGCGCACCTCCATGGAGATGGCCACCGGCGGTACCCGGGTGACCATCCGCGGGGAGGGTGTGTACGACTACCGAAAGCGGCTGGGGCGGCTGAAGGTGCTGCTGCCGCAGGACCCGTCCGGTACGTCGATGCGCCGGCCGATCACCGAACTGCTCGCTCCGGGCGCGCTGTTCATGAAGAACCGGGGCGCCGGGGTGCCCGCCGACAAGTGGGTGCGGGTGGACACCGGGACGCTGTCCGACGGGAACCTCGTCACCGGCGGCGTCACCGACCCGTTCGCCGCGGCCGAGCTGCTGCGCGGGACGCGGTCCGCGACCTTCGTGGGCAGGATGGAGCTGGCCGGGGCCGAGGTGCGGCACTACCGGGGCACGGCGGATCTGCACGAGGCCGCGCGCGCCGCCTCGGACGCGAACAAGGGGCCGCTGGGCGCGGCGGCGACCGGCTTCGCCACCGCCGAGGTCCCCTTCGACGTCTACCTGGACGACGAGGGGCGCATCCGGAAGGTCCGCCACCGGTTCAGCTTCATGAACGGGGAGCAGGAGAAGCCGGTCGCGGTCGCCTCCACCACCCTCCTCTACGACTTCGGCACCCCCGTCGACGTACGCCTCCCGGAGCCCGCCGACATCTACGCGGGCCGCATCGCCGAGGAATGACCGGCGGGAACTAGCCCTTACGTGCCATGCGCGGGGCGTGGGGCGCTGCCTAGGCTGGGGAACCTCTGCCCGTATGACGGTATGGATATGAGGTGACGCGTGTGGCCCCGCTCGGTGGCGGGTTGGTTCAGGACCATGTGGCCCTCGCCGAGATCGAACTGTGCGGAGAGCTGATCATCGCCGCCTCCGCCGCCCAGGGCCGGCTCAGCCTGGAGAACATAGACAAGGTGCTGAAGGTGGCCGAGGCGTGTACGGAGCCGGGGGTCGGCTCACGTCCGTAGCATGCGGGCGATGGCCTGGGTCGCTTCCTTCACCTTGACGTCGATCTCGTCGCCGCCCTTGAGGGCCGCGTCCGCCACGCAGTGGCGCAGGTGTTCCTCCAGGAGCTGCAGTGCGAAGGACTGCAGGGCCTTGGTGGAGGCGGACACCTGGGTGAGTATGTCGATGCAGTAGACGTCCTCGTCGACCATGCGCTGCAGGCCCCGGATCTGGCCCTCGATGCGGCGCAGGCGTTTGAGGTGTTCCTGCTTCTGGTGGTGGTAGCCGTGGATGCCCCGGTCGTGATCGGTCACGAGGGCCGTCGGGTCGGTCACTTCGGTCACGTCCGTCGCTTCCGTCACGCCCGGCATGTCCGTTGCGTCCGGAGAGGAGGGCGCGCCGGCGCTGGCCTTGGTGGTCGTCATCGCGTCCTCCTGGTGCAGTGGCGGGCGACATATACCCCTGGTGGGTATATGGTAGCGAACTTTGCTGGGTATAGGCACTGTGGCTGATGTCCATGACATCAGCCACGTCGCGGCCCTCGGACCGCCCCCGTGCCTGTTGCCGTACTTGATGGGTGACACTGGTGGGCGGCCCGACAGTCGTGGCTGGATGGTGCGCCTTGCATCAGCCTCACCGAAACCGATGCACCCCGAGGACCCCACGTGCGCTTTCGTCTGACCCCCAGGGAGACGAGCTTCTACGACATGTTCGCCGCGTCCGCGGACAACATCGTCACGGGCTCCAAGCTCCTGATGGAACTGCTCGGGGCGGACGGCCCCGCCCGGGTCGAGATCGCAGAGCGCATGCGGGCGGCGGAACACGCGGGTGACGACGCCACACACGCGATCTTCCACCAGCTGAACTCCTCGTTCATCACGCCCTTCGACCGCGAGGACATCTACACCCTCGCCTCGTCCCTCGACGACATCATGGACTTCATGGAGGAGGCCGTCGACCTGGTCGTCCTCTACAACGTGGAGGAACTGCCCAAGGGCGTCGACCAGCAGATCGAGGTGCTGGCGCGGGCCGCCGAGCTCACGGCCGAGGCCATGCCGAACCTGCGCACCATGGACAACCTCACCGAGTACTGGATCGAGGTCAACCGCCTGGAGAACCAGGCCGACCAGATCCACCGGAAACTGCTGGCCCACCTCTTCAGCGGCAAGTACGACGCCATCGAGGTGCTCAAGCTGAAGCAGATCGTGGATGTGCTGGAGGAGGCGGCCGACGCCTTCGAGCATGTGGCGAACACGGTGGAGACCATCGCCGTCAAGGAGTCCTGAGCCCCTTCATGGACACCTTCGCTCTGGTCGTGACCATCGGGGTCGCGCTCTTCTTCACGTATACGAACGGCTTCCACGACTCGGCGAACGCCATCGCCACCTCGGTCTCGACCCGTGCGCTCACCCCGCGCGTGGCCCTCGCGATGGCCGCCGTCATGAACATGGCCGGCGCGTTTCTGGGGTCCGGGGTCGCCAAGACGGTCAGTGAGGGGCTGATCCAGACCCCCGAGGGCTCGACGGGCATGGGGATCCTGTTCGCCGCGCTCGTCGGCGCGATCACCTGGAACCTCATCACCTGGTACTTCGGACTGCCGTCCTCCTCCTCGCACGCCCTGTTCGGCGGCATGGTGGGGGCGGCACTGGCCGGCGGGACGACCGTGTACTGGGACGGGGTGCTGGAGAAGGTCATCGTCCCGATGTTCGTGTCGCCGGTCGTCGGTCTGCTCGCCGGCTACCTGGTCATGACCGCGATCATGTGGATCTTCCGGCGGGCCAACCCGCACAAGGCCAAGCGCGGTTTCCGTATCGCGCAGACGGTGTCCGCGGCGGGCATGGCGCTCGGGCACGGTCTCCAGGACGCGCAGAAGACCATGGGCATCGTGGTGATGGCCCTCGTCATCGCGGACGTCGAGGACTACGGCGATCCCATCCCGATCTGGGTGAAGATCGCCTGTGCGGTGATGCTGTCGGCCGGCACGTACGCGGGCGGCTGGCGGATCATGCGGACGCTGGGCCGGAAGATCATCGAGCTGGACCCGCCGCAGGGGTTCGCGGCCGAGGCGACCGGCGCGACGATCATGTTCGCCACGGCGTACCTGTTCAAGGCGCCGGTCTCCACCACGCATGTGATCACGTCGGCGATCATGGGTGTCGGGGCGACGAAGCGGGTCAACGCGGTGCGGTGGGGCGTCGCCAAGAACATCATCCTGGGGTGGTTCATCACCATGCCCGCGGCGGCGCTGGTGGCGGCGGCCTCGTACGGGCTGGTCCACCTGGCGGTCCTGTAGCGGAAAGGTTCCGCTCCCCGGCAAATGCTCGGGCCCGCCCCCGGTAGTGGGGGCGGGCCCTTCGCGTCCTCGCGGTGGCACCGCCATGCAGCACCGCGAGGGGTTCGGATCAGCCGAAGCGGCCGGAGATGTAGTCCTCCGTGGCCTGGACCGACGGGTTGGAGAAGATGCGCTCCGTGTCGTCGATCTCGATCAGCCTGCCCGGCTGGCCGACGGCCGCCAGGTTGAAGAACGCGGTGCGGTCGGAGACGCGCGCCGCCTGCTGCATGTTGTGCGTGACGATGACGATCGTGAACTGCTCCTTGAGCTTCCCGATCAGGTCCTCGATGGCGAGGGTGGAGATCGGGTCCAGGGCGGAGCAGGGCTCGTCCATCAGCAGCACCTTCGGCTCGACCGCGATCGCGCGGGCGATGCACAGACGCTGCTGCTGACCACCGGAGAGGCCCGAACCGGGCTTGTTCAGGCGGTCCTTGACCTCGTTCCAGAGGTTGGCGCCCTTGAGGGACTTCTCGACGACGTCGTCCAGCTCGGACTTCTTGTACTTGCCGTTCAGGCGCAGACCGGCCGCCACGTTGTCGTAGACCGACATGGTGGGGAACGGGTTGGGGCGCTGGAAGACCATGCCGACCTCGCGCCGCACGGCGACCGGGTCGATCTCGGCGCCGTAGAGGTTCTCGTCGTCGAGCATGACCTTGCCCTCGACCCTGCCGCCGGGCGTGACCTCGTGCATGCGGTTGAGCGTGCGCAGGAAGGTCGACTTGCCGCAGCCGGACGGGCCGATGAAGGCCGTCACGGCGCGGGGCTCGACGGTCATCGAGATGTCCTCGATGGCGAGGAAGGAACTGTAGTAGGCGTTGAGGCCGCTGATGTCGATGCGTTTGGCCATGTGGATCACTGCTTCTTTCGAGTCCGAGTCGCTGATGGCCGCGTCAGCGACCGGTCTGTGGGGCCTTCCAGCGGGCGATGCCGCGGGCCACGAGGTTGAGGATCATGACGAACGCGATGAGCGTCAGGGCCGCCGCCCAGGCGCGGTCGTAGGCCGCGCCGGAGCCGCCGCTGTTGGTGTACTGCAGGTAGATGTACATCGGCAGCGACGCCTGCGGGTCGGAGAACGGGTTGGCGTTGATCACGCTCGTACCCCAGACCAGCAGCAGCACGGGAGCGGTCTCACCGGTGATGCGGGCGATGGCCAGCATGATGCCGTTGGTGATGCCGCCGATGGACGTCGGCAGGACGACCTTCAGGATGGTGCGCCACTTCGGGATGCCGAGCGCCAGTGACGCCTCGCGCAGCTCGTTCGGGACGAGCTTGAGCATCTCCTCCGTGGAGCGGACGACCACCGGGATCATCAGGATGCACAGGGCGAGCGAACCGGCGAAGCCGGAGTAGCCCATGCCCAGCATCACGATCCACAGGCTGAGGATGAACAGACCCGCGACGATCGACGGGATGCCCGTCATGACGTCGACGAAGAAGGTGACGGCCTTGGAGAGCTTGCCGCGCCCGTACTCGACCAGGTAGATCGCGGTGAGCACACCGACCGGCACGGAGATCGCGGTGGCGATGCCGACCTGCTCCAGGGTGCCCAGGATGGCGTGGTAGATACCGCCGCCGGGCTCGCTGTCGGCGACGACGCCCATGGAGTGGCTGAGGAAGTAGCCGTCGAGGACCTTCACACCGCGCTTGACCGTCTCCCAGATGAGGGAGGCCAGCGGGATGACGGCCATCAGGAAGGCGACCCAGACCAGGCTGGTCGCGGTGCGGTCCTTCGCCTGGCGCTTGCCCTCGACCATCGCGGAGGCGGCGTAGGAGCCGACGACGAAGAGGATCGCGGCGATCAGCGCCCACTGGATGCTGCTGTGCAGGCCGGCCAGGCTGCTGATGCCGAGGCCCAGCGCGACGGAGGCCGCGGCGGCCGCCCAGGAGAACCACTTGGGGAGCGTGGCACCGCGCAGGGAGCTCGCGGACTTGGGGGTGAGGGTTGCGTGGCTCATGCGTTGGCCCCCGAGTACTCCTTGCGGCGGGCGATGATCAGGCGGGCGCCGCCGTTGACCAGCAGGGTGATGACGAAGAGCACCAGACCGGACGCGATCAGCGCGTCCCGGCCCATCACGGTGGCCTCGTTGAACTTGCTGGCGATGTTCTGGGCGAACGTGCCGCCGCCCGGGTCGAGCAGGCTGGCGTTGATGTCGAAGGACGGCGAGAGCACCATGGCCACGGCCATCGTCTCGCCGAGCGCGCGGCCGAGGCCCAGCATCGAGGCGGAGATCACGCCGGAGCGGCCGAACGGGAGGACCGACATGCGGATCACCTCCCAGCGGGTGGCGCCCAGGGCGAGGGCGGCCTCCTGGTGCATCTGCGGCGCCTGCCGGAAGACCTCACGGCTGACGCTGGTGATGATCGGCAGGATCATCAGGGCGAGCAGGATGCCCACGGTGAACAGGGAGCGCGGGGCGCCGCCGTTCCACTCGAGGATGCCGGTCCAGCCGAGGTACTCGTCCAGCCAGCCGTAGAGGCCGGCCATGTTCGGTACCAGGACGAGGGCGCCCCACAGGCCGTAGACGATGGACGGCACGGCGGCGAGCAGGTCGATCACGTACGCGATGGGGCCGCCCAGCCTGCGCGGGGCGTAGTGCGTGATGAACAGCGCGATGCCCACCGAGATCGGGACCGCGATGAGCATGGCGATGACCGACGACACGATGGTGCCGTAGACCAGGACCGCGATACCGAACTCCGGCGGGTTGCCGCTGGGGTTCCAGTCGAAGGACGTGAAGAAGTTGGCTTCGTTCTCGCTGAGCGCGAGAACGGTGCGGTAGGTCAGGAAGGCCGCGATCGCGGCCATGATCGCCAGGACGAAAATGCCGGAGCCTCGGGAGAGCCCGAGGAAGATCCGGTCACCGGGGCGGGTGGCGCCGCGGGCGGCGCGCTTCTGCTCGGTGGTGGCGGGCGGGGGACGGGGGGTGGGGCGGTCTGCTGTGTCGATGTGTCCATCAGGGGGTCTCCGGTCTGCGGGGCCTCTCGCTGGTCGAGGGCCCCTGGCGGCGGTGCACCGGACGGTGCGGTCCGGCCCCTGGTCGGGAACCGGACCGCACTCGGGGTCAGCTCAGGCTCGAGATGGTGTCGCGAACCTTGGTGATGATCTCGTCGGGCATCGGGGCGTCAGCCGGCGTCCGCCAGCAGGCCCTGGCCGTCCTCCGAGGCCATGTAGTTCAGGAAGGACTTGGTGGCGGGCAGGGTGTCCGCCTTGTTGCCCTTGTCACAGGCGATCTCGTAGGTCACCAGGACGAGGGGGTAGGCGCCCTCGGCCTCGGGGGTGTAGTCCAGCTCCAGCGCGAGGTCCTTGCCGGTGCCGACGACCTTGGCGGCGCCGATGGCGGCCGTGGCGTTCTCGATGGTGGCCTTGACCGGCTCGGCGGCCTCGGTCTTCATGTCGACGGTCTTGATGCCGTCCTTGGCGTAGGAGAGCTCGAAGTACGAGATCGCACCCTCGGTCTGCTTCACCTGCTGCGCCACACCGGAGGAGCCCTGAGCGGACTGGCCGCCCTTGGCCTCCCACGACTTGCCCGGCTCGTAGGGCCAGGCCTTCGGCGCGGCGGCCTTCAGGTACTTGGTGAAGTTGTCCGTGGTGCCGGACTCGTCGGAGCGGTGGAACGCCTGGATCTTGAGGTCGGGGAGCTTCGCGTCGGGGTTCAGCTTCGCGATCTTCTCGTCGTTCCAGTTGGTGATCTTGCTGTCGAAGATCTCCGAGAGGGTCGCGGCGTCCAGGACGAGCTCGTCGACACCCGGGACGTTGAAGCCGACCGCGATCGGACCGCCGACCATCGGCAGGTCGATGGCCTGGCCGTCGGTGCAGATCTTCTTGGAGTCCTCGATCTCCTCCGGCTTGAGCGCCGAGTCGGAGCCGGCGAACGAGGTCTGACCCTGGAGGAAGGCGGTGATGCCGGCGCCGGAACCGTCAGGACGGTAGTTGATCTGCACGTCCTTGCACGCGGCCGTGTAGTTCTTGACCCAGGCGTCGATCGCGTTCTTCTGCGCGGAGGAGCCGGAGGCCTGGAGCTGGCCCTTGGCGTCGTCGCACTGGATGTTGCCGGTCTGCGCGCTGGCGGAGGAGTCGCCGCTGCCACCGCCGGTGTCGTCCGACCCGCACGCCGTGAGGGCCAGGGCGCCGGAGACGGCGAGAGCGCCGAGAGCGAGGGCCCGCCGGTTCTTGCGCTGAAGCTTCACTTGAGTTCCTTCCAGGTGCCGCCGTCCTGAATTCGGCGGCGTGCGAAGTCTGAAGTCAGAAGTCCGATTGATGCGGGTGCCCGATCGACGGGTGGTTCGCATCGCGTAAGGCCGAAACTAGGCAGAAGAGGTGAAGGCGCCGATTGGCGTAAATGAACGGGAGGTGAACCCCTGAGGGCGGTGCGGTGAGGTCACGGAAAGCTCACGTCAAGGACACAGGCGGATACCGGGCGGGAAGGGGGCAGTCCCGTACGGCCGGGGCCTCGGCCGGATCGTCGTCCGGGCGTTGCCGGAGGGCTGTCTGCGCGTCGCCGGGGGGCGGTTCGGGTGGTGTCAGGGGATTGCTGCGACCCGTGTGGTCGCTGTGATCCCTGTGGTTCCGGGGCTGGTGCGGTCCCTGCAACCCCGGGGGCGGCCTTGGTGGGCGCGAGGGGACGGGCTCTGCGGTGTCGGGCTCTGCGGTGCCGGGCTCTACGGTGCCGGGCGGAAGGTGGCGAGCAGGGCGTCCACCAGGTCCGCGTCCCTCGGCTCGGTGAGCCGGTGGCGGGCCATGCGCGGGGGGAGCCAGAGGACGCGGTCCACCTCGTCGTTGGGGGTGAACGTGCCGGAGACGGCCTCGGCCGCCCAGTACCGGACCCGCTTCGGCCGGCCGTTCGCCAGATAGCGTGCCGACGGGAGTTCCGCGACCGGTACCGCGGAGTGGCCCGTCTCCTCCGCGACCTCGCGCAGCGCCCCGGCGAGCGGGTCCTCGCCGCGCTTCAGCTTGCCCTTGGGCCAGGACCAGTCGTCGTATTTGGGACGGTGCACGAGACACAGTTCGAGCGTGCCCCTCACAGGTGAACGGCGCCACAGGACACAGCCGGCCGCCTGGACGGTCAGCGTGACGGCCGGGCGCGGGCCCGTTCGCGGGCGGGAGCTGTCGGACGGGCTCACCGGGCGCCTCCCTACAACGAGCCGACGACGTCCGTCTGCCAGCAGTGCTGGAACGCGTACCGCGCCGCCTCCACGTCGTGCCGCTGGTCCGCGTGGAGCACACCGAGCGCGTACGCCGTGGCCGGGGCGATCCGCGGGGTACGGGCGGCGTGCGCCGCGGCCGCCGACGCCTCGGAGGCGTCCCGGTGCCGGTCCAGGGCTTCGCCCGCGGCGAGGAGACGGACGTCCGGGGGCGGGGCCGCGGTGGTGCCGCCGATGCTCCCGGCGCGGGCGACGCGGTCCGTGCGGTCTTCGGCGCCGGGCGTGCTGCCGTCGGTCGCGGTCGCGGCTGTGGCGGTGCCGAGGGGGGCCGTGCCGGCGGCGTACAGGACCTCGTGTGCGTACCGGTGCAGGCGCAGCAGCAGGCGGACCCGGTGCCAGGGGGCGTCCTGCGGATGCGGGGCCGGGTCCGGCGACAGCCCGTGGAGCAGCGCCTCCGCGTTGTACGGGCTGCCCGCGGTGACCAGGGGCAGCGCGGCGACGGCGTCGACGAGCCGCTCCCGCGCGGCCTCGGCCAGCGGACGCAGGTCGGCGGAGTCGGCGGCCGAGGTCAGCGGAACCTCGCTGGCCAGCACGGCGACCTTGTCGGCGACCGCGTGGAAACGGGAGGAGCCGAGGGCCTGCAGCGCCGCGGAGTGCGCCCGGGTCCGGGCCAGCGTGAGCTGCCGGTCCAGCAGGGCACCGGCCTTGGCGGCACCCACGGTGAGGCTGCCGCGGTCGGGCGCCGCGGTGGCGGTCGCTCTGCCGGTGGGGCCGGAGGCGGTCGCCGTACTCGTACGCGTGCCCGTACGCGCGCTCGACCCGGTGGCGACGGCGGCCGGGGCGGACGACCGGGCCGTCCCGCCGGCCGTCCCGGTCCCGGCTCCGCTTCCGGCGTTTTCCTGCGCCGGGAACACCGGGCCCGACAGCCGGTGCAGGGCCAGGAGCAGCCGCTCCAGGCGGGCCGAACAGGCGTGTTCCAGGGCCAGGGTGCCGGAGACCCAGGCCAGTTCCGGGCGCATCGCCTCGGACCAGTCGGGGTCCAGGACCGCCTGGAAGGTGTGCAGGCTGCCGCTGATCCGGCGGGCCGAGCGGCGCAGCGCGAGCGCCGCCTCGACGGAACCCTCCAAGGCCGCCGTGCCCGCCCCCGCCTCCCTGTGGAGGCGCAGCGCGCGCAGGAACTCGGTGGCCTGGGCCCGCAGATAACCGGCGAGGGCCTCCGCGGGCACCGGGCCGGTCATCGGGCCGGTCATCGGGTCCGGGCCCGTCGGTTCAAGGTGTTGCTGTGCCACGCCGGCGCCTCCGGGCGTCAATGAGCATCTCCTGGACGTGCCGCAGGGGTCGGCCGTCCGCGTCCACCGCGTGCCGGGTCCACGCTCCGTCCGAGCCGAGGTGCCAGGACGAGGTGGCGTCGGCCATGCCGGTCTCCAGCAGCCGGTTCAGCGCCGCCCGGTGGGCGGGGTCGGTGACCCTGACCAGGGCCTCGATACGGCGGTCCAGGTTGCGGTGCATCATGTCCGCGCTGCCGAACCACACCTCGGGCTCGCCGCCGTTGCCGAAGGAGAAGACACGGGAGTGTTCGAGGAAGCGGCCGAGGACGGAACGGACCCGGATGTTCTCCGACAGGCCCTCGACGTCCGGCCGGATCGCGCAGATGCCGCGCACCCACACGTCGACCGGCACCCCCGCCTGCGACGCCCGGTAGAGGGCGTCGATGATCGCCTCGTCCACCATCGAGTTGACCTTGATGCGGACGTAGGCGGGGCGCCCGGCCCTGTGGTGCTGGGCCTCCTTGTTGATCCGTGAGATCAGGCCGTCGCGCAGGGACTTGGGCGCGATGAGCAGACGCCGGTACGTCTCGCGGCGGGAGTAGCCGGAGAGGCGGTTGAACAGGTCGGAGAGGTCCGCGCCGACCTGCGGGTCGGCGGTGAGCAGGCCGATGTCCTCGTAGAGCCGGGCCGTCTTCGGGTGGTAGTTGCCGGTGCCGACGTGGCAGTAACGCCGCAGCGTCTCGCCCTCCTGGCGAACCACCAGGGACAGCTTGCAGTGGGTCTTCAGACCGACCAGGCCGTAGACGACGTGGCAGCCCGCCTCCTCCAGCTTGCGCGCCCACTTGATGTTGGCGGACTCGTCGAAGCGGGCCTTGATCTCGACCAGGACCAGCACCTGCTTGCCGGCCTCGGCGGCCTCGATCAGCGCGTCCACGATCGGGGAGTCGCCCGACGTCCGGTACAGGGTCTGCTTGATGGCGAGGACGTCCGGGTCGGCGGCGGCCTGCTCCAGGAAGGCCTGGACGGACGTGGAGAACGAGTCGTACGGGTGGTGCAGGAGCACGTCCCGGCTGCGGAGCGCGGCGAAGACGTCGGGTGCGGAGGCCGACTCGACCTCGGCGAGGTCGCGGTGGGTGCCGGCGATGAACGAGCGGTACTTCAGCTCGGGCCGGTCGAGGCCGTGGATCCGGAAGAGGCCGGTGAGGTCGAGCGGCCCCGGCAGCGGGTACACCTCGGCCTCGCCGATCTTCAGCTCCCGCACGAGCAGGTCCAGGACGTCGCGGTCGATGGACTCCTCGACCTCGAGGCGCACCGGCGGCCCGAAGCGGCGCCGCATGAGCTCCTTCTCCAGGGCCTGGAGCAGGTTCTCCGTGTCGTCCTCCTCGACCTCCAGGTCCTCGTTGCGGGTGACCCGGAAGGCGTGGTGCTGCAGCACCTCCATGCCCGGGAACAGCTCCTCCAGGTGGGCGGCGATGACGTCCTCGACGGGGACGTAGCGGCCCGGGGAGCTCTCCAGGAAACGGGACAGCAGCGGCGGCACCTTCACCCGGGCGAAGTGCCGGTGACCGGTGACCGGGTTGCGCACGATCACGGCCAGGTTCAGCGACAGACCCGATATGTACGGGAACGGGTGTGCCGGGTCGACCGCCAGGGGGGTCAGCACGGGGAAGATCTGGTGCCGGAAGAGGGTGAACAGGCGGGCCTGCTCCTTTTCCGTCAGCTCGCTCCAGCGGACCAGGTTGATGCCCGCGTCCGTCAGCGCGGGCAGGACGTCCTCGTGGAAGCAGGCGGCGTGCCTGGCCATCAGCTCGCGCGAACGGCCCCAGATCATCTCCAGCACCTCGCGCGGCTGGAGGCCAGAGGCGGAGCGGACGGCGACGCCGGTGGCGATCCGGCGCTTCAGACCGGCCACCCGGACCATGAAGTACTCGTCCAGGTTGCTCGCGAAGATCGCGAGGAAATTGGCCCGCTCGAGCAGGGGGGTGGCGGGGTCCTCGGCGAGTTCGAGAACCCGCTCGTTGAACGCGAGCCAGCTGCGCTCCCGGTCGAGGAATCTGCCCTGGGGCAGCGGTGCGCCGTCCGTCTGCGCCTCCACGTAGGCATCGAGATCCGGGTCGATGTCGGGTGCCAGGTCGGAGACCGTACCGGCCACGGTGCGCGGCCGGTGTGCGGCGAGGGAGCCCACGGAGGGCTGCGCGTGCTGTACCTGTGCCTTTGCGTGGGTGTTCGGCTGGCTCATGGACCCATTGTTCCGCGTCGGCAGCCGCACGGGCGCGTCGGAAAGCGCGGGTGGGAGAGACGGTGCCCCTGGGACGTCCCAGTCGCCCCTCCGGGGCGGCGGCGGCTCTGACGCGGCGGGATTCATTCGCTGAGCGTCGCAAGGCTGTCTGAATCAGGGGTTACGGAGACATGACGTGCGGGACAGCGGAGGGCGACTCGCGGGGATCGCGTCCGGGACGCGAACCGCACATTCCCGACGGTATGTCCCTCCGTCGATCATGTGTCCCGCCCCGGTCGGTCGTACGGCCCTCCGCCGACCGTATGCGCCCGCTCCCAGCGGGCCCACGCGGGGGCTGGATTCAGGCTCTTGGCAGAGACGTCGGGCCGGAGCCCGGTGAGCTGTTGCGCGCCGTCGCCGTCGCCGACGACGCGGACCGGCGGACCTTCGAGGAGCTGTACCGGCGCTACGCACCCTGGCTGACCGCTCGGATGCGTGTCCGGTGCGCCGACGCGGGGATCGGCGACGACGTCGTACAGGAGACGTTCCTCGCGGTCTGGCGGGGCACGGCCCGTCACCGGGGGAGGGGGCCGCCGGTGGGGCTGCCGCCGGGTGGCTGTGGCGCGGCGCGTCGCGCCGGCTGATCGACGCGCTGCGCGGTGCCGGGGCGCGGGGCCGGCTGCGGCACCGGGACGAGGTGTCGGCCGAGGAGCGCGTACTCGCGGGGGTGGAGCAACGGGGACCTGGCCGGCGCCCTCGTCGGCGACCCCCGGCTTCCTCGTCCTCGACGGGCCCACCGTCGGGCTGGACCCCGAGCAGCGCATGCGGCTCGGCGAGTTGATCGCGCAGGCTGGTGAGGGCCGTACCGTACTGCTGCCCACGCACCAGACCGAGGACGTGGCGATGCTCTGCCACCGGGTCGTGGTCATGGCCGCCGGTGCCGTCCGCTTCGACGGCACCGGCGCCGAGCTGACCGCACGGGCCGCCGGACGGGTGTGGAGCAGCGCCGAACGCGATCCCGGGGCGAGGGCGGGATGGCGCACCGGACTGGGCACCTTCCGCAACGTGGGCGATCCGCCCGACGGCGCCGATCTCTTCGAACCCACCCTGGAGGACGGCTACTTGCTCACCCCCGACGGCGCCGAGGACGACACCGGTACCGGCGCCGGCGCGGGGGTGACGGCGTGACCTCGGCGACCGGGACCCCGGCCGTGACGACCGCGCCGGCCGAGCCGCGCGCGTCCTGGGCGGCGTGCGGGGCGGAGCCGGTACGCCGGTCGGGGGTCCGGTATCTCCGGTCTGTCAGGTCTCCGTCCGGTACATCAGGTCCGTCTCGTGGGTGAGGAAGCCCAGCCGTTCGTAGACGGTCACGGCCGCCGTGTTGTCGGCGTCGACGTACAGCATCGCGGTGGGCAGCCCCTGCCCCGCCAGGTACCGCAGCCCGATCGTCGTCAGGGACTTGCCGAGGCCGCCGCCCTGGGCCTGCGGGCTCACGCCGAGGACGTACACCTCACCGAGGCCCTCCGCCCGGTGCACCTTGGTCCAGTGGAAGCCGACGAGCCGGCCGTCCCGCTCGGCGATGAAGAAGCCCTCGGGGTTGAACCAGGGCTCGGCCTTGCGGTCGTCCAGGTCGCGCTGGGTGAGGGAGCCCTGCTCGGGGTGGTGGGCGAAGGCGGCGGCGTTCAGCGCGAGCCAGGCGGCGTCGTCCCGGCCGGGGACGAAGGCCCGCACGGTCACGCCCTCCGGCAGCACCGGGTCGGGCAGCTCCAGCCCGGCCAACGGCCGCCGCATCTGCCGCAGTTCGCGGAAGAGCGTGAGCCCGAGGACCTGGGCGAGATGACGGGCCGCGGAGTGACCGCCGTGCGCCCATACCCGCAGCCGCTTGCCGGAGGCGGCGAGCAGCGCGGACCCGAGCGCCCGCCCGTGCCCCTGCCCCCGGTGAGAGGGGTGCACGACCAGTTCGGCGGCCGGGGGCTCGACCGGGTCGGTGTCCTCCAGCTGGGCGTACCCGACGAGTTCGCCGTCGCCGCCCTCACTTCCCTCGTGGGCGAGGAAGAGCAACAGGTGGGACACGCCCGCCCGCTCCCCGCCGCGCAGCTGCAACCGCCCCTGCTCGGACACCGCCTGCTGCCCGTCGGTCCGGGCGGCCTCGTCGAGCAGGGCGAGGACCGCCTCGGTCTGCCCCGGGGAAAGCACGGTGTACGTCTGGAGCGAGCGGGTGCGGCCCGGCCGTGCGAAGTCGTCGCTGGTCATGCGTATGAGGGTAAGCGGAGGGCGCCGAAAACGGACGACGACGGCATCGGACGCGGCCCCGGCCGCACGATACGACCAGCGAAGGCGAGGACGTGACCAGTGCCGGGACGCGAACGATGACCAGGATGCAACCACGAACCGTTCCCGTGGGCCGAGCAGGAGTGAGCCCGCTCAGCCGCGCGCCCCGAACGGTCCTGGGCGCTCCCCCGCTGCCTCACGGGCGGGGGAGGTGCCCCGGGCCCCCGGCGTACTCGGCCCCGGGGCGGCGACACGCATCTCGTGCGTGGTCCGGTCCCAGGAGGATGCCGCCGAAGACGACGGAGAGGCCCTGAACCATCACTCCGGTGGAGCAGGGGCTCCGCGCGCCGACACCGCACCCGCGCCCCGGATCGCGCTGCTCGGGCTACGCCAGTCGCACCGGAGCGCCGCGAGCCCGCGAGTGAACCCTCACACGACCGAGCCAAAGCACCCCCTTGTGCGCACCTCGAAGAACAATCACCAACCCCCTGGTGCGCTACGCGCGTTGACCCTAGGCTGCGCCGGGCGGTCGGCGCGCGCCGCACGCGGGCCCGGCCCGGTCCCCCGTGGACAGGCCCCGACCGACTCCGACTCACGCAGACCCACAGGGGGGCGCATGCCAGCCACACCCACGTCAATTTCTCCGGCGTACCACCAGCGCCGCAGACGCCGTACGAACCGTCTCCTCGCGTCCGCCGCCGGTGTGCTCACCGTCGGCGCGCTGGCCGCGGCCGCTCTGCCCGCCGGGGCTGCGAGTGCCGGTGAGGACAGGGGTGGCGGGCCGCACGGCCACCACAAGGGTCACCCGGGCCGCTACCAGGACGTGCAGTTGCTGTCCTTCAACGACCTGCACGGCAACCTGGAACCCCCGACGGGCTCCTCGGGCCGGGTCACCGAACTCCACCCGGACGGTACGACGGAGCCCATCGACGCGGGCGGTGTGGAGTACCTCGCCACCCATCTGCGTGAGGCCCGTAAGGGCAACCGTTACTCCGTCACCGCGGCCGGCGGCGACATGGTGGGCGCGTCCCCCTCGTCTCCGGTCTCTTCCACGACGAGCCCACGATCGAGGCGCTGAACAAGCTCGACCTGGACGTCACCTCCGTCGGCAACCACGAGTTCGACGAAGGCGCCCAGGAGTTGGGCCGCCTGCAGAACGGCGGCTGCCACCCGGTCGAGGGCTGCTACACGGCCAAGGAGTTCAAGGGCGCCGACTTCCCGTACCTGGCGGCCAACGTCCTGGACGAGAAGACGGGCAAGCCCGTCCTGAAGCCGTACTGGGTGTGGAAGCAGAAGGGCGTCAAGGTCGGTTTCATCGGCGTGACGCTGGAGGCCACCCCCGACATCGTCTCGGCGGAGGGCGTGAAGGGCCTGTCCTTCAAGGACGAGGTCGAGACGATCAACAAGTACGCCAAGGAGCTCCAGCGCCAGGGCGTGAAGTCGATCGTCGCCCTGGTGCACGAGGGCGGCTTCCCCGCCTCGTCCTCCTACAACTACGACTGCGACTCCCCGGGCGCCGGCGACGGCGTCTCCGGCCCGATCGCGGACATCGCCAAGAAGGTCTCGCCCCAGGTGGACGCGTTGGTCACCGGCCACACCCACGCGGCGTACGTCTGCACGATCCCGGACCCGGCGGGCAAGCCCCGCACGGTCACCTCGGCCGCGTCCTTCGGCCGCCTCTACACGGACACGACGCTGACGTACGACCGCGTGACGGGTGACATCGCCCGTACGGCCGTGAAGTCGGCGAACCACGTGGTGACGCGGGACGTCCCGAAGGCGCCGGACATGACCCGGCTGATCGACAAGTGGAACACCCTCGCCGCCCCCATCGGCAACCGCCCGATCGGCCACATCTCCGGTGACATCGTCAAGGACGGCACCGAGTCCCCGCTGGGCGACCTGATCGCCGACGCCCAACTGGTGTACGGCAGGACGCTGGACCCGGAGACCGACCTGGCCCTGATGAACCCCGGCGGCATCCGTGCCCCCCTCACCTACGCGGCGAGCGCCGCCGAGGGCGACGGCGTGGTCACCTACGCCGAGGGCTTCACCGTCCAGCCGTTCGCCAACACGGTAAACCTCCAGGACTTCACCGGCGCGCAGTTGATCCAGGTCCTCAAGGAGCAGGTGAGCGGCGCGAACGAGGCCGCGCCGAAGATCCTCCAGATCTCCTCGGGCCTGACCTACACCCTGGACCTGACCAGGACCGGCGCGGACCGGGTGGTCACGGACTCCCTCAAGCTGAACGGTGAGCCGCTGGACGAGGCCGCCACCTACCGCGTGGCCACGAACAGCTTCCTCGCGGGCGGCGGCGACGGCTTCCCGACCCTCGGCGAGGGCACGGCCGACCTGGTCGGCGACGACGACCTGACGGCCCTGGAGCAGTACCTGACAGCCCACTCTTCACCCACCGCACCGATCACCCCGCCGAAGGCGGACCGCATCACGATCGTGCAGTAGCCGACCGACGGCCTGGGGAGGGGCCCGGCACACCTGGCAGGCCGTGCGAGGCCTACGGGTGCCGGCCCCTTCTTCCTGTTCCGGCTCAGGGCCGCTCGGGGCCTGTGAGCGCCTCTCCACTCACGAAGCCCGCGGCGGGACCTTTCGGGAGGGCGACGTCGGTTCCGTGGGGGACCCCGCACGACGCCCGGCCGGCCGGCCTTGCCGGGCCGGGGTTCAGTGAGGACGGTGACGGTGCCCTGTGCGTCGTGGTCGTCGATGATCACCTGCACGGGAATGCCTGCGAGGGCGTATCCACGGCGCTTTCCGACCCGGTCGCGGACCTCGTGGCGCTTTCCGGGAGAGACCACCTCGACCAGCGGGCGAACCACCGCCGTGCCGGCATCGAGCCCGTCCTCGTCCGCGTACGGCTGTGGGCCGCAGATCCACGGTGGAACGCGGGAGATGTCCGGTCGTTAGCCCGCCCGCCCGCCCGCCCGCCCGCCCGCCCGCCCGCCCGGCCCGCCCGGCCCGCGAGCGTGGCGATGCGCTCTGCGGCCGCCGGCCGCACCATGGACATGTTGCCGACCGGCAGACCGATCGGCACCGGCCGGATGTGTAAGGAGGCCCCGCTGTGGGCGAGCTGTACATCGACGGCGAGTGGACCCAGGCCGTGGCCGGCGGACAGCGGGAGGTGGTCAACCCGTTCGACGCCTCCGTCATCACCACGGTCGACGAGGCGGACGCCACCGATGTGGACCGCGCGGTGCGCGCCGCCCGGCGCGCCTTCGACGAGGAGGAGTGGGCGAACACCCCCACCCGCCACCGCGCCGACCTCCTGCTGCGTGTCCACGACCTGCTGCTGCGCGACAGGGAGGAGATCGCCCGCACCGAGACCCTCGACACCGGCAAGACGCTGACCGAGGCCCGCATCGACGTGGAGGACGTGGCGAACGCCTTCCGCTACTTCGCCGAACTCGCGGGCAAGGACGGCGGCCGTGTCGTGGACGTCGGCCCGGACGTCCTCAGCCGTGTCGTCCACCAGCCGGTCGGGGTGTGCGCGCTCATCGCCCCCTGGAACTACCCGCTGCTGCAGGCCTCGTGGAAGGTGGCGCCGGCGCTGGCCGCCGGCAACACCTTCGTCCTCAAACCCAGCGAGACCACACCGCTCACCACGATCGCCATGATCCGGCTGATCGAGGAGGCCGGCGCGCCCCCCGGCGTCGCCAACCTGGTGCTCGGCTCCGGGGCGACCGTCGGCGCCGCCCTGACCGGGCACCCCGAGGTGGACCTGGTGTCCTTCACCGGCGGCCTGGCCACCGGACGCACCATCATGGCCGCCGCCGCCCAGGGGCCGAAGAACATCGCCTGGAACTGGGCGGCAAGAACCCCAACATCGTCTTCGAGGACGCCGACTTCGCCGCCGCCGTGGACTACGCGCTGGACGGCGCCTTCCTGCACTCCGGGCAGGTCTGCTCCGCCGGCTCACGTCTGCTGGTCCAGGACTCCCTGCACGACCGGTTCGTCGACTCCCTCGCCCGACGCGCCCGGGCGATCCGCCTGGGCAACGGCATGGAGGAGGGCACCGAGAGCGGCCCGCTCAGCTCCGCCGAGCACCGTGACAAGGTCGAACGCCACATCGCCGTCGCACAGGAGGAGGGCGCCAGGCTCGTCACCGGCGGCACCCGCCCCGACGACCCGGCGCTGAGCCGCGGCTTCTTCCTGCTGCCGACGATCTTCGCCGACTGCGACAGGTCCATGCGCATCGTCCAGGAGGAGGTCTTCGGACCGGTCGTCACCGTCGAGCGCTTCCACACCGAGGACGAGGCGGTGGAACTGGCCAACGACACGCCCTACGGCCTGGCCGGCGGCGTGTGGACCTCTGACGCGAGCCGCGCCCAGCGCGTCGCCCAGCGGCTGCGGCACGGCACCGTGTGGATCAACGACTTCCACCCCTACGTGCCGCAGGCCGAGTGGGGCGGCTTCGGCCGCTCCGGCGTCGGGCGCGAGCTGGGCCCCACGGGGTTGCGCGAGTACCAGGAGGCCAAGCACATCTACCAGAACCTCGCCCCCGCGCCCTCCGGCTGGTTCAAGGGCTGAGACCGGGCGGCAGCACACCGCACGCCCGCCACCACCCGGCGGCCACGGCCACCGCAGAAAGGCACTCCATGGCCCCCACCACCCCGCACGGCGCCGAGTCCGCCTACGACTACGTCATCGTCGGCGGCGGCACCGCCGGATGTGCGCTCGCCGCCCGCCTGAGCGAGGACCCCGACTGCCGTGTCTGCGTCATCGAGGGTGGCCCCAGCGACATCGGCGACGACCGCATCCTGCGCCTGCGCAACTGGATCAACCTGCTCGGCTCGGAGTTCGACTACGGCTACACCACCGTCGAGCAGCCGCGCGGCAACTCCCACATCCTGCACTCACGTGCCCGCGTACTCGGCGGCTGCTCCTCCCACAACACGCTGATCAGCTTCCTGCCGCTGCCGCAGGACCTCGACGACTGGGTGGCCCACGGCTGCACCGGCTGGGATCCGGCGACGATCCTTCCCTACCGCGACCGGCTGCTCACCCGGATCGTCCCGGTGGCCGAGGCCGACCGCAATCCCATCGCCAAGGACTTCGTCACCGCCGCCGCCCGCGCTCTCGGCGTCCCCGTCATCGACGACTTCAACGCCGCGCCCTTCGCCGACGGCACCGGCTTCTTCTCGCTGGCCTACGAGCCGGAGGGCAACCTGCGCTCCTCCGCGTCCGTCGCCTACCTTCACCCCGTCATGGACCGCCCCAACCTCACCCTCCTCTTGGAGACCTGGGCCCACCGGTTGCTCGACGACGAGTCGGGGAGGCTGACCCGCGTCGCCGTCCGCGGCGCCGACGGCGAGCCCGCCGCCGTGCGCGCCGAGCGCGAACTCCTGCTGTGCGCCGGCTCCATCGACACCCCGCGGCTGCTGTTGCTGTCCGGCATCGGCCCGGCCGACGACCTGCGCGACCTGGGCATCGACGTGCGGGCCGACCTGCCCGGCGTGGGGGAGAACCTGCTGGACCACCCCGAGTCCGTGATGGTCTGGGAGACCGCAGGCCCGCTGCCGCCCAACTCCGCGATGGACTCCGACGCCGGCCTGTTCCTGCGCCGCGACACCGGCCAACCACGCCCGGACCTGATGTTCCACTTCTACCAGGTGCCGTTCACCGTCAACACCGAACGCCTCGGCTACCCCGTTCCGGAGCACGGGGTGTGCATGACGCCGAACGTGCCGCGTGCCCGCTCCACCGGCCGCATGTGGCTGCGCAGCGCGAACCCCACCGAGCACCCCGCCCTGGACTTCAGGTACTTCACCGACCCCGACGGCCACGACGAGCGCACCATCGTGGAGGGCCTGAAGATCGCCCGGGAGGTCGCCGCCACCGACCCCCTGAGCGGCTGGCTCGTCCGCGAGGTCGCGCCCGGCCCGGACGTCACCTCCGACGCCGACCTGTCGGAGTACGGACGCCGCGCGGCGCACACCGTCTACCACCCGGCGGGCACCTGCCGCATGGGCGCGGCGGACGACCCGATGGCCGTCTGCGACCCCCAGCTGAGACTGCGCGGCGTCGAGGGCGTGCGCATCGTCGACGCGTCGGTGTTTCCGACGATGCCCGCCATCAACCCCATGGTGACCGTCCTGCTCGTCGCCGAACGCGCCGCCGACCTGCTCACCGGCCGCTCCGGGCCCGTCGGCCGGGAGGCAGCGCAGTGACCGGGCCGCCGCCTCCCGCGCCCGCGGACGGCTGCCCGGAAGTCAACACATCGGGCCGGTACTGGACCGAAACACCGGGTCGCCAGACACTGTCCTGTGATGTGCGTCACAGACGCTCGAGTGCCGACAAGAGGCCTTCCGCGCTCCGCCGCAGATGCCGTCGGCCGCCGAGAGCCCACGTTCTCGTCCTCAGCGAAGGAGAAAAACGACCGTGTCGACCGCTGGAGAGAAGGGCACCGGAGCGGCGCTGGAGAAGACGTCGCCAGAGGTCGAGCCGACGGGCACGGGCAGGCTCAAACCCGTGGTCTTCTTCGGGTCGGGCGCGTTGATCCTCGCGATCTCGATCTGGGCGATCGTCACGCCCTCCGGTGCGGAATCGGTCATCGGGGTGGCGGTCGACAGGATCTCCTCGTGGTTCGGCTGGTACTACTTCCTCGCCGCGACCCTGTACCTCGCGTTCGTCGTCTTCATCGGTGTCTCCAAGTACGGCACGATCAAGCTGGGGCCCAGGCACTCCACGCCCGACTACGGCCTCTTCACGTGGGGGGCGATGCTCTTCGCGGCGGGCATCGGCATCGACCTGATGTTCTTCTCGGTCGGCGGACCCGTCAGCCACTACCTCGCGCCACCGGAGGGTGACCCGGAGACGACCGAGGCCGCCCGGCAGGCCGTGGTGTGGACCCTCTTCCACTACGGCATCACCGGCTGGGCCATGTACGCGCTGATGGGCATGGCGCTCGCCTACTTCTCCTTCCGGTACCGGCTGCCGCTCGCGATCCGCTCCGCGCTCTATCCGCTCATCGGCCGCCGGATCCACGGACGGATCGGTGACACCGTCGACCTGGCGGCCATCCTCGGCACCGTGTTCGGCATCTCCGTGACGCTCGGTATCGGCGTGGTGCAGCTGAACTACGGACTGAAAGTCCTCTTCGGCGTCCCGGAGGGGCTCTCCGCGCAGATCGGCCTGATCGTCGTGGCGGTGCTCATGGCCACGGCGTCCGCGGCGTCCGGCGTGGACAAGGGCATCCGCCGGCTGTCGCAGCTGAACGTCCTCCTCGCCCTCCTGCTGATGCTCTTCATCCTGTTCGTCGGCGAACCGTTCCGGTTGCTCAACGCCCTGGTCCAGAACGTCGGGGACTACGTCAGCCGCTTCCCGTCGATGACCCTGAACACCTTCGCCTACGACCAGCCCATCGAATGGCTGGACTCGTGGACGCTCTTCTTCTGGGCGTGGTGGATCGCCTGGGCGCCGTTCGTCGGGCTCTTCCTGGCCCGCATCTCCCGCGGCCGCACCCTGCGTCAGTTCGTCGCGGCGACGCTGATCATCCCGTTCATCTTCACCGGCACCTTCCTGTCGATCTTCGGCAACACCGCCCTGTTCGAAGTGCGCGACGGGAACACCGAGTTCGGCCAGACGGCCGTGAACTTCCCCGAGCAGGGCTTCTACGGCCTGCTGGAGCAGTACCCGGGTGCGCTGTTCAGTGCCGGGCTCGCGACGGTCGTCGGGCTGCTGCTGTACGTCACCTCCGCGGACTCCGGGGCCCTGGTCATGGGCAACCTCAGCGCGGACCTGCCCACTCCGGTGACCGACGCGGCCCCGTGGTTGCGCATTTTCTGGGCGGTGGCGACGGGGCTGCTGACTCTTGCCATGCTCATCGTGGGTGGTGTGCAGGCGCTTACCGACGCCACGATCATTATGGGTTTGCCTTTCTCCTTCGTCATGTTCCTGATTATGGCGGGGCTCTATTTGGCGTTCCGTACGGAACGGATGCGGGCGCAGGTGTTGACCACCACGCTGCCGGCGTCGCTTTCCGGGCGTACCGCGCTACAGGGCCCGGTGGGGGCGCGGAACTGGCGGCATCGGCTCGCGCGGGCGATGGCGTTCCCCAATCGGCGGGCGGCCGGTAAATTCGTTGACGAGGTGTGCCGCCCCGCCTTCCAGGAGGTTGTCCAGGAGCTGCGGGAGCAAGGGGCGGAAGCAGAGCTCCTGGAAGGGGTCGATGAGGACAGCGGCCTCGTACATGTCGGTTTCAGCGTCCCGGTCGGTCCCGGAGACGCATTCGTCTACCAGGTATGGCCCGTGGAGTTGCCGACGCCTGCGTTCGCCACCAGGTCGGTCAGCACCCATGACACCTATGTGCGTTTCGAGGTCCAGCTCGCCGAGGGCAACCAGGGTTACAACGTGATGAACTACACCAAGGAGCAGCTCATCGCCGACAGTCTCGACCAGTACGAGCGGCATCTGGAGTTCCTGCGGGTGCGCAACGAGGCGGCTGCCCGGTCGGCCTTCCCCGGCCACCGCCCGGACGCGCCGGAGGCACACCTGCCGGAGTAGACCTCCACGGGGGGCCGTGCCTCCCCATGCCTGCCGGCGCGGATCGACGTCCGCGCCCTCCGGGGATCACCCGGCCGGTCCGCCGTCGATGCCACGTTGCACGAGCAGGGCGGAAAGGGCTTCGACCGCGGGGGAGGTGTCTGCCTCGCGGGTCGTGATGTGGATGTCGTGGGTGAGGCCGGTGGGGCGGGTGACCTCTAGGTAGGCCACGCCCTTGCGCGGTGCTGCGGCCAGGGCGGGAATGAGGGCGACGCCGAAGTCCGCGGCCACCAGCTGGAGGAGGAGCTCGTACTGGTCGGAGCGGAAGGTGATGTCGGGTTCGAAGCCCTCGGCGCGGCAGAGGAGTTCCGTCGCCGCCTGGAAGCCGGAACTCGGCAGCGCGGACAGCCAGGTGGCATCGGCGTAGTCCCGCAGTTCGGCGGTGGTGCGGCCCGCCCGCTGCAGGTGGGGAGGTACGGCCAGGAGAAGCCGGCCCGGTGCAGGAGCACTTGGCGCAGGCCGTGGAGGTCGGGTTTCGGCAGGCGTCCGTACTCGTGGGTGACTGCCAGGTCCAGCTCCCCGTTCGCCACGGCCGGCATGGACGTCTCTGGCTCCGCCTCGGTGAACGTCATGCCGACGTCCTCGTATCGCCGGCGGAAGGCCGTCAGCGTGGGCACGATGAGGCCGGTGGCGACGCTGTTGAAGGCCGCGACGCGGACCTTGCCTCCGCGCAGTCCCGACACGGCCCGCACGGCGGCCTCCGCGGCATCCAGTTCGACGAACACGCGATGGGCGTGTTCCACCAGAACCCGCCCCGCCTCCGTCAGGCGTACGCTGCGGGGGGAGCGCTCCAGCAGGGCGATCCCCAGTTCCTGCTCCAGGGCGGAGAGCTGTTGGGAAGCGGCCGAAGGCGTGCAGTCCGCCAGCTGGGCTGCTCCGGCGATGGTGCCGGTGCGTGCGAGGTCTCGAAGCATGCTGAGCCGACGAGTGTTGAGCATGGGAGAAACATAGGCGCCGGGACGCGGGGGTCAGCCGGCTCCACCGGGGCGGCTGCGCGCGATGAGCGAGATGAGTTCCCAGGCGGTGTGCGCGGCGGCGAGTCCGGTGATGTCGGCGTGATCGTAGGCGGGTGCGACCTCCACGACGTCGCACCCGACGATGTTCAGCCCCGACAGGCCACGGAGCGTCCCGAAGAGTTCACGGGTCGACAGTCCGCCGACCTCCGGGGTCCCGGTGGCCGGGGCGTGGGCCGGGTCCAGGACGTCGATGTCGACGGATAGGTAGACGGGCCGCGTACCCAGCCGCCGCCGGATCCGCGCGACGACATCGCTGATCTTCCGGTCCTGGAACTCCTGGCTGTCGATGATCTCGAACCCGGCCTCCCGGTCATCGGCCAGTTCGCTCGGATCGTAGATGCCGCCGCGCGTTCCGACGTGCTGGCAGTGGTTCAGGTCGATGATTCCCTCTTCGGCCGCGCGCCTGAAGGGCGAGCCGTGCCACACGTTCGCGCCGTGGCAGGTGTCCCAGGTGTCCAGGTGTGCGTCGAAGTGCAGGACCGCCAGCGGGCCGTACGCCGCGGCCGCAGCCCGCAGGAGCGGCAGGGCGACGGTGTGATCACCGCCGAGGGCGACGATGCGCGTTCCGCTGTCCACCAGGCGTCGTGCGGCGGTCTCGATCGCTCCCACCGCCCGCGGTATGTCGTACGGGCCGACCGCGACGTCGCCGGCATCGGCGACTTGCTGCGAGGCGAACGGATGGACGTCGAGGAACTGGTGGTACGGATGCAACTGCCGTGAATTCTCGCGAATGTGCGCGGGACCGAATCGGGCGCCGGGGCGGAAGCTGGTACCGCTGTCGAAGGGAATACCGAGGACGGCCACGTCGGCGTGAGCGACCTCCTCGATGCGGGGAAGCAGTGCGAAGGTCGCGATACCGCCATAGCGAGGCATCTCGGGGTCGTTGCGCTGTCCGACCGGTGCGGAGTCGCCCATCGGGTCATGCCTCTTTCCTTCGGCGGGGGTGTCGGAGTCCGAGCAGCGCCGTGCAATCAAGCCTTCCGGCGGCTCACCGACAGCAGGGCGCTTGGCCGGGCTTTGCGCCTGCGTGACCAGCCTGACTCACCAGTACCGGTAGAAGAAGTAGCTCCGCATGACGCAAACCGTAAGCCGCGCTAATGCTGACTGCCGTGACGGACCACCCGCGGCACGCCGCTGGCGTGGCCGTTCACGCGGCCGACTGCCCGGCCCGCAGCCATGTCCTGCTACGGCACCCCAGGCGGTGGGACAGGCGCCCCCGGGAGGCGGATCGTGGCGGTCGTGCCGCCGCCGTCCGCGCGGGTCAGGGTGACCTCGCCGCCCGCCTGCTGGACCGTGCGGGCCACGATGGACAGGCCGAGGCCCGAGCCGGGGAGCGCGCGGGCGGTCGGGGAGCGCCAGAAGCGGTCGAAGACGTGGGGGAGTTCGTCGGCGGCAACGCCGGGGCCGTGGTCGCGGACGGTGAGGACGCCGTCGGCGAGCCGTACGTCGATCGTGTCGCCCTCCGGACTGAACTTCACCGCGTTGTCCAGGATGTTGACCACGGCCCGCTCCAGCGCGGAGGGCTCCGCGCGTACGTACCAGGGCTGGACGTCCGCCGTGATGGTCAGCTCCGGGCCGCGCAGCCGGGCGCGGCGCAGCGCCGACTCCACGACGTCCTGCCAGGCGACGATCTGCGTACGGCCCTCGTGCTGGCCGGTGTCCGGCCGGGACAGCTCCTGCAGGTCGCCGATGAGCGCGGCCAGTTCCGTCATCTGCGCCTTGACCGAGGCGAGCAGCGCCTTGCGGTCCCCGGCGGGCAGGGGGCGGCCCGTCTCCTCACTGCGGGTGAGGAGTTCGAGGTTGGTACGGAGGGAGGTGAGCGGTGTGCGCAGCTCGTGGCCGGCGTCCGCGATGAGCTGCTGCTGCAGGTCGCGGGAGCTGGCCAGGGCGGACGTCATCGAGTTGAAGGAGCGGGAGAGGCGGGCGACCTCGTCCTCGGAGCCGTCCTCCACGGGGATGCGGACGCCCAGGTCCTCAGTGCGCGCCACGTGCTCCACGGCCTCGGTGAGTTCGTCGACGGGGCGCAGACCGGCGCGGGCGACCGCGAGCCCCGCGGCGGCCGCGCCGAGCACTCCGACGCCGGAGACGAGGAGCAGGATCAGCGCGAGGTCGCCCAGCGTCGACTCGGTGCCCTTGAGCGGTACGGCGACGAGGACGGCGGCCTTGGAACTGGTCAGGGTGCTCGGGTCGTTGATCACCAGCGGCAGCGTCAGCACGCGCACCTCGGCGCCGTCCTGGGCGGTGCCGTCGCGGTAGAGGCCCGTCGAGCCGTTCCCCGCGCTCGCGAGGACGTCCCGGTCGGACTCGGTGACCTCGATCCTGCCCGCCGAGCTGGGGAACAGACACACGGTTCCGTCGTCCCTGACCACCTGGGAGAAGGTCTTCCCGAAGCCTCCGTCCATGCTGTCCCGGGGGGTGTCCGTGCAGTTGTCGAGGGCGCTGCGGATCTCGTCCACCCGCTGCGGGCCCTGGAGCACCGTCGCCTTCTTCAGGTCGTTGTCGACCTGCTCGTACAGCTTTCCCTGCACGATGAACCAGCACGTCACCGACACCGCCGCCACCGCGAACGCCACCGCCGCCGCCACCAGCAGCGACAGCCGCGCCCGGATGGGCAGCGCGCGGAACCGGCGGACCAGCCTGGTCACCCCCCGCCGCCCTGCCGCAGGGCGTAGCCGACGCCCCGCACCGTGTGCACCAGGCGCGGCTCGCCGCCCGCCTCGGTCTTGCGGCGCAGATACATGACGTACACGTCGAGGGAGTTCGACGACGGCTCGAAGTCGAAGCCCCAGACCGCCTTCAGGATCTGCTCGCGCGTGAGCACCTGGCGCGGGTGCGCCATGAACATCTCCAGCAGCGTGAACTCCGTACGGGTCAGCTCCACCCGTCGCGTACCCCGCGTCACCTCGCGTGTCGCCAGGTCCATGCGCAGGTCGGCGAAGGCGAGGACATCGTTCTCCTCCGCGGCGCCGGCCACGGCCGCCGCGTACGAGCTGCGGCGCAGCAGCGCGCGGATACGGGCGAACAGCTCGTCCAGCTCGAACGGCTTGACCAGATAG
Source organism: Streptomyces sp. GD-15H (assembly GCF_045291515.1). Lineage (NCBI taxonomy): Bacteria > Bacillati > Actinomycetota > Actinomycetes > Kitasatosporales > Streptomycetaceae > Streptomyces > Streptomyces sp. GD-15H. Next base: position 4,613,000 of record NZ_CP149447.1, read on the forward strand.
TCGTCCGCCCCGGCGTCCAGCCCCGTCACCCGGTCGCCGACCGTGTCCCGGGCGGTCAGCATCAGGATCGGCGTGGTGTCGCCGGTGGCCCGGATGCGGCGGGCGGCGGTCAGGCCGTCCATCCGGGGCATCTGGATGTCGAGGACGACCAGGTCGGGCCGGTAAGAGGCCGCCTTCGCCAGGGCGTCCGCGCCGTCGACGGCGACCTCGGTGCCGTATCCCTCGAAGGCCAGGCTGCGCTGGAGCGCTTCGCGCACCGCCGGCTCGTCGTCGACGATCAGGATGCGCTGGGAGTCACGGTCGCCTTCTGCGGGGCTCATGGAGTCGGGGTTCCTCTGTCTGCCGGTCTGCTGGACGGGGCGGGGAGCACGGCTGGGGGCTCGCGCTCCCCGGGTCCCAGGCTCGCATGATTGCCCGGGGAGCGGAGAGCCGCGCTCCGCCGCGGAGCAGCCGTGATCAGGTGCGGATCAGCCGCGTACGGCGGTGTCCGCGCCCGCCGGCGGCCCTGCGGCGGGTCGTGGTCGGGGTGACCTCCGGGACCCGCTGTCCCGGCGCGTGCGGCTCGGCCGCGACCTCCCGCGCGAATGCGAGACCGGCCGGGCCGGCGCCGGGGACCTCGTGGGTGACCTGCTTGATCTGCCCGGCCTGGATGACCACGTCGGACTCCTCGGGTGAGAACCGCGTCGGATCGGGGTGCACCGCGTCAATGTCAGTTCATGGCACCGGACCGCAGGGCCGGGAGGTCCGCCTTGACCGTGTTGATCGGGATGGCGAAGCCCAGGCCCACGCTGCCGGCGTCGGACGAGGAGGAGCCGCTGCCGCTCGACGCGTACATCGCGGAGTTGATGCCGATGATGTCGCCGTTCATGTCGATCAGCGCGCCGCCGGAGTTCCCCGGGTTCAGGGACGCGTCGGTCTGGATCGCCTTGTACGTCGTCGTGGACCCGCTGGTGTCGCCGTTGAACTGCTGCCCGCCGAACTCGAAGGACCGGCCGCCGCCCGGCTGCCCCTGTTGCTGGCCCTGGCTCTCGTCCGTGGAGACGGTCACGTCACGGTTGAGCGCCGAGACGATGCCGCTGGTGACGGTGCCGGTCAGGCCCTCGGGGGAGCCGATCGCCACGACCTCGTCGCCGACCTGTACGCCGTCGGAGTCGCCGAGGGCGGCCGGCGTCAGGCCCGAGGCGTTGTTCAGCCTGATCAGCGCGAGGTCCTTCGCGCTCTTTGTGCCGACGACGTCCGCGGTGTACGTCTTGCCGTCGCTGGTCCGCACCGTGACCGAGGAGGCGCCGGCGACGACGTGGTGGTTGGTGATGATCTCGCCGTCCTCCGTGACGACCACGCCGGATCCTGTGGACGATCCGGCGGGGGAGGCGGCGTCGATCTCGACGATGCTCGGGCTGACCGCCTTGGCGACGCCGGACACCGTGCCCTTCTGGCCGGTCGGCACCACGTGGGTGCTGCTCGCGCTCGACGAGGCGACGGTGCCGTTGCCGGACAGCTCCTGGATGCCGTAGGCGGTGCCGCCGCCCACGGCCGCCGCCACGATCGCCACGGCGGCGAGCAGGGCGACCGGGCCCCGGTTCCGCTTCCGGCGGGCCCCGGCGGTGTCGGTGATGACCGGCTGCCCCGGCGCGAACGCCGGCGGGGGCGGCCACTCGGGGTTCACAGGGGAGGAGAGGTGCCGCGGGCCGCCCGCGTGAGGGCTCTCGTGCTCGCCGCTGCGGTGAAAGGTCTCGGTCATGTCGATGAGCCTCGCGCCCGACCATGAGAGCGCCCTGAGTGTCCGCTGAGAAGCCCGACAGAACCTCGTAGGCCCGAGAGGAGGACGCCCTCGGTGGCCTGGCGACTACGCGCAGCCGCAGGAGCGGCGGACCACCAGGCCGGACGGGAAGACCTTCAGCCGCTCGCGCGGCGAGCCGGCCACCCGCAGCCCGTCGTCGAGGACGAGGTCGACCGCCGCGCGGGCCATCGCCGGACGGTCGGAGGCGACCGTGGTCATCGGCGGATCGGTGAGCGCCGCCTCCTTGATGTCGTCGAACCCGACGACCGCGAGCTCGCCGGGCACGTCGATGCGCAGCTCGCGCGCCGCGCGCAGCACGCCGATCGCCTGGTCGTCGGTGGAGCAGAAGATCGCGGGCGGGCGGTTCGGCCCGGAGAGGACGTCGAGTCCGACGCGGTAGGCGTCGTAGCGGTTGTACGGGGCCTCGAAGAGGCGGCCCTCGGTCGGGATACCGGCCTCCCCCATCGCCCGCCGCCAGCCCTCGACGTGGTCGGAGACCGGGTCGCCGACGGAGGGGGTCTCCGCGGTGCCGCCGACGCAGGCCACGTACGCGTTGCCGTGCTCCAGCAGGTGGCGGACGGCGAGCTGGGCGCCGCCGAGGTCGTCGGTGACGACGGCGACGTCGTCCATGGCCTCGGGACGCTCGTGCAGCAGGACGACCCTGGCGTCCCAGGCGTCGATCTCCGCGGCGGCCAGGTCGTTGAGCGCGTGACTGACCAGGATCAGCCCGGAGACCCGCATCCCCAGGAACGCCCGCAGGTAGTGGACCTCGCGCTCGCCGATGTAGTCGGAGTTCCCGACGAGCACCATTTTTCCGCGCTCGGAAGCGGCCTGTTCGACCGCGTGCGCCATCTCCCCGAAGAAGGGCTGGCGCGCGTCCGGGACGATCAGACCTATCAGGTCCGTGCGCCGCGACGCCATCGCCTGGGCGACCCGGTCGGGCCGGTACCCCAGCTCCTTGATCGCGGCGAGTACGCGTTCGCGCGTGGCCGGGGCGACCGGCCGGGGTCCGTTGTTGATGACATAGCTGACGACGGCGGTGGAGGTACCCGCCAGCCGCGCCACGTCATCCCTAGTCACCTTGGCCACGCGCGGAGTCTACGCGGATACAACCAGTCCCGGCAGAGCAAGAAGGAGCCTTTGAACAGCGGGAAAGCGACTCGTGCCCGCGAACGCGCGCGAACGTGAAGCTGGTACGGGCTCGCACGAGCCGCTGAGGGTCCATATGCGGGCTCATGCGTGCTGACGCGAGCTCGGACGAGCCCGTGGGGGCTCGGGCGGGGACCGCTCACGCCTGCGTCCGCGCCTCTGCGGTGCCCCGGGCGGCCGTCTCGTCCGTATCCGCCGCCTTTCGCCGGTCGGCGGCTCTGCCCCTGCCCTCCTTGGCGGCCCGCTCGTCCTTCTCCGGCGTGACGAATCGGTAACCCACGTTCCGGACGGTGCCGATCAGCGACTCGTGTTCGGGTCCGAACTTGGCCCGCAGTCTCCGTACGTGGACGTCGACCGTGCGGGTGCCGCCGAAGTAGTCGTAGCCCCAGACCTCCTGCAGCAGCTGGGCGCGGGTGAACACCCGGCCGGGGTGCTGGGCGAGGTATTTCAGCAGCTCGAACTCCTTGAACGTGAGATCGAGGACGCGCCCCTTCAGCTTGGCGCTGTAGGTCGCCTCGTCGACGGACAGGTCGCCGCTGCGGATCTCCATGGGGGAGTCGTCGCCGGCGATCTGCAGTCGGCCCATGGCGAGCCGCAGCCGGGCCTCCACCTCCGCCGGTCCGGCGGTGTCGAGGAGGACGTCGTCGATGCCCCAGTCCGCGGTGACGGCGGCGAGGCCGCCCTCGGTCACCACGAGGACGAGGGGGCAGCCGGGGCCGGTGGAGCGCAGCAGCTGGCAGAGGCTGCGGACCTGCGGGAGGTCGCGCCGGCCGTCGACGAGGATGACGTCGGCGCCGGGGGTGTCGACCAGGGCGGGACCCTGTGCCGGGGCCACGCGCACACTGTGGAGCAGCAGGCCGAGGGCGGGGAGTACCTCCGCCGACGGCTGGAGGGCGTTGGTCAGCAGGAGTAGTGAACTCATCGCACCCCTCCCCCGAGATCTCGGCGCCGGGAGCCGAGTTCGCGGAGCCGCCTGTCGGGCTCCCGGTCCGGCGCGGGTGCTGCCCACTTCCGGGTCGTCGTACGGTCGTGCACGGTTCGCTCGCCCATAACGTCTGGTTCCTCCTCGGTCCCTGCGACGGGGGTACCTCCCACGCCATGGGGGCGGGGGAGTTCATGGCATTGCCTCGTGCGTTCGACGGCCCGTACACCGGCGGTTTCCCGCGTCGTACACAATGCTTCCGAAAGCACAAAAGGACCCGGGGGCTTCGCTGCCCGAGTCCTCTCCCCCGCAGAATAGCGGACATGAGCACCGGTCCGGCAGGTCATGTGGCACGTTCCGCCATTCGTCCGAATTCCGAGACGCGTGGCGTCACACGTGGTGGTACGTCTTTGCGGACGTTTCTGCGTACTGCGGACGGCGTACGGATCGATTCCGTTTACGAACCGGCGGCCGAACCGGCGGCGACCGGGAACAACGGTTTCCGGCCGCTCTCCCGTGACCCCTCTCATGACGTGGTTTTCGTGATCGCGCACGGGTTCATCGGGCACGTGGACCGGCCGCACGTACGCAGGGTGGCGCGGGCCTTCGCGCGGCACGGGGCGGTCGTGACGTTCTCCTTCCGCGGGCACGGCGCGTCGGGCGGACGGTCCACGGTCGGGGACCGCGAGGTGCTGGATCTGGCGGCGGCGGTGTCGTGGGCGCGGGGACTGGTGCACGCGCGCGTGGCGACGGTCGGGTTCTCGATGGGCGGTTCGGTGGTGCTGCGGCACGCGGCGCTCGATGCGGGCGGCCCCGGTGGTGCGGACGGTCCGGATGCCGTGGTGTCCGTCAGTGGGCCCGCCCGGTGGTTCTACCGGGGGACGGCTCCCATGCGGCGACTGCACTGGCTGGTGACCCGTCCCTCGGGGCGGTTGGTGGGGCGGTACGGGCTGCGGACGCGGATTCACCACCGGGTGGGGGCACCCCCTGCTCGAAGAGCTTGGGGGAGGGACCCCGTTCCGCTGTCCCCCGTCGAGGCGGTGCCGCGCATCGCGCCGACGCCGCTGCTGGTCGTGCACGGCGACCGCGACGGCTACTTTCCCCTCGACCATCCGCGCATGCTGGCGGCCGCGGCCGGCGGGCACGGGGAACTGTGGGTGGAGCCGGGCATGGGGCACGCGGAGAACGCGGCGCCCGACGGGCTGTTGCACCGGATCGGGGACTGGGTGGCGGCCCGGTCGGGCTAGCCTGGCGGTGTTCACCGTCAACCCGATTGAGGACCAGCAGATGGCAAAGGTCACGGTGCGGTACTGGGCCGCCGCCAAGGCCGCGGCCGGGGTGGCCGAGGAGACGCTCGAGGCGGCCACGCTCGCCGAGGCGCTCGACGCGGCGCGCGAGCGGCACCCCGGCGAACTCACGCGCGTCCTGCGGCGATGCTCGTTCCTCGTCGACAGCGATCCCGTGGGCACCCGCGAACATGAGACGGTACGGCTGGCCGACGGCGGCACGGTCGAGGTGCTCCCGCCGTTCGCAGGAGGGTGAGCGATGACCAACCAGCCGTATCAGGGCCACGACGGGCACGAGGGACAGGGGGCTACGACCCCTACGGGCGGCCCTCACCTCAGCAGCACCAGCATCAGCAGAACCACCAGAACCAGCACCCCCAGCACCTCCAGCACCCTCAGCACCCCGAGTCGCAGGCGTGGCCCGGGGGACAGCAGGGGTGGTACGACGATCCGCACGCCGCCATGCAGGACACGCAGCAGTGGCAGGGACAGACGTGGGAGACGCAGATGCAGCCGCCGGTCCCGGCGGCGACCTCGGCGGAGGAGACGTCGTACCTGCCGCAGACCCCACCGCCCCCGCAGGGACATGGCGGGCCCGCGGTGTACGCCGGGTACGGTGCGGCCTCGACCCACGGGGTCCCACCGGGCGCCGTTCCCGCAACCGGGGCCGGGACCGTTCCCACACCCCCGCCCGCACCCTCCGCTCCCGCTTCCGCGGACGGCCCCGAGTACGGGCCCGCCACCCTCGCCGGGAACACCCGTGTCACGGACGCGCAGCGCGCCCGCGCGGAGGGGCGCTCGCCGATCATCGAGCCCGGCATGCAACCGGCGGCGCTCACCGCGCTGTTGGGGCTGCTGATCGCCGGTGGGGCGGCGCTGGGGACGTACGCCCTGCTCGTACCGCTGGTGGCCCTCCAGGGGCTCACCGCCGCGGGCTGGTTCCGGCTGAACGGGATGTGGCCCGCGCGGCAGGGCATCGCGCTGGGCTTCCTCGGGGCGCTGGTCGCCGACGTGGCGCTGCTGGCGTCCGACCGTTCACCGTCGGCCATCCTCGGCACGCTGGGGGTGTGGGTGGCGCTGTCGCTGGTGCTGCAGCTGCGCTCGCACGCCGACCCCGACGAGCGGATGTACGGCCTGACGGCGACGGTCGCCGCGTCGGCGCTGGCGATCGTGGCGAGCGGATACCTGGCGGCCGACGCCGACGCGGTGACGGTCGGCGGGGTCGCGCTGGCGGCGGCGGTCGTGGCGCGTGCGCTGCCGTTGCCGACGCCGGCGTCCCTCGTGGTCGCGCTGTTCGTGGCGGCGGGTGCGGGCGCGGCGGTCGGCGGGGTGACGGGGTTCGGCGTCTCGGGCGCGCTGATCGGTGCGGGCGCGGCGGTCTGCGCCCTGATCGGGCACCGCGTCGCGAGCTACGACTACCCGTCCCGGTTCGTCCACTTCACGGCCGGGGTGGCCCTGCCGCTGGCCGCGGCGGCACCGGCGGTGTACGTACTGGGGCGTGTCGCCGGCTGACGGCACCGGCGCCCGGCGGACCGGCGACCCCTGTCACAGGTGATCGACAATCCCGTGGTTTCCCTGGTCGTGCGGGTTACCCTCGCGCAGGACGGCTGCCCGGCCGTCCGTGGGGGACTGCCGTCGAAAGCACCTAGGTGGGGAATCAACCGCATGCGCGCACTGCGAATACTGCTGATCATCGTCGTGATTCTCGGTGGCATCTTCGTGATCGTGGACCGGGTCGCGGTCAACTTCGCGGAGGGCGAGGTGGCCGACCGGCTCAAGTCGACCGAGAACCTCGCCACCACTCCCGACGTGTCCATCAACGGTTTCCCCTTCCTCACCCAGGTCGCCGGCGGCACCCTCGACGAGGTGCAGATCGGCATCGAGGGCTACGAGGCCACCACCGGCGACGGCGCGAAGAGCATCCGCATCGACGACCTGCGCGCCGACATGGAGGGCGTCGAGTTCTCCGGTGACTTCAGCTCCGCCACCGCCGCCGCCGCGACCGGCACCGCGACCGTGACCTACGACGAGCTGCTCAAGACCGCCAAGTCCGAGCCGACGCGGGTGGCCCCCGGTGTCACCGCCAGCGTCGTCGGCCTCTCCGACGGCGGCGACGGGAAGATCAAGGTGACGGTGGAGGCCACCGTGCTCGGCACCAAGCTGCCCGAGCCGATCTCCGTGCTCAGCTCCGTGACGGTCGTGGACGGCGACACCGTGCGGGTGCAGGCGGACGCGCTGCCGAAGTTCGGCGGCGTCGAGATCGCCGAGACGCGGGTGCGGGAGATCACCGACTTCGAGCAGACGATCAACGGCCTGCCCGGCGGCATCAAGCTGGACAAGGTCGAGGCGGCGGAGGCCGGCGTCCACATCAACGTGAAGGGCTCCCACGTCCGCCTGGCCGGGTAGGTAGCGGGTGGGCCTCCCGGCGGACCTCGGGCGAGCCCCCGGCGAACCCCAGCGTCCGGCAGGTGAGACGGAGGAGTCCGTAGAGCAGATGTGACGGTGCACGCGGTCCCGCCCGGGGTACACGGGGGCGGACTCGGCAACACGGTCATCCCGCATCGCGGACAAACTTGTATCAGCATGTGACATGCCGGTGACACGCCCGCCCTGCCCTCCCTACGATCGAGGGCATGCAGTGTCAGACGAGCGTCCTCCGAGCGCGAGGACAGGCGGATCTCACGAAGCGGCGGGCAGTGGACCTGTGCCGCGTCTCCGCCATGCTCTGTCGACCCTTCTGAGCGGCCGCATCGCCGTCCGCGTTTCCCGCCCCGCCCCGCCGAGGGGCGTCCGTGCGCCGACCCCGTAGGGGCGCGCAGCCTCTCACCCGCACGCCCCGCCGCAACTGCCCCGGAGGAGACAGAACATGAGCCGTAACGACGTACTGGTCGACGCCGACTGGGTCCAGGAGCATCTGGACGACCCGACCATCGCCATCGTCGAGGTGGACGAGGACACCACCGCCTACGAGAAGAACCACATCAAGAACGCCATCCGGATCGACTGGACCAAGGACCTGCAGGACCCGGTCCGCCGTGACTTCGTCGACCAGGAGGGCTTCGAGAAGCTCCTGTCGGGGAAGGGCATCTCCAACGACCACACGGTGATCCTCTACGGCGGCAACAACAACTGGTTCGCCGCGTACGCCTACTGGTACTTCAAGCTGTACGGCCACGAGAACGTCAAGCTCCTCGACGGCGGCCGCAAGAAGTGGGAGCTGGACGCCCGCGAGCTGGTCGCCGGCGACGAGGTGCCGGAGCGGGCGAAGACCGAGTACAAGGCCAAGCCGCAGGACCTGTCCATCCGTGCCTTCCGCGACGAGGTCGTGGACGCCATCGGCGTGCAGAACATCGTCGACGTGCGTTCGCCCGACGAGTTCTCCGGCAAGCTGCTCGCGCCGGCGCACCTGCCGCAGGAGCAGTCGCAGCGCCCCGGCCACGTGCCGAGCTCCCGCAACATCCCGTGGTCCAAGAACGCCAACGACGACGGCACCTTCAAGTCCGACGAGGAGCTCAAGAAGCTCTACGAGGACGAGCAGATCGACCTGTCGAAGGACACCATCGCCCTGTGCCGCATCGGTGAGCGCTCCGCGCTGTCCTGGTTCGTGCTGCACGAGCTGCTGGGCGTGGAGAACGTCAAGAACTACGACGGCTCCTGGACCGAGTACGGCTCCCTCGTCGGCGTGCCGATCGAGCTCGGCGACGGCAAGTAAGCCCTCCCGCCGACCTGTCCAGCCTTTCCAGACCACTAGACCACTTCAGGAGTACGCCATGTGCGGTGCGAAGGCCGGTGGCCCGGACGCTTCGACGATCAAGCCCGGCGAGACCACCATCCAGGGTCATGTGACCCGTGACGGCGAGCCGGTGACGGGCTACGTCCGTCTGCTGGACTCGACCGGCGAGTTCACGGCCGAGGTTCCGACCTCCGCCACCGGGCAGTTCCGCTTCTACGCGGCCGAGGGCACCTGGACCGTCCGTGCCCTGGTGCCCGGCGGCAGCGCCGACCGCACGGTCGTCGCCCAGCAGGGCGGGCTGGCCGAGGTCGCCATCGCGGTGTGAGGGCTCGGCCCCGCGGTCCGTCCGCGGGGCTCGTGACGCCGAAGGGCCGCATCCCACGGGTTGGACACCGGGGATGCGGCCCTTCGGCGTGCGTGCCTGCGTGTTTGCGTGCCCGGTTCTACCCTGGAGGCATGTACGCGCGCAGGCGGCACGCCTACTTCGTCATGATGGGCACGTGCATCGCGTTGTTCGTCCTGGCCTGGGGCGTCGTGCGGCTGTGGTCGGTGCCGGTGGCCGTGGGCATGTGCCTGGTGGCCATGGTCATCCCGCCGCTCGCCGCGATGATCGCCAACCGGCGCGGCCCCGAGGACCGCTGGTGGGACGACCCCTCCGGCGATCCCGAGTCCGACGCGTGGTGGGACGAACTGGACGGCAAGAAAGGACCACGGCCGCCCCGGTGAGACGTCGGTGGGGGCGGGTGGATCCCTCAGTACACGAGTGCCTGCGTGTCGTCCGCCAGCGCCTCCTGGACGAACACCTGCGCGCCCGCGATGCGCACGCCCTCGATGACGTCCTTCTCCGTGATGTCCCGGCGGGCCGCGCACTGGGTGCACAGGGTGAGGCGGCCACCCACGACGATCGAGTCCAGCAGGTCGGGCAGCGGGGCCGCGTGCGGCAACTCGAACTCCGCGGCACGGCCCGGCAGCGCGAACCACGAGGACTCGCCGGTGAGCCACAGGGATACATCGACACCGCTCGCCACGGCCAACGCCGCCACCGTGAACGCCTGCGAGCAGCGTTCGGGGGCGTCGGCCCCCGCGGTCACCTTGATCACAAGCTTCTTCGCCATGTCTGAATCGTAATCAACTTCCTTACAACTGCTCGTGTGGCCTGTGTGTCTTCTGTGACACGTGATGCGGAACGCGTGCTTCACGTTTTGAGGGGGATGTTATGGAAGATCCCGAAAGATCGGGGACTGCTGGAGCAGTTGAGGTGTCCGAGGCGGCCGAGGTGCCGGAGCCGGTGCTGGAGCCGGATGACATGGGTGAGACGGAAGGGCCGCCGGTGTCCGACCCGGCTGCCCGTCACCGTCCCCGCCGCCGTGGCCGTACGACACTGATGATCGCCGCGGCCGCCGCCCTGGGCGCCGTCGCCGGGACCTGCACCGGCTATCTCGTCCAGGCCGACCGTGAGCCCACCGTGCTGCCGTCGCTCTCCCAGCCCGTGGTCGAGCAGGCCAAGGGCAAGGGCCCGGCCCCGTTGCCGGCCGCACAGGACCGGCGGCTGAAGACCGACGGCGACCTGCGCGAACTACTGTTGAAGAAGCCGCGTGGTGCCACGGAAGAGGAACTGCTGTCGGACGACGGCTGGATGAGCCTCGCCGACTACGCGGACACCTACGATGAACCGGACGAGGCGTTCCACCGACTCGTCAACTTCGGGTTCCGCCGGGCGGCCACGGTCATGTGGGCGCAGGGCGACAGGGTCGTGGAGATCCGGCTCATCCAGTTCAGGCAGGAAGACGACGTCGCGGCCGACGCCCACACCTCCAGCAGCCAGTACTGGGCTGACGAGGACGGTGCCGGCGAATGGGACATACCCGGTTCCGCCACGGGTGGGGCGTACGTCCCGGCCGAGCCCCACGAGGAGCCCGGCTACCTGCCGATGTACACGGCCGAGGCGCATGCCTGGCGCGGTGACATCTCCATGGAGATATGGGTCTCGGACACCAAGCCGGTCCCCAAGGCGACGATCCTGGACCTGGCCGAACGGCAGATGGAGCGGCTGTGAGCGACGACCCGAGCGAACTCCCGAGGCCGGCGCCTGAGGGAGAGCCCGCGAAGAAGCCCGTACGCAGTGGCCGTATCGCCGCCGTCACCGGGGCCGTACTGCTGGCCGTGGCCGTGCTCGGCGGCACCGGCTACACGGTCGTGACCGTCCAGAACGCCGACCGCGACCCGGGTGCCCCCGTGTGGACCTTCGAGAAGACCAAGAGCGCCGAATCCACAGGGAGGGGGACCTCCGCTTCCGGTCTCGCCGGCATGCTCGTGCCGTACGGGACCGACGGCTGGGACCGCGGCCCGGACCGGGGAGAATTCGGTGAGGACGCCGCACTCGGCGGGGAACGGGCAGCGGCCTTGCGCAAGGAACGGCTGAAGGGCCTGCCGCGCTCCACGCGCAAGGAGCTGGAGAAGGCGATCGACCGCCAGCACACCAAGGGGCTGGCGATGCGCAGTTACCAGACGAAGGACGACTTCGTCCGGGGCTCCGCGGAGGGCACCCTCACGATGAGCATCGAACTCGTGCAGTTGGAGGACCGGTCGGCGGTCCGGGACATCTCACGCGTCCAGAGCAGCTTCGTCGAGGCCCTGGACGTCCTGCGTGCGGGGCCGAAGATCAAGGGCCACAAGAACGCCAAGTGCTTCCTGCCGCCGAAGGACGACAAGGCGGACCTGGAAACCATGTACTGCACCGCCTACGTGGGCGATGTGCTGGTCACCGCGACCGCCGACGGTGTCGCGCCGCTCGGGACCAAGGAGGCGGCCGTGCTGCTGCGCGCACAACTCGACCGGATCGCCGAGCCGGGGGCAGCGGTATGACCAACCAGACGACACCTGACCCGGCACCCGATCAGGCGACGGACCGGACGGCTGCGCCCGAGACGCCCGACTCGACGGCTGCGGCCCAGCGGGCCGAGCGGACGTCCGGCCAGGTGCCGGACCCGAAGGCCGGCCCGGCGCCGGGCACGGAGTCCGACGAGCGGAGCGGCGCGCCCGCTGCCACCGGCGGCCTCCCGACCGGCGAAGAGCCGGACGGTCCGCCCGTCGGACCGGACGCTGATCAGCCCTCCGCCCCGCCGGACCGGCGTGTTCTGCGTGGTGTGTTGCGCTGGACGGCCGTCGTCGCCGTCTTCGCCGCGGTCGGGGTTTCCACCGCGTACGGGATCACGCGGATGGAGCGGACCGACGTACCGGGACTGGCCACCGCGTCGGACGGGCGCTGGGACTACCCCACGCTCACGAAGCCCCCGCTGCCCTCCGGCAGCCCCGGGCCGTTCGCGGAGTCGAACACGGCCGGGGCGCACCACGCCGACCTGCGCGCCCTGGTGCTGCCCGCTCCGGCCGGAGCGAAGGAGGACGCGGCGCTGCGCGGCGCGGACGGCTGGCTGAAGACGAAGGTCTTCCTCGAGGAGTACGCGGAGAAGGAGGACCGGGAGGAGTTCCGGGACACGCTCGACTCGCACGCGCTGAGGCACATCGCCGCCCGCGGCTGGACCATGCCGGACGGCACCCGCACGCGGATCTACCTGCTCCGGTTCAACACCGCGGCGGTCGTGGACGAGCTGGTCGAGGACGGTTTCCTCCCGGTCAGCAGCCCCAAGTACCGGCTGCGTGGCGCCGAGGTGAGCGAATTCGACGAGGGGCTCCCGGCCCGCGCCCGGGTCGACGGCGTCCGCCGGTACCCGTACGTCGAGACCGGGGCGCACGGCGCCGAGCAGGTCCGCCAGGCCTACCTCACGGCCGGCGACACCCTCGCCCTGGTGGTCCACTCCCGCAAGGGCGGGGCCGAGGCGGTTCCGTTCCGGCAGACCGTCGTCCTGCAGAGCCAGCTGCTGGGCTGACCGCGGGGCCGCGTGGTGGACCCGGGTGGGTGCACGACAGGGCCGGGCCCCGGCCGCGTAAGCTGGGGGCCGGCCCTGTGCACACGCACCGCACCCGCTCAAGGAGCACCCGTGGAGATCTTCTTCTCAGTCCTGTTGGCTCTGGTCTGCGTCGGCGTCCTCGCCTTCGCCGGGCTCGCCGTGAAGAAGCTGTACCAGGGCCAGCGCTGACCGCCCACGTCCAGGAACTGCCACTGATGATCGAGATCCCGTCCGACCTCCACAAGGACCTCGTGCCGCTCGCCTTCCTGCTCGGCGACTGGGCGGGCGCCGGAGTGCACGACTTCCCCGGCGCCGAGAAGTGCAACTTCGGGCAGGAGGTCTCCTTCACCCACGACGGCCGGGACTTCCTGGAGTACAGCTCCCGCACCTGGGTGCTCGACGCGGACGGCAAGAAGGTCCGGCCCCTGGAGTCCGAGCACGGCTTCTGGCGGATCGACGCCGCCCGCAAGGTCGAGGTGACGATGACCCGCGACGACGGCGTCATCGAGATCTGGTACGGCGAGCTGGCCGACCAGAAGCCGCAGATCGACCTGGTGACGGACGCGGTGGCGCGCACCGCCGCCGCCGATCCCTACAGCGGCGGCAAGCGGCTGTACGGCTACGTCAAGAGCGACCTGATGTGGGTCGGCGAGAAGCAGACCCCCGAGGTCGAGCTGCGCCCCTACATGTCGGCACACCTGAAGAAGGTCGTCACCCCGGAGGACGTCGAGCGCTGGGCCAAGGCCCTGCCCGACGACATGCCGGACGACGGGATCGCCTTCTTCAAGTGAGCCCCGCGCCTTGCCGAGTCCTTTGCATACCCCCCAGGTCATCCGTTCCAATGCCGTTGCTTATGCGGAGTTCGCGCGGTTGGAGCTGTGTCGATATCGCGGCTGGAGCGACTGGGGTCAGGGATCCTGACCCGGTCGTGTCCGCCTGAGCTGGTGGACCAGGTGGTGGATGAGGCGGGTCGCTCGGAGGAGCGCCGACGTCTGTTGTCCGCCCGGTTCACGGTGTACTTCGTGCTGGCGATGTGCTTGTCCCGCAGGCCGACTGCCTGGAAGTCCTCCGGCTGGTGAAGGTCGACGACAAGGGGGTGCGGTCCTGGTCCGGGTGATCGAGTACCGCGTCGACGGGCAGGTTGACATCGTCCGGCTCATCACAGCCTGACCGACCACGAGATGTACCCCGCCGAAGAACTCGCAGTCCTCTACGCCCGGCGTTGGGAGATCGGGCTCGTCTTCGACGAGATCAAGACCCACCAACGCGGCCGCCCGGTCCTCAGGTCGCAGACACCGGGCGGCGTGCGGCAGGAGATCTACGCGCACTTGATCGTGCACTATGCCACCCGGGATCTGTTGGACGAGGCCGCCCGCCCGCACCGCGGCATCGCCGAGCGGACATCGTTCACCCGGGCCCTGCACGTCGTCCGCCGTTCGGTGATCTCACCGAGCGGTTTTCCCCCTCAGCTTGCAAGCGGGACCGACGCTTCGAACTCTCTGAAATCGGTCGCAGTCTGCTGCCCCGCCGCAGATCCCGTGACTGCCCTCGCAAGATCCGTTCCTGCATCACCGACTACGCCAGCAAAGCCCCTGGTGAGCCCTCCAACAGCCGTCGTCCACCGATCGCCTTGGCCTTGAACAACCGGTGACACGACCGCTGAAAGCAACGGCATCGGCCGTAGTGGTTCGGGGGTGTGGTGTCCCGATGGGGTGACGCCCATCCTGACGTGGCTTAACAAAAAACGTCGCATTGCAATGCGCTTATGGTGGAGTGCAGTATCTGACTACAGTGTCGATGTCTTCGTGGAGCGAGTTGCGGGGCTTCGCGAACGCGCGGAACCCCGGTCGCACCACTTCTGCGACCGGGGCTCCGGATGCTGTGTCCTGGGTGGCTTGCACTGCAGAGGCGAGCCCAGAACTTTCGCTGACCACACTAGCACAGCGCACACAACGGGGCGCTGGGGGGAAATGTGACCAATCGCCTGCCCGAATGGATGCTGCGTGACCTGTCCCTGCCGCGGCTGCGGCGGTACATCCGCGCCGTGCACGGCGATGCCCGGGCCGCAGAACGACTGTACTGGTGGAACATCGAGGCATCTGCCGCCCTGCTCGGCCCCCTGCACTGCCTGGAACTGGCACTGCGCAATGCCTTGCACAACGCGCTCGCGCAGTATCACGGCAGACCGGACTGGTGGGTGGTGGCGCCGTTGAACGAACGTGGGCACAAGCTCGTGAACGATGCTCGCCGCACCTGTGGGCGGCGCCTGAGCCGGATCACGCCGGACGACGTGGTGGCGGAGTTGTCCTTCGGTTTCTGGGTCTCGCTGCTCAGCCATGGCTCGGGCTATGACCGGCACTTCTGGGTGCCCGTTCTGCACGCGGCGTTTCCGCTTTACCGCGGACGCCGTGACGGCCTCTACCGTGAACTGACCTCGTTGGTCCTGCTCCGCAACCGGGTCATGCACCACGAACCGGTGCACCACCGGCACCTCTCCGCCGACCATGCCACCCTCTATCGAGTGCTCGGGTACCTGAGTCTGGAGTTGGCCAAGGAGTCAAAGGCCATGGACCGGTTCCCGGCCGTACTCGCCGACCGGGTGGATGTCCTGCGCGGCGCCCGACCGCCGCGGTTCTGACGGAGGAAGCGCTGTGACGGACTTCGACGCAGGACGGTCCGGCACGGGTACCGAGGCGGAGCTCGCCGACGTGCTCGTCTCCCGGCCCGACATCGCGCGACTCGCGGGAGTCAAACGCCCCGCCGTCACCAACTGGGAGCGTCGGCACGCGGACTTTCCCCGACCTGTGACCGTCGGCACCGGAGACGGCGAAGCAGTCGGCGCCGAGAGCGAGCGATTCCGCGCTGACGAATTGCTGGCCTGGCTCTCCGGACGGACCGTTGCCGTGAACGCCCTGCGTCCGGGTGAGCCGGCGGGGACGACCTACGGTGACCGGTTCCGCGCGGGCCTGACCGGGAGCTTGGGTGGAGGGCTGCTTCGGGCGGTCAAGCGGCTCGCGGGACCGGAAGCGGACCGGCTGCGGGGGCCCATGCCGCTGGACCGATACCTTCTGTGGCTGCTGTACCTCGTCCTGAACCAGGTCGTGGAGCCAGGCAAAGGCATGGCCAAGGCCGTGGCCAGCTTCCGCGGGGTGGTGCGTGACTACGACCCTCCGGAGAAAGTGGTTCCCCGTCATCTGCTGGCCACGCTCGCCGACACACTCGGCCGTACCTCCGCGGGCTCCGTGCAGGAGGGCCGCGCGGCGTTCGACCACGTACTGGTGCTGTGGCGAGCCGCACAGGCACGCGAGGGCGGCGCTTTCTTCACCCCGCCCTCTGTGAGCCGACTCATGGCCGGAGCGCTGGCAGCCGTACGACCTGGGGCGGTGCGCGTGCACGATCCGTACGGCCGTACCGGAGAACTGCTTGTGGCCTACCTGGACGCAATCGCCGCGCGGGTCGGCAGCGCACCGCCCCAGGTCGGCGGTCGGGTGCCCGAGCCCTTGGAACGGCGGGTGGCGGAAATGAACCTGCGGGTCCACCACGGTCTGGCCCTACGGCTCGACGAAGGACCGTTCACCCCGGCGCACGACCCCTTCGCCGATCCTCCCGGCGCCTTCGACGTGCTGTTGACCAATCCGCCCTTCGGTCGACGTGTGGAGAACGTGGCGCCGCCCCCGTACTGGACCTTTGGCACCGCCCGCCGGACCGAGTTCGACTGGCTGCAGTACATCGTCTCGCGCCTCGCTCCGGAGGGCCGGGCTGCCGTGCTGCTGCCGGCCGGGGCCTCCTTCAACGCCGGTGCTGCCGAGACGGTGCGGGCCGGACTGGTCGAAACCGGGGCGGTGGAGTGTGTGATCGGGCTTCCTGCCGGGCTCTTCGCGCTCACCGCCGTCAAGACGCAGATCTGGTTTCTGCGGGCACCTGGCTCCGGAGAGACCACGGAGCCCGAGGTGCTGCTCGTGGCGGGTGAGGACCTCGGGCACCGGCTCACCCGGACCCAGTGGGCCCTGACCGATGACGACATCGCACGGTTGGTGGGGGAGTACGTGTCCTGGCACACGGCCAGGGCGGCCGGACGTCCTTTCCCGGGTACCCCCGGCCTGAGCCGAGGGGTGGCGGTGCCGGACATAGTCGATCACGGTCATAGTCTGGATCCCTCGCTGTATGTCAGGCCGCTCGGCTCGACCTCGGCCGCCCGTGCGGCCGGTCCCGCCGAGACCCGGGATCGGCTGGCGAGGCTGACTGAGGAGACCGCGACCCTGCACGCGAGGGCGGAAGCGGTCGACGCTCAGGCGACTCGGTGGCTGAGGAGGTACGGACTGTGACGGCGACCGACGATTTCGTGCCGCCGGTCGGATGGGCGTGCAGCCCTCTGCGGGAACTCTGCGCGTCCATCCAGTCCGGGCCGGGCCGACGTGCCGAGGACAAGGGCCATACCCGGGCGAACGGTGGGCTTCCCCTTGTACTGCCCCGCCACCTTGCGGAGCAGCGGATCGTCACCGACACCGAGGAAGCCGCGGCCGACCCCGCGATCCCTCGGGACCGGGCGCGGACGCTGGTGAAGTACGAGCTGGCCGAAGGGGACCTCCTCCTCACCCGGACCGGCACCGTGGGCCGCTGCGCCCTGGTCACCGGGGAGCACACGGGCTGGCTGTTCCACCCCAACCTGATACGACTCAGGCTGCCTGAGTTGAGGCGGGTGTCGGCCGCGTATCTCACCGCTTATCTGAGCGCGACGGCCGCACAGGACTGGATCAGAGCTCGGACGGCCGGCTCGGTCATCCCGTCGCTGAGTATCCGCACCGTGGGCGAGCTACCCGTTCTCGTGCCACCGGTTGCCGAGCAAGCGATGATCGGTGCCACGCTCGCCGCCCTCGACGCCAAGATCCAGGTACATGCCGAGATCGCTCGCGTGACCCGTGACTACCGCAGCGTGCTCGCCGACGCCCTGATGACGGGTACTCTGCTGGCCGAGCCGTGAACCGGCCAGGCCCTAGACTCGTGGTGTGGTGAGCACCGACTGGAAGAGCGACCTCAGGCAGCGCGGCTACCGGCTGACGCCGCAGCGCCAACTCGTGCTCGAAGCCGTCGACACGCTGGAGCACGCGACCCCCGACGACATTCTCGTGGAAGTGCGCAAGACGGCGTCGGGGGTCAACATCTCCACCGTCTACCGCACGCTGGAGCTCCTGGAGGAGCTGGGCCTGGTCAGCCATGCCCACCTCGGGCACGGCGCCCCGACCTACCACCTCGCCGACCGGCACCACCACCTCCACCTCGTCTGCCGTGACTGCACCCACGTCATCGAGGCGGACGTGGAGGTGGCCGCCGAGTTCACGGCGAAGCTGCGCGACACGTTCGGTTTCGACACGGACATGAAGCACTTCGCGATCTTCGGCCGCTGCGAGGACTGCTCCCTGAAGCGTTCAACTACCGAGTCGTAGGCTAGGGGTATGAAGAGCCCCCTGCTGACCCTGCCCGGCGCCGTCCCCGCCGAGGGCGTGGACGAAGGCGTGGCCGCGCACTACGGCGACCTGTTCCGCGAGCAGCGCGCCCTCGCCGCCGGCACCGGTTTCGTCGACCTGTCCCACCGCGGGATCGTCACCGTCTCCGGGGCGGAACGACTGAGCTGGCTGCATCTGCTGCTCACCCAGCACGTCAGCGACCTCCCGCCGCACCAGGCCACCGAGGCGCTGATCCTCTCCGCGAACGGCCACATCGAGCACGCGCTCTACCTGGTCGACGACGGCGAGACGGTCTGGGCCCATGTCGAACCCGGCACCCAGGACGCGCTGATCGCCTACCTGGAGTCGATGAAGTTCTTCTACCGGGTCGAGGTCGCCGACCGCACCGCCGACTTCGCGGTGGTGCACCTGCCGGCCGGTTCCATAGCGGAGGCGCCCGAGGGCGTCGTCGTCCGGGAGACGCCGTACGGCCGTGACCTGTTCCTGCCCCGCGCCGACCTGGAGTCGTTCGCGGAGAAGGCGGGGCCGCCCGCCGGCATCCTCGCCCACGAGTCGCTGCGGGTCGAGCAGCACCGCCCGCGGCTCGGCTTCGAGACCGATCACCGCACCATTCCGCACGAGCTGGGCTGGATCGGCGGCGCGGTGCACCTGCAGAAGGGCTGCTACCGGGGCCAGGAGACGGTCGCCCGGGTGCAGAACCTGGGCAAGCCGCCGCGCAGGTTGGTCTTCCTGCACCTGGACGGCAGCGAGGTCCACCTGCCGCCGGCCGGGACCGACATCCGGCTCGCAGACGATGGCCCTGACGGCCGCAGGATCGGCTTCGTCACCACGTCCGCACGCCACCACGAGCTGGGCCCGGTCGCCCTCGCGCTGATCAAGCGGAACGTCCCCGTCGACGCCCGTCTGATGGCCGGGGACACGGCGGCGGCGCAGGAGACCGTGGTCGAGCCCTGAGGGTTCAGATCTCCAGCACGACGGTGAACGGGCCGTCGTTGGTCAGCGACACCCGCATCTGCGCGCCGAAGCGGCCCGTCGCCACCGTCGCGCCCAGGGACCGCAGCTGGGCGACCACCTCGTCGACGAGCGGTTCGGCGACGTCCCCGGGGGCGGCGGCGCTCCAGGTGGGGCGGCGGCCCTTGCGGGCGTCGCCGTAAAGGGTGAACTGGCTGATCACCAGGAGCGGCGCGTCGATGTCGCTGCACGACTTCTCGTCCTGCAGGATCCGGACCGACCAGAGCTTGCGGGCCAGCTGAGCCGCCTTCTCCTTGGTGTCCTCATGGGTGACGCCGACGAGGACACACAGCCCCTCGCCCTCGACCACCCCCACCGTCTCGCCGTCCACGACGACGCTCGCACCGTCCACCCTCTGCACCACCGCACGCATACGTCCATCATGCCGGTCGGCGGACGGACGACTGACGGCGGCCCGCGCGGGGCCCCGGTCGGGCTATTTTCACTCCTTACCCCCCATCTGGGGTGGATCAGGGGCACTCGGTCACATAGCGGCCACCGGGGGTGGCACGATGCTGACACATGCCGGTCGAGGGGACGGATGAGGCATATGAGCACACCAGGAACCGGGCAGCAGCCCAGCCCTGTCTCGTCGATCGGAGTGGGGGTCGGGGAACACGGTTTCCACCGTCCGCCCGCCCAGCGCACGGACAGTCCGACACTGGAGCCCGATCTGATCGCGCGCAGCCTGCCCGACCTGCGCGCGCTGCGCCGTGACGCGCAGCGCGACGAGGCCGACCTCAGCTATGTGCGGCGGCTGCTCCAGGGGCGCATCGACATCCTGCGGGCGGAACTGGCCCGGCGTACGTCGGTGGGCGGGTCGGCCGGGGACGGCGCGGCCGGTGTCGGCGCGTCCGGCGCGGGTGGGGGCGTCGCGGGCACCGCATCCGTCTCCGCGCCGGTGGAGGTGTCCGTGGTGGAACGGCTTCCGGAGATCCTGCGGGACACCCCGGCCCGCCACCGTTCCTCCGCCCGCCATGTGACCCTGGGCACCCCGCGCAGCGAGGAGTCCCGGCGGCTGGCGGCGGAGATGCTCGCCGAGGTGGAGCTCTCGGACCTGGGTGCGCGTACGGACGGGGAACTGCGCGCCGCGATGGGCCGGCTCGTGCGGTACGAGGAGCAGGTGTCCCGGCGCCGGCAGGGGCTGCAGCGCACCGCCGACGACTGCGGTGCGGAGATCGCGCGCCGGTACCGCGAGGGGGAGGCCCAGGTCGACGACCTGCTCGGGTGAGGTGGGGGCGCCGGGCGGTGCCCGTGCTCCGGTGCCCGTGCTCCGGTGCCCGTCAGGCGGTCGCACGGGTCGGAAAAGCGCGCGACACCCCGCGCGAGCGCGACCTACCGTGAACGCATGACCTCCAGCGCCGGCAGCTCCCGCACCGACATCGACGTACGCCCGATCACCGAGACCGAGTTCGCGGACTGGAACCGGGCGCTGAACACCGGGTTCCTGCGCGAGCCCACCACCGCCCCGGAGGAGCTCGACACGCGGCGCCTGCAGTTCCAGCCGGGCCGGTCGCTGGGGGCCTTCGACGGCGGCCGGTGTGTCGCGACGCTCCGCTCCTTCGCGCAGGAGCTCACCGCCGTCGGCGGCGCCGCCGTGCCCGCCGACGCCATATCGAACGTCACCGTCAGCCCCACACACCGCCGGCGCGGCCTGCTGACCCGCATGATGGCCCAGGACCTCGCCACCGCGAAGGAGCGCGGGGACGTCGTCGCGACGCTCATCGCCGCCGAGTACCCGATCTACGGCCGGTACGGCTTCGGCCCCGCCACCTGGATGACCGAGTGGACCGTCGACGTCCCGCGCAGCGGCCTCGACCCGCGCTGGGCGGGTCCGCAGGACGGTGGACGCGTCGACCTCGTGGACGCCGGGGACGTACGCAAGCTCGGCCCGGACCTGCACGAGCGGCTGCGCGCGGCCCAGCCGGGTGCCGTCAGCCGTACGGAGCAGTGGTGGAAGTTCGCCACCGGCGCCCTGCGCCACCGCCCGACCTGGACCGAGCCCCACTTCGCCGTGTACCGCTCGGCGGACGGCGAGGTCGAGGGCATGGTCTCCTACCGGGCGGACGACAACTGGGGTGACGCCAAGCAGCCGCTGAACACGGCGAGTGTGAACTGGCTGCTCGCGGTGAGCCCGGCCGCGGAGCGCGCGCTGTGGCGCTATCTGTGCTCGATCGACTGGATCGTGAAGGTGAAGAGCGGCTGGCGGGCCCCCGACGACCTGCTTCCGTTCTTCCTGCCGGACCCGCGCGCGGCAGCCGTGACGTCTCAGGCGGACTGGCTGTGGGTGCGCGTTCTGGACGTCGTACGGGCATTGGAGGCCCGGACGTACGGCGTGGCGGGGGCGCTGGTGCTGGAGGTGGCGGACGGCGCGGGGTTGGCCGGTGGGCGCTACCGGCTGGAGGCGTCGGCGGACGGGACCGGAGCCTGCGCGGCGACCACGGAGGGCGCCGATCTCACGCTGGACGTAGCCGAGTTGGCGGCGCTGTGGCTGGGCGACGAGTCGGCGGTGCGGCTGGCGGCGCTGGGCCGGGTGCGGGAAGAACGAGCGGGCGCCGCCCGTCAGGCCGACGCCCTGCTGCGTACGTCCAGGCGCCCGTGGTGCCCGGACATCTTCTGAGCGCTTCTTCTACCGCCTCCCTCCTCTGTCCGGCCTGTCTGTCGACGGCGGGTGTCCGTTCGTCATCCGTAGCTGCTTGCTGTTCAGTTGTGGTTGTCGTGCTGCCCACGCTGTCGCGCGGTGGTGCTGACCGGCCGGGTTCCCGACTCCCCTCCAGGAGGGAAGCCCGGCCGACTACTCGAGAAGCGGTCCCCGACGTTCACCGTGGGGGCCAACCTCTCAAGAGGTTCGACCAGGTCGCCCAAGTTGGCGACCAACTTCTCTTCGTTTATCTCCGCTTGGAAGCGGTTCATAACCACCTTTCTCTGAACTGCCCAAAGATGGCGGGAAGTTGTAGGGTTTGGTCGTGGACCCGGAATACGCCTCCGTCAATGGACGGAAGAGGTCGCAGCGGCCACAGAGGACACATCGCGAGGTGGCCGACGAGTTGCGCGCCCGGATCAAGTCCGGAGAGCTGCGCCCTGGTCAGCGCCTGCCCACCCGGGCCTGGCTCGCCGACGAGTTCGGCGTCGAGCGCGGTGCCGTGCGCCGGGCGCCGCGCATCCTGCAGTCCGAGAGGCTCCTCACCCACGTCTCCAAGGGCGCCCCGGTGACCGTCGCCACCGACCCCGGGAGCGCGCTGACCGGCCCCGGAGCGCCGCCGCAGCCCACCATGGTGGCCCTCGCGCCCCGTATCGCCGCCGCCTTCGCGGCCGAGCGCGTCGAGATCGACGCCGTCTGCCCGACCGCCATATCCCTCACCCTCGCGATCGGCGAACCGCTGCGCCAGATCCACGCCGGGCGGTTGAAACCGGCCAAGGTCGACGTCCGTGTCCTGCTGCCCGGCCGGGACGGCGACCTCGCCTTCCCGGTGGCGGTCGAGGACCGCGGCGACGCTGTGCACGAGCGGTGGCTGTCGATGCGCAACGCCCAGGGGCAGGTGCTGCGGCACCACCTGCTCGCCCTGCGCGCCACCCACGGCATCGACGTCCGCGTCTCCTTCCGGGCCCCGCCCTTCACCCCGCCGGCGAAGCTGTACCTGCTCAACGGCGCGGAGGCGCTGTTCGCCTACTGCATGCTGGCACGCAGCGAGGCGCAGATCGACCAGGAGAACTTCCAGATGTACGACGCACAGGGCATCCGGTCCGTGCTGTTCGCCTTCGAACAGGGCGCCGGGACGCGGGACGCCACCTTCGTGGAGCAGCCCCGCCTGTGGTTCAACGCACTGTGGGAGAAGAGCAGTTCGGAGCTGCTGCTCACGGGCTGACGTCCCCCGGCCGTGAGGACCGACGGCTCACAGGGCGGGCCGCGCCACCAGCAGGGCGAGCAGGACCGCTCCGGCGGAGCTGACGCCCGGACTGTTGGCCTTGATGCCCACGGTGAGCAGCAGCAGGCCGACGATGCCGGTGATGCCGTACTTCCATTCGACGTACTGCTCGAGGGTGAGGACGACTACCGCGGAGAGGAGGGCGAGGACGGGCACGATATTCCCCCTTCGTGCTTCCCTGGCGGCGGAAGCGGAACTTCCGCCAACTCGGTCAAGTTGGTAACCAACTCTAGGTTGGTTGTCCCCACTTGGCGGGTACATATAAACAACTTCCAAACAACTCCCAAGAGCTGGCGCAAAGTTGTAGTGTTTGGTCGTGACCCAGGAGAACGTCGCAGTGAACGGCAGCAGAAGGAACTCGCCCCAGGAGATCGCCGACACCCTGCGTGAACGCATCCGCGCCGGGGAGCTCAGGGCCGGCGAGCGCCTGCCCACCCAGGCCGAGCTCGCCGTGGAGTTCGGCGTGGAGCGCGGCGTCGTCCGCCAGGCCCTGCGCGTCCTCCAGGCGGACGGCCTCCTGAGCAACGTCAGCAAGGGCAGCCCGCCCCGGATCGCCGAACCGGCCCCGGTCCCCGACGAACCGCAGCGGACCATGATCGGCCTGGCCCCCCGCCTCACCGAGGCATTCTCGGTGGCACACGTCCGCATCGACGTCGTGTGCCACACCTCCGAGACCCTGATGGTCGCCGTCGGCGAACCCGTGCGGCTGATCCACGAGGGCACGATCCGCCCCGAGTCGATCGAGTTCCGTGTCCTCCTGCCGTCCCGGAAGATCAACCTCGCCTTCCCCGTCCTGGTCGACGAGGACACCGGCGACGACGACCCGGTCCACGAGCGCTGGCTGTCGATGCGCAACGCGCAGGCCCAGGTGCTGCAGCACAATCTGCAGGCCGTCCGCGCCACCCACGGCATCGACGTCCACGTCAGGTTCCGGGCGCTGCCCTTCACCCCGCCGATGAAGCTGTACCTGCTCAACGGCGAGGAGGCGCTCCTCGGGTACTACATGCTCGTCAGGCGCGAGGAGGAGTGGGGCAGCCGGACCCTGGACATGTACGACGTGCTCGGCTCCCAGTCCCTGCTCTTCCCCTTCGTCAAGCAGGCCGGACAGCGGGACCGGGCGTTCGTGGAGGAATCCCAGAAGTGGTTCGACGCCCTCTGGGAAACCATCACGACGGACCTGACACTCTCCTATTGACCGGCGCGAGTCCGGACGCCCCCGACGTCCGGCGCGCGGTGGACACCTGCACGGTCACCCTGGCCGTCGCCACCGGCTCCCTGGGCCTGCCCGTCCGCACCATCGCCCACCCGCACCCGGCGCGCGCCCTGGTGTAGCCCGGCCGGCGGGGCTTGTCCGTCCCGAGACGGACGGCAAAAGAAGAGGCAAGGAGGTTTGCCCACTCCTTGCCACTCTCAAGGTATAGCGCACCGGGGGGCTTGCGGCAAGGCCCGGGTCGTGGCGCAGAATCGTCGCCCGAGGTCAGAACCTGGGGAAAACAGGTGTTCGCGAAGTACATGCGCTTTTGCCGGCATGGGGGACGCGCGACGGGGAGAGGCCTGGCCCTCGACATCGTTCATGGGGGTTTTCGTGGTTGACGTCACCGACGTCATTGACGTGATCGTGGTCGGCGGCGGACCGACCGGCTTGATGCTGGCGGGCGAGCTGCGGCTGCACGGCGTGCAGGTGGTCGTGCTGGAGAGGCTGACCGAGCCGACCGAGCAGTCCCGCGGCCGCGGCCTGCACGCGCGCAGCGTCGAGATGCTGGACCAGCGCGGCCTGCTGGACCGGTTCCTCGCGGTCAGTGAGAAGTTCCAGGTCGGTGGTCTCTTCGGCGGCATCATGAAGCCGTGGCCGGACCGGTTGGACACGGCTCACCCGTACGGCCTCTCCACCCTGCAGCCGGTCACCGAGCGGCTGCTCAACGAACGGGCCCTCGAACTCGGTGCCGAGATCCGGCGCGGTTGCGAAGTGGTCGGTCTGAGCCAGGACGAGGACGGGGTGACCGTCGAGTTGGCCCGTGGGGGCACCCCTGCCGAAGAGGGCGTAACCGGCGGGGAGGTAAGCGGCTCCGCGCGCGTTATCTCGTCGGCTGCGACGGTGGCCGCAGCGTGGTGCGCAAGCGGCTCGGCGTCGGCTTCCCCGGCGAGCCCGCCACGGTCGAGACGCTGCTGGGTGACATGGAGATGACCGAGGACGCGGAGACGGTTGCCGCCGTCGTCGCGGAAGTCCGCAAGACCCAGCTGCGGTTCGGCGTCATCCCCGACGAGGACGGGAAGGAGGGCGTCTACCGCGTCGTCGTGCCCGCCGACGGTGTGGCCGAGGACCGCGCGACCGCGCCGACCCTCGAGGAGTTCAAGCAGCAGCTGCGGGCCTGCGCGGGCACCGACTTCGGCGTGCACTCCCCGCGCTGGCTGTCCCGGTTCGGCGACGCCACCCGGCAGGCCGAGCGCTACCGGGTCGGCCGGGTGCTGCTGGCCGGCGACGCCGCGCACATCCACCCGCCGACCGGCGGACAGGGGCTCAACCTCGGTGTCCAGGACGCCTTCAACCTCGGCTGGAAGCTGGCCGCCGCGGTGGGCGGCTGGGCACCGGAGGGGCTGCTGGACAGCTACCACGCCGAACGGCACCCGGTCGGCGCCGCAGTGCTGGACAACACCCGCGCGCAGATCGCGCTGCTGGGAACCGATCCGGGGGCGACAGCGCTGCGGGAGCTGTTCTCGAAGCTGATGGACTTCGAGGAGGTGAACCGGTACGTCACCGAGATGATCACCGCGGTCGGGGTCCGCTACGACTTCGGCGAGGGCCACGAACTGCTCGGCCGGCGGATGCGGGACGTGCGGCTGAAGCAGGGCCGCCTCTACGCGCTGATGCACAGCGGCCGCGGACTGCTACTCGACCAGACCGGCCGGCTCTCGGTGGCGGGCTGGACCGACCGGGTCGACCACGTCGTCGACGTCAGCGAGGAACTGAACGTATCCGCGGTGCTGCTGCGGCCGGACGGCCACGTGGCATGGGCCGGGGAGGACCAGCAGGACCTACTCGGCCACCTGCCCAAGTGGTTCGGCGCGGCCGCCGTGTGACCGAGCGGAACTCGTCACCTGCGAGCCGCACTCACCTTGAACCACCCCGGAGCCGGTGGAAGCCGGTTCGGCCTTCCTGGCTTGTTGGGCGAGTCGGTATGCGTCGGCTTCACGGATGAGTTCCTGGGAGCGGATCCGGTACAACTCGAAGTGCATGCCGTTCGCTCCTCCACGCAGTGCCTTCGGCGACAGTCGGGACGCTTTCGCGAACGCCCCGATGGTCAGCGACCCCATGCCCACTCCTCCTCATGCCGAGCACCTCGCCCGGCCCCACCGATGCTGTGGCCTCCCCCAAGGTGAGGGTCAACGTCCGCGTCCGCGTCCGCCTCGGTGGCGCTCCGTGGAGACGGGCTCCTGTCACATTTGCGCTACGGCAGTGTCTTCGAACGGTGCTGGGTACTCGTGCAATTGGAGCCTCGGCACGCGAAATCGTTCGTTTATGCTCCGTTAAGTCCCGTAGCCCAGAAGGTTCGAACGGTCGTGCGCCTCGCTGCCGCCCGGATTCGCCCCAAGGCGTGTCGGCGGCGACGCTTACGCTCGTTTTATGCGATACCCCAAGATTTTGATCGGACTGGTCGCGGCCGGTCTGCTCACCGCAGGCTGCGGATCGGACGGCGGCTCCTCCGGCTCCAGTGACCGCCCCGCCGGCTCCAGTGACCTCCCCTCCGGTTCGGGCGATGACCAGAAGGCGCTGCCGGTCGCCGTCGACGGTCCTCAGAAGGACGTGGTCGCCAGCAGCGGCGACGACAAGCTCAAGGTCACCCCGGCCCCCGAGAACGGCGCGCCCTTCGCCCAGCAGGTCGAGCACAAGCTGCGCGAGACCGTCCTCCGCAGCGCCATGGTGCCCGGCGAGACCAGCGCCGAGTGCGCCGATGGCGTGACCCGGAAGGCCGGTGCGGTCAGTCGGTGTGTCGCGACGTACGAGGGGGCCGAGGTTCCCTACGAGATCAAGATCAGCGACAAGTACACCGAAGGCAGCATGTTCACCTTCTACGACACCACGCCCGAGAAGGGCCTGTTGGTGGCGAAGTCGGTGTACAACCTGCTGCACGAGAGGTACAGCGCCGAAGCCGGGTATCCGGGCAGCAGCAAGCTCGCCTGCGAGGAGATCCCCGTCGCCAAGGCGGTCGACCTGAACGCCGACACCGGCTACACGTGCCAGTACTGGACCAAGAACGTCAACGACGGCGAGGGCGGCTACACGACCCTGCGGGTCATGATGGGCTCCCGGGGCCCCGGCTTCGAACGGGCCGAGTAGCGTCCCGGCGTCGCTTCGCACCGCGACCACACCCACCGGGGTGGGGGCTCTCCGGCCTGCGCGGCGGAGAATCCCCACCCCGCCCGCGCTCCGGGTGCCGTCACACCCCGCCGCCACCGATCCGCACGTGATCCGACGGGTCCCTTGACGACCCCGTGACCAGGGCGGCGCAGGTTCGGTGAGACGAGCGGAACGGAGGGTGCGCTGTCAGCGGAGGGTGTACTCGCACTTGTGCTTGCCCTCGACGCCGCCCGGGTCCTCGGCGACCTTCTTCCCGTCGACGGTGATCGAGCAAGGAGCTGCGCCGAACTGACCGTTGGACAGCTTCACTGATCCCGGCACGACGGACACGGTGATCCCGACCTTGCGTTCGGTGCTGTTCAAGGTGAGTTCGTCCGACTTCTTCCACGGCAGCGTGACCTGCTCGGAGCGGTTCGTGTCGAGGTTGTAGTAGACGCTGGACTCGCCCTCGCCGCCGACTTCGAAGGTGACCTCGTACGTCTTGTCCTGGCCCTCGGAGGCCGGCTCGGACGACGACGTGGCCGTGCCCTTGGCGGCGCCGCGCTCCTTCTTGCCGTCGTCGCCGCCGCTGCTGCCGCACGCGGTCATCAGCCCGGCTGCCGCGATGAGCGCCGTGATGGTCGTTGCCCTGCGCATGTGTGTGCTCCCATGTGGTACGGGTGTGACCCGGTGTGCGAATGAGGCGTACGAAGCACCCTATGCGTGGCCCCTGGCGTCGGAGGAGGGGCGAAGCCGACGGCGCCGCTTCCAGCCGCTCGGCGTAGTCCGCAGACCTACTGACCTCGGGCTGGCTGGTTGGCGATGAGCAGGGTGGTGCCGGCCATGCGGAAGCCCAGGCGGGCGTAGATACGGGCGACGGCCTCCTCCGCGTAGGCGAGGAAGATGGTGTGCACGCCATGATCCCGGGCGTGGGCAGCCAGTGCCGCCATGACGGCAGCGCCGAGACCCTGGCGGCGGGCTGTGGGAAGAGTGCCGATACCGCCGATCTCGGTGATGCCATTCGCCGGGTGGTAGTGCCCCGCGGCAAGAGGAGTGCCGTCCGGGGCGAAAGCGGCGACGAGGGTTTTGTGGCCGGCGCGGAGGGAGGGACGGATCGTTGTCACCGTGCCGTCCACTGCGAGCTTTTCGGCCGCCGCCGCCAACTCCGCGCGGCCAGCCGGACCTACCGCTGTGCCCTCTGCCGCGAAGGCCAGTCGGGGGATGGCGAGTACGGCGGGCAAGGCCGGATCGTCGGCGCCCAGGGCCCGGATCGTAACGCCCTCGGGCAGGGACTGCGGGGGCAGTGGATGGCGCGGGCCGAGGATCATCAGCGGGCGTTCCGTTACCGGGAGGCCGGCTGCCTCGATGCGGGCGCGCAGCAGTGGCGTCACCTCGGCGAGCCACTCGAAGGACTCCGGCACGCCGAGCTCGCGCTGTCGGGCGCGCACGCGGGCGATGTCGGCGGCGGTGGCAGTCACGGGGCCTGCCGAGGCGGGGCGGGCGTGGTTCGGGCCGCCGTAATACGGGGTTCCCTCGGCCTTTCGCACAAAGAGGCGCAAGGGGCCAAACTCCTCGGCATCGGCGAACACCAATGGCACCGTGGCGTAGTACTGCTCGATGCGGTCACGCAGGGACGGCTCGCTCATGCGGCTCATCCCATCACGGGGAGACGCGGCACCGCTTTCGGAATAAAGGTCCCGAGCGTGAGGCGACCAGGGCCCCGGCTCTTGCACCGTGACCACCACCAGAGCACAGCGGGGATCAATCCCGTGATCGGAAGCGAACGCCCCGCTCGTCCAGCGAGCCAGGTCTGCTGG
Organism: Streptomyces sp. GD-15H; assembly: GCF_045291515.1. NCBI lineage: Bacteria > Bacillati > Actinomycetota > Actinomycetes > Kitasatosporales > Streptomycetaceae > Streptomyces > Streptomyces sp. GD-15H. The sequence continues at coordinate 4,642,333 of NZ_CP149447.1, forward strand.
GAATCCGCCAGTTCGTCCGTCAGGTTCTGCAGGACTCCGCCACGTCTACTGGGAACGGACAATTCGAAGTGCTCGGTCACAGAGGTGCTCCATCCGGTGAGGCGCACTATTGCAAGCGAGTGCTTGCAATAGTTAGCGGCGTGGGGCAGGGTGGGGTCATGGCATCACTCAACGTCGGCAACCTTGGTGAGTACCTGCGGGAGCAGCGGCGCAATGCGCAGTTGTCGCTGCGGCAGCTCGCCGATGCCGCCGGGGTGTCCAATCCGTATCTGAGCCAGATCGAACGCGGGCTGCGCAAGCCGAGCGCGGAGGTGTTGCAGCAGGTCGCCAAGGCGCTGCGGATCTCCGCCGAGACGCTGTACGTGCGCGCCGGCATCCTCGACGCCGAGCGGGACCGGGAGGAAGTGGAGACGCGGGCCGTCGTCCTCGCCGATCCCACGCTGAGCGAGCGTCAGAAGCAGGTGCTGCTCCAGATCTACGAGTCCTTCCGCAAGGAGAACGGGTTTGGGGGCGCCGAGGACGGTGAGGTGATCGGGACCGCCGGTGTCGCCGGTGCCGCTGGTGCTGTCGAGGTGGCTCAAGGGGCGGAGGCCTCGGATGTTTCCGGAGGTGCCGACGGGAGTGGCGGCTCCGGCGGCGATTCCGCGATACGGCAGGGCCGTAAGGCCGGTGGCGGTACGTCCGCCGGGCGCCGGGGCCCCTCCACCAACAGCAGCAACAGCAGCGACATCGGTCCGCAGCAGACGGCCGACTGAGCCGGAGCAGGGCACCGGCCGCCGCCGCGGACCATACAAACCCCCAGCCGAAAACGAACCCGGGAGGACCCTCACCATGGCCATCACCGACGACCTGCGCAAGACCTTCAGCGACCCGACCCCGCTCTACTTCGCCGCCGGCACCGCCGACCTCGCTCTGCAGCAGGCCAAAAAGGTTCCGGGCCTGGTCGAGCAGATCCGTGCCGAGGCGCCGTCGCGTATCGAGGCCGTCCGCAACACCGACCCCAAGGCCGTCCAGGAGAAGGCGACCATCCGGGTCAAGGAGACGCAGGAGACCGTCCAGGCCAAGGTCGGCGAGTTCTTCGGCTCGCTCGACACCGACCTGAAGAAGTTCGGCGAGACCGCCCAGGACCTGGCCCTGCGCGGGGTCGGCGTCGCCGCCGAGTACGCGGTCAAGGCCCGCGAGACCTACGAGAAGGTCGCCGAGCACGGCGAGCAGGCCGTGAGGACCTGGCGCGGCGAGGCCGCCGAGGGCATCGAGGAGGTCGCCGTCGCCGTCGAGGACGTCGCCGTCGCCGTCGAGCCGAAGGCCGAGACCGGACCGAAGGCCGTGACCACGCCGAAGCTCGAGTCGGTCGGCGTCGAGGAGGGCAACTCCGCCGAGGCGACGAAGTCCGCCGCCAAGAAGACCCCGGCGCGCAAGACCACGGCCAAGAAGACGACGCCGCCCGCCCAGTAGGAGCGAGCGGTAGCGGTATCAGCGGGTGGTACGGGCCGGGCACTCTCGTGGTGTCCGGCCCGTTCTACGGGGTAGCGCCAGGCGGTTGCGGGTACGGTGACCGCGTAAAGGACGAGCCGAGTCGGGTGGTGGACGTTGTGCTGATGCAGGGCTTCGCGGGGTTCATGTGGCTGCTGAGCATGGCCCTGATCGTTTTCAGCGGCTTCGCGTTGATCGACGCGGCCATCCGTCGCGAGGACGCCTACCGGGCGGCGGACAAGAAGACCAAGCCGTTCTGGCTGATCATCCTCGGGCTCGCCTTCGTGGTGAACCTGATCTTCAACATCCTGTCGTTCCTGCCGATCATCGGGCTGATCGCGACCATCGTGTACATGGTCGACGTCCGTCCCGCCCTGCGCGGCCTCTCCGGCGGCGGGCGCAGCCACCGGGGCTCCAGCAGCGACGGCCCCTACGGTCCGTACAACGGCGGACGGTAGGAAAGCAGAGCACCCGGCCCTCACGGCCGCGGCGGTGGCACCCGGTCCAGGAGCAGTACCGCCACGTCGTCCGTCAGCTCGCCGCCGTTGAGGTCACGGACCTCGTTGACGGTCGCCCGCAGCAGTTCCTCGCCACGCAGACCGTCCGTGAGCCGGCGGCGGACCATGCCGACCATGCCGTCCTGGCCGAGCCGTTCCCCGCTGTCGCCGACCCGGCCCTCGATCAGGCCGTCCGTGTAGAGCATCAGGCTCCACTCCGTGCCCAGTTCCACCTGCGTACGCGGCCAGCGGGCACCGGGCAGCAGCCCGAGCGCCGGGCCGTTGTTGTCGTACGGCAGCAGCCGCGCCGGTCGGCCCGGCAGGGCGAGGAGCGGCGATGGGTGGCCGGCCAGGCACAGGCCCGCCCGGCGGCCGTCGGGGGAGATGTCCACCGCGCAGAGGGTCGCGAAGATCTCGTCGTCCGCGCGCTCGTGCTCCAGCACCTGCTGCAGTGTGCCCAGCAGCTCGTCCCCGCACAGGCCCGCCAGCGTCAGCGCGCGCCAGGCGATGCGCAGCTCCACGCCGAGGGCGGCCTCGTCCGGGCCGTGGCCGGAGACATCGCCGATCATGGCGTGCACCGTGCCGTCCGGGGTGCGGACGACGTCGTAGAAGTCACCGCCGAGCAGGGCGCGCGAACGGCCCGGACGGTAGCGGGCGGCGAAGTGGAGCGGGGAGCCGTCCAGGAGCGGGGTCGGCAGCAGGCCGCGCTCCAGGCGGGCGTTCTCCTGGGCGCGCAGCCTGCCCTCGGCGAGCCGTCGCTCGGTGGTGTCGGAACGTTTCCGCTCCACCGCGTACCGGATCGCCCTGCTCAGCAGCCGACCGTCCAGCTCGTCGCGGAAGAGGTAGTCCTGGGCGCCCACGCGCACCGCCTCCGCGCCGCGCTCGGCATCGCCCGACGCGGTCAGCGCGAGGACGGCGTGCCGGGGCGCGAGCTCCAGCACGTGCTTGAGCACGGCGAGCTCGTCGTCGCCACCGTTGGCACCGCCGTCGCCGTTGCCGCTGCTGTCCGCCCGGTTGCCGGGTGCGGGCAGCGCGAGGTCCAGGAGGATGCAGTGGACGTCGTCGGTCAGCAGCCGCTCGGCCTCGGTGAGGTTGCGGGCGGTGCGCACGCGGATCGGCTTGCCGGTCTGGTCGAGCAGGTCCGGCACGATCGGCGAGCCCGCCGGGTCGTCCTCGATCAGCAGCAGTGTGAGGTGGGTGGGGGAGGTCGAGGTCGTCTCGTTCCTGGTGCCGTTCTCGGTGTGCTCCGTCGTGCGCGAAGCCGTTGTTCCGGCCTCCGAGGCGTCCTCGGCGGGGCCACCGTTCGGTGATGCGGCGTGCGCCTGACCGCTTTCCACGGCCGGGAGCGTTCTCTGCCGCGGTACGGGTGCGGGCATTGTTCCGGGTTCCTTCCCTCCCCCGAGGGCGTGGTGGGGGCGCGGGATCTCGGTCCGTGTGCCCCGTGCTTTCCACTCCGGGTGAGCAGGGGGTGCCCCTTCCAGCGGGGACGATAGCGGGTGTCGGCGCCGCAGCGGAATGATGCGGAGCACGCCGCTCGGCCATCAGCCGGTGTCATATGCCGCGTTATGGGCAGCAGTTGGACACGGCGGAGATCCGGCCGGGATGACGAACGTCACGCCCACAGGGGTTCGGCCGCGTCATTGGCGTGGACTGGGTCACGTGGTGCAGGTCACGGGTGGCTCAGTCCGCGTCCGTGTCCGCGCTCTCGTCGTGCTCGTCGTTCTCGTCCTCGGTTCAGGTTTCGCTGACGCCGGTATCCGGGCGGACCACCCCGAGGATCGGCATCGAACCGGCCCCCGCGATCGTGACCGTCCGTCCCGGGCGCGGAGCGTGGACGATGGCTCCGTCTCCGACGTACATGCCGACGTGGCTGGCGTCGTCGAAGTAGATGACGAGGTCGCCGGGCCGCATGTCCGTGACGGCGACGCGCTTCAGCTGCTTCCACTGTTGCTGCGAGGTGCGCGGGATGCCCTGCCCGGCCGATGTCCATGCCTGTGAGGTCAGTCCCGAGCAGTCGTACGTCTTCGGGCCCTCGGCGCCCCACTCGTACGGCTTGCCGATCTGCGCGGTGGCGTACGCGAGGGCCTTCCTGCCCTGCTCGGTCGCCTCCGTCTCGATGCCGTCGAGGACACCGGAGTCCAGCCAGGCGGACTGGGCCTTCTGGGCGGCCCGCCGCTCCAGCTCGGCCAGGCGCTCCTTCTCCTCCTGCTCCAGCTCGGACTCGACCTTCTCGGCCGCCGCGATCTGCTTCTCGATCTTCTTCTGCGCCTTGGCCCTGGCCTTGCGGCCCACCTCCAGCTTCCGCCACTGGGCGTCGGCGTCCTGCGCGTACTGCTCCAGGTCCTCCTGGGTGCGCTTCATCTCACCGAGCAGGCCCTCGGCCGCGTGCTGGCCCTGACGTATCCGGCCCGCGCCGACGAGGAATTCCTGCGGGTTGTCGCTCAGCATCAGGTGGGCCTCGGGCGGGAGTCCGCCACCGCGGTACTGGGACGCGGCCGCGGCGCCCGCGCGGTCCTTCAACTCGGCCAGCTTCTCCTTGCCCTTGGCGATCTTCTTGGCCAGCCGGACGACCTCGGTGGACTGCTGCTTCGCCTTCTCCTCGGCGGCGTTGTACTCCTCGGTGGCCACGGCCGCGGCGCGGTAGAGCTTGTCGAGCTCCTTGCGTACGGCTTCGAGCTCCTTGGACGGCGCGCCACCGGCGCTCGCACTCGCGCTCGGGGGCGGCGGGGGAGTGGGGGCCGCGAACGCCGTGCCCGGTGCCGCCAGCACGGTGATCGCGCAGACCACGGTCACCGCCGCCGTGGTCAGCGTGCGCCTGCCCGTCTTCATGCCCCGCCCCCGAACTGATTAACCGTCAGTAACATCCTGCGCTCGGGGGATGCTGCCATGCCGGCGCCTGAAGTGACAGAGGTAACGCTTCCCGTCTCCCCCTCCCCGTCATGACGATCGCCCCGTCGATGTGACGAACGACTCACGGAGATCGTTCCCGGGGCTCATCCCCGGGGTGCCAAGGCCTCCCACCGCACCGTGACTTCGCCCTGCCGCCACCGTGCCGGGCCGTCCGCCACCGGCCAGTCGGCGGTCAGGTCCCGCACCGTGCGGATCCAGCGCTGGCGGGCGCCGTACGAGGCGTAGGGCGCGGCAGCCGCCCAGGCGCGGTCGAAGTCGCGCAGGAAGGCGTGCACCGGTTCGCCGGGGACATTGCGGTGGATGAGTGCCTTCGGCAGGCGTTCCGCCAGATCCGAGGGGCGTTCCAGGGAGCCGAGCCGGGTCGCGAAGGTGACCGTGCGCGGCCCCTCCGGGCCGAGGGCGACCCATACGTGCCGCCGCCCGATCTCGTCGCAGGTCCCCTCGACCAGCAGTCCGCCGCGCGAGCCCCTCCCCGGTTCGGCCGGGGCGAGCCGCGCGCGCAGCAGCTGCCAGACGGCGGCGACCTCGGCCTCGTCGTACTGGCGCAGGACGTTCGCCGCGCGGATCAGCGTCGGCCGTCCGGGGAGTGGGATCTCGAAGCCGCCGTGCCGGAAGGCCAGCCCCTCACGCTCGTACGGGCGGGCCGCCACTACCCGGGCCGGTTCGATCTCGACGCCCGTCACCCGCGCGCGTGGGGCCACGGTGCGCAGGCGGTGCAGCAGTTCGACCGCCGTCCAGGGGGCGGCGCCGTAACCGAGGTCGACGGCGACGGCGTGGTCGGCGCGGCGCAGTTCGGCGCCGTGCGTGGCCGCGATCCAGCGGTCCATACGGCGCAGGCGGTTGGGGTTGGTCGTCCCGCGCGTCACCGCACCCACGAGGGGGATCCCCCCGCTCATGGAGGTCCCGCCTCCCCCGCTCGAGCGGAGTCGGGAGTGGGGGAGAAGCCGAGAGCGGGGGAGGGAGGCGGCGCGGGCAGTCATGCGTACGAGGGTATGCGGGCATCCGGGGCCGGCCGGGGCCGAGCGGGAAGACCGGCCTCGACGCCACACGTCCGACACCCCATGCCCGTACGCACCCGGCACTCGAACGGTTGAGCGAAGTGCGGTAATGATTCGGTAAAGACCCGATCCGGGGAGGTCGCCCGGAAATGGGAACGGGCCCCTCCGGTGTTGGGGAGCTGGAGGGCCCGCAGGCCCCCGGAAGTCAGGCCCGCAACGAGGAGGAACGCCACGTGAGCCAGTACCTCGCCAGGCTCGGGCGGCGCTCCCCCGCCGCACCCCCGCGGCTGCGGCTGCACCGCGGGCCCCGCCGCGTGGCGATGCTCTCCGTGCACACGTCCCCGCTGCACCAGCCGGGAACCGGCGACGCCGGCGGCATGAACGTCTACATCGTGGAACTCGCGCAGCGCCTCGCCGCGATCAACATCGAGGTCGAGATCTTCACGCGCGCGACCACCGCCGCCCTCCCGCCCTCCGTCGAACTCGCGCCCGGCGTCCTCGTCCGGCACGTCGACGCCGGCCCCTACGAGGGCCTGGCCAAGGAGGAGCTGCCCGCCCAGCTGTGCGCCTTCACGCACGGGGTGATGCAGGCGTGGGCCGGCCACCGGCCCGGGTACTACGACCTGGTCCACTCCCACTACTGGCTCTCCGGCCACGTCGGCTGGCTCGCCGCCCAGCGCTGGGGCGTCCCCCTGGTGCACGCCATGCACACCATGGCCAAGGTCAAGAACGCCAACCTCGCCGCCGGCGACACACCCGAGCCGGCCGCCCGGGTCATCGGCGAGACCCAGATAGTGGCCGCCGCGGACCGGCTGATCGCCAACACCGCCGGGGAGGCCGCCGAACTCGTACAGCACTACTCGGCCGACCCGGCCAAAGTCGCCGTCGTCCATCCCGGCGTCAACCTGTCCCGCTTCCGCCCGGCCGACGGGCAAGCCGCCGCCCGCGCCCGCCTCGGTCTGCCCCAGGACGCCCTGATCCCGCTCTTCGCGGGCCGTATCCAGCCGCTCAAAGCTCCGGACATACTGCTCCGCGCGGTCGCCGCGCTGCTCGGCGAGCGCCCCGAGCTGCGCTCCCGGCTCTGCGTCCCCGTGGTCGGCGGCCCCAGCGGCAGCGGCCTCGCCAAACCCGAGGGACTGCAGAAACTCGCCGCCCGCCTAGGCATCGCCGACGTCGTACGGTTCTGTCCGCCCGTCGGGCAGGAACAGCTCGCGGACTGGTTCCGGGCCGCGTCCGTCCTCGTCATGCCCTCCTACAGCGAGTCCTTCGGCCTGGTCGCCATAGAGGCACAGGCGGCCGGCACCCCGGTGCTCGCCGCCTCGGTCGGCGGACTCCCGGTGGCCGTACGGGACGGGCACACCGGCTTCCTCGTCCAGGGGCACGACCCCGACGCCTACGCGCGCGTGCTGATCGGATTCGCCGACCAGCCGCACCTCGCCGACCGGATGGGCGAGGCCGCCGCCCGGCACGCGCAGGCCTTCGGCTGGGACAGGTCGGCCGCGGCCACGGCCGACGTCTACACGGCCGCGACGCAGGCGCACCGCCGTCACGTACGCTCCCACCATGGCTGAAGCGCAACAGCAGCAGGCGGCGGCTCAGGTCGTCGAGGGCGTCCTGAAGGACGCCGGACTCGACTGGGAGAGGCCCGCGTCCGGCACGTACGTCGTGAAGCTCCCCGGCACCCGCAAACTGTCCACCACGGTCTCCCTCATCGTCGGCCGGCACTCGCTCTCCCTCAACGCCTTCGTCGTCCGCCACCCCGACGAGAACGAGGCCGCCGTCCACCGCTGGCTCCTGGAGCGCAACCTCAAGCTGTACGGCGTGAGTTACGCCGTCGACCCGCTCGGCGACATCTACGTCACCGGCCGCTTCCCGCTGCCCGCCGTCACCCCGGACGAGGTCGACCGGCTGCTCGGGCAGGTCCTGGAGGCCGCCGACGGCAGCTTCAACACCCTGCTGGAACTGGGCTTCGCCACCGCGATCCGCAAGGAGCACGCCTGGCGGGTTTCGCGCGGGGAGTCGACGCGGAACCTGGACGCGTTCACCCGGCTGATCGAGCGCCCCTCGGACGAGTAGGGACCGCGCAGCTCACGGCAGAGACTCCGAACGGGCGTGCGGATACGAGCTGTTAACCTGACGCGATCCGGACCCTGTCGGTCAGGGTCCCGTGCATGAAGAGGACGCGCGTGCGCACTGGCAGATCCACCCTCACGGCCGCGCTCACCGGAGCGCTCGCCCTGGGGGTGTTCACCGCACCGCCCGCCCAGGCGGCGGACACCGGCATCAAGATATCGAACGTGGTCGTGAACAAGGGCAAGCCCATCGTCGTGGGGATCACCGACGTGAAGGTGCCCTCCATCAGCTACCGGGCGACCGCGCCCTCGGGCTACACGCACGCCGCGGTGGACACGACCCCGTTCCTGTACCACGGCACCACGGCCGCCAAGGCCTCTGAGACTGACGCCGGCGACGGGCTCATCCAGCACGACCTCATCTACTGCTACGAGGACGGTCGGTACGCCGAGAACTGCGAAGGGGGCCTCCGTATCGACCCCCGCTACAACCTGGACTCGAACAACGATGCCACGACCTGGAAGCTCGCCTTCAACGCGTTCCTCTCGAATAAGGACCGGATCGAGAGCCATGGGTACCTGACCGGCCTCGGCTCCCTCCAGGTCAAGCGCGCCGCGCGGGCCACGGTCAACGCCTCGCCGGAACCGGTCGCCAAGAACAAGACGCTCACCGTGACGGGCAAGCTGACGCGCGCCGACTGGGTGAGGCACGCGTACGTCGGCTACGGCAACAAGCTGGCCAAGCTGCAGTTCCGCAAGGCGGGCACCAGCACCTACACGACGGTCAAGTACGTGCGGGCGAGTTCCACGGGCGCCCTGAAGACCACGGTGACGGCCACCACCGACGGCTACTGGCGCTGGACGTTCGGCCAGACGTCCACGACCGGCGGGGCGACGGCGAAGGGCGACTACGTCGACGTGAGGTGACGCGGCGACACAGCCGCCGTCCGGCCGTCCGGGGCCGGTGGCCCGCTTCCGCAGGGGCTACCGGCCTCCCGCGCGGTACCGGCCCGGTGTGACACCGACCAGCTTCCGGAAATGCCGGGTGAGATGGGCCTGGTCGTGGAAACCGGTGGCCACCGCGACCTCGCTCGGCGGCCCCCCGTCGAGCCGTCGAGCACCAGCCGACGGGCCCGGCCCACCCGGCGCCCGCCCTGCTGCTCCGGGTGGATCCGGCGAGGGGGCTGACGGAGGAGGACTTCGCGGTGACGGAGGAGTGGCTGCGCACGCGTTCACCCCGATGACGAGGCGGCGCGAGCCGGGCGCGGGTCGCCCTGGAAGACCTGCGCGAGATGCCAGGCGCGGTGCGGCGCCGCGACGGGGGCGACCCCCGGCTGCGGGCCGAGGAGGGGCCGGCCGGAGAGCTCGGTGACCTGCGCGCGGGCCGCGGCGCCGTGCCCGACGAAGCGCTGTGAGACCAGGATGCGGTGACTGTCGCCGACCCCGAGGACACCCTTGTCGAAGAGCTTGTGGTGCAGCGAGCACAGACACAGCCCGTTGTCGACGTCGTCCGGGCCCTCGTACGCCCACCAGCGCACATGCGCCGCCTCCAGCCCCACGGACACGCTCCCGAGCCGGCCGTCGTAACCGCAGAAGGCACACCGGTACTCGTACGCGGTCAGTATCAGCTCCCGCATCCGGCGGTCCCGTTGCTGCCTGCGGGAGGACGGGAACGGCCCGGTCTCCGACGGCTCCGGCACCAGCCCGACGGCTTCGCACAGGTCGGAGTGGAGCGAGGGTGGGAAGTTCGCGTCGAGCAGCGCCCGCACCATGCGCCCGAGCAGGGCCGGCTCCTCCTCAGCGCCGTCCGCAACTCCGGCGCGAGCCGCCCGGCGGCGTTCGTCGCCCGCAACTCCCGCACCCCGGTACCCGGACTGCCGGACCCCCGGTCGCTCCGCACCTCCCACACCCCGTCACCGACCAGGTGATGGAACGGGTAGGCGGGCGTGGTCGGGCGGGGCGGCCCGTACTCGGCCAGCAGCCGCTTCAGGTCTTCCTCGACCGCGCTGTAGGCCAGCTCACCGTCGGCGTCCTCCTGAAACCGGCCGAGGGCGTACAGCAGGAGCAGCGGCTTGTGCGGGGCCCGGACCCCGCTCCTGCTCCACTGCCTCAACTCCGTCGCGCGCTCTGCCCAGTCCATGGACCATGATCGTAACGACGGCCCGGCGTGCGGACGGATCGTATGTTGATCACGTGCGGTGTCCAGGTGTCCAGCTACCCAGGTGTCCAGGTGCTCCGGTCGGCCATGGGGGCGAAGGGGACGTCCTCGCCCGGGATCTGAGCCCCTCCCACCGGGTGATCGGCGTTCCCGTCCGGCTCAGTGGTTTCGGCCGCCGGCCCGCACGCGGACGTGGCAGGTCAGGGTGAAGACGCCCAGGGCCGCCGTCGCGCCGAGACCGGTGGCCGGCGCGTCACCGACGTACCGGCCCAGGTCCGGTCGCAGAAGGTCGACGACCCCGAACAGGACGACGACCCCCGCGCAGGCCGCCGCGACCGCGGCCGGCCAGACACGGTGGCGCGTCCAGAACCACTGGACGAGGCCCAGGCACAGGAGGGGCGCGACCGTGAGGCCCGGCTCGTCCAGGGCGGCGAGCACGGCGTACCCCAGACAACTGACCACCCAGCAGGCCAGGGCCACGAGCAGGGCCTCGCCCCAGGAGACGCGCCGGTTCACACGGGCCGCCTCTCGCCCGCCACCCGGCCGGCGTGGCGCTCCCGCCACCGCCAGACCGCTCCGGCCAGCATGGAGAGGACCACCAGTGGCCCGGCGATCCAGCGGATCGGGCCCGACGGCCAGACCGGTTCCTCACCGACCATCCGGCCCACCTCTTCCGCGGCGAGACCCACCCCCAGCAGCAGGTAGCCGAGGCCCCAGGCGCGGACGAGCCAACCGGGCCCCTGCATGATCAGCGGAGACCGCCGGGGCCGACGCAGGGACGTCCATCCCAGCCATGCGCAACCCGCCGCCACGACCGGCATGAACACGTTCATGAACACGTTCACGGCCATGTCCAGCGGTTCTGTCATGGATTCGAGTATCTTCCCCACCGCTTCGCGCTCATTCGGTCAGGAGCGTGGCCGACAGCCCGGCCGAGACTGATCAGCCCTCATGTTGACCGCTCGATCGGGCCCACGCGCCCGCTCGGTACGGCAAAGAGGCCACGCCGCGGCCTTCCGGCACCCGGCAACGCCGGCCGCCCCTCGCCTCCGGCGGATCACCACCCGCTCAAGAGCCGTCCCACATCCCCAGACGCTTGAGCCGGCGCTGCCGAAGCCGCTCCAGGGCGATGAAGGAAGTGTAGACAAGTCCCATGAGCAGCCCGCCGAGCACAGCGAACAGGAAACCGGTGGGTTCCCCTTCGGGCGACACCATCCAGAAGAACAACGTGAAGGGAACAGCCAGGCAGAGACCGGCTCTGACCGGGTGACGGGCCACCCGTTGCTGGGCCCGAGTCGGCCGCCGATGCCCGCCCAGGGCCCGGTCCAGCGCCCAGAAGGCATCGCCCGGAGACCGCCACCACTTCGCCATGCCGGAAGGACAGGACAACTGATCGATCGATCCCTCGGTCATCAACTCATCGCCGGAAAAACGACCTTCCGGCTTTGTTCACGAGCCGCGTGTCATCGAGGAACGCGAGGCGGCGGGCGGTGACTACGTCAGCCCCAGGAGCACGCGCACGTACTCCTCCACACGCCGCATCTCGCTCGGGGCCAGCAGGCCGAGGCGCCGCCGGAGCCTTGGTTTGTCCACGGTGTGCAGGTCGGTGCAGTTCACGTACGACTCGTCGTACTTGGTCACCCCGCAGTCGGGACCGACCGGGACGTGGGTGGAGGCGGGACCGGGTGTCCCGGTGATCACGGCGACGGTCAGCGCCGACAGCGGTTCGGCGATCCGGTTCACCGTGAGGACGACCACGGGGTGCGGGCCGAGGGGGCCAGGGAGGGCGCACCCCCACACTTCGCCCCGCAGTGCGGAGCCGGTGTTCACCACTCGGTCTCGTCCGCTGCCGCCAGTTCGGCCGTCGTCGCGGGCAGAACGCCTTCGGGAGTAGGAGCCTGGGCGCCGCGATAGAAGTCGCGGATCTCCTGAGAGGCGGCGACCTCGGTCGCCTCGCGGGAGAGCAGCCGAAGCCCTTCGCGCAGGGCATCGGAGAGCGAGTGCAACTGGAGGGTCTGCATCACCTGCTGCAGATCCGCCATCTCATCCGGGCGCAAACGCACTTGGGCCACGCTGGTCGCGCCGCTGTCGCCCTGCTTCCGGCGCGTCTGCGGGGTCCGGGCCGTGGTCGAGGTGCGCCTTTTGGCCGTGGCGCCCACGGTGCGACTCTTCTGTCCGGTCTTCGAGGTCATCTCGACCTCCCCTCGTGTATGACAAATGTAGTACATCTAGTGTCGTCCTCGTGTCCGAGCTGGTCAAGCGTCCTGCGTTGCCGGTTCAGGCGGCGGCAGGGCGGTCCTTCTCGCGTTGTCGGCAATCCCGGCAGCGCCCGGGCTCGGGTGCGCGGAAGGCGCGCTCGCAGCCGTCGCAGGTCTGGAAGGGCTGTACGGCCGGGCGGTCGGGGGTCGGCGGGAGCGGAACCGGGGTCGGTGCGGGCAGGGGCGTTTCCCGGAGGCGGAAGGCGAGGATGCCCGCCGGGCGGGTCAGGAAGTGGTCGGGGAGCCGTGCCGTGAGATGTGCGGTGATCTGGGAGGGGGCGACCCCGGCCGCCAGCCACTCGGTGACGGCCGGCGCCAGGCGCACGGCCTCGCGCTCGGACAGGACCAGACGCGGATCGACGCGGCGCAGGGAGGTCAGGACGGCGACCGCCTGCGGGTCGGCGTCGGAGAGCGACGCGTGTTTTTCCGGCCGGTCCGGAGCGGGGGCGGGCGCGGGGGCCGCTTCGAGGACGGCTGCTGAGAAGGGCGTGGCGTGCTCGGCTGCGGGCGACTTCCGGGGCCGGGGCGGCTTCGGCGGTTCCGGGGGCCCGCCCGGGTGCGGGTCGGGGTCCGGGTCCGGCTGGGGAGTACCGCCGGGGATGTCGTGGAAGTACGTCCGGGTGCGGATCTGCCCGGTGGGCAGCCGTACCCGGCGGCGTTTCAGGTACCCGGCCTCCTCCAACTCCCTGAGCGCCCGCGAGATCAGGATCTCGCCCTCGGTGAAGTGCGCGCACAGGGCGGCGATGCTGACGGGGGTGCCGTCGGGCAGGGAGAGGATGTACACCGCCACGCCGATGGTGACCGCGCTGCCGCGCCGCTGCGCGAGGGCGTTGGAGATCACCGTGAAGTCGGCGGTGAGCCGGGTGCGGACGTGGATCACGCCGGAGGTCGGAGCTCCGGCGTCGGCGCGCAGGCGCGCGTTAGACTGCGGGTCAGCCATCGGGAAGGTCTCTTCTTCCTGATCGGTCAGGCCCTCGTCCGGGATGCCACTCCCGGCCGGGGGCCGTATCTATTTGTGGTTGTCGAGCTTGTTGCGGCGAACGTAACCGCCTGTGTCCCGCACCCGCAAGCCGGTCACCCGGACGGGTGACGCGGGCCTTTCGGCGGGGAGGGTGGGTGGGCGGGTAGTTCTTTCCCCCGGTTCTTTAAGGAGGTCAGCGGCCCGCCGGGCCCTCGCGGGCAAGGGCCCGGTGAGCCCGGAAGGCGGACGGCGCCCGCGCCCGGCGGGACGTCATCCCAAAAGCGTGAGCACTTTGGCTGCCACTGTCCTGATGCCGCTCGTTTGAGCGCTCACGTGACACATGCCCGCCGGCTGCTCACGCTTTTCAGCAAGGCGTCCGTCTCCGGCCCCGCGGTGTCGGGACCGCGGAGATCCCCTGCACCACCCGGGCGGGACAGCATCGCCCGGCTGCCTCAGGGGCGGTGCCGGCCAGCCTTCAACTCACCTATGAACAATGCCCAGGAGCCGGCCTCGAAGTGCAGAGCGGGACCGTTCGGGGCCTTGCTGTCACGGACGGGGACGACGCCGGGGAACCCGGCCGCCACCTCCACGCAGTTGCCGCCCTCCTGATTGCTGTAGCTGCTCCTGCGCCACACGACGCCGTTCTGATCGGGACGGGACTTTCGCTCCACGGTGGTTGCCCTCCATCACGGATCGGATCATGCCGAGCGACATGAGCGGGGGCAGGGCTGCCGCCCGCAGCCGATCGTAGGTCAGGGAGAACTTCCTCACCTCGTCCGGATCCTCGATGAGTTGGCCGTAGTGCGCCCCTTCCGTGTACGCGACGTCCGAGCCGTCCGGAAGCGTGAGAACCGTCAACGATCCGCCCATCGCGTCGTGCTCGCCCTGCTCGAAGGGCAGTACCTGGACGGTGATGTGCCGCTCCGCCGCGACATCGAGCAGCCGCGCCAACTGCTCGCGCATCACGGCATGGCCGCCGATCGGGCGTCTCAGCACCGCCTCGTCCAGGACGACCCAGAGAACCGGCCTGTCGTCCGAGCCGAGCCGCTCCTGCCGTCCCATACGAGCGGAGAGCCTTTCCTCCAACTGTTCCTCGCTGCTCAGCGTGACGCCGACCCTCAGAACAGCCCGCGCGTACTCCTCGGTTTGCAGGAGACCGGGCACCACGTGGGACGCGTACTCCCCGATGAACACCGCCCGTTCCGAGTACGCCATGAACTTCCGCGACCAGTCCGGGAACGCCTCCCGGTACACGTACGGCCACAGGTCGACGAGCAGGTTGTCCGCGCCGAGAGCGGCGTCGAGGGCACGTGCCAGTTCCAGGGTGGGTTTGGCTCCCGAGGTCCGTTCGATCTGGGTGATCCGCGATCCCACCACATGGGTCTTCGTGCCGAGTTCCGCCTGGGTCAGTCCGGCCGCCGTACGGAGCTTGCGCACCCGTGAGCCGAACAGGGCGGCCATGGAGGCGCTGGGATCAATTCCGTTGGCCAAAGCGTCACTTCCATCCCTTACCAGCCGAAAGGTAATGCCATGTCACCTTCCGAGCGTAGGGCGGTCACGCGACTCTTGAGCACGGAACGTGACGACTCGTGCGCATCGCGGGGCGTCTCAGGGCTCGACAGGCAAGGACGGGCACGCGGTGCTGACAGGAACGACCACTTCGGGTGACGGATCCGGAAGGGACCCCGACGTCACTCAACCCCAGGAGAAAACCGCCCAGTTCGCCTCCACACCGCGCGGCGCACGGCTCGCCCGGCGCCTCGCCGTGCGGTGCCTGGAGGAGTGGGGGCGCCCGCCGGCCTCGGACGTGTCGTGCACGGTCGCCCTGGTCGTCGGCGAACTCGCGGCGAACGCCGTGCGGCACGGCCGCGTCCCGGGGCACGACTTCCGTCTCCGCATCGCCCTCGACGAGGCGGCGGGCCTGGTGCGGATCGAGCTCGCCGACGCCGCCGCCGCGAAACAGCCACCGGCGGCTCCGCCCTCCTCGTGCCCCGACGGCGAGTCCGGTCGCGGCCTGCTCCTGGTGGACGTGCTGGCCGAGTGCTGGGGCTGGAAGCCCCGTGATCCCGTGGGCAAGACGGTCTGGGCGGAGGTGGCGATCGACGGGACCCGCTGACGACCGTGGTGACCGTCGCCGGGGCGGCTGCCGTGGACGCGGTCACACGACGGGCTCGCCGATGCCCAGCAGGTTCCCCTCGCTGTCACGGAACCAGGCGGCGCGTTCACCGCGGGCGCCCTTGCTCGGATAGTTGCCCTCGATCTCGGCGATCCCGTCCTCCGTCCGGAACCCCGGCAGGTCGACCGCCTCGAACACCACGCCGCGCCGCCTCAGCTCCGACACGACCGCTTCGATGTCGTCGACCTGCCACCCCATCTGGGTGAAGGTGCCGGGCGAGGTCCCCGCCGACCGGAACACGGCGAACTCCGTGCCGCCGCACCGGTACAGCAGCCCGCCCGGCCGTTCGTCCACGGGCTCCAGACCGAGCTTCTCGGAGTAGAAGCGCCGTGCCCGCTCCAGGTCCTGGGCGGGCAGCCTGGTCGCCACGCGCCCCCGGGCCAGAAGATTCCTGCCGTCTGCCTCCATGCCCCCACTGTGCCGTGACCGGCGGCCGATCGGGCGAAGGCAGGCGGGCATCCGGTACGTGTCCGTCGCGGCCGGCTTGGAGGAGCGGCCGTAGCCGCGGACGTCGAGGGCGACCGCGCGGTATCCCGCCGCCGCGAGGCGGATCCGGCCTCCCGGCGAGGGGGCCGACCGGTGGGTGATCTCCGCGGCGTGCTGCGTCATGCGTCTCCTCCGGGCCGTCGGTCCGCCGTGCGCCGGGACGGCCCTCTCCCGCCGCCCCGCCGACTCGACGCCGATGATGCGGAAGGCCCTGCCGGGAGGACGAGCCCGTTTGCCGATTCCGCAAGCCCGGTCCCGCGTCCCGCTTCAGGAGCTCGATCACCACATGTTCCGTACGCGGCCTCCTGAGGAAACCATGTGCTGCACCATGTGCTCATGCGCCGACGGATACCCGATGCCGACTGGCCGGACGCCCCGGACCCCGTACTGGCTTTGGCCCAGGGGGAACTGGCCTTCTACGAGCAGGTGCGGAACTCGTCCCGACGGTGGTACCGCCTGACCGAGCTGGGTGCTCTCGCCACCGCCTCCTCCACCGTGGTGGCGGCGGGACTCAGCGCCCCGGCGTGGCTGACGGCCCTCATCGCCGGCGGGGCCCTCTTCTTCACCGGCTTCCGGCAGGTCTTCGGACACGGCCCCCGCTACGTACTGGCGGCACAGTCGCACGAGGCGCTCCGACGAGCCGTCAACCGCCTGCTGCCCGCGACCGACCGCGACGAAAGAGCGCGGCAGGAACTCCTCGCAACGGTCGAGCGGGTGGGCGACGAGGAACTCCGCCAGTGGGTCGAACAACGGGTCCAGACCTCCCCGACCCTCGGCTCGCCCCCGAACGGCCCACCGCTCCCTTGAGTCGCCGACCGTGGTGGTCGTTTGCGCCGTCCGGGTAGCCGTACTCATGTGGGGATGCGGGCCGAGGCCGCATGCTTTCTCCCGTGCGGTGGGCAGACGAGGGGCGACAGCCGGAACGGCGGCGGCGATGCATTCGAAGTCCCGGTCACGGTGCGGAGACTCAGTCCCCGCAGTTCGGCCGTGACGGCCACTACGAGGGTGACGGCTCCGGCGCTGTAGTGCTGTCCGCGCTGGGCGAGGTACTGACAGGGACCTCGTCGTCCCTTAGCATCGTATCGCCATGCTCACGACAGACAACGGGGAGACGGTATGTGTGACTCCTGCGCGTCAGCAGCTGCGGCCCAGGAAGAACGTCCTCGCGCCGGTCTGTCCCGCCGCGGTCTGCTGGCCGGCGTGGGTCTGGGACTCGGCGTCTCCCTGGGGTTCGTACCGGGGTTGACGGCGACGGCCTCGGCCGCGTCGTTGAAGAACGGCGGCTGGTGCAACCCCGCCCTGGGCTACTTCCCCAATGGCGGTCACTACGGAGCGCCGCGGGGCGGCGCCTCGCACGCGGGCCAGGACATCACCAACTCGACCGGCACCGCCGTCTACGCGGCGGCGGCCGGAACAGTGATCCGCCGCGAATGGGGCGGAGGACTCGGCGGCCGGACCGGCTACGGCATCGTCCTCTCGCACGGCGGCGGGCAGTACACCTACTACGGTCACCTCAGCGTGTACAGGGTCGGCCTCAACGCGACGGTCGGTGCCGGTCAGCGCATCGGCGACATGGGTGCGACCGGCAACGTGACCGGACCCCACCTGCACTTCGAGGTTCACTCCGGCGGGCTCGGCGTCACCACCAACCCGGTCACGTTCATGGCCGGCCGCGGCGTGGACCTGGGCGGCGGCTGGTCCAGGATCGACGCGGGCGCGCGGGGCAAGAGGGTCACCGCCATCCAGTACCTGATGACGCAGCGGGGCTACAGCCTGGCCGCCGACGGCTACTACGGGTCGGTGTCCGTCGACGCGGTGAAACGATTCCAGGCGGCCCGGGGTCTGGTCGCCGACGGCCAGGTCGGTCCCGCGACCTGGCCGCACCTGGTCTACACCCTCCAGCAGGGCCACAGCGGAAACCATGTCCGTGCCCTGCAGACGGTCCTGAACAAGCACAGCGCGGGACTCGTGGTCGACGGCGGCTTCGGCTCCGTGACCACCTCCGCCGTCCGCACCTACCAGAGCGTCAACCGGCTCGTCGTCGACGGCGTGGCCGGCGCCGTGACCTGGCGGGCACTCGTCGGCTGACCGGCCCCGGCCGGTGCGGGCCGTACCCGGCCCGCACCGGGCGCCTGGGCTGCCGAGCTGGGCAATCGGCTGCGCTGCCCCTCTTGGGACTGGACCACTGTCACCGTGGTTCCCCGCTGTTCCCCGCCCGATCCGGTGCGCTTGTGATGCCCCCTGTCGTCCACGGGCCGGCGGCACCTACCGCTCCTGCGCCCTGTAACGCTTCATCAAAGTGAAATCGTATGCACGGGACGGGAGTTCGCCACCCTGTCGGCGGGCCAGCGGCAGGAGGAGGACTGGTCGGATCCTGAGGCCGTCCAGCCAGGAGCGCACCCGTAAGGATGCAGCCGCCGTCTTCGACACGGTCCGGCTGGGGCCCTCCCGCACCTGACGGCCCAGCGGCGGTCCCAGCACAGCAACAAGCCCCCTATTCGCGGAAAACCCACAGGTAGGGGGCTTGCTTGTGCGTACTTACTTCTTCTTGCCCTGGTTCTTGACCGCCTCGATGGCGGCCGCGGCCGCGTCCGGGTCGAGGTACGTGCCGCCCGGGTTGACCGGCTTGAAGTCGGCGTCGAGTTCGTAGGAGAGGGGGATGCCCGTCGGGATGTTCAGGCCCGCGATGTCGGCGTCGGAGACGCCGTCGAGGTGCTTGACCAGGGCGCGCAGGCTGTTGCCGTGGGCGGCGACCAGGACCGTGCGGCCGGTCAGGAGGTCGGGGACGATGCTGTCGAACCAGTACGGCAGCATCCGGACGACGACGTCCTTCAGGCACTCCGTCCGCGGGCGCAGCTCCGGCGGGAGGGCCGCGTAGCGCGGGTCGTCGAACTGGGAGTACTCGGCGTCGGTGTCCAGCGGGGGCGGCGGGGTGTCGTAGGAGCGGCGCCACAGCATGAACTGCTCCTCGCCGAACTCCGCGAGGGTCTGCGCCTTGTCCTTGCCCTGGAGGGCGCCGTAGTGGCGCTCGTTCAGGCGCCAGCTGCGGCTGACCGGGATCCAGAGGCGGTCGGCGGACTCCAGCGCCAGCTGTGCGGTGCGGATGGCGCGCTTCTGGAGGGACGTGTGGACCACGTCGGGCAGCAGGCCGGCGTCCTTGAGCAGCTCGCCGCCGCGCGTCGCCTCCTTCTCGCCCTTCGGGGTGAGGTTGACGTCCACCCAGCCGGTGAACAGGTTCTTCGCGTTCCACTCGCTCTCGCCGTGGCGGAGGAGGATCAGCTTGTACGGTGCGTCGGCCATGGGTCCGAGCGTAATCGAAGCCCTGAGCGGGCCGTGCCCCCGCTCGCTGTGCGGACGGTTGACGGGATCTGCTAATTGAGTGGTGGATCCCTCCGGCTCCTTCGTAAGGTGTGCTCGCTGTTTCAGGTGCTTACATGCGGGGGGTTCCATGGCGTCCGTCGTCCGTGTCAGACGCGCGGTCCGGGAGACCGTGTCCGGGTTGCCCCCGGCGTTCTGGTGGCTGTGGACGAGCACCCTCGTCAACCGGCTCGGTGCCTTCGTCGCCACCTTCATGGCGCTCTACCTCACCCTCGACCGCGGTTACTCCGCCACCTACGCCGGTCTCGTCGCCGCCGTGCACGGCCTCGGCGGGGTGATCTCCTCGCTGGGCGCCGGGGTGATGACCGACCGGCTCGGACGTCGGCCCACGCTGCTCATCGCGCAGGCCTCCACCGCCGTGTCCGTGGCGGCCCTCGGCTTCGTGCGCGACCCCGTCGCCCTCGCCGCCGTCGCCTTCCTCGTCGGCATGGCCAGCAACGCCTCCCGGCCCGCCGTCCAGGCGATGATGGCCGACATCGTCCGGCCCGAGGACCGTATCCGCGCCTTCTCCCTCAACTACTGGGCCATCAACCTCGGCTTCGCCGTCTCCGCCATGGCCGCCGGGTTCATCGCCGAGTACAGCTACCTCGCCGGGTTCCTCATCGAGGCCGTGATGACCATGGCGTGCGCCGTCGTCGTCTTCGTGAAGCTCCCCGAGTCGAAGCCCGTGCAGAGTGCCGAGGAGGCGCGGGAGGACGCCGTGGGGCTGGGGACCGTCCTGCGTGACGGGCGGTTCATGGGGGTCGTCGGGCTGTCCTTCCTCGTCGCTCTGATCTTCCAGCAGGGGGCCGTCGGACTGCCCATCGCGATGGGCGCGGCCGGATTCACCCCGGCCGACTACGGCATGGCCATCGCGGTCAACGGTGTGCTGATCGTCGTGCTGCAGATTCCGGTGACCCGGTTCATCGAACACCGGGACCCCGGGCGGCTGCTGGTGGTCTCCTCGCTCCTCGCCGGGTACGGCTTCGGCCTCACCGCCTTCGCCGGGTCGGTCGGCGTCTTCGCCCTCACCGTCTGCGTGTGGACGCTCGCCGAGATCGTCAACGCGCCCACCCAGACCGGGCTGGTCGTCCAGCTGTCACCGGTCCGGGGACGCGGGCGCTACCAGGGCATGTACACCATGTCCTGGGCCGTCGCCGCGCTCGTCGCCCCGCTGATGTCGGGGCTCGTCATCGACCGGTTCGGGGCGCGGTGGCTGTGGGGCGTGTGCGCCGTCGTCGGCACCGTGGCCGGACTCGGGTACGGGCTGCTGATGCGGCGCCTGCCGGCCCAGGAGACCGCGACCGCCGTGGGGAAGGCCGGCGTGGTGCGGCAGACGCCGGAGGTCAGCGCTCCCTGAGGGGCGCCGCCTCCGGCGGGGATGCGCTCACTGCACCGACAGCGGCACCGCGTGGATCTCGTCGGCCTTGTGGCCGGTGCGTTCGTGGATGCGCTGCACCGCGTCGGCGGAGGGGGCCTCCGAGAGGCAGTAGATCGTGCCGGACTCCGGGTCCGCCCAGGCCTGCCGGAAGTAGACGCTCTCTTCCTCCTGTATCGCGAGGTCGGCCTCGTGCGCCTGCCGCAGCTGGTCCTCCGTAATGCCCTGCATGCCGTGGTGGATGTCCATGAACTGGGTCATGGCCTCGCACCTCCTTCCCGATCCGGGCCGTACGTACCGACTCCGGACGTACTTCCATGCTGCGCCCGCACCGGCCGCCCGGCATGCCGAAGGCCCCGGTGGTCACCGGGGCCTTCGAGTGGGCGTGCTCAGCACTGGCAGGGGCTGCCCGACTGGCAGCCGCAGCCGCAGCCCGAGCCGCAGCCGCACGCGGCGATCAGGGGCAGGCTCCTGATCTCGGCGGGCTGCTCCGTCTCGCGCTCCTGCGTGGGGTCGGGCGTCGTGCCGGGGAAGCTGGGGGAATCGGCCATGGGTCCCTCCTCGAGACTGGTGCCGTGCCTGTGCCCATTGGATGCCCGTTCCGCTGGGCGCATCAACGGCGCATCAACGGCGCATCGAGGCTCCCGCGCGCCCTCGGCCGATTCCCGCGCCCCCGACACCTTCAGGGCAGGCCACTTCAGAGCCACCTCAGGCCCTCAGCCGACCTCAGGCCCCTCAGGCCTCCCGCGCCCCCGGCACCGGCTGGATGTCCGGCTGGATCTCGTCCGCGTGCTCGCCCGTGACCAGGTAGACCACCCGCTTGGCGACCGAGACCGCGTGGTCGGCGTAGCGCTCGTAGTAGCGGCCCAGCAGCGTCACGTCGACGGCCGTCTCGATGCCGTGCTTCCAGCGGTCGTCCATCAGGTGCTGGAAGAGGGTGCGGTGCAGCAGGTCCATCTCGTCGTCGTCCTGCTCCAGCTGGAGCGCCAGGTCGACGTCCTTGGTGATGATCACCTCGGCCGCCTTGGCCATCAGGCGCTGGGCCAGCTGGCCCATCTCCAGAATGGTCGCGTGCAGGTCCTGCGGAACCGCACGCTCCGGGAAACGCAGCCGGGCCAGCTTCGCCACGTGCTGCGCCAGGTCGCCGGACCGCTCCAGGTCGGCCGACATGCGCAGCGAGGTCACGACGATCCGCAGATCGGTCGCCACCGGCTGCTGGCGCGCCAGCAGGGCTATGGCACGGGCCTCCAGGTCGTGCTGGAGCTCGTCGACCTTCTGGTCGCCCTCGATCACGTGCTCGGCGAGCTTCAGGTCGGTGTCGAGGATGGCCGTCGTGGCGCGCCCGATCGCCGACCCGACCAGTCGGGCCATCTCCACCAGACTGTCGCCGATCGAATCCAGTTCCTCGTGGTACGCGTCCCGCATCAGGGTTCCTCTCGTGCGTCTACTCGGGGCTTCGGGAGCCGGGGCTCCCGCGGGGTTCCGGGGCGGATGCCCCCGCCACGCAGCCGACGGTGCGAACCCCGCGCGACCGACGGTGCGAAACTCCACGCTCCCACGTTCCGTTCCCTACGCGTCTGATTCCGTCCCCTTGAATGAACCACCCCTGGCTCCGAGGTGAACTCTGGGCGACGAGTGTTCGAGCTTGTTCTCCCATGGCTGTGGCCACGGGTCGGCGCATGCCTAACCTGGACACATGGACGTGAACGCGGCGGTCGCCGCAGCGGCGGCGATCGCCGGAGTGCTCACCGGCGTCATCGCCGTGCTGGCGTTCCGCTTCAGCGAGCGCGAACAGCGACGTCCCACGCGTTCCTCGCTGCACACGGACCCGGTGCTTCCGCCGGGCGTGGACACCGTGCTGTCCGTACTGCGTTCCTCCGCCGTCGTCCTGGACGAGGCGGACGGCGTGGTCAAGGCGAGTTCCGCCGCGTACGCCCTCGGGCTGGTCCGCGGCGGCGAGCTCGCCGTGGAACCCATGCTGCAGATGGCCCGCGACACCCGGCGGGACGGCGAGATACGGCAGGTCGAACTGGACCTGCCCCGCCGCGGCACCGGGCGCGGCGAGGCCCTCGCGGTCTCCGCGCGGGTGGCGCCCCTCGGCTCCCGACTCGTCCTGCTGCTCGTGGAGGACCTCACCGAGGCCCGCCGCATCGAGGCGGTACGGCGTGACTTCGTCGCCAACGTCAGCCATGAGCTCAAGACTCCCGTCGGTGCGCTCTCCCTGCTCTCCGAAGCCGTCATGGACGCCTCCGACGACCCCGAGGCGGTGGAGCGCTTCGCCGGCCGGATGCAGGGCGAGGCCACCCGCCTCACCAGTCTGGTGCAGGAGCTCATCGACCTCTCCCGCGTCCAGAACGACGACCCGCTCGAGGACGCCGAACCCGTCCACGTGTACGAACTGGTCGCCGAGGCCGTCGACCGCTGCCGCCACGCGGCGGGCACCAAGCAGATCACCATGGCCTCGAACGTGTGGCCGCCCGAGGGGTCCGAAGAAACCGAAGGGCTCGAAGGGCCCGATCAGGAGGGCGGTGGGCACCAGGCGAGCGCCGCCGACCTGCGCGTGTGGGGCAACCGCGGCCAGCTCGCCGCCGCCCTCGGCAACCTCGTCGAGAACGCCGTCAACTACTCACCCGCCCGCACCCGCGTCGGCATCGCGGCCCGTAGGGTTGGCCGACCGAGCGGGAACCTGATCGAGATCGCCGTGACCGACCAGGGCATAGGTATCTCCGAGAAGGAGAAGGAGCGCGTCTTTGAGCGCTTCTACCGCGTCGACCCGGCCCGCTCCCGTGCCACGGGCGGTACGGGTCTGGGCCTCGCGATCGTCAAGCACGTGGCCGCCTCGCACGGCGGGGAGGTCACGGTGTGGAGCGCCGAAGGCCAGGGCTCCACGTTCACCCTGCGGCTCCCCGAGGCCGCCGCGGCCCCCGCCCGCGACCGTGTCCCCACGTCGTCCCACCAGGACGAACCCGAAGGCCTCGACGGCGAGGCCGGACGGTCCACCCCCTCATCCCCCCACTCTTCCGATTCATCCGCGTACGAAACGCTTCCCTCCCCGGAGGTCCTTCCGTGACCCGAGTGCTCGTCGTCGAGGACGAGGAGTCCTTCTCCGACGCCCTGTCGTACATGCTCCGCAAGGAGGGTTTCGAGGTCGCCGTCGCGGCCACCGGGCCCGACGGACTCGACGAGTTCGAGCGCAACGGCGCCGACCTCGTCCTCCTCGACCTGATGCTGCCCGGCCTGCCGGGCACCGAGGTGTGTCGCCAGCTGCGTGGCCGTTCCAACGTCCCCGTCATCATGGTGACCGCCAAGGACAGCGAGATCGACAAGGTGGTCGGCCTGGAAATAGGTGCCGACGACTACGTCACCAAGCCGTTCTCCTCGCGCGAGCTGGTCGCCCGTATCCGCGCCGTGCTGCGCCGCAGGGGCGAGCCCGAGGAGGTCGCCCCCGCCGCTCTGGAGGCCGGCCCGGTCCGTATGGACGTCGACCGGCACGTGGTCACCGTGGGCGGCACCAAGGTCGACCTGCCGCTCAAGGAGTTCGACCTGCTGGAGATGCTGCTGCGCAACGCCGGGCGCGTGCTGACCCGGATGCAGCTCATCGACCGGGTCTGGGGCGCCGATTACGTGGGCGACACCAAGACCCTCGACGTCCACGTCAAGCGGCTGCGCGCCAAGATCGAGCCGGACCCGGGCGCGCCGCGCTACCTGGTGACGGTCCGCGGTCTCGGCTACAAGTTCGAGCCGTAGACGGGCTCCGGGCCATTGCCCGGCACCTGTGGCCGACACCCGTCGGTACGACGGTGGGCGGGACCCCTGCGCAGGGGTCCCGCCCACCGTCGTACCGACGGGTGTCGCTGTCGCTCAGTCGTCGGCCTGGCCTGGCCGAGGCCGCGTCGGACGGGGTGCCCGCCGGAGCGTCCGAGGTGTCGGAGTCGGCGGAGCCCTCGGCCCCGTCGGCGGGGGCGTCGGACGCTTCCGCCGACGGCTCCGTGGAGGTGCCCGGCGCGGCCGGGATCTCGCTCGGGCCCCATCCGCTGAAGAAGCTCTCGGCCGGGTAGACGAACGCGCGCAGGCTCACGTCACCGGTCTCGCTGAAGGTGAACGTGACCTTCTGCGCGTTGCCGTCCTGGACGGCCTCACGGCTGCTGGGCAGGACGGCGGAGGCGTTGTCCGCGCCGCCGAGGATGAGCGAGCCGCCGGCCGGGACGGTCAGGCTGCCGCCCTCGGCGGGGGTGAGCTCGGCGGCCTTGCCGGTGCCGGGGAGGGTGATGGACTCCAGGGTCTGGTCGGTGCGGCCCTCGTTGAACAGGGTCGCGGCGACGACGGCCGGGCCTGTGGACTCGCGGTCCGGCTGGGTGACGACGATGGCGTTCTGGACCTTGATGTCGCCGACGGTCGTCGCGGCGTTGTCCGGCTGGACCTGCAGGGTCTGGGCGTTGTGGCCGGCCGCGCACGCGGAGAGCGAGGCGATCGAGAACGCGATGGCGGCGGCGGCGATGGCGCCGCGTCGAAGGCTGCTGCTCACGGCGGCGGCAACTCCTTGACTCGAGCGAGCGGTGGCGGCCGGGTCGGCCGCCTTTAAGTGTCTGTCAGCAGCCCTCAGGCTATCGAGCCGTTCCCACGCGCCCGCACCCGACCCTCCCCGCGACGTCCGCCGTTCCTCCGGAAGGTGCGCGCGGACCGCGGTCGTCACCCGATCGTCGGCCGTTTCCGCGGCTGTCCGCGCAGCCGCCCGCGTACCCGCGGACGGCCCCGTGGATGACTCGCGTAAGTGACTCGCCGGTTACTTCGGTCACGTACTTCTCCGGCATTCACATAAGTGCGGCCGGGGACGTCCCCCGTCGGAGTGGCGCATATTTCGTGAAGGAATGCGGCGGCGGGCCGGAAAGTGCCGGGGCGGTCCGGAAATTGATCACCGGCCGCTCGCCCCGGAGGGCGTGTGATCAATTCCGGATTCGACCGGAACCCTGCCGCGCACACCGAACGGAGTAGCGGAACTCGAGCACTTGGGGATGGACATATGGGGATGTTTGGCCACCTGTGAGGGCCTCCGGACGCGTGTGACGTACGCGTTTCGCTCGCCCTGAAGGGCCCCTCCGACCTGCGAATACGTACTTCCGCTCGGCGGTCGAAGCACGTTCCTGATGCTGTTGTCAAGCCCCGAGAATGGCCCTGACCTGCGAAAACGCCATTCAGGACACGCCGTATCCGTGTTACCCTGGATAGCCACGGAAGGGGTACCTGTCACATGACGTTCAAGGTTGGCGACACCGTGGTCTATCCCCATCACGGGGCCGCGCTGATCGAGGCTATTGAAACTCGCCAGATCAAAGGCGTGGACAAGACCTACTTGGTGCTGAAGGTCGCCCAGGGTGACCTGACGGTGCGTGTGCCAGCGGACAATGCGGAGTTCGTCGGCGTACGTGATGTGGTCGGTCAGGACGGGTTGGACCGGGTCTTCGAGGTGCTGCGCGCACCGTACGCCGAGGAGCCCACGAACTGGTCCCGTCGCTACAAGGCAAACCTGGAGAAGCTCGCTTCGGGCGATGTCATCAAGGTCGCGGAAGTCGTGCGTGACCTGTGGCGTCGCGAGCGTGAGCGCGGACTCTCCGCCGGTGAGAAGCGCATGCTCGCCAAGGCGCGCCAGATTCTGGTCAGCGAGCTCGCCCTCGCGGAGAAGACCAACGAAGACAAGGCCGAGGCTCTCCTCGACGAGGTTCTCGCTTCGTAAGGCGAGAGGAACGAAGCAGGCGGAGCTTCACGTCGCCAGCACGTACATCGAAGTGCGTCGAAATGCTGCGGTGCCCGATGACGGATGTGATGTCGCCGGGCGCTTCGGCACGTCCGTAACCGGACACCGGCCCCGCATCGACACCGTCCCCCCACCACACCCGCCGCGCTTCCCGGTACGCGCGCCGTGCCGGGGAAAGCGGCACCACGCGTGCCCCCGCCCCTGGGGTGCCGGGCCCGGGCGGCCGACCCGACCAGAGTCACGGAAGGGGCTGGTCAGGGCGGTACTCCCGGTACTCCCCCACTCCGGGAGCAGGGGCTACGCCCAGGCCATACCCACCCAGGCCCTGTCACCAAACTCCCTGGGCCGAGCACACAGACCTGACAGGAACCGATGTCTGACGATTCGCTCCTTCCGCCGCCGTCGAACCCCGTGTCCGGCCGTACGACCGCCCGCACGGCGGCCGTGATCCCGGCCGCCGGCCGGGCGTACGCCTCGGGCCGGGAGCCCCCAAGGCACTCCGCGCGCTGGGCGGCACGCCCATGCTCATCCACGCGATCCGCGCCATGGCCGCCTCCCGCGCCGTCTCCCTGGTCGTCGTCGTGGCCCCGCCCGAGGGCGCCGCGGAGGTCAAGACACTGCTCGACGTGTACGCGCTGCCCGACCGCACCGACTTCGTCGTCGTCCCCGGCGGGGAGACCCGCCAGAAGTCGGTGAAGCTCGGCCTCGACGCCCTGCCGCCCGGCTTCGACATCGTCCTGGTGCACGACGCGGCCCGCCCGCTCGTCCCCGTGGACACCGTGGACGCCGTCGTCGCGGCCGTCCGTGACGGTGCCCCCGCCGTGGTCCCGGCGCTGCCACTCGCCGACACCGTCAAGCAGGTCGGACCGGCCGCCGCCCCCGGCGAGCCGGAGCCCGTGGTCGCCACCCCCGACCGGTCCCTGCTGCGTGCCGTGCAGACTCCGCAGGGCTTCGACCGGGCCACCCTGGTGCACGCGCACGAGACGGTCACCGACAACGTCACCGACGACGCGAGCATGGTCGAGCAGCTCGGCCGGACCGTCGTCACCGTTCCCGGCCACGAGGAGGCCTTCAAGATCACCCGCCCCCTGGACCTTGTCCTCGCGGAGGCGGTCCTGGCCCGCAGGAGGCTCAACGATGGCTTCTGAGTCACTGGCTCACGCGCCGGCTTCCGAGTCACCGCCGGTGCTCCCGCGGGTCGGCGTCGGCACCGACATCCACGCCTTCGAGGACGGCCGGGAACTGTGGTGCGCCGGCCTCAAGTGGGAGGGCCAGGGCCCCGGCCTCGCCGGGCACTCCGACGCCGACGTCGTGGCGCACGCCGCCTGCAACGCCCTGTTCTCCGCCGCCGGCCTCGGCGACCTGGGACAGCACTTCGGCACCGGGCGGCCCGAGTGGTCCGGCGCCTCCGGTGTGACCCTGCTGACCGAGGCCGCGCGGATCGTACGGGCGGCCGGCTTCCGGATCGGCAACGTCGCGGTGCAGGTCGTGGGGGACCGGCCCAAGATCGGCAAGCGCCGGGACGAGGCCCAGAAGATCCTCACCGAGGCCGTCGGCGCACCGGTGTCGGTCTCCGGCGCCACCACCGACGGGCTCGGGTTCCCCGGCCGCGGCGAAGGGCTGATGGCAGTCGCCACCGCCCTCGTCGTCCACACCGGCTGACGACACGGGCCGGGGAAAGGGGAGCGAGGCACCGCCCCGGGCCGACTACCCTGGAGGGGTGACTATTCGCCTGTACGACACCAGCGCCCGGCAGATTCGTGACTTCACCCCGCTGCAGCCGGGTTGCGTCTCGATCTACCTGTGCGGTGCCACCGTGCAGGCGGCACCGCACATCGGGCACATCCGCTCGGGGCTGAACTTCGACATCATGCGCCGCTGGTTCGAGTACCGCGGCCTGAAGGTGACGTTCATCCGCAACGTCACGGACATCGACGACAAGATCATCGCGAAGTCCGCGGAGCAGAACCGCCCCTGGTGGTCCATCGGCTACGAGAACGAGCGCGCCTTCACCGACGGCTACCAGGCCCTCGGCTGCCTCCCCCGACCTACGAGCCGCGCGCCACCGGCCACATCACCGAGATGGTCGAGATGATGCGCGGCCTCATCGAGCGCGGCCACGCCTACGAGGCCGACGGCAACGTCTACTTCGCCGTCACCTCGTTCCCCGAGTACCTGGCACTGTCCAACCAGGAGCTCGACAACCTGCTCCAGCCGTCCGGCGAGGGCGAGACCGGCAAACGCGACCCGCGCGACTTCGCCATGTGGAAGGCGGCCAAGCCCGGCGAGCCGAGCTGGGAGACACCGTGGGGCCGCGGGCGTCCCGGCTGGCACCTGGAGTGCTCGGCGATGGCCCACAAGTACCTCGGTGCCGCCTTCGACATCCACGGCGGCGGCCTCGACCTGATCTTCCCGCACCACGAGAACGAGATCGCCCAGGCCAAGGCCTACGGCGACGAGTTCGCCCGGTACTGGGTGCACAACGCCTGGGTCACGATGAGCGGCGAGAAGATGTCGAAGTCGCTCGGCAACTCGGTGCTCGTCTCCGAGATGGTCAAGCGCTGGCGGCCCCTCGTGCTCCGCTACTACCTCGGCACCCCGCACTACCGCTCGATGATCGAGTACAGCGAGGACGCCCTGCGTGAGGCCGAATCCGCGTTCGCGCGGATCGAGGGCTTCATCCAGCGGGTGGGCGAGCTGACCGGCACGGCCGACGCCGTCGAGCCGGCCGCCGAGGTGCCGCCCGCCTTCGCCGAGGCCATGGACGACGACCTCGGCGTACCGCAGGCCCTGGCGGTGGTGCACACCACCGTCCGGCAGGGCAACAGCGCGCTGGCCGCCGACGACAAGGAAGCGGCCGTCGCCCGCCTCGCCGAGGTGCGCGCCATGCTCGCGGTCCTCGGCCTGGACCCCCTCGACGCGCACTGGGCCGGCGACGGCGACCGCGGCGAGGACCTGAACGGCGTCGTCGACACCCTCGTCCGCATGGTCCTCGACCAGCGCGAGGCCGCCCGCGCCCGCAAGGACTGGTCCACCGCGGACGCCATCCGGGACCAGCTCGGCCAGTCCGGACTGGCCATCGAGGACAGCCCGCAGGGACCACGCTGGAGCCTCGGCACGCGCTGAGGAAGGAAGGGGAACCTCCTGGAATCTCCGGGTTCCCCAAGATCGGGTTGTGCCGTCCGGGCCTCCGCGCGGCACACTTCACAGACGTCACACACACGCACGCGTGCGTGCCTGCGGACGTACATGAGCACGTACGCAGGCACGCGCCAACGACTTCACGGAGACGGGTACATCATGGCCGCGAACAACCGCCGCATGTCCGGCAAGAAGGGCGCGCAGGTCGGCAGTGGCGGCCAACGGCGCCGGGGCCTGGAGGGCAAGGGGCCCACGCCCCCCGCCGAGATGCGCAAGGGACACGCCAAGCAGCGCGCCGCCCAGGCGAAGAGCCGCCGCGCAGCCGGACGCGCCCCGCAGCGGCGCGGCGGCGGCCGCTCGACCTCCGAACTCGTCGTCGGACGCAACTCCGTCGTCGAGGCGCTGCGCGAGGGCGTGCCCGCCTCCACGCTGTACATCCAGCAGTTCATCGACAACGACGAGCGGGTGCGCGAGGCGCTCCAGCTCGCGGCCGAGCGCGGCGGCATCAACCTCATGGAGGCCCCCCGCCCCGAACTCGACCGGATGACCAACGGCCTGAACCACCAGGGCCTGGTCCTCCAGGTCCCGCCGTACGAGTACGCACACCCGGAGGACCTCGTCGTGGGCGCCCACGACGAGGGCCGGGACCCGCTGATCGTCGCCCTCGACGGGGTCACCGACCCGCGCAACCTCGGCGCCGTCGTCCGCTCCGTCTCCGCCTTCGGCGGCCACGGCGTCCTCGTCCCCGAGCGGCGTGCCGCCGGGATGACCGCCGGTGCCTGGAAGACGTCCGCCGGTGCCGCCGCCCGTACACCCGTCGCCCGCGCCACCAACCTGACGCGCGCCCTGGAGGCGTACAAGAAGGCGGGGATCGCGATCGTCGGGCTGGCCGCCGACGGAGAGACGGAGATCGGCGAACTGGACGCGCTGGCGGGCCCGGTCGTGATCGTCGTCGGCAGCGAGGGCAAGGGACTGTCCCGACTGGTCGGCGAAACCTGTGACTTCCGGGTGCGGATCCCGATGCCGGGCGGCGCCGAATCGCTCAACGCCGGTGTGGCGGCGGGAGTGGTGCTGTACGAGGCGGCACGCCGCCGCGCCTGAACGGGCGTTCGGCACCCTCACCCGCACGGGGTGTTCCGGGTGGTCCGGACAAGCTTGACGCGGTCCGGACACATCCGGCGCGTCACAGCAGTGTCCTATCACCACGTCACTCGGTTAGATGAGTGTGGACACCAGAACACCCCGCACACCCACGGGGGACCGCTCGTCGGGACTCGACGACGCTCCCGCGCTGAGCATGGTGAAGGTGCCGAGCGATCCGGCGCAGGTCATCGTCAATCACGCCAGCTTCCGCGTGCAGCTGGGCGTCTCGAAGCGACGCGCCCCCTCCCCGCGGATCGCACAGCACTTGAGCGCCGCCGAGCACACGGCCCGCATCCCCGTCGTCACCACCATGGGCGCCCCGGGCGGAGCCGCGGCCCGTCGGCGCCCCGTCGTCTGGAGCGGTCGCTCCGCCCCCGACGACACCGGCGCGCACCGGCTTCTCCAGGCAGTGCGCCACGAAGGCCTCCACCACGCCGACGAACCGCTCACCGACGCCGGAGCGACCCAGGTCATCCCCCGCGTCGGCGAGGGGTACGGCTACGCCGACGACCCGGACGCCACCCAGCCCATCGAAACGCCCTTCGTCGGCCCCCAGCGCACCCACGGCGGCGCACCGCCCCTGCTGCCACCCCTGCGCACCGTCGGCAGCGCCTACGACGAACCGGCCTACGACGAACCGGCCTACGACGACCGGGGCTACGACGACCAGCCCTACGACAACCAGGGCTACGCCGAACAGGGCTACGGAACCGGCGAGTTCGAGGACACCGGTGGCCACCGGGCCGCCACCGACCGGAAATCCGGCGGCCGTCGGGCCAAGCGCCACCACGACGACCCGGCCCGGCACGCCTACTACCCCGGCCGCCGGATGAACCTCGGCGTCGTCCTGCTCCCGTTGCGCGTCCTCCTCGGCTTCATCTCCGTCTACGCCGGCATGGGCAAACTCTGCGACCCCGTCTACTTCGACGGCGGCACACGCGGTTCCATGGTGACGTGGCTGAACACCCTGCACCCCTGGGAAGTCGCCCGGCCGCTCCAGCAGTTCGCCCTCGAGCACCCCATCGGTGCTGGACTCGTCATCGCCTTCCTCCAGGTCATCGTCGGCGTCCTCACCGTCCTCGGCTGCTGGCAGCGCGTCGCCGCCGGCGTCGGCGCCATGCTCTCCGCCGCGCTGCTGGTCACCGTCAGCTGGAAGAGCGCCCCCGCCTACGACGCGCCCGACATCATCTGCCTCGCCGCCTGGTCCTCGCTGATCATCGCCGGCGCCCCCGTCTACTCCGTCGACGGCCGTCTCGCCGCCCGCGCCTGGCGCCGCCTCGGACCCCGTTCCGACCTCTGGGACCTGCGCCGCTACGTACTGCGCCGCGGTGCCCTCATCACCGTCGTCGTCTGCGGACTCACCCTGCTCGTCGGCTCGCTGCTCGGCGGTGCCGTGCGCGACTCCGACCGCGTGGTCGTCCCCGGGCCAGGTGAGGCCCCGCGCAACGAACTGCCCGGCTCCCCGCTTCCGAAGGAGTCCGGCGAGAAGAGCAGGCAGGGGACCCCGTCCGCCTCCACGTCACCCACCCAGGGCGCCACCCCGGGAACGACCGGCCCGTCCAGCGGCGCCACCAGCCCCGGCGCGACCCGGGACACCGGCGGTGCCGCCACCGGCGCGCCCAGCCAGACCCAGGGCACCTCCGGTGAGGCTCCGCCCCAGCAGTCCTCCCCGGTCGACCAGGCGCCGAGCACCAGCTCCGGGCCCACCTCCGGCGGCGGCACCACGGGCGGCGGCGACGGCGGCATCCCGAGCGGCAGCGGGGGGAAGAGGCCCCGTCCGCAGAGGAGCCCGGCCGGCTCGTGGGCGGCCTCCTGGGATAGCCCGGCCGACCCGCGTACGGCGAGGGCCCCGCACGGTCACCGTGCGGGGCCCCTCGCCGTACGCGGGCGGGTCAGCGGCTCTGGGACGCCAGTTCCTTCGCCGCCTCCGTCAGGTCCTTCGCGGTGTCGATCGCCCGCCAGTAGGAGCCCTGCGGGATCGGGAACCCGGCCAGCCGGCGCTCACGGGCCAGCCGCGGGAACGTGGTGCGCTCGTGGTCGCCACGCTCCGGCAGCAGGTCGGCGAACTCGGGGGAGAGGACGTACACCCCCGCGTTGATCTCGAACGTCGACGGCGGGGCCTCGATGAAGTCGGTGATGTGACCGAACCCGTCGGTCTGCACGGCCCCCCACGGAATGCGCGGGCGGGCCAGGGCGAGGGTCGCGACGGCGTCCCGCTCGGTGTGGAAGTCGGCCATGTCGCGCAGCGAGAAACGGGTCCAGATGTCGCCGTTCGTGGCGTACCAGGGCTGGTCCGGGTGCGGCAGGCGGGTGGCGGCGTACTTCAGGCCGCCGCCGCGGCCGAGCGGCTCCGTCTCGACGACGGTGGTGACGGAGAGGGGAAGGTCGGCGGTCTCCAGCCACTTCTGCAGCACCTCGGCGAGATGGCCGCAGGAGACCACCACGTCCGTGACGCCCTCCTCGGCGAGCCAGGAGAGCTGATGGCCGATGATCGGGGTCCCCGTACCGGGAATCTCGACCATCGGCTTGGGCCGGTCGTCGGTGTACGGACGAAGCCGGGAACCTTGGCCGCCGGCCAGGACGACGGCTTGCACGGGCCGCGACGCGGCGCTCGGATCGGTCATGAACGCACTGTACGTGGCGGTCGGCGGACCGGACGGCGGGCCCTACCGCGGGCCCTGGCTCGGGCCCTGGGACGGGCTCAGCCGTGGGAGGTGAGCACCCCCGACGCGAAGGAGGTGTCGCAGACCGGACGGGCGAAGGACTGGGCCTTGGTGGGGCCGTACACCTGGACCGCCGCCTTGCCCAGCGCACGCGCGATCGACGCGCAGTGCCGCGCCAGCGACGGGCGGTCGTTCACCGCCTGCTGGAGGTGGGTGAGGGCGACGCCCGGGTTCTCCTTCTGCAACTCGACCAGGAGCGTGTCCCGCAACACCTCGTGCGGGGCGCGCGCGGCGGCACGCGAGGAGGCGCCGGACGAGGACGCACCGGACACGGCCGTGTCGGCGGCGGCGAGGACCGGACTCGTAGGGCTCCCCGACCAGTTGACCCGGGCGACCGCGAGGGTCCCGGAGAACACCAGGACGACGGGCAGGACGAAGGCGAGGGTGCGACCGACCCGGCGGCCGGGGCCCCGGCCGCTTCGCGTCTGAGGCGTAGTGGAGTGCTTCACG
Organism: Streptomyces sp. GD-15H; assembly: GCF_045291515.1. Taxonomy (NCBI): domain Bacteria; kingdom Bacillati; phylum Actinomycetota; class Actinomycetes; order Kitasatosporales; family Streptomycetaceae; genus Streptomyces; species Streptomyces sp. GD-15H. The sequence continues at coordinate 4,676,266 of NZ_CP149447.1, forward strand.
CGTGTGAGAGTAGCGTCCGGTGATGGCATGGAGACATACAGTCACTGGTTCGGGTGACATGGGCGGGACGTTTCCTGGGTAACGCGTTGACGCACGCTGCTCGAAATGCGGCGAATGCCGGGTATTTATCGACAATGCAGGCGCATTGAAGGGGGCCCCGCAGCGGTCTGCGGGGCCCCCTCATCAAGTCGGGTGAATTACCCGGCGTGGTGTGACGGTTCGGTCACGGCTCTCAGTCGGACAGGCGCGCGCCGGACGACGTCGAGAAGACGTGGGTCTCGCCGGACCGCGGCACGACGTGCAGCGTGCTGCCCTTCTCCGGCACGTTGCGGCCGCCGACGCGGACGACGAGGTCCTTGGACTCGTCGCCGAGCTTGGCGGTGCCGTACACGAACGCGTCGGAGCCCAGCTCCTCGACCACGTTCACGGTGACCGCGAGGCCCTGGTCGGATTCGGCGCCGGCCACGTCGAAGTGCTCGGGGCGGACGCCGACGGTGACGGTCTTGTCGGTGGCGGCGGACAGCGCGTCACGGTCCACGGCCACCACCGAGTTGCCGAACTTCACGCCGCCGTCCGTGAGGGGCACCTCGACGAGGTTCATCGCGGGGGAGCCGATGAAGCCGGCCACGAAGAGGTTGGCGGGCCTGTCGTACATGTTGCGCGGGGTGTCGACCTGCTGGAGCAGACCGTCCTTGAGGACCGCCACGCGGTCGCCCATGGTGAGGGCCTCGACCTGGTCGTGGGTCACGTACACCGTGGTGATGCCGAGGCGGCGCTGCAGGCTCGCGATCTGCGTACGGGTGGAGACACGGAGCTTGGCGTCCAGGTTGGACAGCGGCTCGTCCATGAGGAACACCTGCGGCTCACGCACGATGGCGCGGCCCATGGCGACACGCTGACGCTGACCACCGGAGAGCGCCTTCGGCTTGCGGTCCAGGTACTCCGTCAGGTCGAGGATCTTCGCGGCCTCCTCGACCTTCTGCCGGATCTCCGCCTTGTTGACACCGGCGATCTTGAGCGCGAAGCCCATGTTGTTGGCGACCGTCATGTGCGGGTACAGCGCGTAGTTCTGGAACACCATGGCGATGTCCCGGTCCTTCGGCGGCAGGTGCGTGACGTCGCGCTCACCGATGCGGATCGCGCCGGCGTTCACGTCCTCGAGCCCCGCGAGCATGCGGAGCGAGGTGGACTTGCCGCAGCCGGACGGGCCGACGAGTACGAGGAACTCCCCGTCCTCGATGTCGATCTCGAGCGCGTCCACGGCGGGCTTGGTCGAACCGGGGTAGATCCGGGTCGCCTTGTCGAACGTGACAGTGGCCATGGTGAATGGGCCCCCTTCTACCGGCAGGAACGTGCCGGACGATCCGAGTAGGAAGGTGGTGCCACGACGGGATGTTCCGTTGTGGTTCCGAATGGTGCAGTCCACAGAAGCGAACTGGCACAGGACGGTACCGGCGTTCACCTGATCTGTCAGCACCTGAAGCCCTGTGGACTTCGCGGAGACTTTCGCCGGCAGGCGTCACCGCTCGGCCGCGTAACGCTCGGCGAGGACCTTCACGGCCCCCGCGACCGCCTGCCGCAGCCCCGGCGGACCGAGCACCTCCGCCTCGGTGCCGAGCCGGAGCAGATCGCCGGTGGCGACCGCCTCCGACTCGACGGGCAGTTCCACCTCGACCCACCCCTCGCCGTCCGGCGGCCCCGCCTCCCGCAGCGCCCGTGCACCCGCCGCCCCGAACTGCATCGGCAGCAGCTTCTGTCCGCGGGGCGAGAGCCGCAGCCGGGCGGTGTCCTGCCGCAGCGCCGCCTCCATCCGCCGGGAGGACTCCGCCCAGTACGCGGCGAGAGCGAACCCGGCGGGACGGGTGAACAGGTCGCCCGTCTCCTCCACAGCCCGGAAACGCGACACCCGGTAGGTGCGCACGACGTCCTCGGACAGCGCCACGAGGTACCAGATGCCGCCCTTCAACACGAGCCCCAGGGGGCGCACTTCCCGGTGCACCTCACCCCGCCAGCGCCGGTAGTGGGTTCTCAGCACCCGCCGCTCCCACACCGCCCCGGCGATCCGTTCCAGGTGCGGCACCGGGTCCGCGTCGCGGAACCAGGCGGGGGCGTCCAGGTGGAACCGCTCACGCACCCGCCGGGCCTGATCCGCGAGTGCGCCGGGCAGGGCGGCCTCCACCTTCAGCTGGGCACTCGTCAGCACGGCCCCCAGGCCGAGGTCCCCGGCCGGTCCCGGCAGCCCGGCCAGGAACAGCGAACCGGCCTCCGCGTCCGTCAGCCCGGTCAGCCGGGTGCGGTATCCCTCCACCAGGCGGTAGCCGCCCTCCGGCCCGCGCTCGCCACGGACCGGCACCCCGGACGCGCCGAGCGCCTCGATGTCCCGGTACACGGTGCGCACCGAGACCTCCAGCTCCGCCGCGAGTTCGGGGGCGGTCATCAGACCGCGGTTCTGCAGCAGCAGGAGCAGGGAGAGAAGCCGGTCGGCACGCACGGGAGGCATTCTCCCGCGCCCCGGACGTACCTGACAGGAGATGTCAGGTACGGCTCCCAGGATGGTCGTGCCGGTTCGGCGCGGGACGGTCCTCGCCGGCGGCACGACCGAAGGGGAACCATTCATGCCCACCACCCGGACCACCGGCCACTTCACCTTCGCCGACTGGAAGGAGGTCCCCGTGGGCCCGGAGGAAACCCACCCCCGGCTCGCGCACGCCACCGTCACCAACGCCTTCACGGGTGGCATCGAGGCCGAGTCCACGACCTGCGACTACGCGATCTCCTACCTGACCGGCACGACCGGCTCCTTCGCGGGAATGGAACTCGTCCGCGGCCGTGTCGACGGGCACGAGGGCACCTTCGTCGTAGAGGAGCGCGGGCGCTTCGAACCCGACGGGACCGTCCACTGCTCCTTCGAGGTCGTCGAGGGCTCGGGCACCGGGGAACTGACCGGGCTGCGCGGCACCGGCGAGTTCACCTACCGGCACGGGGAGACGAAGGTGCCGTACACCTTCGCGTACGGACTGGAGTGAGCGGGCGCGTCCGCCGCCCTCGAGTGCGTGGCTCGGCGAAAGCCGCTCTGTGTACAGTGGACCCGCCCTCGCGCGCTCCGCGCGTGCGCGGCGCCTCCTTAGCTCAGATGGCCAGAGCAACGCACTTGTAATGCGTAGGTCGTCGGTTCGAATCCGACAGGGGGCTCCATCCGAAGCCCAGCTCAGACAGTCTCTGAGCTGGGCTTTTTCGTTCAGCGGATGCGACGGCGGCGCAGGGAGCGTGCTGTACGGGTGTCGGCGGTCTCAGTTCTGGTCTCAGTGGGGCCTGGATTCGGGCCCGCCGGAGACGTGGGAAGCGACGGCGGCGGCACGAAGAACTCGCCCATCCGCCGCATGGCGTCCTTGGACAGGTGGGACCGGCCCTTGACGTACCGGCGGGTCTGGCTGATCTGGGTGTGCCGCAAGATCTCCATGATGGTGGGCATGTCGACGCCCAGCTCGTTCAGGATGGTGCCGGCGGTGTGGCGGCTCCCGTCGTACAGGCGGCGGTCATCGATCCCGGCCTCCTTGAGCAGCTCCTTGAACTCCCCGTAGTCGGCGCGGGGGTCCAGCGGTCGGCCGTCCGGCCGCGAGAACACCACGTCGTGCTCCTGCCACAGTTCACCAGCGGTTTCTCGGACCACGTCCTGCTGTGCCTTGTGGTCATGGAGGAAGGGAACGAAGACAGGCGGGATCGGCACGGCGTTCCGGCTCTTCCTGGTCTTGGGCCGGGTGAAGGTGAGCCCGCCCTCTTTGCGCTCGGGGCAGGCACTCGCGTGCTTCGTGCACGTCCTGGTGCACGGCTTCGGGCAACCCCGCTTGTAGCCCCTGTGCGCGGTGCAGTCCGGCGGGCACGGCTCGAAACGGTGCAGACGTCCTCCGCAGGCATGCGGGTCGGCGCATCCGTGGCGCCACGTGAGGCGCTGAAGCTGCCACTCGGGGCGGAACAGCTCTGCCTCCAGGTCGACGTACGACCAGCGCAGTCCGAGCGTTTCGCCCTGCCGGAACCCCATGCCGACACCGACGATCCACCGCATGAAGGTGGGCCGCTTCGCCGCGGTTTCCAGGAACGCTTTCGCCTCTTCCCTTGTGAAGGGGTTGGCTTCGGTCTCGTCCACGCTGGGCGGGTCCACGAGCGTGGCGACGTTCTCCCCGATGATGCGGCGGCGGTGGGCGATCTTCAGGGCGCGGGACAGGATGCGGTGCACCTTCAGGACGTGCGAGGGAGCGTGCCCGGCGTCGAGCATGGCCCGGTACATCCGCTCCAGGTGTTCAGGCTGCAGCTTGTCGATGCGGTGCTTGCCAACGCCGGGAATGATGTCGTTCCGTGTCTTGGACCAGTAGTCATCGAGCGAGCGCGGCTTGAGCTTCAGGCTCGCGATATCGGTGAGATAGGTCTCCATCCACGCGGCGACGGTCGGCTTCCGGCCGGCGGCGGGCGCGCGGCCCTGGTCGCGCTGGCGTTCCAGCTCCCTTACCTTGCGTTTGATCTCGGCCTCGGTGCGGGCCCGGCGGTGGCGACGGTCGGGGCCGCCGTCGCTCTTGACGCCCATCGTCACGCGGCCGTGCCACCAGCCGTCGGCGCCGAAGTAGATGGACGACTCCATGTTGGGCTTGCGGGGGCTCATGTGCTCCTCCATGCGGGAGGCGCCCCGAGCGGGATGCTCGGGGCGCCTCGGTGACGTACTCGGGGTCAGTTGGGCAGCGGGGCGAGGTTGGCCACGTACGCCTCAAGGTCGGCACGACGGATGCGGCGCGTGCGGCCCAACTTGATGTACTTCAGGGCACCTTCGGCCATCAGTTCGTAGACGGTGGAGCGGCCGATGGCGAGCGCTTCGGCGGCTTCCTCGGGCTTGTACAGGAGCCGGTCGACGGGAGCGGCGATCGCGGTGCTCATCCAGGTGTCTCCTAGGGCTTGGGTACGTGTCAGGGCTCTGCTTCTGTCCGAGGTGGGGATTTCTGCGTCACCTGCGTCATCTGCGTCATTCAGGCTCTTGACCTGCGACTTTCGGGTGACGCAGAGGGCCGGGGGTGCGTCATCGGTGACGCAGGCCGTCCGTCATCGGTGACGCAGGTGACGCGGGATGACGCAGACTTCGCCGTCCTGCGTCACCCCTGTATGCGCAGGTCACGCGGCGTTTTCCAGCCCTTGGTGACGCAGGTGACGCAGCATTTCCCACTTAGGAAAAAAGGAGGGGGTGCCTGTGGTGGTGCGGTGCGGCTCAGGGCATGAGGAAGGAGCCGCTGCGCGGCGCGTCCCGCGCAGGGCGGCGCTGCCGCCGAACAGCAAGAGGAGCACGCCTGGCCGGTGGTGCTCCTCTTGCTTGTACGGCGGCGCCGGTCAGAACGTCTGCTGCTCGGGCGGGGGCGGAGCGGGCGCGCGGGTCATCTCGAGGTAGCGGCCCTCCTTGGTGCGGCCCGAGTCGATGAGGACGCCCCGGGCTGCCAGGGTGGGCTGGAGGCGCTTGAGCCGGTCGGAGAGCACCTTGCCGGTGGTCGGCCACCCCTTGGGCAGGGGGCGGAAGTCCTCGCCGCTGTAGAGCCGGGTCAGGCAGTGCAGCCACTCCGTGGACGTCATCCGCTGCGCCGCGCCCGGCTCGATGTCGGCGGCGTGCCGCAGGACGGTCTGTGCCAGCAGGTCGCCCTCGATCACGTCGTCGTTGAGGTCGTCCAGGGCGGCCCGGTAGGCGGCGAGCGCCCCCAGGCCGGTCGCCGCGTCGAGCTGCGCGCACAGGTGCGCGAAGTCCGCCATCCGCAGATCGGTCGGGGTCTCCGCCTCCACCGCGCGGACCTTGACCGTCAGGTCCAGCAGAGACCCCAGGACCACGGGCAGAGCCTCCGCGTACTCCGCCCACAGCTCCGCCTCGGTGCGCCGCACCCGGGGCCGCTCCAGCCGGAGCGGCAGGAGCCGTTCGGCAAGGTCGGGGCGGATGACGCCCACGTCGATGCCGGTCAGCAGCAGGGGGCGGCGGTAGCGGGCGCGGAACACGTCCCCGTCGGTGAAGAGCGCGCGCTTGACGTTCTCGGCGCCGGTGACGATGCAGCACATCGCGTCCGACAGGTCCGGGGTCATATGGGAGAGGTTGTCCAGCGCGGTGACCCAGCCGGCCGCCACCGCCGCGATCAGGTTCTCCTCGTCCTTCGGCGCCCGGCGCAGGTCCCCGGTCATGCCCTCGATGATCCGCACCAGCATCCGGCCGCCGGTGGACTTGCCCGCGCCCTGCGGGCCGGTGAGGAACGGGGCGGGCACGGGCACCGACGGCCCCAGGCAGCCGATGAGCCACGCGATGGCCAGGCACTCGGTCTGAGCGGTGGCGAAGTTGCACAGCCGCAGCAGCAGATCGATGCCCTTGCCGTTGGTGTCCCGGGAGGGCAGGGGCAGTTCGCCGGTGAGCTGGGTACGCCGCCAGCACACCTCCGCCGGGTCGGGGACGGTGACGTCCCACCCGGTGGGGTGGATCCGGACCGACCGCCCGTCATCGCGGCCCAGGTCCAGCCACGTGGCGCCGTCGAAGCCGGGGGCGACGCGGATGTGCACGGGCTGCACGTCCTCGGTCAGCGCGAGGGCTTCGATCAAGTCCAGTGCCTCCTTGAGTGCGGTGCCGTTGAACACGCCCACGCCGTCGCGGAAGAGGCCGACCATGAGTTCCTGGCGGTGGCTGCCGGTGGTGCCCTGGGAGCGGATCGGGCGGGCCACGGGGTGGCCGTTCTTCTGCGCGTACACGGTCCCGTCGGCGGTGCGGAAGTACCGGAAGTGCGCCTGCGCGTAGTCGGTGATGACCTCGCGGGCGGGGGTCTTGTCGTCGTCGGACATGGTCACAGTCCCAACCGGGTGCGGGCGTTGGTCCACGCGTCGGTGCAGTGCCGGAGCGATTCGCCCTTGGCCTGCGCGGCGGTGAACAGCCGCGCCATGTGGGCGTCGGTGAGGCAGTCGCACCGGCCGTGCGTGGACAGCACGGCCAGGAAGGTGCGATAGACGGTGGTGTGGACCGCGCTGGAGGCGGCGGTGATGCGCTGTTCGGCCATGGCGATGCCCCGGTCCAGGTAGGCGGGTGTGCGGTGGCGGCACTCCCCGTTCCCGGACCGTGCGGGCACGGCGACCGCATGCGGCGCGGGGCAGGGCGTAGCGGGTTCCTTCACGGCCAGCGCGCGGACGGCGTCCGGCAGGGCGGCCATCGTGCCGGTGCCGGGCCCGAGGTAGCGGGTGTAGGCCATGGCCGACTTGATGTCGACGCCGTCACGGACCGCGTTGTGCGACGCCATGGTGCCTCGGTAGATCCAGTGCTCACCGCGTGTCGTTGGCACGGTCCGCGTGGCGGGCAGGGTCTCGCGGGCCCAGGCGATGGCCGCGGGGTTGTCCAGGTCGACCACGGTCAGCCCGGCGCCGCCGGGGTGGTAGCCGGCGCAGACGGCTTGCCGCCAGGCCGCGGCCCATGCGGGCGAGGCGATGACGCCGGGGGCGGTGGTGGCGGCGGCCCAGGCGTGGCAGACGCCGGGGCAGCGGCACGGGCCCGCGCTCTTCATGTTCGGCCGGCCGCCGCACGCGTTGCCCGCGCAGGTGCGGCAGTTGCCGAACGGCACCTTGCCCCGGCGCAGGGGCAGCACCGGCACGCCGGACGCCGCGAGGCTCAGCGCGGCGCGCAGGGGATACGGCGTCGCGCTCATGCCGCCACCCCCAGCACCGGGGCGAGCACGGCCAGGGCGGCGCGGCCGATGTGTTCGGCGTAGGCGGGCGGGATGCACTCGCGGATGCCGTCGCGGTTCATCCACGGCACCCCCAGCACCTCGCGGGCGAGCGGGACGCCGGAGAAGTTGCCGACGAACTGCCCGTAGTGGCCGGGCGGGACCGGGCGCCCCATCTTGGCCTGCGGTACGAGGTGGGCGGGGTGGCCGGGCTGCGGGAGGGTGAAGCCGCCGCCGGTCTCGAAGTACCGGTGCCGGTAGTTGGCGAGCCGGAACATCTGCCCGCACAGCATCACCGGGGCGTGCAGCTTGGGCACCGCACCGCCCACGTTCTCGATGACCCAGGGACGTCCCGTCGCCTCAAGTGCGGCGCGGGTGGGGGCGATCAGGTCGGGGTGGGTGTTGCCCTGGATGCGCTGGCAGTCGCTGTCGTGCTGGCAGGGCGGGGAGGCGTGGATGAAGTCGAACGCGGCCCCGTGCTCCAGGACGAACGCGATCGCGTCCGCCTGCACGAACCGGAACGGGTAGCGCGGCTGCGGGGCGAAGTCGACGCCGGTCACGTCGAACCCGGCGTCGGCGTAGCCCTTGGCCGCGCCGCCCTGGCAGCAGAACAGGTCCAGCAGGCGCGACCGTCGGCCGCGCACTCGCCGGATGGTGGTGGGTTGGGTCATGCTGGGAGACCTCCAACAGGTCTGTAGCGGACTGGTTGGCAAGGGCGGCCCCGGTTCTTTGGCGAGATGCGGGGGCCGCCCGCTTTCGTATGTGGGGCAGAACTGCGTACGCCGGATGATCGGCGCGGGCAGAATGTGGCCGGTGAGCACAGTGAGGCGGCGAGACAAGTCACCGGGCAAGCAGTTCTGGCGCAAGTTCGAGGAGGAGGTCGAACGCGCCGTAGCCGGGCTGGGCAACGCGCGCGTACAGCGCGACGTGTACATCCCCGGAGTACTCAGTGGACGTCGCCGGCAGATCGATGTCCTCGCCACAGGCGAGGTGGCCGGCCGCCCGATGAAAGTCGTCTTCGAAGCTAAGTGCCACGGGGGCACCGTTCAGATCGGCAGGGTCGATGAGCTTGTCGGCAAGGCTCTCGACGTGGCAGCCCAAAGCGCCGTCCTGTACTCACCCAAGGGGTTCTCTGTGGGTGCACGGGCGCGTGCCGCTGGTACGCAGAACAGCCCGCTTCACGTTGGTGTGGCGAAACTGGAAGTCGACTGGATGCGGGATGAGCCTGCCGCCGGCGAGACGGTGCCGATCAGGTACCTTCCCGGTCAGATCCCGCGGAGTGACAACGTCATGTACGACATGGCCCAGAGGCTCCCTGACCTCGGGTCGTATCCGGCCGAACCGGTGGAGACGGACGACTACGGCCGGTTCTTCCGGGAGAGGCCCCCTTATTCGTCTCCCGCTAGCAGCGCTCAGCCGTGGAAGTGGTTGCGCTTGAAGACGGCCTTGCGGATGTTCACGGTGGTGCCGCCCTGGTGGCCGCTCGTGCTGAAGAGCTGCACGGCGATCCAGCCGCCGAAGATGACGGCGGCCAGGACGATGAGCTGGGTGATGAACGCGGTGAGCGCGGCGATGAACGAGGTGAGCAGGATCAGTCCGCCGCACACCGCGAGGAACCCGACGCCCCCGAGGGCGACGTTCACGGCCGTGCGGGAGACGGCCGGCTTGACCGCGACCGGCTCCGGGCGGGCCGGTTCGATGGCGTAGCCGGTCACCACGCGGCCGTCGGGCAGGACGATGCTCGCCACCGCCGGCACGGTGCCCGGCTGCACCGCGACGACCGGCACGGCGACCGGGATGGCGGGCGTGATGGGGGTGGGCTGGTGGACTTCCACGGCCCGTTCGGCGGGCGGGTGGTGGGCAGGTTCGGGGTACATACGGAATCCCTTCCGGCACGTGGCCAGGGAGGCAGAGACACCCCCGTCGGGGTGCCGGGTGGAGGGGTGTTCGGGGAGCTGACCTGCGTGCCTCCCTGACTCCCTGAACGATCATTTGGGCTGGTCAGGGCCAGGGAGGCGGGTCAGGGAGGCGGTCAGGGAGTTCTCCCTGCCTCCCTGGCCCGTCGGCGGTCGGTTCCCTGTCATCCGTCGGCGGAAGCGGAACCGTCGGTGTCGCGGTGGGCGAGGGCGCGGGCGACGACCATGCGGCCGTCGGACTTGTACGGCTCGGCGCCGGCGTCCTCCAGCACGCGCTTGAGGTCGCCGGGCGTCCACCGCCCGTAGGCGTCCTCGTTGAGCGCGGACAGCCGCTTGAGGACGTCGGCGGTCAACACGCGGGAGGCGGTGCCGAGGACGGCGGCGATGTCGGCGAGCGGGTCACGCTCCTTCCCCCGCTCGATCACGTGCAGCGTGGTGACGCCGTCGCGCAGGGCCTTGGCCCGCTCGGCGATCTCGGTCGCGGTGTCGGTGTCGATGTAGTGCGTGCGCACCGTGAGGGACGACTGCCCGGCCGGGATGGCGATCCCGTCCGAGGCGACCACGACCGTGCCCTTGTCCAGACCCGGACGCAGCAGGTTCGGCGCGGCGCCGCCGTCGACGGCCTTGTCCCCCAGCGCCATGCGGGCCTGCGACTCGGTGCCCAGGGCGAGGGAGGCGCGGGTGTGGGCGCCCTCGCGGACCAGCTTGGGAAGGTTCTGGTCGGTGGGGTCCTGCGTGCCCTGCCAGAGCAGCACGTTGACCGCACGGCCCTGGTTGTGAATCTTGCGGGCGGCCATGAAGTAGCGGGAGGTGGCCTTGGAGCCGCCGTAGGGGCGGGAGTCCTCGTCCTTGACGGGGCACATGAACGCCACCTGCGCCTCGTCGACCAGCAGGATCAGCGGCGGGAATGCAGTACCGGGCGGTGCCGTCAGACGCCGTTCCATCTCCGAGACGCCGCCTTCGAGCATCTCGGTCGCCTCGATCACGTGGTCATCGGTCGGCCCCTGGATCAGGACGGTGGCGAGCCCGTCATACATGGCCCAGTCGCCGGCGCCCTTGAGGTCCGCGATCCGAAATTCCACGGATCGGTCGAGGGCGAGCCACAGGGCGAGCGCGCGCAGCGCGGCGGTCTTGCCCTGGTTCGACAGGCCGGTGATGAGCAGGTGGCGCTGGTACAGGCTCAGCGCGGCGGCGTCGCCGCGCAGGTCCTGGCCCCAGGGCGCCTTGCCCTTGGCGTAGTCGGCGGTCAGCGTGTCGTCGACGGCCAGCGGGGACGGGCCGATCGGCTCATCCAGCGCACCCGAGTCGGCCACCCACAGCCGCACCGTGCGGGCGGCGGTCGGGATGGTGATGAACACCTCGTGTTCGTGTCGGGTCAGGTTCTCCGCCAGCTTCCGGCGCTTGTTCTGCACCTCGTTGGTCGACACCCCCGAGGGAAGCGTCACGTCGACCTCGACACCGCATCCGGCGATCCGGATCGGTCCCAGCATGGAGGCGCCGGCGTCGCCCATCTCCTTGATGGCGTTGCGCAGGGCGGGGACTCCGAGGTCGCGCAGGGCCTTGACCACGATGGACGGGGTGATCGGCTCGCCCTCGCCCGACCGGACGTTCGCCGGCAGGGCCCAGGCGGGGGCGGCGTGCTGTTTGCGGCCGACGGACCACAGGGCGAGCAGGGCCAGGAACGGGCCGATCGTGAGCGCCGGACCCCACACGACCTGCACGATCCGGATCAGCAGGGCGATGAAGTCGATGGTCGCTGACAGCGGGGTGATCACATCGCCGACGTGGCCGGTGTTGAGGGCCATCACGACCCCGAGGGCGACCAGGACACCGATGCTCATGCCGGCGCCGACGGCGACGCCCTTGGCGGCCTCCACGGGCGAGTGGAGGAGGTCCATGCGGCGGTGGTGGCGGGCGGCGCGGAAGCGCTGCAACCGCTCCTCCCACTCCTCGGCCGCTTCCAGGTTCCCCGCGGCTTCCGCCGCCCGGATCATCCGCTCGTAGCGGGCGCCGGTGCGGCCGTCCCAGGTGCGGCGGGCCACGATCCGCCCGCCGTTGAGGGTGTAGAGGCTGTGTCGGGCCACGGCGCGGACGGTCGCCCGGGTCGTCTCGTGCGTGACGGCGGTCTTCACCGCGCGGCCGGAGCGGACCCACAGCGGCACCGGTCGGGCGGACGGGGCGTCGGGGACCACGGTGAGGGTGGTCACGGTCGCCGTGTCGGCCGGCGGGTCGGTGTGCTTGTGGAGGTGGACGACGTTCTCAGACATGCTGGGAGATCTCCTGACTGCCCCGTCCGGGGCGGGAGTGAGGGAGAGCCGGGGTGGCCGTGCCTGTGGAAAGAGCGGCCACCCCGGCATGCGGGGGTTGGCTGGTCACCACCAGCCGGACGACTTCTTGGCGGCCTTGGTCCGGGCGGCCTCGGTGATGAGCCGCTGCCGCTCGCCGTGCAGGGCGTTCAGTTCCGCGGTCAGCCGCATCTCGGCGGCCGACCCGGTGGACTCGATCCGCTGCTCTGTGCGGCCGGCGCTGCGGCCCCGCACGACGCGGTAGGCGCCACCGGCGACGGCGCGGGCCATGGCGCGGCGCTCGCGGCCGTTGAGCGGCCACAACTCGCCCCGCCGCACGGCCTCCAGCTTCTTGGCCGTCTGCCGGATCTCGCGGTCCAGGCGGCGGATGTCGGCGTTGCTCATCGGGTGCTCCCTTCCGGCCCGTGCGGGTCGGGGTAGGCGCAGGGCACGCAGGTGCCCAGCGCGGCGGGGATGACGTAGCCGGCATCACGCCGGCAGGCGGGACACGTGCGGCGGGCGGCGTTGGCCTTGGCCAGCGCCGCCCGCCGGGCCGGGGTCATCGGCCGGACCGGCACGGCTAGGTCGACGCGGTACAGGTAGGCGACCAGCGGCCCCCGCCGGTGGCGCGGCCGTTCGAGCTGCGCGGCCACGTCCTGACCACCGGGCCGCAAGCCCTGCGCGCGGAGTTGGCGGCGGGTGGCGTCGCCGGCCGGGGCCAGCCGCCACCGGAACACCGGCAGCGCCCCCATCACGCGACGCGCTTCCACGCGGCCCGAAGACGGACCTCGGAAGCGGAGTGACCGGCCGCGCGGAACCGGGCGGCCATCTCCCGGTAGGAGAGGGCGGGTGTCTCGCTGGTGCGGATCTCGTCGACGATGACGTCCAGCGCCTCATCGTCGAGCGCGGGCGCGGCCTCCAGCGAGCGGGCCGCCAGCGACTCCGACGGCCCCCACACGGGCAGATCCCAGCGGGGCGTGACGTCGGGCGTGACGCGGGCCGTCACGCTGGTCAGCGCCCTGCCGGTCTCCTCGCCGGCGCGGGCCGTCTCCAGCGTCGACCACGCGGAAGACAGCGTCTGCGCGGTCTTGGCCTGGACGCGGGCGACGCGGGCTCCGGCCTCCGTCACGGCCGTCAGCCGGGTCTCCTCGGTGGCCGCCTCGGCCCGCAGTTGGGCGCGGGCCACGGCCGCCTCGTCGCGCGCCTCCTGCTGGATCCCCCGGATCGCGTCCAGCGCGACCGGGGTGAGCGCGGTGCGCTCCCACATGCCGTGCACCAGCCACAGGGCCTTGGCGGCGAGGGGCAGCCACGCCACGGCCAGCCACGCGCCGGCGGAGTGCTCCGCGGTCAGCGCGTGAGCGACCAGAACAGCGGTGGCGAGGATGCCGAAGGACCAACCGACAGCGGTCACCGTGCGGTTGTGGTCGCCCTGCGCGGCGAGTCGGCGTTCATAGGCGAGGGTGGCCAGCCATCCCCCGTCGATGCCGAGACCGACGACCAGCGCGACGGGCCACGGCATCGCCGTGCCCAGCCACATCACCACCACGGCGAGGGTGAGCACCATGGACACGGCCGTCATCGCGACGGCCGGCAGTACGGTCTTGGCACTCATGCGGCGCCCCCGTCCCGACCGCGCACCGCGACGGCGGCGATCAGCAGGACCGGGGTGGAGTCGTCGTCGGGGTCCCGGCTGTCCTCCGTCCAGGACCACGCCGCACCCGGCGCCACCTCGTAGCCGAGTCCGGCCAGCGCGCACCGGCGCTCCGCCCCGGTGGGCACCGGCCCGGTGCGCTCCCAGCGGAACGTGGGCCAGTCCGGCTCGCCGTACAGCACGACGTACAGGCGCCACGCGCGGCCGTCGCTCGACATCTGCGCGGTCAGCGTCTTCACGCGGCACCTCCGGGAAGGCTCGCGTCGGCGGTGCGGTTGACCAGGGCGACGCGGGCGGCCAGCGCGCGGCGGCGGGCCCGGCGGATGCGGCGGGCGTCCAGCTCGGTCGGCGTGCGGTCCAGGGTGACGATGTGCGCGTCGAGCAGGTCGACGTCCGCCAGGATGACGGGCATCTCCCGCTCGATCGCGTCCAGCTCGGCGTTCGTCGGCTCCATGAAGTCGGCGAACGCGGTAACAGCGTCTTGAACGGTGACGATGTGGCTCATTGGGTCGTGGTTCCTCTCACAGGTGGAACGGCCCGAACCGCGCCCCCGGTGTTCCAGCACCGGGGGCGCTTGCCGTTGAAGTCGGACGATCCGGCTCCCCTCAGCGCCACTCGTACGAGACGAGCAGCGGAGGCAACCGGCCGCAGCACAGAAGGCGCTGCAGTGGTCGTGGTCGTACGGGTGTCTCCTTCGGGAACACGGGCTCCCGTTTCAGGCGTATGGAGACGTGACCTTTCGGTCTAAAGCCGTCCCGAGTGACAAGGGTCGGGTCCGCCCTCGGCCCGCTCTGTCCCGGGCCCCTGGTCGTGCATCTCGGGTCGCGCACGGCGGCGCACAACCCGAGACGGGAATATCAGCGCAGGTGGGCATACTTGATGGATCTGCACCACCTGCTCAACTTGTTGGTACAAGCTGATGCGGTGATGCTGCCCTCACGGAAGGTGATTCGTCAAGCGATCGGAGCGAACATGTACCAACAAGTTGAGCGAGTGCGTCATGATGGGCGCATGAGTAAGCAACCGAAGTACCGACAGGTGGCCGACGCCCTGCGCCGCGAGATCGTGAACGGCGCGTTCGACTCCGACCGCCGGTTGCCCTCGGAAAGCGAGCTGGCAGCCCGGTTCGACGCCTCCCGGAACACCGTCAGGTCCGGGCTCGCCCTGCTGGTCAGCGAGGGGCTGATCACGTCCAGCCAGGGTCTCGGCTACGAGGTCCGCTCGCACGAGGTCTTCGAACTCAACGCCTCCCGCTTCGAGAACCTGCAGTTCCCGCAGAACGGGGACTCCTACAACACCGACGTGACGAACGCCGGCCGACGCCCCCACCAGACGTTCCGGGTCGAGATGCTGCCCGCGCCCGCAGAGGTCGCGGAGCGCCTGAGGGTGGAGCAGGGAAGCAAGGTCGTCCTTCGGTTCTGTCACCGGTACGTGGATGACGTGCCGTGGTCCACGCAGGCGACGTACTACCCGGCTTGGCTGATCGAAGGCTCTCCCCGCCTGGCCGACCCCGGGGACATCGAGGAGGGGACCACGAGGTATCTGGCCGGCCGCGGAATCGAGCAGATCGGCTACTTCGACGAGATCGCGACCCGCATGCCCACGCCGGAAGAGGCGCGCCTCTTGGAGGTGGGGGCCGGCGTGCCCGTCCTGCTCTGGACGCGCACGGGCTACGCCCCCGACCGGCCCATCCGGTGCACCATCACGACTTTCCGGGGCGACCTGAACCGGATGAACTACGAGATCGGCGACCTCGCTGGCCGAAGCGAGAACACGTGATCATCACTCCTGCGGAACCGCAGGACCTGGCCACGCTGCTGTCCTTCCGTGAGGAGGCGGCGGCTTGGCTGCGCGGGCTCGGCTCCGACCAGTGGAGCCGCCCGTACCCGGCGGACAAGCTGTTGGCCACGATCGAATCGGGCACCGTGTTCATGCTTCGCGACGGGCACACGACCGCTGGCACGATCACGCTCACTCCGGACGCGGAAGACGGGCTGTGGACCAGCGAGGAACTGGCCGAACCGTCGATGTTCGTCAACAAGCTCACCATCGCTCGCGAGTACGCCGGGCAGAACCTCGGCGGCCGGCTGCTCGACTGGGCAGGCGACCGCGCACATCGTACGGGCGCTCAGTGGCTCCGTTTGGACGCCTGGACGACGAACGAGGGGCTCCAGCGGTACTACATCGGACAAGGCTTCATCCATGTCCGTACGGTCCGCGAGGGCACCGCGGTGAACGGCGGGCCGCGGGTTTCCGGGTGGCTCGCACAGCGAATGGCACGGCCCGCAGACGATGGATTCACGGACCGCACGCCAGCTCCCGTACGGCTTCCCTTCGCGGCTTGAGCGGAAAGCTTCGCTGAGGCATCAGAACTTTCTCTGCCCTCATCAAGGGATGCCGGCACACTTACCCCACCGTAGGTAAGGTGACTCTACGGTACGCCCCAGCTGATTCGGTTCGTGCCGTAGGCGAGCAAAGTTCCTAGCCAAAGCATCATAAGGACTGAACTCGTGGCGATTACCCAGCCTTTATTAAGCTCAGTGCTTAGAGTTGATGTCTCACGTACGAGCAATAGAGATGCCGCAATAGCCGTTGGGACCAAGATGACGCCAACATCTTGCCCCGACAGCTGACTATCGCCGCCTGCGCCTAGCCAGTTAAACAGGAAGACAACAAATGCGACTAGTGCCGTAAGGGTAAGGGTAAGGATCGCAGATCTACTAATTGCCGCAGGCAAACTCGCCCCTAGCGGTAGCTTTACCACAATTTTTTCTGGTCGTTGGCCGCTATCAGAAAAGGACATAAATTCTCGTGTGGAATGCTGAAAATCCGGGCCGACACCTTTAAGGCTGACTCCTTTCTCATCGAAAATGGATGTCTTGCGCGGCGTCAGCTCAACATTCGTATCGGTCACCAGAATACTAACGTGATTGCTTCTGGCATCCCGAAATACGACAGGCTGTTTAGAGTACCTCCGTCCCCAGGGTTTGGCTGCCGTGAGATCAAGCCCTCGCTTTTCTGAGGTCTCGATGAGGAATGATTTGTCAAGGGGGACTGTGCACTCCACGATGGCATTCCAGTGAATACCAGACGCTGCGTAGGCACCCATCAGTTTCGCAGCAGCGTCGTCACCCTGATTTGCTTTTTGTTTGACTTCGTTCAGAAAGGCGGTGAGTGACTCCAGGCAGGTCGTCACTTTAGCTTCGTCGGAAAAGGCTTTCCTGAATTCTGGCAACGCTAGCAACGGGTACTCCGCCGCGCTATCGATCTGCGAGGGCACAAGGCTCCTCACTTTTTTTGTCACGCTGTCGACTGCATTGAGCCAGTTGTTGATTGTCCGCTTGTTGATTTGCCCATTTTGGTCTCCGAGGATTCGATTTTCATTGAGATAGTTGCGCAATCTGATGCTTGCGTTATGGCTGCGGATATCTTGCCATGGGCTCGATGCGAACCCGACAATCGATCTAAGCCACTCTTCAAGAAGTCGACGATCCTCCATGGGCACTTTCGCTTGCTTTGCCAGCAGTGCGATATGCCGCGCCTGGATGTGTGCTTGCCGGGATTTCTCAATGAGAAAAGCCGGTTCCCCGTCTACGGTCACGGAGAAGTCAAACGATGGACTTCTTGGGAAGCTTCCAACGGGTAGGTACAATTGGACATGCGTTTGCCCCTTATCAATTACACCCTCAAGAAGGTCGGCCAGAGGCTCCCTTAGGGGTAGGGCTTGAATGGACTTTCTTCGATCGCACCAATTAGCACTTCTCATGTCGATGCGCTCATTCGCACGCAACCGCCAATGTGCGCTGTTGTCCAGCAAAAGAATTGCCGCCGTTTCGCGACAGAGCTCCGAAAGTTGAGCTTGGGTGCGTCCTGCTTGGCTGGCCATGACGAACTGCGCTCCCGTCAGATCTGATCTTTCGTTATAACAAGATCCCCGCTGCCTCCATGGATAGAATCAAGGGATGCGCAAGTTAAGCCATTAGAGCCGGCAATTCACTCGATTGGGGGCAGTCGCATTGACTCCACCAATCTTGATTGGTATCGCTTGGGGAACTCGAACCCGCGGAACGGATGCGTTCCATGATTCTCGGAAATGGGCGAGAATTGTGACTGATATCCCTAATGGCGAGTCAGACGATCGAGCTCTATTCGATTTCCATTCGGTCGAAGGGTGCGAATTTGACTCGGATGAAGTGTTTAATCGACAGTTCGATGTCTTTACCAAAGGGTACAAAACTCGAAATCGTTGCCCGGAAGTTCGGTCTATCAGGGAGTCTCACAAAGGGAAGCGTCGATCCGACCTTTAGTGGTATTTCGGTTGGGCGATAGCCTTTTCTTGACATCGCTGGCGTCCCGGTGGCGCTTCCCGTGGTCCCATGCAACCGACCGAGGGGTCTTGTCACCTCTGTTCCGTTCGGCACCGTTCATTGTCCTGGTCTTTGTCCGGTGCGCTAGCGGACGCCTCCGTTAACCGCAGTGCGCGCATCCCTTATGAGCTTGCCGCGTGAAGGCTCACGACTGGCCCCTGAACGGTCATGCGGACAGTTGGAAAGCCTGCACGGCCGAAGCGACCGGCCTTGCCCCAGCCCGGCTCTACGTCATGGCCGCTAGTCGAGCGAATCTGCGGCCATCCTCCGGCCAGGCGACCGCTTGATGGACTCGCATTAGCGGGGAACACGCAGGTGATCGGCTGGTTCGGCAGCAGCGAGCAACCGGTCTTGAAAACCGTCGTGGCAGCGATGTCACCGTGGGTTCAAATCCCACCGCCTCCGCACGATGAGCACTGAGAACGGCCTCTGACCTGGGTAACTGGTCGGGGGCCGTTCTCATGCTCGGTTCTCCGTGCCTGACCGCGACTCCCCGTGGTTTCCCGCTCAATCGGGCACGGCAGGGGCACGGGCTTCGGGAGGCTACGCCTTGCCGGCGGCAGGCTCGGCGGCTTCCGTGGTCTGCTGGGCGGGGATGTGCGCCACGGCGTCCCGGCGGCTCTCGATGAGATTCCGCAGTTCCCTCGGGGTCGGCCAGGGCGCGCAGCGGTGAATCATGCGGTGGCAGTTCGCGCAGATGAGTGCGAGGTCGCTGAGCTTGGTCCGGCCCTCGCCGGCCTCGTGCAGGGGCACGACGTGGTGGCACTCGATGTAGCCGCTGCCGCGGTCGCCGTAGACCTCCTCGAAGTCGAAGCCGCATGCCTCGCAGGCCAGCGTTCCGCCTTGCCTGAGGACCGCGGCAATCTTCTTCTTCCGCAGGCCCTTGTTCCGCTCCCGGCGCCTGTGCCGGCTCATCAGCAACCGGCCTTCGGGCGCGCTGTAGTCGTCCAGGTCCTCGTCGTCGTCCAGCGGCAGTGTCTGGAGGTCTCCCGCGGTGATGCCCTGCCGGATGAGCTGGGCCACCTCGGTCATCTCGGCCGGCCGGGCCCGGAACTCGTGCAGCACCTCGACATCGAGGGCACCGCCGTTGGTGGGCTTGCCCCGGTAGTCCGGGTGGCGCGTGGCGATGTCGAAGGTCTTGCGGGCCACCCCGTTGGGATTACGGAACTTCTCGTTGCGGTCGGCCTCGGCGTGGATCGGCATGAGCTGCAGGAGGCCGGACAGCTCGACGACGCGCGGGTCGTTGGCGTCGAGCCCCTTCCACCCGCTGGCCATCACAAGGTGGCAGGCCAGGATGATCTCGTCGCGGGCCCAGTCGGGGTTCTTCACGGCTTTGACCTCGAATCCGGCTCGCTTGAGCCAGGCCGCGGCGTGGTCCTTCCCGCCGCTGAACTCCTCTGGCAGCAGCGCGCGGCCGTGGTCCCGCTTGTGAGCCGCCCCGGCGATGGCCTTCGAGTCGTACTCCCGCCCCTCGTGCAGGAGGAGATACGCGCGGGACTTGCTGAAGCGGTACTTGGCCAAAAACGCGGTCTGGCCAAGCTCGTCGTACTCGGTGATGGCCTGGAGCACGGCATCTCGTGTGATCGCACCTTTGCGCATGGTGGAAGTGTAGAGGCGACCACTGACGGCCACGAGGTGCGCATGTCCTCGGCCAGCCGCATCTCAGAGCACACACATGAAATTGGCGTATGGGAATCATTCGGCGAGTTAAGGGAGCCCCGTCAAGGCGTTAGTAGCCCCATGTGAATCCATCAGGCTGTACGATTACGTTGGCGTAATCCAGCGACAGGATCCCCTCGTCTGCGGTGGACGAGAAGAAAAGCAAAACAGCCGTCAATGGGTAAGTTGAGCTGACGTGCCCTGGTACGTCGCCATCCAGCCCGAATACCCCAGTCAACTCCGCATAGCTCCTGAAAATGTGCTCTAGTCTCGCGCTACTCTGAAGGCGGAGTCTAGTGTCCGTGGCTGACATCGTGCGGTTTCCGAGGCGGTAAGGGATAATTAGGCGCCCATCAAGAATTGGGTACTCGCTACCAGCTATGCGGGTGATCATACCGCCACGCCGAATTACTTCGTCGCAAATCTCTTCCCGCGCAAAGCTCGCCACGACACTACCGTAAACTTTCTTGTACTCGCTAGACAGCGCACCCTTTGTTGCATCCAGGGCAGTTTCGTGGGCTCTGAGCAACCGTGTCCAAATTGCGGGGATGAAGTCTTTAGGAAGGGTGTCGTTCGCGGTCCCTCGTTCCGTGGTAGCTAGGTCGCTTACCGAGCGCTCATCGACTTGCATACCGAAGACGTCATTGGCTTTGACAAGTAGTTGACTTGGCGTCAACATAAAGAAATTACTGTTGGTCCTCTTCCGAATCTCAACGCCCAGCTCCGTCCGCGGACGTGCAGAAACCTTGCCGTCCCCAGGGATCCACCAGTCATCCTTGATGTCGCCCGTGACGAGCAGCACGTCACACTGGCGCGCAGCGGCTTCGGCTATTAGTTGGATCCACAGCATGTAGTCGCCTGCGGCTTGCCTTGGCGGCTTAGACTCAAAATCTGCATATCCCGGCGGGATCTTTTCGTTGGCGCGACGTTGCGCCTCCTGTAGGGCAGTCTCGAATTCATCGGGCGGTAGCGGGCTGCCGATGCGGCCATGCAGTAGCGGTTCCAGTTCGGTCAAAACTGGATCAGTGTGAGTGTCGGATGTTCCCTCCAGGGCATCCTTTTCTGCTTGTTCTTTCACAATGACTTTAAGCTGCTCCAGGCTTTCAGACAAGGAGGACCTGGAAAATTCGATGCGTTGGCGAACCGCTTCATCGTTATTGAGATGGACATCTTTCATCCATCGGCTCAGTGCGTCGTTTGCCGACCTGGATACCTTATCCAGAGCGGAGATCGCTTCTCGCGCCTTTGTGTGATGATGCCCTCGAACGGATGGCAGATCTCGATTTCGCCAAAACTCCGTCAGTACCTGGTGGGGAATCCAAAGCTGGTGGCGAAGCCGACCCAGCACGGCGAGTGTGTCTTTCCGTGTGCGTTCGTTAGACCGGTACAGGTTAAGTAGCACATTGGTGTCGAGCGCAACCATTCCAGAGGTGAAGACGCGGGCGTAATCGTTCCGAGTTGGGGTGCGATAGGCCTCATCACAGTCAAAGATTCCGCGTTCTCTTGGGGAGAGGCTGTCCGCTTCGCCTGTTGTTTCACCTGGCATAGCCATGCTGCTCCTGGTTGCCGTAGCACTTGCCGACCTGTTCTCCCTACCCGACCGCTCCTCACGAGATCCAGATATCGAGATCAGCCGTGAAGTCGGAACCGAGGGTCTTCTTCAAGTTCGCGTGCGCGATGGCCATTCCCACAATAGATGGAATACTATTCTTGAGTACGGTGCTCTTCCAGAGCTGCATGAATTTATCCATGCCTGGCACGCTATCGACCAACTCGCGCTCGATCTCGTCCTCGGGCATAGGGTTGGCTTTCAGTAGGTTAAGCAGCTCATCCTTATCGCCTTCGAGTCCGAACTGGGGGAGCAACGCTTCGAGTTGTCGCTCCGTTGAGGAGTTGACCTGTAGTAGCTTATTGTCACGGAGGCATGGAATGATCAGCGGGCCACCCTCGTACTTTCCAACAGCAGGGAACATTTCACCGTTTAGGCCATTGCAATAGAGTCCCGGATATGTCTCCCTGAATGTAGATGGAACTTGCCTCTCGGATATCATCTCGATTCGTGTTGCGCCAGTGTCGGCGAGGTATTGGATGTCCGCATCAGAGGCTGTGAGGCCAGCCAGGAAAGGGGAAAGGTTCTTTGCGAGGCGCACGTAGAGGTCGGCAGGATTGACAGGCGCGCCGAACGTTACGGCAAGCGTGAGAAAGAGCGCCGTGATTAGCTGCACATGCCGGTAGGACAGCTTGCCAGTTGCTACGATGGCTTCCGTCAAAGCTAGCTGCTGAACGTTCCGATCCGTGGTTTCCGTGCGCTTTACCAGAATTTCCACGAGGACTTGACCCAAATCGTGGTCACCCATCTTGGCGTATGCCGACTGGGCATCCAAGAGAGCGGATTGGACTCCTGGATCCCTTGCATTCTCCAATGCGTTGGGGTGGCCATCCTGAATCTTTTTAAGATAGTTAACGGTGAACTCTTCAACGCGGTCTCGGGCTTCTTCGAACGCTGCTTGAGAAAGTGTTGAGAGCTTGCTATCTACATAGTGCGACACCACCGCCAGGACGTCGTCATATCCCAGGCCGAAATTAGCCACAGCGGCTTGGATATTCTGTGAATTGTCGCCCGAACGCTGCTTTTGCCACCATGCCATGATCTGTGATTCCTTAGAACCTGTTGCTGTCTCCGAAGTTGATATCCCCGCCTGCCTGAATATTTTTAGAGTTATCTCCGCTGCGCTGTGACTGGTGGATGGCCTCTCGCCCGGGACGGCGCGGAGACTGAATTGCGGTCCGCGTGTTAATGGCTCCCCAAGTAGAGAGCGCTAGACCCGCGAGAGCCACAAAAAGGCCAACAATCCCTGACACCTGATTAGCCTTCTCGAGGCCGATCTTTGCCAGGTAGATTCCTAGTCCCAGGCATGCCAGGCCGAACGCAGTTGCCAGCGCCCAAGCGACGATTCGTTGCAAGCGAGTCATTCGGCCATTGTTAGGGTCAGGGGCGTCGCGCGCTAGCCATTCTCGCGATCAGTGTGATTTGTTGGCATATGCGCAGTTTGGCTGCGAGATGTGTTGAAGTGCCTGCATTGGCCTTGTGGTCTGTGGCAGTGACTGACCAGTTCGGGCCGTCCCTGGGCCGTCCAAGGCTCCCCGAGGCCACCCAACGACGACCGAAAGTGACAGTCGGCCCACAGCGCTACGCAGCGAAACCGCAGGTCAGAGCGTCCCGACCAGATGGGTTTCCACCCAGGGGTGGGCGGTACGGCAAGATGGGGGTGTTTCTTGCCGGCTGAGGCACCAGGAGACAGTGGCTCGTGGCGGTGCCAGATGAGGTAGCGGTCCTCGCGGCGCAGCTCGGCCGAGCCCCATTCGATTCGCATCACGCCTTCGCTCATGGAGCACGCGTAGGCAACCAGGACGAGGCGCACGTCTTCTGGCAGGAGGCTGAGGTCGGGGTGCGTCTCCGGCTCGTCGAACTCGTCGAAGTCCAAGTCGAACGCCGGCTGCCTGAGTTTCCGGACCGTGGCGACGAATCAGATCCGCGCGGAAGCCGGTGGTGCGGCGTAACCGCGCGGCCGTGACGGGGACATCCTTCTTCGCGTAGCAATACGGATAGATCAGGTGGTCGCGAACGAGCATCAGCGTTCGGCTCTGTAGGCGCACCGGAGTGGCGTCCGAGAGTGCGGCCAGACTGGCAGCCAGTTCCTCGTACTGGGCGGCGTATAGTCCGTGTCCGTATGCCTCCAGTGTCTGGGTATGCACTCCCTCGTGGCCGCTACGCGCCCTGGCATGTGCCCGGACCAAGCTGGCTGGGATCAGCTCGACCAACTGGCCGGCCGTGTCGCCGAAGGTCTCCCGCGCCCACGCTGTCACTATCCCCATGACCTATCGCCCCTCCCCCTTATGGCGCCTGAGTGCCGAGCAGCGTTCAACGAAACCGTGCTGTGTAGGAGTGAGCACCGCAAGAGGGCATCCGGCGCGCACCGGGGCGCGTGGCTCCCAGCAGAGGTCTGCGGCGGCGAGTGAGAGGGCCCAGCGGCCGTAGTGAAGCTGGGCGAGGAGCTGGCATCAACGGCGGTGGACGGCAGCAGTCGTGACCGCTCCTCACGGCGCGGGCAGCCGTGGCAGCTCGAGCCAGTACGAGTGTCCGGACGAACTCCTAAAGCGGTGTTGAGGGGAGCCCGCTGTAAATCTGCCGACTCGGGCGGCTGTGGTCTCGGTCCTGGTCTCAATAGCCACTAGTTCCGCAACCGTCCACCGTCGTCCGATGAGGTCCGCCAACTCTTCTGAACAGGCACGGAGCACCATCCGCGGATACCCCCGGACGTCCCAGGACCAAGATCGGACAACTTGTAATGCGTAGGTCGTCGGTTCGAATCCGACAGGGGGCTCCGGAAAAGGCCAGGTCACATAGCCCGTGACCTGGCCTTTTGTGGTGCTCGGGGCATGATGCGTCCCACGGCCCGGGTACCGTGGGATGGCTTGCGTGAGCGATGCGTGAGCGGAGGAGGACTCGGCCCTACTTCCTGGGCTTCTTCTGCCGGGCCTTCTTCCTGCCCTCGGCCGGGGTCTTCTCGGCGCGCTTGGCCTTCTTCCGGGCCTTCTCCGCCTGGCGGGCGGCTTCCCTCCGCCTTCGTCTTGCGTTGGAGCGGGACCAGCTTGGCGATGGCCTCGGCGGCGCTCCTGCCGACGTGGGGGAGGACGCTCTGGTAGATGTCCCGGGTGATCCGGGTGTCGCTGTGCCCGAGGGTGTCCGACACGATCTTGACGTCGATGCCGGCGGCGAGCATGAGCGTGGCCGCGCCGTGGCGGAGGTCGTGCAGCCGGATCGGCGGAAGACCGGAAGCGGTGACGAGCCGCTCGAAGAGGTCGGTGACCTTGCCGGACTGTGGCCAGGCTCGACGGATCAAACCCTCAGCAAGGGACTGGGCGTCGGTCTGGCCCATGAGGCGGGCCTTGAGCAAGCTCTCTTCCGTGCCAAAACCCAAATTGCATGCTGCTCTCGCGTACCGCCTGCGGTAGCTAGGTTCGTTCTGTCAGAAGCTTCGTCAGAGGCTCCGGAACGAGGGGAGTTGTGGCGTGCAGTACAAGGCGCTGCTGTTTGCGTTGGTCGCCTTGGCGTCGGGGATCGTGGGGTTGCTGGCTGGCATCCTGCAGTTTGCTGACGGGGGCCAGGTGGTGGGGGCGGTTAAGAGCGGCGGAGTGGCGTTCGGCGTCGCCATGGGCCTCGGTATGGCGACCGTCACCTGGCTGAAGACGTCGTGACGGCGCAAGATGAGGCCGCCAGTCCTCTCGCGTTCAGGCGCGTGTGGCGCGCGATCGACACGTTGTCCGAAGTGGTTGCTCCGGAGACTGTGTACCAGGTCGCACTCCAGGTGATTTTCGGCTCTCCTGCCGTATGAGTGGGTGTCCTGACCTGCTCTGATACGTGAAACACGCCGTCCCCTGTGACCCTTGAGGTGTTGAGGCTCAAGTTGGATCAAGCAGGAAAACGGCGTGTCTGTCTTCAGGATATGGAAGCGGACGCTGACGGTCGACCACACGGTGATCGAAGGTGTCCGGATCGATGAGAGCGAGCGGTGCGTGATCGTGTCGGTACGGCCCGACGCGCGGCGGCGGGGGCGGTGCGGGGTGTGCCGCCGGCGGGCCCCGGGCTATGACGCGGGACGGGGCCGGCGCCGGTGGCGGGACCTCGACCACGGGGCGATGCGCGTGTTCCTGGAGGCCGCCGCACCCCGGGTGGCCTGCCGGACCCACGGGATCGTGACCGGTGCGGTGCCCTGGGCCCGCCACGACGCCGGACACACCCGTGCCTTCGACCAGCAGACCGCGTGGCTGGCCGCCGAGTGCTCCAAGTCCGCGACCGCGCAGCTGATGCGGACCTCCTGGCGCACGGTCGGCGGCATCGTGGCGCGCGTGGTCGCCGACCGCGACCGGACCGTCGACCGACTCACGGGGCTGGTCCGGATCGGGATCGACGAGATCAGCTACCGCAAGGGGCAGAAGTACATGACCGTGGTCGTGGACCACGACACCGGCCGGGTCGTCTGGATGGCCGACGGGCACGGCAAGACCGTCCTCGCCCGTTTCTTCGACAACCTCGGCGAGACGCGGGCCGCCCGCCTCACCCACATCAGCGCCGACGGCGCGCTCTGGATCGCCGAGACACTGGCCGAACGGGCCCCGGCCGCCCTGCGTGTGATGGACCCCTTTCATGTGGTGGCCTGGGCCACCGACGCCCTGGACGTCGAGCGCCGGGCCTCCTGGAACCGGGCCCGCCACCAGGCCGCCGACACCGACGGCCGCGAGCGTGCCCGGGCGCTGAAGGACTCCCGGTTCGCCCTGTGGAAGAACGAAGCCGACCTCACCGACCGCCAGGCCGCGAAGCTCGCCTGGATCGCGGCCACCGACCCCCGCCTGCACCGCGCCTGGCGCCTCAAGGAAGCTCTGCGGGCCGTGTTCTTGCTGGCCAAGACCCGTCCCACCGCCGCGTTGCAGGCCCTGGACCGGTGGATCGGCTGGGCCCGTCGCTGCCGCATCGACGCCTTCGTCGACCTCCAACGCCGCATCCGCCGCCATGACGACGCCATCCGCGCCGCCTTGACCACCGGCATGAGCAACGGGCTGATCGAGTCCACGAACACCAAGACCCGCCTCATCATCCGCCGCGGCTTCGGCTTCCACAGCGCGGACGCGATCATCGCGCTCGTGATGCTCACCCTCGCCGGCGACAAGCCCGCCCTCCCCGGCCGCCAACCCGCCACGGAGTGACCCACTCATACAGCAGGAGAGCCTGATTTTCCTTCGGGGGGTGCGAGGACCGTTCTGGTCCAGGCTCATCAGACGCTTCGGGCCTGCGGAACCGGCGCTGAGCATGGCGTGGGTGAGTACAGGAATCGACAGCGTCTTCAAGTTAGAGAGGCGCGGCGCAGGAGCTGTCGGACTGTTTGGTGAGGCGGATCGGCGGCTGGCGGCGCTGATCGCCGAGGTGGATCAGGTGCAGTCGGCAGAGCAGGCGGTCAGTCTGTTCGACGCGTGCCTCGATCGGTACTCGCACCGGTTGGGCGAGGGAGGTATTGAGCCGAAACGATCTGGTTGCCTCGCGCGTTGAGTGTGCGTGATCGAGTCGGGAGATGCGCGGCGGCTGGCGCCTGCCGCGCAGGAAGTGGTGCGGCTGCGGGTGGTGGCCGCGCTGGAGTCGGGGCGGGTACGGACGTACCGGCAGGCGGCCGAGGTGTTCGGGGTGTCGGAGCGTTCCGTGGGCACTTGGTGGCGCAAGTACCGCCGGCTGGGACGGGAATCGCTCGCGACGCCGGCCAAGTCCCGCTCCGGACCCGGCGAGTTGATCGGTGCCGAGGACCGTGTGGTGCTGTTCCAGGCGATGGCCGACTACACGCCCGAGGAACTGCTGATCGGCGGTCCGTTGTGGACCCGGGCGCTGGTCGCCGAGCTGATTCGGATGGTCGTCGGCGTCACCATGACCGAACAGGGCGTGGGCAAGTGGCTGCGCCGCCACGGGTTCACCCCGCAGCGCCCGGCCCGCCGCGCCTACCAGCAGAAGCAGGAGAAGGTGACGGCCTGGCTGAAGGAGGAGTATCCCGCCCTCGCCGAGCGCGCCCGCAGCGAGGGCGCCGTGGTGGCCTGGGCGGATCAGTGTGGGCTGCGCTCGGACACCGCCCCGCCCGGCCGATCCTGGGCACCGAAGGGCGACACCCCTGTCGTCCGGGTCAACGGCAAGCGGCTGCGCGTGAACATCATGTCCGCCATCGCCTCGCGCGGCGCCCTGTGGTTCACCGTCTTCACCGGCCGCTTCACCGCGAAGGTGTTCATCACCTTCCTGGACCGGCTCGCCCGCCAGGCCGGCCGCAAGGTCCATGTGATCGCCGACCGGCACCCGGTCCACCGCAGCAAGGCCGTGACCGCCTGGCTCGCCGACAACGCGGAGCGGATCGAACTGCACCTGATGCCCGGCTACAGCCCCGAACTCAACCCCGACGAGATCCTCAACGCAGATGTCAAACGGCACGTGCATGCCTCACGAGCCCGCTCGGTGGACGACCTCGCCCGCGAGACCCGACGCTTCCTCCATCGCCGCCAGCGCCAGCCCCACATCGTCCGCGGCTACTTCCATGCCCGCCACGTCCGCTACACCATCCAGTAGGAAACCAGACCGTTTCGGCTCAATAACTACTACACGCCTCAGTGCATCGCCCGGCTGATGGCGGGGTTGGCTGGGCCCCGAGCCGGTGAACGTGTGCTGGATCCGGTCTGTGGATCGGGAAGGCTCCTTGTGGAGGCCGCGCAGTGGGCGCGTCGTCAGTTGGACGGGAGCGGGGTACCGCTTGTCTACGGTAGGGATGTCAGTGTCGAGGCTCGTCGGGTGGCGGCGATGAACTTCGTACTCAACTCGCTGACCGGAGATCTCGGAGCCAGAGCCGTCGACAGCCTACGGGGCGGATCGACCGGGCTGGCTGCTGATGTCGTGC
The DNA here is from genome assembly GCF_045291515.1 of Streptomyces sp. GD-15H. NCBI lineage: Bacteria > Bacillati > Actinomycetota > Actinomycetes > Kitasatosporales > Streptomycetaceae > Streptomyces > Streptomyces sp. GD-15H. Next base: position 4,704,333 of record NZ_CP149447.1, read on the forward strand.
TCGCCAACCCACCCTTCAAGGTGCCTGGTTGGGGTCATGACGAACTCATCGGAGACCGTCGCTGGAGCCTTGGCCAGCCGTCCAAGGGGAGTGCGAACTTCGCCTGGGTTCAGCATGTCCTCAGCGAGCTCTCCCCACGGGGGTGAGCTGTCGCTTGATCTCAACCGGTCGAAGCAACTGATCTTGGTCTCGTAGGCTCGGGAGGCCCGATCCCCGACCGGAGAGCACCACCCATGAGCACGGCCTCCTCCCGTACCCCGCTGTCCCTGCTCGACCGGGAGGAGATCTCCCGGGGCCTGGCCGAGGGACTGGAACAGAAGGAGATCGCCGAGCGAATCGGCCGCAGTCCCTCGGTGGTCAGCCGGGAGATCCGCCGCCACGGCGGCCGGGAGCGATACCGTGCCGCGCACGCCAACTCCCATGCGGCCATGGCGCGTCGGCGCCCCAAGGTACGCAAGCTGGACCGGCTTCCCGGGCTGCGCCGCGAGGTCCTGGCCCGGCTGGGCCGCGGCCACTCGCCCGACCAGATCGCCGGCCGTTTGCGCCGCGAACACGGTCACCGAGACCCTGACAGGGTGATCTCCCACGAGGCCGTCTACACCTGGATCTACGCCCTTCCCACCGGCGAGCTGGCCCGGCACGGCGTCCGGCTGCGCTCCGGCCGCACCACACGCCGCCCGCGCGGCCGCGCCGGCACCCCCGGCGCCCGCATCGTCGGCATGCGCTCCATCGACGAGCGCCCCGCCGAGGCCGCCGGCCGGGCTGTGCCCGGCCACTGGGAGGGTGACCTGATCATTGGCCGGAACGGCCAGACCGCGCTGGGCACCCTGGTCGAGCGCACCAGCCGCTTCTTCCTGCCCGTCCCGCTGCTCGCCGGCAAGAACGCGGGCGCGGTCTGCGACGCCCTCATCGAGACGGTCACCGGCGTGCCCGAGATCCTGCGCAAGTCCCTCACCTGGGACCGGGGAAGTGAGATGGCCCAGCACCAACGCCTGTCCTTGGCAACCGACTTGGCCGTCTACTTCGCCCACCCGCACTCCCCGTGGGAACGCGGCACCAATGAGAACACCAACCGGCTGCTGCGCGAGTACTTCCCCAAGAGCACCGACATCGCCGGTGACCCCGCCTACCTGAAATGCGTGGCCGAAGAACTCAATGCCCGGCCCCGCCGTATCCTGGCCTACCGCACCCCCGCCGAAGTCTTCACCGAGCTGTTGACCAGCTCAGTTGCTTCCACCGACTGACACCACCCAGTGCCGCGTTTAGGTACTCCTGTACCGGCTCGAACAGCCCGTACGGCACGTACTGCGGGATCTCCTCGTGGGCGACCCAAGCCAGTTCGGCCAGCTCCTCGGTGTCCGCGACGTGGGCCGTACCGTCCAACACCTCGCAGGCGGTGTACGACATCAGCCGGCCCGCCTTCGGGTGGACCCGCTCGCCGAGCAGCTTCACAGCCGCCACGGTCAGCCCGGTCTCCTCCTGGGTCTCCCGCACAGCGGCGTCCTCGCGGGCCTCGCCGGGCTCGACCTCTCCGGCCGGGAACTGCCAGGAGAGCTGTCCCTCGCTGACCCGGCGACGCACCATCAGCACACGCCCCTCGTTCACGACGATGGCAGCGGCGATGCCCGGCCGCTCGTCCGTGTTCTGCTGCGTCACGTCTGCTCCTCCAGGACGGCCAGGACGGGTGGGAAGATCGTACCGACGGGGATGAAGTGGGGCACCGCGTTTCTGGGGACCCACATGACGTCGATGTTCTCGGCCGCGTTGCTGTTGGTGGCCTCGTCGGCCAAGTACTCGCACAGCACGCCGGCCACGGGGTGAAGCCGGTTCCCGAGGTGCTGCCGGACCGCGCAGTGAACACCCGTCTCGTCCAAGGTCTCCCGCATGGTGGTGGTCTCCGCCTTGCCTCCCGGCTTGATGACCCCAACCGGGAACTGCCACGTGATTCCAACGGCGTCGTCGTCCCGCCGGCACACCAGGAGGACATCGCTGCCGCGGACGACCACCGCGGTGGCCACCCGCAGCGCTTGCGCGTCTGGCGGCGGCGAGTCCGCTGGACCTGTTCCCTCGACAGCACAGGTAGCGGAAGCGTCGGGCCGTTCGTCGCGGACAGCGCTCCGCTGGAAGCGTGCACGGCCAAGGCCCGACCTGGTCACGGGGCTCACGCCGCGGGGGACGGCAGGCACCTGTGACCAGGGCGGGGTTTAACCTCGGCGGAGGAACCTGCTCTGGCCCCGGTGCTTGCCGGCCCTCCTGCCGGAGGTCGGCTGTCCCACCGCGGCGGCTTCGCTCGGCCGGGCGGAGCGGTCCGGTTGGTCCCTGCTGAGGAGGGACTGCCAGACCCGCTCCTGTAGCACGCGGATGCAGGGGCCGCACGCGTACATCGGCGCCTGGGCGCCGGCGACTCTGGCGGGGCCGATCCACAGGACGCGCGTCCACCGCTGCCCGCAGTAGAGCCAGCAGAATCCGTCGACCCATTCGTTGCCGTCGTCGGTGGTTGCCGGTGTGGGCAGTCCTCCGCGGGCGAACTCGGCGATTCCGGGGATCACCCTGTGCTGTAAGGCGACTTCCGTCAGCATTGCTTGTCCGCCTCCGTGATCAACGGCCTTGGGCCGTCGGGGACGCGTCCTCCTGCTTCTCGGCGTCGGAGAACAGAAGGGTGGGTTCGGCGAGGATGTCGCGGCCGGTCTCGCTCTTGTAGATCTCGTCGACGCTGCCGAACCGGGCTTCGGAGTAGTCGAGGTCTAGAAGTGCTGCGGCTTGCCGGACCAATGCCTCGTCGGGCCCTTCGATCTCCAGGAAAGTGGGCAGGTCGGGCCAGGTGTCGAAGTCGAAGGCGACCTCGCCCAGGCGCCACTCCTCGCGGTAGTTCTCCTGGTAGCGGACCTCGGTGAGGCCGACTCGACGGAGGATGTCAGCCATGGCGTGCAGGTCGGTGACCTCGGTCTCGATCTCCTTGGTGCCGTCGATCGTCGTGGCGTCGGTGACCTGCTTGAGCGTGAGCGTCGAGCGGGTGCCCTCGTCCCGAAGGCGGACCCAGGCCCCGCCGTCGAGGGAGTCGTTCTCGAAGATCTTGCGGGTGAGGAGGGTGCGGGGGAGCGCCTGGACGGCGCCGAGGGCGGTCAGCTTGACCTGGAGGCCGGCGGCGTCGACGGCCAGGAACTTCGCCTCGTACTCGTGCTTCATGGGTTCTTCTCTCAGAAGTGGTCGGTGAGAGTGGACGTTCGGGCTGCCATGAGCAGGCCCATGCGGTGGATGTGGTCGTGCAGCTGGCCGACATGGGGTCGCTCGGTGAACTCGCTCGTGCGCAGAGTGAGCAGGACCTCCCAGTCGCCGAGGAAGTGAGGGAGCAGGCGCTCGGGGGAGGTGTAGTGCTCGGTCATGTGGTGACGTCTTTCGACGGGCATCATGAACTCCGCGCCGAACACACCGCCCGGGCGGACCAGGCGTTGCATGCGGTCGACGAACTCGGCGAGCGGGCGGTGGTGGTTGGCACTGTAGTGCCACGAGCAGCTCGTCCAGACCGCCTCACACTGCAGGCCCAGAGGCTCACCGTCGAGGAAGTCGTCCTCAACGACCTGTACGCGGTCCTGGAGTTCTTCGAGCTTCAGTCGATCGATCAGGCCCAGCGCGTGTGCATGGCTGTCACCCGGGAGGCGGACATCCCCTCCGTGCAGGGCGAGCGCGTCGCGCTCGATGGCGACGACGTGGTAGCCGGTGGCGGCGAGGGGCAGGACGAACTTGCCGTCGCTGGCACCGACGACCGCGACGGTGGCGTCAGGGGCGACGTGTTCCCGCAGCGTGGCGAGGAACTGGGGGAAGAAGGTCAGGGTGTGCTCCCACAGGCTCTGTGTCTGCATGGGAGTGCGCTCCTTGCGTATCGGTGGCGGTGATCACGCGGAGGACCTCTTCGGGGCTGAGCTCCGTGGTGTCGATGCGATGCATCGGGAACGAGGCGTAGGCGTCCGTCACCCGGTCCGTGGCGGTCTCGATCAGTGCGTCCCATCGCGATGTCGGCTTGTTCCGCGAGGCGAGGCGGCGCTGCCGTTCGTCGTCAGCGCAGACGAGGTGGTAGGTGACGGGTGTCGGCAGCCAGCTCGGCAGGGTGACGCCGAGCCGGGCGCCCAGGGCCCGGTGGCTGGCGAGACACCGGGCGAAGTAGCTCTCGACGACGACCGGGACGCCGTCTTCGAGGTGGTGCTGGATCTCCTCGGCCGCGGTGAACAGTGCGGAGAGGTAGAGGCACATCCGTGCCTCGACGTTGGTCCGCTTGTCCACCGCGTGTCTGAGGGGCTGGTACAGGGCAGGCACGGTGGGGACGAGGACGGCTTCGCGGGCAGCGGCGAGCATCGGTGCGATGGTCGACTTGCCAGTGCCCCGTAAGCCTTCCAAGCTCTCGAATCGCGGGTGGTCAGGCACGGGCGTACACCACGTCCGGCACCGGGCGCGTGAGCTCGTCCGTGGCGGAGGGCCTGTGGACGATGCGGCCCGCGGCCTTCTCGTACCAGAACGCGTGGGAGTCCTTGCCCACGGCCTTGCAGGACATGGTCAGCGCACCGCGTGGGTCGGCCTCGATCCGGTCGATCTCGCGAGGTCCGCCGGACGGTGCGCAGACCTCCGGGGCGCCGTGCTCGGAGAGGTCCTCGTCGACGATCATCTCAAGGGGCAGCTCGGCCGTCGCGAGCTCTTCGCGGAGCCGGCCGCAGGCAGCCGGGTCGGTGACCAGCAACTCGGGATGGTCGGCGGCGTTGCCGACCGGACGCAGATGGTGGAGCTTGAGTTGCCGGACCCCGAGCTGCGCCAGGACGCCGGCGAGGGGGAGGACCTCGTCGATGTTCCGCGAGGTGACGGTCATGGTCGCGCCCGTCGGAACGCCGAGGTCCCGGGCGAGACTGAGCGAGTTGAGGGCGCTGCGGTAACTGCCCTGCCTGCGGATGCCGTCGTTGGTCGATCCGACGCCCTCCAGCGAGACCCTGAGCAGGTCCAGGTGCGGAGCGATCTCGGTCAGGCGCCGCTCGATCCGGTAGCCGTTGGTGCAGATCTCGACGCGCTGGCCCAGCTCCTCCTTGGCATGGCGAACCACCTGTGCGAGGTCCCGGTGGACGAACGGCTCTCCGCCGAGCAGGGTCACGGCCTGCGTGCCGTACTCGTCCCGCATCAGGGTGAGAAGACTGACGGCTTCCTCGGCGGTGAAGGCGTCGGCGTACTGAAGCCGCTTGCCGTGGAAGCAGTGCAGGCACGTGAAGTTGCAGCGGTAGAGCAGCTGCAGGTACAGCATTCGGATCTTCCTGATCCCGGTGACTTCCCCGATCACATCGGCTCCTTCAGCTGACTGGCTGTTGGGAGCCCTGATAGTGGCTTTCTGCCCGGGGACCTCGTCACCGCGTTCAGGGACGGTCCGAGGACGTCCTGGGACGTTTTCAGTGACCTGCGAAAGACTCCAGGATGCCTAGAACGTGCTTCGTGTCCGACAGGTCGGGCAGGACTTCAGCGGCGCCGGCGGCGGTCAGTTCCTCCGGCCTGTGGATGCCGGAAGCGACGGCGACGATCCCGGAGCCCGTGGTCAGGGCCGCTTCCACGTCACGAGGGGTGTCCCCCACCAGGACGGTGGGGACGCCAGCCGGAACGCCGCGAAGCCGCTGCACGCGCTCGCGGGCGACAGCGACCAGCTCAGGGCGGAGCTCGGCGTCAGCTCCGTAGGCACCCACAGGTAGGTCCAGTAGCGAGTCGAGGCCGAACGCAGCCAGCTTCACACGGGCGTTGGCGGCGATGTTGCCGGTCAGGACGGAGGAGACCCAACCGCTCTGGGCGGAGGCGGCCTTCAGCGCCTCAGGGACGCCGGGCAAGGCCGTGCCGCGCCTGCGCAGATCATCCAGCCGTGCTTCTCCCGCTTGGGCGAGCGCGGATTCGACGGAGTGCCAGTCAGGGACGGGCAGCCCGTCACGGACGAACATGTCGCGCATGATCAGTCGATCCGTACGCCCCTCGGTACGCGCCGGCTCCATAGGCTCCCGTCCCGAGAGGGCCGAGAAGGCAGCGGCGTAGATCTCCTTGCTCACCCCCGCGTTCTCGATGAGGGTGTGGTCGATGTCCCACAGGACGATGAGCTCCATGGCGCCAGAGTAGGCAGTCGGCGGGGTTGCGCTTCAGCGGCTACGTCCCAAAACGTCCTTGCGCGATCACGCGCTGCACCGCTTCGATGGCTGCTGTGAACGACCGACTGCGTGCTGTGCTCGGCCAACGTGGCGTCTCGCCCGAGTCTCTTGCCGAGATCTGCGAGGTGGACCCCAAAACGGTGAGCCGGTGGCTGGGCGGGCGGGTTCCCCATGCTCGGCACCGCTTCCGCGTTGCGCGACACCTGCGCGTGGAAGAGACCTTCCTCTGGCCCGCCTCATCCAAGGGCTCCGGCCGGCCGCGGGACGGGTTAGGCACCGAGCTGGTCGACACCTACCAGAACCGAGCCAGCGTGCCCCGGGACGTCTGGCTCTCGCTGTTGCGAGAGGCCCAGCAGGAGGTCAGCGTCCTCGTCTTCTCTGGCACCTTCTTCGCCCAGTCCAACCCCCACGTCGCCAAGATGCTCTCCGAACGTGCCGCCGAGGGAGTGCGGGTGCGCCTGTGCTTCGGCGACCCGGACGGGCAGGCAGTCTCCATCCGGGGCCGTGAGGAGGGAATCGGCGACACCCTCGCCGCCAAGATCCGCGCCTCGCTGACGTACTACCGCCCGCTGCTGGGGGAGGCCGGGTGCACCGTACGGCTCCACGACACCACGCTCTACACGTCCATGTTCCGCTACGACGACAACCTGCTCGTCAACCCCCACATCTGGGGACAACCGGCCAGCGCCAACCCCCTGCTCCACCTCAAGAGGGCAGACGGCACAGGGTGGTTCGACAACTACGCTCAGAGCTTCGACGCCGTCTGGGCCGCCGCGCGGCCATGGACACCCGACCAGGAGAGGACCGCCGCCCATGGGCAGGACTGAGTACTACAACGACCCGGCCGCCCCGAAGGCGAACACCCTCATCCCGGCCAGCAACCTGCTCGTCGTTGACGAGGCCGGCGCCATCCTCCTCCAGCGCCGCCGCGACACCGGCCAGTGGGCACTCCCCGGCGGAGCCCAGGACATCGGCGAAACCGCGGCCGAGTGCGCCGTACGCGAGTGCCTGGAGGAGACCGGCATCATCGCGGAGATCACCGGCTTCCTCGGCGTCTACACCAACCCCAACCACATCGTCGCCTACACCGACGGCGAGATCCGCCAGCAGTACGAGAACACCTACATCGGCCGCCCCGTCGGCGGAGCGCCCACGGTCAACGACGAGGCCGACGGAGTCCGCTTCGTCCAGCCGACCGACTTGGACCAGTACGACATCCACCTGAGCATGCGCCAGCAGATTGGGGACTACCTCGCCGGCACCTACCCCTACCTCGGCTGAGCCGCCAGCGCGGCCTCGATCCTCTCGACCGAGGAGAAGATCTCCGGTGCCGCCCGCCGGATGAACCGCCCGACCACGCTGTCCGCGCCATAGCGGCCGACGATCTCCGCGACCCGCTCCTGCGCGGTGGTCCGGCCGCCGTCGGGCGTCGTCGTCATGTCGCAATACACGAGAGCGTCCACCACCAGCGGATCTTCCAGCAATGGGAACTCTGTTGCCAGCTCATGCTGCAGCCCGCGTTCCTCCGCCTCCATCAACGCGAACGAGTGGTTCGCCACCAACCGCACCAGGCGTTCATCGGCACTGTGTTAGTCCCGGAGGAATCTTGCTCCGTCAAGCGGATGGAAGCCGGTGACCACCAACCGCGGTGCGTAGCCCACGTCATGCAAGGTGGCAGAAGCAACGAGCAGGTCAGCGTCCCTGCCCACGGTTTTTCTGATCTCGGCGGCACGGCGGGCTACCCCTTGTGTATGCGCCCAGCGGCGCGGAAGCACACTCTTGAGCTCAGTCTCTGCCACACGCGTCGACCACTCCACGACGTTCATGCACGCCCTCTTCCCAACAGACACCGACGACACACTCGCCCTTGGGACTCGGGGAGAGACGAAGACGACTCTGACCGGAACACCCGGTGTCAAATTTGGCTCTCCTGCCGTATCTCGTCCTTCGCAGTTTGCTCGGCTGCTGGTGAGGAGTGGGGGCAGGGGGTTTTCCAGTAGCGGGGTCGCTGTCATCGCAGATGCGAGGAAGCATCGACGGTAGAAAGTTCGCACTCCCGGGAGGAGTGACCCGTCGATGCTTCCGTCTCCGGACTGGCTCGCGCAGCGATCGACGCACCCAACAGAGCACGGATTCAAGGACGAAACTCCAGCCCCTGAGCCTGGATCCACCGTGTGAATCCTGATCAGGCTTTTGGGCCGGTTCCGGGAGGGCTTTCCGGGTTTCGGGCAGGGATGGGTGCCGGATGGCCGTTCCGGTGGCGGGGTCTCCAAGATCTTTCGGGGCGTGGGCGGGCGTTCGGGTCGGGCGGTCAGGTGCGCAGGCGGTGTCCGGTAGCCGTCCACAGGTGAATCGCCCCGGGTTTGATGGAGACATCGAAGACCCGGAAGGATGCCGACCATGGCTGCGCCCAAGAAGTACCCCGACGAACTGCGTGAGCGCGCGACGCGGATGGCGGGCGAGGCCCGCAAGGACCCCGCCGGCCGGACGGGAGCGATCCGCCGCATCGCCGAACAGCTCGATGTCCACCCCGAGGCCCTGCGGACCTGGGCCAAGCGGGCCGAGACCGACGAGGGCCTGCGCGAGGGCACCACCAGCGCCGACGCCGCCCGGATCGCCGAGCTGGAACGCGAGAACAAGGAGCTACGCCGGGCCAACGCCCTCCTGACGTCCGCCTCGGCTTTCTTCGCCGCGGAGCTGGCCCGCCCACTGCGCTGAAGGTCGCCTACATCGACCGGCACAAACAGGAGTTCGGCGGCCAGCCGAGCTGCGAGGCCCTGAAGGGCACCGACGCCGAGATCGCGCCGAGCACCTACTACGCGGCCACCGGCAGGCCGCCCAGTGCCCGCAGCCTGCACGATGCGCGGCTCACCGAGGAGAGACGCGTGCTCCACGCCGCCCACTACGGCGTCTACGGCGCCCGGAAGATCCATGCCGCGCTGCGCAGGGCCGGCCGGAACGTGGCCCGCTGCACCGTGGAGCGGCTCATGCGCGAGGCCGGCCTGCGCGGCGTGAGCAGGGCCAGGGGACCGCGCACCACCAGGCCCGCTCCCGAGACCGGCCGCCCCGCCGACCTGGTCAAACGCGAGTTCACCGCGAGCGGGCCGAACCAGCTGTGGGTGGCCGACCTCACCTACATCAGTACCTTCTCCGGCTGGGTGTACGCCGCGTTCGTCAGCGACGTGTTCTCCCGCATGGTGGTCGGCTGGCAGGTCGCCACCAGCCTCTACACCGATCTCGCCCGGGAGGCCCTGGAGATGGCCGTCTGGCGCCGCCGGCGCGGCGGTGCGGACCTGGCCGGGCTGATCCATCACTCCGACCGCGGCGTGCAATACCGTGCCCCGCGCTCCACCGGACGCCTCGCCGATGAGGCTGCTGTGGCCTCGGTCGGCTCGCGTGGCGACTCGTACGACAACGCCCTGGCCGAGGCGTTCAACAGCCTGTTCGAGGCCGAGCTGATCCGCGACAAGGGGCCGTGGACCGGCATCGACGACGTCGAGGTCGCCGTGGCGGAGTACATCGACTGGTTCAACCGGCGACGCCTCCACGGCGAGCTCGGGCGCCTCCCGCCCGCCGAGTACGAGGCCCTCCACACCGCATCACCCGCACCAGAACTCACCTTGAAAACCAGCTAACCCACCGTCCACCAAACCCGGGGCTTGACAGTCCGGCCCATCAGGAGGGTCGTGGGCTACGGAAGCGCGTGGACGCAGAGTGCAGTGGGTGTCATGATCACGGCGGCGTCCGGCGCGGGTCCGGCGCGCAAGGAGGGGGAACCATGCGGCTCTATCTCGCCATACCTTCTGTGGTGATGGCGTTGCTCATCGCTGCTTCGGGCCTAGCGGCGGTTACCCGTGGCTGGGTGCTCCCCTGGAACCGGCGTTCGGTTCGCCGTGTTCGCCTCTATGGCTGGGGTCAGTTGGTGATGGCCTTCGGCCTGTGCTGCCAGGTGCTCTTCGGGCTGGTGATCACCGGCCCCGGCATCCGGGAGTGGGGGGCCCCGTCCGGCATCGCGCTTCTGCTGACCGGCATCATCGTGATGATGGTGAGCCAGCGCCCGGGCGCTAATCGACAGGGCAGCGGCATGCCCTAGCCGTGGAAGTGGTTGCGCTTGAAGGTCGCCTTGCGGATGTTCACCGTGGTCCCGCCGCGGGGGCTGCTCGGACCGAGGACCTGCACGGCGATCCAGCCGCCGAAGATGACGGCGGCCAGGGTGATGAGCTGGGTGATGAACGTCTCGGTGTGAGGTCTCAGGAGATGCTTGACCGTTTGTGCTCGGGACATGGTTGACACGTTCGGCTGGACGTTCGCCATCTCCCGCCCGGCGGTGAGGCAGGGGTGCTTCCGTCGGTGGTCGTGGACGTACAGCAGTTGGTCGAGTACCGCTACCGGGCTGTCCGCGAAGTGCTCGGCGGGTCTCCGATCGGTGAGGTCGCGGCGCGGTATGGCACCTCGCGTCAGACGTCGCACAGCCGGCGGCGTCGGTTCGAGCGGGAGGGCATGCCCGGCCTGCTGGACCGCTCGCGGCGCCCGCGGAACAGTCCCATGCGCCTGTCCGCCGAGGTGGAAGCCGAGATCTGCGAACTGCGCCGCCGGCATCCCCGGTGGGGTGCCCGCCGGATCTCGCACGAACTCGCGCGCCGCGGGCTGGAGCCGGCACCGTCACGGGCCACGGTCCACCGGGTGCTGTCCCGCAACGGCCTGGTCCGCGCCCAGGAACAGCAGCATCCGCGCAAGTACCGCCGGTGGCAGCGCGAGGCGCCCATGCACCTGCAGCCCAGCAGACCTCAGCGACCGTCCCGCCCGTAGTTCGCATCGAGGGGCGCACCGCGACACCCCCGCTCGGGCCGTCTCTGGGCCGTCCGAGGGCGGCCGACGACGACAGATGACGACAGTCGACGACGGCTCTCCCCCTGCTCAGAGACGGTGCTTCGGGTACCGGCGCAGGTGCCGATCAGTGAAGCAGTGTTGAGGAAGATCAGAGAAGGTCCCGCCAGAAGGGGACCGTCGCTCGCGGGTTCCAGCTCTCGTCGACCTCACCCCGCGCCTCATCGAACTCCTGATGCACATAGTCGACCAGGTCCAGCCCGTAATAGATGATGTCGGTCTGCCACATCGAGAGCACCGGATGCCCGAAGCTTCCCCGGCCGGCGGGCAGGTAGCGGTGGGCATACACGGGCACCAGCACCGGCGCCTCCGCCAGATGACGCCGCGCCGTATCCAGTGCTGCGGTCCCGTCGACTGGACGCTCCCCCCAGCCCTCGTACCAGAACCCGTTGTGCTCAACGGCGAGCAGAACGCCCTCGACCGGCCAGTCGAGCTGTCGACGCAAGCTGTCCAGATCACCGCCGCGCCACTCCGGCCAGGGCCTGGACCAGGTCTGCCCCTCCTCGGGAGGGACGTTGACCGGGAGGCCGGCCGCAAGGAACGCCCGGTGATCGCCCGCGAACTCGAAGCCGTACTCGCGCTCGATGCGCTCGAACTCAGCGTCCGTCAGCCCCGGCTCAAACTCATAGAGGCCTGTCTCTGCCAGACGACGTGCGGCCTCCGCACCCAGACGTACTCCCACACAGCTGATCACTACCGCACGCTAGCGCCAACCGAAGCCTGCAGTCATCTAAGTTGCGCGCGCTCCGTATCAATGACCGAGGCTTCTGACATCCACGGCTGACATCAACGACGCCGGACGGGAACGTGCACCAACGTCTCTGTCCGGCTGTCGCACCAGCCGACGACCGCAGTCGAAGCGGGCTCGGATCGAACTCCTCAAGCGGTGTTCTCGGGGCCTCTTCTCCCAGGGGTGCCTAGCAATGGAGAAGCCGCAGGTGATCGGGGTTGAGGGGAGCCCGCTGGAAGTGGGCTGGTTGTGCTCTGGACTATCCGAGGGTGGCCAGCAGCAATGGCCAACGACCGGGAGCGACCGTGAGGCCGCGGCAGCCTGCCGCGGCCTCACGGATTGGTCGAACTCCGGAAGCCATGCGGCGAGCACCCGACCATCGAGGCCACGGTCAAGAACATGCCTCCGGCGGGGGATCGGCCGGCACCGGGATGGAGGGGGCGCCGTTGCCGACTGCGGGTCCATCGTGGCGTGTGTGAGGGGCTTCCATCCCGTCCGCCGTCGACCCAGGCAGAGCCGAGCAGACGCGGCCCCTGGGGTCCAGGTCGTTCGTACAGTGGCGCGCTGCACCTGGACGCCATGGACCACGCCCGCTCCACGGTGTGTGGGTCGACGGCGGACGGGATGGGAGCTGGGGTGAGTGGTGGGTTGGCGGGGAGGCGACGGTCTGCGACCAGGCGTTTTCGACAGCATGCACCAGCGGTCAGAGTACGATGGAGAGGTGGTAAACCTCGCGTAGCCACTCCTCCTATCGGATGCAGTGCCTGCGGGAGGCGCGGACCGCAAGGAGCAAGGCATGATCCATTCAGCCGATATCCGCGAGTGGCGCAACCGGGACGTGATCGATCCCAAGGGACGCAAGATCGGAGCCCTGGAAGCGGTCTACGTGGACACCACCACCGACGCGCCGACCATGGCCACCGTCCGTACCGGACTGCCGACTCGGCACCGACTGGTCTTCGTGCCCCTCGACGAGGCAACGCTGGGCCCCGGGTACGTGAAGGTGGCGCACGGGAGAGGGCTGGTGAGGAAGGCGCCGTCCATGGGCATGGATGACGTCTTGCCGGTCGAGCGGGAAGAAGAGGTCTTCAAACACTACGAGAGGCCTTACGAGCGCGGTACTGGGAGCGGGCGCCGCCTCGCACGCCGCTGACCAGCCTCCGTCGCAAGAGCACCGAAGCCCGACCAAATCGCTGGTCACAGCGGGGATCATCGCCCGCAGCAGAGGCTTGAGGGTGTGCTCACCATGGCGCTTTTCCTGTTCCTGATCCTCGTGGCCATCGTCCTGGGAATCATCGGCGCGGTGGCGGAGGGGCTGTTCTACCTCCTGATCATCGGCATCGTGGTCTTCGGGGCAGACCTGGTCCTGTTCGGTATGCGCTGGTCCCGGCGCTCTCATCGACACTTCGTCCGGTGATGCCACCACTGGTCGGCGACCCAGTACGGGCGAGAAACGGCGAAGTGAGCAGCTCAAAGACGTCGGGGCAGTTGTTGTAGGCGGGGGTGGATCCGATGCGGCGCATGGTGCTCCTTGCAGTGACAGGATCGGTGCTATGGGCACCGAGACGGACTGGGTGTACCGGGTGTTCGAGCCGCACGGCTCGGAGGGATGGCGCCCCTACGGCAGCGACCCGGAACGGTGGCGGGGCACGATCACCGCCGACGATTCGAGCGAGGGCCCCCAGTACGCCCTCTCCCTCGTCGTCGTCGACCTGATGACCGAGTGGCAGGTGCGCGGCCTGCACCGGGCGAAGCACGTGCGGGTCTACCTCTGGCGCGACGAGGAGGGCGACCCGGAGGACGCCGACGCCATCGTGGAGGTCCGGCCGAGCACCCACGCTGAGTTACCGGCGAGCGACCGGATCCGCGCACCGGCGGGATACCGGCCCGGGGACGAGCGATAGATGTCTGGTCAGGCAAGCGAGAGAGGCCGCCGCGCGAGCACTGGCTGCCGTTTTCCCCAGGTGTCCCCCCGTAGCGCCAGGATCAAGGAAACTCGCAGGCCGCAGCAGGTGCACGTAGCCCGCTGTAAATCCGCCGACTCGGGCGGCTGTGGTCGCGGTCCTGGTCTCAATGGCCACTGGTTCCGCAACCACCCACCGTCGTCCGATGAGGTTCGCCAACCCTTCTGAACAGGCACGGAGCACCATTCGCGGACGCCCCCGGACGTCCCAGGACCAAGATCGGACAACTTGTGACGCGTAGGTCGTCGGTTCGCATCCGACAGGGGGCTCCGGTTCCCGGGCCGGATCTCTCCGGCCCGGGATTTTTCATGGTGTCCGGGTGTCCAGGCGGCGGGCGATCTCCAGTTGGCGGTCCTCCAGGCGGCGGCCGTCCTCGAGGTCCCAGAGGCAGTTCTGCAGCAGCCGTCCGTACGTCCACGCGCGTGCCCGCTCGCGGTCCAGGCCGAGGACGTCGGTCATCGCGTCGAAGCGCCAGCGGACGTCGTCGGCGTCGAAGCGGTTGGCCAGGGCGGGCCGGAGGTCGAAGCCGGGGTCGCCCGCCAGGGGCTTGGGGTCGATGGCGAGCCAGGGGGCGCGGTCGGCGGCCAGGACGTTGCCGTAGTGCAGGTCCCCGTGCAGGAGGCGGTCGCCCGGTTCGTCCGCCACCTCTCGCAGGGCCGCGGCGCAGTCGGCGACGGTGCGGCGGACGGCCGGGTCCGGGATGCGGTTCAGGGCCCCGGGTGTCCGCTCCAGCAGGGCGTGCGCGAGGTCGCCGAGGCGGCGCAGGCCCGCCGGGGCGGGGGCGCTGGTGAGGTGCGCCAGGAGGCGGGCGACGACCAGGACGGCCTCGTGGGCGTCGGGCAGGCGGGAGAGCGTCCGGGTGGGGGCGAGGCGTTCCAGGAGCAGGGTGTGGGTGGTCTCGTCGTGGTCGAGGAGGCGGACGGCTCCGTCGCCGTTCCAGGTGCGCAGGGCGAGGGGCTCGCCTTCGCTCTCCTCGTCGCGGAGCTGCAGTTTGAGGACGGCCGGAGTGCCGTCCGCGCGGGTGACGAGGAGGACGAGGGCGGTCACCCCGTGCAGGGGAGCGCCGATGACGCGCAGGCCCCAGCGGCTCAGGACGTCGGCGGTCAGTTCCGGCAGCCCGGCGATGAAGGCTCTGCCCGCCTCCTTGTGGTACTTCGCCTGGGACGCGGCGAGTTCCTCGGGGATGTCGACCACCTTGCGCACGGTAGTGGGGTGCGGGCGGTGGTCGGTGACTATGGCTCCAGTACGACCTTTCCCGTGGTGCCCCGGGTTTCGAGGGCGCGGTGGGCGGTGGCGGCCTCGGCGAGGGGGAAGCGGTGGACGGCGGGGGTGAGTCTGCCTTCGGCGGCTTCGGTGAGGGCGCGCAGTTCGAGGGTGCGTACGGGGTTGGCGCCGCCGGCCCGGCGCATCATCTCGGGGCCGAGGACGTTGAGGGAGACGCCGTCGACGAGGTGGGGGTCGGTGCTGTCGAGGCCCTGGGCGGACCAGCCGAAGACGACGTGGCGGCCGCCGGGGGCGAGGAGGGCGACCGCCGTGCGGGCGGTGTCGCCGCCGACGCCGTCGTAGACGAGGGTGATCTTGCCCTGGTGGTCGGCGAGGTGGGCGGGCCAGGCCGGGTCGGTGTAGTCGAGGGCGAGGTCGGCGCCGTTCGCCGCCACCCGGGCGGTCTTCCCGGGGCCGCCGGCGAGGCCGATGACGGTGGCGCCGGCGTTCTTGGCGTACTGGACGAGGAGGGTGCCGATGCCGCCGGCCGCGGCGGGGACGAGGACCACGTCGCCGGGGCCGGGCTCGGCGAACTGCACGATGCCCATGACCGTGCGGCCGGTGCCGATCATGGCGACGGCCTGGGCGAAGTCGAGGCGCTCGGGGATCTCGTGGAGGCGGTCGGCGTCGGTGACGGCGAGTTCCGCGTAGCCTCCGGGGGCGAAGCCGAGGTGGGCGACGACGGGCCGGCCGAGCCAGTCGTCGGAGGTGCCGTCGCCCAGGGCGTTGACCACTCCGGCGACTTCGCGGCCGGGGATGGTGGGCAGGGCCGTCGGGGCGGGCGCGGGCCCCTGGTGGCCTTGGCGCAGGGCGGTGTCCAGGAGGTGGACTCCGGCGGCCCGGACGGCTATACGGACCTGGCCGGGGCCGGGCTGCGGGTCCTCGACCTGTTCGTGGACGAGGTTCTCGGCCGGGCCGAAGGCGTGCAGGCGGACGGCGTGCATGAGGATCCCCAAGGGTGCGGAGCGGCATCGGTAGCGCCTCCACTGTTCGACCTCAAGCCTGCTTGAGGTCAAGCTCGTGGCGCCCCAGGGCGAGGGAGACGGCGGTGAGGGCGCTGTTGAAGGAGACCTCGGAGAGCACACCGGGGGCGGCGACCTGGTCGCCGGCGAGGTAGACGCCGTCACCGCGGTCGACGGCGGGCCGGTCGCGCCAGCTGGTGCCGGGCAGGTCGACGGCGCCGGTGCGTCCGGCCGCGACCGCCTCCCGCCGCCAGGTGACGCGCTCCCGCCAGCCGCCGAAGGCGAGGTCCAGGAGTTCTTCGGCGCGGGCGGTCCCGTCGGACTTGGACTCGTGCGGGGCGATGGGTATCTGGCCCTGGATGAGCTGCTCGCCGGCGGGGGCGAGGGTGCGGTCCTGGGCGGTGAACCGTTCCAGCCAGCCGGTCGCGTCCAGGTCGGACACGACGAACGCGTCGCCGCGCCGGGTGCGCAGGGCGAGGTCGATGAGGACGGTGCGGCCGCTCGGCCAGGTCAGGGTGGGGTCGCCGAGGAGCCGCCGGGCGGCGTCCAGGGAGGTGGCGACGACGACCGGGGTGTCGGTGGGGAGGGTGTCGACGCGGGACAGGGTCTCCATGCGGACGCCCAGGTTCCAGGCGCGGTTGGCCATCCGGTCGATGAGGCTGCCCCAGCCGCCGCGCGGGTAGTGGGCCTCCGGGGGCAGTTTGGTGGCGCGGCGCAGCCGTTCCTGTACGTAGGCGGCGGACAGAGAGCCGGGGTCGTGGTGGAAGAGGGCGACGGCGGAGTAGTGGGCGGCGGCCCGTGCGCCTTCCTCGCCCGCGATGCCGGTCGCCCAGGTGTGGAAGTCGGTGTCGACGGGTGCGTGGGCGCCGCCGCGGCGCAGCAGCTTCAGCATGGCGAGGGGCGGTGTGCGGCGCAGTGCGCCCCGGTGGCGGAGGCGGAGGCGGGTGGCTTCCAGGGGTGGGAGGGGGGCGAGGGGGCCGATGAGGCGGCGTTGCCGGAGCCAGGACCAGTGCGGGCCGCCGCTGTAGAGGGCGTGGGGTCCTTCGTTGGTCCGGTAGGGGCCGTCGGCGGTGCGGGCCCGGCCGCCGAGGGTGTGGTGGGCCTCGTGGAGGGTGACTTCGGCACCTGCCTCGGCGGCGGTGATGGCGGCGGTCAGTCCGGCGAAGCCGCCGCCGATGACGGTGATGCGGTGCATGGCTGGGGTCTCCCTTGGTCGGGGTCGCGCCTGGTGGATCGGGTTGTTCGTGGCTACGACGGCCCGGGGCCCCAGGATGTGACAGGTCCGGGGTTTTCGCAGGTCAGGGGGATTGTCAGTGGTGGGGTGCAGGATGGGCGGATGGCGAGGAGAGCGGCGGGTGGTGCGGGAGCGAGGGTCGGTGCGGGAGCGGTGGGTGGTGCGGGGGTGAAGGGCGCGCGGCGGCCGGAGCTGCGGCTGCCGGTGCTGGAGCGGTACGAGGGGGGCGGGCTCGAGCCGGACGGGGACTACGACGGGCTGGAGTTCCGGGAGGTGGACCTCTCGGGGGAGGACGGCGCGGGGGCGCGGTTCATGGACTGCGCGGTGACGGGGTGCGCGCTGGACGAGACCCGGCTGTCCCGGGCCAGGCTGCTGGACTCCGTCCTCGCCGAGGTACGGGGTGTGGGCACGGACCTCGCCGGGGCGACCCTGCGCGATGTCGAGCTGACGGACGCGCGTCTCGGGGGGACACAGCTGCATGGGGCGGGGCTGGAGCGGGTCCTGGTCCGGGGCGGGAAGATCGACTTCCTGAATCTGCGGTCCGCGCGGCTCAGGGACGTCGTCTTCGAGGGCTGTGTCCTGGTCGAGCCGGACTTCGGCGGGGCGAGGCTGGAACGGGTGGAGTTCGTGGACTGCGTGCTGAAGGGCGCGGATCTCAGCGGAGCCACCCTGACGGACGTCGATCTGCGCGGTGCCGCTTCGCTGGAGATCGCCCGGGGTGTGGACCGGCTGGCGGGAGCGGTGATCAGTACGGGGCAGCTGCTGGATCTGGCGCCGCTGCTGGCGGGGGAGCTGGGGATCCGGGTGGAGGGCTGAGCAGGCAGGGGGCGAGCCGGCGGGAGGGCTGAGGGGGTGCGGTGGGCTACGGAAACCGTGCTGCGTAGCGGCACGGCAACGCGCAGGAAGGCCAGAATCCTCAGGCTTCAGCCCGATGAGCAAGTCACATCAGGCGGGAGTAGCTGGCCTGGAGGGTCCAGACGGCCGGGTTCTCGCCGAGGTCCTCGTG
Source organism: Streptomyces sp. GD-15H (assembly GCF_045291515.1). NCBI lineage: Bacteria > Bacillati > Actinomycetota > Actinomycetes > Kitasatosporales > Streptomycetaceae > Streptomyces > Streptomyces sp. GD-15H. The sequence goes on from NZ_CP149447.1 coordinate 4,722,534, forward strand.
CAGGTCGATCAGGTCGGCGAGCAGGTCGTGCAGGAAGTCGCGGGCCTCGCGGCGGAGTTCGGTGTAGGAGAACGTCAGGGGCGGTTCCGACGCGGGCAGCCACTCGGCCTCGATGTCCACCCATCCGAAGCGGCGCTCGAAGAGCAGCCGGTCGGTGGATTCGGTGAAGTCGAGCTCCGCCCGCTGGGGGCGGGAGGCGCGGGAGCCCGCCGGATCCTGGTCGATCCGTTCCACGATGTCGCACAGCGCCCAGGCGAAGTCGAGCACCGGCACCCACCCCCAGGTGGTGGACAGTTCCCGGTCCGCCTCGGTGTCGGCGAGGTAGACGTCGCCGCAGAAGAGGTCGTGGCGCAGGGCGTAAACGTCCGCGCGGCGGTAGTCGATCTGCGGGGGGTCGGGGAAGCGGTTGGAGAGGGCGTAGCCGATGTCGAGCACGGAGATGATGGTGTCACGACGGACGCGGTGCTCCACCCGACGGCCCCCGGGTGGGGGCGGACCGTGCGTCGGCGCCCCCCCGCTCAGGGCGTGTCGGAGCCCCCGGCCGGTGTGCTGCGCGGTGCGCGGAGCGGTGCGCGAGGTGCTGGGCGGCCGGGGGCTCCGAGAGGGCTGCGGGGCGTCCGTCAGACGTTCACGCCGAAATCCTGGGCGATGCCCGTCAGGCCCGACGCGTAGCCCTGGCCGACGGCGCGGAACTTCCACTCGGCGCCGTTGCGGTAGAGCTCGCCGAAGACCATGGCGGTCTCGGTGGCCGCGTCCTCCGACAGGTCGTAGCGGGCGATCTCGGTGCCGCCGGCCTGGTTGACGATGCGGATGTAGGCGTTGCGCACCTGTCCGAAGTTCTGCGAGCGGTTCTCGGCGTCGTAGATCGAGACCGGGAAGACGATCTTGTCGATGTCGGCGGGCAGGGCGGCGAGGTTGACGTTGATGGCCTCGTCGTCGCCGGCGCCCTCACCGGTGCGGTTGTCGCCGGTGTGGACGATGGTGTTGTCCGGGGTCTGCTTGTTGTTGAAGAAGACGAAGTGACCGTCGGAGTAGACCTTGCCCTGCGGGTTGACCGCGATCGCGGAGGCGTCGAGGTCGAAGTCCGTGCCGGTGGTGGTGCGGACGTCCCAGCCGAGGCCCACGGTGACGGCGGTCAGGCCCGGAGCCTCCTTGGTGAGCGAGACGTTGCCACCCTTGGACAGGCTTACAGCCATTGTTGGGAGTCCCTTCCCTCGTGTACGTAGGGCTACGAAGTTACAGCTACACCCTTGAACGCGAGAGGAGCACGCGAGGTTCCAGGTCGCTTTACTTTCTTTACCGGGACGACCCGGATAACCGGGTGACGTGGACCGGTCAGAGGAGGGAACATGTACGGCATGTCCGGTCCCTATGTCATCCGTGGCTCCGTCTCCCTGCCCGAGGCCGAGCTGATGTGGCGTTTCTCCAGGTCGTCGGGGCCGGGCGGGCAGCATGTGAACACCAGCGACTCGCAGGTGGAGCTCCGCTTCGACCTCGCCGCCACCGACGCGCTGCCCGAGGTGTGGAAGCAGCGGGCGCTGGAGCGGCTGGCGGGGCGGCTGTCCGGGGGTGTCGTCACCGTCCGGGCCTCCGAGCACCGTTCCCAGTGGCGTAACCGCGAGACCGCCGCCGTACGCCTCGCCGCGCTCCTCGCCGAGGCCACCGCGCCCCCGCCCAGGCCCCGCAAGCCGACCCGCATCCCGCGCGGCATCAACGAACGCCGGCTGAGGGAGAAGAAGCAGCGCTCGGAAACGAAGCGGGGCCGCTCCGCGCGGGACTGGGGCTGATCGGGACGGCGGCGCTCAGGCCAGGTGTCGGTAGCGGCCCCGGAAGTAGGTCAGCGGCCCGTCGGCCGCGCTGGGTACGTCCGCCGTCAGGACGCGGCCGATCACCAGGGTGTGGTCCCCGGCCGGCACCCGCTGCTCGGTGCGGCACTCCAGGGTTGCGAGGGCGCCGCCCACCACTGGGGCCCCGCTGTACTCGCCCCGCACGTACGGGATGTCCTTGAAGAGGAGGCGGTCGCTGATCCGGCCCTTCATCGCGAAGCGGCCCGCGATGTGCCGTTGGCTCTCGGACAGGACCGAGACCGACCACAGCGGCTGCTCGTCGAGCAGGTCGTCCATGCGGGAGCCCTCGCGCAGGCTGACCAGCACCAGGGGCGGGTCCAGGGACACCGACAGGAACGCCGTCGCCGTCATGCCCACGTCCTCGCCGGCCGGTGCCCGCGGGTCGTCCGGGTCCAGCGGCGGTTCCTGCGCGGTCACCAGGACCACACCGGCGGCCAGACGCGACATGGCGGCGCGGAACTCGTCGTTGCTCACCCCCTCAGCATGCAGGGTGGCGGGCGGAGCGCTGCTCGTGGACGGGGGTACAGGAGTGTTCGGCACACCGGAAACGCTAATCTCCGCTCCGTACGCACCACATCGGACCTCGGCCCGAACGGGGACCTAGGACCAGCGGCGGACCGGAGCGCGGGTCACACGCGGGCCAAACCATGGGAAACCCTAAAAAGGTCCCTCAATTATTCACGTTTGGTTGTGACTTGAGCCACAGGGAGCGGTAATTGTTGACCCTGTGTACCGGGTGGGCAGCGCGCTGTGATTCAGTGGCGGGGATACTGCCAGGACGATACGCCGATGAGATCGCTTGATTCGCTGCGAGGTCCCGGGGGAGGGTGAGCATGGAGACCGACTCGGAGCCCTACGTCCGTCTTGCCTCCCTGCGGCAACTGCACCAGGGCATGGCCAACATGAACACGGCCCGCAGTCTGGCCGACACCCTGCAGACCGTCGCCGACGGCGTCGTCGACGCCCTGGGGTACGAGCTGGCCTGCGTCAACCTCGTGCGCCCCGACGGCGATCTGGTCGTGGCCGCCTTCTCGGGAAACGCCGCCGCCGAAGCCCTCATCACCGGCCGGGTCGGCTCACGCGAGTCCTGGGAGCGCCGCCTCTCCATGGGCGAGTCCTGGGGCGACCTGATCTTCATACCGCACACCGAGGGCTGGGTCCTCGACGACGACGACGTCCCGCAGTGGTACACCGACGGCCCCGCCCCCCGCTTCGAGGACGAGTGGCACCCCTCCGACCGGCTCTTCGCCCCGATGTACGCGCCCGGCCCGCAGGGCAGCGGAGCCTGTGGCGAGCTGATCGGTGTGCTCTCCGTGGACCGCCCGCGCAACGGCCGGCTGCCCGGCGCCTGGGGCCGCGAAGCGCTCCAGATGTACGCCTTCCAGGCCGCCATCGCGATCAGCAACGCCCGGCTGCGCTCCAACATGCAGCGCGCCCTGGTCCGCCTGGAGCGCGAGCAGCAGGCCCTGCGCGCCAGTGAGGAAAGTTTCCGGCAGGCCTTCGAGTACGCCCCTTCCGGCATGGCCGTCGCGGAGATGGGCGGCGACCAGCACGGCCGCATCCTGCGCACCAACGACGCGCTGTGCCGGCTGCTCGGCCGCCCCGCCTCCGCGATGCGCCGCTACTCCTTCTCCGACCTCGTGCACCCGGAGGACATCGGCACGCTGCTGCGGACCTCCGCCGAGGGAGGCCGCGCCGAGCTGCGGCTGGCCCGCCGGGACGGCACCTACCTCTGGGTGTCCCTGCGCAACTCCGTCGTCGCCGACGCGGCCGACGGGCCGCGCTTCCTGCTCACCCACGTCGAGGACATCGAGGAGCGCAAGCGCCGCGAGCTGCACCTCGCCCACCGCGCCTCCCACGACTCCCTCACCGGCCTGCCGAACTCCGCCGAGCTGCGCGCCCGGCTCTCCGCCCGCCTGTGTCAGCAGCGCCCGCAGGGCGCGCTGCCCGCCGCCGACTCCATGGCCGCCTTCGAGTCCTTCGACTCCCATGACGCCGCCCACGGGCCGCCCGCCTTCGACCGGGGCCACGACTTCGACTTCCCGCCCGAGGCCGGCGTCTTCGAGGGTTACGACCACCATGTGCACGCCATCGCCCCCGACGAGGACCGCGACGACGGCAGCAAGGGCCTCGCCGTGCTCTTCTGCGACCTCGACGGCTTCAAGTCGATCAACGACCGGTTCGGGCACAACGCGGGTGACGCGGTACTCATCGAGGTGGCCCGCCGACTCAGCGACGGTGTCCGGGACGGCGACACCGTCGCCCGGCTCGGTGGTGACGAGTTCGTGATCCTCGCCAACGGGCTCGGCCGGGCCGACGCCCAGGACCTCGCCGTACGGCTGCGCAACGAGATCGTCCAGCCCATCCGGGCCGAGGGTCGGGCCGTGCGGGTGGGGGCCAGCTTCGGCATCGGATGGGCACACTGCGGCATGACCGCGGACGAAGTGTTGAAATCCGCTGACGAGCGGATGTACGTCGAGAAACGATCTCGTCCCAAACAGCATCGGCGGGCGGGATGAACCGCAGGTCAGCCGGTTGAGGCGGCCGGAGACACCCGTTCGGGTCACTCGAAGCGGGTAGGCTCGCCTTCCTCAGCACTCGTACCGCATCCGATCCGCAGCTAGGAGTACCAAGGGATGACGCCCGGCAACAACGGCGCGAGCACGCCCGAGGACGACGACCCGTTCGGCTACCTCTACGCCGACGGGCAGGCCAACGGAGCCCAGCCGCCGTCCGGGGGTTACGGCTACCCGAACTCGGTCAACCGGGTGCGGGCGGTCGGCACACGCCAGTACGGCCAGCAGGGCCCCACCGCGCAGGCGCCGCAGCAGCAGGGAACGTACGGCCAGCCGGCCGCGCACTACGCGGCACCGGAGACGCTGCCGGGCGGCGCCGGCGTCCAGCAGCCCCGCGGCGGGCACGGCGGCGGGGGCGGCCGGGGCCGCGGCCCGAACACCAAGGGCCTGCTCATCGGCGCCGTCGCGGTGGTCGCCGCGGTGGTCATCGGCATCAGCGTGGCCATGATCAGTGGCGACGGCGAGGACGACAAGGGCGGCAACCAGGCCGACTCGTCCCCGACCCAGTCCCAGACCACCACCGAACCGAGCCCCTCGGCGAGCGGCGGTGACGACGAGAAGGAAGCGGCCGAGCTGCCGACGATCGACGCGAAGGCACTCCGCCTGGACGGCGGCGCGGCCCTGGCCTCGGACATCGAGGGCGCGCAGTCCGACGGTGGCATCTATGTGACGAACCTCAACCAGCCGGGTTCCACGGTCACCTGGATGGTCGACGGCATTCCCAAGGACGGCGCCTACACCGTCTTCGTCCGCTACAGCACCACCGACGAGCCCCAGTCGATGACGCTCACCGTCAACGGCAAGGAGTTCGGCAACAAGCTGAACATGGACAACTGGGCCCGCGCCGAGGACGGCGACTTCTCCAAGGGCTGGACCAAGACCTTCGCCTGGCCCACCCTCAACAAGGGCACCAACACGATCTCGGTCTCCTGCAACGACGGCGACAAGTGCAACGTCCTGCTGGACCAGCTGTGGCTGAAGGAGGGCCAGGTCAAGAAGTAGGGCTCCGGGAGGTCGGCTCCTAGGCCGCGTCGGCTTCGCCCGTGACCGTTATGCGGTGCAGCAGGTCCTCGTAGGCCTCGGGGTCGAACTCGCCCGCTGCCGGGGCCAGTACGGTCGCCGCCGAGAGTGCCGCCGCCCGGGTGAGGCGGGCCGGCCACGGCAGGTGGTCCACCAGGCCGGACAACAGACCGGCGACGAGTGAGTCGCCGGCGCCCGTGGGGTTGCCGCGCAGGGCGGCCGGTGGGGTGGCGCGCCAGCGGCCCTCCGGAGTCACCGCGAGCAGCCCCTGCGGTCCCAGGGAGGCGACCACCGCGCCGGCGCCGCGGCGCCGGGCGTCCTGGGTGGCGCGCGACGGCTCGTGGGAGCCGGTGAGTTCGGCCAGTTCCTCGGCGTTCGGCTTGACGATGTCGGGGCGCCCGGCGACCCCGCGGCGCAGTGCCGCCCCGCTGGTGTCGAGGAGGACGGGTACCCCGGCGGCGCGGGCGGTGCGGGCCAGCCCGGCGTAGGCGCCGACCGGGACGCCCGGGGGCAGGCTGCCGCACAGGGCCACCGCCGAGACGACGGTCAGCAGATCCTCGTAGACCTCCTGGAAGGCGTTCCACTCGGCGGGGGAGACGGTGGGGCCGGGCTCGTTGAGCTGAGTGGTGGTGCCGGAGCGTTCGTCGACCACGGCGACGGTGCGCCGGGTGGTGCCGGACACCGGGACCAGCGCGTCCGTCAGGCCCGGTGTCGCGGTGAGCCCCTCGCGCAGGAGCCGGCCGGTGAGGCCGCCCGTGAAGCCGGTGACCGTCACCTCGTGGCCGAGGGCGGCGAGCACCCGGGCCACGTTGACGCCTTTGCCTCCGGGGCGTTCGATCACCTCGGTGACCCGGTGGGAGGCGTGCGGGCGCAGGGCCGGTACGCGGTAGGTGATGTCGAGAGCGGTGTTCAGCGTGACCGTGAGGATCACCGGGCCGACCTCCCCCCATTGGCTACGTCTGCCGTCTGCCATGCGTTCCCAGGTTCCGTGACTCCGGGGTTCTGATCATGCCAAACAGACGGCGGTCGGCCCACCCCCGAGGTCGGCCACCTGCTCCTGTCCGGCGGACGGATCAGCACGGTGGGGGAGTGACCACCCATTCGCCCCGGCGCATCACGCCCTTGAGGGTGAACTCCGCGTCGAGAACCACCAGGTCGGCGTCCTTACCGGGTTCCAGGGAGCCGATCCTGTCGTCCACGCCCAGCAGCCGGGCCGGGTTGGCGGACAGGGCCGCGACCGCGTGCTCGACGGGCAGCCCGTCGACGGTCACCGCGCGCTTCAGCGCACGGTCCAGGGTGAGCGTCGACCCCGCGATGGAGCCGCCCTCCACCAGGCGGGCCACGCCGTCCTCGACGTCCACCTCCAGCGGGCCGAGCATGTAGCGGCCGTCGCCGAAACCGGCCGCGTCCATCGCGTCCGTGATGAACGCCACCCGCTCGGGGCCCGCGTGACGGAACGCCAACCGAAGGGCGGCCGGGTGCAGATGCGTACCGTCGTTGATCAGCTCGACCGTGACCCGCTCGTCCTCCAGGAGGGCGGTGATCGGGCCGGGGGCGCGGTGGCCGAGCGCCGGCATCGCGTTGAACAGGTGGGTGGCGACCGTGGCGCCCGCGTCGATGGCCGCCACGGTCTGCTCGTACGTCGCGTCGGTGTGGCCGACGGCCGCGATCACGCCGTGTTCGGCCAGTAGGCGTACGGAGTCGAGGCCGCCCGGCAGTTCGGTGGCCAGGGTGACCATCCTCGCGTGACCGTGCGCCGCGTCGATCAGCTTGCGGACCTCCGCCGGGTCGGGGTCGCGCAGCAGTTCCTCGGAGTGTGCGCCCTTGCGGCACGGCGAGATGAACGGCCCCTCGAAGTGGATGCCGGCGATGTCGCCCTGCTCGGCCAGTTCCGCCAGCAGGCCCGCGCGCCGGGCGAGGAAGTCCAGGTCGCCGGTGACGGTCGAGGCGACCAGGGTGGTGGTGCCGTGCAGGCGGTGGGTGTGGATGCCCTTGAGGACGTCGTCGACCGTTCCGGAGGTGAAGGACGCGCCGCCGCCGCCGTGGTTGTGGATGTCCACGAAGCCGGGGGCCAGCCAGTGACCGGTCAGGTCGAGCGTCTCGGCGACGTTCCCAGGAGCGTCGGACCCAGGAGCGTCGGAGGAGGCGTTCGCGGGGGCCGTGGCGACGATCCGCGTGCCGTCGACGATCACGCGGCCGTTGTCCACGGTCCCGGTGGGCAGTACCACCCGGGCACCGGTGAGAACCTTCGTAGGGGCCATCAGGTGGTTACCTCCGAGGAGTCGTCCGAGGGGGCGGTGGTGGCGAGGAGATCCCAGGCGAGAAGTCCCGCGCCCAGGCATCCGGCGGTGTCCCCGAGGGCAGCCGGGACCAGGGCCGGCAGTTTCTGGAAGGTGATCCGCCGCTGGACCGCCTCCCGCAGCGGTGTGAACAAGGTTTCTCCCGCCTCGGCCAGCCCGCCACCGATGATCAGGATGCGCGGGTCCAGCAGGGTGAGCGCGGTGACCAGCCCGTCGGCGAGGGCGTCGACCGCCTCCTGCCAGACCGTCCGGGCCCGTACGTCGCCGGACTCCACGGCCTTGGCGCAGTCGGCCGCGTCCGCGCCCGGGTCGCCGCAGGCCGCTGCCCATGCCTCGCTGACCGCCGCCGCGGACGCGAACCGCTCCAGGCAGCCGCGCTGACCGCACGGACAGGGGGCACCCCCGGGCCGTACGACGATGTGGCCGATCTCGCCCGCGAAGCCGTGCGCGCCCGCCTCCACCCGGCCGTCGATGCCGATGGCGCCCGCGATGCCGGTGCCCAGCGGCACGAACAGGAACCGGTCGGCACCCCGGCCCGCCCCGACGCGGCCCTCGGCGAGTCCGCCGGTGCGCACGTCGTGGCCGAGGGCGACGGGGATGCCACCGAGCCGCTGAGCGAGCAGCGCGCGCAGCGGCACATCGCGCCAGCCGAGGTTGGCGGCGTAGACGGCGACGCCCTCCGTCTCGTCGACGATGCCGGGGACGGCGAGGCCGGCGGCGGACGCGGGCTCGCCGTAGCGCTCGGTGCCGTGGGCGCGGAGTCCGGCGGCGAAGTCGAGGATGCCGGCGACGACCGCGTCCGGGCCGCGGTCCCGACCGGTGGCGCGCCGGGCCCGGTGCAGCAGTGCGCCGTCCGCTCCGACCAGGGCGGCCTTCATCCCGGTGCCGCCCACGTCGAGGGCGATGACATGTTTCACGTGGAACAGTGTGGCCCCGGGACCCGCAAGAGGTCTAGTCCACTTACGTGGTGTAGACCTTACTCCGACTATCGGACTACCGGAAAAATTTCGAACTAATGGCGCGCGGCGCCGGGTTGGGGCAAGAAGCAGTGCAGCGGCGGGGCGTGGCAAGGACGATCGCGGCGGTGTCCGCACTGGGACTGGCGGGGGTCCTCGGCGGATGCGGAGTCGGCGGAGGCTCCTCCGAGGTGACCCTGAAACTGGTCGCCGCCGACTACGGCACAGACGAGGCCAACAGCTCCAGGAAGTACTGGGCCGCGCTGACGGAGCAGTACGAGACCGAGCACCCGGGCGTGAAGATCGACGTCAGCGTCCACTCCTGGAACGACGTCGACCGCAAGGTCAAGGAGATGGTCGACGCGGGCGACCCGCCGGACATGGCCCAGATCGGCGCGTACGCCGACTACGCCGCCAAGGGCCTGCTCTACAAGGCCGACGACGTGCTCTCCATCCCCGTCCAGGCCGACTTCGTCTCGCAGTTGGCCAACGCGGGCCAGGTCAACGGCGTGCAGTACGGCATGCCGTTCGCCTCCTCCACGCGCGTGCTCTTCTACAACAAGGCCCTGTTCGAGGACGCCGGTCTCACCCCGCCGAAGACCTGGGACGACCTCGCCGCGAACGCCGAGGCCCTCAAGGCGGAGGGCGTGAAGTACCCCTACGCGCTGCCCCTCGGCCCGGAGGAGGCGCAGGCCGAGACCATGCAGTGGCTGCTCAGCGGCAAGGGCGGCTACAGCGACACCCTGGACTCCTACGGCTTCGACTCCGCGGAGAACACCGCGACCCTCACCTGGCTGAAGGACGAGCTGGTCGGCAAGGGCCTGACCGGCCCTGTGGCGCCCGGCAAGCTCGACCGCGCCGCCGCGTTCGCCGCCTTCGCCGAAGGTGACGTCGGCATGCTGAACGGCCATCCCTCGCTGATCGAGATGGCCGAGAAGAAGGGCGTGGAGTTCGGCACCGTGCCGACGCCGGGGATCGACGGCGAGAGCCGGGCCACGCTCGGCGTCACCGACTGGATGATGGCCTTCAACGAGAACGGCCACGGCGACGAGATCGGCGAGTTCCTCGACTTCGTCTACAGCGAAAAGAACGTGCTCGCCTTCTCCCGCGACTACAACCTGCTGCCGGTCACCACCTCCGCGTCCCAGGCGATGGACGAGTCCGAGCAGGACAAGGACCTCAAGCCCTTCCTCGACGAGCTGGCCACCTCGGAGCTCTACCCGGTCGGCAACACCTCCTGGGCCGCGGTCAACGTGGCCATCAAGCAGCGGATCGGCAAGGCGGTCGCCCCGGGCGGCAGCCCCAGGGGCGTGCTGGGCGGGCTCCAGGCGACCGCGACGCGCGCGGAGAGCTCGCGGTAGGAGTGTCCCCGTGGCCCTTGCCGGTGACCGGCTGTCAGTGGCAAGGGCTACCGTCGGGGCATGGATGAGGAACGGCTGGCCCGGCGCGAGCAGGACATCATCGCGCTGGAGCGCCGCGGCTTCCTCGGCCCCGGCGCGAAGGAACGGGCGATACGCGAGGAGCTGGGCCTGGCCCCGGTGCGCTACTACCAACTCCTCAACGCCCTGCTCGACGACCCCCGCGCCCTGGCCCACGACCCGGTCACGGTGAACCGGCTCAGGCGCGTCCGCGAGTCCCGCCGCACGGAACGCTGAACGCGGGACGGCCGCGACGCCGGGGCCGCGCCCGTGGGGGCAGGTCGGGTCAGCCGGGCCGCAGGGCCGACGCCAGTGCCCGGAGCAGGCGTACGACTCCGGCGGGGCCGTCGACCACCACGTCCGCGCGTTTCCTCAGCTCCGCGACCTCGTCGCTGCCGCTGCACACCAGCAGGCCGGGGACGCCGTCGGAGCGGAGCTTCTCGACGGCGGCGTAGGCGGGAAGGTCGCCCAGGTCGTCCCCCGCGTAGAGGACGGACCCGGCGCCGATCTCGCGGGCGTACTCCAGCAGGGCCACGCCCTTGTCCATCCCCGGCGGACGCAGCTCCAGGACCATGCGGCCGGGCTCGACGACCAGGCCGTGCCGGGCCGCCAGATCGGTCAGCGGCTCGCGCAGCGCCTCGAACGCGGCCTGGGGATCGGAGGCCCTGCGGGTGTGGACGGCCACCGCGCGGCCCTTCTCCTCGGTCCAGACGCCCTCCCCGGCGTCGACCCGGTCGAGCAGCCCCGGCAGTCCCGCGCGGACGCCGGCGACACCGGGGTGCGGGGCGGGCGCGGTGATGTCGCCGGTGGCGGCGTCCCAGCGTTCGGTGCCGTAGTGGCCGAGGACGACGAGGTGCTCCAGACCGGGGACGTCCGCGAAGCCGCCGTTGCGCACCGCGATCTCGGGCGGCCGGCCCGTGATCACCGCCACGGAGGCGACCTCCGGGGCGAGCGCGGCGAGTGCGGGCACCGCACCGGGGTGGGCGCGGGCCTGCTCGGGGTCGGGCACGATCGGCGACAGCGTGCCGTCGAAGTCGAGGCCGATCAGCGCCTTCCCCGGCCGCGCCAGCAACGCGTCGAGCCCGTCCCGCCCGGCCCGCGTGGCGGGCGTCGGCAGGGGGTCCGTGGCGTCCGGGCCGGCGGTGTTCGAGTGCGTGGCATTCGGGTCCGTGGAATCCGTAGGGCTGCCCATACCGACAACCTATCCACGCTCACCCCGTCGCACGCCAGCCCGACCGGCCCCGTACAGGGCAGGCCCTCTACGGGCCGCCGGGCCTACGACTCTTCGCGGAGGGCGTTCAGCTGGTCCAGGAACCACTGTTCCGGTGGCAGCGCGGTCGCCGCCGCGGTCAGGCGCTTGGCGCGTTCGGCCCGTTCCGCCGGGCCCATCGTGAGGGCCTCGTGCAGGGCGCGCGCCGTGTCGACCACGTCGTACGGGTTGACGGTGATCGCGTCCTCGCCCAGCTCCTCGTGCGCGCCCGCCTCCCGGGACAGCACCAGCGCGCAGCCCCCGTCGGCGAGGATCGGGATCTCCTTGGCGACCAGGTTCATGCCGTCCCGGATGGGGTTGACCAGCGCCACGTCGGCCAGCCGGTACGCGGCCAGCGAGCGCGCGAAGTCGTCCCTGACGTGCAGCACGACCGGACGCCAGCCGGGTGTCCCGTACCGCTCGTTGATCTCCTCGGCGACCCGTCGCACCTCGGCGGTGTAGTCGCGGTACACGGCGAGATCCTGCCGGGACGGGTAGGCGAAGGCGAGGTGCACCACCCGTTCGCGCCACTCGGGGTGGTCCTCGAGGAGCTGCCGGTACGCCAGCAGTCCGCGCACGATGTTCTTCGACAGCTCGGTCCGGTCGACCCTGACGACCGTCCGGCGCGCGGTGCCGTCGGGAGCCGTGCCGATCTCCTCGCGCAGCGCGACGATCCGCTCCTCGACGTCCGCCTCCCGCGCGCGCCAGCGCAGGAAGTCCCCGTCGACACCCAGCCCGTGCACGCCGATCCGGGTGTCGCCGAGCCCGCCCGCGAACCGCTCGCAGCACGCGGTGAACGCGTCCGCCCAGCGCCGGGTCAGGAAGCCGAGCCGGTCCGCGCCCAGCATCCCGCGCAGCACTTGCCCGGCGATGTCGTCGGGCAGCATCCCGAAGTACTCCGGCGGCGCCCACGGCGTGTGCGAGAAGTGGCCGATGCGCAGGTCGGGGCGGAGCTCCCGGAGCAGCCCCGGGACCAGCGTCAGGTGGTAGTCCTGCACCACCACCGCGGCCCCCTGCGCCGCCCCCTCGGCCAGCGCCTCGGCGAAGGCCCGGTTGTAGGCCTCGTAGGAGGCCCACTGCCGCCGGAACTCCGCGTCGAAGACGGGCTCCAGCGGCGTCTGGTACAGCATGTGGTGCACGAACCACAGCACCGAGTTGGCGATGCCGTTGTACGCGTCGGCGTGCACGTCCGCCGGGATGTCCAGCATCCGCACGCCGGCCTCGCCGACCCCGCGCCGCACGGCCTCGCGGTCGCCGTCGGACAGCGCCGAGCACACCCACAGCGCTCCCGCGTCCGGCCCGATCGCCGACAGCCCGGACACCAGCCCGCCACCGCCCCGTCCGGCCCGCAGCGAACCGTCCTCGTCCACCGCGTACGAAACGGGGCCGCGATTCGACGCGACCAACACCCGAGCACCCCGAGCGCCCTGCATGGAAGCCATACGCCTCACTCGATCTCCTCGCCCATGCTATTTCTCCCCTTGCCCCCTACGGGATCGGTTCGGGCCGGACCGCAATCCTTGGATGGGAGCCCCTTCCTTCGGGCAGGGAGCGGAGTCACACGCCTCAACCTAGCCCGTCGCTGATGCGCTCAAACGCACGATGCGACGGTATGAGAGGCGCCCTGGCGTCACGGGTCCTATGCGGCGTGGCGCACACGTCGACGCCGCGGGGAGGAAGTCCTTGCCACGCGGCGAGCGTGCTTACGCCACCTTCCGCGCCCGATACTCCGCGATCTCCGCCATGGGTGGCCGTTCCTCCGTGTCCACCGAGTACGTACGAGGTACGAAGGTGTTGCCGATCCGTTCGAACTGGGTGAGGGTGGGGCGGATCAGGTGGCTGCGGGCCAGGCGGAGCTGCGCGGTGTGGTAGATCGCGGCGGCCATACGGCCGAGGGCCTGGCCGTTCTGGTGGCGGTGCCTGCGCACCCCGACGTCGACCTGGGCGAGGGCGTCCAGGCCCACCAGGTGCAGGGCGTCGACCAGCATGCCCAGCTCCACGCCGTAGCCGACGGGGAAGGGCAGCCGTTCCAGGAGCGAGCGCCGGGCCGCGTACTCGCCGCCGAGCGGCTGGACGAAGCCGGCCAGCCGCGGCCAGTGCATGTTGAGCAGCGGGCGCGCCATCAGCTCCGTGACCCTGCCGCCCTGACCGGCCGTGGTGGCGGTGCCCCCGTCGGACACCGTGAAGGGGCGGTCGTACATCGCCTTCACCAGGTGGACGTCCGGCTCGGTGAGCAGGGGACCGACGATGCCGGAGACGAAGTCGGCGGAGAACTCCCTGAGGTCCGCGTCGACGAAGCAGACGATGTCCCCCCGGGTGACGAGCAGGGAGCGCCACAGCACCTCGCCCTTGCCGGGCACGGCGGGGATGCGGGGCAGGATCGTGTCCCGGTGCACCACGGTCGCGCCCGCCGCCGCGGCCACCTCGGACGTGCGGTCGGTCGAGCCGGAGTCCACGACCACGATCTCGTCGACCAGCGGGACCCGGAGCATCAGGTCGCGCCGGACGACCCCGGCGATGTCACCGACCGTCGCCTCCTCGTTGAGCGCGGGCAGCACCACGCTCACCGTCTGGCCCGTGGCACGCTTCGCGGCCAGGATGCGGTGCAGCGGGCGGTCGGCCACGGACCAGGAGCGGTCGGCCAGCCAGCGCTCGACTTCTTCCAGCACGGTCTGCGGCTCCTCACCTCTGTGATCCATACCTCTGCGATCCATACACCCGTGATCCATCTCGCGGTTCGGACGCGCACTCTCCGCCGTCCTGGCCGTCGGTTACAGTCTTGAACAACGCGGATGACCATTGCACGCCGGGGGCCACGTCCCCCTTCCGTCCGCGGCGCACGACCGCGCCACCGCATGACACACAACCGAATACAGCTCATCCAGAGGGGCAGAGGGATACGGCCCGATGAAGCCCCGGCAACCCTCCAGCCGGTCTCGTGGATCACCGTCGATCGACGATCACAGCGGAACACCGCACGCTGATCGCTGATCGTCCACGCGAGGCTCCCGGCTAGGGAAGGTGCCAAATCCGTCTCACGGCGAAACACGTCGTGAGGAAGATGAGGAGAAAGGGCCTCGCCTCACATGGCTGTGCAGACTGTCGCAAGCACCACCGACTCCGCCGCGCCCTCCGTCGATCTCGGCCCCGCCGCCGCGCTGTCCTGCCGCGAATGCGGCCACCGCGTCCCCCTCGGCCCCGTCTTCGCGTGCCAGGAGTGTTTCGGCCCGCTGGAGATCGCCTACGACTTCTCGGCCTACGACACCGAGGAACTCCGCCGGCGCATCGAGGCGGGCCCCGCGAACATCTGGCGCTACGCGCCCCTGCTGCCCGTCCCCGCCGACGTGGCGACCAGGCCGAACATCAACCCCGGCTGGACCCAGCTCGTCCAGGCCGACAACCTCGCCCGCGAACTCGGCGTCACCGGCGGCCTGTTCGTGAAGGACGACTCCGGCAACCCGACCCACTCCTTCAAGGACCGGGTCGTCGCCCAGGCCCTGGAGGCCGCCCGCGCCTTCGGTTTCACCACCCTGTCCTGCTCCTCCACGGGCAACCTCGCCGGTGCCGTCGGCGCCGCCGCCGCCCGCGCCGGCCTGCGCTCCTGCGTGTTCATCCCGCACGACCTGGAGCAGGGCAAGGTCGTCATGGCCGCCGTCTACGGCGGTGAACTCGTCGGCATCCAGGGCAACTACGACGACGTGAACCGCTTCTGCTCCGAGCTGATCGGTGACCCGGCCGGCGAGGGCTGGGGCTTCGTCAACGTCAACCTGCGGCCGTACTACGCCGAGGGCTCCAAGACCCTCGCGTACGAGGTCTGCGAGCAGCTCGGCTGGCGGCTGCCCGACCAGATCGTCGTCCCCATCGCCTCCGGCTCGCAGCTCACGAAGATCGACAAGGGGCTGCAGGAGCTGATCGGGCTCGGCCTCGTCGAGGACAGGCCGTACAAGATCTTCGGCGCGCAGGCCGAGGGCTGCTCGCCGGTGTCGACCGCGTACAAGGCGGGCCACGACGTCGTCCGGCCGCAGAAGCCGAAGACCATCGCCAAGTCGCTCGCCATCGGCAACCCGGCCGACGGCCCGTACGTCCTGGACATCGCACGCCGCACCGGCGGCGCGGTGGAGGACGTGACGGACGACCAGGTCGTGGACGCCATCCGGCTGCTCGCCCGGACCGAGGGCATCTTCGCCGAGACCGCGGGCGGTGTGA
This sequence comes from Streptomyces sp. GD-15H, assembly GCF_045291515.1. Classification (NCBI taxonomy): domain Bacteria; kingdom Bacillati; phylum Actinomycetota; class Actinomycetes; order Kitasatosporales; family Streptomycetaceae; genus Streptomyces; species Streptomyces sp. GD-15H. The sequence continues at coordinate 4,738,106 of NZ_CP149447.1, forward strand.
CCGTCGGCGTCACGAAGAAGCTGATCGAGAACGGCGTCCTGGACCCCGCCCTGACCACCGTCGTACTCAACACCGGCGACGGTCTGAAGACCCTGGACGCGGTGGCCGACACCGGCCTCACCGCCACCATCCGTCCGAACCTGGAGTCGTTCCGAGAGGCCGGCCTCGCCTGACCTTCTCCTCGGATCCCCGAGAAGGCCGGCGGGCGCCCGCCGGGCTTCCTGCTTCACAGGCCGAAACCGCGGACCCGGCGGCCGACACATAGAGTGTTTTCATCGTTACTGGAGGTCAAGTCGCATGAGCGTGACCGTTCGCATCCCCACCATCCTGCGCACCTACACCGGCGGCAGGGCCGAGGTGAACGCCGAGGGGGCGACCCTCGGCGACGTCATCGCCGACCTGGAGAAGAACCACACCGGGATCTCCGCCCGGGTCCTGGACGACCAGGGCAAGCTGCGCCGTTTCGTCAACGTCTACGTCAACGACGACGACGTCCGCTTCGCGCAGGGCCTGGAGACGGGGACCCCGGACGGCGCGGGTGTGTCGATCATCCCGGCCGTCGCCGGCGGCTGACCCTTACCCTCGGTAATCGTCATTACCGAGAGCTCGCCGTATTGCCCCCTCCGTGAGAGAAGCGGAGGGGGCAATTCCATGGGGTTGAGCACGGTAGAGTTGGGGAACGCGGTCCCGAATCCCCGTTCTGGAACCGTCAATTCCTGCCGCACGCCCGACTGGATGTAGCCAAAGTCTGGGCCCCGTCTGCGGCATTTGCGAGTCTTGTCTGGCCTGACTTGCCCTGAAATCAGGCGAATTCCCGTCACATTCCGGACCGGCGACGTCCAGATTTCTCGTCCGATTGACCTGTTGCAGAGGGCAGTTGGGCAGATACATTCGGCCGCGGTCGACGCGTTCCGGCGCACACCCCCAACCGTTAGGGGGTGAGGTCTGACCCGGATCCGCGAAGTGTGGATCTGTGCAAGGGCCAGTAATAGGGGAGTTAGGCATGGCTCAGGGCACCGTCAAGTGGTTCAACGCGGAGAAGGGATACGGCTTCATCGCGGTCGACGGTGGTGCGGATGTTTTCGTCCACTACAGCGCGATCCAGATGGACGGCTACCGCACCCTTGAAGAGGGCCAGCGGGTCGAGTTCGAGATCTCGCAGGGCCAGAAGGGCCCGCAGGCCGACATGGTTCGCGTCACCGCCTGAACGCGCTACCAACCGCAAGAATTTCCTGCTGACGAAGAGCCCGCACACCTCCGGGGTGCGGGCTCTTCGCCGTGCCCGGGCCCGGGTGGTGACCGGCGCCCAGGGGTGTTCGCGCGCGGCTGACTCCTCCCGGCGATCCCCGGCGGCGCATACTCCCACCCGTCACCCGACCACCACCCCTCATCGGTCCCGCTTCGCGGGAGCGCCCTTGAACCGTCACCCGACCACCACCCCTCATCGATCCCGCTTCGCGGGAGCGCCCTTGAACCGTCACCCGACCACCACCCCTCATCGATCCCGCTTCGCGGGAGCGCCTTGCACTCGAGGGGGTCGAGTGCTAATCATTGGCGTTAGCACTCTGAAGGTGAGAGTGACAACGTAAGGACCGGGTCGGTGAGGCCCGCAGGCCGGTGGGGCAAGGAACCACCGGGTCTGTGAGCCGTCCGTCGCGGGCGCGGGCGCGGTCCGAAGTAATCACCCCCAGTCCTGGAGGGACCACTTCACATGGCCAAGATCATCGCGTTCGACGAGGAGGCGCGGCGCGGCCTCGAGCGCGGCATGAACCAGCTCGCGGACGCCGTCAAGGTGACGCTCGGCCCCAAGGGCCGCAACGTCGTCCTCGAGAAGAAGTGGGGCGCCCCCACGATCACCAACGATGGTGTGTCCATCGCCAAGGAGATCGAGCTCGAGGACCCGTACGAGAAGATCGGCGCCGAGCTGGTCAAGGAAGTCGCCAAGAAGACGGACGACGTCGCCGGTGACGGCACGACCACCGCGACCGTGCTCGCCCAGGCCCTGGTCAGGGAGGGCCTGCGCAACGTCGCCGCCGGCGCCAACCCGATGGCCCTCAAGCGCGGCATCGAGAAGGCCGTCGAGGCCGTCTCCGGTGCCCTGCTGGAGCAGGCCAAGGACGTCGAGACCAAGGAGCAGATCGCCTCCACGGCCTCCATCTCCGCCGCCGACACCCAGATCGGCGAGCTCATCGCCGAGGCCATGGACAAGGTCGGCAAGGAAGGCGTCATCACCGTCGAGGAGTCCCAGACCTTCGGTCTGGAGCTGGAGCTCACCGAGGGGATGCGCTTCGACAAGGGCTACATCTCGGCGTACTTCGCCACCGACATGGAGCGGATGGAGGCGTCGCTCGACGACCCGTACATCCTGATCGCCAACTCCAAGATCGGCAACGTCAAGGACCTGCTGCCGCTCCTGGAGAAGGTCATGCAGTCGGGCAAGCCGCTGCTGATCATCGCCGAGGACGTCGAGGGCGAGGCCCTGTCGACCCTGGTCGTCAACAAGATCCGCGGCACCTTCAAGTCCGTCGCCGTCAAGGCCCCGGGCTTCGGCGACCGCCGCAAGGCCATGCTCGGCGACATCGCCATCCTCACGGGCGGCGAGGTCATCTCCGAGGAGGTCGGCCTCAAGCTGGAGAACGCCACGCTCGACCTCCTGGGCAAGGCCCGCAAGGTCGTCATCACCAAGGACGAGACCACCATCGTCGACGGTGCCGGCTCGACCGACCAGGTCCAGGGCCGGGTGAACCAGATCCGCGCCGAGATCGAGAACAGCGACTCGGACTACGACCGCGAGAAGCTGCAGGAGCGCCTGGCGAAGCTCGCCGGCGGTGTCGCGGTCATCAAGGCCGGTGCCGCCACCGAGGTGGAGCTCAAGGAGCGCAAGCACCGCATCGAGGACGCCGTGCGCAACGCGAAGGCGGCCGTCGAGGAGGGCATCGTCGCCGGTGGCGGCGTGGCCCTGCTCCAGGCCGCCCAGGTGTTCGAGAAGCTGGAGCTCGAGGGTGACGAGGCGACCGGCGCCAACGCCGTGAAGATCGCGCTCGAGGCCCCGCTGAAGCAGATCGCCGTCAACGCCGGCCTCGAGGGCGGCGTCGTGGTGGAGAAGGTGCGCAACCTGACCCCGGGTCACGGGCTGGACGCCGCGACCGGCGACTACGTCGACCTGATCAAGGAAGGCATCATCGACCCGGCCAAGGTGACGCGCTCCGCGCTGCAGAACGCCGCGTCGATCGCCGCGCTGTTCCTCACCACCGAGGCCGTCATCGCCGACAAGCCGGAGAAGGCCGCCGCGGCCGCTCCGGGCGGCATGCCGGGCGGTGACATGGACTTCTGAGCCTGACTCACCTCAGGTTCGGACCCGGTCCGTCAGTACCGAGGGCGGCACCCCCTGTTTCCGGCAGGGGGTGCCGCCCTCGGGCGTTTCCGGAAGCGGGCTCGGCCGGCGGCCCGATCGGGGGCAGACCGGCCTGAGGGCGGGGTGTGGCCGGGGTCACAGGCGGGCCCGGTGGGCGGGTGGAATGCCTTGCGGCTCCTGCTGGTTGCCGCTGGAGTGCGATTGATGCACGCGCACATACTGACTGGTATATCCAGCGAGGAGCCCCCGCATGACCGTCACTGCTTCCACGGCCGCCGCCCGAGCCTCGGCGATTCTGTCCCGGCCGGTCTCGATCAACGGCCTGACCGTGCCGAACCGCATCGCGATGGCGCCGATGACCCGGATGTTCTCACCGGGCGGTGTGCCCGGTGAGGACGTGGTGTCGTACTACTCCCGGCGGGCCGCCGCCGGTGTCGGACTGATCGTCACCGAGGGCACCTACGTGGGCCACGAGTCGGCCGGACAGAGCGACCGGGTGCCGCGCTTCCACGGCGAGGAGCAGCTGGCCGGCTGGGCGAAGGTCGCCGACGCGGTGCACGCGGCGGGCGGCACGATCGTGCCGCAGCTGTGGCACATCGGCATGGTCCGCAAGCAGGGGCAGGCGCCGTATCCGAAGGCCCCGGCGGTCGGTCCGTCCGGCGTGCGCACGGACGGCACCGAGGGCACCGGCAAGGCCATGACGCACGCCGACATCGACGCGGTGGTCGAGGCGTTCGCGCAGGCCGCGGCGGACGCCGAGCGCATCGGCTTCGACGGCGTGGAACTGCACGGCGCCCACGGCTACCTGATCGACCAGTTCCTCTGGGCGGGCACCAACCGCCGCACCGACGCCTACGGCGGAGACCCGGTGGCACGCGCCAGGTTCGCCGCGGAGATCGTCGCGGCGGTCCGTGAGCGGGTCTCGCCCGAGTTCCCCGTCCTCTTCCGTTACTCGCAGTGGAAGCAGGACGCCTACGACTCCCGCCTCGCCGAGACCCCCGAGGAGCTGGAGGCGATCCTCGCCCCGCTCGCGGCAGCCGGTGTCGACGCCTTCCACGCCTCCACCCGCCGCTACTGGCTCCCGGAGTTCGAGGGCTCGGACCTGAACCTGGCCGGCTGGACGAAGAAGCTGACCGGCAGGCCCGCCCTCACGGTTGGTTCGGTCGGCCTGAACGGGGACTTCCAGGACGCGTTCCGGGGAAGGGCGCCGAGCTGGGCAGCCTCGACAACCTGCTCGACCGGCTGGAGCGCGACGAGTTCGACCTCGTCGCCGTGGGGCGCGCGGTGCTCCAGGACCCGGACTGGGCGGCGAAGGTCCTCGGCGGACGCTTCGACGAGCTCAAGCCGTACGACGCGGCGTCGCTGAAGACGCTGAGCTGAGCCGAAGACGCTGAGCTGAGCGGCGGGCGATTCCAGTGCGCGGCCTGTGGGCCCCCTCGGCTACAGGCCGCTCATCGGCTCGATGTCGGCCCGGACCGGCGTGCCCCACACGCGGAGTACCTCGTAGTCGGTGAACTCGTGCACGAGCCGGTACGCCGTGGCGGGGCGGGACCCGCGTCGCTGGGCCGCGATGTACAGCTCGGCCTCGCGCCGGTCCCGGCGCGGGGTGCCGCACAGCTGCCACGCCTGACCGTTCCACAGCTCCGGCAGCCAGCGCTGCTGCGGCTGGGGCCGGTCGCCGTGCATCCCGTACCGGGACGGGACGGGCTCGGTGGGCGGGTGGTGGGGCGCCGGTCCGTTGAACTCGGCGCGCCGGGCGGTGCGGCGCCGGGTCTCGCACAGCAGGCACAGGTCGGGGGCGCTCTCGTCGACCGGGCCGGTGGGGTGCTCGGGGCAGCGTGTGCTGGGCGCGGCCGTCTCGACGCTCTCCTCCAGCCGGTCCAGCGCGCGTTTCAGGTCCGCCCGGACCTCGTGCAGCTTGGCGTCCGGTGTGTCAGCGGCCAGGGCCTCGCCGTGCTCGCCGAGGACACGCAGGGCCCGGCCCAGAGCGGTGAGCTGCGCGTGGTTCATGTGGCTCGTCTCCGTGGGGGGTTCCAGTATCCCAGCCGTCACGGTCGGCCGGCCGCTGCCTCCAGCGCCGCGCGCAGGTGGCCGTCCGCCTCGTTCAGGAGGCGGGTGGCCGTCGGGCCGTCCACGTCGGCGAGCAGGATCAGGATGGCGTGCTTGACCTCGCCGTCCGCGGCGGCCAGGGCGCGTTCGATGTCGGCGTCCGCCGCGCCGGTCGCGAGGGCGACGATACGGCGGGAGCGGGCGCGCAGCTTCTCGTTGGAGGCGCGGACGTCGACCATCAGGTTCCCGTACGTCTTGCCCAGCCGGATCATCGTGATCGTCGAGACCATGTTGAGGACGAGTTTCTGGGCGGTGCCGGCCTTGAGGCGGGTGGAGCCGGTGAGGACTTCCGGGCCGACGACCACTTCGACGCCGTGCTCGGCCGCCGCGGCGAGCGGACTGCCCGGATTGCAGGCGAGGCCCACGGTCAGCGCGCCCCGCGCGCGGGCGTGGGTGACGGCGCCGACGGCGTACGGGGTGCGCCCGGAGGCGGAGATGCCGACCACCGAGTCGTCGGCGGTCAGCCCCAGCGCGGCCAGGTCGGACGCGGCCAGCTCCGCCGAGTCCTCGGCGCCCTCGGCCGAGGTGACCATGGCGCCGGGCCCGCCCGCGATCAGGCCGACGACCCTGGCGGGGTCGGTGTTGAAGGTCGGCGGGCACTCGGAGGCGTCCAGGATGCCGAGGCCGGCGGTGCCCGCGCCCGCGTAGACCAGCCGGCCGCCCCGGGCCATCCGGTCGGCGACGGCATCGATCGCAGCGGCGATCCGCGGCAGCTGCTCGGCCACGGCACCGGCCACGGTGGCGTCCTCGTCGTTCATCAGCCGGGCGAGGTCGAGGGTGGGCAGCCGGTCGATGTCCGCCAGCTCCGGACGGAACGCCTCGGTGGTCAGGGTCTCCAACTCGGCGCGAAGACCACGGGGTTCGGACGTGTGGGTCATGGAACGGTTCTCTCCGGTGTCTTTGTCCGGTGTTTGTGTGTCCGGCGTCTGTGTCCGGTGCCTCCGGCCAGTGCGGGGACTGTGGTGGGGGCGTGATCGGCCCCGGCCCCCCGAGCCCCCGCCCGCTACCGCGGACCGCTCCGGTGCCGGTGGGCCAGGGCCTCGTACGACGCGGACAGGGCCGGGGCCGCCGACTCGTAGGTGCGCTGGGCGATGCCGACGAACAGGCAGTCCACCACGAGGAGTTGGCTGGTCCGGGACGACATCGCGGCCGGGCGCAGCTCGCTCTCGCGGGCCGTGGACGTGGACAGTACGTGATCGGCGTACTGGGTGACGGGGCCGTTCGGGCGGCCGGTCACCGCGATCGTCGTCGCCCCGCGGTCGAAGGCCACCCGCAGCGGTTCGATGACGTCTCCGGTCGACCCGGAGTGCGTGATGGCGACGGCCACGTCACCGGCGCGCAGCTGCACCGCGTTGGTGACGGCGAGGTGCGGATCGCTGGGGGCGTGGGCTATCAGGCCTATGCGCAGCAGCTTCTGGGTGAGGTCCTGGGCGACCAGGCCGGAGGCGCCGATGCCGTACACGTCCGTCCGGCGGGCGCCGGCCAGCGCCGCGACGGCCGCGCCGAGCTGGACGGTGTCCAGTCCGGCGGCGGTGTCGGCGAGGGTCTGCTGCTCGTCGTAGGCGAGCTTGGCGACGACGTCGGCGATGGGGTCGTCCACCGCGATGTCGGTCGTGATGGCGGGCGCGCGGCCGGACTGCTGCTGGGCGGCGAGCCCGGCGAGGGCGAGGCGCAGGTCGCGGTAGCCGGGGTAGCCGAGGAGACGGGCGGTGCGGACGACGGTGGCCTCACTGGTGCCGGTGAGTTCGGCGAGGCCGGTGACCGTGAGGGCCGCGCAGCCGGCCGGATCGCCCGCGACGGCCTCGGCCACCCGCTGCATGGAACGGGTCATCGAGGGAGCCAGCGTGCGCACCTTGGCCGCGAGGGCGGCGGGGGCGGGCGGAGCGAAAATTTCCTTCACGTCCTGGGTCACCTTTGAAAGATATTTTCGTTTCGGTGGTGCGGTCAAGGGTGCGCACAATAGGGGCATGGACCCCCACGACGATCCCGGCGGCACTCGCGTCAGCCCCCTGGAGCAAGCGTTGCACGCGGCCCGCGCGCTCGTGCTCGCGGACCTGGTCGCGCACGAGGTCGCCGAGGCGGACGTCGTCTCGCTCGTCGAGGAGTCCGTCGCGCACCGCCGCTGGTGGGTCGAACAGTGGCCGGAGGGCGTCGGGTTCGTGGCCGGTCTGGTCGCCCAGGACGTGCAGGACGCCCTGCTGGAGCGGTACGGCCGCTGGCCGCTGTGCCCGGTGTGCGGCTCCGGCGACCCGCACGCGCTGGAGGTGGAGCCGGAACTCGGCCCCGATCCGCACTGGGTGTGCCACCTGGCGGGCGTGAAGGTGGCGGCGGTGGGGGCGCTGGGCACGGCGACCGGCGGGCCCGCCGACGGGACGGCCTCGGAGTGACCGTCTACATCGACCCGCCCACCTGGCCGGGACACGGTCGGCTGTGGTCCCACCTCGTCAGCGACGTCTCCTACGACGAACTGCACGCCTTCGCCGCCGCCCTCGGTGTCCCCCGCCGGGCCTTCGAACGCGACCACTACGACATCCCCCAGCACCGGTACGCGGACGTCGTGCTCGCCGGGGCGGTGGAGGTCAGCAGCCGCGAGGTGGTGCGGCTGCTGTACGGGGCGGGGCTGCGGGTGCGCAAGAGCGCGGTGCGCGACGGCGCGGTTCAGCCGCGGATTTCGTAGACGTACTCGCCCGCGTTCTCGGCGACCCGGGTGAATCCGGCGCGGGTGGCGACGTTCTGCGAGGGCACGTTGACGCGGTCGATGACGGCGGCGACGGTCCGTACACCGTCCTGCGCGAGCGCCCACGCCGACAGCGCGCGCAGCGCCTCGGTGGCGTAGCCGTGGCCGCGGGCGCCCTCGACGAGGTCGTAGCCGATCTCCACGCGGCCGTCCCCGTCCGGAACGCGGTGGAAGCCCATCGCGCCCACCGCGAGGTCGTCCGCCCGCCGGACCAGCACATACATGGTCCACTCAGGGTGGAACACGCCTTCCTCGTGCTGCTTGACCATCAGCCCGGCACCCACCCGGGTGCCGTCGGCGGGCGCCGAGCCGACCCACCTGTAGCCGCCGTCGCCGCCCGTACTCAGGTCGGCGGCGGTCGCGGGCGTGACGCCCTCCAGGTCGAGCCGCTCGCTGCGGAGCACCGGACTGCTGATCCAGCGCCACCGGCCGACGGGCTCGCGGTCCGGCAGGTCGCCGCGGCCGGTCGCCCACAGCAGGGTGTGCCAGGGGTGGGCCCCGGCCGGACGTGCGGGAAGATCCGGGTGAGGGCGAACGGGACGAGCTCGGCGGGCGGGTCGTACGGCACGCCCAGGCCCTCGGTGATGTCGTGGGTGTGCAGCAGGACCTCGGTCACCGCCATCGCGGCGAAGCCCTCGCGGTTCGGGTGCCGGAAGGGGTACGGGTGGAAGGCGCGCACCGCACGCGGGGTGGTACGGATCGCGGCGGTCAAGAGGGCGCCGGTCGTCTCGATCACCGACAGGAGACCGGCGTTGTCGGTGCCGTCGTCCGGCGTCATCTCGAAGGGCACGTACGCGTCCTGCGCCCGGCCGGCCAACTGACCGGCGTACGTGAGGAGATCGGAGGCGATGTGCACCGCCGTCGCGCGGCAGTCCCACTCCAGCCGCCCGGCCCGTACCCCCTCCCACTCCCGCTCCCGGACCGCCCCCAGTGCCGCCACGCAGTCCGCGACGGCTTCCTCCACCTGTTCCGCTCCCAAGGCGCGCATGAGGGGCAGGCTATGAGGGCGGCGGCGCCGGGGTCGACAGCATGTCCAGCTCGGAGCCGATGTTGTACCGGGCCGTGGCCTCCCAGTGCTCCCGCCCGTACGGGGTGCGGAACAGGTGGGGCAGGTCGAGGAGTCGGCGCAGGACGGCGGCCCGGCCCTCGCGGAAGGCGCCGCCCGGCACGAAGTGGTACTCCGCGCGGACGGCGGCGGTGTAGACGGCGTACGCCGACGGGGGCGAGGCGAGGACCGCCAGGTCGGCGTCGCACAGCACCTGACCGTCGCGGTCGTCGTCGGCCGGGTCGTGCGTGACGGTGAGCCGCACCAGCCGGGCGACCTCGGCCGTTTTGTCGTCGGGCACCCCGGCCTCGGCCAGCGCCCGCTCGGCGAGCCGCGCGGACCGCTCCTCGTTCTCGGAGCGGTCGGGCAGATACACGGCATCGTGGAACCAGGCCGCGAGCCGCACGACGTCCGGGTCGTCCGCGTACTCCTCCAGCTCGTCGACGTGGTCGAGCACGGCGGTGAGATGGGCGAGCGTGTGGTAGTGCCGCTGCGGCTCCTGCCAGCGGGCCAGCAGGTTCTCGGCGTACGGCACAGGATCGGGCCCGCCCCCGGGGCCCCTGGCCCCCTCCAGAGCACGCACGAAACGGTCACGCAGGACGTCGGTGTCGGCCATACCGCCATTCTTCCTCCTGTGCGCCCGGCCCGGGCTTCCGGAGCAGCTTCGTCAAGCTGCGAGGCCCGCATCCGGAACGGCGCGGGAGCGCAGGGTGCGGAAGACGACCTCCAGGGCGTCGATCTCGTCGTCGGTGAAGTAGTTGTCGATGATCCCGCGACTGCTGAAGAGGCTGTGCTCGTACAGGTCGCGGATGCCGATGAGGCCGTTCGCCGCCACGTACCGGACCATGAGGCCGACGAGGTCGATCTGGTCGGCGGAGAGGTCATGGTCGGCGATGAAGCCGGAGAAGGCTTCCTGGGCTGCGGCCTGCTCCAGACCGCCGATGCGGCGGAGGAACACGCCGAGTCCACCGTCGGCCGCCCGCTTCTGCTCCAGGTCCTCGGCGGAGGCGACCCCCTCGGTGAGGAAGACCTCCTCCAGGGTGGCGAGATCCTCGGCTGTGACCTGCTCGTTCTCCCGCAGCTTGCGAACGGCTTCCTGCTTGCGGTGGCTCTGGAGGTAAGCACGTGCCTTCTGCTTGAAACGCTCCTCGTCCGTGCCGACGGGCAGCCCCTTGAGCTCGACCTCCGTCAGGTCCCCGTGGTCCTCCGCTATGTCCGTGTAGACGATCTTCCGGGCGGCCGGAGCGTCGACCAGATGAGCCAGGCCTCGCACGCGGCGCCGCACGTGCTCCAGCATCGGGACGGTCACGTTCTGCCACCACGCGTCGTCGGTGACGGCCTCCAGCAGGTCGGCCTGGTCCCGGACGGTGGGGATGTTGGTCTTGCCGAGGAGGTCCTCCGCGAGTTCCTGGACCTGGACGCGCAGACGCGTGTAGTCGGATCCGCCGTCCAGGGCCGCGAGCTGGAGGCGGTAGGCGATGAGGTCGAACCGCTTGGCCTCCTCGCCCTTGTCCTCGCCCTCCGGCCAGTAGTCAGACGGCAGGCCGAGGACGTCCTCGCTCAGCGCGTGGGCCGCGTCGTCGCCGATGCGGTGCCAGGCGGCGAAGTCGCCGCCGGACACCTCGACGTGACGGCGGTGCGGTCGCACGAGGAAGTTGTCGAGGTTCATGCCCCACGCCGGAACGAGGCGGAGATCGAGCAGATGGTGTCGGCGCGGCTCGCGCGACACAAGCTCTTCGGCCGCAAGCCCGCGCCCGTACTCAGCTTCGTCCTGGAGGAGGCCGTCCTCCAGCGGCCCATCGGGGGTGCCGAGGTGCTGCGGGGGCAGCTTGAGTAATTGCTCCTCACCGGCCAGAACCCGAACGTAGAGATTCAGGTGATGCCGACCGAGGCGACGGATCACGCTTGTGTGGACGGTCCGTTCACGCTGATGGTGCCGGAAGGAGGAGAGCAGGTGGCCTACTTGGAGAGCCAGGGAAGCGGTCGGGTGCTCACCGATAGGGAAATTGTCCGTGGCATCGCGGCGCGGTATGGAATTATCCGGGCTCAGGCGCTGGCCCCGGAGGAGTCCCTGCGCCGCATCGAGAAGCTGCTGCAAGGAGACTCATGACAAGCGAGCAGTCCTACGGCCAGTCGCTCAACTGGTTCAAGTCCAGCTACAGCGGCGGCTCTGGGGGCGACTGCGTCGAGGTCGCCGGCCTCCCCGCCTCCGTCCACGTTCGCGACTCCAAGGACACCGGCCAGGGCACCTTCACGGTGGCCCCCGCCACTTGGTCCGCCTTCGTCGCGTACGCGAGCCACGCTCACTGACCGAAAACAGGCGTCAACATGGCGTGACAGTCGGCTTGACTCGCTTCCGTCGGGCTTGGCAGCATCGGCGGTAGCAAACAAAACACGGTGCATATGGCTGCACCAGGTCCTGGGGCCGCTCCTTCGGGGGCGGCCCGAGTGCTTTCCGGGAGGGATCGTTGTACCTGTGCTACATCGACGAGGCGGGTAACGGCCAGACCCTCGATCCCGCCAGACCGGATGCCCCACCCGTTCTCGTCGTCGGTGGCTTCACCGTTCACGATTCCCAGATCAAGCAGTTGACCTGGGACTTTCTCAACATCAAGAAGAAGTATCGGCCGCAGTTGCGCCGTGCCCTGCACCTCTCCGACGTGATTCACACGGAGATCAAGGGGTCCGACGTCCGCAAGGACATCCGTGTGGGGAACCGTGACCAGAGCCGGGCGGCGATGCTCCTCGTCGACTCGATTGTCGGCTTACTCGAGCGCTACAACGCACGCCTTCTGGGCCGTGTGTGGGTGAAGCAAGAGGGCCTCGCCTTCAACGAGACCGGCGTGTACAGCACCTCGGTCGGGAGCTTGACCGAGACCTTTCAGGCTCAACTGCTGGACTGTCACTCGCGGGGTGTCATGATCCTCGACAGCCGGACCAAGTCCAAGAACGCACCGAACGTGCACTGCGTCACGACGCGCAAGTACCGCGCCGGCGGTGACATCCTCAAGGGCATCATCGAGTCGCCGGTCTTCGGGCACAGTGACACCCACACGCTGCTTCAGGTCTCGGACCTCGTCGTCTCCTCCCTGCTGTTTCCCATCGCATGTCACGCCTACCTGAGCGACGTGACATGGAACGTGCACTGCGATGACGCATACCGCCCGCTGCGGGAGCAGTTCGGGGAGCGGCTGAAGAAGCTTCAGTTCCGGTACCAGGACCCGGTGGGCAAGTGGCGTGGTGGGATCGTGGTGTCCGACCGGCGGACAGCACAGCCGTCGAGCCTGATGTTCGGACCGGGGAAGCCCGTCACGTCCGGGGTCGTCATTCCCGCGCAGCAGGCGGACGACGGGGGTCTGCCGAGCACGTTGTAGTGCGTCTAGCGGAGGTGTGTTCCTGCTTGGGGCGCGCCCTCTGGGCAAGCGGAAGGGGCGGTTACGGGTAGTGCGGGCGATCTTCCGCTGGGTAGTGTGAACCGCCGGAGCGCGAACACCTGTCCGCACGCCGCTCTCGAGGCTCCTCGATCGACCGCGACGCGCGTGCCGCCGACCCGAAGGAGACCGGAAGAAGTGAGTAGCCAGGTGCACCCGACGTTCGTACTGGTCCACGGAGCCTTCGCGAACTCCTTCTCCTTCGCGCCGCTCCAGGCCGAACTCGGCCTGCTCGGGCACCGTTCGGTCGCCGTCGACCTGCCCGGCCACGGCTTCGCGGCGACCTACACCCGCGCCTACCAGGCGCCGCAGGATCCCGAAGGTCTCGCCACCGCGCCCGGTGCGATCAAGGGCGTCACGCTCGCCGACAACGCCGCGCACCTGATCGGGGTCCTGGAGCGGGCCAGGCGGAACGGCCCGGTGATCCTCGTCGCCCACAGCCGCGGCGGCGTCACGGCCACGGCCGCGGCCAACGCGCGGCCCGACCTGATCGACCGCGTCGTCTACGTCGCGGCCTGGTGCCCGGTCGCGCTCGACGTCGGCGACTACTACGCCGAGCCGGAGATGGCCACGGTCGACGCCGCCTCCCTGGGACTGGCGATGGCCGGGAACCCCGCCGAACTCGGCCTGCTCCGCGTCAACTTCCGCACCGCGGACCCGGCCGCCCTCGCGGCGCTCAAGGCGGCCTTCCTCGCCGACGGCACCGACGAGGAGTTCCTGACCTTCCTGAACACCTTCCAGCCCGACGAGAACCTGGACATCGGCACCTCCGCCGACCGGGCGCAGGCGGCGACCTGGGGCCGCATCCCGAAGACCTTCGTCCGCCTGGCCGACGACGCGAGCATGCCGCTCGCCCTGCAGGACCGGCTGATCCGTGAGGGGGACGAGCTGACGCCGGACAACCCGTACGACGTCCGCACGCTCCCGGGCAGTCACCTGAAGTGGCTGGTCGATCCAGCGCCGGCGGCCCGGATCCTGGGCGAACTCGCCGCGCTCCCGGCCCCGTCCACGGGGTGACTCCCGCACCCGTCCCGAAACGGTTCCCCTCCTGGGGACGGATCCGCCACTAGCGTGGACCGTATGACGACTCCTGCCGATGTGCACGACGTACGTGATCCCGAGCTGCCCGGGCGGCTGCTCACCGACGAGCGGGATGTGCTGGTGCCGCTGTTGCGGGCCAGGAGGGACGAGGACTTCGCGTTGCCGGTGGCGGCGTGTCCGGGGTGGACGGTGCGGGATGTGCTGGCGCACTGCTCGGCCGCGTTCACGCGGGTGCTGGAGAACCGGTTCGAGGAGGAGGCGTTCTCGCCCGCGTCCAACGACCGGGACATCGCCGAGCGGGCCGAGTGGAGCAACCAGCGCGTCGTCGACGAGCTCGAGCGCGGGATGACCGAGGCGGGGCCGGTGATCGCCAAGGCGGGCGGGGCGCTGGACATCCTCGCGCTGGGCGAGTGGGTGCACGCCGGTGACGTGCGTGAGGCGTTCGGGGAGCCCGGCGCGTACGCGGGCGAGGGGCTGCCGTCCGCGTTCTCCCTGCTGGCCTACGTGACCAGTCGGAAGGGACACCTTCCGCTGCACGCCGACCTCGACGGCATGGACGAGCCGCTTCGGCTGGGCGGGCTCTCCGGGGAGCGGCCCCCGGCGCGGTACATCGGGGACGGGCCGACGCTGGTGCGGCTGTACGCGGGGCGGCCGGTGGACGGCGCCGCGTACGAGCTGGCCGGGGCGGAGGCCGGTGAGCTGAACATCTTCGGCGAGTGAGGCACGGCGAGGGCTCCAGGGGCGCGGATCCTCGGTGGGCGGGCGTAGGGTGGATTGGACTAGACCTCTAGTCGCCGCCGATCGATGCCGAGGAATGGGGTTCCATGAGCAAGCGTGCAGTCCTGGAGGTGATCGCCCTCGACGTCGAGGACGCGGCCGCCGCGCAGGCCGGAGGCGCGGACCGGCTCGAACTGGTCACCGACATGGCCGCCGACGGGCTCACCCCGTCCGCCCGCACCGTCGCCGCCGTGCGCGGGTCCGTCGACATCCCGTCCCGGGTGATGCTGCGCCTGGCGGGCGGGTTCGCCGCGGGTGACCTCGGCCGGCTGGTGGACACGGCACGGGAGGCGCGGGACGCGGGAGCGGAGGAGTTCGTCCTCGGGTTCCTGGACGCGGACGGCGGTGTCGACCTCGGCGCGGTGGAACGGGTCGTCGGCGCGCTGGACGGCTGTCGCTGGACCTTCCACCGCGCCATCGACCGCGCCGCCGACCGCGACGCCCTGCGCAAGCAGCTCGACGGCCTGCCCGGCCTCGACACCTACCTCACGGCCGGCGCGCCCGGCGGTGTGGCCGACGGGCTGCCGACGCTGCTCGCCGAGGCCCGGCGAGGGGGACGGGGCGAACCCGGGTACGAGCAGCAGCTTCTCGTGGGCGGCGGCCTGCGGCTGGAGCAGGTGCCCACGCTGCTCGGCGCCGGGATCCATGCCTTTCACATCGGGGGCGCGGCCCGGCCCGCCGGGTGGGCCGGGCCCGTCTCGGTGGAGGCCGTCGCACAGTGGCGCCGGGTGGTGGACGGGGGCTGACCCCGTCTCCGCGGATCGGCTCAGTTCAGCAACTGCTCCGGCAGCGGGGCCGCATGCGTCACGATCAGGCCCGAGACCGCTCGGGTCAGGGCGACGTACAGGCGGCGCAGGCCGGTGCGTTCGTCGGGCTCGGCGTCGACGACGGCGCGTGGCTCGTCCAGGACCACGTAGTCGTACTCCATGCCCTTCGCCAGTGACGCCGGGACCAGGGTGAGCCGGGTGCCGTACGTCGTCTCCTCGCCCGGACCGACGTATCCGATGCCCGCCGCCGTGAGTTCCCCGGCCAGCTCCGGGACGCGGGCGTCCGCGGTGATCAGGCCGACCGAGCCCTCGTGGCCCAGCAACTCGCTGCAGGCCGACACCACTTCGCCGCCGCCGGTGATCGGGCGGACCTCGAAGACGCCCGGGTTGTCGCGGATCGACGCCACCGGCGTCAGCCCCGGCGCGATGTGCGGGAGCAGCCGGGAGGCGTACGCGATCACGTCCGTCGGGACGCGGAAACCGGCGGTCAGCTCCTCGACCACGGCGTCCCGCTTGCCCAGGTGGTCCAGTGCCTCCTGCCAGCTCCGGGTCGCCCACGGTGTGGTGCCCTGCGCCAGGTCGCCGAGGACGGTCGCGGAACCGGTCGTGCAGCGCCGGCCCACCGCCCGGTACTGCATGGGGGAGAGGTCCTGCGCCTCGTCGAGCACCACGTGCCCGAGGGAGTGCGTGCGCTGGATCAGGTCGGTGGCCTCGTCGACCAGTACCGCGTCGGCCGCCGACCACTTCGCGGACTTCACCGACCGCGCCGGCTTCGTCCACAGAATCGCCTTCTGCTCGTCCTCGTCCAGCAGTCCGGCCGCGTGCTCGGCCAGGAACTCCGGGTCCGCCAGCAGCCGCAGGACGAGCTTCGCCGGGTCGACGGCCGGCCAGACCGCCTTCACCGCGGCCTTCACCGCGCTGTTGCGGGCCACCGTGTCCTGCACCCGGTCGTCCGGCGCCTCCCCGGCGCGCTCCATCCGCACCAGCACGGTGTGCGCGATGCGCTGCGGAAGTGCCTCGCGGGCGGCGCCGTAGCGGATGTCGCGGGCGAGCAACTGGCGGACGATCTCCTCCAGTTCGTACGCCGGTACCCGCCAGCGGCGTGAGCCGCGCACGACGACGACCGGTTCGGTGGGCATCGTCACGTGGGCGTAGAGGGCCCGGCGCAGGACCTCGGCCATCCTCGCGTCGCCCTTGACGAGCGCGGCCCGCGCGTCGTCCGTTCCGCGCACCTCGACATGGGCCACCAGGTCGTCCACCGTCGCCTGCCCGACCGCCAGTTCGCCCAGCGCGGGCAGCACCTGCTCGATGTAGTGCAGGAAGGACCGGTTCGGCCCGACGACCAGCGTGCCGGTGCGGGCCAGCCGCTCGCGGTGGGCGTACAGCAGGTAGGCGACCCGGTGCAGGCCGACGGCGGTCTTCCCGGTGCCGGGGCCGCCCTGTACGCAGACGCTTCCCGACAGGCCGGACCGTACGATCTCGTCCTGCTCGGGCTGGATGGTGGCGACGATGTCCCGCATCGGGCCCACCCGCGGCCGCTCGATCTCCTGCTGGAGCAGTCTGCTGGTGACGGCCGCCTCTGCCGGGTCGGACAGGTGCTCGTCCTCGTACGCCGTGAGGTCGCCACCGGTGTAGCCGAAACGGCGGCGCAGCGCGATGTCCATCGGGTCCTTCTTGGACGCCCGGTAGAACGGCTGCGAGACCGGCGCACGCCAGTCGATCACCATCGGATCGCCGTCCGCGTCGTGTACATGACGGCGCCCGACGTAGAAGCGTTCCCCTTCCGCGCCTTCCGCCCCCTCGGCGCCCGGAGCGTGCAGGTAGTCGAGCCGGCCGAAGAACAGCGGGGTGTCGCTGAGGTCGGCCAGCGCCTTGACGCGCTCCGCCATCTGCCGTTCCAGGATCTGCGCGTTGACCCAGTTCGCGGTGACGTCGCGGAGGTCGAGGGCCTCGACGTCCGCGCGCATGGCCCGCAGGGCGGTACGGGACGCGGCGAGGTGGGCACGCTCGCGGTCCAGCGGGCCGGCGTCGGTGGGCGCGGACGTGGGCGTAGGTGCGGGTTCGGGGACGTGCGCGGGCACGGGGCTGCCTCCGGCTGGTGCTGACGGTGATGCCGCGTGAGCACGGCATGGGTGACCGGCCGGTTTCCGTCCGGACGGTGGCACTCCGGCGAGGGAGGCGGGAAGGCCCCGGACAGCGCGGCCGGGACGAGCGGGAGATCCTAGTCGGCTCCCCGCGCCGAGGGCGAACGGTTTTCTTCCCGGGCGTCGGCGTTCGTGGCTCACTTCGCACCCCGTACCCCTCAGGGGTGCTCGGGGTTCCGGGTCCTCCTCGCAGGGGAGACCGGTTGCCTCGGGGGGGACCGGGCGGGACCCGAAGTCGGGCCCGAGGACTGATGCCCCGAACGGGTGGTCCGGCGCACTCTGGACACATGGGCACAGCGACCTTCATTCCGGACAGCCGGGCCGGTGGCCAGGGCGCCCCGCACCGCGGTGCCACTGCCCTCGGATCCGTCCACCACTCCCCGCACCGTGTCGGCAACGCCCTGCGCGCCGTCAAGGTCTTCGCCGAGGCCTTCTTCTCGGTCGCCGTCCTCGGCGAGTACAACGAGGAGGCCGGCGTCCGCCGACGCTGATCACGCACGCGGCGGAAGCAGACCCTCGACGACCTCCAGGGGCCAGGCGCCGGGGGGCAGTGTCCTGTCCGGGGCCGTGGCCCGCGGCAGGTCCCCGGCAGGCGTCCCGGCCTGCGCCCGCGTCGGTTCCGACGCCGACGGCGCCGCGGTCGGCGGGGCGAACGGCGGGAGGTCCTGCGTGCAGCGCGCGCCCTCCGGCGGCGGCGCGCCCGTGAGGAAGTACCGCACCACGTGCCGTCCCACGCACGCACTCGGGTTGTCCAGCGCGGTGTGCCCGTACCCGTCCAGGGTCAGTAGTCGCGCGTTGCCCAGCTCCTCGGCCATGTTTTGGCCCGCCCGGTACGGAGTGGAGGGATCGTGGGTCGTGTTCACCACCAGCACCGGGTGGGCGGCCGCCCGGTTCCACGGGCCGGTGTACGGGTCGGCCGCCCGGGCCGGCCACGCGGCGCACGGCTCGTTGGCCCACACCCACCAGCGGGCCAGCGCCCCGGACTCCGCCACCGCCCGCCGCTCCAGCTCGGGGTAGCTCAGCGGTGACCGCGGGTTGGGGCTCTCCGCGCACATCACCGCGAACGCCTGCTCGAAGCCCGGGTAGCGCGCCGGAACGCTCGCCGGAACGCCCGGTTCCAGGAGGGGCCGGCCGGACCACAGCGACTCCAGCAGGTCCGCGACACCGGCCCAGCCGGGGTGCACGGTGTAGAGCCCGCCGCGCACCTCGCTCACGGCCCTCGCGTACGTCCCGTCGCCGGCCGGCCGCGCGGCGAGGCGCCGCATCAGGGTGTCGTACTTGTCGCGAGTGGCCGCCGGGGTGCCCGCCGAGAAGACACAGCTGGTCACGGGTGCGTGCCCGCAGAGGTCGAGGAACTGCGCCAGCGTGTCGGCCGAACCCAGGTGGGAGCCGAGCCGCAGGAACGTGTTCACCGCCCCGGCCTCACCCACCGCCCGGGCCTCACCCACCGCGCCACTCTCACCCACCGCGCCACCCTCACCCACCGCGCGGACCTCGTCCGCCGCGCGGGCCTGGCCCATCCAGGCGAGCGGGTCCACGTTCCCGTCGAGGACGAGCCGCCCGACCCGCTCGGGGAACAGGTTCGCGTAGGTCGCGCCGAGCAGGGTGCCGTACGAGACGCCCCAGTACTGCAGCCGCTCCTCGCCCACCGCGGCACGCAGCAGGTCCAGATCGCGGGCGGTGTCGGCGGTCGAGACATGGCGCAGCAGCTGCGGATCGCGCCGCTCGCACCGCTTCGCGAGGTCGGCGTACGCGGCGACGTACGCCTGCTGCTCGCGCTCGCCCACCGGGAACGGCGGGACCTTCGCGTGCCAGGCGACGGCCTCCCCGGCGGTGTCGAAGCAGCGCACGGCCGTGCTCTCGCCGACCCCTCGCGGGTCCCAGCTGACGATGTCGTAGCGGTCCCGCAGCTCGTCCGGGAACTCGTCGTACAGCTCCGGCAGGCCCACGGTGCCGGGGCCGCCCGGACCGCCGGGGTTGAAGAACAGCGTGCCGACCCGCTTGTCCGGCGCGGCGGCGCGGTGCCTGATCACCGCCAGCTCGATGGTGCGGTCCCCGGGGCGGGCGTGGTCCAGGGGCACGTTCGCCGTCGCGCACTCGAACCCGGTCTGCGTGACGTCCGGGCAGTCCTGCCACCGCAGCACCACCCCGCCGTCGCCGCCACCGCCGCCCGGCCCGCCCGCGGACGCCGGGCCGACCGTCCCGAGCAGCAGCACCAGCGCCCCGGCCGCCGCGCCGACGGCTCTGGTGAGGGGTATGCGTGTGGCGGTGGCGGTCCGTGGCATGGCGGGCCCTTCCCTCGCAGCGACCGGGAGTCGGGCCCGCGGCAGCGGGCCCGTTGTCATACCACCGGCGGTCCGCCGACCGGGCAACCGACACGCGTCCGATCGGGTGCTGAAGTGAGTAATCCGCACACGCCCCTCTGAGTACGTACGCCGATGCGCGGGCACCGGTCACGCGGCTTGACTGGGCCCATGAGCCACGACCGCTTCGCCCCCCTGACACCCGGGGTGCTCCACCCGGCCGACCGGGACCCCCGGGCCTGGGTGGCGCCCACCGTCGCGACCGTGCTCCTGACGGTCCTGGAGCCGGTGGCGCTGCTGGTGGGAGCGATGTCCGCCATGGCGACCGACAGCTGCGGCCCCGACGACTGCTCGCAGGACCTGATGACCGCACTGGACGTGGTCCACTGGACGATGCTCTTCGGCGGCATCCTCACCCTCTGCGCCTGGCTCACGTCCTGGGTGCTGCCGTGGAAGCCCCGCTGGTTGGCCCTGCGCGTCGCGGCGGCCTTCCTCTCGCTGGTGCCACCGCTGTTCCTCATCCTGCTGGTGTTCAACCTCCCGAAGGGATGACCCGGGGACGCACGCTCAGCCCTCCGTGAGGAGTTCGTCCGCGTCCACGATCCGGTACGCGTAGCCCTGCTCGGCCAGGAAGCGCTGGCGGTGGGCCGCGAAGTCCTGGTCGATGGTGTCGCGGGCGACCACGGAGTAGAAGTGGGCCTGGTGGCCGTCCGCCTTGGGCCGCAGCACCCGGCCCAGCCGCTGGGCCTCCTCCTGCCGCGACCCGAAGGTGCCCGACACCTGGATGGCGACCGTCGCCTCGGGCAGGTCGACCGAGAAGTTCGCCACCTTGGACACGACGAGGACGCCGATCTCGCCCTGCCGGAACGCCTCGAACAGCTTCTCCCGCTGCGCGTTCGACGTCTCGCCCTTGATGACGGGGGCGTCCAGATGCTCGCCCAGCTCGTCCAACTGGTCGATGTACTGTCCGATGACGAGGATCTGCTGCCCCGCGAACCGCCGGACGATCGCCTCCGTCACCTTCCGCTTGGTGGCGGTCGTCGCGCAGAAGCGGTACTTCTCCTCGGTCTCCGCGGTCGCGTACGCGATCCGCTCGGAGTCGGTGAGGTTGACCCGGACCTCCACGCAGTCGGCGGGCGCGATGTAGCCCTGCGCCTCGATCTCCTTCCACGGCGCGTCGAACCGCTTCGGCCCGATCAGCGAGAACACGTCCGACTCGCGGCCGTCCTCGCGTACGAGTGTCGCCGTCAGGCCGAGCCGCCGCCGGGCCTGCAGATCGGCCGTGAACTTGAAGACGGGGGCGGGCAGCAGGTGCACCTCGTCGTAGAGGATCAGGCCCCAGTCCCGGGAGTCGAAGAGTTCCAGATGGGGGTAGACGCCCTTCCGACGGGTCGTCAGCACCTGGTAGGTGGCGATGGTGACGGGGCGAATCTCCTTCTTCGTCCCGCTGTACTCGCCGATCTCTTCCTCGGTCAGCGAGGTCCGCCTGACCAGCTCGTGCTTCCACTGCCGGGCCGAGACGGTGTTGGTGACCAGGATCAGCGTCGTGGACTTGGCCTGGGCCATCGACCCGGCGCCGACGAGTGTCTTGCCCGCGCCGCAGGGGAGGACGACCACGCCGGAGCCGCCGTGCCAGAAGTTCTCCACGGCCTGCTTCTGGTACGGCCGGAGCGCCCACCCCTCCTCGCGCAGCTCGATCGCGTGCGCCTCGCCGTCCACGTAACCGGCGAGGTCCTCGGCGGGCCAGCCCAGCTTCAGCAGCGTCTGCTTGATCTGCCCGCGCTCCGAGGGGTGCACGGCGACGGTGTCCGGGTCGATGCGGGCGCCGACCAGCGGGGCGATCCGCTTGGAGCGCAGCACCTCCTCCAGTACGGGCCGGTCGGTGCTGGTGAGGACGAGACCGTGCGCCGGGTGCTTGAGCAGGCTGAGCCGGCCGTAGCGGTCCATCGTCTCGGCGATGTCGACGAGCAGCGCGTGCGGCACCGGGTAGCGGCTGTACTGCACCAGCGCGTCCACGACCTGCTCGGCGTCATGGCCGGCGGCCCGCGCGTTCCACAGGCCGAGCGGGGTCACCCGGTAGGTGTGGATGTGTTCCGGGGCCCGCTCCAGTTCGGCGAAGGGAGCGATGGCGCGACGGCACTCACCGGCCTGCTCGTGGTCGACTTCCAGGAGAAGCGTCTTGTCGGACTGGACGATGAGCGGACCATTCACGCGCGGCTGCCTTTCTGCGACGGGCTCGGCACGGGCACTGCACGGGCACAGCTCGGCCAAACGTCCAGTTTGCCTGATCGCCCGCCCTCCGGGACCCGGAGTGACGCCCGCCACTTCGGTCCCGGGGGCGGGCGCCCGTCAGCAGACCGGGCCCGGCTCGGCCGCCGTGGCCCGGAGCGGGTCGCGCACCAGATCGAAGTCGATGGTCGCCGGGTCCTCCGGCTTTCGGAACCGCAGGCGGTCCTTGCCCATGTCCCGCCCGGCCGGCCGGGCAGGCCGGTTCTCGAAGGCCGCACGGACATCGCCGCGCAGGAGGTGGAAGGACGGGTAGTGCTTCTGGACGGCGAAGGCGATCTCGGCCGTGCCGTCCCGTTCGCAGGCGGGCACGCCGTACGCCCTCACCCCGGTGAAGCCCGTGAGCTCCGCCCTGCACAACCGCCGCGGTCCGGTCGGCGCGGCCCCGCGTGGCCCCGGGACCTCCGCGAGACGGCTCGCGACGTCCTGCACCGTGCTCCGCACCCTGGAGGGAGCCCACGCCGCGCCGCGGAGCGGGCTCAGCCCTCGCCGTCCGCCAGTTCCGCGACGCCCGTGATCCGGTGCAGCGGATAGGTACGGACCTCGTCGGCGGTGTGGTCGTACGCCGTGACGAAGCCGCCCTCGACACGGACCGGGGCGATGACGCGCTGGCTGGCGGCACCCTCGGCGTTGACGTAGCCGATCCACAGCGCCTCGCCGGTGAGGACGGCGGCCTGCACGGTGGCGAGGGTCTCGGCGGACCCGGTGCGCGGCAGCTCGCCGCCCCCGCTCCCCCTCCCGTCCCCGTCCCGGGGCCTGCGGGGGGCGGTGGAGGCGAGGTCACCCGCCCGTACGGCGCGGATCGCCGCCGTGAGCAGGGTGTCGTCGGGCACCGGCGGCCCCTCCGGAACCGGCTCGGGCGGTGTACGCGGCGGGGTGCGGCGGGCATGGGCGCGGGTGATCAGGACATCGCCCTCGGCGGACTCGGCGGCCGGCGCGAACCCCATCCGGCGCAGCCCCTCCAGCAGGCCGGCCGGGTCGGCCTGCGCGGCCAGTACGGTCGGCGCGAGACGGCGCAGCCCCAGCCCTGCGGCCCGCTTGTCGGCGAGGATCTCGCTCAGTACCGCTTCGTCGTCGCAGCGTACGTACGCGGAGGCCGCGCCCACCCGCAGATGTCCGTGCCTGCGGGCCACGTCGTCGATCAGGTACGACAGCGGTTGCGGCACCGGCGTGCGGGAGTGCGCCGCGAGGAAGGCGTGCAGGTCGGCGGCGGCCTGTCCGGCGTCCAGGGCACGGCGTACCGAGCCCGGCGTGAACCGGTAGACGGTCGCCCCGCCCTTCGACTCCACGTCCGCGAGCACGCCCAGCGTGTCCGCGAGCGGCCGTTGCAGCGGGCCCGGCGCGACGGCCGTCAGGTCGGCCTGGAGCAGGACGTGGTCCAGCGGCTCGGGCAGCAGCGGTGCCAGCAGCCGGGCGGCGGCAGCGATGTTCCTCGGCTCGGCGGGGAGAGGGGGGCCGGCGGCGGGGCCGGCCGGTGGTGGACCGGCAGCCGGTCGCCCGGCCCGGCCGGCGCCGGTTCCGCCGCGTGAGCCGGTTTCGGTGCGGGCAGGCCGAGCAGCGCCCGCCCGTGCGTGGACAGCGCCCCCCGGCCGGTGATCCCCAGCATCTCCGCCTCGGTGAGCGTCCACCGGGCGAGCCGGGAGCGCAGGTCGTCGACGTCACCCCCGCCCTTGCGCGGCGGGCGTTCCCACCGCAGCCGCGCCCCCACCGACTCGGCCACCGCGGCCGCCCCCTCC
Source organism: Streptomyces sp. GD-15H (assembly GCF_045291515.1). Taxonomy (NCBI): domain Bacteria; kingdom Bacillati; phylum Actinomycetota; class Actinomycetes; order Kitasatosporales; family Streptomycetaceae; genus Streptomyces; species Streptomyces sp. GD-15H. The sequence goes on from NZ_CP149447.1 coordinate 4,761,837, forward strand.
GGCAGCCCCGCCAGCAGCGCCAGCACCCGGTGCCGCACCTCGGGCGCCGCCGACCGGTCGAGTCCCGGACCGAGCGCCGACAACATGTGGTCCTGCGCGTCCCGCCCGCCGACCAGCCCCGAGGTCCGGGTCGCCGCCAGCCACGCCGTGGCCAGCACCGTCCAGCGCTCGGCGGCGGGCCGCTCCAGCCACGTGTCGTAGGCCGGGGTCGCCGCGTACCGCTCGTCGTCCCCCACTGTTTTGCCGCCGTGGGAGGTGCCCCCACCCCCGTCGGAGGCCAGCAATCCCGCCGCGTAAGCCAGTTCGACCCAGAACGCGGCGACCGGCTCGGGCACGTCCAGGGCGACGGCGGTCCGCTTCAGGTCCCGCACGCTCAACCCGCCGGACCGCAGCACCGCCGGACCGCCCTCGTCCCAGTCCTTCAGCAGCTCCTCGACGGCCGCCAGCGCCGTGTACGCCTGCCCGGCCGCCGCCGCGTCCACAGCCTGTGGACTGTGCGCGGTCGCGGTCTCGACCGGAGGCGGCACCGGCTCGGTCACCCGGTGCGCCCGCCCGCCCCGCAGGTGCAGCGCCACCTCACGCGGCAGTACGACCGTCCCGGGCGCCGTCGGCAGCAGCAGCCCCCGGTCCAGCAGCAGGCGCAGCCGGGGCGCCGGATCGGCGGTGACCTGGCCGTAGGGCGGTCCCCACACCAGCCGCTCCAGTACCTCCACCGACTCGGACGGCACCTCGGCGAGCAGCGCCGACATCCGTGCCCGGTCCGTGAACAGCCCGGTCAGGGCCGTCACCGCGGAGACCGAGTCATGGGTGGACGGCAGCCCGACCGTCGTGACGATCTCCTGGATCCGGCCCGGGGACATCCCGGCCGCCGCCTCCCGCACGGTCGGGCCGAGACCGGTCGGCGAGGGATGCTGCGCGGAGGGGGAGAGCAGCTCACGGGCCGTACGGACCAGTCGCATCCGGTCGTCGCCGCCCCACACCAGTGCCTGTTCGCGCAGCGTCCGCACGGCGTGCGGCAGCGCGGCGGACACCGCGGGATCGCCCTCGTCGCCCGCCAGCAGCCCGAGCAGCTCGTCGTACGGCGCCGGATCGGCCGCCACGGCCAGCGCCTGCGCGGTCTGCAGCGCGAACCGGTCCAGTCGCTCCAGGGCCCGCACGACCGAGGCACGGGTCCCGGCCCGGGTGGCCAGCTGGGTGAGGTCGGTGGGCACGGGCGTGACGAGGTCCGGCCGGCTGCGCAGGAGCGCGGCAAGCTCGGCGTCGTCCCGTCCCCGGAGCGCCTCCGCGAGGGATCGGGGGGCCGCCGCGGGCTTCTCCTCGGTGCTCATCCGCATCACGGTAGCGGGTGGGTACGCCGGTGGGGTGCGTGGAGTTGGGTCGGCCGACCCAACTCGCGGTACCGTCGTCCGACGCCGTGTACCAACGCATCCGCCCCGGAGGGGACTTCGTGGGTATCGAGAGTGACCAGGTCGTCTACGAGTACCTGAGCCGCGTCGGTGACGTGGCGCAGCAGCGGCAGCTACCGTCGGCGACCCGGATGAGTCTGGTCGCCCGGCTGCGTGACGAGATCGACCGGCGCCGGGCGAGGGCCGCGGTCGACTCCCCGGCCGCCGTGCGCCGCATCATCTCCCGCATGGGCACCCCGGACGAGGTCGTGGCGGCGGCCACGGGCCCCGCCGGGGCGGCAGGGACCGACGGCGCGGATCCCCGGCCGGACGGGGCCGCCGGGGCCACCGCGGGCAGGTCCGCACCGCCGCCCGCCGCGGTGCCCACCCAGCGGAGCGGCGACCGCAGCGGGCGCGCGAGAGGCGTCCTGCGCCGCGCCGTCCCCCGCCCCCGTCCGGCCGGGGACCCACGCCCCGCCCCGGCCTCCGTCACCGACGCACCGTCCCCGCCGCATCAGGCCGGTACGGACGAACTCGGGGACAGCGCCAACCAGCCCGACTGGTGGCGGGTGGACAGCAGCCCCTTCGGCGTCGGCGACGAGGTCACCGGTTTCGTCGGCGGCGTGGAGATCCCCGAACTGCTCAAGCCCCCGCCGTTGACGGGCACGGAGGGAGCGGCCGCCGAGTCGACCGCCCCGGCCGCAGCCGTCGAGACCGAGACACCCGCCCCACGCCGCCGCCTCCTGCGCCTGCCCTCCGGCGGCTGGAGCAATCCCCTGCTCCTGCTCGCCGCGGGTCTGCTGGTCGTGGGCGCCGTGCTCGGCAGCCTCCCGCTGCTGGCCCTCGGCTGGCTGGTTGCCTATCTGTCCCGCCGCCTGACCCCGGCGCAGGCCAAGTGGGCGGTGCTGGGGCTGCCGGGGCTGGTTGCCGCGGTCGGCGTCGTGTGGCTGTGGGGCCGCACGGACGGGCGCTGGGGCGACCCGATCGCCCGGGGCCACATGAACGACGCGGTCGCCGAGACCTGGCCATGGGTGCTGCGCGGAGCGGCCGTCGCCTCCGCGTTCTACCTGGTGTGGCGGGCCCGCCGCTCCCGCGGCTGACGCGCGGAGGCGGAGCGGGAGGGGGCGGGCGGACGCCGGGAGTCACTTGGCGAGCTTGGACTCCAGCTCGTCGAGGATCTTGTCGGCGGCGGTGTAGCCGATGCCCATGAACCACAGGTCGTCGTTGACGTGGAAGGCCCGGTCCGCCTTCACGGCCTTCATGTTCTTCCACAGGGAGCTGTCGAGGATCTTGGACTCCCCGGACTTCGAGGAGTCGCCGAAGGACGTGTAGAAGACGGCGTCCGCGTCGGCCTGGTCGATCTGCTCGGGGCTGACCTCGTACGCGAAGCCGTTCTCGGCCTTGTCAACGATGGCGGGCCGGCCCAGGCCGACGTCCTCGAGGACGGTGCCGATGTAGTTCTTGCGGCCGTAGAGGCGGATGTCGCCGCCCTCGATGAACCGGGTCGCGCTGACGGTGGTCTGCGCGGCCTTGTCCTTCCCGCCGAGCGCCTCGGTGACCTCCGCGGCATGCTTCTCGTACTCGGCGACGACCTTCTTCCCCTCCTCCTGCTTGCCCAGGGCCTCGGCGTGCAGCAGGAAGTTCTCCTTCCAGGGGTAGCCGACATCCTCGGCGAAGACGGTCGGGGCGATCTTCGACAGCTCGTCGTAGCGGTCGGCGTCGCGGAGCTTGCTGCTGAGAATCAGGTCCGGCTTGAGTGCGGCGATCTTCTCCAGGTTGGGCGCGGCGATGTTGCCGACGTTCTCGATGCCGCTGAGCTGGTCCTTGGGCAGGTAGCTGAGGAAGCCGGTGGCGACGTCCGCGTGGGTGGCACCGACGGGCTTGACGCCGAGGGAGAGGACGGAGTCCAGCTCGGCGGTGTCGAGGACGACGACCCGCTTGGGGTTCTCCGGCACCTTCACCTCACCCATGACGGTCTTCACGACGCGTGTGCCGCCGTCGCCGGACGCCTTGTCCGTGCCGGAGCCGGAGTCCGTGCCGGAGCCGCAGGCGGCCAGGGCGAGGGAGCCCACGAGCGCGGTGGCGACGGACAGCGTGGTGCGGCGGCGCCATGGCGTGGCCGCGGAGGTCATGAGGGTCATGGGGTTCCTTTCTTCGTGGACGGCGTGAGGTCCGCAGGGCTGCCGAGTGGCGGCCGGGGACGGCGGCTCACGTCGTCCGTACGGGGGACATGACGGTGTCCGTGGGGGGTGTCTCGGGGGATGGTGCGGGCTGCCAGGGGCGGCCCGGCACCACGAGAGGGCCGCCGGTGACCGGGTCCGGCACGACCACGCAGTCCAGGCCGAACACCTCGTGGACCAAGGAGGCGGTGACGACGTCCGCGGGCGGGCCGTCGGCGACGACGCGGCCCGCCTTCATGGCGATGAGGTGACTGGCGTAGCGGGCGGCCTGGTTCAGGTCGTGCAGGACGACCACGACCGTGCGGCCCTTGTCGTGGTTCAGCTGCCGGACCAGGTCGAGGACCTCGACCTGGTGGGCGATGTCCAGGTACGTCGTCGGCTCGTCGAGCAGCAGCAGGTCCGTCTCCTGTGCGAGCGCCATCGCGATCCACACCCGCTGTCGCTGGCCGCCCGACAGTTCGTCCACCGGGCGGTCGGCGAGAGCGGTCACGTCGGTGCGGTCCATCGCCTCGGACACCGCCCGCTCGTCGTCGTCCGACCACTGCCGCCACCAGCGCTGGTGCGGCTGGCGCCCGCGGGCCACCAGGTCGGCGACCGTGATCGTCTCGGGGGCGACGGGCGTCTGCGGCAGCAGCCCCAGCCGCTGGGCGATGTGCCGGGTGGGCAGCTCGGCCAGGGAACGCCCGTCCAGCAGCACGGCGCCGCCCCTCGGCTTCAGCAGCCGGCCGAGCGCGCGCAGCGTCGTCGACTTGCCGCACGCGTTCGGGCCCACGATCACCGTGACCTCGCCGTCGGGTATGTCGAGGTCCAGGGCCTCGACGACGGTGCGGTCCTCGTAGGCGAGCGTCAGCCCGCGGGCGCTGAGCCTGGTCATCGGGTGCCTCCGTTGCGGCTGCGGACGATCATCCAGATCAGGTACGGCGCCCCCACGGCCGCCGTCAGCACGCCCACCGGAAGTTCCGTGGGCGAGAACAGACGGCGGGCCAGCAGGTCGCCGAGGACGACGATGACGGCGCCGAGCAGCGCCGAGCACATCAAGGGGATCTGGGCGGTACGGGTGAGGCGGCGGGCGATCTGCGGGGCCAGCAGCGCCACGAAGTCGACGGGGCCCGCCGCGCCGGTGGCCAGGGACGCCAGGACGATCCCCAGCAGCGCGAGCCCGAACCGGACGCGCCCCAGCCGCACCCCGAGTCCGGTCGCCGTGTCGTCGTCGAGCCCGACCGTGCGCTGGGTCCGTGCCGCCCATGCCACCGCGGGCAGGAGCAGCAGCAGCGCCCAGCCGAGCGGCGCGGACACCTCCCAGCCGCGCCCGTTGAGCGAGCCCGCCATCCACATCTGGGCCTGCTGGGCGACGGCCTGCTCGCCCTTGGTCATGAACAGGGTGGTGACGGACCGCAGCGCGATCGCGAAGCCGATGCCGACCACCACGAAGCGAGCCGCGTGCAGTCCGCCGCGCCAGGCCACGAGGTAGACGAGCAGCGCGGCGAGCAGCCCGCCCGCGACCGACAGGTACGGCAGGACGGTGTACGAGGTGAGGCCGAAGGTCAGCGCGCCCACCGTGACCGCACTCGCTCCCTGGCTGATGCCGATGACGTCCGGGCTGGCCAGCGGATTGCGCGCGACCGTCTGGATCAGCGCGCCCGCCACGCCGAAGGCGGCTCCCACCAGCAGGGCGACCACCAGGCGCGGCGCCCGTAGCGTGCCCACGACCAGTTCGTCCGGGGACGGCCGGCCGAGGACGACGTCCAGCGCCGAGGAGGGGGCGACGAAGGTCTCGCCCACGCACAGGTACGCCAGCGAGACCGCCGCGAGGCAGAGGGCCAGCGCCGCGGCGACGACGGTGGAACGCCGGTGCAGCAGGAACGTGGCCCGTCCCGGGCGCAGTACGGCGTACCCGGCGGGGCGAAGGGGGCGTGTCGGCGTGGCCGCGGTCACGCGGGCACCGCCTTCCGGCGTACCAGGAGCACCAGGAACGGCACTCCGATCAGTGCGGTCGTCACCCCGGCCGGGACCTCGCCGGGCGGGAACACGATCCGGCCGGCCACGTCGGAGACCAGCAGCATCACCGGCCCGAGGAGCGCGGCCAGCGGCAGCACCCACCGGTGGTCGCCGCCGACGATCGCGCGGGCGATGTGCGGTACGGCGAGCCCGACGAACGCGATCGGCCCGGCCGCGGCCACCCCGGCGCCGGTGAGGACGGTGGCGCCCAGCCCGCCGACGACCCGGACGACAGCGACCCGCTGCCCCAATCCCCGGGCCATGTCGTCGCCGAGGGCGAGCGCGTCCAGTCCGCGCGCCACCGACAGCACCAGGACGACACCGACCAGCAGGAACGGCCACAACTGGCCGACGATGTCGGCGTCCCGCCCGGACAGCGAGCCCACCTGCCAGAAGCGGAACTCGTCGAGTGCGGCGCCCCGCGTGGTCAGGACGGCGGTGACGACCGCCACCAGCAGCGCGTTGATCGCGGCGCCGCCCAGCGCGAGCTTCACCGGTGTCGCCCCACCGCGCCCGCGGGCGGCGATGGCGTACACCGCGACCGAGGCCAGGGCGGCGCCCGTGAACGCGAACCACACGTATCCGGCGAGGGTGTGCACCCCCGCGTAGGCGATGGCGAGTACCACCCCGACCGAGGCTCCCTGGCTGATGCCGAGGATGCCGGGGTCGGCGACGGGGTTGCGGGTGATGCCCTGCAGAACCGTTCCGGCCAGTGCGAGTCCGGCGCCGACCAGCACACCGATCAGGGTGCGCGGCAGCCGCATCTCACGTATGACCTCGGCGGCGTCACCGTGCCCACCGTGCAGCAGGGCGTCGAACACCACCGACGGTGCGATCGGACGGGCGCCGACGGCCAGGCTCAGCAGCGTCGCGATTCCCAGGGCCACCACGGCCGCCGGGATCGCGACGGCACGTCTGGCTCGCATGGGCAGGGCTCCCTCTGTGACGAGTCGGGCCGTAAGAGATGAGGTAAGGCTTGGCTAAGCTTAGGTCAGGCCCGCGCACGTGGTGCGCGGGGGCGGTACACGGCCTGTGCACACCGGCGGGGTGTTCCACGGCGCCCCGGCACAATGGCGGGTATGGCCTCCACGACTCCGCTCCGGTCCGTCCCGCTCACCGTCGGCTTCGACCTCGACATGACGCTCATCGACTCCCGGCCCGGTATCCGCGCCTGCTACCAGGCGCTGTCCGAGCGGACCGGGACCCACATCGACGCCGAGCTCGCCGTCACCCGGCTGGGGCCGCCCCTGGCGGACGAACTGATCCACTGGTTCCCGGCCGAGCGGATCGAGGAGGTGGCGGACCTGTACCGGGAGATGTACCCGACGTACGCCATCGCCCCCACGCCGGCGCTGCCCGGCGCCCGCGACGCCATGGCGGCCGTACGGGAGGTGGGCGGACGCGCGATCGTCGTCACCGCGAAGCACGAGCCCAACGCCAAGCTGCACCTCGCCCACCTCGGCATCGAACCGGACGCGGTGATCGGCGACCTGTGGGCCGAGCAGAAGGCGCTGGCGCTGCGCGAGCACGACGCGGGCGTGTACGTCGGCGACCATGTGGGTGACGTACGCGGCGCGCGGACCGCCGGAGCGCTGGCGGTCGCGGTCGCCACCGGCCCGTGCGACCCCGCGGAACTGCGAGCGGCGGGCGCGGACGTCGTCCTCGCCGACCTGACCGAATTCCCCCGCTGGCTCTCGGACCACCGCGCGGAGCGCCCCTGACGGCTCACCGTCCGGCGTGCGCTTGGACGGAGTCGCCGCCCGGCGCGGGCCCGGCGGCCGACTGCCGGGCGTGCGTCTGGTGGGGCCGGTGCCCGGCACGCGGCTGACGGGAGTACTGCCGGGCGCGTACCTGGCGGGGTGCTGCCCGGCGTGCGCCTGATCGCGTCACTGCCCGGCGCGTGCCCGACGGCGTCCCGCGGCGGCCGAGCGCAACACGCCCGCGCCGGCCATCAGGAACCCGACCCCCATGAGCATGCTCAGCCCGAACATGTACGTCGGGAAGGGTTCCGTACCGAGAAACAACGGGGCCACCGTGACCAGAGTGGCCACGGCGCCGATGAGGAAGACGATGCCGCCGGCACGGACCAGGCCGTCGCCGGGCGCCGCGGAATTCGCTTGGGTTTTGTCAGCCACCGGACCAGGGTAGTTCCTGGCGGAGGGAACTACCGGGCGCCGTCTTGTCACCTGCCCGAAGACCATTAGCCTTGGTTGCGGCGGGTCACCAGGACCCGCCCGACTGCTATCAAGAGCCGTTTCAGAAGCAGTTTTCCGACGAGTACGAGGACGAGGACGGACGTGCCTACCGGCAAAGTCAAGTGGTTCAACAGTGAGAAGGGCTTCGGCTTCCTCTCCCGCGACGACGGCGGTGACGTCTTCGTCCATTCCTCGGTCCTCCCCGCCGGAGTCGAGACACTGAAGCCGGGTCAGCGGGTGGAATTCGGTGTGGTCGCCGGGCAGCGGGGCGACCAGGCCCTCTCCCTGACCGTCCTCGACCCGACCCCGTCGGTCGCGGCCGCCCAGCGCAAGAAGCCCGACGAGCTGGCCTCCATCGTCCAGGACCTGACGACCCTGCTGGAGAACATCACGCCGATGCTGGAGAAGGGCCGCTACCCGGATCGCACCTCCGGGAAGCAGATCGCCGGGCTCCTGCGCGCCGTCGCCGACCAGCTGGACGTCTGACACCGACACCGACACCGGTACCGCTCAGGGGAACCGCAGTGCGTCCGGGCCGAGGGGCGGTACCAGTCCCTCGGCCGCCGCACGCGTCAGCAGGCCCCGTACGGCCGCGTAGCCGTCCTCGCCGAGGTCGGCGGTGAACTCGTTGACGTACAGCCCGATGTGCTGGTCGGCGACGGCCGGGTCCATCTCCTGGGCGTGCGCCATGACGTACGGCCGGGCCGCCTCGGGGTCGTCCCAGGCGGCCCGTACGGAGCGGCGGATCGAGTCGGCGAGCAGGGTCAGCGTCTGCGCTCCGAGGGACCGCTTGGCGATGATCGCGCCCAGCGGGATCGGCAGCCCGGTGGTCCGCTCCCAGTGCTCACCCATGTCCGCGAGCTGGTGCAGCCCGTAGTTCCGGTAGGTGAAGCGCGCCTCGTGGATGACGAGCCCGGCGTCCACCCTCCCGTCCCGTACGGCGGGCATGATCTCGTGGAACGGCATCACCACGATCTCCCCGACCCCACCGGGCACCACGTCCGCCGCCCACAGCCGGAACAGCAGGTACGCCGTCGACTTCTCGCTGGGCACGGCGACCGTGCACCCCGCGAGGTCCGGTCCTTCCTCCCGGCTCAGCACCAGCGGCCCGCAGCCCCGGCCCAGCGCGCCCCCGCAGGGCAGCAGCGCGTACTGGTCGAGGACGTAGGGGAGGGCCGCGTACGACACCTTCAGCACGTCCGTCTCACCGCGCTCGGCCATGCCGTTGGTGAGGTCGATGTCGGCGAAGCTGACGTCGAGGGCGGGCGCGCCGGGGACGCGGCCGTGCGCGAGGGCGTCGAAGACGAAGGTGTCGTTCGGACAGGGGGAGTACACGATCCCCAGCTGCCGCCCGTCGGCCGTGGGCGTGGACTGCTGCTCATCGGTCATGCCGGTTCCCATTCTCCAGGACGGGCGCGATCTTGCCGAAGCCCTCGGTCAGGGCGGTCAGGGCGTCGCCGACGCGCCAGGCGGCGCGGTCGCGCGGGCCGACGGGATTCGACACCGCCCGTATCTCCAGCACGGGCACGCCGTGCGCGGCGGCGGCCTCGGCGACGCCGAAGCCCTCCATGGCCTCGGCGAGCGCGCCGGGGTGGCGGCCGCGGAGCCGGGCGGCGCGGGCGGCGGTGCCGGTCACCGTCGACACGGTGAGGACGGCACCGGTGAGCGCGCCGGACGCGGCGGCCACGTCCCGGACCAGGGCGGCGGGGGGACGGTGGGTGACGGTGCCGAAGCCGAGGTCGGTCACCGGCAGGAAGCCGTCGGCCGTCTCGGCGCCCAGGTCGGCGGCGGTGATCTCGTCGGCGACGACGAGCGACGCGAGGGGCGCGTGCGGCAGGAAACCGCCGGCGATCCCGGCCGAGACGACGAGGCCGTAGGGGCGGCCGTCCAGAGCGGCGGCGGTGAGCGCGGTGGCCGTGGAGGCGGCGGCGCGGGCCGGGCCGACACCGGCGGCGATCAGGTCGGGGCCGTCGGCGATCCGGACGACACTCACCCCGGGCAGGGACTTCTCGTGCGCGGCGCCCGGGAAGGCCCGAGCCACCGCGTCCCGTTCGGCGGGCACGGCGGTGGCCACGAGGACGCCTCCCCGCGCTCCCGGTCTCGTGGGAGCGGGGGGCGTTCCGGCGGACGACGTGATCAGGCGTCCTTCTTCAGCCGGAAGGACCACAGGCCCGTGGCCTCGTTCTCGCCCTGCTTGACCGACACCAGGGTCGAGTCGCCCTGGGCGCCGTACTGGGCGTTGAAGAACACGCTGCCGGGGATGGTCCGGTAGGTCTTGGTGCTGGAGTCGGTCAGCGGCTGGCCGTTCATCAGGATCGTCCAGCCCTTGTCGGCGAGGTCCGGGTCGACACCGAAGCGCACGGTCTCGTCCGGGTCGACCGAGATCTCCTTGATGTCCTTGTCCTTCAGGCACTTCGCCAGGTCGGCGGCCTTCAGGGCATCGTCCTCACCGCCGCAGGTGGCCTCGGAGGCCACCGAGGAGCTACCCACGGTGATCGTGGACATCGCCGTCGGCTTGTCACAGGCCGACAGGACGAGCAGTCCGGCGGATACGGCGCCGGCGGCGACGACGGCACGGCGGCGTCGCACAGCGCGGTGGCTTCGAGCGGCTGCGCCGCGGGGCAACGTGGTCATGGACGAAGGTTATCGGTCACACCCGGTCCGCTCCTCACGTGGGGGTACGGCGTGGCCGGAGCGTTACGCCACCCGCGCGCGTCCCCGGCCCCCGTGCCGGGCGGAGCCGATCAGCCCGCGGACGGTGGTCAGCCAGCCCGTGGCGACGATCGCGGCGCCCACCGCGAGGCCCAGCGACCCGATCAGCGGCATCGCGATGCCGATCGCCCCGCCCAGCACCCACGACATCTGCAGCAGCGTCTCGGAGCGTGCGAACGCCGACGTACGGACCGTTTCCGGCACGTCCCGCTGTATCAGCGCGTCCAGGGACAGCTTGGCCAGCGCCTGCGCGAAGCCGGCGACCCCGGCGAGGCAGGCCACCACGACCGCGCCGAACAGCGCCGCCGCCGTGACCGCCGCGGTCACCACACAGGCCACCACCGTCACGATGATGATCTCCGGCGCGCGGGATCTCAGCGACGCCCCGACGGCCGTACCGAGCGCGTTGCCCGTGCCCGCCGCCACCCCCACGATGCCCAGGGACACGGCGGCGCTCTGGCCGGTCATCGGGTGCTCGCGCAGCAGGAACGCGAGGAAGAAGATCAGGAAGCCGGTCAGGCAGCGGATGGAGGCGTTGGCGGCCAGCGCGTGGGTGACGGCCGGGCCGACCGTGCGCAGACCGGGCCGCTTGACGGGCTTGAGGTGCGGGCCGTGCAGATGGGCCTCGTCCGCCGCGAGCAGTGCCGTGTCCTCGCCCTTGGCGGAGTCCACCTTCGACGGCAGCCGGAAGGACAGGAACATGCCCGTGACGAAGAGCACGAACGCGCCGTACAGCGGCCAGCGCGGCCCGATCTGGTGGAGCCCCGCGCCGATCGGTGCCGCGATGCCGGTGGCCAGCAGCCCACCGAGGGTGACCCGCGAGTTGGCCTTCACCAGGGAGAACGCGGGCGGCAGCAGCCGGGGCACGACGGCGCTTCTGACCACTCCGTACGCCTTCGAGGAGACCAGTACGCCGAGCGCGGCCGGATACATCTCGATGCTGCCGGTGATCACCGCGCCGGACAGCACCAGGGCGAGCAGCGCACGGGCCAGCATCGCGCCCGCCATCGCGGCCCGGCGGCCGTGCGGGACGCGGTCGAGGAGCGGGCCGACCACCGGAGCCAGGAGGGTGAACGGTGCCATCGTGATGGCGAGGTAGAGCGCGACCCGGCCACGTGCCTCGTCCGTCGGCACGGAGAAGAAGACGGTGGACGCGAGCGCGACGGTGATCATGACGTCGCCGGCGCCGTTCACGCCGTGCAGCTCGATCAGTTTGCCGAGCCCGGACTCTCCGGCGCCCTGCGCGTGGGTGGCCCGGCGGATTCCGCGCGCGGTTCCGGTCACCGGGAAGCGCAGGCCGCGGCCGAGCGCGCGCAGGCGGCCACCCGGCCCGCCCGTGGTGACGCGTCGGCCCTTTCCTTTGACTCTGACCCCGTTCGGCCCACCGGTCCCGGTGGCGCCCTGGGGTGTCCTCGCGGTAGCCACGACGTTCATAGTGCCCCGATACGGCGGTACGTAGTGCCGTAACCGCCCCGACGGCCCGGCGGTGTGCGGCTGTCCGGCGGAACGCGGCGCCGCCGCGCGGCGCTCGAGAACACTCGAGAACAACCGTCGGTGTAGGCCCAGCGCACGCGAGAAGGTAGCGTGCGTATCTCAGCCATCCCGCAGAATGGATGGAGGCGCGCCCGAGCACGATTAGGCGCGGACGTCGACGCGGTCCTCCGGTCCGCTCCGTCCGCCCCCGCGCTGGGAGTGGCGCACTCGTGAGACGGCGTAGGAGAGAAGCGATACCTGTGAAGGCAGCGACAACGCGAAGCCGCACCCCCGACCGCCTGTGCGCCGAGGCGGTCGACCTCGCCCGCTCCGCAGCCGAGGAGGTCGCCGCGCCCGGGGTCGTCGGCGAGCACGAGGGGCTCGTCTCCGAGGGCGACCGGGTCGTCACCCATTACTTCGCGTGCCGGGAGATCGGCTACCGCGGCTGGCGCTGGGCCGTCACCGTCGCCCGGGCCTCCCGCGCCAAGATCGTCACGGTGGACGAGGCGGTCCTGCTGCCCGGCCCCGACGCGCTGCTCGCGCCGGAGTGGGTGCCGTGGAGCGAGCGGCTGCGCCCCGGTGACATGGGCCCCGGCGATCTGCTGCCCACCGACGCCGAGGACCTGCGGCTGGAGCCCGGCTGGTCCGGCGAGGACGCGCCGCCGCCGAACTCCCCGCTCTCCGAGGAGTTCGCCGAACTGGCGGAGGCCGAGGACGCGGACGTCACCGAGGGCACACCGGCGCACCAGACGACCGCCCCGGTCCGCGGTTCGATCGCGGCGGTCGCCGAGGAACTCGGCATGCGGCGCGCCCGCGTCCTGTCCCGCTACGGCCTGCACACCGCCGCCGACCGTTGGGAAGAGGCGTTCGGCGCCAAGACCCCGATGGCGCAGGCGGCCCCCGCGTCCTGCGCCAGCTGCGGCTTCCTCACGCCGATCGGCGGCTCGCTCGGCCAGGCTTTCGGCGTGTGCGCCAACGAGTTCTCCCCCGCCGACGGCCGCGTCGTCTCCCTCTCCTACGGCTGCGGCGGCCACTCGGAGGCCGCGGTCATGCCCAAGCCGCCCCGGCCCGCCCCGCCCCGGATCGACGAGACCCGCGTCGACCCCTTCCCCCTCCGCCCGTCCCCGGATTCGGGATCGGTACCGGCGACGGAGGACGAGTCTTCGGCGGACCTGGGGCACTCGTAGGCGGTGCCCCGGAGTCAGCTCATTCGTCTCCGGAGATCTCTTCGGTCTTCGGTCTTCGGTGCGGTGACGGCGCGGGTGAGCCAGAGGCGGAGGACCTCGGGATCGGTGCAGTCCGTGATGCGTGTGCGGACGCCGTCGGAGACGTCGAGACCACGTTGTCGCCGAAGTTCCCGGACGGGACGGCCGTGGGGCGTTCCGACGGCGCGTTCAACGGTCGGCCGACTGCTGAACCCGGGGACCTGCGCATCCTTGAGTTGCGGTATGGCACCATCCGGGCGCAGGCTCTCCCGCCGAGAGAGTCGCTCGCCTTCATCGAACAACTGCTGGGAGAGACGTGATCCGTAAGGCCTCCGTCAGGGACGCCTCTGAACTGACGTGGTTCAAGAGCAGTTACAGCAGCGGCACGGACGGCGACTCCTGCGTTGAGCTCGCCGTTACTCCCGGCACCGTGCACGTCCGCGATTCCAAGAACACCGAAGGCCCCCGCATCGCCTTCGCCCCGGACGCGTGGACGTCCTTCGTCCCGTACGTGTCCGAGGCCTGATCGCGCGCCCTGGTCCGCCCTTCCACTCCAGCGGCAGGCGGACCAGCTGGTCCAGCTCTTCGGCGTCCGGGGAGTCCGCGATGACGGCCCGCGCACCGGGCCCGGTCGACCACGAGGGGAACGGCCGGGCCCGGCACATTCGGTGACGACACGTCAGCAGTTCGGGATCACCCTGCCGTTGTTGTCACGCGCCTCGTCGTTGCCCCAGCGTGACAGGTAGTACGCGGAGACGTACGCTCCACGCCCGTTCTTGCCCGCGTAGGTGGTGTCGAGGTCCGTCTTCAGCCACCAGTGGTTGTAGGTGCCGTTCGCGCCGCGGATCTCCTGGCCCCACACCTTGCAGTACACGTAGTTGGTGCCCGCGTTCAGCACACCCTGCGGGTCGTTGGTGTTCGGCTGCGCGTAGCCCGTGGCGTTGGCGAAGGTGTCGACCCAGTACTTGCTGGTGCCGCAGCCGTTGTCGCTGGTCAGGTAGTACTGGTGGTAGCTGCCGGGGTAGGCCAGCGCGCTGCCGTTGATGCGGATGTTCTGGCCGACGCCGTTGTAGAGCTGCTCGTAGTGGATGTGCGCGCCGAAGCTGTTGCCGGTGTTGCCGGTGGTGCCGATCTGCTGTCCCTGGCTGACATACGCGCCGCTGGCGACGGAGAAGGCGCCCAGGTGGAAGTAGTACGTCTGCCAGCCGCCGCCATGGTCGATCTTGATGTAGTTGCCGGCGCCGCTCGCCTGGTAGTGCCGGGTGGCGGTTCCGGCGGCCGAGGCGAGCACGGGCGAGCCGTTGGTGGTGCCGCCGTCGGCTCGGACGAAGTCGAGTGCGCGGCGGACCTCGGCCGAGTGGTGGCTGTAGGTCCACTTCTGGCCGCAGGCGAAGGGCGCCTTGAAGTTCGGTGTCGCAGTGGTGGCGGCGTTGGCCGACGGAACGGTGCCGAGCAGCAGTGCGGCCAGCACCAGCAGTGCGGTGGCGGCCGGGGCCCAAAGGCGTCTGAGGGACATGGGGAACGGTTCCTTCCAGGGGGAAAGCAGGAGGAAGCCGCGGTCCGGTCGGACCGCGGCTCACGGCACAACGTAGAGAAGTGACGCGTCCATAACAAGGTCTGCAGGGACCTTTCACCTGGTGTTCCGGCCGTGGGATCGTCCGCCTCGGACACCTGGGCCCGTTTCGTCCCCTACGCGTCCATCCCTACGGGTCCAAGGACCGACCACGCCCTGCTGTGTCCGCCCGCTGATCGAAACGGCCCGCGAGCAAGGCGCCGTAGTGGCTCGGGCGGGCGGGGATGTCCAGGGTGTGCGGCAGGTGCCAGAGCAAGGCCCGGTTGCTCGACACGACGGGGAGGCCGAGCCGGTCTTCGATGTGCTGCGGTTGGTCCGCGACGCGGATGCCCGCGCAGCTCAGCAGCACGCCGTCGCTCGGTGACGGATCGAGCGAGCGGGCCAGGCGAGCCGGCTGCCGGGCTCGATCATGGCCTGCTCGGTGTACCCAGGTGGGTGACGACGTCGACGCTGTGCGACCGGAGGAACTCCTGCTCCGCCTCGACGACCTCGTTCGGATACGGCGTCAGCGGAGCGGGCGGCGGACACCGGCGGACCGAAGTGCCGCGAGCACCGCTTCGCTCGTGGTGACCGAGTCGATTCCGGTCGCTTCGCTGATCCGGTCCGGCCCACGAGCAGCGTCACGGCGGTGCAGTTGACCGCGATGACGTCGACGTCGGCGTCCGCCAGGAGCCGGGCGTGCTGCTCCAGGTTCTCGACCAGGCCGAGGTCGTCGGCGATGCCGGTGTTGCGGAACGGCAGGCGGGTGGTGAGGAACTGCACGCCGTCGGGAGCCATCAGCTGGATCTCGTAGTCGCACAGCCCGCCGGACGGGTACAGGTGGCCGATCCGGGCGAGGTGGCCGAATCCGAGGCTCACCCGGCGACCCCGCGGCCGGCCGTCGGGTCCGGGACGTCCTCGTCGAGGTGGGAGGCGACGAGCTCGGCGAACCGGGCCGACTGGTCGACCATGGGGGAGTGGCCGGCGCCGGGCATCTCGATGGAGCGGGCCGTGGGGATCCCCGCGGCGAGCACGGCGGCGTGTTCGGCGGTGCGTGCGCAGTCCTCGCTGCCACGGATCACGAGCGTCGGCGCGGTGATGCGTTCGAGGCGGGGGCGGAGGTCCAGTTTCCGTGCCGCGCCGAGGACGGCCGCAAGGTACGCCGGGTCCGTCCGCAGCACCGCCTGGACATAGGTCTCCCAGGTCGGGGCGTCGGGGCGGCCGGTGAACAGCATTCCGACGGTGTCCTCGGCTGCGGCGCGGGAGGCGGCCCCGCCGTCGCGAGCGACCTCGATCCACCGGTCGACGGCCCGGGCGAAGCCGGGGAGTGCGCCCTCGGTGCTCGCCCCCGTGCCGACCAGGACGAGGCGGCGCACCCGCTGCGGCACCGTGGACGCGATGACCTGCGCGACGATCCCGCCGACCGAGTTGCCCACCACGTCGACCCGGTCGAGGCCCTCGGCGTCCATCATCGCCACCACCGCGTCGGCGAGGGTGGTCGGGCCGGCGTCGGCGGACCACTCGCCGGCGGCGGGTGAGTAGAAGTCGACGGCGTAGCGCGGGCGTCCGGCGAGGTGCTCCATGGTGGAGGTCCAGAACTGCCAGCAGCCGAACCACGGGTGCAGGAACACGACCGGTGTCCCGTCGGCGGAGGGTTCCGTCACATGGTAGGAGAGTGACGCCCCGGGCAGGGGGGTCGTCCGGTGCTGGGTGTACAAGGCTCGGCTCCTCAGGGGTCGGCGGTTGTGCGCTCGGTGAGCGGTCGGGTGGGGGCTGCGGCGGTGGGGTCCGGGGAGCGGCGCAGGTCCCGCAGGAACGTGCGGACCGTCGCGGCGAACTGTTCGGGTCGGTGGTCGACGGCCGGCACGCCGGTGCCGGGCAGGACGGCCGTACGGGCTCCGGGTATCGCGGCGGCGATCTTCGGGAGGTCCGGCAGCGAGAACTCGTCCAGCTCCCCGCAGAGGGCGAGGACCGGCGAGCGGACCAGCCCGATCCGCTCCTCCATCCGGTAGCGGTTCACCGCCAGGTGCCCCTCCTCGACCCGGTCGAGGACGCCCAGCCCGTCCCGCACCAGGCGGTCGAGCAGGTCCGGCCGGTCCGCCGGGTAGTACCGGGAGCGGTTGTTCCACAGCTGGAGAACGTGGGAGCCGTCCGGGGCCGGCACGACGTGGTCGATGGGCGCCCGCCGGGCCACGAGCCGACGACGTTCGGCGTCGACGAACGGCATGCCCGAGAGCACGAGGCCGTGGACCCGGTCCGGGGCGGCAGCGGCGGCCTCGAGGGCGGTCACCGCGCCGGTGTGGTGCCCGACCAGGGCGACCCGGTCGAGGCCCAGGTCGTCGCAGAGGTCCAGCACCCCGGTGGCGAACAGTTCGATGCTGAAGGGCTCGGCCGGACGGGTGGACTCCCCGAAGCCCGGGGTGTCCACCGCGATGGCCCGGAACCCGTCGCCGAGCAGCGGCAGCACGTCGCGGTACTCGTCCCACGACCGTGGGGTCTGGTGCAGCAGCAGTACCGGGGCGCCGCTGCCGTGCTCGGAGTAGTGCACCTGGCCGTGGCGGGTGTCGGCGAAGCCGTGGCGCACCAGGGTTTTCGGTCGGGACATGCTCACCGGGTGACCTGTTCGGCCTCGGCCGGTACCTCGGTGGCCTGCGCATCGGTGACCAGTTGCGGATCGGTGGTGGCCGGCAGCCGCAGGAAGAGCCCGGCCACCAGGGACAGCAGCGAGATGGCCGCCATGTAGCCCGCGATGGCGGGCCAGCCCCCGGTGGTCTGCAGGAGCCAGGCGGAGACGGCGGGGGCGGCGGCATTGCCGGCGATGAGACCGACGGTGAAGCCGACCGACATACCCGTGAACCGGACGGCCGGGGGAAGACCTGGGAGAAGTAGGCGGGGACCACCGCGTAGTTCGCGGAGTAGCCGACGAACAGCAGCGCGAAGCCCAGCAGCATCAGGCCGTAGTGGCCGGTGTCCAGCAGGGCGAACCAGACGAAGGGCAGGACGACGAGGGAGGCGGCGCCGGCCAGGAACACCGGCCGTACGCCGACGCGGTCGGAGAGCCGGCCGAACAGCGGCAGACAGACGAGGATCACGGCGCACGCGGGCAGGAGCACGGTGAGCATCGTGCTGTTGTTCAGACCGAGAGCGACCTTTCCGTAGGTCAGCGAGAAGACCGTCGTCATGGTGAAGGCGCTGCCCGCGGCGATGATGCCCACGGCCACCAGCAGCACCGTGCCGAGGTGGTTGCGCAGCACCTCGAGGATCGGTACTTCCTGGACGGTGCCCTGCTCCTTGGCCGCGGCGAAGTCGGGTGACTCCTCCAGGGAGTACCGTGCGACGAACCCGATGACCACGAGGATGCCGCTGAGCAGGAACGGAACGCGCCATCCCCAGGACAGCATCTGGTCGTCGGGGAGCTGGAAGACCAGCAGGAAGACCAGGTTGGCCAGTACCAGGCCCGCGGTGGCTCCGGTGTTGACGAGCGAACCGAACAGGCCGGGCTTGCGCTCCGAGTGCTCCACCGTCATCAGTACCGCGCCGCTGTACTCGCCGCCGACGGAGAAGCCCTGCAGCAGCCGGGCGACGATGAGGAGGACGGGGGCGGCGATGCCGATCTGGGAGTAGGTGGGCAGCAGCCCGATCGCGAAGGTCGCCACGCCCATCAGGATGAGGGTGGCGACAAGCACGGTCTTGCGGCCGATGCGGTCGCCGAAGTGGCCGAAGACCAGGGCGCCGAGCGGTCGGGTGAGGTAGCCGACGGCGAAGCTGGACAGCGACAGCAGCGTGCCCACCGCGGGGTCGGTCGACGGGAAGAACAGGTCGGCGAAGATCAGTGACGCGGCCAGGCCGTAGATCGCGAAGTCGTAGTACTCGATGGTGGTGCCGATCCAGCTCGCGAAGACTGCCCTTCTGCCCTGCTGTCTTGCAGATGGCGTCGTGGTCATGCGTCCTCCGAAAAAATGGGCCGAGGCGGTCGGCCAAGTCGAAAAGGGACGTCGGCGAGGTCTGGGGGCTCTGGTTCAACGGCTCCCCGGCCTGCGGGCATGCGGGTTGTTCTCGGGTCCGTGCCGTCGCGGGTGCGCGGGCCTGGACGCTGCGGGGACTGCCCAGGATGACACCGGCGAGCGACCTGGGATGTGTGCCGGTCGCACGATGCTCCGTACAAAGTCTCGTGCAATGACCCGTACTGTGTACGAACCTCTCTGTTCGCGTCAAGAGGTCGGGTTGGCTGAAAAGCGCCCGCCGACTGCCGCGTGCGAGGGGGCGGGGGTGGTGGGCGGCCCGCGCTCCGGCTGATCGGAAGGATCGGAAGCCGGTGCCCCGGCGGCGCCGCGATGTCGGTCGGCGGCCGTGCGGGCGGCTCGGCTCCGGACGACCGGTGCGCGGCAGGCGAGGGCCTGTGCGGTCGGGTCCGGGTCCGGCCGGGCCCGGCGCGGCCGGGCGGCCCGTCGGGCCGAGGTGCGGGGGCGGGTGCCGGGGACGGCGGCCCCGGCGGGGGTCAGTGGGACGGGACGTCAGGTCCGGGCGGTGTCCCCGGCGAGCGTGCGCAGCGTGCTGTCGATGTACGCCTCGAGACCGGCCTCGAACTGCGCGTCGGAGGGCAGCTCGGTGACCTCGTCGGCGAGGCCCACCACCAGCGGGAACTCCTCGATCGGGAGGGCCGCGTAGAAATGGCTGCGCTGCCGGCGCTGTTCGGCGCCCTCGTCGGTGGCCAGCCTGCCCCACGGCCGGGGCGTCTGGTAGCTGGCGAAGCCGATGGCGTAGGTGATGAGGAAGCCGTAGCAGCGTACGGCCAGGGGGCCCGGGACCCCGGCGTCGACGAGCCGCCGCAGCACCGCCTCCATGGCGCCGCGCAGCGCGGTGGGGCTGTCCGTGATGCGAGTGGAGAACAGCCGGACGACGCTCGGGTGCTCGCGCATCATCGCGAGGAAGGCGTGTCCGACGGTGCGCAGCGCCTGCGCCGGGTCGGCGTCGGGCTCGGCGGGCAGGCGCATCCGCCCCAGCACGTGGTCGGCCATCCCGTCGAGGATCTCTTCCTTGCTGCGGAAGTAGCTGTAGAGGGTCATCGTGCCCACGCCCAGCTCGGTGGCCAGCCGCCGTACGGTCAGCCGATCCAGGTCTCCCTCCGCATCGGAGATGCGCAGGGCCGCGTCGATGATCCGCTCGGGTGTGAGCGAGTTGTCACCGCGCTGGGACCGCTTCTGCTGCCGCGCCATGGAGCCCCTCCTGATCGCTCTGCGGTCACACGGTACCGGACACCGTCCCGTACATCCGTTCCGAATGGCCGCCCTGCGCGACGGGCTCTGCGCACCCTCATGTCCGGGGGGCTTCCCAGATCCTCTCGTATTGCGTACCGTACTAAGTACTGAACCTGGAGGTGAAGATGTCCGACAGCGAGAACGGCGTCCTGGAACTCGAGGTCGTCGCCCTGCGGCTGGAGTCCGACTGCGTGCTTTCCGTCGAGCTCGCCGACCCCGAGCGACGGCTGCTGCCCGCCTGGGAACCCGGGGCTCACATCGACCTCGGGTTGCCGGAGCACATACGCCAGTACTCACTGGTCGGCGATCCGGTGGAACGTCACCGCTACCGCATCGCCGTCCTGCGGGAGCCGGACTCCTCCGGGGGATCGGCATACGTGCACGAGGTGCTGCGGCCCGGCGAGATCGTCGAAGTCGGAGGGCCGCGCAACCACTTCCCGCTCGTCGAGGCGAAGAGCTATCTGTTCATCGCGGGCGGTATCGGGATCACGCCCCTGCTGCCGATGATCCGCCGGATCGACGCGCAGGGCGGGGACTGGCGACTGCTCTACGGCGGGCGCACCCGCCGATCGATGGCGTTCCTGCCCGAGCTCGCGCCGCACGAGGGCGCGGTGGAACCGCGGCCGTTCGACGAATTCGGCCACCTCGACCTCGAGGCGGCCCTCGGTTCGCCGGCCGACGGGACGGCCGTGTACTGCTGCGGCCCGGAGGCACTGATCGCGGCCGTCGAGCAGCGGTGCGAGAACTGGCCGGCGGGTGCTCTGCACGTCGAGCGCTTCTCCGCCCGGCCCCGTGACGACGAGAACGACCTGCAGGCGTTCGAGCTGGTCCTGGGCCGCTCCGACCGTCGACTGGCCGTACCCGCCGACTGCTCGGCCCTCGACGTCCTGGACGCGGCCGGCATCGCCGTCCCCAACGCCTGCCGGGACGGTGTCTGCGGCAGCTGCGAGCTCCCGGTCCTGGAAGGCCTGCCCCTGCACCGCGACTCGCTGACCGATCCCGACCGCACCGACGTCTTCCTGCCGTGCGTGTCGCGGGCACAGACCGGCGAGCTCGTGCTCGACCTCTGAGCGGGCGGTTTCGCCGACAGCCCGCCGAGACCGGCCGATCCGAACCGCCCCTGGGACCAGTCGATCCCCCGACTCCGACGATCGCACGGTCCCCGTACGAACCCCCGTTGACTGGAGACATTGTGAGCGCACCCACCGACCCGACCCCCGAGGCCGCACCCCGTCGGGCCCCGCGTTCCCGCGGTGCCGCGGCCCGTTCGACGACGCCGGTCGAGCCCGGCCCGCCCGTGCAGGAGGGCTCGGACTGGTCGGCGTGGCCGACCTACAACTCGGCCGAGCTGGGGTTCCGCGACTACTGGTACCCGACCATCTGGGCGCACCAGGTCCAGCAGAAGCCGGTACCGATCACCCTGGCCGGCGAGCGCGTCGTGCTGATCCGCGACGGCGACACCGTGCGCGGTCTGCACGACCGCTGCCCGCACCGCGGTGTGCCCCTGTCGCTGGGCCGCCGGCAGTTCCCCGGCACGATCAGCTGCGCCTACCACGGCTGGACCTTCGGCCTGGAGAGCGGGAAGCTCGACGCCGTCATCACGGACGGGCCGGACAGCCCCATCTGCGGCAAGGTCTCCGTCGCCACCTACCCGGTGGAGGAGCGCCTGGGCCTGCTGTGGGTCTACATAGGCGACGTGGCTCCCGGCGAGGAACCCCCGCCGGTCGAGCGCGACATCCCCACCGAGCTCACCGAGAACACGCTGGTGCTCGGCGGACGGTCCGAGGTCCGCGACGGCAACTGGCGCTTCGGCGCCGAGAACGGTTTCGACGAGGGCCACGCCAAGTACCTGCACAACACCGCACTGTGGCGGCTGTTCAAGGTCATGCCCACGTGGAACGAGACACGCATCGTCGAACGTGACGGCTGGCTGATCCGCGTGCAGGACAAACTGCACTGGGAGGCGGAGTTCCCCGGCGTCGGCACGTTCACCAACAAGCGCTGGTGGAAACGCGTACCGCTGCCCGACCACCCCGGCAAGAACGGCGACGCCAACCCCGTGATCGCCGCCATGGACATCCCGGGCTTCGTGTCGGTCCGGATGCCCGGACTGCTGCGGGTGGCCTACCCGAAGTTCATCCACTACGAGTGGTACGTCCCCGTCGACGCCGACCACGTGCGCTACGTGCAGCTGATGGTGCGCTTCGAGACCGGTGCCACGGCACTGGCGTTCAAGGCGAAGTACCTGTCCGCCTTCCGGTGGCTGTTCCACGGCCAGTTCACCCGGCAGGACGCCTGGATGGTCAACGTGACGGACGCCCCGCCGGAGCGGCTCTACCGGCCCGACCTGTTCGATCAACGCCTGGCGCCGGCACGTCGAGCAGATCAAACCGGTCGTCCAGCCCACCGAACGCCGTGTCGGCCACTGAGCCGCCCGTCGAACCGGCCCACGGCTGGGCCGGCGCCGCCCACGGCCCGGTCACCGTCGTCCTGCACGGCGGTGGCCCGGGCTGCCACGCGGCCTCGGACTTCGCCGCGGTGATGGCGCTGCGGCCGGAGCGCCGGTGGCTGTGGGTGGACCTGCCCGGCTACGGCGGCTCGGCCACCGGGCAGCCGGCGCCGCAGCGGTCCGTCACGGCCTCCGCCGACGGTCTCGCCGCGCTGCTGGAGCGCATCGGGCCCGAGCGGGTCGACGTACTGGCCCAGTCGTTCGGCGGGTCGGTCGCGCTGTGGCTCGCGGCCGACCGGCCCGAGCGGCTCGGCCGGATCGTGCTCATCGGCAGCCAGCCCACGCCCACCCCGGGCGGGGCGGGACCGCTGCGCACGGACCCCGGGCTCGCCGTCCGGGCCCGCGCCGAGTACTACGGCGGCGACGGCCCCAGCCCCGCGAAGATGCGGGCGCTGCTGGCCGGGCTGGAGTGGTACGACGCCGCCCGCATCCCGGAGCCGACGGTGCTGGCCCGGTTCCGGGCCAGCACCACGGCCGGCGCCCTCGCCACCGCCCTCCTGCCCGCCCCCGCCGAGGACCTGGGCCCCGTTCTCGGCACCGTCCAGGCCCCCACCCTGGTCCTGTGGGGGCGCCACGACCCCTTCGCCGGTCCGGAATACGCGGCGGCGCTCGCCGACGCGCTGCCCCGCGGTGACCTTGCCGTCGTCGGCCGAACCTCCCACCACCCCCAGGCCGAGCGTCCCGCCACCGTCGCCGCGCTCGCCGACGCGTTCCTCACCGACAGGAGCTGACCCATGTCCTCTCGCACCGCCGTCCTCCTCACCCTCACCGCCGTCGCCGCCGCCGTGGCCGCGCAGCGCACCGGACTGCTCGTCCGGCTGGGGCGCGGCACCACCGTCCGCACCGTCCGCCCGGGTGCGCGATGAGCCGGCTCAGTGAACGGCAACAGGCCTGGGCCGAGGCCGCGTGGAAGCTCGTCACCCCCGAGCGGCTCACCGAACTCGTCGTCGGGATGGTCGACATCCCGAGCCCGACCGGTGAGGAGGCCGAGCTCGCCGGCTGGCTGACCACGACCCTCGACCGCGCGGGGCTCGACGCGCACTACCAGGCGATCGACGACCGCCAGGCCAACGCCGTCGCCCGGCTGCGCGGTGACGGCAGCGGCGAGGACCTGCTGCTCTACGCCCCGATCGACACCCTCACCGTCGGCGACCCCGACGAGGACGTGCCCTGGGTCGGGCCCGAGCTGCGGGCGGACCTGCGGCCACGCGCCGAGGTGCACGGCCACCACGTGCTCGGCCTGGGCGCCAGCAACCCCAAGGGGCACGGCGCGGCGGTCGTCGCCGCGGCGGAGGCGATCGCCCGTGCCGGAATCCCGCTGCGCGGCGACCTCGTCGTCGGCCTCGGCGCCGGCGGGATGCCGACCAACGGCCGCACCACCCGCGGTCTGACCCGGCACAACGCGGGCCAGGGCAGCGGCTGCTCATTCCTGCTGGAGCAGGGCTGGTGGGCCGACCACGCCCTGATCGCCAAGCCGGGATGGGCCGTCTCGTGGGAGGAGGTGGGGCTGTGCTGGTTCGAGATCCGCGTGCGCGGCACCTACACCTACGTCGGCAGCAGGCACCGGATGCCGTACCGCAACGCCGTCGCCCACGCCGCCACCGTGATCGACGCCCTGGAACGCTGGTTCCCCGAGTACGCCGCCCGGCACACCGACGGGCTGGTCGCACCACAGGGCATCGTGTCCTCCGTGGAGGGCGGCTGGCCGCGGATGGCGGCCGTGACCCCGGCCCTGTGCCGGATCATGGTCGACCTGCGCACCAACCCCCGCTCGACACCCGCCGACATACGGCGCGAGTTCGCCGCCGCCGTCGACGCGATCACCGCCGCACACCCGGAGATCGAACTCGACTGGGACATGGTCCTGTCCATCCCCGGCACGCACACCCCCGAGGACGCCCCGGTCGTCGCGGCGGCCATGGCCGCGTGGGAGGAGATCGCCGGCCGCCCGCACGAGCCCATCACGGCCAACAGCGGCGCCACCGACGCCAACATCCTGCGCTCCCGCGGCCTGCCGACCGCCCGGATCGGCATGGACCGGATCGGGCCGGACGCACCACTGCCGCTGGACTTCCCCTCCGGGATGAACGTCGTCGACATCCGGGAAGCCCACCGGCTGACCCGCACCCTCGTGCACACCGCGATCGCGCTGTGCACCCAGGAACGGAGCACGAGCTGAACACCTGCGCCGGATCACCACCGAACGCGGCAGCGCCGCCGGCGCGGCCGAAGCGCATCAGCGAGGAGGAGTCGTGAGCCAACTGGTCCTGGGCATCGGGGCGTCGCACAGCACCCTGATGAACACGCACTGGGCCGAGGTCGACCACCTCCCCGCCGCCCACCGGTTCCGCGACGGACTGGCCGAGGCGCGCGACGCGCTCGCCGCGGCCCGCCCGGACGCCGTCGTGGTGATCGGGTCCAACCACTTCCGCGGCATGTTCCTCGACCTGATGCCGGCCTTCACCGTCGGCGTCGGCGAGGTGCACGGAGCCGGAGAGGCCGGCACACCGGGCGGGCCGCTCCCGGTCGACACCGACCTGGCCCGCAGTCTCGTCGACGGGCTGGTCACCGACGGGTTCGACCCGGCGTTCTCCCTGCGGCTGACCGTCGACCACGGCATCACCCACTCGCTCCAGCACCTGGTGCCCGCCCTCGACATACCGATCGTCCCCGTCGTGATCAACATGTTCGCGCCGCCGCTGCCGTCACTGCGCCGCTGCCACGCGCTCGGTGCCGCACTCCGCGACGCCATCCGTGGCGACGGTCAGGACAAGCGGATCGCGGTCATCGCCTCCGGCGGGCTGTCCCACCGGCTTCCGTGGCCCAAGTGGTTCGCCGCCATGTCGGACGACGACCGTTTCCTCGTCGAGGCCTGGCTCAACGGCCGCACCTCCTGGAACGAGTACGAGGTACGGCGCCGGCAGATCATCCGGGCCGCGGCACCGGACATCAACGAGGCGTTCGACCAGTGGTTCCTGCGCCTGCTCGAGACCGGTGACCTCTCCGAAGTCCTCGACCGCACCGACGAACAGATCGAACAGGAAGCGGGCAACGGAGCCCAGGAACTGCGCGCATGGATCGCGCTTGCCGCGGCGCTCACCTCCCCCGCGGGGTCGCCGGCCGGCCGCACCCTCGCCTACGGGGCCGTCCCCGACTGGCTGACCGGCATGGGCGTCAGCCTCCTCACCCCCTCCCCGAAGGAGACCTCCGCATGACCATCTGGACCGACCTGACCGGCACCGGCTTCGAGCTGTCGTACGCACCGGTGAAGGGCACCCGCACCCGCGTGCTGCGGGCCGGCGAGGGCGAGGCCGTCGTGCTGCTCCACGGCACCAGCGGCCACCTCGAGGCCTTCGTGCGCAACGTGCCGGACATGGCCGAGCACTTCGAGTTGCACGCCCTCGACATGCTGGGCCACGGCTACACCGACAACCCGGGCGGCGACCTGCGCATCCCGCGCTACGTGCGGCACGTGCTCGACTACCTCGACAGCCGCGGCATCGAGCGGGCCCACTTCGTCGGCGAGTCGCTCGGCGGCTGGGTGGCCTGGCTGGCCGCCGACCACCCCGAGCGGGTCGGGCGGCTGGTCCTCGTCGCCCCGGGCGGGACCGTGGCCAACCCCGAGGTCATGGACCGTATCCGCACCAGCACCAAGGCGGCCGTCACCAGCGACGACCGCGACCTCACCCGTCGGCGCCTCGAACTGCTCATGCACGACCCGGTGAACGTCTCCGAGGAACTCGTCGACGTGCGCCACGCCATCTACCACCGGCCCGAGTTCGTCGCCGGCATCGACGAGCTGCTGTGCCTGCAGAAGAGGGAGAACCGGACCGAGGACCTCCTCACCCCCGAGCAGATGGCTCGTATCACCGCGCCCACCCTGATCGTCTGGGGCGCGCAGAACCCCTTCGGCGATGTGCCGGAGGCGCACCGGATGCAGCAGTCGATCTCCGGCTCGGCCCTGGAGATCTTTCCCGAGTGCGGGCACTGGCCCCAGCACGAGCACGCGGACCGCTTCAACAAGCTCGCGCTGGAGTTCCTGGGCCGGAGTCGGGCATGAACGCCCCCACCGCGACGGCCGCGACCGGGCTGCGGGTCGGCGTGCGCATCCCGCCGTGCGACCGGGCGGACCGGCTGGTCGAGTCCGCGCGACGGGCCGAGGAACTCGGCTTCGACCAGGTGTGGTTCCCCGACTCCCAGCTGCTGTGGCGGGACGTGTTCACGGTGCTGACCGCCGCCGCCCTGCACACCGAGCGAATCGGGCTGGGCACCGCGGTCACCAACCTGGTGACCCGGCACCCGGCCGTCGTCGCCTCGGCCGCGCGCAGCGTGGCCGAGCTCGCCCCCGGCAGGTTCACGCTCGGCCTCGGCGTGGGCAACAGCTCGGTCGGCCCCGTCGGCCTGCGCCCGAGCACCGGGGCAGCGCTGCGTGAGGGAGTCGGCATGCTGCGGGCGCTGCTGTCGGGACACGAGTGGGACTTCGGCACGGTCCGCTCCCGGCTCCGCGACCCCCAGCCGGACGTGCCGGTCCATGTGGCCGCCAGCGGCCCGCGGAACCTGCGGCTCGCCGGGGAGGTGGCGGACGGCGTCATCCTGCTCAGCGGCGCCTCGCCGAAGACCCTGGCCGGTGCCACCGCCCGCGTGCGGGAGGGCGCCGAGGCCGCGGGCCGCACCGCCGAGGCGGTCCCGCTGACCGTCTCGGCGTTCTGCGCGGTGACCGACGACGTCGAGAAGGATGCGCGGCTGCTCAAGCCGGTCTGCGCGTCGATCGCGCAGAACGGCGGGGCACCCTTCCTCGCCCTCGCGGGGATCGAACTCGACGTCCCCGCGCGGGTGGAAGGGGTCTACCCGGATCTCGTGCACGCCGAGGACTGGGACGCGGCCGTCGCCATCTGCTCGGAGTGGGTCAGCGACGAGGCGGCCCTGCGCTTCGCCCGGGAGTTCTGCCTGTTCGGCACCGCGCAGGAGATCACCGAGCGGCTTCGGGAGCTGCACGCCACCGGCGTGACCGGCGTGTTCCTCCAGCACGTCGGCTCCTACGACCTGCCCACCGAGTTGATCGAAGGCGTCGGCTCCACCGTGCTGCCCGCCCTGCGGCCGGGAGCCGTCCGGTGAGCGTGCTGGAGGAGCTGGCCCGGCGCGGTCGGCGCGCGGCCGGGCGAGCCGACGCCGGCACCCGGTCGTCGGCCGCCCTCCACGTCCTCGACACCGTGGGGTGCGTCGTGGCCGGAGCCTCCCATCCCCTCGCGGCGCAGCTCGCCCGGTTCGTGGCGGACACCGGCGTGCCCGGTGAGCTGTGCACGCCTGCCCTGGCCGGGCGGCACGCGCTGCGCACAACCGTGTGGGCGGAGGCGGTGCTGGCGCACGCCGACGAGTACGACGCCCTGCACCCTGCCGCGGCGGTGGTGCCCGCGGCCGTGGTGGTCCCGACCGCCCTGGCCGTGGCCGACCGTGAAGGACGACCGGGCCGGGCGGTCGTCGACGCCGTGATCAGCGGATACGAGGTGGTCGTCGAGGCGGGACTGCGCTTCGGCGGACCCCGCCTGTACGGCACCGCCTGGTGGCCGACCGCGGTCTTCGGCGCACTGGGCTCGGCCGCCGCCGCGGCAAGCCTGCTGGACCTCGATCAGGAGGAGACCACCGCGGCCCTGGGTCTGGCCGCGGCCGGTCTCGGCGGGCTGCTCAGCGCGGACGAGCTCGGCGCGGGCCACTACCTGCTGGCCGGGCGTGCGGCGGCCGAGGGAGTGGAGGCCGCCCACCTGGCCCGTGTCGGCGCCCGGGCCAGCCGGAGTCTGCTGGACGGGCCCGCCGCCGCGGCGCTGGGCAGGAGCGCCGCACCGTCCTCACCCGAGGCGGAGCCGCACCTGAACGGCTGCGTGTTCAAGGCGTACCCGTGCGCCCGGCCCCTGCACGCGGCGCTGGATGCGCTGCAGGCGCTGTCGGTCCAGGGACTTCCGGTCACGACGGCCCGCCGCGTCGAGATCCTGCTGCCCGAGGCACTGCTGCGTTTCGTCACCGCAGACCGGGCGCCGGCGGGCCCCACCGAGGCCGCGGCCAGCGCGGTCTTCGCGGTCGCCGCGTGGCTCCACGGGGCCGCCGCGGACGTCGGCTTCTTCCGGGGCACGCTGCCCCCGAATGTGCCGGAGGTGGTCCTGGGCCACGCCCCCGAACTCGACGCTCACCTGCCGGGCCGCTGGGGTGCGCGCGTGATCGTCGATCTCGCGGACGGTCAGCGGATCGAGAAGGAAGCCCTGGGCGGAGGCGGAGGCGCTGCCCGAGCCCTGCCCGGTGAAGCGGTCGTGGCCAAGTTCCGCCGCACGACCGGCGCTGATGAAGGTGACCGTCCCTGGGAACAGTGGATCGCGCGATGCCTGTCCTTGGACACCGTGCCTGACGTCGGCGACCTGCGGCACGCCCTGTGCCGACTGCTGAGGCGGTGAGCACTCCCTCACGCCACGGGCAGGCTCACTCGACAGCGAGCCGCCCGACCGGCAACAGCCGGGCCGCCGACCCGGCACGGCGCAGCGGGGGGATCGCGGGCACGTCGGCCGGCACGCCATGAAGGTCACCGACGCCGTCCGTGCGACATCGCCGTCCGTGCGGCATCGCCGTCCGTGCGGGGCCGCTCCTGCCGTGCCCGGGCTCGTGCTGCTCGATGACGAGGGCCGCAGGCTTCGGGGACGTGCGTGGTCGCGTCCGGTGGCGCGGTACCTTCGACCTCACGCCGACCAGGGCCGATGAGGAGAGATCAACGTGAGCATGTTCGTACGGCCCGCGGACGAGGGCGCCGACCCGTTCGGGACGGCGCGACTGCGGCGTGGGGTGCTGGACGCCTGGGCCGCCAGTCCCGCCCGGTTCCGTGAGGACGCCAACGCCGAGGAGGATCTCGTTCTCGGCGGGTACCGGGACCGCCTCGTCGTCGAGCTGGCGCAGAACGCCGCCGACGCCGCCGCTCGCGCGGGGGTGCCGGGGCGGCTCCGGCTCACGTTGCGCGACGGGGTGCTCGTCGCCGCCAACACCGGCGCCCCGCTGGACGCGGCCGGGGTCGAGTCGCTGTCCACCCTGCGGGCGTCCGCGAAACGGGACGACCCCGAGAGGGCCGTGGGCCGGTTCGGTGTCGGGTTCGCCGCCGTCCTCGCCGTCACCGACGAGCCCGCCCTCGTCGGCCGGCACGGCGGGGTGCGGTGGTCCCTGGCCGAGGCCCGGGAACTCGCCGGTGGCAGCGCGGGGCACAGCGCCGGTCTCGGCGACGAGATCCGTCGGCGCGACGGGCACGTACCGCTGCTCCGGCTGCCCTTCGCCGCCGAGGGCACCGCACCCGACCCGTACGACACCGCCGTCATCCTGCCGCTGCGCGACGCCGCCGCCGCCGACCTCGCCGAGCGGCTGCTGCACGCGGTCGACGACGCCCTGCTGCTGGCCCTGCCCGGCCTGGAGGACGTCGTCGTCGAGATCGGCGACGCCCCGCCCCGCACCCTGCGCCGCAGCACCGACGGCCCCTTCATCGTCGTCGAGGACTCTTACGACGGCACCACCCGCTGGCGTACCGCCACTGCGCACGGGCCGCTCACCCCGGACCTGCTCGCCGACCGTCCCGTCGAGGAGCGGCTGCGGCCCCACTGGTCGGTCACCTGGGCCGTCCCCGTCGACTCCGACGGCAGCCCCGTCCGGCCCCGCACCAGCCCCGTCGTACACGCCCCCACCCCCAGCGACGAGCAGCTCGGCGTCCCCGCCCTGCTCATCGCCTCCTTCCCGCTGGACTCCACCCGCCGGCACACCGCCCCCGGCCCGCTCACCGACTTCCTGGTGGAGCGCGCGGCCGACGCCTACGCCGGTCTCCTCGCCCAGTGGCGTCCGGTGACCGCCGGGATCATCGACCTCGTGCCCGGCCCGCTCGGCAAGGGCGAACTGGACGGCGCCCTGCGCCAGGCGATCCTCGGACGGCTGCCGCGTACGTCGTTCCTGCCGCCGGCCGCGAAGCCGCGCGAGCAGGACGACGACTCCGATCTGCCCGAGTCCCTGCGACCCCGGGACGCCGAGGTCGTCGAGGGTGCCGGGGCCGACACCGTGCGGGTGCTCGCCGAGGTGCTGCCCACCCTGCTGCCCGCCGGTCTCGAACGGCGGACGGAACTGCGCACCCTGGGCGTGGCCCGGATCCCGCTGGCCGACGCGATCGACCGGCTCGCCGGGCTGGAGAAGGCGCCCGACTGGTGGTGGCGGCTGTACGAGAGCCTTGCCGGGGTCGAGCCGGACCGGCTCTCCGGACTGCCCGTGCCGCTGGCCGACGGCCGTACCGCCATCGGCCCCCGACAGGTCCTGCTGCCCGGTGCCGAGGCCGCCCGGATCGACCCGGAGACGCTGGCCCGGCTCGGCCTCAAGGTCGCCCACCCGGACGCCGCGCACCCCCTGCTGGAGAAGCTCGGCGCCCTCCCGGCCACCCCGCGCGCGGTGCTCACCACCCCGCAGGTGCGGGCCGCCGTCGCCGCCTCCCTCAACGACGAGGGCGGCATGAACTGGGAGGAGGAGGCACCCGACGCCGAGGAGCTCGCCGACACCGTGCTCGGCCTGGTGCGCGACGCCGGTCTCGAACCCGGCGACGAGCCCTGGCTGGGCGCCCTCGCCCTCCCCGACGAGGACGGCGAACTCTCCCCGGCCTGTGAACTGGTCTTCCCCGGCGGCCCCTTCGCCCGCGTCATGCGCGAGGGCGAACTCGCCTTCGTGGACACCGAGTGGGCGCAGAAGTGGGGCGAGGCCCCGCTGGCCGCCTGCGGCGTGCTGGTCGACTTCGCCCTCGTCCGCGCCACCGATGTCGTCCTCGACCCGGACGAACTCGAGCCGAGGGAAGGGGACTTCGCCGAACCCGACGACGCGGGTCTGCTCGACGCCGTGGACGTGTGGTGCGAGGACATCCTCGACCGCTTCCCCGACGGCCCGGTGCCGCCGGTCGCCACCGAGATCGTCGCCGTGCGCGACCTCGACCTCGTGGACGACGACCAGTGGCCCCAGGCCCTCGCCCTGCTCGCCCGCCCGCCGCTGCGCGACGCGCTCACCCAGCCGGTGCGGATCCTGCTGCCCGACGGCACCCACGAGGTCGTACGCCCGTACACCGCCTGGTGGC
Organism: Streptomyces sp. GD-15H; assembly: GCF_045291515.1. NCBI lineage: Bacteria > Bacillati > Actinomycetota > Actinomycetes > Kitasatosporales > Streptomycetaceae > Streptomyces > Streptomyces sp. GD-15H. The sequence continues at coordinate 4,793,422 of NZ_CP149447.1, forward strand.
TGCGCGGGCACCCGGTGCTCGGTGGCCGCCGCCCGGCCGGGCTGCGCGCCGCCGGGAGCGACCCGCTGCTGCGTGGCCTGTACGACGAGGCCGACGCCACCGGCTTCGAGGACGAGCAGGTGCTGCGGGCCCTCGGAGTGCGCACCTCCGTGTCCGCGCTGCTCGACGAACCGGGCGGCGCGGCCGAACTCCTCGACCGCCTCGCCGACCCCGACCGCGAGGTCACCGCCGCCCAGCTGCACGCCCTCTACGGGGCGCTGGCCGACCTGGAGCCGGAGCAGGTGACCCTGCCGGACGAGTTGCGCGCGGTGGTCGACGGCCGGGTCGAGGTGGTGGACGCCGCCGACGCGGTGGTCGTCGACTCGCCCGACCTGCTGCCGTTCACCGCGGGTGTGGCCCTGCTGCCCGTCCGCCCCTCACGGGCCGCCGAGCTCGCCGAACTGCTCCAGGTGCGGCGGCTGAGCGAGTCCGTCACCGGGGAGGTCGGTTCCCAGGGCACCGAGCACGAGGTGCCGGAGTCCGTGCGGGTACTGCTCGGGTCGCGCACCCCGGGGACGTACGTCGAGCACGAGGAACTCGTCGTGGACGGCGTGGAGGTCGACTGGCGTCTGACCGACGACGGTGTGCTGCACGCCGCCACCCTGGAGGGCGTCGCGGCCGGACTGGCCTGGGCGGCCCGGGAGTGGCCGCGCCGCTTCGAGGTCGCGGCCCTGCTGGAGGACCCGTCCAGGACGGAGGAGCTGGCGCGGGACCGCTGGTTCGACTGACCGTGGGGTGGGGCGGGGCCGACCCCGCCCCACGGGCGGGCCCTTCGCTTACTTCGTGGGCGCCTGGGCGCCGGACTCCTTCGCGTACGCCTCGAGTTCGCGGGCGAGCGTCGCCGCGTCGTACGGGCCGGTGTGCCGGCGGTTGCCGACGAAGAACGTCGGAACCCCGCGGGCGCCGCTGGCCTCGGCGCTGGCGGCGTCCGCCCGTACCCGTTCGGCCGTCTCCTCGTCGTCGAGGTCGCGGAGGAACTTCTCGACGTCGAGTCCGAGGTCGGCGGCGTCAGCCGGCGCTGTCCTGGTAATCGAGCTCGTCCTGGTGCCTGTAGAGCAGGTCGTGCATCTCCCAGAAGCGACCCTGCAGGTCGGCGGCGACGGCCGCCCGTGCGGCGAGCTCGGCGTGCGGGTGCACGTCGGGCAGCGGCAGGTGCCGGAAGACGTAGCGGAACTGGTCGCCGAAACGTTGCCGCAGTTCCTGGGTGACGCCGGTGGCGCGGGCGCAGAAGGGGCACTCGAAGTCGCCGTACTCCACCAGGGTGAGAGGTGCTTCGGGAGGCCCGAGGATGTGGTCCGTCTCCGGGTCGACCGGGCGGTCCAGATAACGGGGCAGGTCCGCGTCGGTCTCCCCGCGCAGGACCGCGGCCAGATGGAACACGAGCCAGCCCGCGAGGGTGGAGAACAGGGCGGCCAGCAGGACACCGACGGTCCCCTCGGCACGGACCACCGGGTCGTCGAAGGCGAGCCCGACGATCAGCAGGGACACGGTGAAGCCGATCCCGGACAGGACACCGCCGCCCAGGACATGGCCCTGCCCCACCCCGGTCGGGAGCTTTCCGAGGCCGGTCCGGGTGCCGAGGTAGGCGCCGCCCCAGATGCCGACCAGCTTTCCGACGACGAGACCCACGACCACGGCCCAGGTGACGGGGGAGGTCAGGGCGTTGGTCAGGACGCCGTTACGCAGGTCGACACCGGCGTTGGCCAGCGCGAACACCGGGACGATGACGTAGCTGGACCAGGGGTGGAGCACCGTCTGGAGCCGCTCGTTGACGGAGACGGCCTGCTGGAGCCCCCTGCGTGCCGTCTTGCCGACGTCCGCGAGGGGGACTGACGGAAGGCGCGGAAGAGCCGCGCGGCCTTCTCCACTCCCTCGCGTGACGGGTTCCGGGCGGGGATCAGGAGGCCGCCGAGCATGCCGGCGATGGAGGCGTGGAGACCCGCCTGGAGGGTGGCGAGCCACATCACGAGGACGATCAGGACGTACGGGGCCGCCTGCCAGACGCCGAAGCGGGTCAGCGCGGACAGGACCACGCCCAGGAGGAGCGCGGCGATCAGCTCCGGCACATTGACGCTGCCGGAGTAGACCACGCCGATCACGGTGACGGCCACGATGTCGTCGATGACGGTGATGGCCAGCAGGAAGACGCGCAACTGCGTGACGAACCGCGGGCCCACGATGGCGAGCGCGCCCAGCATGAACGCCGTGTCGGTGCCGATGACCACACCCCAGCCCATGGCGGCCTCGCCCCCCGGCGCGATCGCCAGGTACAGCAGGACGGGCACGAGCATGCCGCCGATCCCGGCGAGGACCGGGATCATGAGCCGGCTGCGACTGTTCAGCTCCCCGACGGAAACCTCGTAACGGACCTCCAGGCCGATGATGAAGAAGAACAGGGCCATCAGTCCGTCGTTGACCCAGTGTCCCAGGTCCATCGACAGCTCGGCCTTGCCGAGGGAGAGGGACAGGTCGGTGGCCCAGAGCGACGTGTACGAATCGGACCAGGGGGAGTTCGCCCAGACCAGGGCCACCGCGACCGCGATCAGGAGCAGGCCGGCGCTGCCGGCCTCGGTTTCCATGAAGGAACGCACGCGGAAGGACAGCTGGCCACCCAGTGAGCGCCTCTTTGCCCGAGACTGCGTATCCGGAGTCTTCGTCGCGCCCATCACCAAATCACAATACCCGTCCGCATGATGGACAAGGCCTGGGAATAATGCTGCCAGGGGTTGTCGCGGGCGCTGATTATCATGCGGAACCTTCCTTCAGGGTGCTCGGGCTGTTCGGGTTCTTCGGGTCTTTCGGGCTCTGTGGGGCGCGCGGCGGCCGCTCTCCTTGATCTTCAAGAGTCGCACACAAACTTTCTATTCCCCGTACAACCATTCGCTCGTGTCATGTATCTGATCAGTTGAGTCAACAGACTCCATGATCACTTGGGCCTCGGGTGCGACGACGAGCCGTGGGGAACGACGACCACCGGGGCCCCTCTCTCCACATGGGGAACGCATGCGTATTCGAGCCACCCTCGTCGCCGCGGTCTCGGGCGCCCTGGCCCTGTCCGCCCTCGCCGTCCCGGCCGCACAGGCCGACGGCCCCGGCGGCGTGAACCTGGACAAGACCACCGCCGCCGAGCGCTTCGGCACCCCCGCCGCCTCCGCCAACTCGACGTTCAGCGCCGCGGCGGCCGAGGAGCTGCCCACCGTGTCCAAGGTGACCGTCAACTCCGGCAAGGCCCTGGTCGTCGGCACCACCTACGCCAAGACCATCACCGTGTCGCTGACCGCCAGCCACCCCGCGGGTGTCGTGGACGCCTACATCGACCTGTGGCACGGCACCGACGTCGAGACCGACATCGACGGCTACCTCGCGCCGAACGAGGAGGTCGCCAACTGCACCGCCTCGAGCGCCACCACCTCGACCTGCAAGCTCACCATCACGGCCGTCCCGGGCGACGACCTGTACAAGAACGCGCTGGCCGGCACCTGGAAGGTGACCGCCGGCGTGCTGTCGGGCGACGGCAGCATCTACTGGAACGACTACCAGAAGACCCACCGCGTCCAGCGCTACTCCAAGCTGACCGTCAACGCCGCCCCCGAGCCGGTGAAGAAGGGCGCGACCCTCACGGTCACCGGCAAGCTGACCCGCGCCAACTGGGAGACCTTCCGGTACGCCGGTTACACCAACCAGGCCGTGAAGCTGCAGTTCCGCAAGAAGAACTCCAACACCTACACCACGGTCAAGACCCTCAAGACCAACTCGACGGGCAACCTGAAGACCACGGTCAAGGCCTCCGTCGACGGCTACCACCGCTACAACTTCGAGGGCACCTCGACCACCCCGGCCGTCAAGGCCGCCGGTGACTTCGTCGACGTGAAGTAAGGCGCGTCCGGCTGGTCGCGAGGTTCACCGAGACGCCCCTGAAAGGGGCGCGGGGCTGTGTCGACATGCGGCTCCGTCGCGGGCGCGACCAGCCCCCACCGGCCCGCAGGGACATACGACCGTCCCTTGCCGAGCCGAGCGCTAAGCGGGAAAGCGGCGGTTCACCCACCTCCACAGGAGTTCCAGGGTGGCCGCCGCCACCACCGCGACGCCGACCGCGACCCACGGCATCGTCATCCCGACCAGCTTCAGCGCGAAGAACTCCTGCAGCCACGGCACGACCAGCACCAGCAGGAACCCCGCGGCCATCGCAGCCACCAGCCCGATCCGCCACCAGGTGTACGGCCGGGCGATGATCGCCAGCACCCACAGCGAGATCAGGAACAGCGTCAGCGTCGCCGCGCTCGTCTCCGCGTCCAACGCGCCCGCACCGCTGTAGTGGTGGCGGGCGAGCAGGTACGTGGCGAACGTCGCCAGCGCGGCCAGCACCCCGCCCGGGATCGCGTACCGCATCACCCGCCGTACGAAGTGCGGCCGTGCCCGCTCCTTGTTGGGGGCGAGGGCCAGGAAGAACGCCGGGACGCCGATGATCGCGTTGAACCGGGTGAGGACGTTCGCGCGGACGATGTCGGCCAGGGACCGACTGCTGCGCACCGGCACGTCGTTGACCTGCCCGAGGGCCACCCGCTCCGCCACCTCCGCGGCGGTCAGGCCGGTCACCGGCGAGGTGACGGTGCCAGGGTGCGCGGCCCCGGCCTGAGGGTCCGCGTCGAGATGCGCCATGCGAGCGACGGTACGTGCGGTTCTGCGGCTTCACCCACCGGATGCGCGGAGGATCCGACCAGGGGGAGGACTGCCGCAGGACGGGCGTAGTGCCGCGGTCGTACGGGAGTTGTGTGGGGGTCAGTCGGCCGGCGAGGGGGAGGAGGCGCCGGAGGGGCCGCCGGCCGGTTCCTTCTCCACCGTCTCCGTGGCCCGCGCGGTCGCCGCGGCCCGGTCGCGCTTGATCGCGGCGTCGCGCCGGCGGACGTACCAGATGCCGATGAACCCGAGCCCGCCGCCGGCCAGGCAGGTCCACAGCCACCAGGTGTGGCCGTGGTCGTCGAGCCAGCCGTAGAAGGGCAGCTGCACCAGGAAGAGGGCGAACCAGGTGATCGTGCCGCCGACGATGGTGGCGACCACGGGGCCCTCCAGGGGCTCCGGCGCCTCGTGCTTGAAGGTCCCCGAGAAGAAAGCGGCCATGCGGACAGCTTACGAGGGCGGGCGGGGGGTGAGATGCGCCGCATCGAGCCAGACATGTCTACGCGCGGAGATAGCGTGGACGTCATTATATGTTCATACTGAATCTGTTTGTCTCTGGCCATTTCTGTTCGTAGGAAGCGCCAAAGGGCTTTGACGGAAGTCCGACGGTGATGAGGTTCTGCATGTCCACGTCGGCCCCCAGCAAGGCTCCCCTGCCCGATCAGCCGGGACCCGCTCCCGCGTACGGTGCACTCGACCGCTACTTCAAGATCTCCGAGCGGGGCAGCAGCCTGCCCCGCGAGATCCGTGGCGGATTCGCCACCTTCTTCGCGATGGCCTACATCATCGTGCTGAACCCGATCATCCTCGGCAGCGCCAAGGACATGTACGGCAACCAGCTCGACAACGGCCAGCTGGTCACCGCGACCGCCCTGACGGCGGCGTTCACCACACTGCTCATGGGCGTCATCGGCAACGTGCCGATCGCGCTGGCCGCCGGCCTCGGCGTGAACTCGGTCGTCGCGCTCCAGCTCGCCCCGCGCATGTCGTGGCCCGACGCGATGGGCATGGTGGTGCTGGCCGGCTTCGTCGTCATGCTGCTGGTCGCCACCGGCCTGCGCGAGCGCGTGATGAACGCCGTCCCGTACGGTCTGCGCAAGGCCATCGCCATCGGTATCGGCCTGTTCATCATGCTGATCGGCCTGGTCGACTCCGGTTTCGTGTCCCGGATACCGGACGCCGCCCAGACCACCGTCCCGCTCCAGCTCGGCACCGGCGGTCACCTCGACGGCTGGCCGGTCCTCGTCTTCGTCCTCGGCGCGCTGCTCACGCTGGCGCTGATCGTGCGCAAGGTGCCCGGCGCGATCCTCATCTCGATCGTCGCGATGACGGTCGTCGCCATGGTCATCAACGCCGTGGCCGACGTCCCCTCCTGGGGTCTGACGGACCCGACCTGGCCCGGCAACCCCGTCGCCACCCCCGACTTCGGCCTGATCGGCGAGGTCAGCCTGTTCGGCGGCTTCGGCAAGGTCGGCGTGCTGACCGGCGTCCTGTTCGTCTTCACCGTGCTGCTGTCGTGCTTCTTCAACGCGATGGGCACGATCATGGGCGTCTCCGACGAGGCCAAGCTGACCGACGCCGAGGGCCAGATGCCCGGCATCAACAAGGTCCTGTTCATCGACGGTGTCGCGGTCGCCGCGGGCGGCGCCAGCTCCTCCTCCGCCACCACCGCCTTCGTGGAGTCCACGGCCGGCGTCGGGGAGGGCGCGCGCACCGGCTTCGCGAACGTGGTCACCGGCGCGCTGTTCGCCGTCGCGCTGTTCCTCACGCCCGTCGCCACGATGGTGCCGTCCCAGGCGGCCACCCCGGCGCTGCTCGCGGTCGGCTTCCTGATCCTGGCGGGCTCGATCAAGGAGATCGACTGGGCGGATTACACGATCGCCATTCCGGCCTTCGTGACCATGGTGATGATGCCGTTCACCTACTCGATCACCAACGGCATCGGCATGGGCTTCATCGCCTTCGTGCTGCTGCGCCTGGCGGCCGGGCGCGGCCGGGAGGTCCCGGCGGCGATGTACGCGGTGTCGGCGGTCTTCGCCTTCTACTACCTGATGCCGGCACTGGGTCTGACCTGACTTGGCCTGACCTGGCCTGATCGGGTCGCGAGCGGTGGGAGGGGCGGCTCAGGTGACGCCGTAGAACCTGTCCGTCTCCTCGACCGCGGCCTGGAACCGCTGGTCGAAGTCATCGCGAATGAGCGTCCGGACGACATAGTCCTGGACGCTCATTCCGCGTTTGGCGGCGTGGCGCCGGAGCCGTTCGAGCAGCTCCTGGTCCATGCGCACGCTGAGTACGTCGGTCCCCATGGACATGAGCCTTGCCGCACTCTCCGGCTCGGTGTGCCCCGTTCCGCCAAAGGATCACCCGTATGAGTGATCTGTGGCGTGAGTGGCCGATGTCACGGGAACTGGCGGAGTTCGAGCACGTCCCGCCTGATCCTTTAGCGAGAGTAATGAGTTATGCTAAAGAACATGCCGGACTTCAGCCATGGCGACGACGCGGCCGCCGTCAACGCCCTTCGATCCGCCGTGATGCGACTGTCCCGTCGGCTCAAGCACCAGCGCGTCGACGAGTCGCTCAGCCCCACCGAGATGTCGGTGCTGGGCACCCTGGCCCGCTGTGGTCGGGCCACCCCGGGCGAACTCGCCCGCATGGAACACGTCCAGCCGCCCTCGATGACCCGCATCGTGGCCCTGCTGGAGGGCAAGGGGCTGGTCCGGCTGGAGCCGCACCCCGACGACCGGCGCCAGAAGGTCGTGACGCAGACCGAACAGGCCGAGGCGATGCTCACCGAGAGCCGCCGCAAGCGGAACGCCTTCCTGGCCACCCTCGCCGAGGAACTCGACGAGGACGAATGGGCGAAACTCCGCGCCGCCGCCCCCGTGCTGGAGAAGCTCGCGCACATCTAGGAAACCCAACAGTTGTCGCTAGGAGGCGAACCTTGAGTACGGGACCCGGAGCAGACTCCGCCCCCGCACCTGACACCCACAACACCCCCACCGGCGGTGACACACCGACCGACCCCGAAGCGCCGGGCCGCGACCCCCGCAAGTCCCGGATGTTCTCCTCGCTGCAGGTCAGGAACTACCGCCTGTTCTTCCTCGGCCAGGTCGTCTCCAACATCGGCACCTGGATGCAGCGCATCGCCCAGGACTGGCTGGTGCTCACCCTCACCGCCTCCTCGGCCGCCGTCGGTATCACCACGGCCCTGCAGTTCCTGCCGATGCTGCTGTTCGGCCTGTACGGCGGCGTCCTCGTCGACCGCCTGCGCAAGCGCCCCACGCTGCTGGTCACCCAGTCGGCGATGGCCCTCACCTCGCTGGTGCTCGCCGCCCTCACCCTCACCGGACAGGTCGAGGTCTGGCACGTCTACGTCGCCGCCTTCGTCACCGGTCTGGCCACGGTGGTCGACAACCCCGCCCGCCAGTCCTTCGTCGCCGAGCTGGTCGGCCCGGGGCAGCTGCAGAACGCGGTCAGCCTGAACTCCGCGAACTTCCAGTCCGCCCGCCTGGTCGGTCCCGCCGTCGCGGGCCTGCTGATCACCGGCGTCGGCACGGGCTGGGCGTTCCTCCTCAACGGCCTGTCCTTCATCGCTCCGCTGGCCGGCCTGATGATGATGCGGGCCCGCGAACTGCACGCCGTCACGCCGTCCCCGCGCGGCAAGGGGCAGCTGCGGGAGGGGCTGCGCTATGTCGCCGGGCGCCCCGAGCTGGTCTGGCCGATCGTCCTGGTCGGCTTCATCGGCACGTTCGCGTTCAACTTCCCCGTCTACCTCTCGGCCTTCGCCCACGACGTCTTCCACGGGGGCGCGGGCACCTACAGCCTGTTCAACACCCTGATGGCGGTCGGTTCCCTGGCCGGCGCCCTGCTCGCCGCCCGGCGCGGCACGGCCCGCCTGCGGCTGCTCATCCTGGCCGCGCTGGCCTTCGGCGGACTGGAGATCGTGGCGGCCGGGGCACCCACCCTGTGGCTGTTCGCCCTGCTCATGATCCCGATCGGCCTGTTCGCCATGACGGTCAACGTCACCACCAACACCAGCATCCAGATGGCCACCGACCCGGCCGTACGCGGTCGCGTCATGGCCCTGTACATGATGGTCTTCCTCGGCGGCGCGCCCGTGGGCGCCCCGATCGTCGGCTGGATCACCGACACCTACGGCGCCCGTGTCGGCCTCGCGGTGGGCGGTGCCGTCGCCGCCCTCGCCGCTGCCGTGATCGGCGGCATCCTGGCCCGCGTGGGCAACCTGCGCCTGACGGTCGGCTGGGACCGCGGCCACCCTCAGGTGCGGTTCGTGCCGAGGGAACGGCAACAGGAGCTGACGGCGGTGGCCTGACCGGGCACGCTGCCCGAACGAGTTCCCCGCGGTCAGTCGCGGGGGAACTCGTCGGTCTTGCGGACGAGGCCGACGACCGTCCCGGTCAGGTCGACCTCCTCGCCGAAGGGAAGCCGGACCGCCCCGTGGTACGTACCGTCCTTCGGCAGGGTGTGCAGGTGCCACTCGCCGGTGTACGGGTCCACGATCAGGTGCACCGGCACGCCGGCGGTGGCGTAGGCGTCCCTCTTGGAGCCGTAGTCGTCGGCGTCGGTCTTTTCGGAGATCACCTCGGCGACGAATTCGACGTCCTCGCAGCTCCACAGCCCTTCGGCGTTCTTGTCGGCGCCTTCGGCCAGCAACGTGACACCGGAGGCGAAGCCGTTGAGGTACCCCGGGTAGTCGATGCGGACGTCGGACTTCACGCGCTTGCGTGGGTACTCGGCGCGCAGCTGGTCGTAAATGTTCGCGATGATCTCCCAGTGGGTGTCCCGCTGAGGCGCCATGAAGATGTTCCCCCGACGATTTCGACCTTGTAACCCTCGGGGACGGGCATCGTCTCCCACCACTCGGACATCATGTCGAGGGTGGGTTCGCCGCCGCGGTCGGCCCTCTCGATCCTGTCGTCAAGGACGGTCATCGTGGCGCTCCTGCGCGGCTGCGTCCCGGACGGGTGCAGCCGCGCAGTACAACGATACGCACGGTGACCAGGACCGCGCGGCTGTACACGTGTTCCCCGGCGAGACTGGACGCATGAGACTCTTCGCCGCCGTGGTGCCGCCCGAGGACGTGTCCCGTGAGCTTGCCGTCGAGGTCGAGGAGCTGCGGCGGCTGCCCGGCGCGGACGCCCTGCGCTGGACCGGGCGTCCCGGCTGGCACTTCACCCTCGCCTTCTACGGAGAGGTCGACGACGAGCTCGTACCGGAGCTGACAGCGTGCCTGGAGCGGGTCGCGTCCCGGACCGGGCCGTTCGAGCTGGCGCTGTGCGGCGGTGGCCAGTTCGGCCACGGAAGGGCCCTGTGGACCGGGGCGGACGGTGACCTGCGCACCCTGCGCCTGCTCGCCGACCGTACGGAGGCGGCGGGGCGCAAGGCGGGCGTGGCGAGGGGGGAGCACCGCCGCTACAAGGCCCACCTGACGCTGGCCCGCAGCCGGACCGGCGTCGACGTACGGCCGTACCTCGAGGCGCTCGGCGGGTTCCGGAGCCGCGCCTGGACCGTCGGCGAGCTGGCGCTGGTGCGCAGCAACCTGCCGAGGTCGGGGGTGCCGGGCGAGCAGCCGCGTTACGAGGTGGTCGGGCGCAGTCCGCTCGGGGCGGCCGGTTAGGCTCGAGGGCGTGGACCCGAAGACCCGGAACCGGATCATGGCCGGTGCGCTCGTACTGATGTTGTTGGTGGTGGTGCTGGCGGCAGCGCTCTGAAACCAGCGCCGCCGCCGGCACCTCCAGCCTGCCCAGTGGCCTCGAAGGCCGCTTTCTACCAGGCGAAGGCCTCCGGGGACGGGCCGGGGCCCGGGAAGATCTCGTCCAGCGAGGTCAGCAGTTTCTCGCTCAGTTCCAGCTCGACCGCCCGCAGCGCCGACGCCAGCTGCTCGGTGGTGCGCGGACCGACGATCGGCCCTGTCACCCCGGGCCGGGTGAGCAGCCAGGCCAGCGCGGCCTCGCCGGGCTCGATGCCGTGCTTGTCGAGCAGATCCTCGTACGCCTGGATCTGGGCGCGGGCGATGGGGTCGGCGAGCGTGGCGGCGGCCCGCCCGGACGCGCGGCGCCCGCCCTGGACCTCCTTCTTGATGACCCCGCCCAGCAGACCGCCGTGCAGCGGCGACCAGGGGATGACCCCGAGCCCGTAGTCCCGCGCCGCCGGGATGACCTCCATCTCGGCGCGGCGCTCGGCGAGGTTGTAGAGGCACTGCTCGCTGACGAGTCCGATGGTCCCGCCGCGCCGGGCCGCGACCTCGTTGGCCTGGGCGATCTTGTACCCGGGGAAGTTGGACGACCCCACGTAAAGGATCTTCCCCTGCTGGATCAGGACGTCGACGGCCTGCCAGATCTCGTCGAACGGGGTGCTCCGGTCGATGTGGTGGAACTGGTAGAGGTCGATGTGGTCCGTCCGCAGCCGCTTCAGCGAGGCGTCCACGGCCCGCCGGATGTTCAGGGCGGACAGCTTGTCGTGGTTGGGCCACGCCTCGTCGTCGGCGCCCATGTTCCCGTACGCCTTGGTGGCGAGCACGACCTTGTCGCGCCGCTCGCCGCCCTTGGCGAACCAGTTGCCGATGATGGTCTCGGTACGGCCCTTGTTCTCGCCCCAGCCGTACACGTTGGCGGTGTCGAAGAGATTGATCCCGGCGTCCAGCGCCGCGTCCATGATGGCGTGACTGTCGGCCTCGTCGGTCTGCGGACCGAAGTTCATCGTCCCGAGGACGAGCCGACCGACCCTGAGTCCCGTGCGTCCGAGCTGCGTGTACTCCATGCCTCCCAAGCCAACGGCTTGGAGTGCGTTCTATGCAAGAGGAGGTCGGTCCCGGGGGAAGTCGCTGGTCCTCACGGTCAGGTCGGCCACGGTGCCGGTCAGATCGATGTCGTCGCCGAAGTCCACCCGCGTCCTTGTGACGTAGTCGCCGTTCTTGGGGTCGGTGTAGACGTAGCAGCGGCCCTGGTAGGGGTCGGCGATGACGTAGAGAGGGACCTCGGCGGTCGCGTAGGCGGCCTTCTTCGGGCCGTAGTCGTTGGCGGCCGTGCCCTCGGAGATGACCTCGAAGACGAACTCGACGTCCTCGTAGCGCCAGTGGCCTTCGTCGTCCTTCTCGGCGGAGGCGCGAAGCACGGCCATGTCGGGACAGAGGCCGTTCTCGCGGCCGGGGAAGTCGATGCGGACGTCCGAGAACACCTTGACGTCCTCGCCGAACCGGGCTTCAACGGCCATCGCCATCTTGAAGATGATTGCCCAATGGGTGTCCCGCTGCGGTGTCGTGTAGACGTTGCCCCCGACGATCTCGACCCTGAATCCTTCGGGGACGGGCATCCGCTCCAGCCGCTCGAACCACTCGTCCAAGCGCTGCGTGTTGGCGTCGGCCATGGCGATCCTGTCGTCTACGACGGTCATCGTGGCACTCCTCCCGGCTGCCCCATGGACGAGTGCAGCCGCGTGGTGCAACGATACGCACGGTGACCGGGACACGGGGAGAGGCGCATATGCCGCCGGACTACGGCTACGGCGCGGAGGAAGCGGCGTAGGGCCCGCCCAGCTCCCAGCCCTCGTACATCGCCTCCGCGAAGGCTGCCGCGATCCTGTGTTCGCCGGTCGCGTTGGGGTGGGTGCCGTCGTAGGTGTCGGTGTGGATGTCGTACGACGGCGGGACGGCGGCCAGGAGGAGCGGGGAGCCCGGGGTGTCGAGGTCGGCGGCCGTCTTCGCCAGGAGCTCGTTGAACCGGGTGACCTCGGTGGCGAAGGACGGGTCGGCCTCCGCGCGTATGTTGGGGATCACCGGCAGCAGCACCAGCCGGATGCGGCGGTTGGCCGCCCGTGCCTGTGCGACGAAGGCGCGGACGTTGTCGGCGGTCTGCTCGGCGTTCGTGTAGAAGCCGAGGTCGATCAGGCCCAGGGAGACCAGGAGCACGTCGGCGCGGTGGGACCGGACGGTCTCGCCGATCAGCGGAGCCATGTGCTGCCAGCCCTCGCCCCAGCCGGCCAGGTGGGCCCGGGGGAAGTCGGGGTCGGCGTAGGCGTAGGAGGTGGGGGAGTCCGTCACCTGGTCGTGCAGCGTCTCGCGCGGGCCGACGAAGGTGAAGGGGCCGCCGTACTCCGCGCACAGGTGCTGCCACAGGCGGTAGCGCCAGGTGTGTTCACCCGCGCTCCCGATGGTCATCGAGTCGCCGACGGGCATGAACCTGAGCACCCGGTCATCATCGTCGATCGGCCGGGCCGCCGCGATGTGAGACCGACCACCTGCCGTGAAGTCGGCGGTGTGATGGCAGTCTTGGGGCATGCGCCGACCCTTCGCCCTGCTCGCCGCGGCCCTCCTCCTCGGGGCGAGTGCCGCGCTCGCCGCACCCGCCGTGCCCGCCTCCGCAGCCGGCGGCGACGAGGGGTTCACGATCAAGGACCCGCGCATCACCGAGTCCAGCGGTCTCGCCGCCTCCCGCCTCCACCCGGGCGTCTACTGGACCCACAACGACAGCGACGACGGCCCCTACCTCTACGCCGTCGACAGCGCCACCGGCGAGACCGTCGCCCGGCTCACCCTCACCGGCATCGGCACGCCCCGGGACGTCGAGGCCATCTCCATCGGGCCGGGCAACCGGATCTTCGTCGGCGACATCGGCGACAACCTCGGGGGCACCTGGCCGCATGTGTGGATCTACGAGCTGCCCGAGCCGAAGGAGCTGCGGGACCAGACCGTGCGGGCCACGCAGTACGTCGTGACGTATTCCGACGGCGCCCGCGACGCCGAGTCCCTCGTCGTGCACCCGAAGACCGGACGCGTCTACCTCATCGACAAGAAGAAGGAGGGCGGGCACCTGTACGAGGGGCCGGCCGAACTCTCCGCCTCGGGCGGCAACGTCTTCGAGCCCCTCGCCCCCGTCGAGCTGTGGGCCACCGACGCCGCGTTCTCCCCGGACGGCCGACAGCTCGCCGTGCGCGGGTACTTCGGCGGGATCCACTACGCGTGGAACGACGGGAGGCCCGAGCGCGAGGGGCGGCTCAGCGTGCCGCTCCAGGGACAGGGCGAGTCCGTCAGCTACTCCGCCGACGGCTCCCGGCTGATGTACGGGAGCGAGGGCGCGCAGAGCCCGGTGGAGGCCCGGGAGGTGCCCGGCGGGGACGGCTCGGGGTCGACGTCCTCGTCGGGCGGGGGCGCGCAGGCGGGGGACGAGGGCCCGGAGGGCGGTGCCGGTTCCGGCGACGGCGTCAGGATCGGTGCTGTGACCGCCGCGGCCGTCGTCTGCGCGGCCCTGTTCGGGCTGGGGCGACGGCGCCGACGGGGCTGAACCGACGGGCGGGGCTGAACCGGCCGGCGGTCACGTGACGTCCGGTCCCGCGCCGTCCGTGGACGCCGACCGCACCTCGTAGTGGAGCGTCGACGTCCGCATCAGCCGGTGAGCGAGCGGGACCAGGGCCCCCTGCACGAGCGGGTACTTGCGCCGCAGCAGCCGTGCCGCGTGCCGGTCCTCCTCGCTCCCCTGGTCCAGCAGCCGGACCTGGGCGCGGATCTCCGGTCCGACCTGCCTGCAGCCAGGGGGGCGGGGGCCAGTCCGACCTCCGGGTCGCGGCGCAGGCGTCTGACCTTCTTGGCCTTGCCTGGGGTACGGGTCGAGGACATCGGACTGCGCAGGCCGAGCCTCGACGACGTGTTCCTGCGGCTGACCGGGCACCGCACGGACGTCTCGCAGACGAAGGAGGCGCCGTATGGGCGCCGTCGACCTGACCACCGCACCCGCTGCGCGCGGCCGCACGTACTGGGCGCTCGCCGACTGCTGGAACATCGTCCGCCGCGGCCTGGCCCACTACCGGCGCCAGCCCCTCAACATCGCCTGGCAGTTGGGCTTCCCGATTCTGTCGGTGCTGCTCTACGGCTATGTCTTCGGCAGCGCGATGAAGATGCCCGGCGGTGGGGACTACAAGGACTTCCTGATGCCCGGGATGTTCGTAATGACGATGGCGTTCGGCTTCATCAACACGGCGACCATCGTGGTGTACGACGCCACCAAGGGCGTGATCGACCGGTTCCGCTCGATGCCGATGGCGTCGTCCGCAGTGGTGGCCGGGCGCGGGGTGACCGATCTGGTCGTCGCCTGCGCGGAGTTGGGGATCATGATGCTCACCGCGCTGGCCATGGGCTGGCGTCCGGAGGGTGGTGGGGGCTTCGTCGCCGCGTTCGGACTGCTGCTGTGGCTGCGGTTCGCGCTCATCTGGATCGGGGTGTGGCTGGGGCTGCTGGTGCCCAACCCGGAGGCGGCGGGCGGGCTGTTCGCGGTCGCGTTCCCGCTGACGATGATCTCCAGCATCTTCGTGGCCCCGCAGCTCATGCCGGACTGGCTGGGCTGGGTCGCGTCCTGGAACCCGATCTCGTCGACGGCGGCGGCCACCCGTGAGCTGTTCGGTACGCCGGTCGGCAGCGGCGACTCGTGGGTCGAGCAGCACGCGCTGCTGATGGCGGGGGCGTGGCCGCTCGTCCTGACGGCGATCTTCCTGCCGCTCGCGGTGCGGAGGTTCCAGCGGCTCAGCCGGTGAGCGGCGGGCGGTTCGGCGAGCTTCGGCTTCGGCGGCGCCCCCGGCGGCGGGAGCGTGCCGAGCGTGACCTGCACGGCGACGTGAGCGACCTGTGATCAGGGGGCCCGGCACAGTGGCGACGCTGTGGGTTGATTCGTCCTGGCGGCTCCGGGCCCCGCGAGTCCGTGCCGGTGGCCCTGGGTGCTCCGGCCGCAACCGTGCCACATTCCCGAAAAGTGTCACGGTTGGCGGACCCATGCCCCGGGCCCGCCGGATTCGTCAACAGCGTCAGTGGTGCGCCGGGTCCCCGCCGATTTACGGGCCATACGGCTCAGGCCAGGGGACACCCGAGTTCCAGGTGCTTGTGGCCCGGGAGGCAGGTCACCAGGGCCAGGGAAAGGAAGGAGGGCCGTTCGAGGTAGAAACCCAGGGATACGTCCCCGCCCCATCCGATGCGCTGGGCGGCGGAGACGACGAGGGCGGT
The DNA here is from genome assembly GCF_045291515.1 of Streptomyces sp. GD-15H. Classification (NCBI taxonomy): domain Bacteria; kingdom Bacillati; phylum Actinomycetota; class Actinomycetes; order Kitasatosporales; family Streptomycetaceae; genus Streptomyces; species Streptomyces sp. GD-15H. The sequence goes on from NZ_CP149447.1 coordinate 4,809,143, forward strand.
ACGGTGCCGGCCGTCGCGCTGTGCCTCGCACGCGAACCGGGGCGCGAACTCCGCCAGCCGGTCGCCGAGCCACGCCGCCGCATCCGGTGGGGCCCGCCAGGTGCCCCGTACCAGGGAGCGTGGCTTGACGAGCCAGTACGCCGTTTCCAGCGGGGGCAGATCCGACGCCGGGAACTCCGCGGCCACCTCGCGGTAGCGCTGGACCAGTTCCGGTCGGCTCCCGGCCGGAGGCGGCTCGGGAGGGGGAGGGCGCCGCAACGCCTCCTGATCGAAGCGAAGCTTCGGGCCGGCCCACAGATAACCGTGGTGGTGCACCGGTTGTCCTGTTCGGTGTGCCCCTCCCCGTCCGGCCCGTCCGGCCCGGACGGGGAGGGGGTGTGCGGGTGTTGTTCAGAGGGCCAGGCCGAACCGGGTCGGGTCGATCCCGGCCACGCTCAGCTCCTCCGTGGTGAACCGCAGCGGCTCCTTGTCCGGCCGCTTGCTGTCCCCGAGGGCCCAGGCGTCCTCACCGATCCTGGCGAGGGTCACGCAGCCCTCGGTACAAGGGCCGCCGCAGGCCTTCACGAACGAGGCGCCGCCGAGGTCGAGGGCGTAGATCCCGTCTCCGTTGAACATGGCTGTTCCTTCCCGTATCGCCGCTGTGGCTGGCTGATTGCTCTGAGTGATGAACGTAGGGCGGGGAGGATCGGCAAGACGGAGGATATGCTCGATTATTCTCACGCGGTCACCCAGGATGCATGGACATTCACTTAGCGGAGCCATCAGGCTGTGAACACGCACCTCTTCGAACGACAGGCAAAGGTGGTTGCGCATGGCACGCAGGCTGCGGTTGAACGGGACGGGTAGTGGTGGGGACGGTTGCCCTTCGGTGCACGAGGATCTGGACAGCGGGGAGGTGATCGTCCACGGCCCTCCGTTGACCGACTCCGAGGACATCGCGCAACTGGACCATCTCTCGGACGGGGAGGTGGCGGTGGTCGTGCCGTGAGACCTGCTGGTCGACTGGACGCCGAAGGAGCGGACGCGGCAGGTTCGGACGATCGGACTGGATGAGTTCAGCGGCCTGTTCAGCAAGTTCGAGCACACCGCCTGGCGTCTGGAGACACGGCGTCGGTACGCGAGTGACGAAGAGACCGACACCTGGCGGCAGTTCGTGGAGACCGGTGAGGCCGATTGGGCGTACGACGACCCGTACTGCCAGAAGATCCGTGCGCAGACCGCGCAGGGGAAGCGGGTCGAGCGGGTGCGCATCGTGGACCAGGCGCCGACCACCGGGCAGCTCTACCTCCTCGACAACGCGAAGCGGAACAGTGGCCTCGGTGAGGACATCCGCAATCTGTGGCGGGCCGACGCGGACCGGCTCCGGCTCCCCGCCGAGGACTTCTGGCTGTTCGACAGTCGCCTCATCGCGCTTCTGCGGTTCGACGGCGACGATCAGCTCACGCATGTGGGCCTGATCACGGAGCCGGCAGAGGTGGTGCGCTGCTCCGTGATCCGGGATGCTGCTTGGCATCACGCCGTGCCGTGGAGGGAGTTCACGGCGGAGTTGCACAGCGACGCGTAAGGACAAGAACGAGTACCGGTGAGCACGGACTATCAGAGGGCGCGCGAGGAACTGGGTCGTAGGCTGAGGGAATTGCGTGTCGAGTGCCCTGACGGCCGACTCACTGGTGCCCAGCTCGCGCAGCGGCTGGGATGGCAGCAGTCAAAAGTCAGCAAGCTGGAAAACGGCCACCAGACGCCCACGGACGACGACCTGAGGTCTTGGGCCCGTGCGACCGGGCAGCCCGTCGTCTTCGATGAACTCCGTGCTCGGCTGAAGGGGTTCGAGAGTCATATCCGTTCTTGGCGGCGTCAGCTCGCGGCAGGGCACGGCCCAGTCCAGGAAACCTGGAACACTCTCGTCTCCCATGCCCAGACGATGCATGCGTTGAGCAACGCCGCTGTCAGCGGGATGCTCCAGACAGCCGACTACGCCCGGTACGTCTTCGAGGGCCACTCCGCACTCCAGAACGTGCCACGGGACACGGAAACCGCGGTGCGGGCCCGCATGAAGCGGCAGGAGTGGCTGTACAGGCCGGGCAAGCGGTTGAACCTGCTCATGCATGAGAGCGTGCTGTGGGCCCGTATCTGCCCACCCGAAGTGCTGGCGGCCCAACTCGACCGCCTGCTCGGCGTGGTGGGCATGGACACCGTGCACATGGGAATCGTGCCGTTGGATGCCGACCTACCGCTGACGTTGGGCAATTCCTTCTACGTGTTGGACGACCGTCTCGTCGTCGTAGAGGACTGGCACGCCGAGCTCTGGCTCGACGATGCAGAAACGATCGCTCTCTACCGCCGCGTCTGGGGCATCCTCGCGGAGGCCGCCGTCTTCGGCACCGAGGCCCAGCAGGTGATCGCCCGGGTCCGCCGGGGTATCAAGGCCTGAGGACGTACGGCCGCACCAGTGGTACGGCAATGCACGAAGGGCGCCCGGCGGCATCCGCCGGGCGCCCTTCGTTGTCGTGCGGGGAACCGGTTACAGCTGCTCGATCACGTAGTCGACGCACTTCGTCAGGGCCTCGACGTCCGCCGGGTCGATGGCCGGGAACATCGCGACGCGGAGCTGGTTGCGGCCGAGCTTGCGGTAGGGCTCGGTGTCGACGATGCCGTTGGCGCGCAGCACCTTGGCGATCGCGGCGGCGTCCACCTCGTCCGTGAAGTCGACGGTGCCGATGACCTGGGAGCGCTTGGCCGGGTCGGTGACGAACGGGGTGGCGTACTTCGATTCGTCCGCCCACGCGTACAGGTGGGTCGAGGATTCCTTCGTACGGGCCGTGGACCAGGCGAGGCCGCCCTGGCCGTTGATCCACTTCAGCTGCTCGTTGAGGAGGAAGAGGGTGGACAGGGCCGGGGTGTTGTACGTCTGGTTCTTGCGGGAGTTGTCGATCGCCGTGGGGAGGCTGAAGAATTCCGGGATGTGGCGGCCGGACGCGTGGATGCGCTTGGCGCGCTCGATCGCGGCCGGGGAGAACACGCCGATCCACAGGCCGCCCTCGGAGGCGAAGGACTTCTGCGGGGCGAAGTAGTAGACGTCGGTCTCGGCGATGTCGACGGGCAGGCCGCCGGCGCCGCTCGTCGCGTCCACGAGGACCAGGGAGCCCTCGTCGGCGCCGGCCACCCGCTTGACGGGCATGGCGACGCCGGTAGAGGTCTCGTTGTGCGTGAGGGCGTAGACGTCCACGCCCGTTTCGGCGGCCGGCTGGGGTGCGTGCCCGGGTCGGCGGCGACGACGGTCGGCTCGGCGAGCCACGGGGCGAGCTTGGCCGCCTTGGCGAACTTGGAGCTGAACTCGCCGAAGGTGAGGTGCTGCGACTTGTTCTCGATCAGGCCGTGGGTCGCGATGTCCCAGAACGCGGTGGAGCCGCCGTTGCCGAGGACGACCTCGTAGCCCTCGGGGAGCCGGAACAGCTCACGGATGCCCTCGCGCACTTCGCCGACCAGGTTCTTCACCGGGGCCTGGCGGTGGGAGGTGCCCAGCAGGGATGTGCCGGTCGCGGCCAGCGCGTCCAGCGCTTCCGTCCGCACCTTGGAGGGACCCGCGCCGAAACGACCGTCGGCGGGCTTGATGTCAGCAGGAATCCGGATCTCAGCCACGAAAGGAGCCTAGCGGCTCCCGGAAACCCGGGTGCAACCTCGTCCGTCGGCTGAGACAGGAACCGCCGGCGGCGGGGTGGGCGGCAGGAGGGCCGGACGGGCGTCGAACCCACGTCCGGCCGTCCCGAGGGCAGCCCGTGAGAAGTCAGCCGTCGAGTGTCACCGGCAGTTCGTGCAGGTCGTTCTGGGTGACCACCGGCTTGTTGCGGAGCTCGGTCGCCGGGCCCGCCAGGTCCAGCTTCGGGAAGCGCGCGTACAGGGCCGGCAGGGCGACGCCCGCCTCCAGGCGGGAGAGGGCCGCGCCGGGGCACACGTGCGGGCCGTGCCCGAAGGAGATGTGCCGGTTGGCGGTCTCGCGGGTGAGGTCGAAGACGCCGGCGCTCGGGCCGTGCGCCTGCTCGTCCCGGCCGATCGCGGCGTACGACACGATCAGCGCCTCCCCGGCCGGGAGGACGGCGTCCCCGACCGGTACGTCCTCGGTGGCGAACCGGATCAGCACGTGGGAGGTGGGCGTGGAGTACCGCAGGGTCTCCTCGATCACCGCCGACCAGTCCGCCTCGCCGGCCAGCACCAGTTCCCGCTGCTCGGGATGGGTGGAGAGGTTGACCACCGCGTTGACGATGAGGGAGATCGTCGTCTCGTGACCGGCCGCGACCATCAGCTGGAGCGTGGAGACGATCTCCTCGTCGGTGAGATGGTCGCCGTTCTCCGACGCCTGGACCAGCGCGGAGGTCAGGTCGTCGCCCGGGCTCTCGCGCTTTCCCGCGACCGTCTCGGCCATGATCCCGGCCAGCTCGGTCAGCGTCGCGACGACCTCCTCCGGCGGGGTCTGCGTGGAGAAGAACTTCTCGAAGAGTTCCTTCAGACGCGGCAGCCGCTCCTCCGCCAGCCCCATCAGGTCGGCGATGACGTACATCGGCAGCGGGTAGGCGAACGCCGCCTTCAGGTCGACCACCTCGCCCGGCTGCTCCGCCACCCGGTCCAGCAGGCCCTCGGTCAGCTCCGTGATCCGCTCCCGCATCCGCTCCACCCGGCGGGGCGTGAGCGCCTGGGCGACCAGGGTGCGCAGCCGGCGGTGGTCGGCGCCGTCCACGGTGAGCATGGAGCGGGGCGGGTTGGCGAGTCCGATCAGTGGCCAGTCGGGGGCGATCTCGCCGCGCTGCCAGGCGCCCCAGACGTTGATGTCCTTCACCACCCGGGGGTCGGTGAGCAGCTTCTTCGCCTCGGCGTGGTGCGTGACCGCCCACACCGGTACGCCGCCCGGCAGCACCACGGGTGCGAGGGGTCCGGCGGCCCGCAGCGCCGCGCTCTCCCCGTCCAGGTCGGAGACGAACGGGTCGAGGTGGAGGGGGGTCCGTAAGGGGTCCGTCGTGGTGCTCGGGGAGTCCGTACCAGCCGTCATCTGAGTCTGCCTCCAAGGGCGGGGGTCGGTGTGAACGTGACCGGAAGTTCGGACAGTCCGCGCAACCACGGCGACGGGCGGCGGGTCAGGGAAGCGGCCGGCACCGCGAGGTCGATGTCCGGCAGCCGGTCCAGGACGACCTCGATGCCGGTCCGGGCGATCACCTCGGCGATCTCCTGCGCCGGGAACGGGCACCGGTGCTCTCCGTGGCCGAAGGAGAAGTGCGCGCCGTTCCCGCCGGTCAGGGCGCTGCCGTCGGTACGCACCTGGGGGTCGGAGTTGGCGCCCTGGAGGCCGAGGAGCACCATGTCACCGACGCGGATGCGGCGACCGCCCAGCTGGGTGTCGCGGGAGGCCCAGCGGGCTGCCACGTTCTGGGTGGGGGTGTCCTCCCACAGCACCTCGTTCATCGCCTCGGCGACGCTGTTGCGGCCGCCGAACAGGGACGCGGCGAACCGGCTGTCCGTCAGCATCAGGTGCAGGGAGTTGCCGATCCAGTCGGCGGTCGGCTGGTGTCCGGCCGCCATCATCACCATCAGGTCCTGGACGATCTCCTCGTCGGTGAACCCGGAGGTGTCGGCGAGCATCCGCGACGCCACGTCCTCGGCGGGCTCGGCCCTGCGGGCGGCCACCAGTTCGGTCACCGACGTGAACAGGTGGTTCTGGCCCGCCAGCGCCCGCTCCCGCCCGTCGATCATGTCGTTGAGGGCGGTGACCAGCCCCGGCCCCTGCTCGTCGGCGAAACCGTAGAGCCGGGCCAGTACGCGCACCGGCAGCAGCGTCGCGAACTCACCGATGATGTCGGCGGTGCCCTCGGGGCAGATGCCGTCGATCAGCTCGTCTGCGAACTTCTCTGCGTAGCCGCGCAGTTCGAAGGGGTCCACCGCCTCCAGCGCGTGGACCAGCATCCCGGCCCGCTCGCGGTGCCGCTCGCCGACGGTGTAGAGGATGGAGGGCTGCTTGCGGCCGATCATCGGCAGCAGCGGCCAGTCGTCGGGGATGTCGTCCCACTGGTTCCACAGGTCGGAGTCGCGGCTGAACAGCACCGGGTCGCCGGTGATCTGGTGCAGTTCGCGGTAGCCGAGCACCAGCCAGGCCGGTACGTCGCCGTCGAGCAGGACCGGGACCACGCTGCCGTGGTCGCGCCGCATCTCCCGGTACACCCTGGCCGGATCGTCCTGGAGCAGGGGCCCGCTGAAAGCGACGGGGGCGGCTGCGGACGCGGGGGTGGGGCTCACACCAGCTCCTGACGGGGGGCTCGGGCCGGGTCGGCGTACAGGGCCTGGATGTGCTCCACCAGCGTGATCAGCACCAGCTTGCTGGACTCCCGGGACCGCGCGTCACAGGTGACCAGCGGGACGTGCGGATCCAGGTCGAGGGCCTCGCGGACCTGCTCCGGGGCGAAGGCGGGGCCGCCGAAGTCGTTGCAGGCCACGAGGAACGGCGTGCCGTGCTTCTCCAGCCGGTCGATGGCGTACCAGGAGTCGTCGATGCGCCGGGTGTCGACCAGGACGACCGCGCCCAGGGTGCCGGAGAACAGCCGGTCCCACAGGAACCAGAAGCGCTCCTGGCCGGGCGCCCCGAACAGGTACAGCACATTGCGCCGATCCAGGGTGATGCGGCCGAAGTCGAAGGCCACGGTGGTCGCGGTCTTGCCGCTCACCCCGCTGAGGTCGTCGACGGCCTCCCCGGCCCGGGTCATCGTCTCCTCGGTGTTGAGGGGACGTATCTCGCTCACCGAGCGGACCATCGTCGTCTTGCCGGCGCCGAAGCCGCCCACGACCACGATCTTGAGGCCGTTGTCGGCCGACGCGCCCAGCGGCGTACGCGTCTCAGAGGTTGCGGAGTCCAACGAGCACCTGCTCCAGGATGTCGGGGTCGGGTACGGCGGCCTTGCGGGGGTGACGGGCGCTGACGCGGCCCGCCGCCTGGAGGTCGGCGAGCAGGATGCGGGTGATGCTCACCGGCAGCTTCAGCTCGGCCGCGATCTCCACGACCGCCGTGGGTCGTTCGGTCAGCCGCAGGATCGCGGCGTGTTCGGACTGCATGCCCGGCACCGGATCGCATTCGGCGACGACCAGGGTCACCAGGTCGAAGGGGTTGTCGGACCCGGACCGGCTGCGTCCGCCGGTGACGGTGTAGAGCCGGTCGGGTGCGTCGTCCCTGCCCGGCCTGCTCATGAGGTGCGCGGCGGCGCGGTCAGGTGCTCCCCGAGCTGCTCCACCAGCTCGCTCATGTTGTGCCCGATGAGTCCGGCGTCGGCGTCCTCGCTGGTGACGACGGCCAGATGCGCGCCCTGGCCGGCCTCCACGATGAACAGCACGCCGCCGTAGAACTCGGTCATCGCCGACCTGACGCCTCCGCTGCCGTCGCCGAACTCCACGGACGCGCCGTGCGACAGGGACTGGATGCCCGCGGCGATCGCGGCGAGCTGGTCGGCCTGGTCGGCGGAGAGCTCGGGGGTGCGGCACAGTTTCAGGCCGTCCCTGGACAGCACGAGCGCGTGCCGCGCGCCCGGTGTGCGCTCCAACAGGCCTTCTATCAGCCAGGTGAGCTTCTCGTCGGCGGTCGTCGTGCCGGTCATGAGGTGGTGTCGCCTTCCGGGGTCACGGGGTGGGGGTGGTGTCGAGGGGGTCGGTGCTTGTGTCTGTGCTCTTGCCTGTGCCTGTGCCTGTGTCCGTTTCCGTGCAGGGTGCCGCGTCGTCCGGGGCGGTGGCGCGGACGGCCTGGCGGAAGCTGCTGAAACGGGCCGTGCGGGTCCTCGTCTCCTCGGCGGTGGGCGCCGCCGGGTGCGGGGCGGTGGCGCGGTTTACGGCGCTTCGCGTGCGCTCGGCCTCGGCGAGGGTCCGGCCGCGGCGGCGGCGCGGGAGGTTGAGCGGGGGCGCGTCCGGCGCGGACGCGTCCGTGCCCTGGGCCGGGTTCGGGTCCGTGTGCCGGTCCGGGGACTCGTGGGTGGGCACCGGGTCGGGGTCGAGGTCGGCTCCGGCGCGGTGTGCCGCGTACGAGTGGCTGGTGGACGCGGACGCCGACGTGGACGCGGGTTCCGTTTCCGTCCGGGCCGTGGCGTCGGCGGGGTGGACGGCCGGTGCCTCGGCCGGGTGGGTGCTGTGGCGCCGGGGGAGGCCCGGGTCGGACGGCTCGGGTGCCGCGCTCGCCGGTGTCTCCTCCCCGGAGCGCGCGGGCCGCGCGGACCGGGTGCGCGCTTCGGTGAGGGTGCCCGTCGGGGCGGGGGCCCCGGTGGGCGGGGTCTTGGGCGCGTCCGGCGGTACGAGGATGTCCTGCGGTACGAGCATCAGTACGCCCGTGCCACCGCGGGCCGAGGGCCGGTAGGAGACCCGGAGGCCGTAGCGCTGCGCCAGCCGGCCCACCACGGCGAGTCCGAGCCGGGTGCCGGTGAGGCCGCCGAGTCCGCTGGTCTCGCCGGAGACGGCGCGCTCGGCGCGCCGCAGCTGGGCCTCGCCCATGACGAGCCCGCTGTCCTCGACGGAGACGATGACTCCGGCCGGTACCTCCTCCACGTAGACGTGGACCTCGGCGGTCGGCGGTGAGAAGTTGGCCGCGTTGTCGAGGAGTTCGGCGAGTGCGTGCATCACGCCCTCGGCGGCGTGCCCGGCGACGGCGGTGTCGGCGGCGGAGTGGACGCGGACGCGCCGGTAGCCGCTGATCCTGCCCATGGCGCCGCGCAGGATCGACTCCATGCGGATCGGCCGGGCCCAGCGGCGGCCCGAGCGGGCGCCGGTGAGGACGGCGACGGAGTCGGCGAGCCTGCCCGCCTGCGCGGTGCGGTGGTCGAGGTGGAGGAGGTCGGCGAGGACCTCCTCGTCGTGGTGCTTGTCCTCCATCGCGCGCAGGTCCGCGAGCATGCCGGTGGACAGGGCCTGCATCCGGCCGGCCGCGTTGGCCGTCGCGGACAGCGCGGCGGCGCGGGCGCTGTTGGCCTCGCGCAGCCGGACGGCCAGCCGCGCGTTCTCCCCGATGTGCCGGTCCCGGTCCTGTGCCAGCCGCGCCCGCTCCTCGCCGAGCCGCTTGAGTTCCGCGCCGAGCCGGTCGCACTCGTCGGTGTGCTCCTGGACCAGCCCGGCGGTGTGGGCGTCGTGTTCCTCGGCGCGTCGGCGCAGTTCCCCGGCGTGCTCGTCGGCGAGCCGGGTGAGTTCGGCGGTATGGGCGTCGGTGAGACGAGACCGTTCGGCGGTGTGCTCGTCCGTGAGCCGCGCCCGTTCGGCGGTGTGTTCCTGCATCAACCGGGCGGTGGCGGTGGCGTATTGCTCGTTGAGACGCTCGCGCTCCGTCACCAGGGACTTCGCGAGGCGGGCCCGCTCCTGGTCCAGGTCAGCCGACAGACGGGCCCGTTCCCGGGTGAGTTCGCCGGTCAGCCGCTCGTGCCGGCGCCGGGACTCCTCCGCCTGCCGGGCGCGCTCCTGGAGCAGCCGGCCGACGTCCTGGGTGACCTCCTCCAGCCGGCCGCGGACCGCTCGCGTCGTCAGGACGGCGTGGGTGGCCCAGGTGACGGCCGCGCACAGCAGCAGGGCGGCGATCACTCCGGCTGTCGCGAGGGCCCCGCGCGCGGAGGCCGGTCCCAGGAGTACCGCGACGACGACCGCGACCGTGCAGAGCACCGCGGTGAGCAGGGGGACGGGCAGCAGGCTGCGGGGGGCGGGGCGGTCGCCGGGGAGCAGGGGGAGGTCATCAATCAGGGTCCTCGGTCGGGTCCTCGGTCGGGTCCGCGGGGCGTACGCCGCTGTCTGCGTGGCCCTCGAGTGGTCCATGGGGTTGCCGGACCCGGTTCCGGGGTCGCTTCTGGAACGAGGCCGACAACTGCGCGCAACTCGCGGTCACTATATGCAAGTTCGTGATCTGCTTGGGAAGATCCCAGTCTCGTTCCTGGGATTTGAGCCACTCCTGAGGGAAGCGGCCCCCCGGCGACCCCGCCATGTGCGCCGCGCGGGGTGGGAGCCCTCACCGGTGTTCCGCTCGCCCCGGGGGCATCCTGAGGGCATGACGGATCTCCGGGAACTGCGGGCCGGGCTGCGGGCGGACGTGCGCGGCGAGGTGGACTTCGGCGTCACCGCGCGGGCGCTGACCACCATGGACGCCTCCAACTACCGCCGGGTGCCGCTGGGTGTGGTGTCGCCGCGGGACGCCGACGACGTGGCGGCGGTCCTCGCCGTCTGCAAGGCGCACGGCGTCCCCGTGGTGCCGCGCGGCGGCGGTACGTCGATCGCGGGCCAGGCGACCGGCACCGGCGTGGTGCTCGACCTCACCCGGCACATGAACCGGCTGCTGTCCCTCGACCCGGAGACCCGCACGGCCGTCGTCCAGCCCGGCCTCGTCCTCGACCGGCTCCAGGAGGCCGCCGCCCCGCACGGGCTGTGCTTCGGCCCGGACCCCTCCACGCACAGCCGCTGCACCCTCGGCGGCATGATCGGCAACAACTCCTGCGGCTCCCACTCGGTCGCCTGGGGGACGACGGCGGACAGCGTGCGGGAACTGTCGGTCCTCACCCCGCGCGGGGAGCGGTTGCGGCCCGGACGGGGATGGGCCGGGGCCCCGGCGGGACTGCGGGAGTTGGTGGACGGCGAACTCGCCCGCCTGCGCACCGGCTTCCCCGAGCTGCCCCGCCGTATCTCCGGATACGCCCTGGACGCCCTGCTGCCCGAGAAGGGCGCCGACGTCGCCCGCTCCTTCTGCGGCTCCGAGGGCACGCTGGGCGTGCTGACGGAGGCGGTCGTGGAGCTGGTACGCGCCCCACGCGCGCGTGCGCTCGCCGTGCTGGCGTACGCCGACGAGAGCGGCGCCGCCGAGGCCGCGGCCGGACTGCTGCCGTACGAGCCGCTGACCGTGGAGGGCATGGCGGCCGATCTGGTGCCGTCCGCGGTGGACCTCCCGCGCGGTGGCGCCTGGCTGTTCGTGGAGACCGGAGGGGAGACGGAGGGGGAGGCACGCGCGCGTGCGGAGGCCGTCGTCCGCGCGGCGGACGTCGTGGACTCCCTGGTGGTGACCGACCCGGCCCGGCAGCGCGCGCTGTGGCGCATCCGGGAGGACGCGAGCGGCACGGCGACCCGGATGCCCGACGGGACGGAGGCCTGGCCCGGCTGGGAGGACTGCGCGGTGCCGCCCGCCCGGCTCGGCGCGTACCTGCGGGACTTCCGTGGGCTGCTGGCCGCCCACGGGCTGCGGGGAGCGCCGTACGGGCACTTCGGGGACGGCTGCATCCACGTCCGTATCGACTTCGACCTGCTGACGGAACCGGGCATCGCCCGCTTCCGGACCTTCTCCGGGGAACTCGCCGACCTGGTCGTGGCCCACGGCGGCTCGCTGTCCGGCGAACACGGTGACGGGCAGGCGCGCGCGGAGCTGCTGCCGCGCATGTACGGCACGGAGATGGTGGCCCTCTTCGCGCGCGTGAAGGACGTCTGGGACCCGGACGACCTGCTCAACCCGGGGATGCTGGTGCGCCCCGAGCCCCTGGACGCGAACCTCCGCTTCGCCGTCCTCCCGCGCGGACCGGTGGACGTCGTCTTCGGCTACCCCGCCGACGGCGGCGACTTCTCGGCGGCGGTCCGCCGCTGCGTGGGCGTCGCCAAGTGCCGTACGGAGTCGGTGTCGGGCCGGCGGTGATGTGCCCGTCGTTCCGGGCGACGGGTCAGGAGGAGCACTCCACGCGCGGGCGCGCGCGCCTGCTGCACGAGATGCTCGCCGGCGAGCTGGTGACCGACGGCTGGCGGTCCACGGAGGTACGGGACGCGCTGGACCTGTGCCTGTCCTGCAAGGGCTGCCGTTCGGACTGCCCGGTCGAGGTCGACATGGCCACCTACAAGGCGGAGTTCCTCCACCACCACTACGCCGGCCGCCGCCGCCCCGCCGCCCACTACGCGATGGGACGGCTGCCGCTGTGGCTGGGCTGGGTGGCGCGTACGAGGTCGGCGGCCCTGGTCAACGCGGGCGCCTCGGTGGGCCCGCTCGCGCGGGCGGCGAAACGGCTGGGCGGGATCGCGCAGGAGCGGGAGATCCCGCGCGTGGCCGGGGAGACGTTCACCCGCTGGGGGCGGGGACGGCGGACTGCCGCGCCCGCTGCCCCGGGTGCTCTGGTGATCCTCTGGCCGGACACCTTCACCGAGCACCTCTCGCCCTCCGTGGGCCGCGCGGCCGTACGGGTCCTGGAGGCGGCGGGCCTGCGGGTCGCGCTGCCCCCGACGCTGCGCCTCGCCGGGCGCCAGGGCGTGGTGGGGGACGCGCGCTCCCGTTCGGCGCTGCGGCTGCTGACGGCCCGCAGGAGCCGGGTCTGCTGTGGCCTGACATACCTCTCCACGGGCCAGCTCGACCGCGCCCGCGCGGTGCTGCGCCGCACCCTCGACCTGATGGAACCGGTGCTCGCCACCGACGTCCCGGTGGTCGTCCTGGAGCCGAGCTGCGCGGCGGCCCTGCGCACGGACGCACCGGAGCTCCTGCGCGACGACCCCCGCGCGGCGCTCCTGGCGGCCCGGGTCCGCACCTTCGCGGAGACCCTGGAGCAGTACGCACCGCACTGGACCCCACCGGCCCTGGACCGCCCCGTCACCGGCCAGACCCACTGCCACCAGCACGCGGTCCTCGGCGACACGGCCGACCGCCGGTTGCGCGCCACCGCGGGCCTCACCGGCGACCTGAGCGGCGGTTGCTGCGGCCTCGCCGGCAACTTCGGCTTCGAGAAGGGCCACTACGAGGTCTCGGCCGCCTGCGCGGAGGACCAGCTCCTCCCGGCGGTGCGGCAGGCACCGGAGGACGCGCTGATCCTGGCCGACGGCTACTCCTGCCGCACCCAGCTGGCCCAACTGGCTGGCGTACGAGGACGACACCTGGCGGAGGCGCTGGCGGAGGCCCTGGAGGAAAACCCGTGAGCACTTCGGGCGTCACTGTCCACATACCGCTCGTTCGAGCGCTCAAGGGACATTCACCTGCTGACTGCTCACGCTTTCCAGCAAGGTGTCCACGCCAGGCCACCGGAGTACGGGGAGCACGCGCTCCAGGCCGTCGGCCCGCATGGTCAGCGTCTCCTCGCGTGCGCTGCCGGGGCGGGCGAGGACGGCCCGGAGTGTGAAGGGCGGGTTCAGGCGAGGCGGTGCGCGTCGCGGATGGCCCGGGTCAGTTCGCGGAGGGCTTTGTCCTCGGTCCGGGACGACAGGTCGGCGGCGCGTTCGGCGAGTTCTCCGAGGCCCGGGGCGCCGGGCAGGGCGCTGTGGCGGCGGTCGGAGGAGCGCAGGGCGTCGGCGAAGTAGGCGGCGGTCGCGGTGAGCGTGAGGCCGCGGTCCGCGGTCCAGACGGAGTCGTCGAGGGCGTCGGCCTCCAGGTCGCCGGTCTCCTCGTGCGGGGCGCGGGTGTCGGGGTCGAGCCAGCGGACCGTGGCCGTGGCGAGGTGGCCGTCGGCGCCGGACCTCGTACGCACCGCGTACAGGGCGGTGACGGTGTGACCGGGGCCGACCTCGCCGCCGTCGACGCCGTCGTCGCGGAAGTCCTCGTCGGCGACGCGGCGGTTGTCGTAGCCGACGAGGCGGAACTCGGCGACGGTCTGCGGGTCGAAGGCGACCTGGGCCTTGGCGTCGCGGGCGGTCAGCTCGAGGTGGCGGGGCAGCTGTTCGCAGAAGACCTCGCGGGCCTCCTCCTCGCCGGACACGTACACCGTGTGGCCGTCGCCCTTGTCGGCGAGGCGTTCCATCAGGGCGTCGCCGTAGTCGCTGCCGACGCCCACGCCGAAGAGGGTGAGGCCGTGCTCGCGACGGGACGTCGAGATGCGTTCGAGGATCGCGTCGGCACTGGTCTCGCCGGTGTTGGCGAGCGCGTCGGAGACGAGGACGACCCGGTTGACGGCGCCCTCGCGCAGGCCCTCGACGGCGGTCTCGTAGCCGGTCTCGACGCCCGCGCCGAGGTTGGTGGACCGGGCGGGTTCCAGACTGTCGACGGCCTCGTGGATCTCGCCCCGGTGGCCGCCGAGGCGGGTCATCGGCAGCACGGTCTCGGCCTCGTCGCTGAAGGTGACGATCGCCACGGAGTCCTCGTCGCGCAGCCGGTCCGTCATGGTGCCGAGGGACTGCCGGGCGAGGTCGAGGCGGCCCGGTTCGGCCATGGAGCCGGAGATGTCGACGACGAAGGTGAGGGCCGCGGGCGGGCGCTCGCCGCTCGACTCGGCGGGGCGGGTGGCGAGGCCGACGCGGACCAGGGACCAGTCGTCCTCGTCGGTGCGGGCGCCGTCGACGGTGACCGTGAAGCCGTCGCCGTCGGGGCGTGCGTAGTCCTGGCGGAAGCTGTTGACGAACTCCTCGGGGCGGACCGTCGACGGGTCGGGCAGCCGGCCGTCGGCGAGGGTGCGGCGGGCGTAGCCGTAGGAGGCGGTGTCGACGTCGAGGGCGAAGGTGGACAGGTAGTCCGGCGCGGGGGCGATGTCGCGGGAGTCCTGCTCACCCTCGCGCTGCCCGCCCTCGCGCTGTTCGCCCGGGCCCCGGGGGCCGCCGGGGGCGGGGAGCGGGGCCGGACCGTCCCCCTTGCGGTCGTACCCGCTGTCGGTCGCGATGTTCTCGCCACCGCTGCCGCCCATGCTGCATCCGGTGAGCAGCAGGCCGCTCGCCGCCGTGAGCGCCAGCAGCGCGCCGCTCAGCCGTCGTGCCCCGTGCCGCTTCGTCGTCGCGTGCCACTTCATCGCCTGTTCCCCCTCGGTCCGTCGAACCCGACTCATGTGACTGTGACGCCGGGGCGGGACGGAACGTGCGGCACGGGGTGTTACAGGTCAGTCTCGAAGCGGGCACGGCCGACGGCCGCCGAGACCGGTGGGTGACCTTCCACTGACCTACGGCGTCACGTCGTCGCCCGTTCGGTCCGCATCGCGGACCGGGTTGACCAGGGCGGGACGCGGGGCTCATTGTCAGGTACATAGGAGCTGCACGGTGCTGACTGAGTCCATTACCCTCGATCGGGCAGTTCATCGCTGTACACAATCCCCGAGGGGGGTCACCCGCTCCCCGCCCCGAGCCCGTGGAAGGCACCGTGACCACCCCCAGTCCCGCCACCCCGTCCGTCCCGGTCCCGGCCGCCGTCCCCGCGGCTGCTCCCGGGCATGCGCCCGGTGCGGCGGGTGCTCCGCGCGGGCGGGGCTCGCTGGGGCCCGTCGGGCTGGTGCTCGCCGGGGGGATCTCCGTGCAGTTCGGCGGGGCGCTCGCGGTGACGCTGATGCCGCGGGCCGGCGCGCTCGGCGTCGTGACGCTGCGGCTGCTGGTGGCCGCGATCGTGCTGCTCCTGGTGTGCCGGCCCCGGTTGCGCGGGCACTCGCGCGCCGACTGGACCACGGTGATCGTCTTCGGACTCGCGATGGCCGGGATGAACGGCCTCTTCTACCAGTCCGTCGCCCGCATCCCCCTCGGTACGGCGGTCACCCTGGAGGTTCTCGGCCCGCTCGCCCTGTCCGTGCTGGCCTCCCGGCGCGCGGTCAACTTCGTCTGGGCCGGACTCGCCCTCGCCGGTGTCTTCCTGCTCGGCGGCGGAGGCTTCGACACCCTCGACCCCGTGGGTGCCGCCTTCGCCCTGGGGGCCGGTGTCATGTGGGCGGCCTACATAGTCTTCAGCGCGCGTACGGGACGCCGCTTCCCGCAGGCCGACGGGCTCGCCCTCGCCATGGGCGTGGCGGCACTGGTGTTCCTGCCGCTGGGCATCGCCGAGTCCGGCACCAAGCTCCTCGACCCGACGGTCCTCGGCCTGGGCGCGGCGGTCGCGGTGCTCTCCTCCGTCCTCCCGTACACGCTGGAACTCCTCGCCCTGCGCCGCCTGCCCGCCTCCACGTTCGCCATCCTGATGAGCCTGGAACCGGCCATCGCCGCCGCCGCGGGCTTCCTCATCCTCAGCCAGGTCCTCACCCTCACCGAGGCCGCCGCCATCGCCCTGGTCATCGCGGCGAGCATGGGAGCGGTACGGACACAGGTGGGACGGGGACGCGCGAAGGCGCCGGGGGCTGTGTCCTGACGATCGCGGCGACGTGGTGAGGGGCGACGGGGCTGGAGTCGCTCCCGTGGTCCCGAACCAACGGGCCGCGGCGCGTGGCCGGTGCGTCGGCCCAGGACACGAAGGGAACAGCAGGCATGGGTGTGCAGCCCACTGAGACCGTCGGCGACGGACCGCTGATTCCTCGCCCGGAGCGCACACCGGGTGCTCTGCGTGCTGCCTGTACAGTCCTCGCCCCCGACCTCCTGACGGCGTACGACCGGGCGAAGGGCCAAGCGCTCGCCGAGGCGGTGGAACACGGTTCGCTCAAGCCGATCCACGCCTACCTCAGCCACTGGGCCGTGCTGATCGAAATCGAGCCTCACCCGGCCATGGCCAAGACGTACCACCGTGCCGAGTACCTCGCCCGGACCGCCACCACGGCGGACGAGGCCCGCACGCACCTGATCACGGCGAGTTCCCTGTACCGCGAAGCCGCCAAGGCGGTGCACGCGGAGTGACCTGGGGAGAGTACGTCCCCGACGAGGAGACGGTGGCGGCCGGTGCTCCGGCGGCATTCCTCGCCGAAGTGGCGAAGACGGCCGATGAACTGGTCAGGGCAGCGGAAGCGCTTCACCTCCATGGCCCCGCACACGAGGGAGCGGACGAAGGGGCGAAGCGCGCGTTCGTAGGAAGCACGCGTTCGTGGCCGGAGGCTTCTTCGTCTACATGGTCACGCCACGCTCGGAGCTCGTCGCCATGGCAGGTAACGCCTGGTCCCCTCGTGTGACGAAGGGCCCGGAGTGGCCGTTCGGTCGGACAGGGGGTCGCGTCGCGGCGGATCAAATCCAGCAAGCGTGCTTGATTGTTTCTGGGGTGCCTGTCATGCTCGCCGCATGGCCGACCCGACGCCCGTGATCGACGACCTGTGTGCGGAGAGCGACGAACTCGACCGGCTGGTGGCCGGACTGGGTGGGAGGGAATGGGCGCTGGGCACTCCCGCGCCCGGCTGGACCGTCGCCCATCAGATCGCGCACCTCGCCTGGACCGACCGCTCCTCGCTGCTCGCGGTGACCGATCAGGGCGCCTTCGCCCGCGAGGTTGAGAAGGCGCTGACCGAGCCCGGGGACTTCGTGGACAACGCCGCGCGGGAGGGCGCCGGCCTGCCGCCCGCACGGCTGCTCGCGGACTGGCGGGCTGGCCGCGAAGCCCTCGAGAGCGCCCTGCGGGCAGCACCCGCGGGGGCGCGTTTCCCCTGGTACGGCCCTCCCATGTCCGCCGCTTCCATGGCCACCGCCCGACTCATGGAGACCTGGGCCCACGGCCTGGACGTGGCGGACGCGCTGGGTGCGGTGCGCGCGCCGACCGACCGGCTCCGCCATGTGGTGCGGCTCGGCGTCCGCACCCGCGACTTCGCCTTCGGGGTGCACGGCCTGCCCGTGCCGTTCGAGGAGTTCCGCCTCGAACTCACCGCCCCCTCGGGCGGACTGTGGACGTACGGTCCCGAGGACGCCACGGACCGTGTCACCGGTCCCGCGCTCGACTTCTGTCTCCTGGTCACCCAGCGCGCCCACCGCGCCGATCTCGCCCTCACCGCCGACGGCCTCGACGCCGACCGCTGGCTGGACATCGCCCAGGCCTTCGCCGGGCCGCCCGGCGGCGGACGCGCGCCGAAGGAGGCCGCCCCGGGGAACACCCCGTGACCGCGCCCCTGCGCATCGGCAACGCCTCCGGCTTCTACGGCGACCGCTTCGACGCCCTGCGCGAGATGCTCACCGGCGGCGAGCTCGACGTCCTCACCGGCGACTACCTCGCCGAGCTGACCATGCTCATCCTCGCCCGCGACCGGCTGAAGGACCCCTCCGCCGGGTACGCCCGCACCTTCCTGCGGCAACTGGAGGACTGCCTCGGCCTCGCCCACCAGCGCGGCGTCAGGATCGTCACCAACGCCGGCGGGCTCAACCCGGCCGGCCTCGCCGACGCCGTACGGCAGCTCGCCGGCCGGGTCGGCGTCGAGGTGCGCGTCGCCCATGTCGAGGGCGACGACCTCACCGCCGCTCACCCGGGTGCGCTGGCCGCGCACGCCTACCTCGGCGGCTTCGGCATCGCGGCCTGTCTGCGCGAGGGCGCCGACATCGTGGTCACCGGGCGGGTCACCGACGCGGCCCTGGTCACCGGGCCGGCCGCCGCCCACTTCGGCTGAGGGCCGGCGGATTACGACCGGCTCGCGGGAGCCGTCGTCGCCGGGCACGTGCTGGAGTGCGGCACCCAGGCCACCGGTGGCAACTACGCCTTCTTCGGCGCGCGGCCACCCGGTGACCTCCTGCGGCCCGGCTTCCCCCTCGCCGAGCTGCACGAGGACGGCTCCAGCGTCCTCACCAAGCACCCCGGCACCGGCGGCTTCGTCGACGTCGGCACCGTCACCGCGCAGCTGCTCTACGAGACGGGCGGCGCCCGGTACGCCGGGCCCGACGTCACCGCCCGGCTGGACACCGTACGGCTCACCCAGGACGGCCCCGACCGGGTACGGGTCGACGGGGTGCGCGGGGAGGCGCCGCCGCCCACGCTCAAGGTCGGACTCAACCGGCTCGGCGGTTACCGCAACGAGGTCGTGTTCGTCCTCACCGGGCTCGACATCGAGGCCAAGGCGGCCCTCGTGAGGGAGCAGATGACCGGCGCGCTCGCCAAGGCGCCGCCCGCCGAGGTGCGGTGGAACCTCGTCCGCACCGACCGGGCCGACGCCGGCACCGAGGAGCAGGCGAGCGCCCTGCTGCGGCTCGTCGTCCGCGACCCCGGACAGGAAGCGGTCGGACGTGCGCTGAGCGGGGCCGCCGTGGAGCTGGCGCTGGCGAGCTACCCCGGATTCCATGTGGTGGCGACACCGGGGAAGGGCGCTCCGTATGGGGTGTTCGAGGATGCGTACGTCCCCCACAGTGCCGTCAACCATGTGGCCGTCCTCCATGACGGCCGTCGCATCACGGTGGGCCGAACCCACGACACCGACGTACTCGAGGACGTGCCGGAGCCGGAGCTGCCGGAACCCCTGGCCCCCGGACCGACCCGTCGGGCGCCCCTCGGCCTGATCGCCGGGGCCCGCAGCGGCGACAAGGGCGGGAACGCCAACGTCGGTGTGTGGGTCCCAGACGTCCGCGGCGACGACGCCTGGCGGTGGCTCGCGCACGAACTGACCGTCGAGCGGTTCCGCCGGCTGATCCCCGAGGCCCGCGACCTGCCAGTCACCCGGCACGTCCTGCCCCGCCTGCGCGCCCTGAACCTCGTCGTCGAGGGCATCCTCGGCGAGGGCGTCGCCGCGCAGGCCCGATTCGACCCCCAGGCCAAGGCGCTCGGCGAATGGCTGCGCTCCCGCCACCTGGACATCCCGGAGGCCCTGCTGTGACGGTCCTCGAATCCGCCCTGGACACGACGGGCCCCGACTACCGGGCCCACCGCGAGGCCATGCTCGGCAAGCTCGCCGCACTCGACACCGAACACGCCAAGGCCCTCGCGGGCGGCGGCGAGAAGTACGTCGACCGGCACCGGAAACGCGGCAAGCTCCTCGCCCGCGAGCGTGTCGAACTGCTCCTCGACCCCGACACGCCGTTCCTGGAACTGTCCCCGCTGGCCGCGTGGGGCACCGACTACACCGTCGGCGCCTCCCTGGTCACCGGGATCGGCGTCGTCGAGGGCGTGGAATGCCTGATCACCGCCAACGACCCGACCGTGCGCGGCGGCGCGAGCAACCCGTGGAGCCTGAAGAAGGCCCTGCGCGCCAACGACATCGCGCTCGCCAACCGGCTGCCCTGCATCAGCCTGGTGGAGTCCGGCGGCGCCGACCTGCCGTCCCAGAAGGAGATCTTCATTCCCGGGGGCGCCGTCTTCCGGGACCTGACCCGGCTGTCGGCGGCGGGCATCCCGACCGTCGCGGTCGTCTTCGGGAACTCCACCGCCGGGGGCGCGTACATCCCCGGCATGTCCGACCACGTGATCATGGTCAAGGAGCGGGCGAAGGTGTTCCTCGGCGGGCCGCCGCTGGTGAAGATGGCCACCGGCGAGGAGAGCGACGACGAGTCGTTGGGCGGCGCCGAGATGCACGCGCGCGTGTCGGGCCTCGCCGACCACTTCGCCGTCGACGAGCCGGACGCCCTGCGGCAGGCCCGCCGGGTCGTGGCCCGCCTCAACCACCGCAAGGCACACCCCGACCCGGGACCGGCCGCGCCCCCCGAGTACGACCAGGACGAACTCCTGGGCATCGTCCCCGGCGACCTGAAGATCCCCTTCGATCCGCGCGAAGTCGTCGCGCGGATCGTCGACGGCTCCGACTTCGACGAGTTCAAACCGCTCTACGGGACCAGCCTGACCACCGGCTGGGCGAGCCTGCACGGCTACCCGGTGGGCATCCTGGCCAACGCCCGAGGGGTCCTCTTCAGCGAGGAGTCGCAGAAGGCCGCCCAGTTCATCCAGCTCGCCAACCAGCGCGACATCCCGCTGCTCTTCCTGCACAACACCACCGGCTACATGGTCGGCAAGGAGTACGAGCAGGGCGGGATCATCAAACACGGCGCCATGATGATCAACGCGGTCGGCAACTCGAGGGTCCCCCACCTGTCGGTGCTCATGGGGGCCTCCTACGGCGCCGGGCACTACGGCATGTGCGGGAGGGCGTACGACCCGCGCTTCCTGTTCGCCTGGCCCGGCGCCAAGTCCGCCGTCATGGGCCCGCAGCAGCTCGCCGGCGTGCTGTCCCTCGTCGCCCGGCAGTCGGCGGCGGCGAAGGGCAGGCCCTACGACGACGAGGCGGACGCGGCGCTGCGCGCCATGGTGGAGCAGCAGATCGAGTCCGAGTCGCTGCCCATGTTCCTGTCCGGGCGGCTGTACGACGACGGCGTCATCGACCCGCGCGACACCCGCACCGTCCTCGGCCTGTGCCTGTCGGCCATCCACACGGCGCCCTACGAGGGCGTGCGCGGTGGCTTCGGCGTCTTCCGGATGTGAGGGGCCATGATCACCTCCGTTCTTGTGGCGAACCGCGGCGAGATCGCCTGCCGCGTCGTCCGCACCTGCCGTGAGCTGGGAGTCCGGACGGTCGCCGTGCACTCGGACGCCGACGAGAACGCCCTCCACGCGCGCGTGGCCGACGCGGCCGTACGCCTGCCGGGGGCGGCGCCCGCCGACACGTACCTGCGCGGCGACCTGATCGTGAAGGCGGCGCTCGCCGCCGGCGCGGACGCCGTGCACCCCGGCTACGGCTTCCTCTCCGAGAACGCCGGCTTCGCGCGTGCCGTCCAGGACGCGGGCCTGGTGTGGATCGGGCCGCCCCCGGAGGCGATCGAGGCGATGGCGTCCAAGACGCGCGCCAAGGAACTCATGGGCACCGAGCCCCTGCGCGAGGTCACCGAGGCCGACCTGCCGGTGCTGGTGAAGGCCGCGGCGGGCGGCGGCGGACGCGGGATGCGCGTCGTGCGGCGCCTCGCGGACCTGGACGCCGAACTGGCCGCCGCGCGCGCGGAGGCCGCGAGCGCCTTCGGCGACGGCGAGGTCTTCGTCGAGCCGTACGTGGAGAACGGCCGCCACGTCGAGGTGCAGATCCTCGCCGACACGCACGGCACGGTGTGGGCGCTCGGCACCCGGGACTGCTCCCTCCAGCGCCGCCACCAGAAGGTGATCGAGGAGACCCCGGCGCCCGGCCTGACCGAGGAACTCACCGGCGAACTCCACACGCTCGCCGTACGCGCCGCCCGCGCCGTTGGTTATGCCGGTGCCGGAACCGTCGAGTTCCTCGTCGCGGGGGACCGGGCGCACTTCCTGGAGATGAACACCCGCCTCCAGGTGGAGCACCCCGTGACGGAAGCCGTGTTCGGTCTCGACCTCGTCGCCGAACAGATCCGCCTCGCCGAGGGCCACGCCCTCGCGGACGAACCGCCACGCGCGCGTGGCCACGCCGTCGAGGCCCGCCTCTACGCCGAGGACCCCGCCCAGGACTGGGCCCCGCAGACCGGCCTCCTGCACCGCCTCGCCGTCCCCGAGGGGGTCCGCCTGGACACCGGGTACTCCGACGGCGACGACATCGGCGTCCACTACGACCCCATGATCGCGAAGGTGATCGCCCACGCGCCCACCCGCGCGGAGGCCGTCCGCAAGCTGGCCTCCGCCCTGGAACGGGCGGCGATCCACGGCCCCGTCACCAACCGGGACCTGCTCGTCCGCTCCCTGCGGCACGAGGAGTTCGCGGAAGGCCGCATGGACACCGGCTTCTACGACCGCCACCTGTCCGGACTCACCGCACCGGCCCCCGACCCGTACGCGCCGCTCGCCGCCGCCCTCGCCGACGCCCACGGCCGCTCCCGCTTCGGCGGCTGGCGCAACCTGCCCTCGCAGCCGCAGGTCAAGCGGTACGCGGTGGCGGGCGAGGAGCACGAGGTCCGTTACCGGCACACGCGCGACGGCCTCGCAGCCGACGGGGTGCGGGTCGTGCATGCCGACGCGGGGCTCGTGATCCTGGACGTGGACGGCGTACGGCGCAGGTTCGAGGTCGGCCGCTACGGCGACCGCGTGTACGTGGGCGCCACCGCCCTCACCACCCTGCCCCGCTTCCCCGACCCCACCACCCAGCACGCCCCCGGCTCCCTCCTCGCCCCCATGCCCGGCACGGTCGTCCGCATCGCCGACGGCCTGACCGAGGGAGCCGCCGTACGGGCCGGAGAGCCCCTGCTGTGGCTGGAGGCGATGAAGATGCGACACAGGATCACGGCCCCGGCCACGGGAACTGTGAGCGCCCTGCACGCGACACCGGGACAGCGAGTGGAGGTCGGCGCCCTTCTGGCTGTCGTGGAGTCCCGCGCCCCCTAGGAGCGCGGGACAGTGCCCGACATGCGGCTCCGCCGCGTGGGCGCGAGTCACCACGGACAACCGCACCCTCGTGACGACCTGAAGCCCCTCCCCCTTAGGAGCGCATATGCCCGTCATCGAGTCCGAAGAGCACAAGGCTCTTCGCGCGGCCGTCGCCGCCCTCGGCAACCGCTACGGCCGCGCCTACACGACCCGCACCATCGCCGAAGGCAACCCCACCGAACTCTGGTCGGAAGCCGCCGAGCTCGGCTACCTCGGAGTCAACCTCCCCGAGGAGTACGGAGGCGGAGGCGGCGGCATCGCGGAACTCTCCATCGTCCTCGAAGAACTCGGCGCCGCCGGCTGCCCGCTGCTGATGTTGGTGGTCTCGCCGGCGATCTGCGGCACCGTGATCGCCCGTTTCGGCACCGAGGACCAGAAGCAGCAATGGCTGCCGGCCCTGGGCAACGGCACCCGCATCATGGCCTTCGGCATCACCGAACCCGACGCCGGTTCCAACTCGCACCGCATCACGACCACCGCGCGGCGCGACCCCGACACCGGGGACTGGCTCCTCACCGGCCGCAAGGTGTTCGTCTCCGGCGTCGACATCGCCGACGCCACCCTCATCGTCGGCCGTACCGAGGACACGCGTACCGGACGCCTCAAGCCCTGCCTGTTCATCGTCCCCCGCGACACCGAGGGCTTCCAGCGGCGCGTCATCGACATGGAACTCAACGCCGTCGCGAAGCAGTTCGAGCTGGTCCTCGACGACGTACGGCTGCCCGCCGACGCGCTCGTCGGTGGGGGCACCTCCCACGCTTCCGGCAGTGGAGGAGAGGACGCGGGGCTGCTCCAGCTGTTCGCCGGGCTCAATCCCGAGCGCATCATGACGGCCGCCTTCGCGGTCGGCCTGGGCCGCCACGCGCTCGCCAAAGCCGTCGCGTACGCGCGTGAGCGCACCGTCTGGAACGCCCCCATCGGCGCCCACCAGGCCATCGCGCACCCCCTCGCGCAGGCCCACATCGACCTGGAACTGGCCCGCCTGATGATGCAGAAGGCCGCCCACCTCTACGACTCCGGCGACGACGTGGGCGCGGGGGAGGCAGCCAACATGGCCAAGTACGCCGCCGCCGAGGCCTGTGTGAAAGCAGTCGACCAGGCCGTGCACACGCTCGGCGGGAACGGCCTCACGCGCGAGTTCGGCCTCGCCTCGTTGATCACCGCCGCGCGCGTGTCCCGTATCGCTCCGGTGAGCCGGGAGATGATCCTCAACTACGTCTCCCACCAGACCCTGGGCCTGCCCAAGTCGTACTAGGCCGTGCCGGCCGTCTTGGAGGAACCGTGTTCCGCAGCGAGTACGCAGACGTTCCACCCGTGGAACTCCCCCTCCACGAGGCGGTGCTCGCGCGCGCCGCCGAGTTCGGGAGCACCCCGGCACTCGTCGACGGCACCGACGGCACCACCCTCGCGTACGAGCAGGTGGACCGGTTCCACCGGCGCGTCGCCGCCGGTCTCGCCGAGGCGGGGGTGCGCAAGGGCGACGTCCTCGCCGTACTGCCGTTCTTCCCCATCCACGGCCTGACGGTCCTGATGAACGCCCCGCTGCGCAAGGGCGCGACCGTCGTCGTCCTCCCGCGCTTCGACCTGGAGACGTTCCTCACGGCCATCCAGAACCACCGCATCACCGGCCTGTACGTGGCCCCGCCCCTCGTCCTGGCCCTCGCCAAGCACCCCCTGGTCGTCCAGTACGACCTGAGCTCCCTGAAGTACCTCATCAGCGCCGCCGCCCCCCTCGACGCGAGCCTCGCGCCGCCTCCGGGAAGACCCTGCGCCGTGAACTCAGGCCGCAGCCCAAGGAGCCCTCGTGACCCTGATCGGCCGCACGCGCGTGCGGGGCGTCGAGACCCTCAGCCTCGACGCCCCCGAGCGCCGCAACGCCCTGTCCGCCGCCCTCGTCGGTGAACTCGCCGGCGCGCTCACCGACGCCGCCGCGGACGGCGACGTCCGCGCGGTGGTCCTCACCCACACCGGCAACACCTTCAGCGCGGGCGCCGACCTGCGCGACCCTTCCCCAAGCCCTCGGCTTCTCCCCCACTCTCGGCTCCCCACGAGCGGGGGGATCCCCACGAGCGGGGGGACCCCCACGAGCGGGGGAGGCCCCAACGCCCCCGAGGCGCTGACCGGCCTGCTGCGGCAGCTCGTCGAACTGCCGAAACCGGTCGTCGCGCGGGTCACCGGGCACGTCCGCGCGGGCGGCCTCGGCCTGCTCGCCGCCTGCGACATCGCCGCCGCCTCGCACGCGGCCACGTTCGCCTTCACGGAGGTGCGCGTCGGGGTCGCCCCCGCGGTCATCTCCCTGCCGCTGCTGCCCCGCACCGACCCGCGCGCGCTGGCCCGCTACTACCTCACCGGGGAACGCATCGACGCCGCCGAAGCCACCCGCATCGGTCTGCTCACCGCGTCCGGCGACGACGTCGACGACGTCCTCGCGCCCATTCTGGACGGCCTGCGCCGAGCGGCCCCCGAGGCCCTGGCCGAGACGAAACGGCTGCTCACGGCTAGGGTGCTGGAGACCTTCGACCGGGACGCCGCCCACCTGACGGCGCTCTCGGCCCGCCTCTTCGCCTCCGCCCACGCGCGCGAGGGGATGACGGCCTTCCTCGAACGACGGGATCCGGAATGGGTGGTGTGAGCGCGGCGGCCGACCGTGCCGAACGCGTCCCCAAGCAGGACCGCAGCCGGGCCACCCGGCAGCGTCTCCTGGAGGCCGCCGTGGCCTGTCTCGCCGAACACGGCTGGGCGGGCTCCACGGTTCTGGTCGTCGCCGAGCGCGCCGGTGTCTCCCGGGGGGCGGCCCAGCACCACTTCCCGACCCGCGAGGACCTGTTCACGGCCGCCGTCGAGTACGTCGCCGAGGAGCGTTCCACCGCGCTGCGCGCGCTCTTCCCCGAGGGAGCGGCGGCCGGTGACCGCCGCGCGGTGGTGGCCGCGCTGGTCGACCTCTACACCGGGCCCCTGTTCCGCGCCGCCCTCCACCTGTGGGTCGCCGCCTCCAACGAGGAGCAGCTGCGGCCCCGCGTGACCGAACTGGAGGCGCGCGTCGGCCGCGAGACCCACCGCATCGCCGTCGACCTGCTGGGCGCCGACGAGACCCGCCCCGGCGTCCGCGAAACCGTCCAGGGCCTCCTCGACATGGCCCGCGGCCTGGGCCTGGCCAACCTCCTCACCGACGACGCGGGCCGCCGCGAACGGGTGGTCGCCCAGTGGGCAGCGCTGCTGGACGGGGCGCTGGACTGAGGCGAGGGGCCGTCGCCGGCCGGCCGAGCCGGAGGCCGGCCGGCAGCGGGTGTGCGGTGCTCCGGCGAACTTCGGCGCCCGCCGTGACGAGCCCGACGTTCAGCGATCCGGCGAGCGGCGGCATACGCGGCGCCGCGTTCACGGGCTCAGCCGCTCCACCCTCCAGCCCCCGTCGGCCCGTGCCACGTACCGCAGGCGGTCGTGCAGGCGGTTCTCCCGGCCCTGCCAGAACTCCACCGCCTGCGGGGCCACCCGGAAACCGCCCCAGTGCGGTGGCACCGGCACCTGTTCGCCCTCCGGATACCGGGCCGCGAGCTCCGCGTACGCCGTGTCCAGGTCCGTACGGCTAGTGAGCACCGACGACTGGTCGCTCGCCCACGCGCCCAGCTGCGAGCCGTGCGGCCGGGTGCGGAAGTAGGCGGCCGTCTCGTCCCGGCCGGTACGCCGTGCGACTCCGGTGACGATGACCTGCCGGGCCATCGGATGCCACGGGAACAGCAGCGAGACGTACGGGTTCCCGGTCAGTTCGCGCCCCTTGCGGGAGTCGTAGTTCGTGTAGAACACGAACCCCTGCTCGTCGAAGTGCTTCAGCAGCACCGTGCGGGAGCTGGGCCGGCCCTGCGCGTCCGCCGTGGAGACGACCATGGCGTTCGGCTCGAACAGCCCGCCGTCCGTCGCGGCCTGCTTGAACCAGCGCGCGAACTGGTCGACGGGAGTGGCGGCCAGATCGGTCTCGGAAAGCCCCTCGACCCGGTACTGCTTGCGCATCGAGGCGAGAGCGAGGGGGACGGAGTCTCGGTCGGTCACGCCGTCATCCTGCCGTATGTGCGGATGCCGTGGGGACCCGGTGCCCCACGACCTCGTATGGCACTGAGTGCCGCGAGCCCTCCCCAAAAATGGCACTCAGGGATATCGTGCTGGCACTGATCCGGTTGGGTGACCCCCGATCGGGCATCACAGGGGTGACCGGTGACGTGCCGGACCGCGAGTCCTCGCCGTGAGACCGCGGATCCATCGGACGCGCATCCCGTTCCCGCCGACCGGCCCGCACGCGGTCGCCCCGCCCCTCACCACAACACCATCCGTCGCTCACACCACGAGGAGCCGCCTGATGTCCGACTTCGTACCCGGGCTCGAAGGAATCGTCGCGTTCGAGACGGAGATCGCCGAACCGGACAAGGAGGGCGGCGCACTCCGGTACCGGGGCGTCGACATCGAGGACCTGGTCGGGCACGTCTCCTTCGGGAACGTCTGGGGCCTGCTCGTCGACGGCGCCTTCAACCCCGGCCTGCCGCCCGCCGAGCCGTTCCCGATCCCCGTCCACTCCGGTGACATCCGCGTCGACGTCCAGTCCGCGCTCGCCATGCTGGCCCCCGTCTGGGGCCTGAAACCGCTCCTCGACATCGACGCCGAGCAGGCCCGCGAGGACCTCGCCCGCGCCGCCGTCATGGCCCTCTCCTACGTCGCCCAGTCCGCGCGCGGCCAAGGCCGGCCCATGGTCCCGCAGCGCGAGATCGACAAGGCGCACTCCATCGTCGAACGCTTCATGATCCGCTGGCGCGGCGAACCCGACCCCAAGCACATCGCCGCCGTCGACGCGTACTGGACCTCGGCCGCCGAGCACGGCATGAACGCCTCCACCTTCACGGCCCGCGTCATCGCCTCCACCGGCGCGGACGTGGCCGCGGCCCTCTCGGGCGCCGTCGGCGCCATGTCGGGGCCGCTGCACGGCGGAGCCCCCTCACGCGTCCTCGGCATGATCGAGGAGATCGAGCGCACGGGCGACGCCGAGGCCTATGTGAAGCAGGCGCTCGACAGGGGCGAACGCCTCATGGGCTTCGGCCACCGCGTCTACCGCGCCGAGGACCCGCGCGCCCGTGTCCTGCGCCGCACCGCGCGCGACCTGGGTGCCCCGCGCTTCGAGGTCGCCGAGGCCCTGGAGAAGGCCGCCCTGGCCGAACTCCACGCCCGTCGCCCCGACCGCGTCCTGGCCACCAACGTCGAGTTCTGGGCCGCCATCGTCCTCGACTTCGCCGAGGTCCCGGCCCACATGTTCACCTCGATGTTCACCTGCGCCCGCACCGCGGGCTGGTCGGCCCACATCCTGGAGCAGAAGCGCACCGGCCGCCTGGTCCGCCCCTCCGCCGACTACATCGGCCCCGGCAGCCGCGGCCTTCACGAGATCGAGGGCTACGCGGACATCGCCCGCTGAGTGCGGCAGTCCTGAGAGCCCCGAGAACCCCGAGAACACAGACGACCCGCGAGTCCGGCCCTCCGAAGGAGGGGCCGGCCGGACGTACCGGCGACTCGCGGGTCGGGCGACTGCGTTGGGTTAGGCCGGTTGCGTGTGTCTCGCACACGCCGGTCCGGCGCCGAACCGAGTACGGCGACGGGCCACTAGCCCGCAGCCACCTCTTCCGTCCGGTATTCATACATCTGCCGAACCACCTCCTCTCCGAAGTACCGCCAGCCTAGGAAGCGATTCCCTCCGGAGCAACCACTTTTTTCGTGATCCCGGGTCGCCGGTGGTGGGCCGGGTGCCGTCAGACGCCGAGCAGCTGCTTCAGCGGGTCGATGGCGAAGTAGACGAGGAAGAGCCCCGCGGTGCCCCACAGCAGCCAGTGCACCTCGCGGCCCTTGCCCAGGCAGGCCTTGATGACCACGTAGGAGATGAAGCCGGCGCCGATGCCGTTGCTGATGGAGTAGGTGAACGGCATGACCACGATGGTCAGGAAGGCGGGGACGGCGAGTTCGAAGCGGTCCCAGTCGATGTGCCTGACCTGCGTCATCATCAGGAAGCCCACCGCGATGAGGGCGGGGGCCGCGGCCTGCATCGGCACGATGGTGAGCAGGGGGGTGAAGAAGAGGGCGAGAGCGAACAGACCGCCGGTGACCAGGTTGGCGAAGCCGGTCCGGGCACCCTCACCGACACCGGCGGCGGACTCGATGTAAGTGGTGGCGGACGACGAGGAGGCGGCGCCGCCCGCGACGGCCGCCGCACTGTCGATGAACAGGACCCGGCCCAGACCGGGGACCTGCCCGCGCTCGTCGAGCAGCCCGGCCTCAGCGGTGACACCGACGACGGTGCCCATCGTGTCGAAGAAGTCGGACAGGATGAGCGTGAAGATCAGCAGGACGATGGTGAGCACGCCGATCTGACCGAACGAGCCGAACAGGTCGAACTGCCCCAGGAGCCCGAAGTCGGGCGCGGCGACGGGGTTGCCGGGCAGCTCGGGGGCGGTGAGGCCCCAGCTCTTGACGTCGGCGATCTCGTTGATGAGGACGGCGAGCACCGTCATCGCCAGGATGCTGATGAGGATGGCGCCCCGCACCTTGCGGGCCATGAGGACGACCGTCAGCAGCACACCGAGGCAGAACACGAGCATGGGCCAGCCGGTGAGGGAGCCGGTGCCGAGCTGGACGGGCACGGTGGTGTTCGCGGCGTCCGGGATGCGAGACACGAACCCGGAGTCCACGAAGCCGATGAAGGCGATGAACATGCCGATGCCGACGCTGATCGCCTGCTTGAGGGGCTGCGGGATGGCGTGCATGACGGCCTCGCGCAGACCGGTCAGCACCAGGACGCAGATCAGCAGGCCCTCGAGCACGACGAGGCCCATCGCGTCTTCCCAGGCCATCAGGGGAGCGATCTGGAAGGCGACGACGGCGTTGAGGCCCAGACCCGCGGCCAGGGCGAGCGGCAGGTTGCCGGCCACACCCATGATCACGGTCATCACCGCGGCCACCAGGGCGGTGGCGGTCGCCAGCTGGGCGGCGCTCAGGGTCTGGCCGAATTTGTCCTCGGTACTGCCGAGAATGATGGGGTTCAGTA
The DNA here is from genome assembly GCF_045291515.1 of Streptomyces sp. GD-15H. Lineage (NCBI taxonomy): Bacteria > Bacillati > Actinomycetota > Actinomycetes > Kitasatosporales > Streptomycetaceae > Streptomyces > Streptomyces sp. GD-15H. Next base: position 4,839,082 of record NZ_CP149447.1, read on the forward strand.
CGAGGATGTATGCCATGGTGAAGAACGTGGCGAATCCACCGCGTATCTCCCTGGCGTAGGTCGAGCCGCGTTCACTGATGCGGAAGAACCGGTCGAGTGGGCCGTGGGCTCTGACAGGCGCCGGATCGGCCGGGTCGGTCGTGAGGGTTTGCATGAGCGGGTCTCCTGGGCGAGCAAGGTGCGGGGAAGCATGACGGCAGCCGCCGGGCGCGTGCGGCGTCGACATGCGGACACACCTGCGGCAGCCCGCCAGCGGATTCTACGAACCTGAGCGTTTTATTCAAGCCCTTCGAGGAAAAGAGGGGTTGTTTCCCTAGTTGGCGTTCCGTCGGTTCCTACAGAATTTGCGGCGACCTTCCCGTCATAACGGGAGACAGGCGACAGAGAGGCATGGTATTCACGGTGGGTTACTCCTTACTCTCGGTGCGTGCATCCACCACTCCCCTTCAACGCGCGCGCCGCCCGCACCCTGCGCGGGAAAGTCGGGATGGCCCCCGGCCACGTCGCCTACGGCATGCGCGCCTCCTACGGCTTGACCCACATCACCCCCGACCACATCACCGCATGGGAGCGCGGTATCGCCCTGCCCACCGCCAACGAACTCACCGCCCTGGCCGGCGCACTGTGGTGCTCCCCGAGCGAGCTCATGGGCGCCCCCCGCACCCTGCGAGAACACCGGATCGCCCGCGGACTCGCCGCCGAGGACGTCGCCCGGGTCACCAGCCTGAGACTCCACGACTACCTCCACATGGAGGAGACCGGTCAATGGGTCGGTGACCGACGGCAGTCGGCCAAACTGGGCGCCCTGCTCAAACTCCCCCCGAGGGACTTCATCGCCATCACCGGTGGCGAGGCGGAACTCACCCGGCTGCTCACCGAGGCCGTCTCCACCCGCTGGCAGGCCCACATCCGGGACATCGCCCGCCTCGTCTCGATGGAACGCCGCGATCTGCAGGACGTGCTGCGCGCCATGCACACCGAGTACCAGTCCCTCATGGCGGCCACCCTCAGCAGAGGCGGCGGCGCCAACGCCTCCGGCGAGCAGGGACGGCGCTACCTCGACGACATCGTGGACCACTTCTGGTCGCGCTTCCCGGAACACTGACGACCTCTGCCGCCCGCGCGTGAGGACGCCGAACCGGCCGGCCGTGCCGCAGCGCCGCGACGCTGCGGGACGGCCGGCCGCGGTGATACCGGCGCCGTACAACGATTCCTTCAATGTTGTGGGAACCCGATGTGCGCTGAGTCACGTTCGAGTTGAATGAGGGCAAGTGGGCGGATCGACGTGCCGTACGGCGGACGCAGCTGCAGGGGGTCCAGGTGAGTGCTTCCCGGCGTAGTGGGACCACCGACGAACTGGGGCCCGACGAGCCCGAGCGGGATGGCTCGGGCGGGTCCGGGCGGGAGAGTTCGGGCGGTTCCGGGCGGGAGAGTCCGGACGGGTCCGATCTGCTGGCCGCGTTGTTGGACGGCATGGACGCCGCCCTGTGCGCCCTCGACGCGCACGGGGTGGTGACGCACTGGAACCGTGAGGCGGAGCGCGTCCTCGGGTGGACCGCGGCCGAGGCGGTGGGCCGGCAGGGGTTCGCCGGGTGGGCGGTGCGCGGCGCCGACGCCGCGGAGGTCGAGGCACGGCTGATGTCGGCCATGGACGCGTCGGGCCGGCAGGTGCACGAGTTCGCGCTGCTGACGAAGGACGGCGGCCGGGTGCTGGTGCGGACGCAGTCCGCGGCCGTGCGCGGACCCGACGGGAAGCCGGCGGGCGTGTACTGCGCGTTCAGCGAGGTGCACGCGCAGATCGACCTGGAACGGTCGATCGCGCTGAGCGAGGCGCTGCTGGAGGACGCGAGCTGGGGTGTCGTGCTCGTCGACGCCGATCTGCGGCCCGCCGTGGTCAACGCGCACGCGGCCCGCGCGCTCGGCGCGGGGCGTACGTCGGTGCTGGGACGGCCGCTCGGGGAGCTGCTGTCGCAGGGTGTGGAGGAGTTGGAGAGCGCGCTCACCCATGTGCTGGCCGAGGGCGCCCCGCCCGCGCCCGCCGATATCTGGGTGGGCGTGCGGGAGCCGGAGGGCGAGCGGCGGCGCTGCTGGCGGTGCGGATTCGTGCGGCTGTCGTCGCCGCTGTCGGAGGAACCGGTGCCGCTCGGCGTGGGCTGGCTGTTCCAGGACGTGACCGAGTCCCGGCAGGGCGAGCAGGAGGCGTCGCTGCTGCGGTTCCGCGCGCAGCAGCTGCACCGTGCGGCGCGGGCGGCGGCCGAGTGCGAGGACCCGGCGGAGGCGGTCACCGTCCACCTGGACTTCGCGCTGGCCGGATTCGCCGATCACGCGCTGATCGACCGGGTGTCCGACGGAACGGCGGACGGAGGGGAGAGCGCCGGGCGGGTCCGGCTGGTGCGGATCGCGGCCACTCCCTCCGGGGCGCCGGGGCCGAGCAGGCTGGCCGGGCGGGCGGGTCTGCCGGTGCGGTACCGCGAGGGACATCCGGCGCTGCAGTGCGTGGAGCGGGCCGGCTCGGTACGGGCCGACGCGGGGGCGGTGCCGGCGGAGGAGGCGCGCGTATGGGCGGTGTCCCGGCAGTGGCCGGCGGACGCGGCGCACGCCCTGTGCACGGTGCTGCGCAGTCGCGGCCGGACGCTGGGCGCCGTGACGTTTCTGCGCGGTCCGGGCCGGAACGCGTTCGCACGCTCCGACGCGATGTACGCGGAGGACGTGGCGGTACGCATCGCCACGGCCCTGGACCTGGCGGGAGCTACCGGGCACCCGGACTGACAGGCAGCCGGAGTGGCGGCGGGTTCTCAGCGCCGGTAGAAGATCCGGTCGGCGTACTGGTTCAGGATGCGGCCGTTCCAGTCGTGGCCGCCGTCGACGTTGCCGGAGCGCAGGAGCGGGGGCTCGATGCCTCGGTCGGCCAGGGTGGCGGCGGCGGTGGCCATGACCGCCTGGAGCAGGGCCGCGGTGACGACCGTGGAGGCGGGGGCGAAGGGGGCGGGGACGTTGTCCAGGGTGAGTTCCGCGTCGCCGACCGCGATCTTGGAGTCCAGGACGAGGTCGCAGTGGTCCTTCAGATACGTCCCCGAAACGTGCCGGGACGTCGTCTCCGCCGCGTACGCCACCGAGGTCACGCCGATGACCTTCATGCCCAGGGCGCGGGCGTTCACGGCCATCTCCACAGGGAGCGCGTTGCGCCCGGACAGGGAGACGATCACCAGGGCGTCGCCCTCGCGGGCCGGTGACGAGTCGAGCACGGCGCTCGCGAGTCCGTCGACGCGTTCGAGGGCGGAGCCGAGGGTGGCCGGCATCACGTCGACGCCGACGACACCCGGGACGGCGAGCAGGTTCATCAGGGCGAGCCCGCCCGCGCGGTAGACGACGTCCTGAGCGGCGAGCGAGGAGTGGCCGGCGCCGAAGGCGAAGAGGCGTCCGCCGTCCGCGACCGTGTCCGCGAGCAGGGTGCCCGCGGCCGCGAGGGAGTCGGCCTCCTCGTCGCGGACCCGGTGCAGCAGGTCGATCGCGGCGTCGAGGAACCGGCCGGCCGGCGTGCGGTCGCTCATGGAGGACCATCCCTTCGGGGTGGGCTGCTGCGGATCACCGTGCGGTCCGGACCAGCGTCGTGTCAACATGGCGGCAGGGGGCCGGGCAGACCTCTCCGTGGCAGCCTGTACCCCCGGCGGACAACCGGCGTTTCCACGGCGCGCCCCGGTTGTTGGCGCGATGGGTGAGAATTGAGTCCAGGGCCAGCGCATGCGCCGGTGAGCCGTCCAGCTTCCGGCAGAGCCAATCGCAGAGCTAATCGAGGGGCACGTATGTCCGGACTGATCGACACCACGGAGATGTATCTCCGCACCATCCTCGAGCTGGAGGAGGAAGGCGTGGTCCCCATGCGCGCCCGGATCGCCGAGCGGCTGGACCAGAGCGGGCCGACGGTCAGCCAGACGGTGGCCCGGATGGAGCGTGACGGCCTGGTGTCCGTCGCCAGCGACCGGCACCTGGAGTTCACGGAGGAGGGCCGCCGGCTGGCCACCCGGGTGATGCGCAAGCACCGCCTCGCCGAGTGTCTGCTCGTCGACGTGATCGGCCTGGAGTGGGAGCAGGTGCACGCCGAGGCCTGCCGCTGGGAGCACGTGATGAGCGAGGCCGTCGAGCGTCGCGTGCTGGAGCTGCTGCGGCACCCGACCGAGTCGCCCTACGGCAACCCGATCCCGGGCCTGGAGGAACTGGGCGAGAAGGACGGCGCCGTCCCGTTCCTGGACGAGGGCATGGTGTCCCTGGCCGATCTCGCCCCGGGACTCGAGGGCAAGACGGTCGTGGTGCGTCGTATCGGCGAGCCGATCCAGACGGACGCGCAGCTGATGTACACGCTGCGCCGCGCGGGCGTGCAGCCCGGCTCGGTGGTCAGCGTGACGGAGTCGGCGGGCGGTGTGCTGGTGGGCAGCGGCGGCGAGGCGGCCGAGCTGGAGTCGGATGTCGCCTCCCACGTGTTCGTCGCCAAGCCCTAGGCCCGGTCGTCGCATCGGCCACTCGGCTCGCTGACTCGCATCACCAACTTGACTTTTCCGAGAGGGAGTTGGGGTGCCGGTGTGATCGCGCCGAATCCGAGATCCAGTATGCCGAAGTGCAGCGCTCGCCGGGTTCGCGTGCGAGGCTGTCGCGTGAGGCATATGACGCGAGGGGCTCTTGGCCGGGCCCGGCAGTGAGGTCACCCGGCCGGGGAGGGGCGGGAGAATGTGCCGTGACCACGTGAGGAGCCCCGGCGCCGTGCGGCGCCGGGGCCTGTCCTCCCCTGTGCTGACCCGGAGCCCCGAGCTCCCAGGGTCATTCCCCTCGAACCGGTCTCCCCGAGCGGTCCGCCTCCCGCTGAAAATCTCCCCGCGGACGCGACGATCAATCCCCGAGAGGTGTCACTCGATCGAGGGGTGTTAGCGGCGGGAACGGCGTTCTCGAAAGCGCATTCGATAACCTGTGTGGGCGGCAACAGCAGGCAGGGCAAGCAACACGGCAGGCAGCGAGCTTGGGGGGTGCCAACACGATGGCGCGACGCATCGACGTGACGGGGGCGGACGGCGTACGGCTCGCCGCCTGGGAGTTCGGCGATCCACCCAAGACCGGCGGCGACCCGGCGCAGCACGCCGCCGGGAACCCGGGTGTGCTGTTACTGCACGGGCTCATGGGACGCGCCTCGCACTGGGCGTCCACCGCCCGCTGGCTCTCCGGGCGGTACCGGGCCGTCGCCCTCGACCAGCGCGGCCACGGCCGCAGCGACAAGCCCGCGCAGGCCTCGTTCACCCGAGACGCCTATGTCGACGACACCGAGGCCGCCCTCGACCAGCTGGGCCTCGGCGCGACCATCCTCATCGGCCACGCGATGGGCGCGCTGACCGCATGGCAGTTGGCCGCCAAGCGGCCGGATCTGGTGCGTGGGGTGATCATCTGCGACATGCGGGCCTCCGCGCTCGGGACCGCCTCGCAGCGCGAGTGGGCCCAGTGGTTCAAGGCCTGGCCCGTCCCGTTCGCCACGCTCGCCGACGTACGCAAGTGGTTCGGTGAGGACGACCCCTGGGTGGAGCGGCCGAACCCGGCCCGCGGTGAGTTCTACGCCGAGGTGATGGCCGAGTCCCCGGACGGGTGGCGGCCGGTCTTCGATCCGGACCAGATGCTCCGCTCCCGCGAGACCTGGGTGTACAACGCGCACTGGGAGGAGCTGGCCCAGGTGCGGTGCCCCACCCTGGTGGTCCGCGGCCTCGACGGCGAACTGGGGCGCGCGGAGGCCCAGGAGATGGTCCGCGTGCTGCCCCGCGGCCAGTACGCGGAGGTGACCGACGCCGGCCACCTGGTGCACTACGACCAGCCGGACGCCTGGCGGGCGGCGATCGAGCCGTTCCTGGACACCCTCCGCGACGGCTGAGCCCGGCCGCCCGCACCCCTTGGAAAGGCCCTCACCTGTTCAAGCACCCAGCACGCGTGTCGCCCACGTCCCGGGACAGCACAGCTAGCCCTTGCTGACCGCGGTGAGGATCTCCGGGAGGCGGCGGGCCGTGCGCGGGGCGGCGAGACGGAGACCGAGCAGGCCGATGGCGGCGCCGTACGCCGTGCCCACCGGGAACAGCAGCCACGTCCGGTCCTCGCCGCCCGCGCTCACGTTCAGCCAGATCGTGAGCGCGATGACCGGTGCGCACAGCAGGGCCGCCGCCACCATGCCGCCGAAGATCGAGATCCAGGCGAGCCCGGTCTGCCCCGGGGCGACGTTCTTGTAGCCCTCCTGCGGGATGGAGTACGGGAAGCGCGCCGAGGTCCACGCACCGGTCGCGAGCATCGCGCCCAGCAGGGCGAAAGACATCCCCAGGGCCTCCGGCAGCCGGGGCCAGTCGCCGAGCATCGCGGTGGTCAGGACGGTCACGAGAGTGGAGTAGGGCAGCGTGATCAGCAGCAGGGCCAGCGCGCGGGCGCGGAGCTCGACGTAGGCGTCCCGGGTACCGGCGATCGTCATCGCGACCATCCAGAACGCTGACGTGTCCTGCCCGAACTGGTTGTACATCAGGATGCCGAGCATCCCGGCGGCGAAGCAGGCGAAGTAGACCGAGCCGGTGCCCTGCCAGGCGTTGAACACCGGCACGATCAGCCCGATGGCCAGCGAGGTCACCCACGCCGCCTTGGTCTTGGGGTCGCGCCAGACGTAGCGGAGGCTGCGCTCCATGGCCGTGCCGGTGCGTCCCGCGGGCAGCAGCCGGGCGAGCCCGGTCGAGGCGCGATCGCGCACGGCCGCCTCGCCGCTCTGCAGGGTGGAACCGTCGGGCGAGGTCATCAACCGGGTCAGCGACCGCGACCACAGCGCGAGCAGCGCCACCAGCGCCCCGACGCTCAGGGCGAACTGGGCGACGGCGGTCCCGTACGAACCCTCGCCCGCCGAATGCACCGCGCCGATCGCGGACGCCGGAGGGATCCACCGCACTACGTCCGCCACCGGTTGGAGCTGCTCAAGACCGGAGGAACCGAGCCGCTGCGCACCGAAGTTGACCAGTTGCGCCCCGATCGCGATCAGGAGGCCGCTGAGCACCGCGAGGTCGCGCCCCTTACGGCTGGTCAGCAGCCGTACGTTGGCGGTGGCGACCGCGCGGGCCAGCGCCACGCACACCAGCAGCGCCAGCGGGACGGCGAGGACGGCGAGTACGGCGGAGACGGCGACGGTGATCGCCGTCCCGCCGTGCGCGACGGCGATCACCGAACCGACGAGCATGCACAGCGTGAACAGCGGCCCGATGCCGACCAGCGAGGCGAGGAGCAGGGCCCGCACCAGCGGCCGGGGACGCAGCGGCAGCATCACCAGCCGGGTCGGATCGAGCGTCTCGTCGCCGCCCGGGAAGAACAGCGGCATCACCGCCCAGCCCAGCGCCAGTACCGCCACCAGCAGCACGACCAGCGACTCGGCGTGGTCGACGCGGCGCAGCACGATGAGGCCGATGAGCTGGAGCGCGGCGAACAGCAGGGCGACGACGGCCGAGGTGATGTACGCGGCCCTGCGCCCACCGGACTGCCGCAGCCCGTTGCGCAGCAGGGAGAGTTTCAGCCGGATGACGACGGGGGTGATCGCGGGGGCGGACGCGGGGGCGGGGGCGGGGGCGCTCACCGGGATCCGCCGCCCAGCCAGTTGAGGTCGGAGGCGGTGTCGCGGCCGTGCGCACCGACGAGTTCCAGGAACGCTGTCTGGAGGGAGGGCGCGTCTCCGCGCACCTCGGCGAGCGGTCCGTGGGCACGGATCCGGCCCGCGGCCATCACCGCGACCCAGTCGCACAGCGACTCGACGAGTTCCATGACGTGGGAGGAGAACACGACCGTGGCGCCGGACGCGGTGTACCGCTCCAGGACGCCTCGGATGATCTGCGCGGAGACCGGGTCGACCCCCTCGAACGGCTCGTCCAGGAAAAGCACTTCGGGGTTGTGCAGGAGCGCGGTGGCGAGGCCGATCTTCTTGCGCATACCGGTCGAGTAGTCGACGACCAGCTTGTGCTGGGCCCCGGCCAGGTCGAGGACGTCGAGGAGCTGGGTGGCGCGTTTGTCGACCTCGGTGCCCGGCAGGCCGCGCAACCGGCCGGAGTAGGCGAGCAGTTCACGCCCCGACAGCCGCTCGAACAGCCGCAGCCCCTCCGGCAGCACCCCGATCCGCGCCTTGACCTCGACCGGGTCGCGCCACACGTCGTGTCCCACGACCTCGACGGTGCCCTGATCCGGCCGCAGCAGCCCGGTCACCATCGACAGCGTGGTGGTCTTCCCCGCTCCGTTCGGCCCGACGAGCCCGATGAACTTGCCCGCGGGCAGCTCCAGATCGATCCCGGCCACCGCGATCTGCTGACCGAACCGCTTCCAGAGCCCCTTCACACGTACGGCGGATGAACCCACCACTGCTCCCTCCGTCATACGAGCAGCCTACGGGGGAGGGCTATCCGCACGGGGCCGGATCACACGGCCGCATACCGCCCCGACCGACTGCGCACCACGCCGACCGGAACACCTTCACGGGCCCGACTGTCCCCACCGGCCGTACGCCCCGACGGGCCCCGCCCGTCCTACCGGTCCCGGTGGCCCTGTCGGCCCTGCCGGTCCTGCCGGTCCTGTCGGCCCTGGCAGTTCCGCCGGTCCCGCCGGCCCTGTCAGTCCCGGTGGCCCTGTCAGTCCTGCCGGTCCCGGTGGTCCTGTCGGTCCTGGTGGTTCCGGCGGTCCCGCCCGCCTTACCGTCCCTACCGGTCCCGCCGGCCCTGTCGGCCCCTGCGTTCCTGCTGGTCCTGCCGGTCCCTGCGGTCCTGCTGGTCCTGCCGGTCACGGCGCTCCCGACGGTCCTGGCGGTCGCGGCCGCAGGCGTAGGCGAGGGGGAGATCAGTTCCGCCGCGTCCGGCAGCCAGTGGTTCGCCGGTGTCGGCCTGCTGGCCCACTGCACAGCCCCTTTGGACCCGAACCGCGTGGGCGGCGCCGCCACGTACGCCCCCTCGCCCCGCACGCGCAGATCGAGCGGGGACAGCGACCAGCCCAGAGAGCGGATCAGGCCCGGCACCTTCGTCGAGGCGCCGGGGAGCACGAAGAACTCCATGCGCCGGGCCGGGGTCAGGGTCACCGGACCGAGCGTCAGTTCCATCCGCTCCATCCGGGCCAGCGCCAGGAACCCGGCCGTCTCGGGGACGGAGATCGTGTCGAAGGCGTGGCCGGTGGGCAGCAGGATCGAGGCCGTCGGCCACATCTGCCACATGCGGCGAACGGTGGTCGCACTGCCGGTCGCCTGGGCCGCCCAGTCCGAGCGCGCCGGGTGTGCGCCGGGTGCCGGGCACTCCGCGACGCCGCACGAGCAGCGGTGCACCCCGTTGACGGCCTCCAGCCAGGTGCCCGCGAACACGTCCCAGTGCCGCTCCTCGGTATAGCGAACTGCGCTGTCCAGCAGGGTTTCTCCGCGCTGCTTCGGGATGTGTCCGGCGCCGGTGCCCGGGATCGTCTCTTCCACGATGAACACAACTACGTCCGTCACCAGGGGTTACGCCCGTGCCCATGCGCGGGGAGGAGCACTTGCTCCGCGCCCGGGGCGCATGGGTGCATCCGCGGGGGCGCGCAAGAGGATCCGCGTCCGCGGGTGGGTAGCCAGGGGTGGGTGACCGGTGGTGGGTGACCAGCGGCCGCAACCGGGAGTGGCCGAGAGGGGTCGGCATCAGTCGTTACCCCGGCAATCCGCACATGCCTCGCATCTTCGGCACCTCGTCGGGGCATTGATCTTCAGGGCCGGAATTTTGCTCCTGGGCGAGAGGAGATGTCAGGAGATGCCGGGTCTCCGGCCGCGGAAGAAACGTCAACTCGGTGCGTGGGCAGGCACCGCAGTCACAGGGGGTACGCCATGGCCGCAAGGCCTCTCGTCGCGCGGCAGCCGAACGAACGACTGCAGGCGCTCATCCAGGAAGCCGGATGCTCCAACGCCGGGCTGGCCCGCAGGGTCAACATGTGCGGCGCCGAACACGGCCTCGACCTGCGGTACGACAAGACGTCGGTGGCCCGCTGGCTCCGTGGACAGCAGCCGCGGGGCCGGGCACCGGCGATCATCGCGGAGGCGTTCGGACGCAAACTGGGCCGCACGGTCACGATCGACGAGATCGGCATGGCCAACGGCAAGAACCTCGCGTCGGGCGTCGGTCTCCAGTTCTCGCCGACGGTACTGGGGGCCATCGAGCAGGTCTGCGAGCTGTGGCGCAGTGACGTGGGCAGGCGGGACTTCCTGTCCGGCTCCTCCGTCGCCGCGTCCGCACTGGTGGAGCCGAGCCGGGACTGGCTGATCTCCGCCCCCGACTCACAGGTCGCGCGCTCGGCCGGGCCGCGGGTCGGGCGGTCCGACGTGGGGGCCGTGCGGTCGATGACGCAGGCCCTGGTGGACCTGGACCACCAGTACGGCAGCGGGCATGTGCGTCCGGTCGTCGTGCACTACCTCAACAGCGTCGTCTCGGGGCTGCTCGCGGGGTCGTACCGGGAGGCCGTGGGGAGGGAGTTGTTCGCGGCGGTCGCCCGGCTGACCGAACTCGCCGGATACATGGCGGTCGACACCGGGCAACCGGGCCTCGCCCAGCGCTACTACATCCAGGCGCTGCGGTTGGCCCAGGCGGCCGGCGACCGCGGCTACGGAGGGTACGTACTCGCCGCCTCCATGAGCCATCTGGCCGCCCAGCTCGGAAACCCGCGGGAGATCGCGCAGTTGGCGCGTGCCGCGCAGGAGGGTGCGCGGGGACGGGCGACCCCCCGCGCGCAGGCGATGTTTCGCGCGGCGGAGGCGCGCGGGCACGCGCTGATGGGTGACGCGCACGCCGCGCAGACCGCGGCCGGGCACGCGATCAGTGCCATGGAGGCGGCCGATTCGGCGTCCGGGGACGATCCCGTGTGGATCGCGCACTTCGACGAGGCCTACCTGGCCGACGAGTTGGCGCACTGCCACCGGGACCTGGGGCAGGCCGAGGCCGCCGCGCGGTGCGCGCTCGAGTCCCTGGCCGGGCATCCCGAGTCCAGGGCGCGGCGCCGGGCGATCGGCTATGTGCTGCTGGCCACCGCGCAGGTGCAGCAGCGGGAGGTCGAACAGGCCTGCAGTACGGGCCTGAAAGCGGTGGAACTGCTCGACGGACTCAGGTCGAACCGGGGCGCCGAGTACCTGGAGGACTTCCAGCAGCGGCTGGAGCCGTATCAGGAGGAGTCAGCGGTAAGGGAGTTCGGAGCACGAATCGCCCTGCCGGCCGCGGCATGAGCGTGGGCACGAGTACGCACGGTGGTGGCCCCGGCGGGTGAACGAGACGGGCGTCGGCGGGTGAACGTGAGGCCGATGCGGAATTGACGCGGAGTCGATGCGAAGGGGGTGTCATGAACAGCGTGTGGTGACCTGGTTTTGTTACCGCCGTCACAGGGCAGGAGCTCAGGTTCTGTGCTGCGTGGCACCGGGCTCCGGGTACCCGGTAGCGTGAGTCGACGATTCACAAGGTCCCCCATGTGTAGGAGTCCCGGTGACGCAGAGTGGACAGGGCGAGGAGCCCTCGGCGCGCCCCGCGCGCGAAGGCATCGTGCTGCCCTCCGACGGTGGCGAGCCCCTGTTGCCGGGCATGACGGGCAGGGCCAGGCCCGGTCGCTCCGGGTGGTACGGGCGGGCAGGCGTCCGCCTCGGCGCCGTCCGGTGGCCAGAGCTGGGGAACGCCCTGGGGACCGGAGGAGCAGTCGCCGGCCCCATCGCAGGGTCAGGGCTGGCAGTCCCCGCCCGCGCAGCAGTGGGGCCGGCAGGAACCGGCTCCCTGGGACGCGCAGGACCCGGCCGCGAGCCCGCACGGTCAGGGGCAGCACGGTCAGGGGCAGCACGGTCCGGGTCCGCTGCCGCCCGAGGGCGGGCAGGCCCCGTCGTACGGCACCCCCACCTCGTATGACCCGTCCGCCCCGATGCCGCCGCAGGACTACGGTTACGGGCAGCAGGGCGGGGGCGTTCCGCTGCCGCCGCAGAACGGTTTCGCCTACGGTGGTCCCGCCATCGACGCGTACGGTGCCGCCGCGGGCGCGCTGTCCGACGGGTCGGAGGGGGCCACCCAGTTCCTGCCGCCGGTGCCCGTCGCCCCCGTGGACGAGGGGGCGACGCAGTACATACCCCCGGTGCCCCCGGTGGGCCCGGGGGCGCTGCCCCCGAGGTGCCCGCCGCACACGACTCCGAGGCCACCCGGTACCTGGGCCTGCCCGCGCAGGGCGCGACCGGTGCGGGCGGCGGACCGCTGCCGCAAGCGGGCAACCCCGACGCCGAGGCCACCCAGTTCATGGCTCCGGTGACCGACCAGCCCGGGGGAGCACCGTACGGCACCGCCCCCGGCGCTCCGGCCGACGACGGGAACCGGCAGCCGCCCGCCGAGTTCGACAATCTCTTCCGCAGCGCGGGCGGCGACACGGGCGCGGTCGGCTCCACCCAGCAGCTCCCCCGCTTCGAGCACCGGCAGCCCGCCCACACCCCGCCCGGCCGGGGCGGCGGTGGCCGGCGTGCCGCCCGCGAGGGCGACGGCGGCGGCCGGAGCGGCCGTACGGGGTCGCGGGTGCCGCTCATCGCGGCGGTCGGTGTCGGTCTCGTCGTCCTGGGCGTCGGCGCCGGCGCGCTGCTCGGCGGCGGGGACGGCGACGACAGCGGCAAGAAGCAGCCCGTCTCCGCCTCCGCCCCCGCGAACGAGGAACCCGAGGCCGAGGCCTCCCCGACCGTCGACCCGGTCCGTCAGCAGGCCGTGGAGCTGGACAAGCTGCTGGCCGACAGCGGCGACAGCCGGACCGCCGTGATCAACGCGGTGGCCGATGTGAAGGCCTGCCGCAATCTCGACCAGGCGGCCAAGGACCTGCGGGACGCGGGCAAGCAGCGCACCCAGCTGGTCACCGACCTCTCCGGCCTCGAGGTGGACAAGCTGCCCAACCATCAGGCGCTGACCACCGCGCTCACCAAGGCGTGGCAGGCATCGGCATCGGCCGACGACCACTACGCGGCCTGGGCCGACCAGGTGGCGGGCAAGAAGGGCTGCAAGAAGGGCCAGGCACGCTTGACCGGTCAGACCCAGGCGGGCAACCGGGCCAGTGGCACCGCGACCGCCGAGAAGACCAAGGCGGCCCCGCTGTGGAACGCCATCGCCAAGCAGTACGGCCTGACCGAGCGGCAGCCGACCCAGCTGTGACCGGCTTCTGACGGCGGTGGGGAGACGGCGGGGGAACGGCGGAGGGGCGGGGCCGGTGGACGGCTTCCGTTCTCACTCTGCCCGGTCCTCGCCGCGCCCCCACGCGCGCGTCACGCCACGTCGGCGTCGTGCAGTGTGTCCGTCACATCGATGAAGCCCTCGCTGCCGGCCACCAGCCGCCCGTCCTTGACCTCCTGCAGGGTCACGTGGGCGTTGATCAGTCGCGGGAAGCCGACGGCGGCCAGCTTGTCCTGGACCTGCCAGCGCAGGGTGGGGGTGAGGCCGCCCGTCTCGACCTTCAGCCCCTTGTTCAGCGTCCGGGTCACGCTGCCCGAGCTCACCTCGCCGTCGCCGAGCGACTCGACGATCTGCTTCAGTACCGTGTAGGCGATCCAGGTGGTCTGCACCCCGGCGTCGGCGGGGTCGATCCGGTTGTCGCCGAACGCCTCCTTCTTGATCACGTCCTTCATCGGGTCCCAGAGCGCGTCGCTCGACGCCGGGTACCAGCCGGTGACGTACGACCCCTCGTACGGGCCCGACGCACCACCGGACGTGTTGATCGTCGTCTGGTCGACGCTGCCCATCACGGTCGCGGTGCGCACGTCGGGGTAGTCGGCGCGGGCCCGCCGGAAGGAGTCCATGAAGGTGCCGGTGCGGTCCCCGAGCGCGGGCACCACACAGCCCGGCGCCTCCGGGTCGGTGGTGCTGGTCTCCAAGGCCCGCCTCGACTGCCCGTCGTACTCGGTGGCCTCCTCCTCCGCCCGCTGGTCCGCGGTCGGCTCGTGGCCCCCGGCGGACAGGCCCGAGTCGAGCAGCGGGGGCAGCTGGTCGCCCGCGATGGTGTCCGGCCGGATCAGGGTGACCGGCCCGCAGGAGCCGGCGAGGGCGCGGCCGAGACCGGCCAGCAGCGCCGGCTGGCCGCCGTTGACGGGGTAGGACAGCGGACTGGTGAACTCGGCGGTGGTGATGCCGTAGCCGCCGATGTACGGGATGCCGGCGCCCTCGAGGGTGGGCAGGAAGGCGTCGGCGTGCTGGCTGTACGAGCCGACGACCGCGACGGCGTTCTCCTTGACCGCGGTCCGGGCGCACCGCGCGGCGGCCACACTGTCGTTGCGCTCGTTGCACGTGAGGACGTGGAGCTTGCGGCCGTTGATGCCGCCCTCGGAGTTCACCCAGCGCGCGTAGGCGCGGGCGAAAGCGGGCATGCCGGGTTTGTTGGTGCTCCTGGTCTCCTCGGGCGCCCAGGTCATGACGGTGATCGGATCGTCGTCGGCCCCCGAGGTGCCGGGGACGACTCCGCAGCCGGCGGCGAGCGTCGTCACCGCCAGCGCGCCCGCGGCCATGACGCCGGGTCTGAACGGCCGGGAGCGGTGGCGGGTGAGGGAACTGGTGCGATTACGACTGCCGGTCATGTTTACGCACGATTCCCCCACATCGCCAATCCTGGGGTGACCCGCGGTCAACGAGTGGTGACGTGGAGGTGAATTGCGGGGTCGGTGTGACCGGTGGGGAATGGAAACGTACGATCGATGACCGTGCAAGGTTCGGAGAACTCTTCCCGCCGCGGCCGCCGCTCCTCCACCATGGGCGGCATGCCACTCAACGACATGCCATGGTGGCGCTGGCGCAGCAATGTGCGCTCCGCGCTGCACATGCTCTCCGACCCCGGGTTCCAGCAGGGCGTCTGGCTGGCCGGGGTGGACGGCTACGGTGACGTCACCGACGCGGTCTACCGGCTGGTCGAGGACACCTGGCTGGACAACTGGTCCGCCGAGAAATACGTCGGCACGATCTTCCGTGACTCCCAGGAGGCGGCGCTCGTCGACACCGCGGTGCTGCGCGTGCTGCGGATCATGCACCAGGTCGGTCCGGACGCGCCGGTCACCGCCTACCTCGCGCACGAGGGATGGCCGGACGCGGTACGGGCCGCGCGGGACGCGCATGTACGGCTGGCGGTGAGCGACGGAGAGGACCCCGACGCCGCGCCGCGGACCCTCGAGGTGCTGAACATCCTTACGCGGTCCGCGTAGCGGAACGGCTCCTCGTCCGTGATCCGCGTATGGGACCCTTTTCCGCATGAGTGAGCAGCCCACCCGAGCAGAGGCCCCGGCCGACCAGTACGCTCTGACCCTGTCCTGCCCCGACAAGCAGGGCATCGTGCACGCCGTGTCGAGCTACCTGTTCATGACCGGTTGCAACATCGAGGACAGCCAGCAGTTCGGTGACCACGACACCGACCTGTTCTTCATGCGGGTCCACTTCTCCGCCGAAGCACCGGTGACCGTGGACAAGCTGCGGGCGAGTTTCGCGGCGATCGGTGACTCGTTCCGGATGGACTGGCAGATCAACCGGGCCGACGAGAAGATGCGCATCCTCCTGATGGTCAGCAAGTTCGGCCACTGCCTGAACGACCTGCTCTTCCGCGCCCGGATAGGTGCGCTGCCGGTGGAGATCGCCGGAGTGGTGTCCAATCACACCGACTTCGCGGAACTGGTGGCTTCGTACGACATCCCCTTCCACCACCTTCCGGTGACGAAGGACACCAAGGCGGAGGCCGAGGCGAGACTGCTGGAGATCGTGCGCGAGAAGGACGTCGAACTCGTCGTGCTCGCCCGCTACATGCAGGTCCTCTCGGACGACCTGTGCAAGCAGCTCTCCGGGCAGATCATCAACATCCACCACTCCTTCCTGCCGAGCTTCAAGGGTGCGAAGCCGTATCACCAGGCGCACGCCCGGGGCGTGAAGCTGATCGGCGCCACCGCGCACTACGTCACCGCCGACCTCGACGAGGGCCCGATCATCGAGCAGGAGGTCGAGCGGGTGGGCCACGACGCCACCCCGGACCAGCTCGTCGCCGTCGGTCGCGATGTGGAGTGCCAGGCGCTGGCGCGCGCGGTGAAGTGGCACGCGGAGCGCCGCATCCTGCTGAACGGGCGGCGGACGGTGGTCTTCGCCTGAACCGCCGACCGTCCGGACCCGGGTCCTCGTGCTCCGTCCGGAACGGTGCCGGGCTACATCCTGCTCAGTGAGGCCGCCGCCAGGAGGACGTCCCTGATGGCCTCCTTGTCGCCGACCTGCCCGGCGGCCGCCTCCTGCGGGGGTACGTGGCCCGCGGCCAGGCGGCAGAACTCCGAGCCGTCGAGGGCGATGTGGGCCACCTCGTGCTCGGCGGAGCCCTTGGCGGCGGGGGAGTCCAGCGGGATCAGCCACTCCCCGCCGCCGGACCCCTCGATCTCCAGCCGCAGGCTCCGCCCCGGTTCACCGGCCACGACCAGTCGCCGCCCGCCGGGCGCGTCCGGCCCGGACCGGCGGCGTGCCTCCAGCACGGACGGCAGCATCCGCGCGGCCAGGTCGACCATGCGGTGCAGATGCCGGCCGGTGGGCGGATCGTACGGGTAGTCCACCGCCTCGGCGATGTCCTCCGCGTGCACCCAGCACTCGAAGGCGCGGTCCAGCATCGCGTCGTGCAGCGGCAGCTCGAAGTCGCCGTACGACACCGCCATCCGTCCGGCCCGGCCGGCCGTGAAGGACACGGTCCGCACCAGGCTGTGGGTCTGCGCACGCCAGGGCGCCCGTACGGAGCGGGTGGGCGGACAGGGGGAGGCACGCCAGTACGCCTCGGTGCGGGCCGACGGGGTGGACCGCTCGGCCGACAGGTCGCCGAGCGGGTCGTCCAGCCCGAGGGCGACCGCGACCAGACCGTCGACGGTCAGCAGATGCGCGATGACCCCGGCGACCGTGGTGCGGCGGGCGGTCGCCTCGTCGGCCTCGTACCAGCGCAGCCGCACGGGCGCGTGCCACTCGGTGTCACCGAAGTCCTGGAGCAGCGCGTCCAGCCGTGCCGTCTCGGCGTCGTAGGCGGCGGCCCAGTCGGGTACGGGGATGCGCGGCGGGCGCCGCTTGAGGCAGGACTCCAGGACGCGGGTGCGCAGCCCCGGGTCCAGGTCGAGGCTCTCGGGGCGCTGCAGCAGTCCGACCGCGTCGCGCAGGCGCAGCGCCTCGTCGGCGCAGGCCCCGCAGTCGCCGAGGTGCTCCTCGACGGCCGCCGTTTCCTCCGGCGCGCAGGCGGCCAGTGCCCACGCGCCCAGCAGTGACTTCAGCACCCGGTGCTCCAGCACCAGCGGCTCGGCCGGCCGCGGCGCGACCCCGGAGGCGGGCTCGGGCGCCGGCAGGGGCAGCCCGCCGTCCTCGACGGAGGCGCGGGGCGGCGGTGTTCGGGGGGAATGGCCGGGGTCGGCACCGTGGTCCGGGTCGGCACCGTGGTCCGGAACGCCGCCCGACCTGCCCGGAATGCCCCACTCGCGCGTACCGTCCGCCCCGTTTCCCGGGGCCGTGTGTGTACCCGCGTCCGTGTCGTCGTGACGCTCCCCGTCTCCCTCGTCCTCGTGGTCGCCGTGCGGCTCGGAACGGTCGTCGCTCACGCCGCACCCCCGATGCCGGGCGGGGCGCCCGGGGCCTCGGTGTCGTGAGCCGTGGCCAGCAGTTGCAGGCCCAGCCGGAGGCGACGGCGGGCCTCGTCCTCGGTGACGCCGAGGTCGGCGGCGGTCTGGTGGTAGTCCCGGCGCTGGAAGTACGCCTGCTCCAGCGCGGCCCGCAGCGGTACCGGCATGGCGTGCACGATGTAGTCCGCGCGGGCTGCCACCGAGGCGTGGTGCACCTGGCGCTCCAGTTCCTCCGTGTCGCCGGGGGAGCGGTGGGTGAGCGCCGCCGTCCTGGTGGCGCGCAGCCGCTCGACGGCCAGCCGGCGGGTCAGCTCGGCGACCCAGGTGCGCAGCGGGCCCTGCTGGGGGTCGTAGGCGTCCGGGTGCTCCCAGACGTGGGCGAAGACCTCGCGCGTGATGCTGTCGGCGGCGCGCTCGTCGCCGAGGACGCGGTGGGCGAGGCCGTGCACGAGGGAGGCGAACCGGTCGTAGAACTCACCGAGCGCCGCGGCCTCCCCGCGGGCGAGCCGCTGCTGCATCCTGCGGTCCCAGTGAGGCGGGACGTCCCTTTTCATCATGTGGCCCCTTCCCCCTGCTCCTCCCCGGCACCCCGGGCCGATCGTGCCCGGGTCCAGCGTGTGCCCACCGACTCCATGAATGTAGTCGGCACGTCGGAGGACGCACGCCCCTTTATGGCAATGTGCGCCCCCTGCCGAGCCACAGGTGGTAGGGGTCACCCGCGGACACGTCGGATGCTGTCCGGGGCGTGCCTACCCAGCCGCTCGCTGATCAGAACCGATCGAATTAGATCGAAGCTGACTAAAACAAGCCTTTACTGTTCGGTAACAGTTTCTCGGGCTGTGTTTCAGGGCACGGCCGGTGGGCAGCCGCGCTGCAGGGAAGCGTAGGTGTTTCTTCCGTTTCGGCGAGCGAAGGGCGTGGTGGTGGCCTTCAAAGTGACCGACGGGCAGCAGGGCGAGTGGGCCGTGCTCCGGGTGTCGGGCGAGCTGGACCTGCTGACGTCGCCGGTGCTGCGTCAGCGGGTGCACGACGCGGTGGCCGACGGCAGACACAGCCTCGTCCTCGATCTCTCCGAGGTGTGGTTCTGCGACTCCAGCGGCGTCGGGGTGCTCATAGCCACCCGTCGGTTGCTGCGGTCCTGCCAGGGCAGTCTGCGGCTGATCCTGCCCGCCCACGGGGCCGCCGACGGCAGTCACGTCAACCGGGTCCTCGGCGCGTTGGGCGTCCGCCGCCTCTTCGACGTGCACCCGGACGTCCCGTCCGCGGTGGACGGGGCGCCCCGCCCGCTGCCGGCCTGAGCGGGCGCGCGCCTCGGGCCCTCGGGGGAGCACGCACACCGCACGCACCGCGAGGAGCGGTGCGTGCGGTGTGGTTGTCCCGGAATTCTCCCGTTCTCGGTACAAGCGTCGTTTCCGAATTCATGAAGCCGCCTCGCACGACGTACCCTCCGAGCGAGACGACCCCTCTGAGTAAGGCGGCCTGAAAGAAACATGGTCACCAGCGAGTACGAGCG
The DNA here is from genome assembly GCF_045291515.1 of Streptomyces sp. GD-15H. Taxonomy (NCBI): domain Bacteria; kingdom Bacillati; phylum Actinomycetota; class Actinomycetes; order Kitasatosporales; family Streptomycetaceae; genus Streptomyces; species Streptomyces sp. GD-15H. The sequence goes on from NZ_CP149447.1 coordinate 4,858,221, forward strand.
CCGGATCGCGGCCCGGTTCGCCACCTTCGACCAGGACGGCAACGGTTACATCGACCGCGAGGACTTCAGCGGAGCGGCCAAGGCGCTGCTCGCCGAGTTCGGTACGCGGGCCCGCTCCGACAAGGGCCAGGCCCTGTACGGCGGCGCCGAGGCCTTCTGGCAGGGCATGGCGGGCATCGCGGACCACGACGGCGACCAGCGCATCACCCGCGAGGAATTCGTGAACGGCGCGGTCAAGCGGCTGCGGGACAACCCGGACGGGTTCGCCGAGATCGCCCGGCCCTTCCTGCGCGCGACCCTCGCCCTGACCGGCCCCGACGACGACGGCGCGGTCGGCGTGGCGGACACCGCCCGCGCCCTGAAGGCGCTCGGTGTCCCGGAGGAGCTCGCCGGATCCGCTGCCGCCGTGCTGGACACGGACGGCGACGGCAGGATCGGCGAGGAAGAGATCGTACGGGGCTTCGCCCGCTACTTCACCGTCCCCGAGTAGGGCCGGCTCCGCCGTCCCCGGGCAGCGCTGCTCCCGGAGCAGCGCTGCCCGGGGACGTACTTGAGAGCCTTCCGCAAAGTCTCGCCGCGCGTGGGCGTCGACCACCTCCGGGGTCAGCGCCCACGCGCGCGTGCGAGTCGGCGTCGCAACACGCCCGGAGCCGTGAACAGTTCGGCCGCGGCCGATCGGGGCCTTCCGGGCGGTGGCCCACCAGTGCGCCGGGAGGCCGGCTCGCGCGGAGACCGCTCGCGCCACCGCCCACGGAGCGGCCGTCACCGCCGACCCCGCGGACGTCGCGGCGGCCCGACTGCTCGCAAAAGCGCCTGGGTGCGGACTCGACGTGCGGGCGAAGTGACGGAGGGTGAGGAGGTGCTGGCCGCCGAACCGCTCGTCGGAACGGCCCGCCCCGCCCCCCGGTCTGCGATGTCCTGGAGTACTCCCGCGCGGATGTCACGGATTGTGGCATGACAACGTCACGGAGCGTTGACGCCGGGTTGTGTCCTATGCGTGACTCGTCACGGCCTGGAGTCGGCTGCCCGCTCCGGTACCTTGTGTGAAATGCGAGTGGTTGTGAGCACGCAGAGCACGGGAGTTGCCTTCGGGGCGGCCCCGGAAATGTCAGCGTCTGCCACTGTTCGCCGTGCGATCAGGCCGTCCGCCACCGCCTGTTCGAGTGGCCGGGGTGAGCGTCGCACAGTATGCCGCACGAGTACTCCTTCGCGCTGGAATATGCCCGAAGCGCTTGTTGGCGTGACTGTACGTCAACCATGCTGTCCCACAAGGGACTCACGTTCCGTGACCCCTGTCCCGGCCGTTGTTCTGGCCATGCAGAGAATGGCTACGATCGTGGCCCTCGTGAGGCGCGAGTCCAAGTGTCCGCCGGTTCGGATGGTGTGAGCGGTGCAGGTGCTTCAAGTGCAACTGGAGATCCGGCCCGACCCCGCCGAGGTGGGGCGGGCCCGGCGGTGGACCCGCTCGCGCCTGGCCGGGGCGGGGATGGGAACCGACGAGTCGCTTTCCGAGACGCTGATCCTTCTCGTCTCGGAGCTTGTCACCAACGCCGTCGTGCACACCGGCCGTCCGGCCGTACTGAGGCTGTCCCTGACGGACGCGGCGGCCGGGGAGGTCACCGTCCGCCTGGAGGTGGCCGACCGGAGCGGCAGGGCGCCGGTGCCGCGCTGCGTGGGCGGTGAGGCGACCGGCGGACGCGGGCTCGCCCTCGTCGACGGCCTGGCGGATCGCTGGGGGTGGAGTGCCAACGGCGCGGGCAAGCGCATCTGGTGCGAACTGGACCGCGGCGCGGCCGCGCACGAGCCCGCCCCGGCCTGCGGTGGGTTCGCGTACGAGGCGGTGTAGGTCGCGAGGGAGCCGGCGGGTGGCCGCGCAACCGTGTCGGCGTGCCGGTGCACGGATGCACGGAGGGACGGTCCTGTGGGTCGGGACGTGAGCCGGTGCGCCGGGTGTGCTTCCGTGCGCGGCGACGAATAACCGGACATATGACGCGGACTCACCTGTATCGCTCTGAACCGGTATTGACGCGCCGTGACCGCTTGATCACTCTGTTCGTCAGCGATTCGCTGCGAGGGGACGGCGAGGGCTTCGACGACGGGAGCCCTCGGCGAGTGTGGGTCGTGACTCCGGCGCCGGTTCCCCTTGTGGCCGAGGGGAACCGGGAGGGAGTGCCGGAGTCGGAAGGCGGTGCGGTGCCGCCGCGCTCGGGACCGAGCGGCACCGCGCTGCCGTCGCGACGGCGATCACCCTCGCCGCTGTCGTTGCCGTACGCCGCGACCGAATCGGAGTCCTGGAGTCCTGCAAGGCGACGGCCGAGTTATCCACAGGCTGTGGATAACTTTTCGGCTCGGCACACTCCCCCGCCTCCGTTCCAGAACGTCCTCCGGTAGGTGGACGGCGTCACCACCGGCGCCGCCCGGAAGTGCCGCCGCAGCGACTGGGCGGTACCGAAACCGGCGACACCGGCCACCTGGTCCCTCGGCGGGTCCGTGGGCTTCAGCAGATGCCGGGGCCGCCCCACCCGCTGCCGGGGGAGCCACTGCCCCCACCGGGTCCTCGCCTCCCACCGGATCGGCGCTGCCCTCGTCGCCTTCCTCGGCGGCGTCGCACGCGACGTCTCCGGCTCCTGCGACGTGGTTCCGGTACGCCTCCGGCGCCCTGTGTGCGGCAGTGGGTGGGGCGGGCCCTTGATCATCCGCCGTCGACCGCCGACCGGTGTGGCGGCCGCATAGTCGGGTTGTTGAACTGATGAGATGTCAATTGGCCGCGTGAGTAGGCAAGTTGATGAACGGTGGCGGTCTCATCGGGGGAGCCGGGAGATTCCCGGTGCCCCGCGGCGGGTCACCGCCTTGGCGATCTTCTCCGCGTCGATGGCCAGCTCGCGGAGGTTGCCGCTGATGGGGTTGGTGAAGCCGGTGAAGTACAGGCCGGGAGCGTGGGGCGGGGTGCCGGCGCCGCGGGTGACCGGTCTGCCCCGGTCGTCGAGGGCGCCGAGGTGGCCGACGAGACCCTCCAGGGCGTGGACGTACCCGGTGGCCGCGATCACCGCGTCGGGGCCGGCGCGGGTCCCGTCGGCGAGGGCGACCTTGCCGTCCTCGAACCCCGACACGGCGGCCACGATCTCCACCGTGCCCTGCCGTACGGCGTCGACCAGGCCGATGTCCTGTACGGGGATGGCGCCCTCCAGCACCCTGCTGTAGAGACCGCTGTCGGGGCGCGGCAGGCCCTGGGCCGAGAGGTCGGGAAGCGCCACCTTGGCCTGCGCCCGGGACAGCCGGTCCACGAGCCCGACCGGCAGCCGGCGTACCAGGACGGCCGAGTGCTGGGCGGGCCAGCCCGCGGTCGAGCGGCGCACGAGGTGCGGCACGGTACGGACCGACAGCCGCACCCGGGAGGCGCCGCCCTCCACCAGGTCGACGGCGATCTCCGCACCCGTGTTACCGATCCCCGCGACGAGGACGTCCCGGCCGGCGAAGGGCTTCGCGTTGCGGTACTCGGACGCGTGCAGGAACTCGCCGGTGTAGGCGTCCCGGCCGGGCCAGTCGGGCAGGCGGGGCGTGTGGTTGAAGCCGGTGGCGACCACGACCGCGGCGCCGGTCAGTTCACGGCCCCCGGTGGCGCGCAGCAGCCAGCCCGTGCCGTTGGCGGTGCGCTCGACACGGGAGACCTCGACACCGGTGACGATCTCGAGGCGGTGGTGTTCGGCGTACTTCTCCAGGTACCGGACCATGTCGTCGCGGGCCACCCACCGCCCGAACCGGCGCGGTATCGGCAGACCGGGCAGTGCGGACAGGCGCCGCGTGGTGTGCAGGCGCAGCCGGTCGTAGTGGCACCGCCAGGACGCTCCCACGTGCTCGGACCGTTCCAGGACGACGGCCCGCACTCCCCGGGCGCGCAGCGAGTACGCGACGGCGAGTCCGCCGGGACCACCGCCGATGACGTAGACGGGACGGTCTTCCCGGTGCGGTGCGGTGGCGTTCGGGGGCGTGGTGGAGTCGGCCATGAGCGCGAGCGTAATCACGCACCAGGTTGATGGGTATCGGTCAAGACCGGAATTGGTTGCGGATTGATCACGTATGTGGGTATCGGGGGTGGGACCGGTGACGAGGAATTCCCGTGTTCCGGCCGACTGCGCAGATGTGAGTGACCCGTATGGCTCACACGCATGCGCACCCGGGCTCCCCGCAGTCCCTCCCCGCACTCCACGGCCACGGCCTGCACCTGCGCCCCTGGGACCCGACGTCCCGGTCCGACGCCGAGGTGTGGCTGCGCGGCACCACGGACCCGGAGTTCAAGCGCTGGAACACCCCGCTTCGCCCGGTCACGGATGTCGCGGCCGCCCGAGAGGTACTGCGCAGGTGGGCGCAGTGGGCCGAGGACGGCATGGCCGTGTCCTTCCGGATCGCCGGCGCGGACAGAGGTACGCCACTGGGGCACATCGACGTCAACGACATCCGGCCGGTGCAGCGGTCGGGCCTCGTCGGGTACTGGGTGCTGCCCGAGGCCCGACGCCGGGGTGTCGCCACCCGGGCGCTGCTGCTCACCGCGCGGTGGGCGCTCACCGAACTCGGCCCGCACCGGCTCGAACTGGACCATGCCGTCGCACGCGAGGTGTCCTGCCGGATCGCCGAACGGTGCGGGTTCCTTCCCGAGGGGACCCTGCGAGAGGCGATGTTCGCGGAGGGCAGCCACGACGCCTTCCGCGACTCCCACCTGCACGCCCGCCTCGCCACGGACCCGGAGCCGGCCCCACCGCGGACCTCACGGCCAGAGTAGTTCCCGCGTCCAGCCTCCCCGGGGCGAGCGGCGGTAGCGCAGCCGGGTGTGGCGGCGGAGGGTGTCGCCCTGGAAGAACTCCACCTCGTCCGGGCGCAGGCGGTACAGGGTCCAGGACGGTGCCGGGGTGTCCGGCTCCCGCCGGGCCCGCTCCCAGGCGGCCTCCGAGGCACGGGCCAGGTCCTCGGGCGAGCCGAGGACCTCGCTCTGGCGACCGGTGAGCGCGGCGGCCAGCGCCCCGGTCGAACGGGCGTGCAGATCGGCCTGCGCCTCCTCGGCCGGAGCGGTGCCGACGGGCCCGCGGACCCGGACCTGGCGGCCCAGCAGCGGCCAGTAGAAGACCAGCGCGGCATACGGGCGGGCGGCGAGGTGACCGCCCTTGCGGCTGTGGGCGTGGGTCGCGAAGGACCAGCCGTCCGCGTCCGCGCCGTGCAGCACCACGATCCGTACGTCGGGCAGCCCCTCGGCGTCAGCCGTGGCCAGGGACATGGTGTGCGGCTCGGGCTGACCGGCCGCCACCGCCTCGGCGAACCACCGCGTGAACAGCGGAAGCGGCTCGGCTGGTGCGGCGGCCTGGTCCAGTGCCGGCAGGTCGGTGACCTCCGGGTCCCACACCCGCAGTGACTTCAGCAGCTCATGAAGATCGGTTTCCATGCCACGAGTCTCCCTGTTCGCCGGGTCCTCACCGGGTCGCCCTCACACGGAGCCGAGGTCGGACGACACCCAGTGCTCGGGACGCATGCGCAGGACGACCTGCTCGCCGTGGTCCTTCCACGCGGCGGAGACATAGCCCTCGACCTTGTCGGCCGGGAGGTAGCGGGCGGAGATCTCCCGGAGCTGTTCGACGGTGGCGGGGGTGGTCCCGACGACCGGCCCCTCGACCGAGACGTACCGGATCGTGGGTTCGACACGGTCGACCATGAGGGAGAACCGGCCCGCCGCGCCGATCAGCCGGTTCTTGCGGGATTCGAGTCCGGTCATGACCCATACCTCCCCGCCGGGTGCGTACTGGTACCAGATCGGCACGGTGAGCGGTGCGCGTCCGGCACCCGCGTCGACCGCCAACGCGGCGACATGGGGCTCGGCCAGGAACTGTTCGCGCTCTTCGCGGGTCAGGGCCATTTCGGGTTCCTCCTGGGTGCATCGGATGAGTGGTGGGCCGACGGGTGTCGCGCCTCCGGGGATCGTCGCGCCTCCGCCCCGATGCGCCGAACTGCCAGGTGGGGCGCCGGGGTGACCGCCGAGGTGCCGTGACATGCGACAGGCGGTGGTTCACCGGAGTGAACCACCGCCTGCCTGACAGGATGCGAAGTGCGGAATGGGGGAACGGGGAAGTGTCGCTGGCATCCGCTTACCTCGTCGGCTTCTTGCCGGTGACGCCCAGGTATACCAACAGGGACAAGTGGGGCTTGAGTTCGGCCTGCTTCACGCCCCAGGAGGTGAAACCCTTCTGGTGCGAGGCGACCGCCGCGAGCATGGTGACCAGGGAGCCGGCCACCGCGGCCGGGTTCACGTCCTTGTCGACCCGGCCCTTGGTCTGCAACTCGGCGACGGAGTCCGTGAGGGAGGTGTGCACCGAGTTGAGGATCTTCATGCGGATCTTGTAAAAGCGCTTGTCGCCCTCGGCGGCACCGAGGTCGACGACTCGCAGGATCGCGTCGTTCTTCCGCCAGAAATCCAGGAAACCGTCGACGAGTTCCTGCGCCGTCTGCCAGCCCGCCTTGCCGACCCAGGAACGGCCTTCCAGTAGCTCGCCCAACCCTGCTCCATCGGCGGCCATTTGCTCCGCGATCTCGAGAACGGCGCCTTCGACATCCGGAAAATACTGGTAAAAGGTCGCGGGCGAAGTCCCCGCCCTGCGGGCTACATCGATGACTTTGACATCCCGGTAGGGGGAGGAGCTGAGCATCTCGCTGAGGCAGTCGAGCAGCTTCTGCCGGGTCGCCTGCCCTCGCCGGCCGGCCACGCGGCCGTCGACGGTACGCACTTGTCCTGTCATGAAGTCAGCTTACCGAGGGGTGATCGGAGCGCGATTCGGCCGACTGCAAATGGGGTGTGCGGGCTCTCGGCGCCTGATGTGCCTGGTCTGCGCGGTGCGTGCGGCACGGCTAGTTTGGTGGTATGGCCGAAAACAGGGCATCGGGGTACCCGGAGGGCACCCCGTGCTGGGTGGATGCGCAGCTTCCTGACGTGGAGGCGGGCAAGCGGTTCTACGGGGAACTTTTCGAGTGGACGTTCGAAGACCAGCCCGAGCAGCCCGAGTGGCCCGCACCGGCCTCGCGGCCCGTACCGTCCGCGCCCTCGGGGACGCCGGGGCCGTCGGGGTCGGCGCAGGCTTCCCCGCCCCTGGGAACCGTGCGGGCGCTGCTCGACGGTGAGCCGGTGGCGTCCCTCGCGCACAAGACGGACGGCCGGCTCCCCACCGTGTGGACGGTGTCCTTCGCGACCCCGGACGTCGGCGCGCTGTGCCGGCGGATCGTCGCGGCCGGCGGACAGCTCGTCTCGGCGCCGCGTCAGGTCGGCGACCTCGGCGTCACCGCGCTCGTCACCGACCCCGAGGGCGCCGTCTTCGCCCTGTGGCAACCCGGCGACCGCCCCGGCTTCGGGCGCCGGCACGAGCGGGGGAGCTTCGCCTGGGTCGAGCTCTACACCCGGGACACCGAGGCGGCCAACGCCTTCTACGGCGGCCTCTTCCACGACGCCCTGTTCGGGGAGGGCGTGGAGCCCGACTTCGGCCGCGCCCCGGTCTCCGATGTCTTCCCGGCCGAGATGCCGCCCCACTTCCTCGTCCACTTCGCCGTCGAGGACCCCGCGGCCACCATGGCGGAGGTGACCAGGCTGGGCGGCCGCGTCCAGGCCCCGCCCTTCGACACCTCTTACGGGACGGTGGCCGTGGTCGCCAACAACCAGGGCGCCTCCTTCGCCCTCCTGGCGCGCTGACCGCGCCCGGCCGGTCCGGTGCCCGTCCGTCCCGGCCGGTTCTTGACTGCCCGTCCGTCCCGATTGTTTTGCATATAGGACCAGACACCCCCTATGTCGCCGGGTTCGCAACCAACGCCCCGGACAGGAACAATCGGGGGGCGTGCCGCCACGGGGCTGCGGTGGTGAGACGCTGCACTTCGGTCGCGTACAGGTGGTGGCGCGACTCGTACGGGGAGGTGGCAGGCAAGTGGTGGATCAGCTGACGCAGCACGATCCGCGGCGTATCGGGCCGTTCGAGGTGCTGGGACGGCTGGGAGCCGGCGGGATGGGGCTGGTCTATCTCGCGCGCTCGGCGTCCGGGCGGCGCGTGGCGATCAAGACCGTCCGGACCGAGCTGGCCGAGGACCAGCTGTTCCGCGTCCGCTTCACACGCGAGGTGGAGGCGGCCCGCGCGGTCTCCGGGTTCTATACCGCGGCCGTGGTGGACGCCGATCCGCGCGCCGCCGTGCCGTGGCTGGCCACCGCGTACGTTCCCGCGCCCTCCCTCGAGGAGATAGTGAACGAGTGCGGGCCGATGCCGGCCCAGGCGGTGCGCTGGCTGGCGGCCGGTGTGGCGGAGGCGCTGCACTCGATCCACGGCGCCGGACTCGTCCACCGCGACCTCAAGCCGTCCAACGTCCTCGTCGTCGAGGACGGCCCCCGGGTGATCGACTTCGGTATCGCCTCCGGCGTGTCGAACACCCGTTTGACGATGACGAACGTCGCCGTCGGCACCCCCGCCTACATGTCCCCCGAGCAGGCCAAGGACTCCCGCAGCGTCACCGGCGCCAGCGACGTGTTCTCGCTCGGTTCCACCCTGGTCTTCGCGGCCACCGGACACGCCCCGTTCCACGGCGCGAACCCGGTCGAGACGGTCTTCATGCTGCTGCGCGAGGGCCCGGACCTGGACGGCCTCCCGGACGAACTGCGTCCGCTGATCGAATCCTGCATGCAGATGGAGGCCCCGGCCCGGCCCAGCCCCGCCGACCTCCAGTCCCAGCTCGCTCCGCACCTGTTCGGCTCCGGCTCCGACGACAGCGGTACGGCCTCCGCGTGGCTGCCCGAGCGGGCGGTCAGCCTGATCGAGGGACGCCGGGGCGGCCGCCCGCCGTCCCGTCCCGCCTCCGGCGGGGGCCGCAGCGTCGGCGCCGCCCGTCCCCCGGTGCCGCCCCCGCCCTCGCACGATCCCGTGGTCCCGCCGCCGCCCCCGCCCGTGCCGCCGGCGCCCCCGACACGGGCCCGGTCCGGCTGGCCGGCGCGGCGGTGCCCATCGGCCCCGGTCCGCGCGTCGCCGACGTCCGCGCCGCCGCCGTCAAGGCGCCCCCGCCGGAGGCCGCCCTCGCCGCCTCCTGGTCCAAGCCCCGCCCCGGCGTCAACGGCGCCGACCCCGCCGTCCTCGCGACCGCGGCGCCCCCCGTGCCGCCGGAGCAGCCGAGCGGCTGGCGGCCGTGGCGTTTCCGGATGTCCAACGACGTCTGGGGCACCCCGGCCGTCGCCGGCGACCTCGTCTACGTCACCTCCTTCGAGGTGCACGCCCTGGACGTGGCCACCGGCCGCCGCCGGTTCAAGACCCGGGACGTCGCCTGGTCGATGACGGTCGCCGACGGCCGTATCCACGCCTCCGACGGCCCCACCCTGTTCGCCCTGGACGCCCGCGAGGGCGGCGATCTGTGGCGGCTGCCCACGGACGCCTGGGTGTACTCCCTCCAGGCCGACCGCGGCACCGTCGTCACCGGCACCCGAGGCGGCGGCGTCCAGGCGTGGGAGGCGTCCACCGGCCAGAAGCTGTGGGAGATCACCGGCTGCCAGACCGACTTCGAGACCCCGGAGGCCGGCCCCGCCGTCCACGACGGCACGGTCTACGTCTGGCAGGACGCCCGCCTGCGCGCCCTGGACGCCCGCACGGGCGACGAGCGCTGGGCGTACCCCATCGGCGACGCGGCCTCCTGCGGCGGCGTCCCGGTCCGCCTCACCCACGCCTCCGACGGGTACGTGTACCTCTCCGCGGGCACCCGCGTCCTCGCCCTGGACATCGCCGGCGGGCACGTCCGCTGGCACTTCGAGGCGCCCGCGGTCTTCCTCTCGCAGCCCACCTTCGTCTCCGGCCCGGCCGTCACCGGCGGAGGGATCTATCTCGCCGACTACCTCGGCACGGTCTATGCCCTCGACGCCGCCGACGGCCGCGACCGCTGGCGCATCGCCACCGAGGCCCGCGCCTCGATCGAACCGGTCCTGGTCGCCGCGGGCCACGTCCACGTCGGCAGCGGCAAGGGCCTCTACACGCTGGACGCCGTCACCGGCACGCCCAAGTGGCGCTTCCAGGCCGGCGGCGACATCGTGGGCGCTCCCGCGGTCGCCGAGGGCCGCATCCACTTCGGCTCCACGGACCATCTGCTCTACACCCTGAAGGCCGACGACGGCCGCCTGAGATGGAAACTGGCGACCGGCGGTGAGATCACCGGCTCCCCGGTCGTCCGGGACGGCGTCGTCTACGCCTGCAGCAAGGACCGCTGCGTCTACGCCCTGGACGCGGAGAAGGGCACGGGGACAGCGCGTACGACGTGACGGCGGCCCCCGCCGCGGGGCCCGGTCGCCCCGGCGGGTACGCGACGGTCGCCCGACAGTGACGTGCTCGTGACAGAGGGTTGGCTAGTCTGCGGGCATGCGGTCACGGGGGAACACTCTCAAGCTCACAGCGGTGGCGGCGCTGGTCGTCCTCACTCTCACCGGCTTCTCGGCCGGACGCGGTCACGGCCGCGGCGGTGACGGCGGTGGCGGGTGCAGCAGTTCGTCGCAGAACCACGACTCGTCGCCGAAGTCCGGCGGAGGAAGCCACCGCGACCACGACGACGATGACGATTACTACGGCAACGACGGCAACTACGACGATGCGGGCGGCAGCGACACCGGCGGGGGCGCGTCCTCGTCCCTCCAGGACGCGACCGTGGAACTGCTGAGCTGCGCCTCGAAGAAGGCCCCGTACGCGACCGTCCGCGTCACCAACCCCAATACCGTCGACGGCGTCTTCACCGTCACCGTCGCCTTCGAGGACAGGGCCGGGCGCACGGTCGCCTCCCCGGCGCAGCGGGTCGCCGTGACCGCCGACGGTACGGCGACCACGCGGGTGAAGGTCGGCGGCGACCGCACACGCGCCGCCCGGGTCTCCGCCTGCGACCCCGACCTGTACGCCCCGGCCACCCGCTGACCCGCTCGCCTCCGGCCCCGCGCGGGCCCTCCCGTGCAGGCCCTGGGCGAGGACGGCGGAGGAACCGTGCGGACACGGCTGGGCCGCGACGGCTCCCCCTCCGCGCCGTCGCGGCCCAGCTGTCTCCCCGTGCGGTGCGGCCTACCGGGTCGGCTTGAAGGGCTCCGACGTGGCGTGGATGTCCTTGGTCTCCAGGGGCTCGTCGGTGGCGTGGATGTCGCCCTGGGTGCTCGCGCCGCCGTCCTCGGTCTTCGGGTCCTCGCTCTTCGGGTGGAGCGGCTCCGAGGTGGCGTGGATGTCCTGCGGCTTGACGACCTGCTCGTCGCTCATGATTCTTCGGTCTCCCCTGTGTGGTGTTCGTCGTCATGGGGCCCGCCCGGGCATTCCCCCGAGGACGACCGGACGGGCCCTTCGGCCGCTCGACCCCGGCGGGCCGGTACCGCGGCCTCTCGTGACGACCCGCCTGCCCCCGATGCGACGGATCGACTGACTCCACGATGGCGTCCGGCGATAAACGAATGATGAACGCCGGTGTCAGGAAGCCATGTCCGAGCCTCGGAGCAGGAGCTGCGCCACGGCCGTCCCGGCCACCACGATCGCCGCCCGGAACGGCCACCGGCTCCGGTCCGCCGACGGCACCGCCGTACCCGCGACCGCGACGATCCCGCCCGCCACCCCCAGCGTCCACCCCGACCTCCCCACCGCCCCGGGCGGCCCCGCGACGGCCACCACCAGGGCCGCCGACATCACGCACGGAGCCAGCCACCGGCAGACCGGCCGGCCCAGCCGCTGCGGCAGTCCGCGCACCCCGGTCGCCAGGTCGTCCTCGATGTCCGGGAGCACGTTCACCAGGTGTGCCCCCACACCCAGCAGCGCCCCCGCCGTCACCGCCCACCACGCGGGCCGGGACGGCGACGGCAGACCGAGGGTCACGAAGGCCGGCAGCGAGCCGAAGCCCACGGCGTAGGGCAGCGGCGAGAGCACCGTGTGCTTCCACCGCAGGTTGTATGCCCAGCCCGCGGCCACGCCCGTGAGGTGCGCCGCGCCCGCCGCGGCCCCGCTCAGCAACGACAGCGGTACGCACCACGCCAGGGCCGTGCCGGCCGCGGCAGCCGCCGCCCGCGGCGGGAGTGTGCCGGCGGCGACCGGCTTGTCGCCCCGCCCGCAGTCCATGTCACGCCGCGCGTCGACGGCGTCGTTGCACCAGCCCACCGAGAGCTGACCGGCCAGCACCGCCGCACCCACCGCCGCCGAGCCCGCGGGCCCGCGGCCCGCCGCCACGGCCAGCACGGTCACGAACACCGTCACGGCGACCGCCGGCTCCGGATGACAGGAACGCAGCAACACCGGGACCCGGCGCGTCGAGCGCCGGAGGGCCCCGGACGGGTGGAGAGACACGTACGCAAGGTAATCAGGCGGTCGGCGCGTGGGAGGCATGACCGACATGCGTGTCCCCCTGATCGTCGACCATGCCCCCTCCCCGACCTCCCCGACCTCCGCCCCGCGCCGGACGACCGCTCCGGCCATGCCGGCCGCGACGTCCGCGATCGCCGCCGTCCACACCGCGCTGGCACCGCACCGATACGCCCAGGCCGACCTCACCGAGCCGATCGGCGACCTGTGCCTGCCCCCGGGCGCGGACCGCGCCGTACTGCACCGCCTGCACGCGTCCGCAGGCGTACGCACCCGTCACCTCGCCCTGCCGATCGAGCGGTACGCCGGTCTGAGGGACTTCGGGCAGCGCAACGACGCCTGGTTGGCGGTCGGCCTCGAACTGGGCGAGGAAGCCCTCACCGGCGCGCTGAAGGAGGCGGGGCTCGCACCGGCCGACGTCGACCTGCTGGTGTGCGCCTCCATCACCGGCGTCGCCGCCCCGTCGCTCGACGCCCGGCTGGCCGGGCGCATGGGGCTGCGGCCCGACGTCAAGCGACTGCCGGTCTTCGGCCTGGGCTGTGTGGCGGGCGCCGCCGGCCTCGCGAGGGTGCACGACCACCTGCGCGGGCACCCCGACGACATCGCGGTGCTGCTCACCGTCGAACTGTGCTCCCTCACGCTCCAGCACCGTGACGACCGCCGTGCCAACCTGGTCGCCGGCGCCCTGTTCGGCGACGGCGCGGCAGCACTCGTCGCACGCGGCGCGGACAGTGGCGGTGGGCGGGGGAGTGACGGCGGGACGCACAACGGTGGACCGGGCGCAGCCGGCCCCGCCCCCGCGGTGATCGCCACGCGCAGCCACCTCTACCCGGACACCGGACAACTCCTCGGGTGGGACATCGGAGCCGGCGGCTTCCACGTCGTGATCGATGCCGGTGTGCCCGGCATCGTCCGCGACCACTTCGGGCGGCACGTGCGCGCCTTCCTCGCGGAACACGGCCTCACCACCGACGACATCGGCACCTGGGTGTGCCACCCGGGAGGCCCCAAGGTCCTCTCCGCCGTCACCGACACCCTCGGCCTGCCCGGCGACGCCCTGGAGTCCGCGTGGCGCTCCCTCGCGACGGCGGGAAACATGTCCTCGGTCTCCGTACTGCACATCCTGCAGAGCACCCTGGAAGCCCGCCGCCCCGAACCCGGGACGTGGGGCCTGCTCCTGGCGATGGGCCCGGGCTTCTGCTCCGAACTCGTCCTGCTGCGCTGGTGAGCGCCCCCATGCAGTGGTGGTACGCACTCCTCGTCCTCGCCGTCGCCGCCGAGCGCGTCGCCGAACTCGTCGTCGCCCGGCGCAACGCGGCCCGGACCCTCGCCCGCGCCGGTGTGGAGCACGGCCGCGGCCACTACCCCGTCATGGTCGCCCTGCACACGGGCCTGCTCGCGTGCTGCCTGCTCGAACCCCTGCTCGTCGCCGACCGGCCGTTCCTTCCCACTCTCGGCCTGCCCATGCTGGCGCTCACCGCACTGGCCCAGGCCCTGCGCTGGTGGTGCGTGGCCACCCTCGGCCCGTACTGGAACACCCGCGTCATCGTCGTCCCCGGGGCACGCCTGGTCAGGGCGGGCCCCTACCGTCTCCTCCGCCACCCCAACTACGTCGCGGTCGTCGTGGAGATCGCCGCGCTGCCCCTGGTGCACTGCGCATGGCTGACCGCGACGGCGTTCACCCTCGCCAACGCGATGCTGCTCACGGTCCGGATCCGCTGCGAGAACACGGCCCTCACCCAGGCGGTCCCCGCGTGAACGGCACCCGCGACCTCCTGATCGTCGGAGGCGGCCCCGCCGGCCTCGCCACCGCCCTGCACGCCGCGCGCGCCGGCCTCGACGCCGTCATCGCCGAGCCCCGCTGGGCCCCGGTCGACAAGGCGTGCGGCGAGGGCCTGATGCCCGGCGCCGTCCGCGCCCTCACCGCCCTCGGCCTGGACGTCCCCGGCCACCCCCTCACCGGCATCCGCTACGTCCAGGGCCCCCACCGGGTCCAGGCCGCCTTCCGGCGCGGCCTCGGCCTCGGCGCCCGCCGCACCGGCCTGCACAGCGTCCTCCACCGGGCCGTCCTGGACGCGGGAGTGCCCGTACTGCCCCTGAGGGTGGAGGAAGTGCGGCAGGACACCACGGGCGTGACCGTCCCCGGCACCGGCCTGCGCGCCCGCTGGCTGATCGCCGCCGACGGCCTGCACTCACCCGTCCGCCGCTCCCTCGAGCTGGACGTGCGGACCGGGGAGACCCCCCGCTACGGCCTGCGCCGCCACTACGCGGTGCCCCCCTGGTCCCCCTACGTCGAAGTCCACTGGGGACCCCACGCGGAGGCCTACGTCACCCCGCTCGGCCCCACCCTCGTCGGCGTCGCCCTCCTGACCACCCGGCGAGCCCCCTTCACCACCCACCTGAGGACCTTCCCCGAACTCGCGGCCCGTCTCCCCGCGCAAGCGGCCGTCACCGCGGTGCGCGGCGCCGGCCCACTGCGCCAACGAGCCCGCGCCCGTGTCCACGGCCGGGTCCTCCTGGTCGGCGACGCCGCCGGCGACATCGACGCGTTGACCGGTGAGGGCATCACCCACGCCCTCACCGGCGCCGAGGCCCTGGTCGCCAACGTACGCCGGGGCACCCCGAGCCACTACGAAACCGACTGGAGAAGAGCCACCCGCCGCCACCGCCTCCTGACCGACCTGCTGGTCAGAGCCCGCCTGCACCCCACCCTCGCCCACCGCATCACCCCCACGGCCACCCGCCTGCCCCACCTCTTCGCCGCAGCGGTGAACGCCCTGGCGTGAGCCCGGCCGCCGGAGCGGCCGGTGTCACACCGTCCGCGGGTGTCATCCGCCACGGCTGCGGGCGCACTGCAGGGCGAACAGGATGGTGGCCGCCTCCGTCGGCCTGGTGGGGTGCAGGCCGGTCAGCTCGGTGAACCGGCTCAGCCGGTTGAGCACCGTGTTGCGGTGGCAGTACAGCTCGCGGGTGACCGCCGCGACCGACCCGGACTCGCAGTAGGCGACCACGGTGTCCAGCAGGCGTCCGCGCTCGTGCGGGGACAGCCGATCCAGACCGGACAGCACCGAGTCGGCCAGCATCCCCGCGATCGGGCCCAGCCGTGCCGCGGCCACGGACATCCACGCGTCGACCAGGGTCACCGGGCCGTCCGCCGTCCCGCCGTCCATCGTCATGGCGATCGCCTCGGTCACCCGCACCGTGTCGGGGACGCGGGCCAGTCCGCGCGCCACCGGGCCGACCGCGCAGGCCACGCCGTCCAGCCAGGCGGGCGGGGGCGCGTCCGCTCCCTGCGGCAGCCTGGCCACGAGCACCAGCATGCCGTGCTGCTGCTGCAGGTGGAGGGAGTGACCTGCCAGCCGTGCGATGACGGCCCGGCGCAGCTCCTGCTGTGACTCCGGCGGTGCCACCGCCACGGCGAAGTCCGACTGCGTGTTCACCTGGAGGAGGGTGGCCGCCTGGGCGACGAGTTGCTGGTCGCGGCCGTCCGAGGACAGCAGCCTGCCCATGAGCGCGGTCCGCTCACGCTCCTGTTCGCGGGCCAGCACGGCGACCTGGTCCAGGTAGGCGGCGTGCACGTGCACGGTGTGGAACTCCACTGCCTCCCACACCCGTACCGCCCCGCGCGTCAGCTGCGGCAGATCCTCCGGGCGGGTGCGTTCCAGGAAGGCGGTCCACAGCACGCGGAAGTCCATGCGCACCGCCTGCAGGAGCCGCTCCAGCGGCACGCCCTGGTGGGCGCGGCGGCGGCCCAGCCGCTCCGGGACCCCGCGCAGGTCCTCGGGCACCGGCAGGTCGCCGATCAGGCGCAGGAGCAGTTCGAAGCAGGACCGGGCGGTGTCGCGCAGCTCCTCGGGCGGGACCACGGCCTCGTAGTCGTCGAGCGCGGAGACCTCCGGGACGTAGCGCCCGACCAGGTCGTCCAGGTCGTCCAGGCAGTCGCGCACCAGCGTGCGCAGCTCGGGGAGGACCGACGCGCCGCCGTCGCCGCCGGGCCGGGCGGCGGGGGTGCGGACAGGATCATCGACGTCCGGCGCATTGTGCATGTGCCCATTATCGCTGCTCCAGCACGGAGCGTTTCAGCATTGTTCACACCCTTCTCGCAGGGCATTGTGCTGTGCATGCCCCACCCACGTGGCCAACGGGCCACGTCTGATCTCGAGGGGAACGTCCATGCATCTGACTCCACGCGAGCAGGAACGGCTGACGCTGTTCTCGGCCGCCGAACTCGCCCGGCGGCGGCTGGCCCGCGGCGGCCGGCTCGGTGCGACGGAGGCCGTCGCCCTGGTGTGCGACGAGATCCTGGAGATGGCCTGGGACGGGGTGCCGCTGGAGATCGTGATCGAGCAGGCCCGGGATATCGTCCCGCGCGAGCACCTGCTGCCGGGAGTCGCCGGGGCCGTGCCCGGTATCCAGGTGGAGGCACTCTTCCCCCACGGCTCCACGCTGGTCCACGTCGCCGAGCCCTTCGGACCGGCCGGGCCGGCCGACCCCGGCGCCGTACTGGCCGCCGAGGGCGAGACGGAGCTGGCCCCCGGCCGGCCGCGCAAGGAACTGGAGATCACCAACCGGGGCGCCCGCGCGGTGTGGCTCTCCTCCCACTTCCCCCTGGAGGAGGCGAACACCGCCCTGGAGTTCGACCGTGAGGCCGCCCGCGGCCACCGGCTGGACGTCCCGGCCGGCGCCTCCGAGCGGTTCGAGCCCGCCGCGACCCGCACGGTCACCGTCGTGGCACGAGGAGGAGACCGATGAGCCGGATGTCCCGGCGTGCGTACGCGTCCGTGTACGGCCCGACCACCGGCGACCGGATCCGGCTGGCCGACACCGACCTGTGGGTACGGGTCGACGCCGACGACACCGAGCCCGGCGAGGAAATGCTCGGCGGCTGCGGCAAGACCACCCGCGACGGCCTGCTCGTGACCGGCCGCGCCCCGCGGGACAGCGCGCTGGACATGGTGCTCCTCGGCGTGGTCGTCCTGGACCCGCTGCTCGGCGTCCGCAAGACCAACATCGGCATCAAGGACGGCCGGATCGTCGGCGTCGGACGGGCCGGCAACCCGGAGAACAACGACGGCGTCGAACTCGTCGTCGACTCCCACACCGCGATGATCAACGGTCAGGGACTCCTCGCCACGGCCGGGATCGTGGACTCCCACGTCCACCTCTCCAGCCCCGAGGTGGTGCCCGCCGCGCTCTCCGCCGGCGTCACCACCATGGTCGGCATGGGGATCGGCGGCGTGTGGGACGTCGGCGCCAACCCCGCCCACAACCTGCACAGCCTCATCGAGGGCTGGCGCGACGCCCCGGTCAACGTGGCGTTCCTCGCCCGCGGTTCCTCCTCCTCGCAGGAGCTGCTGGAGCGTGCGGTCCTCGCCGGCTCCGGCGGCTTCAAGATCCACGAGGACTGGGGGGCCACGCCCCGCATCGTCGACACCTGCCTGGGCGTCGCGGAGGAGGCCGACCTGCCGGTCGCCCTGCACACCGACACCCTCAACGAGTCCGGCTACCTGGCGGACACCCTTTCGGCCACCCGCGGACGCACCGTGCACGCCTACCACGTCGAGGGCGGCGGCGGCCACCCCGACCTGCTGGAGATCGTCTCCCAGCCGCACGTGCTGACCTCCTCCACCACCCCGACGCTGCCGCTCACCCCGGCCACCGTCGCCGAACTGCTGCCCATGACGATGACCGTCCACGGCGGACACCACGGGGTGGAGAGCGACGTGTCCATCGCGGCGAGCCGGGTGCGCGAGCACGCCATCGCCGCCGAGAACGCCCTGCACGACCTCGGCGCGATCAGCATCGTCAACTCCGACTCCATGGGCATGGGCCGCATCGCCGAGACCGCGCGCCGCACCTGGCAACTCGCCCACGTCCAGGCCCACCTGGCCGGGCAGACCGGTCCGGACGTCGCCAACAACGAACGGGTGCTGCGCTACCTGGCCAAGATCACGCTGAACCCCGCGATCGCCCACGGCATGGCCTCGGACGTCGGTTCACTGCGGCCCGGCAGCATCGCCGACGTCGTGCTGTGGCGCCCCGCCACCTTCGGCGCGCAGCCGGAACTGGTGCTCAAGTCCGGCTTCGTCGCCTGGGGGCTGACGGGCTCGGGCTCCGGCTCGACCCGGCTCACCCAGCCGCGCGTGATGAAGCCGTACTTCGGTGGCCTGGGCGGAGCCCCGCGCCGGCTGTCCACGGTCTTCGTCTCCCGGGCCTGCCTGGACGACCGCGCCGCCGCCGACGCCCTCCCCACGGGGGTGCGCTACACCGCCCTGCGCGACAGCCGTGGCCTGACCCGCGGCGACATGGTCGGCAACACCGCCGTACCGACGGTGCAGGTACCCCTCACACCCGACGCGGTCCTCGTCGACGGCCGCCCGATCGACATCCACCACGCCGCCGACCTGCCACTGACCCGCCTGCAGAACCTGGCCTGAACCGGCCCCGACCGACCCGATCCGGCCCCGCCCCGTCCCGAGCCGGACACCCCACACACCACCCGAAAGCCGCCCCATGCTCGATCTCACACTGCGCAACGCCCGCATCCGCACGGTGGACGACCGCCACCCCCGCGCCCACACCCTCGGTGTTCTGGCGGGACGGATCGTCGGCCTCGACGAGACGGTCGAGGACCTGCCGGCGCGCACCGTGCTCGACTGCGGCGGCGCGGTCGTCGTCCCCGGATTCGGCGACGCCCACAACCACATGGCCTGGTTCGGCCAGTCCCTCGGCGAACTCGACCTGAGCACGGCCACCACGTTGTCCCAGGTCTACGACGCCGTCGCCCGCCGCGCGGCCGCCCTGCCGGCCGACGCCTGGATCGTGGGCGCCGGGTACGACGACACGGTCATGGGCGGGCACCCGCACCGCACGGAACTGGACCGGGCGGCCGGCGGGCGGCCGGTGTGGCTCAAGCACCGTTCCGGGCACATGTGCGTGGCCGGCAGCGAGGTGCTGCGGCGGGCCGGCGTCCTCGACGGCGGCGTCGACGCCCCCGAGGGCGGGATCGTGGTGCGCGACGGCGGCGGCTCCCCGACCGGCCTGCTCCAGGAGCGGGCCCAGGCTCTGGTCACCGACCTGGTCATGCCCTACCCGGTGGCCGAACTGGCCGACGCCCTCGGCCGCGCGAGCGAGGTCTACGCCGCGGAGGGCCTGACCCACGTGGTGGAGGCCGGGATCGGGCTCGGCCTCATCGGCCGCAGCCCCGTCGAGGCCGCCGCCTACCAGCTGGCCCGCGAACGCGGCACGCTGCGCACCCGGGTCGAGCTGATGGTCGCCGCCGACAACCTGCACGCCCTGCGCGCGCACGCCGACGACGGCATCACCACCGGAATCGACCTGGGCCTGCGCTCCGGCTTCGGCGACGACCGGCTGCGCCTGGGCCCGATGAAGATCTGGCTGGACGGGTCGCTGATCGGCCGCACGGCCGCGGTCTCCGAGCCGTTCTGCGGGCACGACCACACGAGCGGCGTCTACCAGAACAGTCCGGAGGAGATGCACCGGCTCGTCGTCGACGCCCACCGGGCCGGCTGGCGGGTGGCCGCCCACGCCATCGGCGACAGCGCCGTCGACCTCGCCCTCGACGCCTTCGCCGAGGCGCAGCGCGTGCTGCCCCGCCCGGACGTGCGGCACCGCATCGAGCACTCCGCGGTGGTCCGCCCCGACCAGCTGGACCGCTACGTGGAGCTGGGCGTGGTCCCGGTGCCGCAGGCGCGCTTCCTGTATGACGTGGGCGACAGCATGGCCGAGGGACTCGGCCCGGAACGTACCCTGTGGATGTACCGGCACCGTTCCTTCCTCGACCGGGGGATCCGGGTGCCGGGCAGCTCCGACCGGCCGGTCGCCCCGGGAGCCCCCCTCCTCGGGATGCAGTCCATGGTCGAGCGCCTCAGCCGGGCGGGCACCGTGCTCGCCCCGGACGAGCGGGTGAGCGCGGAGCAGGCCCTCCGGGCCTACACCATCGATGCGGCATGGGCCAGCCACGACGAGAGCCGCCGCGGCAGCATCACCCCCGGCAAATATGCCGATTTCGCCGTACTTTCCGATGACCCTGTCACCGTCGACAGCGATCGGATGGGCGCCATCGACGTCCTGGCCACCTTTGTGGCCGGTGAGTGTGTCCACGGCGCCGACACCCTCGGGAACCTCGCGGCAGCGAACGGTCCCCTCCCCACGACCGGAACCCCCCGGCCGGACGCAAGGAGTCACGCATGAGCACAGTCGGTCAGGTCACCCCAGGGGCTCCGCCGGGCGCATCGGCCGATACGAAGAGCAAGGACGCCGGACGGGTCGCCTTCGCGTCCTTCGTCGGCACGGCACTGGAGTGGTACGACTACTTCCTCTTCGGTACCGCCTCCGCCATCGTTTTCAACCGGCTGTACTTCACCACCCTCAACCCCACGGCGGCCACCCTGGCGGCCTTCGCGACCTTCGGTGTCGGATTCGCCGCCCGGCCGATCGGCGCCCTCATCTTCGGATGGCTCGGCGACCGCATGGGCAGGAAGCCGGCTCTGCTGATCACCGTGGTGATGATCGGTGTGGCCACCGGCCTGATCGGTCTGCTGCCGGGCTACGCCACCATCGGCGTGGCCGCGCCGCTGCTGCTGGTGCTCCTGCGCCTGGTCCAGGGCATCGCCGTCGGTGGTGAGTGGGGCGGCGCCATCACCCTGGCCGTGGAACACGCGCCGCCGGGGAAGCGCGGCTGGTACGCCGCACTCCCGCAGGTCGGCTCCCCCGTGGGCACCCTGCTCTCCTCCGGCGCCTTCGCCCTGGTGCTCCTCCTGCCGTCCGAGTCCTTCGACTCCTGGGGCTGGCGCCTGCCGTTCCTGATGGCCTTCCCGCTGATGGGTATCGCCGTCTACATCCGCCGCAAGGTGGAGGAGTCGCCGCTCTTCGACGAGATGCTGGAGCAGAACGAGCAGGCCAAGGTGCCGGCGCTCGACATCTTCCGCCAGGCCTGGGCCGGCTGCTGGTGGCGATGGCCTCGGCGACCCTGGGAGTCGGCGGGTTCTACATGCTGACCACGTTCATGATCAGTTACGGGGCCGACACCCTGGGAATGCCGCGCTCCCTCATGGTCAACGGGACGCTGGTGGCGGCGGTCGTCCAGATCGTGGTGATCCTCGTCGTGGGACGCATGGCGGACCGCCTCGGCCCCGGCCGGGTCACGCTGTGGGGCGGTCTGCTCAGCGCCGCCTTCGCCTTCCCGCTCTTCTGGCTGGTCGAGACCGAGAACCCCGTCCTGGTCGTGCTGGCCATGGCGGCCGGCATCGGCGTGCTCTCCGTCGCGTACGCGGTGTCCGGGGCGCTGCTCGCCGAACTGTTCCCGGCCCGGCTGCGCTACACCGGCGTGGCTCTGTCCTACAACCTGGCCGGCGCCCTCACCGGCTTCCTCCCCTTCCTGGCGACCGCCCTGCTGGCCGCCGGCGGCGGGGCCTCCTGGCCGGCGGCCCTGCTGCTGATGGCCCTGGCCCTGATCACCGCCCTCGGCGGACTCCTGGGCAGTCGGCTGCGCGTGAAGGACGACGCCCTCACCGCCTGAGCCCACCGGCCCGCGTCCGGCACCGCCCCGTACGGTGTCACCGACGCGAGCCGACTCCTCCGTGCGGCCCGCTGCCCCTCGTGCAGCGGGCCGCACCGCCGTTCCGGCCCGGTCCGGCGGGCACGTACAAGGAGTACTCGGCGAAGCCCCGCCGCAGGGGGCGGGCGGCAACCGCTCCGCCTCCGGTCGAGCGCGGCGGCTCCTGCCGGGAGAGCGTGCCCGCAGGCCGCGACGCCGCGCGCGCCGACGGCGTCGTCGGCGGCGACCTGCGCGGTGCGGCGCCGCCGTCGCCCACGGCCGACGTACGCTCAGGCGGCCTCGACGGGAGTCAGCAACGCGCGTACCGCCGTGGCCTCCGGTGAGCCCAGTGCCTCGTAGATGCGCACGGCCTCCTCCCAGCAGACGCGGGCGCGCCCCATGTGGCCGACGCCGGTGAGTGCGTGCCCCAGCACCGTCAGGACGTTGCCGCGCCGCCATTCCCCGCCGATGCCGCGCAGCACCGTCAGCGCCATCTCGGCGTTCGCCGCGGCCTGGGCGTAGCGCTGCGCCGCGATGTCGACCTCCGCCAGGCGGACCAGGGTCATGCCCTCCCACAGGCGCTGCCGGCTGTCCCGGAAGACCTCCAGCGCCTCCAGGAGCCGGTCGGCCGCGTCGACGAGCCGGTGGCTCTGGGTGAGGGCCATGCCCAGCGCGTAGCGCCCGTTCGCACCGCGCATGGAGTTGCCCATGGCGTCGTAGATCTCCATGCCCTCCTGGGCGAGTGCCACGGCGCTGTCCGTGCTGCCGGTGGCCAGCTGGACCCGCGAGAGGTTGCAGAGCGCGCTGGCCTCACCGGGGCGGTCGCCCAGTGTCCGGAAATGCGTGAGGGCGTGGGAGAGGTGCTCCTCGCCGGCCGCGGTGCGGCCCTGGTAGAGCGCGATCACGCCGCGGGCGTTGTGGGCCCAGCACACGGGCAGCAGGTCGTCGGCCCGCCGTGCGAGGTGGATGACCTGTTCGGCCTCCTCGTCGGCCAGGTCGAACCGGCCGCCGTCGAGGTGCGCGTGCGCCAGGGTCATCAGCGCCCGGGCCTCCACCTGCGCGACGCCGACCTTCCGGGCCGCGTCCCGCAGGGTCCGTGCCGTGAACTCGTACTCCTTGGAGTTGGCCCCCGACTCCGACAGGTCGAGCGCGGCCCACAGCAGGTCGATGCTGCGGCGCAGGGTGTCCGGCCGGTCGGCGCACTGCCGGGCGAAGGACAGCAGGCAGTTCGCCTCCGTGTACAGCCAGTCCCGCGCCGGCTTGCGGTCGGGGAAACGCAGCCCGGGATGGTCGGTGGCGGCCAGATGGTCGACCAGCCGGTCCCCGGGCCGCTCGATCGCGTACACGCCCGCCGCCGTGGCCAGGTAGAAGTCCAGGAGGCGGGACAGGGCGGCGGTGCGCTCGCCCGGGGGGTGTTCGTCGCGTTCGGCGCACGCACGCGCGTAGAGGCGGACCAGGTCGTGCAGGCGGTAGCGGCCGTGTGCCGCGGACTCCAGCAGGGAGGTGTCCACCAGGGACTCCAGAAGGTCCTCCGTGTCGTCGGCCGGGAGGTCGAGGACCGCCGCCGCTGCCGCCAGGGAGATGTCCGGGCCGTCGGCCAGGCCGATGAGGCGGAAGGCACGGGCCTGGGCCGGCTCCAGCTGGCCGTAACCGAGTTCGAAGGTGGCCTTCACGGCGAGGTCGCCGGCCTGCAGCTCGTCCAGGCGGCGGCGTTCGTCGGCGAGCTTGGCCGCCAGCACCGAGACGGTCCAGGTGCGGCGTGCCGCCAGCCGGGAGGCCGCGATACGGATGGCCAGCGGGAGGAAACCGCAGGCAGCCACGACGTCCAGCGCGGCCTCGCGCTCCGACGCCACCCGCTCCTCGCCGACGATCTTCGTGAACAGGGCCAGCGCCTCGTCCGGGGACATCACGTCCAGGTCGATCAGGTGCGCGCCGGCCAGGTCCACCATCCGGACCCGGGACGTCACCAGGGCCGCGCAGCCCTCCGTGCCCGGCAGGAGGGGGCGTATCTGGGCGGCGTCCCGCGCGTTGTCCAGCAGCACCAGCACTCTGCGGCCGTCCAGGAGGGACCGGTACAGCGCCGCCCGTTCCTCGAGCGAGTCGGGAACGGCGGATTCGACGATGCCGAGGGCGCGCAGAAAGGCGCCGAGGACCGTCTCGGGCTCGGCCGCCCGCTGGCCCGCGCCCTGAAGGTCGACGTACAGCTGGCCGTCGGGGAAGCCGGCCCGTGCCTGGTGGGCGACGTGCACCGCGAGGGTCGTCTTGCCGACGCCGCCTATCCCGGCCAGCGCGGACACCGCCATCACCCGGCCCTCGGCCGAGGCGAGGAGCGCGCCGAGTTCGCGTACGAAGGACGAACGGCCGGTGAAGTCCGGCACGGTGGCGGGCAGTTGCGCGGGACGGACCGGGGCGGCGGCGGGTTCGGGCGGCGCGGGGAGGAGGGCTCCGCCAGGTGGGGGTCCGCTTGGAGGATGCGCTGCTGGAGTTCCCGCAGGCCGGGACGCGGGTCCACGCCCAGCTCGTCGGCGAGCAGCCGGCGCGTGTCCGCGTACACCGCCAGCGCCTCGGCCTGGCGTCCGCTGCGGTACAGCGCCAGCATCAGCAGCTCGCGCAGGCGTTCACGCAGCGGGTGGGCCGCCGTGAGCGCCGTCAGCTCCGAGACGGCCTCCGCGTGGCAGCCCTGCTCCAGGTCCATGTCCAGCCGGGTCTCGGCGAGTTGCAGGCGCCACTCCTCCAGCCGCACCCGCTGTGCCTCCGCGTACGGGCCCGGTACTCCCGCCAGTGTCTCGCCGTCCCAGAGTGCGAGGGCGCGGCCCAGCCGTGTACGGGCCGTGCGCAGGTCGCCGGCGTTCTTCGCCCGCTCCGCCTCGGCGGCCAGCCGCTGCGCCATCGAGACATCCAGCGCGCTCTCGCCCGGCCCGCGCACGGCGTATCCGCCGGACTCGCTGACCAGGACTCCGGGGTCCAGCACCTTCCGCAGCCGGGACGCGTACGTACGGACCGCCGCCAGCGCCTGCGAGGGCGGCTCCTCGCCCCACAGGGCGTCGATCAGCTCGGCCGCGGTGGCCGTACGGCCCTCGCGGAGCAACAGGGCGGCGAGCAGGGCACGTTGCTGAGGGCTGCCGGTGCTGACGGGCTCGCCGTCGCGCCAGGCGCGCACCGGTCCGAGCACGCTGAAGCGCAGCACCGGCGGCTCGGGCGGTGCTGTCGGCGAACCGGGACGTCCCTGCTCCGGCACTCGCGGTGCACCCTCCATGGGGTCCCCCTATGCATCCTGAACAACCACGCCAGTCTGCCTTGTCCGTGACGGATGCGTCAGCCGTGCGAGACGGCGATCACACGGTGGCGCGCACGGGTCCACAAGGCCCCCACACCTTCTGCGTACCCGTGTGCGTCGACATCTCCGAAACCGCTCCTCACTCCCGTAGTCGACCTGCCGTCAGGTATGCGAGAGGAGTGCCGCCGCCCGCGGCGGCGCTGCTCGCCTCAGCCGTCCAGGTCGACCCGTACCGTCAGCAGTCCCGCCCCCACCGTCCGTACCGTCGCGCTGTTCGCACGCGGCAGGGTGCGCAGCCGGGCGACCGGGTCGTCGTCGGGCAGCGGATGGGCGGTACCGGTGTGCCAGCGGCCCCGGACGCGGACCCGCACCCGGGGGTTCGCGCGGATGTTGCGCACGTACTGGGACCGCTCGCCGAACTCCGACACCAGCCAGAAGGAGTCCCCGACCCGCCGCCCGCCCACCGGGGTGCGCCGGGGCAGGCCGGAGACGCGGCCCGTGGTCTCCAGGAGGGTCTGCAGCGGGAGGCGGCGCAGAACGGGGTTGACGATCCGGCGCTGGACGGCGGTGACGGCCCGGTACTTGCGTTCGGCGTGACGGCTCATGGTACGGCGAGCCTACCGGCGGCCCAGGAAGATCGGGTTGGTGAACGCGGCCAGGGCGCCCGGCAGCGGGCCGGCCGCCGTCTCGTGCCGCAGCTCGGCGCGGACGTAGGCGGCGTACGCCGGGGTGGTCCGCCACTCGACGACACCCGAGCCGGACACCGGCAGCGGGCCACTGGTGTGCAGGACGCCCTGGTCGGTGACGAGGCGGACCGTGCAGCGCGGGGCGCCGCCGGCCTCCAGGCGGACGGTGACCGGCGTGTCCGGGGCCACGCCCAACCGCTCGCCGATACCGGCGTGCTCACCCCGCCCGCCCGACGCCGTGAAGGCGACGGAGACGCGTGCGGACTCGGCGACGTACGAGCGGCCCGCGCGGATGCCCTCCAGGACGGCCCGGCGGGACAGCTCGTCGGCGAGGACGACGGTCTGCGGGTGACCGACGACGTCCGGGTCCCGGTGGGCGTCGCTGTTGCCCATCGCCGGAATCCAGCCCCTCCCGTTCCGCCCGTCCCACCCGTCCGGGGAGTCCCGCCCGCCCCGCACCGAGGCGACGAGCATGCTGTCCCAGTCGGCCAGGGCCACCTCGTCGTCGGGTGTCCAGGGACCGTTCCACACCTCCACGGCGTCCGCCTCGCCGAAGCCGAACTTCCAGTTGCAGCCGATACAGGTGGCGTGCGGATGCGCCGGTACGACCAGGCCCCCGGCGTCGCGGACTTGGCGGGCGAACCGGCCGAACCGGTTGTCGCGGGCCCGGTAACGCCAGTCGACGAAGGTGCCGGGGTCCGTGCCGAGCGCGACGACGTGCCCGTTGCGGGTGGTGACCTCCTCACCCAGCAGCACCAGCAGGTCGTCCCCGGCGGCGTCCGCCCAATGGGCGTGCGCGGAATGGGTGTTGTGCTCGGAACTGTTGAGGAAGTCCAGCCCCGCCGCCCGCGCGAGCGCGGCGATCCCGGCCGGGGTGCGGCGGCCGTCGGAGTGGCAGGAGTGCAGATGGCAGTCGCCCCGGTACCAGGCCCGCCCGCGCCCCTTGGCCCGCTCGGGCGGATACACCGGCCAGACCGTCTCGCCGGGCTCCCCGTAGGTCAGCGTGACCGTGATCTCGTACGACAGCCCCTGCGGGGCCACGGTGTACGGGCCCAGCGCGATGTGCCAGGTGCCCTCCCGCACCGGGCCGGGCAGATAGCCGGGGGTGGCGTCGTCCGCCCGGAGGAAGAACTCCGTACGGGCCCCGCCCGACCAGCCCCGGAAACCCGCGCCGCCCAGCTCGGTGCCGCGCTCGTCGAAGATCCCGATGTCGAGGGCGTTGCCCGCGGTCCCGGCCGGGACGGACGGTCTGTCGTAGCTGTAGGCGACCCTGATCTCCCGCACGCCGTCCGGTACTTCGACGGGAACGTAGACGAAGTCGGGGGCGCCCGGCGAGAGGGTGCCGCGCACCGTCCTCGTCTCCTGTCCACCGCGGCCGGCCGCGGAAGCGAAGCTCACGCTCCCCAAGGTAAGCGCGGCGGCGGCTCCCGTCAGGAAGACGGCACGCCGACCGATCCCGCTCCGGTGCTCCTCGCACGTGCTGCTGCTCCCAGGTGTCGTGTGCGGAAAGGGCGGACGGCAGGGCACGGGTGGTGCAGGGGCGTTGCGGTACCACACTGGTATTGAGCGGTGAACTACCGTGCAAGGGAAGGGAATCAGCGGATTCAGCGGCGGAGACCGCTCAGCGCCGGCCGCTCTGCCGTGAGCTCTCCCGCCCCGCCGCGCCCGTCCCGATGTCCCGACCGGTCGGTATGGACAGAAGGTCTGGGCCCGGGTATGGATGAGTCCGTCGTCCGCGTACGAAAGGCCCGCTCATGCGCATCGCCGTCACGATCTTCCTCACCGACGAGACGATCACCCCGACCCGGATCGCCCGTGAGCTGGAGCAGCGCGGCTTCGCCGGGCTGTATCTGCCCGAGCACACGCACATCCCCGTCGAGCGGACCAGCCCCTACCCGGCGGGCGGCGACCTGCCCCGGGAGTACAGCCGCACGCTGGACCCCTACGTCGCGCTCGCGCAGGCCGCGGCCGTCACCGAGAGGCTCGGCGTCGGCACCGGCATCACGCTCGCCGCGCAGCACGACCCGATCGACCTGGCCAAGCAGATCGCGACCCTCGACCACCTCTCCGGCGGCCGGTTCACCCTCGGGCTCGGCTTCGGCTGGAACGTCGAGGAAGCCGCCGACCACGGGGTGGAATGGCGTACGCGGCGGGAGCTGGTCCGGGACCGGATGGGCCTGATGCGGTCCCTGTGGGCGGAGGAACCGACCGCGTACAAGGGGGAGTTCGGCAGCGTCCGGGCCAGTTTCGCGCACCCCAAGCCGGTGCAGAAGCCGCGCGGTCCCGTCGTCGGCCCGCGCACGCTGGTCGGCGGGACGGCGGGGCCGAAGCTGTTCACGCACATCTGCGAGTACGCCGACGGCTGGATGCCGATCGGCGGGCGCGGCCTGTCCCAGGCGGTGCCCCGGCTGCGCACCGCCTGGGCCGACGCCGGCCGCGACCCCGGCGCCCTCCAGGTCGTCCCGTACGCCGTCCAGCCCAGTCCGGGCAAGCTCGCCCGCTTCGCCGAGCTCGGGATCGAGGAGGTCGTGGTGCAGCTGCCGCCGGAGGGGGAGGCGGGGGTGCTGCGGGCCCTGGACGCGTACCAGCCGTTCGTCGACGGCACGGGCGACGGCACCCGTGACGGCCGGTGAGCACCGGGCCGGGAGGAGGGCCCGGGCCCCCGTTTGCCCTGATCACCCCGAACGTATGCTCAAAGAATGACGACATCCGCGACCTCCGGAACCGGCCCCACCGAGAGCTCCCTGCGGCGCGCCCTCAAACGGGCCCGGGACGGCGTCTCCCTGGACGTGTCCGAGGCGGCCGTCCTGCTCCAGGCGCGCGGTGAGCAGTTGGAGGACCTCTGCGCCTCGGCCGCCCGGGTCCGGGACGCGGGCCTGGAGGCGGCAGGCCGGCCCGGAGTCATCACGTACTCGAAGAGTGTGTTCGTCCCGCTGACCCGGCTGTGCCGGGACAAGTGCCACTACTGCACCTTCGTCACCGTGCCCGGCAAGCTGCGCCGGGCCGGGCACGGGATGTTCATGTCGCCGGACGAGGTCCTGGACCTCGCCCGCAAGGGCGCCGCCCTCGGCTGCAAGGAAGCCCTCATCACCCTCGGCGACAAGCCCGAGGACCGCTGGCCCGAGGCGCGCGAGTGGCTCGACGCGCACGGCTACGACGACACGATCGCGTACGTCCGCGCCGTCTCCATCCGCATCCTGGAGGAGACGGGACTCCTCCCGCACCTCAACCCGGGCGTCCTGACCTGGACCGACTTCCAGCGGCTCAAGCCCGTCGCGCCCTCGATGGGCATGATGCTGGAGACCACCGCGACCCGCCTGTGGTCCGAGCCCGGCGGCCCGCACCACGGCTCCCCGGACAAGGAACCCGCGCTGCGCCTGCGCGTCCTGGAGGACGCCGGCCGCTCCTCCGTCCCCTTCACCTCGGGCATCCTCATCGGCATCGGCGAGACGTACGAGGAGCGCGCCGAGTCCCTGTTCGCCCTCAGGAAGGTCTCCCGCGCTCATCACGGCATCCAGGAACTGATCGTCCAGAACTTCCGCGCCAAGCCGGACACCGCGATGCGCGGCATGCCGGACGCGGAACTCGACGCGCTTCTCGCCACGGTCGCCGTCGCCCGGCACGTGCTGGGCCCGTCCGCCTGCCTCCAGGCCCCGCCGAACCTCGTCGACTCCGAGTACGGACGGCTGATCGGCGCCGGCATCAACGACTGGGGCGGCGTCTCCCCGCTCACCATCGACCACGTCAACCCCGAACGCCCCTGGCCGCGGATCGACGAACTGGCCGAGAAGTCCCGGGCGGCCGGTTTCGAGATGCGCGAACGCCTCTGCGTCTACCCGGAGTTCGTCCGGCGCGGCGAACCCTGGCTGGACCCGCGGCTGCGCCCGCACGTGGCCGCGCTCGCCGACCCGGCCACGGGCCTGGCCCGCCCGGACGCCGTGGCCGAGGGCCGCCCCTGGCAGGAACCCGACGAGGTGTTCGCGGCGAGTGGCCGCACCGATCTGCACCGCACCATCGACACCGAGGGTCGCACCGCCGACCGCCGCGACGACTTCGACGAGGTGTACGGCGACTGGGGCGCCCTGCGCGAGGCCGCCGCCCCCGGCATGGCGCCCGAGCGCATCGACACCGACGTGCGCCAGGCCCTGGCGACGGCGGCCGACGACCCGACGAAGCTGACCGACGACGAGGCCCTCGCCCTGCTGCACGCGGACGGTCCGGCGCTGGACGCCCTGTGCCGGATCGCGGACGACGTACGGAAGTCGGCGGTCGGCGACGACGTCACCTACATCGTCACCCGCAACATCAACTTCACCAACGTCTGTTACACCGGCTGCCGTTTCTGCGCCTTCGCACAGCGCCGCTCCGACGCCGACGCGTACACGCTCTCCCTGGAGCAGGTGGCCGACCGCGCCCAGCAGGCGTGGGACGTGGGCGCGGTGGAGGTCTGCATGCAGGGCGGCATCCACCCCGACCTGCCGGGCACCGCGTACTTCGACATCGCGCGGGCGGTCAAGGAACGCGTCCCCGGCATGCATGTGCACGCCTTCTCCCCGATGGAGGTGGTGAACGGTGCCACCCGCACCGGCCTGTCGATCCGTGAGTGGCTGACCGCGGCCAAGGAGGCGGGCCTGGACACCATCCCCGGCACGGCGGCGGAGATCCTCGACGACGAGGTCCGCTGGATCCTGACCAAGGGCAAGCTGCCGGCGGCCACGTGGATCGAGGTGGTGACCACCGCCCACGAGCTGGGCATCCGCTCGTCCTCGACGATGATGTACGGCCACGTCGACCAGCCCCGCCACTGGCTCGGGCATCTCAGGACACTGGCCGGTATCCAGCAACGGACCGGTGGCTTCACGGAGTTCGTGACGCTCCCGTTCATCCACACCAACGCCCCGGTCTACCTGGCCGGCATCGCCCGCCCCGGTCCCTCGATGCGCGACAACCGCGCGGTCACGGCGATGGCCCGCCTCCTGCTCCACCCGCACATCCCCCACATCCAGACCAGCTGGGTCAAATTGGGCGCGGAGGGCGCGGCGGACATGCTCCGCTCCGGCGCGAACGACCTCGGCGGCACCCTCATGGAGGAGACCATCTCCCGCATGGCGGGCTCCTCCTACGGCTCCTACAAGTCCGTCAAGGACCTGATCGCGATCGCGGAGGCGGCGGGCCGCCCGGCCAGGCCCCGCACCACCCTGTACGGCGAGGTGGACGAGGAACGCCGCCAAGCGGCCCGGACCTCCGACGGCCACCTGCCGGACCTCCTGCCGGTCCTGGAGTGAGGCCGGGGCGGACCGGGACGGGCGAGGGCGGCCCACCCCATCGCCCCGCCCCAGCCGCAGTACGATGATCGGGCCCCGAGGTGAGGGGTTCTCGTAGCTGAGGAGATGCGTACCGGTGCCTGCCCGTCTTCCTTCGTGGGCCTGGGTGACCGGGCTGACCACGGGGGCGATAGCCGCGGTGGCGGTCCTGGCCGTCCAGGCGGACCAGGGGCCGAAGCCCACCGCGTCCACGAGCCGCCCGAGCGCGTCGGCGACGACGGACGCGAAACCGTCCGCCGAACCGAAGGAGAAGGAGAAGGAGACCGGGGCGGAGTCGGAGGCGGTCCCGGCCGGCTCGGGCACCGGTCGCCGTATCGTCTACTCCCTCGACGACAAGCAGGTGTGGCTGGTGGACGCCAGCGACGCCCCCCGCCGTTCCTTCGAGGTCTGGCCGGGCACGGTCACCCCCGACCCCGGCACGTACACGATCGGCATCCGCACCGAGGCCACGACCGGCAGCGACGGCGTCGAGGTCGAGCACATCATCTACTTCGCCGCCAAGTCGGGCGTCTCCATCGCCTTCTCCCACGCCGTCGACGGCTCCTCACCCCCACCGGCCGACGGCCGGCCGACCGGCGGCATCCGCGTGGGCAAGGCGGACGGCGAGGCCCTGTGGACCTTCGGCACCCCGGGCACGACGGTCCGGGTCGTCGAATAACGGCAGATCCCGGCCGATCCGACGCCGTCGCGGGCGATCAGTCGGTGTCCTTGGGGTGCCGGGTGGACGCGCACACGAGGTGAACCGTCCGGCGCTCTTCGTCAACGAGGTAGCGAACCCGGCCGCCTGCCGTCACCTCGTCCTCCCACTGGGCAAGGTCCTGACCGCGAAGGTTGCCCGTGGCCAGCCGGCCGCGCAGCCGGTGCTGACGATCGAGGTCGGCTCGGGAGCACGGGTCACTGCGCAGTGCCTCGAAACAGCGACGTGTGTTTCCCGGCGCCTCCGCGCCCAACTCGCCCCATCCCTTCGCTGCCTCGTTCGTCGCGAATCGCAGGTGCCATTCCTTACCCACGGAGGGTGGGGCGATGTCGTCACCACGCTTCGGGGTCACGGTGCGGACACCTCGCCATGGTCCTCGTCCGGCAGCCGGCGGGTGAGCTGTGCGGTGAGTTCGGGGTCGGCGAGGATGCGGGCCGTCGCGCGCCATTCGGCGATGACGCGGTGGAGTTCGCCGTGTATGTCCAGTTGGGCGACGTCATGCGTGGCGTCGATGAGGTCGGTCACGAACTGCCGCAGCTCCTCCGTGGACAGGTGACGGACCCAGGGGAAGACCGAGGGGAGCGCGCGCTGTACGGCTCGCTCGCCTCCATCGCTGCGCACGAGGGCGGCGAGGAGGCGGGCCGTGACGTCCGCGGTTTCTCGCGCTGTCGGTCATGGCGGGCTGTGGTCAGGTAGAGGTCCTCGCCGTCCCGACGTGTGAGGTGTACGCGGTGGGCCCGGTCGAGCGTTTCGGCGACACGTCTCGAGTTCTTCGAGAGCTCCGAGAAGGCAACCGTGGGAGTGGACATACCAGGAACCGCACTTCGGAACGTATTCCGAAGTAAATCGATGGTGTAGGACCTCATCGTGATCGCGCGATGAGGTCGGACACCGTCGCGACGACGCGAGGAACAACCCGGGGGCGGTCGGCGAAGGTCGGGACGCAGATGATCAGTGTGACCAGTAGTGGTCGGGTTCGGTCGTTTCGGGCGTCGCTCCCCCCACCACTTCGCGCACTGAAACGCTCACCCCCGTTCGTTACAGTGCTGGGCGTCGTACGTACGCACGGGGGCCTGGGAGGTCTGGGTGGACGCGACTGCCGGGCCCGTGTGGGGGCGGCGCGAGCAGCAGGACTTCCGCAGCCGGGTGCGCGGAACGCTGCTCGGGGTCGCCCTCGGGGACGCCCTGGGCGCGCCCGTGGACGGGCTGGGCGCCGACGCGATACGGGAGGCGCACGGCGCCGCGGGGATCACCGGACTCGCCCCCGCCCACGACCGGCGCGGGGCCGTCACGCACCTCACCCAGATGACCCTGTTCTCCGTGGACGGGCTGATCCGCGCGCAGGTACGGCGCGACACCGGCGCCTGGCATCCGCCGACCGATCTGCACCGGGCGTATCTGCGCTGGGCGGTCACGCAACGGGACTGGGGGCCGGACGAGCGCCGGGCGGAGGACGGGTGGCTCGCGCGGCAGGAGTGGCTCTACGCCCGTCGGGACCCGGCCCGCGCGCTGCTGCTGGGGCTCGGGGACGGGCGCATGGGGACGCCCGAGTCGCCCAAGAACCCCGGTGAGGCGGGGCCCGAGGCGGCGGCCCGTTCGGCGCCCTTCGGGCTGCTCGTCGGCTGGGAGCCGCAGCTCGTCGCCCAGCTCGCCGTGGAGTGCGCGGCACAGACCCACGGGCACCCGATCGCCTCCCTCGCGGCCGGCGCGTACGCGGTGATCGTGCACGGGCTGGCCCGGGGCGAGAGCCTGGACCCGGCGGTGCAGCGGGCGCTCGCGCTGCTGGCCGCCCGGCCGGGGCACCAGCCGGTGTCGGACGCCCTGCAGCAGGCACTGGGCGCCGTGCGGCAGGGGATGCCCACCCCGGAGCGGGTCGCGCAGCTCGCCGGGGCGGGCACGGCGGAAGGGCTCGTCGCCGCCGCCGTGTACTGCGCCCTGGTGGGGGAGGACATGCGGCACGGGCTGTGTCTCGCCGTCAACCAGGACGGGCCGAGCGCGGTGGCCGGCGCGCTGACCGGCGGGCTGCTGGGCGCCCTGCACGGCGAAACGGCCCTCCCGCCGGCCTGGCTGGCCGAACTGGAGGGCCGTCCCACGATCCTGGAACTCGCCGACGACTTCGCCATGGAGATGACCCAGGGTCCCGCCCTGCACGGTCCCGCCGGCTCGTCCCCGGCCTGGCTGGCGAGATACCCCGGGGGGTCGGAGGCACCCTGCCCGGGTGACCTCCGCGATTCCCGGTCCTTCGGGCTGCCCGGCCTTCGGTCGCCAGTCCTTCGGCCGCTGGTCCTTCGTCTGCGCGCCGGCCACGCGCGGTGTCTCCTCCGCCGGGGCCGGGATCGCCGCCGCGGTGGAGTCGTCGTCGGTGTCGATGCGTTCGCGACGCGTCAGCGCAGTTCGTCCGGGCAGGGCGTGCCGCGCGGCACGGTGTACGGCGCCGCCAGCCGGTACGTGCCCGGCTCCGGCGCGAGCAGCACCGTCCACTTGTCGCCGTTCGCGTCCTCTTCCGTCTCCCTCAGGCAGCCGTGGACGTTGTCGTACGTCTTCGGCGCGTCCTCACCGTCGCCGTCCCCGGCGGAACGCTTCTTGGACTCCTCCGTCTCCTGCGGCGGTTTCAGTTTGTCGCCCTCCGCGTCGACGATGCTCAGCCACGGCGAGTACGGGATGCGCACGAGGACGCGGCCCGCCTTCTCGACCCGTATCGTCATCTCGCCCTGCTCGGCCCGCTCCACGATCGCGTGCGGCTCGGCCAGCGGGGTCGGCTCGCTCACCTCGAACAGCTGCCAGTTCGCGTCGCCCCAGACCTGCTTCAGATACGGCAGCCCGCGCTGCACCAGCTCCCGCTCCCGCTGACCGCCGTCACCGTCCGGCTCGTCCTTCGGCAGCACCACGAAGTGCACCGCCCAGCGCTTCAGCCATTCGTGGTAGTTCGCCGAGTTGAGCGTGTCGTCGTAGAAGAGCGGGTTGCGCTCCATGTCGGCCTGCCGGTTCCAGCCCCGGGCCAGATTGACGTACGGCGCGAGCGCCGAGGCCTCGCGGTGCGAACGCGCCGGCACGACCTCCACCCGCCCCCGCTCCGCACCGACCTCCTGGAGCTCGTTCACCAGCGGCGCCAGCTCACGCGCCCATGACGCGGCCGGCGTCGTGTGCACGACGTCGTCGACCGACTTGAAGCCGATCCACACGGTGAACCCGACGAACGCCACGACGATCGCGTACCACTTGCGGCTCCGCGGCACCGCGAACGGCAGCGCCGCCACCAGCGCCACCCCGGCGAACAGCATCGCCAGCCGCGTCATGTTGGAACCGATCTGCGAACTGACCAGCCAGACCAGCACCACGCCCAGCCCGTACACCGCGGCCGTGATCCGGACCGTGATCCACTCCCGGGGCACCAGGACGGCCACCAGGACCGAGAACACCAGCGGCAGGACCACCGAGCCGAACCCCATCGGCTGCGTCCCCGAGAACGGGAACAGCCAGGCCGACACCGCCACCACCGCGGTCGGACCCAGCCCCAGCGCCCACGCCCCCGGCCGCCGCTTCTGCAGGAACAGCGCCACCGCCACCAGCCCCACGAACAGGCCCGCGACCGGCGAGGACATCGTGGCCAGCGCCGCCAGCGGCGCCGCGCACAGGGCCTTCGCCCAGCGCTTGTAGCGCCAGCGGTACGGCCAGCAGAACACCACGGCGACCGCGGCCAGCCCGAACATCACGCCCAGCCCGAACGTCACCCGCCCCGAGGCCGCGTTGCCCAGCAGCCCGAACACGCCCGCGAGCGCGGCCCACAGCGGATTACGCACGCTGGGGAGGCTGCGGATCAGCAGCATCGTCAGGAGTGCGGCCGACACCGTCCCCGCGAGCATCATCGTCGTCCGCACACCGAGGAGCGACATCAGATACGGCGACACCACGCTGTACGACACCGGGTGCATGCCGCCGTACCACGCCAGGTTGTACGCGGAGTCGGGGTGCCGGCCGACGAACTCGGCCCAGGCGTCCTGCGCCGCGAGATCGCCGCCGCTGTTGGCGAAGGTGAAGAACCAGACGACGTGCAGTGCGCCGGCGAGAACGGTGACGGACAGCACCGGGTGCCGCAGCATCCGGGCCCGCACCGCGAGGACGGCGGCCCTGGGACGGGAGACCCGGGTGGGGGTCTCGGGGTCGGCGTCCGAGGCGGGTGCGGAGCCGCGCTCAGGGTCGGGTGTGCCGCCCGGCGGCTGATCTGCTTCCGAGGCGGGTATTCGCGGGCCGGACCCCGGGCCCGGATCGGCGTCGTCGGCGTGTGTCGGCTCCGCAGTGGCCACCTGAAGGCACTCCCCGTGTCCCGTCTTCTGTTCGCGTTCCGTTCGCGGTCGCGGCCGTCCGCCGTGGTGCTGACATCCGCGTTCCGGTCACCGGCGACCTGCCCGTTTCGTGACGCTAGCACGCACTCCGCCGACCGGCGCCCAGGGCGGGCACCGGTCGGCGGAGTGCGATGCCCGCCGCTCGCCGTGGATCAGGCGAGACGCGTCAGCTTGTCCGTGAAGCCGGGCTCCACGAGGTCCTCCTGGAGGGCGACCGGGACCTTGACGGCGGCGCTGCTCGTGCCGTCGCCCACGGTGAGCGTGCCCACCTTCGTACCGGCCTTCGCCTGGTGCGGCAGCTCCTCCCCGGCGAACGTCAGCTTCACCTTCAGCCCCGGCCAGCCGACGGCCTTGACGTCCTCGGTGACGGCGACGGGCGTACGGCCGCCGAGCCCGTCGTCCGCGTATCCGACGACGGTGCCCTTCTTCAGTACCGTCGTCGACTCCAGCGCGTCCTGCGCCGCCCGGAT
The DNA here is from genome assembly GCF_045291515.1 of Streptomyces sp. GD-15H. Lineage (NCBI taxonomy): Bacteria > Bacillati > Actinomycetota > Actinomycetes > Kitasatosporales > Streptomycetaceae > Streptomyces > Streptomyces sp. GD-15H. The sequence goes on from NZ_CP149447.1 coordinate 4,894,933, forward strand.
CAGCCGGTCTCCCGCGGAGAGCGCCCCGGCCAGGATCGTGTTGTCGGCGCCGCCCGCGGGCTGGCGCACGACGGCACCGACGATGGTCCGCGTCTCGCCGTCGATCTCCTTCTTCGCGGCGAAGACGAGGTTGCCGAGCGCCGAGGTGGTGGTCCCGGTCTTGATGCCGACGACGCCGTTGGACCCGACCAGCTGGTTCCAGTTGGGGTGGTTGTCCCCCTTGTAGTCGTCGTACGACATCATCGCGGCGATCTCGCGGAAGGCCGGCTGCTCCATCGCGGCCCTGGCCAGCTTCACCTGGTCCACGGCCGTACTCACCGTGGTGTTGTTCAGACCCGAGGGGTCCGTGTACGTCGTGTCGGTCATGCCGAGCTCCTCGGCGGCCTTGTTCATCTTCTCGACGAACGCCTCCTCGGATCCCGCGTCCCAGCGGGCGACCAGCCGCGCCACGTTGTTCGCGGACGCGATCAATACGGCTTCCAGTGCCTCCCGCTGCGAGATCTCGTCACCGGCGGTGACCTTGACGGTCGACTCATCAACGGCGTCGGCCTGCTCCTGCGCGGGGCCGTCGATCTCGATCATCGGGCCCTCGGCGCCGCTCTTGAGCGGGTGGTCGCGCAGGATCAGATACGTGGTCATGACCTTGGCGACACTGGCGATCGGTACGGGCTTCTGCTCACCGGAGGAGCCGAAGGTGCCGATGCCCTGCACGTCCAGCGCGGCCTGCCCGGCGGCCGGCCACGGGATGTCGACCTTGCCGCCGTCGAAGGTGTGACTGTCCTCAGCGGTGAGTTCCAGCGTGGGTGTGGGAAGCGGACGCATGTTCTGTACGACCGCGAAGACGATCACCAGCAGAACGACCAGCGGCGTCCAGATCTTGACCCGACGCACGGCCGTCCGCAGCGGGGTCTCCGGCGGCGGCGGGGTGTTGGTCAGCTCGGCCAGCAGATCCAACGGCGGCTTGGGCGGCAGCGGCTGCTGCCTCGTCAGCTCCGGCCCGACCTGGGGGACCGAACGGGTGGCGGCGGCGGGGGGAGTGACGGGCGATGCGGCGGCGGGCGACGCGGAGGGCGGCACCCGGAGCGCGGTGGTGACGGAGTCCCCGGCCTTCGGGGCCTTGCGGGTATCGGGGTCGTCCAGATCCTTGAGCGGCACGAACTTGCTGGTGCGCTCGGCCGGGGATTCGGGTGTGGGGTCGGGGGCGGGCCTGCCCCTGCCCTCGTCTTCGTCCTCGGGGGCGGTTTCCGCCGCCTTGTCGTCCGCCTTGCCGACGTCCTTGGCCGCGTCGCCCAGCTTCAGCATGGTGGTGGGCTGATCGACGGCGGGCGCGGAGGGACGCGGGGCCTTGAAAACGGCGGTGGGCTGATCGGTGGGGGGCGTGCCGGGAGTGTCGGCGTCGGTCTCGTCGGCGGACTTGGCGTCGACGTCGTCGGTGCCGTTCGCCTTGGCCGCGTCGGCCTCGGGGGCGGCCTCGTCGGCCTCGTCGGCCTCGGGGGTCGCGTCCGCGTCGGCGTCATCGCCGTTGTCGTCCGCCGTGGTGGTGCCGTCCTCCTCGGCATCCGGGACGTCAACGGTGTCAGTGGAGACGGGAGCCGCGTCGGCGTCGACCTCCGGTGCCACCTCAGCTTCGCCCTCGGTCTCCGCGTCCGCGTCCGACTCGTCGGTACCGTCGGCCCCCGAAGCCTCTTCTGAGCCCTCGTCAAGGCGCTCGCTGCCGTCCTTGCCGTCCTGCTCGTCCGTGTCGCCCCTGTCGGCATCCTGGGCCTTCTGAGCGCCCTCCGTGCCCTCGCCCGGACCGGCCTGATCCGCCTGCTCCGCCTCGTCCGCCGACCGCACCCAAGCGGCGGCGACGGCGTGCAGCCGCTCGTCACCTTCGGTGGCGGAATCGTCACGCCCGCCGGGTGTGGCTTCCTTGGCCTTGGAATCCGAGTCGGTGGAACCTGAGGCGTCCTCGTCCTCCTCGTCCTCCTGCTCGTCGGTCTGCGCCTCGCGCACCGACAACACCCGGGTGGCCGTGTCAACGCCCCCTGCGGAGCCCGTGGCCGACGCGGACGACGTGGTCGACGTACGAGACGCGGACGACTCCGACGCCGCGTCCCGACTCGCCGTCAGCCGGGGGTCCCGCCGCGCAGTGGAGTCCTCCGTCTCACTCCTGGCCTCGGGAACCGGACCCGCGCTCCCCGGCGTCGGTTCTGCCGACGACTCGCGCTGCTTCGACCTGTCGGGGGACTCGCCCGCCACCGATGCCTCCTCCGTGCGTCGCGCGTCCGCGCGTACGCCTACCGAACCGTGAATCCGCAATGCGCCTGTCCGGAACAACGCTCAGCGGCGCTGTCCGAACCATGTACCAGTGTCCTGTGTGCGGGCTTCCCTCACGTGGTAGACGAGAACGACATACCTACCGGTTCCCTTGCGAACCGGTCACGCGCCCTCGACAGACCAATGTGAGAGGGGTCACCCTGTCATTCATCCACGCGGGGAGGCATGGATGGGCAGGAGCCGCAGAACACTTCCGGAAGAGCTTTTGCTGCTGGCACTGGACCCGGCCACGGGTACCACTGCACAGCCGCAGTCGCTCGACCTCGGTCTGGCCGGAGCACAGCTAGTGGAGCTGGCGCTGGCCGGACGGATAGCCCCAGACGGGGATCGTATCGCCGTGGTGGTACCACGGCCGACTGGAGATCCGACTTTGGACAGCGCGTTGGAGTTGCTGCGAAGGCGCGGCGCTCCGGTTCGGGCTGTCCACTGGATCGGCGGGCCGCGTCTCGGGCTCCGCCAGACCTACCTCTCGCATCTGGAGCGGTGCGGCATGGTGCATGCCGTGGCGGGCCAGATGTGCGGGGTGTTGCCGACGACTCGCTACCAGGCGACGGACACCGAGATCAGCCGGGAGATCAGGGCCCGGCTGGACTCCGCGATCCGCACCGGCGTGCCGCCGGACCCGCGGACCGCGGCGCTCGCCGCACTGGCGCACGCGGTGGGTCTCGGCAAGCACCTGTACCCGGGGAACGAGGGCCGCTCCTCGCGTTCCCGGTTGCGGGACCTGATCCGGCACGACCCGATGGGCGGCATGGTGGCGCATGCCGTGATGGACGTGCAGAACGGTGTGGCGGCCCAGCCACGCCGTGGCCCAGCCCCGGCAGGCGGCCGTCAGGCCACCACCGGCGGCCGGGGCGGACCGGAACCCGTCCGAGGGATACCGGCCCAACCGCGCCACGGATCCATGGCACGCGCCGTCGCCCACTAGGGCGACCGGCCCCCTGGGCCACTGGTCGGCCACGGCACCGAAGACCCGGTCACGGGAGCCGCTGTCCGAGCGGGGCGGAGAGAGTTCACGGCTCTCTCCGCCCCGCTCGGCATGCCGCGAACCGGTGGACGTCGCAACTGGTGGATGGCGCAACCGGTGGACTGCGCAACCGGTGGACTGCGCAACCGATCGACGTTACCCGTCCGCACCGGCCCGTGGTGTCACCACTCCGCGAACTGCCGTGTAGTGGTCGCATATCCGCTGTTTCCCAGCGGTAGGAAGCACCCTGGTGGCAGTCTGCTCAACACCAGATACGCAAAGTGGCAAGTACGAGTAAGTACGAGGCACGCAGCCGGAGGTGCACGTCCCGTGGCGTCCAATGTCAATCCCACCGTCAGGCGACGCCGGCTGGGCCAGGAGCTCCGCAGGCTCCGCGAGCTCAAGGGCATGACGGCCGAGGAAGTGGCGGAACGACTGCTGGTGTCGCAGTCGAAGATCAGCCGGCTGGAGAACGGCCGGCGCAGCATCAGCCAGCGTGACGTCCGCGACCTCTGCGGAGTCTACGAGGTGGAGGACCAGCGGATCGTCGAGTCGCTGATGCAGATGGCCAAGGACTCGCGCCAGCAGGGCTGGTGGCACGCCTTCGGCGACATCCCGTACAGCGTCTACATCGGCCTGGAGACGGACGCGGAGTCGCTCAGGGTCTACGAACCGCAGATCATCACCGGACTGTTGCAGACCCGCGCGTACGCCGAGGCGATCGTCCAGGGCGGCTCGCCCGAGTCGTCCGACCAGGAGAACGACAAGCGGGTCGAGGTGCGCCTGCGCCGACAGGGCCGTATCACCGCCGACAAGGACCCGCTGCGGCTGTGGGTGGTCCTGGACGAGGCGTCGCTGCACCGGGTCGTCGGGAGCAGGCAGGTCATGCGGGAACAGCTGGAGCACGTCATGGAGTTGTCCCAGCTGCCGCACATCACCGTGCAGGTGCTGCCGTTCGAGGTCGGCGCGCACTCCGGTATCAACGGCCAGTACTCGATCCTGGAGTTCGCGGACGCGGCCGATTCGAGCGTCGTGTACATCGAGGGCGTGACCAGCGACCTGTACCTGGAGAAGCCGCACGACGTACAGAAGTACACCGTGATGTACGAGCACTTGAGGGCGCAGTCCCTGAACGTGGAACAGTCCCGCCGGCTCGTGGAACGCGTCGCGAAGGAGTACGCGCGCTGACCTTCGGGCGGGAGAGAGCGGGATGCTATACCGCTGACACGCCTGACTGGAAGTGTCTCTTGGAATATGCCACCCGGTCGAGTGAACGGCTGCGTCGAAAGAGGATGCCGACGAGTAGCGTCGATCACGCCAACCACGAACGAAGGTTGACGCAATCCGTTCTGCGGGTCCCTGCCGGAATGCGCAGCCCGGTGACAGCAACTCAGCAACTGGCTACGGAGCGAACATGGCAATTCGTCTGGGCACCACGGAAACGTGGACGACGTCCTCCTACACCAACAACAACGGCGCGTGCGTGATGGTCAGGTCGACCACCGAGGAAGCACTGGAACTCGGGGACACCAAGATCCCCGAGGGCCCGAAGCTGGCCTTCCCCACGGACGCGTGGAGCGCTTTCGTGGCCTCGGTGAAGGGCTGAGCAGACCGGAGCCGAACAGGGCTCCGCGGAGCCCTGTCGACGAGATCGCCGTCCTTGCCGAGAGGGCTCGGCTCACCCCCGTGACCCTCTCGGCACGGCGGACGACTCCCCGCAGCCGCACCGCACCGCCTCGCGTCAGCTCAGCGGCTCACCGACTCAGCGGCTCACCGCACCGGAAAAGCGACGTCACACACCGGATCCTCGGCCCCGGCGGCATCCCAGTCCGCGAAGTACACCTCCCTGCACGGACCCGCAGCCGTCAGCCCCCCGGCCGCCATCCACTGCTCCACCGCCTCGAACGCGGCCAGGATCTGCGGATGAGCCACCTGCGCCTTGGTGATCCGGGTGTAGGCCAACCGCTGGGCCGGCTCCACCCGGACCGCCGTCTCCCGTGCCCGGCCCCGCGCCTCGACCCAGGCCCGCGCCGCCGCCTCGTCGGCGACCGGCACGCACGCCTCGGCCGGACCGTCGCTCTCCACCGACACCTCGGCGTGATAGGCGACGAACGGCGCCCCGGCCACACCCCCGCACTCCGCGGCACCCCGCTCCAGCCGCCCCAGCGCCGCCCCGATCCACGCGGGCAACTCGTCCGCCAGCGTGTGCCGAGTCTCGGTGATCAGCACCTGCTGCGGCACGTCCACCGTCTCGACCACGAACTTCCCGTACATCTCGGAACTCCTCCCAGAGAGCCGTCCACGGAGGAATTCGGCGAGTGTCCGCTGCCCGGCGAGCCGCGCCTCGACGTCCGCCCAGTAGGCGGCGAGCCGGTCGGCCGCGGCCGCGCCGTCGTCCGCGTCGACGACCTCGGCGATCCGGGCGAGCGGCATGTCCAGTTGCCGCAGCAGCGCCACCAGCCGGGCTCGCTCGACCTGACCCGCCCGGTAGAACCGGTAACCGGTGACCTCGTCGACCCGCGCCGGCGTCAGCAGACCCAGCCGGTCGTACAACCGCAACGCCTTGGCCGACAACCGCGCCCGCGCCGCGAACGCGCCGATGCCGAGCAGTTCCCCGTTCTCTGGGTCCACCGCGCCATCCTCCGCCGTCGGGCGGTCCGTCCGCCCGACGACACGAACGCTGGGCCCTGCCCCAGGGGCAAGGTCAACGCGGCCACCGGAACCGGCCCCGGACGGAACCCGGAACCGGCCCCGGACGGAACCCGGAACCGGCCCCGGACGGAACCCGGAACCGGCCCCGGACGGAACCCGGAACCGGCCCCGGACGGAACCCGGAACCGGCCCCGGACGGAACCCGGAACCGGCCCCGGACGGAACCCGGAACCGGCCCCGGACGGAACCCTGAACCGAATGGAGCGCCCTCCCCTAACCGAGCGCGCTCTCGACCGCCGCCACGACCTCCGCCGCCTCCGGCTCGGTCTGCGGCGAGAACCGGGCCACGACCTTGCCGTCCCGCCCGATCAGGAACTTCTCGAAGTTCCAGCGGATGTCGCCGCTGTGCCCCTCGGAGTCCGCGAAGTCCACCAGCCGCTCGTACAGCGGGTGCCGCCCCTCCCCGTTGACCTCGACCTTCTCGGTCATGGGGAAGGTCACGCCGTACGTCGCGGAGCAGAACTCGGCGATCTCCTCCGAGGTGCCCGGCTCCTGCCCCATGAACTGGTTGCAGGGCACACCGAGCACGGTGAAGCCCCGCGCCGCGTACTGCTCGTGCAGCCGCTCCAGCCCGGCGTACTGCGGCGTCAGCCCGCACTTGGAGGCCACGTTCACCACAAGCACGACCTGACCCGCATACCGCGCCAGCCCGGCGGAACCGCCGCTCAGGGCATCGATCTCGACATCGAGGGGAGAAGAACCGTTGGTCTCTACAGTCGTCATACCCGGATGCTAACCCCGCCCCTCTCACACGCCGTCCCCTCACACGCCGTCCCCTCGCCCGGCCTCCACGAGCACCTCCCCCGCCGCCGACCGCACATACAACACGGACCGCCCCGCCCGGCCCCACCGCTCCACCAGACCCGCGTCCAGCAGCACCCGCAGATGCCGGCCGATCGAACCCAGCCCCTGACCGGTCACAGTGAAGCTTCCCCTTGATCGTGGACACCTGGAGACTGGAACATGAGGTTCCGGAGGAAGTAGCACCAGGTGGGAAGCAAGCACACGAAGCGGTACACAGCGGAGTTCAAACGGGACGCGATTGCGCTCGTCGACTCCACAGGTCGGACGGTCACCGAGGTCGCCCGGGAACTCGGGGTGAGTCCGGAGTCCCTGCGCAACTGGCACCGCCAGGCGAAGGTGGACCGAGGCGAAGGGCGCCCCGGCGAGCTGACCAGTGCCGAGCGTGAGGAGCTCAAGCGACTGCGGAAGCAGAACGCCGAGCAGGCCAAGACGATCGAGGTGCTGCGAAAAGCCGCGGTCTTCTTCGCGAAGGAGAGCGACCGGTGAACGAGACGTACGCGTTCGTCGAGGCGGAGAAGACCACCCACGACGTCGCTTTCCTGTGCCGGCTGCTGAACGTGGCCCGCTCCTCCTTCTACGCCTGGCAGGCGGCGGCGAAGGCCCGCGCCGCACGGCAGGCGGCCGACGAGGCCCTGGCCCATGAGATCACCGTCATCCGCGTCGCATCCCGCCATACGTACGGCGTTCCGCGCATCCACGCCGAACTGCGGCGTCTGGGCCGGGCGGTGAACCGCTGGGGGTGCCCCCGCGTGCGGGGGAGCGTCGCCCGCGTCCTGCGCGAACGCGGTATCCAGGGCCCACCGCCGCCGACGGCGCTCGCTGACCCGGCCGGACAAGAAGGCGAGACCGGCCCCGGACCTGATCGGCCGCGACTTCCACGCCGAGCGGCCGGACACGAAGCTGGTCGGGGACATCACCTGCCTCCCCACAGCCGAGGGACGGCTCTACCTCGCCTGCCGGCTGGACCTGGCCATCCGCGAGGTCGTCGGATACGCGATGGCCGACCACCACCGCGCCTCCCTCGTCGTCGACGCCCTGAAGATGGCCCACGGCCGCGGCAGCCTGCAGCCCGGATGCATCACACACTCGGATCGCGGCAGCGAATACACGTCAGCAGAATTCCGCAGTGAAATACGCGAGTTGGGCCTGCGACAAAGCTGCGGCCGCACCGGATCATGCTTCGACAGCGCCGCCGCGGAGAGCTTCTGGACCCTGCTCAAGGAAGAGATCGACGCCCGCACCTGGCCCGACCGGGCCACCGCCCGCGCCGAGGTCTTCGCCTTCATCGAGACGTTCTATAACCGGCGCCGCCTGCGCAAGCACAAGGTCTTCGGCTACCTCGCCCCGGCCGAGACCAGACAGCGCCACCAGCACACCCTCGCGGCATAGAGATCGAGTGTCCAAGATCACGGGGACACTTCAGTTCAGCTGTCAACCCCGTCCTCGGGCAGAAGCCGGAACGCTTTATGTCCGGTCAGGGGCCGCATCATGCGGAAGTGGCTGTCCGAGGTGAACATCGCATCCGTGCCGTACGTAGCGGCCAGGGCGACGTTCATCGCGTCCGTCAATCCCACCCCTTTGCCGCTGTCCGCGTCTTTGTAGCCCTCCGCAACGGCGATGGCGACGCTCAAGTCCGGACTCACGGGCGGCACTTCGAACCTGCGGGTAGCGACATTGCGCTCAATGAACCGGGCCGCCACAACAGCTTTTCCGGCCCCGGCCCGCGTAGTGATCAGATAGTCCAGTTCGGCCAGCACCATCGGGGAAACGATGAGGTGGCTGATCGAGGCCAGAGCCGCCTTGTGTGTGTCGTGGCCGGTCAGCCTCGGGTCCAGGAGCCTGTAGAGGGCGTTGGTATCGGCAATCGCGACGAGACTCAAGATCCCATCCCCCTCAGGGTGTCCTCGATCTCGTCGTTGCTGAGGTCGGGAAGCCCGAGGTCGGGAAGGTCGATCTCTCCCATCGGGTCCGTTGGATACGGAGGGATGTCCTCAGGCCCTATCGGGACGACCCGGGCGACGGCGACACCGTTCTTGGTGACCGTGACGGTCTCCCCGCGCGCAGCCGCAGCGAGGATCTGAGAGGACCTCTGGTTGAAATCGCGGGCGGTGGTCTCCATGTACTACATGTTACTACGTGCGGCCCCCGCAGGTGCGGGAAGCATGTCCGGGTCCTGTGAGGGAAGGGCAGACGGGGACCGCCCACCCGGAGCAACTCGCCGGAGCGATCGACAACGGCCCACAAGAACGTCAGGGCGACCTTCGTCAGCTTGGGCGGCTGCCAGCCCGCGTCGTTCCACTCGAACTGAGCGGAGAGCGCGATGTCGCGGAGCGCCTTGCCTGTGGTGGTGCAAAGCTTGACGAGGGCGTCTGCGGTTTCTCCACCCACGCTCCTCGCCCTCCACGCCCGATAGGCAGGGGGCTGGCTGACCTGCGTGTCGGCCCCCTGCCCACCTGCCCGCCTACGCCTTGCGCCCCACCCCGCAGAAGGCGTCCACGTCCTTCGCTTCGTCCTCGCCCGGCGCACCGGCCTCCGGCCGCCACTCCGGGACCCGTACGACGCCCGGCTCCACCAGCTCCAGGCCGTCGAAGAACCCGGCGATCTCCTCGACCTCGCGCACGTAGTACGGCACGGCGCCGCTCGCGTTGTACGCGTCCGACGCCGCGATCATGCCCTCGCTCGTGGCCGTACTGTCGCTGATCACCAGGTAACTCCCCGAGGGGAGCCCCGCCATGAGCCGGCGCACCAGATCACGGGCCTGCTCGTAGTCGGCGACATGACCGAGCGTGTTGAGGATCATCAGCGCGACGGGCTGGGACATGTCCAGCGTCCCGGCGGCGGCCCGCAGGACGGACTCCGGATCGTAGAGATCGGCGTCCAGGTAGTCGGTCCGGCCCTCGGGGGTGCTGGTCAGCAGGGCGTTGGCGTGGGTCAGCACGATCGGGTCGTTGTCGACGTACACGATCCGCGCGTCCGGAGCGACGCGCTGTGCCACCTGATGCGTGTTGTCAGCGGTCGGCAGGCCCGTACCGATGTCCAGAAACTGCCGTATCCCCTGCTCCCCGGCCAGATGGCCGACGGCCCGCCCGAGGAACCGTCGACTGGTGTGGGCCACGTCGACCAGCCCGGGGAAGATGCCCTTGATCTGGTCCCCGATCTCCCGGTCGACCTCGTAGTTGTCCTTGCCCCCGACGAAGTAGTTCCAGAACCGCGCCGAGTGCGGCTTCGTCGTATCGATCCGGGCACGTGTCTCGAAACCGGCACTGTCCGGGGTGGTGTCCTGCGACACGGTTGAGCCTCCTGTGATGAGCGCGACCAGTGCGCCCAACGTAGGCGAACGTGACGGTTTCTCTCCCTGGTTGGTGGCGAAACCGGTGATCGAAGCACCTGTTCCAACCACTTCACCGCGTGGCGGAGCGTCCGGCGCTACACCAGGGGCCTTTGCTGTTCCTTCAGAGCGCCGACGAAGGCAGCGAACACCGGAGCGGAGACGGAAAGGGCGGCACGGGCTGGGTACTTCGAGTCGCGGATGGCTATGCGTGTGTCATCAGCCTCCGCGATCTCCACGCAGGCATTGCCGTCGCCGCTGCCCGAGTGGGAAGACTTCCGCCAGTTGCCGCGAGTAATCACCGGGTGTCTCACAACTCCTTGGTCAGTCCGTGGATAAGGTCACGCGAACGCTCGGGATCGAGTGACACTTCCTCCACTCTACGGAAAAGTGTTCGGAACACTCCGAGCTGCGCTTCGGAATCCACGAAGACGGTGCCGTGAGGGCCGTCGCGCAGCACAGTGTCCAGCTTCGGGACAGCTCCGCCGAGGTACACCATGTCGGCCGTGATGTCCGCGAACTCCTCCAGTTCGAAGGGGATGACGCGCACAGTCACGTGTTCAGCCTCCGACAGGTCCAGGATGCGGGCGAGCTGACTCCGCGAGGTCGCTCTGCCACCCACTCTGATGCGCAGAGCCGCCTCGTGGACCAGTGCCTCGTACGGAATCAGCCGCGTGCCTCCGATGACCAGTCGTCTCTGCATGCGGTGACGCACCCGCAACTCGAGTTCTTCGACGGGAAGCTCAGGAACCCTTCGCGAGAAGAGCGCCCGTGCGTAGTCCTCGGTCTGCAGCAGACCGGGGATGTGCAGGAAGTCCACGTCCCATCGATGGGTGGCGTGATACTCCAGCTCGGACAGGTCCAGGAACGACGTGGGCAGGAGCCCTCGGTACTCCTCCCACCAGCCACGTACCCTCTCGGTCGCCATCACCGCCAGGGCATCGACCAGTTCGCCGTCCGTGCAGGCGTAATGGGCGGCGAGGCGGCGTAGCCGCTGTTCGCTCACGCCTGTGATGCCGGATTCGATCTGGCTGATCTGTACCGAGTTCACTCCGAGCAGGGCAGCCGCATCGCGAGCACTGAGGCCGGCCGCCTCGCGAAGCCGACGCAGCTCAACGGCCAGACGCAACTGCCGTGCTGTCGGTTCGCGCCTTGTCCCCATCCGCTTCCCTTCACTCAACGTGCCTGCCAACGAACCTCGTTCGAGCGTCAGATTACGCGATCGGCTTGCTTCAGGTTAAATCTAAGGTCTACCGTTAGTGACGCAATATCCACGCTGCGCATCGTCGAGGCGTCGGAAGTGCACCGCTTCGTCCTGTCGTGGCGTGGCGGCAGTGACACCGTCGCCCGTCCTCTGTAGCGCATCCCCACTCCCTCACCCGACTGGAGTTCGCATGCCCGAAACCGAGCCGTGGGAGTACTCGCTGTACATCCCGAACGATCCGAGAGCCGTCACCATCTGCCGTCGCACCCTGCGTCTGATCCTCACCATGCACGGCCTGATTCGCCTGGTCGATGTCGCGGAGCTGGTGGCGACGGAGCTGGTTTCCAACGCCGTACGCCACACCAAGGGGCCGGCGGCACTGCGTGTGCGCTGGTCGGCCAAGGGGGTCCTGCGGATCGGAGCGTGGGACGCGGACCCGACCCCGCCGGAGCCACCGCGGCCCTTCACCCCGGAACTGGAGGGAGAGGGCGGGCGGGGCCTGGCGCTGGTGCGCGCCTGCGCCAACGTGTGGGGCTGGCAGCCGCTGGCCAGGGAGGGCAACCGAGGTAAGTACGTCTGGTGCGAGCTGGGCGCCGCTTAGCGACTCCAGCCAACTGCGGCAGCCTGCCCGCAGAGGGGCCGTCTCCAAAGGCTGTGGGTTCGAGTGTGCCGAGGGCGGCTCGTTGCGAACCGACGGGTCGTACAGCCGTCACCGCACCCGGGGGATGTGGGTTCGCCCGGGTGTACCGAGAACCCGGCAGCACCGAACTGATCAAGCGCTCCTCGGCCTGACCTTGTTCTTCAACTGCCCAGGGCTGAAAGGGTGGTGCGGCTTGCGGGCGGTCCGCGCAGACTGGTCCGCATGCTGATCGACCACTGGCCGCTCAAGGGCCTGCGCGTACAGTCGCCCCGACTCGAACTTCGGCTTCCCTCCGAGGAGGAGTTGGCGGAGGTGGCCGACGTCGCCGCGCGGGGCGTCCACGCACCGAACGAGAAGCCGTTTCTGACACCTTGGACGGATCTTCCGCCCGCCGGGCGCGCACGGCACGTCGTGCAACAGCACTGGATCCGATTGGGGAGGTGGACACCTCAGAACTGGGCACTGGAACTCGTCGCGTTCTTCGAGGGACGCCCGGTGGGCATCCAGGAGATGAGGGCCGTGGACTTCGGGATCCGGCGTGAGATCGTCTCCGGCTCGTGGATCGGGCTGGACCACCAGGGTCGTGGGCTCGGAACCGAAATGCGTGTCGCCATGCTTCACCTGGCGTTCGCGGAACTGGAAGCGGTGTCGGCGACATCGATGTCCTTCACCGACAACCTCTCCTCGGTGTTCGTGTCACGCAAACTCGGCTACCGCCCCGACGGCATCACCCGCGACGCCCTTCACGGGCAGGTCGTCGAGTCCCAGCGGTTCCGGCTCTCCCGCCAGGACTGGGACCTCCAGGAACGACCGCACGTGACCGTCAGCGGAATCGCAAGCTGTAGGGAGCTCTTCGGCATCGACAGCTGAGGCGCGTTTGTAAGGATTCCCAGTGGGCCCCGTAGGGGGTGTCGTCGGGTCTGTCACTCGCGAGGGGCGGTGGTGAGCGGGAGCCCTCCGCTGCGGCCGCCTCGCATGTCCTCCATGGAGAGGCAGCCACAGGCGTGCTCTATTGCTCACTTCAATGTGAGTAACTGTGATGTTGGTATCTCTGGGGTGAGGTGGCTCTGACGACCGTGCAGACGGCGAGCGAAACGTGCCTGGTCCGCCTCCGGGGGCGAACCCTTCCCTGGGCGGGCTAGCGCGAACCGCTCCACGGGGCGGGGACGAACGTCCAGAGCACCTCGGCGACCGAGTCGCCGCTGTTGCGCCAGTTGTGGGGTTCGCGGCCGGAGAAGGTGAGGGTGTCACCGGCCGTCAGAGTCTCGGTGCGGCCCGTGAAGAGCACGGTGACCTCTCCCTCGATGACGTGGATCACCTCCACGTCGCAGTTGATCGTGTAGAGATCGTCTCCCCCGTTCGCGTCGGGGTCGAGGCGCGAACGCAGCAACTGGACCCTCGATTGGCCGCGCGGGGTGACCATGCGGTCGAGGACCCCACGGCCGCCCATGTTGATCTGGGGCGCGTCGTCCAGGCGTATCACCTCGGTGTCGGCGTCCTCGAAGAGTGACCCCACCGGCAGCGACAGGACCTGACAGAGCGTCACCAGTGTGGCGACGCTCGGCGAGGTCTCGTCCCGCTCGACGCGGCTGATGAACCCCCTGGTCAGGCTGGTGGCCGCCGCGACCTGCTCGATGGTGAGACCTTGTGCCTGGCGGCAGGCTCGCAGGCGCGCGCCGACGCGGACCGGGAGCGCGGACGGCTTCGGATGCAGCGCCTTCATGAAGTCCTCGCAGCGATCGGTCGACTTGTCGATGGGCCTTGACAGTGGGGTGGCCGGAGGTCAGACTACCGGGAATCGTGAGTTGCCTAATATGCATTCTTTGTTGCGTATAGGTGACTTTCCTGAGTGGAGAATCGGAGGTTCCGATGAACCCCGTCGAGCCCCCACGGGCCCTCCCGACGCGGGCATCCGCCCCGTAGCCCGCCTGCCTGAGAGGACCGCCATGTCTTCACCCGAGACCGCGACCCGTCGCGAAGGTGTGATCGAGCAGCACTCGATCGACTACGTGCCCGCATCCGAGCGCCACGGCAAGGTGTGGCACCAGGGGCCGTTCTGGTTCACCGGCAACTTCGTGCTGCCGACCATGGTCACCGGCTTCGTCGGACCCGCCATGGGGCTGAGTCTCGGATTCAGCGTGCTCGCCGTGGTGCTCGGCGTCGGTTTCGGCACCTTCTTCATGGCGTTCCACGCCAACCAGGGGCCCCGGATGGGCCTGCCGCAGATGATCCAGTCGCGTGCGCAGTTCGGCAGCCGCGGCGCGGTCGTGCCGTTCGCGGCGACCGTCTTCGTCTACGTCGGCTTCCTCGTCTTCGACACGATCCTGGCGACCCAGGGCATCGGGCTCGTCCTGCCCGACGCCAAGTTGTTCTGGTACCCCGTGCTCATCGCCGCCTCGATCATCATCGCGGTGGTCGGGCACGATCTGCTGCACTTCGTGCAGCGGTGGCTGACGTATCTGCTCATCGTCGTGTTCGCGATCATCACGGTCGTGGCCATCGTGCACTTCTCCTCGACGCCGCTCGCGGTGGACGCACCGGCGGCCACGGCGGGCTGGGACACCACGGCCTTCCTGGTGCAGATCTCGCTCGCGGCCGGGTACAACATCAGCTACTCGGTGTACGTCTCGGACTACACCCGCTACCTTCCGGCGAACGCGCCCGCGAAGAAGCTGATCGGCTCGGTGTACGCCGGCGCCACGTTCTCCGCCGTATGGCTGATGTCGCTCGGCGCGGTCCTGGCCAGCTACCTGCCGGATCCCGACCCGATCCTGGCGGTGCGACAGGTCGGTGACCTGGTCTTCCCCGGATTCGGCACCATGGCCGTGATCGTTTCGGTGCTCGCGCTGGTCTCCATCATGGGGGTCAACGCCTACGGAGCCATGCTGACCGGAACGAGCGCCGTCGACGGCTTCAAGAAGGTCAGTCCGACGGTCCGGCTGCGCGTCATCGGACTCACCGTGGTCGGTCTCGGCTCGCTCCTCGTCGCGCTGCTGATCCCCGACAACTACATCGGGAGCTTCAACACCTTCGTGCTGCTGATGCTCTACTTCCTGGTGCCGTGGACCTCGGTCAACCTCGTCGACTTCTACTTCGTGCGCCGCGGCCGGTACGCGATCGGGGAAGTCCTGAAGCCGAACGGCATCTACGGGCGCTGGGCGTGGCGGGGTGTGCTCGCGTACCTCCTCGGGTTCCTCTCGATGATCCCGTTCTTCTCGACCAGCTTCTATGTGGGACCGGTCGCGGAGCTGCTCGGCGGAGCCGACTTCTCGTTCGTCGTCGGGCTCTTCGTCTCCGGCGTCCTCTACCTGGTCTTCTCGCGCAACCTCGACCACGGTGCCGAGGCCGACGCCCGCGTGGAGGACGAACCCGAACTGGAGGGATCGGTCCGATGACCCCCTCGCTGCCGTCATCGGCGTCCGCCGCGTCCGCCGTCACGGTCGCCTGCTGCCAACTCGCCCCGCAGGTCGGCCGCGTATCGGAGAACCGGGAGCAAATCCGCGAGGCGGTCCTGTCCGCAGCGGACCGGGGCGCGAACATCGTGGTCCTGCCGGAGCTCGCCAACTCGGGGTACGTGTTCGACGATGCCGAGGAGTTGCGGGCGACAGCCGAGCCGATCGGTGGCGAGACGATCAGGGAGTGGGAGGCCCTGGCGTCCCGGCTGCGGCTGGTGATCGTGAGCGGCTTCGCGGAACTCGGCGCCGACGGCCACGTCTACAACACGGGTGTCCTGATCGACGAGACCGGGCTCCGTGCCGTGTACCGCAAGGCGCACCTGTGGAACGCCGAGAAGACCCGGGGTTTCACGCCGGGTGCGGCGCCGCCGCCGGTGGTCGACACCCCGTACGGCCGTATCGGGATGCTGGTCTGCTACGACCTCGAATTCCCCGAGTGGGTGCGCATGGCGGCGCTCGAGGGAGCCCAGCTGCTGTGCGGGCCGGTGAACTGGCCGCTGTACCCGCGACCGGAGGGTGAGCGCCCCGGCGAGATCATCCGGGTGCAGGCGAACGCCGCGGTCAACCGCATGTTCGTCGCGGTCGCCGACCGCGCCGGCGTCGAACGAGGGCAGGAGTGGCTCGGCGGCAGCGTGATCGTCGACGCCGACGGATATCCGGTGACGGCGCTGCGCCTGGGCGAGGCGGCGACCGTCAGCGCGACGGTCGACCTCGCCGAAGCGCACGACAAGTCCATCAGCGAACTCAACGACGTGCACGCGGACCGGCGCCCCGAACTGTATTCGGGTGTCGGACCGGAGCAGCCGTGACCCGGACGCAGGTGGCCATCGTCCAGCAGCCGCCCGCGTTGCTGGACCTCGAGGAGTCGGTGCGCCGGGCCCGCCGGTCACGTGGCGGACGCGGCGGCCTCCGGCGCGACGCTCGTCGTGTTCCCGGAGACCTGGCTCACCTGCTACCCGGCCTGGGTGTTCGGCTTGGCGGGCTGGCGTGACAGCACGGCACTGGCACGCGCGCCTGCTCGAACAGAGCCCGGTGCTCGATCACACCGGTGGCGTGGACGACGATCTCGCCCCAATCCGGGCGGCGGCTCGCGAGGCCGGCGTGACCGTGGTCCTGGGCCTCAACGAGCGCCCGTCCGCTGCCGCCGGGTCGCTGTACAACTCGCTCGTCACCATCGGTCCGGACGGCCGTACGCTCAACCTGCACCGGAAACTGACGCCGACGCACACCGAACGCATCGTCTGGGCGGCGGGCGACGGGGCGGGCCTGCGCGTCGTCGACACACCGGCCGGGCGTATCGGCTCTCTCGTCTGCTGGGAGCACTTCAACCCGCTCGCGCGCCACGCCCTGCACGCGCAGAACGAGGAGCTCCACGTCGCCGCCTGGCCGGACATGCCCGAGAGCCACACGATCGCGGCCCGGTCGTACGCCCTTGAGGGCCGCTGCTTCGTGATCTCCGCCGGGCAGATCCTCTCGACGGACGACATCCCCGCCGACCTCGTCGACGCGTACCGAGCAGGTGTCGGCCCCGACGCACCCGAGAACGGGCTGCTCTTCAACGGTGGTTCGAACATCGTGGGTCCCGACGGCACCTGGATCGTCGAGCCGGTCTTCGACCGGGCCGGCCTCATCACGGCGCCCCTGCCCACCGGCCGCCGCTACGAGGAACTGCTCGACCTCGATGTCGCCGGCCACTACGCCCGGCCCGATGTATTCCGGCTCTCCGTCGACCGCCGCCCCCGCACGAGCGGTGTGAGCTTCACGGACTGACCGACGCGGCTCAGCACCATGCCAGTGGTGTCGCTCCTCGCCGGGCCCCACCGGGCTCCGCGCGAGAGCACCAAGGTCCCGGTCGAGGATCCGGCACGCACCTGGCACGCGAGTCGTGATCACCGTCCAAGGGCTCCGTGCACCGCCGACCGGACCCCAGCGGCGGCCTCGCCGCATCGCGCCGATCGGCGAACCTCCGCGAGAGCGTCACGGACGTGGCCGGCTCAGCCCAGGTCCACCTCACGGTTTCGGGACCACCTCGAGCCTCGGGGGGTTCGACCGGGGGAGCCGCTTCTTCGCTGTTCGCACGTGCTCGCGGCCACGGGGATCACGAAGATCGAGGCACTGCCCGAGATGCTCCACCGCGGGGTGACATCGAGCGACGACGGCTTCGAGGAGTTCCTGTTCTCCCGGCCGTTCGAGGGTCTGGAGTTCGGCGCATGCTCCTACGACGAGCAGACGGACGCCGAGTGATCCACCTGTTCGGCGCCCACGTGGTCGCCGGACCCACGACCCGGGCCACGCCCGATCCTCGCGTCATGTCCCAGCCGCAACCGAGCGGCTGAGGCAGAGGGGCACGGGCGTAGAACCTTTCACTCGCACGGGCTGAAATCTGTCATGGCTGCTGTAGACATGTGCCCGCGAGGGGGTTAGTGTGTCTGCTGTAGCCAGGAAGTCAGTGAGGCGTGGCAGACACGGACTGCCCGCGTGGAACAAAGGTTGTGGCACGGCGGTGGAGTGGTGGGGCCGGAGTAGGCGTGGGGCCCCCTCGCTGACCGCCGGGCCCGGTGGCCTCGTGAGGGCTGCCAGCAGTACGTAGGATCCGCAGTACCAAAAGGTCCGTCAGAAGGAAGAAAGAAGGAGGAGTACGCCATCAGGATCGCCCGGGCGAGAACGGTTCGCTCGGGTACCGCAGGCCCCGGAACGGAAGGTGGTCCCACGGTCACGCATCCGCGATCCCCGCACTCTCCGCCCCCTGCTGGGGGCCGGTGCGGAAACAGAAGGCCGGCATCGCAGTAAGCCGGCCGGTGGTGTTACAAATCCCTCGGGGCCTTGGTGCCGTACGGCACCAAGGCCCCTCGACGCATTCCCCATCAGAGGTGCAGATGACCGCAGACACACCGCTCGACCGAATCGACGACGACGACTACCCCGCTTACACCATGGGGCGAGCAGCGGAGATGCTCGGCACCACGCCCGCCTTCCTGCGGGCCCTCGGCGAAGCCAGGTTGATCACGCCCCTTCGCTCCGAGGGCGGCCACCGTCGCTACTCCCGCTATCAGTTGCGTATCGCCGCCCGCGCCCGTGAGATGGTCGACCAGGGCACCTCCATCGAGGCGGCCTGCCGCATCATCATCCTGGAAGACCAACTCGAAGAGGCCCAGCGCATCAACGACGAACTGCGACGCGGTGATGTCGGGTCCGGCCACAAGGCGGACGCCTGATCCGCACCCTCACAGTGGACGGTAGCCCCCTCAGGCCCGTAGCCGGCAGCCGATCAGGCCGGGCGTCGCAGTCCGGCCTGGGACGGCAGTCCGAGGAGACGGAGCGCGGGTGCCGCCGTGTCGACGGTGGACCGGCAATCGAGTCCCACCGTCCGGCCCGCACGCCATGTGCCAGTCGCGCGGGCTGCGGCTTGCCAGGTGCCCCCCGTGGGAGCGCCCGGACCCATGGTCGCCCTTGCGCCGAGTCGGCGCGGCTGTGGACGCGGAACCGGGTGGGCGTGTCACCCGGAGCGGGGCACGGGTCGACGGCGACGGGGCCGGCGAAGGTATGTGTCCCTGTGCCGAAGGTATGTCCCCGTTCGGGGCCGTGACGGTACACCTGGGGGCAAGGACGGGGCCATCGGCAGAGGGGTGTCGGAGAGCCGCCGGGGCATCTCCGGGGCATGCGGAAGAGCCCTGCCCTGCGTCGGCGTGTTCGGGGACGGCCCGAGGCTGCGCCGCAGGGCCGGCCCCGGCGGTAAGAGTGCACGCCCACTTGCCCGACCGGCCGACGAGGTCGGGAACAAGCCGGCTCGGGCTCTGGCCGCTGTCCTGGTACCGGCTCGCACCTCTCCCGTCGGTCAGATGGACATGGGGGCGCCAAGCAACGCGGAAGCCCGCTGGAGCGGGTCGACGATCCTCGCCGCCGAGGCCGCAGGGGCCTCTGCGGCCTTGGGGACGGTGCGGCAGGTGAAGCCGAGCTGGGTCATGGCCCTGAGGACTTCGCCGCCGCTGAAATCGCGGCGGTCCTGGCGGGTGATGACCTGGCCGACCTGCTTGGCGGGGTAGTGGCGGCGCCCGATGACCACGGAGTCGCCGGTGACCGGCTCGGGTTTGACGCCCTTCATCGCTTCCAGCACGCCACTCTTGGTGAGCTCGAACGGAAAGCGGGCGATGACACAACGCATGAGGCCTCACAAGGAGAAGGGGAAGGGGCCGACCGTGGGGAGGCGGTTCAGCGGGAGTGGGCGACGACGCCCAGGGCGTTGCCGTGTTCGTCGACCACGGGCAGGGCCCCGAGCCGCCGGTGGCGCATCGCGTGCTCGGCTTCGGCCACCGTGGTCAGCGGCGAGGCGAAGGGCCCGCCGTCGGTGATGTCGCGCAGGCGGACCCGGTCGGTGTATCCGGAGCTGTCCCGCACCGCGGTGAGCCGGGCCCGGGTGACCAGGTCGGTGTACTGGCCGTCCTCGTCGCAGACGACGAGGTGACCCGTGCGGGCGGCGGCCATGACGGACAGCGCCACCTCGACGGTCATGTCGTCCCAGACCTGAGGCCCGGCCGCGTCCATGGCCTCGGCAACCGTCCTGTGCACGGCGTTGGTGCTCGTTGAGCGGGAATGCATCCGGACCAGCGTCAAGAGGTGCCTCCTGCAGAGATGGGTCAGCTTCCTGAGCAAGACGGTTCTAGGCCGCGTCGGGGACGGACCGCCGTGCGGGCGCGCGCCGGGTCGCCGGAGCCGAGCGGCGCCGACCGCGTGAGGTGGCGCTGCGCTTCGCACGTTCGACCACCGGCGCGGTGATGACGACCGGGATGCCGGAGGGGGCTTGGGCACCGGTGATGCGGTGCAGGGCCTCCGCGCCCGCCTGGACCTGGGTGGTCTGCGGGACGATGCCGGCTGTTGCCATGAGGCGGGTCATGGCGCGGCGCTGGTTCGGGGTGACCAGGGTGACGACGCTGCCGGACTCGCCGGCGCGGGCCGTGCGGCCGCCGCGGTGGAGGTAGTCCTTGTGGTCGGTCGGAGGGTCGACGTTGACGACGAGGTCGAGGCTGTCGACGTGAATGCCGCGCGCAGCGACGTTGGTCGCCACCAGCACGCTGACGTGTCCGTTCTTGAACTGCGTCAGCGTACGGGTGCGCTGCGGCTGCGACTTGCCCCCGTGCAGGGCGGCGGCCCGCACCCCGCTGTTCAGGAGGTGCTCGGTGAGGCGGTCGACGGCGTGCTTGGTGTCCAGGAACATGAGCACACGGCCGTCGCGTGCGGCGATCTCGGTGGTGGCCGCGTGTTTGTCGGCGCCGTGGACGTGGAGTACGTGGTGCTCCATCGTGGTGACCGCGCCGGCCGACGGATCGACGGAGTGCACGACGGGGTCACTCAGGTAGCGGCGCACGAGCAGATCGACGTTGCGGTCGAGAGTGGCGGAGAACAGCATGCGCTGCCCCTGGGGGCGGACCTGGTTGAGCAGGGCGGTGACCTGCGGCATGAAGCCCATGTCGGCCATCTGGTCGGCTTCGTCGAGGACGGTGATGGCGACCTGGTCCAGCCGGCAGTCGCCGCGTTCGATGAGGTCCTTGAGGCGTCCGGGGGTGGCGACGACGACCTCGACGCCGCCGCGCAGCGCACTGGCCTGCCTGCCGATCGGCATCCCTCCCACGACCGTGGCCAGGCGCAGCTTCACCGCGCGGGCGTACGGCGTGAGCGCGTCGGTGACCTGCTGCGCCAGCTCACGCGTCGGTACGAGGATCAGCCCCAGCGGCTGCCGGGCCCCGGCGCGCTGCCCAGCCGTACGGGCCAGCAGGGCCAGCCCGAAGGCCAGGGTCTTGCCGGAACCGGTGCGCCCCCGGCCGAGGACGTCGCGGCCGGCGAGGGTGTTCGGCAGCGTCGCGGCCTGGATCGGGAACGGTACGGTCACGCCTTGCGAGCCGAGCGCGGCCAGCAGCTCCGCGGGCATGTCGAGATCGGCGAAGCCCGTCGCCGCGGGCAGCGCCGGGGTGAGCGTCTCCGGGAGGGCGAACTCACCCTGGAACGCGGCGGGGCGGCGGCTGTGACCGTGGGAACGGATCGGCCCGCCGGAGCGGCGCGGGGACGACGAGCCGAACCGGTTGCCGTTCTTCCCGGGGGCGGCGCTCCCGTTCCGAGTGCGGGCGAAGCGGTCGTTCGTGCGTGTGCGGTTCATGCGGAACCTTCCTCGATGCGGCACATATCAAGGAATTCCCGCGGCAATGAGCGGCGTGGAGAATTGCAAGAACGGGCCGAATGGAATGCGAAAGTAATCGTGCGCTGCGACACGTTCGAGAGGAGATGCAAGGGCATCCTCGAAGGGGAATCCGTGTGTGTGATCCAGCGGATTCCCGCAGTCGTCCCGCAGTCGTCCCGCAGGAGAAACCACTGCGGGGAGTGCGTGCAGCTGGGGCCCGCACCCCGAAGGATGCGGGCCCCAGCTGCGAAGTGTGCGCCGACGTCAGGCGAGGACGATGTTCTCGGCCGTCGGGCCCTTCTGGCCCTGCGCGATGTCGAAGCTCACCTTCTGGCCTTCGAGCAGCTCGCGGAAGCCCTGGGCGGCGATGTTCGAGTAGTGGGCGAACACGTCAGCGCCGCCACCGTCCTGCTCGATGAAGCCGAAGCCCTTTTCCGCGTTGAACCACTTCACGGTGCCAGTAGCCATGTCTTTTCTCCTTCGGGGCAGTGAGTCGGCATCCGCACTGTACGGACACCGTGTCGCCGCGATGATGACCCCGCCCGGAAAAAGACCGGTGCCAAAAGGCACTTCCAGTGGCACAGAAGCCGACTGAGAAGAACTTGGAATTCGGGAACCACAACTGCAACTGAGATCGACAGTAGCACGTTGCGGCGGTCCGTGTGCGTTGAATAATTCCGCTCCGATCGTTACTGCAAGGAAACTGCCCGCACGGTTCCGTAAAACCCTCACCCCGCGGATACAGATATAATGTTGTCCCGACCTTGCTGGCCCGTAAATCCCCGGCTCCGGCCACGGGCCCGGAGCGGTATCGCTGCTGGGGCATCGACGGACCCTCGCAGCGGTTCAGTCGCGGGACAGGCCCTGGAGGCCGACCACGCGCAGCAGCTCCAGCCGTTCGTGGGACTCGCTGCCCGAGCGGGCGGTGCAGACGATCAGCCGCTGGTCGTGCTCCGGCCTCAGCAGTACCTCGCAGTCCGGCTCCGACAGGCCGACGACCGGATGCGGGAAGCGCTTGACGTCGCTGCGGCGCACGCCGACGTCGTGGGTGTCCCACGGCGCCGAGAGCTCCTCGCTCCGGGCGCGGAGCCGGCGTACGAGCCTTGCCGGCCGCGCGTCGTCCGGCCGACGGGCGAATGCGGCGCGCGGATCCGCCACCACTCCCCCGGGGTTGCACACGGACCGCTTGCCCCGGGCTCCGGCCGCTGCTCCTCCATGTCCCGGGCGAGCGGCCGAAGCCCCTGAGGCCGGCAAGGGATCAGTCGGTGGACAGGGCCTGGAGCAGGTCACCCACCTTCGGGTCGGGCAGGGAACGGGCGACGTCGGCCTGGGCGACCATGCCGACCAGGTCGTGCCCGTCGATCACCGGCAGGCGGCGCACCTTGTGCTCGGCCATCGTGCGCAGGACCTCCTGCACGTCGTCGTCGGCTCCGATGGTGACGGCCTCACCCTGAGCCAGTTCCCCGGCCTGACACGTCGCGGGGTCCTTGCCCGCGCCCAGCACCTTCACCACGATGTCCCGGTCGGTCAGCATGCCCTTGAGCCTGTTGTCGGTACCGCAGATCGGCAGCGCGCCGACCCCGAGGTCCTTCATCTTGCGGGCCGCGTCCAGCACCGTCTCCTCGGCGCCGATGCACTCGGCTCCGCTGGTCATGATGTCTCGCGCCTTGGTCATGGCATCCCCTTCTCTGGCTGTGCCGCCCGCCCTCACGTGTCGATGCGCCGAGGGGGCGGCTCCGTGGATGATGTGGTCTGGGTTCCCCGACGCCGTGCTCGGTAACGGACTCCGTCTCCGCCCCGGTACCGGGTCTCCGGGAAAGGAAGGCAGCGACTCGCCCGGCGCGCCGACGGTCCGGCTCTTCCGGACGGGGCTTGGCTCAGGGCCCGCCGGATACCCGGCGGGCATGACTGACACACGACCGTTCCCGCTCAGTGACCAGGAACGGTGACACCGCACTGAACCTGCGCCTCCTCGGCCACTCGGCACTGGCCGTGCGGGGGCCCGAAGCGGTCCCGTCCTTCTACGGCGAACGGCACGCCCGGCGCCACGGCGCCCTCCCCGGCCCGGTCCCGAGCACGCTCTTCGACGATGCGGCGGGCCACACGCTCGACGGCGATGCCCACCGGTCCCGCAAGTCCTTCTTCCTGTCCCTGCGGGAGAACGACGCGGTCGCGGGCTCGGCGAAGCACCTCACCGCCGCCACCGTGACGCCTCCGGCACCGGGCTGACGCCTCAGACAGCCCCGCGGTGGAACTGCTCCACGCATCCGGCTCACGGTGGCGCTCTGCCGGTTCGTCGCCTTCGCCGTGCACGCGCCGCACCGCCGGGCCGAGAACGGGCGGCGGTGCGGCGGTGCGGCGCCGCGTTCGCCACCGCCTTCGCCCGCGAGGCCCGCACCCGGCGAGGCCGGAGGGTCCCGGCATGCGGGTCGGGCGCTTTGCACGTTTGGTACCAGAATCTTCTGGCTACCCGCGTCGACGCGCGGGACGAATGAGGAGATCCGCCGGACCGAACAGAGGGAGAGGTGGAAGCGCGATGCCGAATCCGCAACAGCCGGAGATGCGGCGCAGCGGCGAAGGCGCGAGCACACCGCAGGACGGTCGGGAGCTCAAGGCGTCGCAGGAGTCCCGGGCGGGGCCCCGGCTCACGGCACGGACCGTGACGACAAGGGTGGCGGCGAGGGCGGTGGCACGCCTCCCGCACGGCGCCCTGACCAACCGGAGCAAAGAGACGACGCCGGAGGGCGACCGGTGATCGCCGCCGCATGCCGCCGCATGACGGGAACGGGCCGCCGTAGACCAGAACGGCCGATGAACCCTCGAGTCGAGCCGACGAGAAGGACCCACCGAGCGGGGGACCGGTGGTGCGAGCGAGCACACTGCAGGTGAAGCCCGGAGAAAGCCGATCTGTGGCCGGAGGGCGTGCGGGAACGACGCGCCGCGGCGCTCGCGGCCTCACGACGGGTCGGTTCCCATGTCCCGGCAGTCGGTGAGTCCGGAGCGCCTGCCGGTGCTCGAACCGGGCGTAACCGATCATTCCGGAAGAAACGTGAGAATGCCCACGGCGCTGACCACTCTGCACACTCTCGATGAGGTCGCCGACAAAGTCCGTCGGCAGAATCATCTTTACGTTCGCTGGTCACTCGGTCCGGAGAAGGACCTGCGCGGTACGTCCAGCCGTGACGAGCTCACCGGGGTACTCCTGCCCGGGCTGTCTGCCAACTCGCTGGACGTCGAGTCCTGGTGGCAGGACCGGCCGGTACGGATCTGGGTCGCCCGTCGCCTCTACGACTACTGCCACCTGCCCCGCCATCGAGGCAACGGTGTGAGGCCCTGGCTACTGCGGGGCCAGGAGAGCGGGCGCGGGCCCGACAACGAACCGTTGGTGGATCATGTGGAGCCACTGGCCTGGATCGCCGCGGCGGTCATCGAGGAGGCGGTGGGAGTGATCGAGGAGCAGCCCGGTCCCTGGGGCCCGATGGAACGTATGGGGCAGGCTCCGCGGTCGGACGGAGACACCCCCGGGGCGCGTTGACCTGCTCGGCGACGGCGGTCAGTTCGATGTGGGTGCGCGGGGGAGCCGTCCCTGGGCGTTGCGGAACCGTCACACGGGACTCCGCCCGGCGATGCTGCTCGCCGGGTCGTCGAGCAGGGCGATGCGGGCGGTGATGCGTTTGCCGACGGACTCGCGCTGGACCGCGAGACTCTGTACGACGGCCCTGACGATCTCCAGCCCGTGCTGCCCCACTCGTCCGGCATCGGTGGGCCGGGCCGCCGGCAGTACCGGCTCGGAGTCCCACACCACCACCTCCACCATGTCGCCTGCGATGCGCAGGTGCATCAGCGCCGGGCCCGGTGCGTACTTGCGTGCGTTGGTGACCAGCTCGCTGACCACCAGCTGTGTCAGGTCCAGGGCGCGCTGCGAGACGCGCAGGCCGCGCTCGGCCTGTACCCGGGTGAGGAAGCCCGCGGCGCGGTGGCGGGCCCGGGCGATGGACGTGCCATCCCCGTCCAGGGCCACTGTGGTCTGCAGGGCCGACCGGTCCAGCGCGGCTCCGTCCTCGGCCCCAGGTACAGGTTCCATACAACCGCCTTCGCTTCCCGGCTCACACCCCCGCGTGTACCCGGGCTCGCCCCGGTACACGCCCTGCGCCCCGGTACACGCCCCGCGCCCCTCGCCGGCTCCCTTCCCCCTCGCCGGAGCATCGCCCTGGCCGTGCGGGGAAGCACTTCGGGCGGAAGGCCTGGTGTGCACGTATCACCGGCATGGCTGAGGAACCAGGGCCGGACGGCGAACAGGCCGGACAGCCCGGCGGCCTGTCAATCGTGACCACCGCCCTCAACGGTATCCGCGTGTTCCACCCGACCGGGGAGGCCGACCACCACACCTGCGAAGAACCGGAGCTCCACGCGATCGGGGTCAGCACACGCCACGAGCCCGGGAAGACCGTGAAACGAGTGGCACCCTCACCGGACATGTCCGCCCGAAAGAGCGGCGAGGTGGGGCATCAAGTTCGGTCCTCGCGGATGCTGAGCAGGTCACCGGGCCGGCAGTTCAGTTCGCGGCAGATCGCGGTGAGGGTGGAGAAGCGGATCGCCTTCGCCCGGCCGTTCTTCAGGACGGAGAGGTTGACCACCGTCACCCCGACCCTGGCCGCCAGCTCGGACAGGGTCATGCCGCGGTCGGCCAGCAGCCGGTCCAGGTGGACTTGAACCCGGTGTTCCTCCGCCGGCGGCATCAGACCAGCCCCTCGGTGTCGGCGCGTAGCTTCGTACCGCGCCGGAAGACCTCACTCAGGGCCAGGATGAGGAAGGCGAGCAGGACGTACGCGCCGGAGAAGGTGGCTGAGAAGGGGATCCGGTCGGCCATGGGGGTGCCGCTCACCAGCGCCTGTGTGGTGAGCGCAGACAGTACGGGGGAGAGGACGGCCTGCACCAGCACCGTGAGTCCTATGACGCTCAGGCGTCGGGCGTTCTTCGGCGCGAAGACGTCGCCGCCGCGCAGGGTCCTGGCCATCTGCAGGAGGAGGACCAGGATGAGGAGCAGGAGCAGGCTGCCGATGAGCTCCGGCAGGGCGAGCAGCAGGCGCTGACCCGGGTCGGGATCGGCGAAGGCGAGGTCGGCCTGGTGAGTGCCGGTGAGAGTCATGCCGTGGCCCGCCGCCCCGTCGGTCACGGTGCCTGGCACCTGGGTCGTGGTCGCGGCCTCGACCTCGCGGGTGTCCACCGGGTCGACGAGGCCGACCGCTCCGAGGGCCGGGACAAGCACCCCGAAGAAGCCGACCAGCAGAGTGGCCAGAGCCAGAGCTGCCCCCAGCATTCGATCGTCGGTCCGGCTCCACCAGGACTTCGCACCCATGCTTCCCCCTGCCATCCGCAACGCACTTATCGACTATCGATACTATCGATAGTCGATAGGTTTGTTGTCAAACTCACGAGTCTGCTTCCCGAGGCGGAGCGGGCGATCGCCGAGGTCGCATCGTCCCGTACTGCGGGCACGAAGTCCGCTGAGCTCTCCTGGCCCGGTGGCGAGGCGGCCTGCGCTCGCGGTGGTCGCCTGCGGTCGCCATGGTCGCTGTGCTTCCGTGTCGTACGGCGACGGCTCCGGAGGCCTTGGCTCGTTCGTTGTCCGCCCAGGGCGCAGCCATGCGCGGGAGACCGGTGCTCCGACCTGGTCGCGAAGAGGCCGGACCTCGGCAGGCGGGCATCGTCGGAGCAGCGCACCGGCGGATTTATCCGGAAATGTTTGCCATAGAGGGCGGGAAGGAGCCAGAGTCGGAGGGGGACAGGAGGCGACCGTGACCGTCCTCGCGATGTTTCTTCTCGTCATCGGGACACTCTTGATCCTGCTCGGGACGGTGCTGGTCGTCGTCGGGACACTCTTGATCCTGCTCGGGGCGGCGTTGGTCGTCGTCGGGGCAATCGTGATTCTCATGGGGATCGCCCCGCTCGCCATTGTGGCCTTCCTGCTGATCCGGAGGGCGCTGAGGCGCCCACAGTAGAAATGGCAAGGCCGAGGCGGGTGTCTGTGCGTTCGGGCCGGGCGGTGGCCGCGGTGGGGATTTTGGAGGTGGGCATGGTGGGCACATGGTCCGCGATCCTGCCTCGCGTCCACGGATCCCCGCACTCACCACCGCGGCACTGAACCGGGCGGAGGGGACGTAACGAGCATGGGGCCCTCGTGACCATGAGCGTGTTCCCGGTGGTGCGCGCTCTGGGCGTGCTCCTCATCCACCTGCTCAACTCGATCCACCTGCTCAACTCGCAGCGCGATGAACACATCGCCGCCTTCCGCTACGGCCGCTCCCGGTCGGCTGTCCCGGGATCGGTGCCACCGGTTCCGCGGAAGGCACGCGGTCGGGCCGGAGCGAGCGGCATCGGTGCCCGCCGTGACCCTCGCGACGGGGAACACGGCCGGCTCGCTCGCCCGCGTGCGTGGCCACGGCCATGGCCCTACGGGCCGTACGGGACGACAACCACCTTTCGGCCGAACGGATTCTGGCCGTCACCGGCGTCACGCCCATCGGCCGGACGGGCGTACCGACCGACGCTCCACCGGCCGCCCCGACGTCCCGCCGGCGGCGGGCGCGGCTCGAGCGGCGACCGCCCCCGGTTCGTCAGATCCCCTGCCCCTGCCGCGTCCCCGTGCCGGCCGGGCGGCCGGCGGCGGAGCCGGGGAACAGGTCCGATCGGTGACTTTCCATATCCATATGGTTGCTAAGAGTGGCGATGCTGCGGGGTGGCCCATAACGTTGGGATCATGAGGAAATACCAGGCCACAGGCCTTAGTTGCGCCATCGCGCCCCTTGTCGTCGGCATGGGCGCCCTCGCTCCGGTCGCCTCCGCCCACAGCGGACCCGAGCAAGTGGTCCGTCCGGACCAGTCCATCCAGAAGGCCGTCGACGCGGCCAGACCCGGAGCCACCATCGTCCTGACGCGGGGCACCTACCGCGGAAGTGTCACGATCACCAAGCGGCTGACCCTCCGGGGCGCGGGCGAGCAGACCGTGATCGTGCCCGGAAAGGACAAGGAGGCACAGAGTGCGTGCGCCAAGGCCGGGGACGGCATCTGTGTCACCGGCACGGACGAAAACCCCGTCACCGGGGTGCGGATCCAGTCGCTGACCGTCAAAGGGTTCAAGAAGAGCGGTGTCTTGGCCACGCGTACCGACCGGCTGGAGGTCCACCGGGTGACCGCCCGGGACAACGGCCAGTGGGGCATCGCGCAGGATCGCTCCACCCGCGCCTCGTTCCGCCTCAACACCGCAAGCGGCAACGGCGACGCCGGGCTGTACACCGCCAACGTGTTCGAGGCCGACGCGGAGAGCAAGACCTTTGACACCCGTGGCACGGTGATCAGTGACAACCGCCTGACGGGCAACCGGATCGGTATGACCACCCGTCGGCTCAGGAACCTCACCGCCGAGCGCAATGTCATCACCGGGAACTGCGCGGGTGCCTTCGTCGTGCTGCCGCGCACGGTGAACGACCTGACCGTCCGCCACAACATGGTCTACGAGAACAACGCATACTGCCCCGCCACCGCGCGCCTGCCCCACCTCCAGGGGGTCGGCATCGTCCTCGTCGGTGCGGAGAAAGTACTGGTGACGCAGAACGTGGTCCGCGGCAACGTGGGTGACTCGCCGTATTCCGGCGGGATCGTCGTGTTCGGCAGCATGGACGGCATCCCCAACGATCGGAACGTTGTCCGCGCCAACCTCGTGCTGGGCAACCTCCCGGCGGACCTGGCCACCCGCGACGACAAGGGGAAGGACAACAAGTTCGTCCACAACGTCTGCCAGATCTCCGTCCCGGCCGGCGCATGCTGACCGGCCGGGTCGCGGCGGCCCGGGGCAGCCGTCTCCGGGGGACACGGGCCATCGCCGACCGGCTCGGTGCCATGGTCCGGGACGGTGGGGGAGCGGCGTCGGGCTCCTCCGGAGGGAGCGCCGAGCGGACGTAGCGGCACGCGTGTGGCACGGCGTCCGGAACGACGAAGGGCCGGCCCGGGAGGAAACCCCTCCTGAGCCTGCCCTTTTCTGTGCCCCCGGCCGCAGTGCCCCCGGCAGGATTCGAACCTGCGACACCCGCGTGGGGAGTTTTCCCCGAGCGGTGCTGTGACCTGCAAAATCGCTGTCTGCCGGTGTCTGGCCCGGGGAACACCCCTCCGGGGTCCTCACATGTTCACAAGGCTTCCCGGCCGCATGTGTGCCGTATGCGTTCCGACTGTCAAGGAGAACGACGGGACCGCGCAGGACGGGGACGGCACCCGCCGACGAGAGTGAGGGCGCCCGACATCGTGGTCGTCACCAGCGGGTGCCTGGGGACGCCGGCTCCACGAAAGACTCTGCGGGCCGGTCGGAAAGGCGCACCACGCACAGGACGGCTCTCCGGTCCCGAGCGAATCGCCGGGTGACCGACGGGACGCTGACACCCGTGGCCGTGACCGGCGTGGTCACCCAGGTGGATGACCACCGTACGGACTCCGGGTACTGCGACCGCACCACAGCGGTTCGCCGGCGCCACGCGTGCCCTGGTGAAATCGATGGCGTCGTCGCTCTCGATATCCGGGGCGGAGCCCTGCACGTCGTGCCACCAAGGCGTCGAGCGTCCCGGTTCCCCCGGTCGCCGAAGGCTCCATGACCAGCGGACAGTTTGACCTCGCCTGATGCGGACACGCGAGGTGAGTCGTTGTCGGTCCGGCAGCGTCGACTGTTCTGGCCTGGAAGTCCGAAAGCGAAGGGAGCAGCCATGTCGGAGGGGGAAGCAACGGACCGTACGCCGCCCGAGCGCCTGGCGATGCCGCAGGAGGAGGCGGAGATCTCTCCGCCCTACCGCTTCCAGCGCCAGCAACGTCCGGGGCTGGAGGCCGATATGGAGGTACGTCCGAGGTATCTGGCGCCGAACTACCGCGGATCGGGGAAGCTCGACGGCAAGGTCGCCCTGATCACGGGAGGCGACTCGGGGATCGGCCGCTCGGTGGCCGTCCTCTACGCCCGGGAGGGGGCCGACGTGGCCATCGTCTACCTTCCGGAGGAAGAGCGTGACGCCGCCGAGACGCAAGAAGCGGTGGAAAAGGAGGGGCGCACTTGCCTGCTGCTGCCGGGCGATCTGTGCGATCCGTCCTTCTGCACCGACGTCATCGAGCGGACGGTGGCGGAACTGGGCGGTCTCAACGTCCTGGTGAGCAACGCCGCATACCTCAACAGTCAGAATGACCTGTCGGAGCTGACCGCCGAGGACTTCGACCGTGTCTTCAAGACGAACGCCTACGCCTACTTCCATCTGGTGATGGCGGCCCTGCCGCATCTCTCCCATGGAGACGCCGTGATCGCCACAGCCTCCGAGGAAGCCCTCAAGGGCAGCGAGATGATGATGGACTACGCGGCCTCGAAGGCCGCCGTGGTCGTCTTCACCAAGTCCATCGCCTCTCACCTGGCCCAGCGCGGTATCCGTGCCAACGTCGTCTCGCCCGGACCCACATGGACCGTGCTCAATCTGGCGGGCCAGCGCTTCCCCGACGACTACCTGACGAATCTGGGCAGTTCGGCCCCGATGGGGCGGGTGGCTCAGCCGGAAGAAGTGGCTCCCGCCTACGTCCATCTGGCATCCGACGCGGACTCCAGCTTCACGGTCGGCGAGGTGATAGCTGTCACTGGCGGGCTGACCGACACCCGTTGAGGCCTTCGGACCACAGTTGACCGGTTCCCTCGCCTCCTGGGGCCCGATTCCTGCCCGGTGTCGCGCACCGTGCCCGATGCACGGGCTTGTGGGCGCCTGATACACAGGCTGACGTCCGCCACTCTTGGACGACCCTGACGTCGTCCACGGGTTCTGTGTGGCGCCCCGCTCTTCTCGAAGAAGCCGGCTTCGCACCGTAGGAGTGTGGCGAGAGGCCGCGAACATCGCACAACCGCTTCACCTTGTGGGCGTTCCGGCGCTCGTCGACGAAACAGCAAGCGGATCGCCGTGTCGTCTCCGCGCAAAACAGGCGGCGGCTTTCCGGAGGATCTCGTTGTCCTCCTTCAGCCGGGCGTTCTCCCGCCGCGGGCGCTTGGGTTCTTCCTTCTCGTCAGGGGGCGTGTCGGCGCCATTCCCGCCGTCCGCCGTATGGGCCCGTGCCCTGTCCTCGCGGAACCACTTGCGCAGGGTCTCCAGACGAATGCCCGGACTGCGGGCGATGCCGGTGAGGGAACGGTCCGTCGGGGAGCGCACCAGGTCCACCGCGTCCCGCTTGGACTCTTCGGGGCGGTTCTTCCGCTCTGCAGCCTTGGATCACTTCCCCTGGACGGCCTGGCACATCCAGCGTCCAGGTGTCGGAATTTCGGGGGCGCTCCACTGTGGCTGCGGCACCACTGATGCGGACACCCCGGGCCGAATCTAGACTGGCGAAGGCAGGAAGAGTCCCGACCAGGGAGATGTGCGCCATGGCCAAGCGAGCCAACAAACGACGCGGCCGTAAGAAGAAGAAGGCCAACCACGGCAAGCGTCCCAACGCCTGAGCCGACCGAGCGCGCCGCCGAGGACAATCACGCTGGAAGCGCCCCGGCAGGATCAATCCCCGCATACGGCTCGAAGGCCCCATGCGGGGAAGGCCGCATGCGGGGCCGACGTTTCAGCAGGTCAATCGACTGCGCTGCCTGCAGGAAGGCCAAGTACGCCTCTCGGCGCTCGGTTCTGAGCGTGTTGCGGTGCGTGGCTTTCCCTGGTCGTCGGCCTGCCTCCGAGCTGCCGAGAAGGTCAAGCCCGCCTTCCCCATGGTCCCAAGCACGCCGACACTCGCTCCGAGTACGGCCGATATGCCTTGATCCATACGGTCATCGCGCCTCGAACACGTCGCCGTCCGTGGCAGATCGGCAGGAGGCTGGGACGGCCCGGACCCTGAGCCGGGCGGTCACTGGTTCGGAAGATCGCGTGTGCGGCTCCCTGCTGACCTGACGAGTGCTCGCGCTGGGAGAGAATGCGACTGGACTCGTGATTCACCGTGGTTCCCCGCGGCCTCCTGCCTGAACGGGCACGCAGCGGGCACGGCACACTCGGGCGGTCCGGTAGTGGTGAGTGGTTTCGTCAAGGAGAAACGCGACCAAGGGCTGGCCCAAGCGCTGGTGGACGACGGTTCTCGGGGCCATGGGGCTGACCGGCATCGTGACCTACGACGTCTGGTGGGTGGTGAGGATCCTTGCGGAGCCGGCAGTGGACTGGTGGGACCTTCTCGGGCCGTGCCTGGGGGAACCTGGTTCGCGCTCCTGGCGGCTCAAGCTGCTCGCCGAGCGATCGCCCTCTACGAAGTGGCACGCCCCGTAGGCGGTGAGACGCAGGCTGGCCACTGAATCTGTGGCACGACTGCACGGACCTCGACCACGCGGTCGGCGGAGTCTCCATGCCCTGGTCAAGCGCCGTGGCTTATCTGCTGAGAGCTTCCGCGAGAGCCATGAAGACGCCCACGCCGAAGACAGCGAGTGCAACGAGACCGAGGGTCAGCAGCGAGCAGCAGGAAGCGATCGCCACCATGACCCACGCCCGCCCTGCGGCCTGGTGGTATTCGGTGTCGTCGTCCCAGTCCTGATCGACCATGTCGCCCCCTCGCCGTACACCGTACAGAGCGGTCGGTGGAGCGGCTTCGAGCGGGAGCACCGTTCCCGAAGCGGAGCCCGAGCCCCACAGCACGGAGAAGCCCGGCCCGGAGTCCGTGCCGGATGACACTGATCCTTGGGGGAGATACTCGGGAGTCCGACTCCCCGCCCGCTCACGCACACGGCCCCGGACGAGCAGCCCGAGGCCGACCAGAGCGCTTCTCTGGGGAAGGAACCCCAGGTCAGAACGGTGATGTGTGGTGCCCCCGGCAGGATTCGAACCTGCGACACCCGCTTGAGGAGTTTTCCTCGGTCAAGGCCCTGACCTGGGCAGACGTTGCCTTGAGTGCGTCCGGCCCGGGAAAACACGCTTCAGTGGTTCTCGCGTGTTCGCAGGGTTTCCCGTCCTCATGTGTGCCGAATCCGTTCCGGTCGGCCACCGGATTGAGGGTGGAGCCCTGAATCCGGACGGATGCCCGCTCCGGTGGCAAAGCTGTGAGCGGGTGGGTGGGAGCCCGTAGCCCGGGGCCAGTCCCTCGCGTGCCGACGGGCGTGCGTGATCCATGCCGATGGGTCGGTCGTTCGACGACTCACCGGCGGGGCAGGAGCAGGTGGCCCGGTTCGGCCGGTCGGGCGAGGTGCCCTCGCAGCACGAGTCGGGGCGGTTTTCCTTCCTCGATGACGCCGACCGCGTGCTGGCCGGGCGGCACCGTGAGGAGCACAACCGCCTGGACCTCAACCTTCAGCTCGCCAACGGTGCTGTCAACCGAGGTTCGCCCGATGCCGGAAGCGAACCGTACCCGCCGTCGTTACCAGCGCGGTGATCCTCAGCCGCCTGAGCTTCGGACAGGACAGTGGGACGAGCCGCCCCATCGCCTACGCGTGCCAGTAGCTGCGGCGGAGCAGTACCGCCAGGGGAACGATCTCGATACGGCCGAGGAGCATGAGAGCGGTGAGGACCGCCTTCGACAGGTGCCCGAGCGGCGCGTAGGAACCAAACGGGCCAACCTCGCCGAACGCCGGGCCGACGTTACCGAGGCAGGCCGCGGCGGCGCCGAGTGCGGTGAACGCACCGGTGCCGGGCGTGCTCGCTTCGGCGTCGAGGGCGAGGCCGAGCGTTCCGAGCGCGAGGGCAAGCATGTAGAGGAGAGCGAACACGAGCACCGAGCGGAGCATGGGGTTGTCGACCACCCGGCCGCTCACCCGCACCGGGAGAACAGCGTCGGGGTGAACGGCCTGTTCCAGCTCGTGGCGGGCGAAGCGAAAGAGGATGAGATGGCGAACGACCTTGATCGAGCCACTGGCTGACCCGGCGCAGGCCCCGACGAACATCAGCGCCAGTAAGGTGAGCGTCGCGAGTGGTCCCCAACTCGACCAGTCCAGTGTCGCAAAACCGGTGGTGGTCATCACCGAGACCGTCTGGAAAGCCGCGTGCCGGACGCCGCCGAGCCCGTCCACCGTGTCGTCGGCGGCCAGCTCGACAGCCAGGACGGACGTGCTCACGGCCAGCAGGACCAGATACAGGCGCAGTTCCTCGTCGCGAGACACGGCCCGGATCTGACGCAGCGCAGCGAGGCGGTACAACCGCAGCAGGTTCACCCCGGCCACCACCATCAGCACGCACAGCACCCACTGCGTCACCGGCGCGAGGCCCCGAGCCGAGTCTGCCTCCGGGGCGAACCCACCGAGGGCCACGGCGGACGTCGCGTAGGAGAACGCGTGGAAGAGATCCATCCGCGGGTCCAGCCCGGCCCACCCCAGGGAGGCCAGGACCAGGACGCCGATCACCGTCACCGCGAGGTAGACCTTCCAGAGCCGTCGGGCGGTCCCACGGATGGTCGCGCCGAGCGACTCCACCTCGACCGGCCCCGGTAGTTCGGAGCGCAGGAGCTCGCGTCCGCCGATGCGCAGACGCGGCAGTACCGCGAGCGCCAGCACGATGATTCCCAGACCGCCCAGCCAGTGGGTGAGCTGTCGCCAGAACAGCATGTCGAGTCCGAGCGCGTTCACGTCGGTCAAGACAGTCGCGCCGGTGGCGGTGAATCCCGACATCGCCTCGAAGTAAGCATTGACCGGGTGATCGAGCTGCGGGACGTGGCCGAGCACGAATGGCAGCGCACCGAACGCGGGCACAAGCAGCCAGACGGCGACGACGACGAGAAATCCCTCCCGGATGCCCAGCGGGGGCCGCTTGCCCATCAGACGCTTGAGCGCCAGGCCCGTCACGGCCACGGTAAGTCCGGTGATGAGGAAGGGCCATGGGGGCTCGCCGGTTGAAAGCGCGACGACTGCCGGCGCAACGAACGCGACCGCGAACCACGCGAGCAGAGCACCGACGACGCCCAGCACGGTCCGCACGTCGACGCCGATCCGTCTGCGCGGGCGCCACCGTCGCTGACGCGGCGACGAGCACGACGGCGTCACAGGTCGTGCTCGATCGCGGGGACGCGTCCGGGTTCGGTGAGGACGATCGCGCGGTCCCCGGGCCGCAGTTCGCCCTCCCCGTCGGGGAAGAAGACGGTGCCGTCGCGAACGATCGCGCCCACGCCGGCTCCGGGAAGCGCGTCGACCGGACAATGTGCGAACCGACTGTCGGGCCGGACGGTGATGTCGAGCACCTCGAAGCGGTCGTCCTCCAGCATCGCCATCTGGTGCGTGCGCTCGTCGAACGTGAAGCGGGCCATCTTCTCGGCGGTTTCGTCACCCGGGTCGATCGTCACGTCGACGCCGGCGGCTTCGAAGACTTCGGCGGCAGCGGGGTCGTCGAGGACCGTCAGCGTGAGTCCGACCCCGTGGACCTTTGCGAGCACCGCCGCGTGCAGGTTGCGCGAGTCGTCTCCGCCGGCGAACACCGCCGCTCCCGCCGCACCGATGTGCTCACGGCGCAGGAACACCGGGTCGAGGCCCGTCGCGTGGAACACCCGTGCCCGGTCGAGTCCGTCCGCGGCCGCGCGCGCTCGTGCCGCATCCGGCTCGATCAGCCGCACAGAGATCCCTTTGTCGAGCAGCACTCGAGCAATAGCCGTCCCCATGCGCCCGGCGCCGAAGAGCGCGACGTCATCGACGGGATCGGCCCCGGTGACCAGCCGGCTCCACGTGCGCGCTGCCGCAAGTGACGCCATCACGATCACCCAATCGCCAGGCCGCACCACCTCATGCGCGGTCGGTCTGACCCAGTTCCCGTCGCGCACGATGGCGACCACCCGCAACGCCGCGGGCAGGCCCGCATCACGCAGGAGGCGGCCGGCGAACCACGGCGGCTTCGCCTCGCGGATGTCGACGCCGAGCACGACCACCTCGCCGCCGGCGAAGAAGTCCACGTGCCGTGCGCCCGGCACGTGAAGAACGCGCGCGACGGCGCTCGCCGTCTCGAACGCCGTCGAGACGAGGAGGTCCACATCAAGATCGCCCGCACGCCAGGCTGCCAGGTAGTCCATTCCGGTGGCACGCACGACCGTCCGCGCCGACGACAGCCGGCGGGCGAGCATGGCGGTCACCAGGTTGACCTCGTCCCGCGACGTGCATGCCAGGACGAGCTCGGCGTCAGCTGCACCGGCTTCGAGGAGCGTCTCGCGCCAGGTGCCACTACCGCGCGTGATCCGCACGTCGTAGGCGTGCGACACGGCCTCCAGGCGCGCCTCGTCGATGTCGATCACCGTGCACTCGTGCGTCTCGGCGAGCGACTTGACCACGGTGTGACCGACCTGGCCCGCACCCACCACGATGACCCGCATGCCAGCATCGTGGCACGCACGGATGCCGACCGCCGCCGCAGTGTCAGCAACGAATCCCTCAAGGCCGACCACGAGCACACCGGACCGCGCCCGGCCACGCCACACCCGCCGACCGTGGTGCGGAGACGGCCGAGGTGCCCCGGCTTACGCGGATGAGAGTCAAGTCGGACGAAGGCTGCTTTTCGGGAGGCCGTCAAGCCTCACTGAGTAAGCGCCGGAGCTTCAGCAAGCGTCACAGCCGCCTCTGAAGGTGCCTCTGCCACATCCATGGCATCGGCCCCTGACCAGCCAACGCGTGGTCGGCGAGTCGAACCTGGCCGCAGCCCCTCCCCTGGCTGCACTCGCCCACGGGGGATGGCTGTACTGCTGCCAGGTGAGGGAGCGGGCCCGCCGATGAGAGGACCCGACCCTGGTGGTGCCGGACACGCAGAGTGTCCACGTGGCCGCCGGGGTCCCCGCCGCCACGACCGGCCTCGACGCCGCGGAGCGGGTGCCGGGCCGCAACCGCGGACTGGCCGTGGACGTCCTCGGCCTGGTCATCGCCGTCACCGTGCCGGCCGCGAACACGCACGGCAAGGCTCTGGAAAGGTCCCTAGTCCACGGTGACTTTACTGGTCGCTGGGCGCCCTCCGGGATAGGGAGGGGCTCGCACATGATCCCGCGGCGGAAGGAGGGGACCGTGCTGAGGTTCGCGGCGCACCGGCAACGGATCGGTCCCGCCCGGCACACCGGACCGACGGGCCGGACCCGTGGCGGCCCTCTCCGCACGGCAGGAGAGACGAGGTGTCGCCGATGAGGGTCATCGCCCGAGGAGGCCTGCCGGGCACCCGTGATCCGGCCGCCGGGCCGGGTCCGGACGGGGCCGGGCCGCCGAGCGTGCGCGTCACGAGATCGCAGCAGTCGGAGAGGGGAGGTGGCACTTTGCCGATGTACCGGGTGCTGGGGCCGGTGGAGTGCTTCCGCGGGGGAAGGGCCGTCGCGCTCGGAGGGGTGCGCCAGCGGCGGGTGCTCGCCGCGCTCCTCATGGACGCCGATCACGTCGTCTCGACGACCCGGCTGATCGGGGCGACCTGGCAGCAGCCGCCGCCCACCGCGCAGAGCCAGATCCAGATGGTCATCTCCCGGCTGCGCCGGGCACTCGGGGTGGGCCCCGGCGACCATGTGATCTCGACCGAGCCGTCCGGGTACCGGCTGCAGGCCGGTCCCGGGCAGCTCGACAGCGCGGTCTTCCAGGAGCATGTCGCCGCCGCGCAGGACCTCGCCCGGTCCTCGCTCGACGAGGCCGTGGCACGACTGCGCGACGGGCTCGCGATGTGGCGCGGATCGGCCCTCGCGGGCCTTGAGGGCAGCACGGTGCTCGACTCCTGGGCCGGATCGCTCGAGGAGGCCCGGCTGGCCGCACACGAGCTGTGCCTGCGTCTTGAACTCCAGCGCGGGCGGCACACCGAGACCGTCGGCGAGCTGATGGAGGCGACCGAGGCGCATCCGCTGCGCGAAGGACTCCAGGGGCTGCTGATGCAGGCCCTCTACCTCTCCGAGCGGCAGGCCGAGGCGCTGGCCGTCTACCGGCAGACCAGGCGGCGCCTCATCGAGGAACTCGGCGTCGAGCCGGGCGCCCGGCTGCGCAGGCTCCAGTACGAGATCCTCTCCGGCGACACCCGGAACTGGCTGCCGGTGAGCACCGCCCCACCAGTCCGGATCCGGCACGCGCAGCTCCCGGCCGCGGCGAGCGTGTGCACGCTCCCGGAGCGGGACACCGACTGCGTCGGACGGGCCGAGCTGCTCGAGCGGATCCGCCGGCAGCTGACCGCGGCCGGGCGGACGGCGGACGGTGACGTGCCGGTGGTCGTGCTGCACGGACGCGGCGGGTCGGGCAAGAGCACGCTCGCCGTGCACGCCGCCCACGAGCTGGCCGGGGAGTTCCCCGACGGCCGGCTCTACGTCGACATGCAGGGCCGGTCGCTGCGGCCGCTGACGACCAGCGAGACGCTGTCGCGCCTGCTGAGCGACCTGGGGGTGGACGCGGCCGACCTGCCGCAGGGACTCCAGGCGCGGGCGGAGCTGTTCCGGAAGCTGGTGGGCCGGCGGCGCGTGCTCGTCGTCGTCGACAACATGTCGGCGGATGTGCCACCGTCGGAGTGGCTGCCGGAGAAGGGCAGTTGCGCCGTCCTGCTCACCGGGCGCCGCCGGTGGCCCGGCGGGCCCGGCGTGCGGGGGCTTGAGGTCGGCAGCCTCGGCAGTGAGGCCGCGGTGGAGCTGCTGGGCCGGATCGTCGGCCCGTCGCGGGTGGCCGCCGAGTGGCGGACCGCCCACCTCATCGCACAGCTCTGCGACAGGCTGCCGCTCGCGCTGTGCATCGTCGGCGCACGGCTCGCGACGCGCTCCGGCTGGACGCTCGAAGAGATGATGCACCGGCTGGGCGACGAGTCCCAGCGGCTCGCGGAGCTGGTCCACGGCGGCACGGCCGTGCGCACGGTCCTGGCCGAGGCGTACCAGGACCTCTCGCCCGGGGCGCGGCGGCTGCTGCGCCGGCTGGCCGCCATCGGCATGCCCCCCTTCGCCGGCTGGGCGGCCCCCGTGCTGCTCGGTTGCGGGGCGGGCGAGGCGGCGTCGACGCTCGGCGAACTGCTGGACACCCATCTGATCGAGGTGGTCTCGGGCGCCGACGCGGACTCGCACTGTTACCGGATCCCCGATCTGGTGCGGGTCTTCGCGTGCGAGCGCGCCGCGTCGGAGGAGCCGGAGGAGGAGATCGCACGGGTCAGGCACGAACTCCTGGAGGTCTTCCTCGGCCTGATGGTGCGCGCGCACCGCGCGGACTACGGCGGCGACCACGCCCTGGTGCACGGCAGGGCGGCCCTCCGGCGCGAACCCCCCGTCATACCGGCCCTGTTGCAGCGGGAGCCGCTGCGCTGGATGGACGGCGAGCGGGCCAACCTGGTGTGGGCGCTCCGCGAGGCCGCACTCGCCGGGGCCGACGAGGTCTGCTGGGACCTCGCCGTGACGGCGGTCACGCTGTTCGAGAACCGCTGCTACCACGAGGAGTGGCTGATCACACACACCGAGGCGCTCACCGCCGTGCGCCGGGTCGGCAACCGGCGCGGCGAGGCCGTGCTCCTGGCCTCGCTCGGCGCGCTCAACATCCGCCAGTACAACTTCGCCGAAGCGGGCTCGCTGCTTGAGCGGGCGCTCGCGGGCTTCGACAGCATCGGCGAGAAGCAGGGCCGCGTCCTCGCGCTGCGCCACGTGGCCTACCTCCACAGGATGCGCGGGGACTCGGCCGCGGCGCTGAGTACGTACCAGGAGGCCCTGGCGGGCTGCCGGGACTTCGGCGACCGGGCCGCCGAGACCCTGGTACTCATCGGCATGGCGCGACTCGCCCTGGCCGAGGGACGGTTGCGGGACGCGAGCGCCCTCCTCGACGGCGCCCTGGCGATCTGCGTGGAGATCGGGGCGCGGCGCTGCCTCTCACAGGTGCTGGAGTGCCGGGGCATGGTCCTGCTCCGACTGAAGAAGTACGAGCGCGCCGAGCGGACGCTGGAGCGGGCACTGGAGATCGTCCGCCTGCGCGGCGACCTGGAGGGCGAGGCGCGCGTCGCCTACGGCATGGGCGTCATGCGGCTGAGCCAGGGCCGGCTCACGGAGGCGGCGGGGCTGCTGCACACCGGGACGGCCCTGGCCCAGTCGGTTGGCGATCAGGCGCTGCGGGCCCGCGGGCTGCGCGCCCTGGGCGCCCTGGGCGAAGCCACCGGTGAGGACGCGCTGGCCGCGGTGTCGTACGAGGAGGCACGCGCGCTGTTCCACCAGATCGGGCTGGCGGAGGAGCCGGGCGCGCTCACCGAGGTCGACGAACCGGTCTCGCAGCCGGCCGTCTGACCGGCGCCAACCGACCGGGCAGGCCGGTGAGGTGGCGGGCGGGCGGGGAGCCGCCCGCCCGGTCCCCGCCCCCGGCGGCCCCCCGCACCCGCGGTCCCCGGTCACGGGCGGCCCGCGTCGCCGGGGCGCAGGGCGGCGAGCGGCGCGTCAGGCTGCTCGCCGCCCTGCCGCAGGACGTCCAGGAAGCGGTTCTGGAGGTGCCGCACGGTGGACTCGTCCAGAAGCGCGGAGCGGTACTTCCAGACCGCGACGAGGTCGAGGCCGCGCCGCCCCAGGCTCACCGTCATGTCCAGCGCCGACTTCTCCGCGAACAGCTGCCGGTAGGAGACCTCGACACCGTCGAAGCGGGGCTCCGCGAAGTCGGTGTTGTCCAGCTGGAAGATCACCTGCACCAGCGGCTGGCGACCCGGCACCCGGGCCTGCCGCACGGCGTCGACGATGCGCTGGAAGGGCACCTCGCCGTGCGCGAAGTCGTCGAGCGCGTCCTCCCTGAACCGCAGCAGCAGCTGCCGGAACGACTCCTCGGGCCGGACCCGCACCCGCATCGGCAGGGTGTTGGTGAACACGCCGATCAGCTGCTCGGTCTCGGGCAGCTCACGGCCGGCCACCGGCGAGCCGACGACCAGATCCTGCTGACCCGAGCCCTGCCACAGCATGACCGCGAACGCCGCGAACAGCGCCATGAACCCGGAGGCGCCCGCTGCCGCGCTCACCTTCTCAAGCTCGGCCACCACCGTGCCCGGCACGGTGGCGAAGGACGTGCCCGACTCCAGCGAACTGTCCTCCCCGGGCGCCCGGTCGAAGGGCAGCGGCACCGTCGCGGGCGCGTCCGCCAGTCGCCGGCGCCAGTGCCCGAGCCGCCGCTCCAGCCGGGCACCGGACTGCCGCTCCCGCTGCCCGGTCGCGAAGTCCGCGTACTGCAGGGAAAGTTCGGGCAGGTCGACGGGGCGTCCGGTGAGCCGGGCCCGGTAGAGCCGGGACAGGTCCCGGTTCAGCACTCCCTCCGACCAGCCGTCGGCGGCTATGTGGTGCAGCCGCAGCACCAGGTGGTGCTCGTCCGCCGCACGGCGCAGCAGCGTCCACGACACCGGTGGCTCCGCGGCCAGGTCGAGCTTGCGGAGCAACTCCTCACGGGCGAAGGCCTCCACCGCCTCGGCCCCGGCGTCCGGCGGCAGATCGACGGCGGGCAGCGCCACGTCCGCCCGGGGCAGGATCCGCTGCACCAGCCGGGCGCCGTCCGGCTCCACCACGGTGCGCAGCACCTCGTGGCGCTCGGTCAGGTCGTTGACGGCACCGCGCAGCGCCGCCACGTCAAGGTCTCCCCGAAGACCGATGACGAACACCGTGGACTCGGTGGACGCCTCGGGGTCGAACCAGTCGGACAGCCACATGCGCTCCTGTCCGAAGCTGGCCGGGATCACCTCGGGCCGCTTCCCGACGGTCTGCCGGGCCGCGGCGGCACGCGCCAGCAGCATCCGCTCGAACGCGATCCGCTCCGCGGAGACCGACGCCCCGCCACCGCTGTCCTGCCCCGCCGTCATCCCCGCTCCTTCCCGGGCGCCGCGGCGGCCTTGAGCGAGACCACGGCCTCCTCGAATCCCGCGATGTGGTTCGACCGCACCCTGCGCACGGGGCCGGCCACCTCGACCGCGTCCACCCGGCGCGCCAACTCGTCGAACAGCACCCGCAGTTCGCTGGTCGCCAGGGCGCCGCCGAGGCAGTAGTGGGTGCCGTGGCCGAAGGTCAGGTGCCGGTTGGGCCTCCGGTCGAGGAGGAAGGCGTCCGGCTCGGCGAAGACCGTCTCGTCCCGGTTGGCCGAGGGGCCCCAGACGACGACCGGCTGCCCCGCCTCGATCTTCCGCCCCGCGAGTTCGGTGTCGCGGGTCGCGGTGCGCAGCGTGTGGGCGCCGGGCGAGGTCCACCGCAGGATCTCGTCGACGGCCGTGTGCAGCAGGCCGGGGTCCTCGCGCAGCGCCCGCCACTGGTCGGGGTGCGCGGCCAGCGCGAGCAGGCCGCCCACCGCGGCGTGCCGGGTGGTCTCGTTGCCCCCCGAGATCAGCCCGTCGCAGTTGAGGAAGATCTCCTCGTCGCTGAGCGGCTCGCCGTCGACCTCCC
Organism: Streptomyces sp. GD-15H; assembly: GCF_045291515.1. Classification (NCBI taxonomy): domain Bacteria; kingdom Bacillati; phylum Actinomycetota; class Actinomycetes; order Kitasatosporales; family Streptomycetaceae; genus Streptomyces; species Streptomyces sp. GD-15H. Next base: position 4,937,828 of record NZ_CP149447.1, read on the forward strand.
CCTGGACGAGCGCGGTGACGACGTCCTCGCCCGGCTCGCGGCGCCGCCGGGCCGCCAGCTCCGCGTAGTAGAGCAGGATCTCGGCGTGTGCCTCGACGGCGGCGTCCGTGGGCGCCCCGTGCTCGTCCACGGCGCCGAAGGCCACGGTGGTCCGGTCCAGCATGAAGTCCCAGTCCTCCCGGGGGACTCCGAGCAGATCGCAGATGACCGACACGGGGAGCCTGGCCGCGGTCTCGACGAAGTCGCAGGTGCCCTGTTCAAGGGCCCGGTCGAGGCTGGAGGTGACGGTCTGCCGCATGTTCTGCTCAAGGCGGCGCACGGTGCGCGCGGTGAACGCCGAGCCGATGATGCGCCGGACGGCGTCGTGCCGGGGCGGGTCGGTGACGATGAGCATCTTGCGGGAGGCGGCGGCCGCCGCCCGCGGATCGCCCTCCAGCCGCATGCCGCGCTCCGAGGAGAACGTCCTGCTGTCGCGCAGCACCCGCACGCCCTCCGCGTGGGTGCAGACCGACCAGTACGCCGTCCCGTTGGGGCGTACGTTCCACCGCACCGGGTCGTTGCGGCGCAGCCACCGCCACACCGGGTCCAGCACGCCGTCACGGTGCAGCCGGGGGTCCGCGACGTCCGCGGCCGCGGGGTCCGCGAGGTCGTTCGTGGTCATCGCATCTCCTCGGTACGCTCGCCGGTCAGCAGCCCGGCGAGGAAGGACGGCAGCCCGGAGGCGGGTTCCAGGTGGTACAGGTGCCCGCCGGGGAACATCCGCTGCTCACAGCCGCCGCATGTGTACTTCCGCCACCCCGCCAGGTCGGCGGGGGTGACGTCGGGGTCGTCGGTTCCGCCGCACACGGTGATCGGGCACGGCACCGGCGGCCCGGGCCGGTGGCGGTACTCGTCGCACACCACGAAGTCCCTGCGCAGCGGCGGCAGCACCAGCTGCTGCACGTCCGCGTCGTCCAGCACCCAGTGGGGCAGCGAGCCGTTCGCCACGAAGTGGCCGAGCACCTGTGCGTCGTCGAAACCGCCGAGATCCACCTCGGTCTGGCGGTGGTGCGGGGGCAGTGCGGCGGAGACGACCAGCCGCTCGGGCCACTGGCCGTGCACGGCGCCCAGCCGCCGGACCAACTCGTACCCGACGATCCCGCCCATGCTGTGACCGAAGACGGTGAACGGCCGGTCCAGCCTGGGCGCCAGGGCCTCGCACGCCTCCGCGACGATCTCGTCCACGGAGTGCAGGAAGGGCTCACCCCAGCGGTTCTGGCGGCCGGGGAGTTGCAGCGCGAGCACGGCCGTGTCCGGCGCAAGCCGCTCCTGCCACGCACGGAACTGGGACGCCCCGCCGCCCGCGTGGTGGCAGCACACCAGCAGCCGCCCGGCCGCCTCGGCGGCCGGCCACTCCATCAGCCACGGAGTGCGGGTGGTGCTGCTCATCGGCCGCCTTCCCGCTGTTCCTCGCCGAGCGCGCGCTCCGTGATCGCCTCGGCGAGGTCGGCCGGCACCCGGTGCTCGAACAACAGCCGCACCGAGACGTCCACCCCCGTCACCGCCCTGATGCGGGCGATGACCTGGGCGGCGAGCAGGGAGTGCCCGCCCCGTTGGAAGAAGTCGTCGTCGACCCCGATCCGCGGGACGGCCAGCACCTCCTGCCAGATCTCCACGATGACCTCCTCGAGCGGGGTGCGGGGCGCCCGGTAGCCGGCGTCCCCGGCCCCGGGCCGCTCGGCGGCCTCGTCGACGAGCGCGGCCAGTGCGGCACGGTCGGCCTTGCCGTTGCTGGTGCACGGCAGGCTCTCCAGGAACAGGTAGCCCGCGGGCAAGCAGGGGGCGGGCAGTCTGCCGGTCAGGTGCTCCCGCAGCTCCTCGGCGGACGCTTCGGGACCGCCGGGTTCCCGTACCACGCAGGCCGTGAGGCGGGTGACGCCGAGGGTGTCCTCGCCGGCCACCACCGCGCACTCGCGCACCGCGGGATGCGCGGTGAGCGCGGACTCGATCTCGCCCGGCTCGACCCGGAACCCGCGGACCTTCACCTGGTCGTCGGCGCGCCCGGCGAACACCAGCCGGCCGTCGGACCGTCGGCGGGCCAGGTCCCCGGTCCGGTAGAGCCGGCCGCCGGGCACGGCGGAGTACGGGTCGGGTACGAAGCGCTCCGCGGTCGTTCCGGCCCGGCCGAGATAGCCGCGGGCCGTCCCGGCACCTCCCAGGTACAGTTCGCCGACCACGTTCGCCGGCACCGGGCGCAGCTGCTCGTCGAGCACCAGGGCGCTGTATCCCGGAATCGCGGTGCCGATCGGCAGCACCCCGTCGCCGTCACCGGCCGCCACCTCGTGACCGGTGGCCCAGATGGTCGCCTCGGTGGGGCCGTAGAGGTTGAAGCACCGTGCCTGGCCCGTCCAGTGCCGGACCGTCGCGCCCGTCAGCGGCTCACCGGCTCCGATCACGACCCGCAGGCCCGGTACGTCCGCGGGCCCCAGCGCGGCGATCGCGGACGGCGGGGCCGTCCAGGAGGTGACCCGGTGTCGGCGCATCAGCTCCGCCAGCGGCTCGCCGGGGACCAGCTCGTCCCGGGTGCCGAGCACCAGACCGGCGCCGGCCCCGAAGGCCAGCCCGATCTCGAACATCGAGGCGTCGAAGCTGGGCGAGCAGAACTGGAGCACGACGTCGTCGGGACCGTGCGGCAGCAGCGCCCGCTGCGCGGCCATGACCGCGGCGTACGCGGCGTGGGTGATCTGGACGCCCTTGGGCCGGCCCGTGGACCCGGAGGTGTAGACGATGTACGCGAGGTTCTGCGGCGCCGGGCCCGGACCGCCGCCCGGCGCGTCCCCGGGTGCGTCGGGCGCCACCAGCGGCACCCCGCAGGTGCGTGCCAGCTCGTCGGCGACGGCGCCCGATCCCACCAGCACCGCGGCGCCCGAGTCCGCCAGCATGAACTCCCGCCGCGCGGCCGGATACTCCGGGTCCAGAGGCACGTACACGCCGCCGGCCTTCAGTACGGCGAGCAGGGTGACCAGCCACTCCACCGACCGCGGGAGGCACACCGCCACCCGCACCTCCGGTCCCACGCCCCGTGCGCGCAGCACGCCCGCGAGCCGGTCCGCCGCCGCGTCCGCCTCGGCGTAGGTCAGCGACCGCTCGTGGGAGGTGAGCGCCACCGCGTCCGGCCGCTCGCGCGCCCGGGTCGCGAACGCCTCGTGCAGCAGCGGCGGTTCGGCCTCGGCCGGCGGACCGGGAGCGACCAGCTCGGCATGTTCCGCCTCGCCCAGTACCGGCAGCTGCGAAAGTCGCAGTGCCGGCTCGGCCACGGCCGCCTCCAGAAGCCTGCGGAAGTGTCCTTGCATGCCCTCGATGGTCGCGGTGTCGAAGAGGGCGGCGTCGTACTCCCACGCGGCGGCGAGACCCGACTCGGCGGTCGCCAGGGTCAGCGCCAGGTCCACGCCGGGGGCCTGGGTGTCCATCCGGACCACGTCGGCGGTGAGCCCGTCGAGGCGGATGGTGTTCAGCTGCACCTCCGCGAGGTGCAGCACCGCCTGGAAGAACGGCTGCCTGATCCCGTCGCGGTCCGGACGCAGCTCCTCGGCCAGCCACTCCAGCGGCACCTCCTGGTGCTGGATCGCCTCCAGCGACACCTCACGGACCCGGGCCAGCAGCTCCTCGAACGTCGGGTCGCCGTCCAGGTCGGTGCGTACGACGAGGGTGTTGACGAAGCAGCCGATCAGTTTTTCGAGACCCGGCTGGGTGCGGCCCGCCACTGGTACGCCGACCATCATGTCGGTGCGGCCCGAGTAGCGGTGCAGCAGGGTGTTGAAGGCCGCGAGCAGCACCATGAAGACGGTGGCGCCGCGCTCCGTCGCGAAGGCGCGGACCTCGTCGACCAGGTCTCCGGGCAGCGCGGTGAGCAGCATGCCGCCCCGGGAGGCCGTGCCGGGGGTGCGGCGCCGGTCGGCGGGCAGTTCCGGGGCGTCCTGCGCCCCCTTCAGCCGCCGGCGCCACACCTCCATGGACGTGTCCAGGGTCTGCGGTGTGGTGTTCTCCCGCTCCCAGGCGGCGAAGTCCGGGTACTGGATCTCCAGGTCGTCGCCGAGCGGCGGCTCGCCCGCGGCCAGCCGCCGGTAGTTCTCCATCGTCTCCTGGTAGAGGATCTGGAGCGACCAGCCGTCCGCGACGAGGTGGTGCAGGCACAGGGCCAGCAGGTGCTCCCGCTCGCCGAGGCGCAGCAGCGCGGCGCGGAACAGCGGACCGGCCTCGATGTCGAACGGCCGCCGCCAGGCCTGCGACAGCCATTCGTCCGCGGCGGCCTGCGGATCGGCGCCGCCGTCGCACGGCACAGTCTCCAGCTCGGCACCCGGCCACGGCCACACCACCTGCACCGGGTCGCCGTCCTCGGCCGCGAACGTCGTGCGCAGCGCCTCGTGGCGGCGGACGACGGCGTCCAGCGCGGACCTCAGCAGCCCCTCGTCGAGGGTGCCGCGCAGCCGGAGCACGGCCTGGATGTTCCAGGCGGGTCCGCCGCCCTCCATCTGCTCAAGGAACCACAGCCTCTTCTGCGCGTACGACGCTGGTACGGCGAACGTCTCGTCGGTGAGATCCATGGCCACTCCTCACATCGGGTTGGCGTCGGCCGGACGCGCTGGACGCGCCGGACGCGGTGCGCGGCCCGGGCGCTGAATACGGGTGATGCGCGGCCGGCCGGTGCCGCCGCCGGCCGCCGCACGGGAGACCTCGCCGGCCAGGTCCTCGACCGTCCGGCCGCGGGCGAGCAGCGCCTCGGGTGAGAGGTGCACGCCGTGGGCCTGCTCGATCCGGGCCACCACCTGGGCGGCGAGCAGCGAGTGGCCGCCCAGCTCGAAGAAGTCGTCCCGGATCCCGATCTCCGGCTGCCCCAGCAGCTCCTGCCAGATCCGCAGCAGGTCCTTCTCGACGGGTGTGCGTGCCGGAACGGGTGCCGAGGTGCGCAGCCGCGCGACCGGTCCCCGCGAGGCCAGCGCCGCATAGTCGATCTTGTGGTTCGCGGTGAGCGGGAACTCCCGCACCAGGGTGATGGAGTTGGGAAGCATGTAGTCGGGCAGTTCCCCGGCCAGCCGGCGCCGGAGCGCCCCGCCGGTCACCGCGGGCACCGCCGCGTCCCCGGCCGGTGCCGGCCGGACGAAGGCGAGCACCTGCCTGCCCACCAGACCGGCGTCCGAGACCGTCACCGCGGCCTGGCTCACCTCGGGTTGGCGGGCGAGAGCCTGCTCGATCTCGTTGAGTTCGATGCGGTGGCCGCGGACCTTCACCTGGCGGTCGGCACGGCCGCGGAACTCCAGGTTGCCGTCGGGCAGGAGGGCGCCCAGGTCCCCCGTGCGGTACATGCGCGCGCCCGGGGTGCCGGAGAAGGGGTCGGGAACGAAGACGGCCGCGGTCTGGGACGGGCGGGCGAGGTAGCCGCGGGCGACCCCGGCGCCGCCGATGCAGATCTCGCCCGTCTCGCCGGGCGGTACCGCGTTCGCCCGGTCGTCGGCGACGTACAGGGACATGCCGCTCATGGCCTCACCGATGGGCACGGAGTCCAGCTCCCCGAGGTCCGGGGAAGCATGGAAGAGGGAGGCGGCGACCGTGGTCTCCGTGGGCCCGTAGCCGTTGATGAAGTGGACCCGGGAGGCGAACGCGGCGGCGAGCTTCGGCGGGCACGTCTCCCCTCCCGAGGCCACCACGGCGAGATCGGGGAACTCCCGCTCGGCCACCGTCGCGAGGACCGAGGGCGGCAGCACCACGGTGTGGATGCGGTCGGTCAGCAGCCGGTCGGCCAGCCGGTCGGGCGAGGAGACCTCGTCCTTGGCGGCGACGACGAGCGTGCCGCCGCTGATCAGCGTCGTCAGGGTGTCCACGAGGGAGATGTCGAAGCTGAACGACACGCACTGGAGAGTGCGCCGCCCGGGCCCGACCCCCAGCTCCGGCACCAGGCAGGCCAGTACGTTGCCGAGCGAGGCGTGCGTGATCTGGACGCCCTTGGGGGTGCCGGTGGAGCCGGAGGTGTAGATGACGTACGCCAGGTTGTCCGGTTCCGCGGCGGGGCCGGCGGCCGTCTGCCCGGCGGCGTCGGGCGCGATCAGCGGTACGGCGCTCGCGGCGGCCAGCCGCTCGGCCGCCGGGCCGGTGCCGACCACCACGGCGGCGCCGGAGTCGGCGAGCATGAACTCCAGCCGCGACTGCGGGTATTCGGGGTCGAGTGGCACATAGACACCGCCGGACTCGAACACCGCCAGCAGCGCGGCCACCCACTCCACCGAGCGCGGCAGGCACACCGCCACCCGCACCTCCGGTCCCACGCCCCGTGCGCGCAGCACACCCGCGAGCCGGCCCGCCGCGGCACCGACCTCCTCGTACGACAGCGACCGGCCGCCGGAGGTCACCGCCACCGTGTCCGGCTGCTCCCGCACCCGCCGCGCGAACACCTCGTGCGTCAGCGTGGCCGAACTGCTCTCCATCGACTCTCCCCTCACCCTCGGTGCCCCGCGCTCATTGCCCGGCCGGCGAGCAGGAGATCCCCCGGCGACGTGATTCCGTCAGAATTCCTCGACCCTTTTCGGGTGCTGCGCTCCGTGCCTTTCACGCCTGCGGAGACCCGCTGCGCCCCGGCCTTCGGCGAGCACACCGAAGTCGCGCCGGTCGCCGGTCACTTCGCTGTCGCCGGACAGACCCTAGACGCGGTTCCCATCCGTCTCCCATCCGCCCGCCGTCCAGCGGTTATCCATTCGCTATTCGTCCGCCGCATTCCGGCAAATGCCTCTTGACTCGACGAAGTCGGCGCTGGAAATCTGCACGACGGATCGATTACCCGACCGAGGAGTCGAAGTGGCTGAGGACCAGGCAGTGGGGATTCCCACCCGGGCCGCGGACCGCGACGCCCCGCCGGAGCCCCACCCCGCGGCGGCCGTCGCGGGAACGCGGGTGGGCAGCCCGGCATGACGACGGTGCTGCCCGGCGAGACCACCGTGCCGCCAGGCATCCCCGTCGCCACCGCCGACCACGGACGGAGCCCCTTCGGCAGCGATGGCCGCCGGTAGTTCGCCCACGACGAAGGACGCCGACGACACGATGCTGAAACCGCCGCACACCGGGCCCGGCACACTGCCGGGCATCCCGGCGACGTTCCCGGTCTCGTCCGGCTGTCCTGATCGTGCGACGTCCGGCGGCGGTGCCGGTGACGTGCTGGGAATCCTCGGCGGCATGGGACCGCTGGCCTCGGCCGGATTCCTCCAGTCCGTGTACGAGGCGGCCGTGGAGCGGGAGGGGCCGTTCGCGGAGCAGGCCCTGCCGCGCTGCCTGCTCGACTCGGACCCGGCGTTCCCCGACCGCACCGAGGCGATCCGGGCAGGCGCCGAGGCGGAGTTCCTCGCGCGCATGCGGCGCAGGCTGACCGCGCTCACCCGGCTCGGCGCCACCAGGACCGTGGTCGCCTGCGTCACCGCACACCACTTCCTGGAGCTGCTGCCCGCCGCGGAACGAGAACGGGTGATATCCCTCGTCGATGTGCTCCTCGACGAACTCGCGGCCGTCGGGCCGGGCGAGCGGCTGCTCCTGGTCGCCACCCACGGCACCCGCGAGGCCCGGGTGCTCGAACGCAGCGTCCGCTGGCCGGAGGTCGAGCAGCGGGTCGTACTGCCGGGGCCGGACGCGCAGCACACCGTGCACCGACTGCTCTACCGGCTCAAGCGGGAACCCGTGTCCGAGGAACTCGCCGGCTGCTTCCTCGCGCTGGCGGACGAGCACGGCTGCCAGGGACTGATCGCCGGCTGTACGGAGGCCCACCTGCTGACGCGCTGGCTGCGCGGTCGCGACGGCCCGCGGATCGTCGATCCGCTGCTCACCGTCGCCACCCGACTCACGTCCCTGCTTGCCGGTTGACCGAAAAGAGGAGTAAGCGGTGAATTCAGACCAGGCGATGCGGTACTGGCGGGAACGGCTCGCCGGGCTCACCCAGCCGACCCGGCTGGGCGTCGAACGGGCCGGTGCCGGCGGTGGGGACACGCGCGGGCACGCGCGGCTGCCGTGGACGCCGCAGCGGGTCGCCGGCCTGGAGCGCACCGCGTCCTCGGCGGGCATCCGGGTCGAGCATCTGGTGTACGCGGCCTGGGGGCTGGTGTTCGCGGCCCACGCGGGCGAGCAGGACGTGGCCTTCGGCGTGCTCCCCGAGGAGGGACACCCCGGTGCGGGCCCGGCCGCCGGCGGGGCGGGTGACCGGCCGTGGCCGCTGCGGCTGCGGGTGGATCCGGCCCGCGGCCTCGGCGCATACCTCCGCGAAGTGCACGACGACTGCGTGCGGGGGGCGGTTCATGCCCTGGCGGCCCCCGCCGAACCGGCCTCGTACGCCGAACTCGACGCAGGTGCCGCGCTGTTCACGACGGCACTGCGGTGTACCCGCCGGGCGGGCACCCGGCCCGTCCCGGCGCACCCCGTGGAGATCGGGGTCGCGCTGGGCCCCGAGCCGGGACTCCACCTCGACCACGCCGCCACGAGCCTCGACGCCGCCGACGCGCAGCGCCTGCTCGAACATCTCGACCGGATCCTGACCGCTCTGGCCGACGCCTCACCCGGTACCACGCTCGGTGCCCTCAGCCCGCTGTCCGCGGCGGAGTACGCCCGGGTCGTCGAGGACTGGAACGACACCGACCGGGACCTCGGCGAACCGCGCTGCCTGCACGAGCTGTTCGAGCGGCAGGCCGCCCGCACACCGGACGCTGTCGCAGTGCTGCAAGGCCGGGACTGCCTCAGCTACGCCGAACTCGACGCCGCCGCCGACCGGGTGGCCGCCGGGCTCGCCGCCGCGGGCGTGGGCCGCGGGGACACGGTGGCGCTGAGCCTGGGCCGCAGCGTGCACATGGTGGTCGCGCTCCTCGGCGTGCTCAAGTCGGGTGCCGCCTACGCCCCGGTGGACCCGCAGCTGCCCGCCGAGCGGGCGCGTGAACTGGTGGCCGAGCTGGCCGTGCCCGTCGTCCTCGCCGACGCCGGTACCGCCCCCGAGATGCTGCGGCGCTGCGCCGGACTACCCGCGCTGCGCGAGGTGCGCTGGCTGGGCGACGGCGACGAACTCCCCGCCCATCCGGGCACGGACGGCATCCGGGCCGTCCACGCACTCGCCGAGCCGGCCAGGCGCCCGGCCGACCGGCCGCGCCCGGCCCGAGGACCCCGCCTACACGATCTTCACCTCGGGCTCCACCGGAACCCCCAAGGGCGTCATGATGGCGCACGCACCCGCGGTCAACCTGATCCGCTGGGTCAACGACACCTACGGCGTGGGCCCCGAGGACCGCGTACTGTTCATCACCTCGCTCAGCTTCGACCTTTCGGTGTACGACGTCTTCGGGCTCCTCGCGGCGGGCGGCAGCATCCGCGTGGCCACCGCCGAGGAGGTCGGCGACCCGCAGCGGCTGCTCGCCGCGCTCGACGGCGAACCGATCACCTTCTGGGACTCGGCGCCGGCCGCCCTGCAACAGCTCGAACCGTTCCTCGCGCAGCGCGAGCCGTCCGCGCGACACCCCCTGAGGCTGGTGTTCCTCAGCGGCGACTGGGTGCCGCTGACCCTGCCGGACACGGTGCGCACTGCCTTCGCCGCCCCCGAGGTGGTGGCACTCGGCGGCGCCACCGAGGCGGCGATCTGGTCCAACTCCTTCCCTGTCACCAAGGTCCCCGCGGAGTGGACGAGCATCCCCTACGGCCGGCCCATCGCCAACGCCCGCTACTACGTGCTCGATTCCGGCCTGCGCCCGGCGCCCGTCGGCGCCCCGGGGGACCTCTACATCGGCGGCCGCTGCCTGGCCACCGGCTACCACGCGGACCCCGCGCTGACCGCGGCCAAGTTCACCCCCGACCCGTACGGCGGGGAACCGGGAGCGAGGCTGTACCGGACCGGCGACCGGGCCCGCTTCTGGGCGGACGGCACCATCGAGTTCCTCGGCCGGCAGGACGACCAGGTCAAGATTCGCGGCTTCCGGGTCGAACTCGGCGAGATCGAGGCGTGCCTCGCCACCCTGCCCGACGTCGCCTCCGCGGTCGCCGCCGTCCACGGCACCGCCCCCGACCTGCGCCTGGCCGCGTACGTGGTACCGCGGCCCGGAACCCTGGCCGACCCCGCCGCGCTCCGCGCCGAACTGGCCGACCGGCTGCCGCCGTACATGGTGCCCGCGCAGGTGACGGTGCTCGACGCGCTGCCCACCACCGCCAACGGCAAGCTGGACCGGGCCGCCCTGCCGGCCCCGGACCCGGGGGACGCGGACCGCGTTCCGTACGTGGCGCCGCGCACCCCCGTCGAGGAGGTCGTCGCCGCGCTGTGGGCCGAGGTGCTCGGGGTGGACCGGATCGGTGCCGACGACGACTTCTTCGGCCTGGGCGGCCACTCGATGCTGGCCACGCAGGTGGTGGCGCGGCTCAAGTCGGACCTACAGGTCTCGGTCGCCCCGCTGGGGATGCTGAACCACCCGACGCTGGCCGGGTTCTCCGGCCTCGTCGAGAAGGCGCTGCTCGAACAGATCGAGGCGGGCGAGACGGACGGGGCGGACGGAACGGGAGAACACAGTGACGACCGGCGCTGACGACCACGCGGACCAGCTCCGCGACCTGCTGGCCCGGCGGCTGTCCGCGGCCCGCCGGGACCGCGGTCCCCGCGCCGCCGCCGAGCGCCGCGGCGGCTCCGCCCCCGCGGCCGCCGCCCAGGAACGGCTGCTCTTCCTTGAGGAGCTGGAACCCGGCACGTCCGCGTACCACCTCATCTTCACCCTGCGGCTTCGGGGCCCGATAGACACCGCGGCGCTGGAGCGTGCGCTGCGCGGTGTCGAGGAGCGCCACGAGGTGCTGCGCAGTGTGTACGAGCGGCGTGACGGCACGGAGACGCTGGTGCCGCTCGACCCGTCCTTCGAGCTGCGCCGCGCGGAACTCGCGGACGCCCCCGAGGCGCTCGCGAAGCTCCAGGCCGAGGAGCTGCAGCGCCCCTTCGACCTGCGCCGCGGCCCGGTCTGGCGGGGACTGCTCGCACGCAGCCACGACACGCTGCACCACCTGGTGCTGACGGTGCACCACATCGCCTTCGACGGCTGGTCGATCGACCTGCTGCGGCAGGAACTGATCAGCGGATACGCCGCCGAACTCGGCCTCGGCCCCCGCCCGCAGGCCCCCGCCGTCCAGTACGCGGACCATGCGGCGTGGGAGCGCCGGCGCCTCGCCGCGGGCGAGCACGACGAGCAACTGGACCACTGGCACAAGCGGCTGGCCGACCTGCCGCCCGCGCTGGAGCTGCCCACCGACCGGCGCCCGCCGCGGCACCGCACCCGGCCCGGCGGACTGGTGTACCGCACTGTCGATGCCGAGCTGGCGCAGGGCGTCCGCGCGCTCGCGCGGGCCGCCTCGGCCACGCCGTTCATGGTGCTGCTGGCCTGCCTCCAGACGCTGCTGCACCGCTACTCGGGCCAGTCCGACTTCCTCGTCGGCGTCCCCGTGGCGGGGCGTTCCGAGCCGAGCGCCGAGCCGCTGATCGGCATGTTCGTCAACACCGTCGTGCTGCGCGCCGACTGCCGCCCCGAGCTGACCTTCCGCGAGCTGTTGGCCGCCGCCCGCACCGAGGCCGCCACCGCGTTCGCGCACCAGGAGGTGCCGTTCGAGCGGGTGGTGGAGGCGCTGCCGGCGCAAGGGGGCCTCGCCGGCCCCTCGCTGTTCCGGGTGATGCTGGTCTGGAACGGCGCCGACCAGGGCCCCTCGGTCCTCGGTGAGGCGAAGGCCGAGTACGTGCCGTGCGAGGCCGCGGGCACCGCCAAGTTCGACCTGAGTCTCCAGCTCACCGAGGCCGGTGACGGCTACGAACTGGCGCTGGAGTACGACCGCGAGCTGTGGGACGAGGCGAGCGCCACCCGGATGCTCGACCACTTCGCCCGCCTCACCCGGGCCGCCGTCGACGACCCCGACCGGCCCGTCGGGACGCTGGCGCTGCTCGGCGACGAGGAGCGCGCACTGGCCGCCCGGCACGCCGCGGGGCCGCTGCGCGACCACTCCGGGGCGATCGACCTGGCCGCGATGGTCGCCGAGCAGGCGGCGCGCACACCGGACGGTGTCGCCCTGGTGAGGGGCGGCGAGGAGCTGACGTACCGCGACTTCGACCGGCGGGCGAACCGGCTCGCGCACCACCTGCGGGAGCGCGGCGCCAGGCCCGACGAGCCCGTCGGCGTACTCCTCGACCGCTCCTTCGACCTGGTGGTGGCGATCGTCGGGATCGTGCGGGCCGGCGCCCCGTACCTGCCGCTGGACCCCGAGCACCCGGCGGCACGCACCACCGAGGTGCTGGGCGCCGCAGGTGCCCGCCTCGTCGTCACCGGGGCCGCCGGTGCGGCCGCGGCACGGGCGGCCGGCTGCGAAGCCGTGCTGCCCGACGCGCACGCCGCGTCGGCAGCGGGCGCCCCGGACACCTGGGAGCGGCCCGCCGCGGAGCCCGACCAGTTGGCGTACGTCTTCTTCACGTCCGGGTCCACCGGCCGCCCCAAGGGCGTGATGGTCACCCACCGGGCGGCGCACAACCAGATCCGCTGGCAGATCGACCGCTTCGGCCTCGGCCCCGGCGAGACCGTGCTGCTGAAGACCAACGTCACCTTCGACGACTCGGTGGTCGAGGTCTTCGCCGCGCTCGCCGGCGGCGCCCGGCTGGTCCTCGCGGAGCCCGGCGGCCACCGCGACCCGGAGTACCTGCGCGGCCTGATGGCCCGGGAGCGGGTCACGTACGTGCGGTTCGTGCCCACGATGCTGGCCGCGCTGCTGGAGCACGGCGGCGACGTCCCGGTGCCCTCGCTGCGGGTGCTGAAGAGCGCGGGGGAGCCGCTGCCGCCCGAGCTGGCCGCCCGCTGCCTCGCCACGTTCGACGCCGAGTTGTACAACGCGTACGGCCCCACCGAGACGGCCGTGAACGTCACGGCGGGACGCTTCAGGGCCGGTGATCCGCCGGTGTCGATCGGGACTCCGGTGGACAACGTCCGCTGCCACGTCCTCGACGCCGAGCTGGAGCCGCAACCCGTCGGCGTACCGGGCCAGTTGTACGTAGGCGGGGTGCAGCTCGCCCGCGGCTACCTCGGCCGCCCGGGCCTGACTGCCGAGTCGTTCGTGCCCGACCCCTTCGGAGCGCCGGGCGACCGGCTGTACCGCACCGGCGACCTGGTGCGCCGGCTGCCCGACGGCCGCCTCGACTACCTCGGCCGCGCCGACCGCCAGGTCAAGATCCGCGGTATGCGGATCGAACTCGGCGAGATCGAGTCGGTGCTCGCCGAGCACCCCGCGGTCGGCCAGGCCGTGGTCGTGGCCCGCGACGACCGGCCCGGCGGCCCGCGCCTGGTCGCCCACCTGCTGCCCGCGGCAGGCGGCGAGCCGGACACCGGTGAACTGCGCACCTGGCTGTCCGCCCGGTTGCCCGAGCACATGGTCCCGGCCGCCTTCGGCGTGCTGGCCGAGTTCCCGATGCTGTCCAGCGGCAAGGTCGACCGCAACCGCCTGCCGGATGTGGCGCCCGCGGCCGGACCGGCCGCGGCGTTCGAGCCGCCGGAGGGCGAGGCGGAGGGGGCCGTCGCCGCGATCTGGGCCCGCACCCTCGGCGTCGACCGGCTCGGCAGGAACGACAGCTTCTTCGTCCACGGCGGCCACTCGCTGCTCGCCATGGAGGCCCTGCTCGCGGTCCGGGAGGAACTGGCCCCGGACGTCCCGCTCCGGCTGATGTTCGAGGCACCCACGCCCGCCGCCTTCGCCGCCCGCCTCGCCGAACTGCCCGCCGCATCCGGGCGCACCGCACCGGTGGAGCGGGTACGCGCCCGCGGCGACAGCGCCGCGCCCGTCTCCGCGGCGGAGGCCCGGGTCTGGTTCGCCGACCAACTCGACCCGGGCGACCCGGCGTACAACCTGCCCGTGGTCTGCCGGCTGCGCGGCCCCGTCGACGTCGGCGCGCTGCGTGCCGCCCTGGGCGCGCTGCCGGCCGCGCACGAGGCGCTGCGCACCTCCTTCCCCGCCGCCGACGGCCGGCCGGTGCGCACCGTGGCCGACACCGCGGAACTTCCCCCGCGCCTCGTCGACCTCGGCCACCTCCCGGCGGAAGAGCGCCCCGACGCGCTCGCGGCGGCCCTCGCCGAGGAGACCGGCGCCCGCTTCGACCTGGCCACCGGGCCGCTGGCGCGCGCCGTCGTCGTCCTGCTCGGCGGGGACGAGCTGGTGCTGGCGCTCACCCTGCACCACATCGTCTGCGACGGCTGGTCGATCCAGGTGCTGCTGGAGGACCTGCGCACCGCCTACCTCGCCGCCCGCGCGGGCCGTCCGGCCGAACTGCCCGCCCGCCTCGGCGCGGGCGACTACGCGAGCTGGCGCAGCCGCCGGAGCACCGGCGAGGCGCGGGCGGCGGAACTCGTCCACTGGCGCGAGCGCCTGGCCGGTCTGACCCAGCCGCAGGAACTGCCCGCCGACACCCGGCGCGACGAGGGCGGCAGCCACGCCGGCGCCGGGCACCACTTCACGGTGCCGCCCGCGACCGAGGCCCGGGTGAGGGAACTGGCCCGGGCCGAGGGCTGCACCCCGTTCACCGTGCTGCTCGCCGCGTACGCCGCCGTACTCGCCCGGCAGTGCGCCGCCGACGAGGTCGTGCTGAGCCTGCCCGTCGCCGACCGCGGACGCCGTGACCTCGACTCCATCGTCGGCCTGCTCCTCGACACCGCCGTCCTGCGGATCCCGGTGCGGGGCGACCGGAGCTTCCGGACGCTGCTCGGCGAGGCGCGTACCGCGGTGCTCGACGCCCAGGAGCACCGGCTGCTGCCCCTCGACGAGGTCGTCAACGCGCTCGGGCTCGACGGCCGCGCGCTCGGTCGGTACGCCGTGTCGATGGACCCGCTGCACGTCGGCACCCTGCCGTTCGCCGACGGCGTCACCCTCGAACCGGAACCGTACGGCCTTGAACACTCCAAGGCCGACCTCGCCGTCTTCTTCGAAGACGGTGAGCAGGGGCTCGGCGGCCTGATCGCGCACCGCACGCCGCTCTTCGGCGAGGACCGCGTCCAGCGCCTGACGGGGCATCTGCTGACGCTGCTCGACGCGGCGGTACGCGCCCCGGGGACCCCGCTCGCCGGGCTGGGCATGCTCACCCCCGCCGAGCGGGCGGCGCTCACGCCGGGCGGGCCGGGGACCGGCGCCGCCGCGCCCACCTGCCTGCACACGCTGGTCCTCGACCAGATCGCCCGGACCCCGCAGGCCGTGGCCCTGGTCACCGACGAGGGCGAGTGGACCTACCGCGGGCTCGGCGAGCAGGCCGCCCGCCTCGCCCGCCACCTGTCCGCGCGGGGAGTGCGCCCGGGGACCCTGGTCGGTCTCTGCCTCGGCCGCGGGGCGCGGCAGCCCGTCGCCGTGCTGGCCGTGCTGCTGGCCGGCGCCGCGTACGTCGCCGTGGACCCCGCTCACCCGCCCGCCCGGATCCGCGGCGTCCTCGCCGACAGCGGCGCCGCCTTCCTGGTGACCGACCGGCCCTGGGCCGAGGCGTGCGGGGGCAGCGGACTGCCCACCGTGGTCCTGGGCGACGACGAGGAGCCCATCGCCGCCCAGGACGCGGGCATCCCCCCGAGCGCCGCCGCGACCGACCCGGCCGCACTCGCGTACCTCGTCTACACCTCCGGCTCCACCGGCCGCCCCAAGGGCGTACGCACCCCGCACGCCGCCGCGGCCGCCTACCTCCGCGACTACCTCGGAGGTTTCGGCCTGGGGGCCGGGGACACCGTGCTCCAGCTCGCCGGGCTCTCCTTCGACGCCTCGGTGCGCGACCTGCTCGGCCCGCTCACCACCGGCGCCCGCGTCGTCCTCCTCGACGACGAGCGGATCACGGACCCGCGGGCCGTGGTGGCCGCCCTCGAGCGGCACCGGGTCAGCTGTGTGCTGAGCGTCGTGCCGACACTCCTGCGCGCACTGCTCACCGCCGCCGGGGAACAGCACCCGGCACCCGGCGGCCGACTGCGCCTGCTGCTGACCGCGGGCGAGGCCCTGGACCTGGCGGACTGCGCCCGCGCCGCCGCGGTGTTCGCCGGACGCCCCACGGTGGTCAACCAGTACGGGCCCACCGAGGCCACCATGACCACCACCAGCACCGTGATCACGGCGGCGCCGGGGGACAGCGGCCCCGCCGCGCTCGGCACACCCGTCGCGGGCGCCCGCGTGTGGCTCGTCGACCGGCACGGCGACCTCGCCCCCGTCGGCGTGCCGGGGGAGGTGTGGATCGGCGGCGACCGGCTGGCCGAGGGCTACCACCTGGCGCCGGCGCTCACCGCGGAGCGCTTCGTGCCCGACCCGTTCTCCGGCGTCCCGGGCGCTCGCGCGTACCGGACCGGCGACCTGGCCCGGTGGGAGCCGGACGGCAGGCTGACGTTCCTCGGCCGGAGCGACGACCAGGTGAAGATCCGCGGCCAGCGGGTGGAGCCGGCCGGGGTGGAGAGCGTGCTGCGCAACCTGCCGGGGGTCGCGGAGGCGGCGGTCGTCGCCGTGCGGCCGGACACACCCACCGGCAGTGTCCGGCTCGTCGCCGGTGTCGCCCCCGCCGCACTGGACGCCGGCGTGCTCCGTGCGACGCTGCGCGGCCTGCTCCCCGAGCACCAGGTGCCGGCCGTCATCCGGGTGCTGCCGGCGCTGCCGCGCACCCCGAACAACAAGGTCGACCGCCGACTGCTGGCCGCGCTCGACGAGCCCGCCGACCGGTTCGACCCGCCGCGCACGCCCACCGAGCGCACCGTCGCCGCCGTCTTCGCGGAGGTCCTCGCCGACGAACTCGCCGGGCGGCGGCCCATCGGCCGGGACGACGACTTCTTCGACCGCGGCGGCCACTCCCTGCTCGCCGCCCGGCTGGCCGCCCGGCTGCGCCCGGCCACCGGCCGGGACGTGCCCCTGCGGCAGGTCCTCGACCTGCGCACCGTGGCCGCACTCGCGGGCTGGCTCGAACTCCGGGGGCCCGACGGCCGGTGCCCGGCCCGAGGTCCCGCCCACCCCTGACGCCGCCGTACGCCCTGCCGCCCCCACCCCGGGCCAGGAGTCCGTGTGGCGGCACTGGAGGCGGGAGCCCGGCACCGCCGCCTACAACGTCGGCTTCTGCGCACACCTCGCCGGAGCCGTCGACGACATCGCCCTGGCCCGGGCCCTGGACGCGCTCACCGACCGCCACCCAGCGCTGCGCACCCGCTTCCCCGCGGACGGGGACGGGCCAGGCGTCGTCGTGGAACCGAGGGCCCTGCTCCCGCTCGCCCGGCACGACGTGTCGGCCGCGGCCGACACGCGGCAGGAGGCCGTCCGGCTCGCCACCGCCGAACTGCGCGCCCCCTTCGACCTGGAGCACGGGCCGCTCGCCCGCGCCGTCCTCGTCCGCTGCGGCCCGCAGGACCACGTCCTCGGGCTGACGGTGCACCACATCGTCGCCGACGGCTGGACGCTGTCGGTACTCCAGCGGGACCTGGTCGCGCTCTACGACGAACTGGCCGCGGGACGACTGCCGCAACTGCCGCCCGTGCGCGGCTTCGACGGCTACGCTGCGGACCAGCTCGCCTGGCTCGACACACCGCAGGCCGCCGCCCACGCCGAATTCTGGCAGGAGCGGCTCCGGGACGTCCCGAAGCCGCTGCCGCTGCCCACCGACCGGCCGCGCCCGCGGCACTGGTCGCTGGACGGGGCCGTGGAACTGTTCGACATCGACCCCGAAGTGGCCGCCGGAGTGCGCAGGCTCGCCGACGACTCCGGCGCCACCCCCTTCGTGGTACTGCTCGCCGCCTTCGAGCGCTGGCTGCACCGCCTCGGCGGCGCGGAGCACTTCCTCGTCGCGGTGCCGGTCGCCAACCGACCCGACCCGGAGTCCGAGCAGGTCGCCGGACCGTTCGCCAACATCGTCGCGGTGCCCGCCGACCTGAGCGGGGAGCCGACCTTCCGCGAACTCGTCGCGCGCGTACGGGAGACCTTCCTGGACGTGTGGGAGCACCGCACCCTGCCGTACGAGAAGGTGGTCGCCCAACACGCCGTCGACGACGGGCGGCCGCCTCTGTGCCAGGCGATGTTCGCCGTGCAGAACCTGCCGTCGCCGGGACGCGGCCCGGGCGGCCTGACCACCACGCCGCTGACGCTGGACCGCGGTACCTGCCGCTACGAGCTGCACATGCGCTGCCACGAGACGCCCGAAGGGCTGTCCGGCTGGCTTGAGTACAGTACCGCCCTCTACGAACAGCAGGCGGTACGCGCCCGGTTGAGCGACTTCCTGGCGCTGCTCGCGGAGGCGACCGCTGCTCCCGACACTCCCGGTGGAGGCTCCTGAGGTGCGTGTCTTCAACCTGATCTGGGCGGGGCAGGCGACCTCACTGGTCGGCAGCGCGATGACCACCTTCGGCATCGGGGTGTGGATCTTCACCAGGACCCAGTCGCCGACCGCGTTCGCCACCCTGCTCCTGGCGGGCTCGCTGCCCGGACTGCTCACCCTGCCGTTCGCCGGGGTGCTCACCGACCGCTGGGACCGACGCCGGGTGATGCTGCTCAGCGACCTGGGCACGGTCATCGGGCCGCTGGTGCTGCTCTTCCTCAACTCGGCCGGTCTGCTGCAGAACTGGCACCTCTATGTGATGGTCGCCCTCGCCTCGGTCTTCAAGGCGTTCCAGTGGCCGGCCTTCTCCAGCCTCGTGTCGCAGCTGGTCCCCAAGGAGCAACTCAGCAAGGCCAACAGCCGGGTGGGCCTCGCCGAGGCCGGCGGCATGGTCTTCGGCGACCTGCTCGGCGGCGCGCTGTACGGGCTGCTCGGCCTGACCGGCCTCCTGCTCGTCGACCTCTTCAGCTTCGCCGTTGCGCTGGGCACCACGTTGCTGTCCTACCGGCTGCGGCCCAAGATCCCGCCGGTGCGCACCACGGACGCCGCGGCACGCGCCCCGATGCGCACCGAGATGGCCGAGGGCTGGCGGTTCATCAGACAGCGCTCCGGACTGCTCGGCCTGCTCCTGTTCTTCGCCGGCTACAACCTGATGATGGGGATGGCGCTCGTCCTCGTCTCGCCGCTGGTGCTCAGCTCGCACCCGCCGTCGACACTCGGCGTCATCAACGCGGTCGGCGCGGTCGGCATGATCGGGGTCAGCGCCGTGATGAGCTTCACCCGTCAGCCCCGGCACCTGGTCCGGGCCATTTTCGTGGTCGCCTTCCTGCACAGCGGCCTGCTCCTTGTGATGGGCTCAAGCCACGGCACTCCCTGGCTGCTCGCGGTCGGGATGTTCGGCGTCCTGGGCGGCTACGCCGTGATCAACGCCGTCACGGCCACGCTCTGGCAGCGGAAGACCCCGGCGAACGTGCAGGGCCGGGTCTTCTCCGTGCGCCGGCTGCTCGCCTGGTCGGCCGACCCCGTCGCGTTCGCCGTGGCCGGCCCGCTCACCGAGTACGTCGGCCGGCCGCTGGCCGACGCGCACGGGCCGCTCGCGGACAGCGCCGTGCGGCTCACCGGAACGGGCATCGGCGGCGGCATCGGCATGGTGTTCCTGTTGTCCGGGCTGCTGCTGGTGGGCGTGGTCGCGGTCACCGCCGTGCCGAGGGCCGTGCGGCGAATGGAGCGGGATCTGCCGGACGCCGACGAGGCGGTGCCCGCGGGCGTGGTGGCATCGTCCTGAACGACGCCACCGCGCCCGGCGGGCACCGCCGCGCCGGCGACCGGCTCTGCGGCGGGGAGCAGGCGCGTCAGTCTCCGCGGCGCGCCGGCTCCCGGCCGCCTGCTCCGCCATCCTGGTGCGCAGGCTGAGCGGACGCATGTCGGTCCAGACCTCCTCGACGTGGGCCAGGCACTCCTCCCGGGTGCCGGTCACGCCCTCGTCCCGCCAGCCCGGCGCGTTCTCCCGGCCGTCCGGCCAGATCGAGTACTGCTCCTCGTGGTTGAGCACCACCTTGTAGCGGGGGTTCTCCTGCTGCACGCCCATGTCTCCTCGCTCGTCGTGGTCCGTGCCGGGACGGACGGCGGTGTCCGTCCACGGCTCCACCACGCCCATTCGAACCCGGGACACCGGGCGGGCGAGCGGGGCCCGGCAGGCACTGGAACAACACCTGGAAGATGGCGGGGCCGGCGCCACGGCGGCGACCGTCCCGTCAACTCCCGCCTCGCGGGGCGACCGTCCCGTCAACTCCCGCCTCGCGGAAGCGAACTCGAAAGCCCCGTGGCACTGTGGCCCCCGTGAAGCAGCACACCGTGACCGACAGCCCCTACGGCCCGCTCACCCTCGTCGCCACCGACGGCGCCCTGTCCGGGCTCTATATGACCGACCACCGCCACCGGCCCCCGCTGGAGACCTTCGGGCCGCGCGCGGACTCCGCCTTCGGGCCGGTCCTCGCCCAGCTCGCGGCCTACTTCGCGGGCGAGTCGAAGACCTTCGACCTGCCGCTGCACCTGGACGGCACGCCCTTCCAGCGCCGTGTCTGGCAGCAGCTCCAGCAGATCCCGTACGGCGAGACCCGCAGCTACGGCGAGCTGGCCCAGGCGCTGGGGAACCCGAAAGCGTCCCGTGCGGTCGGCCTCGCCAACGGGCGCAACCCGGTCAGCATCATCGTCCCCTGCCACCGCGTCATCGGCGCCGGCGGCTCCCTCACCGGCTACGGCGGCGGGCTCGACCGCAAACGCCGACTGCTCGACTTCGAACGCGGCGCCGCCCTCTTCTGAGCCCCGTGTCCCTCCCCCAACGGTGCGCAGGGCCACATAATCCCGACGCCTCACGAACGGACCCTCCTGCCGGGATCCGACAACGACCCCTGATCCCGATGCACATGGTCCCCGACCTCCCGCTCTGTCCACCGGCTTCTTCGCGCCGCACCCCCTGTTCACGCCAGAGGCAGCCGCCGCACCGGAACGCGGCGTGCACGCTCCTGGCGCCGAGTACCACCAGCACGAGGCCAGCCAGACGACGCGGGACGGCCCACGGCTCCTGGACCTGCGTCGGACACGCACTTCACCGGGACGCGTATCGGGTCGTGATCAAGGACGGTCCGGGTGAGGCCTTGTCGGCGACCGGCGACCGGCGACCGGCGACCGGTGGCATGCCTCACGGCTGTGGTCCGGGCTGTGACCGGTGATCAGGTGCGGGCTGAACAGGCCCTCGTCGCCTGGACGCGGATCGAGACGTGGTTGAAGGAGCATGCGCCCCGCACCTTCCAGCGGTTGCCCGCGCCCGCGACGGAGGGCGAGCTCCGCTCGCTGGAGCAGGGTCTCGACTGGACGGTCCCGGCCGATGTGCGCGCCTTCTACCTGGTGCGCAATGGCACCGGACCAGCCTCGGATTTCGACTGGCCCACATCCCGCTATGCCCCCGAGCCGACCGGGTACTTCCTGCCCGGTGGTGAGGGGGTCGGCCCCTTGGAGAACCTGGGAGCGTGGTTCGAGGGCCCGGTCGCGGCCGCGTCCCTGGACGACGAGCCCGGACAGCGGTACCTGCCGATCACCACCATCGACCCGGACGGCTTCTCCGGCGGTTTTGTCGGCTGCACCCCCGGCCAGGGGTACGGGCTGCTCGGCGACTACGCCGAGGCCGAACTTCCGAACCCGGGGGAGGCGACGTTCGCCGCCTACCTGACCGAGGTCGCCAACGCGCTGTGCGAGGGGCGGGGCTGGGAAAGCACCCCTCCGGGGTTCTCGCTTGTTCGCAGGGTTTCCCGTCCTCATGTGTGCCGAATCCGTTCCGGTCGGCCACCGGGCTGAGGGCGGGGCCCTGAATCCGGGCGGATATCCGCTCCGGTCGCAAATTCCTGAGCGTGATCACTGTGGCCGAGATCGAGGTCGGCGTGTCCGCCGCCGCGGATCCCGTACGGCAGGCGCGCTACGCCCGAGCTCTCGCTGCGGTACGGCATGAATACCGCGACCGCATCGCGCCGATCGGCGAACCGGAAGCGGCTGCCCAAGGGCAAGATCCACCCTGTCGGCGTCGGCGGGGATGTTCATCGCGGTGGCCGTAGCGGCTTCGGCATCGCACTGCGCAAGCTGGGCGTGTGCGAGCCGGGTCGACCGTCGCACGCGCCGCGGGCCACAAATGCCCCAGTACTGTCCCTGTCGCTGGACGGATAGCATCAGGGCTCGGCGTGGCTCCCGGCAGAGGCGATGATCATAGGTTCGGACGCGGTACCTCCCCCCACAGCGAGCATCAGCCTGCGCGAGTTGCTGATGGCCCTGGGTGATTCGCTGGTGGAGGTACAGACCGCTCCCGCCGGACTGGACGTCGAGATCCGCAGCGTCGCCCTGCTCGATCCCGAGGACCCGCCGACCACTCAGCCGGGCGAGCTGGTTCTCGTCATCGGTGCCCGTGGCCGAGCCGCCTATCCCGCGCTGCGGGCCGCCGGGCGCGACGGAGCCGCCGGTGTCGTGGTCAAACTGGACGGCCCCGGCCAGGCGGCGGCCCTCAGCGAGACCGCCGCCGAGGCCGGGGTCGCCCTGCTCTCGTTGCGCAGCGGAGCGCGCTGGGAACAGGTGAACACGCTGGCCCGCGCCGCCCTCGACGACGTGTTGCCGGGCCACCCGGACGAAGGGGCCGAGGAGGGCGACCTGTTCTCGCTCGCCCAGACCACCGCCATCCTCACCAGCGGCATCGTCAGCATCGAGGACGCCGCCCACCGGGTGCTGGCGTACTCCCGCTCCATCGACTCCGACGAGATCGACGACCTGCGGCGGCGCTCCATCCTCGGCTGGCAGGGACCGGAGCCGTATTTGGCGAAGCTGCGCGAGTGGGGCGTGTTCCAGGACCTGCACTCCAGCGACGAGGTGATCAGTATCGACAGCCATCCCGAGCTGGGGATCCGTCGCCGGCTCGCGGTGGCCATGCGGTCCGGGGACCGGCAACTGGGGACCATCTGGGTGCAGGAGGGCTCGACGCCGCTGTCCGAACGCTCGGACCAGGCACTGCTGGGTGCAGCCCGGGTCGCCACGCTCCACCTGGTGCGCCGCCGCCGGGAGCTCTCGGAGGGACTGACGTTCACCCGGACCCTGCTGGCCGGACTGCTGGACGGGAGCACCGGGCCCCAGCCGCTGGCCACCCACCTGGGATTCGACGCGACCCGTCCGGCCGCTGTCCTGGGCTTCTCGTACGAAACCGCGGATGTCGTCGCCGCCCCGGAGCTGACCCACGCCGAAGTCACCAACCTGGTCTCCGTGCACATGGCCGCCCGGCATCGCAGTGCGCTGGTCACGCAGGTCGATCCCCGCATTTACGTGCTCCTGCCCCAGTTGCCACGCAGTATCGACGTGGACACGCTGCGCGGCTGGGGCCAGGAGATCACCGACGCCGCACGCCGCCACCTGGACCTGCCCCTGCGTGGCTCGGTCGGTTGTGTGGTGCCCGGACTCGGGGACGTCCCGGAGTCACGCCGGGAGGCCGACCGCATCCTCGACGCCATGCTGGGGACCGACGTCCCCGCCGCGGTCGCCGCGCTGCCGGACATCCAGGCGGAAGTACTGGTCAGTGAACTGCTGACGTTGCTTTCCACCCATCCCGAGATACGGGATCCACGGCTGACCGCCCTCCTCGAGCACGACAGCCGGAACCAGGGCCGCCTGGCAGAGACCGTCCTGACCTATCTGAATTCCTTCGGCGACGTACGGACCGCCGCCGCCCAGCTGTATGTGCACCCCAACACGCTGCGCTACCGCATTCGCCGGGCCGAGGAGCTGACCGGTCTCGAACTGAGCCGCCCTGACCAGCGTTTGCTTGCCATGCTCCAACTGCGGCTGCCGCCGCCCACCACCTGATCCCGCTTCCTTCCGCATTGGCCGGTCGTACAGCCGATCGGAGGCGGATTCGTCGAGATGCACAAACACATCGCCTCATGGCCCCTCATACGCTTGCGCAAATTCATCCCCGCAAGTGATGCGGACCGCCTCTCACAAGGAGACGGGCACAGCACCGACGTGCGATGACGACCCCATCATCGGCACCGTATCCGAATACCGAACGCCGCCCCCCACATTGTGAACGCTTTCGAGAATTTCCGGGGTCGTGGCCGACCCGCTGCCAGACCGGCCTGCTCGTTCCCGCCGATCACCGGGTATCCGGAGACCCGGATCGCCGGTGATCGGCGATCGACGGCCCGGTGAACACGGCAGCCACTCCCCGCATGACTCCCCAACCCCACTTTGGACGGATGTCGACATGACTACACACCCCCCTGACTCCCTGGCCACTGCCACCACTCCACCAGCGGACGGTCAGCCCCCGGAGCAGTCAGGTCTGAAGGCCGGTCTCAAGAACCGCCATCTGTCCATGATCGCCATCGGTGGTGTGATCGGCGCCGGCCTCTTCGTGGGCTCCGCCTCCGGTATCGCCGCCGCCGGGCCCGGCATCCTGCTGTCGTATGCGCTGGTCGGAGCCCTGGTCGTCTTGGTGATGCGGATGCTCGGCGAGATGGCCGCGGCCAACCCGACCTCCGGCTCGTTCTCCGCCTACGCGGACCGGGCGCTGGGCCGCTGGGCCGGGTTCTCGATCGGCTGGCTGTACTGGTTCTTCTGGGTCGTCGTGCTCGCCGTGGAGGCGACCGCAGGTGCCGTGATCCTGGAAGGGTGGGTGCCGGCCGTACCGCAGTGGGCCTGGGCACTGATCGTGATGGTGGTCCTCACCGCCACGAACCTGGTCTCGGTCGGTTCCTTCGGCGAGTTCGAGTTCTGGTTCGCGGGCATCAAGGTCGTCGCCATCGCGGGCTTCATCCTCCTCGGCGGCCTGGCGATCTTCGGTGTGCTGCCCGGCTCCGACAACGCCGCGACGGGCCTCGGCAACCTCACCGAACACGGCGGCTTCCTGCCGAACGGGCCCGGAGCGATCCTCACCGGCATCCTGCTGGTCGTCTTCTCCTTCATGGGCAGCGAGATCGTCACCCTCGCCGCCGCTGAGTCCCCGGACGCGCGGCGGGCGGTCGCGAAGGCCACCAGGAGCGTGATCTGGCGGGTCGGCGTCTTCTACGTCGGCTCGATCCTCGTCGTGGTCTCCCTGCTGCCGTGGAACGACCCCGCGATCGAGGAGAAGGGGTCGTACGTCGCGGCCCTGGACTCGATCGGCATCCCGCACGCCGGCGAGATCATGAACTTCATCGTGCTGACCGCCGTGCTGTCCTGTCTCAACTCAGGCCTCTACACCGCCTCCCGGATGGCCTTCTCCCTGGGCCAACGCGGCGACGCCCCGCAGTCCTTCGTACGGACGAACGCGCAAGGTGTCCCGCAGGCCGCGATCCTGGCCTCCGTGGCCTTCGGCTTCGTGGCGGTCGCCTTCAACTACCTGTGGCCGGACACGGTGTTCCAGTTCCTGCTGAACTCCTCGGGCGCGGTCGCGCTCTTCGTGTGGCTGGTCATCTGCTTCTCGCAACTGCGGATGCGGGGAATCATCCTGCGCGAGAGCCCGGAAAAGCTCGTCGTCCGGATGTGGCTGTTCCCCTATCTGACGTGGGTGGCGATCGCGATGATCTCGTTCGTGCTCGTCTACATGCTCACCGACGACAAGGAGGGCGGCGGACGGAGCCAGGTGCTGCTCTCCGTTCTCGTGGCCGCGTTGGTGATCGCGGTCTCGTTGGTCCGGGAGCGGATGCGCCCGGAAAGCACCGAGGACGCGGTCGCGCCCCGGTAGCCGCCGCGGGCTGCCACACGGCGTTCCAGGCTCCCCGCCGTCTTCGGCGGGGAGCCGTCACTGTTCCGGGCGTGGGTCGCGCGCGGGCGCCGGTGAGCGGAGCCGCACGGAGTCGCGAAGGGCGGCCAGGTGTCTCGCCTGAGAGGTTGGGGACGCGGCCGGCGGGTGGTTTGTCTGCGAGCGCGGTGTGTCCGCGGTGGTGATTGCGGGTGTGCAGTCAGTCAGGGAATGCCTCACGTCGTTCGGCTCCCCGAAGGCTTGTCGGCGCAGGCCTTCCGGCGTGAAGTGCCACCGGGTAGCACCTGGTGGCACAGCGCACTGTCCTGGTCGGTATGAGCGTTCAGCCCGAAATCACCCAACGGGATCTGCGCAGCCGGTCCCGAGAGATCATGGACGCCGTACAGGGCGGCCAGTCGTGCACCGTCACCCGCGACGGACACTCGATCGGTCGGCTCGTCCCGCTGCGCCTACGCCGTCGGTTCGTCTCCCGCCAGAAGTTCGCCGCGACGTCCAGGACCGCGCCCGGCATCGACCTCGACACGTTCCGCGCCGACCAGGACGCCACGGCCGACACCCACCCGGGCGATCCCTATGCCCGCTGACCGCTCGACGTATCAGCAGGGCCTCCTCGACACCGACATCGTGATGCTGCGCCGCTGGGTGGCCCCCGAGGAACTGCCGGACGAAATGGCGATCACCGCCATCACCCTGGCCGAGTTGTCCGCCGGCCCGCACGAGGTCCGCCGCAACGACGAACGGAGCGGCTACGACGAACACGCCGAACGCGCCCGCAGGCTCGACGTCCTGCAACGCGCCGAGAACGAGTTCGACCCCCTCCCCTTCGACGCCGACGCGGCCCGCGTCTACGGCCGTATCCGTGCCGCGGTGATCGGCGCGGGCCGCAGGCCGCGCCGCCGGGTGGCCGACCTGATGATCGCCGCCATCGCCGTGGCCGAGGACCTTCCCCTCTTCACCACCGACCCCGACGACTTCAAGGGGCTGGACGACCTCCTGACCGTCGTACCGGTCACCCGCCCGCAGACGCCCCACGAAGGCTGACGCCAGGGCGCCGGGCCGGTGGGGGTTCAACGGACTTCGTGGTGTGAGCGTGGCGCCGCCGCGATCACGCAGTGGGGCCGGTTGGGGAGCAAGCCCCTCGAACCGGCCCCCGGCCGGAGTGCTCCGGCAGGGTTCGAACCTGCGACCCCCGCTTCAGCTTGACGTTTAACCTCGCAGGTCACCCGACCTGCTGATCCGCGGTTCTTCCCGGAACAGCGGAGGCGGCCGTTCTCTCGCACTTCGTTACTCGACATCTCGAAGCGTGGCGAACGGCCGCCCTGCACATGCCCGGATCTCGCTGATCTCAGCAGGTCGGGTGACCAGCGACGTTAAACGTCAAGCTGACACGCTGCTTGCCATGATTGACGATCTGATCGGCACGCAGACACCGATGCGCTGTATCACGGATCCTGAAGAGGCGATCGCGGTGCTGGAGCGCGCTGTTCCTGGATTGGTCGAACACCGCCGACCAGTGCCCGCCGTGCTCGACTGGGCTTTGCTCGAAGAAGGTCTGGGCACCACGCTGCCCGCCGATTACAAGCGCCTCGCCGAGTGGTACCCCACCTTCGCCCTCGGAGACTTCCTCCTCGTCGGTCTTCCTGAACCGGGCGGAGAGCACTACGGGCTCCGCGGTATACGTGACGACCTTGAAGGGGTCATTCAGGATTGGTGGGACGCCGACATGTCCATCGGCCTGCGCCCACATCCGGCACCGGGTGGTCTCCTGCCGTGGGCGGAGTCCAACGAGGGCGACAAGTTCCTTTGGAGCGCGACCGGTGACAACCCGCAGCAGTGGCTTGTCACCATCGCCTCTCGAAACGGTGGCTGGTGGCACTACGAAGGCGGCGCCGTCCAGTTCCTCGCTGAGTACTGCGACGGCACGTTGGAACCCTGGGCTCTGCCTCCGGTCGACCCCGAAGTCACTCCCTGCTGAGCGCTTTGCAGGCCGTCGTCAGGCGCAAGAAACGACGACCACCTTCGCACACCACCTTCCCCAGCTCTCATCCTGTCCGCCATGGGCCGCGTCTGCTCGGCTCTGCCTGGGGCGACGGTGGACGGGATGGGAGCTCCCCGCGCACGCCACTACGGGCCCGCAGCCGGAAACGGCGCCCCCTCCATCCCGGTGCCGACCGATCCCCCGCCGGAGGCATCATCTTGTGCCCGCGGATGACGTCCCGCCCCTGCCCGCATGCACGTAGCGTGCCGCCGGGCGCGGCCAGCCGGGGCGAAGACAGGAGGCAGGCCGCGCCCGCGCCGTGCGCGGGCCTTGAGACGCGGAGAAAGACGCCACGGCCTTGAGGATCTCGTTCGCCCGCCTGAGCTCGGCGTTCTCCTTCTTCAACCGCTTCAGCTCGGCCGACTCCTCGGTCGTGGTGCCGGGCCGGGTGCCGACGTCGATCTGGTCCTGCCGTACCCACGTGCGCAGCGTCTCGGTCGTGCCGATGCCGAACTTGACCGCAACGGCTTTCCTCGCGGCCCACTCGGTGGCGTAGTCGAGTCGCACCTCGGCGACCCTGCGCACCGCGCGACGGCGCAGCTCAAGCGGGTACGGGGAAGGAAGTGCCATGACTCGATCCTCTCGAATGATCGAGTCTCTACCGAACCCGGAACGGTTCACTGGCCGTGGACGGATGTGAACGAACTCCCGGAGCCGTGGAAAGCGGCGCCCACCCGGCGCGACAGCCGGGCTACCAGCAAGGTCGCAAGCAGAAATCTCCCCTCTGAACAAGGGACAAGGGTTCGTCAGCAAGTTGATGAACCCTCACGTAATTCGAGGTTAAATCACTGCCGGAACTCACGCCCCACTATTTACGCTGGGGCGGCTACGCCAAGTGGCGCAGCGGCTGCAGAAGTGCCCGGGGAGGGGCACCGACCGCAGTTGTCGGGGGGCGAGAGATACGGGAGGGGCCCGCTGTGCGTCAGGGAAATTTCCCGGCGCGTGTAGCGGCCGGTGCTGTTCGTGCCGTCGATCTTCCGAGAAACGGCCGGAAACCCATCGTGGGCCCACCGTCTCGCCGTGCCCAGAATCCGTTCCATGAATGGTGAGGAAAAGCTGTGAGACGCATGACCCCCGTCCTTTTGTCCCTCAGCGCCCTGCTGGCGGCCTCCGCCTGGGCCGCACCCGCGGCCGGAGCCGCCCCGCAGGCCGACCGGCCGGCGGCCGTCCCCAGCGGGTGGGAGAAGATCGACGCCACCGAACTGGCGCACATCGCCCAGAACACGGACGCCCGGCAGGTGCCGCTCGCTGCCGGCGACGATGTCTCCACGCAGGCCGAGGAGCCCGAGCTGCTGGCCATGCGGTCGCTCCGCAACGAGAAGTTCGTCTCCACGGAGAAGACGTACCCCGCCCCCAACACCGGTGTGCTTCGGGCCCGCTCCGCTGAGTACAACGGCTCCTGGGAGGGCTTCGCCTTCGAGTGGGACGAGGTCACCAGTACGTACGCGCTGAAGTCCCTGGCCAACGACCGCTACGTGGCGGTCGAGAAAAACTTCACCGGCAGCGCGCAGAACGAGCTGCGCGCCCGCTCCACAAGCGTGGGCGGCTGGGAGCGGTTCGTCCTCTACTACAACGAGAGCCTGGACCGCTGGGCGCTCCAGTCCACGTTGAACGGTCTCTTCGTCACCATGGAGAACAACTACACCGGCTCGCTCCAATACGTCCTGCGCGCCCGCTCCGGCGGGATCTCCGGCTGGGAAGAGTTCAACCTCTACAGCCTCGACGCCTGACGCCCGCGCGTCCGGCACAAGCGGTAGGGAGACCGCTGGGCGGATCATCCCGTGAGGTGCGTGGAGGCGGGGGATCACGATGAGCAACAAGAAGGCCCGGGTCAGTGATCCGGGCCTTCGCTCCGGAGCGGGTGACGAGAACCAAACTCGCGCTCTCGGTTTGGGAAGCTTGGGTGCTTCAGCCTCGCTCCATCGCGAGACCAGAGATCCCGCGGTGGATCGAGGCTCAATGGGCGAGTCAAGCACCATCGAGTGCCAGCAGCAGCCGAAGAAATAACGCGGCACCTTCCTGACCTGCACGCGCTCCGGCCGTTGCCCTTCTGGCCTGCGGGTTGGCGGTCGGCGGCTGTCGTCGCCCGTCAGCGTTGAGTGCCCTCGCACGGCCCGGAGACGGCCCAGCCGGATGTGTCGGGGTCACGGCCACCGTCCGGCTGTTCCCAAGGGGTTGTCAGTACCGGGTGGCAGGATGCCGTGCCATGACCGCACCGATCAGTGAGTCGTGGACGCGAATCGAGAACTGGCTGGCCGAGCACGCGCCGGCGACCTGCGCCGCGCTGGCGCCGCCCGCGGATCCGGCGGACATCGCCGCGACCGAACGCGTCATCGGCCGGCCACTGCTGAGGCCCTTGGTGAGGTCGCTGCTGCGGCACGACGGTCTCCTCAACCATCGGGGCTCGCTGCTGCCGGCGTTCTACAGACCGATGAGCGCACGCGAGATCGCGGCTGCGTGGCAACTTCTCACCGGCTTCTACGACCAGCGCACGGCGGATGAGAAAGGAGAGGAGGCGGACTACGACTTCATGAAGATCGGGTCCAGCAGCGTCCTGTACGGACACCCGCAGGTGATCCCCATCGCGCGGGACCTCGGCGGGGGTCACCTCGTGCTGGACCACCGTCCCGAGATCGACCGGGGGCGCGTCCACGAAGCCGAGGCCGTGGAAGGCATCATGCGCGTATCGCACGAGATGTGGACGTCCCTGCCGCTGCTCATGGAGGCGATCGCCACCTCTCTCGAGACCTCCCGGCCCCTCAACGGCTACACGCCCGTAGTGGACGAGGAGCAGAGGCTGTCCTGGGACCTCATACCGCTGCGCAGTGACCGGACCCTGCATCGGTCATGACGCGCAACGGGCAGTGAGGCCGGTGGGGTTTTAATGGCCCAGTCAACTGACGGGCTGCCGTCCATCCGCAAGGACGGCAACCCACGCCGGGCACAAGTTTCAGGGACCAGCCTCATCCTTGTCAGGTCGATCACGGGGAGTCGGCAACGTCGGCCAACCGGCTATGCGCTTTGGCCGATCGTTCCTGAGGGCCGGCGCCGACCGCCATCGGGCGATATTCGGGAGAGCAACTCTCCGTTCGCTCACGCAAACGGCCTCGGGTGAGGAGTCCGAGGCCGAACAGAGCGCCTTCCTGGGGGAGAAACCCCAAGTCAGCGGCGTACTGCGCTGTGCCCCCGGCAGGATTCGAACCTGCGACACCCGCTTGAGGAGTTCGATCCGAGCCCGCTTCAACTGCTGCCGGCGACTGGTGCGGCGGTCGGACAGAGACGTTGGTGTACGTCCCCGTCCGGCGTCATTGATGGCACTCGTGGATGTCAGAAGCCTTCTGATCCGTGGCTATAGCGGGATCGGTCATCGGCGGTCGTACCAGTCGTCTCACGGCTACGGAGGGGCACAGCCGGATGGAGACGGTCGCTGTGGTTGCTGTACTGCGCTGCTGTACTCTGGCCCGCTTCCCGGTCATCTACGCGCAGTCGGGTCCGAGACCCTAACCTCGGCCTGGACGCGAGGTGATTGAACATCATGAATCGGCAGACACCATGCTGAGAGTCGAAGAGCTGGAGGCCGCGCTTCCGTCGATGACGCCGTGGCGCGCGGCGGCGCGGCGTAGCGTGGACTGGTCGGCCCTCGAGGCGGACCTGGGTACGGCGTTGCCGTCCGACTTCCGTTCCCTGGCGGAGGCGTACCCGGTGCTGGTTGTCGACGATTTCCTCGTGGTGTCCATTCCTCGGCCTGGTGCCGAGGCGTCATGGGCGTCCGGGGTCAGGGACGAGTCCGAGATCTTCCAGGATCTGTACGAGATGGGCGACACCGAGGGCTACGTTCCCTACCCGGAGGCGGATGGCCTTGTCAGTTGGGCAGAGTCCAATTCGGGGGACTGCTTCTACTGGAGGATGAGCTCTCCCGACCCGGACGCTTGGCCGGTGGTCGTCCGCGGAGCCAACGGCGACTGGTCGGAGTTTCCGGTCGGTGCCGTGGAGTTCCAGGCCGGTGTGTACCGGCGCACCATCGACGTGCCGGGCATGCCCAGGAGCTTTCCGAGCGACGGCCCGAAGGTGCTGGGCCTGAGCGACCGCATCGACTGATCGGCTAAAGCTCCACAGACACATGTGAACAGCGGTCGCCCTTCCCCGGCACGCTGTCACCAGTTTGGAAGATCGCGTAACCGGATGCCGCCTGACCTGGCAATAGGCTGATCTGCGCGTCCCCGGGATACTCGCCGACGTTCCCCGTTGTTCCCCGCCTGTGGCCGTCCGATCGGGCACGCAGGGGGCACACGTGGCCCTCTCCCACGCTCGTGGCCTAGGAGCGTGTACTTCCCGCGCTGAGCTTACTCAGCGCTCACGCGGTCGGCGGAGTCTCACGAGCCCAGTCGAAAGGCATCGGCGTGCCCTGCGGGATCACCCAAGGGTAGGGATAGCGAGCCTGACAACCGGTGCAGCGCGCGACGAACGGACCGATCTCCGGGTTCGAGAGAACGCTGTAGTGGCTGGAGGGTTGAGCCGGGAACATGTGCCCGTTCGCCGTCGTCTCCAAGCCGGGCCATTCCGGCGAGCATTGGCACGGGAGCTCTACCGCGAACGGGTCGCCGTCAGTAGTCTTGGCCGTGCTCTTGAAGAGTTCGGCGAAGTTCTCTCGTATCGACATGGCGGCGGCCTCCCCCTCACTCACGTTCCAGTAGCTTCTCACGGTGAGGAGACCGCTAGGGCGTGGCTCCCCAGTACCACGGCGACGATCAGGCAGGCGACAGTGACGCCGGCGGCGATGCGCCGCTCTGCAAGAAACTGGCGCGGCATGCAGAGAACCAGCACCGCACTGGTCCACGCGGCGTACACCAGCTGGGGGAGCCATGCCTCCGCCCGGTCGTTCACCAGGTAACAGTTCTCGGCCCTCGGTCCGGTATCGCCGAAGTAGAAGAGGCAGTCGTTTCCGAAGTTCTCAGACAGCAGCGCAGTGAGCCCCCACCACACGGTGGCGAGGATGGCTGCGGCCACCGCGACACCGAAGACGGAGCAGCCGCCAGGACTACGCGGTGTGGCTGTGTCCATCCTCTGATCTCCCCCGATGAGAAGTTGTCGCCGAGAGTGTGCCAGTAGGGTTCTTCGGAACCTTCGGCACCCGCTGACCAGTGCCAACGGTTGGGGCTGTTGCCGTGCCCCTGTGACTGCCGTTCCCATGCTTCTCTGCTCGATGGGGCACGGCTTCCACCGGCCCTGACTCAGAAGCCGAAGAAGTGAAGGGCCGGGTCTCTGACCTGCGGCCGTGCAAACGATCAACGCTGCGACCTGCGACTTAGCCGTCGGTGGTTGTCAGCGTTGGTCGTCGTTGAGCGCCCTCGGACGGCCCACAGACGGCCCGTCGTACGGCGAACGGGCATCCGCGACGTTCAGCCCTGCTGCCTGCCGAGACGCTGCCGGGCTATGCTGCGGAACGGCCACCGGACCATGCCATTGGCAGGGCTATGCAGACGGCGCCGTCCGGGGCGATGCGGCCGAAGGTTCCGATGGCTCGCGCTGCGGGAACCGACCGATTCCCCCAAGGGGCCGGAGGGGGCCATGAATCGTCTGCTCGGTTTCGCAATCGTCTGGGCGGCTGTCTATGGGTCGATCACCTTCGGGTCGGGGGAGTCCGGCGAGGATCGGCTGATGAGTCTTGTCGCTGCGCTCCCGGCGTGGGGTTATATCGGCTTCCGTGTCATGCGAGAGATCCGGGGGATCAGGGAGGACAACAGGTCGGCACGTATGCGCAGGGAGGAACGGAAGCGCATCGGGAGGGACGAACTGCTCGACGCCGTAACGCGGTTGGTTGCCCGCGGTCCGCAGCCGCTGGAGTGCGGCGTAGCGGGGCATGGGGCAGGGCACCTGTGTCTTGCCGTTTCCGGAGAGGTCGCGCTGGCCGATCTGGTCGAAGAGATCAGCCGTCGGTACGGGCCCTCGCGCAACCTCGCCATGGGTGGGTACGCCGATCCGACGGTGGACGCGACGGCAGGACTGCCCCTGCTCACCCCCTTCGGCAAACACGTGGTGGACATGCGGGCCTGGACCTACGGGAGTTGGTGGATCGGGGGCGGGACCGCGGACAGTGGTGACGGCGTACGGCGCGTGGTGCTGGTCGCTGAACGGGCCGAGTCGGTCGTGGACGGGTCGCCGGCCGATGCCTCGTGGGTGGAGCGGGTCGTTGCCGTGACCGGCTGGGTCGGAGACAGACGGGTACGGACGATCGACTGGGCGGCTGTGGAGCAGCGCCTCGGCACTGCTCTGCCCAGCGACTACAAGCAACTCGCCGAGATTTTCGGTCACGGGGACTTCGACGGTTTCCTCAGCTTGTACGTTCCCGATGCTGGTGTCTCAGGCGTGGACATCGTCGACCATGCCGAGTATCTGGCCCGGGATGCCTCTCAAGAGGACACGCGTCTGCGGCGGCCGTATGACGTCTACCCGGCTCCCGGCGGGCTCCTTCAGTGGGCTGCGTCCGAGCAGGCGGACCAGTTCTACTGGCTCACCGAGGGCAACGACCCGGAGGGCTGGCCCGTCCTGGTGCAAGAGGAGGATCCCGACTCCTGGCGCCGGTTCGACTGCTCGGCCGCCGAGTTCGTCTTCCGCATGTTGACCGAGCGCGGGCATCCCTACTCGACCGCCCGGTATTTCGACACGCACTGGTTCCAGAGATACGAACCGTGAGCGCGCGGTGTCCGGTCCGACTGGGCGATGCAAGTTGGCGCGCACATGGCCACGCGGTCGGCAGAGCGGCTTTGGGCGGGAGTTGCTTTGGGGCGAGTGATCATGGCCCCGTAAGCTTCCGGCGCGTCGGGCAGTCTGTGGACCTGCCCGGTAAAGCACGACGTTGGGGCCATGATCTTAGAGGCTCGCGCCAAAGTGGCTGCCTGAAGTCGCGGAGCCGACCGCCCCAGCCACGACGCGTTCTGACCTCATGCACTGTGTGCCTGCCTCTTGGGCGGGCGCGGGCGGCCGGCGGTGCCGAGCGGGGCGGAGACAGGAGCGCGGGCGCCGTCGGCCGCCCGCGCCCGCCCGGAGGAGCGAAGCGACGACGGGTGCTTGAACCCGTAGAGAAAGTTGTAACTCAGTCACTGGGTTGTCAGTGCGTACAGCTACGGTGAGGCCCCTGAGCCGATCGAAGGAGCGTCATCTCCGCTGAGAGCTCTTTGAAGCCGCTGCTCAGTCTCGTGTCCGCTGAGCACGGGGCAGATGAGCAGGTGGACTGGCGTGAGGTTGAGGAGGCTCTAGGGGTTGGTCTCCCGAGTGACTACAAGGCGTTCATGTCCGTCTACGGCGCGGGTGACATCGGGGAACTCGGCATCTTGGGGCCGCTGCCCGTCGACTTCTTGCAGTGGGACCCGGGCAACATCCTGGACAGCACGCCTGCGTTCCGGGACCTGTGGGACAGGGAGGGCGGTGTCCCCGGCATCGCGGCGGACAGCAGTTCCGTCCTGCCTTGGGGCTCCGGTTGCAACGCTAACGAGTTGGGCTGGCTGATGCTCGACTCGGACCCCGACAACTGGCCCGTGGTGGTCTGGCGCCGGCAGATCAGCTACGGCGACACGCGATGGAAGCTCTTCGACTGCGGCATGGTCGACTTCCTGGTCAAGATGATGCGCGCCGAGTTCGATGCGTGCCCTCTTGGTGACGCCTCCCTCTGGGGCGAGACGGCTCCCTTCGTCCACTGGCGCGAGCAGCAGCGACGCTGGCTTGCAGGTCTCGACCCCGAGACGGGTGAGCCGGACCCCATCGTGCAGGACTTCCTGAAGTGGCCAGCACCCTGACCGACGGGACAGTGCCAACCTGGCGCTGATCCAGTCCGACACTGCCTCAGTTGGTCGTGCGGGGCTTGAAGTCGTGCGTACAGGCCGGGAGTTCGATGCCCTGTCGGTGTGCGAAGGGCAGGAAGACCACTGGGCGGATGGTCCAGGTGATGCGGGTGTCGGCGTGGGTGATCGTCACTTTGCAGGGCTCCTGACGCAGTAGGGCGCGCCTGGTTTCGCTGTGGCCGTCGTGGAGCCATGCCCATGCCTCGTCCGAGGCGTCAGAGTCGAGGGCCGGTGAGATCGTGCGGAGTGCGACGGCTACCCACCTGTCTGCCTGGGGCGCCGAGTACGCGCCGAAGGAGGCGCGGAAGGCCGGTTTCTCCGTCGTTTCCCCGAGGCTTTCCGTCCAGCATCGGCACCAGCAGCCGCGGGTGGGCCCGTCCATCAGCACGGGCAGCCCCCTGGTCGAGTGTCGGTGAAGAGTTCCGCGGTGACGGTGTAGCCGTTCCGGCTGCCGGGGACCACCACTCGGTGGGCGTGGCTGCGGGACCGGAAGCTCGCCGACCGCACCCGGGAGCGGAACGAGTCGGTGGTGCGGCTGCACATCCTGCCCACCTTCGGGGCCGGGAGCGTGGCCGACGTGACGACGGCCCGGGTGCGCGGCTGGCGCGGCAAGCTCCTCGCGGCCGGCGTCGGGGAGCCGACGGTGGGCAAGGCGTACCAGCTGCTGCGCGCCCTGATGAACACGGCCGTGGACGACGAGCTGCTCCGGCGCAACCCGTGTCGCATCAAGGGCGCGGACCGCTACGACGTGCCCGAGCGGCCGGTCCTCACGGTCGCGGAGGTCTTCGCCGTCGCCGCCTCCCTCGCGCCGCGCTACCGGCTGCTCGTGCTCCTGGCGGCCTTCACCACCCTGCGGTTCGGGGAGCTGGCGGCCCTGCGGCGCCGGGACGTCGACCTGGAGGGGCTGATTCTCACCGTGCGCCGGGCTCAGGCCGAGCTGCAGGACGGCCGGCTCTTCGACAAGGCGCCGAAGTCCGTGGCCGGGGTGCGCGCCGTCTCCTTCCCGGCCGAACTGCTCGACGCGGTCACGCGCCCCCTGGAGCAGTTCGCCGCTCCCGGCCGCGACGGGCACGTCTTCGTCGGGCCGCAGGGCGGGCAACTGCGGCGCAGCAACTTCCGGGACGACTGGGTCAGGGCCCGGAATACTGCGGGCGTCACGGCCGAGCTGCACTTGTTGAGTCGGCCCGGGGCGCGGTGCCGGGATTGCTCCCGGTCCGTCTCCCCGGACCGCTCGCCGAACCCGCCGTACCGATCTCTCGGTAACGGGCTCTCCACGGTGTCTGCCGTCAGGCAGTGGCGGGCCAGGGGGTTGGGATCTTGTTGCCCCGGTAGGTGTAGCGGGAGACCGCCACCTTCTCGATCCGGAAGAACTCGACCCCATCCGCCGCGATCTGCCAGCGCCCGGTGGCGGCGGCCAGATGGCGGCGGAGTTGTCCCCAGTTCCAGCCGTGGCGGGCTCTCAGCAGGTGGGCGAGTCTCCAGAACGTGAAGTCGTCCAGCTTGCGGCTTTCAGGATCTCGTTCGACCGCTTGAGCTGGGCGTTCTCCTTGCGCAGGGCCGTCAGCTCTTCCCGCTCGGCGGTGGTGAGCACATCGCCCCGCTCGCCGGCGTCGGCCTCGGCCTGCCGGATCCAGTTGCGCAGGGCCTCGTGGTGCACGCCGAGTTCCTCGGCCAGACGGCGGATCACGGGCTTCGGCTCGGCCGTGCGGTACATCCGCACCGCACGCTCACGCAACTCCAGCGGGTATTTCCTCGGTGCGGGCATCGTGTGGGCTCCTCTCATGAGACCCATCCGACCCTCTGTCACCCTCCACCGCATCTCGGGGGAAACTCAGGCCCCGGGGCGAGACCCTGAATCCGGAGGGATGTCCGCTCCGGTTACAGAGCTGTGAGCAGGTGGGTGGGAACCCGTAGCCTGGGACCACCAGCAGCACACGGTTCTGATCAAGCGGAGGGGATGCCGATGACCACAGCTCCTAGCGGTGTGCCTCACCCACCGTCCTCGTCGCACCCGCTGCGGACCATCCGTGACATCCGGGAGTCCTTGCCGGAGGACCAGCGTCGGCATTTCGACGCGGAGCTCGCCGACACGGAGATCGAGGCACTGCCCAAGATGCTTCACCGTTGGGTGACACTGAGCAACGACGGCTTCGAGCAGTTCCTGCTCTCCCGGCCGTTCGAGGGTCTGGAGTTCGGCGCGCGTTCCTACGACGAGCAGACGGACACCGAGTGATCTACCTGTTCGACACCAACGTCGTCGCCGAACTCACGACCCGGGCCACGCCCGACCCGCGCGTCCTGACCTGGTTCAGGTCCACAGCCCGGCCCAACCGCTTCCTGAGTGTGATCACTGTGGCCGAGATCGAGGGCGGCGTGGCCGCCGCCCCGGATCCCGTACGCCGGGCACGCTATGCCCGAGCGCTTGCTGCGGTACGGCACGAATACCGCGACCGCATCGCGCCGATCGGCGAATCGGAAGCGGCTGCCTACCTGACCATCCACAAGACGCTCAAAGCCGCAGGCACCAGCATCGACCCACCGGACGCACTGATCGCCGCCACCGCCCTGGCCAACGGGTGGACGGTCGCCACCCGCAACATCAAACACATGGCCCGAACCGGGGCCCTGGTGGTCAATCCATGGGAAGAGAAGCTGTAGGCGGTACTCAGGGCACGAGCCACCCTGCTGGTGCCGTCCCGGGGTTGGCGCAAACTCTCTTCTTGTCTTCAACCGCTCCGGGATTCCGCCGACCCATAGCGGATCGCCATGACTCACAGGTCGACGAGGCGGCTGGGTGGTGTGCTGTAAACGCAGAGGCTCTCCCGCCCATCGGACGGAAGGGCCTCTGACCAAGCGTTTCTCTGTGCCCCCGGCAGGATTCGAACCTGCGACACCCGCTTGAGGAGTTTTCCCGGAGCGGGGCTGTGACCTGCGGAGACGCGGGCCGCAGGGTGTCTGACCGGGGGAAGGACTCCTCAGCGGTCCTCACGTGTTCACGGTGCTTCCCGTCCTCATGTGTGCCGAATCCGTGCCGGTGAGTGTGCTGTCCGGCGAAGGCCACGGGGTGCTTGGGGCCCGGCGAGCGGCCGGAGTGAGGGGCGGGCGTCCCGTCAGACCTTCTCGACTCGCACGGAGTGGCCCGCGAGGAGTTGATTCATGTCGTCGGTGTCGGAGGTGAAGACAGTTGCCTGGGCCCCCTGTGCGGCTTCCCGCCCGGCCACAGCCGCCAGGACGGCGTCGATGGCGTACTTGTGCCCATGCAGGCCGGCTGCCTTCAGCATGTCGCGCGCCATGGCGATCACCTGGTCGTCCGTGTGTACGACGCGGATCCGGGACAGCGTCCAGTGCCACAGCGCCTGCCTCGACGCTTCGCGCGGGTCCCAGGCCTCCAGGGTCGTGAGCGTCGAGGTGACGATCGGGATGTCGAGCCGCGGAGCCGTCTTGAGCAGCGCAGCCATCTCCCGATCGCCCTGAACCGCCTTGGAGAGAGCCTCGGAGTCGAACACGAAGACGCGCTGCCGTGGCCGGGGCAACTTCGCTCGGACAGCGCGGCTCACGCGGCCTCGCCCGAAGCCGACCGTTGCTCGTCATGCCAGCCGTCGATGGCGGCGATGCGATCCAGCGCTGCCTGCTGCTCGTCGTCCGTCACGGCGCCGTGCTCTTCCTCGAGACGGTCGGCCAACTCGCGCAGTCGGTCCATCGCGTCCTGATGAGCGGCGGCGGCCGCGATGTAGCCGGACACCCCGCGTGCGTCGACGCGCTCCTTGATCGATTCCACCAGCTCTTCCGGCACGGTGATGGTGATCTTCCGAGTTGCCATACTTCAAGTATGCCAGGTTCCGGGTGGCGTGGCCTGACTCCTCGAAGAAGCCGGCTCCGAAGAGTAGGGGTGCACGGGATGCCGCCCTCCACCCGGGCGAGGACTCCGGCTCGGCCGGCCACGTCCCGATCGGGCGCAGATGCCTCACGACCCGCGACAGGTCGTGGGGCACGGCGTGAACATCCACAGCGGCCGCGTACTCGCCCACGCCCTGGCCGTCGACCGCGACGGTGCGAACGCCCGTCGATACTCAGCTGAAAACGGTTTAGCGTCGTCACCGGCGGAGTCTGCGCCCACGGTCGGACGACCGCCGGAGGGCTCTTCCCGGCCGGCACGGCCCCGTATGTCGGTGGCTTCGTCTACCTTCCCATCATGACGCTGAACGAAATCACTCGATCTGCGATCCTGCAGGCTGTTGCGGAGTATGACCGACTCGGTCGGGATGCGTTCCTGGAGAGATACGGATTCGGACCGTCGCGTAGCTACCTGCTCGAGATCGATGGCAAGCAGTACGACTCGAAGGCCATCGTGGGGGCGGCGCACAGCTATCTGTCCGGCCGGGATCCTCTGGGACGCGACGAGTTCTCCGGCGGCAAGGACCACGCTGCCAAGCTGTTGAGCGACCTCGGATTTGAAGTCGTGGTCCGTACGGCGGGCTGAGCCCTGACGGCACCCGACATCGAAGGTTGCCGAATCTGCGACCTCAGCACGAGGAAACGGTGCCAGTGGCTCTCCGGAAGGCAGGAGAGCCACTGCGACGTGGGCTGATCAGTACTGGTCCGGTGCGACCGGAATGCGTTGAGCCGCGAGTTGTGCCATCCGCGACAGATGTTCGCGGTCATCGCGGCGAACGAGCCCGGTGCCCGAGGCCGTGCGTCTCCCGTACCGGCTCGCCCCCGGGCAGCGGATCGTTCTGTTGACGGTGTTCCGTAAGACGAGGATGCGTGAGGCGGCGGAAGTCGAGCGCGCGCACCAGGCCCAGAGGGTCTGCGAGGCCGAGCACGGCCGGGCCGAGCACACCTACGAGCGGCGCGAGGAGAGTTGATGAATCACAGCACGTGGAGGACGCGCCGGGCCCGGCAGCTTGCGGGTGAGGCGGTGGAGTACGACCAGGAGTACGTCGACGCGCGGCTGGCCGGCGATCTCGGGCAGGCGGTCTACGACCGTCGGATCGAGCTCGGCCTGTCCCAGGCCGAGCTGGCCGAGCGGACCGGGATGACGCAGCCTCAGGTGTCCCGGATGGAGGGCGGCGACACCGTGCCCACGCTTCCGCTGCTGCGACGCCTGGCCATGGCCCTGGACGGCACCCTGAACCTGGCCATCGACGAGGGCGACTCCCGCGTCACCTTCACCCCGCACGCCGTCTGAAACCGAACCGCCAAAGGCCCCGGACCGTGATCGGTCCGGGGCCTTTTGGCTGGTGCCCCGGCAGGATTCGAACCTGCGACACCCGCTTTAGGAGTTCGGTCAGCGGAGCACGTGGGATGCTCCTACTCGGGCTTCGGGGGGTTGCTGATCCACCTCTGACTACCTGGATCCATGACTGTCCGACGACGTTGATGTCAGCTGGTGATGTCAACCTGCCTTGGAAAAGTGGCTGTTCATGAGATGACCTACAGGTCTCTCGCACGGTGCGCGCGTGTGAACTTGTGAAGTTTGGCTCTGTCCGCGAGAACGGGCAACGGATGTACACCGGTTCGGGAGGCAGCCGCCGCCCGAGAAGGAATCGAAATGTTCACGGGTTTCGACAGCAGCACGGGCACGGAGAGGTTGCTGCTGCATCGGTGCGCCGGCTTCAGGCCGGTGGAAGTGGCCCTGCGACGGTGACCGTGCCGGTCCACCAGTCGGGTTGATCGGGTGCGTGCCAGAGGACGCCGAGCCGGCAGCGGGTGAGTTCCTCCGCCTTCTGGACCAGGGCCACCTGCGCGATGTCCGGCTCGGACGAGGGCGGAGGACCGGCGAGCGCGCCGTCGGCGATGCCGGTCGGCCCGGTGAAGTGGACGGCGTACCTCCATCCGTCCGGGTTCCGGTACAGGACGAGGCTGGTCGGCGTCCCGAGGGTGCGCCAGTACGGTCGCCGTTTGCTCGCCATGCCGGCAAGGTACTGCGGACCCGCCGCCCATGCGGCGCGTCCGGCGTCACCGGGAACGTACGTGCCCCGGCTGTCCGGATAAACGCATGGCCGGGGGCGAGCGTGACGCGGCAGGATGCTCCGCATGACATTGCCCACTCCCGAGCTGCGCACCGCCCGCCTGCGACTGCGGCCGTTCACTGCCGCCGACGCGGCGCCGCTCTACGCGCTGCACAGCAGCGCTCACGTGCTGCGTTACTGGGACTCCCCGCCGTGGACCGAACCGGCCCGCGCCCAGCGCTTCATCGCGACCTGCCGGACGATCGAGGAGGAAGGCACGGGAGCGCGGGTGGCCGTCGACCGTGTCTCCGACGGCGCGTTCATCGGCTGGTGCGGCCTGACCAGCTGGAACCCGGACTTCCGCAGCGCGTCCCTGGGCTACGTCTTCGACGCCGCCGCGTGGGGCCACGGCTACGCCACGGAGACCGCGCACGCCGTCCTGCGGTGGGCGTTCGACACCCTGGACCTGAACCGTGTCCAGGCCGAGACCGACACCCGCAACGTGGCGTCCGCCCGGGTCCTGGAGAAGCTCGGCTTCGTCCGCGAAGGCACCCTCCGCGAGGACTGCGTCGTCAACGGCGATGTCTCCGACTCCTGGGTCTTCGGCCTCCTCCGCCGCGAGTGGCACCCGACGGCCAGCCGCTAGGACCGAGACCTGCCCGCCTTTCGGTCCGCACCCCACCGAGGTCACCGTGGGCCGCTCCTGCGAGCTCAACGTCTTCGCTTGCTCCACCGGTCCCGGCCATCCGAACCGCTGGAGCATCCAGTAGCTCGTAGGGCCCGCCTGGAGCGGCGACATTCTCATCGGCGCGCGGGTGCTGTCGCTTCTCGTGAACATCGAACACGCCGCGGCCCGGGTGCCTCCCGAAGCACTGAACAACTGCTGTCGAAACCGGTGAACAAAGCCAGAAGTTCGCGGCGCCGGGCAGCAGTGGAACGGTTTGGTGTCCGCCGGCGTCTCCCCTCTCCGGGGCACGGCGGCCGTGCCCCGGAGAAGGGGAGATCGGGTGCGTACGGGCGACTTCGCCAAGTGGACAAGGCGGTTCGAGGACGAGCGCGAGCGCAGGCGCGCCCAGGGCGACCCGGACTGGGAGCAAAGCGCGACGCTGCATCCGGCGGTGTGGGCCAGCATTCAGCGCTTCCAGGTCGGCGAGGACGGTGACGGCGCCAACCTCGTCGGCAAAGCGGACCAGGCCGGCGACGCCGACTACGCGCAGGCAGTCCGGCTCTTCGTCGCCGAGGAGCAGAACCATGCCCGTCTCCTCGCTCGGCTGCTGGCTGCGGGTGGTGTACCGACGTTGACCGGCCACTGGAGCGACACGGTCTTCGTACGGCTGCGGCGTCTCCTGGGCCTGCGCATGGAACTGCTGGCGCTGATGATCGCGGAAGTGGTGGCACTGCGTTATTACCGGGCCCTGCGCGATGGCACCGACGACTCGCTCACTTCGGATGTGGCGGGGCGGATCCTGTCCGACGAGCAGCGCCACGTCCCGTTCCATTGCGAGCGACTGCACGCCTCCCTGGCGGAGCTGCCCCGCGCAATGCGCCGCCCGGTGATGGCCCTGTGGCGGCTTCTTCTGCTCGCGGTCTCCCTCGTCGTCGCCGCCGACCACGGTCCGGCGCTGCGACGCCTCGGCATCGGACGCCTGCGATTCGTGGCTGATGTCGCGGCCTCGTCCGGCGCGGTCGTCTCCGCGGTGCTGGCGCCCCACCCGGATGCATGGCGAGCGCGGGCTGACAACATACAGCCCACCGCTTCCCGCCCACCTCTTTAGGAGTTTTCTCTGGGCGGGGCTGTGACCTGCGCAAACTACCGACGAAGAGCGGTTGACCTGCGGAAACACGCCTCGCCGGTTCTCGCGTTTTCGCAGCGCTTCTCGGCCTCATGTGTGCTGTATGTGTTCCGGAAGGCATCGTGGGTCCGCACCCCGAACCACACTGGTAAGAGCCGCCGTTGCCGGCTTGCACTGCCCAACCGATCCGGTCAGTGCCGCGCGTAAGGCGCTTACGCTGTGGCCTCCGGTTTCGCCGGCGCGATCCCGGCGATCAGGTCCACGACCATCGTCTTGATCTGGTCGCGGATGGGACGTACGGCCTCGACGCCATAGCCGGCGGGGTCGTCCAGCTTCCAGTCCAGGTAACGCTTGCCGGGGAAGACGGGCAGGTGTCGCCGCAGCCCATCGTGACGCACACGTCGGATTCCTCACCGCGTCGACGGTGAGGATCATGATTGGTGGACTCGGCGCGACCGCCCGCTCCATTTCCGGCGGTGGTCGCCTCCGCCCGACGCGTTGCGCGTGGTTTTGCTCCTGACTCATCCCTCAGGGCCGAGGGCGCACACCGTCGTCACACCCCGGACAGTCCTCGGTGTCGAGGGCCTGGACCGTCCGGCAGTGGTTGCAACTCCAGTGCGTCGGGGCGGGCGTGGCCTGATGCGCGTCCTTCGGACGGACCGACAGGTCGGCGTCCCGGCGCAGCGCCTCCACGATCGAACCGTTGGGGTCGAGACGTGGTACGGCAGAGATCAGCATTCTCGCCGCCAATCGGTGGTCCGCCGACTCCGAGGAAGCGGCCCGTGCCAGGAGCGAAAGGCGCCGATCGCCCGAGGTCATGAGGGCGACGGCGTGGAAGAGGGCCGCCCGGTGGCGAGGCCAATGGGTCATGTTCCTGTCGAACAGTTCCTGACCGTCCCACGGAACGCGACCTCCCTCCAGGTTGATCAGCACGTTCGCCGCCGACCACGCCATCCACGAGGAGTCCGCTTCCAGGCACGCCAGCAACGCCGTCTGCTGGGCGTCCGTGAGGACCTGCCCGACGCCGGGGATGGGCGAGGGCTTGACCAGAGGCGGTGTGCCCGCGACGAGCCATTCGTCCAGCAGGGCACCGGGCGCGGTGATCTGCTGGAGGTGACGAGCCTGGGCGGCCACGGCCGCCTTGTCGATGCCGTACGCGTCAGCCGTCGC
This sequence comes from Streptomyces sp. GD-15H, assembly GCF_045291515.1. Lineage (NCBI taxonomy): Bacteria > Bacillati > Actinomycetota > Actinomycetes > Kitasatosporales > Streptomycetaceae > Streptomyces > Streptomyces sp. GD-15H. The sequence continues at coordinate 4,982,237 of NZ_CP149447.1, forward strand.
GTCGAGCCACGCCCGGCGCTCCGCCGCGCTGTTGTGGGCGAAGGCGCGGTCGATCTCGTTCGCCGGGGAACCGGAGTATCTGGTCGCCGCGAGAAGGTCGCCGAGGGCGGTGAGCGACCAGAAGTCCCCGCCTGTGGACTCCGGGCACGGGCCGTGGAGCGACACGAGGTCGGAGAGGAGAGCCGCCCTGTCGTTCCGGGCGCCGGATGCCCAGTCTCGCAGCTGGGCGGCGATGTTCCCCCAACGCCGACTCGTGTCGAATCCCGCGCGTGCGAGTACGGCGTAGATCCTCTCGGCGACGTGCCCAGGCGTGTGCATCGCGAGGGCGAACACGTACTCACCCGCGTCGTCGGGAAGCTCTCCCAGGTGCTCGGCCGCGCCTAGGGCGACCTGCTCGAGCCCCGGCGTGAGGCGGTCGCCACCGACCATCTCCCAGTTGTGCCGCCCTTTCTGCACCATCTCGGAGTCCTGCGGCAGGGGAAGCGCCAGCACCGCGCGGAGCGCGTCGATCTCCGCTCCGCTCAAGGGGGACGCGTCCGTGCGGGCGTCCGTCAGCGCGCACAGGGTCCGGGCGATCGACTCGGCGGTGTCATCGAGCTCGGACAGTTCCACAAGGTCCGCTCGCCGACGCCGCGACGTCGAGGGCAGGGCCAGCAGACACGCGGCCTCCACGAAGGGCCAAGGTCCCGCGTTGCGCGTCTTGTCCCACAGCGCCGGGAAGAACTCCGGGGGTTTGCCGGGGCCACGTGGGAGTACCGGCTCGTCCGCGAGCGCGCCGAGGGCTCCGTCCGTGAGCTGGTCCAGGGCCCGTTCCAGCTCGCCGTCGGAAAGAGTCACGACACCGCGCGCCGCGAGGTCAGCCACCATGAGGGTGGCCTCCCGCTGTGTCTCGCCGACGTCGAGCAGAGCCTCGGCCGTACGGGAATCGAGTCCGGCGGCGAGTGCGATAGCCCCGTCGGAGTCCGTATGGACGAGGGCGTGGCGCAGCCAGTCCCGCAGTTCCTCGGCCCCGCACGACCGTGCCCACATGGCCGTTGCGATCTCGGCGAAGACCTTGCTGCGGGCGGTGAGTTCGCCCGCGCCGTTCACCACGAACACGGCGACGTGCTCGTCCCAGAACCGGAGCACGTGCTCCGCCACCTCGCCGGCTGCGGCGGGCGGCATGGCCCATCGCAGCGGGTCCCTCAGCATGCCGGTCAGTGACTCGAGGGCACGTCCCGCTGGAGGGGTCGCCTCGCCGTCGAGGAGCCGTCCGAGCGTGACGAACCCGTCGAGGAGCATGCCCGTCGTCAGGGCGGGTGCCCAGGGCCGGGCCGGGTCGAGCGTCCCCCGTAGCCGCTCCCACCGGTGCACGGACTGTTCCACCGCGCGGTGCAACAACGCCGCACGCCCTTTGGGGAGGTCGGCGTCCGGCGCGTTCGCGCAGACGAGGGCGAGCAGAGCGGCGAGCAGCGGCACCGCGAGCAGATGCGCGTGCTCCTCCTTCGCATCCTTGATCCAGGCGCGTCGCGTTGCCAGGAAGGCCGCTCGGTCCGGCCCGGGAATCCGTGCCTCGGCACAGGCGACGAGGACGCTGTCGACCGTCGCGCCGAGATCCTTTGGAGGCGCGAGCTCGACGCGCGGCAGGCCGAGCCGGGCCGCGGCCCCTTGCGCGTTCATCCGTGTCGTGACCACGAACCCGCAGGAGGGGTGCAGAGACGCGAGAATCTCTTCGAGTTGTTGCGCGACCCACGGCGCGCGCGCCCCGCATTCGTCCAGCCCGTCGCAGAGGAGGAGCACGCGCCCTTGGCCGATCTTCTCATGGAGGTACGCGGCGAGCGGTCCCCGGTCCGCGTCCGGCACGGTGTCCGCCACGGCGTCATCGACCAGGCCGTCGAGGGTCAAGCGCCCCGGCTGTCCCTTCAGCAGACGCGGCAGCGACACGGGGATCGGGGCGGGGGCGTCGACGTGGCTGGCGCAGTGGGCCGCGATCTCGCGTACCGCCACCGACTTGCCTGAGCCCGGTTGCCCCACGATGAGCATGCGGCGCCAGCGCCTCAGGTATTGGAGGAGGAAGGAGGAGGTACGCTCGCCCTCCACGTCGATCCGGAGGCCGCCGACGAGGTCGTCGACGACGAGGGGCGGGAGGTCATCGGCGAGCAGGCTGAGGTCGATCCGTCCGGCCTCCGCTGTGAGCCGGGTGCGGTACGCGTCGACGGCGTTCCGACGGGAGGCCAGACGCATTGCCACCGGACCCCCCTGGCCCGGGAGCACGGTCACCCCCGAGGCGGTCAGGGCGGCGACCCAGTCCTCGGCGGAGCTCCCGAGCGCCTCGCCCGCTTGCCGGTGGAAGAGGTCGGCCAGGGCGCTCACGGCACGGTGTCCCTGCGCGTCCGCGACGACGAGGTCCATCAGGGCAGCCAGGAGGTCACGGTGCGGTGCCGGTCCGGTCGAGCCGGGTAGGTGGAGGATACGCGCCCGGTCGAGGACGAGCCTGCGGACCCGCGACGGAAGCCGGTCGGTGAGGAGGGCGAGGGCCGTGGACTCGTCACCAGTCTCCATGCGCAGGCCCGCACGGTGGCGTCGCAGAGCCCGGTCGAGGTTCTTTACCGGCCCGACGAGTTCCTCGCCGGCGATGACCAGAAGATCGTCGGGACCGAGCGTCGGAACCTGTTCCACCCACCCTGTCAGTGTCTCTTCCAGCGGACGCCCTCGGTCGATCTTCCGCTTCGCGGACACGTAGGCGTGGCGCCCGTCGGAGAAGGTGACACGGATGTCGTCGGTTGGGTCGCTGGTCTCGAAGTCCAGCCGGACGGGCCACACCCCTGCGGGCACGTCCAGCCCCGACACCGGGCGGCCACGGAGCCCGTGCACTGCCAAGTGCGCGGCCAGCTCGCACCGGAAGACACTGCCGACTTCCCCAGCCTGCCCCGCCCTGCTCACACCGACCGCACTCCGCCCGACCGACCCACACCGCTTGCTCCGGACCTCCGGCGGAGCACCGCCCCATGGTAAGACGTCACACCGAGAGGCGGGGGCGAGACAAGGACGGTTCGCGTTCGGGCGCCTGAGTCCTCGTGGTCTCCGCCCTGTGAAGGTCCGGGCGCGATCAGCGTCCGCCCGGACCGGTACCGCGACGCACGGGCCATGGCCAGGGTCCCGCAGCCGGGGCTCCCGCCCGCCGTCCTACCGGCCTGGCCGGGCATCAGCACGAAGCACATCAGAGCCTCCATCAGAACCGGGACAGTTCAGACTGTCGTGCCTCTCTGCGCCGGCACCGGCGAGCTCGCCACGGCCTGCCGCCGCCTGCTCGCCGAGACCGCCGCCGACGCCGCACCGCCCGCTCCGGCGGCTCCCGGCCGGACCAAGTGGTCCGGGAAGCCGAAACGGCCCGGGCGGGAAGGGAGACGGATGAGCCTCGCCTCCTGGACGATCCTCGCCTGTGTGGTCGGCGTCGTCGCCCTGTACGCCTGCAGCACTGCGACGACAGGCACGCTCTGAGCACACGGCCGGCATCGGCGAGCCGCCACGCCCGCTGCGCATCCTTCGGGAAGGCGACTTGGCCGCCACCGTCAGCGGGTCGTGGCGCTTGGGTTGTGCACGCTTCGTGTCATAGCTGTGACGTTGGTGGAGGCGCTCTTTACAAGGGTGTTGACCTCGCAGCCATCCGCCGTCACCCGTGACACTCCAGACACAGGGGCCGCTGCACGGAGTGACCCCGGGCGGGGTCGGGCGCCTGCACTCCGGGGGAGGTTCGCGGGCGCCGACGTGCAGGGGCAGGCCGGCTCCCCCGTGGCGGGTCTGCCCCTGCTCGAAAGGCCGGCCTGGGCGCCCAACACGTGGCAGGGCGCCCAGGCCTCTTCGGCGGGCGGGGTGACAGGGCGCCGCTCTTCAGGCTCGCGGCAGCCTGCCGGTGCAGTCGCCCGGACTGGTCTGCTCGTCCCTGCGATGTGTTGCGGCCGGCGGCGGGAACCGAGTGCGGGCGTTCTCCTCCGCGGAGGCGGTCCGGCCGCAGGGATCCTTTGGTTCCGCGCGACGGACCTGCCCTCCGGCCGCGTAGAGCAGACAACGGATTCACCCACGGAGGGGGCTGCACAGTGACAGCGCGTGCACTCAAGGGGGCACTGAGGGGTGCCAGGGGTACGGCGATCGCGGCGGCGGCGATGGCCGTGCTGACCGCGTCGCAGGCGCCGAGGGCGGTCTCGGCCGAGACCGCGGAGCCCGCGCGGAGGGCGGCACCCGCCGAGCACGGCCTCAGCGTGTCCGGCGACACTCCGTACCGCACCGGTCTTCCCCCGCTGCGGACGCGGAAGAAGGGCTCGGCACAGGAAGTGGCGGGCGGCGGTGCCCTGCCCGCGAGCGTGTTCGCCGCGTACCGGCGTGCCGAGGATGAACTGGCGCGCAGCGCACCACGCTGCCGGCTGCGCTGGCAGCTGCTGGCCGCGATCGGCCAGGTGGAGTCCGGGCAGGCACGGGGCGGCCGGGTGACCCGGGACGGTACGACCGTGACGCCCGTTCTCGGCCCGCGGCTGACCGGCGGCGCCTTCGCCGTAGTGGCGGACACCGACGGCGGCGCGTACGACGGGGACGCGGTGTACGACCGCGCGGTCGGCCCGATGCAGTTCATCCCGTCCACCTGGGTCCGCTGGGGAGCGGACGGCAACGGCGACGGACGGACGGACCCGAACAACGTCTACGACGCGGCGCTCGCCGCCGGCCGCTACCTGTGCGCGGGCGGCCGGGACCTGTCGAACCCCGCCGACCTGGACCGGGCGGTCCTGGGCTACAACCACTCGGACGCCTATCTGCGCACCGTCAAGGCGTGGTACGCGTACTACCTGACCGGACACCGCGTGGTGCCGGACGCGTCCGACGGATCCCGGTCGGACCGGCCGAAGCCGTCCCGTCCGAAGAGGCCGAAGCCGTCGGACGACCGGAAGCCGGGCCCCGGTCCTTCGCGCACGCCGTCGACGTCGCCCACCTCGTCCTCCCCCAGCCCGTCCCCCAAGGTCGGCGTCCCGAAGGAGTCCGGGACGCCGCTGGTTCCCGTTCCCGAACCGACCCTCACGCTGCCCGGCGGCGGTGTGCTGCCCGACGCGGGGCCGCTGACCACTGGCAACGGCTGGAACACGATGGGTGTCTCCCCCTCCACAACTGCCACTACTCGGAGGTAATGTCGCCACCGTCGGAAGCACAGGACCGGTGGGTGAGTGCGAAGGGGCCCTCATGGCGACGGACATGCCTGCGGACAGAGCGGCCGCCGACGAGCGTTGGCAGCGCATGTGGAGCCATCGCGAGCAGCTGCTCAAGGTGGCCCGGCGGCGATCCATGAGCCAGGAGGACGCCGAGGACGCCGTTCACGAGGCGATGCTGCGGGCCGCGGAGCGCCCGTACCTCGACGACGAGCGGCTCGGCGCCTGGCTGACGACGGTGACGATGCGGCTGTGCGTCGACCGGTACCGGCAGGTCAACCGCGAGGCCGAGGTGGGCAGCCGCCCCACACTCGTCGTGCCGGGCCCGGTACCCGTCGAGGAGGCGGTGTGCGACCGGGCCGAGGCGAAGTGGCTCGCCGTGCGCAGCGGTGAGCTGCCCGCCCGGCAGGCGGAGGCGCTCCGGCTGAGGTCCGAGGACCTGGACGTGAGCCAGGTCGCGGTGCGGATGGGGCTCAGCTACCGGACCGTCGAGTCGCTGCTCGCCCGGGCCCGGCGGACGCTGCGCGCCTCGCTGGCCGGGACGCTCGGGTTGGTGCTGTTCCTGGTCGGGCGCGGGCGGCCGCGCTGGGGCGGCCATGCCCAGGCGGTCGCGGTCACCTCGACGGCGGCGACCCTGACGGTGGCGGGGTTCGTGCTGCCGTACGCGCTCGACGCGGGCGGAAACGGGAACGGTCCGGCGCCGCGGCCGGCCGTGTCCAGCGACGCGCCGGTCCTGGGCAGCGAGGCCACGGGCCGGGGCGCGCCCCCAGGACGCCGCCCACCCCCTTGTCCTCGGCGTCCGGGGCCTGGGGTCGGACGCCCTCACCCACCGGCGGAACGTCCCTGTCGGTGTCGGTGCCGTCCCTGCCGGACGTGTCCGCGTCCCCGCTCGCTGAGCTGTCGGCGCCGCAGGTCCTGCAGGTGCCCGAGGTGCCGAAGGTGCCGAGCCTGCCGACCGCCGCGCCGAGCCTGCCGACCGCCGCGCCGAGCCTGCCGACCGCCGCGCCGGGCTTGCCGACGGAGTCGGCCGCCTCGTCGGTCCCGTCGCTTCCCCCGGCTTCGGCCGTACCGGCCGCTCCGCCCTCCGTCTCCGCCCCGAAGACGCCTTCGCGCACGTTGTCACCGAAGCTGCCGTAGCGCCCCGTACACGCGTCCGTAAAAAATTCTTCGTCCGCCGCGACGGACGCCCCTCCCCTCCCCGTAGAGCAGATGTCGGAGCTGCTCCACGGGCGAAGGGTGTAACCGGATGGGTGTCGAGATCTGTGTGGAAGGGCTGACCAAGTCCTTCGGCCACCAGGTCATCTGGCAGGACGTCTCGCTGACGCTGCCCGCCGGCGAGGTCTCGGTGCTGCTCGGCCCCTCGGGGACGGGCAAGTCGGTGTTCCTCAAGACGCTCGTCGGGCTGCTCAAGCCGGACCGGGGCTCGGTGAAGGTCGCCGGGCGCGACATCACCGAGCTGCGCGAGCACGAGCTCTACGAGGTGCGGAAGCTGTTCGGGGTGCTGTTCCAGGACGGCGCGCTGTTCGGCTCGATGAATCTGTACGACAACATCGCCTTCCCGCTGCGCGAGCACACCCGCAGGTCCGAGAGCGACATCCGGCGCGTCGTGCTGGAGAAGATGGACATGGTCGGGCTGATCGGCGCCGAGGAGAAGCTGCCCGGCGAGATCAGCGGCGGCATGCGCAAGCGGGCAGGGCTGGCCCGCGCCCTGGTGCTCGACCCGGAGATCATCCTCTTCGACGAACCGGACTCGGGCCTGGACCCGGTGCGCGTCGCCTACCTCAACCAGCTGATCGTCGACCTCAACGCCCAGATCGACGCGACGTTCCTGATCGTCACGCACGACATCGCCTCGGCCCGCCAGGTCCCGGACAACATCGGGCTGCTGTTCCGGCGCGAACTGGTGCTGTTCGGGCCCCGCGAGACGCTGCTGACCAGTGACGAGCCCGTCGTACGGCAGTTCCTGCACGGCAGGATGCAGGGCCCGATCGGCATGGCGGAGGAGAAGGACGCCGCGCAGGTCGAGCAGGAGCTCGCGCAGCTCGACGACGGCGGACGCGTCCCGGAGCTCACGCCCCGCCTGCTGCCGGGACCGGACATCGGCCGCCCGCCCCGCTGGGAGGCGATCGCGCGGCGCGAGGCGGAGCTGCACCGGAAGGAGGCGGCCGGCGCATGAGCCTGTCACCCACCGGAGCGCTCCGGCACACCGGCAGTCTGTTCGCGCTGGCCCTGGACGTGCTGCGGACGCTGCCGCGACGCCCTTTCCAGGCGCGGGAGTTCATCCAGCAGGCGTGGTTCGTGGCGAGCGTCACCATCCTGCCGACGGCCCTCGTCTCCATCCCCTTCGGGGCGGTCATCGCCCTGCAGATCGGCAGCCTGACCCGGCAGTTGGGTGCGCAGTCCTTCGCTGGTGCGGCCTCGGTCCTCGCGGTGCTGCGGGAGGCCTCCCCGATCGTCACCGCGCTGCTGATCGCGGGCGCGGGCGGCACGGCGATCTGCGCGGACCTCGGGGCGCGGAAGATCCGTGAGGAGATCGACGCCATGCAGGTGCTCGGCATCGACCCGATCCACCGGCTCGTCGTGCCGCGCGTGCTCGCCTCGATGCTGGTGGCCGTGCTGCTGAACGGCCTGGTGTCGGTGGTCGGCGTGGCGGGCGGCTACTTCTTCAACGTGGTGCTGCAGAACGGCACTCCGGGCGCCTACCTGGCCTCCTTCACCACTCTCGCCCAGCTGTCCGACCTGTGGGCGGCCGAGTTGAAGGCGCTGGTGTTCGGGGCGATCGCCGGGATCGTCGCCTCGTACAAGGGGCTCACCGCCGCGGGCGGATCCAAGGGTGTGGGCGACGCCGTGAACCAGTCCGTGGTGATCACCTTCATGTTGCTGTTCGTGACCAACTTCGTGATGACCGCGGTGTACTTCCAGGTCGTCCCGCAGAGGGGTTAGCCGATGCGACGACGACTCCTCGAACGCCCGCTGCGCTCCCTGGAGGAGCTGGGCGCCCAACTGTCCTTCTACGGCCGGTCACTCGTGTGGACGGGCCGTACTCTGCGCCGCTACAAGAAGGAGGTGCTGCGGCTGCTGGCCGAGGTGAGCTTCGGCCGCGGCGCGCTGGCCGTGGTGGGCGGCACGGTCGGCGTGATCGCCTTCCTGTCGTTCTTCACCGGCACCGAGGTCGGCCTCCAGGGCTACGCGGCCCTCAACCAGCTCGGCACCTCCAACTTCGTGGCCTTCCTGTCGGCGTACTTCAACACCCGGGAGATCGCCCCGCTGGTGGCCGGGCTCGCCCTCTCGGCGACGGTCGGGGCCGGGTTCACAGCGCAGCTCGGCGCGATGCGGATCAGTGAGGAGATCGACGCGCTCGAGGTGATGGGCGTCCCCTCACTGCCGTTCCTGGTGACGACCCGGATGATCGCCGGGTTCGTCGCCGTGATCCCCCTGTACGTGGTCGGGCTGCTGTCCTCGTACCTGGCCGCGCGGACCATCACCACCGCCTACCACGGGCAGTCGACGGGCACCTACGACCACTATTTCCACCAGTACCTGCCCCCGGTCGACGTGTTCTGGTCATTCGGCAAGGTGATCGTCTTCGCGGTCCTGATCATCCTGGTGCACTGCTACTACGGCTACCACGCGAGCGGTGGCCCGGCGGGAGTCGGCGTCGCGGTGGGCCGTGGGGTGCGCACCTCGATCGTGGCGATCAACGTCCTCGACTTCTTCCTGTCCCTGGCGATCTGGGGCGCCAGCACGACCGTACGGATCGCGGGGTGAGCGTGGTGGGAGCGACGAGACTGAGGCTGTACGGCGTCGTGTTCATCGCCGTGCTCGCGCTGCTGCTGTCCCTCGCGGTGGCCGTCTACCAGCAGGCGTTCACGCCCGTCGTCCGGGTCACGTTGGAAGCTGGCCGGCTCGGCAACCAGCTCGATCCGCGCGCCGACGTCAAGCTGCGGGGGCTGCTGGTCGGCGAGGTGCGCGCGGTGCACGCGGACGGCACGAAGGCGACCCTCGACCTCGCCCTGAAGCCCGAGCACGTCGCGCACATCCCGTCGGACGTACGGGCGCGGCTGCTGCCCAAGACGCTGTTCGGCGAGAAGTACGTCGACCTGGTGGCGCCCGCCCGCTCCACCGCCCGGCCGATCCGCGCCGGGGACGTCATCACCCAGGACCGTACGACGGTCGGCATGGAGGTCCAGCAGCTGATGAACGACCTGCTGCCGCTGCTGCGCACGGTCGAGCCCGGTGAACTCAACGCCACGCTCTCCGCGTTCGCGGGCGCGCTGGAGGGCCGTGGTGACCGGATCGGTGACAACCTCACCCGGCTGGAGGCCTATCTGCGCGAACTCAATCCCCATCTGCCGTCGCTGAAGGAGGACATCTCGCGGTTCGCGGACGTGGCGGAGGTGTACGGCGACGCGGCACCGGACCTGCTGCGCGTCCTGCGCAACGCCGTCACCACCAGTCGCACCCTGGTCGAGAAGAAGGACCGCCTGGCCTCGGCGCTGCGCACCACGGCGACCGTCGCCGGGACCGGGCGGAAGTTCCTCGACGCCAACGGCGACCGGTTGATCACCCTGGGCCGGGTCTCCCGCCCCACGCTGGACCTGTTCGCCCGCTACTCCCCCCAGTACCCGTGCCTGCTGGCCGGGCTGGTGCGGCAGAACAAGGCGGCGGAGGAGACCTTCCGGGGCGGCAGGATGCGGATCACCCTGGAGGTGGTCCGTGCCCGGCCGGCGTACGAGCCCGGCGAGGAACCCGTCTACGGCGAGCGGTCCGGCCCGAACTGCCACGGCATGCCCCGTCCGCAGGTGCCCGCACCGCACATCGACCTCGACGACGGCGCGAGATCGGCCGCTCCGGGCGGATCGGGCGGTCCGTCGCCGGTGTCCGCCACCGCGGCCGAGCAGCGGGCGGTCGGCTCGCTCGTCGCGCCCGTGCTGGGCGTGCCGGCGGACGAGGTCCCGCCCGTGACGACGCTGCTCTTCGGCCCGCTCGCCCGGGGAACGGCGGTGAGCGTCGCATGAGCACGTCCAAGGCCCGGCAGACCGTGGCTCCGCTGGTCAAGTTCAGCCTGTTCGCCCTGGTGACGATCCTGGCGACGGCCCTGCTCGCCGCCACCATCGTCAACATCTCCTTCGAGCCGAAGCACTCCTACCGGGCGGTGTTCAGCGATGTCACCGGCCTGGAGGAGGGCGACGACATCCGGGTCGCCGGGGTGCGGGTCGGCGAGGTCGAGGACATCCGGATCAAGGACCGGACCCGCGCCGAGATCACCTTCAGCGTCCGCGCCGACCGGCCGCTGCTGACCACGACCGGCGCGGTGGTGCGCTACCGGAACCTGGTCGGCCGGCGGTACGTCGCGCTCACCGAGGGCTCGGGCGACGGCACCCGGCTGCGGCCGGGCGGCACCATCCCGCTGTCCCGGACACAGCCCGCACTGGACCTCAACGTGCTGCTGAACGGCTTCAAGCCGCTGTTCGCCGCGCTCAGCCCGGAGGACGTCAACCAGCTCGCCACCGAGGTCATCAAGACCCTGCAGGGCGAGGGCGGCACGGTGAACAGCCTGCTCGCGCACACCGCGTCGCTCACCACGACGCTCGCCGGCCGCGACGAGCTGATCGGCTCGGTCATCACCAACCTCAACTCGGTGCTCACCACGCTCGACCGGCGCAGCGGCCGGTTCTCCGGCCTGCTCAAACAGTTGCGGCGGGTGATATCCGGGCTGTCCGCCGACCGCAAGCCGCTCGGCAAGTCGCTGGTGAGCATCGGTGACCTCGCGGATGCCACCTCGGGGCTGCTGAAGGACGCCCGGCCGCCGCTGAAGGACGACATCGCCGAGCTGAACGAGCTCACCGGAAACCTGAACGAGAACGAGAAGACCGTGGAGGGCGTGCTGAAGCGGCTGCCGAACAAGCTCAACGAGCTGACCGGGACGGCGTCCTACGGCTCGTGGTTCAACTTCTACCTGTGCGACTTCGACGGCCGGGTCGTGCTGCCGGGCAGCGACGAGGTGCTCACTCCGCGGCTGCACGTGGCACGGGCGAGGTGCGGGGAATGAGCATACGTTTCCTCCCGCGCCGGAAGGGCGGGCCGGAGCCGTCGGCGAAGACGCGGATCAGGCCGCCGCGACTGCCGAGGCTGCGGCGCCGCAAGGGGCGCGGGCCCCGGATGAAGCCGTTCCGGGAGCGCAGTCCGCTGGTCGTCGGCGCCGTCGGACTGACCGTCCTCGCGCTGCTGACCGTCGCCGCCTTCAACGCCGACGACCTGCCGCTGATCGGTGGCGGCACGCGCTACAGCGCGGCCTTCTCGGAGGCGGGCGGGCTGAAGCCCGGGGACGAAGTGCGGATCGCCGGGGTGAAGGTCGGCAAGGTGGAGACCGTCGACCTGGACGGCGACCACGTCAAGGTGATGTTCAAGCTGCGCGGCGAACCGGAGTTCGGCCGGGAGACCGGCGCGTCGATCCGGGTGGAGACCATCCTCGGCGCCAAGTACCTCGCCCTGCACCCCGAGGGCCCCGGGCAGCTCCCGGCGGGCAGCGAGATCCCGCTGCGGCGGACGGTCCCGGCCTACGACGTGGTGGAGGCGTTCAGTGATCTGACGACCACGACGGAGGAGGTCGACACCCAGCGGCTGGCGAAGGCGCTGGACACCCTCTCGGACACCTTCCAGGACTCGCCCGAAGAGGTGCGTGCCTCCGTCAAGGGCCTGTCGAAGATCTCCCGGACGGTCGCCTCGCGGGACAAGGAACTCGGTGAACTCCTCGACCGGGCGAACGGCGTCAGCGGCGTGCTGGCCGAACGCTCCGGCGACTTCAGCGCCATGGTCAAGGACGGCAACGAGCTGTTCAAGGAGATCAGCAAGCGCCGCAAGGCGATCCACAAGCTGCTGACGTCCTCCGCCGAGCTCGGTGTCGAACTGTCCGGGTTGGTCGAGGACAACCGCAAGGAGATCGGCCCCGCGCTGAGGAACCTGAACACGTTCGTGAAGATGCTGGAACGCAACCAGAAGAGCCTCGACCGCAGCGTGGAACTGCTCGCCCCCTACGTCCGGGTCTTCTCCAACACCCTCGGCAACGGCCGCTGGTTCGACAGCTACATCCAGAACCTGGTAGCGGCACCCGTGGTGCCCAGGACGGGAGGCACCCCGTGAGGAAACGCATCGCGCTGGTCACCGCCCTGGCCCTGGTCGCCGCGCTCACCTACGTGCTGTGGCCGCGCCCCGGGACGGTGCGCGTCACGGCGTACTTCCCGCGCACCGTCGGCATCTACCCCGGTTCCGACGTCCGGGTCCTGGGCGTCCGGATCGGCGAGGTCAAGGAGATCGTGCCCGAGGGCGGCCGGGTCCGGGTGGAGCTGGAGTACGAGGAGGGCCGCCGGGTTCCGGCGGACGCCCGGGCCGCGATCATCAACTCCTCGGTGGTCAGCGACCGTTACGTGCAACTGCTGCCGGTGTACCGGAAGGGACCGGCGCTGCGGAACGGCGATGTCATCCCCGAGTCGCGCACGGCCGTCCCCGTCGAGCTCGACCGGGTCTTCGACAGCCTGCACACCACGGCCGAGGCGCTCGGACCGGAGGGGGCCAACAAGGACGGCTCGCTGTCCCGTCTGCTCGGGGTGAGCGCCGACAACCTCGAGGGTCAGGGCGGGAATCTGCACGGCATGGTGAAGGACCTCTCGGCGGCGGCCGGCACGCTGTCCGACCACCGGGGCGATCTGTTCGGCACCGTGCGCAACCTCCAGGTGTTCACCGCCGCGCTGGCCGCCGACGACAAGGAGGTGCGGGCGTTCAACACCAGCCTCGCCGAGGTCGCGGAGCAGCTCGCCGGGGAGCGCGAGGACCTGGCGGCGGCGCTCAAGAACCTCGGTACGGCCCTCGGTGACGTGTCCGACTTCGTCAAGAAGAACAAGAAGTCCCTGACGTCGAACGTGAAAGGGCTGAGCAAGGTGACCAAAGTGCTGGTCACCCAGCGGGCCGCCCTGGAGGAACTCCTGGAGGTCGCCCCGACCGGCCTGTCCAATCTGCAGAACGCCTACAACGCGTCGTCCGGCACCCTCGACACCCGCAACAACCCCGACCACCCGCAGGACCCGGCCGCCCTGCTGTGCTCCCTGCTGCGCACGACCGGGGACGAGGGCGGTGGGAACCCCGACTGCCGGGAGCTGAAGCGGCTCTTCGACTCCCTGCCCGAACCGCCTCGGGCACCGGCCGCGCCCGGCTCGGTCGACCGCACCCTCGGCGGCATCCTGGAGGCCGGCGCATGAGCGCACGACGCACGAACGGGCGCCGCGGGACCGGCGCGTTCGCCTGGGCGGCGGCGGGCAGTCTGCTGTTGTCCGGCTGCGAGTTCAACGGCTGGTACGACGTGCCGCTGCCCGGCGGGGCCGCCGCCGACGGCGCCGCCTTCCATGTCACCGTCGAGTTCCGGGATGTGCTGGACCTGGTGCCGCAGTCCGCCGTGAAGGTCAATGACGTGACCGTGGGCGCGGTGGAGAAGGTCGAACTGGACGGCTGGCACGCCCGGGTGCGGCTGCGGGTCGCGGACTCGGTGAAGCTGCCCGCCAACGCGGTCGCCGAGCTGCGGCAGACCAGCATGCTCGGCGAGAAGTACGTGGCGCTGTCCGCGCCCGCCGGCGCCGCCCCCGTTGGACGTCTCGCCGACGGGGACCGCATTCCGCTGTCCCGCAGCGGCCGCAACCCGGAGATCGAGGAGGTGCTGTCCGCGCTGTCCGCGTTGCTGAACGGCGGCGGGGTGGCGCAGCTGAAGACGATCACCATCGAGCTGAACAAGGCGCTGGGGGGCCGCGAGAACCGGGTCAAGTCCCTGCTGAAGGAACTCGACACGTTCCTCGGGGGCCTGGACGGACAGCGCAAGGAGATCGTCCGCGCGCTCAAGGGCATCGACCGGCTGGCCAAACGGCTCGGCAAGGAGAAGAAGACCATCGCCGAGGCGGTCGACACCATGCCGCCGGCACTGAAGGTCCTCGCCGACCAGCGCCGCGACCTGACGAAGATGCTCACGGCCCTGTCGAAGCTCGGCACGACGGGCACACGGGTGGTCAACGCCTCCCACGACGACACCGTCGCCAATCTGAAGCGGCTCCGTCCGATCCTCCAGCAGTTGAACAAGGCGGGCGACGACCTGCCCAACTCCCTCGAACTGCTGACCACGTACCCGTTCCCGCGCAACGCCGCGGACGCCGTCAAGGGCGACTACGTCAACCTTCAGATCACCGCCGACCTCGACCTGTCGAGCATCTACGGCAACCTCACCGACGAGCCCGGTGAGGACGGGGGCGGGCCGCGGCCGCCCGGCACGCCGGACGCTCCCGAGCTGCCGGACCTGCCGGACCTGCCGGACCTGCCCGACGTACCGGAGGTGCCGGACGTTCCGCTGCCCGAGCCGTCCGTCCCCGGTCTGCCCGACGCGCCCACCGCGCCGGCGCCGCCCCGGGAGGGCGGCCCGCTGTGCCCGCCGGTGTGCACCGCCGGCTTCGGCGGCGGGGACTCCCGCCGTCTCCCGCCGGGGACCGACCTGGCGCTGGCCGAGCTGATGCTGAAGGGGATGCTGCCGTGATCACCAGGACGGTCAGGGCCCAGCTGCTCGCGTTCGCCACCGTCACCGCGGTCGGAGTGTCGTACGTGGGCACCGAGTACACGGGGCTCGCGGACGCCCTCCTCGACCGGGGGTACACCGTCCGGGCCCAATTCGCGGGCTCCGGCGGGATCTTCTCGGGCGCCGAGGTCACCTACCGGGGTGTGCCGGTGGGCCGGGTGGGCCCGCTGCGGCTGACCGGCGACGGGGTGTCGGTGACGCTGGAGATCGACGACGGGGCGCCGCGCATCCCCGCCGGCACACTGGCCGTGGTGGCGAACCGCTCGGCGGTCGGCGAGCAGTACGTCGACCTCCAGCCCCGCCGCGACGGCGGGCCGTATCTGCTCGACGGCGCCACGATCCCGCGCGAGCGCACCCGGGTGCCGCTGCCCACCACGGACCTGGTGGGCAGTCTCGACCGGCTGGTGAACTCGGTCGGCAAGGACGATCTGCGCACCACCGTCGACGAGTTGGGCGAGGCGTTCGCCGGCACCGGACCGCACCTGGGAAAGCTGGCCGACTCGGGCAACGCGCTCGTCGAGTCGGCGTCCGACGCCCTGCCGGAGACGGTCGCGCTGATCGAGGACTCGCGCACGGTGCTCAAGACACAGGCCGACCAGGGCTCGGCCATCAAGGCGTTCTCCCGCGACCTGGCGGCGCTGACGGAGCAGCTCAAGTCGAGCGACGGGGATCTGCGCCGGCTGATCGGGAACGCGACCCCGGCCGCCGTCGAGATCAACTCGCTGCTGAAGTCGACCGAGTCGAGCGTGCCGGTGCTGCTCGCCAACCTCATCAGCGGTGGCCGGGTCACCGTGGCGCGGCTGCCCGGTGTGGAGCAGGCGCTGGTGACGTTCCCCCTGGTGGTGGCGGGCAGTTACACGGTCATTCCCGGCGACGGCACCACCCACTTCGGGATGGTCGTGGGCGCCGACGACCCGCCGCCGTGCACCCGGGGGTACGACACCCGGCGGCGCGACCCCGCCGACACGAGCACGCGTGAGGCGAACACCGGCGCCCGCTGTGCCGAGCCGCGCGGCAGTGAGACCTCGGTGCGCGGTGCGCAGAACGCCCCCGGCCCGGCGTCCCGTCCGGGCGGCACGGAGCCGGCGGCGCACGTCGCCCCGTACGACCCGGCGACCGGCATCGCGACCGGATCGGACGGCAAGACGGTTGAGATCGGCTCGACCGGCGGTGAACAGAGCATGTTCGGAAAGGAGTCGTGGCAATGGCTGCTCGTCGGACCGATGGCACGAGCGTGAGCGGGCGGATACGCGCGGGGGCGCGACGCCTCGCGCGGGCGGGGCGTTCCAGGGCGGTGGCGGCGGGGCTGGTCGTGGCGACCGTACTGACCACGGGGTCGGCGCTCTGGCTCGCCTTCGAGGTGCTGGGACAGCGGGAGGCCGAGCAGCGGCGCCAGGACGTGCGGGCCGCGGCCCGCCAGTCGGCGCTGAACTTCACCTCGCTCGACTACCGGCACTACGAACGGGACAGCGCCAACGTGCTCAGGGGCGCCACGGGCGACTTCCGCGAGGAGTTCGCCGCGCAGACGGAGGAGCTGACGAAGCTGGTCGAGCAGAACAAGTCCGTGTCCGAGGGGCAGGTCCTCGAAGCGGGCATCGTGCGGTCCGACGCGCGCTCGGCCCGGGTGCTGGTGGTCGCCGACAGCAAGGTGACCAACACCGCCGTGCCCAAGGGCGAGGCGCGCACCTACCGGCTGCAACTCGACCTGGTGCGCCGGGACGGGCGCTGGCTGACCTCCGACGTCGAGTTCGTCGGCTGACCCGCGACACCGAGGAGCAGGACCATGAGCAACCCGCCCACCCGAGCGCGCGGCGCCGGCGCCCCGGCCCGCCGCACCCTTGCCGCCGCCGCCCGCGCGGCGGCCAGACGCACCGAGCGCACGGCACGTCCGCGGCGGACGGAACCGGCCGGGGACGAGGCACGCGCCGATGTCCCGCCGCTGGAGCGGATCTCCGGGCGCACCCTGGTGATCGAGCCTCCCGACGGCTGGGACGACCCGCCCGAGCCGTTGTCGGATTCCCCCGAGGACGACCTCGAGCCGGCCGGGGAAGCCGGGGAAGCCGGGGAACGGCCGAAGAAGGGGGCGCGGTCGCGGCGGGGGCTGTACGGCGCGCTCCTGGCGCTGGTTCTCGTCGTCGGCCTGGTCGCGGTGGCCGTGCTCGGCCTGCAGTACCGCGATGCCCGGCGGGCCGACGCGGCGCGGGACGAGGCGCTGGCCGCCGCGCGGAAGGCGGCGCCGGTGGTGCTGTCGTACGACCACCGTCATCTGGAGCGGGACTTCTCCCGCGCCCTCGCCCACCTGACCGGGGACTTCCGTGAGGAGTACCGCAGAACCACGAAGACCGTGGTCGCCCCGACCGCGGCGAAGTACCGGGGGGTGGTGAAGGCGACGGTCGTGGAGCCGCCCGGCGGCGGGGCTCCCGCGGCCTCTGTCGTGTCCGCCGCGCCGGACCGGGTCGTGGTGCTGCTCTTCGTCAACCAGGTCACGGTGAGCACCCAGGTCACCGGGCCACGCCTGGATCTGAACCGGGTCCGGATGACGCTCAGTCGCACCTCGCAGGGGTGGAAGGTGAGCGGCGTCGACGCCCTCTGACCAGGCCTCCGTAACTGCCCTCGGGCAGTCGCGCGGGGGCACTTTTTCGTGGGGAATGGGGTGCGGGCCGAATGGCATGCTGCTGCTCGGGGCGGTGCCGGCAGTGGTCACCGGCGCCCGCGGTTGTGTGCTGCCACGTGACCCATGGGCGGCGGCCGGCCGTTCGGCGCGTGCACGGTCACGAGCGTAGGTGGGCCAGCAGTTCGTCCCCGACGGGGTATGCCCGCTCCACTCGGCAGGCACGCGTTGCGCATCGCCCCCTCGAAGTCGTCGCGCGCGATCTCGGCAGCAAGACGACAGCAAGAACGGTCTCCTGCCCTGCCTTCGTGCCAGCCGCAGCGGTACATCATCCACAGGAATGACGGCTTGATCCACTTCAAGCCTTGTTGAACGGTCCTTTCTGGCCCGGTGCACTCCGTGCGCACTGTCCAGGCCGTTTCGAAAAGAGTTCGGTTTCTCGCGACGGACGCCGCCGGCCTCCCTGTAGAGCAGACGAAGGCATCACCCGTACCGCCACACACCACCACCTTTCGTCCGACTCGCGAATCCACGAGGTACCTGTGGCTCTCCGCTCCGCACTCCGTCTTCATCACCACCCACGTTCGCGGGGGTGTCCCTCCACCACCGAGGAGAACGACAACCACCTGTTGCTACGCCCTCCAGGACAAGGGCTGGGTCCACGGCCCGGGCCAGGAGCCGCGGAAGGTGTACATCGTCAAGGCGAACGCCGACACCATGGCCGTGAAGAAGGGCAGTACCTGCTGCTCCGGTCCGGCGTCCGCGGTCGACTGCTGACCCGCCCATGCCCCATCTGCACATCGGCGAGACCGCGGCCGGAACGGGGGACCGGTCGCGGCCCCGCGCCGCAGCTTGAACGCCCGGCTGCCGGTCCGCGCCACAACCCGGTGCGCGTTCGTGCTGCCGAGTTCAGTCGAGCTCGCCGACGATGCCGAGTACCAGCGCCAGGCGCCGCTTGGGTACCGAGCCGAACTTCCGGCGGACGTTCATGATGTAGTTGCGCGCGGTGCCGACTGTGATGCCCAGATGGTCGGCGATCTCCACCGCGGTGAGCCCTTGGGCCGCGAGCAGTGCGACGTCGCGCTCACGTGGGGTGAGCCCGGCGTTCACATGGTGGCGCTGGTTTTCCGGTACATGCAGCAGGCCGCGGTGCAGTGAGCGGTTACGGGCGAGAGCGGCGAGTGATCTGTCGGCTCCCGCCGTGGTGAGGAGCTCGGCGGCGCGGTCGCGGGCGCGGGCCCGTTCGGCCGGAGAGGGGGCCACCTTCGCGGCTGTGTGGTAGGCGCGGCCTGCGGTGATCGGCTCGCCCATCTCGGCGAGGGCGTCCGCGCCCTCGATCAGAGATGCCCAGCCCCGCTTGCCCGCGAGGTGTCCCTCGACGATCGAACGGATCGCGGCGGCGCGCGGATACGGCGACCAGAGCCGGGACATGGCGGCGGCCTCGTCCCGCGCCGCGGCGGGTGCGATTTCGGTCAGCGCGAGCAGGGCGTCCTCCCAGCCGAAGTGGTGCTCGGCCTCGCGCGCCTTCCGCAGGATCCGGGGCAGCCCGCGCGCCGGCCGCGGCTCGCGGCGCGCATGGCGTGTGTACGCGAGGGTCGCCGCCGCGCTCGCCCCGCACGGGGGCGAGGTCGCGTACGCGACCGTGACGACCGCCTCGAGGTCGTCGTGCTGGAGGCGGCGGGCGGTCTCGAACGTCACCGCGGCGGCGACGGCCGCGCCGAGTTCCCGTATGCCCGGTGCGGCGCCTGCCATCGCGACGGCGGCCTGCTCTCTCGCGGCGTCCAGGTGTCCCGTACGGTGCCGTACGAGCGCCTCGATCGCGGCGAACTTGTTGACCCAGGGGCCCCGGCCCACCACCCGCCCGCGTGCGACGGCCTCCAGGGCGGTCGGGTAGTCGCCGACGTACGCGGAGGTCAGCGCCCAGTTCAGATAGTTCAGCGCGGCGATCTCCCCGGTGACCGCGTCGAGGTCGGCCGGCAGCAGTGAGGCGGCCTGTTGCCAGCGCTTGGGTGCGCGTTTGCTTCCCTGGTAGGTCTCGACGGCGGCCAGCATCCCGGCGGCGAGGGCGATGATCCACGGTTCGCCGGACTGCTGAGCCAGTGTCAGGCCCCGGCGGGCGAGCTGCCGCCGGTAGGAGGGGCTGAGGCCGGCGTCGGAGGGGAAGGACATCCGGCTCAGGGCGAGGGCCTGCCCCTCGATGTTTCCTGCCGCGGTGAACTCGAAGAGGGCCTGGGCGCCGTACTCGGTTATCGCCTTTCCCCAGGCGGCGCGTGCCTGTGCGAGGAGCACGGCACCGCGTGCGCGGGGGGTGTGGCACGCGGCGGCCAGGTCGTCGAGGAGCGTCCAGGGGGCGGGGCCGGGTGCTCCCCAGCGGGTGAGCATGGAGACCATCTCGGCCAGGGCGATCCGGTCGTCGTCGGCGAGCGGCGGCAGCGACACCAGGGACCAGTGCAGCGCTTCGAAACCGAGGTCGGCCCGGCCGCGGAGCGCGGCCAATTCGGCGTGCCGTACGTGTTCCTGGACGGCGGCCGACACGTTCTCGGCGAAGGACGCATGGGGCTGGCCCGGAAGGAGCGGGGGCCGGGCACCGGACACGTTGTCGCTCATGGTGCGAGCAAGAATAGGTGCAGTTCTTGGATTGTCCAGGGGGCGGAATCGAAGCTTTCATTTCCGTCGACGGGACCGCGGCCGTCGCCTCTCTTCCAGCCGAGGACTGCCCATGCACGCATCCCGCAAGTTGGTTGTGTCCGTGCTCACCGCCGCGCTGATGGCGACACCAACGGTCGCCGGCGCCGCGACCGATGACCAGCCGTCCGGCCCGGCGCCGGCCGTCGCCGGTGACATCCCGCGCGAGTCCACCGACGTACGGCGCGACCTGCCAGGCCCTGCCACCCACCGAAGAGCAACTCGCGGCCGTGGCGGCAATGCTGGGATCCACCCCAGGAGACATATCGCCGAAAATCACCTGGAACACCATCTACGGCACGCTGCGGACCGTGCGTGCGCCCGGCGGATATCTCACCGGCCCTCAGTCCGGCGAGCCCCTCGCGATCGCGAGGGGCTGGCTGCAGGAGCACCGCGCGGCGTTCGGCCTGTCGGCCGCGGACGTCGAGGCGCTTGCGGTGCGGCGCAACCACGAACTTCCGGGCATCGGCGCCCGGGTGGTGAGTTTCACGCAGACCTTCGACGGCGTCGAGGCCGCGTACGGCGGCGTGATGACGGTGACCGTGGCCAAGGACGGCCGGGTGCTGTCCTACGCCGGCGACCCGGTACGGAGTGGTGGCACGCTCGCCGGGTTCGACAAGTCCCCGGCCGACGCGCTCACCGCCGTCGTGTCGTCACTGTCCCCCACGTCCAACTTCGTCCCTGAGCCGACGGGTGAGACCCAGGCCGGCTACCAGGTGTTCGCGGCCGGGCCGTTCGCGCAGGTGCAACGGGTCCGCAAGGTCGCGTTCCCGACAGCCGGCGGCGCCCTCCCGGCGTACAGCGTGCTGTTCATCAAGAGCCTCGACGAAGCGTGGGGCGTGGTCGTCGACGCGGCGACCGGCAAGACGTTGGCCAGGCACTCCCTTGTGCAGCACGAAGGCCCCCTGGAGCCCGAGGGCACGGTGTACGAGAACTTCCCGGGCGCTCCTCAGGGCGGCGGGCCGGTCATCAAGAGCTTCGGCCCGAACACGTCCTCGCCGGGCGGCTGGGTCGACCCGACCGGGGCCGCGGGACTGCCGGCCCCCACCACGCTCGGCAACAACGCCAACACCTTCGCGCAGTACACGGCACCCCTGGCGCCGACCGACGAACACAACCGGCCCGTCAGCCCGACGGCGCAGTTCAACTACGCGTTCGGCTCCAATTGGGCCCGCACCAAGGGTCAGACGCTGCCACCCTCGTACGTGCTGGACCGCGACCCCGCCGTGACCAACCTCTTCTACCACCACAACCGGATCCACGACGAGTACTACCAGTTCGGCTTCACCGAGACCGCGGGCAACTTCCAGATCAGCAACTTCGGCAAGGGCGGCAAGGGCGGCGACCCGATCAGCGGTCTCGCGCACTCCGGTGCCGCGACCGGTGGCGTGCCGACCTACCTCGGCCGGAACAACGCCAACATGCTGACCCTGCCCGACGGCATCCCGTCCTTCTCCAGCATGTACCTGTGGGAGCCGATCAACGACGTGTTCGAGGGTCCGTACGCCGACGGCAACTTCGACCAGACCGTGATCCAGCACGAGTACAGCCACGGTCTGTCCAACCGCTACGTCGGCGGCGGCGGGCTCGGCTCGCTCGGCGGCGAGCAGTCCGGCGCGATGGGCGAGGGCTGGGGCGACTGGTACGCCATCAACCACCTGGGCCGCGAGGGGCTCTACGACAAGGCCGTGGTCGGCGAGTACGCCGTGGGGAACACCGAGCGGGGCATCCGCAACTGGGCGTACGACAAGAGCCCGCTGACGTACGGCGACTACGGCTACGACATCACGGGACCCGAGGTCCACGCGGACGGCGAGATCTGGACCGCCATGCTCTGGGACCTGCGCCGCGCCCTGGTCGACCGGCACGGCAACAAGGCGGGCAGCGACATCGCCGAACACCTCGTGACCGACGCCATGCCGCTGTCCCCGCCGTCGCCGTCGTTCCTCGAGATGCGCGACGCCGTCCTCGACGCAGACACCCTCCGGTTCCACGGTGACAACACCGACGCCGTCTGGACCGCGTTCGCCCGCCGTGGCGCGGGCCTGTCGGCCGCGACAGCGGGACCCGACGACACGGACCCGAAGCCGGGCTTCGACCACGCGGCCCCGTCGCGCAACGGCATGCTCGCCGTCAAGCTGGTCAACGCCTCCACCGGCGAGCCCATCGCCGATGCTCGGGTGATCATCGGTGAGTTCGAGGCCCGGGTGACCCCGCTCGGTACGACGGGCCCGGGCGGTGCCGTCTCGGCGCCGATGGTCGACGGCACCTACACGATGACCGTCCAGGCACGCGGCTTCGGCATCCAGAAGTTCCGGGGCCTTCAGGTGCAGTCGGGCCAGACCACTGCGCGGACCCTCAAGCTGGCGCCGAACATCGCCTCCCAGCACAGCGGCGCGACCGTCGTGAATACCTCCAGCCAGGACGACGGCCTTCCCGCGAGCTTCCTGATCGACGACACCGAAGCGACCGCCTGGAAGACCAAGGACGAGGGCAAGCCGTACAACGCGGGCGCGAGCCACGTCGCCGAGGTGAAGCTGGCCAAGCAGGCACAGGTCTCCCGCATCGCGGTCAGCACACTCAAGCCGACGACGGCCGGACGTTTCAACGTGACCAAGGACTTCACGGTCCAGACCTCGACCGACGGTGTGCGGTGGAAGACGGTCAAGGCGGGCACGTTCGGTGCCCCGGCTCCGCGGCCGACGGCGCCGGACATGCTGATCCAGACCCTGAAGCTGGACACACCGGTCACGGCGAGCCATGTCCGGGTCTTCATCGACTCCATCCAGGGCGAGACGAAGACGTACGGCGTGCTGTCCGAACTGCAGGTATTCGGCAACGCCTCCGGTGTCGAGCCGATGCCTTTCACGCCGGGCGAGCCGGTCAGCGAGTCGGGAACGATCCAGGCCGGTGAGCCGCAGGGACAGTGGTACCTCCCCGGCACCGAGCCCTACCGCCCCGGCGCGACCGTGGCCTCGTGGCAGGCCGCCTGCGGCACACCGCCGGCCGCTCAGGGCGCCGACGCGTGGATCATGAAGCTGCCAGCGGGCTGGGGCGACGGACTGCACGTGGCGTCGTACACCGAACCGGAGAGCCAACTGGGCGAGATGCAGATGTTCTTCTACGACTCGGCGTGCAAGCCGATCACCGGCGACTTCGCGGTTCCGGGCCAGAAGGTCGTGATCGCCCCGGGCGCGGCGTACGTCGGACTGCTCTACCTGTACGGCGCCGACTACCAGTTCACCCTTACCGCGCAGCATGCCGACTGAGTACCCCGTCCAGGCCGTCACCCAGGAGAGGAACACATGTATCGCAGCAGCAAGTTTGCCATGGCCGCGTCACTCATCGGCGCCGCCGCCCTGTTGAGCACATCGGCAGGCCTCGCGCATGCCGGCACCAATGACCCGCTGAGCGGCGACCAGTGGGGCCTGAACCAGGTCCACGCCGAACAGGCCTGGGCCACCAGCACCGGTGGGGGTGCTGTCGTCGCCGTTGTCGACACCGGGGTGGACCTGACCCACCCCGATCTCAAGAGCAACCTGGTGGCCGGCGCCACGTTCACCGGCTGTGCCACGACGGGTCAGCCGTGCGGGAACGGTGACTTCCGCGGTCCGGACGGACAGAACAACGGCGACGAGCACGGCACCCACGTCGCCGGCATTGTGGCCGCCGTCGCCAACAACGGCACCGGTGTCGCCGGAGTCGCGCCGAACGCCGAGATCATGCCGGTCAAGGTGCTCGAGGAAGGCAGCGGCACCTTCGAGGACATCGCCGCCGGCATACGGTGGTCGGTGGACCACGGCGCCGACGTGATCAACATGAGCCTCGGCGGGCTCGCGGGAACGCAGGTCATCACCCTCACCGGCCTGGAGTCGTCGGTGACCGAAGCGATCAAGTATGCCAACGCCCAGGGCACCTCGGTCATCGTCGCCGCCGGGAACTCGGCCACCGCGGTCTGCAACACCCCGGCGTGGGAGCCCGGCGCCATCTGTGTGGCTTCGACCGACCGCAACGAGCTGAAGAGCTGGTTCTCCGAACTGCCGAACAAGCCCGACCTGAAGGCCGTCGCCGCTCCAGGGGGCGCGGGACTGACCTCGTGCAAGGACGACATCGTGTCCACCGTGCCGGTCGGCACCGGATCCGCGTCCTGCGGCCAGAAGGACTACGACTACTACGCCGGCACGTCCATGGCCACGCCGCACGTAGCGGGTGTCGCCGCCCTGCTCTTCGCACAGGGCCGGACGCTGGCCAACGTCGAGGACGCACTGCTCGACACGGCCCGCCAGCCGGGCACCGGCATGACGGGCGTCTACTCGCCGGTCTACGGCTGGGGCATCGCGGACGCTGCTGCCGCCGTGAAGTACGCGGGCGCTGCCGCCGGCAAGGGCCGTAAGAGCGGTACGGAGAAGCGCTGAACCGGATCGCTCTCCATCGAGTGCGTGGGGCGGCCACCCGGGTGTCCCGGGTGGCCGCCTCGCCTTCCACGGGCTCCCAGCGCTCGGTACGGCCCGACAGCCATCCGATCCTGCCCTGACCGACGAGTGCGAGGCCCTGGTACGCCCGACACGGCATCGTCAGATCGAGCTCATCCGGCGAGCGGCCGGAGCGACCGCTTCCGCGCAGCGGCTCGGGGCGCTCCAGGCCGCGCTCCTGCGGACCATGGCGGACCACAAACTGAAAACCTGCATCACCTTCCACCACCGGACGATGGAGGCGCAGGCGTACGCCGAGGGCCTGGAGCGCGTCACCGGGAAGCTGCACGCGGACCAGCCCGAGAAGTACCCGAAGCAGATCTGGGCGGACTGGCTGTGCGGCGAGCACGTCCCCGAGCATCGGCGGCAGGTCCTCGGCGGCTTCGGCACCACCGCGCGGCGGACGGTCCTCTCGAACTGCCGCGTCCTCGGGGAGGGCGTGGAAATCCGGGCCGTGGACTCCGTGGCGCTGCTGGACCCCAAGGGCGCGCCGCACGACATCGTGCAGGCCATCGGCCGGGCACCCCGGCAGAGATGACGTCCCGCGTGATGCAACACCGTTGCGTTAGGGTCTGCCGGAGAACAACATGTGGGCGAGCGGCGCGCTGACCTGCGGGTCAAGTCTCAAAACCCACAGGTTAATTCCCGGCAGGCCCTTATGTCGACTGGCGCTTTGTCAAGTCGATGAACGAGAGAACGGGGCCCCTGGTAGATCCCTGTGGTGTCGAGCCCAGGGATCGTCGCACCGGAGGCCCCGTTGCCGCGCAATTCTGCCAGCTGTGCGCCCACCGCGTCAGATACGTCTGTCCATGCCCCCGGCCACTTAGAACTCCTAACAGACTGGTCAGGTCGGACAACATGGCCTGGTTCACCCGCGCTGACCTCTGCCCCAGTCCGCGTGCTGACCGGACTCCTCGGCTCGGCATAGCAGCGGGCCGAGGCGGGCGCCGTGCTGCCCCTGACGGGGCGCCTGCTCGCACAGTTTCGCCTCGGCACGGGCTGGCATCGCACCGCCACGTTCTTCCGACTGCGCCGAGGAGTAGCGACCGGTCAACACCGGCGAGTTCACGCACTGACCCGCGCACTGTCTCGGTCGTCTTCTAGGGTCGTCCATATGATGATCGACAGTGGGGCCGCCGGCTTGCTCTTCGAATCCCTCCGGGCGGACGCCCTCACCAGCCCGGACCAGCTGCGCGAGCTCTACCCGCAGCCGAATCCACACTCGCTCCGCAAGGAGATCGACCGCCTGACCGAGGAGACCCGGGCGCTGATCGGCTGTTCCTCGCTGGTGTTCATCGGCAGTGCGGACGTCAAGGGCCGAGCGGACGTGACGCCGCGTGGCGGCCCGGCCGGGTTCGTCTCGGTGCTGGACGAGCGGACCTTGGTGATCCCCGACGCGACCGGCAACAAGCGACTCGACACCATGCACAACGTGCTGCAGACCGGACGCGTCGGACTGCTCTTCCTCATCCCCGGCCGCCCGACCACGCTGCGCGTCAATGGCCGCGCCTGCGTCTCGGCGCGCCCGGAGCTGCTCGCCCAACTCACTCCCGTTGGAAAACCACCAGTCACGGCGATTGTGGTGCATGTCGAGCAGGTCTATCCGCACTGCCCGAAGTCGCTGATGCGCGCCAACGCCTGGCAACCGGAGCGGTGGGTGTCTGCTGACGCTCAGCCGACCAGCGCCGAGGTGACGCTGGCCCAGCTGAACCTGCCGGGCCTGACCGTCGCCCAGATTGAGGAGGCCGAACAGGAGTCACTGCGCCTGCGTTACGAGTGAATTCGGACTCAGTCTCTCCTCGACGACCGGGCTCTCCACGGTATGGGGATCTCTCCACCATCCGCAGCAGCTGCGGCAGGGGGACTCCGAGGCCGACGCCACCGCGCGGCGCTCGGCCGGGACTTCGCCGTAGAGACCAAGCCCTTCGCGCTACCGGCCCTGACCAGGGGTTCTAAATCGAGCCTGCGGCGACGAGAGATGGGCCTTGAACGAACCTCACAACTCGAAGCGGCGGCGGGGCCGACCGCTCCCGCTGGGAGGCTCTGGAACTGCTCACCCCCAGAGGGTGTCCGTGCGGTCGTGATCAACGCCGTCGTGCCTGTGGCGGCTGCTGTGCTGGGACGGCTGCCGCCGTGTGGTCTGGAGCGTCGGGCCGCTGTGCTGCGCTGCCGACTCGTGCTGTGCTGCGGGCCTGTGCTGCGCGGGCTCGTGCGCTGGGTGCCGGCCTTGCGGTGAGGCGTTGGATGCGCCAGGTCAGGACTCGTGCGGGGTGGCGGGTGTCGTCCAGGGTGCGCTGGTCGGCGACTGTCTGGAGGAGCCGCTCCGGGTCGTGTCCAGCTGCTTCTGCCTCGGCGAGGGCGGCGGTCAGAGCCGCGAAAGCGGGGTCTTCGGTGATCTGCTCCGCGTGCTCGGGCACGACCTGGCGTAGGCGGCGGATCTGCCGTTCCACGGCCTGCTGGGGCGGTTGTCGCTGCGCGAGAGCGGCCAGCGGTGCAGTGGCTACTTGGTCGTAGGCGGCCTGGAGGTGGAGCAGGGTCTGGTGGGCGGCGGCGACTTGCTGGTCGTGGTGGCGGAGCTGGTGCCAGCGGGCGGTGGCGATGACGACGAGGATCGCGGCGTCGAGGAACATCGCCACGAGGGCACCGTCCGTGGGAATGGGCTCGCGGAGCATGGTTCGTACGGCGCTGCGCAGGGCGCGGGCGTGGTGGTGTTCGGCCTGGATGCGGGAGCGGGTGGCGCGTTCGAACGCGGTCGCTGCTTCTCGGAGTTGGGGTCGCAGGGGCTGGGGTGCGAGGAGGGGGAGGGCGTCGAGGGCTTCGCCGAAGGCGGCGAGGTGGGCCTGGGAGGCTCGGTCGTCGTTCTGGTCGAGGTGATGAGGGATGCGCTCGGTGGCGGCGGTGGCCTGGTGCCAGGGCTTGGGTCGGCGTTGGCCCGGCTTGCCGGTGGGCTGCGGGTCGATGGCCTTCAGTCGTTCTTGGATCTTCGGGAAGGACAAGTCCGGAGCGAGTCCGGAGCCGGAGTACCAAATGGGGCCGCTGGCCTCGTCATTGAGGGCGACCTTGTAGCCGCGTACGTCGCCGGAGGGGAAGTACACGATCTCGACCAGCACGCCGTCGATGTGGCCGAGCAGGTGGACGAACTCCTCCATGCTGGAGGCGGCGGCCACCGCGGTGCGCACGGTGGTACGCAGGCGTTCGCGGGCGGTCTTGCCCTGTCCGGTTCGGCGGGCCTTCTCCTGCTCGGCGCGGGTGGGCCGCTTTGCGGCTGTGCGGTCCCCGCGTACGACTCGGTACAGGCCGTATTCCTTCTCGACGGCGGCGAGTTCGCGGTCGGCGGTGAGGTAGTCGTTCCAGTGGCGCGCGGTGCGCAGGTCGCCGCGGACCTTGGTGGCAGCGATATGGATGTGGTCCGGAGCGTGCCGGACGGCGACCCACCGGCAGCCGTCCGCGTCGCCATCCGGCGCGATGCCCGTGGCCACGACCACCCTGCGGGCGATGTCGGCCCACTCCTCGTCGCTCAGGTGGCGGTCGGTCTCGGCGGCCCGGACCGAGCAGTGCCACACGTGCTTCTCGGGGACACGGCCCAGCCGCTTGGCTTGCTTGACGTGCAGGTCGAGATCGGCGACGAGGAGCTTCTTGGCGGCGACGAAGTCGTCGGTGCGGCCGGGGTCGGGGGCGAAGCCGTCCCAGGAGGCGACCAGGTGCGGGTCGGTGTGGTCCTTGGCCTTCTTGGTGTCGAACAGGTAGCGGATCAGTCCGGCGGTGTCCTTGCCGCTGCTGATCTTCGCGATCATCGGGCCGCCTTCTTGGCGACGGCCTGGTTCGCGGCTGTGGCGATGTGGCGGACCGCGGCGCCGACCGCGGTCAGGGTGCGTTCGGCCTGGACCAGGACAGTGGTGTCCCCAGGGTGTGGACGGCCGCCGGAGTTGAGCTTCTTGGCGATCTGGTTGATGTTGTGGCCGATCTTGGCAACCTCGCCGCGCAGAGCGGTCAGCTCGTCGATGTAGTCGTCGAGCGGGGTGCGCTGGCCGGGAAGAGCGAGGTCGCCGTGGACGTGCGCCATGACGACGGCGCCAACGTAGTGGGCGCCGGCGATGTTCAGCGACCGCGCCATGCGGAGGATGTCCTTCTTCTCGTCGATGCTGTAGCGGGCGTCGACACGCTCCTTGCGCTGGCCGTTCGGGTTGGGCTTGCGGCGGCGGGCGACACGGTGCAGCGCGGCGGCTTCGGCGGCACGCGGCAGCGTTACGGCGGCAGCGGTGGTGTCGACGGAGACTTCCCTCTCGGGCACCCTCTGGTGCCCGAGATCCTTCGCCACCCCCGGGGCGGAGGCATCGCCGTTGGACCGACCCTTGGACGGTCCAACGGCATACCTTGCTGCTGTTCGGTGGGCCGGCCTGGAGGGTTCCCTGCGGTGATGAGAGGGGGCGTCGTCTGTGGGGTAGTCGTGCACAGTGTGCTCCGGTGGCAGGTGGGCAGGGCTTCGTCATGTCCGTCGCATCCGTCCCGTGGCTGGTCAGGACAGGTACGGACAGGCATGCAGGTACGGATCGATCCGTTGCGGCGCGGAAGTCCGTCCCCGCGCTGACCTGCGCGGGGACGGATGGGACGGACTGAGACGGTCCCAGAGGGAGGCGGGTCAGCGGGCGAGCTTGGGGCCGGTGGTGCCGGGCAGGCCGACGGGTAGCGACCCGGTCGGAGGGGCGGGCGGTTTGCTCTGGGCTGGACGTGCGGGCGCGGACTCGTGTCCACCTGCGCTGGGCGGGGTCGGGGCAGTAGCGGGCCCAGGCGTCGAAGAACTGGCTGCGGGCGTATGCCTTGGCCTGGCGGCCCTGTTCGAAGCGGTAGTTGGCCGGGCGGATGTCGAAGCCCCTGAGTAGCGCCGACAAATGGTAGGCATTCAGCCCCTTGACGCCGTAGTCCGGCCACGGGGACTCAGCGTCCGCCAGTAGC
Organism: Streptomyces sp. GD-15H; assembly: GCF_045291515.1. NCBI lineage: Bacteria > Bacillati > Actinomycetota > Actinomycetes > Kitasatosporales > Streptomycetaceae > Streptomyces > Streptomyces sp. GD-15H. The sequence continues at coordinate 5,011,736 of NZ_CP149447.1, forward strand.
GCGGCGAGCAGGTCCTGCGAGCGCAGGGCCTCCTTGTTGCCCTCCTGTTCGAAGACGCGGCGAATGTCACGCAGCAGCCGCGTCTTCAGGGTCGTCTGCTCGTCCTGGACGGCCTCGTGCCGAGCCATCGCCAGGCAGGCGGTACGGGCGCTGGTGGGCCAGTGGCCGCCGGCCAGGTCGGCGACGATGACCAGCGGCTCCCATGTGTCGGCGGCGCGGTCCTCGACCGGCATCTGCGGAACCAGGCCCGCAGCGGTGCTCCGCAGCGGGGCCAGCCAGGCGGTCAGCCGGTCGCGCAATGCGTTCAGTTCGGGCACCGAGTATCGCGAGCGGAACGGGGTGATCCGCTCGCCGGGCTTGCGCTTCTGCATGCGGAGCACGACCGTCCGGTCCATGATCGTGTCGGGCAGGTCGCCGATCCCGGCCAGCGCGGCCATGGCGAAGGTGGGGAACGCGGTCGGCTTGTGCTCCGGCCCGGAGATCCGCCAGGCGGGCCGGTTGCGCTGGTGCCCGGCGTTCAGCAGGCCGCGCAGGTCCTCCTTGTCGCCCGCCCTGGGGCCGAAGATGGTGTCGGCCTCGTCCCCCAGCAGCGTCGGCGGGTTCTTGCCGATGACGCGGAAGACCACCGCGGGAGAGGTGTTCACCGTCATCATCGGCTGGTGCACCGTCTCGTGGAGCACGTCCAGGACACGGGACTTGCCGCACCCCTTGGTCGGGCCGACCACCGCCAGCCGTGGCGCGTGCTGGAGGGCGGGCTGGATATGGGAGGCCGCCACCCACAAGGTGACCGCGGTCAGCGCCTCCTCGCTCGGCAGCACCACGTACCGGCCGATCGCCGCCCGGACCTCGTCCAGCAGCACGGCCCCGTCCTCCGCCGCCCCGCCGCCGGCGCTTCCACGGTCCCCGGCCCTCGAACCGTCGTCCGGGACCACAGTCCCGTCCTCCGCCTGCCCGGTCCCGGTCCCCGCGGTCCCTCGGGGACCATGGTCCCCTGCCGTACGGTCCCCCAGTGTGATGCCCACGTCCTGGGGACCAGTCCTCAGAAAGGGGACCGGGGGACCGGGACCAGGCTCCTGCTCCGGGGAAGGGATTGGGTCGCCCGGACCGGCATGGTCCCCAGCCTGCGGCCCGGTCCCCATGCTGCTGGCCTGTGTCTCTTCCGCATCAGCGGATATTCGGTCCCTGGTTTGTGCCTGGTCGTGGGACGGGACCGCGCCCTCCGGCGGCCACGGAGCAGCACCATGGTGCGGTGAGTCCCCGGTCCCCTGGCGTGGGGACCGTGACTCGGCCCGGTCCCCATTGCGACGGTCCCCGTTGCGCGGGACCGTCCCCTGCCCGGGGACTGCCACGGGCGGCCAGACGACCTTGGGCCCGGCCTCCGCGCCGGCGGACGCACTCGCGGCGTCCGAGGACGTAGCGTCCTCCATAGACGTTCCTTTCTGGTGAGGGGCAGGACGGACTGGGTCCCGCCCCTCACCGGTTCGTTCGTTCAGGGATGGGCGATGCGCAGGGGAATCTCCGGCCCTCGGCGTTGGCGCGCCGGGGGCCGCTCTGTTCCCCCGTGAGTCATGCCGTGAGGTCGTACGCGGTCTGCTGGTCGAGCCAGGCGTCGACCTCGTGCCAGCGGTAGCGCAGGTGGCGGCCGACCTTGTGCACGTTGGGGCCGATGCCCCGGTACTTCCACTGGTAGAGGGTTTTCACCGGCACCCCGAGGTAGGCGGCGATCTCGGCGGGTGTGGCGAGCGGGCCGCGCTCGGCGGCCGTGGCAGGGCGAGGGAATCTGTTGGGCAAGGGCACTCCGTATCGATTGCGGCGACGGGCATGGGAAAGAAGCCCACGCCTTCGGGCTCTGTTCACGCGCATCTTCGGGACTTCTTCGGTCGACCAGAAGAGCGAAGCTGGATAACCGTAAGGGCGAATCGCCGGTCGACCAAAAAGCCGTTCGGTCGTACGTATCTTCCCGGCAGGTTCTGTGGATGCTCGGCAATCTTCGCCGGGGAACCAGCAGGCCGGAAGCGTTCTGGGATGGCCTTCAGTACCTGGCGTCGCTGTAGCGGCGCGAGACGATACCACGCAATTATTGATACGCCGAACCATCCAATCCGGCCGAAGTGCCACGCATCTGCAAGTTCTATAGAGTTTTAGAACCACCTCTTGCCACGGCTGCCGATTCCGAGTTACAGCTACCTGTCATGGCTGCTTATCCCATGGAAATCGGAACCGCCGGAATCGGTGCGGCTCGCAGTATTGAGGCTGCTCGTCCTGCCTGCCGCCTCACCCAGCGGCAGCTCGCCGCGCGCTGCACCGCCCTGAGTCGCCCGGTGACCGACATCGTCGTGAGCCGGACCGAACGCGGTCGTCGTCTTCGCGACGTGGACGACCTGGTCGCCCTCGCCGCCGCCTTTGGCGCCTCGCCCCTGACCTTGCCACTGTCCTCCTCGGAGGCCGACCCTGCGACCGCCATGCCCAACGGCATCCGGGAAGGGGTCTGATGGCGCGCGTCTGGATAGAAGACCGCGCCGGCCACAGCGCGTACGGGCAGGCCGTGGCAGCAGCCAAGAAGGCGGGACGCACTCCGCCCGGGCGCTATCGCGTGCGCTGGTACGACCCTGACGGCAAACTCAGGATGAAGACCCTTGCCCGCAAAATCGACGCCGAGGCCGAGCGGACGAAGGTGGAGTCCCGTCTCACCGATGGCACGTACCGCGATCCGGCAGCTGCACGGGTGAAGTTCGCCGAGGTGGCGGAGTCCTGGCTGGCCGCCCAGGTCCACCTCAAGCGCTCGACGCGCAACCGCTATCGAGGTGTTCTGGACGTCCACGTGATTCCCAGGTGGGGCACCACACCACTGGACCGCATCCGCTTCGAGGAAATCGCCGAATGGCTGGCGGACATGCTGTCGGGTGAGGCGGCGGGCGGACGGAAGCCCGGCGCTCGCTCAGTGCGCAAGGCGTACGTCGTCCTCAGCCGCGTCCTCGGCTTCGCGGTCAAGTACCGTCGGCTGGCGTTCAACCCCGCCGCTGGCGTCCCCCTGCCGAAGCCGGTACCGGCTGACCACGTCTACCTCGACGACCTCCAAGCCGAAGCGCTCGCCGACGCGGCCGGGGCGTATCGGTTCTTCATCCTGCTGCTGGCCTATACGGGGCTGCGCTGGGGCGAGGCGTCCGCGCTGAAGGTGGGGCGCGTCGACCTCGATGCCTGCCGTGCCCACATCGTCGAGGCGTACGTCGAGGACAACGGCAAGCTCTACCTCGACTCACCCAAGAACCACGAGCGCCGGTCCGTTCCGATCCCCCGCTTCCTCGCCGAGGAGCTGAAACCCCACGTCGAAGGGCGAGGCGAAGACGAACTCCTGTTCACCGCCCCGCAGGGCGGGCCGTTGCGGGCTCGGAACTTCCGGCAGAGGTTCTTCGCCCCGGCCGTGGCCAAGGCGGGCCTCGGCCACCTCAGACTCACGCCGCACAAGCTGCGTCACACGGCGGCCTCCCTTGCCATTGCCAGCGGCGCGGACGTCAACGTCGTCCAGAGCATGCTCGGCCACAAGTCCGCGACCTTGACACTGGACACGTACGGACACCTCTTCCCCGACCGCCTCGACGAGGTCTCGAAAAAGATGCACAAGCGCCGTTCCAAGCAGTTGGCCAAGGCGAAGGCTGAACTGGCGAAGGCGGAGAAGAGGGCGCGGAAGGCGGCTGAGGCGGTGGCTGCCTTGGAGGGTTCCGCAGCATGATGTGTGTCTGAGCCGTGCTGAGGTGCAGCGTCGACGGAGCCGCGCTGGGGTGCCGCCCGTTCTTGCCCGAGCGGGGACCGGCAGCGGATCATTCGCGCATGAGACCCGAGGTCAGAGCTTTTGCAGCCGCCGGCCCCCTACCCGACTGCAACGCGGACGAGGGTGAGATCGACCGGCGGGTCAGGCAGCTCGAAGCCATCTCCCGGCCCGTCACGGCCGAGGAGGCCGAGGCTCTGGCCGGTTGTTTCGGCCCGGATGACTGCTACGGCGTCGCCTGGTCGCTGCTGCACCTCATCGAGACCGGTCCTGGTCCAGTCCCCTCCGTGCAGCGGCCTGGTCCGAACGCCGGCGAGTGGCACCTCACACTCTGGAACAGGTGGGGAAGCCGGGAGTTTCCCGAGGACGAGTCGGCAGGCTGAAGCCCTGAGCCTCAATCCACCGCGTGAATTTTGATCTTGAATTTCCGGTGGGATGTCGGTGATGTTCCGGGCCTGGGCAGCACGTCTTGCCGGGTGGCCGTCCCGGTGGCGGGTTCTCCGAAGGTTCTTCCTGGTCGTGGGCGGGCGTCGGTCAGCTGGGTCAGGTACGCAGTCGCTGACCGGTGGCGGCCCACAGATCGGTGAAGTCGGCTTCCCAACGCCAGCGTTGGGGCAGGTGCAGGGTGATCGTCCGTGCCCTGGTCGCGAGCCTGGCCGGGACGTGGATGAGGTGGCGGCGGATGGTGCCGGTCCGTGCCCTGGCGTGGAAGGCGGAGGCGAGGTGGCCGGCGGCCCGGGTGAGGTTGTAGGCCGCGGCGGCCAGGGCCGGCCAGGCGGCATTCGCGGTGAACCTGCCCGAGGGCAGGTGGCCGAGGGCGGAGTCCTCCAGGTCGGCGAGTACCTGTTCGACGACGGCGTGGTCGCGGTGCATCGGCTCGGCCTGGCCGAGGGTGAAGCGGCTGTCGGTGAAGACGACGTGGTGGCGCCAGACGCCGAACAGTTCGGCCTGCCCTTCCGGGACCGTCTTCGGGTTCAGGCGTTTCACGCGGCGCACGATGAGCCGGGCCGTGGTGTGGAACTGCTTCTTCTTGCTGGTGAACGCGGTGAAGGGGATCTCGGCGATCTCCGCGTCGGAGACCCAGCACTCGTCTTCGTCGTTCCAGACGGCGTCGGTGTACTCGATCGGCGTCCAGGCGTCCTCGGCGATGTTCACGATGGCTTCGCGGACCGTCTTGGTGACCGCGACCGCCAGCGAGAACCGGGCACCGGCCTTCCTGGCGGCGTCAACGACCTTGTGGGAGAAGAACGCCGAGTCGGCACGGACGATGATCTGCGCGGTGATGCCCATCGCCCGCACCGTGGCCAGGGCCTCGCGCAGCAGCGAGGCGGCACCCTTGGCGGAGCCGGCCGAGCCCCTGCGCAGTCTGGTGGCGACGATGACCGGCGCGCAGGTGGGCGTCTTGACCGTGACGATCTGGAAGTGCAGGCCGCGGACCTTGGTGTAGCCGAACGAGGCGCCCTGCCTGGCCGGCCCGTAGACCTGCTTGACCTTGGAGTCGATGTCCACGAACACCACCTCGTCCGTCTTCGGCACCAGGCCGGTGTGCGCCGCCAGGTTGCAGATGAAGGCCCGGGTGGCGGACTGGAGTTGGCGTACGTGTCCCCAGGTGAAGGCGCGCAGGAAGGTGCCCAGTGTGGACGGAGCCCGCACCCCGCCGAACAGGCGGGGCAGACCACCGTGGCGCAGGACATCCAGGTCGTCGATACTGTCCGCTCCGGCGACCATCCCGGCCACGATGGACATGGCCTTCGCGTCCGCGGCCGTGCCCGCGCCGTTCCTCGCGCCGGTCAGCCTGACCTTCTCGGCGACCAGACGCGGCAGGTCACACCGCTCGGCCGGCCGGACGGCCGGGACCAGCCCGGCATGCGCGATCAGATTCGGTTCGTCGAACGCGGCGAACACCGTCGCCGGGCTGTGGGAGACTTTCATCTACGAGGTGCCTTGCTGGTTGGGCCTGGTGGAAGCGTCAGAACTCCCATCATCCCAGGTCAGCAGGCACCTCTTCCTGTCTCCCCCTTCAAAGCGCACCCGCCACACGGTGGATCGAGGCTGAGATGATCACGCAAGGAACACAGGTCGCAGGCCGCTGTGACCAATGCGGCGGTGTACTGACACGCGACGTCGGCCAGTTCATCGAACGGGGCAGGCTGCGCTGGGGCAGCGAGGGCCGGTGCGAGGACTGCCGCGATGGGTGGTGGGAGCAGGACAGCGGCCCCGTGACTCCCGAATACATCAGACAGGCCCTGCTGCAGGCGTACGGCCCGGCCCGGCTTCGGCTGACGGGAGAAGCACCGAGCCTCGCCCTGGTGCTGAAAGCCCTGCGCAAGGCGCAGGAGCTGCCCATGGACGAGACACGCGCACACGCCGCCCAACTGGCCGCATCCGGTCTCGTCGGCACGCTCGTGGAGATGGAGTTCCTGGCCATCCACCTTCGAGAACAAGCCGTCGCGGTGGCAGTCGAGCTCCCTGCCGAGTGGCGGCCTTCCCTGCTCCGTGAGGCTCGACCCAGTAGGGAGGAACTCACCCCCGTCAACGGCTCCAACGAGGTGTGCCGAGCTCTCAGGGCTGGCTTGCTCGCCGGTCAGAACGGCAGGTCGGCCCGGTCCTCCGAGGAAAGGTGCCATTCGGCCGCCGACGGGTTGAGCGGTGTGTCGCACACCGTGAACGGGTTCCGTCGGACTTCCAGGCCCGTCGTGTCCTCGCCCCACGCGGAGAGGGCCTCGACGGCCCGCTCCTGGTACTGCCACAGGGCGCTGACGGCCAGCGTCTCCCTCAACAGCGGGGCCGTGGCCGTCCGATGGTGGCGCAGGTGAGGGTCATCCAGCAGAGGGATGCAGGCGGCAAGGGCCGCTTCACGGACGTGCGGGTCGTGGTCGTCGAAGCAGGCGGAGACGGCGGAGAAGAGCAGCGGACGGATCTCGCGGGTCCGGACGAACGGGGGATGGTCCTCGGGCGGGAAGCCGAAGCGGCGCATCGTCGCCTCGGCCTGGTCGTCGGCGGCCTCGGCCACTGAGTCCAGCCATCCCAGTAGCTCGGCGCGCAGCGGACCGGGGAAGTCGTGGGGCCTCTTGTCGACGGGCAGGGCGGTGCGCGGGTCGAGGAGGATGGCGGCTACGTAGAGCGCGGCCGGGACCGTCGCGGCGTAGAGGGTGTTCTGGTGGTGCATGCACCACGTGGTGCAGGTGGTCCAGGGCCTGGGATCTCGTGTGCTGGTCGTCGGCCAAGAGCGCGACGAGCTGCGCGGGAGTGTCCTCTGCCGTCCCGTAGGCGTGTTCCAGGGCGCCCCAGTCGGTCTCGGACAGTACCGCGGCGGGCTCGGGCAGGATCACCGGGCTCACCGATGCTCCCGCCTGGCCCGGTCCATCGCCTCGGCCGCCGCGTTCTCGGCGAGCTGCTGGATCTCCTCGGGCACCTCGCGCTCGTCGAGGACGAAGAGCCGGTCCCCGACAAGCCTGGTGGCCGGCTTCCAGCCGAGGCGGCGGCCCGCCTCCAGAGCAGCACGCCGGACGTCCTTGAGGCCGCCCATCTCCGCCAGGTCGTCGCTGCTCAGGATCAACTGTCCGTGATAGCCCTGGTACTCGGGCTTGAGGGCGGCCTGCATCAGCGACTGGAGGCGGTCGACCAGCTTCTCGTACCGGCGCCGGGCCGGCTCGTCCTTCGCGGGCATCTTGCACAGCTCCCCACCCATCTCTCGCAGCGCATGTGTGCCATATGTGTGCTGCAAGCGCAGGAGCCCTCCCGTCCGCTGGACGGAAGGGCTCCTGACCTGGTGTTTCTCTGTGCCCCCGGCAGGATTCGAACCTGCGACACCCGCTTTAGGAGCGAGGTTGGGCGATCACGCGCGTGACCTGCGGATTGCGTACCGTGGGCAGGTTCGGCCGAACTCACTCCTGCGGCCCCCGGTTCCCCGTGAGTCCCCGTCCGTTCTGGCACGAGAGTGGCACGACCACGGGACCGTGCCTTGGGCCCCCTCGATGCGAACTATGGACGGGACGGCTGTTGAGGTCTGCCCGGCCGGTCGCGTGGGCGTTTAGAGGCGGTGACGGTCGGCGGCAGTCGCAGCGGTTGCTGTACTTCGGTCCTGGATAGTGCTGCTCGGTGCGCCGCTCAGCTCGGCTGCACTCGGCGGACTGTGCGTTACTCAGGAGCAGTTGAGCAGCCGTATCCCAGTCGCCCTATGCTGCGGTGGCCACGTGCGAGCACGTCTGATGGGGGCGGTCATGTTTGATGCGGAAGAGGCCGGCGGGAGAGCCGTTTCCCACGAGATGGAGGATGTGGGCGACACGGACCGCGGAGGTTCCGGAATGGGGCGGCGACTGTCGTGTCTGGCGGTTGTGGTGGCCGTCTTCGCCCTCGGGGCGGGAAGCCTCGTCTGGTTGTTCCAGGACGAGTTGTTCCATCCGTTCGGGGACGCCCGAGCCTGTGAGGGCAGCGATATGATGCTGCCGAAAGTGATCTCGGCCGGAGGCGTGCCGATCCCCGCCGACGCTTCGGACATCCACTACGTCACCGAGAACGGCAACGCCCAGGTCTCCTTCCTGAGCAACCAGATGCCGGACTACCTGCACCGCGCGGGGCTCGTCCCGGAGGGAGAGTCCCTGTTCGACAAGAAATACGGCGACGCCTACGGGCTCGGCCAGGACGACGGCGAGCTCCCCGAGGGGCTGTGCGGGCCGGCTCTCCAGGGACCTGCCTGGTCCTACTACCGCACGGGGCCCGGGCCGGGCGTCAACATCCTGGTCGAACGTTCCCCCATCGCCTACGACACCTTCCGCGCCCCAGCCCGCGTTATCGCCACCTTCGACATTCGCTGAGCGAAAGAGGCTGGATGGTACGGGGAGGGAGCGGTCGAAGCGGCCGTCACGTCGGCGAGTCCGCGTCAGGATGAAGCCGTGAACGGTACCGAGCGGTCGGCGGAGTCTCAATGACCCCGTCAAGCGCCACCGCGCGGCCTGGAGTACCAGTTTGGAAGATCGCGTATGCGGATCAGTCCTGAGCTGGCAAGACGCTGACCTGCGCAGATCGAGACCGGTCGTCGTGACTCCCCGTTGTTCCCCCTCGTTGGCTGCTGGGCCGGGCACGCAGGGGGCACGTCGGTGTCGTGGGGGCGTAGGGTCCTACCGGGACTCTGTGATGATCCTCGCATGTCCTTCCTCGAGGTCGGCGAGTAGGCCCACCTTGGTCATCAGAGCGATCGCTGCGCAGAGGTCAAGGGCCTCGCCGAGAACACTGTCCTTCTGGACCACGAAGACGAACGCCTCTTCGTTGGTCGGAAGCGTACGCGGAAGCGTGACGAGTCCCTGTTCGCTCAGGGCTTGTGTGATCTTCTTATTGAGCTCAGGGCTGAGTCGCGTCCTGGAGGGGTCTGCGTACCTCTTGATGAACCGCATCGAGACTCGCTTGATGCCGTGATCGACCTCTACCGCGTTGGCAAGCACTGTGAAGTCCATGGGCGGAGTTAACTCTGTAGATAACTAAATTGTCAATCCTGTTGCATCACGTGCCCGGGGATGCTGTGCGCTAGGTCGGTGGAGCGGCTTTGGGCGGGAGCTGCTTTGGGGCGAGTGATCATGGCCCCGTAAGCTTCCGGCGCGTCGGGCAGTCTGTGGACCTGCCCGTTAAAGCACGACGTTGGGGCCATGATCTTAGAGGCTCGCCCCAAAGTGGCTGCCTAAAGCCGTGGAGCCGACCGCCCCAGCCACGACGTGTTCTGACCTCATGCACTGTGTGCCTGCCTCTTGGGCGGGAGCGGGCGGCCGGCGGTGCCGAGCGGGGCGGAGACAGGAGCGCGGGCGCCGCCGGCCGCCCGCGCCCGCCCGGAGGAGCGAAGCGACGACGGGTGCTTGAACCCGTAGAGAAAGTTGTAACTCAGTCTGTGGTGCGGGGCTTGAAACAGTGGGCACAGGCTGGGAGTTCAGTGTTCTTCCAGTGTGCGAGGGGCAGGAACAGGACTGGCCGGATGGTCCATGTGATGCGGACGTCTGCATGCGTGATGGTCACCGTGCACGGCTCGGAGCGCAGGAGAGCCCTTCGGGTCTGGGCGCGCTCTTCGTGCAGCCATGCCCAGGCTTCGTCCGATGCGTCGGAGTCGAGTGCTGGTGAGATGGTGCGGAGGGCAATGGCAACCCAACGGTCTGCCTGGGGTGCTGAGTACGCGTCGAACGATGCCAGGGGTGCCGGCCGTTCTGTGGTGCTGACGTCCTCGGTCCAGCATTCGCACCAGTAGCCGCGGGTGGGCCCGTTCATGAGGTCGCTCCCGTCGGATGGACCATGAGGACGTAGCGGGTGCTCTCGTCGTACAGGGTGAGTTGGTAGCCCGTGCCTCCGGTCATGTAGGCGAGGGCTCGTTTGAAGCGCCCCGGGTTTGATGGAGACATCGAAGACCCGGAAGGATGCCGATCATGGCTGCCCCCCGTAAGTACTCCGACGAACTCCGTGAGCGTGCGACGCGGATGGCGGTCGAGGCCCGTAAAGACCCCGCCGCGCGGACCGGTGCGGTCAAGCGCATCGCCGACCAGCTCGACGTGCACCCCGAGGCCCTGCGGACCTGGGTCAAGCGGGCCGAGACCGACGAAGGCATCGTGGCCGGCACGACGAGCACGGACGCGGCCCGGCTCGCGGAGCTGGAACGCGAGGTGAAGGAACTGAGGCGAGCGAACGCGATCCTGAAGTCCGCGGCGAGTTTCTTCGCGGCGGAGCTGGACCGCCCACTGCGCTGAAGGTCGCCTACATCGACCAGCACAAACAGGAGTTCGGCGTCCAGCCGATCTGCGACGTCCTGACGGGTACGGACGCCGAGATCGCGCCGAGCACCTACTACGCCGCCACCAGCCGACCGCCCTCCGCCCGCAGCCTGCGCGATGCGCAGCTCACCGACGAGATACGCGTGATCCACGCCGCGAACTACGGGGTCTACGGCGCACGCAAGGTGCACGCCGCCCTGCGCAGGGCCGGCCGGAAGGTGGCCCGCTGCACCGTTGAGCGGTTGATGCGCGCTGCGGGCCTGCGCGGCGTCAGCAGGGCCAAGAGCCCGCGCACGACCCGTCCTGCACCGGAGACCGCCAGACCCGCCGACCTGGTGAAACGCCAGTTCACCGCGCAGACACCGAACCAGTTGTGGGTCGCGGACATCACCTACATCAGTACCTTCTCCGGCTGGGTGTACGCCGCGTTCGTCATCGACGTGTACTCCCGCATGGTGGTCGGCTGGCAGGTCGCCACCAGCCTCTACACCGAACTCGCCCTCGACGCACTCGACATGGCCTTGTGGCGCCGCCGGCGCGACGGCGCGGACCTGTCCGGACTGGTCCATCACTCCGACCGCGGCGTGCAATACCGCGCCATCCGCTACACCGAACGCCTGGACGAGGCTGCCGCCGTGGCCTCGGTCGGCTCACGCGGCGACTCGTACGACAACGCCCTCGCCGAGGCGTTCAACAGCCTGTTCAAGGCCGAACTGATCCGCAACAAGGGTCCCTGGAGCGGCATCAACGATGTCGAGATCGCCGTCGCCGAGTACATCGACTGGTTCAACCGGCGAAGGCTCCACGGCGAACTCGGCCACACCCCGCCCTTCGAATACGAGTCCCTCCACGCGGCAACACCCACCCCAGAACTCGCCCTGAAAACCAACTAACCCACCGTCCACCAAACCCGGGGCTTGACAGTTCGTGTTCTGTCTCGTCCGTTAACCAGTGCAGGCCGGGCTGTGCGTACGCGGCGTCGAGCTGGTCAGTGATGTGACGCGTGCGCTTGCGTAACCAGCGCAGAGCCAGGCGCGGGCTCGTGGCGTCGTGTGACCCCATGGGGATGGAACGGACCTCGTTCAAGGGGTAGGCGGCGGCCCGACACCGGTAGGGAAGCGGTCGCCTGCTTGCGTTCAGCGCTTCGGGGGGAGCGGACGTCAGCACGGGTGTCCTCCTGCTGGGCCGGCCTCGGCGAAGAGTTCCGCGGTGACCGTGCGGCCGCCGTGGCTGTCGTGGATGACGACCCGGTGAGCGATCGAGCTGACCATGCCCAGGCCCCGGCCGTGCTCGGCCTGGTCCTCCTGGTTCCCGACCTTCGGGGCCGTGCTGGTTCCTCCCTCGTCCGTGACCGACAGGGCGACCACCTGCGAGGAGACCGCGAGGGCCAGATGGAAGCTGCCGGATGCCTGGCCGCTGGCCGTGTGGAGGATCGCGTTCGCACTCAGCTCGCTGACGATCAACTCGGCGTCCTCCGCGAACGGCGAGCCACGCAGGATGTCGCGGGTCCAGCGGCGTGCTCTGCTGACCTCTTCCGGAAATCCTGGGCAAGACAGTCCCCAGACCCGGGCCCTACTCGTATACTCGTGCATACAAGTTCCTTCGCGCTGGTAGGCCGCCATGTGTAGCGGGTTCGGGCTAGACGAGTTTCACGCCGTCGTGGGCGCGGATGGCCGGCGGGGTCGCCGCGTCGAGTGCGTCCAGGACGCGGATTGAGTACGCCTCGTCGGTGAGTTCGATGACTTCTTCGCGGGTGGCCCAGCACAGTGCGCGGGTCTCGTCCCCGGTGGTGGGTGTGCCGTCGGCCGCCTGGCAGCGGAAGACGAGGGAGACGATCAGGCCCGTCATGTTCTTGTAGACGCCGGTCAGGGTTGCGGGAAGCGCGACCTTGATGCCGGTTTCCTCGAGAACTTCGCGCTGGAGGGCTTCGGGGATGGTTTCCTCGCGTTCGAGGACTCCGCCCGGGGGTTCCCAGTGGCCGTTGTCGCGGCGCTTGATCAGGAGGGCCCGGCCTTGGTCATCGACGATGACCCCGGCGACGCTCACGGAGTGCGGGCGTTCTGTGCTCACGTTCCTCGGCCCTCTCGGCTGACTAGGCTCTCCACCGTAGCAACAACACTCGCCCACTCGTCTAGATACCTAAAGGAGTACGCGTGACGTCTCTACCGAGCATTCTCGGCGGCCTCGATCCGACCAGTGATCGTGCGGTCTTCCGGCAGATCGCCGACCAGCTGCGCGAGGCCATCGACCGTGGGCGATTCAAGGAGGGCGAGAAGCTGCCCTCCGAGGCGGAACTGGTCGAGCACTACGGAGTTTCCCGGATGACGGTCCGGAACTCCTTCTCGATCCTCCAGGGCGAGGGCCTGGTGCACGCCGAGCACGGCAAGGGTGTCTTCGTCCGGCCCCGGCCTCCGGTGCGTCGCCTCGCCTCCGACCGGTTCGCCCGGCGCCACCGCGAACAGGGCAAGTCCGCGTTCATCGTGGAGGCCGACGCCGCCGGCAGTCACCCGCAGGTCGACAGCCTGGAGGTGAAGGAGGAGAAGGCCAGCCAGGACATCTCTACGCGGCTCGGTTCCGTGCGGCGCGTGCTCGCCCGGCGTCGCCGCTACCTGCTCGACGGTCGGCCGGTCGAGTTCGCCACCTCGTACCTTCCGCTCGACATCGCCCGCGGTACGCAGATCGCCGAACCCAACCCGGGCCCCGGCGGCATCTACGCCCGTCTCGAGGAACTGGGCCACCGGCTCGACCACTTCGAGGAGGAGATCCGGGCCCGGATGCCCTCGCCGTCCGAGGTGAAGACGCTGCAACTGGCCTCCGGTGTGCCGGTGATCCACCTGATCCGTACCGCCTTCGACACCGCGGGGCGGGCCGTGGAGGTCTGCGACACGGTCATGGCGGCGGACGCGTACGTCCTCTCCTACCAGCTTCCGGCGACCTGATCGGCGGTGCGCGAGGCCACTTCTTCGGACTCGTACATCTCAACAGGCATACTCGTCTAGACGAGTGGGCAAGTTGTGTGGCAAGGTGGTCCTCGTTCCCGGCGTCGTCGGGTTCGAAGGCTGCATCTTGTCTAGACGAGTAGATGGAAAGAAATCTTGCGCACCATCCGTGTGGAGACCTCGGCCGCGACGATTCTGCTGACCGAGGCGCCCGAGCCCAAGGTCCGCGACCGGCAGACGGGCGAGATCGCGAAGGACGCCGTCAGCGGTGAGGCGCTGATGACGCTCGGCGTCGTGTACATCGAGGAGGGGGAGTCGTCCCTGATCAAGGTGACCGTTCCGGAGAGCGGGGTGTCGGATGGGCTCGCCCTCGGTGCCCCGGTCTCCCTGCCGGGTCTGATCGCTCGGCCGTGGGAGAGCGTGTTCAACGGCCAGCAGCGGCACGGCATCGCCTTCCGGGCTGCCGCCGTCACTCCGGCCGCCTTCCCGGCCGCTGTGGGGGCGTCGGCCTGATGACCGACCTGGCAACGCTTCTGGAGGTGGGTGGTCCCGTCGCCGCGCTCGGCGGTGGGGCCGCCTACGCCTGGGCGCGACACCCCGGCGTCTACTGGTCCACGGTCGGCTTACCGGTGTCCACGGTCCGGCTGCTCAGCTCCTACGGCTCCGTCATGGAGGCGTGCGGGCTGACCGTGGCCCCCTCCCGGCTGCGGGTCCTGGCGGTCAAGGCCACCACCCGCCGTGAGGTTAGGCCCGTACCGCCGCGTCGGGGGATCATCCGGCCGACGACAACGGGGCTGCGGGTCCGCCTGCGGCTCGCCCCGGGACAGGAACCCGCCGACGTGGCCGCCTCCGCCGAACGGCTGCGGCACGCCTGGGGAGTCCACGCCGTCTACGTGACCACGATCAAGCCAGGCGTGGTCGACCTGCGGCTCGTCGGCTTCGACGTGCTGCGGCGGGTGCGTATGCCGCGCAAGCTCCGCTCTGGGCTTCTCCGGGTGCCGGTCGCGCTGCGCGAGGACGCCACTCCCTTCATACGCGACTACCGCACCGTGCCGCACCAACTCACCCTCGGCGCCACGCTGTCCGGCAAGTCCATGTACCTGCGTCACCTCGTCGCCGGACTCGCCCGCCAACCCGTCGCCCTCGTCGGCATCGACTGCAAGCGGGGCGTGGAACTGGCGCCCTTCGCCCCGCGCCTGTCGGCGCTCGCCACCGAACCGGAGCAGGCCGCCGAACTGCTGCCCGTGCTCATCAAGGAGATGGAGGACCGATACGACCTGATCAAGTCGCGGCAGGGCATCACGCTGAGCACGCCGGGCGAGGAGATCACCTCCGACATCTGGGGCCTGCCCGAGCACGAACGCCCGGTGCCCGTCGTGCTGTTCGTCGACGAGGTGGCCGAACTCTTCCTCGTCGCCACGAAGAAGGACGAGGAACGCCGGGACGAGATGGTCACCCAGCTCATCCGGCTCTCCCAGCTCGGCCGGGCCGCCGGCATCTACCTGGAGGTCTGCGGGCAGCGCTTCGGTGCCGAGCTGGGCAAGGGCGCGACCATGCTGCGGGCCCAGTTGACCGGCCGCGTCTGCCACCGCGTCAACGACGAAGCCTCCGCCAAGATGGCACTCGGCGACATCGCCCCCGAGGCGGTCTCCGCCGCCTGCGACATCGCCCCCGAACGGCCCGGCCTCGCCGTGGCCGGTGACACCTCCGGCGGCTGGTCCCGCATCCGCACGCCGTACCTCTCCCTCGGCGACGCCGCCAAGACCTGCCGCGAGTCGGCCCACCTGGTCCCCGACCTGCCCGCGCTCAAGCCCTTCCGACCCGACGTGCCCGTACGGCCCGTCGAGACACCGAACCCGGTCATGCGGCCCCGACCGGTGACCGACTGAGCCGCTGCCTTACTTCTCCACGGTCGGCGTGATCGCCTCACGCCATGTCCCTACCCCTCCCATGCCCGAACCCGGAAGGAGCCGCAGCATGCGCGCCCACCTGGCCCGTGTCGACGCGGTGCTCGTCCAAGCGGTCATCGCCGCCGCGCTGTCCTTCGCCCACCTGCACGACGTCGCCTTGGCGGCCGGACAGGACGGGTGGAAGGCGTGGGCCTATCCCGTCTCGGTCGACTTGCTGCTCGTCGCCGCCTGGCGCCGACTGCGGTCCGGTGACGCGAAAGCGGCCGGGTGGTGCTGGTTCGTGATCGCACTCGCCGCGTCCCTGGGCGCGAACGTCGCCACCGCCGGACTGCTCGACTTGGACGACGTGCAGGCCTGGCTCCGCATCCTCGTCGCGGGCTGGCCCGCGGTCGCCTTCCTCGGCGGAACCCTCCTCGCCCACTCGGCGCCGACGACGCGCGACAGAACCGGTGACGCCGTGGACCGAGAAGAGCCCGAAGGCATCGAGGACCAGGAGGACGCGCCCGATCCCGCACCGGAACCCCCGGCACCACCGGCAGCCGACCCGGCACCGGCTCCACCTCCGCCGGTCACTGTCCCGGCCGCCCTGGTCGAGCACGCCCGCAAAGTCGCTGCCGAGCATCACGCCCGCACCGGAACGGCCATCGACACCCCGACCCTGCGCGCCCGCCTCGGCGTCCCGCCGGCCATGGCCGACGCCATCGCCGCCCAACTCACCTGACCAACAAAGGGGGACCATGCCTCTCTGCTTCAACACGGCCGCCGACTACCTGGAAGCGGCCCGCGAGATGGCCGTAAGCGGCCGGTCGGTGCTCGCTCGACTCCTCGCCGAAGAAGCCGCCGACCGCACATCGGACCCCGGGGAAGCCGCCCGGATCCTGCGCGAGTTCCCTGGCCCCAGCGAGCGGCAGGAGGACTGACCATGCCCGCACCGAAGCGCTTCCGCTCCGTCACCCGCATCGGCCCCGTCCAGGTCGGCACGGCCTACGACGGTCGCGGCCGGGAGAAGCACACCGCCGCCTGCACGGCCCCGCGCTGCGGCTTCTCCGCCGACTACGACAGTCGCGCTGCCGCCGAGCTGGCGGCCCATACCCACCGCTGCCCCGTCCGCTGAAAGGACCCGCAAACCGTGACCGTCAGTCTGCCGCTCGTCGTCCTCCTCGGCTTCTTCGCCTGGGGAGCGGTCAAGTTCTTCGGCGTCCGCACGTGGATCGTCGTCCTGATCGCCCTCTTCGGCTTCTGGCTCTCGGACACCTTCATGGCCCCGGCCATCGAGTCCGGCACGCGCTCCGGCGTGGACATCGTCAGCGGCTCACATGACTAGACGAGTAGGTAAGGAGAGCTTCGCCGTGTTCCTGCCCAAGTACCCCGACAGCCCGACGCCCCCGTCCGCGCACACCCACACCGTGGCCGACCAGGTGCCCGCGCGTCGGCCGGCCCCTCAGATCTCCGTCAGCACCGGAGCGGTCGCGGCCGTCCTCGTCGGCGGCGTCGTGCTGACCGCGCTCCTGGCCGCCGTCGCCGTCACGGCCGTCTCCGTGGCCGTCGCCGCCGTGGTCCTGCGCTCGCTGCTGCGCGACCAGCACCGCCGCTGACCTACCGGACCCCCGGGGCGGCCTCGATACCGCCAAGCATCCGCTGCCCCGGGGGCCGTCTCCCTCCAGCCGAACTAGAAGGAGAAAGCCATCATCACCCGCGCCACTCCGCCCCCGCTCCACGAACTCGGCGAACTGGCCGCCCTCGGCACCATGCCCGCACTCCTGCGCCAGCTCTCCGGCCTCGGCGGCTGCACGCACCCGATCCGCCTCGACGGCCACCGCACCGAGTACGACCTCAACACCCGCACCGGCGAGATCGGCAACGTCCTCCACCACCTCGACTCCTCCAACCTCCCGGCCGGTCACCTCCTGGTCCGCTGCAACAACCGCCGCACGACCCGCTGCGCGGCCTGCGCCGAGGTGTACCGCCGCGACACCTTCCACCTGATCACCTCCGGACTGCGCGGCGGCAAGGGCGTCCCCGAACGCGTCGCCGCACACCCGCGCGTCTTCGCCACCTTCACCGCCCCGAGCTTCGGCCCGGTCCACAACCGCCCCACCGGCCCGGCCGGTTCGGTCCGCCGCTGCCGCTGCGGCGCGGTCCACGACCAGGACGACCCCGCCCTCGGGACCCCGCTCGACCCGGACACCTACGACTACGAAGCGGCTGTGCTGTGGAACGCGCACGTCGGTCCGCTGTGGCGGCGCTTCTCCATCTACCTGCGCCGGGAGGTCGCCAAGCGCGCCGGACTCACACAGCGAGCCTTCCGCAAGTACGCCCGAGTGTCCTTCGCCAAGGTCGCCGAGTACCAGAAGCGCGGGGCCGTCCACTTCCACGCCGTCATCCGCATCGACGGCCCCGAGGGCGGCGACACTCCGCCTCCCGCCTGGGCCACCGCCGAGCTGCTGACCGACGCCATCCGGGCCGCCGCTGCCGCCGCACGTGTGGACGGCCCGGTTATCGACGGCCGCGCTCATGCCTTTGCCTTCGGCCGTCAGCTCGACGTCCGCACCATCCGTTCGGCCGACTTCGATGGCGGCCAGGAGCTGACCGAGCGGGCCGTCGCCGCCTACATCGCCAAGTACGCCACCAAGGGCGCCGAGACCGCCACGGGAGCTCTGGACCGGCCGCTGAAGTTCCTCGCCGAACTTGCCCAGCTCGACATCAGCGACCATGCCCGCCGGCTCATCCGCACCGCCTGGACCCTCGGCGCCCGCAAGGATCTCGAACACCTCCGCCTGCGGGCCTGGGCCCACATGCTCGGCTTCCGCGGCCACTTCTCCACCAAGTCCCGCCGCTACTCCACCACCCTCGGCGCCCTCCGCGACGCCCGCGCCGACTGGCGCCGCGCACAGGCCCTGGCAGCGACCGAGACCGGCCCGGACACGACCCTCGTCCTCGCGCACTGGGTCTACGCCGGAACCGGCCTCACCGACGCCGAAGCCTGGCTCGCCGAAACCCTCGAACCCGCTCCCGGAACGGAAGGAGAGCCCACCCGTGCATGACGACGAACTGCTGACGGTGCCCGACGTGATGGCGCGGTTGAAGCTCGGCCGTTCCACGGTCTACGACCTGATCCGGTCCCGTCGCCTGCCCTCGATCACCATCGGCCGGTGCCGCCGCATCCCGGCGCGGGCCGTCCGTGAGTACATCACCATCGAACTGGAGGCGGCGGCCTGATGGCCCAGCAGCGTAAGCGGAACCCCAACGGCGCCGGCACCATCACCAAGCGCAAGGACGGCCGCTTTCAGTGCGCGGTCTACGTCCTCCAGCCGGACGGCACTCGTGCCCGCAAGTTCGCCTACGGCAAGACCTGGGCCGAGTGCGACGCCAAGCGCCGGGAACTGCTCGACAAGGTCGACCAGGGCGTGCCCGTGCCGACCCGGTCGGCCAGGCTCGCCGAGTGGCTGCCGTACTGGCTGGACAACGTCATCAAGCCTCGGCGGAAGCTCAGCACGTACGACAAGTACGAAGCGCACGTCCGGCTCTACCTGGTGCCGCTCCTCGGCGCGAAGCGGCTCGAATCGCTGGGCGTCGCCGACGTGCGCCGCTTCCTCGTCCGCCTGGAGGAGAAGACCACCGCGGCGACGGCCAAGGAGGCACACCGTGTGCTGCGGTCGGCGCTGTCCTCCGCCTGCCGCGAGGAAATGATCACGCGTAACGTCGCCAAGCTCGTCGAGCCTCCTCGCACCGACAACCGAGAGTTGAAGCCCTGGACCCTGGACGAGACGCTCGACTTCCTGGCGGCCTCGCGCAAGGACCCGCTCTATGCGGCCTTCGTGCTGGCCATCGCCATGGGCCTGCGCCGGGGAGAGATCGTCGGCCTGCGCTGGTCGGACGTCGACCTCGACGGCCGCGTGCTGTACGTCCGTCAGCAGACGCAGCGCCGCCGTGGTGTCCTGTACGACGACGACCCCAAGAGCCGTCGTCGCCGTGCCGTCCCGCTGCCCGCGCTCTGCATCGCACCCCTGCGCTGGCACCGCATGCGGCAGGCGGCGGCTCGGGCGAAAGCGGGGGAGACCTGGCAGGAGTCCGCCTACGTCTTCACCACCCGGACCGGTCGCCCGGTCGAGCCGCGGAACGTCTACCGCTCCTTCACACGCGTCGCCCAGTCCGCCGGCCTCCGCGTGATCCGCCTGCACGATGCTCGCCACGGCACCGCGACTCTCCTTACGGCGGCCGGGGTCGCGCCCCGTGTCGTGATGGAGATCCTGGGCCACTCGCAGATCAGCATCACCATGGACGTGTACACGCACGTCGTGCAGGACACCCAGCGCGAGGCCATGAGCCACATGGATCGGCTGCTGCGGAGGCGTCCCGGTCGTCAGTGACCGCCCTCGTTGATGTCAAACCTGGATGTCAAAGGCCCCGGACCAAGATCGATCCGGGGCCTTTTGCCTGGTGCCCCCGGCAGGATTCGAACCTGCGACACCCGCTTTAGGAGTTTTCCCTGGGCGGACTGCTGACCTGGGGAAACATCAGGCGTAGCACGTTTGAGCTGGGAAAACAGCCCTCTGTAGTCCTCGCGTGTTCACGGTGCTTCCCGTCCTCATGTGTGCCGAATCCGTTCTGGTTAGGGCCGACCGGGGCAGGGTGCTTCCGGAGAACACCTGTGCCCGTGGCACGAGGAGTGGCGTGGGGAGGGCGAGGCGCGTCCTGTCATCGCATCGGTTCCCGAAGACGGGTGATCCTCATGACCGGAACCGATCCACCTCCGGTTTCCCGGCATCTGCCCAGTGGCGTTCACGAGGCCGTACGGCCGGGGTGTGCGCTGCTCCGGCTGGAGAACCACGGAGTCGCGCGAAGACGTCTTCGACGGTGCCTGGTGGCCGCGGACGCGCGACATCGCTGCCGAGCTGCCCCCGTTGCTGAGGGTACTCACCGGTCATCTCGGCCCCGTCACGCGCGTCGGGCTGGACAACGCGGCCTGGCAAGGGCTCTTGACGCGGATCGTCGTCGACGACCGGTGGTCCGCATCGACTCGTTCCCGGTGGGCGATGACACCGTCCTGATCACCCGGGGCGACCAGGACCTCTTCTCGCTGCTGGTGGTGCCGCCGGACACGGCACCCGAGGCCGCCCGCGCCGCGATGGCTCAGGCCGTCCGGGCCGACAACGTCACCCAGGCGGAACAGATCCTCATCGACACAGGGAGCGTGCAGGTGCCGCCAGACTGACGAGCGAGCCGTGGCCGGCGGGCGGGCCGGACGACACCGGTGAGGTCAGCCGTGCCATTCCACCAGGAGCAGCGTCGCGTCGTCCGTCGTGTGTCCGCCCCGTGCCCTCTTGAGCGTGTGGGACAGGGAGCGCGCCACCGCCCGGATCCCGCGGCCGGTTCTCTCCAACTGGTTCACCCAGTCGATCAGATGCTCCTCCCCGAACTGATCTTCGCCCATCGCGTGTTCCTCGATCAATCCGTCGGTGAAGCAGAGCAGGCGGTCCCCCGGCACCAGCTTCATCTCGCTCATCTGCGGCTCCGGACCGCCGAAGCCGACAGGGAGGGTCGTCGGACCGGTCAGTCGGAACGCGACGCGGTGATCACGGACGAGTATTGGTGACGGGTGCCCGGCGTTGACCCACTGAAGATGCCCCGTCGTGGTGTCCAGCTGCATCATCTGCGCGGTGACGAAGTGCTCGGGGCCGAACTGGTCCGCCACGGCGCGGTCCATGAAGCCGTAGATCTCCGGCAGACCGGTGCCGGCGCGGCGGGCGTGACGGTAAGCGCCGATGGCCACGGTGGCCATGGTGGCGGCGTCCAGGCCGTGTCCCATCGCGTCGATCATGGCCACGTGGAGGACGTCTTCGTTGAGGGCGTAGTCGAAGCTGTCGCCCACCACGTCGTAGGCGGGTTCCAGGATCCCGGCCACGGCGACCCGAGGCATGATCATCGCCAGCGGTGGCAGCAGGGACCACTGGATCTCCGCGGCGACGCTCATCGGTTCACCGCGTCGGACACCGAAGAACAGGTCGGAGTAGCCGTGCTTGGTCACCAGCAGGTCGGCCACCAGGCCGGCGACCCTGTGCAGCATGCGGCGGTCGTGGTCGTCGACGCTGTCCAACGTCACCGACATGACTCCGACCTGGTCGCCGCCGTCCAACAGCGGCAGGTGGATCCGCACCCCCTCGTCCTCGGGCAGTTCGACGGGGTGAGCGTCGAGAAAGCAGCGGCCTGCCGCGGAGTTGTCGATCACCTGCGGTTCCCCGCCCGTGAGGCCCTCGCCGGGCAGGGGTACGAGCAGCAGCTGGCCGTAGTCCTGCAGCAGCACCTGCGGACGGCGACCCCCGAGCCGCTCCACCACGTCGGAGACCAAGGGCCCGATGAGGTGGGGTGGCAGTTTGCGCGCGCGATCGAGGATCTCCCCCAGCAGAGATTCCCCGAAGCTCTCGGAGCGGTCCGTGTACTGGTTGCGGCGCCCAGCCGTCATCCCCTCACCTGCCGTGATCCGTGCAGATCGGGGTGGCGGGCTGGGCCGACAAAGGGTCCGCCGGTGGCATCGCTCCGTCGACGGGGCGTCGGCGCTCGGGTCGGCCGGTCACGGAGCCCGACCGCATCGTGCCTCTCACCTGAGTCCGGGTCCTCCTTCCGACTCCCACGTGGCCTGTCCGTCGAGGCCGCTCTCGACGAGTGTCAGCAGGTGCGGAGCCGACAGCGAGTTCCCGGAGTCGGCGACAGCGATCAGCAGCCCGGCAGCCGCTCCGGCCGGTTCGTCCGGTGGGATTACCAGCAGTTTCCACCGCCCTACGGTGCCGCAGTCCACAGTAATGGCATGCGCCTCGGCGGCGAGGTCAGTCAGGGCCACCTCGATTACATGGCCGGGTGCCATCACCTTCTGCGGGGCATCGGGCCAGGCGGCGGTCCCCACGGTGACGCGGGTGACGGTGCCGACGCTCAGATCCAGTGAAGCGACCAGCGAGGGCAGCTCCAGTTCCAGTGCGTCGCAGCGCGGCCACCACGCTCCGTCCAGCGGACCGTGGCTGACGTCCGGCGCAAGGCGCAGCCGAGGCAGGGGCATCCGGTAGGTGTGTCCGTCACCTGGGGGCGTACCTTCGGCGGGCTTGGTGATGGCGTTCATCGTGTGATCCCGTCCCGGGCGGTTTTCCGGCTGCCCGTGTCCGTCACTCGCCGGGAATGGCGCCACCGTGGTCGTGCACCCGAAATCTCTCGGTATGTACCAGGCTACTCCCGGTTGCGCCGGACGGCACGGCACTGCGGTCACCGCACGGAGACATGTCCGTACGGCCGACGACGGGCGGAGTGACCGCCCCGATCTGTACGACCGCCGGTTCATCTCCCCGCTGCCGGATCACCAGCGTGCCGGGGACGGCCCTTCGACCGGCAGGATCAACACGCAGGGGGCGACAGGGCCGGGCAGCCCGACGACCTCTCCCATGTTCTGCCAGCCCCAGGACGAGAAGGCGGCCTGTCCCGCCCGGTCGGAGGGATGCAGCAGGGCGACTCCGAGGAAGGAGTGCAGGTCGGTGAGCAGACGCTGTTGCAGGCGGCGGGCGATGTCGCGGTGCTGAGCGTGCGGATGGGCCACGACCTGGGTGAGGACGGCGAACCGTGCGCGCGAGGTGAGCCGTTGGACGCTCTCCTGGAGCGTTCCGTCGAACGCCCGGCGGCCGGAGTCGTCCGGGCCCACCGGAAAGCCGAAGGTGCAACCGACCAGTATGGTTGTTTCAGCGACCAACAGTGCGAAGCCGGGGCGGTGGGCATTGACCGCCAAGCGGCGCAGGAAGTCTCCGCGGTCGTGGTACGCCTCGCCGGGGGTACCCGCGACGGACGCCGCGGCCAGGTCCGCAATGTCCTCGCGCATCCCCTCGGCCTGCCAGCGGGTCAGCCGACGAAGGCGGATCCCGTCCTGGAGGACCGGATCCGACCGGCGAGCGGGGTCTTCGAGCGCCCGCGTCGCGGTACTCATGAGATCGCCGGGCGCGGCGGGCGACACGGGACTCACGGGGGCCTCAAGGAGCAGCGAAGCGGATCCGGTGGCAGCGAGGAGCCGGGTGATCTGTACACACGGGTGGTGCAGCTGCAGGCGGGCGTGTACCCGGCCGGCGCGCCGTGACGCCGACAGGAGGACGTCCAAGCCCCTGGCGTCGCAGGAGCCGACCGTGGTCAGGTCGATGTCGATCACGGTGACGCCGTCCAGCAGACACTGCTCCAATGCGGTCCGCAGCAGGGGCGTGGTTGCCGGTCCGATGTCACCGGCGAGCGTGACGAGCGTCTGCTCCCCTCGGTTCCGCCGATGGATGTCCAGCTGCGAAAGGGCCATCATGCCTCCGCTCGGCCGGGTCCGGGGCGGGTACGCGGTGCTGCCGCAGCTGTTGAGAGCATGGGCGGTGTTGCTTCGACCGCAGCGGACATGATGCCGACCCGTCTCCGCGCCGGCCACTGGGACGGCCCTGGGGTTCGTTCCTCGCCGAGGACGACCCGGCGTGGTGGCCGGAGTGCGTGATGCCCTCGGTATCTCAACAGTACGTCGCCCGCAACCGGCGCAGACTGTGACGAGTCCCGGGAGTGAGCTTGTTCCGCTTTGACGGACACCAGCGGCCGTTGGCGCCTGGCTGGCTAGGCCGCGGTTTCTGTGATGAGCACGGCGGCGGTGACCGGGCCCGGGGCGTCCCCGGCAGCCGCGCCGGCTACGGCGGCCCGGACGGCGCGGGCGACTTCCAGTGGATGGTGTCCGGGGGCGACCGCGAGTTGGACCTCGATGTGTCGGCCGGATGGCTCGTCATGGTCCTCCACCTTGACCGGGCGGCTTCCCAGCACGGCGGTGAGGCGGGCGACGCCAGGAACACCCGTCGCGACGTCCGCGAGCTCCCCGACGGGCTTCCGCATGGATCCTGTTCCGGTCACCGGGAGCGAGCTTCGCGCGGCTGCAGTTTCCGGCGCCGGCCTCGTGGCCCTTGCCCCGGTCGGCGACTTCACGCCTGTCTCCGGGCCCTTACGGAGATCCATGACGCGCAGGTCAGCTGTCACGGTGGCCAGGCCGAGCCGTTCGGCGGCCGCGTTGAGCAGTGCGCTCCTCAACTGGTCGGCGGTGTGAGGCAGCGGCTGCCCGAGGGGTGCTGTGAAGGCGGCTTCGATCCTGAGCGGGCCAGGCGGTAGCGCGCTGGCTGGCGGGCGGACGACCGGCTCGGACACGGGCTCGAGCGGTGCCGGCCCGATGCGCAGAGACTCCAGCCAGACACCGGGAATCTCAGCGGCAGCGCGCCCGAGGGCCCGGACGGCCGCTTGCTCGGTGATCCATGTCCCGTCGCCGGGTCCGCCGAGCGGGAGCAGCCGGCCCAGGTCGAGCTGGTGCCGTACTGCCTGCGTCCATGCCTCGGTCTTCACTGGCCTCTCACCCTCCCTCTTCCATGGCCGCGGTTCTCTTCCTGCCGCACTGCGCCCGGAGTGTCCGCGAGGGCTCCGGGCAGGGACGCTCGGGCCACTCGTTGGACCACTCCGTCTCACACTCCGCGTCTCGGGCGAAACTTACTAAAATGAATATAATCTGAACAAAAGGTGACAGGTGGGCTTCTTGAGGAGAACTGCCCTGATGACCTCGATGACTGATGACACCGGCGCCAAGCGCATCGGTGCGCCCGGTTCTCGCGGCCGGACGACCATCGCCGATGTGGTGGTGGAGAAGATCGCCGGAATGGCGGCACGGGACGTGCCCGGCGTCTATGCCCTGGGCGGCGGATTCGCCCGCTCGATGGGAGCCATGCGGGAGCGGATGCCCGGTGCCGGGAGTGGCAAGTCCGTCACGCGCGGGGTCAATGTCGAGGTCGGCGAGCTGCAGGCGGCCATCGATCTGGAGATCGTCGTCGACTACGGCGTCTCGATCACGGACGTGGCCGGTGCGGTGCGGGAGAACGTGATCTCCGCAGTGGAGCGGATGGCGGGTCGGGAAGTCGTGGAAGTCAACATCGCGGTCAGCGACGTGAAGCTGCCCGACGAGGAGGACGAGGGGGAAGGGCGGCAGCGGATCCAGTAGCCGGGGCGGAGCAGCCCGCGTGAGTGAAGGAGCGCGTGATGAGCAGGGCCGTGGTGGGCTTGATGGCCGGAATGGCGCTGGGTTTCGCCGCGTATTTCGGTGATTTCTGGGCTTTCCTGCTGGTGCTGGTGCTGGGCTTCGTCGGTCTCGTGGCCGGGCGGCTCATGGAAGGTGATCTCGAACCGGGCGACTTCGTCCGCCGCCGAGACCGGCAGGAGCGGATCCGCGATGACCGGCGACGGGCTCGGTGAGACTGGCGGCAGTGACCGGAGAAGCCGATCGGCGCCAGGGCATCCCCCGCGGGGAGCGCGGTGCGATCACCGTCGCCGACCGGGTCGTTGCGACGTTAGCTTCCCAGGTGGCGCGCGAGGCGCTGAGCCGGTTCACCGAGTCGGCCGGCCACGTGCCACCCGACCGCCGGACGCCACGCGTGACCACATCCGTGCGGCGGGCACCGGAGCGGAATACCGCAGGACGAGACGCCGAGTCCGCCGCCGGACGGCAGGCGCTGCTCGGCGAGGCACGGCTGCGCATCACCGTCGAGCTCGGCTATCCGGCCGACATCGCGGCGCAGTGCGCCGCAGTCCGCCGGGAGGTTACCGAACGGCTCAGGACATGGGCCGGCATGGAGGTGTCCGACCTCGCGGTATCGGTCGAGAGGCTGCACTCGGTGCATGCCCGGCACACGGACCAGGAAAGGGTGAGATGAGCACGGACACCTGGCGGCAGCCGCCCGGCGACAGCGACCTTCCCTCCGATTCCGGACAGGCGGCTCCGTCCGCCGATGGCGCCCCGGGGGCGGGCACGGGCGCGACGGCGGCGATCGACGCATCCGACCGGTCGGCACGCCGTTTCTGGTCAGCGCGGCGGATTCCTGCGGCCTTGGTGGCCCTGCTGTCCGCCGCGGCCGTTGGACTGCTCCTGTACGACGTGGTCTCGGTGCGGGCAGGACGGTCTGCGATGCACTGGCGGCGGCGGCTCGCCGAGGAACTGGCCACACGGCCCCTGGACGACATCTGGATGATCGTCGGGGCCGCACTGGCGATGGCCCTCGGCCTGTGGCTTTTCCTGCTGGCGGTGACGCCGGGACTGCGCAGGCTGCTGCCCATGCGGCAGCCCCTCGGTCCCCCGGGGCAGGGGAGGTCCGCGCCGGGCTCGACCGCCGCGCAGCCGCCCTGGTTCTGCGCGACCGGGCCGTGCGGGTGCCCGGTGTCCGGTCGGCACGGGTCGCTGTCGGCCGCCGGAAGGTCAAAGCCCGGGCACGGGCGCATTTCCGCGATCTCGAGGAGGTCCGCGCGGACCTGGACGCCACGCTGGGGGAAGCCGTGAGGGCCCTGGGTCTCGCCCGGCAACCCAAGCTGACCGTGCACGTCCGGCGCCCGAAGAAGGGCTGAGGTGATCCCGATGCTCAAGACGGTGAACCGGGTGCTGCTGGGGCTTCTCGGCCTCGGGCTGTTCGCCCTGGGCGGCGGCGTGCTGCTGGGCGCACTGGAGCTGCAGCGCCGCTGGGGTTTCGGGATGCCGGGCTGGTGGCCCTTTCGCGGGCCGGACGATGTGGTGCTGGGCACCGAGGGACGCACCCGGTGGCGGGAGGAAGGCTGGTGGTGGCCGACCGTCATCGCGGTGCTCGCCGTGCTGCTGGCCCTGCTGCTGTGGTGGCTCCTCGCACAGCGCAGACACCGCCTGGGCCAAGTCCTCGTCGACAGCGAAGACGGCGCGGCGACCCGACTCAACGGCCGCACGCTGGAGGACGTGATCGAGGAAGAGGCGCAGGCCCTGGACGGGGTCTCGCGGGCACATGTCCGGCTGACGGGCCGACGTACTGCTCCCACCGCACGCGTGCGGCTGTTGCTGGAGCCCCACGCGGACCCAGCGCGGACTCTGGGGCGACTGAGCCGGGAAACACTCGCACGCGCGCGGGACTCGGCCGGCCTGGACCGCTTCCCGTCGAAGGTCCGACTCCGGGAAGCCCGCCACCGCGCCCAACGCGCCCTCTAGGATCCCTGGGCCGAAGCCCCATGGGGGTGCCGGCTGCGAGGCGTCCCGGATTCCTGGAACCCTAGCGTTTTGGCATGCAGAGGATCGGACGAGCCGCGCGTCGCCTGGCGCACTCGCTTCGCTGTCGGCGAGCTCGAAGACACCGGCCACGCGACAGGGCCGGTCCGGCCTACTCTGGCATGAGGGGAACCCGGCTCACATCGGAAGCCCTCATGACCGCCTCGGAGTCATCCTTCTCGTCGTCGGCATCTCCATCCTGCGGACTATCGGGATCAGCCTGGTTGTCGCCACTACTGGTAGCGGCCTGTGCGCCGGGCCGGCGCGTACCACTCCTCGGCCGACGCGACGCCGAGCACTGTCACAGCGTGTCTCGCGTACTCGAGCGGCCACGCAGATCCCGCGCGGTTCCTTTCCTGGAGGCATCCCGTCATGGTCTTCTTCCTGACCCTGCTCATCGCCGGAATCGTTCTGGTCGTCATCGGCGCGGCCGTCGATGGCATGCTCTATATGTTGTCTGCTGGCGTACTACTCCTTATCGCCGATCTGCTCTACCTGGCGGCCCGCTCCGTGTGGCGCTCCGCCCGGCATCCGGCCCGCTGAACAGCCCGGTCACGGGGCGGACCCAAGTGCCGCCGGAGCGTGCGGCACAGGGAGCGCGGGAGCCAGTCGGGAGCGGCTTTCCGAGCTTGGCTCCCCAATGGCTCCCGGCGGGACTTCCGTCGTCGGCTCTTGGGGGAGGAGTTGTCTGGCGGCACTCCGGGCTTCGCGGCCCGCCGGGGTGGCGGTCGCCGCCCGTCTGCTGCGGGCGCGGCCTGGAGGGCCGGGTTGGTTCGCCGGGGCAGAGCAGGTCGCTTCGAGCACGCCGATTTTGTGGCCCTTCGGGTCGACGACGTTACGGTTGCCCGACTCGCGGCCATCGGCTGAATGGATCATGGTTTTGACTCCTGACCGTTGATCCGAGCCGGTGCGAGCCGCCCCTGCAGGCAGTCGCAGCCTGCTGAACCTCGGTGGTCCTTTGTTCTTCCGGGCCAGGCTGGGGGGAACCTCTGTGTCGCGCCCTCGCGCGGTGACGGTATCGAC
The DNA here is from genome assembly GCF_045291515.1 of Streptomyces sp. GD-15H. Lineage (NCBI taxonomy): Bacteria > Bacillati > Actinomycetota > Actinomycetes > Kitasatosporales > Streptomycetaceae > Streptomyces > Streptomyces sp. GD-15H. The sequence goes on from NZ_CP149447.1 coordinate 5,040,199, forward strand.
CGTGGTAGTCGACAGACATGCCGATGAAGCCTTCCGGTGCCGCGGACCGTTCGTCTTGGTTCGGGCGGCTGCGCCGTGTGATCAGCCGCTCGCCAACCGGGCGTGGCTGGCGGCGGAGCAGAGATATCGAGCTGGGGTCGCGTTCGCTGGGCTTCGCGGCGCTGGGGTTGCTCACGCTGGTGCCGTTGCTGATCATTGTCGCTTCTGCCGATCCCGAGCATGGGCGAGGTTTCGCGCAGTGGCTGGGGGAAGGGCTTGGCGTGTCGACGGCCTCCAGGCGGCAGGTCGAGCAGTTGTTCACTCGGCCCGGCCAGGCCCTGCGGACCACGACCGCGTTCGGTATCGCCGCCCTTGCAGCGTTCGGCCTGAGCTTCGGGGCGGCGGTGCAGACCGGCTATGAGAGGGTCTGGGACCTGCCGCCGGCCCGCTGGTGGGCCGGATGGCGGCATGTGGTGTGGCTCGGCGTCCTCACCGGATACCTCTTCCTCTCCGCCACCACCACGCTGCGGCGCGAACCTCTGGCAGGCGGGGCCGTCGCATCGCTGAGCGCTGTCCTGTTCCTGTGGTGGTCCCAACGCCTGCTGCTCGGCGGGAGGATCCGCTGGCGTGCCCTGTTGCCCGGCGCCGTGGCCACCGTGATCGGGCTGCTCGGCCTGAGGATCTTCTCCAGGCTCGTCTTCTCGCCGTTGATCGCATCCAACGCCGTCACTTACGGCTTCGTCGGAACCGTCCTGGTCATTCAGTCCTGGTTGGTCGGTGTGGGAGTCGTCGTCTTCGGCGGTGCGCTGGTCGGCCGATTGCTGTACGAGGAACTCCCACGCATGGCACACGCACTGAAACGACGCAGGTGAGAGCGGCCCCGCCGCTGGTCGGTTCGCCTGGGCGTCGCACCGCATCAACGCGCGCGGGAGGTGCGCAAACGGATGGCGCTGGTCGTGCCTCGTTCCCCTGTTGTGCGGCAGTGGGATGTCCGCCGCTGTCTTGGGACGACGGTTCCGGGGAAGGGCGTAGGGGGCGGTTCTTCCGTCGGCCGCACGGTCCGTTCGGATTGTCCGAGGAGTACGCTGAAGGTACCGAGGGTATTTCGCACACCGGCCTCCATGCTTGTGTCGTTTTCGGCGATCGATGACACCGGGCCGGTTGTGACCGGCCGGGGGCAGGGTTCGTGTCATGACTGCGACCATTTCCCCCCGCCGACGTTCGAAGACCGGTCTTCCTCTCTGCACCTGCGTCTGTCGCTGGCTCCCGTCGGTTCCGCACCCGCTTTGCTGGACGGCGCCTGGTGGCCCCGCTCCCGTGATCTCGAGGCGGAACTCCCCTCACTGCTGGCCGTGCTCGATCCGTTGTGGGGGCGGATCACCCGGGTTACGGTGAATCCCGTCCACTGGCCGGTCGTCCCGCACAAGGTGCCCGTGGCCGGGCATGTGGTGAAGGTCGGCTGGTTCCTGGCCGAGCAGGATCCGCACGAGCTGTTGCTGCTCTCGTACCGCGTGGGCCGCTGGAACCTGCTGGTGGTTCCGCCGCAGACGACCCCTGTCTCGGCCGCGTGGCTGATGGCCGCCGCGAGCGACCCGCTGGGCATGGCGACCGCGAGCCGTTTGATGGAGGAGGCGGCGCTCCTGCGGACGGTGGCGGAGACCGACCGGGCCGTGGAAGCGGTCTGGGATTCCGAAGGTGGGCACATGGTCCGCGATCCCGCCTCGCGTCCACGGATCCCCGCAGCCACCGCCGCCGAACGGATGTTCGCCGTCGCCGGCGTCACGCCCGTCGGCCGGACGGGCGTACCGGCCGACGCTCCCGGTCCGCCGCCGAACTGATCGCGCAGCCCGGAAGGCCGGCTCCTTCCCGGACATCCACCCGCCTGGCCCGCGCACTGCGCTTCCCACGGTCGTCCCGGACCCTGGGCACCACGACTTGACTCGATGCTCGCCGGGCGCGGACCCCTCGTCCGATCCCCCGGTGCATCCCCGGACAACCGATCCGGCCACCACGTTCGTGAACTCGGGCTGCCGGACGGCCGTTCAACCCGTCACTGCGCGCACCCCGTATCGGCAGGACGCCCCCAGGGGCCGGATCCGGCCCTGCCACGTGGCGCTCTCCGACGGGTCGTCCGAACCGAGGAGCCATGGCCCTTCCCCAACTGAACGTCTACCGGCATGACCACGACACCCGTGCACTGATCACCCTCGCGGGAGAGATCGACCTGGCCACGGCCCCGCTGGTGCGGGCTGCGCTGGCCGCGTGCCTGCGCGACGGCATCCGCACCGTCGACGTCGACCTCACGGCGGTCACCTTCTGCGACGCCAGCGGACTCAACGCCTTCCTCACGGCACACCGGCTCGCCATCGCCGCCGGAACGACCCTGCAACTGCACCATCCGCCCCAGAACACGGCCCGCGTCATCGAGATCACCGGCTCCGGCTTCCTGCTCCGCCCGATCCACGCCGCTCGAGCACCGTCGTGTCGGATCCCCGTCGCCGCGGACGGTGCGCTGTGACGGCCCCGCCCCGGCGGGAACACCCGCCGCGGCGCGGGGAAGCACGCCGTTCCCGGCGAACGCGGTACGCCTTCGCCGACTGAACCGCTGGCAGGCCGAGACCCTGCGGGAGGACCTGGCCGATCTGTACGTGGAGCCCTCCCGAGCGCGGCCCGGCGAGGAGTACCGGGGCCGAGAGACGTTTCTGCGGCGGCTCACCTGAGACATCCGGCGGGCCGGATTCGCCCCGGCGATCGTCTCCCCCTACGACCGCCGGGGACAGACCACCCGCTGGAAGGGGTTCGTCGCCCATCGCACCGAGACCTGCTCATCCAACGGCGCCGACGTGATCACGGACGTGGCCACCACTCCGGCCACCACGAACGATGCCCAGGCCCTGTCCGGCATCCACACCCGGCTCAAGCGCCGCGGCCTGGACCGCCCCAAGGGACGCGGGGCCTGCGGCTGTGCCCCATCCGCGTTCTGAGGAGGACAAGGTCGGCGATGAGCACCATCACCCCGATGATCAGCAGGTAGAGCGTGTCCCTGCCGAGCGCCCCGATGACGCCGAGCACAACCGCCACGATGAGCAGCAGAAGAAACAGCACCACGTCAGCCTCCCGGCATCAGCGGTGGGCCAGTCGCTGTTCGCCGTCCACGTAGACGGCGCGCTGATCTCTCGGCCCTTCGGGTCAACGACGTCGTAGTTGCGTCACCCGCGGAAATCGGCCGAGTGGATCACACCTTCTCCCTGTGGCAGTTGCCGGTGACGCAACGGCCCCGGCGTGTACACACCGGGGCCGCCCTTCCGGGTCGTTGCACGTGAGAGTGCGCCGACCCACTCACCAGGGTATGCCCGTGACGCCATTTCGGTCATATGGGAGGACAAGGCCGCCATGTGACCGGCAGGAGCCCTGAGGGCGGCCTGTGCCGTGTCAGTCACTGTCCTTCTCCTCGGTCTCCATGAGCTGGATCCCCTTGTGCGTCAGTGTGACCATCGCGGGTGTGTTTCCTCGCGCCCAGTCGACCTGGATCAGTCCTTCGGCCGCCAAGTACGTGCAGGCGGCGGCCAGGTCCTCCTCGGGCATGGCGAGGTCCTCGCGCAGCTGCGCCCCGGTGAGGCCGAGGAGGCGATTGCCCTCGATGGCCTCGTACAGGGTCTTCATGATCGCTTCGCGGTAGTGCTGCCGCTCGTGCAGTGTCGCCATGGTCGCCTGTCTCTCGTGCCGGTACCGACGGAAACCCGTACGTCTGGGGCGGTATCCTCCTTCCCCGCTGAGGGCCACCTCCTCAGATTTCGTCCGGCTGTGTGTGATCGTCCCGGGAGGACTGACTGGTCGACAGCCAGGAGCGCACCGGCTCCGCCATGCGCGTGGTGTCCACGGTGAGGTGGAGGCGTGTTCCGCCGTCAGCGCCTGCGGGGTAGCTGCGCGCTTCGGTGGCGGCGAAACAACGGCGGAGAATCTCCGCGACATGGCGAGCCGCCTCCGGGGCCGCGGCGACGATACGAACCTCCGCGTGCCCGGCCGACGGCAGTTCCGGTGACTTCATGGTGCCCCCTTGCTCATACAGGACGACGTGTATCGGGGGGGCGACGTGTCGGTGGGTGTGCCGGCCGTCGCCCCATACCCACCCCGGCTGGAAGCAGGTCTGCGTCATCAGCGGCTCCCCTCTCGACGCTCACGGCGTGTGGCGTCGGCAGGAGGGCCCTTCGGCGCGGTCGCACGTGGGCTCCTACGGGTCCGCCGACCGATTCCCGGTAGGGCGTCGCTGTAGCGGAACGCCCCGATCCTTTCGTCATGCTGCGCGTTGAGCCGGTGGATCAGGAACGTCCCCGCGATGATCACGAAGATGATCACGGCGACGGTGACGGCTGTCTCCACGTCCTCACCTCCTCAGGGCGGAACTCAAGATCCCGATCGCGGCTCCGGCCGCCGAAGCGGCTCCGCCGTCGGTCTCCCATTCCTCTTCCCGGCTCCGAGCCTCTGTCGCGTCGTGGCTCATGGCCTCGTCGGCCATCAGACCGCCGGCGGTGCGGATACCTCCCGGAACGGTCGCTGCTGCCATCAGCCGGGCGGCGGCGGCCGGCTCCGTCTCCGGAGGGATCACCAGCAGGTCCAGGCGGCCCACCGTGTAGGAGAGGAGGATCACTTTGTTCGGGTCCTGCTCGTCGGCGAACCAGCCGACATGCACCGTGTGCCCCGTGACGGGGACCTTGTGCGGGATGACGGGCCAGTGGGCCGGGTTCACGGTGACGTGGGTGATCCGACCCCAGCACGCGTCCAGCGCGTCCGTCAGAGTGGGGATCTCCCGGAGGAGATCACGGGAGCAGGGCCACCAGGCACCGTCCAGGAGACCTGGAACCGAGCCGGTCGGGGCCAGGGACAGCCGGGCCGACGCCGAAGGCAGGCGTTCTTTGATGATCGTGGGTTCGATGGTCGCGGTCATGACGCGGACCTGTCCCCGAGCCTCCTCTTGGAGACCGGTGTCGTTGCTCGCCGGGAACGACACCGACATGGTGGCCGGTGTGCGAAGTACTCACGGTCCTTTCACTCTACGCCGCTCCGAGGCCCCGGGACGTGCGCGTGAGCAGGCGTTTCACCGAGAGGCAACGCGTCCGGAACCGCCGGCGAGCGCAGCCGGTGCGGCGGCCGCACGGGGTGAACTTCCCACACGCCTGGTCATCGACGACCAGGTCATCCATATCGACTCCTTCCCGGTCGGTGAGGGCACCGTCCTGATCACTCGGGGCGACCAGGACCACTTCTCCCTTCTCGTGGTCCCGCCGCACGCGACACCCGATGCCGCCCGTGCCGCGATGGCCGGCGCCGTCCGGGCCGACAACGTCATCCATGCCGCACAGATCCTCATCGACACCGGCACCCATCAGGCACACCCGATCCCCGCGGAGGCCCCTCGGACCGGCGAGTTACACCACTCGCTGGACACACCCCATCGCACTGCGCGTCCACTGACCTTCGTGCATTGTCGATGACCGGGTGTCCGGATACGGCCGGTTATCTCGCAGGTGGCAGACAACGCTGTGATCGACATCAGGTGCTGGGCGTCGGGACGCGGCCTGGGCCCCGCTTTGATACATCAGCTGAAGGCGAGCTCACGGAAGGCATTGCGAACCTCGGTCAATGGCTGACGATCCCTTGTGTAGTAGAGCTTGTTGGTCAGGAGTGCCGCCCACCGGCCCTGAGCGGGTGAGATCCACATACCTGTGCCGGTGAAGCCGTAGTGGACCCAGACGTCCTGCTCGGCAGTGGCGCCAGGCGCCGGGTGCCAGAACAGACCCCGGGCAGGCTGTAGTTCACCGGTCTGGAGGGCTAGGGAGCAGGTGGTCCACTCAGTGCCGAAGCCGACACCGGCCTGGAATGCGGCAGGGGCGAGCATGTAACGCAGGAAAGCGGCGAGGTCGTCGAGGACGGTGAAGACGCCGGCGATGCCGCAGACTCCGCCTAGGAGGCGTGTGGAGAAGTCGTGGGCCGTTCCCTTCAGGTGAGTATCGGTGTCCTGATCGAGTTCGGTTGGTGCGCAGCGGGCGGCGATTTCAGCGGGCAGTGGGCCGAAGCGGGTGGAGTTCATACCCAAGGGATGCCAGGTGCGGGCGCTAGCCAGCTGGTCCAATGGTTGGCCGGAGAGGTGTTCAGCGAGGTAGCCGAGGATGAGGGCAGCCCGGTCGGTGTACTCGACAGCCTCGCCGGGAGACCGGTGGAGTTGCTCGTGCAGCACGCCTCGGCGGATGTCGTCCTGGTTGGTGCCGTAGAGGTTCTTCAGCTGGGCCCGTAGGGGAAGGCCGGCTGTGTGCGTCAGCAGCTGTCGGGCGGTCACGGTGCCGAGCGGATGGCCGGTGACCTCGGGCCAGAAGCCGCCGAGCGACTGGTCGAGGTCGAGGACGCCGTCCTCCCACAGAACGCCGATGGAGGACCACACGGCGACGATTTTGGTCAGACTGGCGGCGTCGAAGACGGTGTCGGGACGCATCGGCACGTCTGGCTCGTCGGGGTCGAGGACGCCAGTGGTGCCTTGGACGCGGATGCCGGTGGCGTCGCCGACGGCCCATACGGCTCCGGGGTACACCTTGTCGCGGACGCCCTCGTCCAGCAGGGCTTCGATGCGGTCGCTGTTATACGTCATGCTCTCCCTCTTCGTCGGGGCATCCCGCCGGTCAGCGTAGTGACGTTCACGGAGTGGGCAGGGCAGCGACGTGTCGTGCCGCGTGGAAGGCAGTTCAGGTGAGTTGGCGGCCGAGGGCGTTCAGGGATTGTGCGGTTGTTGAAAGCGGATAGCGCGCCGCGTTCGCGTAGCCCGCCTGCCGCAGGGAGGACAACAGGCCAGGGGAGGTGCGCAGTCGGTCGAGGTCACGGGTCAGGGCGGTGGAGTGGGTGAAGTCGGTGGCGACGCCGGAAGCGGCGAGGGCTTCGCTGAGCCCGGGTACGGGTTGGTAAAGGACCGGCAGTCCGCAGGCTTGTGCCTCCAGGGCGACCAGACCCATGGCCTCCAGAGTGGTGGACGGCATGACCAGTACGTCGTGTTCGGCGAATGCCTTCCACAGTTGTGGGCGGCGGAGCCAGCCGAGGTAGCGGGCCCTGACGCCGACCCGTTGCAGGAGCGGGGCCATGGCGTGGAACTGGGCTCTGGGGGCGGCGACGCTCAGCTCGACGCCTGGTACCGAGGGCAGGCTCCTGATCAGGGATCCGACGCCCTTCTCGGCAGTCAGGCGTCCCGCGTACAGCAGACGTAGGTGGCTGCTGGAGGTGCGGGTGGGCCGGGTCGGCGGGGCACTGAGCAGGTGGTCGGGGATTCCCCAGGGGATGTGAGTGATCTTGCGTCGGTCGATCTGAGGGGCGAGCTTGAGCAGGTGGTCGGCCATCGCTCCTGTGGGCACGACGATCGCATCGGCCGCCCTCGCGGTCTCGCGTAGGACCTGGAGCTGGTCGCGGTGGGCTTCGGCGAAAATCAGGTCTGTGCCGTGGACCAGGGCGATGCGGGGGTGCAGGGGCAGGGCCCGGATCAGGGCGGGGGTGGCGCCGAAAGCGAGGTGCTGGAGATGCAGGACGCCGATCTGGGCTGGGTCGATCGCTGCGGCGAGAGCCCTTCGCAACACTGCGACGTAGCGGCCGAAGCTGGCCCCTCCAGGCACTTTCCGGCAACGGGCAGCAGGTCGAGTCCGGCGGGGACGCGGTGCGTGGGGTTGGACCGACCCAGCATGAACGCGCGGGCAGGGATGAGCGGGCGGTCGCCGGTGTAGAGGTCGAGGAAGAGTTCAACGCTGCCGCCGGGGCTTCCAACGGGCAGGTCCAGGAAGGTGGCGGTCAGCGGACCGCCGGCCGAGCGGGGGCTCACAGGACTCCTCCGTGGATCTCTTCGTAGAGGCGGGAGATGTCGATGCCGTCCGTTGCCGCGTACTTGGCGGGCTGCTGCTGGTAGCTGGCCGGGGCGCCGAAGGCGGTGAGGAACACGAGCTTGCCGAAGGTCATCCCCGGGTAGACGCGCACGGGCCGGGCAGCGCGGATCTCCAGGGTCCAGCGGATGGCGTGGCCCTGGTGGCCGAGCGGGGCCGAGACGTGGACCCAAATGCCGAGGGCGCCGATGGTGCGGTCGCCGTTGAGCATCTGGGCGTACGTCTCCGAGCCGGTCCTCTCCAACGTGACGCCGAGGTAGAGCATCCCGGGCTGCAACAGCAGGCCGATGGCGGGGATGGGCTGCTCGGTGAAGGCGGTGGGGGTGGCGGCGTCGAGGTCGCCGTCGCAGATGCGGATTGTGTCGCCGAGACGCCAGTCGTAGGCGTTCGGGGAGAGGCGGGCGGGATCGTACGGGTCGATGGTGATCTCACCGGTCTGAATGGCGGCGGCGATGCCGGGTCCTGTGAGGATCACGAAGCCACCGCCCGAAGTTTTGTGACGTCGCGCCAGTAGGCCGATGGCTGAGGGCCCGTGGCGGCCTGGTATTTGCCGCGGTAGAGGTCGATGGGGCCGGTGGAGACGAAGAACATGATCTGCCCGATCTTCATGCCCGCGTACACCCGCAGCGGGCGGGTCGGGGTGAGCATGAGGGTCCACTGGCCGTGGAAGCCGATGTCGCCGATGGGGGCGGTGATCTCGACGAACAGGCCGAGCCGGCCGACGGAGGAGCGGCCGAAGAGCAGCGGGACGAAGGTGTCGGAGCCGACCTCTTCAAGGGTGTGGCCGAGGTAGAGCTCGTCGGGCTGGAGGACGTGCCCGTCCGGGCCGATAGTGTTCTCGCGGGTGGGGTTGGGGCGGTGGGCGTCCAGGACCTTGCCGGTGTAGGTGATCAGGGTGGGGCCGAGCCGGACGTTGTAGCTGTTGGGGTTGACCTGGTCGGCGGCGAAGGGGGCGATGCGGAGGCGGCCGTCGTGGACAGCTGCCTCGATCTCGGGGCCGGTGAGGATCACTGCTTGTCTCCATCCGCGGTGTCGGGAGCGGTGAGGACGTGCTGGAGGGCCTGGTCCAGGCGCAGGCCGGCTTCGTAGGTGCGTTCGCCAAGGTGGTTCTCGGCGAGGTAGCCGGTGGTCAGAACGGTGGTGATGAAGTCCGGCAGAGGCTCAGGGTCAGTGACGAGGGGGCCGTCCTGGGCGGTCAAACGCGCGAGCAGACCACGGAGGTCGCGGCGATCCGGCTCCGGAACGTGGACGTGCACCAGCTGGTTGGCGAACGGTTCGATGGAGAGCAGGTCGCCCAGGGTGAGGGTGTCACCGAGTGGGACGGCGCGCAGCGCGGTCTCGTTGAGGATGACCGCGTCTGCGCCAAGTGCTGTGCGCAAGCGGGCGGTGAGGTCGAGTAGCACACCGCGCCGGTCGAGGGCCTGGCGGCGGAAGGCCGTTCGGACCTGTCCGAGAACCTCGTGCAGTTGCTCCCCGACTTCGCCGATACGTGCTGTCACGTCTGCGATTTCCGCAGGTACGGCGCCTGGCGGGTGGTCCGGAAAGTGAGTGGTGCCGACACCCCAGCCCGCGCCGACAGGCGTGGCAATCGCGTAGCCGTCCGCGAGTTCGCGGCCCTTGACGACGAGGGTGTCCCCCACGCGGAGGGGGCCGTATCGGTTGCTGTGGCAGTGCCCGGCGAAGATCACGTCGAGGAACGGGCAGGTCGCCGCCAGTTCGAGGTCCTCCTCAAACCCGGAATGGCTGAGCAGCACCCAGCCGTCCACCTCGTGGTGATGGGCGAGCATCAGCTCACGCAGGGATTGAACCGGATCGGTGACGCGGTGGCCGGCTCGCTGGGCAGCGGGGATCGAGTGGAAAGCCTGCTGCCCGATCACGGCGGTTACACCGACGCGTCGGCCACCGATTTCGGCGATGTGAAGGCGGCGGAAGAGTGCGTCGCCGGTCTCGGCGTCGACGGCGTTGGCACAGACGGTGAGCCGGTGGAGCTCGGGTTCGAAGTGGTGGGGCCAGCCGTGGTTGCCGGGGGCCAGTACGTCGTACAGCTTGAGCAGGATCTCGCGTTCGATCGCGCCGTGGGCGAGGCGGTAGTAGCCGGAGCCTTCGAAGAAGTCGCCGCAGTCCACGATGAGCGAGGTGGGGCGGAGGTCGTGGAGGTGGGTGAGGAAGGGCGCGGCGTTGTCCAGGGTGGAGTGGACGTCGGTGGTGGACACGATCTGGCGCAGGGCGCGGATGCCGGTCATGGGGTGACCTCGCAGACGTCGGCGCCCAGGGTGTGGAGCTTGCCGGGCAGGTCAGCGTGTCCGCGGCGGAGCTGGTCGAGGCCGCCGAGGGTGGTCACGCCCTGGGCGGTGAGGCCGGCGACGATGAGAGCGGATCCGGTGCGGATGTCGACGGCCTCCACACCCGTCCCGGTCAGTCGCTGGGGACCGGTCAGGCGGCACTCGGTGGGGGAGATCTCCTCGATGACCGCGCCAAGGCGGGCCAGCTGCGGCAGCAGATTGCTGTGGCGGCCGGGGTTGATGGCGTCGGCGAACAAGTGGGTGCCCGGCAGGCTGAGGGCCAGTGCCATGAGCGGTGGTTCGAAGTCGGCGTCCAGGCCGCCGGGGCTGAGCGAGGCGATGGCCCGTAGGGGGTGGCTGGCCACGGGGCTGTCCTGGGCGTTCACGGTGAGAGTGTTCGCTTCGCTGCAGACGGAGATTCCCAGTTGGCGCAGAGCTGCCACGAGGGGGCCAAGGTCGTCGGCACGCGCGCCTTCGATGCGCGTACTTCCGCCACTGACGGCGACTGCGCAGGCCAGCGTCCCTGCCTCCACCTTGTCCCCCGGCACCACCCATGCGACATCGCTCGGTGCCGAGGACGGCGGCGAGATGGTGAGCAGGCGTTCGCCGGCCCAGACCTCCCAGCCCGCCGTGTGCAGGGCCTCCAGCACATACAGCACCTCCGGCGAGAGATTGGGATCGCCCAGCCGCAGAGGCCGTCCGGTGGTGACGGCCCGGAGCATGGCGGCCACCGTCGCCCCGCGCGAGCGGAACGGCAGCATCAGGGACACGGTGTCGGTGCGGTGCGGCGTGGCCTCGACGTGGTATCCGGTGTCGTCCACGACGCTTCGGTCGCCGAATGCCTCGTACACCTTGAAGTGCAGGTCCATGCCGCGTGTGCCGATCCGGCAGCCTCCCGGCCACGGCAGCCGGGCTTTGCCGTGCCTGGCGAGCAGGGCGGGCACCAGGTAGTACGAGGCCCGGATACGGGCGGCCTGCGGCAGGTCGGGGTGCGTGTGTCGGCTCTCTGTCGGCAGGATCACCGCAGTGGCCAGCTCCCCGCCGGGCTGGGCGACGTGCCAGCCCGACTGCTGTAGCAGCGCGAGCATGATCTGGACGTCCGTGTTGGCCGGGATGTTGCTCAGCCGCACCGGACAACCGAGGGTGGCCGCGGCGGCCAGCAGCGGGAGGGCGGCGTTCTTGGAGCCGTCGACGGTCACGGTGCCGGTGAGCGGTGGACCCGGGCGTACGGCGATCACCTCGGCGGCCACGCCGGGGGCATGAGTCGTCGTCACCAGCAACTCCTCTGGGAAAGAAGGGAGAAGGCGATCTGCTGGTCCGGGCTGGTGGGCAGGTCGATCTCGGCCCAGCAGCGCTTGCCGATCGCCGTCGGTTCGACGCCGTACCGGTCTGTGAGAACGACGACGAGGAACAGACCTCGGCCGCTCTCGCTGTACGGATCCGGGAGACCTGGCTGGGGCATCTCCGGGCAGACGTCGCAGACTTCGATCCGCAATGCCTTCCCGTCGAGGCGGACGGACAGGGAGACCGGGTCGGCCTCGGAGTGCCGGACCGCATTGGTGACGAACTCGCTGATCACGAGTTCGGCGGTGTGCACCACCTCGTTGCTCAGCGCCGCGTCCCAACCCTTTATCGCGTCCACGGCCTGGTGCCGGGCGGCGGTGACCGCGGTCGGTGTGGCGGGTACGGAGAGAGCGAACCGGTGCGCTGTCACGAGCTGCCTCCTGGATCGGTGTGGCTGCTCTACGCAACCGCTCCAGAGGCAGTCGGGACTACGCCGTGTGCTGGGGCTGCATCACTTATGCAGCAGCTGCATCAGGGCCAATCGCCGCTCGGCTACGCTCGGTTGGGCAGGCAGGATCGGCGACGGCAGAAGGGGCCGTAGCACAGATGGCCGAGGTACAGAGTGAAGCGAGACGGATCGGCGAAGTGATCCGTCAGGCCCGCGTGTTACAGCGGCGCTCGCAAAAGGACGTTGCCACCGCACTGGGCTACCACCAGTCGAAGGTGAGCCGCCTGGAGAGCGGCAGAGGCACGGAGGACGTACGCGTGCTGCGCGAGATCGCGCAGGTACTGGACATTCCACCGCCACGTCTCGGCCTCGCCGCCGCCCCCGACGCCAGCCCCGCCGACCTTGGAACCGAGGACATGCACCGCCGCACCTTCCTTGCCGCGAGCGTCGCCGCGCTCGCGGCTCCACCGACGCCGGCCGCAGCGCAGCACGACCTGATCCAGGTCCTGCTGCCGGGCACGAGCCCCGCCGCCACCGGTCGAGCCCTGGGCATCGACGAGCTGCGGGAGCGGACACGGTCCGTACGCCGGATGTTCTGCACGTGCGACTACGCGGAACTGGAGCAGACCCTGCCGGACTTGATCACCGACCTGCGCCAGGCCGCCGGCGGCTCATCCGGCTCGACGGAGGCGTCCGGGTTGCTCGCGACCGCCTACCAGACGTCGGTGAGCCTGTTGCTGAAGCGAGCCGACCAGGGCAACGCCTGGCTCGCGGCCGGTCGGGCCATGGCCGAGGCGGAACGGTCCGGGGACCCTGTCGTCCTCGCCGCCAGCGTTCGCGTTCACGCCCACGTGCTCGTGCGGGAGAAGCACACCGCCCAGGCCGTGAACATGGTCCGTCACACTGCCGACCAGCTCACCGGCTCCTACGACCAGCGCTCGCCCCGGTACCTGGCGGCGGTCGGCCTGCTGTTGCTCCGCGGGGCGACTGCCGCCAGCAGGAACGGCGACCGCGACACCACCCAGGACTTCCTCACCGAGGCCCAGGAGGTGGCCCGTTACGTCGCCTTCGACCGGCCGGACGCCTGGGCGAACTTCAGCCCCACCAACGTCGCCCTGCACGAGGTCAGCGCGGCCGTCTCCTTCGGCGACGCCGGCATCGCTCTGCACACCGCACGGCCCCTCATGCGGCGGCACATTCCCGTCCCCGAGCGCCGGGCCGCCCTGTGGGTGGAGGCCGCCCGCGCCTACAGTCAGCAGGGCAGACTCGCCGACGGCTACCAGGCCCTGCGCATCGCCGAGAGCTGCGCGGCACAAGACGTCCGCCGCCCGGCCGTACGCGAACTGGTCGCCGACCTGGCAGCCCGCGACCGCCGCCGGGCACTGCCCGAGCTGCACCACTTCAGCCGCCAACTGGGAGCGCCCGCGTGAGTGACCAGCCCGACAAGCCGTTCCTCCAGATCGTGGTCTGCGCGGCCGGGGTCGCCGCCGACGTCGGCCGACTGATCACCGCAGCAGAGGAGCGGCACTGGGACGTCGGCGTCATCGCCACGCCCCAAGGACTCGGCTTCCTTGACGTAGAGGCGGTCGAGGCCCAGACCGGCCGCCCCATCCGCTCGGTCTGGCGATCACCGGGCGAACCCCGCCCGCCCCGGCTCGCGGATGCGATCGCGGTCGCCCCGGCCACCTTCAACACGGTCAACAAGTGGGCCGCCGGGATCTCCGACAACCTCGCGCTGGGCATCCTGTGCGAAGCGCCCGCCATGGGCGTCCCGGTCGCCGTGCTGCCGTACCTGAACTCCGCCCAGGCCGCCCACCCCGCGTACCGCCAGAGCCTGGACCGGCTGCGCGAGATGGGCGTCCTGATCGGCTCGTACGAGCCTCACCGGCCGAAGGCCGGCGGCGGAGCCGACCGCTACCACTGGGAGGAAGCGCTGGAGTTGCTTGCTCCCAGGCTGTCCGCACGGTCGTAATCAGCGCCGACGTGCTTGCGGCGGTGACAGGGGCGAGACGGCGGTTGTTTCGTGTGCCGGAGCGCTGGGGTGCTGTGGTGCCCCTTTGGACCGTGCTGCGCTGCGGGCCTGTGCTGCGCGGTCGCGTGCGCTGGGCGCCGGCCGTGCGTTGAAGCGCTGTATACGCCAGGCCAAGGTCCTTGTGGGGGAGCGGGCGTCATCCAGGGCACGTTGGTCAGCAGCCTGTCTGAGGAGTCGCTCTGGGTCGTGGCCGAGTGCTTCCGCTTCAACGAGCGCGGCGGTGAGGGCGTCGATAGCGGGGTCTGCGAGGACCTCCTCCGCGTGCTCGGGCACGGCCCGACGGATGTGGTGGATGTGCCGGTCCACTGTCTGTTGGGGCGGTCGGCGCTGGACGAGGGCGGCCAGGGGCGCGGCTGCGGCCTGGTCGTAGGCGGCTTGGAGGCGGAGCAGGGTCTGCTGGGCGGCGGCGACCTGCTGGTCGTGGTGGCGGAGCTGGTGCCAGCGGGCGGCGACTATGGCGACGAGGACCGCGGCGTCGAGGAACATCGCCAGAGCCGTGCCGTCCCTGGGCGCGGGCTCGCGAAGCATCGCTCGTACGGCGCTGCGCAGGGCGTGGGCGTGGTGGTGTTCGGCCTGGATGCGGGAGCGGGTGGCACGCTCGAACGCGGAGGCCGCCTCGCGGAGCTGGGCGCGGATGGCTGCGGGGGCGAGGAGGGGCAGGGCGTCGAGGGCTTCGCCGAAGGCGGCGAGGTGGGCCTGGGAGGCTCGGTCGTCGTTCCCGGTGAGGTGGTGGGGGATGCGTTCGGTGGCGGCGGTGGCCTGGTGCCAGGGGTTGGGTCTGCGCCTGCCCGGCTGGATGGTCGGCTGCGGGCCAACGGCCTCCAGGCGTGATCGAATCTTAGGGAAGGACAGGTCCGGGGCGAGCTCAGAGCCGGAGAACCAGATGGGTTCCTTGTCGGCGGTGGTGGTGTCTTCGCTGGCGACCTTGTAGCCGCGTATGTCGCCGGAAGGGAAGTACACGACTTCGACCAGCACGCCGTCGGTGTGGCTGAGCAGGCGGATGAACTCCTCGGTGCTGGTGGTGGCGGCCACGGCGGTGCGGACGATGGTGCGCAGGCGTTCGCGAGCCGGCTTGTCCTGGCCTTGGCGGCGTGCCTTTTCCTGTTCGGCGCGGGAGGTTCGCTTGGCGGCGGTGCGGTCTCCGCGGACGACTTGGAAGAGGCCGTATTCCTTCTCAATGGTGGCGAGTTCGCGGTCGGCGGTGAGGTAGTCGTTCCAGTGGCGCGCGGTGCGCAGGTCGCCGCGGACCTTGGGGGCGGCGATGTGAATGTGGTCGGGAGCGTGGCGGACGGCGACCCAACGGCAGCCGTCCGGGTCGTCCTGTGGCGCGATGCCGGTGGCGGCCACAACGCGGCGGGCTATGTCGGCCCACTCCTCGTCGCTCAGGTGGCGGTCGGTTGTGGCGGCGCGGAGGGAGCAGTGCCAGACGTGCCGCTCGGGCGCTCGGCCGAGTCGGCGAGCTTGCTTGACGCGCAGGTCGAGGTCAGCCACCAGGAGCTTCTTCGTCGCGGCGAAGTCGTCGGTGCGGCCGGGGTCGGGGGCGAAGCCGTCCCAGGAGGCAACGATGTGGGGGTCGGTGTGGTCTTTGGCCTTCGTGGTGTCGAACAGGTAGCGGATCAGGCCCGCCGTGTCCTTGCCGCTGCTGATCTTGGCGATCACCGGGCTGCCTTCTTGGTGACGGTCTGGTTCGCGGCTGCCGCGATCTCGCTGATGGCATCACGAACCGCGCCCAGGGTGCGTTCGGTCTGGGCCAGGGTGGCGGTATCCCCAGGATGTGGATGGCCGCCGGAGTTGAGCTTCCGGGCGATCTGATTGGCGTTGTTGCCGATCTTGGCGACCTGCTCACGCAGAGCGGTCAGCTCGTCGATGTAGTCGTCCAGCGGCGTGCGTTGGCCTGGCAGGGCGAGGTCGCCGTGGATGTGGGCCATGACGACGGCGCCCACGTAGTGGGCGCCGGCGATGTTGAGCGACCGGGCCCTGGCGAGGATGGCGGTCTTCTCTTCGACGCTGTAGCGCACGTCGACGCGTTCCTTGCGCTGGGTGTCTTTGCGCTTGCGGCGACGGGCGATGCGGTGCAGGGCGGCGGCTTCGGCGGCGCGCGGCAGGACGACGACCGCGGCCTCGGCGCGCTGTTCCTCCTCGGGCGCCCCCTGGCGCTCGAGAGTCTCCGCCACCCCCGGGGCGGATCTCCCGTTGGACCGACCTTTGGACGGTCCAACGGCATACCTTGCTGCCCGGTGGGTGGGACTCGTATCGGTGTGGCTGTCGGGCATGGTGGTGCCTCCGATCGCGTGCGGCAGTGGTCTGTGGTGCGTCCGTTGCATCCGTCGCGTGGCTGGTCACACCCGGTACGGACGCGGGTGCTGGTACGGAGAGGTCCGTCCCGGCGGCGACGTCCGTCCCCGCGTTGACCTGCGCGGGGACGGACGCGACGGAGCTGGACGGATGCCCGGCCGGGTGGGTCAGCGGGCGCGCGTGGGTCCGGCAGGGCCGCCCGGCGGGCCGATGGGCAGGCTTCCCGTAGGAGTCGCGTAGGCCGTGCGCCGTGGCTGGTGCCCAGGCACGGGCTCGGCGGGTTCTGGACAGTAGCGGGCCCAGGCGTCGAGGAATCTGTTCCGCGTGTAGGCCTTGGCCTGACGGCCGTTGTCGAAGCGGTGGTTGGCGGAGCTGATGCCGAAGTCCCGCAGCAGGTTGCCGAGGTGGTAGGCGTTGAGGCCGTTGGCGCCATACTCGGCCCACGGGGCCTCGGCGTCCTGGACGAGCGCGGCGAGCATGTCCTGGGTGCGCAGGACCTCTGTGTCTTCCGTGTCGAAGACGCGGCGGATGTCCCGCAGCAACCGTGTTTTGAGGGTGGTCTGCTCGTCCTGGAGGACTTCGCTGCGGGTCATGGCCAGGCAGGCTGCCCGGGCCTGGTCCGGCCAGTGACTGCCAGCCAGGTCGGCCACGGTCACCAAGGGCTCCCAGGTGTCCGCGGCCCGGTCCTCGACCGGCATCTGTGGCACCGACCTGGCTGCGGTCCCCCGCAGCGGGGTCAGCCAGGCAGCCAGTCGGTCGCGCACGGTGTTCAGTTCGGGGACTGAGTGGCGCGAGCGGAACGGGGTGATCCGCTCACCAGGCTTGCGCTTTTGCATGCGCAGCACCACGGCACGATCCATGATCGTGTCGGGCAGGTCGCCGATGCCGGCCAGGGCAGCCATGGCGAAGGTGGGGAACGAGGTCGGCTTCTGCTCCGGTCCGGAGATCCGCCAGGCGGGACGGTTGCGCTGGTGGCCGGCGTTCAGCAGGCCGCGCAGGTCCTCTTTGTCGCCAGCCTTCGGGCCGAAGATGGTGTCTGCCTCGTCCACCAGCAGCGTCGGCGGGTTCTTTCCGATGACACGGAAGACCACGGCCGGCGACGTGTTCACCGTCATCATCGGCCTGTGCACCGTCTCGTGGAGGACGTCCAGCAGACGGGACTTGCCGCACCCCTTCGTCGGTCCCACCACGGCGAGCCGTGGTGCGTGCTGGAGGACAGACTGGATGTGTGTGGCCGCCACCCACAAGGTCACCGCAGTCAGCGCTTCCTCGCTGGGCAGCACCACGTATCGGCCGATCGCCCCTCGCAGCTCGTCCAGGACCGCGGCCCCGTCTCCCGACGCACAGGGATCGGTCCCCTCTCGATTCCCGGTCCCCGAGCCGTCGACGGGGAGCACGGTCCCCGCCCGCTCGGTCCCCGATTCGGGTTCCTCGGTCCCTGGCCTGGCGGCGGTCCCCGGCGAAGGCCGGGGATCGGGGACCGTCGCCTCAGCACTGCGGAGACCGGTCCCCGCGGCGGTCCCCTGGGGACCGCCGCCACGGTCCCCGGCCCCCGGGCTGCCTACCAGCGAGTTTCCGCTGTTTGGTGCTTTCCGGTCCCCGCCGTCGGGGGACCGGGGACCGAACTCACCTCGGGGACCGTGCTCCGTTCCCGCTTCCTCGGTGCGGCGGTCCCCACGTTGATCCGCAGCAGAAGGACGGCCGGTCCCCACCTCCGGGGACGGTGTCTCCATCTGGGGTGTACGGGCCGGGGACGTTCCCTGCCCTGGGACGGCGACCGCGGGCCAGGCGATCTGGGGACCGGTGTTTGTGGTGGGGGACGTAGAGTCCTCCATAGGCATTCCTCTCCCGGTGGGGCGGGACGGGCAAGGTCCCGCCCCACCGAGTCGTCGTTCAAGGACAGGCGATTAGTCGAGGGATCTGCGGCCCTCGGCGTTGACGTGCCGAGGGCCGTTCTGTCGCCGCGCGGTCATGCCGTCAGGCCGTACGGCGACTGCCGGTCGAGCCAGGCGTCTACATCACGCCAGCGGTAGCGCAGGTGCCGGCCGACCTTCAGTGGCGCCGGGCCGGTGCCCCGGTACTTCCACTGGTACAGCGTCTTCACCGGCACCCCGAGATAGGCCGCCACATCGGCGGGAGACGCGAGCGTGCCGCGTTCACGGGCAGGGGATCGATCCAGGCGGTCGAGCAAAAAGGTCTCCTATTCGAGCAGGTTTCACAGAGCGGCTTTGGTGGAATTCGCCCAGACCTCTGACGTGGGTGTCAGGGCCCGATAACTGTAAAGGCGAATCGCCGGTTGACCAAAAAGACGTGTCGTTTTCCGATCCCTCCGAAGGTGCCGCCGCAGCGGCCCGGAGGAATCGGTAAACGTGCAGGTGGGAGGAGTTCGAGCGCTATCGTCGCTCAGCCTGGCCCGGAGGAGCGGGGAACATAGCATGGAAATCGGAGCGCGCAAAATAGCCGCCCATGGGCTGATGAGAGACGTGGATCTGCGACTTCTGTAAAGTTTAAGAACCAACTCTTGCCAAGCTGCTCAAACCAAGCTACAGCTATGCGTCATGGCTGCTGATCGCATGGAAATGGAACCGCCGGAAAACCGTCCTGTTCTCGGCGTGGAAGAAGGAGCCTGATGGCGCGAGTCTGGATAGAGGACCGCAACGGGCACGCGGCGTACGCGCAAGCCGTGGCGGCGGCCAGGAAGGCGGGCCGTACGCCGCCCGGCCGCTACCGCGTGCGCTGGTACGGCCCCGACGGCAAGCCGAAGATGAAGACCGTGGCCCGCAAGGCCGACGCCGAGGCCGAGCGGACCAGGCTGGAGTCCCGGCTCACCGACGGCTCCTATCGGGACCCGGCCGCCGGGCGCGTGAAGTTCGCCGAGGTCGCCGATTCCTGGCTGGCCGCCCAGATCCACCTCAAGCGCTCGACGCGCAATCGCTATCGGGGGGTTCTCGATGTCCATGTGATCCCGCGGTGGGGAACGACGTCCCTGGACCGCATCCACTTCGAGGACGTCGCCGAGTGGCTGGGCGACATGCTGTCCGGCGAGGTGACCGGTGGCAGGAAGCTCAGCCCTCGCTCGGTGCGGAAGGCATACGTCGTCCTCAGCCGGGTCCTCGGCTACGCGGTCCAGTCCCGTCGTCTGGCCGTCAACCCGGCTGTCGGAGTGCCCCTCCCGAAGGCAGCCCCCGCCGACCACGTCTACCTCGACGACCTACAGGTGGACGCACTCGCCGACGCGGCAGGCGCCTACTGGGTGTTCATCCTGCTGCTGGCCTACACGGGTCTGCGCTGGGGTGAAGCGTCCGCGCTGAAGGTGGGACGAGTCGACCTCGACGCCTGCCGTGCCCACATCGTTCGAGGCGTACGTCGAGGACAACGGCAAGCTCTACCTCGACACCCCCAAGAACCACGAACGCCGGTCCGTACCGATCCCGAGATTCCTGGCGGAGGAGTTGAAGCCCCACGTCGAGGGGCGGGACGAGGACGAGCTCCTGTTCACCGCCCCGCAGGGCGGGCCGCTGCGGGCCCGCAACTTCCGCCAGCGGCTCTTCGCGCCGGCGGTCGTGAAAGCCGGACTGGGGCACCTCAAGGTCACCCCGCACAAGCTGCGTCACACGGCCGCCTCGCTCGCCATCGCCAGCGGTGCGGACGTCAACGTCGTCCAGACGATGCTGGGCCACAAGTCGGCGACGCTGACCCTGGACACGTACGGGCACCTTTTCCCGGACCGTCTCGACGAGGTCTCGAAGAAGATGCACAAGCGGCGTGCCAAGCAGTTGGCCAAGGCGAAGACCAGGCTGGAGAAGGCCGAGCGGAAGGCCCGCCAGGCCGCCGAGGCGGTGGCTGCCCTGGAGGAGGACTCGGCGTGATGTGGGTTTGATCCGTGCCGAGAAACGGCAAACGGAGGGGGCCGCTGTCACTGGTATTGAACCGGTGGGGCGGCCCTCCGGTCTTTCCGGGTCAGAGGAGCCTCGGCCGTCGGCCATCCCGCCAGGCCCGGTCCATCGCGGCAGCGGTCTCGTCCTCGGCCAGCGCCTCGATGTGCTCAGGCACTGACCGCTCGTCGAGCACGAAGAGCCGGCCACCGACGAGGCGAGTGGCGGTCTTCCAGCCCAGACGCTGCCCGGCCTCCCGCGCCGCCTGCCGAACGTCCTTCAGGTCGCCCATCTCCGCGAGGTCGTCGCTGCCCAGGACCAGCTGCCCGAAATACCCCTCGTACTGCGGCTTCAGAGCGGCCCGCATCAACGACTCCAGCCGGTCGACCAACTTCTCGTACCGGCGCCGGGACAGCTCGTTCTTCGCGGGCATCTCGCACAGCTCCCCACCTCTGCCCGCAGCCACATGTGTGCCATATGTGTGCTGCGAGTACGAAGGCCCTCCCGTCCGTCGGACGGAAGGGCCTCTGACCAGGCGTTTTACTGTGCCCCCGGCAGGATTCGAACCTGCGACACCCGCTTTAGGAGAGCGGTGCTCTATCCCCTGAGCTACGAAGGCGGGGCTCTGTGGACAAACATGTCTGAAGCGAGGTCGTGTACGCGGCCAGCTCTTGACATGTTTTCGACAGTTGGTGAGCAGCCGGTGAGGGCCCGCTCGCCGCCGCCAGTGTAGCGGGTGGCGCGCTCGACGCACTGGGGATGTGGTTTGCCGGGGGATCACCCGCAGGGTGCCGGGGCGGCCGGGAGGGGGACCCGCCGTGGCCGTCAGGAGAAGATCGCGTCGAGTACCCGTGTGAGGGAGTTGTTCACCCAGGCGTGTCCGAGACGGATCAGCAGGGCTCCGCGGGCGCCGTGTGCCGGGACCCGCATGTGGGGGGCTTCGCCCGGGCCCGGGACCACCGTCCAGCGGGTTCTTGGCCGGCAGCGGCTCCTGCCGCCGCTCACGCGGCTGGTGCGGCGCCCTCGCCGCGGCCGGGATCACCCACGAGTGACCCGGCCCCACCGGCCGCAAACGAACGGCGAGGCCGGGCGCTCCCACCGCACCCTGCCGGACGAGTGGGCCCACGCCCCGCCCCTCCCGCACGGAGACCGAACGACGCGACGCGTTCCCCGGCCGACTGCACACCTGCGATCACCACCGCGATCACCACCGCGGACACGCCGCGATCACCACCGCGGACACGCCGCGATCACCACCGCGGACACACCGCGGACACGCCGTGCTGAAGGGCCGGCCACCCGCCACCCTGGTCCCCGACCGCACAGGGCGGTACAACTAGGCTGGCGCGTCATGGAGTCACGATTCCGTGTGGGTGAGGTCATCGTCCGGCGAGAGATCCTGGACGGACGCGAATGGCTGGTGTACCCGGTGCGGGTCGCCGGTGACGACGAGCGGGCGCTCGCCGTGTACCTGGCAAAGGGCACGCCGCTCACGTTCGGGCGCGGCGAGTTCCGCTGGGGGCTGCACCCCTGGATCGAGTTCGAGCACGTGTGGCAGTCCAGCGGCGTCCTGCAGCTGCAGCGGCCGGGCGACGGCTATTCCGTGTGGGGCCGATGGGAGGGCGAGGTGCTGCGGGAGTGGTACGTCAACTTCCAGGCGCCCCTCGTCCGTACGGAGCGCGGCTTCGACACGCTGGATCACGAGCTGGACCTGATCATCCCCGGCGACGGTTCCCCGTACCGGTGGAAGGACGTCGAGCACTTCGAGGAGCGGGTGCGTACGGGCGGCTTCGACGTCGAGGAGGGGGCCGCGGTACGGGCCGCGGCCGCCTCCGTCGTGGACCTCGTCGAGCGCGGCACGCCCTGGTGGGAGCAGTGGCGTGACTGGCGGGCGCCGGTCGGCTGGGACGTCCCCGCCGCCGTGGCCCTTACGGACGGCGCCGCCCTGGGTGCCGTCCGGTCCCGCTGAGCCGTTCCCGCCGCGGGGCGCGTCCGTCAGAACGACTCGGCGCAGAGGGTGAACAAGTAGTCGCCGTCGACCTGGCCCGCCGGGTCGTTGCCGAGGTTGCCCGTCACGCCCTCGACGAGCCGGTCCAGGTCGCCCTTGGCCACCCCGAAGTCGCGCAGCCGGGCCGTCAGGCCCGCCGAGGCGAGGAGCCCGCCCACCGCGTCGTGCACGGTGTCGCCGCCCAGCAGTTCGGCGACCGCGGCGAACTCGTCCGGCACCAGGGGTGCGGTGTGCCGCAGCCAGCTCGGGTACAGCACCGCCAGGCCCCGGCCGTGCGAGATGCTCACCCCGGGCAGTGAGCCCATGGCCTGCTGCAGCCGGTGCGGCAGGCAGGTGCTGACGGTGGCGACGTTCACACCTCCCAGCAGGGCCGCACGGCACAGCGCCTCGCGGGCCTCGGGGGAGTCCTCGCCGCGCAGCACGCTCGGCAGATGCGTGGCGATCAGCTCGATGGCCTGGTGCGCCCTGGACCGGCTCGTCCCGTCCGCACGGGCCGCGACGCAGCCCTCGACGGCATGCGCGAACGAGTCGAAGACGGTGTCCGCCATGACCTCGCGCGGCACCGACGCGATCAGATCGGGGTCGACGATCGCGGTGCGCGGGAAGAGGGCGTCACCGCGGATGCCGGAGCGGAAGTTCCGTACCGTGTCCGTGATGATCGCCCCCTTGGTGACCTCCGAGCCGCTGCCGGCCGTCGTGGGGATCGCCAGCAGCGGCAGCGCGGGCGCCTCCGGGCCCAGCGTCACCCCGATGAGGTCGCGGACGCCGCCGCCCGACGGCGCGGTCACGCTCACGCCCTTGGCGGCGTCCAGGGCGCTGCCGCCGCCCACCCCGACGACGAGGTCGCAGCCCTGCGAGCGGGCCGTCGCGGTCGCCTCGTCCACCTCGTCCGACCTCGGGTTGGCCGACACCCGGTCGAAGACCGTGGCGCGGACTCCGGCGGACTCCAGGGACGTCGCGACCCGGTCGAGATAGCCGTGGGCCCGCGCCGCGCTCCTGCCGGTGACCAGCAGCGCGTGTGTGCCGAGCGCCCGGGCGTGCGTCCCCGCCCGGTCCAGCTCGCCGCGGCCGAACTCCACGTGGGTGGGGACGTCGAGGTCCAGCTTCATGTGCTCACTCCATCCATGACATCGTCGTCGGCCGGGCCGTGGCCGCCGGTTCCGGCGCGGGCGTTGTCGTGCAGCGCGTCCAGCACCGCGCACGTTCCGGTGGCGAGCAGTTCGAGCGCCGACCCGCCGCCCGTCGACACCGGGCCCGCCCAGGGGAGTTCGGCCACGGTGTCGCCGCCGAGCAGCAGGGTCCGGCCGGAGGAGCGGGACAGCGCGGACAGCACGGCGTCCGAGGACCGCACCTGCCCGTCGAGGTAGCGGGACGGCGTCCCGGCCAGTACGGCGCGGTCGGCGCCGGCCAGAGACTCGGCCGCCCACGGTTCGAGGTCGAAGTCCACGACGGCGTGGTCCGCCGGCACCCCGTCGGCGACCGCGGTGGGCCGGGCCGCGCCGGTGATCCGCCCGCCGTCCGTCGGCGCCGTCCACACCGTCCGCGGCACGTGGAGCCGTGCTTTCGCGGGTGTGTCCAGCACCTTCCGGACGGCGTCCAGGCAGGCGTCGGGCCGGCTTCCCAGGTCGGACGCGCCGACCTGGTGGCCCAGGGCGCGCAGCACCGTGTTGAGCACCACGCCGCCCGGTACGACCAGGTCGTAGCTGCGCATCGCGTGGACCAGGCCCACGAGGGTCTTCTCGGGCTTGCGCCCGCCGAGCACGGCCGCGCTGGACAGCCCGTCGTTCCGCCCCGCCCAGGGCGCGAGGAACCGGACCTCCGTCACCAGGCTCTCCGCGGCGTGGCCGGGGAGCAGGCGCAGGACACCGGTGTTGGAGGCGTGGGCACGGTGGGCCTTGGAGAAGCCGCCCACGGCGACCCGGTCGCCCAGCAGTGCGAACCTGCGGGCCAGGTCGGGGTCGTTCCGCTCCTCCCCGGCGTGGTGCCGGGTGTTGCCGAAGACGGCGATCTCACCCGGCGCCAGCGCCTCGGCGGTCCGCACCGCGGCGTCCGAGGCGTTCTCGGGGACGTACCGCACCGGCCGGCCCAGCCGCCGCGTGAGATGGGCGGCGGCATGGTCCAGCGCGGTCGCGCTGTTGTCGCGGTGACTGCCCTGGTGGGACAGCACGGCCACGCGTGCGCCCGACTCGGCGAGCCGGCGCAGGTCGGCCAGTTCGCTGTCGATTCGCCCGGTGCTGGTCAGAGCCGGATCCACGTTGAACCCGGCCGAGAAGATCCAACGCTCGCCCGCGGTGATGTGCCGTGCGCCCAGCAGCGGCACCCCGTCGAGCGGGCCCCGCCGTCCGGGGTCAGAGGCCATAGCTGCGCAGCCCGGTGGTCTCGTCGTGACCGAGCATCACGTTCATGTTCTGCAGGGCCGAACCGGCCGCGCCCTTGACCAGGTTGTCGGTGACGGAGACGACCTTGGCGATGCCGCGCCGGGCGTCGTAGTCCACTCCGATGTGGCAGAAGTTGGAGCCGACCACGCCCGCCAGGCTCGGGTACCTGCGGTAGTCCTTGTCCGTGAGCCCGCCGAGCTGCGGCTCGGCGTTGATCCGGACGAAGAACTCGCCGTCCGCCCCCGCGCCGTAGCGCTCCGTGTAGCGGGCGAGGAGCAGTTCGCGGGAGACCTCCTCGCGCAGCTCCTCCCGGACGCGGACGCCGGCCTGGATGTAGATGCCGCGGGCGAAGGGGCCGTGCGCGGTGCTGAGGTCGACGGTGACCGGACCTCCGGCCGGCCTGGAGAGCCGGTCCTCCAGCTCGGGCGCGTGCCGGTGGCCCTGGAGGCTGTACGGCAGCATGGACCCGAACACCTCGGCGTGCAGGATCTCGGTGCGCGGCTTGATCCCGGCGCCCGTGGTCCCGTTGACCGCCGCGATGTGCAGCGGCGCACCGGGGGCGGCGAGACCGGCGGACAGCAGCGGCTCGAGGCCGAGCAGCGCCGTGATGACGTAGCACCCCGGATTGGCCACCAGGCGCGCCTCGGGCAGCAGGTCCCGGTGGAATTCGGTGACGCCGTACACCGCTTCCGGGAGCAGTTCGGGGGCGGTGTGCTCGGCGCCGTACGTCCTTCGGTAGGCCTCCGGGTCGGCGAACCGGAAGTCGGCGCTGAGGTCGATCACCCGGGCGCCGGCCTTGAGCAGCTCGGGCGTGCGGCGCATGGCCTCGCCGGACGGCGTGCACAGGAAGACGACGTCCAGGTCGCCGACGGCCGCGGTGATCTCGTCGACGTCGTGGAACCGCAGTCCGGAGCCGAGCAGGTTCGGGTGGACCCGCTCGAAGGACTCCTCGCCGCGGGACGTCGGCAGGATCTCGGTCACCGCCGGGTGGCCGAGCAGGAGACGGCACATCTCGCCGCCGGTGTACCCGGTTCCCCCGATGACGGCGGCCCGTATGCCTTTGCTCATTCGCTCCATCCGTTCGTGAACTTGTCCGGGTCGGTGGTCACATGCAGCATGATCTTGCCGGTGGGCACATCGGCCCGGTCCATCAGGCGCAGCGCCGACTCCGCGTCGGCGAGCGGGAAGTGGTGGGTGACCATGGACAGCACGTCGAGGTGTCCCGCCGCGAGCAGGTCGATCACCTCGGTGAAGTCACGAGGCGTGGACAGGGCCGAACCGTGCACGGTCACCTCGCGCCCGACGAGTGCGTTGAGGTCGACCGGAGGCCGGTCCTCGAAGTAGCTGACGATCACGATGTCGCCGCCGGGCCGCACCGCGCGCAGTGCCTGGTCGGTCACGCCCGGATATCCTGCGGCGATCACCACGACGTCCGCCGGGCCGCCCAGGGCCGCCAGTGCCTCGGACACCGGGTCGCCGTCGCGGGCGTCGGCGTACGCGTCGGCGCCGAGCCTCCGGGCGAGTTCGCCCTTCTCGGGGCCGACGTCCACGCAGGCCACCGCGCCGTGGCCGAGCTGCCGGGCGGCGATCAGGCAGCTGAGTCCGATCGTGCCGGAGCCGAGGACGAGGACGCGGCGGCCGGCGCCGTCGCCGACGAGCCGTACGGCGTGCAGGCCGATGGACAGCGGCTCGACGAGCGCCCCGGCCACGGGGTGCAGGTCGGAGGGGAGCCGGTGGGCCATGTTGGGCCGGAGGACGACCAGTTCGGCGAACGAACCGGCCCAGTCGAGGTGGCTGAGGTTCAGCTTCCGGGTGCACAGGTGGGGCGCGTCGCGCAGGCACTCGACGCAGGAGTCGCAATGGGAGAAGGCCGCCGAGCACACCCGGTCCCCCGGAGCGAAGCCGGTCACCTCGCTGCCGACGGCCACCACGGTCCCGGAGAACTCGTGGCCGAGGACGGCGGGGGCCGTCTTGTAGGGGTGGGTGCCGCGGTAGGCGGCGAGGTCGGATCCGCAGACGCCGGTGGCGTCGACCCTGACGAGCAGTTCGGCGGGGCCGGGTTCGGGGGCGGCGACGCCCTGGTGGGTGAGGGACCGGTGGCCGGTGAGGACGGCTGCCTTCATGGTGTCGGTGGTCTCCGTGGTCGTCTTCACGCTCAGCACACCCTGTTCGTGGCCTGGCCGCCGGCGAGGACGGCGCGCAGCTCGCGGACCAGCAGTCGACCGACCCGGTCCTGGGCGTCGGTGGTGGTCGCTCCGATGTGCGGGGTGAGCACCACGTTGTCCAGGGCGGCCAGCGCCGGCGTGCCGGCCTCCTGTCCGTGCACGTCGAGGGCGGCGCCGGTGATCGACCCGTCCTTCAGCGCCCGCAGGAGGGCGTCCTCGTTCACGACGCCGCCGCGGGAGACGTTGATCAGGTACGAGCCGGCGTGCATCAGCGCCAGCTCCTCCGCGCCGATGAGGTCTCTCGTCCGTTCGGTGAGCGGCACCGCGAGGCACACCATGTCCGCGGTGCCGAGGAGGTCGCGCAGGTCGACCCGCGCGATGCCGCGGCCGCGCAACTCCTCGTCGCGCTCGGGCGTCACCCGGTCGGCGGCGGCGAGGACGCGCATGCCGAACGCCGTGCCGAGCTGCGCGATCCGGGAGCCGATCGGGCCGAGGCCCACCACGCCGAGGACGCGGTCCTCGAGTCCCGGGCCGGCGAGCTGCGGCTTCTTCCACCGCCCGGCCCGGATCTGCCGGTCCGCGAGGGCGATG
Source organism: Streptomyces sp. GD-15H (assembly GCF_045291515.1). Lineage (NCBI taxonomy): Bacteria > Bacillati > Actinomycetota > Actinomycetes > Kitasatosporales > Streptomycetaceae > Streptomyces > Streptomyces sp. GD-15H. The sequence goes on from NZ_CP149447.1 coordinate 5,067,443, forward strand.
TTGCGGGTCACGGCGAGCATGAGGCCGATGGCCAGCTCGGCCACCGCGGGTGCGGAGACGCCAGGGAGGTTGAACACCTGCACCCCGGCCGCGCGGCAGGCCGCGAGGTCGATGTTGTCGGTGCCCGAGCCTGCCCGCGCCACCACCTTCAGCCGGCGCCCGGCCCGGATGACCTCGGCGCCGATCGTCACGCCGCTGCGCACGACGAGGGCATCGGCGTCGGCGGCCAGCTCGAGGAGTTCCTCATGACCCGGGTGCAGCCGCACCACGACCTCGTGGTCCTGCTCCAGGTCCGCCAGGGCACCCGGGGACACGGGATCCAGTACGACGAGGCGCGCTCGAAAGCTCATGCCAAGATCCTGCCCTCCCGTGACACGCATTGGCAAGGAATTGCCAGAACCATTGACTAGGGCGGACTGGAGCGTGCTAGCTTCTCCCCGCGAAAGCCGCCGCATTGCAGAAAAAACATGCTGGTCAAGCTGCTGACACTGTGTGTCCGGTCGAGTCAGCCGGCCGAGCCGAAACACTGGGACCGTCACCCTAGAAAGGCTCTAGATGCTCAAGCGCCGCTATCCCTCATTCCGTTCCGTACTCGCGACGCACGACGTGGTCCGGGTGGCGGGTGCCCACCACGCGCTCAGTGGTGTCCTGGCCCAGGAGGCCGGATTCCAGGCGGTGTGGTCGTCGAGTTTCGAGGTGTCCGCCTCCCGATGCCTGCCCGACGCCAGCATCCTGAGCATGACCGAGTACCTGGAGGCGGCCGCCAACATCCAGAAGGCCCTCGACATCCCCGTCGTGGCCGACTGCGACACCGGATACGGCGGCAACTACAACGTCGCCCACATGGTCCACGAGTTCGAGGGCGCCGGCATCACCGCCGTGTGCATGGAGGACAAGCTGTTCCCCAAGATGAACAGCTTCGCGAGCGGCGGCCAGACGCTGCTCGACACCGCCGCCTTCGCGAGCAAGATCCAGACCGCCAAGACCGTGCAGGCCACCGAGGACTTCTTCGTCATCGCCCGCACCGAGGCGCTCATCGCCGGCGCGGGCGTCGACGAGGCCGTCACGCGCTGCAAGGCCTACGCCGACGCCGGCGCGGACGCCGTGCTCATCCACTCCAAGGCCCGCACCAAGGACGAGGTGCTCGCCTTCCTCGACCAGTGGGACAACCGCGTCCCGGTGGTCGTCGTCCCCACCACGTACCCGGACTGGCACATCGACGACGTGCGCAGCGCCGGTGTCTCCGTGGTCATCTACGCCAACCAGGGCATGCGCGCCGCGCTGACCACCCTGCGAAACACCTACCGCGCCATCTACGAGGCGGGCGACACCACGGCGCTGGAGGCGGAGATCGCCTCGGTGCGGGACATCTTCGACCTCCAGCGGATGGCCGACTGGCAGAAGCTCGGCGCGTGAACACGGCTCGTACGGCGAGACCCGGCGGACGGGGTGGAGGCGGGCAGCAGGCATGACAGTCATCACCAGGGCCGATGAGCTCCTCGACAGCGAGGTCTACCTCGATCTCCGCCAGTTGCTGGGCCGCCCCCTGTACCTGAAGTGCGAGGGCTTCAACTTCGCAGGATCGGTGAAGGTCCGGCCCGCGGCCTGGATGGTGGACACCGCACAGCGCGAGGGGATCATCGGCACGGACTCCATCCTGATCGAGTCCTCCTCGGGCAACCTCGGCGTCGCGCTCGCCGTCATCGCCGCGGCCAAGGGACTCAAGTTCGTCTGTGTCACCGACCCCAAGTGCAACCCGTCCGCGGCCGACCTGATGAAGGCCCTCGGCGCCGAGGTCGTGGTGGTCGACGAACCGGACGCCACCGGCAGCTATCTGGCGGCCCGCAAGGCCCATGTGCGCGAGCGCTGCGCGCAGGACCCGAGGTACGTCTGGCTCAACCAGTACGAGAACCCGGGGAACTGGGTCGCGCACTACGAGAACACCGCGGCCCTGATCGCCAAGCAGTTCCCCGGACTGGACACGCTGTTCATCGGCACCGGCACCGGGGGGACCCTCATGGGGTGCGCCCGCTACTTCCGGGAGCACCGCCCGAGCGTGCGCATCGTCGCGGTCGACACCGTGGGTTCGGTGAACTTCTCGGGCGAGCCAGGACCCCGGCACATACCGGGACTCGGGGCGAGCACGCCCATGCCGCTGATCGACCCCTCCGTCGTGGACGAGGTCCTGTGGGTCGAGGAGCCGGACGCCATCCGCATGTGCCGGCGGCTCGCCGCCCGCGGCGTCCTCCTCGGCGGGTCCTCCGGGACCGTGGTGAGCGCCGCTGTCCAGTGGCTGACGCGGCACGGCTCCGCGGAACACACCGCCGTGGCCATCGCCCCCGACCTCGGTGAGCGGTACATCGACACGATCTACAACGACGCCTGGGTGGCACGCCACTACCGCCACGACGCGCAGGACCTCTTGGAGCACCAGTGAACAACCCATCGGAGACACCGGACTTCTCCGTGGTCACGGGCGCCACCGTGCACCGCGTGCTGGACGGCGCGCAGCGGGATGTCTGCGACCTCGTCGAGCGGACCTACCTCCTGCACGGCGAGGCGGGCACCGTCAACCCGCCCTCCTACTTCCTGCGGTTCCCCGACCGGCCGACCGCCCGCATCATCGCCCTGCCCGCCTCCGTCGGCGGCGGGCGACCGGTCGACGGCCTGAAGTGGATCGCCAGCTTCCCCACCAACCTGGACCGTGGCATCCCGCGTGCGTCGGCCGTGCTCATCCTCAACGACCCGGTGACCGGATACCCGTACGCGTGCCTGGAGAGCTCCATCATCAGCGCCGTACGCACCGCCGCGTCGGCCGCCGTCGCGGCCCGTGCGCTCGCCGGGGACCGGCCCGCACCGCGCCGTGTCGGCTACGTCGGAACCGGCCTGATCGCCCGCTACCTGCACGACTACCTGTCCGTGCTGGGCTGGGAGCCGGAGGAGTTCGGCGTGTACGACCTGTCCCGGGAGTACGCCGAGGGGTTCGCCGGCCACGTGCGCGCGGCCGCGGACGGCGCCGCGGTCCGCGTCCACGACACCGCCGAGGACCTGATCCGCTCGTCGGACGTCGTCGTCCTCGCCACCACGGCCGCGGCACCCCACCTCACCGACCCGTCCTGGTTCGCCCACCACCCGCTCGTGCTGCACGTCTCGCTGCGCGACCTGGGCACCGACGTCATCCTCGACAGCGTCAACGTCGTGGACGACATCGAGCACGTCCTCAAGGCCGACACCTCCGTCCACCTCGCCGAACAACACACCGGGGGGCGGGACTTCATCGACGGGACGCTGTACGACGTGCTCACGGGCAAGGTCGCCGCGCCGGCCGACCGCACCGTCGTCTTCTCCCCGTTCGGACTCGGCGTACTGGACCTGGCCGTCGGCGACTTCGTCCACAGCCGGGCCCGGGAGAGGGGCGCACTCACCGTGGTCGACGGCTTCTTCCACGACCTCGAACGCCACCGCAGCCCCGTCACCCAGGGCGGTGCGCGATGACCGCCCGCCACGACTGGGCCGAGCTGCCCCTCGTCCCCGGCGCCGTGGACCGCGCCACCTCCTTGGCCCTGACCAGCGCCAAGGAGGTGGACACCGGCACCGGTGTCCTGGAGCACGTCGCCCGGCACGCCGAGCGCGACCCGGACCGTCCCGCGGTCACCGAGGGCGGGCGGACCCTCGGCTACCGCGCCCTGCTGCTCAGAGTCGCCGCGATCCGTGCCCTTCTGCTCGACGAGGGCGTGAGGACCGGGGACACCGTCGCCTGCGCGGGCCCGCGCAGTGCCGAGACCCCCGCCGTGTTCCTGGCCCTGGAGAGCCTCGGTGCCTCCTACCTGCCGATCGACCTCGACTGGCCGCAGGAGCGGGTCCGCGACGTGCTGGAGCGCAGCCGCGCCGTCCTCCTCCTGGACTACGCGGCCCTGACGGGCACTCCGGCCGGCCCCGCCCACGCGGCGGCCCGGACCGCGCGGGTCAGGGCCGTGCCCCTGTGCGCCGACGGCGCGGCGGACGCGGAGCCGCCCCGCGACGCCTCGGACCGCTCGCGGGAAACCCGCTACACGATCTTCACCTCGGGCACCACCGGGCGGCCGAAAGGCGCCACCGTCGAGCACCAGGGCATGCTCAACCACCTGTGGGCCAAGGTCGTGGACCTCTCCCTGGACGCCGACGCCGTGGTCGCCTTCACCGCCCCCCTCGTCTTCGACATCTCCATCTGGCAGATGCTCTGCCCGCTGCTCGTCGGCGGACACGTCGTGGTCGTGGACGACACCGTCATGCGCTTCCCCCGGCGGCTCGTCAAGACCCTCGACGCCCACCAGGTCACGGTCGTCGAGCTGGTTCCCACGGTCGTCGGCTGGCTGGTCGACGAGACCGTCCGGCGCGACCCAGCGCCCCTGCGGACCCTGCGGTGGCTGCTGTCCACCGGCGAGGAACTGCATCCGGCGGTGGCCGAACGCGCGGTGGCGGCCCTGCCCCACGCCGTCCTGGTCAACGCCTACGGGCCCACCGAGTGCTCCGACGACGTCACCCACCACGTGGTGACCCGGTCGGACCTGGAGCGCACCCGGCTCCCCGTCGGCGCGCCCGTCATCAACACGACGCTCTACCTCCTGCTGGAGGACGAGGAGGGCTGGCGGGCCGCGGAACCGGGCGAGTCCGGCGAGCTGTTCGTCGGCGGGACCGGCGTGGGCCTCGGATACCTCAACGACCCCGAGACCACCGCACGCGCCTTCTTCCGCGACCCGTTCGACCCGGCCTCGGCCACCGGACGGCTGTACCGCACCGGCGACCTCGCGCGGTTCGAGGAGGGCGTCGTCCACTACCTGGGCCGCGGCGACCGCCAGGTCAAGGTGGCGGGCGTCCGTATGGAGCTCGACGAGATCGAGGCGGTGCTCAGCCGCCATCCGGCCGTCACGAAATGCGCCGTCACGGTCAGCGGCGACGGCGAACGCAGCCAGCTGGTCGCGCACTACAGCCTGCGCGAGCCCGTGGCACCCGAAGAACTGCAGAACGCGGTGCGCGCCGCGGTCCCGCCGCCCATGGTGCCGCGGCGGTGGCGGGAGTGGGACGCGCTTCCCCTCACGCCCAACGGAAAGGTCGACCACCGCTCACTGCGGGCGGCCGTCAGCGAGGAGAAGACGCGATGACCACCACACCGGAGCGGACCGCACCGCACCACACCCCCGCCACCCCCGCCCTGCCGGCCCACGCCCGGCTGCTGCTCACCCTGGCCCGGCTGCGGCTCGACGCCGACCAGGAGCGCCTGGCCCGCTCCCTCGCCGGACGGGACGACCTCGACTGGGGCGCGTTCCTCGACGCCGCCGCCCGCCACAAGCTGCTGCCCATGGTCGGCCGCCACGTGTTCGCCCATCGCCTCGACCGCGAACGCGACGGGGTCAAGGGCTTCCCGTACGGCTGGGTGTTCACCACCTCCTACCTCGGCAACCGTGACCGCAACCTCGCCCTGTACGACGAGTTCGGCCGGGTGTTCCGGGAACTCGGCGACGCCGGTGTGCGGCACGCCGTGCGCAAGGGCTTCTCGCTCGCCGAGGGCGAGTACGGCGACCCCGGACTGCGGCGGATCAACGACGTGGACCTGCTGGTCGACCGGGACGACGTGCCCCGGGCCCACGAGGTCCTCGAGCGGCTCGGCTATACGCAGGGGCGGCTCGCCGAGGACGGCGAGCGGGTCCTGCCGTTCTCCCGGAAGACCCAGGTCTTCTGGCGCGTGAACCTGAGCAACCAGCTGCCGTACCTGAAGGCCGGACACCGCCCGGACGTCCCCGAGTTCAACGTGGACCTGTGTCACGACATCTTCCAGAAGAAGTCGGGCGTCAGCGCACCCGCGGCCGAGCTGCTCGACCGCGGTGTGCCCGCGGTCCTGTGCGGCGCCCCGACCTGGATCCCCGACCCCGCCGACCGCCTCCTCGACCTCTGCTCCCACCTGCACAAGGAGGCGACCAGCCTGCGGTTCATCGAGGACAGCGTCGATCTGCAGATCAGCAAGTTCCTCGACGTGGCGCTCGTCGCCGGAAGCTACGACGAGACCGTCTGGCGCGCTTTCCTGACCCGGGTCGGGGAGTACGGGGCCGGCCCCATCGCGTACTACGCCCTGCACTTCACGGCGGAGCTGTACCCGGGTGCGGTGCCGCAGGAGGTGCTCGCCGCGCTCCGGCCGGACGACCTCGCGTACCTGGAGCAGTACGGAACCCTCGACGGCCAGACGGCCCGCTGGGCGTCGCCCTTCCTCGAACGGCTCTTCGACACCGGCCGCAAGGACGGCAGCGAGCGTTCGAACGTCCCCCATGACTGATCCGGGCGGTCTGCCGAGGGGCACCACCGTCACCTCGTCAACCCCCGCCCCCCCACCGACATCGGGAACATCCATGAACACACCTTGGGACAGCCGCTTCGAGGCGCTGGTGCTGCGGCATGTCGACCTCGGCCGGGACGGCGGACTGCGGCCGGACGACGATCTGCTGGGCCACGGTCTCGACTCCATAGCCATCGTCGAACTCGTCGTCTCCCTGGAGGAGACCTACGACATCGAGATCCCCGACGAGCGGCTCACCCAGAAGTCGTTCACGACTCCGTACACCCTGTGGTCGATCGTCTCCGGGCTGGTCGACCGGGAGGGCGTCGCGTGATCGTCTCACTCGTGGGCTCGGACGGGGCCGGCAAGTCGACCGTCTCGCGGCTGGCCACCGAGCGGCTGGCCGCGGCCGGGACGACGATCGAGCGGGTCGACCGCTGGGACATCGTCGACAACCCGGCGTACCCGGCGACCCGCTTCATGAAGCCGGACGTCCCCGACACCCGGCTCTGCGTCGCGGAGATGCCGAACCCGACCCGGTTCCTGTTCCTGATGTGGTCCATCTCCCACGCCCTGCTGGCCCGGACCCCTCCGGCGGTTCGCACCGGCTCGGTCACCCTGCTCGACGGCTACTGGATGAAGCACGCCGCCAGCGAGATCGTCTACGGCCTGGACCGCACCTGGGCGGAGGGCGTCGTCTCCGCCCTCCCCGTCTCCGACCAGGTCGTCTACCTGCGGATCGACCCGAAGCGGGCCTGGGAGCGCAAGGTCGGACGGGACGTCGTCCCCTACGAGTGCGGGATGGACCCCGCGTGCTCGCGGGAGAGCTTCCTGGCCCACCAGAACCGCATCCTCGACGTGCTCGACGACTGGGCCGCGTGCTTCGGATGGCTCACCGTCGACGCCGCGGAGCCCCTCGACGACGTGGTCGACGGGGTCGTCGCCAAGGTGTCCGGGGCGCTCGCGGAGGGGCGGTGAGCGCCCCGCCGGCGACCCCGCCCCCCGTTCGGGCGGGGGAGCCGCGCACCCTCGTGGTCAAGGTCGGCGGCAGCCTCGTCTCCGACAAGCGCACCGACGACCACCTCGACGCCGCGGCCGTGCGCGACTACGCCACGCTCGTCGCCGACCTCGTACGGACCTTCCCGGGCCGGACGGTGTTCGTGGCCGGCGGCGGGGCCCTGGGGCACGGGGCGGTCCGCGACCTCGACGCGGCGGACGACTTCGCCACCCTCGGTCTCACCCGTGCCACGTTCGCCGTCAAGTGGGCCTGGACCACGGCCTTCCGGGAATCGGGCATCCGCGCCATGCCGCTCCAGGTCGCGGCCATGTGTGCCGACCGAACCACCGGTGCCGTCGCCGACCTCACGGTGGTGCGCAGGCTGCTCGCCGAAGGCGTGCTGCCGGTGCTCTCCGGCGACTGCATCCTGACCGCCGACGGCGGCCTGCGGATCTACGGCAGCGACCACGTGCCCGGCATGCTCGTCGACCCGTCCCTGGCCCCCGTACGGATCGTCACGCTCACCGACGTCCCCGGCATCCTGACCGGGGCCGAGCGGGACGGCCCCGTCCTGCCCTGGGTCAGCCCCGACGACCCGGCGCCCGCGCACGGCCTGGTGTGGGAGACCGCATCCTGGGACACCAGCGACGCCATGCGCGGCAAGGTCGACGCCATGGTGGCGCACGCCCGGCGCGGAGCCGAGTGCGTGATCACCCGCGGCGACCGCACCGCGGCCTCGCTGCGCCACCTGCTCTCGCCGATGAGCCAGTGGCCCGCGGACGTGCCGCACACCCTGATCTCCAGGCGTCCCCCCACCCCGCACCCGGCCGGGGACGCCGGTGCGGACGATCCCGACCGCCTCCCGCCGATCCCGTCCCACCACCGCTGCACATCAGCCCGCCCCTGAGGAGATTCCGGCATGTCCGTCACCACCGCCACACCTGCCGCCGGTCGCCTGGTGCTGCTCAACCCCGGTCCGGTCAACGTCCACGAGGACGTGCGCGCCGCCATGACCACGCCCGACCAGTGCCACCGCGAGCCGGAGGCCGCCGCGCTGATGACCCGGGTGCGCGAGAAGGCCACCCGCGTCTGCGGCGGCGACGACGCCTTCACCTCGGTGCTGCTCGCCGGATCGGGAACCGCCGCGCTGGAGGCCGCGTTCTCCTCCATCGTCCCCGCGGACGGCCGCATCCTGATCCTCGACAACGGCAACTACGGCGAGCGGCTGTGGCGCATCGTCGACGTGCACGGCATCCCGCACCGCCGCATGGAGTTCGGCTGGTGCAACCCGATCGACGTGGACGCCGTCGACCGCGCCCTCGCCGAGGATCCCGGCATCACCCACGTCGGCCTCGTCCACCACGAGACCAGCACCGGCATGCTCAACCCGCTCCGGGAGATCGGCGCGGTCGTCGCCAAGCACGGCCGGCAGTTCGCCGTGGACGCCATCAGCAGCCTCGGCTCGGAGCGGCTCGATCTGGTGGCCGACCACATCGACTGGTGCGTGGGCACCGCCAACAAGTGCCTCGAAGGCCTGCCCGGCGTCAGTTTCGTCACCGCCTCGCGCCACCGGCTCGAGGAGCTGAAGGACGTGCCGGCCCGCACCTTCTATCTGGACCTGTACGGCCACTTCGTCTCCCAGGACCGCAAGAACGCCCCGCTGTTCACCCCCGCCCTCCAGGTCATGGCCGCCTTGGAGGAGGCCCTCGACCGCTCCCTCGAGGAAGGCGTCGAGGGCCGCGGCGCCCGCTACACCGCGCTCGCCGCGCAGATCCGCGACGGCATGGCCGAGCGCGGGGTCCGCTTCCTGCTGCCGGCCGAGCAGCGCGCCAACTCCGTGACGAACGTGTACGTGCCCGAGGGCATGACGTACGACGAACTGCACGACGGCCTCAAGGCCGAGGGGTACGTCGTCTACTCCACGCAGGAGCAGTTGGAGCGCGTCTTCCGGGTCGCCAACATGGGCCAGCTGACCAGCGACGACATCGCGGGCTTCTTCGCCGCCTTCGACCGTGTGGTCGCCAAGTACGCCGACCGGGTTGTGTGACCGGGCCGGAACGGCATGCTCCCACCCTTCCGACCAAGGAGATCCCCCGTATGCGCTCCAACCGACTAGCCATCGTCGGCGCGGGCCCCAGCTGCACCTATGTGCTGGACCGGCTCGCCGCGACGGCGAAGGCGGCGGAGAAGCCCCTGTCCCTCGACATCCACATCTTCGACCGTGCGGGACAGTTCGGTGCCGGTCAGGTGCACAGCCCCGACCAGCCGGCCACCAGCTTCCTCAACCGCATCGTCGGCCAGGTGGCGTTCGCCGCGGACGCGAGCGTCGTCGGCGCCGGACCGCTGCTGCCGAAGGAGGACCGGCCCACCCTGCTCGAGTGGTGCCGCGCCAAGTACGAGGAGACCGGGGACCCCGTCTTCGACCTGGCCGCCGAGGACTGGCCCAAGCGCTACGTCCACGGCCTGGCCCTCGCCGATCAGTTCCAGCGGTATACGACGATGCTGCGGGAAGTGCCCGGCGTGGAGGTCCATGTGCACCACAGGGAGGTGACCGACCTCGAGGAGCTGCCGGACGGCAGGCTGGCCGTCATCGCCGGCGACGGCGGGCGCGTCCTCGACGCCGACCACGTCCTGATGCTGACCGGTCACTCCTCCAACGACCCGGCCCGCTACCCGCGGCAGGCAGAGTGGGCCCGCTTCGCCGAGCGGCACCAGGCGGTCCTCGTCCCCTCCGCCTACCCGCTGGAGGACGCCTTCGAGCCCGGCCAGGCCGGCCCGGCAGCACCGTCGGCTGCGTCGGCATGGGACTCACCGGCATCGACGTCATCCTGCTCCTGACCGAGGGCCGGGGCGGCGTCTTCGAGGAGCAGCCCGACGGCACCCTCGCCTACCAGGCGTCCGGTCGGGAGCCCGACTCCATCGTCATGTTCAGCCGCGCCGGGCTGTTCACCTTCGCCCGCCCCTACAACGCCAAGGAAAGCAATCCCGAGGAGCTGGAGCACCGGGGCGTCTTCCTCGTCGAGGAAGCGGTGCACCGGTTGCGCCGGTCCGTCGGCAGGCCCGTCACCATCGGAGGCATCGAGCAACGGCAGCTCGACTTCCGCGACCACGTCTTCCCCGTGATCGTGCTGGAGATGGCCCACCTGTACTACACCACCCTGCTCGGCGCCGAGTTCGGCCGGCGGCTGGAGGCGGTCGCCCGGCCCGAGTACGAGACCTTCCTCGCCGACGGCGGCCGCGGCGCCCGGTCCGACGTCTCCGTCCAGCGTCTCCTCGCCCCGCTGGAGGCCCTTGTGGACGAGGCCGTGGAGACGGTCGACGGGCTCCTCGGCGGCACGCTGGACCTCGCCCGGGCCAAGGAACGCGAGTGGGACGCCGAAGCCGCGCTGCGCCGGGTCCTGGACGTGGTCTTCGGGCCCGAGCAGGCGGCCGCCCTCGCGACGCGGCTCGACGACCCCGCGGAGTTCGCCGTCGCCGTCGCCGCCGCCGAGTCCCCCTGGCGGCACCCGAAGAGCGTCGGCGCCCAGCGGTTCTCCTGGGAGCGCTCGATCCGGCCGATCGACCGCGGCTCGTTCGCCACGCCCGAGGAGTACCGGGCGGCGATGCTCGACTTCCTCGACCTCGACCACCGCTGGGCCGCGCAGGACAACCTGTCCAACCCGGCGAAGGCGGCGGCCGACGGCGTCTGGCGCGACCTGCGGGACGTCCTGGCGAAGGCGGTCGACTTCGGCGGGCTGCACGCCGCGTCCCACCGCGACTTCCTCGACGTCTTCATGCGTCACCACAACCGGCTCTGCAACGGTGCCGCGCTCGAGGTCATGGAGAAGATCCGCGCCCTGATCCGGCACGGCCTGGTCGATGTCTCGGCCGGCCCGGAGGCCGAGGTGGCGCCGGACGAGGGCAGCGGCCGCTTCGTGGTGCGCGGCGGCGTCACCGGCGCCGTCCTGCCGGTCGACATCCTGGTCGACTCGCGCGTCCACCCCTTCGACGCCGAGAACGACGTCCTGCCGCTCTACCCGAACCTGCTGCGGCGCGGACTCGTCAGCAAGTGGCGCAACCCGGGCATCGACGAGCCGGACTTCGCACCCGGTGGCCTCGACCTGACGGAGGACTTCCACCCGGTGCGCGCCGACGGCGAGGTGGACCGGCGGCTCACGATGCTCGGCCCGCCGAGCGAGGGTGTGATGTTCTTTCAACTGGGCGCCCTGCGCCCGAACCAGAACCACCACGTCATGCAGGACATCCTGCGCTGGATGCGGGAGTTCTGGGGGCAGGATGGCACCGTCGCCGGGACCGGCGACCCGCGCGTCACCACGGAGGTGTGAAGGATGACCACCGCACACGGCGTTACCGCCGCACGATCGGCGGAGATCGCGACCGCCCACGCCCGGCTGCGGGCGGACGCGGCCGCGCTGGACGACGCGGCGTGCCGCGAGTCGACCGAACTGCCCGGCTGGACCCGGGGCCATGTCCTCACCCACCTCGGCGACCTCGCCCGCGCCTTCGCCCGGCAGGCCCGCTACGCACTCGACGGCCGCACCGTCGAGGTCTACGACGGCGGCCGCCCCGGTCGTGCCGCGGCCATCGAGCAGGGCGCCGGCCTGGCCGCCGAGCTGAAGGAGGCACTGGAGGACGGGCTCACGCAGCTGGAGGAGGCGTGGGCCCGGCTGGGCGCCGACGACTGGAGCCTGCGCTGCGCCTACCGCGACTCCGATCTGCTGGCCACCCAGCTGTGCTGGTGGCGTGAGGTGCACATCCATCACGTCGACCTCGGCACCGGCTACCGGCCGGAGGAGTGGGGCGACGCCCTCGGCGAGCACCTCGTTGGCTACCTCCTGCCCCGGCTGCCGGCGGACCGCACCACGGTGCTGCTGTCCTCCGACACGGACCGCCGCTGGGAGTACGGCGCGGGCGCCCCGACCACGGTCCACGGCGGGCAGAACACCCTGGCGGCGTGGCTCACCGGGCGCTCCGCCGCCCAGCTTCCCAAGGCCTACGGGGCCACCGACTCACTGCCGGATCTGGGCCCCTGGCCCTGACCGGACCCGCCCCCCGCACCCCGCGGGGGCCGGGACCCCACGCACGATCGAAGGAGACGACAGGCATGGCAGCACGGACACAGACGCTCAGCGGTGACACCGGTCTGGTGCTGCCCGAGTTCGACACCCCGCCGCAGGACCCGCACCCGCTGATGCGTGCCTGGCTGGATTCGGCGGTGGCGCGCGAGGTCCGCGAGCCGTACGCGGCGGTGCTGGCCACCGCCGACCCGTCGGGCAGGGCGTCGAGCCGGGTGCTGCTGGTGAAGGAGATCGACGACCGGGGACTGCTCTTCACCAGCTTCCGGGGCAGCCGCAAGGGCCGGAACCTGGCCGAGACGCCCTGGGCCTCGCTCACCTTCTACTGGCGTGAGACGCTCCAACAGCTCACCGTGCAGGGCCCGGTGGAGGTCCTCACCGGTGAGGAGTCCGACGAACTGTTCGCCCGCAGGCCGTTGGCCGCGCAGGCGACCACGGCGGTCTCCCGGCAGAGCCGCCCCCTCGGGGACGAGACCGAGCTCAAGGCCCGGGCGAAGGCCCTGGTGGACGCGGGCGACCCGGTCGCGCGTCCGGACGAGTGGTCCGGTTACCGGCTCGTGCCGCAGGCCATCGAGTTCTGGTACGGCAGCCCCGACCGGCTGCACCGCCGGCTGCGCTACGACCGCGCCGCCGACACCGCCGACTGGACGCACCAGCGGCTCCAGCCATAAGGCGCCGGTCGCACCCGACCGAACAGGAACGACCTTGGAGAGACCCATGCACGCTACCGAGCCGCTCCGGGCGGTGGCCGAGGATCTGGTCGCCGGGATACGACGGCACCGACCACCGGACTGCGTCGGCACCTCGGGCGCCGTCCAGGCCTGGTACCGCACCAGCGGACGGTTCGCCGAGGGACGGGTCAGCGACATCAGCGTCCAGCGAGGTGAGGGCACGTCCGCCAGGTACGTGCTGCGCGACGGCTTCCGGCACCGCTCGGTGTCGGGGCTCGACCCGTGCGCAGCCGTTCTCGACGGGAACGGCGGCCCTGCCCGGGCGGGCGTCGGCCGAGCCGCCGGGAGCCGCCCCGGCCCGGAATGGATGGACATCCCCGCTGTCCTGTCCGCGCTGGGCGAACTGGAGCAGTCGGCCCGGGACTTCGACCCGGCCGTCTCCCAGGTCGTCATCGACTTCGACCTGAGCGAGCAGGACATGGTCCTCGCCCAGGACGACCGGATGTACGACGAGCGCCGACTGCTCAGCTACCTCACGGTCCGGGTCATCGCCCGCAGGGGCGGCCGGGTGTCCACCGGCTTCTACACCCCCGGTGTGAGCGGCACCGTGGACGGCATCGACGCCGGGGCCGCCGGCACCGAGGTGGCCCGGCGCGCGGTGACCGGCCTCGACGCCCGTCCCGCCCCGGTGGGCCACCTCCCGCTCGTGGTGGCCGGTGGACGCGGCATGGTCCTGCTGCACGAGGCCTGCTGCCACCCGCTGGAGGGCGACGAGGTGCTGCGCGGCTCCGTCTACGCCGGACGGCTCGGCGAGACCGTCGCCTCGCCGCTGGTCACCATCACGGACGACCCCACGGTCCCCGGGGCGGTCGGCTCCTACGGTCATGACGACGAGGGCTTCCCCGGAACACCGACGACCCTCATCGAGAACGGCGTCCTCAAGAACTACCTGACCGACCATGAGTCGGCGACCCGGCTCGGGCTGGCTCCCAGCGGCAACGGCCGGTGCACCACCGTGCTGCAGCCGCCGCAGCCCCGGATGACCAACACCTGCCTCGAGGCCGGCACGTCCGGCGTCGAGGACATCATCTCCGGCACCGAGTTCGGGATCTTCGCGCAACACGTCGGCGGCGGCGAAGTCATCGAGTCCACAGGCGAGTTCACCTTCCGTGTGACCAATGGCTTCCTGATCGAGAACGGCCGGATCACAGACCCCGTCGAGGAAACCACCATCACAGGAACGGGAACGCAGATGCTCAGGGACATCGACGCGATAGCCGACGACCCGGTCGTCGGGGCGGCCAGGTGCGGCAAGTTCGGCCAGTGGGTGCCGGTCGGCGTGGTCGGCCCCACCCTGCGCGTCCGTTCCCTCCTCGTCGGCGGTACCCAGCGATGAGCGAGGCGTCCGACTTCCTGAACGCACAGGCCGCACAGCGGGGCGCCGACTCCGAGGTGTGGGAGAACGCCCAGGAGACCGACGAACTGGTCTGCCGGGACGGCATGGTGGAACGCCGCACGGCCACCGCCGCCACGGCCACCGCCCTCACCGTCTGGAAGGACGGCGGCGAGGGATACGCCGTGCACATCCCCGGCGGAGCCGATGCCTCCCTCGTCGACACCGCCCTCGCGGTCGGACGCGCGCTGGGCCCCGCCGGTGCCCCGCCCGCCCGCCCCGCCACGCCGGCCGCCGGGCCGGACCCGCTCGCGGACCCGCGGCTCGACGAGACCGTGGCCCGGCGCCTCGCCAAGCTCACCGCGGGCCACGCCGACGTGAACGTCGAACTGCGGGCCAGGGCCGACCGGTCCCGGGTCCTGCTGCACCGCGCCGGCTGTGCGCCGCTGAGCCACGTGACGGGCACCTTCCAGTTGCAGGCACGCGTCACCGCCAAGGGCAGGCGCGTCGGCTTCATCGCCCACCAGATGTTCGGGCGGTCGGTGGACGCCGTACTCGAGGACGTCGAAGGCACCGAGCTGGACGAACTGACGGCCCTCGCCCGCGTGCTCGCCTCCGCGCCCGTGCCCCGGCTCAGCCACGAC
Source organism: Streptomyces sp. GD-15H (assembly GCF_045291515.1). Classification (NCBI taxonomy): domain Bacteria; kingdom Bacillati; phylum Actinomycetota; class Actinomycetes; order Kitasatosporales; family Streptomycetaceae; genus Streptomyces; species Streptomyces sp. GD-15H. Next base: position 5,082,530 of record NZ_CP149447.1, read on the forward strand.
GACGTCCTCGTCGACGGGCGGGTCCTGGCGAAGCTGTTCATGCTCGCCGTTCCCGCCTTCCAGAGGGACTCCGTCCTGGAGGGCCGCTCGGTGCTGGCCGACCGCGTCGGTGAGCGAATAGGCACCCCGGGCCTGTCCCTCGTGGACGACCCCACGGCGGCCGACAGCCCGCTGCCCGTGCCCTGGGACGACGAAGGCACCGCATGCCGCCCCACCACGCTGATCGAGGACGGTGTGCTGCGCGGCTTCCTCAGCTCGCGCCGCACCGCCGCGGCCGCGGGAGCGGTGAGCACCGGGTCCGGCCGCCGCGGGCCCTCCGGCGAGATGCCCACCGTGCAGCCCGGCTTCCTGGCGTTGCGCCCCGCCACCCTGATGGGGGGCGCCCCGCTCGCCGGCCGTACCCTGCTGAAGGTCGTGCAGGCGAACGGCGCCCACACTTCGAACGCCATCACCGGTGACTTCTCCATCGGCGCCAACGCGGTCCTCGTCACCCCCGACGGCACTCCGCACAACGCCGGCAACATCACCGTCGCCGGCAACGTGTTCGATCTGCTCGGTCGGATCGACGGCCATGACGGGCTGCCGCGGCTCAACCGCAGCCACACCTCCTTCATCGCGACCCCCGGCGTCTGGACGTCCAGTCTCACGATCGGGCGGTAGCCGAACCATGTCACTGCTGAAGCACGCGGACTTCAGGCTCTTCTGGGCTGCCCAGACGGTCAGTACCGTCGGCGCCAACATGAGCCGGGTCGCCCTCCCGCTGCTGGCCGCGACGACACTGGCCGCGACCCCGTTCGAGATGGGCGTGCTCCAGGCGGCGCAGACGATCGCCTTCCTGCTCGTCGGCCTGCCGGCGGGCACGCTGGTCGACCGGAAGCGCCGCCGGCCCATCCTCATCACCTGCGACCTGCTGCGCGCCCTCTTCCTGGCGTGCCTGGTCGTGGGGTTCGCCCTGGAGCGGGTCGACTTCACCGGCCTCATGGCCGCGAGCCTGGCGATCGGCTTCGCCACCGCCTTCTACGAGATCGCGTACCAGTCGTACATCCCGGCCGTGGTCGGCCGGGAGCGCCTCGTCGAGGGCAACGCCCGGCTGGAGAGCACCAACGCCGCCGCCCGGCTCGCCGGACCCACGCTCGGCGGCTCCCTCGTCCAGCTGCTGGGTGCCGCGCTCGCCGTCTCCGCCCAGGTCGTGAGCCACCTGGCGTCGGCGTTCCTGCTGTCCCGGATGCGCACCGTCGAGGAGACACCAGCCCGCGGGGACCGGCGTCGGATGACCGCCGAGATCGCGAGCGGTCTGCGGTTCGTGCTCCAGCAGCCGGTGTTCCGGGCCATCACCGGCTCCGCGGCCACGTACAACTTCTTCTACGCGGTCATGATGCCGCTGGTGATGCTGCTGCTCGTCGAGGAGTTGGGGCTGTCCGGGACCACCGTCGGGGTCCTGATGGCGGTCAGCGGACTCGGCGGCATCCTCGGCGCGGCGGCGGCCGGCCGGCTCGCCGCCCGGTTCGGCCAGGTGCGCGTGATGTGGCTGGCGTATCTGCTGACCGTGCCGACCACGCTCCTCATCCCGCTGGCGCACGGCGGGTGGGGGATCACCCTGTTCGCCGTCCCCTGGTTCACCGTCAGCTTCGGCATCGTCGTCTACAACGTCGGCCAGGTCAGCATCCGGCAGGCCCTGTGCCCGCCGGACATGCTGGGGCGGATGAACGCCAGCGTGCGGTTCATCGTCTGGGGCATCCTCTCGCTCGGCTCGCTCACCGGCGGTGTCCTCGGTGAATGGATCGGACTGCGCGGCGGCCTGTTCGTCGCGGGCGCCGGTATGACCGCGGGAGTCCTGTGGCTGCTCCTGTCCCGGCTGGTCCGGATGCGCGACCTGCCCGCCGAGGAGCCGCCGACGCCGCAGGACGCGGCCGCCTCCCCCTCCGAGACCTCGAAGTGACCGCCCCCCGAAGGGCCTGATCAAGGAGCATTCCCATGTCCGATCGGCAGCCAGCCCGTTATGTGGTCTTCGTCGAGTCCCCTCTGACCGGCGCGGGCCAGGACTGTGCGCGGTTCCTGCTGGAGCAGGGCGTGACCCCCGTCGTCGTGTCCGCCAAGCCCGAGGCCATGGCGCCGTCGCTCCTCCGCGACTACGCCGAGCTGGGCGTCGCGATCCGTGCCTGCGACACCCATGACGTCGACGCCGTCGTCGCGGCCTGCCGGGAGATCGCCGCGGACGGCGAACTCGTCGGAGTCACCTCGGTGTACGAGTACTACTGCGACATGGGCGCCGAGGCGGCGGCCCGGCTGGGACTGGCCGGCCCGGACCCGGCGGCTGTGGCCGCCTGCCGTTCCAAGGCGTCCATGCGGGCCGCCATGGACGCGACGCCCGGCCTCAACCCGCCGTTCCGGGTGTGCTCCTCGGCGGACGAGGCCGTCGCGGCCGCGGCCGCGATCGGCCTGCCCGTGGTGGTCAAGCCGCTGGACCTCACCGGCAGCCTGTGGGTGCGCCGGTGTGAGACGGCCGAGGAGGTCGACGCGATCACCCGGGAGATCATGGGGATCGGCGCGTACCTCGGCCAGGAGGTGGCCCCCCGGGTGGTCGTGGAGGAGTGTGTGCTCGGCGCCGAGTACTCCGCGGAGGTCATGCACGGCAAGGTGCTCGGCCTCAGCGAGAAGATCTGCAGCGAGCCCCCGCTCTTCCTGGAGATGGGCCACATCTTCCCCGCGGCCCTCCCGGGCGACCGGGAGCGCCTGCTCGTCGAGAAGGCCGAGCAGGCCGTCAAGGCCATCGGGGTGACCTGGGGCCCCGCCCATGTCGAGCTCAAGCTGACCGCCGACGGCAAGGACGCCCGGGTGATCGAGGTCAACGGGCGGATCGCCGGCGACCGGATCCCCGAAATCGTGCGGATCGCGAGCGGCGTCGACATGTGCCGCCTTCACATGACCGCCCTGCTCGGCGGCACCCCCGACCTGAGCGCCGACTGTGACCGCACTGCCGCCGTCCACTTCCTGATGTCGGCGCCGCTCGGCCGCCTCGATGCCATCGACGGCGTCGCCGAGGCCGAGGCCTCGGAGGGCGTGCACGAGGTGCACATGCGCCCTGGGGTGCAGCCCGGCATGGTCTACCGGGCCAACGGGTCGAACCGTGACCGTGCCGCCTGGATCATCGCAGAGGGCGCCGACCGTGACGAGGCCCTCGAGCGCGCCGTGGCGGCGGGCGAGAAGCTGGTCTTCACCTGGTCTCCCGTCGACGAGTCCGAGGCCCGGGACTAGCCGTCATGCCGACCACCCCCGAGCACCGCACGGTGCTTTTCACGGCGGGCGAGGGCCGCCGGGCCCCGCTCACCTGGAGCCAGCAGTACTACCTGGCGGAGACGGACTTCGCCCGGCCCCTGGGGCGCGGGCTCGCCCTCAGGCGGCTCTACGAGCTGCGGGCCGGCGTGGGCGAGCAGGACGTGGCGGCCGCCCTGCGCGACCTGCTGCACCGCTTCGAGGGCCTGCGCAGCACCGTGGTCCGCGACGCGGCGGGTGCCGCGCAGCGCGTTCACGCGGCGGGCACCGTGCGTTTCGCCGTCCACGACGCGGACGGGGCTCGGGGAACGGCAGACACGGCGACCGCCGTCATGGACGAGCTGGCCGCGACGCCGTTCGACGTCACCGAGGAGTGGCCGGTGCGCGCGGCGCTGGTCCGCCGCGCGGGCCGGGCCCGCTTCCTGGCCCTGGTGTTCAGCCATGTCGCCGTGGACGCGTTCGCCCTGTTGCCGGTCACCGACCACCTCGTCTCCACCGTCGCCGTACGCCACCCCGAGTGGCCCGCCGCCCGGAGTCGGGAGGTGGGACGCCAGCCCCACGAGCAGGCCGCCGCCGAGGCGGGTGAGCCCGCCCGCCGCTCGGCGGACCGCACGCTCCGCCGGGCGGCCCAAATCTTCCGCACCATGCCGGAGGCCCCCGCCGCCCGGTGCGGCGGGGGCCCTCGGCATGGTGCGGAAGACCGGTTCCGGTTCCTGTCGCGGTCCTCGCCCGCGCTGGACCTCGCGGCGGGCGCCGTCTCGCTCCGTACGGGGGAGAGCGTCGCCACCGTGCTCGCCGCGGCCATGGTCGCGGTCGACGCCCACCTCGCGGACAGCCCGACGGGGTTTCTGCAGATGCTCTCCGCCAACAGGTCCCGGCCCGAGACCGTCAACGCCGTCGTGCCCTGCTCGCAGCCCGTGCCGTTGTGCGTGCCGGTGAGGGGCTCCTCCTTCCCGGAACTGGCCCGCGCCACGGCCTCGGCCGTCCTGGGCGCGCTGCGCTTCGGTTCGTATCCACCGGACCGGCTGGCCGAGGTGCACCGGGCCGTCGAGCAGGAGCGGGGCGTCCGCCTGGACATCACCCCCACGCTCAACTACCGGCCCCGGGCCGGGGCGTTGCCATGTCGCGAGGTGACGGCGGCGGAGCTCGGGCGGTCGGCGGTGGGCGCCCGCACCCGCTGGATCCCCAGCGATCTGGTGTGGCAGTCCACCCGCTATCTGAGCGCCGACGTGAGCGAGTCCGGTATCCGGCTGGTGCTTCAGGTGGACACCCGCGTGCACGCCCCCGCCTGGGCCGAGCGCTGGATGGCGGCACTGGAGCGGCTGCTGTGCGCGGCGGCCACCCGGGAGGTGGCCGCCGACGAGCTGGTGCACGTGGTGAAGCAGTCGGAGCCGACGAGTCAGGAGTCGTGATGTCACTGAGCGGTACGGAACGGACCGTGGTGCTGGTCGGCGCGGGCGGTATGGCGGAGGGCTATCTCCGTGCGGCGCAGCGCATGGGCCTCGGGGTGGGACTGGTGGAGACCGTCGAGCGGCACGCGGAACTGGCGCCCCGGTTTCCGTGCATCGTCGACTTCGAGCCGGTCGAGGGCGTCCCGGCCCGGGACGAGGCGTGGCTGCCCCCGGGGATGACGCTGGCGGGACGGCTGGCCCCGGACGCGGTGCTGGGGTTCGCCGAGCCGCACGTGCTCGCGGCGGCGATGCTCCAGCACCGGCTCGGCGTCCCGGGTCCGGGCCTCGACGCCGCCACGGTCTCCCGCAACAAGGCACTCCAGCGCGGTGAGTTCCGGCGCGCGAGCCTGCCGCAGCCCGACCACCGCCACACGGTGCGGCTGTCCGACGCGTCCGAGTGGGCGCTGGACCGGCTGCCCGTGGTGGTCAAGCCCGTGTCCCTCCAGGGCAGCGTGGGTGTCGAGCGGATCGACACCCCCGGTCAGTGGCGGGACGCGGTGCGCCGCCGCGACGACGAGGGCCCGCTGCTCGTCGAGAGTTATGTCGAGGGGCCGGAGTACAGCATCGAGGCGCTGGTCCGGGACGGGAAGGTGCTGTTCACCAACCTCACCCGCAAGGAGACCACCGGCGCCCCGTTCTTCGTCGAGCTGTTCCACGAGGCCGGCCACGGGGCGCGGCGGCCGGCGCTGCGCGAGGCGGCCGACGAACTGTGCCACGGCGTGGTGGAGACCCTGCGTGTCGTCACCGGGATCGTGCACCTGGAGTTCAGGGCCCGTGCCGACGACGACCTCGTGATCATGGAGGTCGCGGTGCGGACTCCGGGTGACCACATCCTGGAGATCGTCTCCCTGGCCCACGGCTTCGACGTGTACGGGGCCGTCCTGCGGATGGCCCTGGGCGAGGAGCCGGAACTGCCGTCGGCGGGACAGGAGCCGACCCGGTCGGCGGGCAGCCTGTTCCTCGGCGCGGACCGGACCGGAGTTCTCACGTCCCTCGACCTGACGGACTGGGCGGGCCGTTCGGGGGTGGTCCGTCACGCTGCCCGGCTGGCGCCCGGCGCGGCCGTGCGCCCCGCCGAAAATTCCGGGGACCGACTGGCGTACGCCGTGCTCGACTGCCCGGGACCGGCCGAACTGACCCTCTTGACAGAGCAGTTGCGGGCATCCGCCCGTGTGGAGATCACTGAGGACGCGCCCGCCTGAGCCGCGCCCGCGCCCAACCGCCCGACGGAACCCCAGCACGCACAGGACGAGGAACACATGTCAGCAGAGCGAGTCTTGATCATCGGCGGCCGGATCGACAATGTGCGCAAGGCCGTGGAGCAGGGGCTCGGGGTCGTGTACCTCCAGCAGCCCGGACAGTTCACCCCCGAGCACGCGTCTCTCGTCGACGCGGCCTTCCTCGTCGACTTCGCCGACTGGTCGGTGGTCGAGCCGGTCGTCACGGCCGCCCACAAGGCCTACGGCTTCAGTCGCGTGGCCACCACCGGTGAGGCGGGCGTGGAGGTCGCCGGGCGGATCAACGACCTGCTGGGCCTCGGCGGCGTCTCGTACGACGTCGCCAAACTGCTTCGCGACAAGCTGAGCATGCGCGAGCACCTCGCGCGGGTGGGGGCCACCACGGTGTCGGCGGCCGAGGTCACCGACCGGGCGGCGCTGGAGGCGTTCGGCGCAGCCCATGGCTACCCGTTCATCGTCAAGCCGGTCGACGGCATCGCGAGCCTCGGCATCCAGCTGGTGCGGGGGCCGGAGGAGGTCGCCGCCGCCTGGGAGCGCATCGTCGAACTGCGCGGCTCCGACCACCAGTTCGTCCGGTTCTTCCCGATGGACCGCTTCGTCGCCGAAAGTTACGTCCAGGGGCCCGAGTTCAGCGTCGAGGCGTTCACGTTCGAGGGCCGCCATGTGATCGTGGCCCTCACCGAGAAGCTGACGCACGGCAATTTCGTCGAGGCGGGGCATGTGATCCCGGCGCGGATCGACGCGGCCGACGAGCGCGCCATCGAGGCGGCGGTCGTGGAGTTCCTGGACGCCGTGGGCGTGGTGCACGGGCCCACCCACACCGAACTGCGCCTCTCCCCGGACGGGCCGCGGGTGATCGAGTCACACAACCGGCCGGGCGGGGACCGCATCAGGGACCTGGTGGAGGCGGCGTACGGATTCGACATGGAGGCCTACACGGTCGCCTGGCCCTGCGACGGCCTGCCGGCTCCGACCGAGCGGCCCGCGCTGCTGCGGGCGGCGGCGACCCGCTTCCTGACCGCCGAGCCGGGGGTGGTCTCGCGGACGGAGGGTGCCGAGGAGGCCCGCGCGCTCGAGGGGGTCCTGGACGTGGACCTCTCGGTCTCCGTCGGGGACGAGGTGGGGGCACTCAGGTCCAGCTGGGACCGGATCGGCCAGGTGATCGCGGTCGGTGGCGACGCGGACGCGGCCCTGGCCGTCTGCGAGGAGGCGTGCGCCAGGATGGTCGTCCTCACCGAGGGTTGACTGCGGGTGCGAGGTGCTTGACAGTGCGTGTACAGGAAATGTCTCACCGCGCACCGCCCTGCCCCTTCCCCGCGAGGCCCGGATGATGAGGTCGGCAAGGCTCGCGCGCCCATGAGGGCGCATTCTTGCCAAAGTTTGTCAATTCATTGCCGAACCTTCACCCCCTGGCCTAATGTTCGAGCTGACCGCGCGACCCGAGGTCCGGGCCGTGCCGTGAGGCCGGGTCGCAGTCGGACGCGGAATCGGGACTATGGATGTCAAGGAGCCGGATCGTGAAGATCGCAAAGCTTGTCAAGATCGCCGCCGGGGGGCTGGCCGTCCTCGCCCTGTCCGTGGGTCTTTCGCTCGAAGCCGGCGTCACGTCCGGGCACTCCGTCGAGGTGGCCGCCGACGGCCGGTCCGGCTCGGTCACGGCGATCGACTGGCCGTAGGTATCGCCTTCGGGCCGTCGCAACCCGCTTGTTCACCCGGTTGATTGCCGCCGGTAAGTCAAGAATTGCCAAGTCGTCGATGGAGTGAAGTCATAATGGGCTAGTCTTTCGAGCCTCGGACCCTGGCCGGGCCCACTCGGTCCGACCAGGGAGAGTGCATCATGGGTTCCGCGCAGAGGTGAAAGTTGCTTGAGCAGCCAGCGTTCGGTCGGCGTCTACGCCAGCTGAGGCAGCAGCGCGGAAAGTCCCAGGTCGAGTTGACGGGCCCTGGAATGTCCGCCACCTACCTGTCACGTCTGGAGTCCGGCAGCCGCCGGCCCACGGAGCGTTCGGTCGCCTACCTCGCCGAACGCCTCGGTGTTCCGGCGGAGAGCTTCGCGCAGCAGCCCGAGGACAGCCTGACCGACGCGGTGGCCTCCGTCGCCGCGCTCTCGGACCGGGAACTCGGCGCGGAGGCCGCGAGCATCCTGGTCGAGGCCCTGGCGGCCGCCGACGACGCGGACCCCCTCATGCGCTGGCATGCGCTCGCTCAACTCGCCCGGTGCCAAGAGGCACTCGGCGACTTCTCCGGTCAGCGGGAAGCTCTGGAGCGACTCAACGAGCTGAGCGACGAGCTGGACCGGCCGGCCCTCCAGGTGCGGGCGCGACTGCCCTTGGCCCGCTGCGCCCGGAACCTCGGCGACGCGAAGGCGGCACGCACCGCCGTGCGTCAGGTGCTGGCCACCAGTGAGGAGCACGGCGTACGGGTCCCGGCCTCCGATCTCGTACGCAGCAAACTCGTCCTGGCGTCCGCGGAGGCGGAGCTCGGCGACCTCGCCGAGGCCGCCCGCATCGTCGACGAGCTCCGCGATGCGCCGGAAGGCGCCGGGGGCGCCCTGTGCGCGGAGGTGCTGTGGACCGCGGCCACCGTCAGCTCCCGTCAGGGAAATCACGCCCGTGCTTTCGCCTTCCTGCTCGACGCGCTGGGTGCCCTCGACAGCCGCGACGACCTCCTCCTGTGGATCAGGCTGCGGCTGGCCGCCGCCTCGCTGTCCATGCAGTCGGTGCCGCTCCGGCTCGCCGAAGCCGAGTCCTTCCTCGACAGCGTCGAGCCGCTGGTGAAGGTCACCGGCCCGCTCCGGCACTGGCACGAACTGCTCTTCCTCAAAGCCAAGCTCGCCTACCACCAGGGCGACCTCGATCGTGCCGCGGAACTCACGGTCCAGGCCGAGGGGGGCGTCCAACTGCTCACCTACCGCGACCAGATGCGTTTCAAGGTCCTGTGCGGAGTCCTCGACCTGAAGGCCGGCGACCAGGACGCGAGCCGTCGGCTCCGGGAACTCGCCGCCGAGGTGGAGACCGTCAACATGCCGGATCTCGCAGCCGAGGTCTGGCGCACAGTGGCCGAAGGCTCGCTGTAGCCGGGTCCTCACGGGGGGCGTGCGCCCGGACTTCCCACCGCCCACCGGTGCTCGCCCGGGTTCAGGAGCGGGTGATCCGTACTCGGTACTCCGGCGCTTCCGAGCCCGAGCCGGAGTCCGAGTCCGGGGTGGTTGACTCCAGGACCGTGACGCGGATTCCCGCCTTGCGGTCGATGAAGGTCTCGCCGGGGGTGAAGGCGGCGTCGGAGAGTTCCGCGTGGACGTTGGGGCTGCGGGTGCAGCCGCCGCTTTCGCGGCGGGAGTCGTAGACCGTGATGGGGCCCATGCCGGTGTCGACGTCCGCGTCGACCTTGTAGATGAGGATGCCGGGGCGGCACACCGCCTCGTCGTTGCCGGCCCGGGTGCGGAACTCGACGGCGTAGCCGGAGCGGGTGTCCAGCGGGAGGAAGACGAGTTTCGGACCGCCCGACTCGGCCAGCGGCGTCAGGGTGTACTCACTGGTGCCCGTGTCCGCCGCACAGTGCACCTGCGGCGCGTCCAGCCAGCCCAGTTTCCACTTGTGCCAGCCGAGCAGGTCGTTGTTGGCGCCCCAGTCCTCGCTCATGATGTCCCAGTGGCCCACGGCGCCGCCGCCCTCGGCCGTGTAGAGGTCGGGCAGGCCGAAGACGTGGCCGTTCTCGTGGGGGAGGACGCGGTAACCCGTGCGGTCCAGGGAGCCGGATCCGTCGTCCTGGCGGGAGTAGACGAACGACGCGTTGGCGACGGGTACGCCGTCCGCGGTCGGGGCCTCCGCGTTGTCCGCGAAGGTCACCGACAGGACCGTGTCCAGGGCGGAGGGCCCCGCGTTCGGGGTCACCAGTATGTTCACCAGGTCGTACGCACCGAAGTCCACCTTCGGGTCCGCCTCCGCCACGAGGTCCCGGACCAGATCACGGTAGCCGGGGTCGAAGGGGGCACCGCGCTCTATGCCGTAGTCCCGAAACGACTTGGGCATCCGCAGCCAGCCGGGGATCGGCACCTCGGGGCGGTAGTCGAGGCGGCCGTACGAACTGGTCCGGAACCACTCCTGCGTCTGCGGGAAGAACTCCCTGTAGCGGGCGAGGGCATCGCCCTCGCCGGGGGCGTCCGAGAAGTCGACCATGAGGGTGAGGGCGCGGACGGTGCCGGTGGAGCGGGTGTAGCCGCCGTCCGTGGGGATGCCCTCCGACATCTGCACCTCGCGGGCGCTGCTGATCATGCACGGGCCGTGTGCGGAGGAGAGGGGCAGGGCGCTGGGGCCGGCGCCGGGGGCCGCGGTGTACGGGGAGAGGTGACCGTTGCCGGCCGAGGGGACGGCGGCGAGGATCAACGCGGTCACGGACGCCAGGGCGGCCAGCCGGCGCGGGGGTATCCGGCCGCTGGTCGGCTGCGACTGCATGCGGGGACCTCCGCTCCACGCGGCAGCCGCCGGTCTCCGGCTGCACCCTTCCGATCACCCTCCGTCGGGGGGTGTGCGGGCGCGCGCTGGAGGGTCCGATCGTGCGGTTTCCGGGCCGGTGGGGGGGTGGCGACGAACGCCCGTCAAGCGTGACGCAGGTCATCACACCGAGAGATTCCGGAGTGGTGGACAAGCGGGGACCGCTTCCCCGTTTGGACCTGTGTTCGCGCGAAGCGGGGAGTTCTTCCCCGGATCGCGAGAGTGAGCAGGACGGCGGCAGGCAGAACGACAGGAGTGCCTCGTGCAGACCGCCCCTTCCGTGTCGCGCAAGGTGTCCCGGCCCCGTGCCGACGCCCTGCGCAACCGGGAGCGGATCGTCACCGCAGCCCGGGAGGCGTGCGTCGAGTTCGGCCCCGATGTGCCGTTCGACGGCATCGCTCGCCGGGCCGGCGTGGGCAATACCACGGTGTACCGCAACTTCCCCGACCTCGACGCGCTGGTGCGCGAGGTCGTGTGCGCCGTGATGGTCCGTACGGCGGAGGCGGCCGAGCGCGCGCTCGCCGAGACCGGGGATGCCGTCGAGGCGCTGGAGCGTTTCGCGCACACCGCCGCCGATGAGCGGATCAGCGCGTGGTGCCCGATGATCGACGGCACCTTCGACCGGAACCCCCCGACCTGGGGGCCGCGCGGGTACGTGCCGAGACGCTCGTCGCACAGATCACGGACCGCGCCGAGGCGGCAGGTCGGCTCCGTGCCGACGTGGACTTCGGTGACCTGCTGGTCGGTGTCGCCCGGCTCAGCCTGCCGCCGGCCGGTACGGGGTGCGTCCACGCCGACCGGTTCGTCCACCGTCATCTCCAGCCGTTCCCGGACGGGATGCGGGCCCCCGCCCGCAGCGTCCTGCCGGGCGCGGTGGTGACCGTGGAGGACCTGGGCACGCGCTGAGCGCTCCCTGACCATGGACGCGGTCACCGAGTCACCCGTACGGAGGAGGAGGGGACGCCTCGTCCGTACGGCTCCCAAGACCCGCCCCGGCTCCCGCGCTCAGCGGAGCCAGGGCAGGTCCGCCCCCGCTTCGCTGGGCTGAAGTCCCTCGGCGACGATCTCCATGATCTCGCCGAGGGACTTCTGCTGTTCGGGGTGAGCCGGTCGAGGAGCGCCTGCCGTACGGCGTTCACGTGACCGGGTGCGTGCCGGCGCAGCACCTCGAAGCCCTCGTCCGTCAGTACGGCGAACTGGCCGCGCTTGTCGGAGGGGCAGTCCTCGCGGCGTACCCAGCCGTTCTTCTCCAGGCGGGCCACGGCGTGCGAGAGCCGGGAGCGGGTGATCTTCGCCAGCATCGCCAGCTCGGTCATCCGCAGCCGCCGCCGCGGTGCCTCGGCGAGTTTGACCAGCAGGCTGTAGTAGAGGTGCGGCATGCCCGCATCCCGCTGGAGCTGGCGGTCGAGATGGTCCTCCAGGAGGGTGCTGGCCTCGATGTACGAGCGCCAGACGCGCTGTTCCTCGTCGTTGAGCCAGCGTGGTTCGTCGGTGCGTGCCGGGCCGGGGGCCGACCCCGGGACCGATGCGGAGGTGGGTGCCGTCGTCATGTACTCCACTGTACGACCCCTCTGCTTGAAGGTTAAACAAAATTACGGTAGGGTCTGGGGCAGAGGTTGATATTTCAAGTAAAAAACGATGACAGATCGTGACAGCTGATGACGGATCTGCACCGATCACCGGAAGGAGTCGCAGCCATGACCGCCGCCACTCAGGAACGCATGCCCGCCCTGTACCTCAGCCACGGCGCCCCGCCGCTGGCCGACGACCCCGTCTGGCCCGGTCAGCTGGCCGCCTGGTCCGCCGAACTGCCCCGCCCGAAGGCGATCCTCGTCGTCTCCGCCCACTGGGAGGAGGCTCCGCTCGCCCTCGGCGCCACCGAGACGGTCCCCCTCGTCTATGACTTCTGGGGCTTCCCCGAGCACTACTACCAGGTGACCTACGGTGCCCCCGGCGCTCCCGCGCTCGCCGAATCCGTACGCAAGCTGCTGCGCGCCCCCGGCACTCCCGTGCAGGACGTTCCCGACCGGGGACTGGACCACGGCGCCTACGTCCCGCTGGTCGAGATGTTCCCCGGGGCCGACATCCCGGTGCTCCAGGTCTCCATGCCGACCCTGGACCCGGTGAAGCTCATGGACATCGGGCGGAAGCTCGCGCCGCTGCGTGACGAGGGCGTGCTGATCATCGGTTCCGGGTTCTTCACCCACAACCTGGCCGCGCTGCGGCAGGGCGGCATCCCCAGGTGGTCGACGGAGTTCGACGACTGGGGGAACCGGGCCCTGGAGGCCGGTGACGTGGACGGGCTGCTCGACTTCACCCGCAAGTCCCCGGCGGGCATGCTCGCCCACCCGCGCACCGAGCACTTCGCACCGCTCTTCGTGACCATGGGCGCCGCGGACGCCGCCGGCGACCTGGACACGCAGAAGTCGGTGATCGACGGGTTCTGGCTGGGGCTGGCGAAGCGATCGGTCCAGTTCGGCTGAGGGTTGCGTGGCGGGTGGCCGGAGCGCCTGGCGCCCGCCGCCCGGCACCGGACGGGCCCTGCAGCCCCTTCTCGTACCAGGCCACGTCCCCGTCAGCGGCCGAACTCGCGGCCCACCTCGCTACGTGCCCGTGCGCCGGAAGCCGAGGCGCTCGTGCAATCGCCTGGAGGCCTCGCCCGGCCGGGCGAGGCCCGCGTGGGCGCGGTGCAGGTCCTCGCCCGCCAGGGCCTCGAACAGGGCCGTGCGGAGCAGGGTGCCGATCCCGCGGCGGCCGGCGCCCGGGCGAGGTGGGCCGTCGTCTCCACCGACGTCGCGTAGGCGGGCTTCGCCCGGAACGGGCTGGGGGTGGCGTAGCCCGGAACCCGCCCGGGGCCCGAAGCCGTCGCCTCCGCGGAGGTGACGGCCGAGTCCGTGGCAACCATCGGACGGTACGGGCCGTCTACGGAGTGGGAGAGCAACCAGGGGCGGCGTTCCTCCTGAGTGAGGACCGCGGTGTCGAATGTGATTGCCGTCTCGCGCACGTAGTGGTCGCGCAGCTCCGTGAGCGGTGTCAGATCATCCTCGGCCCCCGGCCTGACCTGGGCATTTGCATAAGGCGACGGCATCCGTGCCCCCTGTGGCCCGACAGGGTACTGCAAGATCAGAAAATTCGGGGGAGGGTTGGGAATTCTGTCCGGATTCCAGTCGTTGTTTCCCACAGATGCCGGGCACCCGAGCAGAGTCCGATGAGACCGAGAAGCAGACCTGACCGTACGTGCCGAGTATCCGCAGGAACCACCCGCTGACCTCATCATCGTAAGGGAGCAAGCATGGCAACCCGTGCCGTCGCCCGTCGTAAGTCCGCCTCCGGCGAGACGGCCGACTCGGCAAGCAGTGTTCGCGCCCATCACGGCGAGATAGCCGACCGCGACCTGGTCGGGATGTACCTCGACGAGATCGCGCGCACGCCGCTGCTCGACGCCGCCAAGGAAGTCGAGCTGTCCCAGATCATCGAAGCGGGTGTGTTCGCGCGGCAGATCCTCGACGGCACCGAGGAGAACACGGTGGGGGCCACCACCGAGGAGCTCCAGGCGCTGTACGACGCGAGTGAGCGGGCCAAGGACGTCTTCATCCGATCCAACCTGCGTCTGGTCGTCGCGGTCGCCCGCCGCTACCCCCGCAGCGGTCTGCCGCTGCTGGACCTGATTCAGGAGGGCAACGCCGGCCTGGTGCGCGCGGTCGAGAAGTTCGACTACCGCAAGGGCTTCAAGTTCTCCACCTACGCCACCTGGTGGATCCGTCAGGCCATCACGCGGTCGATCGCCGACCAGTCCCGCACCATCCGCCTGCCCGTCCACCTGGTGGAGGAGCTGGGCCGGATCCGGCGTGTGCAGCGCGAGTTCAACCGCGAGCACGGCCGGGACCCCGAGCCCACGGAGATCGCCGCCGAGCTCGGCTCCACCCCGGAGCGTGTGACGGACGTGCTCGACTGGGCCCGCGACCCGGTCTCGCTGAACATGTCGGTGGACGACGAGGGCGAGACCCAGTTCGGTGACCTGCTGGAGGACACGTCGGCGGTGTCGCCGGAGCAGTCGGTGATGACGCTGCTGCGCAGCGAGGAACTGGACGACCTCATAGGCCGCCTCGACCAGCGCACGGCCTCCATCATCAAGATGCGGTACGGCATCGAGGACGGCCGGGAGCGCACGCTGACCGAGGTCGGCAAGCAGCACGGCCTGACCCGCGAGCGCATCCGCCAGATCGAGAAGCACGCGCTGCTGGAACTGAAGAAGCTGGCCCGCGACACCGGGTTCGACGCGGCGGCGTAATGCCGGTACGGCGCCGGAACAGGAAACCGCTGTGACGTCGCCGTGATTGCCGGGTGGTGAAAGACGGCGCAAACCTGACGCCGTGATACCGCTTCAACCCCCTGGGCCCAGGGAACAAGAAGGCAAAGCCCGGGAGTTCGGTTCTCGAGGTCTCGGCCTCCTGGACCTTCTGAGCCACGTCCCGTCGCACCACCCCCCCCCCGGCGCCGGGACTTCCCGAGCCGGGTTCGGCGCCCTCCCCCCGGGTGCCGAACCCGGCTTTCTCCCCTCCCCACGGGGACCCACCGGACGGACAGGAAAGCGGGTCACCCCGAACCTGAACCCCGGGGTGGCCCGCCAGATGGCAGATTGTGCCACATGGGCATAGCCTGCTGGGCGTGAGCAGCACCACCCCCATGCCTCCGACGCCTCCCGCGGCGTCCCCGGCGTCGCAGACCCCGCCGGCTCCGCGGGCCTCGCTGACCGAGCGGCGCAAAGCCGAGACCCGTATGGAGATCGCCCGTGCGGCCGCCGGTCTCTTCGTCCGCGAGGGCCTGCGGGCCACCCGTGCCGAGGACATCGCCCAGGCGGCGGGCATCGCCCCGCGCACCTTCTACCGGTACTTCGCCGCCAAGGAAGAGGCCATCGCCCCCCTCTACGAGGCCGGGGCCCAGCGCTGGGTGGAGGCGGTGCGGACGGCGCCGCCCGGAACATCCGTGCCGCAAGCGCTGGAGGACGCCGCGCGGCACACGCTGACGCCGGGTGTCGGGGTGTCGGCGGCCTCCTGGGCGTGGGTGCGCACCCTGATCCGACTGGCACACGCCAACCCGTCCCTGCGTCGGGTGTGGGCGGAGGTGTGCCAGACGTCGGAGCGTGCGCTGGCGGAGGCGCTGGCGTCGCGGCTGCTGGATGGCGGGTCGGGGGAGGGCGAGGTGACAGAAGGCCAACTTCCGTACGACAACGTTGCCGTGGAGACGCGACTGCGCTTCGCCGCCGCCGTCGCCAGTGCCGCCGTACGCACGGCGACGGAGGGCTGGGCGGCGGGAGACGCCCCCGCCGAGGGCCCGCGAGGGCCGGCCGAACTGGCCCTGGCCAACCTCGCGGTGCTACGAGACTTCCCCTGGGACGACCTGACGGCGCGGTCCTGACGGCTATGCCCTGACGGCGCCGGTCAGGTCTGACGGCGCCGGTCGGGCCTGACGGCGCCGGTCGGGCCTGACGGCGCCGGTCGGGCCGCGACCACCCGTGAAGTCTGCACGTCCTGCCCCCGCGGCCCTCCCTTCACCGCTCTGCCGCGGCCCTCGTCATCCGCGCCCCCAATCTCCGTACGCTCTCCACCAGTTCCGCGGGTTCCTGCACCGTGAAGTCGTAGCCGAGCATGGCCAGGCGTACCGCCATCCAGTCCTCGGGGTCGCCCACCGCCGTGCGCAGCCGGCAGCTTCGCTCGTCCAGCGGCTCGGGTGTGCCCAGCCGGCCCGGCAGCCGTGCCGCGACGTCCTCGGCCGGTGCGGCGAAGGTGACGACGAGGTCGTACGACTCCTGCGCACGGTGCATGGACTGCCGCAGGTACTCCGCCGCGCTCCCGGTCGGCAGCTCACGCGGCGTGCACCTCGCCCCGGTCGCGAAGGGCTCGCTCACCCGGTCGACGCGGAACGTGCGCCAGTCGGCGCGGTCGAGGTCGTACGCCACGAGGTACCAGCGCCGCCCGGTCGGCACCAGCCGGTACGGCTCCGTCATGCGCCGGGGCTCGGTGCCGTCGGCCGCCCGGTAGGCGAACCGCAGCCGTTCGCGCCCGGCCACCGTGGCGGCCATGACGGTCAGCGTCTCGGGTGCGATGGTCGGACCGTCCCCGCTGATCAGCGGGGTGGTGGCGGCCTGGAGCGTGGTGACCCGGTGGCGCAGCCTGCTGGGCAGCACCTGTTCCAGCTTGATCAGCGCCCGTACGGAGGCCTCCTTTACGCCTTCGAGGGCTTGCCCGGCGCCGGCACGCAGTCCGACCGCGATGGCCACCGCCTCCTCGTCGTCGAGCACCAGCGGGGGCATCGCCTTGCCCGCGACCAGCCGGTAGCCGCCGTCCGAGCCCAGCGTCGCCTGCACCGGACAGCCGATGTCGCGCAGCCGGTCGATGTCCCGGTGGATCGTGCGGCGGGACACCCCGAGACGGTCGGCGAGTTCGCCGCCGGGCCATTCGCGGGGCGTCTGGAGGAGGGAGAGGAGCTGGAGGAGCCGGGCGGGGGTGTCCGTCGTCATCGGGTCGTCTCCCTCGCGTGGGTGTACGTGTCCGCCGTCGTCATGGGTGCGAGCCTGCCGCAGAACCAGGACACGACCTGACCTGTCTCGGTGATCCACACCCGTGCCGCAATCAGAGAACGGACACAAACAGAAATCTGTTCATGCCCGCTTGGGCCCATTACTGTTTACTTTTCGGACATCTCGGCGTAGCCTTCGAAGGGAAACCACGCATTCGGGCATGGTCGGAGGTGAGTGGGCATGTACGCAGCGGAGCGTCAGCAGGAGATCCTGCGGCTCGCCCGTGAGGGCGGCCGGGTGGATGTGGTCTCGCTGGCCGAGCGTTTCCAGGTGACGGCGGAGACGATCCGCCGGGACCTGAAGTCCCTCGATCGCGCGGGCCTGGTCCGCAGGGTGCACGGTGGGGCCATCCCCGCCGGGCGCCTCGACTTCGAGCCGGACCTCGCCGAGCGTGAGACGACCGCCGCCGACGAGAAGAACCGCATCGCCAAGACCGCCCTCGCGGAACTCCCGAACGAGGGCACGGTGATCGTCGACGCCGGTTCGACGGTGGCGTTGGTCGCCGGCGCCCTGCCGATGGACCTCTCGCTCACCGTCGTCACCCACAGTCTGCCCATCGCGGCCCGCCTCGCCGACCACCCCGGCATCCAGCTGCATCTGGTCGGCGGCCGCGTGCGGCACCGTACGCGTGCCGCCGTGGACGCCTGGGCGCTGCGTGCGTACGGCGAGATCCGCGCGGACGTGCTGTTCGTCGCGGCCAACGGCTACTCCGTCGAACACGGTCTGACCACCCCCGACCTCGCCGAGGCCGCGGTGAAGCGCGCGGCGATGGCGGCCGCCCGTCGCGTGGTGCTGCTCGCCGACTCCTCCAAGCACGGCCAGGAGCACTTCGCCCGCTTCGGCGGCATGACCGACGTGGACCTGCTGATCACCGACAGCGGGCTGAGCCCCGAAGACGCCCTCGCGATCGAGCGCGGCGGCACGGAAGTAGTGCGTGCATGATCCTCACCGTCACCCCCAACCCGTCCCTGGACCGTACGTACGAGGTCCCCGCGCTGGACCGCGGCGAGGTCATCCGGGCCACCGGCGAACGCGTGGACCCGGGGGGCAAGGGAGTCAACGTCTCCCGCGCCGTCGCCGCGGCCAGCGGCGCACCGTGGCCGTGCTGCCCTTGGGCGGCGCGCCGGGCGCCCTGATCGCCGAACTGCTGGACGCGCAGGGCATCGAGGTCGCACCGGTTCCGGTGGCCGGTGCCACCCGCTCCAACATCGCGCTCGCCGAGGCGGACGGCGTCCTGACGAAGATCAACGCGCCCGGTCCGGAACTGACGGCGGACGAACAGGAGTCGCTCCTGGAGACGGTCCGCCTGCAGTCGCGGGGCGCCGACTGGATCGCTTGCTGCGGCAGCCTTCCGCGCGGCCTGGAGCCCTCCTGGTACGCCGAGCTGGTCGCGCGGACGCACGCCTCCGGAGTGCGCATCGCCCTGGACACCTCCGGGCCCGCGCTGGCCGCGGCGCTGCGCGAGCGGCCCGACGTGGTGAAACCGAACGCCGAGGAACTCGCCGAGGCCGTCGGCCGCCCCCTGGCCACCGTCGGCGACGCGGTGAAGGCGGCAGAGGAGCTGCGCGAGAGGGGCGCCCGCGCCGTGCTCGCCAGCCTGGGCGCCGACGGGCAGGTGCTCGTCGACGAGAACGGCGCCTGGTTCGGCACCGCCCGGGTGGACGTCGTCCGCAGCAACGTGGGCGCGGGTGACTCCTCGCTCGCCGGCTTCCTCATCGCCGGCGGGCACGGACCGGAGGCGCTCGCCTCGGCGCTCGCCCACGGAGCGGCGGCCGTCCAGACACCCGGCAGCGTGATGCCCACGCCGGGCGACCTGAACCCGGCCGCGGTGACGATCACGGCAACGGTGCCGGTGGACCGCGTACTGAAGGAGCCGACGTCATGAACGTCCCTGTCGCCCGCGCCGCGCGTACTGCCTGTACCGCGCACACCGCCTCTGCCGCCTCGAGCACCGGCCCTGGCGTGGTCCCCCACAGCACCACCGACCCCCACCGCATCACCGTCCCCGTTACCCCTTTCGCCCTCCCCCCGTCACGGGCGATACGCGTGCGAAGGAGCCCGCGATGAGCGAGATGATCACCGCGGACCTGGTCGACCTCGACCTGTCCGCCGACACCAAGGAAGCGGCGGCGCGAGCCCTCGCCGAGCGGATGGTGACCCTCGGCCGGGTGACCGCCCTGGAGGGTTTCCTCGCCGACGTGGCCGCCCGCGAGGCCCAGATGCCGACCGGCCTCGACGGCGGCATCGGCATCCCGCACTGCCGCAGCGAGCATGTCACCGAGCCGACGCTGGCCTTCGGGCGCAGCGCCGCCGGGATCGACTTCGGTGCCGCGGACGGGCCTGCCGACCTGATCTTCCTGATCGCCGCGCCGGCGGGTGCGGACGACGCCCATCTGACGATCCTCTCGTCGCTGGCCCGGAAGCTGATGAACGCCGAGTTCACCGACGCGCTCCGGTCGGTCGGCGACGCGGAGAGCGCGGCGGCGCTCGTCCGCGGGGACGAGCGGCCGACGGCCGACGAGCCGGGACCCGCGGCGAACGCGGCCGACAGCTCCGACAGCTCCACCGGTCCCGCGGACGCCCCGGCCTCCGCAGACTCCGTGGCGGCGCCGGTGGCGGCCTCCACCGACGCCGCCACGGGCACCACCGAAGCCACGGGCACCACCGAAGCCACGGGCACCACCGACGCGGTGGGAACGTCCGGTGAGGGCGAGGGCGCGCGTCCCTTCCGGATCGTCGCCGTCACCTCCTGCCCCACCGGTATCGCCCACACGTACATGGCGGCCGAGGCGCTGGAGAGCGCAGGCCGGGAGGCGGGCGTCGAGATCGCCGCCGAGCCCCAGGGCTCGGCGGGATTCGAGCGGCTCGACCCGGCCGTGATCGCGGCGGCGGACGGTGTGATCTTCGCCCACGACGTGCCCGTCCGGGAGAAGGAGCGCTTCGCGGGCAAGCCGACCGTCGACACCGGCGTCAAGGCGGGCATCAACCGCCCTGCCCAGCTGATCGACGAGGTCCGTGCGAAGGCCGAGCGCGGGGAGGTCACCGCGGCCGCGCCCTCCACCGGTACGCCCGTGGACCGCGCCGGTGAACCCGGCGAGGGCTACGGCACCAAGCTGCGCAAGTGGCTCATGTCCGGCGTCAGTTACATGGTCCCGTTCGTCGCGGCGGGCGGTCTCCTCATCGCCCTCGGCTTCGCGATCGGCGGCTATGAGATCAACGAGGCGCCGTCGGTGATGGAACACTTCGTGTGGACCCAGGCCGACAGCTGGGGCGCCCTGCTCTTCCAGATCGGCGGCGTCGCCTTCGGCTTCCTCGTTCCGGTCCTGGCCGGTTACATCGCCTACGGCATGGCCGACCGGCCCGGACTCGTGCCCGGCTTCGTCGGTGGTGCGATCTCCCTCACCATCAACGCCGGCTTCCTCGGCGGCCTCGCGTCCGGTCTGATCGCCGGTGCGGTCGTGCTGGCGATCCAGCGGGTGCGCATCCCGGCGGCACTGCGCGGCATCATGCCGGTGGTGGTGATCCCGCTGATCTCCTCGGCGGTGGTCGGCTTCCTGATGTTCGTGGTGATCGGAAAGCCGATCGCCGAGGCGCAGCAGGCCATGACCGACTGGCTGAACGGCCTCACCGGCACCAACGCCATCCTGCTCGGCACCCTGCTCGGCCTGATGATGTGCTTCGACCTCGGCGGCCCCGTCAACAAGGTCGCGTACACCTTCGCCACGGCCGGTATCGCGGTCGCGAGCCCCAGCGACTCCGCGATGAAGATCATGGCTGCGGTGATGGCGGCCGGTATGGTTCCGCCGCTGGCGATGGCCCTGGCCACCACGGTCCGCGGCAAGCTCTTCAACCGGACCGAACGGGAGAACGGCAAGGCCGCCTGGGTCCTGGGTGCCTCCTTCATCTCGGAGGGCGCGATCCCGTTCGCGGCGGCCGACCCGCTGCGCGTGATCCCCGCCTCGATGGTGGGCGGCGCGGTCACCGGTGCCCTGTCGATGGCCTTCGGCGCCACCCTGCGCGCACCCCACGGCGGTATCTTCGTGGTCCCGCTGATCGGCAACCCGTTCCTCTACCTGGCCGCCATCGCGGCGGGCGTCTTCGTCACGGCCGCTCTGGTGATCGTCCTGAAGGGCCTGCGCAAGTCGGCTCCGGGAGCGGACGGCGCGAGTGCGGGCAAGGGCTCGGCGGCCTCGGCGGCCGAGGCGAAGCAGCCGGTGGCCGCGTGACGCGGCAGCCGGGGACGGGCGATGGATTGCCCCTTTAGGTGAGGATAGGCGGCACCTAGGTGCATAAAGGTCGCTCCAAGTTATTCGCAGATGTTTGTGGCAGCTGCGATATAGATCACGTTTACCACGGTCCGGGACCAAAGTCCCGGACCGTGGTGTGTACTGGGACGCATGCCTGAGCACGACTCGATCTTGAGGGTGGCGGGCGCCGCCGTCCTCACCGTGGTGGCCGTGGCCTGCACTGTGGGCCTGGCCGGTGTCCTGCGGCGCGAACGCGGACGCGAGCAGGGCGAGGACATCCGCCCCCGGCAGGGACCGGGGCCAGAACTGGGGCTGCGGTCCGGGCCGGGGCCGGGGCCGGGGTACGCGGTCCCGGCGGGGCAGGCGCTCCAGGCGCTTCGCGCGATTCCGCGTCAGCGGCGGACGGGGCCGCGAGCGGAGGAGGTGCGGCTCACGCCGGCGGAGCGCGAGGCGTTCGCCGTGCTGGTGCGGCGCCTGGCCGGCGGCGCTCCGGGCGACCGCTGAACCGGGTGGGGAGGAAGGCCGGGGCCCGAGGTCAGGAAACCTGCGCCGCGCGGCGCTCCATCGCGTTCCGGGCGGCGTCCTCGGTGACGTACACCTCGCACATGTGCCGTCCGTCGGGCGTGGCCGTGTGTTCCACTTCCCAGAGGGACATCTCCACGCCGTCACGAAGCAGGAACGCGTGCTCGTACAGCGAGAAGCTCAGTCCTGAACGCCCCGGGCGCCCCGTGCGGAACGGGCGGCCGAAGGCCTGGGTGATCTGGTGGGCGAACGCCGTGGTCAGCAGCGCGGCCGTCCCGGGGCCCGGACGGTCCGTGTTCTCCGCCCGGCGCAGTAAGCGGCGCGCGTGGTCCGCCGAACCGTCGGGGACGTAGACGGGCCGGGGCGTGGGGATCCGGGACAGCTGCACCACCACCGGCAGCCCGAAGTCCGGAGTCTCCGGCGGCAGGGGCAACCGGGCGGTCGCGACACGCAGTTCCTCCTCGTCCGCGTACACCTCGTGCTCGGGCTCGCTGCCCGGGGCGGCGTTGTGGACGAGCTCCCAGAGCGTGAGCGCCGAGCCGTCGGCGAGCAGCCAGGTGTGCCGGTACGTCTCCCGGTGCAGGCCGGCGCTGTGATGCGCGGAGTGCAGCGAACTGTCGTGCGCCAGCGCGCAGTCGAGCCGTTGTACCGCATCGTCGGGCAGTTCGAAGGAGTTCAGGGCACGG
Organism: Streptomyces sp. GD-15H; assembly: GCF_045291515.1. Taxonomy (NCBI): domain Bacteria; kingdom Bacillati; phylum Actinomycetota; class Actinomycetes; order Kitasatosporales; family Streptomycetaceae; genus Streptomyces; species Streptomyces sp. GD-15H. The sequence continues at coordinate 5,105,020 of NZ_CP149447.1, forward strand.
CCGAGCAGTCGCGCGAGGTGCTCCTCAGGAGACTCGGGCGAGTCGGCTGGTTCGTACGCTGCCGTCTCGTACGGAACGCTCAAGGCTTCTCCCGGCGTCGCTGCATGTCACCTTGTGGGTGCATACCGTAGCCTCTCGGCCGGACCTCGTGTCCGGGAACTGAGAAAAGGTGCGGCGGGAAAACGAACGAGAGGCGTGAGAAATTCCCACTCGGCCCCGGCGGCCCCTCATATCTCCTGCTCAGTCGCCACCCCCGGGAAGAGTCGCCGGGCCGTCGGCCGTTCGACCCGGACTCCGCTCAGCGGTCACCGCTCTCCGCCCACCGGTCGGCGCCGGTTTTCCCGCCGACTCCCCACGCTCCTGCCCGCCAGGCTTCCCCGCACTCCTACCCGTCCGCCTCGCCGCCCGACGCGTTGTCCGCCTCGCCGTACAACTCCCGGTACGACGGCCAGACTCCGCCCGGCCCGTCCACCGACGCGGCCGCGCGCACGGCCCGTACGATCGCGCGCGTCACCAAGTCGGCGCCGGCCGCGAGGATCTCGTTCAGGGCGAGGGGGTTCGCGGCGTCGAGCGGGTGGGTGCCCGTGGCGAGGGCGAACACGGTGTCCCCGTCGTTGAGCAGATGCACCGGCCGCACCGCCCGCGCGATGCCGTCGTGCGTAGTACCGGCCAGCTTCTGCGCCTGGGCCTTGGACAGGTCCGCGTCGGTGGCGACCACCGCGAGTGTGGTGTTGAGCGGCGGCGGGCCGTTCCGCTCCGCGATGTCGGCGAGCCGCCGGAGCGCCGCCTCGTGCACCTCCGCGGCCGGATGGCGGACCCGGCCACCCTGGAACAACTCCCCGTACAGCACCCCTGTTTCCGGATCCATCGCCGAACCGGCCGCGTTGGCCACCACCAGCGCGGCCACCGTGATCCCCGAGTCCAGCACCCTGCTCGCGGTGCCGATCCCGCCCTTCACCGCTCCGACCACGGCCCCCGTGCCGGCGCCCACGCATCCCTCCGGCACCCGCGCTCCCGGTGCGGTCGCCGCTGCCGCCTCGACCGCGGCACGCCCGGTGGCCGCGTCCGGACGGGCCCGGAAGTCGCCGCCCCGGCCCAGGTCGAAGACGCAGGCGGCCGGCACCACCGGCACCACGTGCGCGGGGTCCGGTCCGACGCGGACCCCGCGGCCCCGTTCCTCCAGCCAGGCCATCACCCCGGAGGCCGCGTCGAGTCCGTAGGCACTGCCGCCGGTCAGGACGACCGCCTCGACCTTCTGCACGAGGTTGCGGGGATCGAGCGCGTCGGTCTCCTTCGTGCCGGGGCCACCGCCGCGTACGTCCACGGCGGCCACGGCCCCGCCCTCGGGCGCGAGCACGACCGTGGTGCCGGTGAGCAGGCCGTCGCCGGTGCGGGTCGCGTGTCCCACGCGTACGCCGGCCACGTCTGTGAGCGCGTCAACTGTCATGGCGCCAGTCTCGTGCAGGGCCCTCCTCCCGCGCGGTCACCGACGGAGGAGGGCATCGGCGAGGTCGTACTCTGGGGGTATGAGCACCGTCCCCGAACCCCGGCCGCGCGAGCCGAAACCCGCGCTGGTCTTCGACGATCCGCTGGACCAGCAGTCCTCGGACGACACGGACCGCGGGTGGGGCGACCGCCCGTCCGGCGACAGCGCGTCGGACCTGAAGCGCTTCCTCGACGAGAAGCCGCCCCACCACATCTGACCCGGGCGTGACCGTGCCGGCTATCGCCCGCCGTTGCCCGGGCCGCGCTGTGCGACCAGCTCGTCGCGGATCTCCTTGAGCACCTCCAGCTCGGAGAGCTCGACGACCTCCCGCATGCCTTCCTTCGCCTTCCTGCGGGCCTCGACCCGAGCCAGGTACCGAGCCATCGGCAGCACCATCAGGAAGTAGACGACAGCGGCTGTGATCACGAACTGGAGTGTCGCGCCGAGCACCGAACCCCACAGGATCCTGACGCCCGTCGCGGCGTCTCCGGTGCCCGTGCAGGGGCCCTTCAGGCACGAGCTGTAGCTGTCCAGGTTCTGGGTGCCGAAGGCGCCGACCAGCGGATTGATCACACCCTTCACCACCGCGTTGACGATGTTGGTGAAGGCCGCGCCGATGACCACGGCCACTGCCAGATCGATGACGTTCCCGCGCATCAGAAAGGCCTTGAAGCCCTGCCAGACGCTGGTTCCGTCCTTCTCGCTCACCTAGGAGCTTCCTCTCGTACGCGTGACGCCGGCAATCAAACGCTCCGCAACCTACGACAGGGCACCGCCGATCTGTTCAGTCGGGTCCCTTGAACGAGGCACTTGGCACGGAGAGGGTGGGAATGGCCGAAGAATCCCTCACCACAGCGTCACCGCCAGTCGTGCCGTGGCGCTCGCGCCCGCGAGTTCAGCAGCGGTGGCGCGCGGAACCGACAGCACCACCAGGGCCCCGCCCGTGCCCGTGGCCTCCAGCGGCTTCGGCACCTCCGTGACCCGCGCCCCACGCGCGACCACGCGGGCCTCACCGCCCACCTCGCCACCGGTCCCCCGCTCCTCGGCGGCGATGACGTCGACCCGGTCGCCCGGCCGCAGCAGCCGTACCGTCGCGGCGTCGGCGATCCGCACCGGCGCCGTGACCCGCGCTCCCGCACGCCGAGTCCGTACGACACGGTCTCCCGCGGACCCGCCCGTCGACGCGGCCGACGCCGCGCGCGTGCGCGAAGCGCCGTCGGGATGGCCGCGGGACCGGTCCGTCTCCCGTGGGCCCGCCGCCACCAGCGCCACCGCCGTGACGGCGAGGCCGACCGCCGCGGCCCGCCTCCGGTGCCGGACGAGCCGAGCGGACCGCAGCAGACCGCCACGCACCCGCACCGGTGCGAAGTGCGGCACCTCGCACCGGGGCGGGACACCGGCACCGGGCGGGTGCGGAACAACGGCGGAGAGGGCGGGGGAGTGGCGAGAGGGCCCACGGGAGGGCTCGCGGAAGGACTCACGGAGAGGGGACGGAGGGAACGACACGGGACCACCACCTGCGGTGAGGGATCGGCTTGCGCACCCCACGATGGGGCTTCCCGCCGTTCTCCGCCGGACCCTGTGGACACCCCACGCCTTGTGGAAAGCTCCCTCACCCGAACGTGCGGCCCTACGGCAGCGCGAACCCCGGATCCATCCCCCCAGTGCCGAGCCGCACAGGCAGTCCCGCTCCTCCGTGGCGGGCAGCGCCGCCACCGCGTCGAAGAGCACGTTCCGCAGGCGGTCCACGTTCGCCGCGAACACCCGCAGCACCTCGTCGTGCGAGACGCCCTCACCGGCCCCGGCGCCGGCGTCGAGGTCGGTGACCAGGGTCAGGGACGTGTAGCAGAGCTCCAGCTCACGGGCGAGCACCGCCTCGGGGTGGCCGGTCATGCCCACCACCGACCAGCCCTGCGCCTGGTGCCACAACGATTCGGCGCGGGTGGAGAAGCGCGGCCCCTCGACCACGACCAGCGTGCCGCCGTCCACCGGCTCCCAGTCCCGCCCGCGCGCCGACTTCAGGGCGGCCGCCCGGCCGACGGGGCAGTAGGGGTCGGCCAGCGACACGTGCACGACGTTCGGCACCGTGCCGTCGGGCAGCGGCAGCCCGTCGAAGTACGTACCGACCCGGGACTTCGTACGGTCCACGAGCTGGTCCGGGACCAACAGCGTCCCCGGCCCGTACTCGGGTCGCAGCCCGCCCACCGCACACGGCCCGAGGACCTGGCGCGCGCCGACCGACCTGAGTGCCCACAGGTTGGCCCGGTAGTTGATCCGGTGCGGCGGCAGATGGTGGCCGCGCCCGTGCCGGGGGAGGAAGGCGACCCGCCAGGCCAGCTCGCCGAGGAAGAGGGAGTCGCTGGGCGCCCCGTACGGGGTGTCCACCCGGACCTCGGTCACCTCGTCGAGGAAGGAGTAGAAGCCGGAGCCGCCGATCACGCCGATCTCGGCGTTCGCCTTGTGCGCCATGTTCGCCATGCTCCGCACCCTAACCGCCCCGGAAACCGTCCTGAAAACGCCGAGGACCCCGTCGTCGGACGACGACGGGGTCCGCGGGAACTCGGCCTTACGCGGCGGTGGTGCTGGTGGAGCTGCCGGACTTGGACGACGAACCCGAACCCGAGCCCGAGCCCGAGGACGACGAGTCCGAGGACGAGGACGAGCTCGTCGAGGAGTCGGACGACTTCGACGCCGCCGGGGAACCGCTCGACGAGGAGCCGCGGCTGTCGTTGCGGTAGAAGCCGGAGCCCTTGAAGACAATGCCGACCGCCGAGAACACCTTCTTCAGGCGACCCTGGCAGTTCGGGCACTCGGTAAGAGCGTCGTCGGTGAACTTCTGCACCGCCTCGAGGCCCTCGCCGCACTCGGTGCACTGGTACTGGTAGGTGGGCACTGTCTTCCTCCTGGCACTCTCACTCGATGAGTGCTAAACGACGGTTCATAGTGCCGTATTCCCCGCGCTCAGTCCACTGTGACGGGCTCGCGGTGACCCACGCCACGTGCGACGGTGCGTCCGCGCGGGGCCGGCACCAGCCGCGACCGCAGGGCCAGCAGGGTCACCAGGGCGAGCACCGTGCCGCCCATCGGCACCAGGAAACCGGCGCCGTCCCACAGGCGGTCCTCGAACTGGCCGGAGACCGTGACCGCGGCCGCCTGGCCGAGCGCCACCGCGCCGGTCAGCCAGGTGAAGGCCTCGGTGCGGGCCCCCGCCGGGACCAGGTCGTCGACCAGTGTGTAGCCGGTGATCAGGGCGGGCGCGATGCACATGCCGACCAGGAGCCCGAGCCCCGCGAGGAGCAGCGACGACTGGGCGGCCCACAGGGCGGACGCGGTCACCGCGAGCGCCGCGTACCCGATGACGAGGCGCCGCTGCGGGGCGACCTTCCAGGCGAGGGCGCCGCAGGCGATGCCGGAGAGCATGTTGCCCGCGGCGAAGACGCCGTACAGGACGCCGTTCAGGCCGGGTTCGCCGATCGACTGGGTGTACGCGGCCAGCGACACCTGCATGCCGCCGAAGACGGACCCGATGCCCAGGAAGGTGACGACCAGGACGCGTACCCCGGGGACGCGCAGGGCGGAAACGTGCTTCACGCGCGCGTGCCCGCCGGTGGCGACCTCGGGCTGCGTGCCCTTCTGCGCGGCGAACAGCAGACCGCCGCCCAGGGTCAGCGCGGCCTCGGTCACCAGACCCGCGGCCGGGTCCACGGCCGTGCACAGGGCGGTGGCCAGCAGCGGTCCGACGACGAAGGTCAGCTCGTCGGTGACGGACTCGAAGGCCGCCGCGGTGGTCATCAGCCGGGAGTCCTTGAGCTTCACACCCCAGCGGGCGCGCACCATGGGCCCGATCTGGGGCACCGAGGCGCCGGTGGGCAAGGCCACGGCGAACAGCGCCCACAGCGGGGCGTCGGTCAGCGCCAGCGCGGTCAGGACCAGCACGGACAGGGCGTGCAGCAGGACGCCGGGGACAAGTACGGCGCGCTGCCCGTAGCGGTCGGCGAGCCGGCCGCTGAAGGGCGCGAACAGGGCCATGGCCACGCCGGTGACCGCCGCGACGGCGCCGGCCGCGCCGTACGAACCGGTGGTGTGCTGCACCAGCAGCACGAGGGAGAGGGTGAGCATCGCGAACGGCTGGCGTGCCGCGAAACCGGGGAGCAGGAACGTCCAGGCGCCGCGGGTGCGCAGCAGTCGGCCGTATCCCGGGCGGGAGGTGGCCGCAGAGTCCTTCGACGTGGTGACCGTGGATGCCACGGCCCGTGCCTTTCTGCCGCCTGGTGGCGCGCGGCCCTTGACGGTCGGGTTTCGGGCGCGCCGAGAGCTGTCCTCTTGCGCTGACTGCGGTAGATGCCGGTGCCACAGCTCAGGGCGTACCGGCCGCCATACGGTCGCGCCAGCTCTGCGTCAGGCAGAGTTGGTTCGATCTGAGTGCTCCTTGCATGTTACAGGCATCGCCTTGACGCGGGCAGATATCCACAGGTGGCAAGGGCTTGTGTGCCTGTGAAACCGAGCACTGCGGGACCGTGACCCTGTGAATGACCGGGACCCGGCCCGGCGAGGGGAGCGGTGTCAGCGCATCCGGCGGAGGGCGTCGGCAGCGCCCCCGGCGGGGGATGCGTCAGTGCTCCGGCTCCCCGCCGTCCGTCCCCAGCCAGCCGGCCAGTTTGCCGCCCTGGCCCACCGCGCGCAGGCGGCGTTCGGTGGCGTCCCGGACCGGGTCGGTGGCGACGACGAGGAGTTCGTCCCCGTGCCGCAGCACCGTCGTCGGCAGGGGGACGAACGAGGTGCCTTCGCGGACGACGAGTGTGACGGCCGCCCCTTTCGGCAGCCGGAGTTCGCCGACCTCCACGCCGTGCATCTTCGATTCCTCCGGGATGCCGACCGACAGCAGATGCCCGCGCAGCCGCTCCAGGGGCGCCGACTCGATGCCCAGGTCGGCGGCCTCCGCGCCCGTGTCGAGGCGCAGCTTGCGGGCCAGCCACGGCAGCGTCGGCCCCTGGACGAGGGTGTAGACGACGACCAGGACGAAGACGATGTTGAAGAGCTTCCGGCTGCCCTCGACGCCCTCCACCATCGGAATCGTCGCCAGGATGACGGGCACGGCGCCGCGCAGTCCCGCCCACGACATCAGCGTCTGCTCCTGCCAGGGCACCCGGAACGGCAGCAGGCACAGCACGACGCTCAGCGGGCGGGCCACCACGGTCAGCGCCAGCCCGATGACCAGCGCGGGCACGATGTCGTCGCCCAGCTCGTGCGGGGAGACCAGCAGACCGAGCAGGACGAACATGCCGATCTGGGCGATCCAGCCGAGCCCCTCCGCGAATCCCCGGGTGGCGGGCCAGTGCGGCAGCTTGGCGTTGCCCAGCACCATCGAGGCGAGGTAGACGGCGAGGAAGCCGCTGCCGTGGGCCATGGCGCCCGCCGCGTAGGCGGTGACGGCGATGGCCATGACGGCGATCGGGTAGAGGCCGGAGGCGGGCAGTGCCACATGTCTGAGCCCCCAGGCGCCCAGCCAGCCCACCGCGAGTCCGATGACCGCGCCGATGGCCAGCTCCAGGGTGATCGTGCCGAGCAGGGCGTACCAGTGCTCGATCGGGTCGGCCGTGGAGAAGGCGAGCACCAGGATGACCACCGGGGCGTCGTTGAAGCCGGACTCGGCCTCCAGGGTGCCCGTCACGCGCGTGGGGAGCGGGATGCGCCGCAGTACGGAGAAGACGGCCGCCGCGTCGGTCGAGGACACCACCGCACCGACGATGAGCGCCTGCCGCCACTCCAGCCCGATCAGGAAGTGCGCAGCCGTCGCGGTGACCCCGACGCTCACCGCGACGCCGACGGTCGCGAGTGCGGCGGAGGCGGGCAGGACGGGTCTGATCTCCGTCCACTTGGTGCCCAGACCGCCCTCGGCGAGGATCACGACCAGGGCCGCGTACCCGATGACCTGCGTCAGCCCGGCGTTGTCGAACTGGATGCCGCCGATGCCGTCCTGGCCCATGGCGACGCCGATGCCGAGATAGACGAGCAGGCTGGGGAGCCCGCTGCGCGAGGAGATCCGGACCGCTGCGACGGCGACGAGCAGGACCAGTGAGCAGACGAGCAGCAGCTGGTTGAGGTGGTGGACTGTCAGCAGCCGTCCCCTTCCCTGGCTCACGCGCCGTGCGCCCGACCTCACCTGCGGGGCGCGGGGAGCCGACGCGTCCGCGGCAAACCGCTTCGTTACCTTACCTAACTCTTGACGTTTTCTTGACGCGCTTCCCTGGCATCATCGAACGTCCGTCCGGGCTGGTTCGCGACTCCGCGTCAAGCGGCGCGGGGCCCTGCGCCTATCGTTGCTCCAGCGCTCAGTTAAAAGCACAGCCCGCCCTGCCGCTCGTGTAAGGACAGCAAGGACAGCGATGCCCACCGACACCACCGCCTCCACGGGTCAGCAACCCGGCAAGTCCGGCAGGAAAAGGGGGCGCAAAGCCCGTCTGCTCGTGTTCGTCCTGGTGTTGTCCCTGATCGGCGGTGTCGCCTACGGGGCGTACTGGTCGATCGGCACCGTGCGAGCCTCCTTCCCGCAGACCAAGGGCTCGATCACGCTCGAGGGCCTGTCGGGCCCCGTCGACGTCAAACGCGACGGTCACGGCATCCCGCAGATCTACGCCTCCTCCGACGAGGACCTGTTCATGGCGCAGGGCTACGTCCAGGCGCAGGACCGGTTCTACGAGATGGACGTGCGCCGGCACATGACCTCCGGGCGTCTGTCGGAGATGTTCGGCGAGAGCCAGGTCGAGAGCGACGAGTTCCTGCGCACCCTGGGCTGGGACCGGGTCGCGAAGCAGGAGTACGAGAAGAAGCTCTCCCCGCCACGAAGAAGTACCTCGACGCCTACGCCAAGGGGGTCAACGCCTACCTGGAGGGCAAGGAGGGCGCGGACATCTCCCTGGAGTACGCGGCGCTGGGCTTCACCAACGGCTACACGCCCGGGGCGTGGACCCCGGTGGACTCCGTGGCCTGGCTGAAGGCGATGGCCTGGGACCTGCGCGGCAACATGCAGGACGAGATCGACCGCGCCCTGATGACCAGCCGCCTCGGCCCCGAGCAGATCGCCGACCTGTACCCGGCGTATCCGTACGGCCGGAACAAGCCGGTGGTCCAGGAGGGCCAGTACAACGAGCTGACCGGGACCTACGAGTCGGGCGGCGGCGAGAGCGGCACGGGCACGGGCGACGGGGCCGGGACCGGAACCGGCGACGGCACCGCCCCGGGCACGGGCGTCGGCACGGGCACCGGCGGCGTGGAGGGCGCGTCCGGGGCTGCCGGAACCGCGGACGGCGCGTCCGGGACCGTCAGCACCGCGGACGGCCTGGAGGGTCAGCTGGCGGGCCTCCAGGAGGTCCTGCAGAACCTGCCCACGGCCGTCGGCGTCAACGGCGACGGCATCGGCTCCAACTCCTGGGTGGTCTCCGGGGAGCACACCATCACCGGTGAGCCGCTGCTGGCCAACGACCCGCACCTGTCGGCCTCGCTGCCGTCCGTCTGGTACCAGATGGGCCTGCACTGCCGCAGCGTCTCCGACAAGTGCCAGTACGACGTCACCGGCTACACCTTCGCGGGTCTGCCCGGCGTGATAATCGGCCACAACGCGGACATCGCCTGGGGCCTGACCAACTCCGGGGTCGACGTCACCGACCTCTACCTGGAGAAGATCACCGGAGAGGGCTACCAGTACGGCGGCAAGGTGGTGCCGTTCACGTCCCGCGAGGAGACCATCAAGGTCGCCGGCGGCGCCTCACGGAAGATCGTCGTCCGGGAGACCGGCAACGGCCCGCTGCTCTCCGACCGATCCGCCGACCTGGTGCGGACCGGCAAGAAGGCCACCGTCGAGTCCGCCGCACCCGACCGGGGCGACGGCTACGGCGTCTCCCTGCGCTGGACCGCGCTGGACGCCGGACGCACCATGGACTCCGTCTTCGCGCTGAACCGAGCGAAGGACTGGGACGACTTCCGCGAGGCGGCCACCCTCTTCGAGGTGCCCTCGCAGAACCTCGTCTACGCGGACACCGAGGGCCACATCGGCTACACGCTGCCCGGCAGGATCCCCGCCCGCGCGAAGGGCCACGACGGTTCCGTCCCGGCACCCGGCTGGAACCCCAAGTACGAGTGGACCGGCTGGATCGAGCAGGACGAACTGCCCTACGAGTTCAACCCCGACCGCGGCTACATCGTCACCGCCAACCAGGCCGTCGCCGATCCCGACACGTACCCGTACACCCTGACCACCGACTGGGGCTATGGCGCCCGCAGCCAGCGGATCACCGAGCTGATCAAGTCGAAGATCAAGGACGGCGGCAAGATCTCCACCGACGACATGCGGCAGATGCAGCTCGACAACAGCAGCGGCATCGCCAAGCTGCTCGTGCGCGAACTGCTCAAGATCGACGTCGGGGACCCGGACGTGCGCGAGGCGCAGAAGCTGCTGGAGAGCTGGGACTACACCCAGGACGCCGACTCCGCGGCGGCCGCCTACTTCAACTCCGTCTGGCGCAACATCCTCAAACTCGCCTTCGGTCACAAGCTGCCCAAGGAGCTGCGGGTCAAGGGCCAGTGCCTGTGGGTCGACCCGGTCGACCCGGTCGGGCCCGCCGAGGAGCGCGTCAAGGTCCGCGAGTGCGGCATGCGCGAGGCCGACCAGGCCCAGCCCGACGGCGGCGACCGCTGGTTCGAGGTGGTCCGCACGCTGATGGAGAAGGAGAACAGCGACTGGTGGACGACTCCGAAGGCGGGCACCCGCCCCGCCGCGGAGAACCGTGACGAGCTGTTCAAGCGCGCCATGATCGACGCGCGCTGGGAGCTCACCGCCAAGCTCGGCAAGGACATCGACACCTGGAGCTGGGCCGGCTGCACCGCCTGTTCCTGAAGAACCAGACCCTGGGCACCTCCGGCCCCGACTTCCTGCAGTACGTCCTCAACCGCGGCCCCTGGAAGCTCGGCGGCGGCGAGGCCACGGTCAACGCGACCGGCTGGAACGCCGCGGGCGGCTACGGGGTGGTGTGGGTGCCGTCGATGCGGATGGTGGTCAACCTCGGCGACCTCGACAAGTCGCGGTGGATCAACCTCACCGGAGCCTCCGGTCACGCCTACAGCTCCCACTACGTCGACCAGACGGACAAGTGGGCCGAGGGCGAACTGCTCGAGTGGGCGTACTCGGACAAGGCGGTCGAGGCCAGTACCGGCGACACACTGCTGCTCAAGCCCTGAGGGCCCGGTCCCGACGCATGAGGCAGGCGAAAGCGGCCGCCACGCACGCGTGGCGGCCGCTTTCGTCCTGCCGGGGCCGCGGGCCACCGGAACGGTGTCGTCGCTCAGCCGAACCGCCGTACCCCCGACGGGCTCACCACCGCGTGCACCGGCCGGTCGTGGGGCTCCTCGGGGACCCGCTCGACCACCTCGGTGTCGTACAGCAGCACCACCAGGGCCGGGTGCGTGCCCGCGCGCTCCAGCCGGGCCAGCACCCGGTCGTACGAGCCTCCGCCGCGCCCCAGCCGCATTCCGCGGGCGTCCACGGCCAGGCCCGGCAGCAGCACGGCGTCCGCTCCGGTCACGGCGTCCGGCCCGAGGCGCTCCCCGGCCGGTTCGAGCAGGGCCATCCGCCCGCCGTGCCGCACGCGCGTGAGCGAGCCCTCGCCGGTGTACGCGCCCCAGTCCAGATCGTTGTCGGGGAGCAGGGCAGGCAGCAGCACGCGTACGCCCCGCGCGCGCAGCGCGTCGAGCAGCACGAGCGTGCCGGGTTCGCTTCCCACGGAGACGTACGCCGCCACGGTGCGCGCGTGCGCCAGCTCGGGCAGCCCGAGCGCGCGGTCGGCCAGCGCGGTCGCGGACTCCCGCACGTCATCCGCTGTCAACCTGTTCCTCGCCAGAAGGATTTCCCGTCGCAATGCCCGCTTGTCAGGATCGTTCGCGCGGTCGTTGTGTCTCAACTCTGTCCCTGCATCGTCATATTATGCTCATATGGGCATCAACGGTCCGGAGTAGCGGATTCCGTGCAAAGGCACCGGATATGGTTACGGACATGATTCAGTCGCACCCTCGGATCAGCAAGGCTGTCATTCCCGCAGCAGGCCTCGGCACCCGGTTCCTGCCGGCCACCAAGGCCACTCCCAAGGAGATGCTGCCGGTCGTCGACAAGCCGGCGATCCAGTACGTGGTCGAAGAGGCCGCAGCCGCCGGTCTCGACGACGTCCTGATGGTGACGGGCCGCAACAAGCGCCCCCTGGAGGATCATTTCGACCGCAATTACGAACTGGAGTCCGCCCTCAACCGGAAGGGTGACGCCGCGCGCCTCGCCAAGGTCCAGGAATCCAGCGACCTCGCGACCATGCACTACGTCCGCCAGGGCGACCCCAAGGGCCTCGGCCACGCCGTCCTGTGCGCCGCCCCGCACGTCGGCGCCGAAGCCTTCGCCGTCCTTCTCGGCGACGACCTGATCGACCCGCGCGACTGCCTGCTCCAGCGCATGATCGAGGTCCAGGAGGAGCAAGGCGGCAGCGTGATCGCGCTCATGGAGGTCGCCCCGGAGCAGATCAACCTCTACGGCTCCGCCGCCGTCGAGGCCACCGCCGATTCCGACGTGGTCCGGGTCAGCGGCCTGGTGGAGAAGCCCGAACCGGCCGACGCGCCCTCCAACTACGCCATCATCGGCCGCTACGTCCTCGACCCGGCCGTCTTCGACGTACTGCGCAAGACCGAGCCGGGCCGCGGCGGCGAGATCCAGCTCACCGACGCCCTCCAGCAGTTGGCCGCGGACGAAGGGATCGGCGGCCCGGTGCACGGCGTGGTCTTCAAGGGCCGCCGCTATGACACCGGCGACCGAGGCGACTACCTGCGTGCCATTGTCCGACTCGCGTGCGAACGTGAAGACCTGGGCCCGGACTTCCGGGCATGGCTCCGCCGTTACGTCACCGAGGAGATGCAGGAACGTTGAGCACCGCCGCGCCCCGCACCGCAGGTCCGGACCACCTCTGGTCGGTGGACGAGCACCTGGACGACATCCTCACCACCGTCCGCCCCCTGGAACCCATCGAGCTGCACCTCCTCGACGCCCAGGGCTGCGTCCTGGTCGAGGACGTCACGGTGCAGGTGTCGCTGCCGCCGTTCGACAACAGCTCCATGGACGGGTACGCGGTACGGGTCGCGGATGTCGCGGGCGCGAGCGAGCGGTACCCGGCCGCCCTCGAGGTCGTGGGCGACGTCGCGGCCGGCCAGTCCGACCTGCTCAGGGTCGGGCCCGGCCAGGCGGTACGCATCATGACCGGCGCCCCGCTCCCGCCCGGCACCGAGACCGTCGTCCCCGTCGAGTGGACCGACGGCGGGCTCGGCGAGGGCCCGGTCACCGGGATGCGGGCCCGCAGCCTGGCCCCCGAGGGCGCCACCGGGCAGGTACTCGTGTACCGCCCGGCCCAGGCACGCGCGCATGTGCGCGCCAAGGGCAGCGACGTACGGGCCGGTGACCGCGCCCTGGAGGCCGGGACCGTCCTCGGCCCGCCGCAGATCTCCCTGCTGGCCGCGATCGGCCGCGGCACGGTACGCGTGCGCCCGCGCCCGCGCGTGGTGGTGATGTCCACCGGCAGCGAACTCGTCCAGCCCGACGAGGAACTGAACGCCGGTCAGATCTACGACTCCAACAGCTTCTCCCTCACCGCCTGCGCGCGGGACGCCGGTGCCATCGCCTACCGCGTGGGCGCCGTCGCGGACGACGCCGACACCCTCCGCGACACCATCGAGGACCAGTTGGTGCGCGCCGACCTGATGGTCACCACCGGCGGGGTGAGCGTCGGGGCGTACGACGTCGTCAGGGAGGCGCTGTCGTCCGTCGGCGACGAGGACGAGCCGGGCAGCGGCATCGACTTCCGCAAGCTCGCCATGCAGCCCGGCAAGCCCCAGGGCTTCGGCTCCATCGGCCCCGACCACACCCCCCTGCTGGCCCTCCCCGGCAACCCGGTCTCCTCGTACGTCTCCTTCGAGCTGTTCGTGCGCCCCGCCATCCGCACCCTGATGGGCCTCACGGACGTCCACCGGCCGAGAACCCGCGCGACCCTGACCGCGGGCGGGACGCTGACCTCGCCGAAGGGCCGGCGCCAGTTCCTGCGCGGCCGGTATGCCGACGGCGAGGTGACCCCGGTCGGCGGCGCCGGTTCCCACCTGGTGGCCGCCCTCGCACAGGCGAACGCGCTGATCGTCGTCCCCGAGGACGTCGGGTCCGTGGCGCCCGGCACCGAGGTCGAGGTGGTCCTGCTCGGCTGAGCCGCACCGGTTGGCGGTACCGTGTCGCGCACAGCAGACCCGTGCGCCGCACCGCGGCGGGCCCGGACCGGGAGCGTCACACGATCATGACCGTGCCTTCCCGGGGGAGACCCCCGGACCCTCCACGCAGGACCACCTGACCCACATCGACGAGGCGGGCGCCGCCCGTATGGTCGACGTGTCCGGCAAGGACGTCACCGCGCGCACCGCCCGCGCCACCGGCCGCGTCCTCGTCTCGCCCCGTGTGATCGAACTGCTGCGCGGTGAGGGCGTCCCCAAGGGGGACGCCCTGGCCACCGCGCGGATCGCGGGCATCATGGGTGCCAAGCGCACCCCCGACCTGATCCCCCTGTGTCACCCCTTGGCGGTGTCCGGTGTGAAACTGGACCTGTCGGTCGTGGACGACGCAGTGGAGATCACGGCCACCGTGAAGACGACGGACCGCACGGGCGTGGAGATGGAGGCGCTCACCGCGGTCTCGGTCGCCGCGCTCACCGTGATCGACATGGTCAAGGCGGTCGACAAGAAGGCGGTCATCACGGACGTGCGGGTGGAGGAGAAGACGGGCGGCAAGTCGGGCGACTGGAGCAGGGCATGACACTCGACGCATCCGACGGCGGCGCACTGCTCGCGCAGTACAGCGCCCTGGTGGTCACCGTCTCCAACAGGGCTGCCGCCGGCGTCTACCAGGACACGGGCGGCCCCCTGATCGCCGAGGGCCTGCGGCGGTTCGGCTTCGCCGTCGACGGCCCGCAGGTGGTCCCGGACGGTGACCCGGTGGAGGCCGCGCTGCGCGCGGGCGCCGAGGCCGGGTACGACGTCATCGTGACCACCGGCGGCACCGGCGTCTCGCCCACCGACCGCACCCCCGAGGCGACCCGCGCGGTGATCGGCCACGAGGTGCCCGGCATCGCGGAGGCCATCCGGGCGTACGGCCGGGACAAGGTGCCGACGGCGGCCCTCTCCCGGGGCCTCGCGGGCGTCGCGGGCCGGACGCTGATCGTCAACCTTCCCGGGTCCAGCGGCGGAGTGAAGGACGGTCTGGCCGTCCTGGAACCGCTGTTGAAGCACGCGGTCGACCAACTGCGCGGCGGTGACCACTCCAGTTCCGGTACCAGTGGCGGGGGTGCGAGCTGAACGGTTCCTCCTGGCCCGTGGAGCTGGTGGCCGGCGACGTCGTCCTCCGGCCGATAAAGCTGCGCGACCAGCGGGCCTGGCGCGAGGTCAACCGGCGCAACCGGGACTGGCTGCGCCCCTGGGAGGCGACGATCCCGCCGCCCACCCCTTCCGGTCCGATCGTGCACCGGCCGACCTACCGTCAGATGGTCCGCCACCTCAGGGCAGAGGCCCACGCGGGGCGGATGCTGCCGTTCGTCATCGAGTACCAGGGGCGCCTGGTCGGCCAGTTGACGGTCGCGGGGATCACCTGGGGCTCGATGTGCTCGGGGCACGTCGGCTACTGGGTCGACGAGGCGGTGGCCGGTCGCGGGGTGGTGCCGACGGCCGTGGCGATGGCCGTGGACCACTGTTTCCGCACCGTCGGACTGCACCGCGTCGAGGTGTGCATTCGGCCCGAGAACGGGCCCAGCCGCCGGGTCGTGGAGAAACTCGGATTCCGCGAGGAGGGGCTGCGCCCGCGGTATCTGCACATCGACGGAGCCTGGCGCGACCATCTCGTCTTCGCGCTCACGGCGGAAGAACTGCCCGAGGATTTGCTCAGGCGCTGGCAACGGGCACGCTCCCAGGAAGAGCGGCCCGCCGGAGACGAGCGGGCCGGGGACGAGCGGCGTCATCCCGGAATTCCGCACCGCCCGACTAATTGAATAAACGTTCGAATTTGATCGCGTGATGACCGTCTGAAGAGGGGGAAATTCCCAGCTTGAGTGGTCTGTTGATCGCATCGTTCGCAAAAAAAGCTCGAAATATCAGCCAGATCGTGCGACACACCGGCTCAATTGGCGGATGGCCTCACCTAAACCCCTCTACCGTGTGAGGCGTGAGCAGCAGCGGCCTCATCTACGCAGTCATTGTCGGGGCCTGGGCCGCCTACTTGGTGCCGATGTGGCTCCGTAGGCAGGACGAGTTGAACGAAGCCCGTCCGACGGAACGCTTCAGCACCGCCATCCGATTGTTGTCCGGACGGGCGGGAATGGAGCGCCGGTACGCCAAGGACCTGCGGGCGCGCTCCGCCGACGAGGGGGAGCAGAGCGTCCACGACCCGGACGCGGTCACCGATTCGGTGGACGTCCGGGCCTTCGCCGTGTCCCAGACCCGTCCGCAGCAGGTGCAGGCGCCCGTACGGACGTCCCCCGCGCAGCGGCCGGAACGGGCGGTACCCGAACCGGCCCCCGACGATTCAACCGGACGCCCCCCGCGCGAGCGCGTTCCGTCCGCCCGGCGCGAAGCGCCCCCTCGAAGGGCACAGCCGGCGATGCCGGCCCAGCAGGCCCCGTCGTCGCAGTCCGCCCCGCAGTCCCTGTCGGCGCAGGCCGCCGCGGCGCGTGCCCGGCGCTCGAAGGTGCTCGCCCGCCGTCGGCGCACCACCACGATGCTCTTCCTCGCCTTCACGTTCGGCGCGATCGTCGCCGCGGTCGGCGGGCTCACCTTCCTGTGGGCGCCCGGAGTGCCCGCGGTGCTGCTGAGCGTCTACATCGCCTACCTGCGCTCCCAGGAGCGCCGCCGCTTCGCGTACCAGATGGACCGCCGTCAGGCCGAGGCCGCCGCACAGCGGCTGCGGGAACGTCAGCCGCGCCGCCGCCCGTCCGTCGACGACGTGGACCCCGACGAACCGGAGGGACACGAGCCGGGCGCCGACCCCGACCTCGGGCCGGGCCCGGAGACCGACCCCGGCCTCTTGGCGCTCGCCGCCGACCGGCGCGCGCTCGTCGAGCAGACCGACCACGCCGAGTGGGTCGACCAGCAGCGGGAGCGACGGCGGCGGCCCGGCCAGGGCGGCGACAGCTGGGACCCGGTCCCGGTGCCGCTGCCCACGTACGTGACCGCCCCGGTCGCCCCGCGCGCCACCAACGACGTGGACCTCGGCGCCGCGGACACCTGGAGCTCGGCGCGTTCGAGCGCCGTGACCCCGGGCCCGGAGAAGACCGAGGCCGCCGACGACGCGGACCCGGAAGGGGACCGGGCCGGTACGGAGGAGCAGGCCGACGCCGACGGGCGCAATGACGCCCTCCGCGCGGCCTCTGCCCGCCGCTCCCGCGAGCGCGGCCGCACCCCGCTGTTCGACCAGTACGAGGACGGCGACCGCCTCCGGGCCGCCAACGAATGATCTCCGAAACCGCAGGTGACCGCCCACCGGCAACGGATTTCCGAGCACACCGATCGGGGTGCTAAGGTTTCTCTCGTTGCAAGGGCCTGTGGCGCAGTCTGGTAGCGCACCTCGTTCGCATCGAGGGGGTCTGGGGTTCAAATCCCCACAGGTCCACCGCAGCGACTGTTCTTGAGTCAGCTCAGGAAGAGTTCACGAGATCCCGTCCGATCTGATTGATCGGACGGGATCTCGGCGTTTCCGGGATCTGTTCGACGCGGCGTCCGAACCGAGGCCGGTGCCGGAGGAGGTTGTTCGGCAGCCGGCGGCCTGAGGTTCCGGCCGGTACGGCGGTGTGGTGCGGCAATCACAGCGACCGCGAGCAGCCCTTGGGAGCCAAGTCGGTGGGGCGCATCAAGCAGGATCAACGGTCACGCACCGGTTACCCGCCGGCTTCCTGCTGCCGCAGGTCGCCAGGCTGCACCACCTGCGTCGCCCGCGCTGGTCGAGGAAGAGCCAGCCGCAGTCCTCGCTGGGGCAGGTGCGGATCGTGAAACGTCGCGGGTCCGCGAGCAGTTCCGAGGCGCTGCGGGCGGCCGCACAGACAGGCAACCGCAAACCGGCGGCGCGGGACGGAAGCCAGCGCCCCAGGCCGTCCTCACCGCGGGTGAACACCGAGACCTTGGCGGCGTCCTCCACGACACCGGCCACCGCCTTGAAGGCCCGAGCGTCGTGGGGATCGGTCAGGCAGGCGTACAGGTTTCCACGGAATTCCCGGGCCTCGTCCAGGGCGGCGGCGGCCTTCTCGGGGTACTGCCGCGCCTGTTCGAGCAGCCAGGTGACGAGTCGGTCTTCCGCCAGGTCCATATGTCCGGCCCACACGGCGAGCGTGGCGTAGCTGCGCAGCCACTCCGAGCCCGGCAGATGAGCGCCGCCCCAGCCCGCGTAAGTGTTGCAGAATTCCAGTGCCGGATGTCCGCTGGTGTTCCACGGCAGCCATTCCTCGCCGACCCGCACCGCATAGATGGGCGCGGGTGGCCGGTCCAGCCGGGGGTCGCCCTGCAGGATGCGGTCGTGCAGGGTCCGTAACCCGGCGCCCGGCTCAATGCCGAAGTCGGTCACCAGCACTTGGCGCGTACTGCGGTACAGCTGGAGGGCATCGGCCTGGCGGCCGCTCCGGTACAGCGCGGTCATCTGGCCGGTGACCAGTCGTTCCCGCTCCGGATGTTCCTGGGCCGACACCATCAGATCCGCCGCGACCCGCTCATGCCGTCCCATGGCGAGCTGGGACTCGGCCCACTGCTCCAGGGCGGACAGGCGCAGCTCCCCGATGTGGGCGCCGAGCCGGTCACGAAGCCGGTCGTCGGCCACATCGGCGAGCAGCGGGCCCCTCCACAGCCCGAGGGCCTGGTCGTAGAGGCGCACCCGCTCCGCAGGATCGCCCGTGGCTGCCGCCTGCCGGACAAGGAGGATGAACTCCTGCGCGTCGATCACATGCCGACCGGGCTCGACGGCATAGCCGTCGTGCGTGGTGCCGATGTGCAGTCCGTACGGCCTGAGGCCGGCGCGCAGTCTGCCGACGTAGGTGTGGACGGTGCTGCGGGCCGAGGCCGGCGCATCGCCGTCCCACAACAGGTCGATGAGGCGTGTGGTCGTCACGGTACGGCCCGCGTGCAGCAGCAGGATCGACAGCAGGCACCGCTCCTGGCGGCGGCTGCCCACCAGCACCCGCTGTCCCTCGTGACGGGCCTGGAACGGACCGAGCAGCTGGAACTCCATGATTCGGGGCAGCCTAGCCGGAAGCGGAAGCGCTTCCCACCCGTGGGGGACGCGGGAAAAGCGGTGAGGATTTGGTCAGCGGCAGGGACGAGGCTGGTGTCGGGATCATCTGAACGCCCCTCGCGGACCAGCCTCACCAAGGAGAAGCCATGCGCCGAACCGTCGTTGCCCTGTTCGCCCTTGCCGCCGTGCTCCCGGGCGCGGTGCCTGCCGCCGCCGCGCCCGCCGGCACCGGCAAGGGCTGGGAACCGGCGCCCTCCGCGCCGTGGGACGTCGCCGCAGGCGTCCGGTGCGACTTCCCCGTCCACGGCGAGCCCGTCGTCGATGAAGTGGTGCAGCGCGTGCTGGACACCCATCCCGACGGCTCCGCGAAGCGGGTCGCGTACAAGGGTGACCTGGTCGTGCGGGTCACCCACACCGGGACCGGTGCCTTCCACGACGCGGACGCGAGCGGCACAGCCGTCGTCGACTACCGCACCGACGGCTCCCAGCACTGGTCCGTGCTCGGCCCGGTGCTGGTCGGCGTCGGCGAGAACAGCGGCAACCTGCCGCGCGGCCTGTACCTCGTCGACGGGGTGTACACCATGGACATCAGCTCCACCGGATACAAGACCGTGAACATGGCGTACGGGACGCAGGACGACCTCTGCGCGCGCATCGACTGACCGCCTGGCAGCCCTGTCCGACCACGCGGCCGTGTGCCGGGGGCGGTTGAAGCGGTTTTCACCAGCTCAGGGTGGTCAGGGGAGGCGGCATCCCGTTTTCGCCGACCGCTGGTCGAGCCCCTGCCCGCCGACCACCCCATGCGCACCGCGCCCCGGCCCCTGGCCATCCCTCACCTCGGCCATGTCTCGCAGAGCTACTACCGCACCTCTTACGGCCAGGCCGTCGAGGACATCGAGGCGTTCCTGGCGGGCGGGCCCGTACGACGCCTCGGCTGAGCCATGCGGTCGTAAGTCCGTGAGCACTCCAGCCATCACTGTCCATGTTCCGCTCGTTTGAGCGCGAAAGGGACACTTGCTCGCCGACTGCTCACAGTTTTCAGCAAGGCATCCACTCCCGGCCTCTCGGTTTCGGGTTCGCGGTCGCCGCCTGCACGGCCGGCGTCGTCGCACGGTGCCCGGCAACGAATTACTACGGAGTCGGTCGAGCGGGGGTGGGGGCGGAGCCGTCAGTCGGTGGCCCCGGGCTCGGTTACTGGTGAACTGTTGGGGGAGGGGTCGGGGCGTACGAAGGTTCCCTTGATGGGGACAGTGATGACCAGACCTTGATCGCGGAGGTCGCGGACGGCACGGCGAATCGTGTTGACGGCTACGCCGTACTGCTCTGCGAGGTCCCGTTCGGCAGGGAGGCGCGCACCCGCGAGGAGTCGTCCCGTCCGGATTTGATCGGCGATGTGGTGGGCGACCTGCAGATACACGTAGACGTGGCTTGCCGGGTCGGGTCTCCAGTCACGCTCATCAGGCATGCATGAACGCTAAAGCGCCGAGTATCGACCCACCACGTGTGGGTGCAACCGCATGCTTCCTATTGCTACCTAACGCATCCTGATGCAAAGTAGGTTCTGCAGAACGAACGGAAGACCCCGGCGAGGTGGCTAGACCTCCCGGGGCACGGCCAACGCTTGCAAGGAGCGTCGACATGCATGACCTTATCCGCCGGGCTGCCCATTGGTTGGGCCTTCTCTTCGGGCCTGGCACCGGAACCCATCGCGCGGGGGACCGGCGCCCCGTCGGCTCCGAGTACGTCACTCCCCGTACCGCCGACTCCGGCTGCCTTCCTCTTCACCGTTCCCCGTACTGCCGTCATCTCCCTCTCGACGGCGCCGCCTCCCGCCTCGTCCGGCCCTACCTCACCGCCCACGAGCAGGAACAGGCACGTCGGCGCCACCGTCGCCGGGTCCTCGTACTCGCCGCCGGGTTCGGTGCCGACCTCGACCAGCACGCCAGCGGCGCCCGGAAGGTGGCCGCGTGATGAACTCGCTCACCGTGCTCCGACTGCTGCCCTGGCTGTCGCCGGAAGGCAAGCCCTGCTTCCTCGTCCCCGGCGAGGAGGGCGGGGTCGTCTCCCGGTTCGCCGACGCGACGGAGGCCCGGCAACTCGCGGACGGGCTGGATGTTCTCCGCGCCGCCCGCCGGGTGTTGGACGATCCCCTGACCCCGAACGTCGAGGTCCGCTACGCCGCGCTCCGGCTGACCGAATGCCTCGCCGACACGCTGCGCGTCGCGGAGTCCCGCGGCCGACGTCTGCCCTCGCCGGGAAGTCCGGAAGGCGGAGGAGTGGACGAGTAGTCAGTGACCGGCGGCGCCGAGTGGTGCTACAGCGGCTTCGCGAAGCAGCGGCTGCTCTCGTAAGAGCGGTAGTAGCCGAACTTCTCGCAGGGCTCGTAGCCGCTGGAGGTGTAGAGGGCGATGGCCTCCGGCTGCTGCGTGCCCGTTTCCAGGACCATGCGGAGGCGGCCGGCCGCGCGGGCGTCGTCCTCCAGGGCGGCCAGCATGCGGCGGGCCAGGCCCCGGCCGCGCATTCCCTCGGTCACGTACATCCGCTTCAGCTCGGCGTCCCCGTCGCGGTTGCCCTCGCCGTTGGCGTTCTGGACGCGCCAGCCGCCGGAGGCGACCGGGGTGTCGTTCTCGTCGTAGACGAGCAGGTAGATGCCGTGCGGCGGCCTGAAGTGCGCGGGGTTCATGGGGGTGGCGTCGCCGCCGTCGCCGTAGCGGACGTGGTACTCGGCCTGGACCTCGTCGTTCAGCTTGACGGCGTCGGGGTGGTCGTAGGAGACGCGTCGGATATTCATGCGCAGTAAGGTATATCAATCCGATTGGGGTGGGATCCGTTTTTCGGGCCAGGAACGGGCCCCGTCCAGTGTGCCGGTATCGTGCCCGGATGTTCACTGTGACCTCCGTCAACGTCAACGGACTGCGCGCCGCCGCGAAGAAGGGCTTCGTGGAGTGGTTGGAGCGGACCTCCGCCGATGTGGTGTGCCTGCAGGAGGTGCGCGCGGAGCCGCAGCAGCTGCCCGAGCACGTCCGGGAGCCCGAGGGGTGGCATGTGGTGCATGCGCCTGCTGCGGCGAAGGGGCGCGCGGGGGTCTCCCTGTATACGCGGCGTGAGCCCGATCGCGTCCAGGTCGGTTTCGGGTCGGCCGAGTTCGACGGCGGTGGGCGGTACGTGGAGGTGGATCTGCCCGGGGTCACCGTCGCCTCGCTCTATCTGCCCTCCGGCGAGGTCGGTACCGAGCGGCAGGACGAGAAGATCCGCTTCATGGGGGAGTTCCTCGCCTATATGAAGGGCCTGCGGGAGCGGGCCGCCGCCGACGGCCGGGAGGTCGTCGTGTGCGGGGACTGGAACATCGCGCACCAGCAGGCCGACCTGAAGAACTGGCGAGGCAACACCAAGAACTCCGGGTTCCTGCCGGAGGAGCGGGAGTGGCTGGGGCGGGTCCTCGACCCGGCCGACGGTGGTTACGTCGACGTCGTACGGGCGCTGCATCCTGATGTCGACGGGCCGTACACGTGGTGGTCGTACCGGGGGCGGGCTTTCGACAATGACGCAGGTTGGAGGATCGACCTGGCTATGGCCACTCCTGGGCTTGCAGAGCGAGCGGTCAAGGCTTTCGTGGAACGTGCGGCGAGTCATACGGAGCGGTGGTCGGACCACGCTCCCGTTTCTGTGGTGTTTGCCGGGTGACAGGACCGTGCGTGGCACCCGGGGCGGTCGTATCCCGCACGGCCCCGACGGTGGCTTCAGCCCCTTGCTCTTCATCGGGCGGCATGCCGGCACTGAAGGTCAACCGTGAGGTGTCTGGTCCGGCCGGCCTGGCCGGGCCGCCTCCGCACCTTCCCTTGGCCACGGTGACATGAACGCCGTCTTCAAGGAGCATCTCGCGAGGGACGAGGGTGTTCAGCCCCTTCGCCTTGCGAGAGCAGTCCGTCGTGTACGCCTCGAGTCAGTCGGAGCGCATGCCCGCGGCTGCAGGGCACGTCATGGATTGGGCGCGGGCACGGCAGACATAGTTGCCGTATGCGCAGCCCCGGCGTGCGGCGAAATACATGCGCCCGCCGCAGCCTGCACAGTGCACAACGCCAGTAAGCGCTCGCGCAGACAGGCGCGCGGCCATGGTCGGTGGGCGGATCGGTTGTCCCAGCGGTGGGTGCTCCAGGCGCGGCGGATGAGGCTGCGGACGGTGATGACGGTGTCGGCGAGGTCGAAGGAGGCGTCGATGACGGTGATGCAGCGCTCGGAGCAGCGCGCGAGCTCTGAGCAGCGCGGTCTCACGGTTTCGTGGATGACTGCCGGTGGACCGAGTGTGAGGCAGGTCCTGAAGGGCTTGGAATTCCCCCTCGGTGGGCAGGGGCGGACCGAGCAACCCAGGCGCACCGTCCGCGTCGCGGACGGTTTGCCCGTGAGGGACGTGATGGCCCATCAGGGACGGACTGCGCAGCAGCACGTTGCCGTTCCGGCGAAGTGGAGACGCTCGTGATCTGGCTGAGTCGCAGGGCACCAAGAGCCCTTGCCTGTCCGTTGATGGGCATCGAAAGCGAGGATCGCAGAGTCGGTTGAGGGCCACGCTCGGACACGTCGACACCCCTATGCGGTGTCGGCCGTACCCCGGGGCCGGTGGCTCAGCCGCCGGGGCCTTTTGACTCCACTTTCGGAGCGCGAACTTCCTTTCGCTCGGTGTGGTAAAAAGTCATTCGATGGAGTGAGTGCCGCCTGAGGGGCACGACTGTTTGTGCAGGCGGCGGTCCATCGCCAGGGAGAGTTCGGCGTCGACCACGCCGCGGGCCAGGGGACGCAGGCGGTGCACGGCCTCCTCGGGGGCGTGGCGGAGGATCAGCTCGGCGAAGAGGTCGGCCACGGCCTCGGTGTGGGTGCGGACCTCCCGGCCCGTGCGCAGCACCTCCGCGAGCGGGATGCCCTCGCGGACCAGGGCGGACGAGACGTCCAGCAGGCGGCGGCTGATGTGGACGATCTCCTCGCCGTCGGTGCCGAGGTAGCCGAGGTCCATCGCGGCGGCCAGGTTCTCCGGGGTGACCTCGCCCGCGAAACGGTCGGCGAGCTCCTCGGGGGTGAGACGGACCGGGGTCTCCTCGGTGGGGGCGTCCATGCCGAGGAGTTCGCCGACGTCGCGGCCGTGGTCGAAGGCCTCGGCGAGTTCCGCTATGCCGTTCAGGGTGTGGCCGCGCTCCAGGAGTGCCGTGATCGTCCGTAGCCGGGCCAGGTGCTGGTCGTCGTACCAGGCGATGCGGCCCTCGCGGCGGGGCGGCGGGATCAGCTTGCGTTCGCGGTAGAACCGCAGCGTGCGCACGGTGATGCCGGCCAGCCGGGCCAGCTCCTCCATGCGGTACTCGCGCCGCTCACCGGGTTCTGCGTTCTCCTCTGCCACGTCAGCAGCCTAGGGCGTACCGGCGGTAACTTTCCTTGCGCGCACCCTACCCATCAGTACGGCACTGCTCTACGCTCCATTGCGCCAGTGGTCACTGGCAAGGTTCTCGGTGGCGCGTGAGGGCGGGAGGCTTCGGGATGGCCGAGCACGAGCATGTACGGGTCGCGGTGGTGGGGTCCGGGTTCGGCGGGCTGGGGGCCGCTGTGCGGCTGCGGCGCGAGGGGGTCACCGACTTCGTCGTCCTGGAGCGGGCCGGTACCGTCGGCGGCACCTGGCGCGACAACAGCTACCCCGGGTGCGCGTGCGACGTGCCGTCGCACCTCTACTCGTTCTCCTTCGCGCCCCATCCCGACTGGCCGCGCTCCTTCTCGGGGCAGGAGCACATCCGTGCCTACCTGGAGCACGTCACCGACACCTTCGGCCTGCGTCCGCACCTCCGCTTCGACTCGGAGGTGAAGCGGATGGCGTGGAACACGGAGCGGCTGTGGTGGGAGATCGAGACCAGCAGCGGCAGCCTCACCGCCGATGTCGTGGTGTCCGCCACCGGGCCGCTGTCCGACCCCAAGGTCCCCGACATCCCCGGGCTCGACACCTTCCCCGGCAGGGTGTTCCACTCCGCCCGCTGGGACCACGACTACGACCTGCGCGGCAAGCGGGTCGCCATGGTCGGCACGGGGGCCTCCGCCATCCAGATCGTGCCGTCCATCCAGCCGCTCGTCTCCCGGCTCACTCTCTTCCAGCGCACCCCGCCCTGGGTCCTGCCCCGCGTCGACCGGGCCATCAGCGGCGCCGAACGGGCCCTGCACCGGGCGCTGCCCTTCACCGCCCAGTTGCGCCGCGGACTGCTGTGGGGGGTCAGGGAGTTGCAGGTGCAGGCGTTCACCAAGTATCCCAACGAGCTCGGTCTCGTCGAGCAGTTGGCCAAGCGCAACATGGTCCGCGCCATCGAGGACCCGGCCCTGCGCGCCAAGCTGATCCCCGACTACCGCATCGGATGCAAGCGGATCCTGCTGTCCAGTACGTACTATCCGGCGATCGCGCGGCCCAACGTCGATGTCGTCGCCAGTGGGTTGAGCGAGGTCCGCGGTTCGACCGTCGTCGCCGCCGACGGGACCGAGGCCGAGGTCGACGCGATCGTGTTCGGCACCGGGTTCCACGTGACCGACATGCCCATCGCCGAGCGGGTCGTCGGCGCGGAGGGCAAGACCCTCGCCGAGACGTGGACGGGCGGGATGGAGGCCCTGCGCGGTGCCTCGGCCGCCGGGTTCCCCAACTGGATGACGCTCATCGGGCCGAACACCGGCCTCGGGAACTCGTCGATGATCCTCATGATCGAGTCCCAGCTGAACTACCTCGCCGACTACCTGCGCCAACTCGACGTCCTCGGAGGCCGGGTCGCCCTCGACGCCCGCCGGAGCGCCGTCCGCGTCTGGAACCACCGGGTGCAGGAACGGATGAAGCGCACGGTGTGGAACACCGGTGGCTGCACCAGCTGGTATCTGGACGCCGACGGCCGCAACACCACCGTCTGGCCGGGCACGACCAGCGAGTTCCGGCGCGCGACGCGGCGCGTGGACCTGTCCGAGTACGCCGTCCTGCGCGCACCCGCGAAGAAGACAGCCGCGCCCCACGAGAACGCCGAGGTGGCCGCATGAGCAGGGGAAGTCTCGAAGGGCAGGTCGCCGTCGTCACCGGAGCGGCCCGCGGGGTGGGGGAGTTGCTCGCCCGCAAGCTCTCCGCGCGCGGGGCGAAGGTGGCACTGGTCGGGCTGGAGCCGGACGTGCTCAAGCAGGTCTCGGCGCGGCTGCACGGCGAGAGCGGCCACTGGCACGCCGACGTCACCGACCACGGGGCGATGGTCCGGGTCGCGGGGGAGGTCGAGGAGCGGTTCGGGAAGGTCGACATCGTGGTCGCCAACGCCGGTGTGGCGGCCGGTGGTCCGTTCGCCGACTCCGACCCGGAGGCCTGGCGGCGGGTCATCGAGGTCAACCTGATCGGATCGGCGGTCACCGCCCGCGCGTTCCTGCCGCTGCTGACCGAGAGCCGCGGCTACCTGCTCCAGATCGCCTCGCTCGCCGCGATCACCCCGGCGCCGATGATGACCGCGTACTGCGCGTCCAAGTCCGGTGTGGAGGCGTACGCGCACTCTCTGCGGGCCGAGGTCGGACACCGGGGAGTGCGGGTCGGCGTCGGCTATCTCTCCTGGACCGACACGGACATGGTGCGCGGGACCGACCAGGACGAGGTGATGCGGGAACTCAGGCAGCGGCTGCCGTGGCCGACGAACAAGACGTATCCGCTGGGCCCCGCGGTGGACCGGATCGTGGCCGGGATCGAGCGACGCTCGAGCCATGTGTACGGGCAGTGGTGGCTGCGGGGGATGCAGGGCGTGCGCGGGTACCTGCCCGGTGTGATCGGGACCGTCGGGCAGCGGGAGATGCGGCGGTTCGCGGATCGCCTCACCGGCATGCGCACGGGCCTGGTCGGGGCCGGCGGGAACGCCGATGAACAACACCGTACTACGGTGCGTGACTGATCGACGTGCGGAGGGTCACCGCCCGTGTGAATCTGAGGGGGCAAGATCCCCCACACCCCAACGGGAGTGAACCCACATGGGCATGAAGGATCAGTTTCAGGACAAGTCCGAGCAGATGCAGCAGCAGGCCAAGCAGAAGGCCGGCCAGGCCAAGGAGCAGCTCCAGAATCGCGGTCGCCGTCGCGAAGAGGACCCGGACAACCCGCAGCGCGGACGGCAGGAGTCCGAGGAGCGCTTCGACGAGGACTACGACGCCTGACGTCGTGTGCTGAAGACCACTGCTCGGCACGGCCGTTGAGCGCCGTGTGCTGAAGCGGGAAGGGGCGCCTCCACGGGGGCGCCCCCTCTCACGTCTCCACCCTCCCACGCCCCCACGCTTCCGGGTCCTTCACGTCCTGCCCTTCCTCGGTGGCAGCTTCGGGCGGGAGCGGTCGGGGACGTCGCTGTAGCCCGGGGGAGTGGCCGGGGGCTCCGTCTCCAGGAGTTCCAGGGCCAGTCGGACCGCGTCCTCGAGCACCGTGTACCGGCCCTCCGCCCAGTCCAGCGGTGTGCGCAGCGCCTCGAGGTCGGGGGTGACGCCTCTGTTCTCCACCGACCAGCCGTATGCGTCGAACCAGGCCGCGTTCATCGGCACCGTGATCACCGTGCCGTCCCCCAGCCGGTGCCGGCCGGTCATGCCGACCACCCCGCCCCAGGTGCGCTGCCCGACCACCGGCCCCAGCTTCAGCAGCTTGAACGCGGCCGTGATCATGTCACCGTCGGAGCTCGTCGCCTCGTCCGCGAGGGCGACCACCGGCCCGCGCGGGGCGTTGGCCGCGTACGACACCGGCTGGGCGCCGCGGGTGAGGTCCCAGCCCAGGATGGTGCGGGTCAGCGTCTCGACGACGAGTTCGCTGATGTGGCCGCCCGCGTTGCCGCGCACGTCGACGATCAGCGCCGGGCGGGACACCTCCATGCGCAGGTCGCGGTTGAACTGGGCCCAGCCCGAGCCGCCCATGTCGGGGATGTGCAGATAGCCGCACCGGCCGCCGCTCAACCTCCTTACCACGTCCCGGCGTTTGGCCACCCAGTCCTGGTAGCGCAGCGGGCGTTCGTCGATCAGCGGGACGACGGCGACCCGGCGGGGCGGGCCCGTGCCCTCGGCCGGGGCGAACGTCAGCTCCACCGTTGTACCGCCCGCCCCCGCGAGCAGCGGGTAGGGCCCGGCGACCGGGTCCACCGGGCGGCCGTCGACATGCGTGAGGACCGCGCCCTCACGGATGCCGGTGCCGGCCAGCGGCGAACGCGCACGGGAGTCGGAGGAATCACCGGGCAGAATCCGCCGGATCGTCCAACCTCCCTCCCGGGGCACGAGGTTGGCGCCGAGCAAGCCCTGGCGGCGCTGGTAGTGCGGGGGGCCCTCGTTGCGGCGGGCGGCGGTGACGTAGGCGTGGGAGGTGCCGAGTTCGCCGAGCAGTTCGCGCAACAGGTCCGCGAACTCGTCGGGGGAGGTGACCCGTTCGACCAGCGGGCGGTACTGGTCGAGCGCCGCGTCCCAGTCGATGCCGCACATGCCGGGCTCCCAGAAGTAGGCCCGGATCAGCCGCCCGGCCTCCTCGTACGACTGCCGCCACTCGGCCGCCGGGTCGGCCTCGTGCAGGATGCGGCGGACGTCGATCCAGACGGTGGAGTCGCTGTCGCCCGGCTCGGTCGCGGGCACCGCGCGCGGCTCGCCCTCGTCGGCCACGACCAGCCGCGTCCCGTCGCCGCTGACCGCGAAGAAGTCCAGATGTTCCACGAGTTCGGACTTCTTCGCCTTGCTGATGTGGAAGTGCTCCAGGGTCGGCCGGCCGCTGGTGTCGTCCGGGTTCGCGAACGTCTCGCCGAGCGCGCCCGAGATCGGCCAGCGCAGCCAGACCAGTCCGCCGCCCGCGACCGGGTGCAGCGCCGAGTACTTGGAGGCGGCGACCGGGAAGGGGGTGACCCTGTTCTCCAGGCCCTCGGTCTCGACGGTCACCGTGCCGCCGCTGTCGCCGCTGTCGTCCCCGTCGTCGGCCTCCACCGGGTCCAGGCCCCCGGCGGCCGGCCCTCGGGGCTGAGGGCGAACGGGGAGAGGGTCGCCGAGGACAGCGGTACCAGGTACGGGCGGCAGCCCAGCGGGAAGGACAGGTCACCGGTGTGCACGTCGTAGACCGGGTCGAAGCCGCGCCAGGACAGGAAGGCGAGGTAGCGGCCGTCCCGGGTGAAGACCGGGTTCTCGTCCTCGAAGCGGCCGTTGGTGACGTCGATGACGAACCGGTCCTTGATCCGGGCCAGTTTGATCTGCCGCAGCGTCCGCCCGACGCCGGGGTGCGACCAGGTGAGCCACCCGCCGTCGGGCGAGAACGCGAGGTCGCGCACGGGCCCGTTGACGGACCGGATCAGCTCGGTGACCCGGTTGTCGGGATCGGGGCCGGGGCCGGGGTCGGGGTCGGGGGAGCTGTCGGCGATGCCGGGGCCCTCGCCACCGGAAGCCTCCTCGCCGCCGGGGCCGGAGCCTTCGCTGCTGCCCCCGCCCAGGCCGTTGTCGGCCTCGCTGATGTCCACGAGTAGCAGGCGGCCGTCGTGGGAGGCGACGGCCAGGCGTTCGCCGTCCGGGTCGGCCACCATCTCCAGCACCCGGCCCAGCCTCCCCGAGGCCAGCCGTCGGGTGGGGCGGCGGCCGCTCGCCCGGGGCAGGGAGACGACCTCGATCGCGTCCTCGCCCTCGGCGTCCGTCACATACGCCACCCGCCCGCTCGCGCCGAGCATCTCCGGCAGCCGCACCCGCACCCCGGGGGTGTCGGTGAGGGTGCGCGCGGGGCCGTCGCGGTGGGTGAGCCAGTACAGGCTGCCGCGTACGACGACGGCGCTGGCGCGGCCCGTCTCGTCCACCGAGACGCCGTCCAGGTGGTGCGCGGCGGGCACCTGGTAACGGCGCCGCCCGGCGCGCGGCCCGCTCAGCGTGACGTCCAGCCGGCGCGGCACGGAGGCCGGGGACAGGTCGTCGACGAGCCACAGGTCACCGGCGCACTGGTAGACGACCCGGGTGCCGTCGCTGGACGCGTGCCGGGCGTAGAACGCGTCGTGGTCGGTGTGGCGGCGCAGGTCGGAGCCGTCGTACGCGCAGGAGTACAGGTTGCCGACGCCCTCGTGGTCGGAGAGGAAGGCGACCCGGCCGCCGACGAACATCGGGGAGTGTAGATGTCCGTCGACCTCGGCGAGCCCGTCGTGCCCGTCGAGCAGGCGCCGTCCGTGCAGCCACAGCCTGCCCGTCGCCCCGCCCCGGTACCGCTTCCAGGAGGCCGGCTCGTGCGGCGGGGTGCCGGTGAGCAGCAGGGTTCTGCGTTCTCCGGCGATCTCGGCGACCTGGATGTCGGCCACCGGGCCCCAGGGCAGTTTGCGGCCCGGACCGCCGTCGGTGGAGAGCTTGTAGGACCAGGTGAAGTACGA
Source organism: Streptomyces sp. GD-15H (assembly GCF_045291515.1). Lineage (NCBI taxonomy): Bacteria > Bacillati > Actinomycetota > Actinomycetes > Kitasatosporales > Streptomycetaceae > Streptomyces > Streptomyces sp. GD-15H. The sequence continues at coordinate 5,135,195 of NZ_CP149447.1, forward strand.
GAACGGCTCGCCGTGCGAGGCGACGGCGAGGATCTCGGGACTCCCGTCCCCGTTCGGGGGCGCCCAGCCGCAGACCCGGGTGTCGGAGCTGCCCCAGTAGGTCAGACGGCGGCCCGGACCGCCGTCCACCGGGACCAGATGGACCTCGGGGTCGAGGCTGCGCCAGCTCGTGTACGCGATGTGGCGGCCGTCGGGGGAGAAGCGGGGGTGGCCGAGCTTGGTGCGGTCGACGGTGAGTCGCCAGGCCCGGCCCGGGGCGTTCGAGCGGGGCGAGCCAGAGGTCGTCCTCGGCCACGAAGCACAGCAGGTCGCCGTTGAGGTGCGGCAGGCGCAGATAACTCACTCTTCCCATGCTTTTCCGGGCTACGGACCGCAGCAACTCGTGCGGAGCGACGGCGGCTCTCCCGGCGTGACCCAGCGAACGTACGAAACGGTTTCGTTCCTCTAGGGTCTGCGGTACATTCTTCGTGTACGAAACCGTGTCGTTCGGCGCGGTGAGATCCGGAGCGAGAAGAGGTGAGCGGGATGACCGAGGTCGCACCGGCGCGTCGCAGCCGGATCACCCCGGAGCGCGAGGCCGAGATCTACGCGGCCGTGCTCGACCTGCTTCGCGAGGTCGGGTACGACGCCCTCACCATGGACGCCGTGGCCGCCCGCACCCGGTCCAGCAAGGCCACCCTCTACCGCCAGTGGGGCGGCAAGGCCGAGCTGGTGGTGAGGGCGATGCGGCATCAGAAGCCGGGTGGCCTCGGCGATGCCGACACCGGTTCCCTGCGGGGTGACCTGCATGCCCTTGCCGGCCGCCAGGACGACTGCGCCATGGAGCAGAGCGCCGCCCTGATGCGGGCGCTCGCCATGGCGGTGCACACGAACGACGACCTGCGACGTGCGTTCAGGGACCTCCTCGTCGAAACGGAGATCGAGGAGGTCCAGCGGATCGTCCGGCGCGCGGTCGACCGTGGCGAGATCCGCCCGGACAACCCTGCGCTGGAGCACTTGGTGCACATGCTCGTCGGCGCGTTCGTCGCGCGGCCCCTGATCGACGATCTGCCGCCCACGCGGGAGTTCCTCACCTCGTACATCGACGCTGTGCTCCTCCCTTCCCTCGGGGTCCCCCTCCCCTGACCGATCCCCCTCAGACCGCCCCCCGGTCGACCACCGCCTGACATCACAGCTCCGTCGTCGGGCTGCTCCCCCCTGCCCTGAACAACCCGCGATCAGACCGGGAGTACTCTCTCGTGGCCACTTTCCTCTATCGACTCGGTCGTTTCGCCTTCAGGCGACGGCACTTCGTAGCCCTGCTCTGGGTGGCGCTGCTGGCGCTCGCGAGCGTCGGCGCTGCCGGCGCGCCCGCCACCGGCAACTCTTCCATCTCCATCCCCGGCACCGAGGCGCAGAAGGCCTTCGACCTGCTCGAGGAACGTTTCCCCGGCACCAGGGCCGACGGGGCGACCGCACGTGTCGTCTTCAAGGCCCCCGCCGGCGAGAAGATCACCGACGCCGGTCACAAGGCGACCGTCCAGCAGACCGTCGAGGAGCTCTCCGAAGGCTCCGAGGTGGCCGGTGCCACCGACCCGTACCAGGGTGGAGGCGTCAGCCAGGACGGCACCGTCGCCTACACCTCGGTGAGCTACAAGGTCTCCGTCCTGGAGTTGCAGGAGTCCTCGCGCGACGCCCTGAAAGGCGCTGCCGGGGACGCCCGCGACGCCGGGCTGACCGTGGAGATGGGCGGTGACGCGCTGCTGGCCACCGTCCCGCCCACCGGTGCCGCCGAGATCATCGGGATCGGTGTCGCCGCGCTCGCCCTGGTCATCACCTTCGGGTCGCTGCTCGCGGCCGGTCTGCCGCTGCTCACCGCGCTCATCGGCGTCGGTATCGGTGTGTCGGGCATCACCGCGCTGGCCAGCCCCCTCGACCTCAGCCCCACCACCTCCACCCTGGCCATGATGATCGGCCTCGCGGTCGGCATCGACTACGCGCTGTTCGTCGTCTCCCGCTACCGTGCGGAACTGACCGAGGGACACGGGCGTGAGGAGGCGGCCGGCCGCGCCGTCGGCACGGCGGGCTCCGCGGTCGTCTTCGCCGGGCTCACAGTCGTCATCGCCCTCGTCGGCCTCTCGGTCGTCAACATCCCGATGCTGACCAAGATGGGTTTCGCCGCCGCAGGAACGGTCGTCATCGCCGTACTGATCGCCCTCACCCTGATTCCGGCACTGCTCGGCTACGCGGGCCGCAAGGTCCGTCCGGCCGGTGAGAAGAGCAAGCTGCTCGGTGGTGGCCGCACCGAGAAGAAAGCGCAACGCCCGAACATGGGCACACGATGGGCGAGCTTCGTCCTACGCCGTCCCGTGGCCGTCCTCCTGCTCGGCGTCGTAGGCCTCGGTGCGGCGGCCATCCCGGCGGCCTCTCTGGAACTGGGTCTGACCGACGAGGGCTCGCAGCCGACGTCCACCACCCAGCGCCGCGCCTATGACCTGCTCTCCGAGGGCTTCGGCCCTGGGTTCAACGGTCCGCTGGTCGTGGTGGTAGACGCCAAGAACAGCGACGACCCGCAGGCCGGCTTCCGGCAGACCGTCGACGACATCGAGGGCCTGGAGGGCGTGGTCTCGGTGAGCCCGGCGTCACCCAACACGGCCGGTGACACGGCGACGATCACCGTGGTCCCGGACTCCAAGCCCTCGTCCCTGGCGACCGAGAACCTGGTGCACGACATCCGGGACGCCGGAGCGGACATCAAGGCCGACGCCGACGCCGACGTCCTGGTCACCGGTGCCACGGCGATGAACATCGACGTGTCGCAGAAGCTCAACGACGCGCTGCTGCCGTATCTGACCCTGGTGGTCGGGCTGGCGTTCCTGCTGCTGATCGTGGTCTTCCGGTCGATCCTGGTCCCGCTGAAGGCGGCCCTCGGCTTCCTGCTCTCCGTGATGGCCGCCCTGGGCGCCGTGGTCGCGGTCTTCCAGTGGGGCTGGCTGTCCGGCCTGGTGGGCGTGGAGGAGACCGGCCCGGTCATGTCGATGATGCCGATCTTCATGGTCGGCGTGGTCTTCGGACTGGCCATGGACTACGAGGTGTTCCTCGTGACCCGGATGCGGGAGGCCTACGTCCACGGGGAAAGCCCCAGCCAGGCCGTGGTGACCGGCTTCCGGTACAGCGCCCGGGTCGTGACCGCCGCAGCGGTGATCATGATGGCGGTCTTCGCCGGCTTCATCGGCTCCAGCGAGCCGATGATCAAGATGATCGGCTTCGGTCTCGCCGTCGCCGTCTTCTTCGACGCGTTCGTCGTCCGCATGGCGATCGTCCCGGCGGTGCTTGCCCTGTTGGGCAAGAAGGCCTGGTGGCTCCCGAAGTGGCTGGACCGCTTCCTGCCCAACGTGGACGTCGAGGGCGAGGGCCTGCGCACCGGCACCGACGCCGGTAAGAAGGGCGGAAACCCGGACGACGACCGGGACCTGGTCCGTGTGTGACAGCAGCGGATGACAGCACCGGACCGCAGGACGTCAGGTCCTGCGGTCCGCAGTACCAGCCGGTGAGGGCCCTGTGGGGACGGGGAGCCCTTACCGGCTTTTTCGTGCGCCTGACGCGCCTGACGCGCCTGACGCGCCTGACGCGTCTGCCGGCTGGGACGGCCGGGTCGCCCGCGGCCCGCGCCGGCCGCTAGCGTGCCCCGCATGACGACAGCCGCCACCGACAACGAGGGCTCCGCGGCCCACCCCCGATTCGCCGAGGCCCTGCGGGACTTGGGGCTCGCGGAGGTGGCCGGGCAGGTCCGGCGCTTCCCCGGCGCCGCCCGTACCGCCCCCGAGGCCGCCGCCGCGATCGGCGGCGTACCGCCCTTCGGGCACCGCACCACGACGCGCGTCCTCGCCGACCGCTCCCTCCTCGACCACGACCTCGTGCGGGCGGCGGCCGGCACCCCGTACACCGTCTCCCCGAGGGAACCCAAGACGCTGATCGCCCACGCCGGCGGCACCCTGGCGGACGTGCGCGAGCGCTCCGAGTGACCCCACTGGTCACCGCGGCCGTCCTGCTCGCCGCGGTCACCCACGCCGCCTGGAACGCCATCGCGCACCGGATCACCGACAAACTGGCCGGCTTCGCCCTGATCTCGGGCGGCGGCCTGCTGATCGGGCTCGCGCTGCTGCCGTTCGTGCCGTTACCGGCGGCGGGGGCATGGCCGTACCTGCTCGGTTCGGCCGCGATCCACCTGGCCTACTACGCACTGCTGATGAAGTCCTTCGAACTGGGCGACTTCGGGCAGGCGTACCCCCTCGCGAGAGGCAGCGCGCCCCTGCTCGTCACGGTCCTCGCCGCCGTGTTCGCGCACGAGGTGCCCGACGGGTGGGCCGCCGCCGGGATCGGGCTGTCCTGCGCGGGACTGACCGGCGTCGCCCTGTGGGGGCTGCGCGGGCACCGGCCCGACTGGGCGGCGATCGGGGCGGCACTGGCGACCGGCCTGACCATCGCCGCGTACACCGTCGTCGACGGCCTCGGCGTACGCGCCTCCGGCTCCTCCCTCGGCTACATCGCCTGGCTCATGACCATCCAGGGCACGGTGATCCCGGCGTACGCGCTCTGGCGTTGGCGGGGCGGCACAACCGCCCTGCTCCGCCCGTACGCCGCCCTCGGCCTGCTCGGCGCCGCCCTCTCCGTCACCGCGTACGCCCTCGTCCTGTGGGCCCAGACCCGCGCCCCCCTCGCCCCGGTCGCGGCCCTGCGGGAATCGTCGATCATCGTGGGAGCCGGTATCGGCGCGCTGTTCTTCAGGGAACGCTTCGGCGCCCCGCGCATCGCCGCGGCCGGCCTGCTGGTCGTCGGGATCGGGCTGATGCTGCGCGCCGGATAGGGGCGGCGTGAGCATCCGCGGCCGATGTGTCCGCGGCCGATGTGTCCGCACGGGCCTCAGAGGAGCGGGGTGTGAGCACTTCGCCGGGAAGTGCTCACGCCTTTCGTGGAGAGCCCACCCGCAGCTCGGGATGCGGCGGGCAACGGCCGGGTGCGATCGGGCGGGGGAGGGGCACCCTGGAAGCAGGACTTCCGGAGGTGATCGTCATGGCGGGCACGATGCGCACCACGGTCGGGTGGCACGTCGAGATGGAGTTCATGGAGGACGACCAGCACACGCGCGCGGTGGCGCTGCTCCGGCTGCCCGACGGGACCGAGGTACGGGCCCACGGGCACGCGAGCCGGCACCACGTCGACGCGAATCAGCCCAGGGTCGGGGAGGAGGTCGCCGGCGCACGCGCGTTGAACGAACTCGCGATGCGACTGCTGACCAAGGCGCACGACGAGATCGACGAGGTGTCCGGCCGGACCTCGCACCCGATCCACATATGAGCGACGGCGGGTGAGCTAGCCGGCGAGGGCGGAGCGCACCGCCCGTACCAGGGCCTGGGCGCGGGGGTCCGAGGTCACCGTCGTGCGGAAGCCGTTGGTGACGTAGCCGAAGGCGATGCCCGTCTCCGGGTCGGCGAAGCCGAGGGAGCCGCCGCGGCCGGGGTGGCCGAAGGAGCCCGGGGTCAGGAAGGGCGACGCGCTGCCGTGCAGCATGTAGCCGAGGCCGAAGCGGGTGCCCACGATCAGGACGCGGTCCGGGCCCGCCGACTCCTCGGCGCGGGCGCGTTCGACGGTGGCCGGGTCGAAGAGGCGTACGCCGTCGACCCGCCCGATCAGTGAGGCGTAGAAGCGGGCGAGCCCGTCCGCCGTCGCGATGCCGTTGGCGGCGGGCTGGGCCACCGCGCGGAACGCCGGGTCGTTCGGGTCGGGGAACGGACTGATCGCGGCGAAGGCCCGGCGGGTGACGGAGGAGGGGTCGCCGTAGGCCGCGGTGACCGAGCGCTTGGGGCGGGCGCGGAGCGCGCCGGACGGCTCGGGCCCCTCGACCGGGCCGACCCGCCCCACCCGGCCGGCCTCCGCGTCCGGCAGCCCCAGCCAGAAGTCGAGCCCCAGCGGAGCGGCGATCCGGTCCACGATCCACTCGCCGGCTCCCCGGCCCGTCACGCGCCGAACCAGCTCGTCGAGCAGCCAGCCGTAGGTGAGGGCGTGGTAGCCGTGGTCGGTGCCCGGCTCCCACACGGGTGCCTGGGCGGCGACCGCCTCGGCGCCCCGCAGCGGGTCGAGCGCCTCCGTCGGGGTGAGCGGGCGGTCGAGGAGAGGGATTCCGGCCCGGTGGTTCAGTACGTGCCGGACCAGCACCCGTTCCTTGCCGTGGGCCTTGAACTCGGGCCAGTAGTGGCCGACCGGTGCGTCCAGGTCCAGTGCGCCGTGCTGGTGCAGCAGCAGGGGTACGGCGGCGGCGACGCCCTTGGTCGCCGAGCGCACGATCTGGGCCGTGCCCCGCTGCCAGGGCTCGGTACCGTCTGTGCCGTCCGTGCCCTCGATGTTCTTGACACCGGCCCACAGGTCGACGACCCGGCGTCCGTTCCGGTAGACGGCGACGGCGGCGCCCCGGTCCCCGAGGCGTTCGAAGTTCCGTGCGAACGCTTCCCCGACCGGCTCGAAGCCCTCGGTCACTGTGCCGTGCACTTCGACGCCCACGTCGGCCGGTCCTCTCTGTTCGTCTGTCGCCAGTCCCGTCGTTCACCTCTGACATGGGGTGCAACAGCGGCCGTCCGCCTGCGATTCCTGGGCCGTGTCGGCCCGGTACCGGCACCGGCTCCTCAGTGACGAGGCGCACACGGAGAGTGGGATTCCGGAATGTGTGCGACATTGGAGGAACGAACGGGTATGCGGCTTTCGTACAGTTGGCGCACCGTGAGGGGCCCCCATGAACGTAGTCGAGCAGTACGCACGCGCTCAGATCGTCACGGACGCGGACGCCCCGCAGGCCGTGGGCCGTGGGGCGGTGTCCGTGATGCTGTACTACGACGCCGAGCGTGACCCCCGCACCGTGAGGGTGAGGCTGCCCGGCCTCGCGCACCGCGAGTGGGCCCTCCCCCGTGAACTGCTGGAACGAGGGCTGCGCACCCCCGTGGGAAGCGGTGACGTGCAGGTGTGGCCGTGCGGCCGGGTGCAGACCGTCGTGGAGTTCCACTCCGCGCAGGTGGTGTCGGTGGTGGAGTTCGAGACGAAGGCCCTGACACGGTTCCTGCGTCGTACGTACGCGGCCGCGGCAGCCGCCGAACCGGTCCCGCACTGACCGCACCGACGGGCGTCGGCCGGCGAACCGCCGCCGGCGCCCGGGTCAGCCGCCGAGCTTCAGCAGGCTCGCCACGATCGGGCCCGCCGTCGAGCCGCCGTGGCCGGCCGACTGCACGACACCCGCCGCCGCCAGGTCCCCGCGGTACGCGGTGAACCAGCCGTTGGGCTTCTTCTGGCCGTCGACCTCGGCCGACCCGGTCTTCGCGCCCTTGTCACCGCCCACCCCGGCCATCGCCTCCGCCGCCGTGCCGCTGGTCGCCGTGTACGACATCAACTCCCGCAGCTGCGCCAGCGTTGCCGGCGACATGGTGCGCGAGGCCGTGGCCAGCTCGCGGTTGTCCACCTCCGGCGACACCAGGTACGGCTGGTGGAACACGCCCGCCTTGACGGTCGCCGACACCGACGCCATGTTCAGCGGGTTCATCCGCACCCCGCCCTGGCCGATCAGGGAAGCCGCCATGGGGGCGTCCTTCTGCACCGGCACCGAGCCGTCGAAGGAAGACACCCCGATCTGCCAGTCGTTCTTCGAGAGCCCGAAGACCTGCTGCGCCTGCTTGGTCAGGTCGTCGTCCGCCAACTCGGGCGCCTGGCTGATGAAGGCGGTGTTGCAGGACGCGCCGAAGCTGTCCCGGAACGTGCCACCCTTGATGTCGAACTTGTCGAGGTTCTGGAACTTCCAGCCGCCGTAGCTGAAGTACTTCGGGCACGGGTGCTTCTCGTCGATGGACGCGAGGCCCTTCTCGATCAGCATCGAGGCGGTGAGCACCTTCATCGTCGAGCCGGGGGCCAGCGACCCCTGGAACGCGGTGTTGAAGCCGCGCGAGGCGTTCGCGGCGGCGAGGATCTCGCCGGTCGACGGCCGCAGCACCACCACCGACGACTTGGCCTTCTTGGCCACCTGCTCCTCGGCCGCGGCCTGGAGGGCCGGGTCCAGCGTGGTCCTCACCGTGCCGGGGGTGCCCTTGCTCAGCTCCAGCACGGTCTTGTCGGAGGCCTCCGCCTTCTTGGACTCCTTGCCGCGGACGACGCGCAGTTCGATGCCGGCCTCGCCGCCCGCCGTCTTGCCGTACTTCTCGCGCAGTCCGTCCAGGATCAGCCCGATGGACGGATAGGCGTCGGTGGTCAGTTCGCCGCCGTCCCGGTCCAGCGCCTTGACCGGCGGAGTGCCCGCCTCCCCGGTGACCAGCTTGTCGCCGTCCTTGAGATCGGGGTGCACGACGGAGGGCGCCCACGCCACCCGCGGTTCGCCGTCTTCGTCCCCGCGTACGACGGTCAGCGCGCTGTCGTAGGTGAGCGGCTCGGCGAAGTCCCCGTACGCCACCGTGCCCTTGACGGAGAACGGGACCTCGGCGCCGGTGCGGGCACCGGCGGTGAGGGTGACGTCCTCGACGCGGGCGTCCTTGGTGTAGCCGGTGAGCAGGGCGGTGGCCGCCTCCGGGTCGTCGGTGGCCTCGGCGGCCTCGCTCACTTCACCCTGCTGCCAAGCGGTGAGGAAACGGTCGGCCGCGGCGGTGACCTCGGCGGCGGACAGCGGACCGGTCTTGGCGTCCTTGGCCTGCTGGGTGGAGGACGTCCGGGTGTCGTCCTCGCCCCCGTCCCCGCCCCCGAACAGCGCGTAGGCGCCGAACCCGGCACCGCCGACGACGACGGCGATCACCCCGCCGAGCACGGCGGGCGGGGTCTTCCGTCGCTCGGCGACGCGCTTTCTGTTGCCCACTGCTTGTCCGATCCTCCGCAAAAAAAATTCCGCCGGGCTCCCCCGATGCCCGCACGCTGCCCTCGTGACGCTCACCCGCCGTGGCTCTCACCCGCCATGGCGCACACATGCCAACGACGGCCACCAGCCTAGAGTCCCCCTCCCGCGCGTCGCGCTCAGCCACCCGCTCGTAGCACGGCTGCGACAATCGGGCCTGCCGCGTCGCCGCCGTGGCCGCCCTGCTGGGTCATGGCCGCCGCCGCGACATCGCCCCGGAAGCCGGTGAACCAGCTGTCGGAGGTGGCGTTGCCGTCGACCTCGGCGGAGCCGGTCTTCGCGCCGATGTCGCCGCCGAGCCCGGCCATGGCCCGCGCGGCGGTGCCCTGCGTGGCGGTGAGCCGCATCATCTGCTTCAACTGGGCGGCGGTACCCGCCGGCAGGCCCTTCGCCTGCGCCAGCTGCCGGCCGTCGAGCTCCGGGGAGACCAGGTACGGCTGGCGGAAGGCACCGGTGATCGCGGTCGCCGTCACCGACGCCATGTTCAGCGGGTTCATCTGCACCTGGCCCTGGCCGATGGCACCGGCGGCACGGTCCGGACCCGCGACGGCGGGAACACTGCCGTCGAAGGAGACGATGCCGGTCTTCCAGTCGTCCCGGCCCAGCCCGAACCGCTCCTCGGCCTCCTGGCTGAGCGAGGCGTCGGTGAGCGGGTCCTCGTCGATGAGCTTGACGAAGGCCGTGTTGCAGGAACGCAGGAAGCTGTCGGCGAGGGTGGCGTTGTCGTTCGGCTCCATGCCGGTGAGGTTCTTGAAGGTCTGGCTCTGCCAGGTGGCGGTGGGCGGGCAGGGCGCCGGGCCGTTCATCGAGGCCACGCCGTTGTCGATGAGCATGGCCGCGGTGACGATCTTCATGGTGGAGCCGGGGGCGACCCGGCCCTGGAACGCCGCGTTGAACCCGTCCTCGCGGTGGTTGGCCACCGCCAGCACCTCGCCGGTGCTCGGCCGCACCGCCACCACCGACGACTCGGCGAACTCCTTCACCGCCTTCTCGGCCGCGGCCTGCACCCCCGCGCCGAGCGTCGTACGCAGCCGGCCGGGCCTGCCCTTGGCGAGGGTCAGCAGCGTGGTGTCGCCCGCGCCCTCGCCCGCGGTCCCGTCGGCGTGACGGATCACCAGCTCGACGCCGGGGGTGCCGCCCGCCTTGTCGCCGTACTTCTCGCGCAGGGTGTCCAGGATCGGGCCGAGGGAGGGGTACTTCTCCTTCGTGAGCACCGTGCCGTCCCGGCCCAGGGCCTCGATCGGCGGCTGCGCCGCCTCCCCGGTGATCAGGGTGTCGCCGTCCTTCAGATCCGGGTGGACGACGGACGGCTGCCAGTCGACCAGCGCGCGCCCGGTGGTCTTCCCGCGCACAACGGTCAACTCGCTCTTGTAGCTGAGCGGTTCGGACTTCCCGTCGTACGAGACGGTCGCCCGCACGCGGAACGGGACGGTGGTGCCGGTGGCCGTGCCCGGCGTGATCTCGACGTCGGCTATGCGGGCGTCCTCGCCGTAGGCCGCCAGCAGCGGGCCCGCCTCCCCGGCGTTGTTCGTGTACGACGCCGCCCGCTCCGCCTCCCCCTTCTCCCAGGCCGCGAAGAACGTCCCGCTCGCCTTCGCCACCTCCTCCTTGTCCGGCGGCCCGGACTTCCTGGTCACGGCCGCGTCCGAACCGCCGCTTTTCCCGTCGCCGTTCACGGCCGACACGATGTTGTGGACCCCGTACCCGGCCCCACCCACCATGACCGCGAACACACCACCGATGACGGTGGCCCTGACCCCCTTGCCCATCGGGCTTTTCCCCTCCCCGCCGGACCCCCCACGCCTTCTGAACGTGTTCGGGAAGTTCGGCGAGTGAGCACTTTACGCACAAGGAGTGACGACCGGGACGGCTGTTTCCGATTGTTGTCCGAACGGAGACGGGTGGTCCGGGTGGTCCGCCCTCAGCCGGTGGTGGGGTGCCGGCCACCGGCGCGCATGAGGAGATCCACTACCTGCAGGGCTCCGGTCACTTCGGTCCGGGTGAGTCGGGGGTCGAGCGGGGGCGGAGACGCGGTCCGGGTCGAGGGCCCCGACGAGGATGCGGCCCGTGAGGCGCAAGGCCAAGCCGGGGGGCCCGAGAACGCGGGCGAAGCGCCCGACGCTCATCGCACCGCCCATCACCAGGACGCGGACCCCCCTCCGGCCCCTCGGTCTCCAGATCCTGGTCGCGCCGCGCGGCCGGCTCGCGCGCGGGGCCGCCGGGCCCACCCGTCGCCCACACGGCGACCACCTCCCGGAACGCCTCCACGTCAGCCAACCGACGTCCGGCTGACCCCCGAGCCGCTCGCCCGGTTCGACGCCCTCCGGCGACCGGGGCGGCCGGATCGCTCAAAAGGCTTACGGTACGTTCGCGTTCATGGCACGGAAACAATGGCTGCTGGTGGGGCTCGCCGCGGTGCTGACCGCTTGCTCGGGTCCGGGCCGCACCACTGGCGACCGGACCGCGGCGATCGAAGGGGCATGGCAGAGCACCGGATACGGTTACGTCTTCGACATCGCCCGGGACAGTGCGGGGAAGACGCAGCTCACCTCCTACGACCAGACATCGGTGAGCTGCCTCGGCGGGGACGTGTCGGCACCGGTGGGCCGTGAGGGCGATGCGACGTCCTTCGGTGAGGACGGTGAGGCCGAGCTGGTCGTCCGCAGGCAAGGAGGCCATCTGATCGTGCGGGAGCCGGGGTCGTCCGGGCACATCCGCATGAACCGGCTCGAGGAGCTGCCCGGCTGCCCGTCTGCGATCTCGGGGAACGCGGCTGACCGTCGTCTGCAGACCTTCGACGTCTTCTGGCAGAACCTCGCCGAGCACTACCCGCCCTATGCGCACCGGAGGCTCGATGCGGCGGGCAGAGAGCGCGACCGGGCGGCCCTGGCCGAGCGCAACACCGACCGGATGCTCGGCAAGCTGCTGGGTGGCACAGTCCGCGAGCTCGGCGATATGCACACCGGTATCGAGGGGGAGGCCCTCAGCCTCTACGGCAAACGGCCGGGCACACGCGACTCGGCCGACATGGACACCGATGCCTTCCGACCCGCGATCGAAGCGAGGCTGGGCACGCAGCTCACACCCGTCATCGACGGCAAGGTGGAGTACGCCGGCGGGCTGCCGGGCCACCTGGGATACCTGCGCATCACACAATTCGACGACTTCGCGGACGAGTCGTACGACGTCGACCGGAAGAAGTTCGAACAAGCCCTGGACACGGTGTTCGCCGTCGCGGAGCAGGACGGCTGGCGCGGCCTCGTGCTCGATCTGCGCCTCAACGACGGCGGTTTCGACGGCCTCGGCCTCGAACTCGCCTCCCGGCTGACGGACAAGGCCCACTTCGCGTTCCAGAAGCGGGCACGCAACACGCAGGCAGCCTCCGGGTTCACGCCGTACGAGAAGCTGCAGGTGACGCCCAGCGCTCGCCCCGGCTTCCACGGACCGATCGCGCTGCTGGTCAGCGACCTCACGGTGAGCGCAGGCGAGACGGCGGTCATGACGCTGCTGAACCGTTCGCCAAAGCCCACGTTGATCGGCCGCCCGACGCAGGGCGTCTTCTCGGACCAACTGTCGCGGACACTGCCCGGCGGCTGGTCCCTCGACCTCAGCAACGAGGACTACCGGAATGCGGCCGGGCAGAGCTTCGAGGGCCGTGGCATCCCGGTGCCGCAGGAATTCCGTACCCCTGTCTTCACGGCCACAGAGATCAGACGCCGCTGCGATTCGGCCCTCGCCCGTGCCCTCGACCATCTCGCGGACAAGCCGCCGGCAACGACGGCGCCATGCCCCCGCGGATCCACCTGATGGCATTGCCACGTGGGCCGGCCTGGGATGACCCTGAAGTTGATCACGCCAAGGAGAGGAACGCCGTCGAGCGCCCGATCAGCAAGCTGAAGGCCTGGCGGAGCTGCCCCCTCTGGTGCCGTTCGCGGCGTACCTGGTGCCGGCGGTCACCCCCTGGCGGCACCGGCCCCCGCCCCCAGGGACCTGCCGCCCAGCCCCAAGATCAGCACCGCCGCCACCGCCAGGTGCATCAGAGCGAGAAAGACCCGGGTGCCGCCGTCCATGCCGTCGCCGGTCAACGGCAGGAAGGACACGGCCAGTACGGCGCCGGCCACCCCGGTCCAGACGGCGCGGGCGCGCCGTACTCCGAACCGCTCCAGGGCGGCCAGCAGTCCCCAGCCGGCAAGCGACGCGAGCAGTGCGACGACCGCCACGGGCCCGGCGCCGATGTCGAGTGTCTGCTCGCCGTCGGCGATCCGCAGCCGGTGCCCCAGCAGTGGGTCCGCGACCAGCCACACCAGGACGGGCGCCAGGACGGCCAGGGCCGTCGCCCCCAGGCGCCTTCTCCGCGCGCTCACTGGGCGCCCCCCGAGAGCGCCCCGTGCAGGAAGACCTCCACCAGCTCCTGCGAAGTCAGGTCGGGCTCGTCCTCCGTACGCGGCTGGGCGAAGAGCAGCCCGAAGAAGAGGGCCGCGATCTGCTCCGGCGGCCGGCGCAGGGCGGCCCTGTCGGGCTCCAGCAGCTCCGCGAGGGCCGCGCGGATACGGGTCGTCGACTCGTCGCGGCCCGCGCCGCGCACCGTGCCGGGGTGCTTGCCGCCGCGATGCCCCAGCGAGCCGGCGATCGCGCCCATCCGGGACAGGTGCGCCTGCAGCGCCTCGGCCGCCTCCGCGAGCCGGTCGGGCAGCGGCTGGGACACGTCGATCGCGTCGAGCTCGCGGACCGCGTGCTCGGGGGAGAGCGCCTCGGCCATGCAGGCCTGCAGCAGCTCGTCCTTGTCGGCGAAGACCCGGAAGATCGTGCCCTCGCCGATGCCCGCGGCGCGGGCGATCTTCGCGGTCGTCACCGTGGCGCCGTACTCGGCGATCAGCGGGATCGCGGTCTGGATGATCATCGCGCGCCGCTGCTCCGGCGACATGCCGGGGGCGCGGCGGCGAGTGGTCTGGTTCTCCTTGGGTGCTGTCATGGCCGCGAGAATACGGAGTGAGGACTCACTCCGTCAATGAGTGAGTCCTCACTCCGCTCATTTTCCCCGTACCCGCCTGCTTGCCGAGGGCGGCCCACCAAGATCCACGACTACGGCTGGAGTGCTAGGCCCTTGTTCCCGCGCCCGTCGGAGGCACTTCCCAGGTGAGTAAACGTATCGGGTCGTACCCGCGTACCCGCGTGTCCGTGTCGCGGGTGAGAGTCGCCGGGTGGTCTCGCAGGCCGGCGGGGTGCTGCTGGGGGAGACGGCCCGCCAGAGCGGACTGGACACGGTGATATCAGCGGCGCTGGCCCCGTGGCGTAAGCCCAGGGTGGTTGCGCGATCCGGGCAAGATCCTCCTGGATGTCGCGCTGGCGGTCGAGCTCGGCGGGGACTGCCTGGCCGATGTCGCGATGCTGCGGGCTGAGATCGAGGGATGCTCGGTCGCCAAGTTGAGGGCTTCGAGGTCGAGGTCGTCCGCGGTCAGGGGTGACCGGTGGCCGTCGTGCTCGTCGAGTGACCACCGCACGTGCTCGTTGGGCCGGCCCGACAGGAACGACTTCCACAGTCGCAGCCATAACCACCGCACGGTAACGCGCGTCACTGACAACGCCGTTCACTCACCGTCGGCGGTGGGCTCGCCCTCCTCCCGTTCGCCGTCCGGTCCCTGGGCCCGCACCCGCTGGACGTGCTCCAGGGACTCACGCAGTTCGGTGAGCCAGTCGTCGGCGTGCCGCTGGACCAGGCGCACGCACCAGGCCAGCGCCTCGCTGCGGCTGCGGGCCACCCCGCCGGCGATCAGCGTGTCGAGGACCAGGCGCTCCGGCTGGCGCAGCCGGGTCATGACGGGCGCGGCGACATGGGTGAACAGGGCGCGCCGCCCGTCGCACTCCAACCCCCAGGAGACCTTCCGGCCGAAGCGGTGCTCCGCGTCCCGGGCGACCGCGATCCGGGCGTCCCGGGTGCGTTCCCGGAACTCCTGGATCCGGCCCTCGATCGCCGCTTCCCGCTCGGCCGGAGAGGCGTCCTCGACCGGCCGGGGTCCGGAAATGCGTCCGATCACCGTGATTTCCTCGCGGTCGACCGTGACCTCGGCCAGTTCCTCGAAGAGGTCGTCGGGGAGCCGGCCGGTGAACCAGCCCCGCAGCTGCTCTTGCTGCTGTGCCGTAATCATGTAATAACGATTACTCGGCATCTTCATGAACACAAGGGGGTGCGGAACGGTCTGCCGACAGCAGAATCGGAATGTCTCAGGCCCATTGACCTCGCGCTTTCATGAAGCGGGCTCGGGCTTCATGATGTCCTACCCATGCTCTCGCTGCGGGACGGAGGACAAGCTCCACCGCGCACGGCTCTGCACTCGATGCACCATCGCCGACCGGCTCGACGAGCTGCTGGATGACGGAACCGGCCGCATCCGCCCAGAACTCCTCCCGCTGGCCGACTCGCTCCTGGCCATGGACCGCCCACTGTCCGGCCTCCCCTGGCTGAACAGGCGCAAAGGGAACCCCGGCTCCACCGCTGACCTCCTCCGGCGGCTCGGTCGAGGCGACATCGAGCTGACCCACGAAGCCCTCCCTCATTTCCAGCCTTGGCGAGCCGCCGCCCACTTGCGGGAACTCCTCACGGCATGCGGCATCCTGCCCGCCGTCGACAAACGAATCTGCTCGTTCGAACGATGGCTCATCGGGCATGCCGCCGACATGCCCGACCCCGCCCACGCACAGGTCATCCGCCGATTCGCTACCTGGGAGGTGCTGCCGCGGCTACGGACCCGCGCCGAGAAGAAGCCGATCACACCAGCCGCCCGCAGACGCGTCGCGGACCAGGTCAAGCAGGCCACCGCGTTCCTCGACTGGCTCGCCGATCGGGACCACACCCTCACCACCTGCGACCAGACCGGCATCGACGCCCGGCACGCCGAGCACAACGAATACGCCCGCAACACCATCCAGAGCTTCCTGCTGTGGTGGTCGGCCAACAAGCTCACCCGGCCCTTCCGGCTGCCTCCAGTACAGATCAGCCGGGCCACACCGATGCCGCAGACCGAGCGCCTGGAGCTGATCGGCCGCCTTCTCACCGCCCCGAGCCTGCCTCTGCGACCCGGGCTCGCAGAGGCAGGCTCGGGTCGCGGGGAGCATCGTCCTGCTCCGTGCCCAGCCGCTCAACCGCGTCGTCCGCCTCACGCTGGACGACATCATCCCGCCGAACAGCAGCCCCTTCTCCGGCTCGCCCGTCGAGGGCGTCGGACTGCGGCGCGTCAGACGGTTCGCGGTGTCCAGGTCTTCGGCGACGGGTTGTCGGCCGCCGACCGGGGAACCTTCGCGCAGGAGGTGTAGCCCGATAGGAAGAGGGAAGTGACCGAGTCGTTCCACGCCAGGTCGAACTGGTCGCCCGTCGCCGGGTTCTGGACGCGGAAGCCGAACTCGACGAAGTCCTTGCCCCGGCGGTTG
Organism: Streptomyces sp. GD-15H; assembly: GCF_045291515.1. Lineage (NCBI taxonomy): Bacteria > Bacillati > Actinomycetota > Actinomycetes > Kitasatosporales > Streptomycetaceae > Streptomyces > Streptomyces sp. GD-15H. Next base: position 5,151,513 of record NZ_CP149447.1, read on the forward strand.
CCGTCGTGGGTGAGGGTCCAGCCCGCCGAGGTGAACTTCCGGCGCAGGCGAGCCTCCGTGGCACGGGCGACATCGGCTGGGATGTCTTCGACCGTCCAGCTGAGGTCGAAGGTGACGACGTCTGGCAGAGTCTTTTCGATGCTGAGGCCGCCCGCGTAGCAGCTGTGGCCGGGGAGCACCTGGACGGGCCTCACTGCCTCGTGGGGCGGCAGGGCCATGCCGTCGTACGCCCACTGCGCGCGGTCCGTCAGGCGCTGGGAGAGCGTCGCAGGGTCGGCGGAGGGGTACTCCCGCTCCAGCACGGAGCAGCCCGTGGTCGTCAGGGCGGCGAGCAGCAGGGCCAGGAGCGCGGCGGTCTTCCTCATGGATTCGACCGTACGAACGAGGCGGCGCCGGCCGCATGAGCACAGGTACTCAAGCCCCGCAGGGAGGATCCGGGGGCGAGGTGCCAGCCTGGCAGCAGCAGCGGGACTCCTCGGGGGACTGACGATAGTTGAACAGGCGAGCCCGCCGGTATCACACCCAGTTCAGGCGGACCGGTGAAGTGCCAGGAAGACTGGACGGAACCGGCGGGATCATGACCGCTCGGGTCCGGTAGTCCCGGGGCCAGAACCCAAGATCTTCATGAGTCTTCCAGGCCGGACCGTCCTGGGGCCGTTCGAGGGGGACAGACGAGGACCACCAACGACCACGACGGCGCGGCGGTCTGCCGCGCCATCGTGGTCGTGTCTGCCCGGCTAGACCCAGGTGTCCAACCACATCCGGGACCGCCAGTCGTCGATGGGGAGGGAGGTGCCGGTGTAGATGGGCCAGAAGTAGATGAAGTTCCAGGCGATCAGGAGGGTCAGGACGCCTGCCGCCGTCGCGCCCGCGACCCTGCGGGTGTCGCTGGAGCGGGGCGGACCGACGAGCGCGCCCAGGAGCATCGCCACCGCCAGGCACAGGAACGGGAGGAAGACGATGGAGTAGAAGAAGAAGATCGTGCGCTCCTGGTACAGGAACCACGGCAGGTAGCCGGCCGCGACGCCGCAGGCGATGGCGCCCGCCCGCCAGTCACGGCGGAAGAACCAGCGCCACAGGACGTAGAGGAGCGCGAAGCAGGCCACCCACCACAGCATGGGCGTGCCGAGGGCCAGCACCTCGCGGGCGCACTTCTCGCCCGCGTCGGCCGGGCAGCCGTCCGTACCGGGCGCCGGGGACTCGTAGAAGTAGGAGACCGGGCGGCCGGTGACGATCCAGCTCCACGGGTTGGACTCGTAGGTGTGCGGCGAGGACAGGCCGACGTGGAAGTCGTACACCTGGTTCTCGTAGTGCCAGAAGCTGCGCCACCAGTCGGGGAACAGCCAGGACCAGCCGCTGTCCTTGCCGTCGGTCACCGCCCAGTCGCGGTAGTAGCCGCCGCTGCCGTCGTCCGCGGAGAGGAACCAGCCGAGCCACGAGGCGATGTACGTCGCGAGCGCGACCGGGACGGTGGAGAGGAACGCCCAGCCCAGGTCGCGCCTCAGCACCGCCCGGCGGGGGCGGCGGGCACCGGCGGTCCGGCGCGCGCCGACGTCCCACAGCACCGCCATCACACAGAGCGCGGCCATGACGTACAGCCCGTTCCACTTCGTGGCGAACGCCAGGCCCAGCATCAGCCCCGCCGCCGGCCGCCAGGGCCGCAGGCCCAGCCGGGTTTTCTCGGCGACGTCCGGGTCCGGCAGGGTCCGGCCGTCGGGGCCCACGGGCAGCGCGGCGGCGAGCCGCTCCCGGGCCCGGTCCCGGTCGACGACCAGGCATCCGAAGGCCGCGAGCACGAAGAACATCAGCACCCCGTCGAGCAGCGCGGTGCGGCTCATCACGAAGTGCAGCCCGTCCACCGCCATCAGCGCGCCCGCGAGGCAGCCCAGGAGCGTGGAACGGAACAGGCGCCGGCCGATACGGCACAGCATCAGGACCGAGAGCGTCCCGAGCAGAGCCGTCATGAACCGCCAGCCGAACGGGTCGAACCCGAACATCAGCTCGCCCAGCCCGATGACGTACTTGCCGACCGGCGGATGCACGACGTACGCCGCTTCGATCGGGATGGGGACGTCTCCGCCCCTGGAGAGGATCAGGTCGTTGGCGTTCTTGTCCCAGTTGACCTCGAAGCCGCGGTGGACGAGCGCCCACGCGTCCTTGGCGTAGTACGTCTCGTCGAATATCACCGCCTTGGGGCTGCCCAGGTTCCAGAACCGCAGCACCCCCGCGAACAGGGTGACCAGCAGCGGGCCGCCCCACGCCGACCAGCGGGTGATCCGGTCGGCGAGCACCGGCGGCACCCCGAGCGTCGTCCACAGCCTGCCGGACGGCTTCGTGTACGGCGGGACCAGGCGGTCACGGATGTCGGGAACCTCGGGGACACTGCCTCTGGGTCCCGTCACCGGGTAGCCGAAGCGGTGCAGCCGCTGCTGCCATGACGGTTGCCGCTCCTGCGGCGACTGGTCCTGCCGGGTGTCCGTGGAGGACGCGGTACTGGTCACCGCGCCATCGTAGGGAACGGCGCTGCGGGAGTCCCGCGCATGGGCGGTATGCCCGGCTCCGTCGGTTCGGACCGCCCGGACCGCCCGGCCCCTTCGGCCCTGGGAGGATGGGGGAGTGACCGGAACCCTCGTACTCGCAGGCACCCCCATCGGCGACGTCTCCGACGCCCCGCCCCGGCTCGCCGAGGAACTGGCCGGCGCCGACGTCGTCGCCGCCGAGGACACCCGGCGGCTGCGGCGGCTGGCCCAGACGCTCGGCGTCACCCCCAAGGGCCGGGTGGTGTCGTACTTCGAGGGCAACGAGTCCGCCCGTACGCCCGAACTGGTCGAGGAACTGGCCGGCGGCGCGCGCGTGCTGCTCGTGACGGACGCCGGGATGCCCTCCGTGTCCGACCCCGGATACCGGCTGGTCGCGGCCGCCGTCGAGCGGGACATCAAGGTCACCGCGGTGCCCGGCCCTTCCGCCGTGCTCACCGCGCTCGCCCTGTCCGGGCTGCCCGTCGACCGGTTCTGCTTCGAGGGGTTCCCGCCCCGCAAGGCCGGGGAGCGGCTCGGGCGGCTGCGGGAGGTGGCCGGGGAACGGCGCACCCTCGTCTACTTCGAGTCCCCGCACCGGCTCGACGACACGCTCGCCGCGATGGCCGAGGTGTTCGGCGCTGAGCGCCGGGCCGCCGTCTGCCGCGAACTGACCAAGACGTACGAGGAGGTCAAGCGGGGCTCACTCGCCGAGCTGGCCGCGTGGGCGGCCGAGGGCGTGCGCGGGGAGATCACCGTCGTGGTCGAGGGCGCGCCGGACCGGGGGCCCGAGGAGGTGGACGCCGCCGAGCTGGCGCGCAGGGTGCGCGTGCGCGAGGAGGCGGGGGAGCGGCGCAAGGAGGCGATCGCGGCGGTCGCGGTGGAGGCGGGGGTGCCCAAGCGGGAGGTCTTCGACGCGGTGGTGGCGGCGAAGCGCTCCGCGGGGTAGCCGACCGGCTCGGGGAGTGCCGTTGGGAGCGGTCCGCCGCGGGGTGGCGGTGGGTGGTGGCTGGGCGCGCCCACGCGGCGGAGCCGCAGATCGATACGGCCCCGCGCCCCTTCGGGGCGTACGTCCGAGGCTCTTAAATAGGATGGGGCCATGGCCTCGAACGACCCCGGCAAGAACGCCGCCCCGCCGCTCCCGGAGCCCCTGCGGGTACCGGTCGCGGATTCGCACACCCACCTCGACATGCAGTCCGGCACGGTGGAGGAGGGGCTCGCCAAGGCCGCGTCCGTGGGTGTGACGGCGGTGGTCCAGGTCGGCTGCGACATCGAGGGATCACGTTGGGCGGCACGGACGGCCGCCGCGTACGACAGCGTCCACGCGACCGTCGCGCTGCACCCGAACGAGGCCCCGCGCATCGTGCTCGGCGATCCTGGGGGCTGGTCGCGGCAGGGCGCGCGGGAGGCGGGCGGGGACGCCGCCCTGGACGAGGCGCTCGCCGAGATCGACCGGCTGGCCGCGCTGCCCCAGGTCAAGGGCGTCGGCGAGACCGGACTGGACTACTTCCGCACCGGGCCGGAGGGCAAGGAGGCGCAGGAGCGGTCCTTCCGCGCCCACATCGAGATCGCCAAGCGGCACGGCAAGGCCCTGGTGATCCACGACCGCGACGCCCACGCCGACGTGCTGCGGGTACTGAAGGAGGAGGGCGCACCGGAGCGCACCGTCTTCCACTGCTACTCGGGCGACGCCGAGATGGCGGAGATCTGCGCCCGTGCCGGGTACTTCATGTCGTTCGCCGGCAACGTCACCTTCAAGAACGCCCAGCACCTGCGCGACGCGCTCGCCGTGGCCCCGCCGGAGCTGGTCCTGGTGGAGACCGACGCCCCCTTCCTGACGCCGGCGCCGTACCGCGGCCGGCCCAACGCCCCGTATCTGGTGCCGGTCACGGTGCGTGCCATGGCGGCCGTACGCGGCGTCGACGAGGACACCCTCGCCACGGCACTCGCGGCGAACACGGCCCGCGCTTTCGGTTATCCACAGGCGTGACCTGCGGGGTCCCCGCGCCCCGTACCCTTGTCCCGTGACCAGCCCCACCCCCGACGCCCTCCTGGGCCCCGCCGACGTCCGCGAACTCGCGGCCGCCCTCGGCGTACGGCCCACCAAGCAGCGCGGCCAGAACTTCGTGATCGACGCGAACACGGTCCGCCGTATCGTCCGCACCGCCGAGGTCCGCCCCGACGACGTGGTCGTCGAGGTCGGCCCGGGGCTCGGCTCGCTCACCCTGGCCCTGCTGGAGGCCGCCGACCGGGTCACCGCCGTCGAGATCGACGACGTGCTGGCCGCCGCGCTGCCCGCGACCGTCGCGGCCCGCATGCCGGAGCGCGCCGAGCGGTTCACGCTGGTCCACTCCGACGCGATGCACGTCGGCGAGCTGCCCGGCCCCGCCCCGACCGCACTGGTCGCCAACCTGCCCTACAACGTGGCCGTCCCGGTGCTGCTGCACATGCTGGAAACCTTCCCGAGCATCGAGCGCACCCTCGTCATGGTCCAGGCGGAGGTCGCCGACCGGCTCGCCGCCCCGCCCGGTTCGAAGGTGTACGGCGTGCCCTCGGTCAAGGCCAACTGGTACGCGGAGGTCAAGCGGGCCGGTGCCATCGGGCGGAGGGTGTTCTGGCCGGCGCCCAATGTCGACAGCGGGCTGGTCTCCCTCGTCCGCCGGAGCGAGCCGCTGAAGACCACCGCTTCCCGGCGCGAGGTGTTCGCCGTCGTCGACGCGGCCTTCGCCCAGCGCCGCAAGACCCTGCGGGCGGCCCTCGCCGGCTGGGCGGGCTCGGCGGCGGCGGCGGAGACCGCCCTCGTCGCCGCCGGGGTGTCGCCGCAGGCGCGCGGCGAGTCCCTGACCGTCGAGGAGTTCGCGCGCATCGCCGAACACAAGGAGACCGAGGAGTCCGCCGCGTGAGCGTCACCGTCCGGGTGCCCGCCAAGGTCAACGTCCAGCTCGCGGTCGGCGCGGCCCGCCCCGACGGCTTCCACGACCTGGCCAACGTCTTCCTCGCGGTCGGCCTCTACGACGAGATCACCGTCATGCCCTCCGCCGACGGCCTGCGCGTCACCTGCGAGGGCCCGGACGCCGCCGAGGTGCCCCTGGACGGTACGAACCTCGCCGCACGCGCCGCCCTCGCGCTCGCCGGGCGGTACGGCCGGGACGCCGACGTGCACCTCCACATCGCCAAGGACATCCCCGTCGCCGGCGGCATGGCGGGCGGCAGCGCGGACGGCGCGGGCGCGCTGCTGGCCTGCGACGCGCTGTGGGGGACCGGCGCCTCGACCGAAGAACTGCTCGACATCTGCGCCGAGCTGGGCAGCGACGTGCCGTTCGCGCTGGTCGGCGGGGCGGCACTGGGCATCGGGCGGGGCGAGAAGCTGACGGCTCTGGAGGTGGGCGGCACCTTCTCCTGGGTGTTCGCGATGGCCGCGCGCGGGCTGTCCACTCCGGCGGTCTTCCGGGAGTTCGACCGGCTGGCGGAGGGCCGGGACCTCCCCGAGCCCGTGGCCTCGCAGGACCTGCTCGCCGCCCTCGCCAAGGGCGACCCCGACGCGCTCGCCGCGGCCGTCTCCAACGATCTCCAGCCGGCGGCGCTGTCGCTGTTCCCGAACTCACCGGCACCCTGGCCGCCGGACGCGGCGCCGGCGCCCTCGCCGCCCTGGTCTCGGGCTCGGGCCCGACCACGGCCTTCCTCGCCCGGGACGTGGAGGCGGCGGAGGCGATCGCGGACGCGCTGAGGGCCTCCGGCACCTGCCGCACCGTGCGTACGGCGGCGGGGCCGGTGCCGGGGGCGACGGTCATCTGAAGGGAGTTCGGCTCGAAGCTCGTCGATGGCGGTGAGGTCAATGTCGATGGCATACGGCTGGCCGACCTTGACGCGCTCGCGCTGCATCCCCATATGCACATACGCGCGAGTGAGCGGGTCCAGCTCGTAGACGTGGACCAGCGGGCTGCCGCCGTCCGTCGCGCTCGACGCGCCAGAAGTTGGGGATTCCGGCAGCCGCGTACTTCTGGGGTTTGGTCGTGCGGTCGCGTGACTCCGAGTCCGGGGAAACGACTTCGACAGCCAGCAGTACGTCCTGAGCCTGATAGCTCGTCTGGTCGGGTCCGCTGACCGCATCGGTCAGGACGACGCTCACATCGGGCTCCGGGCCGTTGCGCCGGTCGAGGATGATGGTCATCTCCCGCTTCACCTGAACTTCTTCGGCACGCTTCGCCGGAGGCCGCTGACCAGCAGGTCGATCACGTTGCGTGGAAATTGCGCTGCGGACTCACGAGTACGAGGCTCCCGTCGATCAGCTCGGTGTGCGGCGGGAGATCGGGCAGTGTGACCAGGTCGTCCACGGTGTAGCCGTCCCTGGGCGGCACGTGCCAGTGGCAGTGCCGCTTCACGGACTCGGCGGTCATGGTTCCTCCCATGGACGGGATCCGGCTGCCTGCCCCCCACGGTAGCCGCCCGTTTCGGATCACGTCATCACAAGGAGTTACTGCCCCCTCGCGCCCCGGCCGTCCTCGGGGACGCCCTACGCTTGAAAGCTGATCGATCCCCCAGGCAGGAGAGAAATGGCCGTCAATCTGGTCAATGTCGAGAACGTCAGCAAGGTGTACGGCACCCGTGCCCTCCTCGACGGCATCTCCCTGGGCGTCTCGGAGGGGGACCGCATCGGTGTCGTCGGACGCAACGGCGACGGCAAGACCACCCTCATCCGGATGCTCGCCAAGCTGGAGGAGGCGGACACCGGGCGGGTGACGCACTCCGGCGGGCTCCGTCTCGGCGTGCTCACCCAGCACGACTCCCTCGACCCCGCCGCCACCGTCCGGCACGAGGTCATCGGCGACATGGCCGACCATGAGTGGGCGGGCAACGCCAAGGTCAGGGACGTACTGACCGGGTTGTTCGGCGGGCTGGACCTGCCCGGGTTCCCCAAGGGACTGGACACCGTCATCGGACCGCTGTCCGGTGGTGAGCGGCGCCGGATCGCGCTCGCCAAGCTGCTCATCGAGGAACAGGACCTGATCGTCCTCGACGAGCCCACCAACCACCTCGACGTCGAGGGCATCGCCTGGCTCGCCCGGCATCTGCGGGAGCGGCGCTCCGCGCTCGTCTGCGTCACCCACGACCGCTGGTTCCTCGACCAGGTCTGCACCCGCATGTGGGACGTGCAGCGCGGTGACGTGTACGAGTACGAGGGCGGCTACTCCGACTACGTCTTCGCCCGCGCCGAACGCGAGCGCATCGCCGCCACCGAGGAGACCAAGCGGCAGAACCTGGTGCGCAAGGAGCTGGCCTGGCTGCGCCGCGGGGCACCCGCGCGGACGTCCAAGCCGCGCTTCCGCGTCGAGGCCGCCAACGAGCTGATCAAGGACGTCCCCCGCCCCGGGACACCGGCGAGCTGATGAAGTTCGCCTCGTCACGGCTCGGCAAGACGGTGTTCGACCTGGAGGACGTCACCATCCAGGCGGGGCCCAAGGTGCTGCTCAAGCACATCACCTGGCAGCTCGGCCCCGGCGACCGGATCGGCCTGGTCGGTGTCAACGGCGCGGGCAAGACGTCCCTGCTGCGGGCCCTGACCGAGGCGGCCCGCACCGAGGGCGAGGCGCAGCCCGCGGCGGGCCGGATCAGCGTCGGCCGTACCGTCAAGCTCGCCTACCTCTCCCAGGAGGTCGCCGAACTCGACCCCACCTGGCGGGTGCTCCAGGCCGTGCAGGCGGTGCGGGAGCGCGTCGATCTCGGCAAGGGGCGGGAGATGACCGCCGGGCAGCTGTGCGAGACCTTCGGCTTCAACAAGGACAAGCAGTGGACGCCGGTCGGCGACCTGTCCGGCGGTGAGCGGCGGCGGCTCCAACTGCTGCGGCTGCTCATGGACGAACCCAATGTCCTCTTCCTCGACGAGCCCACCAACGACCTCGACATCGAGACCCTCACCCAGCTCGAGGACGTCCTCGACGGCTGGCCCGGCTCGATGATCGTCATCTCCCACGACCGGTTCTTCGTCGAGCGCACCACCGACCGGGTGTTCGCCCTGCTCGGCGACGGCACCCTGCGGATGCTGCCGCGCGGCATCGACGAGTACCTGGAGCGGCGCAAGCGGATGGAGGAGGCCGCCGCGGCCACCGCGCCCGCGGCGAAACCGGCCCCGGACGTCGCCGAGAAGAGCGCCGCCGACGTGCGCGCCGCCAAGAAGGAACTGCAGAAGATCGAGCGGCAGCTGGACAAGGTCTCCGAGAAGGAGGCCAAGCTGCACGCCGCCATCGCCGAGCACGCCACCGACTTCGCGAAGGTGGCCGAACTCGACGCGGAGCTGCGCGAGACGGCCGGTCAGCGGGAGGCGCTGGAAACGCGGTGGCTGGAACTCGCCGAGGACGCCTGACCCCCGCACACGGGTCCGCGCGGAGGTCCGCACGGGTCCGCGCGTAGGTCCGTGCGCGGGGCGCGCGTGGTGTGAAGGGCGTGTGGAGGTGCGTGGGGGCGCGTAACGAGGGCATCACAGGCCGGTCCTCCCTTGGGAACAGGGGTGGACGCGGCCCGGTGATCCGCCGGTGCCGGTGATAGAAAGACCCCGTCTGAGAACTGTAAGTACCGGCTTTATACGACTCTGGGAACATCACGTCCCTCAGGGTGTGGCTAAAAATCAGTGAGCAAGGGGGGAACGCGCTGATGGCTCAGCCGCCCAACCAGCCGCCGCAGGGCGGCTTCGGGGCACCACAGGATCCGCCCGCGTCGGGTGGCGGCTTCGGGGCTCCGACCCCGCCGCCCCCGCAGGGCCCGCCCCAGACCCCGCCGCCCCCGCAGGGCCCGCCGCCCGGTGTGTTGCCGCAGCCGGGGTACGGCTACCCGCAGCAGACTCCACCTCCGCAGCAGCCGGGTCCGTACGGCCAGCAGTCGGGTCCGTACGCTCAGCAGCCGGGTCCGTACGCCCCGGCCCGTACGCTTCCGGGCCCTACGGCCAGCCGCAGCAGCCCGGCCCGTACGGGCAGCCGGGCTACGGCTACCCGCAGCCGCAGTACCCGGGCGCGCCCGGCACCCCGCCGCCGGGGTCCGGCCCCCGCAGCTCCTTCAAGGGCAAGCCCGCCGTGATCATCGGTGCCGCGGTGGTGGCGGCGCTGCTGGTCGTCGGCGGCACCGTGTGGGCGGTCTCCGGCGACGACGGGAAGAAGGACAAGAAGCCCGTCGCCCAGAAGAGCGACGACCCCAAGCCCGACGCCTCCGGTGCCCCGGTCGACCCGGGCGACGGCAGCGGCGACGGCGGCTCGGACCCGGAGGACCTCAACGAGGGCCGCAAGTCCGGCGAGTCCAAGGTGCTCTGGTACAAGGAGGCGCCCGACGCGCCCGGTTCCGGAGCCGACGCCCCCGGCATGTGGATCACCGACAAGACGGCGGTGAAGGCGGCCTATAAGGAGCTCTCCGCCTACAACGTCGCCGACGGCAAGCCGACCTGGGAGCCCCTCACCTTCCCCCAGAAGATCTGCGCGGTCACCACGGAGAAGACGTCCGACGACAAGGTCGTCATCGCGTACATGAGCGGCGGCAGCGACCGCGCCAAGTGCAACCAGCTCCAGCTCGTCGACCTCAACACCGGCGAGAAGGGCTGGCAGCAGGAGGTTGAAGACGGCGCGCTGTTCGACTCCGTGCTCTCCATCGAGATGACCCTCAGCGGCAACACGCTGATGGTGGGCCGCTCGCAGTCCGGCACGGCGTTCGACGTCACGTCCGGCGACAAGATGTACGACAAAAAGAAGTACGGCGACGCCTGCTTCCCCGCCGCTTTCGCGGGCGGCGAGCGGCTGATCCAGGTCGCGTCCTGCGGCGCCGGTGGCGACAACGAGCACGACGAGGTCCAGGAGCTCGACCCGAAGACCGGCAAGGTGAAGTGGACCCAGAAGTTCGACAAGGGCTGGCGCGTCGAGCGCGCCTACTCCGTCGACCCGGTGGTCATCTACAGCACCAACAAGGACAAGAAGGCGTGGAACATCTCCACGCTCGGCTCCAGCGGCTCGTTCCGCTCCCAGGTCGCCGTCGACGAGGACTTCGCCCCCCAGTGCGGCTGGGCCATCCTCGCCCGTGACCTCCAGGGCTGCGAGGGCGTAGCCGCCGACGCGGACACCCTCTACCTGCCCACCAAGGCGACCACCGGGGCCAACGAGATCGTCGCGGTCAGTCTCGCCACCGGCAAGGAGACGTGGCGGGTGAAGTCCCCGGCGGCGGACTCGATGGTGCCCATGAAGGTCGAGGGCGGCAAGCTCATCGCCTACGTGGAGCCGTCGTACGACGCGGGCGGCAGGATCGTGTCCATCCCGACCACCGGCAGCAGCCACGAGCCGGTCACGCTGATGCAGAACCCGCAGGGCGTCGCGAAGATCGAGAACGGCTTCTTCAGCAAGTCGATCGACTGGGTCGACGGCCGTTTCTACCTCTCGACCACCCGGTTGTCCGGCAATGACGAGTCGAAGGAGAAGCTGATGCTCGCCTACGGCAAGTGAGGCGCGCAGCAGTGGTGAGGTGCGTCGGCCGGGTACGGCCGGCGCCCTCGCTCCGTCCGGTCACTTCCCCGCCGCCCGCCCCCTCCTTCGATTCCTTCGAGGTCTACACGTCATGACGCAGCCGCCCCAGCCGCCCAACCAGCCTCCGCAGCAGCCCGGCTTCGGCCCGCCGCCGGAGCCGTCGCAGCCGGCGGGTCAGCAGCCGTCGGCCGCCCCGGGAGGGCCGGACCTCAACAAGGCCCCGGAGCCGGGGTACGGCTACCCGCAGCAGACTCCGCCTCCGCAGCAGTCGCCGCAGGCCGCCCCGCAGACACCGCCCACGCCGACGGGCCCGCCGACGCCGCCCGGGTACGGCTACCCGCAGCAGCCCCCGGCCGGTTACGGCTACCCGGGCCAGCAGCCGGGACAGCCGGGCCCGTACGGGCAGCCGCAGCAGCCGTACGGCCAGCCCGGTGCGTACGGGCAGCCGCAGCAGCCGTACGGCCAGCCCGGTTACGGCTATCCGCATCCGACCATGCCGATGCAGCCGCACCCCGGCGGGCCCGGCGGCGGACGGAAGGTCAACGCGCAGCTGGCCATCATCGTCTCGGCGGTCGTGGCCATCGCCCTGATCGTCGGCGCCGGCGTCTGGTACTCGTCCTCGTCCGGCGGCGGCGACAAGGAGACCACCGCGGACTCGGGCGGCACCGACGGCGGCAAGAAGGACGCCGAGAACGGCGGCGGCTCCACCACCGGCGGCAAGGAGAAGGCCCCGGCCGACCCCGCCGCCGAGGTCCTCTTCCAGATACCGGCGCCGAAGGTCCCGAAGGACAGCTCGACCATCGTCGTCTCCGGTTCCTGGCTGACCGACACGGTGTACGCCAAGAGCGGCGTCGCCGAGGTCGTCGGCTACGACGCCGTCAAGGGCAGCGAGCTGTGGACGCTCGACCTGCCCGGACCGGTGTGCGAGGCCAGCGACCACGTCACCGAGGACGGCAAGACGGCGATCGTCTACAAGCCGAGGATGCCGACCAAGAACGATCCGCAGCGGTGCACGCAGGTCGCGGCCTTCGACCTCGCCACGGGCGAGAAGCTGTGGTCCGAGACGGCCAAGTCCGGTACCCAGGAGATCAGTTTCAACAACGTCACCGTCAGCGGGAACACCGTCGCGGCGGCCAGCACCAGCGGCGGCGCCGCCTGGGACATCACCTCCGGCAAGCCCCTGTGGGCGCCCAAGACGTCCGACTCCTGCTACGACTCCGGCTACGGCGGCGGCCCGAAGCTGGTCGCGGTGCGCAAGTGCGGTTCGTACGACCAGCGTCAGCTGCACATCCAGAACGTCGACCCGAAGTCCGGCAAGGTGATCTCCGAGTACAAGATGACCGAGAGTATCGAGTACGCCGCGGTCGTGTCCACCGACCCGCTGGTCGTGGCCGCCGACGTCGGCGACTCCGCCGGTGACGGCAGCGGCATCTCGGACTTCTTCTCCATCGACAGCAAGAGCGGCAAGCTGCGTACCCGCATCTCCGCCCCCGGTGACGACTTCGCGGCCCGCTGCGACGGCATCACCAGGATCGAGCACTGCAGCGGGCTGGCGGTCGGCAACGACCGGCTGTACATCCCGACCGAGGAACACGAGGGTACGGGCGAGTACAGCCGGACCAACGAGATCGTCGCCTTCGACCTGGCCACCGGCAAGCAGACCGGCCAGCGCGCCGACGCGGGCGACGGCTACACGATCACCCCGCTGCGCATGGACGGCGGCAACATCCTGGCGTACAAGCGGCCGCCCTACGACAAGGGCGGGCAGATCGTGAGCATCGACGGCGGCACCTTCAAGCAGACCAAGCTGCTGGAGAACCCGGCGACGGAGTCGGTGCGGGACGTGGAGACGGGGATGTCGCCCGGGCACTCCGAGATCCTGTTCTCGCAGGGACGCCTGTACATGTCGGAGGTGTACGCCAGCGAGTCCACTTCGGACAGGGAGGAGTACCTGGCGATCGCCTTCGGTACCGACTGATCGTTCCGCCGGCCCGTTCGTACGGCCCCGCTCCTGTTCCGGGGCGGGGCCGTACGCGTACCGCTGATCAGGTGCCCCTCGCCACCGAATGCGAGAATTTCGGTGATCCGGGGCGATTCTCGCCGATAGGGGGAGCGCGACGTCGAACAAGCGTGTAGCTTCCGGGACCGGACGGGGAGGCGGCGCACGGGGGTGCGCTCGCGGTATGGGGGGTTGATACATGGGCGTGCGGTTGATGGTGGTCGACGACCACCGGCTGCTCGCCGAGGCGTTGGCCTCGGCGTTGAAGCTGCGGGGGCACCGGGTGCTGGCCGCGGCGGCACCGGTGGCGGGGGCGGCGGATCTGGTGATCAGCAGGGCGCCGGAGGTGTGCCTGCTGGGGACGGCGGCACCGGCGGAGCCCGGCATCTTCGACCCGGTGGTGAAGGTCAAGCGGGAGCGGCCGCAGGTGGCGGTGCTGGTGCTGGGCCCGGTGCCCAGCCCTCGCGGGATCGCGGCGGCGTTCGCGGCGGGGGCGTCCGGCTATGTGCGGCACGACGAACGCATCGAGGGCGTGGAACGGGCGATCATGAAGGCGCGGGCCGGTGAGGCCGCGGTGGCGCCGCAGTTGCTGCAGGGGGCGTTCGGCGAGCTGCTGAATCCGGCGGCGCAACCGGACGACGAGGGGCAGCGGTTGCTGCGGATGCTCACCCCACGCGAGGTGGAGGTCCTGGTCCGGGTGGCCGACGGTGAGGACACCCGGCTGATCGCGGCGGGCATGGGCATAGCACCGTCCACCGCGCGGACGCATGTGCAGCGCGTGCTGATGAAGCTGGGCGTGGGGTCCAGGCTGGAGGCCGCGGCACTGGCGGCCCGGACGGGACTGCTGGACCGGGCGGGACCGGTGCGGGGGGCGGCGCCTTCCGAGGAGTGGGGGAGCGGGGGAGCAGGGGAGCGGACGGAGTAGGGGTGCCCGCGGTGCGGACACCCCGTCCCGTCATCTTCCCGCCGGGGCGGGGCGGTCACGCGCCCCGCTGTTCCTCCGGTGCGCCGTCCGTGATGTCCACGGGCGGCGGAGCGATGGGCCTCAGCTTCAGCCAGACGAGGAAGAACAGGCCCAGGGCCAGCATGCCCAGGCCGGTCCACAGATTGATGTTGACGCCCTGGGCCTTGTCGATGTCCGCGTCGGACGCGGTGATGCCCGCGAGGGTGACGATGACGCCGTACACCACGAACAGGACGCCGATGAGGCGGCGGATGTCGAAGAGGCGGGCGGCGGTCACGGACTTGGTCCGCAGTTCGGAGACCTCCTCCTGGAGGTCCTTGTCCGAATAGTGTTCGGAGTGGTGCTCGGACATGGTCTCTCAGACTCCTCGGTCGGAACGTGGTCAGAACGAGAACGGGATGTAGCAGGCGGCCGCCAGAACCACCGCGCCCCAGCCGAGCAGCGCCGGCCTGCGGTACCAGGCGTCGTCGCCCTCGGCGGGCGGCTCGGCCATACCGGGCGAGGTGGTGCCGTAGACCAGGCCCTGGAGATCCTCGGCCGGCTTCGGCGCGGTGAACAGTGACACCGCGACCATGACCACCGCGCCGGCGACGAAGCCCGCGATCGCGGAGACGAAGTTGGCGCCCTGGTCGGAGGGGATGCCGACGATGCCCTGCTCGTAGAGGACGAAGTAGTTGACCATCGCGGCGGTGGTGCCGGCGAGCAGGCCCCAGAAGCCGGACTTCATCGACGCCCGCTTCCAGAACATGCCGATGATGAAGACCACGAACATCGGCACGTTGAAGAAGGAGAACAGCGTCTGGAGGTAGCTCATGATGTTAGAGAACGACGAGGCCAGGAAGGCCGTGCCGATCGACGCCAGGACCCCGATCACGGTGATCAGCCGGCCGAAGCGGACGTAGTACGCGTCCTCGCGGCCCCGTCGCACGTAGCGTGCCCAGATGTCGGTGGTGAACACCGTGTTGAAGGAGGAGATGTTGGCCGCCATGCCCGCCATGAACGCGGCCAGCAGACCGGTCACCGCGATGCCCAGGACACCGTTGGGCAGCAACTGCTCCATCAGGTAGGGGATGGCGTCGTTGTACTGGAGATCCGATTCGGGGGTGCCGATCGTGGGCACCAGGACGGCCGCGACCAGGCCCGGGATCATCACCAGGAAGACGATGAAGATCTTCGGGTACGCGGCGATGAGCGGGGTGCGCTGGGCCGCGGAGAGGTTCTTCGCGGACAGGGCGCGCTGCACCTCGGCGAAGTTGGTCGTCCAGTAGCCGAAGGACAGGACGAAGCCGAGACCGAGGACGATGGTCAGCCAGTTGGCGCCGAGCGGGTTGTCGCTGCCGATGCCGGTGCCGCCCCAGGAGGTCATGAAGTCGGCGCCGCGGGACTCGGTGAGGGACTCGGACAGCCCGTCCCAGCCGCCGACGCTCTTCAGGCCGAGCACGGTGATCGGGATGAGCGCGGCGAGGATGACGAAGAACTGCAGCACCTCGTTGTAGATGGCCGACGAGAGGCCGCCGAGGGTGATGTACGCCAGGACGAAGAAGCCGGCGACGACGATGGCCACCCACTGCGGCCAGCCCAGGAGGGCCTCGACCACGATCGCCAGCGCGTAGAGGTTGACGCCGGCGATGAGGATGGAGGCGCAGGCGAACAGGAGCGAGCTGAGCAGGTGGGCCGCCTTGTCGAAGCGCAGCAGCAGGAACTCGGGGACCGAGCGGACCTTGGAACCGTAGTAGAACGGCATCATCACCAGGCCGAGGAAGACCATCGCCGGGATGGCGCCGATCCAGTACCAGTGCGTGGTGTAGACGCCGTACTGCGCGCTGTTGGCCGCCATGCCCAGGATCTCGGTGGCGCCCAGGTTGGCGGCGATGAACGCCAGACCGGTGACCCAGGCGGCCAGGGAGCGGCCGGAGAGGAAGAAGTCGAGGCTGGTCTTGACGGAGCGGCGGGCGGCGAAGCCGATGCCGAGGACGACGACGAAGTAGATCCCGAGGATCGTGTAGTCGAGCCAGTTCGTGGGGAGCCGCAGCTCGGCCGCGAGGTGGTATGTGGGGGTTTGCATGAGTACTCGCTTCGTTGCGCGAACCGATACGTTGCGGAACCTACGCCTCCGCGCTCAGCGATTGAACACTTTTGATGGTGCTCTTTGTTTGATCGTGAGGGGGCTGGTCGTGGTGAGTTGCGTTTTGGTATGTTGGGTTATGTTGGAAGAGTGTGAAGGTAGTGCAGTGAACAAGGCAGCGAACAAGCCAGAGCAGCAGTGAACGGCTCGAATGGAGCGTCCGGCGTGAAGAAGACCTCGACCCGACTGGCCGACGGTCGCGAACTCATCTACTACGACCTGCGCGACGACACCGTGCGCGACGCGGCCGACCGCCGCCCGCTGGACGCCACCGTCACGACGTCCGAGATCCGCCGTGACCCGCTGCTCGGCGACCGTGTCGCCATCGCCTCCCACCGCCAGGGCCGCACCTACCACCCGCCGGCCGACGAATGCCCCCTGTGCCCCTCCGAGGGCGACCGGCTCAGCGAGGTCCCGGACTCGTCGTACGACGTCGTGGTCTTCGAGAACCGCTTCCCCTCGCTGGCCGGCGACTCCGGCCGCTGCGAGGTCGTCTGCTTCACCTCGGACCACAACGCCTCCTTCGCCGCCCTGAGCGAACGGCAGGCCCGGCTGGTCCTGGACGCCTGGACGGACCGGACGTCGGAGCTGTCCCATCTGCCCTCCGTTGCACAGGTGTTCTGCTTCGAGAACCGGGGGGCCGAGATCGGCGTCACCCTCCAGCACCCGCACGGGCAGATCTACGCCTACCCGTTCATCACCCCCCGCACCGCCCTGATGCTGCGCCAAGTGGCCGCACACAAGGAGGCGACCGGCGGGGAGAACCTGTTCGACGCCGTCCTGGAGGGGGAACTCGCGGACGAGCGGGTCGTCCTGGAGAGTGAACACTGGGCTGCCTTCGTGCCGTACGCGGCGCACTGGCCCTACGAGGTCCACCTGTACCCGAAACGCCGGGTGCCCGACCTGCTCGCGCTCGACGAGGCGGCACGCACAGAGTTTCCCCGGGTCTACCTGGAACTGCTGCGGCGGTTCGACCGGATCTTCGATGGGCGGGACGGAGGGGAAACTCCGAGGGCGAGCCTCCGACGCCGTACATCGCGGCCTGGCACCAGGCCCCGTTCGGCACGCTGGAGGAGTTCGACGGCGTCACGCGCGACGACTTCGCGCTCCACCTCGAGCTTTTCACCATTCGCCGCACATCCGGCAAGCTGAAGTTCCTCGCGGGCTCCGAGTCCGGCATGAACGTGTTCATCAACGACGTGCCGCCGGAGCGCGCGGCCGAGCGACTGCGAGAGGTAGCGAGTTCATGAGCGGGAAGTACCTGGTCACCGGTGGCGCGGGCTATGTCGGAAGTGTCGTGGCCCAGCATCTGCTGGAGGCGGGCCACGAGGTCGTCGTCCTCGACAACCTCTCCACGGGCCTGCGCGAGGCCGTACCGGACGGTGCTTCCTTCCTCGAGGGAGACATCCGCGGCGCCGCCACCTGGCTGGACCCCTCCTTCGACGGCGTCCTGCACTTCGCCGCGTTCTCCCAGGTCGGCGAGTCGGTCGTGCGGCCCGAGAAGTACTGGGAGAACAACGTCGGCGGCACCATGGCTCTGCTGGAGGCGATGCGCTCGGCGGGTGTGCGCCGACTGGTCTTCTCCTCGACCGCGGCGACCTACGGCGAGCCCGAACAGGTCCCGATCCTCGAATCCGCCCCGACCCGGCCCACCAACCCCTACGGCGCCTCCAAGCTGGCCGTCGACCACATGATCACCGGCGAGGCGGCGGCGCACGGCCTGGGCGCGGTCTCGCTGCGCTACTTCAACGTGGCCGGCGCCTACGGCCAGTACGGCGAGCGGCACGACCCCGAGTCCCACCTGATCCCGCTCGTCCTCCAGGTCGCCCAGGGACGGCGCGAGGCGATCAGCGTCTACGGCGACGACTACCCGACGCCGGACGGCACCTGCGTACGCGACTACATCCACGTCGCCGACCTGGCCGAGGCGCACCTGCTGGCGCTGACGGCGGCGGCCGCCGGCGAACACCTGATCTGCAACCTCGGCAACGGCAACGGCTTCTCCGTCCGCGAGGTCGTCGAGACGGTCCGTCAGGTCACCGGCCACCCGATTCCCGAGGTCGTGGCACCCCGCCGGGGCGGCGACCCGGCGGTCCTGGTGGCGTCGGCCGCCACGGCCCGCGAGAAACTGGGCTGGAAGCCGTCCCGCGCCGACCTCACGGGCATCGTCGCGGACGCGTGGGAGTTCGCGCAGCGGCACACCGGACGGGGCGTTCAGCGTACGTGAGGAACGTGACGAAGGGGCAGGGGCAGGGCATGAGCGAGTCCAACGCCGGCGAGGCGGCCGCGGGGACGGTCGGCGGACGATTCCGGGAACTGTACGGAGCCGCACCGCACGGCGTCTGGGCGGCACCGGGCCGGGTCAACCTCATCGGCGAGCACACCGACTACAACGACGGCTTCGTCATGCCGTTCGCCCTGCCGCACACCGCGGTCGCGGCGGTCTCCCGGCGCGACGACGGCGTCCTGCGCCTGCACTCCGCGGACGTGGACGCGCCCGTCGCGGAGCTGACGGTGGACTCCCTCGACCCCGGCACGGACAAGAACTGGACCGCCTACCCGGCGGGCGTCGTATGGGCCCTGCGCGAGGCCGGCCACGCGGTGACCGGCGCGGACATCCACCTCGCTTCGACGGTCCCGGCCGGCGCCGGTCTGTCCTCCTCGGCGGCCCTGGAGGTCGTCGTCGCCCTGGCCCTGAACGACCTGTACGGACTGGGCCTGCGCGGCTGGCAGTTGGCCCGCCTGTGCCAGCGCGCGGAGAACGTCTACGTCGGCGCCCCCGTCGGCATCATGGACCAGACGGCGTCCGCCTGCTGCGAGAGCGGTCACGCCCTGTTCCTCGACACCCGCGACCTCTCCCAGCGGCAGATCCCCTTCGACCTGGCCGCCGAGGGCATGCGCCTGCTGGTCGTCGACACCGGCGTCAAGCACAGCCACAGCGAGGGCGAGTACGGCAAACGCCGGGCCGGCTGCGAGAAGGGCGCGGCCCTGCTGGGCGTCGACGCGCTGCGGGACATCCCGTACGCCGAGCTCGACGCGGCGCTGGCGCGGCTGGGCGACGAGGAGGGGGTCCGCCGCCTGGTCCGCCACGTCGTGACCGAGAACGAGCGGGTGGAACGGGTGATCGCCCTGCTGGAGTCGGGCGACACCCGCGCCATCGGCCCGGTACTCGTCGCCGGCCACGCCTCCCTCCGGGACGACTTCCGCGTCTCCTGTCCCGAACTCGACCTGGTCGTCGACACGGCCCTCGCCTCCGGCGCCCTCGGCGCCCGCATGACCGGCGGCGGCTTCGGCGGCTCCGCCATCGTCCTTGCGGAGGCGACGGACGTGGACGCCCTCACCAAGGCGGTGGAGGAAGCCTTCGCGACGGCCGGCTTCAAGTCCCCCGCGTCTTCGAGGCGGTGCCTTCGGCGGGAGCCCGACGGGTCCGCTGAACACCGGGGGCCGCCGCGCGACAGGAGAAGCGAAGGCCCTCATGAAGGAGGAACAGCTCCTCGCGTATTCCGATGGCCGAGACACCGCGGAGATCACGCCGAGAGGCTGCGCATCGGTGGGGGTGTCGAGGCGGACGAGGAACGAATTCGCGCTCCCCGCTCGGGAAGTTCGGAGTGCCGGGCGGGGGGCGGCGTCACCTCCGATGTGCTCGACGTGCTCGACGAGTTCCGGCGTCCGGCTCCAGGCGTTTCGTCAGCGTGTACTCCGTGATGCCCGGTGGGTAGTCGGGGATCGTGCAGACCACCTCGTAGCCGTGACGCCGGTAGAACTTCGGGGCCTGGAAGTCCCAGGTCTCCACGCGGGAGGAGCGGCAGCCGCGCTGGTCGGTGGCGATGCGTTCCGCCGTGGAGAGGAGGAGGGTGCCGAGGCCCGCGCCGCGGTGGCGTTCGTCGACCCAGAGGTAGGTCACGTGCAGCCAGGTCGTCCAGGTGTGGCCGACCAGGCCGCCCGCCAGGTCGCCGGCCGGGTCCGATGCCCACACGTGCAAAGGGGACTCGCGTTCCTGCGGGGTTCCGCGCAGGGCGCGCAGCACCGGGGACGCCGCCGTGTTCGTGTCCCGCAGCCTCCTGCGGAGCAGATCACGTCGGGCTTTGTCGAATTCTGTCTCAAGACGAAACATGCGGCTCACCATAAACGCGCAGGAGCGCCAGTTCTGCGAATAGCCTTCCCCTCCGGGCCCCCGTCCGTACTCTGATGAACAGCGCCGGTGGGGGCCGGCGCTGTTCAGGGGGCGAGACACTCGGGTACGCGATCCGGGGCGGGGCGGTGGTGATGCGCGGCGGCGGCCGGGCGGCTCCCGGCGGCCCGCCCCGGGAGCGGTGGTTCCGGTCGGGGCCCGTTGGGCCGGAACCGGACTCCGGCGTCGTACCCGTGCCGATGACCGGTGTCGTCTTCCGACGACGGGTAGTCCCCTGCTCTGCGGAGAGCATGGGGAAGGGGGTTTCGTGCAACGTATCCGAGTGCTGGTCGTCGACGACCATCGCATCTTCGCCGAGTCGCTCGCCGCGGCCCTGGCCGCCGAGCCGGACGTCGAGGTGTCCGCGGCGGGCAGCGGCCCGACCGCACTGCGGTGCCTGGAGCGGGCGGCCGCCGAGGGGCGGCGGTTCGACGTCTTACTCGTCGACGCCGACCTGGGCGGCACGGTGCTGTCCGGCCCCTCCGCCGTACCGGCGCGAGCGGGCGACGAGGACGGCATCGTCGACGGGATGTCCCTGGTCACCGGCGTGCGCTCGGTCCACCCGCGGGTACGGATCGTCGTCCTCGCCGAGAAGGACGACCCGCGCCGTGCCGCGCTCGCCCTGCAGGCCGGCGCCGGCGGCTGGGTCGCCAAGGACTGCTCGCTGAGCCGGCTGCTCACCGTCATCCGGGGCGTACTGCGCGACGAGACACATCTGCCGCCCGCCCTGCTCACCGGGGTGCTGCGCGAACTGACCGCCGCGCGCAAGCACCGCACCGAGAGCGAACAGCTCGTGGAGTCCCTGACCCCGCGCGAGCGGGAGGTGCTGCGGTGCATGGTCGCGGGCCTGGGGCGCAAGGCCGTCGCCGAGCGCCTGTACCTGTCCCCGCACACCGTCCGTACGCACATGCAGAACGTGCTCGGCAAGCTGGGCGTGCACTCCACCCTCGCCGCCGTCGCCCTCGCCCGGCGGGCGGGCGTGGGGCCCGTCGACCTAACCGGGGATGTTGTCGAACGGGGCGGTCAGTTGGCGTAGCAGGCCCGCCAGTTCGCCGCGCTGGGCGCGGGAGAGCTCGGCGAGGATCGCCCGCTCCTGCGCCAGCAGCCCGGCCAGTGCCTGGTCGGCGCGGTCGCGGCCCTCGTCCGTGAGGCGGACCAGGACGCCGCGCCGGTCGTTGGGGTCGGGCAGGCGCTCCACCAGACCCTTCTTGGTCAGGCGGTCGATGCGGTTGGTCATCGTGCCCGAGGTGACCAGCGTCTGCGTGAGGAGCTGCCCGGGCGAGAGCTGGTAGGGGGCGCCCGCGCGGCGCAGCGCGGTCAGGACGTCGAACTCCCAGGGCTCCAGCCCGTGCTCGGCGAAGGCCAGCCTGCGGGCCCGGTCCAGATGCCGGGCGAGCCTGCTCACCCGGCTGAGCACCTCGAGTGGTTCCACGTCGAGGTCCGGGCGCTCCCGGCGCCATGCTGCGACCAGCCGATCGACCTCGTCCTCCATGGCGATCAGTGTAGTGGTTGTGTCGACATGAAGTCTCTTGAAGCCAAGCTTCTTGACGACGAGATAATTCTTGCGGGACGCTGGGTACCCGTCGGCCGACTCCAGGAGGCTCCATGCCCGCGGTCACCGATCCCCTCTGGGATCCCGTCCAGTACCTGCGCCACGCCGGGCCCCGTACCCGCCCCTTCCTCGACCTCCTCGCCCGTGTCCCCGAACTCCCCGGCGACCCGCCCCGCATCGCCGACCTCGGCTGCGGCGCCGGCAACGTCACCGCCCTGCTCGCCGGCCGCTGGCCGGCCGCCCGCATCACCGGCTACGACAACTCGCCCGAGATGCTCGACGCGGCCCACGTCGCCCACGAGGGCCCGACCCCGGGCGGCGGCCGACTGGACTTCGCCCGCGCCGACGTCCGCACCTGGACGCCCGGCCAGGCGTACGACCTGATCGTCAGCAACGCCACCCTGCAGTGGATCCCCGGGCACGCGGACCGGTTCGCCGACTGGATCGCCGGACTCACCCCCGGCGGCACCCTCGCCTTCCAGGTGCCCGGCAACTTCGACGCCCCCAGCCACGCCCTCATGCGTGAACTCGCCCACTCCCCACGCTGGCGCTCCCGCCTCCGGGACACCCTGCGCCACGCCGACGCCGTCCTCACCCCCGCCGCCTACCTGGACCACCTCACCGGCACCGGCTGCACGGCCGACGCGTGGGAGACGACGTACATCCACCTGCTGCACGGACAGGACCCGGTCCTGGACTGGGTCAGGGGCACCGGCCTGCGGCCCGTTCTCACCGCCCTCGCAGACGATCCCGAGGCGCGCGACGCCTTCGTCGACGAGTACCGCACCGCCCTGCGCGCCGCCTACCCGGCGGGCCCGCACGGCACCCCGTTCCCCTTCCGCCGCGTCTTCGCGGTCGCCGTCAAGGAAGCGTGACGGATGCCCACCGCCGTCGACCATGTGCGGCTCGCCGCCCCGCCCGGCTCCGAGGACCGTCTCCGCGCGTACTACGCCGCTGTCCTCGGCATGGCCGAGGTGCCGAAGCCGCCTATTCCGGCCGTGCGCGGCGGCTGCTGGTTCCGGGCGGGGGACATACGGCTCCATCTGGGCATCGAGGACGACTTCCGGCCCGCCTGGAAGGCCCACCCCGGCCTGAGGGTGACCGGCATCGAGGCGTACGCCACCCGCCTGGCGTGTCACGGCGCCCCGGTCATCTGGGACGACGGCCTCCCCGGCCACAGGCGCTTCTACTCCGAGGACCCGGTGGGCAACCTGCTGGAGTTCCTGGAGCCGAGCGGCTGACGTTCCCGTCGGCTCACGGACGCAGGCCCAGCAGGCGCCCGACCTCCGCGTGCGGAATGCCCTCTTTGAGGGTCCCCTCGGCCTTCCGGCGCCGGTAATCGGCGATGGCCAGGGCGTCTTCCAGATCCTCGATCACCCGGGGAGCGACGAGGGGCGCGGTCACGCCGCCCTCGTCGGCGAGAGCGAGGGGCTCGCGGCCGCCTCCCAGCCGGTGGACCGGATCCTCCAGAGGGAGGCGGCCTCGCTGATCGTCATCTCGGTCATGGGCACACGATCCACGCGGCCGGGCCGCGGATTCAGCTCTTGCGGTGGCCCATCAGGCGGGGCTTGGGCTCCAGGCCGTCCAGGCCGTGCCACGCCAGGTTCACCAGGTGCGCTGCCACCTCCGCCTTCTTCGGCTTGCGGACGTCCAGCCACCACTGGCCGGTCAGCGCGACCATCCCGACCAGTGCCTGCGCGTACAGCGGGGCCAGCTTGGGATCGAAACCGCGGCTCTTGAACTCACGGCCCAGGATGTCCTCCACCTGGGTTGCGATGTCCGAGATGAGGGAGGCGAAGGTCCCCGTCGACTGCGGGATCGGGGAGTCGCGGACCAGGATGCGGAAACCGTCCGTGTACTCCTCGATGTAGTCCAGCAGCGCGAACGCCGCCTGCTCGCACAGCTCCCGCGGATGCCCCGCGGTCAGCGAACCCGTCACCATGTCCAGCAGGCGCCGCATCTCGCGGTCCACCACCACCGCGTACAGGCCCTCCTTGCCGCCGAAGTGCTCGTACACCACCGGCTTGGAGACCCCGGCCTTCGCCGCGATCTCCTCCACCGACGTGCCCTCGAAACCCTTCTCCGCGAACAACGTACGGCCGATCTCCAGCAGTTGCTGACGGCGCTCCGCACCGGTCATCCGGGTGCGGCGCGTCCGCCGGGGCTTGTCGTTGCCTGAGGTGCTGCTGGAGTCGGTCGCCACGGCGACCATCATGCCGCCTCGGCGGTCTCCCGCCCGCGCCGGGAGCCGCCCTCCGTGGTGTGACGACGTGAATCGATACGCGAGCGTGACGGCCACCGCACGTCGTACGCCCAGCCCAACTGCTCGAACCAGCGGATCAGTCGGGCCGAGGAGTCCAGCTGCCCCCGCTCCACCCCGTGCCGCGCGGACGTCGGGTCGGCGTGGTGCAGGTTGTGCCAGGACTCACCACAGGACAGGACCGCCAGCCACCACACGTTGCCCGAACGGTCCCGCGACTTGAAGGGCCGCTTGCCCACCGCGTGACAGATCGAATTGATCGACCACGTCACGTGATGCAACAGAGCCACCCGGACGAGTGACCCCCAGAAGAAGCCCGTGAACGCCCCCCACCACGACATCGTCACCAGACCACCGATCAGCGCCGGCAGCGCCAGCGACAGCGCCGCCCACAGAATGAACTGGCGGGAGATCGCACGCAGCGTCGGGTCCTTGATCAGATCCGGCGCGTACTTGTCCTGCGGGGTCTGCTCCTCGTCGAACATCCAGCCGAGATGGGCCCACCACAGGCCCTTGAGCAGCGCCGGCACCGACTCCCCGTACCGCCACGGCGAATGCGGATCGCCCTCCGCGTCCGAGAACTTGTGGTGCTTGCGGTGGTCCGCCACCCAGCGCACCAGCGGCCCCTCCACCGCCATCGAACCCGCCACCGCCAGCGCGATCTTCAACGGCCGCTTCGCCTTGAACGAACCATGCGTGAAGTGACGGTGGAAACCGATGGTGATGCCGTGGCAACCGAGGAAGTAGAAGAACACCAGCAGCCCGAGATCCAGCCAGCTCACCCCCCAGCCCCACCCCAGCGGCACCGCCGCCAGCAGTGCCAGGAACGGCACGACGATGAAGAACAGCAGAGTGATCTGCTCGAGGGAACGCTTGCGCTCGCCGCCCAGCGTGGCGGACGGGACGGCGGCGGCGTCGGAGTCGGGCGCGGGCCTCCTGGAGGCTTCGTCGATGACGTCGGGGCTTGAGGTCATGCGTGTCCCCTGTGAGGTATGAGGGTTGGGGGTGATGCCGGGTCGGCGGAACCGCACCACACTTCCTACGGTTCCGTAACCTACTGCGTCGTAAGTATGACAGTGCGCGGCCCGGCGGCACGAGCCCACGAACCTGCGCGTCCCGGCCGACACCTATCCTGGAAGTCGGTCGGACAGCGCGGTCCGCTCTGATTCCTTCCCGGATGCCCGGCCCGTATGCGGCGCCAGCCGCCCGAGACGCCGTCCGGGTTCCCTCCAGACCAGCTTCCACACTGCAAGGAGCCGCACCTGTGAGCAGTGCCGACGACCAGACCGTGTCCACGGCGAGCACGAGCAGCGAACTGCGGGCCGACATCCGCCGACTGGGTGACCTTCTCGGAGAGACCCTCGTCCGCCAGGACGGCCCCGAACTCCTCGCCCTCGTCGAAAAGGTACGCCGACTCACCCGCGAGGACGGCGAGGCCGCAGCCGAACTGCTGCGCGGCACCGAACTCGAAACCGCCGCCAAACTGGTCCGCGCCTTCTCCACCTACTTCCACCTGGCCAACGTCACCGAACAGGTCCACCGCGGCCGCGAACTGCGCGCCCGACGCGCCACCGAGGGCGGACTGCTCGCCCGCACCGCCGACCGGCTCAAGGACGCCGACCCCGCACACCTGCGGGAAACCGTGCGGCACCTCAACGTCCGCCCCGTCTTCACCGCCCACCCCACCGAGGCCGCACGCCGCTCCGTCCTCAACAAGCTGCGCCGCATCGCCGCGCTCCTGGACACCCCCGTCATCGCCTCCGACCGGCGCCGCCTCGACACCCGCCTCGCCGAGAACATCGACCTCGTCTGGCAGACCGACGAACTGCGCGTCGTCCGCCCCGAACCCGTCGACGAGGCCCGCAACGCCATCTACTACCTCGACGAACTCCACGCCGGTGCCGTCGGCGACGTCCTCGAGGACCTCACGGCGGAACTCGAACGCGTCGGCGTCAAGCTCCCCGACGACACCCGCCCCCTCACCTTCGGCACCTGGATCGGCGGCGACCGCGACGGCAACCCCAACGTCACCCCCCAGGTGACCTGGGACGTCCTCATCCTCCAGCACGAACACGGCATCAACGACGCCCTGGAGATGATCGACGAACTCCGCGGATTCCTCTCCAACTCCATCCGCTACGCCGGAGCCACCGACGACCTCCTCACCTCTCTGAAGGCCGACCTCGACAACCTCCCCGAGATCAGCCCCCGCTACAAGCGCCTCAACGCCGAGGAGCCCTACCGGCTCAAGGCCACCTGCATCCGGCAGAAGCTCGAGAACACCAAGCAGCGCCTCGCCAAGGACACCCCGCACCAGCCCGGCCGCGACTACCTCGGCACCGGCGAGCTCCTCACCGACCTGCGGATCATCCAGGCCTCACTGCGCGAACACCGCGGCAGCCTCTTCGCCGACGGCCGGCTCGCCCGCACCATCCGCACCCTCGCCGCCTTCGGCCTCCAGCTCGCCACCATGGACGTACGCGAACACGCCGACGCCCACCACCACGCCCTCGGCCAGCTGTTCGACCGGCTCGGCGAGGAATCCTGGCGCTACACCGACATGCCCCGTGACTACCGCACCAAGCTCCTCGCCAAGGAACTGCGGTCGCGACGTCCCCTCGCCCCCACCCCCGCGCCCGTCGACGCGGCCGGCGAGAAGACCCTCGGCGTCTTCCAGACCGTCAAGCGGGCCCTGGAGATCTTCGGACCCGAGGTCATCGAGTCCTACGTCATCTCCATGTGCCAGGGCGCCGACGACGTCTTCGCCGCCGCCGTCCTCGCCCGCGAAGCCGGACTCATCGACCTGCACGCCGGCTGGGCGAAGATCGGCATCGTGCCCCTCCTCGAGACCACCGACGAGTTGAAGGCCGCCGACACCATCCTCGAGGACATGCTCGCCGACCCGTCCTACCGGCGCCTCGTCTCCCTCAGGGGCGACGTCCAGGAAGTCATGCTCGGCTACTCCGACTCCTCCAAGTTCGGCGGCATCACCACCAGCCAGTGGGAGATCCACCGCGCCCAGCGCCGACTGCGCGACGTCGCCCACCGCTACGGCGTACGCCTGCGCCTCTTCCACGGCCGCGGCGGCACCGTCGGCCGCGGCGGCGGCCCCACCCACGACGCCATCCTCGCCCAGCCCTGGGGCACCCTCGAGGGCGAGATCAAGGTCACCGAACAGGGCGAGGTCATCTCCGACAAGTACCTCATCCCCGCGCTCGCCAGGGAGAACCTGGAACTCTCGGTCGCCGCCACCCTCCAGGCGTCCGCCCTGCACACCGCACCCCGCCAGTCCGACGAGGCGCTCGCCCGCTGGGACGCCGCCATGGACGTCGTCAGCAACGCCGCCCACGACGCCTACCGCCGGCTCGTCGAGGACCCCGACCTGCCCGCCTACTTCTTCGCCTCCACCCCCGTCGACCAGCTCGCCGACCTCCACCTCGGCTCCCGGCCCTCCCGCCGCCCCGACTCCGGTGCCGGCCTGGACGGCCTGCGCGCCATCCCCTGGGTGTTCGGCTGGACCCAGTCCCGGCAGATCGTCCCCGGCTGGTACGGCGTCGGCTCCGGCCTCAGGGCCCTGCGCAAGGCCGGCCTGGACACCGTGCTCGACGAGATGCACGAACAGTGGCACTTCTTCCGCAACTTCATCTCCAACGTCGAGATGACCCTCGCCAAGACCGACCTGCGCATCGCCCGGCACTACGTCGACACCCTCGTCCCCGACCACCTCAAGCACGTCTTCGACACCATCCGCGCCGAACACGAACTCACCGTCGCCGAGGTGCTCCGCGTCACCGGCGAGAGTGAACTCCTGGACGCCGAACCGGTGCTCAAGCAGACCTTCGCCATCCGCGACGCCTACCTCGACCCCATCTCCTACCTCCAGGTGGCCCTGCTCAAGCGCCAGCGCGACGCCGTCACCGCCGACGCGCAGCCCGACCCCCTGCTCGCCCGAGCCCTCCTCCTCACCGTCAACGGAGTCGCCGCCGGCCTGCGCAACACCGGCTGACCCGACCCGCGTACGACACGACACAGGTGCCCCCGGGCCGGTGTGCGGCTCGGGGGCACCTGTGTCGTGTCACCGGACCGCCGGCGAACCCGCCCTCACCTCACCAGGAACGCCGCCGTCACCAGCGCCACGCCCGACAACCCCATCACCCACGCGGGCCGCGTCCGCAGCAACCCGCCCGCCACCACCACCGACGCCAGCATCAGCGCCCCGCCCAGCGGAACCCACGCGTGGAGCACCCCCGCCGGACCGGAACGCACCACCTCGGTCCCGCCCGGCTTCACCACCACCGTGTACGTCCGGCCCTCCGCCACGGCCACCGTGTCCTCCAGCACCACCTCGGCCCGCGGCTGCGACCCCGGCGACAACGGCGTGTACGCCCCCTCGCAGGTCCCCGCACCGCACGACGTCACGGCGACCGTGCCCCGCTCCCGCCCCTTCGTCAGCATCGCGTACTGCGCCGTACCCCACGACGCCCACACGCCCGCGATCAGGATCAGCACGGTGACCGTGCCCATCGCCGCGAACCGGCCGAACCGCAGCGCGGCGGAGAAACCCCGGGAGGGAGAGCCCCGGGAGGAGGAGCCCCGGGAGGAGGAGACGGCAGCAGGCATGGCCGAGATCCTTGGCCATGCCTGCACGGTCGGTCAACCTCGGCCGGGTGTGAGGCACCGAATCCGGCTCAGGAGTTGTACGTGCCCTGCGCCCGCTCCAGACCCTCGATCACCAAACACTCCACCGCGTCCGCCGCCCGGTCCACGAAGTAGTCCAGCTCCTTGCGCTCCGCCGACGAGAAGTCCCGCAGCACGTAGTCCGCCACCTGCATCCGCCCCGGCGGCCGCCCGATCCCGAACCGCGCCCGGTGGTACTCCCGCCCGAACGCCTTCGTCATCGACTTCAACCCGTTGTGACCGTTGTCCCCGCCCCCCAGCTTCAGCCGCAGCGTCCCGTAGTCGATGTCCAGCTCGTCGTGCACCGCCACCACATGAGCCACCGGCACCTTGTAGAACTCCCGCAGCGCGTTCACCGGACCGCCCGACAGGTTCATGAACGACATCGGCTTCATCACGATCACCCGCCTGGCCTGGACCCGGCGGCCCGATCCGCCCCTCCACCACCTGCGCCTGGGCCTTCCCGGCCCGCTTGAACCGGCCCCCGACCCGTTCCGCCAGCAGGTCCGCCACCATGAACCCCACGTTGTGCCGGTTCATCGCGTACTCCGGCCCCGGATTGCCCAGTCCCGCGATCAGCCAGGGCGCCGCCGCATCGGTCGTCACGTCCGTGTCTCCTTCATTCACGCATCCGCGCATCCGCGTCCTCATACGCGTCGGCCGCTGCCCCCGCACGGGAACAGCGGCCGACGCGCAGTGAAGAACACGAAGCCTCCACAGGCAACGAAGCCTACGAGGACGATCAGGCCTCGGCGGCCTCCTCCTCGCCCTCCGCTGCCTCCTCGGCCTGCGCGGCCAGCACCTGCAGCACCACGGTGTCCTCTTCCACCGCGAGCGTCACACCGGCCGGCAGCACCAGGTCCTTGGCGAGGATCGCGGCACCGGCCGCCAGGCCCTGCACCGAGACCGTCACGCCGTCCGGAATGTTCGTCGCCTCGGCCTCGACCGGCAGCGCGGGAATGACGTGCTCCAGCAGGTTGCCGCCCGGGGCCAGCTCGCCCTCGGGGTTCACGTGGATCTCGACGGTGACCCGCTCGCCCCGCTTCACCTTCAGCAGGTCCACGTGCTCCAGGAAACCGCGCAGCGGGTCACGCTGCACCGCCTTCGGGATCGCCAGCTGGCTGCCCTCACCGTCGATGACCAGCTCGATCAGCACGTTCGGCGTACGCAGCGCCATCAGCAGCTCGTGGCCCGGAAGCGTCAGGTGCAGCGGCTCGAGACCGTGCTCGTACACCACACCCGGAACCTTGTTGTCACGACGGATACGACGCGCGGCACCCTTGCCGAACTCGCTCCGCGTCTCGGCGTGCAGCTTCACCTGGGACATGCTCACTCCTCGAAGTCAGTTACCGGTGGGGGTACCCCCTGCTCCTTGGAGCTTGGGGGAGGTCACCCGGCCACGAACGGCCTGCTACGAAGAGCGCGTCGATTACGGACCGCCGTACCCCTCACGAAGTGGTACGGCCTCCCTCGCCGAGCAACTGCAGCAGTCTACTCGGACAGGGAGGCCATACCCAAAACGATCACCCGGGCGATGACCGGGGCCCCGGTGGGCCCCGCCGGGGCCCACTGCAGAACCCTTCCTGCACGATCAGCGCCCAGTCAGCACAAGCCCCAGGGGGCTACCGCCTACTGCTCGTCGAACAGGCTCGTCACCGAACCGTCCTCGAACACCTCACGCACCGCACGCGCGATCGTCGGCGCGATCGACAGCACCTTGATCTTGTCCAGATCGCCGTTCATCTCACCCGGCGTCGGCAGCGTGTCCGTGAACACGAACTCACTCACCCGCGAGTTCTTCAGCCGGTCCGTCGCAGGACCCGACAGCACACCGTGCGTCGCCGTCACGATGACGTCCTCCGCGCCGTGCGCGAACAGCGCCTCCGCCGCCGCACAGATCGTGCCACCGGTGTCGATCATGTCGTCCACCAGGACACACACGCGGCCCTTCACCTCACCGACCACCTCGTGGACCGTGACCTGATTCGCCACATCCTTGTCCCGCCGCTTGTGCACGATCGCCAGCGGCGCGCCCAGCCGGTCGCACCAGCGGTCCGCCACCCGCACCCGGCCCGCGTCCGGCGAGACCACGGTCAGCTTCTCCCGGTCCACCTTCGCGCCCACGTAGTCCGCGAGCAGCGGCAACGCGAAGAGGTGGTCGACGGGCCCGTCGAAGAAGCCCTGGATCTGATCCGTGTGCAGATCCACCGTCAGCACCCGGGTCGCACCCGCCGTCTTCATCAGATCCGCGATCAGACGCGCCGAGATCGGTTCACGCCCCCGGTGCTTCTTGTCCTGCCGCGCGTAACCGTAGAACGGCACGATCACCGTGATGGACCTGGCCGACGCGCGCTTCAACGCGTCGATCATGATCAACTGTTCCATGATCCACTTGTTGATCGGTGCCGTGTGGCTCTGCATCAGGAAACAGTCGGCACCACGAGCCGACTCCTCGTACCGCACATAGATCTCGCCGTTGGCGAAGTCGAAGGCCTTCGTCGGGACAACCTCGACCCCCAGCTGGCGGGCGACGTCCTCGGCAAGCTCGGGGTGGGCGCGGCCGGAGAAGAGCATCATCTTCTTCTGGCCGGTCGTCTTGATCCCGGTCACAGCACTTTCTCCTCAGAGGTTTCGCAGGTATCGCGGGGAATCGCGGGGTAACGCGGCTCGGTCACGAGCGGCCTCTCGGCCTGTACGCGAGGAGCCGTCTCAGCAGGTGGGGTGCGGATGTGCATTTATCACGGTACGCCGCATCAGGCGCGCCGTTTTCCGGTCAACCCTCCTCGGCCGACCCCCGCGAAGCCGCCTCCGCCGCCTTCGCGGAAGCACTCCCCGGACGCTTACGAGCCACCCAACCCTCGATGTTCCGCTGCTGGCCACGGGCCACGGCCAGTGAACCGGGCGGCACATCCTTCGTGATCACAGAGCCTGCAGCCGTGTAAGCACCGTCCCCGACGGTGACAGGTGCCACGAACATGTTGTCCGACCCCGTCTTGCAGTGCGAGCCGACCGTCGTGTGATGTTTGTCCTGCCCGTCATAGTTCACGAACACGCTCGCCGCACCGATGTTCGAAAACTCGCCGATCGTGGCGTCCCCCACATACGACAGATGCGGAACCTTCGTCCCCTCACCGATCGACGCGTTCTTCGTCTCCACGTACGTACCGATCTTGCCCTCGCGCCCGAGCCGCGTCCCCGGACGCAGATACGCATACGGCCCGACGGTCGCCTCCGGTCCGATCTCGGCACCCGCCGACACCGTGTGGTCCACCCGCGCGCCGGCCCCCACCCGCGTGTCCGTCAGCCGCGAGTTCGGACCCACCTCACAGCCCTCGGCGAGATGCGTCGCACCGTGCAACTGCGTCCCCGGATGCACCACCACGTCCCGCTCGAACGTCACCGCCACATCCACCCACGTCGTGGCCGGATCGACGACCGTCACCCCGGCCAGCATGGCCTCCGTCAGCAGCCGGTCGTTGAGGACCCGCCGCGCCTCGGCGAGCTGCACACGGTTGTTGATCCCCGCGACCTCCCGGTGGTCATCCGCCACCGACGCACCCACCCGGTGCCCCGCCTCACGCAGGATCCCCAGGACGTCGGTCAGGTACTCCTCACCCTGACTGTTGTCCGTCCGCACCTTCTTCAGCGCCTCCGCCAGCAACGCCCCGTCGAACGCGAACACACCCGAATTGATCTCACGCAGCGCCCGCTGCTCGTCGGTCGCGTCCTTGTGCTCCACGATCGCGGTGACGGCCCCGGACGCCCCGTCCCGCACGATCCGCCCGTACCCCGTCGCGTCCGGCACCTCGGCCGTCAGCACCGTCACCGCGTTCCCGTCGGCGGAGTGCGTGGACGAAAGCCGCCGCAGCGTCTCACCCGTCAGCAGCGGGGTGTCGCCACAGACGACCACCACGGTCCCCTCCACCGAACCGCCCAGCTCCTCCAGCCCCATCCGCACTGCGTGCCCGGTGCCGTTCTGCCGTGCCTGCACCGCGGTGCGGACGTCGGGGGAGATCTCGGCGAGGTGCGCGGCCACCTGCTCGCGGGCGTGGCCCACGACGACGACCAGGTTCTCCGGCTCCAGCTCACCGGCGGCGGCGAGTACGTGGCCCACCAGGGAACGGCCGCAGATGTCGTGCAGGACCTTCGGTGTGGCCGATTTCATACGGGTGCCCTCACCCGCTGCGAGTACGACGACGGCTGCCGGGCGGTTGGCGCTCACAAGGATGCCCTTCGGCTGTAAGGGGGCGGGGGTGGACAACCGCAGGATACCGGGGTGTTTCGAGGGGGACATGAGTGCGGGTCCTGACCGGGGGTTCGACCGGTCAGGACCCGCACTCATGTCTTGGTGGGCTGTGGCTCCCCCGCAAGGATTCGAACCTTGTCCTACTAGATCCAAAATCTAGTGTGCTGCCAGTTACACCACGGGGGACAGCGCCTCAGACCTTACCGGAGACGTGCTTGCGCGTGGGTCACGATGGCGCCCCACCAGCCCTCGATGCGACGGTACAGCTCACTGCCCTGTCGCACAGTGAGGACGAGGCACCCACGGTAGCTGTCGCCCGTGTTCTTACGCACGGTGTTCGGGTTATGCCGTTTCAGCGTTGTCTTGCCGAAGGCGCTCCGGTCGGCTTGGACCAGGTCCGCCCAGTACCTCTCGGCAGCCTCGACGTTGGCCGACTCGTGAATCACCATGCGTACCCGATGCGCCCCCGCTCCACTGAGAGTAGGTCCAGCCAGGCAAGGAAGAGACGGATCATGTCGGGGTCGCTGTTGACGAACGCGACGCGCTCACGCCGGGCGTGAGGTTTGTCTTTGGTGCCCTCGGCCCAGTAGAGGGCGACCCCGGTGAGAAACAGCTCGCGGGAAGTCATGGTGCCGATCTCACTCGCGGCGACTGCTTTGGTCCGCTGACGGACTCTGCTGCGCAATTCGTTCATGCGGAAAGTCGGTAGCTGAGTCGTTCGAGCCTGCTGCTGCGAGGGCGGTCGAGGGGCAGGGGCCCGGTGGTCCAGTGGGTGTCGAGTCTGACGAGGTTGAGTGCCGTGGCGGAGAAGGCGTGTTGAAGGCGGACTTTCGGCAGGCCGCGGTAGCGAGCCCGGCGGATGCCGGTGACATCGAGGGCCTGGTTGATGGTGCCCTCGACGCCGGCGCGCAGGGCGTACTTGTTCTTCCAGGTGTCGGTCTTCTGCTCGGCGCGGGCCCGGGCGAGGTTCTCGTGGAGTTCCTCGGGACGCAGGGTGAGCATGCGGCGCCCGGGTTTCGAGGTGGTGCACTGCTTCTGGAAGAGGCAGTCGCGGCAGGTCAGGACACTGAAGGTGATCACGATGGCGTCCTTGCCGTGCTGCTTGACCGGGTTCCAGTGGGAGCTGGTGCGACCGGCGGGGCAGCGGACCTGACGGGTCTTCCAGTTGATGGTGAAGGCGTTCTTGTCGAAGCCTTCGGCGGCCTTGGCCTGCGCGGAGTGGTCCAGGAGGACCGGGGTGACCATGCGGATGCCGTCCTGCATGGCCTTGGTGATCAGGTCTGCTGAGGGGTAGCCGGAGTCGAGGTAGTGCTCGGCGGGTTTCACGCCGCGCTCGGTGAGCTTGCGTTGGATCGGTGCGGTCGCCTTCACATCGGGCACGGTCGCGTCGGTGGTATGCACGTCGGTGATGAGGTTCGGCACCACCCCTGTCCCAGAACCTGCCCCAGACCCGGCGGCGGCGTCGGGGAGTGTGCCGCACGTCTCGGTCAGGTGGATCTTGTAGCCCATCCAGAACAGGTCCTCACCCTTGGCCGCCCACCGTGCGTCACGGTCATAGGGGGAGGACAGGCGGAGTTGACCGGGCGGGACACCGTCGTCGGCGTCCCGCTTCCTGATCACCTGCCGTCCCCGCGCGTCGCTGCGGATGAGGTAGGTCTGCACGAGGACCTGCCGCAGCAGGTCCACCGCCTCGATCTCGCGGATCCACCCCGGCGCGTCCTCGGCCCAGGCCGCCCGGCACAAGGCGAGGGCATCCTGCCCGAAGACCTGGGCGAGACGGTCGCGTCTGGTCTGCGAGGGCGGCATGCGCCAGCCGTCGGCCCGCGGCCCGTACCGCTCGGCGAACTCGGTGATGTCGATCTGCCCGGCCAGCCAGAGCGGGGCCGCGACCGCCAGGGCCTCCAGCGCCGCCCGCACGCTCTCCCCGGCCAGCTCCAGACGGTTCAAGTCCCGCACCGCACTGATCACATGGGTGGAATCGGTACGCTGCTTGCCGCCGGCCGCCACCAGACCGGCCTCCTTGCAGTGCGCCAAGAGCCGGTCGAAGACCACCCGCTCCATGCCGCTGTCCGCGAGCCGGGTACGGAACCTGGACAGGACACTGGCGTCGAAGCCGGTGTCGGTGAGCTCCGCACCGAGGGCGTACTTCCAGTCGATCGCCCGTACCGCCATCGCCGCGGCCTGCCGATCGGTGAGGTCCTCGGCGAACTGCAACACCGTCACCAGCGACAACACCCCCGGCGACAGGCCCGGAGCCCCACGCACCCCGAACGCGGCGGAAAACGGCTCATCAGCGAAGACCTCCGCCAGACGGTCCCGCACCCGTATCGCCAGACTCCCCTTCGGGAACGCCGCCCGGGCCACCATCACGGTCTGCTCCGGGATCTCCGGCAGCCCCGCCGGCCGCATCGACATCCGTACCGCCTCCACGGCCGCACGACAGAGAAGCGACCCCAGGAACGATCATCGCGGACCCGACCTCACCCCCGCAGCGAATTGCGCAGCAGAGTCCTGACGCTCTTCGTCCCGCACCGCCAGTTCGTGCTCCCACCTCTTCCGAGCCGCGAGCTTCGCCTGTTCCGTCGGGTCGCGTCGCTCTGGTTTCGGCAGGTCCCTGACCCACAGGGAGATCGAGCTCTTGGAGCAGCCCAGCACCACTTGGATCTGGTCGTACGTCCAGCCCTGGAGTCGGAGTTCTCTCGCCTTCTCGCGCAGGTCGTCCTTCGCGTTCGGGCGCTCCGTCCACTCCGGCGGCGGCTCACCCTGCAGGAGGCGGTTGAGGATGTCGTTGTTGTCGCCGTGGAGTCGGTCGCGGATCTGGCGGCGGCTCAGTCCCGCCTGCCGCAGCGCCACCGCCTGCTCCCGCAGTCCCTCGGAGTCGGCGTACTTGCCCGGTGCGTGTGCCATACGCATACCGTCCGGGCGGAATACGGGCTTCCGGGGTCGAACGGTGTGCGATTCAGCAGTTCGAGGGATTTCGGGCCGTATCGCATCCGAACGGTCACGGAACGTGGTGGGATCAGTCGGGGAAACTGCCCGGAAAACCGGCACCGCGCGCCCGTAGGCTGGAGGCATGACCACGACGGGGGAAGAAGACCATGTGGCGGCCCGGGGAGGGCCGTGGTGGTGGGACAGGCGGCGGAGTGCCGCGCTGGATGTGAGCCTTGCGGCGGTGTCCGCGCTGGAGTGCGGGCTGGAGGGGATCCCGTTCGCGCGGGACGCGGGGATTCCGGTGGCCGCGGGGGTCGTCTTCGGGCTGCTGGCGGGTTCCGTGCTGGTGGTGCGGCGGCACTGGCCGATCGCCGTGGTGCTGGTGGTGATCGCCATCACGCCGGCCCAGATGGGCTTCCTGATGGGCCTGGTCGGCCTGTACACGCTGGCCGCCTCGGAGTTGCCGCGCCGGATCATCGGGTCGCTCGCGGGGATGTCGCTGGTGGGGACGCTCATCGTGACGTTCGTGCGGGTGCGGCAGGACATGGCGCGGGGGAGCTGACCCTGGGGGACTGGTTCGTCCCGTTCGCGTCGATCACGACGTCGCTGGGCCTCACGGCGCCGCCGGTGCTGCTGGGGCTGTACGTGGGGGCGCGGCGGCGGTTGATGGAGAGTCTGCGGGAGCGGGCGGACAGTCTGGAGCGGGAGCTTCAGTTGTTGGCGGAGCGGGCCGAGGAGCGGGCCGAGTGGGCGCGTAACGAGGAGCGGACGCGGATCGCGCGGGAGATGCACGACGTGGTCGCGCATCGGGTGAGTCTGATGGTGGTGCATGCGGCGGCGTTGCAGGCGGTGGCGCGGAAGGATCCGGAGAAGGCGGTGAAGAACGCCGCGCTGGTGGGGGACATGGGTCGGCAGGCGTTGACGGAGTTGCGGGAGATGCTCGGGGTGCTGCGGGCCGGTGGGGACGGCGGGGGCCGGGGTGCGGGGGATTCGGTGCCGCTGGTGGCGGTGGGTGTGGCGGCGGCCGCGGCCGCGTCGCGGGCGGTGGACGAGGCCCGGGGTGCGGGGGGTGAGGGGCCGAGTCTGGCGGAGATCGACGAGTTGGTGGAGCAGTCGGCGGCTGCGGGGGTGGTGGTGGATCTGTCGGTGGAGGGTGAGGGCCGGTCGTATGCGGGGGAGGTGGAGTCGACGGCGTACCGGGTGGTGCAGGAGGCGTTGACGAATGTCCACAAGCATGCGCCGGGGGCGAAGACGTATGTGCGGCTCGCGCATCGGGTGTCGGAGATCGCGATGCAGGTGGAGAACGAGCCGCCGCCGGAGGCGGGGGCGTCGGCGCGGTTGCCGTCGGGTGGGAATGGTCTGGTGGGGATGAAGGAGCGGGTGTCGGCGCTGGGTGGGGTGTGCGTGTCGGGGCCGACGGATGCGGGGGGTTTCCGGGTGTCGGCGGTGATTCCGGCGCCGTAGCCGGGTGGCCGGGAGCTCGGCACGCGGTCCCGGAGGCCTGGTCAGCCGGTGGTGAGGCGGGCGGGTCGGGTGCCGGTGACGAGGGCGGTGAGGGCCTGGTCGATGTGGTGGCCGAGGTACCAGTCGCCGGTGTGGTCGAGGGCGTAGACGCGGCCTTGGGTGTCGATGGCGATGAGGGTGTGGGTGTCGGTTTCGGCGCCGAGGGGGCAGACGTCGGTGTCGAGGGCGCGGCCGAGGTCACCGAGGGTGCGGGCCATGTGGAGGCCGTGCAGGGGGTCGAGGTGGAGGGTGGCGGGGGCGAGTTGGCGGCCGGTGCCGGTGGGGGTGAGGTGGAGGCCGCCGAATTCGGCCCAGGCTTCGACGGCGGCGGGGAAGACGGCGTGGCGGTGTCCGGCGGGTGAGGTGTGGCCGCGCAGGGTGTCGGCCCAGATTTCGGCTTGCTTGATGTCCCAGCGGCCTGGTTGCCAGCCGGCGGTGCGCAGGGCGGCGTCGACGGGGTCGGGGAAGCGCGGTGGGGTTCCCCGGGCTCGGGTGGGGCCGGGCGGTGGGGGGAGGGGGTGCGGTCGGTGTGCATCTGCCGTTCGTTCGTCGTCGTGGTGGCCGGTCGGTGCGCGGAGGGTGGAAGTGGGGGGCGGAGGTTATCCGGGGTCGACGACGCGGACGCCGAAGTGGGCGGTGAGGGCGGTGCAGGCGCGGCAGGGGGCGGCGAAGCTTCCGTGGAGGGGGTCGCCGTCCTCGCGGATGTGACGGGCGGTGAGTTTGGCGTGTTTGAGCGCTTTGCGTGCTTCGCCGTTGGTCATGGGTTTGCGTGCGGCGCGTTTGCTGCGGGCGCTGTCGGCGGCGGTGATGTGCCGGGAGATGAGGATGGTTTCGGCGCAGCGGCCGGTGAAGCGGTCGCGTTGGCCGCTGGGGAGGGTGTCGAGGAAGTCCTGGACGAGGGGGTGCAGGTCGGGGGGTGTGTCACCGCGGGCGGCGGTGCCGGTGAGGGTGGCGCCGCGGAGGGAGAGGGCGGCGGCGATGGTGGGCAGGATGCCGTCGCGGCGGTGGTGGAGGAGGGGGGTGGGGAGGGCGTCGGCGGCGCTCCAGCCGACGCGGGGGTCGCCGGTGCGGGGGGCGCCGGGTCGACCTGTGTGGGTTCCCGTGTGGATCCCTGTTCGCGTCATATTCATGGTCGTCTTTTCCTCCCGCGCATCCCCCGGAAGGTCACAGAGTGCCAAATGGCGTGGCTGATGGGGAAGCTGGGGCGGGGTGACACGCCCAGGTTTGGGCTGACTGTCACGGGAGGGTGACGTTTGGTCACGGAACCGGAGGGGTGAGCGGCCGGTGCCCGGTGACCGGTGTCGTCGTACCGCATAGGCTGTCGGCACCGCGATTCCTGCGGTGATCCGTGCGGATGGAGTGCGGGGCGCCGGCGGGGGTACGGCGGTGAGCAGTCGAAACAGACGTGACAGTCGAATACGTTCCGTAGTGGCCCGAGGGTGGTCGGTGCGGGCCGTACAGAGTGCCGCAGGGGGCAACCGCCATGACGACAGGTCGGCTCGGGCAGAAAACCGTGCCGCCGAATGCGGCCTACGCCGGGCAGGTCGTGCACTTCCCGGATCCGGTACGGGCGGCCCGTCACCCGAGAGGGGTACGGGTGGACGAGCGTGGTTACCCCGATTTCTCGCCGTACGCGCGTGCGGCCGCGGAGATCGCGGAGCCGCCGGAGGGTTTCGGTGTCGACGAGCTGCGGCTGACGGACTACGTGTCGGCGAACGCGGCGCTGGCGGCGACCGGTCATGAGCTGTGGGACACGGTGCCGGCGGTGGCGACGCCGCACGGCTGGACGTGGCATCACGCGGTGGCGTCGCGGCGGCTGGAGCTGGTGCCGGTCGAGGTGAAGGCGTTGCTGCGGCACCACGGTGGGGTGGCGACGTCGGGCGTGGACCAGGACAAGCGGGGGACGCGGCCGTTGCAGGAGACGCGTCCGGCGCATTTCGGGCTGCCGAAGTCGGGGCTCGCGGTGACCGAGGCGCAGGTGCTGGAGGTCGAGGAGGATCTCGGGTACCGGCTGCCGGGCGCGTACCGGTCGTTCCTGAAGGTGGCGGGCGGTTGCGCCCCGGTGGGGACGGCGCTGGACGCGGAGCTGGGGCTGCTGGTCGATCAGCCGTTCTTCACGGTGCGGGACGAGGCCGCGGTCAACGACCTGGTCTATGTCAACAAGTGTCTGCGTGATCACCTCACCAAGGACTACCTGGGTGTCGCTTTCGTCCAGGGCGGTCTGCTGGCGGTGAAGGTGAAGGGCGACCGGGTGGGTTCGGTGTGGTTCTGCGCGTACGACGACGCGCGGGACGTGGATCCGTCGTGGCCGCCGGCGGAGCGGATGGAGCGGCTGCTGCTGCCGTGCGGGGACGACTTCGACGCGTTTCTGGCACGGTTGGCGGGGTCGCCGCCCGAGTTGGAGACGGTGGCGAATCTGATGGTGGACGGCGGCTTCGCGCAGGTCGTTCCGGTTTCCTCCGCGGGGGAGTGAGGTCTGGCGATGGTGACGTTCGCGCAGGCGCAGGAGCGTGCGGAAGAGTGGATCAACGGGGACGTGCCGTCGTATCAGCACCGTGAGGTGCGGGTGCGGGAGTTCGATCTCGGGTTCGTGGTGTGGGCGGAGGACCGTGCGGACGGGCCGCGTTCGGACGGCGGCGCGCAGCGGCTGGTGATCGCCCGGGACAGTGGTGAGGCCTCGTTGTGGCCCGCGCTGACGGTGGGTGAGGTGATCCGCCGGTACGAGGAGGAGTACGGCCGTGCGGAGGCGGCGCCGGAACCGGCGCCCGCGGCGCGGGTGGATCTGAATCAGACGTCGTTCTTGCTGAGTCCGCCGGAGTGGTTGCAGGAGGCTGCGGACCGGCTCGGGATTCCGGATCGCCGGGGGAGACGTCGGGCGGTTCGGCGGGGGCGGCCGATACCTCCGGCGGGGCCGGCGGCGCTGCCGCGGCGGCGGGCCCGGGGGCCGGTTCTTCCGGTGCCGGGGATTCGGCGCCGGGTGCGCCGGGGAGCGGTGCCGCCTGGCCTGCTGCTGGTGGGGGTGACTCCCGGGCGGGGGCCGCCGGAGTCGTTGCCGGGTCTGGTCCCGGTGCGTCGGGTGGGCCTGCCGGGGCGACGCCGTGGGCCGGTACGGACACGAACGCCGATGCCGGCGAGGACCGTTCCGTGCCGCTGCCGGAGACCGTGTTCGCTCCGCCGCTGAGCCGGTCCGACGACGACACGCCGCTGCCGGCGGCGGACGCGCAGACGGCGCTGATGTCGGGTGGCAGCCGGTTGCCGCCGACGGCGGTGAGCCCGGCGCTCCAGCCCCCGAACGCGCAGGGCGCGCCGGCGTATCCGCCGGCGCCGGACGCCGGGGACATCGCCGACGCCGCGACCCGCAAGGCGACGCCGCCGCGCCGTGGCTCGGGCCCGACGACGCCGCCTCCGCCGGGCGTCCCGGGTACGCCGGGCGCGCGGGCGGGGGGCACGCCCCCGCCGCCGTCCGCGCCCCCGTCGGGCCCCGGCACGCCGGGTGGTTCGGCGGGCGGGTACGTACCGACGCAGATGATGTCGTCGCTGGGGTCCAACGGCCTCGGTGGTTTCGAGGGACCGGAGGGCCAGGGAGGTTCGACGGGCGGCCGGCCGCAGCCCGGCACCCCGACGCCGCCGCCCGGTGCGCCGACGCCGCCGCCCGGTGGGACGCCGCCCGGCGGAGTGCATCATGCCGCGACGATGTTCGCCGACCCCGGCCGGCCGGGTACCGGTGGGGGCGCGCCGCAGCCGCCCGGCCCGCCCGGTGTCCCCGGCGCGCCGCAGCCTCCGGGTGCGCCGGGCGTGCCCGGTCCCCCTGGCGTGCCCGGCGCTCCGGGGGGCGCGGGAGGGCGTGGTCCCGTGCACCACGCGGAGACCATGCTGGCCGGTCCTCCGGTCGGCGGCCCCGGCGCGCCTCCGCCTCCACCCGGTGTTCCCGGGACGCCGCCGCCTCCCGCACCCCCTGGGGTGCCCGGCGGTGTGCCCGGTGCGGTGTCTCCGGCGTACGGCTATCCGCCGCAGCCCGTCGGACAGCCGACGGTCGGCCCCGGCTATCAGGCGGTTCTGCGCTACCGCGCGCAGGACGGTTCCGAGCGGCAGCTGATCCGGCGTTCGGCGCCGGGCACGCCGCACCCGGAGTGGAAGATCTTCCACGAGCTGCGCGCGATGAACGTTCCGCCGGGTCAAGTGCTCGAGTTGCACACGGAGTTGGAGTCGTGCGAGCTGCCGGGTGCGTACTGCGCGCGGATGATCCGGGAGCAGTGGCCGCAGGCGCGGATCACGCACATCGCCCCGTACGGCACGGATCATGCGAGCCGGCAGCAGGGTATGCAGCAACTGCTCGTGCATCAGGGTGAGTTGCACCAGGTGGCGGACGGGCCTGCCCGGCCGGCGCCGGTGCGTGCGCCGTTGACGCCGGTTCAGCCGGTGCCGCCGGTTCCGCCGGAGGTCGTCGGGCAGGAACTGGCGGGGGCGTTCGGGCCGGGTGTGTTCCGGTTCGAGCAGGCGGCGGTGTCCCGGCAGGGGGTGCCGCCGGTGGTGGCGCACACCCTGGTGGTGGCCGGACTGCCGCTGGACATGGGCCCGTTCTTCTGGGCGCAGGCCCAGCCGGGGCGTCCGGTGCCCACCCTGGCGGAGCTGGCCGCGGAGCGGGGCGCGCAGCCGGCCTCGGACGCGGGGTCGTACCTGGTGATGGGAAGCGACTTCGGCAAGGCGATCTGTGTGCAGTACGGCACGGCGAACATCGTCGCGGTGCCGGTGGAGGCGGTGCCGGGCGGGGCGCCCGTACCGCCGCAGTTCGTGAACACGGGGCTGCCGGAGTTCGCGCGCTGCCTGGCGTTGCTGGGGCGGATGTGGCGGCTGCGGTTCGGTCTGAACCAGGAGCAGGCGGGCCGCTGGACCGTCGACTTCCAGATGCAGCTGGCGGCGCTGGACCCGGCGGCACTCGGTTCGCCGGAGAGCTGGTGGTCGGTCCTGCTGGAGCAGATGTGGGACGGGCTGCTGTGAATTCTGTGCGCAGGGTGATTCCTCGCCGCTGACGGCGGCAAGCAGGTGGGGGCCGGGCCCGGTCGGATGTGACGACCGGGCCCGGCCCGCCTGTGTGGGCGGGTTCTCCCCGCTGCCTTCCACAGGCACGTGACTGGTGGTGCGGCTC
Organism: Streptomyces sp. GD-15H; assembly: GCF_045291515.1. NCBI lineage: Bacteria > Bacillati > Actinomycetota > Actinomycetes > Kitasatosporales > Streptomycetaceae > Streptomyces > Streptomyces sp. GD-15H. Next base: position 5,194,095 of record NZ_CP149447.1, read on the forward strand.
AGTGCCTCCGGTGCACCGCTCCGGCGAGGATCAGTCTCTCCACCGCCTCGTACTGGTGTCGCTGTTCCTCCGATTCGGACCGGCCGGAGGCCATCGTGCCGAGCCAGCCGCAGGCGAAGCCGAGGGGGATGGACAGCAGACCGGTCGTGGTGAAGGGGAACCAGTTGAAGTCGGCGTTCGGGAACGCGGACACGGGGGAGCCGGAGACGAGGTTGGTGCCCGGCATCAGCAGCAGCACGGCGAGCGCGCCGCCGATGAGGGTGCTGAGCAGGCCGGTCCGGGTGTAGCGGCGCCAGAAGAGGCTGTAGACGAGTGCGGGTGCGAGTGCGGACGCGCCGAGACAGAACGACAGGGTGACCAGGGGTTGCAGGCTGTGGTGCTGCACCAGGGTGGCGAGCAGGATCGTGGGGACGCCCACCGCGAGCGCGGAGAGACGGGCGAGGGTCATCTCGCGGCGCGGTGACATCTCCTGGACGCGGGCCGCGAAGACGTCGTGGGCGAGGGAGTTGGCGCAGGCGAGGATCATGCCGGCGACGGAGGCGAGGACGGTGAGGAAGATCGCCGTGGTGACGGTGGTGAACAGGAAGGTCTCCGCCGTGGACACCTCGGGGCCGAACGCGGCCTGGGAGCCGAGCAGATAGGCGGTGTTGCCCCGAGGGTCGGCCTGCGCGATCGCTTCCCGTCCGATCAGCGCGGTCGCGCCGAAGCCGACGACGGTGAGGACGAGGACGAAGAGGGCGACGCTCGACACCGCCCAGGACATGGAGCGGCGTATCTGGCGGGTGCTGGAGGCGGTGTACATGCGCATGGTGACGTGGGGGAGGCAGGCGCCGCCGAGGACGACCGTCAGATGCGAGGTGATCATGTCCAGGCCGGGGCTGGCGCCGCCGCTGAACTGGAGGCCGGAGGAGAGGAAGGCCGAGCCCGCACCGCTGTTGTCGGCGGCCGCGTGGAACAGGGCGCCCGGGTTCCAGTCGAACCGGTGCAGGATGAGGGCGGCGACGACGATGCCCGAGCCGAGCAGCATCACGATCTTCATGATCTGGATGAGGGCGGTGCCCTTCATGCCGCCGATCGCCGCGTAGCTGATCATCAAGGCGCCCACTCCGATGATGCAGCCCGTCTGCAGCGACTCGCCGGAGAATCCCAGCAGGAACGCCATCAGCTGTCCGGTGCCGGCGAGTTGCACCAGCATCATGGGCAGCAGTGCGGCGAGGGTGACGGCGCAGGCGGTGATGCGTATCGCGCGTCCGTGCGGCATGCGCCGGGTCAGGACGTCGCCCATGGTGAACCGGCCCGCGTTGCGCAGCGGTTCGGCCAGCAGGAACATCAGCAGCATCAGCGACAGGGCGGTGCTCAGCGCGAGGACGATGCCGTCGTACCCGAACAGGGCGATGACCCCGCCGGTGCCGAGGACGGTCGCCGCGGAGATGTAGTCACCGGCGATCGCCAGGCCGTTGCGCAGGGAGGACAGGGAGCCGTAGCCGGTGTAGAACTCGTCGAGGTCGTCACGGTCGGGACCGGTCATCACGCACAGCAGCAGTGTGATCGTGACGACGGAGGAGAAGCCGACGAGCGCCATGGCCTGCGCGTTTCCGGTGAACTCCGGACTCATGGCGGTCATCGCGCCGCCTCCCGCTTGGCGTCCAGCGCGGCCTGCCTGCGGATGAGGTCCGCGAGGGGGTCGACGCGGCGACGCGCGGTGCCCTCGTACCTCGCGATCGCCAGCCAGGTCACGGGCACTTGGAGCACGGCGAGCAGCAGCCCGGTGGGCACTCCGTCGGCGACGGTGCCGGTCATGAACGACGGGGCGTACGCGGACAGGAACAGGAAGACGGTGAAGTACCCGAGCGCGGTGAGTGTCGCCACGCGCCGCTGCCGGCGGTAGGCGCTGCGCAGGATGCGCAGGTCACTGTGGTGTCCGAGCGGGGCCCGGGTCGCCGCCCGCCGCGGTGGGGGCGGGGCCGGGGGGTGGGGCGGGGGAGCGGGCTGCCACGGGTAGGTGGCGTAGGAGGGGGAGGTGGGGTACGCGTCGCGGTTCGGGGCGGGGGGATACGGGTTCTGGCGCGGGGGCGTCGGCGGGTTCCACGGGATGGGGTCCCATGGAGAGGGGTCCCGCGGTGAGGGAGAGGGGTCGTAGGACATCCCGTGCTCCTTGCAGGCTCGGGTCCGTGCGGGGACGGCAGGGAGTTGGGGGGTGGGGAGAGCGGGTCACGCACGTTACTCGCGCGTACGGCCCGGCGCCGCGTTTTGGCCAAACTGATCGGTCGGTATGTGATTTCCGTACCGCCCCTGGGCCGAACCGGGGTGTTACCCGCGTTAACTCAGGCTTTTGCCGTGTCCGTGCGTCCGTGTGCGAGGTGTCGGCGGATGTAGCTCGCCCCGGGGCGGTGGGCGACGGTTGTGTCCGCCACGCGCGTGAAGCCGTTGCGGGTGAGGACGGTCATCGACGCGGGATTGTCCCACGTGGTGACCGCGGTCAACGTCGTGAGGCCGTACGGCCGCGCCGCCAGGCGGCACGCCTCGGCCGCCGCTGCCGTCGCCACGCCGCGGCCCGCCGCACGTTCCCCCACGCGGTAGCCGATTTCGGCCGAGCCGTCCGCGACGTCGACCAGGTTCACTCGGCCGATGACACTCCCGTCCTCGTCCAGGACGACGTGGAAGTGGCAGGCCCCCGCCTCCTGTTCGGCCAGCAGGGAGGCGTGGCGGGCGGCGAAGCCGGACGGTGTGAAGTACGCGTCCCCCGGTCCGCTACCGAGCGGGCGAAGTAGGCGCGGTTGTCGTGCTCGAAGGCCAGCAGCGCGGGCGCGTGCTCCGCGCGGAGTCGTTCCAGGGTCGGCATGCCGAAACGGTGTGCGGGGAGCGCTCCTGGAGCACCGGGATTCCGCGGCTTGACCCTGACGTGGCGGGAGGGTAGACGCTGAGGGGGACATCAGGAGGAGACGACCCCGAGAAGTGTTCCGCCTGCCGGTGGAGAGCCCTTAGGGGTACCTCCGTACTACGGCTCGGGGAGGGTTCGTACCGACGGATGACGAGACGGGGCGGGTGCGGTCCTTAACCTGGCTTTACGCCGCTGGGGGCGGCGGAGCACACCCCGGGGGTGGGGTTTTCCTCAGGAGAAGACTGCGCTGGGCACCAGGGCGCACGAGCCTCCCCGCCGCCAGACTGAACCACGTCGAACGAACACGCACGAAGCGGCCGTCGGGCATGACGGCGACCGCGTCGGACACCGCTTTCCCCAATTTCTGACCGACATAGGAGAATTACCGTGACATCGGCTGTGACCATTCCCAGGCACGGGGGCACTGGAGGGCGTACGGCCGTTGCCGCGCGGGCGCGGCAGGTCGTGAAGGCGTACGGGTCCGGTGAGACCCGCGTCGTCGCGCTCGACCACGTCGACGTGGACATCGCCCGTGGCCAGTTCACCGCGATCATGGGCCCGTCGGGGTCCGGCAAGTCCACGCTGATGCACTGCCTGGCCGGCCTCGACACCGTCACCAGCGGGCAGATCCACCTGGACGAGACCGAGATCACCGGGCTGAAGGACAAGAAGCTCACGCGGCTGCGCCGGGACCGGATCGGGTTCATCTTCCAGGCGTTCAACCTGCTGCCGACGCTGAACGCGCTCGAGAACATCACGCTTCCCATGGACATCGCCGGCCGTAAGCCGGACCAGCCGTGGCTGGACCGGGTGGTGGAGACCGTCGGCCTGTCCGACCGGCTGAAGCACCGGCCCACCCAGCTGTCCGGCGGTCAGCAGCAGCGTGTCGCCGTGGCGCGGGCGCTGGCGGCCCGACCGGAGATCATCTTCGGTGACGAGCCGACCGGAAACCTCGACTCGCGCGCGGGCGCCGAGGTGCTCGGCTTCCTGCGACGCTCGGTCGACGACCTGGGCCAGACCATCGTGATGGTCACCCACGACCCGGTCGCCGCCTCCTACGCGGACCGTGTGCTGTACCTCGCCGACGGCCGCATCGTCGACGAGATGCACCAGCCGACCGCCGAACAGGTCCTGGACCGCATGAAGGACTTCGACGCCCGGGGGCGTACGTCATGACCGTCCTGAAGACCTCGATGCGCAACTTCCTCGCGCACAAGGGGCGGATGGCGCTGTCGGCGGTGGCGGTGCTGCTGTCCGTGGCGTTCGTGTCCGGGACGCTCGTGTTCACGGACACGATGTCCACGACGTTCGACAAGCTGTTCGCGGCCACGGCGTCGGACGTCACGGTCAGTGCCAAGGACGCCTCCGACAGCGGCGAGACCACCTCGGAAACCGGCAAGCCGCCGGTCATTCCGGAGTCCGTGCTCGCCGATGTGCGGAAGGTGGACGGGGTGAAGTCGGCCGAGGGGGCGTTGCACTCCACCTCGCTGACCGTCGTCGACGGCGACAAAGAGAGCCTCTCGCCCACCAGCGGTGGTCCGACCATCGTCGGCAACTGGACCGCCAACGACGCCCGCACCATGAAGATCACCTCCGGTGCGGCGCCCGAGGGCCCCGACCAGGTCATGGTCGACGCCGACACCGCCGACAAGCACGGCCTGAAGCTCGGTGACGAGATCGGCGTGATCAGCGTGGTCGGCACGCACACCGCGAAGATCTCCGGCATCGCCGATTTCACCGTCACCAACCCCGGTGCCGCGATCTTCTTCCTGGACACGAGGACCGCCCAGCAGGCCCTGATCGGTGAGAGCGGCGTCTTCACCTACGTCAACGCCACGGCCGCCGACGGCGTCAGCGACGCCCAGCTGAAGAAGAACGTCGTGGCTGCTCTGGGCGGCGACTACAAGGTGCTGACCGCGAAGGAGAGCACGGAGGCCGGCCAGAAGGACGTCGAGGGCTTCATGAGCGTCCTGAAGTACGCGATGCTCGGCTTCGCCGGGATCGCGTTCCTCGTCGGCATCTTCCTGATCATCAACACGTTCTCCATGCTGGTCGCCCAGCGCACCCGGGAGATCGGCCTGATGCGGGCCATCGGCTCCTCCCGCAAGCAGGTCAACCGCTCGGTGCTGATCGAGGCGCTGCTCCTCGGCGTCGTCGGTTCGGTGCTCGGGGTGGCCGCGGGCGTCGGGCTCGCGGTCGGGCTGATGAAGCTCATGGGCGCGATCGGCATGGAGCTGTCCACGGACGACCTCACGGTGGCCTGGACGACCCCGGCGATCGGTCTGCTCCTCGGTGTCGTCGTCACCGTCCTGGCCGCCTACCTCCCCGCGCGGCGGGCCGGGAAGATCTCCCCGATGGCCGCGCTGCGCGACGCGGGTGCCCCCGCGGACGCCAGGGCCAGCTGGATCCGGGGTGGCATCGGCACGCTCCTGACCGCGGTCGGCGCGTCCGCGCTGTACCTCACCTCGACTGCGGACGAGGCCACGGAGGGCTCGATGTGGCTGGGCCTGGGCGTGGTGCTGTCGCTGATCGGGTTCGTGCTCATCGGCCCGCTGCTCGCGAGCGGTGTGGTCCGGGTCCTGGGCGTCGTCGTGCTGCGGGTCTTCGGTCCGGTGGGGCGGATGGCCGAGCGCAACGCCCTGCGAAACCCGCGCCGCACCGGCGCCACCGGTGCCGCGCTGATGATCGGGCTGGCCCTGGTGGCGTGCCTGTCGGTGGTCGGCTCGTCCATGGTGGCCTCCGCCACCGACGAGCTCGACCGGACGGTCGGCACGGACTTCATCGTCCAGTCCGACAGCGGTCAGCTGATCACTCCGCAGGCGGTGAAGGCCGTGAAGTCGACGCCTGGGCTGGAGCGGATCACCGAGTACAAGTGGACCGAGGCGGACTTCAGCACGCCCGACGGCAAGACTGTCAAGGACACGGCGATCACGGCGGCCGACCCGTCGTACGCGAGCGACGTGCGGACCGAGACGGTCGCCGGGAAGCTCGCGGACGCCTACCGGCCCGACTCCATGTCCGTGCACGAGGACTTCGCCAAGGACCACGGCGTCAGCATCGGGTCGACGATCGGTCTGGCGTTCGAGGGTGGCTCCACGGGCCGGCTGACCGTGCGGGCGATCACCCGGAGCGACACCGGGATCGATCCCGGCGGGATGTACACGTCGATCGACACCCTCGCCAAGTACCTCCCGGCCGAAAAGATGCCGCTGGACCAGCTGGTCTTCGCCACGGCGAAGGAGGGGCAGCAGAAGGCCGCGTACACGGCGCTGAAGGACTCGCTGCACGACTACCCGCAGTACACCGTGCGCGACCAGACCGAGTACAAGGAAGCGCTCAAGGACCAGATCGGCCAGCTGCTGAACATGATCTACGGTCTGCTGGCCCTGGCGATCGTCGTAGCGATCCTGGGTGTGGTGAACACCCTGGCCCTGTCGGTGGTCGAGCGGACGAGGGAGATCGGCCTGATGCGGGCGATCGGCCTCTCGCGCCGCCAGCTGCGCCGCATGATCCGCCTGGAGTCGGTCGTCATCGCCCTCTTCGGTGCCCTGCTGGGCCTGGGGCTGGGCATGGGCTGGGGCGCCACGGCCCAGCAGCTCCTCGCGCTGGAGGGGCTGAAGGTCCTCGAGGTCCCGTGGCCGACGATCATCGGTGTGTTCATCGGCTCGGCGTTCGTGGGGCTGTTCGCAGCACTGGTCCCGGCGTTCCGGGCGGGACGGATGAACGTCCTGAACGCGATCGCCACGGAGTAGCCACCGCCACGGGGGTTGCGGGGAGAACGCCCGGCGCCGGATCTGTTTGTGCCCGGGCCTCCGGCCAGCCGAGTCGGGTGGTGGGTCGGCACCGGGCGACGGGCCACGACGTTGTCCACAGCCGCCCGTCGTCCGCGGGCGCAGCGTCGTACTCTGGACACCCCCGGCCCGCGGCGCGTGTCGGGCCTGTCGTGTTGCACACCCCCGGATGGAAGCGCCTCGAATGAGCCTGCACGGTCTGCTGGACGCCGTCGTCAAGGACACCGCCCTCGCGGAAGCGATCTCGGCGGCCGCTGACGGCAACCGCACGCACGTCGACCTGGTCGGCCCCTCTGCCGCCCGCCCCTTCGCCGTCGCGGCCCTCGCCCGGGACACCGGCCGTACCGTGCTGGCCGTGACGGCGACCGGCCGTGAGGCGGAGGACCTGGCGGCGGCCCTGCGCTCCCTCCTCCCGCCGGAGGGGGTCGTGGAGTACCCGTCCTGGGAGACGCTGCCGCACGAGCGGCTCAGCCCCCGCAGTGACACGGTCGGACGCCGACTGGCGGTGCTGCGCCGGCTGGTCCACCCCCGGGCGGACGACCCCGAGACCGGCCCCGTGTCCGTCGTCGTCGCACCCGTGCGCTCCGTGCTCCAGCCGCAGGTCAAGGGCCTGGGCGAACTGGAGCCCGTCGCTCTGCGGACGGGGCAGACCGCCGACCTGAACGAGATCGTCGAGGCGCTCGCCGCCGCCGCGTACGCGCGCGTGGAACTGGTCGAGAAGCGCGGCGAGTTCGCGGTGCGCGGCGGCATCCTCGACGTGTTCCCGCCCACCGAGGAACACCCCCTGCGTGTCGAGTTCTGGGGCGACGACGTCGAGGAGATCCGCTACTTCAAGGTCGCCGACCAGCGCTCCCTGGAGATCGCCGACCACGGCCTGTGGGCCCCGCCTTGCCGGGAGCTGCTGCTCACCGACGACGTGCGCGAGCGCGCACGGGTGCTCGCCGAACAGCACCCCGAACTGGGCGAACTGCTCGGGAAGATCGCCGAGGGGATCGCCGTGGAGGGCATGGAGTCCCTCGCGCCGGTCCTCGTCGACGACATGGAACTGCTGCTCGACGTGCTGCCCGAGGGCGCCATGGCCGTCGTGTGCGACCCGGAGCGGGTGCGCACGCGGGCCGCCGACCTGGTGGCGACCTCGCAGGAGTTCCTGCAGGCGTCCTGGGCGGCCACCGCGGGGGGAGGGGAGGCGCCCATCGACGTCGGCGCGGCCTCCCTGTGGTCCCTCGCGGACGTCCGGGACCGGGCGCGCGAGCTGGACATGATGTGGTGGTCGGTGTCGCCGTTCGCCGCCGACGAACAGACGGACAAAGACACCCTCAAGCTCGGCATGCACGCCCCCGAGACCTACCGCGGCGACACCGCGCGGGCACTCGCCAACACCAAGGGCTGGCTCGCCGACGGCTGGCGCACGGTGTTCGTCACCGAGGGCCACGGACCGGCGTCCCGCACGGTGGAGGTGCTGGGCGGCGAGGGCATCGCGGCCCGACTGGAGACGGACCTCGGCGCGATCGCCCCGTCCGTCGTGCACGTCGCCTGCGGCTGCGTCGACCACGGCTTCGTCGACCCCGCGCTCAAGCTCGCCGTGCTCACCGAGACCGACCTGACCGGGCAGAAGGCGTCCGGACGCGAGGGCGCCCGGATGCCCGCCCGGCGCCGCAAGACCATCGATCCGCTCACCCTGGAGCCGGGCGACTACATCGTCCACGAGCAGCACGGCGTCGGCCGCTACATCGAGATGGTGCAGCGCACCGTGCAGGGCGCGACCCGCGAGTACCTGGTGGTGGAGTACGCCCCCGCCAAGCGCGGCCAGCCCGGCGACCGCCTCTACATCCCCACCGACCAACTGGAGCAGATCACCAAGTACGTCGGCGGCGAGGCACCCACCCTGCACCGCCTCGGCGGCGCCGACTGGACCAAGACGAAGGCGCGGGCGAAGAAGGCCGTCAAGGAGATCGCCGCCGACCTGATCAGGCTGTACAGCGCGCGCATGGCGGCACCCGGGCACGCCTTCGGCGGGGACACGCCCTGGCAGCGCGAGCTGGAGGACGCCTTCCCGTACGCGGAGACGCCCGATCAGCTGACCACGATCGCCGAGGTCAAGGAGGACATGGAGAAGTCGGTCCCGATGGACCGGCTGATCTGCGGCGACGTCGGCTACGGCAAGACGGAGATCGCGGTGCGGGCCGCGTTCAAGGCGGTGCAGGACGGCAAGCAGGTCGCCGTCCTCGTCCCCACGACGCTGCTGGTGCAGCAGCACTTCGGGACGTTCGGCGACCGGTACGCGCAGTTCCCGGTGAAGGTGCGGGCCCTGTCCCGCTTCCAGACCGACACGGAGGCGAAGGCGGTCCTCGAAGGGCTGCAGGAGGGGTCGGTGGACGTCGTCATCGGCACCCACCGGCTGTTCTCCTCCGAGACCAGGTTCAAGGACCTGGGCCTGGTCATCGTCGACGAGGAGCAGCGCTTCGGCGTCGAGCACAAGGAGCAGCTGAAGAAGCTGCGCGCCAACGTCGACGTGCTGACCATGTCCGCCACCCCCATCCCGCGCACCCTGGAGATGGCGGTCACCGGCATCCGTGAGATGTCGACGATCACCACGCCGCCGGAGGAGCGCCACCCGGTGCTCACCTTCGTCGGTCCTTACGAGGAGAAGCAGATCGGCGCGGCCGTCCGCCGTGAACTGCTTCGCGAGGGGCAGGTCTTCTACATCCACAACCGGGTGGAGTCGATCGACCGCGCGACGGCCCGGCTGCGCGAGATCGTGCCCGAGGCGCGCATCGCCACCGCCCACGGCCAGATGTCCGAGTCGGCGCTGGAGCAGGTCGTCGTCGACTTCTGGGAGAAGAAGTACGACGTGCTGGTGTCGACGACGATCGTCGAGTCCGGCATCGACATCTCCAACGCCAACACCCTCATCGTGGAGCGCGGCGACAACTTCGGCCTCAGCCAGCTGCACCAGCTGCGCGGCCGGGTCGGCCGCGGCCGGGAGCGCGGTTACGCGTACTTCCTGTATCCGCCGGAGAAGCCGCTGACGGAGACCGCGCACGAGCGGCTCGCGACCATCGCCCAGCACACCGAGATGGGCGCGGGCATGTACGTGGCGATGAAGGACCTGGAGATCCGCGGCGCCGGAAACCTGCTCGGCGGCGAGCAGTCGGGACACATCGCGGGCGTCGGCTTCGACCTGTACGTACGGATGGTCGGCGAGGCCGTCGCGGACTACCGGCGCCAGCTGGAGAGCGGCGAGATCCAGGAGGAGCCGCCGCTCGAGGTCAAGATCGAGCTGCCCGTCGACGCCCACGTCCCGCACGACTACGCGCCCGGCGAGCGGCTCCGCCTCCAGGCGTACCGGGCGATCGCCTCCGCCAACTCGGAGGAGGACGTCAAGGGCGTACGCGAGGAACTCGTCGACCGCTACGGCAAGTTGCCGGAGCCGGTGGAGAACCTCCTGCTGGTGGCGGGCCTGCGCATGCTGGCGCGCGCGTGCGGTGTCGGCGAGATCGTGTTGCAGGGCAACAACATCCGGTTCGCCCCGGTGGAGTTGCGCGAGTCCCAGGAGCTGCGCCTCAAGCGGCTCTACCCCGGCACGGTCCTCAAGCCGGCCGCCCACCAGGTGCTGGTGCCCCGCCCGAAGACGGCGAAGGTGGGCGGAAAGCCGCTGGTCGGCAGGGAGTTGCTGGCGTGGGTCGGGGAGTTCCTGACGTCGATCCTGGGGTCGTGACCGGGAAGCCCCGCCGGCCGGCCCGGATGCGCGAGACATGAGCGAAGCCGCCCACGGCGGGGGATTCCGTGGGCGGCTTCCGGCCCGGACTCATGCCTACGGCTGATCGGGGCGGTCGCGCTTGATGCCGAGCCGCTCCTCGGCCTGCCGCTGCCCGGTGTCGATCTGGTCCTCGTACTTTCCGCCGGTCCGCTCGTTGAGCTTCTTCTCAGCGGCATCGGAGGCTTTCCTGGCCTTCTCCTGCGCCGACCTGTTGCTCTTGAACTTGTCGAAGATGCCCATCCGGAGCTCCTTCCGAGGGTGACTCAGCACCGACCCTACGCGTGACATGCGAGCCATGCCCCTTTTGGGTCGATGTGGTCTGGACCTCTCTCTGGCTACGGTGGGACCGGACGCTATACCGGCCGTTCGGGGGCGGGTACGGAAGAACGCACAGAGGAACAAGGCGAGGAGAGGGACGCCGTGGCGCGGTACTCGAGGTGGGGCGGGGCGGAACATGCGGGACGGGCCGGCGAGCGGGAGCGCCGCAGGAGTGGGCCGGGGCTCCCGCGCCGTACGGGGCCCGCGGTGTCGGCGCTGGCCGCCGTGGCGCTCCTCGCCGGCTGTGAGGGTGTGGTGGACACCGGTTCCCCCACCGGGGACAGCCCGGCGGCAGTGGACGGACACGCCGTCAGCCCCCTGGACAACCCGGACGGCACCGAGCCGGGCCTCGCGCCGCTGACCGGGGAGGCTGACCGGGCGGCGGGCATCGAGCTCATCGAGACGGTGGCGACCAAGGGGCGCGGGCCGAAGACGGGTTACGACCGCGACGAGTTCGGCTACGCCTGGAAGGACACGGCCGACGGCGTACCGCTCGCGCGGAACGGGTGCGACACACGGAACGACCTCCTCCAGCGCGACGGCCAGGAGGTGCGCTTCCGGTCCGGTTCCGACTGCGTGGTGGTGGCCATGACCCTGGCCGACCCGTACACCGGCAAGAGCATCAAGTGGCGCAAGGAGGACGCGTCCGAGGTCCAGATAGACCACGTGGTACCGCTCTCCTACAGCTGGCAGATGGGTGCCTCCCGCTGGTCGAGGGAGAAACGGGAGCGACTGGCGAACGACACCCTCAACCTCCTCCCGGTCGAGGGCCGCGCCAACTCCGCCAAGAGCGACTCCGGGCCCGCGTCCTGGCTCCCGCCGAGCAAGCGCGTACGGTGCGCGTACGCGGTCCGCTTCGCCCAGGTCGCCGTCAAGTACGAGATGCCGGTGACCACGGCCGACAAGCAGACGATGCTGCGACAGTGCGGCGGCTGACCGCCGCCGCGTGAGGGGCGGGCGAAGCGACCGGGACGACAACGGTTCGGTACAACCCGGACCGGTTGTCCCCGATGGCCTATACGCTCGGACTCCCAACCGATTTCCGCCCCGCGGCGGACTCACCCGCACGTGTGTACGCGCACTCGCGCAGACGCACCACGTGCACTGCGCACCACGTGCACACAGCACTACCCGTCCCATCGGCTACACCGGTCCAGGAGCAGTCATGTACGGCCACGGCGTGGCACCGCCCACCCGCAGCACGGCAACGGTCATCACCCTGCGCGTGCTGTTCGTCGCCGCCGGTTTCCTGTCCTGCGGGCTGCTGGCCTGTGCGCCGCTGTTCCGGGTGGCGCTCCTGCGGGGACGCGTCGCCGACTGGGTGGCGGCCTGGGTGAGCCTGCCTGTTTCCGTCTTCCTGCTGATGGTGATCGGCTCGCTGCCGGAGACGGACGCCCGTACCGACGTCGCCCTGGCCGGGCTGCTGCTCCTCGGCACCGGCGCCGCCGCGTACTACCTGACCGTGGACATCCGCTTCCACCACGGGTTGCGCCAGTACGGGGTGCACGGCCCGCCGTCGCCCCACGCCACGACGATGCACGCGTCGGGCACCGGTGCCCCCTCCCCGTACGGCTACCCGCAGCCCGCCTCGCCGTACGCGCCCACGCCCGTACCGCGTCCCCAGGCGCAGATGCCCGGGACACCCGGGCCGTCCGCACCGCATCCCGCGCCCGGACCGCACGGTCCCGCGCCGTCCACCCCCGTACCCCCGGTGCCGCAGCAGCGTCCCGGGCAGCCGGCCCGTATCGACCAGGTGCGCGCCGAACTCGACGAGCTCAGCGACTACCTGCGCAGGAGCGATGGGCACGAGGGCGGCGACCAGGGGCACGGCCACGACCGAGGCGGACGGTGAGTGTGACGGCGGGGCGTGTCGTCGCCGGCCGCTATGAATTGTCCACGCTCATCGGGCAGGGCGGCATGGGACAGGTCTGGACGGCCTACGACAAACGGCTGGACCGGCGGGTGGCGGTGAAACTGCTGCGCCCGGACAAGGTGGCCGGACAGGAGGCCGACGAACTGCGCCGCCGTTTCGTGCGCGAGTGTCGGGTGACCGCCCAGGTCGACCACCCGGGCCTGGTCACCGTGCACGACGCGGGCAGCGCGGGCGAGGAACTGTTCCTCGTCATGCAGTACGTCGACGGCGCCGACCTCGGCGACCACCTCGCCGAGCACGACCCGTACCCGTGGCAGTGGGCGGTGGCGGTGGCCGCGCAGCTGTGTGCCGCGCTGAGCGCGGTGCACGCCGTGCCGATCGTCCACCGCGACCTCAAGCCGCGCAACGTGATGGTGAAGCAGGACGGCACGGTCACCGTGCTCGACCTGGGGGTCGCCTCCGTGATGGACAGCGACACCACCCGCCTGACCCACACCGGTTCGCCCATCGGCTCGCCCGCCTACATGGCGCCCGAGCAGGCGATGGGCGGCGCGGTCGGCCCGTACACGGACCTGTACGCACTCGGTGTGCTGCTGCACGAACTGCTCAGCGGCGACGTGCCCTTCGCGGGCTCGACCGCGCTCGGTGTGCTGCACCGGCACCTTTACGAGGCGCCGCGGCCGGTGCGTCAGGTCCGCCAGGAGGTCCCCGAGGCCCTGGAGGCGCTGGTGCTGCGTCTGCTCGCCAAGGACCCGCAGCACCGCCCCGCCTCCGCCCAGGAGGTCTACGAGCACCTGACGCTGCTGCTGCCGTCGCCAGGTACGCCCACCGGGGCGCCCCTCGATCCCACGCGCCCCTTCCTGCGCCCGCACGCCCCCTGGCCGGACCGCGCGCGCACGCCCGCGCCCCAGCCCGCCCTCGCCACGCCGCCCGCGCCCGTCGCGGAGAAGGCCGATGTCGCCGCCGCCGTGGACGAGGTCAAGCGGCTGCTCGGCGAGGGCCGTATCACCCAGGCCGTGGACATCCTCGGCGGGATCCTGCCGGTCGCCGCGGAACAGCACGGCGAGCGCTCCCCGGTCGTGCGCACCCTGCGCAAGCAGTACGCGGCCACCCTCCTGGACGACGGCCAGTTCCGGCGCGCGCTGCCGGAACTGCGCCGCCTCGCCTCCGAACGCGCCGCCGAGGCGGGCCAGGCCGACCCGGAGTCCCTGCGCCACCGCTACGAGGCCGCCCAGTGCCTGGAACAGCTCGGCGACCCGGCGGCGGCGCTCGCCGAGTACCGGGCACTGCTGCCGTACTACGAGAACCGGTACGTGGCCGCGGGCGACCCGCAGCTCGCCCATGACGTCCGCCGCCGCATCGGCCACCTCCTGCTCGCCCTCGGCGACCGCCCCGCCGCGCACGAGACCCTGGTCCGGCTGCTGCACGACGTGGAGCGCTCCCAGGGCCCCGGCCACCCGCTCGCCGCCGACATCCGCCGGACGCTGCAGTGGCTGGGACAGATGCACGGATAACCCGGCCGAAGTGAATCGAAGCAGGACAGGACGGGCCAGATGGTCCGAACCGGGTGCGGCCGGGTCGGTGAGGGCGCGGCGGTGCCGAAGTCCTGGGGAATCGTTGGTCGAATGGGTTGGCCAGAGCTTGGCCGATGCCTACTATCGATCATCGCAGGACTTTGTGCACCGCCGCACAAGCTCTCCTCGGGAGGTTTCCTTGCACCGCCGTCGTCGCACCGCGCTCCTCCTCACCGCCGCCCTCACGGCAGCGGCCCCTCTGCTCACCGCCTGCGGGAACGACGCGCATCCCGGCGCGGCGGCCGTCGTGGGCGGCCAGCGGATCACGGTGTCGCAGCTGGAGAACCGGGTCGGCGAGATCCGCGCGGCCCAGCAGGACGCGGTGCCGGACGCCCAGTACGAGCAGGCCATCGCCCGCACCGGTAGCCTCACCCGCGACACCCTGCACGGCATGGTCCTGGACCGTGTGCTGGAGCGCGCCGCGCGCGACGCCGGGGTGAGCGTCACGCCCAAGGAGATCCAGCAGATGCGGGCCGGCCTGGAGGAACAGGCCGGGGGCGCCGAGGCGCTGGAGACGGCCTGGCTGCAGCAGTACGGCATCCCGCCACAGCGCCTCGACGACAATCTCCGCCTCCAGGTCCAGGCGCAGAAACTCGCCCAGCGGCTCGGCACCGACACCAGCCGCCCGGAGTTCTGGCAGGCCCTGTCCAAGACGAGCGAGAAGCTCGACGTCGACCTCAACCCGCGCTACGGCGCCTGGGACGTCGAGAAGAGCAGCCGCGTCGACGCCACGACCCCGTGGATCCGGGACGTCACAGCGGACGGAACCCAGCCGATCGCCTGACGCGCCAGGCATACCGTCACACCATGCTGGCCCCCTGTGGACAACTTTCGGGGGCCGACGGCGGTGTGGGTTAGTTTCGGATCGTGAACGCAACCAGCCCCGCAGCCCCCTCCGTCGCACCGCCCGGCCGCATCGTCCTGCTCACCACCAGCCACCGCGTCGCGCCCGGCCTGCTGTCCTGGCCCGCCTGGCAGGCCCTGCACGCGGCCGACCGGGTGCTGTGCGCGGACGGTGCCCATCCGCAGCTGCCGTATCTGCGGGAAGCGGGGATAGCGGTCGCCGAGGTGTCCCCGGCCGCCGAGGACCTGGTCGACGCCTGCGCCGGCGGCCGGACCGTGGTCGTCGTGGCGACGGGCGAGGGCGAACCCGCCCTGACCGACGGCCTGGCCCGTCTCGCGGGCACCGGCCGCGTCCGGATGCCGGAGCTGGAACTGCTCCCCGCCTCCTACGACCTGCCGGGCGCCCGCCTGCTCGACCTCGTCCAGGTCATGGACCGCATCCGGGCCGAGTGCCCCTGGTCGTCACTGCAGACCCACAAGGGCCTGGCCAAGTACGGCATCGAGGAGGCGTACGAGCTCGTCGAGGCGATCGAGGAGGGCGACCGGGACGAACTGCGCGAGGAACTGGGCGACGTCCTCCTCCAGGTCGTCTTCCACGCCCGGATCGCCGAGGAGCACCCGGAGGAGCCCTTCTCCGTCGACGACGTGGCCGGCGGCATCGTCGCCAAGCTCATCCACCGCCACCCCCATGTCTTCGGCGACGAGACGGCGACCACCCCCGAGGAGGTCAAGGCGCACTGGCTGCGCACCAAGGCGGTCGAGAAGCGGCGCGCCTCGGTCACCGAGGGCGTCCCGCTCGGCCAGCCCGGCCTGGCCCTCGCCGCCAAACTGGCCTCCCGCGTCCGCACGGCGGGCCTGGACGTCCCCCTGCCTCAGGTGGAGGGCATCGGCTACGAACTGCTCGCCCTGGCGGTGCGGGCCGAGGCGGAGGGAGTCGACCCGGAGGCGGCCCTGCGCGCGGCGGCCCGCGCGTACCGGGACGCGATACGGGCCGCGGAAGGGGCCGGCGAGGAGACGGGCGGAAAGTAGACGGGCGGGGAGGGGACGGGGGGGGAGGGGACGGGGGGCCTTCGGGCGGGGAGGGGACGGATACGGTCGGAGGGTGACCGACCAGCCCCGGGCCCAGTCCGAGAACACCGCCCCCGAACTCTTCACCTGGGAGTTCGCGAGCAACCCCTACCCCGCCTACGCCTGGCTGCGCGAGCACGCGCCCGTGCACCGGACGCGGCTGCCCAGCGGGGTGGAGGCCTGGCTGGTCACCCGGTACGCCGACGCCAGGCAGACCCTCGCCGACCCCCGCCTCTCCAAGAACCCGGCGCACCACGACGAGCCCGCCCACGCCAAGGGCAAGACCGGCATCCCCGGTGAGCGCAAGGCCGAGCTGATGACGCATCTGCTCAACATCGACCCGCCGGACCACACCCGGCTGCGCAGGCTGGTCAGCAAGGCGTTCACGCCGCGCCGTGTCGCCGAGTTCGAGTCCCGGGTGCAGGAGCTCACCGACGGGCTCATCGACAGGTTCGCGGACCGCGGCTCCGCCGACCTCATCCACGAGTTCGCCTTCCCGCTCCCCATCTACGCCATCTGCGACCTGCTCGGCGTTCCACGGGAGGACCAGGACGACTTCCGGGACTGGGCGGGCATGATGATCCGTCACCAGGGGGGACCGAGGGGCGGGGTCGCCCGGTCGGTGAAGAAGATGCGCGGCTACCTGGCCGACCTGATCCACCGCAAGCGGGCGGCGCTGCCCGCTGAACCCGCCCCCGGCGAGGACCTCATCTCCGGCCTGATCCGCGCCTCCGACCACGGCGAGCACCTCACCGAGAACGAGGCCGCCGCCATGGCGTTCATCCTGCTGTTCGCCGGCTTCGAGACCACCGTCAACTTGATCGGCAACGGCACCTACGCCCTGCTCACCCACCCCGAGCAGCGCGACCGGCTGCAGAAGTCCCTCGCCGCCGGGGAGCGCGGGCTGTTGGAGACCGGCGTGGAGGAACTCCTTCGCTTCGACGGACCCGTGGAACTGGCCACCTGGCGGTTCGCCACCGAGGCGCTCACCCTTGGCGGGCAGCACATCGCGGCCGGCGACCCGGTTCTCGTCGTCCTGGCCGCCGCGGACCGCGATCCGGGGCGGTTCGCCGATCCCGACGTGCTCGACCTCGCACGGCGCGACAACCAGCATCTGGGGTACGGCCACGGCATCCACTACTGCCTGGGCGCTCCGCTGGCCCGGCTGGAGGGCCAGACCGCGCTCGCCACGCTGCTGACCCGGCTGCCGGACCTCAGGCTCGCGTCGGATCCGGCCGAACTGCGCTGGCGGGGCGGGCTCATCATGCGCGGACTGCGCACCCTGCCGGTGGAGTTCAGCCCTCCGCCGAAGTGACACCTTCGGGCGGCCGCCGAACCGACCCGCCGCACGGGGCCGTGACGGCCGCCGGGTCGCCGTCGAAATGGCCTTCGTGCGGCCTCCGTACGCCTCCGAAGTGACCGTCGGGCCCCCTCCGGACACGGTCCGTCGCCTCTTCGGTGGAGCGGCGCAGACATGACACTCGCTCAACTCTGTGATCTTCATGTGATCTGCGCGGCATGAACTTGTGACAAGTGATTGTCTGCGGCTACGTTCACCCCTCAAGCACGGTGCCTCGGTTGCACAGCTCCGCAGTTCGACTCGCCGTGCGGGTAACTGTTGTCCTGCGAAAGGTCTCCGCATGCTCTCCGGGAACGGTCGTCACCGTCGCCCTCGCCAGGCTCCGGCTCTTCTCGTCACTGCCGGAGTGACCGGCTCAGCCATCGCGATTCCGCTTCTCGGGCCGGCGGCGCCAGTGCGGCCGAGGGCTCGACCTGGGACCGGGTCGCGGAGTGCGAGTCCGGTGGCTCTTGGAGCCAGAACTCCGGCAACGGCTACTACGGCGGCCTGCAGTTGACCCAGGAGGACTGGGAGAAGTACGGCGGCCTCGACTACGCGTCCAGCGCCGACCAGGCCAGCCGCGGCCAGCAGATAGCCGTGGCCGAGAAGATCCTCGCCGACCAGGGGGTCGGCGCGTGGCGGGCCTGCGGCCTGCTGTCGGGCCTGAACGCCGACTCGGGCAAGGCCGTCATCGACATCGGCGCGGACGGCGGCTCGTCGTACGGCTCGTCCGGCACCGGAGACTCCGCCACTCCGTCGCCGTCCCGGCCCTCCGGCGCCTCGTCGGACAACAAGGGCACCGCGGGCGGCAAGGGGGAGAAGGCGGGCGAAGCGTCCAAGTCCGGCGGTTCGGACGCCGAACCCGGCGCCTCCCCCTCTGCTTCTGCTTCCGCTTCGCCCTCGGCCTCCGCTGAGGGGAACGACTCGGACAAGTCGGGGCAGGAGGTCGGTTCTTCGGAGTCGTCCGCGAGTGAGGCTCCCAGTGGTCGCCATCGCGGCGCCGGCGCCGAGGAAGAGGTGCGCGAGGACCGTGAGGCCGGAGCCCCCGGCCGGCACGCCTCACGCGGTCTCGGTTTCCCGCGCGGCCTCGACGTCTCGTCCCCGGCCGACAGGGTCCCCGTGGACGCCGGAAGCGACTCCTCGGCCGCCGCCGACTCCCTTGCGCTCGGCGGCGGATGGCTCGCCCGGTACAGCGGGGGTGACGAGGTCGTGGGTACGGCGGCCCCCAACCTCATCCTTCCCGGTCAGGCGCTTGCGCTCGGGTTCGGGTCGGGTGAGGGCTGACATCCGAAAGGGTGCGTCGATGACGGCAGTTGAGGTCACGGTTCGCGCTGAATGTCCGTTATAAAGGCGATGAGAGATAGGTCTCAGAAGCCCTGATCGTCTTTGATTATCCGCGGGGCGCGTGTCTACGGTCAGGACCGCTCGCCATCGCGGGCCCCGGCTGCCGCCACGCCGAATCCTGCCAGTGGCAGCACGGGAACACTCGTCGCGTCATGCGCCGTAGGCAGGAGCGGGGGACCCAAGGTAGGCGCCGTACCCGGTGATTGACGCCGGATGCGGCTAGGGGTGGAGCCGCGTCCCGGGAGGGACGCGGCCGGGCAACTCAACCGGCCCGAACCCGACAGCTCACCTCGTAGGCGTCGGTGAGGGGATCCATCCATGCTGTTCTCCGGCAAGGGCAAGCACCGTCGTCCGTCCAAGGCCACCCGTGTCATCGCCGTCGCCGGCGTCACCGGTGCCGCCGTCGCCGCCCCGCTGATGGCGGCCGGCAACGCTTCCGCCGCCACCGCCTCCGAGTGGGACACCGTCGCCCAGTGCGAGTCCGGCGGCAACTGGTCCATCAACACCGGCAACGGCTACTACGGCGGTCTGCAGTTCTCCGCCTCCACCTGGGCCGGCTACGGCGGTACGAAGTACGCCGCCACCGCCGACCAGGCCGGCAAGGCCCAGCAGATCGAGATAGCCGAGAAGGTCCTCGCGGGTCAGGGCAAGGGCGCCTGGCCGGTCTGCGGCAAGGGCCTGTCCAACGCCGCCTACACCGGTGGCGGGTCCGCCGAGGGCGCCGGCAGCTCCGAGAGCACCGGGAACCAGAACAGTGGTTCCCCGCAGAGGACCCAGGAGCAGAGCACCCAGGAGCAGAGCACCGGCTCCGCCCCCGAGCGCTCCACCGAGCAGAAGGCCTCCCGCTCCGAGGAGCGTCCGGCCGCCGAGAAGAAGACCGTCACCACCCCGACCGGCGAGAAGGTCGAGAAGGGCGACGGCGAGTACAAGGTCGTCAAGGGCGACACCCTCAGCTCGATCGCCGAGGAGCGCGACGTCGAGGGCGGCTGGAACAAGCTGTTCAAGCTGAACGACGACATCGTCGAGGACGCCGACCTCATCTACCCGGGCCAGCAGCTGCACCTGAAGTAAGGCAGCGGCCGCGGGCTCAGGGCTCCGTCCCCGCGGAGCCTCCCCCGTCCCCGCGGGGGCTCTCCCCCGCCCCGGTGCGTGTTCCCCGTACGCACCGGGGCGGGGCTTTTCCGTACGTGGCGGGGCCTTCCGGCGCTCGGTGCCGGTCGGCGGGCGCGAGGGTGATCCCGGTTTCCGGGCCCGTCTTTGTTCCGTTCGGAAACAATTTACTCTCGGTTCCGTCCGAGAGGCGGCCGACCGGATGGCCGATCGCCCGGAGCCGGATAGGCTCGGTTCCGCAGGGCCCCCGCGGCCCGGCTGATCCACGCCACATCCATGAAGGAGATGCTCGTGCCGTCCATCGACGTCGTCGTAGCCCGGGAAATCCTGGACTCCCGAGGCAACCCCACGGTCGAGGTCGAGGTCGGCCTCGACGACGGCAGCACGGGTCGTGCCGCCGTCCCGTCCGGCGCCTCCACCGGCGCCTTCGAGGCCATCGAACTCCGTGACGGCGACCCCGACCGTTACCAGGGCAAGGGAGTGGAGAAGGCCGTCCTGGCCGTCATCGAGCAGATCGGCCCGGAGCTCGTCGGCTACGACGCCACCGAGCAGCGCCTGATCGACCAGGCGATGTTCGACCTGGACGCCACCGACAACAAGGGCTCCCTCGGCGCCAACGCCATCCTCGGCGTCTCCCTGGCCGTCGCCCACGCCGCCTCCGAGGCCAGCGACCTGCCCCTCTTCCGCTACCTGGGCGGACCCAACGCGCACCTGCTGCCGGTGCCGATGATGAACATCCTCAACGGCGGCTCGCACGCGGACTCCAACGTGGACATCCAGGAGTTCATGATCGCCCCGATCGGCGCGGAGTCCTTCTCCGAGGCCCTGCGCTGGGGCACTGAGGTCTACCACACGCTGAAGAAGGTGCTGAAGGGTCGCGGCCTGTCCACCGGCCTCGGCGACGAGGGCGGCTTCGCCCCGAACCTCGGCTCCAACCGCGAGGCCCTCGACCTCATCCTCGAGGCCATCGAGGAAGCCGGTTACGCCCCGGGCGAGCAGATCGCCCTCGCGCTCGACGTCGCCGCCTCCGAGTTCCACAAGGACGGCACCTACCTCTTCGAGGGCAAGGAGCGCTCCGCCGCCGAGATGACGGAGTACTACGAGGGGCTCGTCGCGGACTACCCGCTCGTCTCCATCGAGGACCCGCTGTTCGAGGACGACTGGGACGGCTGGAAGGCCCTCACCGACAAGCTCGGCGACAAGGTCCAGATCGTCGGCGACGACCTGTTCGTCACCAACCCGGAGCGCCTGGCCCGCGGCATCGAGGAGGACGCCGCCAACGCGCTGCTGGTGAAGGTGAACCAGATCGGTTCGCTCACCGAGACCCTGGACGCCGTCGAGCTGGCCCAGCGCAACGGCTTCAAGTGCATGATGTCGCACCGCTCCGGCGAGACCGAGGACGTCACCATCGCCGACCTGGCCGTCGCCACCAACTGCGGCCAGATCAAGACCGGTGCCCCGGCCCGCTCCGAGCGCGTCGCCAAGTACAACCAGCTGCTGCGCATCGAGGAGATCCTCGACGACGCCGCGGTGTACGCGGGCCGCAGCGCCTTCCCGCGGTTCCGCAACGCCTGACGCGGCTCCGCCGGTCGTCCGTACGTCCCCGGACACGGTCCCGTACCGTGTCCGGGGACGTACGCGCGTATGAAGTGTGAACGGGAGGCGGGGACATGGCCGTGAAGGACCGGGACCGTTTCTCCACCGCGACCAGGATCCGGCTGATCGGTGAGCAGACCGCGGCCCGGGTCTACCGCTCGCAGACCAAACGCCAGGCCCGCCGCTCCCGGCTGACCGGCCGGGCCGCGTTGCTCGCCATGGTGGTCTGCTCGCTGATCGTGGCCCTCGCCTACCCCATGCGGCAGTACGTGTCCCAGCGCGCCGACATCGCCGACCTCCAGCAGGAGCAGGACGAGGCCCGCCGACGGGTCGAGCAGTTGCGCGACCTCAAGGCGCGCTGGCAGGACGACGCCTACGCCGAGCAGCAGGTCCGCGCGCGGCTGCACTACGTCATGCCCGGCGAGACCGGCTACATCGTGATCGACCCGGGCACGGCCGAAAAGTCGCGCACCGACCTCGGAGCGGCCGACCGCCCCTGGTACGCGAACATCTGGGACGGGGTCGACAAATCCGACGCCGCCGCGCGGTGAGCCCCCGGGTTTAGCCTTATAACTCTTCCACCCTCCCGGACCACCACTTCCCGGAGACCCTCCCGGAAGCCCCCTGGGGCCCCTTCAGGAATCCGGAAGGCCGCACACCCGTACAGAGACCCGCAGAAAGACACGTATGGACACCCCCGCCCGCCGCCCGGCCACCACCCCTCAAGGGCAGCGCTCCGCGCTGGCACTGTTCGATCTGCCCACGACCCCGCGCACCGAGCCGACCGACGCGGACGTCGAGGCCTTCAAGCAGCAGCTCGGGCGGCCCCCGCGCGGGCTGCGCGCCATCGCGCACCGCTGCCCCTGCGGACAGCCCGACGTCGTCGAGACCGCGCCGAGGCTGCCCGACGGCACCCCCTTCCCGACGCTGTACTACCTCACCTGCCCGCGAGCCGCCTCGGCGATCGGGACACTGGAGGCGAACGGCGTGATGAAGGAGATGACGGAGCGGCTGGCGACCGACCCCGAGCTGGCGGCCGCGTACCGCGCGGCGCACGAGGACTACATCCGGCGCCGTGACGAGATCGAGGAACTGCAGAACTTCCCGAGCGCCGGCGGGATGCCGGACCGGGTGAAGTGCCTGCACGTCCTGGTTGCCCACTCGCTGGCCGCCGGCCCCGGCGTCAACCCGCTGGGCGACGAGGCGCTCGCGATGCTGCCGGAGTGGTGGCGCAAGGGCCCCTGCGTGACCCCGCCCGGCGACGACGGTGCCTTCGCCGGTCCCCCCGAGGAGGGTGCGCAGTGACCCGGGTCGCCGCCATCGACTGCGGTACGAACTCCATCCGGCTCCTGGTGGCCGACGCGCACCCGCGGACCGGTGAACTGACCGACCTGGACCGGCGCATGACGATCGTGCGGCTCGGCCAGGACGTCGACCGCACGGGCCTCGCCCCCGAGGCGCTGGAGCGGACGTTCGCCGCCTGCCGCGAGTACGCGGGGATCATCAAGAAGCACGGCGCGAAGCGCCTGCGCTTCGTGGCCACCTCCGCCTCGCGCGACGCCGGGAACCGGGACGCGTTCGTGCGCGGGGTGCTGGACATCCTGGGTGTGGAGCCCGAGGTCATCTCCGGCGACCAGGAGGCCGAGTTCTCCTTCACCGGCGCCACCAAGGAACTGACGGGACGTGCGGACCTGCGCCGCCCGTTCCTGGTCGTGGACATCGGCGGCGGCTCCACCGAGTTCGTCGTCGGCGACGACCACGTGCGTGCCGCCCGGTCCGTTGACGTGGGCTGCGTACGGATGACCGAGCGGCACCTGGTGCGGGACGGGGCGGTGGCGGACCCGCCGACCGAGCAGCAGATCGCGGCGATGCGCGCCGACATCGAGGCAGCCCTCGACCGTGCCGAGGAGACGGTCCCGCTGCGCGAGGCGCGCACCCTGGTCGGCCTGGCCGGATCGGTCACGACGGTGTCGGCGATCGCCCAGGACCTTCCCGCGTACGACTCGACGGCGATCCATCACTCCCGGGTCTCCCAGGAGCGGGTCCGCGAGATCACCGGGTGGCTGCTGCGCGCCACCCACGCCGAGCGCGCGGCGGTCCCGTCCCTGCACCCGGGCCGCGTCGACGTGATCGGCGCGGGCGCTCTCGTCCTCCTCTCGATCATGGAACGGACCGGTGCGAAGGACGTCGTGGTCAGCGAGCACGACATCCTGGACGGCATCGCGTGGTCCGTTGCCACTGACGAGTAGCACTCTGCTGAGCAGCGCGGATACCGTTTGAGCGGTGATCGGAAGGGGCCGATGGGCCCTTTCCGGCGGACGCCGACGGGAAAGTTCGTGAACTTCTTCACAAGGAATCGGCTCCAGTGAGTTGAAGAACTGGGTCCGGTTGACCCTTTCGGGCCTCCAAACCCCCTTTGAACGCGTTCAGAAGGTGGGGGTGGACGTCTCGGGGACGGCCGCTCCGAAGCCCCCGTCCACGGCCTCGCCGTGCCCCGAAATCTGAAGAGAGGCAGCTCACGCGGCATTGACAACGGGCCGCATGGTGTACTCGTTCCTGTTTCCCGGCATGGGCTTGGTCATAAAAGCCGGGAAGTGTAACACAAGCACTGCCCGAGCTTGTGAAGGGGCGCACGAGCTCACCTCCCGGGGCGGGTGGATACTCGATGGCATGAGCACCACGGAGCGTCCCAGGATCCTCGTAGTAGGCGGTGGGTACGTAGGCCTGTACGCAGCTCGACGCATCCAGAAGAAGATGCGTTACGGCGAGGCGACCGTCACCGTCGTCGACCCGCGGTCGTACATGACCTACCAGCCCTTCCTCCCCGAAGCCGCCGCCGGCAACATCTCCCCCCGGCACGTCGTCGTCCCCCTGCGACGCGTGCTCCCCAAGGCGGAGGTACTCACCGGCCGGGTCACCACCATCGACCAGGACCGCAAGGTCGCCACGGTCGCGCCGCTGGTCGGCGAGGCCTACGAGCTGCCCTTCGACTACCTGGTGATCGCGCTCGGCGCGGTCTCCCGCACCTTCCCGATCCCCGGCCTCGCCGAGCAGGGCATCGGCATGAAGGGCATCGAGGAGGCCATCGGCCTGCGCAACCACGTCCTCGAGCAGCTCGACAAGGCCGACTCCACCACGGACGAGGAGATCCGCCGCAAGGCACTCACCTTCGTCTTCGTCGGCGGCGGCTTCGCGGGCGCGGAGACCATCGGTGAGGTCGAGGACCTGGCCCGGGACGCGGCCAAGTACTACAAGAACGTGTCCCGTGAGGACATGCGCTTCATCCTCGTCGACGCCGCCGACAAGATCCTCCCCGAGGTGGGACCGAAGCTCGGCCAGTACGGCAAGGAGCACCTCGAGAGCCGCGGCGTCGAGGTCTACCTCTCCACCTCCATGGACTCCTGCGTCGACGGCCACGTCGTGCTGAAGAACGGCCTCGAGGTCGACTCCCACACCATTGTGTGGACGGCGGGCGTCAAGCCCAACCCGGCCCTGGCCCGCTTCGGCCTGCCGCTGGGCCCGCGCGGCCACGTCGACACCCAGCCGACCCTCCAGGTCACGGGCAGCGACTACATCTGGGCCGCGGGCGACAACGCCCAGGTGCCGGACCTCGTGGGCCGCAAGGCGGGCAACGAGAACGCCTGGTGCCCGCCGAACGCCCAGCACGCGCTGCGCCAGGCCAAGGTGCTCGGCGACAACGTGATCTCCGCCATGCGGGGCTTCCCGCAGAAGGAGTACAGCCACGCCAACAAGGGCGCGGTGGCGGGCCTCGGCCTGCACAAGGGCGTCGCGATGATCGTCGTCGGCAAGATGAGGATCAAGCTCAAGGGCCGTCTCGCCTGGTACATGCACCGGAGCTACCACGGCATGGCGATGCCCACGTGGAACCGCAAGATCCGGGTCTTCGCCGACTGGACGCTCGCCGTGTTCCTCAAGCGCGAGGTCGTCTCGCTGGGTGCGATCCAGTCCCCGCGCGAGGAGTTCTACGAGGCCGCGAAGCCGGCACCGGTGCCCGCGGCCGCCGAGCCCGCGAAGACCGGGGAGAAGACCAGGGCCAAGGCCTCCTGACCTCCGGCCCGTCCGGCCTCAGGGTCATCGGTCACCTTCGAAGGGGCCGCCCGCCATCCGTGGTGCGGGCGGCCTCTTCGGTGTTTTGCCCATTTCTGACGCGTGCCGGGGGCCGTCCGGCGGCCCGCAGGTGCTTACGTGGGGAGGACATTCCGGGATCCCCTTCCCCAAGCTCTCGACCTCGCTCGAGCAGGGGAGGCACCTATCGGAGGTGTAACCATGAGAGACGTCGCTCCGCGGCTGAAGGGCCTCGTCGAACAACTGCTGGGCACACCCGTCCCGCTGCGCGTCCGCGCCTGGGACGGATCACAAGCCGGCCCCCGGGCACACCGACCCTCGTCGTACGCAACCGCCGGGCCGTGCGCCACCTGCTGTGGAAGCCGGGCGAACTCGGCCTCGCCCGCGCCTGGGTGACCGGCGACCTCGGCGTCGACGGCGACCTCTACACCGCCCTCGAGCTGATCTCCGGCCTCATCTGGGAGCGCGACGAGGACGCCCGCACCCTGGCCCAGTCGCTGCGCGACCCCGAAGTCCGCTCCGCCGTCCGCGGCCTCCTCGCGCTGGCGGGCCCGCCGCTGCCGCCCGGCCCGCCCCCGGAGGAGGCCCGCAGGCCCCGCCGCGGGCTGCACACCAAGCGCAGCGACCGACGCGCCATCAGCCACCACTACGACGTCGGCAACGACTTCTACGAGATCGTCCTCGGCCCGTCCATGGTGTACTCCTGCGCCTACTGGGCGGCCCCGCCCCCGCAGGGCACCCTCGAGGAGGCCCAGCGCGACAAGCTGGAACTCGTCTGCCGCAAGCTCGCCCTGAGGCCGGCCGGCGCCTGCTGGACGTCGGCTGCGGCTGGGGCTCCATGGCGATGCACGCCGCCCGCGAGCACGGCGTGAGCGTCGTCGGCGTCACCCTCTCCCAGGAGCAGGCCGCCTACGCCCGTAAGCGCGTCGCCGAGGAAGGGCTCACCGACCGCGTCGAGATCCGGGTACAGGACTACCGTGACGTCCCGGACGGCCCCTACGACGCGATCTCCTCGATCGGCATGGCCGAACACGTCGGCGCCCAGCGGTACTTGGAGTACGCCACGATCCTGTACCGCCTCCTGGGGCCCGGCGGAAGGCTGCTGAACCACCAGATCGCGCGCCGCCCGCACCGGGACGAGTCGGCGTACCGCCTGGACCCGTTCATGGACGCCTACGTCTTCCCCGACGGTGAACTCGCCCCCGCGGGCACCACGGTGTCCCTGCTGGAGCGGGCCGGCTTCGAGATGCGTGACGTCGAGTCGATCCGCGAGCACTACGCCCTCACCCTGCGCCGCTGGGTGGCGAACCTGGAGGCGGGCTGGGACCGGGCGGTCGCGCTCGCCGGCCCGGGACGCACCCGCGTCTGGCAGCTGTACATGGCCGCCTCCGCGCTCGCCTTCGAGCGCGGAGGCATCGGCGTCAACCAGGTGCTGGCCGTGAAGACCCCCGGCTCCGGCGTCTCGGGCCTCCCCCTGCGCGCCCGCACCTGGAACTGACCGGCTCACTCGGGGTCCCGATGCGAAGGCGCGGGCCCGTTGCGGTGACCGGTCACCGCAACGGGCCCGCGCGGACTGCTCGGCTACTCGGCCTTGATCGCCTGCAGCACGTTCAGCCGCGCCGCCCGCCGGGCCGGCCACAACGCCGCCAAGACGCCCACGACACCGGCCAGCAGCAGGAAGATCGCCAACCGGTCCCAGGGCAGGACCAGTTCGTACGTCGACATCCTGGTACCCACGAGCTGACCGGCCGCCCAGCCGAAGAACACGCCCAGGCCGATGCCGAGCACCCCGCCGAACAGGGAGATCACCAGGGACTCCAGGCGGACCATCCGCTTGACGCCCCTGCGGTCCAGGCCGATCGCGCGGAGCATGCCGATCTCCTGGGACCGCTCGAACACCGACATGGCCAGGGTGTTGACGACCCCGATCACCGCGACGAGCACGGCCATGGCCAGCAGCCCGTAGACCATGTTCAGCATCAGCGTGAACATCCCCGCCAGTTCGTCGGAGAGGTCCTGCTTGTCCTGGACCTTGATCGCGGGGTTGCTGCCGAGGGCCCTCTCCAGGTTGTCCTTCGCCGTGTCGGAGGCGCCGCCGGAGGTCTTCACCAGGACCTGCATGTCGCCCGGGTCCGACTGGTGCGGGGCGAGCGTCGCGGTGTCGAGCATGATGCCGCGGAACATCGCGTTGCCCTCGTAGACACCGGCGACCGTCAGCTTCTGCTTCTTGCCGTCCTCGTAGGCGACGGTGAAGCCGGAGCCGGCCTTCCAGCCGCGGCGCTCGGCCGTCTCGTGGTCGACGACGATCCGCGTGCCGTCCACCTCGAAGGCGCCGTCCCGGACCGGGAACTCGGTCAGCTCGCCGATCGTGGCGCCGTCGACGCCGGTCAGGAAGGAGGTCTCCCCGTCGATGCGGGCCGCCGAGTTGCGCAGCGGGCTGGTGGCGGTGACGCCGTCGGCCTCCCGCAGCGTCCGCCCCACGTCCGGCGTCAGCCCGTTGCCGTTCGCCATGAACACCACGTAGTCGGCCTCGATCGCGGAGGCCGCCATCTTGTCGATGGACTTCTGCAGGCTGCCCGCCACCACCGTCATACCGGTGATCAGGGTGAGTCCGATCATCAGCGCGGACGCGGTCGCGGCGGTACGGCGCGGGTTGCGCACCGAGTTCTGCCGGGCCAGTCTCCCGGACACCCCGAAGACGCGGAGCACCGGAGCCGCGGCGGCGATCAGCGGGCGGGACAGCAGGGGCGTCAGGACGAACACACCGATGATCAGCAGCACCGCGCCGAGCCCCATGGGGGCCTGGCCGTCCGCGCCGTCCATCGTCGTGGCCACGAGGACCACCGCGACACCGGCCCCCGCGAAAAGCGCGCCCAGCGTGTTGCGCAGCACCAGCGACTTGGTCGTCGCCTTGGCGTGCACCGAGCTCATCGCCGCCACCGGCGGGATCTTCGCGGCCCGGCGACCGGGCAGCCAGGCGGCGAGCATGGTGATCAGGATGCCGACCGCGAACGCGGTGCCGACGGTGCCCGGCGTGATCACCAAGGGTCCGTCGGGCACGGTCGCGCCCAGCGACCCCACCAGGGAACGCAGCCCGGCGCCGATGCCGATACCGGTGAGCAGCCCGACCACGGCGGCGACCGCGCCCACCAGGAACGCCTCGATCAGCACCGACCGCGTGACCTGCCGGCGGGAGGCGCCGACCGCGCGCATCAGCGCCAGTTCCCTGGTGCGCTGGGCGACCAGCATGGTGAAGGTGTTGGCGATGATGAACGTACCGACGAACAGCGCGATACCGGCGAACACCAGCAGGCTCTGCTTGATGCCGCTCATCGACGAGGCGATCGTCTCCGCCTGTTCGTCGGCGAGCTCGGCGGCGGTCCTGGTGCTGACGGCGCCGGCGGGCAGTGCCTCCTCCAGCTGCGACTGCAGCGCGGCCTCGGAGACACCGTCCTTCGCCTTGACGGCGATCTCGTCGAACGTGCCCGCCTTGCCGAACAGCTTCTGCGCGGTCGCGGTGTCGAACAGGGTGAGGCTTCCGCCGGCCGCGACATTGCCGTCGTCCGTGGTGAAGACGCCGGTGACGACCGGCTCCAGCACGGGACCGTCGACCGACATCCGTACGGTGTCACCGACCTGGTGGCCGGTGCGCTCCGCGGTCGTGGAGTCGATGAGGATCTCGCCCGCGCCCTTGGGCGCACGCCCGTCGGTCAGCGGGTAGCGGGGGTCGTCGTCGCCCCAGTAGTTGCCGCCCTGCGACTGGAATCCGTCACCGATCAGCTTGCCGTCCTTGTCGGCGATGGCGGTGAACCCCTGGACGACCCCGATGGCCCGTGCGGCGCCCGGCACCCCGGCGCTGTCGTCGACCATGGCCGGGGTCAGCTCGTGGTACCCACCGATCCTGTCGCCCTCGGGCTCCTTCCACTCGGCGGTGACTGCGACGTCGACATGGTCGAAGCCCTTGGCGGAGCTCTTCTGGAGAGCGTGGGAGAGGGTGTTGGTGAAGACCAGGGTCCCCGACACGAAGGCCACGCCGAGCATCACGGCGAGCACGGTCATCAGGAGCCGGGCCTTGTGCGCGAGCACATTGCGCAAGGCGGTACGGAACATGGGTGTCTTCTCGAGTCCAGACGTACGGGGGGCGGGGGCGGGACATGCACCGGGGCGTCGAGGCGCCGACCGATGACGCCGCCTCAGTCGGTGGCGGGGATTCGGGTGATGACGATGTCTCAGCTGGTGCGGCCCTTGGCGTTGAACTTCTTCATGCGGTCGAGCACCGAGTCGGCCGTCGGCCCGTGCACCTCGTCCACGATCCTGCCGTCCGCGAGGAACACCACCCGGTCCGCGTACGCCGCGGCGACCGGGTCGTGGGTCACCATGACCACCGTCTGCCCCAGCTCGCGCACGGAGTTGCGCAGGAAGCCGAGCACCTCGGCGCCGGAGCGGGAGTCGAGGTTGCCGGTGGGCTCGTCGCCGAAGATGATGTCGGGCCGGGAGGCCAGCGCCCGCGCCACGGCGACCCGCTGCTGCTGGCCGCCGGAGAGCTGCGCGGGCCGGTGGCTCAGCCGGTCGGACAGGCCGACCATCCCGATCACGGTGTCCAGCCACTGCCTGTCCGGTTTGCGCCCCGCGATGTCCATCGGAAGGGTGATGTTCTCCAGGGCCGTGAGGGTCGGCAGCAGGTTGAACGCCTGGAAGATGAAGCCGATCTTGTCCCGGCGCAGCGTGGTCAGCTGTTTGTCCTTCAGGGAGCCCAGCTCGGTGTCGCCGATGCGCACGGAACCGGACGAGAACGTGTCGAGACCGGCGACGCAGTGCATGAGCGTGGACTTGCCGGACCCCGACGGGCCCATGATCGCGGTGAACTCCGCCTGCCGGAAGTCGACGGAGACCTGGTCGAGGGCGACCACCTGGGTCTCGCCCCGGCCGTAGATCTTCGACAAGTCCGTGGCGCGCGCGGCCACGGCGGTGGCCCGGTCGGCAATGGGTGCGATGGTCACGGGATGGGCACTCCTGTCGGGACGACTGTTTCGCGACGACGTCTTTCGCGACGACGTGTTGCGCGGGAACGGGGACGTGGTCCATCGTTCCGCGCGCTCACCGCCGTGTAGTCACCCGCTGCTCCGGTTGTGGGGGGCGACTCCGGGCTGACCACCGGGGCCGCTGTCATACCTGGGGATGACGGACGACCCCGACCCCGGGAAGGAGCCGGCCCGCGCGACGAACATCGTCAGAACAGGTGGAGTGACCTTGTTCAGACGGTGAAATTCCGTCATTCCGCATGCGCGGCCGGCCCCCACTCGCAAGGCTGGTGGCAAGTGCTGATGGCGTTTTTCGTTTCCTGATGCTCTCTCAGGCGCCAATAAAATAAGACAACATGGGCCCACCACCCCGCTGTTGGGGAGGGGGGTCCCGATAGGCTCGGCGTGTGCCCGACGCGGAGCCCATGGCCTGCCCGGATGGTGGAATGCAGACACGGCGAGCTTAAACCTCGCTGCCCCGGCGAGGGGCGTGCCGGTTCAAGTCCGGCTCCGGGCACCTTCCACGCCCGCGGCCCCTTCCCGGGAAGCCGTCAACGAGGCGGGCCTGCCCGTGGGGACCCGGCGTGCTCCGGCCGTGGTGGGTGAATCCGCCCGTCCGCACCCGCTGAGCGGTCCGCGCCGACGGGCTGGGGCACGTACCCGCGTACGGCTGCGCACCCGCTTATGAGTACGACGACTCATCTATGAGTACGACGACTCATCGGAAACGGGTCATGGGGAGGTGATGATCCGGGTGTCCGAGGCGGTCCGCGCTTCGGGCGCTTTCTCGACGGGGTGGGGCTGTGGCCGTTTCGTCGTGGCTGCGGGTGCTGGTCGCAGGGGTCGTCGTGCTCGGGCCGGTCGGGTGCAGCAAGGCGGATCGTGCGGTGATCGGGGCGCCGGGCTGTCCGGACGGCGGGTCCGGGCGTCCGGAGCCGGCGCGTCCGGAACCGGTGCGGTGTGGGCGTACGGCCCGCATTTCGGTCCGCCCGCCGGTGCGCGGGCCGAGGGCGCGGTGCCGGGGTGGACGGATGTCGTCTCGGTCGCCGACAGCGGCCACACCACTGTGGCGGTGAAGGCCGACGGCACCGTCTGGGCGTACGGCCACAACACCAAGGGCTCCCTGGGACGCGGCACACACGAACGCGTGTACGGAGGTG
The DNA here is from genome assembly GCF_045291515.1 of Streptomyces sp. GD-15H. Classification (NCBI taxonomy): domain Bacteria; kingdom Bacillati; phylum Actinomycetota; class Actinomycetes; order Kitasatosporales; family Streptomycetaceae; genus Streptomyces; species Streptomyces sp. GD-15H. Next base: position 5,225,859 of record NZ_CP149447.1, read on the forward strand.
CGCCGCGGAAGGTGGCCGGGATCAGTGACGCGCGCGCCGTCCACGTCGGCGGTTCGACGTTCATCGTCGTACGGCGGGACGGCACGGTGATGGCGTGGGGGGCGGAGGACATCCTGGTCAACGCGGGAAAGCGGCAGGGGCACGACGGTGTGACCACGCCCCGGGCCGTCCCCGGCGTCGACGGCGTCGTCTCCATGGGGCCGGGCTCCCTCAGCATGTTCGCCCTGCGGTCCGACGGGCGGGTGCTCGGGTGGGGCATCAACCTCACCGACGTCCTGGGGGACAAGGACGGCACCGGCCTGACGAGGATCGACGGCGTCGAAGGCGTCGTGGACGTGGCCTCGGCGGACGGCGCGGTGGTCGCGGTGAAGAGCGACGGCCGGGTCTGCGCCTGGGGGAACAACGCCCACGGGCTGCTCGGCGTGGAGCCACGCGGCGGTCGGACCGGGCGTCCGGTGCTGGTGCCGGGTCTGGAGAACATCGTGCAGGTGGCGGGCGGCAACGACCTCGCCCTCGCCCTCGACGAGAACGGCGCCGTCCGGGCCTGGGGGCGCGGGGTGAGCGGTGCCCTCGGCGACGGCGACAGCTCGGACCACTCCTCGGCGAAGCCGGTCCGGGTGCGCGGCCTTCCCGCCATTCGCCGTATCGCGGCCTTCCAGTACACCGGCTTCGCCATCGACACCGACGGCGGGCTCTGGGGCTGGGGCTCCGGACTGGTGCTGGGTGACCACGGCGAGGGCCGGACCGGTGGGGCGCCCGTGCGCATCCCCGCTCCCGGGCCGGTCCTCGACGTCTCCGGCCGGCACGTGATCGTCGCCGGGGGCGCCGGGCAGGGTGCCGGGGAGGACGCCGCCGGCGCGAGCGGGTGGGGCGGACAACGGTGATCTCCGGCCGGGCCCGGACAGGTTCCAGGTCTGTCATGTCCGGGCCCCTGAGGTGAGGGGAATCACGCAGCCGCGTAGCGTGTTGCGCAGCACGACGAGGGAAAGATCCTTCCCAGGTAGGGGGGTCTTTCCTTTGCCTACCCATTACTCTTGAGCCCAAGGCCATGCTGTGTGGCCATGGAGGAGTGAAATGAGGAGCAGAAACCCGGTCTTCTCGCGACGGGGGTTCAGCCGCGACAACGGCTACGCGGGCTTCAACACCGCGCCGCAGGCCGGGGGTCCCGCTGTCGCCACGCAGGGCAACCCGTACGCGCAGCCCACCGGCAACCCGTACGCGCAGAACCCCTACGCGCAGAACCCGTACGGACAGCAGGATCTGCAGCACGGTGCGCCGCCGCAGGCGCCTGCCGCGACCGGCCGGATGACCATCGACGACGTCATCATGCGCACGGCGAGCACGCTCGGCCTGCTCATCGTCACCGCGGCCCTCTCCTGGGCCCTGCTGCCGGTCGACGACGCCAACATCAGCCGGTCCTACGGCATCGGCATCGGTGCCGCGCTGATCGGCATGGTCCTGGCGCTGGTGCAGTCGTTCAAGCGCAAGGCATCGCCCGCGCTGATCCTGACGTATGCCGCCGTCGAGGGCGTCTTCCTCGGCGTCATCTCCAGCATCGTCGACAACCGCATCGCCGACGGTGCGGCCATGCAGGCCGTGCTCGGCACCATGGCGGTCTTCGCCGCGGTGCTGGTGGCGTACAAGGCGGGCTGGATCCGCGTCAACCGCCGCTTCTACGGCTTCGTGATGGCGGCCGCGCTCGGCTTCATCCTGCTGATGGGCGTGAACCTGCTGTTCGCGGTGTTCGGCGGCGGTGACGGCCTCGGCTTCCGCAGCGGCCCGCTCGGCATCGTCTTCGGTGTCGTCGGCATCATCCTCGGTGCCTGCTTCCTCGCCCTGGACTTCAAGCAGGTCGAGGACGGCCTTGCCTACGGTGCCCCGCGCGAGGAGGCCTGGCTCGCGGCCTTCGGCCTCACGCTGACGCTGGTGTGGATCTACCTGGAGTTCCTGAGGCTCATCTCGATCCTCAACAGCAGCGATTGACACCACGCCGACGCACCGGCACACACGCGGCATACGCGCGAAGGGCCCCGGGTCACCCGGGGCCCTTCGCCGTGGTGCGGACAGGGCACGGCGGACAGTGAGCAGTGGAGTGGGAAGTGCCGACCGGGGCGGCGCACGTGCCTAGAGCAGCTTGCGCGCGGCCCTTCTCAGGTCGTACTCGTGGACGATCGCCTTGGCGTGGCCGTACGCCAGGTCGTATGCGTGGCGGAGCCGGCTGACCTTCTCCTCGAAGCGGAAGAGAGACGGGCCTTCTTCGACGGTGCGCAGCCAGTCGGAGACCTCACGACCGGTGCAGTGCGGGATGCGGGCGAGCAGGTCGCGATGGGTCTCCTCGGAGAAGACTCGGGACATCGGCGCCTCCAGCGCAGGGGATGTAAGCCGGTCCTTCGGGTCACCGTGCCCGAGGGTTCGCCCGTTGGCGACAGCCCCGCCAAGCCGCGTACGCTCACCGCGTGCTTGATACGACGCCCCTCACCCGTGCCGTGGATCATTTCGCCGACCGCCTGCGGGCCGCGCCGCAGAGCCGACTGCAGCGGGGAGCCGCCGCCGAGGCACTCGCTCTGGCCAGGGAGTTGGCCCGGTGGACCCAGCGCGTCGAGGAACCGGGCACCGAGCTGCGCGAGATGCCCGACGCGGGCATGTTCGCCGCCGCGGACCAGATCTCCGTCGCCGGCCACGACCTGGCCCTCGTACTGAAGAACGAGGGGGAGGTCGAGGAGGCGGTGCGGCTCGTGGAGGAGGCGCAGAAACGCGCCGGGGTGTAGGGGGTGGCGGTGTGGAGCACCCCGGGTCCGCGACGCCTGGCACGGCACCTCGCCGCGTTGTCGCATCACCCGAGTACGCCCAGTAAGCGGGTGATGCTCCGCCTTGCGAGGCACGCACCGGGCGCCGCGGCCTGATCCGGGGTGCCCCACACGCCACCCCCGGGCCCACCAGCGGGGCGCGACACCCGGCGCGTGCGGAGCCCTTGTGGGACCCCCGCGTGACGAGCCCGGGTCAGAGGGACGCGATGACGCGGTCCGCCAGGATGTAGACGTTCTCCTCGCCGCAGGCGAAGGTCAGCGCGTACGCGCCCGAGATGCCGGAGCCGCCGAGCAGGAACGGGGCCTTGCCCTCGCGCAGGGCCGTGGCCAGGCGCTCCGCGGTCTCGCGGTGCCCCGGTGTCATGCACAGCGTCGTGCCGTCGGCGAAGACGTAGACGTCCAGCGTGCCCAGCGGGCCGGGGCGGACGTCGGTCAGCTCCACCTCGGAGGCGGCCAGCTCCTCCAGCGTGGACACGGTGCACTCGTCGTCGCCGGCGGCCGGGGCCGGGTTCGGCACGAAGTCCGGGTGCGAGGGGTGCCGGCGACGGGCCGCGGCCAGCTCGGGGGAGTCCGCGGGGGTGCCGCCCTGGACGAAGTCCTTGGGGGCGTACTCGTCGGCGTCGGAGCCCGGCTCGGTCACCGGCTCCAGACCGACGAGATCGGCCTGCCGCGGCAGGAACAGCTCACTGTCGGCCAGGCCCAGCAGGGTCGGCGAGTCGGAGATGTCACGGGCCTCCTGGGCGGCCCAGAACGCCCGCGCCTCGGCGAGCTCCCGCTCCCGCTCCTCCGCGAGCGCCTCGGCCACGGCCGCGCGTATCTCGTCGGCGTCGGCCGAGCGGGCGGTGGGCAGCAGCGCGCGTGTGGCGGCGGCGCGGTTCTCGGCCAGCTCGGTGTGCAGAGCCGCGACCTGTCGGCGCAGCACCAGGATGCTGCGCAGGACAGCGACGCCCACGGCGCCGGTGGCGGCCGTGGTGACCAGCAGGGCGATCGGCATGGCGCTCACTGACGTACTCCCGGTTCAAAGTCGACCCCCGACTTCCTACATCAGCTTGAAGCGCGGACTAACCATCTGTCAGTGCGTAACGTCACAAAACGGACAGAGTGCGGTTTCTGGGCCGGATAGGGGAAAGGCTCTGACCTGCGTGAATCCCGCGGCGAGGGAGATAGGTCACATCCTGGGGGCGATTGGATCACGGAACGGCCCGGAACCCCGGTGGTTCGAGAGTTCCGGGCCGCCGCCTCACCGACCGTGCCGCTCCTGCTACTTTGCGGCGTCGCCGCGGCGGTCGGTCGAGGCGATCAGCTGAGGCGCTCGATGACCATGGCCATGCCCTGGCCGCCGCCGACGCACATCGTCTCCAGGCCGAACTGCTTGTCGTGGAACTGGAGGGAGTTGATGAGCGTGGCGGTGATGCGGGCGCCGGTCATGCCGAACGGGTGGCCGACGGCGATGGCACCGCCGTTGACGTTCAGCTTCTCCAGCGGGATGCCGAGTTCGCGGTAGGAGGGGATCACCTGGGCGGCGAACGCCTCGTTGATCTCGACCAGGTCGATGTCGTCGATGGTGAGACCGGCGCGGCGCAGCGCCTGCCGGGACGCGTCGACCGGGCCGAGGCCCATGATCTCGGGGGAGAGGCCGGAGACGCCGGTGGCCACGATCCGGGCGAGTGGGGTCAGGCCGAGCTCGCGTGCCTTGGTGTCGCTCATGACGACCAGCGCGGCGGCGCCGTCGTTGAGCGGGCAGCAGTTGCCGGCGGTGACCAGGCCGTCGGGGCGGAAGACGGGCTTGAGGCCGGAGACGCCCTCCATGGTGACGCCGGCGCGCGGACCGTCGTCCTTGGCGACGACCGTGCCGTCGGGCAGCGTCACCGGGGTGATCTCGCGCTCCCAGAAGCCGTTCCTGATGGCTTCCTCGGCGAGGTTCTGCGAGCGGACGCCGAACTCGTCCATGTCCTGGCGGGTGACGCCCTTGGCGCGCGCCAGGTTCTCGGCGGTCTGGCCCATCGCGATGTAGGCGTCCGGGACGAGACCGTCCTCGCGCGGGTCGTGCCAGGTGGTGCCCTCCTGCTCCGCGACGGCGGCGGTACGGGCCTCGGCCTCGGCGAAGAACGGGTTGTGGGTGTCGGGAAGGCTGTCGGAGTTGCCCTTCGTGAACCGGGAGACCGTCTCGACGCCGGCCGAGATGAAGACGTCGCCCTCCCCGGCCTTGATGGCGTGCAGCGCCATGCGGGAGGTCTGCAGGGACGACGAGCAGTAGCGGGTGACGGTGCAGCCGGGAAGGTGGTCCATCCCCATCTGCACGGCGACGATGCGGCCGAGGTTGTTGCCCTGCTCCCCGCCGGGCAGGCCGCAGCCGAGCATCAGGTCGTCGATGTCCTTCGGGTCCAGCTCGGGGACCTTGGCGAGGGCGGCCTGGATGACCGAGGCGGTCAGGTCGTCCGGGCGCAGGTCCTTCAGGGAGCCCTTGAAGGCGCGGCCGATGGGGGAGCGGGTGGCTGAGACGATCACGGCTTCGGGCATGACGGCTCCTGAGGGGAGGGGCGGCGCGTAGCGCCTCGTTGAGGGGTGGTGGTCGGGCGGCGGAGGACGTACCGGGTGGTGGGGCAGGGCTGCTTGGGAAGTTACCCGCACGTAGCGGCAGGGTCACGAGAGGCGCGGTGTGACGCTGACCGCAGTCTACTGAGCGCTTGCTTTGGCTGGGGATTCCCCGGAATCCTCCGCCGGAGCGGCTCGCGGCTCGGTCTCCGGTTCCGGCACCCGGCGGCGCTTGCGGCGCTTGAGCAGGGCCCAGGGGCCCCGGGGAGCCGTCGGCGCGGCCGCGGTGACCTCGGTACCCGCCTCCGAAGCGGCCTCGGCCGCCGCCCGGGCGACAGGGAGGAAGCCCTCGCGGCGGGCCGCGTCCGGACGCTCCTCCAGCGCGGGCCACAGGCAGAGCGCGGCGCAGACCGTCGGCAGGACGGCCATGGCGGCCGTGGCGTACCCCTCGGCGGAGGGGTGGTAGCTGTCGGGGCCGAAGAGCTCACGGGGGTTCGCCGCGAACTCGGGGCCCAGCAGGTCGCCCAGCGACACCGTGCGCCCGCCCTGTTCGACCGCGCCGATCGTCTGCGCCGCCGCCAACTGCCGGGAGGCCCGCCGGGCCAGCCAGCGCAGGGGCTGCTGGACCGGCTCGATGGTGCCCAGGTCCGGACAGGTGCCGACGACGACCTCCGCTCCGGCCGTCCGCAGCCGGCGTACCGCCGAGGACAGGTGACGGACGGAGAGGGCGGGCGACAGACGGTGCGTGACGTCGTTCGCCCCGACCATGATCACGCAGATGTCGGGCACCCGGGCCGGATCGGCCAGGGCCCGCGTCACCTGCCGGTCCAGGTCGTCGGAGCGGGCTCCCGGCACCGCCACCGTGCTCAGCCCCACGGGCCGCTCCGCGATCGCCGCGACGCCCGACGCCAGCAGCGCGCCCGGGGTCTGCCCGGCCCGGTGGACCCCCTGCCCGGCGGCCGTGGAGTCGCCCAGCATCGTCAGCCGCAGCGCCGGTACACCGGGCACCGTGTAGGCGGCGCCGTACAGGCCGTCCGCGTTCGGCACGTGCGGCATCCTGCCGTTGTCCACCCGCCGTCGCGCCAGCCGGGCCTGGGCCAGCAGCAGCCCGACGCCGGCCACACCGGCCAGGCCGATCCCGCTGCCCCCGTACGCCGCGCCCGCCGCGATCCGCCGGGCCACCCTCGCCCTCGACATGCGTGTCATGCCTCGCCGCCACCTCCTCGAAGCCGTACACCCAGTGCTTGCCCCGTACGGACCGTCGTCCAATCTCAACGGTGGGTGAACGACCCGGCCGGGTCGGAGCGGGCAGCGGCTCAGAGGCAGGCTCTAGGCTGGCAGCACCACGACAACCACCTCTTTTGCAGCATCCGGAGACAACGGTGCAATTCCACGACTCGATGATCAGCCTCGTCGGCGACACCCCGCTCGTGAGGCTCAACAACGTCACCAAGGGCATAGGGGCGACTGTCCTGGCCAAGGTGGAGTACTTCAACCCCGGCGGATCGGTGAAGGACCGCATCGCCCTGCGCATGATCGAGGCGGCGGAGCAGAGCGGCGAACTGAGGCCGGGCGGCACCATCGTCGAGCCGACCAGTGGCAACACCGGGGTCGGTCTTGCCATCGTGGCCCAGCAGAAGGGCTACAACTGCATCTTCGTCTGCCCCGACAAGGTCTCCCTGGACAAGATCAACGTACTGCGGGCGTACGGGGCGGAAGTGGTCGTCTGCCCGACCGCCGTCGACCCCGAGCACCCCGACTCCTACTACAACGTCTCCGACCGGCTGGTCCGTGAGACGCCGGGGGCCTGGAAGCCGGACCAGTACTCCAACCCCAACAACCCGCTCTCGCACTACCACTCCACCGGTCCCGAGCTGTGGGAGCAGACCGAAGGGAAGATCACCCACTTCGTGGCCGGAGTCGGCACCGGCGGCACCATCTCCGGGACCGGGCGCTACCTCAAGGACGCCAGCGACGGCCGCGTGCAGGTCATCGGCGCCGACCCCGAGGGCTCCGTCTACTCGGGCGGCTCCGGGCGGCCGTACCTGGTGGAGGGCGTGGGCGAGGACTTCTGGCCCACCGCCTACGACCGGACCGTCGCGGACGAGATCGTCCCCGTGTCCGACAAGGACTCCTTCCAGATGACCCGGCGCCTCGCCAAGGAGGAGGGCCTGCTCGTCGGCGGATCGTGCGGCATGGCCGTCGTGGCGGCGCTGCGGGTGGCCGAGCGGCTCAGTGAGGACGACGTCGTGGTGGTGCTGCTCCCGGACAGCGGGCGCGGCTACCTCAGCAAGATCTTCAACGACGAGTGGATGGCCGACTACGGCTTCCTCGAGGACGCCGGTCCGAGCGCCCGCGTCGGTGCCGTCCTCGACCACAAGGAGGGCGGGCACATTCCTTCCCTCGTGCACATGCACCCCGACGAGACGGTCGGGCAGGCCATCGAGGTGCTGCGCGAGTACGGCGTCTCGCAGATGCCGGTCGTCAAGCCGGGCGCCGGTCACCCGGACGTGATGGCCGCCGAGGTCGTCGGCTCGGTGGTGGAACGGGATCTGCTGGACGCGCTGTTCAGCAAGCACGCCTCGCTCGAGGACCCGCTGGAGAAGCACATGTCCGCCCCGCTGCCGCAGGTCGGCTCCGGTGAGCCCGTCGCGGACCTGATGGCCGTGCTGGGCAAGGCGGACGCGGCGATCGTCCTGGTCGAGGGCAAGCCGACCGGTGTGGTCGGCCGCCAGGACCTGCTGTCCTTCCTCGCCAAGGAGGGGAACTGACGGACGGCTGGTGAGGGACCGTCACGGAGGCCGGCGCCGGTCGGCGCCGGCCTCCGGTGTTCGGCCCTCGGTGTTCGGCCCTCGTGAAGCGCCGGTGAACCGGCCGTGGACGCCGGGGAGCCGAGTCGTGCGCGATCTTCATACGCGGTTTTCGTGGGATTCGCGGAAGTGGTACGCGGGTGTCATGTGCGCGCAGCACTCGCTTCACACCGGCCCGGCAGAGTGAGGGGTGTCGGCGGGAAGGCGTGGGCACCTTCCAGGCGTTCAGCGCGGGGAGGCTCCCCTTCCCGGGCCGACAGGGAACGGCGTCGAGGATCTCCGGAGCGGCTCCCGGACCTCCACGGACGCCAGGACGCGCGGCCCGGCCCGGCCGGCCCGCGTCCCCGCGCGGGGACCGCCGTCGTCCCGCCCCCCGGCGACGGGGGTGCGGTGGTCCCCGCGCACAGCCCTTCCGCGGCCGCCCTCGGTGGCCCTCCGCGGCCCCTCCCGTGTGCTCAGTCTTCCCAGGCGTCGTCCGGCTCCCGCCGTCGGCGGCGGGAGCCGAACAGGTCCGGGTTGACGCGTGCGGCCTGGACGACGTTCACGCCGACGATGCCCAGCCAGGCGGCCAACAGGCCGGGCAGATGCGCCACACCCCCGCCGATCGCGGACAGCGGCACCGCCAGGACCAGGGAGACGATCCCGAAGCCGAAGCGCTCGCCCCAGCTGTCCGTGGCCCTCGGTGTCCGGGAGTCCCGGGCCACCGTCATCTGCTGCTCGGCGAGCTGCCGGCGCACCCGGCGCTCCACCACGCCGTCGATGCGCTGGTCGACCTTCTCCATGAACGAGTCGACCAGCGCGGACTCGTACTCGTCGCCCAGTTCCCTGCGTGCCTGCAAGGTGGCGTTGAGTTCCTTCTTCAGCTCGGCGTCCCGCGCGTCCATTCCGCTCATGCCGACCACGGTAGGCAGGCCGGCGGCCCGTGACACTGGGGCTAGCCCCCGTTGTCGGCCGGGGGCCCGCAGGGGCCCGGCGCCCGTCCCGGCGCCCGTTGCCGGTGACCCGAGAACCACGTGGGGAGCCGAGCGACGACGGGCCCGTCGGTCGCCGGCTGTGCGAGAGGAGGGGCCGACCGTCCGTGGAGGGGACCGGCCAGGCCGTGGATGACCGCTTTCGGAAGAAAGTGATCACGCCATCCTTGGCTTGAATTGGGTGAGTCCGCTCCCAGCCATTGAAGACAACTCGACGCATCACTAGTGTCACGCCCTGTCGTGATCACTGACGGCCAACGGGGGTCAGCCGTGGACGGACTGAGGCAGCGTCAGGGTGGCATGCGGCGTCCGGGTGCAAGTGGCCCGGACGGACGGCCCGACGAGGGCGGCGGATGGTCGCTCGCCCCGGTCGCGCTGCTGCGTCACGCGGGGTTCCCCTGCTCCCTTCTGGAGCAGGTCGTCGACGAGCCGGCGGCGCAGGCCGCGGACGCCGTACTCGCCCGCCGCGACGAGGCGGTCCGGCTCGGGCGGCGGCTGAAAGCGGTGCTGCGCGAGGAGCGCGTCGGCACGCGGGGCGACATCGCCTCCGGGGTGGGCATGCTACGTCCCTTCCCGCCACGGGACCTCGCGCGCCTGGAGGCGGAAACCGGCCCGGTCGCCATGGAGTTGGTCAAGCGCTACCAGGATTCGGTGCGGGCCCTGGACGATATGTGGGTGGCCTTCGAAGAGGGCCACGCCGCCGCGCTCACCCGTGCTCGCCAGACCGTCGTGAGCCTGTTCCAAAACCCCGCCCTGCAGCAGGTCCTGCTCCTGTCGAACGACGCTCGTTTCGAGGAGTTCGCCGGCTGGATCGATGGTGGCGGAAGAGGGTCGGACGGACACGTCAAGCGGATGACGGACCTGCTCGCCATGTACCTCCAGCGGGTCACGACCAAGAACGAGACACACTCGCACTTCGGCCCCCTCGCGGTGACCCGGTTCGCACCGGGCGGTACAGGCATCTCCTGGTCCACCGGCCCGCTGCGGCGCGTCGCCTTCCTGAGCCACTGGGCGGGAGAGGCGATGGCCGAGGCGTTCAGCGGTCGTCCGGAGCACTTCGAGGCCGTGCGCCCCCGGCGCCGCCCGCTCGCGTTCGGCGAGGGCGCGCGGATCCAGCTGTACGCGTTCGAGACACGGACGGGCATGCCGGACGACTGGCGTTTCGTCGAGGTGACGGCCGACACCTTCGACGACGACCAGTCATGGCTGTGGGAACGGTGCGACGGCGAACGCACGGTGGCACAGCTCCGCGCCGCGTGGACACGCCGGGAGGGCGCCCCGCCCCGTCGCACCTTCGACGAGGTGCTGCACGAACTGGTCGGCAAGGACTGGCTGATCGGGCGCTGGGAGATTCCCGTCGGAACCGCCGATCCCCTCCGGACGCTGTCCGGGCACCTGGGGGAGGGGGCTCCCGATCTCGCGGTGGTGCGGTCGATCGCCGACAGGCTCCGGCGTTTCGCCGACGGCCCGGTCGAGGACCGCGCGACCCTGCTGGGCCGGCTCAAGGAGACCTTCGAGGAAGTCACCGGGGCCGCGGCCAACCGTTCCCAGGGCCTGCACTACTCCGACCGGAGCATTCTCTACGAAGAGGCCTACAGCCCTGTCAGGAACATGACTCTCGGTCGAGACGTTGAGGACGTCATCAGCCGCGAACTGTCCGTGGTCTACGACCTGACGCTGCTCGCTCCCCGGCTCCGGGTCCGCCGGGAGCGGGACATCCTGCACCGTTGGATGAAGGAACGTTTCGGTACGGGGAACCCCGTTCCGCTCCAGCACTTCTACGCAGGCTTCTTCGAGGACAAGCCGCGCCTCGCCCGCCAGTGCGAGGAAGTGGACCGGGACATCGCGGCGATCGACGACGAGATCACCGCCGTGCTGCTCGAAGGCGTCACCGGCGACGAGCACGAGACGGTCGTCGACCGGGATCGGCTGGAGGAACTGCTCGGACGCCACCCGGCCGCGCCACCCGCGCTGTGCAATCCCGACGTCATGCTTGCCGCACGGGACGCCGAGGCGCTCGCGAGGGGCGAATTCCTCGCCGTCGTGGGCGACTGCCATGCCGTCCGCGAAGCGCTCACCCACTCCAGTTTCGCCCCGCTGATGCAGGCCGAGGCTCCGGAGTTGCTCGACGAGGTCTACGCGCGCTACCGGGGCCTTCTCGACGACGACGAGGTGCTGATCGACCTCTCCCGTGCGCATCCGGACAAGACCGCCGCCCAGCTGACCTATCCCTGCCCGGACCTGGAGGTCCACGGCCTGTCCTCGAAGAGCCGGGACAGCGTGCTGCAGCCCGATCAGCTGTACGTCGTCACAACCGCCGAACGCCTGGAACTCCGCGCGAACGGAGTGGAAGGCCGGTTGAAGCTGCTCGCTCCACTGGCGGGCGGACCCAGCATCCGCCAGGACCCGCTCTCCCCGTTCGCCTTCCCCCGGCACTTCGGGGGCGTCGGACTGCGCAGCACCGGCCACGACCGTCTGCCGCGCATCCGCTGCGGCCGCGTCGTCCTTCACCGGGAGCGGTGGCGTATCCCCGCGGACGCGTTTCGCGGGTGGAGCCCCGGGACGCGCCGGGCCAAAGGAGACGCGGCCGAGTTCGCCGCCGCCCGCAGGCTCCGCCGAGACCTGGGGCTGCCCCGCCACGGCTTCCTGAAAATCCCCGGCGAGCCGAAACCGGTGTACGTCGACTGGGATTCCCCCCTCCTTGTCAGGCAGATCTTCCGTCTCGCCCGGAAGTCGGATTCCCCTCTGGAATTCAGCGAGATGCTCCCTTCTCCGGAGCATCTCTGGCTCGAGATCGACGGAGAGCGCCACACGAGCGAATTGCGCTGTGCGGTCTTCTCCCGCGGTATCCGCTGACCGGGCCGCACCGAGGATGCTTCCCATCGTCATCTACTGAAGGGACGACCGTGCCCAAGAGCTGCATAGTCCAACTCCCCTTCCCTTCCAGTCACGACCCCGACCCCCACCTCTCGGGCTATTACGACGACTACGACCGCAGATTCCGGGCCCTGCTCCCCGAGTACTTCATCCCGGCCGACGGCCTGTGGGAAATGCCGCTGTGGGTCGCCCATCTGACCGCCCTGCTGGACACCGCGGGAATCGACTCCGTCTTCCGTGACCTGTCGAGGACACCGGCGGAACCGGAAGCCTGCTCCGACCCGCTGCTGGCCGCGACGGCTCCCGGTGACCTGGTCCTCATGTCCCCCCTCGCCCAGAACTTCCGCCTCGCGCTGGACGTGGCCAAACACCTGGAGCACGCCGGACGCCGAGTCGTCCTCGGCGGGAACATGGCTCCGCTCGCCCCGGACGGTGCCGTCCACGCCGTGCACCGCGGCCAGCTCGACGCCACCTTCGTGCGCAGACTCGTGGGGCTCGCCTCCGGTGCGGGCGGAGGCCTGGAGAAACCCCTGCTGCCCGGACTGGCGTCCGAGCGGATCAGCTGGGCGCCGGACTACCGCCATCTCGGCGGCTACGGAGGCCAGGTTCCCCTTCTGCGGCTCAACGCCAGCCACGGATGCCTGTACCAGTGCTCGTTCTGCGGCGACGCCTGGAGCAAGCAGCTCACTCTCGTGGACAAGAGTGCCCTCGCGCGGGAAGTGGACGAACTCACCGCCCGGTTCCCGGACACCCGGCTCTTCTATATCGGTGACAAGACATTCGGCCAGTCACGCGAAGCGGTCGGCAACCTGTTGGACGTGTTCCGCGACCGGCCCGGACACCGCTTCATCGTGCAGACGCATGTGATGCAGGTGAAGGACTGGATCGTCGACGCCATGCTCGAACTCGGAGTCGTCGCCGTGGAACTCGGATTCGAGTCGGCCGACTCCCAGATGTTGAAAAGACTGAACAAACTCTCGCGAGGTCTCGAGGACTACACCAAGAAGATCCACCAACTCAGCGACGCCGGCCTGAGGGTCGTACTCAACATGATGGGTGGCCTCGACGAGGAAACGGAAGCCGCGCACGGCCAGACCGTCGAATGGATGCGGGAGAACAGTTCGAGGCTGTGGCTCTTCAACCTCTACAACTTCGTTCCCTATCCGCTCACCCCGGATTTCCCGAGGCTGCGTGAGCGCATATTCAACTGGGACTTCGCCGACTGGCGGGAGGACGTACCCGTCGTCTACCGGCCCCAGCACCTGTCGCCCGCAGCGAGCTGGGACCTGTTCCAGGAGAAGATCGCCGCGGCGCACGACATCATCCGCCCCCCGATGACCGTTGCCACCGCCCTCGCGCAGGAGACGTGACATGACCGAACTCCCCGACTTCGCAGCGCTGCAGAACAGTGTCAAGGCCGAGGACTTCGCGGAGGACCCGCTGCCGGGATGGGCCGGCGTCGCGACCCTCTTCGGCGCCCCCACCGCTCATGCCGACCGGGTGGACGTGGGGGAGGACGGCTGGGTGGTGTCCGGCGTTCCCTACGACGCCACCGCCAGCTCCCGGCCGGGGGCCGCGGAGGGGCCGCGGGCCATCCGCCAGGCGAGCCTGGTCTTCTCCAGCTATCTGACCAGTCTGGGCCAGTGGCGGATGTTGGACACCCGCACCGGCCAGGCCTTCCGCTACCGCGCCCCCCGGGTTGCGGACGCCGGTGACCTGCATGTCTATCCGACGGACACGGTGCGAACGTTCCAAGCCGTCGCCGCGGAGAGCCGCCGTCTGAGCCAGTCCGCGCCACGTCTGATCTTCCTCAACGGTGACCACTCGTGCACCTTCCCCACGTTCGCCGGCTTTCGCGCCGGGCGGCTCGACCGCCAACAGGGCCGCGTGGGATTCATCAACATCGACCACCACTTCGACTTCGGCAACTGGAGCACGCTGCACGGGCCGCTGTACCACGGCTCCAACTCGCGCAGAATCAGCGAGATCCCGGAGATGCGCCCGGAGGACATGGCCTTCGTCGGGGTGGGCGACGTGACCAAGTACGACCAGTTCCGAGGGCTCGTCGACAGTGGCTTTCACATCGTGCCGGGTTCCCAGATCATGAGGGACGGTGCCGCTGCCGCGCTGCGCCCCCTCATCGAGGAACTCGGCTCGCGGTGCGACACGGTCTACGTCTCGCTCGACATCGACGTGCTCGACAGCGCCGTGGCGACCGGCACCGGCCATGTGACCATGGGCGGCATCAGCAGCGGGGAGCTCCTCGACGTCTACGAGGAGCTCCGCGCGCTTCCCGTCGGCGCCGTCGACGTGGCGGAGGTCGCTCCTCGCTACGACCCGTCCGGCGGTACGGCGCAGATCGCGGCCCGCCTGCTCTTCGAGTTCCTCTTCCGCACGGAGTGCGCCCCGTCCGGACTCGCGCCCTGGCCTGCCGGCACGTCCGACGAATCCCTGGAGGAGCAGTGAAATTCACCCCCGCCGAGGCTCGGTTCGACTGCACCGCGCTTGCCACCGGACCGGAGGCCCGGCGAGAGCAGGCACTGGAGGACCTGGCCGCCGAGGCCGTCGACGTCATCCACCGGGTCGGTTTCGCGGTGTTCCGCATCGGCCGCCTACGACTGGGCGTCGAGGAGAGCCGTCGGCTGTCGACGGCCCTGGCCGAACGGCTCCGCGCCGCGCTGATCGCCCGTGGCGCCCCCGCGGAGATGCGGCTGGAGGCCGACCGGCCGCAGCAGACGTACGTGCCCGAGGGCTTCTCCACCCGGACCCTGTTGCCCCACCACGACGGACAGCACTGCTCGTACCTGACGCCCAGTCTCCAGGACGCGCGCGACTGGGATCCCGCGTGGCGGGAATTCGGCGGCTCCGGATACACCACGACTCCCGCGCACAAGATGTACCAGGGCATCTTCCTCCCCGACGTGGGAGAAGGGCTGAGCGTCACCACGTACTACGACTGGCTCGGCGTCATCGACGACGTGCTCGACCGGCGCGGCATCGACACGGGGGAGGACCGGACGGCCACCGCGGCACGCTGGATCGGGGACAACCTGCGTCGGGGGCTGGAGCGTCAGCCGGAGCACGGCTGTGCCTATCCGTCGTTCGGGGCCATGCTCGGGCTGGAGGAACCCCTGTGGCACGGCCTGTCCTTCCACCACGGCGAGGCCGCGCTGACGAAGGAGGAACGGGTCCGCCACCCCGCCGCCGTGCCGCTGGCCCAGCGCTGCGCCTGCGGGGAGTGTGAAGGAGAAGCGGCCCGTCTCTTCTGCCACCAGGTGCTCATGGCCACCGGCCTGACCTGGGCTCGGTTCCGGCGCCGCTGGGAGGTCCTTGCCCCGGGCGAGCACTGCGACCTGCTGTTCGGCCACAACCTCACCATGCTCCACGGCGGCCTGGCCGGCGGCCCGGGACGAATCATCGAGCCGTTGTGCCTGGTCATGGACACCCCGTCCGGTCCCGAGTACGAGCGATGGCTGGCCGCGTCCTGGCGGCGCACTCTGCCGGGAGCGCGTTGATGCGGGGGGCGTCCGCCACTCTCGCCACCCCGCTCGACCTGCATCTGCACACCCGGCACTCCGACGGGGACGAGTCTCCGGCCGAGCTGGCACGGCGCTGTGTCGACGCGGGGCTGCGAGTCGCCGCCGTGACCGACCACAACACCGTGGCGGGTGTCGCCGAGTTCGAGCAGGCCGTCGGCGGACGCCTCACCGTGGTACCGGCCTGCGAGATCTCCGCCACGTGGCGCGGCGAGGAGACGCACTGCCTGGCCTACTTCGTCGACCCCCGTGACCCGCGGTTCCGGGAGCGGATCGCGGGCGTCCACGACGCCGAACTGGCATGGTGGCGCACCTGGACCGACCGTGCGCAGGCCATCGGAGTGCCGCTCACCCGGGACGCGGTGGAGCGGCACCTCGGCGGCCACCGAGTGGCCTACGTGGGCGACTATCTGGCCCTCCTGCTGGAGGCGGCGCAGGCGCACGACGACCCGAGGTTCGCCGGGTACACGAGTGCGGAGTACGGCCGGCTCGTCGCCGACTGGTGCCGCCCCGGCCTGCCGCTTCATCTGCGGCATCCTGAGAAGCCCGACGTCATCGACGTCCTGTCGTGGATCGGCGAGGCGGGCGGGGTGGCCGTCCTCGCCCACCCCGGCACGTTCGTGGCGGGCCTGGACGATTCCGAGTGCGCGGCGCTGCTGGAGCCGCTGCGGGAAGCCGGACTCGCCGGACTCGAAGCGTGGACCAGCTGGCACACGCCGACCGACAGCGGCCGCCTGGCCGACGTGTGCGAGTTGCTCGGCCTCGTCGCGACCGCCGGGTCCGACTACCACGGGGCGCGCGTCAAACCCTGGGTGCCGCGCCCCGGTCTGCTGCCCGCGCTCCCCGCGGACCCCTTGGCCGTCATCGACGCGCTGCACGACCGCCGTCCCGTCCGTACGAGTCCCGAGGCAGGGCTGTGACCACCGCCGACGACCCACAGAGCACCACGGACCAGGCCCAGGGCGCCGCATGGAGACTCGTACCGGTCGTCGTGCTGCGGCAGGCCGGCTTCCCGATGGAGGCGCTCGAGCCGCTGGTCGACGCCACCGCCGCCGAGGAGGCCCACGCGCTCCTGGAGAGCATGGACCGACTGGCGTCGCTGGCGCGAGAACTCAAGCCGGTGCTGCGGCAGCACCGGATCCCCGGCTGTCCGCAGACCGCGTCGCGCGTGGGCCGGCGACGGCCGCTGACCGGCCGGGAACTGCGGCGCGCCACCGCCGCACTGCCCGACGAGGCGGCGCGCATCCTGCACACCTACCAGGCGTCCGCGGAGACGTTCGGCGGGGAACAGGAGGCCTTCACCGCCCGGCACCGCACCCGTCTGGACCGCGCGAGAACCGCCGTGGCCGAGGCGTTCGGCGACGAGCGCCTGCGGCAGGTGCTGCTGCTGTCGAACGACTCCGCCTACCCGGAGTTCGCCGCATGGCTCGACACCTTCCAGGGGGACATGGGCCGGCACACCCGCCGGATGACCGACCTGCTCACGATGTACCTCCAGCGGGTGACGACCAAGAACGAGACGCATTCGCACTTCGGACCGTTCACCGTGGGCCGGGTCGGGGACGCGCCGGGCATCGCGTGGACCTCGGAACGGGAGATGGAACGCCGGACGCTCTTCAGCCACTGGGCCGCCGAGAAGGTCGCCCAGAGCGCCGCCGCGGTCCCCGGCCTGTCCGATGTCGTACGTCCGCGCAGGCGCCCGTTGTCCTTCCTGCGCGACGGCCGTATCGACCTGTACGCGTTCACCACTCGGGACGGACTGGACACCGACTGGAATTTCCGGCACCTCGGGGGCCGGGAAGTGGCAGCGCACGAGGAATGGCTGTGGCGGCGCTGCGACGGCGAACGAACCCTCCACGAGCTGCGCGCGGAGTGGGACACCGAACTCGGCTCGCCCGCCCCCTTCGACCAAGTGCTGAAGGAACTGGTCGCGCGTGAATGGGTGGTCGCCGAGTTCGAGATCCCCGTCGGCGACCACGAGCCCCTGGCCGCCCTGCGCCGGCAACTGCTCTCCGCTCCGCCGGAGCGGGCCGCACCGGTCCTCTCGGCCATCGGTCACTTCGAGGAGGACCTGGCCCGCTTCGCGAAGCTGCCCCTGGCCGAGCGGCCGGCCGCGCTGGCCGCGACCAAGGCCAGGTTCGAGAAGCTGACGGGAACACCCGCGAACCGCAACAGCGGCCTGCACTACGCCGACCGGAGCATCCTGTTCGAGGAGGCCCACGGTGAGCCGGTCGGCCTGACCATCGGCCCGGACATCGCCCGCTTCATCACGGACGAGCTGTCGATCGTGTACGAGACGGTGCTCGCGCGTCCACGGCTGCGCATGCGGCGTGAGCGCGCCATTCTCACGCGGTGGGTGGCGGAGCGCTTCGGCGCCGACGTCGAGGTCCCGCTGGACCGCCTCTACTCGGAGTTCTTCCGGGACCGGCACGCCCTCGAGGGGGAGTGCGCCGCTGTGGAGGCCGAACTGGCGGCGCTCGACCGGGTGATCACCGAAGCCCTGCTGGGGGAGGGGGGCGTGGACCGGCCCGAGGTCGTCGTGGAACGGGACCGCATGGAGGCCATCCTCGCCGCCCATCCCCGGACACCCTCGGCGGTCGTCGACCCGGACGTGCTGTTCGCCGCCACGAGCCGTCAGGCCCTGCGCGAGGGCCGGTTCACCGCCGTGATCGGGGACTGCCACGCCGTCCGGGAGGTCATCACCCACACCAGCTTCGGCCCGCTGATCCAGGAACGCGCCCCGGAACTGCTGCCCGAGGTCCACGAGGGCTACCTGTCCCTGCTCGACGACGGCGAGGTCCTCGCCAACCTGTCCCGGGGCCACCCGGACAAGTCGTCGACCCAACTCGTCCACCCCTGTTACGACCTGGAGGTCTACGGCCGTTCCGGGCAGTCCCGCGACCGGGTGGTGCAACCCTCCCAGCTGTACGTCGTGCTGTGTGACGGGCGGCTGGAACTGCGCGCCCACGGGATCGCGGGCAGGCTGCGCCTCATGGCACCGCCTGCGGCGGACCGAGCATCCGTCAGGACCCGCTCTCCCCGTTCGCCTTCCCGCGCCACTTCGGCGGGGCGGGACTGGACGCCCCCGCCCTGGAGCACATTCCCCGTATCCTCTGCGGCCGTGTGGTCCTGCAACGCGAGACCTGGCGGGTCCCTGCCGCCCGGCTGCGCGGTGCGGACATGTTCGACGGCCCCGCGGGACGGACGGGTGCACAGGAGGCCGCGGAGTTCGTCGCCGCCTGCCGGCTGAGCTCCGACCTCGGCCTTCCCCGGCACGTCTTCGTCAAGGTCCCCGGAGAGCCGAAGCCGATCTACGTCGACTGGCAGGCTCCGCTCCTGGTACGGCAGTTGTGCCGGCTGGCCGCACGGAGGGACGGCACGTTGGAGATCTCCGAGATGCTGCCCACGCCCGACCAGCGCTGGCTGAGCGTGCACGGTCATCGCTACACCAGCGAGCTGCGGTGCGCCGTGTTCTCACCGGGGAGTCCGAGGTGAGCGCGCCCACCGCCTTCCGCTTCAGTTCCGGCTACCACCGGGTGATCGGTGCCGCGAGCGCGTCGGCGGTCGGCGACGGCATGCGCTTCGCGGCCCTTCCGCTGCTGTCCGCCGCGCTGCTGCACGACGCGTTCCAGGTGTCCGCGGTCACCGCGGCCACGACGGTGCCCTGGCTGCTGTTCGGTCTGCCCGCCGGGGCGTACGCCGACCGGTTCGAGCGCCGCCGCCTGATGGTCCTCGCCGATGTGCTGCGCGCCGTGACCCTGATCGTCACCGTGGTGCTGCTCGCCTGCGGCTGGCTGACGTTCTGGCCCCTGCTGGCCGTGGCGTTCCTGCTGGGTGTCGGGGAGGTGCTGTTCGACTGCGCGTCCTTCGCGCTGCTGCCGAGCATCGTTCCCAAGGAAAAGCTGGAGACGGCGAACGGCCGGCTCTTCGCGGTCCAGACGGTGGGCCGCGATCTGCTGGGACATGTGCTCGGCGGCGTGCTGTTCGTGGCGGGCCGGGCGGTCCCCCTCCTGCTCGACGCGCTCACCTTCCTGCTGTCCGCGGCGCTGCTGACCGGTGTTCGCGGGCCGCAGCCCGAGCGGTCCACCGCCAGACCGCGGCTTCTGACGGACATCCGCGAGGGATGGGTCCACGTGCTGCGTGACCCTCTGCTGCGCGCCCTGACCGTCTCCGCGGGCGTCATCAACGCCGTGTACCTCGGCCAGATCGCCGTCTTCGTCATCCTGGTGCGCGACGTGCTGGAGCTCCCGGACGCCGCATACGGAGCACTGCTGGCCGCCGGAGCCGCCGGAGGCGTGGTCGGCAGCGTGGCCGCGAGCCGTATGACCGGAGCGATCGGCCGAGTCCCCACCCTGATCGGAAACCTGGCACTCATGGGCGCCGCGGGCCTGGCGGTGGCGGCGACCGACAGCGTGTACGTGGTCACCGTCGCCTACTGCGCCGCCGGGTTCGGCCTCATGGTCTGGAACGTCGTGGCCGTCTCCCTGCGGCAGGAACTCATCCCGGACCGCCTCCTCGGCCGGGCGACCGGCGTGTACCGACTGTTCGCCTGGGGGACGATGCCCCTCGGCGCGCTGCTCTTCGGCTGGCTGAGCACGTGGGCGGGACCGCGGGCGGCCTTCGCGGCCGGCGGCGCGGTCACACTGGTGATGTGCCTGCCCATCGCTTTCACTCTGCTGAAGGACAGCAGGATCACCGACGACCGCAAGACCCCCGAGGGTGCACATGATGAGTGAGCGATTCGCCGAGTTGGACAGCCTGGCCGAGCGGTGGGGGCTGAGCGGTCTGGAACCGGTCGGCAAGGGGCTGGAATTCTCGGTCCACCGGGCGCGGGGGCGCGACGGGGAAACCGTCGCGGTGCGTCTCGCGCACCGGCGGTTCGACTCGAACGCCAATGACCCCCATGTGGATACCCGGGCCCTGCTCCTGCAGGAGTACGGAATCGCGCGGCATCTGGCCGCCCACGGTCTGCCCGTCGCCGAGGTGAAGGAACTCGTCCTGGCGGACGAACCGGGGTCCCCCGACGTACTGCTGTCCGCCTATGTCCCCGACGACGGCTCGGATCTCGACTCCTTCGCGCTCGGGCAGCTCCTCGCGCGGCTCCATCAGGTGCCGCCGCCGCGTCTGACGCCCGTCGCATCGGAGGGAGTGTCCACGGCGCGTGCGATCACCGCCCGTATCGGGCGGCGTTGGGCGGAGATCGGCCGGCTGGTCGACGACTGGCCCGAGCCGCCGGATCCGTCCCTCGTCGCCGGACAGCTCAGCGGCCTCACCGAGGGCAGCCTCCTGCACCTCGACGTCCGCAGCGACAACATCCGGCGCCGGCAGGGCCGGGTCGTCGCCCTGCTGGACTGGTCGAACGCCCTGCTCGGCTCACCCTCGGTGGAGTTCGGGCGCCTGATCGAGTACGCCCGGTACCCGGAGAACGAGCTCGATGTGGAAGCGATCCGCAGCGGATACGCGAAGACGGCGACGGCGCCGCCCGGCAGCGACCCGTGCCTGTTGGTGTGCCGACTGGACGCCGCGCTGATGCTGGCTCTCGTCTTCCTTTCCGAGGCACCCGACCCGAGCCGTGGACCGGCGGCGGCCGACCACGCACGAGAACTCGCGCTCAGGGTGACCGCACCTCACGCGTAACCGTTCACTCCACCGCGCATCCGCCGGTGTACGCGGGGCGGGCGGCCGGCTCCCGGTCGTGCGCGCCTCCGCTGTGCGACTGTATAGGGGCATGCAGGAATCGCGGTATGTGAATAGGCCGAGGAACAGGTCGAGGGGGAGCCACGTCATGAGTGTCACCGAGGGCCCTGGCGCGCGCCTTCAGGCGCTCTTCGAGGGGCACCGGCTGACACCCACGCAGCGGCGCATCGCGCACAGCATGGTGCGACGCGCCGCCGACGTCCCGTTCCTGTCCAGCGTGGAACTGGCCGAGATGGCCGGGGTCAGCCAGCCCTCAGTGACCCGGTTCGCCGTCGCCCTCGGCTTCGACGGCTACCCCGCGCTGCGGCGGCATCTGCGCGAGGTCGCGCCCGCCGGGCCCACGTCGGAGACCGGCCCGTACAACGAGTACCAGCAGGCCGTCGAGGCCGAGATCGCGAACCTGCGGCACCTCGCGGAGGTGCTGGCCGATCCGGAGCCCGTACGGCGGGCGGGACGGATCCTCGCGGCCAGCAGGCCGCTGCCCGTGCTCGGGCTGCGCGCGGCGGCGGCGCAGGCCCACGGCTTCGCCTACTTCGCCGCCAAGGTCCATCCCGACGTGCGGCTGCTCAACGAGGGCGGCACCATGCTGCACGACCGCATCGACGCCGCCGCCGGGGCCGGTGCCGGGGCCCTGCTGTGCTTCGCGCTGCCCCGGCACCCCCGCGAGGTCGTCGACGCACTCACACACGCCAGGGAGACGGGGCTGACCGTCGTCACCGTCGCCGACTCCGCCTTCGCGCCGGTCGCCAAGGTCTCCGACCTGCTGCTGCCCGCCGCCGTCGGCACCGGGCTCGCCTTCGACACGGCGTGCGCGCCGATGCTGCTGGGCCGGGTGCTGCTGGAGGCGATGTGCGACGACCTGCCCGACGCGCAGGCCCGGCTGGAGGAGTTCGACACGAAGGCGGCGGCCCGCGGCCTGTTCGTGGACTGACGGCGGGGCGGGGAGGTCCGGCGCCCGGCGCCTTGGGCGGTATCTCAGACTTCTCTCACGTCGATTCACTAATCTGCCCCCGGGGACCCTACGGACTCTCCACTGACGTGGGACGGGAGGCTGGACGTGATGCACGGAGGACAGGGGCTGGCTCGGGTGGCCGTCGTCGTACGGGCCGGGGCCGCCCCGCTGTGGTGGCTGGGCGTGTTCGCGGCGGGCATCGGTGTACTGGTGCCGGGACTGACCGGCCGCCGGATCGGTGTGCTGGCCGGGGCCGCGCTGTTCCTCGTGGCCATGGCCGTGGTGGCGTACACGCGGCGGGGGCGGTACCGCGCGCTGGCCCGGCCGGCGGTCCGGGCGGGCAGGCACGATGTGCTCCAGGACCGCGCGGTCAGCGTGCGCAACTGGCGTCGCGGCCACCGCTGGTGGCTGCTGCTCGCCTTCCTCGCCGCCCTGGGCTGCTCGTTCGCGCTCCCCGCGGCGGGCGGTCTGCTGCTCGCCGGGTGCGGGGCCGGCCTGTGGCTGAAGGCGTCCTGGATCGGCCGCCTGGAGGAGGCCGGCCAGATCCTGCTGTGGGTCCGCGTCGACCGGCTGCGCGCGGGCGCGGGCAGCCCGGTCGGCAAGGAGGTCAAGGCGTACCGCACCACAGGCATCGCGGCGGGCGACGCGACCCCGGGCGGGGCCCGCCGCCGCGCCTCGGCCCTGGTCTGACCCGGGCCGGGCGGGCGGATGGTCGGACGGGCGGATGGTCAGGCGGTCAGGGCGTCGGCGTGGGCGCCGCCCGATTCGGCCACGATCTCCTCGACGGTCTGGGCCGGGCGCACGAGCGCGAACGAGACCTGGCCAGAGCCGTCGGCGGTGAAGCCGTGGACGGCCGGTCGGGGGAGCGAGTTGTACGCGTAGTGGTGGGCGAAGTAGTACGCGCCCGTGTCCAGCGCCGCCGCGTAGTCGCCCTGCTCCAGCAGCGGCAGCGCCTGCGCCTGGGCGAGCAGGTCGCCCGCGAAGCAGGCCGGTCCCGCCACGTCCTGCACCACCGCCGGGCCCTCCTTCGGCCACCCCTTGGCGCCGTACGCGGCGATCCTGAGCGGCCACGCGGCCGGCGCGTACACCGTCCGTGCCGCCACCTGCACGCCCGCGTGCGTCACCGCGACCGGACGCCCGCCGGCGCTCTTGGCGTACTCCACCCGGGCGACGACCGTGCCGTGCTTGGCCAGCAGTGACCGCCCGAACTCGGTGATCAGCCCGTACCGCCCGTCGAACAGCCCCGGCACGGTCTCCTTCAGCAGCCGCGCGTACCGCGTGTACGTCGGGTCGGTCGCGTCGGAGGCGAAGTTCACCGGCAGGCCGCCGCCGATGTCGACGGTGTCGACCTGCTGCCGCCCCGCGCGCCGGTTGATCTCCTCCGCCAGCGCGTACGTCTCCGCCACACCCTTCGCCATCAGGGGCAGCGCGATGCCCTGGGAGCCGGTGTGCGCGTGTAGCCGGGTCAGCCACGGCCGGTCCAGAAAGGCCCGTACGACCCACTCCCGCGCTCCCTCGTCGCGCAGCGCCACCCCGAACTTCGAGGTCGCCGTGGCGGTGGACAGTGCCTCGATGGTGCCCCCGCCCACCTGCGGGTTCACCCGAATGCCAAGGGAGGAGCGGGGGAGCGGCGACCGGTCGGCCGCGCCGAGGCGTCGGCCATCAGGGCGTCGAGACGCGCCAGCTCCTGCGGATTGTCCGCGTTGACGGCGATGCCCAGTGCCAGTGCCTCCCGCAGCTCGGCCGGTGTCTTGGCGGGCGAGTCCAGCACCGTCCGCTCCGGGGGCACGCCCGCCGCCCGCGCCAGCGCCAGCTCCCCGGGGCTCGCCACCTCCGCCCCGATGCCCTCCGTGTGCAGCAGCCGCAGCACCGGCACCAGTGGGGTCGCCTTCACGGCGAAGGCGTGCAGCACGGGTGTGCCGGGCGGTGTCACCGCCGCGAAGGCCGCCCGCAGCTCGGCCGCCGACTCCCGGATGCCGGTGACGTCGAGCAGGGCCGCCAGAGGGTGGTCGGGACCGAGCAGCCCCTGCTCCACCGCGGCCCGCACCGCCTCGTCCCGCCGGGCCGCCCGCCCGGCGCCCGGTCCGGCCCCGCCGCCCGGCCCGCCCTCGTCACAAGCCATCGCTTCCCGCGCCTCCTCGGCGTTCTCCCTGTCAGTGCCCATGGGTCCAGCCAAACACCGTCCGGCGGCCCGCGCCGACACACCGGCCGTATTGACTAGCTCTATTCAGGCTGCGAATGTGTGAATATCTGCAGTAGGTGCGGGAGCACGTCACCAGGAGGCGGACCATGTCAGGACCCAGAGTCGTCCGAGCGCCGCGCGGCACCGAACTGAGCGCCCTGGGATGGCCCCAGGAGGCCGCCCTGCGCATGCTGCGGAACAACCTCGACCCGGAGGTCGCCGAGCACCCCGACCAGCTCGTCGTCTACGGCGGCACCGGCAAGGCGGCCCGCGACTGGCGCTCCTTCGACGCCATGGTCCGCACCCTCAGGACCCTGAAGCAGGACGAGACGATGCTCGTCCAGTCCGGCCGTCCCGTCGGCGTCATGCAGACCCACGAATGGGCCCCGCGCGTCCTCATCGCCAACTCCCACCTCGTCGGCGACTGGGCCAACTGGGAGGAGTTCCGCCGCCTGGAGGCCCTCGGCCTGACCATGTACGGGCAGATGACCGCCGGCTCCTGGATCTACATCGGCACCCAGGGCATCCTCCAGGGCACCTACGAGACGTTCGCCGCCGTCGCCGCCAAGAAGTTCGGCGGCACCCTCGCCGGGACCCTCACCCTGACCGCCGGCCTCGGCGGCATGGGCGGCGCCCAGCCGCTCGCCGTCACCATGAACGACGGCGTCGCGATCTGCGTCGACTGCGACCCCCGCGCCATCGACCGCCGCATCGAGCACCGGTACCTGGACGTGCGGGCCGACTCCCTCGGCCACGCCCTGCGGCTGGCCGCCGAGGCCCGCGACGCCCGCCGCCCGCTGTCGATCGGCGTCCTCGGCAACGCCGCCGAGGTGCTCCCGCAACTTCTGGCCATGGGCGCCCCCGTGGACATCGTCACGGACCAGACCTCCGCCCACGACCCACTGGCCTACCTGCCCGTCGGGGTCTCCTTCGAGGACATGGCCGACGCCGCCGCCAAGGACCCGGCCGGCTTCACCGCCCGCGCCCGCCAGTCCATGGCCCGGCACGTTGAGGCGATGGTCGGCTTCATGGATGCCGGGGCCGAGGTCTTCGACTACGGCAACTCCATCCGGGGCGAGGCCCAACTCGCCGGGTACGACCGGGCCTTCGCCTTCCCCGGCTTCGTCCCCGCCTACATTCGCCCGCTGTTCTGCGAGGGCAGGGGCCCCTTCCGCTGGGCCGCCCTGTCCGGCGACCCCGCCGACATCGCGAAGACCGACCGGGCCGTCCTCGACCTGTTCCCCGAGGCCGAGTCCCCCAGAACGCGTCCCTCGCCCGCTGGATGCGCATGGCGGGGGAACGGGTCCGGTTCCAGGGTCTGCCCGCGCGCATCTGCTGGCTCGGATACGGCGAGCGGGACAAGGCGGGCGAGCGGTTCAACGACATGGTCGCGAGCGGCGAGCTGTCGGCACCCGTGGTCATCGGCCGCGACCACCTCGACTGCGGCTCCGTCGCATCCCCGTACCGCGAGACCGAGGCCATGCTCGACGGGTCCGACGCGATCGCCGACTGGCCGCTGCTCAACGCGATGGTGAACGTGGCGTCCGGGGCCTCCTGGGTGTCCCTCCACCACGGCGGCGGCGTCGGCATGGGCCGCTCCCTGCACGCGGGGCAGGTGACGGTCGCCGACGGCACCCGCCTGGCCGGCGAGAAGATCCGGCGCGTGCTGACCAACGACCCCGAGATGGGAGTCATCCGGCACGTGGACGCCGGATACGAGAGCGCGGACTCGGTGGCGTCCGAGCGAGGGGTGCGCGTGCCGATGCGCGAGGGGCGCGAGGGTGAGGACGAGCGCGCGTGACCCGCGACGAGAACGTGACCCGCGACGAGAACGTGACCCGCGAGGAGAGCGGGACCCACGGCACCGCACCGGCCCCACCGGCCACGGCGACGACCCCGTCGGCCACACCCCCACCTTCCAGGCGATGTGGCGTGAACTGCTCCCCCTCGGCCGCCACCCCGGCTCCGGCGGCTACCGGCGATACGCCTGGACCGGCGCCGACGCCGAATGCCGGGCCTGGTTCACCGCACAGGCCGAACTGCGGGGGCTGCGGCTCGACGTCGACCGGAACGGGAACCAATGGGCCTGGCTGGGCGATCCCGCCGCCGGGGACGCCGTCGTCACCGGGTCCCATCTGGACTCCGTGCCGGACGGCGGCGCCTTCGACGGGCCCCTCGGAGTCGTCTCCGCCTTCGCCGCCCTCGATGAACTGCGCCGGAGAGGAACGCCGTTCAGCCGCCCCCTCGGCATCGTCAACTTCGGCGACGAGGAGGGCGCCCGCTTCGGGCTCGCCTGCGTCGGCTCACGGCTCACCGCCGGACAGCTCACCCGCGCGCAGGCGCACCGCCTCACCGACGGCGACGGGACCCCCCTGCCCCGGGCGATGGAGGCCGCCGGACACGACCCCGACGCCATCGGCCCCGACCCCGAACGGCTCGCCCGTATCGGCGCCTTCGTCGAACTGCACGTCGAACAGGGCCGAGCCCTCGACCTGTCCGGCGACCGGGTCGGCATCGCCAGCGCCATCTGGCCGCACGGCCGCTGGCGGTTCGACTTCCGCGGCGAGGCCAACCACGCCGGCACCACCCGCCTCACCGACCGCCGCGATCCCATGCTGCCGTACGCCGAGACCGTCCTCGCCGCCCGCCGCGAGGCCGAACTCGCCGGTGCCGTCGCCACCTTCGGCAAGATCGCCGTGGAACCGAACGGCGTCAACGCCATCCCCTCCCTGGTGCGCGGCTGGCTCGACTCCCGCGCCGCCGACCAGCCGAGCCTGGACGCCGTGGTCGCCGGGGTGGAGAAGGCGGCCCGCGACCACGCAGCCGCCCACGGCGTGGACCTGGACGTGGTCCGCGAGTCCCGCACGCCCGTCGTCGAGTTCGACCACGTCCTGCGCGACGAACTCGCCCGCATCCTGGGCCGCGACAGCGACCGCGCGGTCCCCGTCCTCGGCACCGGCGCCGGACACGACGCCGGAATCCTCTCCGGAAGCATCCCGACCGCCATGCTGTTCGTGCGCAACCCCACGGGCGTCTCGCACTCCCCGGCCGAGTACGCCGACGAGGACGACTGCGTCGCCGGGGTGGCCGCACTCGCCGACGTACTGGAAGGACTGGCCCGCACGTGACCACCCGACGGACGTACTGGCTGGAGCACGCCTGGCTCGGCACCCACGTCGAGCCGGGCGTCACCGTCGAGGTCGCGGACGGGCGCATCACCGCCGTCCGCCAAGACGTCCCCGCCCCGCCGCGCGGCGCCGAGGTGCTGCGCGGCCTGACGATCCCCGGCCTGGCCAACACCCACAGCCATGCCTTTCATCGCGCGCTGCGCGGCACCGTCCAGGTCGGCTCCGGAACTTTCTGGACCTGGCGCGAGGTCATGTACTCGGTCGCCGACCGGCTGACCCCCGAGACCTACCACCGGCTCGCCCGCGCCGTGTACGCCGAGATGGCCCTCGCCGGCGTCACCGCCGTCGGCGAGTTCCACTACGTCCACCACGCGCCCGGCGGTACCCGCTACGCCGAGCCCAACGCCATGGGCGAGGCCCTCATCGCGGCCGCCGCCGAGGCCGGCATCCGCATCACCCTCCTCGACGCCGCCTACCTGTCCGCCGGCTTCGGCGAGCCGCCCCACACCCACCAGCTCCGCTTCTCCGACGGCACCGCCGAGGCATGGGCCGAACGCTGTTCAGTTCTCAAGGAACGGGATCACGCGCGGATCGGTGCCGCCATCCACTCCGTACGGGCCGTGCCCGCCCGTCAGCTGGCGACCGTGGCACGCTGGGCCGAGGAGCGGCGGGCCCCGCTGCATGTGCACCTGTCCGAGCAGATCGCGGAGAACGACGCCTGCCTGGAGGCGCACGGCCGCACCCCGACCCGCCTGCTCGCCGACCACGGCGTGCTCGGGCCGCGCACCACCGGCATCCACAACACGCACCTCACCGGCCAGGACATGACGCTGATCGGCGGCAGCGGCACCGGCACCTGTATGTGCCCCACCACCGAACGCGACCTCGCCGACGGCATCGGCCCCGCCGTCTCCCTCCAGCGCCGGGGCTCCCCGCTCTCCCTCGGCTCGGACAGCCACGCCGTCATCGACCTGCTGGAGGAGGCGCGCGCCCTGGAGCTCAACGAGCGCCTGCGCACCCGCACCCGCGGCCACTGGACGGCGAACGCCCTGCTGCGGGCGGCCACCGCCGACGGTCACGCCGCCCTCGGTTGGGAGCGGGCGGGCGCCGTCGAGCCCGGAGCGCTCGCCGACCTGACCACCCTCACGCTGGAGTCGGTCAGAACCGCGGGGCCACCACCCCGACTCGGCGCCGAGACGGCCGTATTCGCCGCGACGGCGGCCGACGTACGGCACACGATCGTGGCCGGACGGCACGTCGTACGCGACGGGGCGCACACCCTCGTCCCCGACGTGCCGCACGCCCTCGCGCAGGCGATCGAGGCACTGAACGCCTGAGTATCGAGCGCTTGGACCTCGCGCGCTGGAACGCCGAGTGCCTGAGCCCGCCCCCCGGCCCCGCAACCGCCGCCACCCACGAGGACGCCATGAGCAGCACCGCCATCGTCAACATCGCCACGCTGGTCACCAACGACCCCTCCCTCGGAGGGGGGTCCCCCGCTCGAGCACGTCCGGCACCGGGGGAGCATCCCCCCTCGGTGCGATCCGCGACGCGGCCGTCGTCATGGACGGTGACCGCATCGTGTGGACCGGTGAATCGAGCAAAGCACCCGCCACTGACAACCGGGTCGACGCCGAGGGCCGTGCGGTGATCCCGGGCTTCGTCGACTCGCACTCCCACCTGGTCTTCGCGGGAGACCGCACCGACGAGTTCAACGCCCGGATGTCCGGCCGCCCCTACAGCGCGGGCGGCATCCGCACCACCGTCGCCGCCACCCGGGCCGCGAGCGACGCGGAACTGGAGGCGAACCTGACCCGCCTGCTCACCGAGGCGCTCCGTCAGGGCACCACCACCCTCGAGACCAAGTCGGGCTACGGCCTGACCGCCGAGGACGAGGCCCGCGCCCTGCGACTGGCCGCCCGCCACACCGACGAGGTCACCTACCTCGGCGCCCACATCGTCGCCCCCGAGTACGCCGACGACCCGGCCGGCGACGTCGCCCTGGTCACCGGCGCGATGCTGGACGCCTGCGCGCCGTACGCCCGCTGGATCGACGTCTTCTGCGAGAAGGGGGCCTTCGACGGCGACCAGGCGCGCGCCGTCCTCACCGCGGGCAGGGCGAAGGGCCTGCACCCGCGCGTCCACGCCAACCAGCTCTCCCACGGCCCCGGCGTCCAGCTCGCCGTCGAACTCGACGCGGCCAGCGCCGACCACTGCACCCACCTCACCGACACGGACGTCGACGCCCTGGCCAACAGTCGAACGGTGGCGACCCTGCTGCCGGGTGCCGAGTTCTCCACCCGGGCCGCGTGGCCGGACGCCCGTCGGCTGCTCGACGCGGGCGTCACCGTCGCGCTGTCCACGGACTGCAACCCGGGGTCGTCCTTCACGTCCTCGGTGCCGTTCTGCGTCGCGCTCGCCGTGCGGGACATGGGCATGACGCCCGACGAGGCCCTCTGGTCGGCCACCGCGGGCGGCGCCGCGGCCCTGCGCCGCACCGACATCGGCCGCCTCACCCCCGGCGCCCGCGCCGACCTCGTCCTCCTCGACGCCCCGAGCCATGTCCACCTGGCCTACCGCCCCGGCGTCCCGCTGGTCAGCGGCGTGTGGCGGCGCGGCGTCCGCGCGCTCTGACCAGTGGGTTCAGGCCCCGGCCCGCCACCGCTGATCCGCCCGCCCCGCCTCCCTGACCAGGGACACCGAGCCGCCCCCGGCCGGCGTCACCGCATGGTCCGGCGCGATGGCCGGGCGGACCACCCCCCGGGCGTCGACGGCGAAGCGCAGGTTCTGCCCATTGCGCCCGTCCACCGAGTCGCACTCCCAGATGCCGACGCCCCGGCTCACCGCGCCACGGCTGTCCAGGCAGTAGTCGGAGTCGGCGTAGGACCGCAGCACACCGCGCTCCGCGTCGACCCGCCACCGCTGCGAGCGGGAGGAGTCGCAGGGGGCCGTGACGACGTCCGTGCGGTTCTCCAGGTCGCCGGCGATGTCCAGGCACAGGCCCGACGCCAGATTCACCACCCGCGCGTACGTGCCGCCCGGTGGCGGATACGCGGA
The DNA here is from genome assembly GCF_045291515.1 of Streptomyces sp. GD-15H. Classification (NCBI taxonomy): domain Bacteria; kingdom Bacillati; phylum Actinomycetota; class Actinomycetes; order Kitasatosporales; family Streptomycetaceae; genus Streptomyces; species Streptomyces sp. GD-15H. The sequence goes on from NZ_CP149447.1 coordinate 5,256,411, forward strand.
GGTGGGGGACGACGTGGGGGACGGCGTGGGGTGCGGGGTGTTCGACGGGCTGGGCTTCCTGCTCTTCGAGGGTGACGGTGAGGGGGAGTGCGTCGCGGACGCGGCGGGGGGCGGTGAGGGTGTGGCCGTCACGGTCACCGGCGGCGGGACCGCCGGGGTGGGGACCGAATCCGAGGTGCGGTCGGCCGGCGTATCGGCCGGTGACCACAGCAGGAGCAGCAGCGGCACCACGGCCACGCCGAGTGCCGTCGAGGCCAGCACCAGACGCCGGGACAGCGGCCGCGTCCCGACCTCGGTACCGGGGCCGGCGGACGGCTCGGCCGACCCCGGCAGGGGTGCGGTGTACGACGTGCCCGCCCACGGCAGCAGCCCCTCGGCCAGGGTGGCGCGCGGTGCGTCCCGCAGGGCGCACAGTTCCTCGTACGCCGCGGTGCAGTGCCCGCAGTGGGCCATGTGGGTGTGCAGGTCGGCGCTGTCGCGGGGGCCGTCGGGCCGTACCGACTCCTCGATGAGCCGGCGGAAGTCGGCGCACCGGGGGTCGTCCGAGGCGGCCAGCCGGGACCGCAGACAGGCCTGGCCCAGAGACTGCAGCGCGGGCCGGGTGCCGTAGGCCACGTCCTGACGGGTGAGGCCGAGAAGCGTCGCCGTACGGTCCGCGGGCTCCTGTTCCACGATGCCGTACCAGAGGAGGCCCTGCGCCCGGTAGGGCAGTGTCCGGAAGGCGGCGAGCATGGACGGGACCGGGCCGTCGGGGCCGGACGAGCTCAGCACGAGGTGCAGTCCGGAGTCGAGCCCGCCGGCCCGTCCGTCGGTGGCCCAGGTCGCTGCCACCCGGGCGGTCAACAGCAGGAGTCGGTGGCGCAGGGGGCCACCGGGATCGGTGCCGCGGGCGGTCTCGCGGGCGGCGTCCGTGAAGGCCTGCGCGGCGAGTTGACGCGCGCTGGAGTCGCTCGTGGTGCACCGGCGGGCGTAGGCGAGCACGGACGGGCCGTGCCGGGCGCGGAGTTCCTGGAGTGCCGAGTACGCGGCCGGGGTGTCGGCGCGCAGCGATTCGGTCAGCCGGAGGTCGGACGCGCCCGCGTGCGTACCTGGTCGTCCGTCACCGACCCCGTCGCCATGGAAGGTTCCGTCGTCCCGAGCCATGCACCGCCTCCTAGGCCCTGTCGGACCTGCTGTCCTGACATACCAGCCGGTTTGGGCGTGCCCATAGTGGAGGAAGAAGGCCCGGGGGAAAGGGGTGACCGTGGGTAACGCGTCGCGCCCCGTGCCCGGCCGGTGCCCGGTGCCCGCAAGGGGCGGTCGGCGCCGACAGGGCACGGGGCGCGGCCCGTCATTCCTCGACCGTCAGCCCCTTGCGCAGCCGCACCAGTGTGCGTGACAGCAGCCGTGAGACGTGCATCTGTGAAATGCCCAGCTCCTCGCCGATCTCCGACTGGGTCATCCCCGCGACGAAGCGCAGCGAGAGGATCTTGCGGTCGCGCGGGGTGAGTTCGGCGATCAGCGGCTTCAACGACTCGACGTACTCGATGCCTTCGAGTCCGTGGTCCTCGTAGCCGATCCGGTCCGCCAGCGCGCCCTCGGAGTCGTCCTCCTCCGGCTGGGCGTCCAGCGAGGAGGCGGTGTAGGCGTTCGACGCCGCCATGCCCTCGACGACCTCGTCCTTGGAGATGTCCAGGCGCTCGGCCAGTTCGGCCACGGTCGGGGACCGGTCGAGCTGCTGGGCCAGCTCGTCGCCGGCCTTGGCCAGGTCGAGCCGGAGTTCCTGCAGCCTGCGCGGTACGCGCACGGACCACGAGGTGTCACGGAAGAAGCGCTTGATCTCGCCGATGATGGTCGGCATCGCGAAGGTGGGGAACTCCACACCGCGCGAAAGCTCGAAGCGGTCGATCGCCTTGATCAGACCGATGGTGCCGACCTGGACGATGTCCTCCATCGGCTCGCTGCGCGAGCGGAACCGGGAGGCGGCGAACTTGACCAGGGCCAGGTTCAGTTCGACGAGCGTGTTGCGTACGTAGGAATATTCGCGGGTGCCTTCCTCCAGCGACTCCAGCCGCTCGAAGAGGCTCTTGGACAACGCCCGCGCGTCGACCGGGCCCACTTCGTCGTAAGGGGGGATCTCCGGGAGGCCGGCGAGGAGGCCGTCGTCCGGGACGACACCCATGTCGTCCTGCTCGATGGGAGCCAGATGTTCCGGAGGGAGTGCCGACGTCGCTTTCTGGGTAGGCGATCCGTCGAGCCGGGGTGACATGATGTCCTCCATCGTTCTCGGCATATGGCTGCCGATGCCGTTACGTGCACTGCGGTGTGCGGCGCCTCCAAAGCCGGCCGTGTCGGGTACGTGTCCTTACTAGCCCTACCCGTTTTCCCGAGCTCGCCGCAAGTGAGTTCTATGGCCATATGTCCGTTTGTGGCTGATTGTTCGGCTGTCGAAGCGCGGCGGTAGGGCGTAATGTTCGACAACGTCAGCAGCAGTCACGACCGGTGGGAGAGAGAGTCGGCATGGACCGCGGGACGGTCGGCAGCGCACAGTCGGGCCGGCTTCTGGTCGAGGTACGAGAAGAGGGCCCCAGTGCCGTCGTGACCCCGGCGGGTGAGTTGGATCACCACACCGCCGATCTGTTGCGTGAGCCACTGGAGGACTTCCTCGCCAAGGGATTCAACCGGCTTGTCATCGACTGCTCGGGGCTGGAGTTCTGCGACTCCACCGGGCTCAACGTGCTGCTCGGTGCCCGGCTGAAGGCGGACGCCGCGGGGGGCGGGGTGCACCTCGCGGGGATGCAGCCCATGGTCGCGCGCGTGTTCGAGATCACCGGGGCGGAAGCGGTGTTCACCCTTCACGACAGCCTCGAGGCGGCTCTCGCCGACGATTCCGGATGACCGCGCGGGCAGGCCGGCGCCATCCCGGGGCGAGCCCCGGGACCGCCGTTCTCCTTCCGGCGCGTCTTTCTTCGCGTCCCGCGACGCGTCCTCTCCTGCGTCACCCTCCGTGTCACCTGCCTGCCGTTGCGCCTTCCTCGTGCGAACACGGGGGTGTTCCCCCGGTAACCCAGGGCAGGAGACAAGCTGAACGTGTCCGCTGCCGTGGTCGCGGGGATGCCGAGAACCGGACGATCCCGCACCGTGTGACTGACTGAATACGGATTCTTTGAAATCGTGAACTGGTGAATCGGTGAGGTGAAGCGCTGATGAGCACCACCCGGCCCTACCCGCCGGGCGACCGCGGTCCGGAGCCCAGCGGCGCTCCCGGGGGCGGCGCACCGACGGCGAGCGCGTCCGGAGAGGTGGCCGCGCCGTCCGGATCGTCGTCCGGGCCGGCGGGGCCGTCGTCCGGGTCGTCGGGTTCGCCGGGAGGGCGCCAGGTCCGCCGACTGAGCTTCGACGACCAGAGCGGCGTCGTGCCCCTCGCCCGTGACTTCACCCGCCAGGCGCTGCACGCGTGGGGCTGGCTGCCCGCCGCCACCGCCGATCGGCGGGCCGCCGCCGAGGACGTCCTGCTCGTCGTGTCCGAACTGGTCACCAACGCCTGCCTGCACGCCGAGGGGCCCGATCAGCTGGGCATCGTCTGCGACAACAAGATGATCCGGCTCGAGGTCACCGACCGGGGCACCGGCCAGCCGGCCCCGCGCACCCCGCACCGGTCGGGCCTGCCCGGTGGCCACGGCATGTTCATCGTCCAGCGGCTCTGCCTCGACTGGGGGGTCGTACGCACTCCGGGCATCGCGGGCAAGACCGTGTGGGCTGAACTCGGGGCACCCGCCTGACCGACGGCGGCGCCCCGCCCCCGCCCGCCGCTTGAACGCCCGGAGGGCCCCGCGTCCACGTACCTGTGGACGCGGGGCCCTCCGTCGCGAGACGGTGGCCGGCGAGCTGGCCGGGCTCAGGCGATCAGCGGATGTCGCCCATGAGGGACTTGACCTTGCTGCGGTACACCCACACCGCGATACCGGCGACCACGGCGAGGGTGGCCTCCATCGCGACGACGCCCGGCCTGTTCAGGTCGACGCCGGCGGTGGACAGCAGGCCGGTCGTGGCGGTACCGGCGGTGACGGCCAGGAACCAGACGCCCATCATCTGCGAGGCGTACTTCGCGGGCGCCATCTTCGTGGTGACCGACAGGCCGACCGGGGAGACCAGCAGCTCGGCGACAGTCTGCGTGAAGTAGATCGCCACCAGCCAGGCCGCCGCCACCTTGTGACCGCCCTCGGCGATCGACAGCGGGGCGAGGAACAGGAAGAAGGACGCGCCGATCAGGACCAGACCGGAGCCGAACTTCACGATCGTGCTGGGCTCCTTGCCACGCCGGTTCAGCGCCAGCCAGAACCAGGCGAAGACCGGGGCCAGCGCCATGATCAGGACTGGGTTGACCGACTGGTACCAGGAGACCGGGAACTCCCAGCCGAGGACGCTGTTCTCGGCCGACGAGTCGGCGAAGAGCGAAAGGGTCGAACCGCCCTGGTCGTAGATCATCCAGAACACGGCCGCGGCCACGAAGAACCAGATGTACGCGGACATCTTCGACTGCTCGGCCTGGTCCAGGTCCCGGTCGCGCTTGATCCGGACCAGCACCAGCACCGGGATGATCAGGCCGAGCAGCGTCAGCGGGACCAGGATCCAGTTCAGCGTGTAGTTGCCGGAGAAGCCGACGATGGCGTAGGCGACGACGGCGATGCCGGCCCAGAAAGCGGCCTTGCGCAGCGTGGAGGACTTCTCCGCGGCGGTCAGCGGCTTGGGTACGACGCTGGAGTGCGCGGCGAGGTGACGGCTGCCCAGCAGGAACTGGACCAGGCCGAGCCCCATGCCGAGCGCGGCGAGCCCGAAGCCCAGGTGCCAGTTGACGCCCTCACCGACGGTGCCGATGATCAGCGGCGCGAAGAAGGCACCGAGGTTGATGCCCATGTAGAAGACGGTGAAGCCGCCGTCGCGGCGCGGGTCGTCCGGACCGTCGTAGAGCTGGCCGACCATCGTGGAGATGTTGGCCTTCAGCAGACCGGAACCGATGGCGACCAGGCCGAGGCCCGCGTAGAAGGTGCCGGCGGACGGCAGGGCCAGCGTCAGATGGCCGAGCACGACTACCGCACCGGCGACGGCGACGGTCTTGCGCGGTCCCAGGACCCGGTCGGCGAACCAGCCGCCCGGCATCGTGAGCAGGTACACCAGCGACAGGTACACCGAGTAGATGGCCGTCGCCGTGCCGGCGCTCAGGCCCATGCCGCCCGGGGCGACGAGGTACAGCGGGAGCAAAGCTCGCATGCCGTAGTAGGAGAATCGCTCCCACATCTCGGTCATGAAGAGAGTGGCCAGTCCGCGGGGGTGGCCGAAGAAGGTCTTCTCGGAGCCGGGGGTGCCGGGTGGGACCGAGTCCTTCGTCAGGCTGGACGCCATGGTCGTTCCTTGCTGATCGGGACGCGTCGCGCGAGCGGGTACGCGCCCGGTGGGGGCGGCCGGCACCGGCGGGCCGTGCCGTCCACCCCACGCCCCTGGGGAGTCCGCTCCGGATCACGGAGAGGGGGACGGTGACCACCGGGATCCACGCCTCTACGCGCGTCAATGTGCGTAGCGGCCCGGCCACAGGTCATTCCTTACGGGGCCGGCGGGAAACCGGCCCGCGCAGGCCGGCGGAAGCCGGCCCGCACGCAAAAGAGACCCTCGGCGTCAACAGCGCCAAAGGTCCCCGTAGTGCAACAGGCGTTGATTCACCATACGGCAGGACAGTGCCGGATATGGAAGGACTTGAGACAGGGATCACAGGCCAAGGAGGAACCGTAATCACTCAATCGAAGGTTCTTTTCAGGATCGCACCCCACAGCCCCAGGCCCGTCGCGCGGCCCCCGAAGTGAGGAACAGGTGTGCGTGCGGTAGGAATCGGCGTCCGTGATCACACCCCGGGCCGTGTCGCGGCGGGACTACCATCGGTGCATGACCCGTGTACTGCTCGCCGAGGACGACGCGTCCATCTCGGAGCCACTGGCCCGTGCCCTGCGCCGGGAGGGCTACGAGGTGGAGGTGCGTGAGGACGGACCCAGCGCGCTCGACGCAGGCCTGCAGGGCGGCATCGACCTGGTGGTGCTGGACCTCGGGCTGCCCGGCATGGACGGCCTGGAGGTCGCCCGCCGGCTGCGTTCCGACGGTCACACGGTTCCCGTCCTGATCCTGACCGCGCGCGCCGACGAGGTGGACACCGTCGTCGGTCTGGACGCCGGCGCCGACGACTACGTCACCAAGCCGTTCCGGCTCGCCGAACTGCTCGCCCGGGTACGGGCCCTGCTCCGCCGCGGTGCCACCGAGCCGCAGCAGCCGCCCGCGACCCACGGCGTGCGCATCGACGTCGAGTCGCACCGGGCGTGGATGGGCGAGGAGGAACTGCAGCTCACCGCCAAGGAGTTCGACCTGCTACGGGTCCTGGTCCGGGACGCGGGCCGGGTCGTCACCCGCGACCAGCTGATGCGCGAGGTCTGGGACACCACCTGGTGGTCGTCCACCAAGACCCTCGACATGCACATCTCCTGGCTGCGCAAGAAACTCGGCGACGACGCGGCCAACCCCCGCTACATCGCGACCGTCCGGGGTGTGGGTTTCCGCTTCGAGAAGAGCTGAACCCCACCACAGGGGGGTTCTTTGGGGTAAGAGGTCATGCGCCGCCGACTGATCCATTCCACGCTCGCCGTGGTGCTCGTCGTGATCGCCGTCTTCGGCGTGTCCCTGGTGATCGTGGAAACCCGCACGATCAGCGACAGCGCCAGGGAACGGGTCGAGTCCGAGGCCGTACGGCTGGCCAGCATCGTCGACAGCCGACTGCTCGTCGAGGAGAAGGTCACCGCCGAGGTCCTGAGCGACCAGATCGCCGAGGACCGCTACGCCGTCATCCGCATCCCCGGCAGGGCGCCCATCGAGGTGGGCGACAAGCCGGACGGCGACGTCATCAGCGCCTCGGTACCGGGCGAGGAGGGCGAGACGGTCACCGTTCAGGAGCCGCGCTCCTCGGTGACCCGGGAGGTCGGCCGTACGCTGCTGATCATCGGGCTGGTGGCGTTGCTGGCGGTGATCGCCGCGGTGCTGCTGGCGGTCCGCCAGGCCAACCGGCTCGCCTCCCCGCTGACCGACCTCGCGGAGACCGCCGAGCGCCTCGGCTCGGGCGACCCGCGCCCCCGCCACCGGCGGTACGGCGTCCCCGAGCTGGACCGGGTCGCGGACGTGCTGGACTCCTCCGCCGAGCGCATCGCCCGCATGCTGACCGCGGAACGGCGACTGGCCGCCGATGCCTCCCACCAGCTGCGCACCCCCCTCACCGCCCTGTCCATGCGCCTCGAGGAGATCACCCTCACCGACGACCCGGACACGGTGAAGGAGGAGGCGACCATCGCGCTGACGCAGGTGGAACGCCTCACGGACGTGGTGGAACGGCTGCTGACCAACGCCCGCGATCCGCGCAACGGCTCCGCGGTCACCTTCGAACTCGACGAGGTGATCCAGCAGCAGCTCGCCGAGTGGCGCCCCGCCTACCGCAGTGCCGGCCGCGCCATTGTCAGCTCCGGCAAGCGGAACCTGCGGGCGGTGGGCACGCCGGGCGCGGTCGCCCAGGTCCTGGCCGCCCTGATCGAGAACTCGCTCATGCACGGCGGCGGCACGGTCGCCCTGCGCACCCGCGTCACCGGAAACCAGGTCGTCGTGGAGGTCACGGACGAGGGCCCCGGGGTGCCCGGCGACCTGGGCGCCCGCATCTTCGAACGGGCGATCAGCGGCCACAACTCCACCGGCATCGGCCTCGCGGTCGCCCGGGACCTCGCGGAGGCGGACGGCGGCCGACTGGAGATGCTCCAGGCCAAGCCCCCGGTCTTCGGCCTGTTCCTGTCCCGCACAACGCCGCGGAAGGCCCGGGACGACGACCGCCGCACGGTCAGGTAGCGGGCGGTCCGAGGAGGGCAGAGGACAGGAGGGGGCGGGGCCGTCGGCGCCTACGGCACGCGCTGCCGGGCAGGTGGCTTCGCCGACCCGTCCTTCGCGAAGGGACCCGCGACCGATCCCGCGACCGCTCCCGCCGCGCTCCCGGTGCCCGGCTCGCGGGCCGGCAGGGCGCGGAACACCCACGTGCGGTAGGACCAGAAACGGAACAGGGTGGCGACACCGATGCCGAGGAACTTGAAGATGTTGCTCTGCAGCGGGCTGTCCCAGCCGAACCCGTACGTCGCCGTGTACAGCAGACCGTTCTCGATCACCAGACCGACCACGCTGAACAGCAGGAACAGCGACATCTCCTTGGTGCGCCCGGACTTGTCGCGCTCCCGGTAGGTGAAGTAGCGGAAGCCCAGGTAGTTGAAGACGATCGCGACGATGGTCGCGATGACGCTCGCTCGCACCACCTGGAGGTCGGTCACCTGCCGGACCAGGTTGAACACGAGGAGATTGACCAACAGCCCGGCCCCGCCGACCGCACCGAACTTCACGGCCTCACGGACGAGCCGGTCGAGGCGGTGCCGCACGGTGCCGCGCGGGGCCGGGGCTGTCGAAGGCCCCGAGGAACCGCGTCCCATGGTCGTGCCGGCCCCCGTCCGTAGTGTGGCGTCAGAGTGGCGTCAACCACACCATGCTAACCACCCGTTCTCGCGATCTTCCTGCGGACGGACCTTTCGGCCGCAGACCGTCCGGGAATGACCGGGGAAAGGCCGGAGGAGACGGGGAAAGGGGCGGAGGACCGCCGAAGGGTACGGGCGGACCACCGGCGGGGTCCGAGAACAGCCGTGGAATCGGCCACCGTGGCTCGACCGATACCCTGGGGGTGTGACGTTCCCGGTAGTCGGCATGGTCGGCGGGGGCCAGCTCGCTCGTATGACACACGAGGCGGGCATCCCGCTCGGCATCAGGTTCAAGCTCCTCAGTGACACTCCGCAGGATTCCGCGGCGCAGGTCGTCAGCGATGTCGTCGTCGGCGACTACCGTGACCTGGACACGCTGCGCGCGTTCGCGCGCGGCTGCGACGTGATCACCTTCGACCACGAGCACGTGCCCACCGAGCACCTCAGGGCCCTGGAGGCCGACGGCATCCCCGTCCGCCCCGGCCCCGACGCGCTGGTGCACGCCCAGGACAAGGGCGTGATGCGGGCGAAGCTCGACGCGATGGGCGTGCCCTGCCCGCGGCACCGCATCGTCACCGGTCCCGAGGACGTGGCCGCGTTCGCCGCGGAGCTCGAAAGGGATGGGTGCGAAGCGCCCTCCGACAAGGGTGGCGGGCGACGGGCGGGCGGCTTCCCGGTCGTCCTGAAGACGGTGCGCGGCGGCTACGACGGCAAGGGCGTGTGGGTGGTCGACTCCGCGGCCGAGGCCGCCGAGCCCTTCAAGGCCGGGGTCCCGGTGCTGGCCGAGGAGAAGGTCGACTTCGTGCGTGAGCTGGCCGCCAACGTGGTCCGCTCCCCGCACGGTCAGGCCGTCGCCTACCCGGTCGTCGAGTCCCAGCAGGTCAACGGCGTCTGCGACACGGTGATCGCCCCCGCGCCCGGCCTCGACGAGGCCCTCGCGCTGCGCGCCGAGGAGATGGCGCTGCGCATCGCCAAGGAACTCGGCGTCGTCGGCCATCTCGCCGTGGAGCTGTTCCAGACCCGCGACGGTCGCGTCCTCGTCAACGAACTCGCGATGCGTCCGCACAACTCCGGCCACTGGTCCATGGACGGCGCGGTCACCTCCCAGTTCGCCAACCACGTCCGCGCCGTCCTCGACCTGCCGCTCGGCGACCCCCGCCCGCGCGCCAAGTGGACGGTCATGGCCAACGTCCTCGGCGGCGACTATCCCGACATGTACTCCGCGTACCTGCACTGCATGGCCCGCGACCCCCGGCTGAAGATCCACATGTACGGCAAGGACGTGAAGCCCGGCCGCAAGGTCGGCCACGTCAACACCTACGGCGACGACCTGGACGACGTGCTGGAACGCGCCCGTCACGCAGCCGGCTACCTGAGAGGCACGATCACCGAATGAGCCCCAGCCCCGTAGTCGGCATCGTCATGGGATCGGACTCCGACTGGCCCGTCATGGAGGCCGCGGCCAAGGCCCTCGACGAGTTCGAGATCGACCACGAGGTCGACGTCGTCTCCGCGCACCGCATGCCCCGCGAGATGATCGCCTACGGCGAGCAGGCCGCGGACCGGGGACTGAAGGTGATCATCGCGGGTGCGGGCGGCGCCGCCCATCTTCCCGGCATGCTCGCCTCGGTCACCCCGCTGCCGGTCATCGGCGTCCCGGTGCCGCTGAAGCACCTCGACGGCATGGACAGCCTGCTCTCCATCGTGCAGATGCCGGCCGGTGTCCCGGTCGCCACCGTCTCGGTGGCCGGCGCCCGCAACGCGGGCCTGCTGGCGGTCCGCATGCTCGCCGCCCACGACGAGGAACTCCTCGGCCGGATGCGGGAGTTCCAGCAGGACCTCAATGACCGGGCCACGGAGAAGGGCAAGCGGCTGCGCGCCCGGACCGAAGGTTCCGGCAACGGCTTCGGCTTCGGGAAGTGAGCCCCATGACCTCTCCGGACGGTTCCTCACTCGACGTCGCCCGCGCCCTCCTCGCCGACTTCCCCGTCGTGGACGGGCACAACGACCTGCCCTGGGCACTGCGCGAACAGGTCCGCTACGACCTCGACGCCCGGAACATCGCCGGCGACCAGTCCGCGCACCTGCACACCGACATCCCCCGGCTGCGCGCGGGCGGCGTCGGCGCCCAGTTCTGGTCGGTGTACGTCCGCGCGGACCTCCCCGACGCGGTGCCGGCCACCCTGGAGCAGATCGACTGCGTAAGGCAGTTGCTGGCCCGCCACCCGGAGGACCTGGCGCCCGCGCTGACCGCCGCCGACATGGAGGCCGCGCGCGAACAGGGCCGCATCGCCTCGCTCATGGGAGCGGAGGGCGGTCACTCCATCGCCAACTCCCTGGGTACCCTGCGCGGGTTGTACGACCTCGGCGTGCGCTACCTGACCCTCACCCACAACTACAACGTGGACTGGGCGGACTCGGCGACGGACGAGCCCGGCGTGGGCGGCCTGTCGGAGTTCGGCCGCGAGGTGGTCCGGGAGATGAACCGGCTCGGCATGCTGGTCGACCTCTCGCACGTCGCCGCCACGACCATGCGGGACGCGTTGGACGCCACGGCCGCGCCGGTGATCTTCTCCCACTCCTCCGCCCGCGCGGTCTGCGACCACCCGCGCAACATTCCGGACGACGTACTGGAGCGGCTGCCCGCCAACGGCGGCGTCGCGATGGTGACGTTCGTGCCGAAGTTCGTGCTTCAGGCGGCGGTCGACTGGACGACCGAGGCCGACGAGAACATGCGCGCCCACGGTCTCCACCACCTGGAGACCACCGCGGAGGCGATGAGGGTGCACGCCGCCTTCGAGGAGCGCCACCCGCGCCCGGTCGCCACGGTCGCCACGGTGGCCGACCACCTGGACCACATGCGTGAGGTCGCCGGAATCGACCACCTCGGCATCGGCGGCGACTACGACGGCACCGCCTTCACCCCGGACGGCCTCGACGACGTGTCCGGCTACCCGAACCTGATCGCCGAACTGCACGACCGCGGCTGGTCCAGGTCCGACCTGGCCAAGCTGACCTGGCAGAACGCGGTACGGGTACTGGGCGCCGCCGAGGACACGGCCCGGGAACTCCGGGCGACCCGCGGACCGTCCCACGCGACCATCGAGTCACTCGACGGCTGAGCGCACACGCGCACACGTACGGGGGCGAAGGGCGGTAGGGCCCGCCCTTCGCCCCCGTACCCGGTTCCCCGTACCCGCTCGATCAGGGCTGTTCGACCCGGCACAGGCAGAACGGATGCCTCGCCGGGTCGGCGTACACCCGGAAGTCCTTCTCCGCGCCCTCCTCAGGGCTCTCCCGGTCCAGCACCCGCGCCCCCAGCGCCAGCACCTTCTGCTCGGCGTCGTCGATCTCCTCCCAGGTGCCTCCCGCGTCGAAGTCGAGGTGGAACTGCTGGGAGCCGTGGTCGGCCCGCGGCCAGTCCGGCGGGGCGTACCCGGGTGCCCGCTGGAAGGCCAGCCGCGGCCCGGCGGGGATCTGGAGCACCACCCGGTCCGGGGCCTCCTCCTCGGACGTGCCACCCGCGACGGCCGCGTAGAAGCGGCCCGGCTCGCGCGGCTCGGGGCAGTCGACGACGACGGAACGCAGGCGGGCCGCGGCGGTCACGGGTCCTCCCGGTGTCAGCCGGCGCACAGGCAGAACGGATGCCCCGCCGGGTCCGCGTACACCCGGAAGGTCCGCGAGCGGTCCTCCGCGTCCAGCGGCTTCGCGCCGAGCGCCAGCACCTCCTTCTCCGCGGCGTCCAGGTCCTCGACGGTCAGGTCCAGGTGGAACTGCTGCGAGTGGTCCGGCGCCGGCCACCGCGGCGGTACGTGTCCGGGGGCCGCCTGGAACGCGAGCGTGGGTCCGCCGGGCACCCGGAGGTCCACCCATTCGCCCTCGTCCACGACCGTGCCGCCCACCACCTCGGCGTAGAAACCGGCCAGCGCACGCGGGTCGGGGCAGTCCAGGACGACGGCGCCCACCTTGGCAACGGACATGACTTCCTCCTCCGAATCCCTCGGTTACCCGTAGAGGCGGGTAACCAGTAACCGTTACTGCATGCTGCCGCACAGGGGGTAACGTCGCAAGGGGAAACGCACGGGGACGCGAGAGGTACCGTCCGGACATGAGCGAGAGATCGGCTGCGCCCGGTGGGCTGGTCCTGGTCGAGGACCTCGTCAACACGCTCGACATCGAGACGGGCGACGACGCGCTGGACACGGCGGACGGCCGCGCGCGCTTCGGGCTCACGGAGGACGGCACGGCGGGCGTCGAGGCGGCACGCGAGCTGCGCGAGGCGCTGCGCGCGACCCTGCTCGCCCACGCCGGCCATCCGCCGCACCGCGAGGTCGTCCCGCTCGGCATGCTGCTCGCGCGCGCCCCTCTGGTGGTCACCGTCGACCCGGCGGACGGCTCCGCCGCTCTCGCACCCGTCGACGAGGGGCCGCTGCTCTCACGGATCGCGGCGGCCGTGGCGGAAGCGGTCACGGCGGGTACCTGGATCAGGCTGAAGGCCTGCGAGGCCGCCGACTGCCACTGGGCGTACTACGACCGCAGTCCCGCCGGCCGCGGCCGCTGGTGCTCCATGCGGGTGTGCGGGGCCCGCGCCAAGATGCGCCGCTACCGCGCGAAGGGGGCCTGAAGGGGGTCCGAGTGGGCCCCGAGGGAGCTCGGAGAGCCCTGCGCGGCGGCCGATGGGCCCCAGGAGCCCCACCCGGCCCACCCCGTGGTGCAGAATGCAGTCGGACGCCGGTTCGGCCGACTGAGCCTCGGCCGAACCGGCGTCACCCGTTCCGTCAGGCGGTGGGGCGGCCCATCGCGCGGTAGCGCCATCCGGCCCGGCGCCACGCCTCGGCGTCCAGTGCGTTGCGCCCGTCGAGGACCAGCCGCTGGGCCGCGACCTCGCCCAGCGCCGCCGGGTCCAGCTCGCGGAACTCCCGCCACTCCGTCAGGTGCAGTACGACATCGGCGCCGCGCACCGCGTCCAGCGCCGAGTCCGCGTACCCCAGGGTGGGGAAGAGGCGCCGGGCGTTGTCCATGCCCTTCGGGTCGTACACGGTGACCTGACCGCCCTGCAGGTGTATCTGGCCGGCGACGTTCAGCGCCGGCGAGTCCCGTACGTCGTCCGAGTCCGGCTTGAAGGTGGCGCCCAGCACCGCGACCCGCTTGCCCAGGAACGCGCCGCCGCCCAGCTCCTGACGGGTCAGCTCCACCATCCGGCCGCGCTGACGCATGTTGATCGAGTCGATCTCCCGCAGGAAGGTCAGCGCCTGGTCCGCGCCCAGCTCACCGGCGCGTGCCATGAACGCCCGGATGTCCTTCGGCAGGCACCCGCCGCCGAAACCGATCCCGGCCCGCAGGAACTTCCCGCCGATCCGGTCGTCGTACCCGATGGCCTCCGCCAGCCTGGCCACGTCACCGCCCGTGGCCTCGCACAGCTCGGCCATGGCGTTGATGAACGAGATCTTGGTGGCCAGGAAGGAGTTCGCGGAGGTCTTCACCAGCTCCGCGGTCGGGAAGTCGGTCGCCACGAACGGGGTGCCCTCGCCGACCGGCGTGGCGTACACCTCCCGCAGCAGCTTCTCCGCCCGCTCGCTGCGCACGCCCGCCACGATCCGGTCCGGATGCAGCGTGTCCTGGACGGCGAAGCCCTCACGCAGGAACTCCGGGTTCCAGGCCAGCTCGGCGTCCTCGCCCGCCGGCGCGTGCTCGGTCAGGTAGGCGGCCAGCCGGTCGGCCGAGCCCACCGGCACGGTCGACTTGCCGACGACCAGCGCGGGGCCGGTCAGGTGCGGGGCCAGCGAGGCGAACGCGGAGTCGACGTACGACATGTCGCAGGCGTACTCGCCGTGCCGCTGCGGAGTGTTCACGCAGACGAAGTGGATGTCGCCGAACGCCCCGACCTCGGCCCAGTCCATGGTGAACCGCAGCCTGCCGGTGGACCCCTCGATCCCCGCCACATGCCGCCGCAGCAGCTCCTCGAGCCCCGGCTCGTACATCGGGACCTCGCCCCGCCGGAGCATGCCGACCTTCTCCGGCACGACATCGAGGCCCAGTACCTCGAACCCGAGCTCCGCCATGGCCGCAGCGTGTGTCGCACCGAGATAACCGGTGCCGATCACGGTGATCCTGAGGGCCATGCGTGCTCCAAGGGGTATACGGCAGGTGGTGCGGGCCTGAGCATAACCGGGGTCGACGAGCGTGCCGCAGCGGAGATCCGGCCCGTTGTCGGCAAACTCACCTACTCCCGCGCGGACGGAAGTTCTAATATGGGAGTTACTTAACGGTAGTTAGCATCATCAGAGCGTCGCCCCCGTCGTCTTTGGAGTGAGAGACCTTGGCCGGATCGGCTGATTTCGACCTGTACCGCCCGTCCGAGGAGCACGACATGCTCCGTGACGCCGTCCGCTCGCTGGCCGAGGCGAAGATCGCGCCGTACGCCGCCGCGGTGGACGAGGACGCCCGCTTCCCGCGGGAGGCGCTCGACGCGCTCCGCGCCAACGACCTGCACGCCGTCCACGTGCCCGAACAGTACGGCGGCGCGGGCGCCGACGCGCTCGCCACCGTCATCGTGATCGAGGAGGTGGCCCGCGTCTGCGCGTCCTCCTCCCTCATCCCCGCCGTGAACAAGCTCGGCTCCCTCCCGGTGATCCTCTCCGGTTCCGAGGCGCTGAAGAAGAAGTACCTGAGCCCGCTCGCCCAGGGCGACGGCATGTTCTCCTACTGCCTCTCCGAGCCGGACGCCGGCTCCGACGCGGCCGGCATGAAGACCAAGGCGGTCCGCGACGGCGACACCTACGTCCTGAGCGGCGTCAAGCGCTGGATCACCAACGCCGGCGAGTCCGAGTACTACACGGTCATGGCGGTCACCGACCCCACCAAGCGCTCCCGGGGCATCTCCGCCTTCGTCGTCGAGAAGTCCGACGAGGGCGTCTCCTTCGGCGCCCCGGAGAAGAAGCTCGGCATCAAGGGCTCGCCCACCCGCGAGGTCTACCTCGACAACGTCCGCATCCCCGCCGACCGCATGATCGGCGAGGAGGGCACCGGCTTCGCCACCGCGATGCGGACCCTCGACCACACCCGCATCACCATCGCCGCCCAGGCCCTCGGCATCGCCCAGGGCGCCCTCGACTACGCCAAGGGCTACGTCCGGGAGCGCAAGCAGTTCGGCAGGCCGATCGCCGACTTCCAGGGCGTCCAGTTCATGCTCGCCGACATGGCCATGAAGATCGAGGCCGCCCGCCAGCTCACCTACGCCGCCGCCGCCAAGTCCGAGCGCGGCGACGCCGACCTCACCTTCCAGGGCGCCGCCGCCAAGTGCTTCGCCTCCGACGTCGCCATGGAGATCACCACGGACGCCGTGCAGCTCCTCGGCGGCTACGGCTACACCCGCGACTACCCGGTCGAGCGGATGATGCGGGACGCGAAGATCACACAGATCTACGAGGGCACCAACCAGGTCCAGCGCATCGTCATGGCCCGCAACCTGCCGTAACGGCGGGTTTCGTCCGTCCTGTGGTGGTCATGGGGCGGCGGGCGTAGGACGGAGGGGAGGGGGCCGGACCCCGGCTCCCCCGCTCCCCGGGAGGAACCATGACCCAGCAGTCTGCCGCCACGACCCCGATGAGCAAGGAGATGCAGGACTGCGTCAACGCGTGCATGTCCTGCCACAGCGTCTGCGAGGAGACCATGAGCTCCTGTCTGCAGATGACCGACCACGCCCCCACGCAGATCATGCGGGCCCTCATGGACTGCGCCGAGACGACCCGCATGTGCGCCGACATGATGATGCGTCGTTCGCCGCTCGCCGCCGAGGTGTGCGCGATGTGTGCCACGGCCTGTGACCTGGGCGCCGAGGCGTGTATGTCCATGCCGGACGACGCGCAGATGATGCGCTGCGCGGAGTCCTGCCGCCGTTGTGCCGAGTCCTGCCGTGCCATGGCGGGCGCCACGATGTGACACCGCGTGGCAGCGCCGACGGGCATGGCCGAGGGCACCCCGCGGGGTGCCCTCGGTCGCGGTCCGGGTCGCGGGTCAGTTGCCCTTGACGGTGACCTTCTCGTCGTTGTTCAGCTCGTTCACCAGCTGCTTCACCTTCGCCTTGTCCCAGAGCAGGTTGCCGCCGGAGGAGCCCGAGACGGGCATGTTCATGGAGGTGCCGTCGCCGCCGCTGACGCCCTTCATCGACCAGAACATGTCGGCCAGGCCGAACAGGCTCATGTCCTTGTCGACGATCAGCGAGTCCAGGCCCGCGCCCATGGTCGGGTACAGCTTGAACGGGTTCAGGACGGTGGCCGGTGTCGCCACCTGGCCGGCGAGGGCGGAGAGGAACTTCTGCTGGTTCTTCGTACGGTCCAGGTCGGAGCCGGCCAGCGCGTACCGGGTGCGGACGAAGGCGAGGGCCTCCTCGCCGTTCAGGGTCTGCTTGCCCTTCTTCAAGTCGGCGCCGGACTTGGTGTCCTTGATGTCCTGCGGGATGTCCATCTCCACGCCGCCGACCGCGTCCACGATGTTCGCGAAGCCGGCGAAGCCGATCTCCACGTAGTGGTCGATGTGCAGGCCCGTGTTGAACTCGACCGTGCGGACCAGGAGTTCGGGACCGTCCTCCGCGTACGCGGCGTTCAGCTTCACCTGACGGCCCGTGCCCTGGTAGGTCTTGCCGGAATCGGAGCCCTTGAAGGTGGGTATCTCCACGTTCGAGTCGCGGGGCAGCGAGATCAGGGTGGAGCCGTTGCTGCCGGTGTGCAGGATCATCATCGAGTCCGTGCGCTTGCCCTCGGCGGACCCGGTGTGCAGGTTCTTCTTCTGCTCGTCGGTCAGCCCGGCCCGGCTGTCGGAGCCGACGATCAGGTAGTTCGTGCCCTTGCCCGCCTCCGGTCGGTCGAGGACGAGGGACAGGTCGACCTCGCGGTTGAGCTTGGAGTCGGCCCAGAAATAGGTGCCGACGGTCGTCACGACCAGCAGCGTCGCGACCGTGATCGCCGTCAGCTTGACGCGACGGCGCCAGTCCGGTGCGGGACCGTGCGCGTAGTGGCCGTCGCCGCCCGGTCCGCCGTAGCCACCCGCGGTGGAAGACCCGTAGACCCGGCCGGTGTGGTAGCCGCTGTCGTGGCCGCCGTGCCCGCGGCCGTCCACGTACGACGCCTGGTGCGGCACCCCGCCGCCGTACGCCTCCTGGCCGGGCGGGGCCGCCGGGCCGCGGCGGACCTGCCGCATGATGCGGGCGCTCTCGGGCTGCGCGCTCCCGCTCCCGCGTCCGTAGCGGGGGCCGCGGTTGTCCTGGGGCCGTGCCTCGGGCCAATCATTCATGCGCAACAGTGTGCAGGTCCGGGCCGCGCGCCGTACCGGTCACCGGGAAATAGCAGCAGCGCTGTTGCCAAGCTGACACAAACTTCCCGGATGCGACCTCGGCATAAGGTGGAGGCCATGACAGATCAGGCTCCGGCCGCACCCACGGAGATTCCCGACATCCCGGGCAAGCCCGCCTCGGCGTCGCGGACGACCCTCAGCCACATCATGACCCACAACGACACCAACCTGCTGGGTACGGTGCACGGCGGCGTGATCATGAAACTGGTCGACAACGCGGCGGGCGCGGTCGCCGGGCGCCACTCCGGAGGGCCCGCCGTCACCGCATCCATGGACGAGATGGCCTTCCTGGAGCCGGTCCGCGTCGGCGACCTGGTCCATGTGAAAGCCCAGGTCAACTGGACCGGCCGGACGTCGATGGAGGTCGGCGTGCGGGTCCTGGCCGAGCGCTGGAACGAGTCCACCCCGCCCACCCAGGTCGGCTCGGCGTACCTCGTCTTCGCGGCCGTCGACGCCGACGGCAGACCGCGCCGGGTGCCGCCGGTGATACCGGAGACCGAGCGGGACCGGCGCCGCAGCCAGGAGGCCCAGATCCGCCGTACCCACCGCCTGGCCCGCCGCCGCGCCATCATGGAGCTGCGCGAGAAGCGGGCGGCGGACGGAATCGAAGACTGACCCGACTGATCCCACGTCCCGCGCGGCAGGGCTGAGCGCGTCTCCGCCGCGTACCTCCGTCGCGGACCTACGAGCACCCCACCTCGTCACCCCGCACCACCCCGAACTCGTCCTTCCCGGGGTCCTCGGCCCGGACCTTGCGGACCTTCTCGAAGTCGCTGCCGGCGATCACCTTCAGGGTGGCGCCCTGGCCCTTCACCGCACGCAGTTCGCTGCCCGGCAGGGCGGCGGCGAGGGACTTCGCGGAGCGGTCCCAGCGGGGGTCGTGGGCGACGACGGTCCGCCGCACGGAGCGGTTCGCCGCGTTGACGGGGGCGCGGGTGGTGCGGAAACCGGTCGCCGCGAGAGCCGCGTCCACGCGGCGGCCGAGACCTTTGATCCCGGTGCCGTTCTCGACCTGGACCCGGATCTGGTGGGGGTCCACCGGGACGCGCAGCGCCGCGTCGGGCGAGGAGTGTGTGGAGAGCGGCTTGTCCTCGCGCAGCGCCTCGAAGATGTGCTTCGACTTCTCGGGGTGCCACTTCAGTGTCGAGCCGAGGCCCTTGACCGCGATTCCCTTCTTGCCGAGCGGCACGGTGGTGAACTCGGAGGAGGAGGGCGAGAAGTTCCGCATCGCCCGCCCCAGGTCCAGCAGTTCGTCGGTACCGAAGCCCTTGTCGGCGCGGACCGAACCGAGCACCGCGCGGGTCATGTCCCGGAACTTCATCGGGTTCAGCAGGATCCCGGAGGACGTGGCCCGGTCCACCAACGCCGCCATGAAGCGCTGCTGGCGTTTCATCCGGCCGAGGTCGGCGGCGCCGTCGACGTACCGGGCGCGTACGTACTGCAGGGCCTCGCCGCCCCGCAGGGTGTGCCGGCCGGCGGGCAGGTCGAGGCCGGTGTGGCTGTCCCTCAGCGGTTCGGTGGTGCACAGCTCGACGCCGCCGACCACGTCGACGGTCTTCATGAAGCTGGTGAAATCGAGCTCCAGGTAGTGGTCGATCTTCACCCGGGTCATCTTCTCCACCGTGCGCACGGTCAGCTGCGGCCCGCCCTCCGCGTACACCGCGTTCAGCTTGACGGGATGCCCCTCGTGCTCCTCGCCGCTCACCCGGTCGGTGTGCGGGGGCGTCATGGCGTACGAGTCGCGCGGCAGGCTGACGACACTGGCCCGCTCCCGGTCCTCCGAGATGTGCACGATCATGAGGGTGTCGGCGCAGTTGCAGGGCGCCCCGCCGAGCCGGTACTTCCGCCGCTCCTCCTTGCTGATCTTCTCGCGGCCGTCCGTGCCGACGAGCAGGACGTTCATGCCGTGGCCGGACTCGGGACGGTTCTTCATGTCCCGGAACGGGTCGACCCGGTCGATCCCCGCGTCGAGGCTGGTGACCACCACGTGCCCGATCCCGGCGGAGGCGAGCACCACGACCGACAGCGTGGTCACCGCCCGCATGCCCCAGCGCGGCCTCCGGCGCCCCGCCGGTCTCGGACCGCTCCGGCTGGGCGGACGCGGATGGCGCTGTGGCCTGGTGCGGGGACGAGGACGGGGACTGGGGCGGGGGGACGGTGGCTGCGGGGGCACAGGGAGGACACCTCCGGACGAGGGCCGTACGAGGGCTGCGGGACCGTGTACAGGGCCGTACGGGGCCGTACCCGGGATCCCGAGCACCGTAGGCCGGTACGATCTGCGGCCCGGCGCAACCGCACCCGGCGCGCGCACCGCTGTCCCCCGTTCGCGGTAACGTGAGGCCCCTATGAACGCCAATCCCGACGTGCGGCACCCCGCCGTTTCCGTGATCATGCCCGTCCTCAACGAGGAGAGGCATCTGCGTGGCGCCATCCACGCGATCCTCGCCCAGGAGTACGCCGGCGAGATGGAGGTCGTGATCGCCCTCGGTCCGTCCACGGACCGCACGGACGAGATCGCCGCCGCACTCGTGGCCGAGGACCCGCGAGTGCGTACCGTGCCCAACCCGACCGGCCGCACCCCGGCCGCCCTCAACGCGGCGATCAAGGCCTCGAGCCATCCGATCGTGGTCCGCGTCGACGGGCACGGGATGCTCTCGCCGGGCTACATCACCACCGCGGTAAGGCTCCTCGAGGAGACCGGCGCGCAGAACGTCGGCGGCATCATGCACGCCGAGGGCGAGAACGACTGGGAGCACGCGGTCGCCGCCGCGATGACGTCACGGATAGGCGTCGGCAACGCGGCCTTCCACACCGGTGGCGCGGCGGGTCCCGCCGAGACCGTCTACCTCGGGGTGTTCCGGCGCGAGGCGCTGGAGCAGCAGGGCGGCTACAACGTGGAGTTCATCCGCGCCCAGGACTGGGAGCTGAACTTCCGCATCCGCGAGGCCGGCGGGCTGGTCTGGTTCTCGCCGGAGCTGAAGGTGTCTTACCGGCCCCGGCCGAGCGTGCGGGCGCTGGCCAAGCAGTACAAGGACTACGGCCGCTGGCGGCATGTCGTGGCCCGCTACCACGCCGGCTCCATCAACCTGCGCTACCTGGCCCCGCCGGCCGCGGTGTGCGCGATCGCGGCCGGGACCCTGGCCGGCGCCCTGTTCACCCCGTGGGGCCTCCTCGTGCCCGGCGGGTACCTCGCGGCGATCGTGCTCGGTTCGATACCGGCGGGCAAGGGGCTGCCGGTGAAGGCGCGCCTGCGGATCCCGGTGGCGCTGGCCACCATGCATCTGACGTGGGGCTGGGGCTTTCTGACCAGCCCGCGCTCGCTTGCGAAGAAGGTCATCGCCTCCCGGCGGCCCGCGGTCCACGCGGACGCCCCGGCCGCCTGACCCGCGCTCACCGCGGACACCGCAGGGCCCCCTTCCCCGACCGGGAAGGGGGCCCTGCGGTGTGTCTGCCGCACCGGGTCGCCCGGTTGCCGTGTCAGGACCAGGTGAAGGCCGGGTTGACCTCCATGCAGGCCGTGTCGTCCGCGCCGTTGAGGGCGTCCGCCGACTCGGGGATGGTGTCGTCCTGTTCGGGCGCCTCGTACGTCGCCCCCTCACGCCAGTCGGCGCCCACGACGAGCGTGACTCCGGAGATGTCGGTGGACCGCTTGACCGAACTCTTCGGAACCCCGAGGGACTCGGCGATGCGCTGCGCGTCGCCCTCCAGGTCGGTGCTCGGGTACCGCACCACCGTCCGCTCCTCGCTGAGGGAACCGGCGGCGTCGGCGACCGCGCTGGTGAAGCCCTTTTCCCGCAGAATTCCGGTCACGGTGCTCGCGCGGTCGGACGCCGCGGCCAGGGTGTCGGTGCGGGTGCCGTTGACGACCTGGACCGCGATCTCGGCGTCGGGGGCGGCCGGTTCGGTGGGCGCGGTCTCCTCCTCGTCCTCCGTCGGCTTCTCGTCCTTGCCGTCCAGTGCGATGTCCTCGCGGACCAGTCGGAAGAGCTGCTCGGCGTCCTCGGTCGGCTCCACGCGGGCGCCCACGTACCGATTGGGCATCGTGGTCATGGTGACGCGCTCCGGCTCCACCTTGCGCAGCTCGTTGCTGAGGTCGTACAGCTTCTTGACGGTGTCGAGGCCGGGGTCGACGGTGAGCGCCCGGGTGGCCTCCTCGGCCAGCCTGCGCAGCTTGTTGGGGCTGCTCAGGGTGGCGTTCTCCCGCAACTCGCGGACCAGTGAGTTCATGTACATGTGCTGGGCCTTGGCACGGGCGAGGTCGCTGCCGTCCTCGAAGCCGTAGCGCGTACGCAGCCACTGCAGGGCCTGCTCGCCCTTGACCGGGTGGGTGCCCTCGGGCAGCTTCAGCCCGGAGCCGTGGCCCTTGCTGTCGCGCGAGAGGATGTTGGCGTCCACGCACACCGGGACGCCGCCGACGGCGTCCGCCATGGCGACCACGCCGGCGAAGTCGACCATGACGAAGTGGTCGATGTGGATGCCGGTGAGCTCCTGCCAGGTGGCCACGGTGCAGCCCGGACCGCCGTGCCCGAGGCTCTGGTTGGTCATGGTCCGCCCGCTGCTCGCCTCGTACACGGTTCCGTCGTCGGGGTCGGTGCACTTGGGGATCCGGACGAGGGTGTCGCGGGGCATGCTGATCACGGACATGTTGGTCCGGTCGGCGGACAGGTGCAGCAGCATCTGCACATCGGCCAGCGGTGTCGAGCCGAACGTCTCCCGGGCGCCGCCGAGTTGCTGGTTCTCCTTGCTGTCCCGGGCGTCGGAGCCGATCAGCAGGATGTTCAGCGGGGTCTGCCCGGCGGCGTTCGGCGTCGGCTCGGCGACCTTGTTGTCGCCCAGGTTCAGTGGGTTCTTCTTGATGTTGCCGTTCAGGTGCCGGTAGTAGGCGTAGCCGGCCCCGGCCGAGCCGATGAGGAGCAACGCGAGGACCGCCGCGAACCACTTGAGTATCCGGCGCCGCGGGCGACGGCCGGCGTCCGGATCGGACGCCGGTATGTCCCCGCCGTCGCCCTCGGATGCGCCGTCGGCCGGCTCGTCGTCCCGTTCACGCCGGTCGTCGCGGAGTGTCCTCCGCGCGGCGCTCTGCGTCACTGCCGCCGTCCTCCCCACCCCTGATACTCCTCGCGTCATGGAACAAGGCCCGCCCTGCGTTCTGTTAGACGCACGACGGGCCCGTCAGTTGCACGCGGAACGCAACCGATTCAACAACTTTTGGTGAGCCTTCCGCATCCGCTCGGCTGAACGTCAGCTCGCGCACTCGACCTTGTCGGCCGTGGACTTCTCGATGTCGTCCGGCGCCTTGGAGGGAGTTGTCAGGGAGACGCCCGCGCCCTTGAAGTCCTCGCCGAGGGTCAGGGTCATCGCGGGCAGGCCCTGGGCGTTGGTGACGCTCTCGCCGGGTTTCATCCCCGATCCGGGCAGGCCGAGGATCTCGGCGAGGCGGCGGGCCTGGTCGGCCTGGTCGGGCGCGTACTCGAGGGTGGTCCTCTTCAGTGTCTCCGGGGCGTTCCCGGCGTTCTCCGACTTGCTGACGCCCTCCTCGACCTGGAGCCACGTGAGGGTCTCCTGGGCGCTGCCCGCCGGGGCGCCGCCGTTGTAGACCTGCACCCGGACCTCGGAGGCGGCTGCCTTGGGGCCCTTGAGGCGGGCGGCGACGGCGGCCTTCTCCTTCTTCTCCTGCTGCTTGACCTCGGTGAACGACACGTCGTTCTTGATCAGGTCGAGCACCTGCGGCGCCTTGGACTCGTCGAGGACGACGGTCGCCTTCACCGTCTCCGCGGGGTTGTCCTTCACCGGAAGCGTGGTGAACGAGATGTTCTTCGGCGGTACCTTCTTCAGCTCCAGGGCGACGTCCTTGAGCGTGCTCACGTTGCCGATTCCGGTGTCCACGGTCAGCGCGTTGGTGGCGGCCTCGGCCAGCTTCACCAGCTTGGTGGGACTGGTGAGGGTGTCGCCGGAGGACATCTTGCGCATCAGCGAGGCCAGGAAGTGCTGCTGCACCTTGATCCGGTCGAGGTCGCCCTCGTTGCCGAAGCTGTGCCGGGTACGGACGAAGGCGAGGGCGTCCTCGCCCGCCACCGTCGACTCGCCCGCCGGCAGCTTCAGCTTCGACTGCTTGTCGTCGACGGCGTGCTCCAGGCACACCTTGACGCCGTCGACCGCCGAGGTGAGCGTCTTGACCGCGTTGAAGTCGGCCATCATGAAGTGGTCGACGGAGATGCCGGTGGCCTCCTCCACGGTGCGCATCGTGCAGCCCGGGTCCCGGCCGCCCTCGCCGAGGCTGCGGTTGAACCGGGCGCCCTGCAGCCCCGGGATCACCTTCTCCGTCCCGTCCTCCAGCTTCGTGGGGCAGTCGGGGATGTCGACGATGAGGTCGCGCGGGATGCTGAGCGCGGTGGCGTTCGTACGGTCCTTGGAGACGTGCAGCAGGATCGTGGTGTCGGCGTGCCCGACGCTGTTCTTGTCGCCGTAGCCCTCGTTGCCGGAGCCGGTGCGCTTGTCGGTGCCGAGGACCAGGATGTTGAAGGCCTCGTCCTTGCTGAAGTTGCCCGAGCCCGCGTCGCCGATGTCGGTCGTGTTGACGTTGTCCTCGAGGTACTTCAGATAGACGTCAGCCGGCCGTGCCGGTGGCGAGCACCACGAACGCCATCGCCCCGCCCGTCCACAGCAGGGCCTTCCTCGCCCTCGGCTTGCGCTGCGTCGGCCGGTCGCCGCGCCGTCCGGGCGGCGTCTCGGGGGCACCGCGCCGCCGTGACGGCGGGACCTCACGGCCGGGCACGGCATCGTCCGCGTGGCGGCGGCCGCGGCGGGGGCCCGGGACGGGTGACTGCGGTGCGGAGGGGCCCAGTCGCAGTTCGTATTCACCGGTGGCCGGGTTGAGTATCCATTGGTCTGCGGGGTCGACATTGTCCGCCCGCCCACGGCTCTGCGCGTCCACGCTCGTCCGAATCCTCCGTCCGGGCCACGCGGCACCCTTTCCCCTCCGGAGGGTGTCCGCGCGTGCTGGTCACCACCGCGCGCGACGCCAGGACGGTCCTCGCGGCCGGGGCACTGGAGCGCTCACATTAGCCGCCCGCCTGAGCGAGGAGTGGCTTCAGTGACGAATTCCTCGTCCTCGGAACGGGGCAATCCGCCCCATTGGGTGGGGAAATGGCGCCGCCGGCCCCTGTCCGCCGTAGGGCCGCCCGGCAGGGTCACCCGGTGACCTGCCCGGCAGGTCACTTGGCGCACTCGACCTTGTCGGCCGTGGACGTGTCCTTGACGACCTCGTCCGGCGCCTTGGAGGGAGTTGTCAGGGAGACGCCCGCGCCCTTGAAGTCCTCGCCGAGGGTCAGGGTCATCGCGGGCAGGCCCTGGGCGTTGGTGACGCTCTCGCCGGGTTTCATCCCCGATCCGGGCAGGCCGAGGATCTCGGCGAGGCGGCGGGCCTGGTCGGCCTGGTCGGGCGCGTACTCGAGGGTGGTCCTCTTCAGTGTCTCCGGGGCGTTCCCGGCGTTCTCCGACTTGCTGACGCCCTCCTCGACCTGGAGCCACGTGAGGGTCTCCTGGGCGCTGCCCGCCGGGGCGCCGCCGTTGTAGACCTGCACCCGGACCTCGGAGGCGGCTGCCTTGGGGCCCTTGAGGCGGGCGGCGACGGCGGCCTTCTCCTTCTTCTCCTGCTGCTTGACCTCGGTGAACGACACGTCGTTCTTGATCAGGTCGAGCACCTGCGGCGCCTTGGACTCGTCGAGGACGACGGTCGCCTTCACCGTCTCCGCGGGGTTGTCCTTCACCGGAAGCGTGGTGAAGGACAGGTTCTTGGTGTTGAGCTTGCCCAGCTCCAGACCGAGGTCCTTCAGCTTGTCGATGCTGTCCAGCTGGGAGTCGACGGTGAGCGCCTCGGTGCCGGCCTCCGCCAGCTTGATCATCTTCGTCGGGCTGGTGAGCGTGTCGCTGGACTTCAGCTGCCGCATCAGCGCGCCGAGGAACTGCTGCTGCACCTTGATGCGGTCGAGGTCGCCCTGGTTGCCCCACGCGTGCCGGGTGCGGACGAACGCCAAGGCCTCTTCGCCCTCGATGGTGTGCGTGCCGGCGGACAGATTGAGCTTGGAATCCTTGTCGTCGACGGCTTCGGCGAGGCAGACCGGGACCCCGCCGACCGCTGTGGTCAGGGTCTTGACCGCGTTGAAGTCCGCCACCATGAAGTTGTCCGGGGTGATTCCGGTCAGCTCGGTGACGGTCCGCATGGTGCAGCTCGGCGTACGTTCGCTCTGGCCGAGGCTGGTGTTGAAGCGGCCCCTGGAGCCCGGGATCACCTTCTCCGTCCCGTCCTCCAGCGTCGTGGGGCAGTCGGGGATGTCGACGATGAGGTCGCGCGGGATGCTGAGCGCGGTGGCGTTCGTACGGTCCTTGGAGACGTGCAGCAACAGCGTGGTGTCGGCGTGCCCGGCGCTGCCCGCGTCGCCGTAGCCCTCGTTGCCGGAGCCGGTGCGCTTGTCGGTGCCGATCAGCAGGATGTTGATGGCCTCGTCCTTCCGGAAGCCACCGGTGCTCGCGCCGTCGTCGGGGAGGGTGTCGATGTTGTCGCTGAGGTGCTCCAGATACAGGTAGCCGGCCGTGCCGGTGGCGAGCACCACGCACGCCATCGCCCCGCCCGTCCACAGCAGGGCCTTCTTCGCCTTCGACTTCTTCTTCACCGGCCGGCGCCGCGCCGGCCCGGCGGCGGTTCCTCCGGCGCACCCCGGCGCCTGCGCGACGGCGGGCCCCCGCCCTCGGGTGTCCCGCGCTCGGACGTCCCGCGGCCGGCGGGCCGCTCCGCCGCGCGCCCGGGCGTATCGGTACGGCCGCGCGGTGCACCCGCGTCGGCACCCTTGCCCGCACCCGCGCCGCCACCCGGAGCCACGCCGGAGGGGCGCCGCCCACGGGGAGAGGGAACCGGTGGCTGCGGTGCGGAATCATTCAG
Source organism: Streptomyces sp. GD-15H (assembly GCF_045291515.1). Lineage (NCBI taxonomy): Bacteria > Bacillati > Actinomycetota > Actinomycetes > Kitasatosporales > Streptomycetaceae > Streptomyces > Streptomyces sp. GD-15H. The sequence goes on from NZ_CP149447.1 coordinate 5,283,270, forward strand.
TCGCAGTTCGTAATCGCCGGTGTCCGGGTTGAGCACCCACTGGTCTGCGGGGTCCATGTCGTTGCCCCGCCCACGGCTTTGCGCGTCCACGGTCGCTCGAATCCTCCGTCGGTGCCACGCGGCGCCTTTCCCCTTCTTGGGCGCCCGGTCGGTCACGCAGTGCGCGACTGCAGGGCGAACCTCGGGTGCGCGCGCACCGGAGCGCTCACACTAACGGCACGGAACAGCCTTCGGTGACGCCGGGGACACATTCCACTTTCCTACAACTGGGCAATTCGCTCATATCCCTTGACATGGCTTCACGGTCTTGGAGTCGGCTGTGTGCCGGCTTTACTCGCAGGTGTCCTCGGCTGCCGTGTTTCCGGAGAATGTGGGTGCGGGGGAAGGGGTCTCGGGCGGCTCCGCGGATTCCCTCCGGGTGACCTTTCCGTCACTGTCCGTGCCGTCGTCGTCCGAATTCCCGGACGGCGCACCGGGGTCGGTTTCCGTGCCGGAACTCTGCGCCGCATCCTGTGCGACCGTCACCGACGCGTCCCTGCGCAACCGCTCGAACAGCGTCTCCGCCTCGGGCTCCGCGAGTTGGTCCCGATTGGCGTCGGCGGCATACGGCTCTCGCGGAACCGTGAGGAATTGCACGCGTCCCGTGGGGATGTTGCGCAGTCCACGGACGAGTTCGTACAAACCGCGCAGACTCGCCAGTTTCGGGTCGGTCGTCAGCGCCGAAGTGGCCGCGTCCAGAACGGGGTACAGCTTCACCGGATTCAGCAGGACGTCATTGCTGCGCACCTTGTTGACGAGCGCCCCGAGGAACCGCTGCTGACGTTCCATACGGTGCGTGTCGCTGCCGTCACCGAGCGACTTGCGGGCGCGGACATAGCCGAGGGCCTGTTCCCCGTTCAGCGTCACCCGACCCGCGGGCAGTTTCAGTTCGGCCGCCTTGTCGTCGATGGGTTCGCGCAGGCACACCTCGACGCCGTCGACCGCCTCGACCATCTCCTTGAAGCCGTGGAAGTCCACGACGATGTGATGGTCCACGCGAATGCCGGTGAGTTTCTCGACGGTACGGATGGCGCAGGCCGAACCACCCCGCTGGAAGGCTTGATTGAACATCGTGAACACGGGCTCGGCGCGGGTGCCGTCCGGGCGCGGGCAGCCCGGCACGTCCACCATCAGGTCACGGGGCAGGGACACGGCGGTGGCGCTGCGCGGGCCCGCCGACAGATGCAGCAGGATCGCGGTGTCGGACCGTTCCGTCCCCGGGTCCCGGCCGTAGCGGCGGTTCCCGTCCCCGGAGCGCGAGTCCGAGCCGATCAGCAGGATGTTCCGGGCCTCCTTGACCAGCGCGGAGGGCCGTTCCTTCTCGAACCGTGCGAGTTCGGCCGCGGCCGCCTCGTCCGGCGTGATGTTCCCGTCGAGCTTCACGTACACCGCCCACCCGGCCCCGGCGGTCAGAACGAGCAGCGTGGCGAGACCGAGCCCGGTGCCACGCACCCACCGCCGCCGCCTGCGCCGCGCCAGCCCCGCCCCGCTCGCCGAGGCTCCCGTGCCCGGCCCGAGGGCGCGCCCGCCCCCCGCGCCCGTGGGGGACGCGCCTGCGGTGTCGCTCATGACCGGCCCACCCCCTCACTGCGTACGGCGTGCGGTGGATGCCGTACGCGCCGTGCGTGCCGCTGGTACGACGATGACCCGGATACGGGGCGGAGGCGGGCACTGCTGAGCCGTACGGGGGACGGGACGCGGCGGACGGGGTACGGCCCGGCGGCTTCGGTTTGGACGAGCCCGCCCGCGCCGAGGCAGGCCCTAGCGGGCGATGACCGTGACCCGTTCGCTCTCGACCCGTTTGTCCAGCGCGTCGTTCCCGAGCCGGTCCAGGTTGCGGCACAGCACCACCGAACCGCCGGTCGCCAGCGGCCCGTACAGGCCCGCGTGCAGGCCCTCCCACGTGTCGTACGGCAGACCCGACAGGATGCGCGAGCCCGGTCCGATCAGCCCGAGGTCCGTCGCCTCCGCGCGGGCCCGTTCCACCACCTCGGCCCCGGTGAACTCCCGCCCCGCCGCGATCAGCGCCGGAGCCTCGGGGTCGACCGGCGCGTACGGCGCGAACCGGTCGCCCTGACCCGGAACCTCCACGGCGTAGTCGGCGAAGCCCTCCGGCGGCTGCGGGAACCGTCCCCCGAGCGGCCTGAGCGCCAGCGCGATTCGCGGGCCCGAGCACGCCCGCGCGGCCTCCAGCGAGTCCGGCCCGCTCACCACGACGTCGGCGGCCGCCGGGTCGCCGGACACGTCCGCGACCGTGCCCACCGACGCGCACGCCAGCAGCCACACGGCCGTCTGCCAGTGCGCGGGCAGCAGGAGCGACACGCGGTCGCCCGGCTCGGCGGACAGTTCGTCCTGGAGCAGATTCGCGGTCTTGGCCACCCAGTTGGCGAAGGTGGCCACGGACAATTCGACACGTTCGCCCGTGGCGTTGTCGTAGAAGGTCACCAGGGGGCGGCCCGGATCCGCGGCGAGCGCGGAACCCAGCAGGTCGGCGGGGGTGCGGTCGGTGGCGTTCACCCGCGCAAGCGTACGCGGACGAGGCCGCGCGCACCGAGCGGCGGGACACCGGTTCGGCGGAACGGGCCCCGACATCCCGTCAATTCCCCCGTGGACAGATTTGTCTGACTATGTCAAGGATCAGGGGCATGCGTAGAATTCTTTCTTCCGCCATCGGTGTCACCTGCGCGACCGCTCTCGCCCTCCCCCTCGCCCCGTTCGCCGTCGCGGCGACCGCGGGACCGGGGCAGCCGACCCGAGCGGCCCCGCGCGCGGCGGTGACGGCCGAGTCCGGTACCCCCGGCAGCACCGAGTCGCTGCCCCTGCAACCCCTCGATCCCGACCGTGCCTCCGGCGCCGCCACGTTCGGCCTCGCTCCCCGGTCCGTACGGCACTTCTCCCTCCTCGGCGTCATCTGGGACGACCCTGCCGCCGAACTCCACGGCCAGGTCCAGGTCCGCACCCGCGCGGCCCGTACCGGCTCCTGGTCCGACTGGCAGGACGTCGAGGCGCACAACGCCGACCACGCGGCCGATCCCGGAACCCCCGAATTCAGGGAACGCGCCTCGGGCCGGGTCCGCGGCGCCACCGCACCGCTGTGGGTGGGCGAGTCGGACGGCGTGGAGATCAGGGTCCTGGCGGAGTCCGGCGGACCGGGCCGGCGGGGTCCGCCGGACCGGGGCGCACCGGTACGGCTGCCGAGGGGGCCGAGGACGACACCGCCCTGCCGCTGCCGTCCGGGATGCGTCTCGAACTCATCGACCCCGGCGAGGACGCCCCGTCCGCGGACGGCACCGCGGGCGGCACCGCGGACGGCGCCCGTACCGGTGCGGCGAGCGCCGGGGCGGCCGGGCAGGGAAAGGACGCGGCCGCGCGGCAGCGGGCGAACCCGTACATCGGCCCGCGTCCTGACATCGTCACGCGGGCCGGCTGGAGTGCGGACGAGAGCCTGCGGGCGAAGGAGTTCGTCTACACGGACGAGGTCGGTGCGGCCTTCGTGCACCACACCGCCTCCGGCAACGACTACACGTGCGAGGAGGCGCCTTCACTCATCCGCAGTATCTACCGCTACCACACGGGGAGCATGGGCTGGCGGGACATCGGCTACAACTTCCTCGTCGACAAGTGCGGAAAGATCTACGAGGGCCGCGCCGGGGGAGTGGCGGAGCCGGTCCTGGGCGCCCACACTCTGGGGTTCAACGCCCACACCATGGGCGTGGCGGTCCTCGGTACCTACAGCTCCACGGAGCCGTCGGCCTCGGCGGTGGAGGGCATCGCACAGCTCACCGCGTGGAAGCTCGGGCTGCACGGCGTGGATCCGAGCGCGGAGACATATCTGACGTCCGAGGGTGGCAATCTCTATGCAAAAGGCACGCAGGTGCGACTGAACGTGATCTCCGGTCACCGGGACGGGTTCAACACCGTGTGCCCAGGGGAAGCTCTACGACAAGCTCGGCACCACCCGCTCCACGGCGGCCGGTTACCAGGGCCGCTGAACCGCGCGGAGCCGCCGGGCCGGGTTCCTTCCTGCCGGAGACACCGCCGTCGAAAGCGCTGTGGAACGGTCTGCATACACTGGCCGGCCGAAAGACAGTTCGGCCGGTCCCGGCAGGAAGCAGAGACGACAGGTGACAGAAGCGATCCTCCTGGTCGGCGGCAAGGGCACGCGGTTGCGCCCGCTCACGGTGCACACGCCGAAGCCCATGGTCCGGGCGGCCGGGGTGCCCTTCCTCACGCACCAGCTGGCGAGAGCGAAAGCGGCGGGCGTCGAGCACATCGTCCTGGCCACGTCCTACCTGGCCGAGGTCTTCGAACCGTACTTCGGCGACGGGTCGTCGCTGGGGCTCCACGTCGAGTACGTGACGGAGGAGGAGCCGCTCGGCACGGGCGGCGCGATCCGCAACGTCGCCTCCCGGCTGCACTCGGGCCCGGACGAACCCGTGCTGATCTTCAACGGCGACATCCTCACGGGCCTGGACATCCGGGCACTGGTGCGCACCCACGAGACGACGGGTGCGGACGTCTCGCTGCACCTGACGAAGGTGACCGACCCACGGGCGTACGGACTGGTCCCCACGGACGACACGGGCAGGGTCCTGGCGTTCCTGGAGAAGCCGCAGACGCCCGAGGAGATCGTCACCGACCAGATCAACGCGGGGGCGTACGTCTTCCGGCGCTCGGTCATCGACACGATCCCGACGGGCCGGCCGGTGTCGGTGGAGCGGGAGACGTTCCCGGATCTGCTGTCGGCGGGGGCACACCTCCAGGGCCTGGTCGACTCCACGTACTGGCTGGACCTCGGTACCCCGGCCGCCTTCGTCCGCGGCTCCGCGGACCTGGTGCTGGGCCGCGCCCCGTCCCCGGCGGTCCCCGGGCGCTGCGGCGACCGGCTGGTCCTGCCGACGGCGACGGTGGCACCGGACGCCAAGCTGGCGGGCGGGACGGTGGTGGGTGAGGGCGCGTTCGTGGCGGAGGGCGCGCGTGTCTTCGGCAGCACGATCCTGCCGGGTGCGGTCATCGAACCCGGCGCGGTCGTCACCGACTCGCTGATCGGCACGCGCGCGCGGGTGGGGGAGCGGTCGGTCCTCACCGGGACGGTCATAGGCGACGGCGCGGTCATCGGCGCCCGCAACGAACTCAGGGACGGGGTCCGGGTGTGGTGCGACGCGCGGATCCCGGCGGGGGCGGTGCGGTTCTCCTCGGACGAGTAGCCGGGCGGAAACCGGGCCGCGTACCGGCCGGTGCGGGACCAGGGCGGCTGAGGGCTCGGGCGGCTGAGGGCTCGGGCCTCACAGCCGTCCGATGTTCCGGCGTGGCGTCTTCGGTGCCCGCCGCGCCGGCGTTCTTCCGCTCAGCAGGATCAGCCGGGCCGCCCGGTGCCGCTGCCCGGCATACGGCTCCAGCAGTTCGAGCATCACCGCGTCGTCCGCGTCCCGGTCCCCGGCGAGGGCCCACCCCACGATGCCCGGCAGGTGCAGATCCCCCACGGTCACCTCGTCCGCCGCGCCATGACTGCGCTGCACTGTCTCCGCGGACGTCCACGGACCGATGCCCGACACCAGCTCCAGCCGCGCCCGCGCCGCCGCCGGAGCCATCCCGGCCGCCTCCTCCAGCCGCGCGGCGACGCGCACCGCCCGCAGGACCGTGGACGCCCGCTTGTCGTCGACGCCGGCCCGGTGCCACTCCCAGGAGGGGATCAGCGCCCAGGTCCGGGGCGACGGCATCACCGACATCCGTTCGGGCGCGGGCCCGGGTGCCGGCTCCCCGTACTTCCGTACCAGCAGCCGCCACGCCCGGTACGCCTCCCCCACGGTGACCTTCTGCTCCAGGACCGACGGGATCAACGACTCCAGCACCAGCCCGGTCCGGAGCAGCCGCAGGCCCGGACGCCGATACCGGGCGAGCGCCAGCAACTTGTGCCGGGGGACGAACGCCGCCGGGTCGTCCGCGGCCCCGAGCAGGTCCGGCAGCCGCTCCAGGAGCCAGCCGGAGCCCGGACCCCAGGCCTCGCCCCGCACCTCGCCACCGTGCCGCGTCACCCGCAGCGTCCCCGGCCCGGCGGGCGTCAGGCTCGCCCGCCAGACGGAGCCGTCCGGCAGCGCGCGGAACGTCGGGTCCCCGGGCCCGCGGCGCAGCGGCGCGAGGACCAGACCGAGGTCCAACGGCCCGTCCGGCACCCAGGTCCGCACCAGGGCCGGGGCCGATACCTGCCGCGGCGCCCCCGCGGGCACGGCGGTCCGTCCGCCTCGCACGGTCGTGCGAGCGGGCCGGGGAGCGAAACGTCCTGCCACAGAGAGGATCCCGGGGGAGTGGGAAGCGGGGGGAGCGGGGGAGCCCTACCGGAGTGGGACTCCGCCAGGCCGGTGGGCGCGGGCCCCTACGAGGGGAGGCGCCCCGCGCGTGTGGCTCACCGCACCTCGATGAACGCGGCCGCGTCCCGCTCCGGTCGCGGCCGGGGGTCCTCGGCGGGATGGCCGACCGCCACCGCGCCCATCGGGTCCCAGTCCGCGGGCAGGTCCAGGACCTCGCGGACCACGTCCCGGCAGAACATCGTCGACGACACCCAGGCCGAGCCGAGCCGCTCACCGGCCAGGGCGACCAGGAAGTTCTGCACGCCGGCGCCCGTCGCGACCACGAACATCTCGCGCTCGGCAGCGTCCCGCCGCGCGTCCCCGTAGCTGTGCGAGCCGTCCATGACCAGGCAGGGCACGACCAGGCAGGGCGCGTTGCGCAGGACGTCCCCGCGACGGATCCGCCTGGCGACGGACTCCTCGGACTTGCCGTCCCGGCGCAGGTCCGCGATCCAGGCGTCCCGCATGGCGTCCAGCAGACGGACGCGGGACTCCGGGGACTCCAGCAGGACGAAACGCCACGGCGTGGTGTGGTGCGGCGCCGGAGCCGTCACGGCCGCGGCCACCGCGCGGCGCACCGACCCCGGGTCCACGGGCTCGTCGGTGAAGGCCCGTACCGTGCGGCGCTGGGTCACCGCCTGCCGTACCGCCTCCGACGTGCCGAGCCGGAACATGTCGTCGCGGGAGTCGCGGACCAGGGCCCGCGCGCCGTCGCCGTGGTCGTCGTCGGCCGTGACCAGGGCGGGCAGCCCGCGGACGACGGCCACCGGCAGGCCGGCGGCCTTGCCCTTGACCAGGTCGCCCGCCGCGGCGAGTTCGTCGGCGGTGGCGACGACGGTGGCGTCGAGCGGATTGCCGTGCGCGTCCGTGCCGCCGCGCAGGTCGTCCAGTACGTGAACGCCCGCGGCGCCGATCGCGACGTCCGTCAGACCCGCGCGCCAGGGGCGTCCGAAGGTGTCGGTGACCAGCACGCCGACCGTCACCCCCAAGGCGTCGCGCAGGCCCTCGCGGATCGCCCGCGCGGACCCGTCCGGGTCCTCGGGCAGCAGCAGCACCGTGCCGGAAGGAGTGTTGGACGCGTCGACCCCGGCCGCGGCCATGACGAGGCCCTGCCGGTTCTCTACGATGCGCAGGGCGCCGCGCCGGGCCACCACCCGAACTGTCTCCGCGTCGATCGCGGCCTCCCGGTCGGAGGCCTCGAGTATCCGGCCCTCCGCCTTGGAGACGATCTTGGAGGTGACGAGCAGCACATCCCCGTCGGCCAGCCCCGGCTCCGCGGCCGCGATCAGCTTGGCCAGGTCGTCCCCCCGCCGGACCTCGGGCAGGCCCGCGACGGCCCACACCCGGTACCCCGCGGACGCCGCGCCGCCCGAACCGCCCGCGTGCGGGTCGTCGTGCACGAGTGCGTAGTTCACGTCGTTGTTCAAACCGTCCGCACCTCCTCCGCCAGCGCCAGCGCCTCCCGAGCCATCCGCGTGGTCGCGTCGACATCGGTCATTATCAGCGGTACCGCCCGGCAGCGGATCCCGGCCTCCTCGACGCGTTCCACACAGGCCGCGTCGACCGTGTCGACCAGCCAGCCGTCCAGCAGGCCCGAGCCGTAGTGCTCGGCCACCGCCGGCGCGGTGGACTCCACGCCGACCGCCGCGAGCACCTTGTCCGCCATGCCGCGCACGGGCGCGTCCCCGACGATCGGCGACAGGCCGACCACCGGCACGCCCGCGTCGGCGATCGCCTCACGGATGCCGGGGACGGCGAGGATCGTGCCGATGGAGACGACCGGGTTGGACGGCGGGAAGAGGATCACGTCCGCCTCGGCGATCGCCTCCAGCACACCCGGCGCCGGCTTGGCCTGCTCCGCGCCGACCGGCACGACCGCCTCGGCCGGGACCGAAGCCCGCAGCCGTACCCAGTACTCCTGGAAGTGGATCACCCTGCGCTCGCCGGGTCCCGCAGCCCCTGCCTCAGGTCCCACCGCGGTCCCCGTCCTCGAGCCCGCCGTGGTCCCCGCCGAGTCGTCGGCGGGCAGGGTGACGGCGACATGGGTCTCGACGCGGTCGTCGGTCATCGGGATCAGCCGGACGCCCGGCTGCCAGCGGTCGCAGAGCGCCTCGGTCACCGCGCTCAGCGGATATCCGGCGGCGAGCATCTGCGTCCGCACGATGTGGGTGGCGAAGTCCCGGTCGCCGAGCCCGAACCACCCCGGGCCGACGCCGTACGCCGCGAGCTCCTCCTTGAGGCGGAAGCTCTCGTCGGTCCGCCCCCAGCCCCGCTCCTCGTCGATGCCGCCGCCGAGGGTGTACATCACCGTGTCGAGGTCCGGGCAGACCTTCAGCCCGAAGAGGTGGATGTCGTCCCCGGTGTTGCCGATGACCGTGATGTCCGCGTCCGGCGCGGCCCGCTTCAGACCGCGCAGGAAACGGGCACCGCCGATGCCGCCTGCCAGAACCACAATGTGCATGGGAAACAGTGTGTCAGCCGCCGGGCCGGCCGTGGCACCCGTGTCAGACGGTCAGGGCCCCGGGCGCCGTCCGCGCCTCGCAGTGCGGGGCGAGGGGGCGCATCGGCATCTCGGTCAGGCCCGGGTAGTACACGTGCAGGCTGACCGCCGACTCCAGCGTGTCGTTGACGACCTCGTGCACATAGCCGGGTGCGAACACCCGCTCCGTACCGGTCGTCAACGCGCGCGTGCCGCGCCCGGTGCGCTCGGTGAGGGTGCCGTCCAGGACGGTCATGACTCCGGAGGAGGGGCCGTGGCCGTGCGGTCCGCTGCCCTGGCCGGGAACCCAGGACAGCAGCCACACCTCGTAGCCGATGGGGGTCTCCCCTGCTCGCGCGGAGCCGAGGACTCGGGGAACGGTGCTCAGCCGGTGGTACCAGCGGCTGGTCGCGTCGTACCGCACCAGGCGCTCCCACGAGGAGCGGTCGGCTGCGAGGGAACGGACCAGCCCGACGAACTCGGCGACGGTCGCCGGGTGCTCGCGCGGGGTCTGCAGCAGGTGCGGTACTTCGAGGATGTCGCCGGCGATCTGGAGGTCGCTGTCGCTGTTCATGGGATGCGGTGTTCCTCGGCGGAGAAGCGGTCGGGAAGCGGTGAGCGGCGGGGAGGACTACAGCGTGTGCTGTCGCGTACGTCCGGGTCGCGGACGGCGGCGAGGAGCGCCCCGGTGGCGACGGCGGAAACAGGGCTGGAGTCGAGGGTGACTCGGAGGGTCGGAGCGCGTTGGGCTCAACAACCGGAACAGTGACAGCTACAGCGAGCGCGGGCAGCACCGAGGGACCCGGCGGAGCGGGTCGAGGCGAGTGCCAAGTTCGCGAGCATGCCCACAAGGACAACGGTTCACACCTCCAGTGTCAACTCGACGCCCGGATCGTGGGACACGGTTCACTCCATCCGGTTCACCTGCGGGGCGAAAGGTTTGTTCACGTGATTCCGGGGACACAAGGTGCGCACGGCGGGTGCGCAAGTGCCGTTGCGGTCCTGTGATCCGAATGTGATCAGGCTCGCTGCGGTGCCGGTGCGGCAACGGGGCCGATCGTCCGGGCGTCCTTCCTTGTGGAGGCTCCGCGCGGGGCGGGACACTCGCGCGGGGTCATCTGTGTGTCAAGGTTTATGGCGATTTGAACACTTTCGGCTTGGGCTTGGTTCCGCAGAGTGAATAAGGGCGCCAATAGCAGATCTCAGCTTGACTCGCCCGGAGCAGCACACTTGTAATTTCACTCGTGTCGTTTGGCCGGAATCGGTAACGGCAGCATCACGGGGACGCGAAAGACAGACGAGGGGCGCACATGACGGAGCTGGTGCAGCAACTGCTGGTCGACGACGCGGACGAGGAACTCGGCTGGCAGGAGCGCGCGCTGTGCGCCCAGACCGACCCCGAGTCGTTCTTTCCCGAGAAGGGTGGTTCCACCCGGGAGGCCAAGAAGGTCTGCCTCGCCTGTGAGGTCCGTTCCGAGTGCCTCGAGTACGCCCTCGCCAACGATGAGCGCTTCGGTATCTGGGGCGGCCTGTCCGAGCGGGAGCGGCGCCGGCTGAAGAAGGCGGCGGTCTGAGGGCGGTCGGCGGCTGACGAGGGCCGTCCGCTGAGGTGCGTCGTCGCGTCGTCCGAGGGTGCCGCCCGGCGAACGGGGCGTCATATCCGGTGTGTCATCCCCGCATACGCGTCATATCCGCGCACACGTCACATATTCCCTATGCGTGCATGTATCGCGTACGGCCCGTCACGGGTGGGTTGTCCACAGGCGGCGGACCGCCTTGCCGCCCAGCCGATAGTGTGGTCGCTCGTCCGAGACGTCACGCCGCCCCCACCGGGCACGGGCGTCCCCCACAGTCCACCGAACCGGGGCCCGTACCTCGATGTCCGTGCACAGTCACCCGGCAGCCCGTCAAGACGTCGCTGCCGCTCCAGAGTTCCCGCGTCATGTGGTGACCGCGGTCCTCGTCTCCCACGACGGAGCCCGCTGGCTGCCCGACGCGCTCGCCGGGCTACTCGGCCAGGAACGCCCCGTCCAGTTCGCCATGGGCGCCGACACCGGCAGCGGTGACGACTCCGCCCGACTGGTCACCGAAGCCCTCGGCGACGACCGCGTCCTGCACCTCGCCCGGCGCACCGGCTTCGGCCAGGCCGTCGAGGAGTGCAACCGTGCCGCGCCGCACCTCACCCCGGACGACCTGCCCTACCTGAAGCGGCCGAGCGGCTGGGACCCGGTCACGCGCAGCTGGCACGACGACGCGTACGACCTGCCCGACCTCCCGCACGGCGAGCCGGTGCAGTGGCTGTGGCTGCTGCACGACGACTGCGCCCCCGAACCCGACGCGCTGGCCCGGTTGCTGAGTGTCGTGGACAACGAGTACGAGCTCGGGCGTGACGACGTCGCCGTCGTCGGTCCCAAGCTGCGCGGCTGGTACGACCGCCGGCAACTGCTGGAGGTCGGCGTCTCCATCGCCAACTCCGGCCGCCGCTGGACCGGCCTGGACCGCCGCGAACAGGACCAGGGCCAGCACGACCAGGTCCGGTCCGTGCTGTCGGTGTCCACCGCCGGCATGCTGGTCCGCCGCGACGTCTTCGATCAACTCGGCGGCTTCGACCGGCACCTGCCCCTGATGCGTGACGACGTCGACCTGTGCTGGCGCGCGCACACGGCGGGACACCGGGTGCTCATAGCCCCCGACGCGGTCGTACGGCACGCCGAGGCGGCCTCCCGCGAGCGCCGCGCCGTCGACTGCGTCGGCCGTACCGCCGCCTCCCCGCACAAGGTGGACAAGGCGGGCGCCGTCCACGCCCTGCTCGTCAACACCCGTACCGCGGCCCTTCCCTGGGTGTTGCTGCGGGTCGTCCTCGGCACCCTGCTGCGGACCCTCGCCTACCTCGTCGGCAAGGTCCCCGGGCAGGCCGTCGACGAGATCCGCGGTCTCATGGGCACCCTGCTGCGGCCCGAGCGCATCCTCGCCGGACGGCGCCGCCGCGGCAAGCCGCAGGTCGACAAGGGCGAACTGCGGCCGCTGTTCCCGCCCCCCGGCGCGACCATCCGCGTCACCGTCGAACAGGCCGCGAGCAGCCTCGTCGGCCGCTCCGACCCCGAAGCCACCTCCGGCGCCGGACGGCACGGCGGCGCCGTCGAATCCGGACCCGGCGGGGACGACGCCGACTTCCTGCAGGTCGAGCAGTTCGCCCGGCTCAAGCGGATCGCCCGCAAGCCCGGCCCGGTGCTCTTCCTGGGCCTGCTGCTCCTCTCCCTCGCGGCCTGCCGCGAACTCCTCGGCGGCGGCGCGCTCGCGGGCGGCGCACTGCTCCCCGCCCCCGCCGACCTCTGGGCGCGGTACACCGACACCTGGCACGCGGTGGGCGCCGGCGGCACCGGGTCCGCGCCGCCCTACCTCGCCGTCGTGGCGGCCCTGGGCACCCTGCTGCTCGGCTCGACCGGGGTCGCCGTGACGGTCCTGCTCGTCGGCTCGGTGCCACTGGCCGGCTTCAGCGCGTACCTCGCCTCCCGCCCGCTCGTCGAGTCCCGGCTGCTGCGCGCGTGGGCCGCCATCGCCTATGCCTTCCTGCCCGCCGTCGCCGGCGCCCTCGCCGGCGGCCGGATCGGCACCGCCGTCCTCGCCGTGCTGCTGCCGCTGCTCGCCCGCGCGGGCATCGCCGCGAGCGGACTCACGGGCTCTCCGGACGTCCGCGGCAGTTGGCGCGCGACCTGGGCGTACGCGCTGCTGCTCACCCTCACCACCGCGTTCACCCCGACCGTGTGGCCCATCGCCCTGGTCCTCGGCCTCGGCGTCCTCGCCCTGCGCAGGTCCGACCTCCCGGCGTACGGGCTCCGCTTCCTCGCCCAGCTCGGCACACCGTTGCTGGTCCTGGCCCCCTGGTCGCTGTCGCTGCTCCCGTTCGGCTTCTTCCAGGAGGCGGGCCTGGAGTACGGCTCCTCCGCCGCCTCCGCCCTCGACCTGCTCGGCGCGAGCCCCGGCGGGCCCGGCACGGCCGGCGGGCTGGTGCTCATCGGCATCGTGCTCGCCGCCCTCGCCGCCCTGCTCCGCTCCGAGCGGAACCTCGCCATCCGCGTCGCCTGGACGGCCGCCCTGGTGGGACTCGTCTTCGCGGTCCTGTCCAACGGCTCCGCCTGGGCGGGCCCGGCGACCCTCGTCTACGGCATCGCCCTGCTGGCCGCAGCCGTCCTCGGCGCCGACGGGGCACGCGCGCGTGTCGCCGAGCAGAGCTTCGGCTGGCGTCAGCCGGTCGCCGTCCTGATCGCCCTCGCCTGCGCGGTCGGCCCGCTGTTGGTCGCCGCCGGCTGGGTGATCCGCGGCGCCGACGGCCCGTTGCAGCGGCGCGACCCCGTGCAGGTGCCCGCGTTCGTCGCCGAGGAGAGCGGCACCCGCGACCAGGCCCGCACCCTCATCCTCGACAGCGACTCCGCCGCCCGCGTCGACTACGTGCTGGTCCGCGGCTCCGGCGCCCGCATGGGCGACGCCGAGATCGCCGCCTCGGACGGCGGGAACAGCGGGCTCGACAAGGTCGTCGCCAACCTCGTCGCCGGCTCGGGCGCCGACCAGGCCGACCAGCTCGACGGGTTCGCGGTGCGCTACGTCCTCGTCCACCCGGGCGCGCCCCGCGACGTGACCCGCGTCCTGGACGCCACTCCGGGTCTGACCCGGCTCAGCCAGCAGGCGGGCGGCGCGCTGTGGCGCGTGGACCAGGACGTGGCCCGCGCGAGCATCGTCCCCGGCAAGGGGAGCGAGGGCGAGTCGCAGCCGGTGGCCGCGGGACCCGTCGAGATCCACACGAAGATCCCGAACGGCTCCGAGGGGCGCGTCCTGCGCCTGGCCGACTCCGCGGCCGAGGGCTGGACCGCCACCCTCGACGGCAAGCCGCTGACCCCCACCACGGTCGACGACTGGGCCCAGGGCTTCGAACTGCCCGCCACCGGCGGACGACTGGACGTCACTTACGACGACCCGGTCACCCACACCGCGTGGCTGTGGACGCAGGGCCTGCTCGTCGTCGTCCTCGTCGTACTCGCACTGCCCGGCCGGCGCCGCGACATCGACGACGACCTGCCCGAGGAACCGGACGTCCCCGCCGAGGCGCTCGCCGGGGACGGCCGCCGCGCCCGCCGCCTGCGCGCCCAGGCCGATGCGGAGGCGGAGGCCGCCGCCGAGGAGACGGGCACGCACGGGGAAGCGGGTGAGGACGCGGGCACGGACGACGGATTCGACGCCCCGCCGGAGCCGCCTCCAGCGACCGTTCCGCAGCAGCAGGAGCCCTACGCCGGATGGGACGCGGCGAGCTACCCGGCCCCCGAGTACGACGGCGCCTACCCCGCCGAGCAGTACCAGCAGGAGCAACAGCAGTACGCGACGGACGGCTACGGCCGGACGTACCCCGCGGATCAGTACCAGGGCGGCCAGTACGACCCGTACGCCTACGACGGCACGCCCCAGCAGCAGCCACCGTACGACCCCGCGACGTACGGACAGGGCTACGAGGGCTACGACCAGACCTACGCGCAGGGCTACGACGCGTCGTACGACCCCGAGCAGCCGCACCGCCCTCAGCCGGGCAGTGAGCGTTCCGACGGGAGCCAGCAGTGAACCGCACCACCCTGTCCCTGATCGCGGGAGCCACCGCACTCGCCGCCGTCACCGGCTTCGCGGCACTGTCCGCGCCGGACCCCACGGCCGCGGACGACGGCGTCGAGGCCGCTGCGGCGCACCTGCCCGTGGAACGCACCAGCCTGCTGTGCCCGACGCCCAGCACCTCCGACCTCGCCGAGACGACGTACACGTCCTTCACGCCCATCACGAAGGGCGCGGAGAGCGAGGGCAGGGCCGCACTCCGGTCGGCCACCGAGGAGCGATCCGCGGCGGAGGACGCGAAGGACGGCGACGGCGACCAGGCCGCCGACGGCGAAGAGACTGCCGAGGACAGCGAGAAGGACGCAGACGGCGAGAAGGCCGAGAAGCCGGTTCTCGAGCCCAAGGAGCCCGGCAAGCCGGTCGTCGCGGACGTCTCCGGAGGCGAGGAGCCGGCGCTCGTCGGCACCGCCGAGGGCCGCTTCGCCCCGGGCTGGACCGTGCAGCAGACGACCGAGGTCGCCGCGGGCACCGGCCGGGGCCTGCAGGGTGTCAGCTGCACTGCCCCCGACACGGAGTTCTGGTTCCCCGGCGCGAGCACCGCGACCGAGCGCACCGACTACGTCCACCTCACCAACCCCGACGACTCCGCGGCCGTCGTGGACATCGAGGTCTACGGCAAGGACGGCGCCCTCGAGACGGAGGCGGGGGAGGGCATCACGGTCCAGCCGCACTCCGCCGAGCCGGTGCTGCTGTCCACGCTCACCGACGAGGAGCAGACGAATGTGACCGTGCACGTCGTCGTCCGCAGCGGGCGGATCGGCGCGGCCGTGCAGGCCCTGGACGACACGCTCGGCGGTGACTGGCTGGCCGCGTCGGCCAACCCGGCGGGCAGCGTGGTCCTGCCCGGCATCCCCGAGGACGCCACCGCCGTGCGCCTGGTCGCCTTCACCCCCGGTGAGGTGGACGCCGACCTGAAGGTGCAGCTCGCCTCGCCCTCCGGGCTGATCACACCGGCCGGCAACGAGACGGTGCATGTGAAGGGCGGCATGACGACCGCCGTCGACCTCGGCGACGTCACGCGCGGTGAGGCGGGCTCCCTGGTCCTCACGCCGACGGACCGCTCGGTGCCGGTCGTGGCGGCGGTCCGGGTGCTGCGCGGCAAGGGCGACAACCAGGAGTCGGCCTTCGTCCCGGCAGCCCGCCCGGTCGGCCTGCGCGCCACGGCCGTCGGCAACACGGCCAAGGGCAGCACCCTCGCCGTGACCGCGCCCGAGGGCGCCGCCAAGATCAAGGTCACCGCGTCCGCGGGCAGCGAGGGCGGTACACCGACGTCCGAGACGTACACGATCAAGGCCGGCACCACCCAGCACATCGAGGCCCCGGTTCCGGACGGCGTCGAGGGCACGTACGCCCTGACGATCGAACCCGAGTCGGACGACACCCCCGTGTACGCGTCCCGGACCCTCTCCGTCACCGACGACGGCCTCCCGGCCTTCACCGTCCAGACCCTCCCCGACGACCGGGGCCTGGTGGCGGTACCGAAGGCGGAGGAGGACCTGTCGGTCCTGCAGAGGTAGGCGCCCTTCGGCGGAGCGGGCGCCAAAGCCGCCGCTCAGTCCTCCCCGTACCGGGGATCGACGGTCTCCGGCGTCAGCCCCAGCAGCTCGGCGACCTGCTCCACGACGACCTCGTGGACCAGCGCCGCCCGCTCGTCGCGTCCCTTGGTGCGGATCTCCACCGGCCGGCGGTAGACCACGACCCGCGCCGGGTGGTTTTCCCGGCCGGGCACGGTGCCGCCCAGCGGCACCGCCTCGTCGCTCCATCGAAGTCCGGGCCCGTCCAGCCGTGGGACCTCCAGGACGAGGAAGTCGATGTCGGCCAGTTGCGGCCAGCGCCGCTCCAGCCGCTCCACGGAGTCCTGCACGAGATCGGCGAAGGCCTCCGCGCGGCTGGCGGCGAGCGGCACCTGGGGTGGTGCGATCGGCCCGCGCATGCCCCGGCCGTGGCGATCACGACGGCGGGGCCCGCGGCCGGCGGCACGGGGAGTCACAGGGGTGTCCATCAGGCTGAAGGGTAGTCTCCGCCGGTCCGGCGTGCCCGGCCCCCACACGGCTTCGGGACCGCGACACCCCCGTGTCGTCGGGGCGCGGCGTCGGTCCGCCCGGCGGCATGTCGTCACATGACCATTCCGGCCAAGGTTCGGCTCGATTCCATATCTTTCGGGGATCGATGATCTCAGGATATTTGACGGTGTTTGTACCAACTGATGACCGGAGGAGGGGTCGCGGATCTCTCGAACACGGGCGTCGGAGCAGGTCAACGACGTGTGCCCACGGGGCCGGGTGAGGCGTTTCAGGCCACGACACGAGGGAGCGCCGGGGTGGGGAGTCTTCGCGACCCGCTCAAGAGTGCGGTACCGTCCAACATCGTGAGCCCTGTACGTCGCTGTTCGCGCACCGCTTGCGGCCGTCCCGCCGTCGCGACGCTGACGTACGTCTACGCCGACTCGACCGCGGTCCTCGGCCCGCTCGCCACCTACGCCGAACCCCACTGCTACGACCTGTGCGCCGAGCACTCCGAGCGCCTCACCGCGCCGCGCGGCTGGGAGGTCGTCCGCCTTCTCGACGGTTCGGCTCCCGCGCAGCCCAGCGGGGACGATCTGGAAGCGCTCGCGGACGCGGTGCGCGAAGCCGCCCGCCCTCAGGGGCGAGCGGCCGGGGGCGCGGGGCGTGGCGCGGACCCGATGGAGGTCGCGCGCCGCGGCCACCTGCGCGTGCTCCGCTCTCCCGACAACTGATCGCGGCCGACCGCCGACCCCGGGCCGCGACCGCGTCGACGGCCGGGATTCGTCGCTCCCGCCCTCCCCGCTCTCCTCTCCTGCCTCATCTCTCCCGTCGGTAAGGTGCCGCACACTCATTGACGCGCGTTTGTCGGGGACACGGCAACTTCGGGCACGTAGCGGGAATCCTCTTTCGCATCACGGAATTCAGGAGGCGTGTCCGTGTACGTCCAGGGACCGGAACCAGTCGCTGACTCACTCGGCCTCTCCGCCCTCGTGGCGGCATCACCACTCGCGATCGTCCTCGTCCTGCTCGGCGGCCTCCGCATGAAGGCGTACCTGGCGGGCCTGATCGGGCTGCTGGGCGCCGTCCTGGTGGCCTGCCTGGCGTACGGCATGCCGCTGGACCAGACGCTCTCCAGCGCCGTTCAGGGAGCCGTCTTCGGTCTCTTCCCCCTCATGTGGATCGTCGTCAACGCGCTGTGCGTATAGCGGATGACGGTTGGCACCCGGCACTTCGACATCCTGCGCCGCTCCTTCGGCCGACTCTCCGACGACCCGCGGATCCAGGCCCTGGTCGTCGCCTTCTGCTTCGGGGTGCTGCTGGAGGCGCTCGCCGGTTTCGGCGCCCCCGTCGCGTTCTCCGCCGTGATGCTCGTGGCGCTCGGCTTCGATCCGGTGCGTGCCGCGATCGTCGCGCTGGTCGCCAACACCGCGCCGGTGGCGTTCGGCGCCATGGGAACACCGGTGGTCACGCTCGCCCAGGTCACCGGGCTGCCACTGGACGCGGTGGCGTCCGTCGTCGGCGGCCGGACCCCGCTGCTGGCCCTCGTGGTGCCGCTGGGTGCTGGTCCGGCTGGTGGACGGGCGACGCGGGCTGCGGGACACCTGGGTGCCCGCGGCGGTGTGCGGAGTCGCCTTCGCCCTCGCCCAGTTCGTCGCGTCCGACTACGTCTCCGCGCAACTCGCCGACATCGCCGCGGCCATGGCGGGCGCGGGCGCCCTGGTCGCCGTGCCGCATTCGCGCGTGCCGGCCTCGGAGGCCGTACGCACCTCGGTACTGACCGGCGTGCGCAGCGAGGAACTGGACGAGGAGGACCCGCGCGGCGAGGTCCTGCGGGCGTACGCCCCGTACGCGCTGATCGTGGCGGTCTTCTCCGTCGCGCAGATTCCGGTGATCAAGGACTGGCCGGCCGGGGCGACCCAGAAGACCGACTGGCCCTTCCTCGACGTCGCCGCGCCGAACGGGGAGCCGGTCGGCGCCAATGTGTTCACCTGGCTGATCGTCTCGACCGGCGGCGCCCTCGTCCTGTTCGCCGGGGTGGCCACCGCGGTCGTGCTCGGTGGGCACGCGCGCGTGGCGGTCAGGGAATGGGCCGCGACCGTGTACGAACTGCGCTTCGCCCTCCTCGCGGTGACCTCCGTGCCGGCGCTCGCCCACGTCATGAACCTCTCCGGCCAGGCGGCGACGATCGGCTACTTCGTGGCCGCCGCCGGCGCCGGACTGGCCTTCCTGTCGCCCGTGCCGGGCTGGTTCGGCGTTGCCGTCACCGGGTCGGACACCTCGGCCAACGCCCTCTTCGGCGCCCTCCAGGCGACCGCCGCCCGGGAGTCCGGGCTGTCGCCCGAACTGCCGGCGGCCGCGAACAGTTCGGGCGGTGTCCTCGGCAAGATGATCTCGCCGCAGAACCTCACCATCGCCTGCGCCGCCGTCGGGCCGGCGGGCAAGGAGGGAGACCTGCTGCGCAAGGTGCTGCCCTGGAGCCTCGGCCTGCTGCTCGTGATGTGCCTGGTCGTGGTGGGGCAGAGCACCGCGGTGCTGGGATGGATGCCGCCCTGAACTGACACGACACCCGGGAAGGCATGCGAGGGGCACCTGGGACGACGTCCCGTGAGTCCGATCGGACCACACCGAACCGCCGGCAGCGGAGTGTCATCCTCTGCGGGTAGTTTGTGGTGACCACAGGACTTTCGGAAGGGTTGGCCGTGGCTGCTGATCTGTCACAGATCGTGAAGGCGTACGACGTACGCGGGGTCGTCCCCGACCAGTGGGACGAGTCCCTGGCCGAACTCTTCGGCGCGGCCTTCGCCCGGGTGACCGACGCGAGCGCCATCGTCACCGGCCACGACATGCGGCCCTCCTCGCCCGGCCTGTCGGGCGCCTTCGCCCGCGGGGCCGCGGCCCACGGCGTCGACGTGACCGAGATCGGCCTCTGCTCCACGGACCAGCTCTACTACGCCTCGGGTGCGCTGGACCTGCCCGGCGCGATGTTCACCGCCTCGCACAACCCGGCCCAGTACAACGGCATCAAGTTGTGCCGCGCGGGCGCCGCCCCGGTCGGCCAGAACACCGGGCTGGCGGAGATCCGCGAACTCGTCGAAAAATGGAGCGAGTCGGGGGCCCAGCCGGCCGGCCCGGTGGGAAAGATCACCCGACGGGACACGCTGGGCGACTACGCGGCACATCTGCGTTCCCTCGTCGACCTGACCGCCGGCCGCCCCCTGAAGGTCGTCGTCGACGCGGGCAACGGCATGGGAGGGCACACCGTTCCCACGGTGCTGGCAGGCCTGCCGCTCACCGTCGTCCCCATGTACTTCGAACTCGACGGCACCTTCCCCAACCACGAGGCCAATCCGCTCGACCCGGCCAACCTCGTCGATCTGCGGCAGCGGGTCCGGGAGGAGGACGCCGACCTCGGCCTCGCCTTCGACGGCGACGCCGACCGCTGCTTCGTCGTCGACGAGCGGGGCGAACCGGTCTCCCCGTCCGCGATCACCGCCCTGGTCGCTGCCCGCGAACTGGCCCGCAACGGCGGCAAGGGCACGATCATCCACAACCTGATCACCTCCTGGTCGGTGCCGGAGGTCGTCGAGGAGAACGGCGGCACACCGGTACGCACGCGCGTGGGCCACTCCTTCATCAAGGCCGAGATGGCCACGAACGGCGCGATCTTCGGCGGGGAGCACTCGGCGCACTACTACTTCCGGGACTTCTGGAACGCCGACACGGGCATGCTGGCCGCCCTGCACGTCCTCGCCGCCCTCGGCGGCCAGCAGGGCACCCTGTCCGCCCTGGTCGCCCAGTACGACCGCTACGCCGGCTCGGGCGAGATCAACTCCACGGTCGACGACCAGGCGGCCCGCCTCGCCGCGATCAGGGCCGCGTACGAGGGCCGCGAAGGCGTCACCCTGGACGAACTGGACGGCCTCACCGTCACCGCCGCCGACTGGTGGTTCAACGTCCGCCCCTCCAACACGGAACCCCTCCTCCGCCTGAACGCGGAGGCCCGCGACGAGGCCACCATGACCAAGATCCGCGACGAGGCCCTGACCATCATCCGAGGCTGAAGCCCCACGACGCCCGCCACGCGCGCGTGCCCGCCCGGTGTCCTCGGGGCGTCCCGGGCGGGCCGGGTGCCGGCCCAACATCCCCGTCCCGCCCGCCCCGGCTCCACCGGCGGTACCCTGACCAGGCACATCCGCATACGCCCGCTCCGAAGGGAACCCCCATGCCGCTGGAAACCGGCCTCCTGGAGATCCTCGCCTGCCCGGCCTGCCACTCCCCCCTCAAGGAGCAGGACAGTGAGCTGGTCTGCACCGGTCAGGAGTGCGGCCTGGTGTACCCGATCCGCGACGGCATCCCCGTCCTCCTCGTCGACGAGGCCCGCCGCCCCGCGTAACCGACGATCCGGCGACCCTGCGCACCAGCGACCCGCCGTCCCGCGTACTGCCGCCCCGCGTACCGCCGCCCCGCCGTTCGAAGGCTGCCGCCCATGATCGACGAATCGCTGCTCGACTCACCGGAGGGCCTCGCCGAGGCCGACCACCGCGGTCTGCTCCGCGGCGCCGCCGAAGCGGGCGCCCGCGTCCGCACCGCCGCCCGGTATGCCGCCGAGGCCGGTGTCCACGACCTCAAGCCCGACGGCCGTCCCCGCGCCGTCCTGATCGCGGGCCCCGGCGCCGCCGCCACCCAGACCGCCGACCTCCTCGGCACCCTCGCCAGCGCCGGCAGCCCCGTCACCCGGCTCACGCCCACCGGGGTGGCCCCCGCCGGGGGCGCGCTGCGCTGGGAGCTGCCCGGCTGGGCCGGCTCCGTGGACCTGCTCCTGATCGCCACCCCGGACGGCACCGAACCGGGCTTGTCCCTGCTCTCCGAACAGGCCTACCGGCGCGGCTGCACCGTCGTCGCCGTGGCCCCGGCCCGCACCCCGCTCGCCGACGCGGTCAGTGGCTCCCACGGCCTGTTCGTCCCCATGGCGACCGCGCCCTACGAGCAGGACGAGCAGCAGGAGGAACCGCTCGCCTCCTCCGCCCCCGGGGCCCTGTGGGCGCTGCTCACCCCGCTGCTCGCGCTGCTGGACCGCACCGGCCTGCTCACCGCTCCGCCGGACGCCCTGGAGAAGGTCGCCGACCGGCTCGACCGCGTCGCCGAACGCTGCGGCCCGGCCATCGCCCTCTACAGCAACCCTGCCAAGACCCTGGCCGCCGAACTCGCCGACACGCTCCCCGTCGTATGGACCGAGGGCACCTCGGCCGGCCCGGCGGGCCGCCGCTTCGCCGCCGCGCTCGCGGAACTGTCCGGCAACCCCGCCGTCGTCGCCGAACTCCCCGAGGCGCTCGGCGTGCACAGCGCCCTGCTGGCGGGCCCGCTCGCCGCCCGCGCCAACCCGGAAGACTTCTTCCGCGACCGGGTGGAGGAGCCGCCCGCCATGCACGCGCGCGTGGTGCTGCTCCGCGACCGTCCGATCGGCGGCCTCACCGCCGCTCCGGCCGCCCGCGAACTGGCCCTCAGCCACGACACACCGATCAGCGAACTGGAACCGGAGGAGGGCGGCGAACTGGAGACCCTCGCCGAACTGATCGCCGTCACGGATTTCGCCGCCGTTTACCTGGCGCTCACCTCGAGAGCCTGATCATGCCCAGGACGGCCTGACCCGGACGTCCAGACGCGGAAGTCCCGACGTGGACGGCTCGACGTGGACGGCCCGACGTGGGCGGCCCGCCCTCCGTACGAGCACCTGCCGAAGGACCCAGAGAGAACCCCCATGGATCGCCTCGACAACACCATCCGCCCCTACGCCTGGGGTTCCACCACCGCCATCGCCGAGCTGCTCGGCGTCGAACCGACCGGCGAGCCGCAGGCGGAGATGTGGCTGGGCGCCCACCCCGGCGCGCCCTCGCGGACCGACCGGGGCACGCTCGCCGAGGTCATCGACGCCGACCCGGAGCGGGAACTCGGCGCGGCCTCGGTCGCGAAGTTCGGCCCGCGCCTGCCCTTCCTCCTCAAACTCCTCGCCGCCGGAGCGCCCCTCTCCCTCCAGGTCCACCCCGATCTGGACCAGGCGAAGGCGGGCTACGCGGACGAGGAGCGACGCGGCGTCCCCGTCACCGCCCCGCACCGCAACTACAGGGACGCCAACCACAAGCCCGAACTGGTCTGCGCACTCACCGACTTCGACGGCCTGTGCGGCTTCCGCGACCCGCGGCGCACCGCCGAACTGCTCGACGCCCTCGGCGTGGACTCCCTCAAGCCGTACGTCGACCTGCTGCGCGCCCGCCCCGAGGACGCGGCCCTGCGCGAGGTCCTCACCGCGATCCTCACCGCCGACCGCGACGAGATGGCCCGCACCGTCACGGAAGCGGCCGCCGCCTGCGAACGCCTCGGCGGCGATCACGCCCCGTACGCCGACATCGCCCACCACTACCCGGGCGACCCCGGCGTCATCGCCGCCATGCTCCTCAACCACGTCCGGCTCCAGCCCGGCGAGGCCCTCTACCTCGGCGCCGGCGTCCCGCACGCCTACCTGAACGGCCTCGGCGTCGAGATCATGGCCAACTCCGACAACGTCCTGCGCTGCGGGCTGACCCCCAAGCACGTCGACGTCCCCGAACTCCTGCGCATCGTCCGCTTCGAGCCCCGCGACCCCGGCGTGCTGCGCCCGGAGGCCGCACCGGACGGCGAGGAGCTCTACGAAACCCCCACCGACGAGTTCCGGCTCTCCCGCTACGTCCTCACCGCGGGCGGCACCACCCACGACCTCACGCTGGCCACCCCGCAGATCCTGCTCTGCACGGCCGGTTCGGTACGGGCCGGTGAGCACGAGCTGTCCCCGGGCACCTCGGTGTTCGTACCGACGGGCGAAAAGGCCGAAGTCTCCGGTATCGGGACACTGTTCAGAGCCACCGTCGTCGCCTGACCTCCCGGTGACGACGTTCTGGCACACCGTTGACCGATCGGACTGCAACAATGTCCCCCGTCAAAGGACGGTCGGAGCCACGGGCGGCGTACGAAGACGGCCGCCCGGGCCCGTGAACGGCGTACGAAGGGACAACGCGAACACATGAGCGCGTCAGGCGGCACCAAGGCGATCGTTGCGGCACTCGCCGCCAACGCCGCGATCGCGGTAGCGAAGTTCGTGGCGTTCCTCTTCAGCGGCTCCTCGTCGATGCTCGCCGAATCGGTGCACTCCGTGGCCGACTCCGGTAACCAGGCCCTGCTGCTGGTCGGCGGCAAGCGGGCGCAGCGCCAGGCCACCCCGCAACACCCCTTCGGCTACGGCCGCGAGCGCTACATCTACGCCTTCCTCGTCTCCATCGTGCTGTTCTCGGTCGGCGGCCTGTTCGCCATCTACGAGGGCTACGAGAAGATCAAGCACCCGCACGAGCTCAAGCACTGGTACTGGCCGGTCGGCGTCCTGGTCTTCGCGATCATCGCCGAGACCTTCTCCTTCCGCACGGCCATCAAGGAGTCCAACGCGGTGCGCGGCAAGCGCTCCTGGAAGGAGTTCGTCCGCCACGCCAAGGCCCCCGAGCTGCCGGTCGTCCTCCTGGAGGACCTCGGTGCCCTCGTCGGCCTCATCCTCGCCCTCGGCGGCGTCGGCATGGCCCTGCTCACCGGGGACAGCGTGTGGGACGGCATCGGCACCCTCTGCATCGGCGTCCTGCTGATCCTGATCGCCGTGGTCCTCGCGTTCGAGACGAAGTCGCTGCTGCTCGGTGAGGCCGCGGGCGCCGAGGAGACCCGGAAGATCGAGGCCGTCGTCGTCGACGGCGACACCGTCACCCGCGTCATCCACATGCGCACCCTCCACCTCGGCCCCGAGGAACTCCTGGTCGCCGCGAAGATCGCCGTACGGCACGACGACACGGCCGCGGAGGTCGCCGCCGCCATCAACGCCGCCGAGTCCCGCATCCGCGAAGCCGTCCCGATCGCCCGTGTGATCTACCTCGAGCCCGACATCTACAGCGAGGCGGAATCCGCCAAGGGCGCCGACGCCGAGGCCACTCCCGGCGGCCCGATCCGGACGGAACACTGATCCCGGCCCCGGCCGTCCGTGTTCGGCCTGATGTGTTAGGTGACTCACTGGGGATGACCGGGCCTGTCGGTGTAGCTTGGGACGGAGCCAGACGTCGCTGCTGATGGCGGTCGGGCGGTCCCTGCGGACCGGCCGAGGGAGAGAGGGCCTCCGACGGACTGCGCTGCGCCGCACGCGGACATGCCTGTGTCCTCCTCGGACACCCCTGTGTCCGCCGCCGCGCAGACCAGCCGTACCCACCTCGACCCACACCCCGAGGAGCAGCTCTCCATGACGACTGTCGCCAACCGACAGGACTTCAAGGTCGCCGACCTCTCCCTGGCCGCCTTCGGCCGCAAGGAGATCACCCTCGCCGAGCACGAGATGCCCGGCCTGATGGCGATCCGCAAGGAGTACGCCGAGGCGCAGCCCCTGGCCGGCGCCCGTGTCACCGGTTCCCTGCACATGACGGTGCAGACCGCCGTCCTCATCGAGACCCTGACCGCCCTCGGCGCTCAGGTCCGCTGGGCGTCCTGCAACATCTTCTCCACCCAGGACCACGCCGCGGCCGCCGTCGCCGTCGGCCCGAACGGCACGCCCGAGAACCCGCGGGGCGTCCCGGTCTTCGCCTGGAAGGGCGAGACCCTCGAGGAGTACTGGTGGTGCACGGAGCAGGCGCTGACCTGGCCGGACACCACCACCGGCGGCCCGAACATGATCCTGGACGACGGCGGTGACGCCACCCTCCTGGTCCACAAGGGAGTCGAGTACGAGAAGGACGGCAAGGTCCCCTCGCCCGACACCGCCGAGTCCGACGAGCACCGCGTCATCCTCGAACTCCTCACCCGCACGGTGGCCGAGTCGCCGCAGAAGTGGACCCAGCTGGCGTCCGAGATCCGCGGCGTGACCGAGGAGACCACGACCGGCGTCCACCGCCTGTACGAGATGCACCGCGACGGCACCCTGCTGTTCCCGGCGATCAACGTGAACGACGCCGTCACCAAGTCGAAGTTCGACAACAAGTACGGCTGCCGGCACTCCCTGATCGACGGCATCAACCGCGCCACCGACACCCTGATCGGCGGCAAGACCGCCGTCGTCTGCGGCTACGGCGACGTCGGCAAGGGCTGCGCGGAGTCCCTGCGGGGCCAGGGCGCCCGTGTGATCATCACCGAGATCGACCCGATCTGCGCCCTGCAGGCGGCGATGGACGGCTATCAGGTCACGACGCTGGACGAGGTCGTCGACAAGGCCGACATCTTCGTCACCACGACCGGCAACAAGGACATCATCATGGCCGCCGACATGGCCAAGATGAAGCACCAGGCCATCGTCGGCAACATCGGCCACTTCGACAACGAGATCGACATGGCCGGCCTCGCCCAGATCCCGGGCATCGTCAAGGACGAGGTCAAGCCGCAGGTCCACACCTGGACCTTCTCCGACGGCAAGGTGATCATCGTCCTCTCCGAGGGCCGCCTGCTGAACCTGGGCAACGCCACCGGTCACCCGTCGTTCGTGATGTCCAACTCCTTCGCGGACCAGACCCTGGCCCAGATCGAGCTGTTCACCAAGCCCGACGAGTACCCGACCGGCGTCTATGTGCTGCCCAAGCACCTGGACGAGAAGGTCGCCCGACTGCACCTCGACGCGCTCGGCGTGAAGCTGACCACGCTCCGCCCCGAGCAGGCCGAGTACATCGGTGTGCCGGTTGAGGGCCCGTACAAGTCGGACCACTACCGCTACTGAGCCCATGATCCGCCGCGGGGAGCGCGCCGGTCCACCGGCGCGCTCCCCGGCGGGCAGACCCACCCGAGACAGGCCCCCGCACCCCCGTGCCGGGGGCCTGCCCGTTGGCCATCCAGCGACCGGCCCAGCCCGTCAAGATCCAGGACCTCCATGCCACGCGGCCGTTATTCGCTCCACGATCCGCACGATCACACCCCCCTCGCCGAAGAGCACTTCCAGTGCGCCCCCGGCCCCTCCGGCTGGCGCTACGTCTCCCAGCTCATCGCCCCCTCCGGCGATCACCTGGGCTCGGTCGACCTCGCCCTCGACGAACTCGGCCGCCCCCTCCGACTCGAACTGCACGCCGCGAGCTGGCAGGTCCGCGGCGCCGCTCTCGACGGCGTCACCTGGGTCCGCACCGACCCGACCGGAACCCACGCCACCGAAGGCAATGTGCGCGCCCACGCCTTCACCGGCTCGTCCCCGGCGTTCCTCGTCGCCACCGCCCGTCTGCTGCGCCTCACCCCCTCCGCCTCAGCCACCCGTGTACGCCTCGTCGCCTTCACCGATCCGGTGCTCGCCCCGCGCACCGTGGACCAGTCCTGGACCTTGGTGAAAAGAGAAGCACACGCCACTGACAACGGACCCCTGACCGTGGACGAATACCAGGTCACAGCCCTGGACACGGGCGAGCAGCACACCGTGCACCTCGCCGGGGACGTGGTCCTCGCGGCCCCCGGAATCGAACTCGAGGACCTCGAATCGCCGCCCTCGGCCTTCGACTGACCAAAGACGCGAGCGACCCACCCGCCACCGGCCTACGCCGGTGGCACGAACCCGGTCGAGGGGCCCTCGACCGGCGGCGCGGAGGGAGCGGGGGGCACTGCGGGCGTAGCAGGCACGGGAGGTGATGAGGGCCCGGGGTGAGCAACTCCGGGAGCGGAGGGAACCGACGGAGCGGCGGAAGCGGACGGGTAGGGGGACGACGGAGCCGCGTGGTGCGCGGGCGGATCGTACGCACCCGTCGGTCCGGCGGCACCGGCCGGTCCGCCCCCCGCGGCCGCGGCCTGTCCGAAGGCGCGTCGTGCCTCCCGGGCCTGCCGCTCCTGCACCACCGCCGCCAGATACGCCGCCGCCGGTACGCCCTGCGGCACCGGCGCCCCGGTCCGGTCCGCCAAATCCGCCGCCAGCCGCTCCGCCATCGTCCGGCCCACCTGCGGGTCCAGCTGCCGCATCCGCGTCAGGTACTGACGGACGGCGAGCCACAGACCGTCGGGCACCGCGGACAGATCGAGCCCGGAGAAACGACCGGCCAGCCAGGGCGGAGGCGGCGATACGAACCCCGTCGGCCCGACCGGCAGCCTCTCCCGCACGACCAGGGTCCCCGCGAAGACGTCCCCGAGCCGCCGCCCCCGCGACGACGCCAGCGAGGCGATGCACGCGATGACGCCCATCGTCATGAGGATCTCGATCACACCGATCAAGCCCCGTACCAGCGCGTGCCGGAAGCGGATCGGTCCACCGTCGTCCCGCACGACCCGCAGCCCGCACGCCATCTTCCCGAGCGACCGCCCATGACTGAGCGTCTCGACCGCGATCGGCCCGCCCACCAGCAACAACACGAACACCGCGATAAAGATCGCCGTCTGCGCCGCCTCGTCCAGGGAGGCCGTGGAGGCCACCAGCGCGATGGTCGCCACGACGTATACGGTCAAGGCCGCGGCCAGGTCGAGCAGCACGGCCAGGGCCCTGCTGGGCACCTTCGCGGGGCGCAGCTCCAACGCCACCGCCTCGCCCGTCACCAGCTCACTCATGTCCGCCCGTCCTTCCCCTGGCCTGCCCCGAACACCGCCAGTCTGCCAAGCTGAGGGCACAGCGCACTGCGGTACGACCAGCTGATCATGTCGTACGGCTCATGGCGTACGACCGATGAGGCCGGTCCGCACGACCGACGACGAGCCTTCGGCCCAGAGCCGACGAACAGCCGAGGAGCAGGCACACCGATGGACCTCGACGTCTTCGTCTCCGCCCACCGCGCGGAGTGGGACCGCCTCGACACCCTGCTCCGGCGCCAGCGCCGCCTGACCGGCGCCGAGGCCGACGAACTCGTCGTGCTCTACCAGCGCACGGCCACACACCTGTCGCTGATCCAGTCCGCGGCTCCCGATCCGCAGCTCACCGGCAGACTCAGCCAGTTGGTGGCACGCGCGCGGGGAGCCGTGACAGGAGCCCGCCGCGCATCCTGGCGGGACGTCACACACTTCCTCTCCCACAGCTTCCCGGCCGCCGTCTACCGAGCACGCCACTGGTGGGTGCCCACCGCACTCCTCTCCACCGCCGTCGCGGCCCTCCTCGGCTGGTGGATCGCCGTCCACCCCGAGGTCCAGGCGTCCATCGCCGCCCCCGGCGAACTGCGCGAGCTCACCCGCCCCGGCGGCCAGTACGAGACGTACTACTCCAGCAACCCCGCGGCCTCCTTCGCCGCCCAGGTCTGGACGAACAACGCGTGGGCCGCCGCCCTCTGCCTGATCCTGGGCGTCTTCCTGGGCCTGCCGGTCATCTGGATCCTCTTCCAGAACATGCTCAACCTGGGTGTCGGCTTCGGCCTGATGGCCTCCGCCGGCCGGCTCGACGTCTTCCTCGGGCTGGTGTTGCCCCACGGCCTTCTGGAACTGACCGCGGTCTTCGTCGCCGCCGGCACCGGTCTGCGCCTCGGCTGGACCCTCATCGACCCCGGCCCGCGTCCCCGACGCAGGGCCCTCGCGGAGGAGGGCCGAGCAGCACTGGCCATGGCGATAGGCCTCGCGCTGGTCCTCTTCGTCTCCGGCGCGATCGAAGGCTTCGTCACCCCGTCCGGCCTTCCCACCTGGGCCCGCATCAGCATCGGCGTCGTCGCGGAGCTGGCCTTCCTCGTCTACGTCTATGTCGTGGGCGGACGTGCGGCGCGGGCCGGCGAGACCGGTGACCTGGAG
>NZ_CP149447.1:5317500-6695000 GCF_045291515.1 Streptomyces sp. GD-15H
AAGGGAGCTTGACTGTGAGACCGACGGGTCGAGCAGGGACGAAAGTCGGGACTAGTGATCCGGCGGTGGCTTGTGGAAGCGCCGTCGCTCAACGGATAAAAGGTACCCCGGGGATAACAGGCTGATCTTCCCCAAGAGTCCATATCGACGGGATGGTTTGGCACCTCGATGTCGGCTCGTCGCATCCTGGGGCTGGAGTCGGTCCCAAGGGTTGGGCTGTTCGCCCATTAAAGCGGTACGCGAGCTGGGTTTAGAACGTCGTGAGACAGTTCGGTCCCTATCCGCTGCGCGCGCAGGAGTCTTGAGAAGGGCTGTCCCTAGTACGAGAGGACCGGGACGGACGAACCTCTGGTGTGCCAGTTGTCCTGCCAAGGGCATGGCTGGTTGGCTACGTTCGGGAGGGATAACCGCTGAAAGCATCTAAGCGGGAAGCCTGCTTCGAGATGAGGGCTCCCACCCACGTGATGGGGTAAGGCTCCCAGGAGATGACTGGGTTGATAGGCCGGATATGGAAGCACGGTAACGTGTGGAGTTGACCGGTACTAATAGGCCGAGGGCTTGTCCCCAGGTTGCTCGCGTCCACTGTGTTGGTTCTGAAACCACGAACGCCGCCATGTGTGGTGCATGGTGTCGGTTGTCGAGTGTTTCGTAGTGTTTCGGTGGTCATAGCGTAGGGGAAACGCCCGGTTACATTCCGAACCCGGAAGCTAAGCCCTACCGCGCCGATGGTACTGCAGGGGGGACCCTGTGGGAGAGTAGGACGCCGCCGAACAATTGTTGTGGAAAGCCCCGTGCCCTTCGGCACGGGGCTTTCCGCGTTTCAGGGCCCTTCCGCCGCCTTTCTGGCTCTTGTTCTTTGTTCGCTTGCTCGGCTGTTCGTTTGTCAGAGGCGTCCTGCTGCTTTCAGCGCCAGATAGGCGTCGGCCAGTGCCGGCGCCAGGCTGTCTGGGGTCGCGTCGACGACGGTGACGCCGTGGCGGCGGAGTTGCTCCGCGGTCCGGTCGCGTTCGGTCTGGGCCTGGGCTGCCGCTGCTGCCTCGTACACCGCATCGGCGTTTCCGCGGGCCTTCGCCATCTGGGCCAGGTGCGGGTCCGCGACCGACGCGAGCAGGACCGTGTGCCGCTGGGTGAGTTGGGTCAGTACGGGAAGCAGACCCTCCTCGATGGGGGCCGCGTCGAGCGTGGTGAACAGGACGATCAGAGAGCGGCGGGGGGCTGTCCGCAGGGCCGTGGCCGTGAGGCTCCGGGTGTCGGTTTCGACGAGCTCCGGTTCGAGCGTGGCCATGGCGTTGACCAGGGACGGGAGGACGTCGCCTGCCGAGCGGCCCTGCACGAGGGCGCGGAGGCGGCGGTCGTGGGCGAGAAGGTCCACGCGGTCGCCGGCCCTGGAGGCGAGCACCGCGAGGAGCAGGGCCGCGTCCATGGAGGCGTCGAGGCGGGGGACGTCGCCGACACGGCCCGCGGAGGTGCGGCCGGTGTCGAGGACGAGCAGGATGTGGCGGTCACGCTCGGGACGCCAGGTGCGTACCGCCACGGCGGACTGGCGGGCTGTGGCACGCCAGTCGATGGAGCGGGTGTCGTCGCCGGGAACGTACTCGCGCAGGCTGTCGAACTCCGTGCCCTCACCGCGGGTGAGGACGCTGGTGCGGCCGTCCAGTTCGCGCAGGCGGGCCAGTTTGGACGGCAGGTGCTTGCGGCTGGTGAACGGCGGCAGCACCCGTACCGTCCAGGGGACCTGGTGCGTGCCCTGACGGGCGAAGAGGCCGAGCGGGCCGTAGGAGCGGACGGTGACGCGGTCGGCCTGGCGGTCGCCCCGGCGGGTGGGACGCAGCCGGGTGGTGATGCGCCGGCGCTCACCCGCGGGGACCACCAGGCGGTGGCGGGAGGCCACCACCTCGGTGCCGGGCTGCCAGCTGCTGGGGGGCCAGGCGTCACGGATGCGGGCACGGAGCGGACGGCGGGACGTGTTGGTGAGCGTCAGGGTGACGTCCGCGCTGTCGCCCAGGCGCACCGAGGTGACGCCGGAGCGGCTCAGAGCGAGTCGGCGTACGGGGGCGGCCAGGGCGAAGTCGCAGGCACAGGCCACCGCCAAGGGGGCGTTGACGGCGAGAATGCCCGTCCAGCCGGGTTCCCAGATGCCGACGGGGAGAGAGCCGAGTGCCGCGAGGAGGGCGGCGCGTCCGGTGAGGGCCATCAGCGGGGGACGGGGACGTGGGCGAGGATCGCGTTGATGACCGAGTCGGTCGTGACGCCTTCCATCTCGGCCTCCGGCCGGAGCTGTACGCGGTGGCGGAGGGTGGGGAGGGCGAGGGCCTTGACGTCGTCGGGGATGACGTAGTCGCGTCCCGTCAGCCAGGCCCAGGCGCGGGCGGTGGACAGGAGGGCGGTGGCTCCTCGGGGGAGACGCCCAGGGTGAGGGACGGCGACTCGCGCGTGGCGCGGACGATGTCGACGACGTAGGCGGTGATCTCGGGGGAGACCGTCGTCCTGGCGACCGCGGCGCGGGCCGCTTCCAGGTCGGCGGCGC
The DNA here is from genome assembly GCF_045291515.1 of Streptomyces sp. GD-15H. Taxonomy (NCBI): domain Bacteria; kingdom Bacillati; phylum Actinomycetota; class Actinomycetes; order Kitasatosporales; family Streptomycetaceae; genus Streptomyces; species Streptomyces sp. GD-15H. The sequence continues at coordinate 5,320,028 of NZ_CP149447.1, forward strand.
CCGCGACGGGGCGTACCCCGGCAGCGCGCAGGTCGCGGGGGTCGAACCCCTCGGTGTGGCGGGTGAGGACGTCGATCTCGTCCTGGCGGGACGGGAGGGGGATGGTGAGTTTGAGGAGGAAGCGGTCGAGCTGGGCTTCGGGGAGGGGGTAGGTGCCCTCGTACTCCACGGGGTTCTGGGTGGCGGCGACCAGGAAGGGCTCCGGGAGGGCGCGGGGGGTGCCGTCGACGGTGACCTGCCGTTCCTCCATGGCCTCCAGGAGCGAGGCCTGGGTCTTCGGGGGCGTGCGGTTGATCTCGTCGGCGAGGAGGAGGTTGGTGAAGACGGGGCCGGGCTGGAAGGAGAACTCCGCGGTGCGGGCGTCGTAGACAAGGGAGCCGGTGACGTCGCTCGGCATCAGGTCGGGGGTGAACTGGACGCGTTTGGTGTCGAGTTCCAGAGCAGCGGCGAGGGTGCGGACGAGCAGTGTCTTGGCGACGCCGGGAACACCCTCGAGGAGGACGTGGCCGCGGCACAGCAGGGCGACGGCGAGGCCGGTGACAGCGGGGTCCTGGCCGACCACGGCTTTGGCGATCTCGGCGCGCAGGGCCTCCAGGGAGGCCCTGGCGGCGGCCGGATCCCCGGTGTGCGCGGCGTTGTCAGTGGTCGGGTCCATCATGGACGGCGTACCTCTCTTTCGAGGGCGTCGAGTCGGTCGGCGAGGGAGGTCAGAGCTGCGTCGTCGCCGGGCGGCGGGCCGAACAGGAGATCGTGCGGGGACGGCTGTCCGTCGCCGTGAAGGTGGTCGGACAGGGCCGGCAGCAGGGCCTCGGGCGCGTGTGCCTGAGAGGCGGGGACGCCTACGAGAGGGGCGAGGCGGGTGCGCGTGGTGGAGCGGAGAGCGGCGGCCGCGCGGTCCCGGGCGTTCGCCTTGCGGTAGAGGCGGGCGCGGCCTTCGACGGTTTCGGAGGCGCGGATCGCGACGGGAAGTCTTTCGGGCACGAGGGGGCCGAGTCGGCGTGCCCGCCACAGGGCGGCCAGGGCTGCGGCGATGAAGAGCTGCAGGGTGCCCCAGAGCCAGCCGGAGGGGAGCAGATCGAAGAAGCCGCGCTCGCCGTTCTCGGAGGCGGCGGAGGCGTCGGCGAGTGTGGGGAGGTACCAGACCAGATGGGGGCGGGAGCCGAGGAGCTGGAGGGCGAGCGAGGCGTTGCCGTGCTCGTCGAGGCGGTCGTTGAGGAGGATGTCGGGGGCACCGATGAGGACGGTGTCACCGCCGCCGGTGGCCGCCGGGATGCGCAGCAGGGTGGCCAGGCGCTCGCTGGGGTAGCACTTGTCGGCGTCGAGATGGGTGGTGGTGTAGCGGATGCCGCCCGTGTCGGCGGTGCCCGCGCTGCGGGCGGCGGGCAGGGAGCAGCGCGGGGAGAGGGTGGAGCCGAAGCTGGTGGCCGGATCGGCGATGACACCCGGGGCGAGCCGGTCGACGGAGGCGCTGCCGGAGGAGACCAGGACGGTACGGCCGCCGGAGTCGGCGACCGCGGCTTGGAGTCTCGACTGCTGGCGGTGGGTCAGGCGGTCGGGGACGGCGACCAGGAGGGTCGTGTCGGGGTTCGCGGCGGCGGACGCCTCGTGCAGGGTGGTGACCACGCGCGTGTCCACCCCACGGTCGGCGAGGAGTTCGGCGACGGCGCGGCTGCCGTAGGGGTCGGCGGAGCGCGGGTCGAGTTCGCCGTGTCGGGCGTCGGAGCGGACCACGGCGATGACGACGGCCGCCACGATCAGCAGGACGAGCGCGAGGACGACACCTCGCGCGCGGGTCCACACCTGGCGGGCGGTGGGCGAGGCCGAGGTGGAGGGGAGCGTGACCTCGGTAGTCATCCGGCGGCTCCCTGGCGGGCGTTGCCGCCCGTGTTGTCGCTGCGGGCGCTGTTGTTAGTGCCGTTGCCGACAGGGGTGCTCGCGAGCTGGGGTTTGCTGCGTTCCAGGTCGCGGTCGAGTTCGGTGAGGTGCCGGTACGACGGTTCCGTCGCGGTCCGGCCGCCGTATGTGACGTCGTCGAAGCTCCGCGCGGCGGCGTGCAGCCGATCGGTGTGGGCGGGCAGGACGCGGCCCGCCTCGGCCGCCGCCTCGTCGGCGGTGCGGCCGGGGCGGATGTCGAGCAGGGCGCGTTCCTCCAGGGCGCGGACGACGGCGCGCATGCGTTCCTGCACGGCCTGGTTCCAGTGGCCCTGGGCGGCGTGCGCCTCAGCGGCCGCGCGGTGTTCGGCGGCGCTGCGGGTTCGGTTGTCGAACAGCACGGGCGCGGGGCCGGCCGACGCCGCGGGGTGCCCAGACGCCACCACAGGGCGCCCAGGACGGCGACCACGGCGGCGATGACGACGATCAGTCCGAGCGCACCGCCGGGCGTCGCGGTGGCGGCGGCGTCGAACAGCTTGCCGACCCACTCCCAGAAGGCGTCCAGGGCCCGCTGGAACCAGCTGGGGTCGTTCTCGTGGTACATCTGCTTGGACAGCTCGCGCCGGGCCGCCTCCCGCGCGGGATCGCGCGGGATGGTGACGGGCGGCTCGCCGTCGCCACGCAGCAGCGTGTGCACGGCGCTGCCGGCGGCTTCGGGCAGTGCTCGTGCCGGAGTGGGAACTGCCCCCGTGGTGTGCACCCCCTCAGCTCCCCGGGGTGGCGCCGGGGCCGTAGCCCTGGACGCCGGCGGCGCGGCCCAGTTCGAGGTCGAGGGCCTCGCGGCGGATGCGCTGGTCGATGTAGAGGAGCACGGTGACGCCGGCCGTGATCGGGAACGTGATCGTGGTGCCGATGACCACACCGATCCCGCTGATGATGAGGAACGTCCAGCCGATGGCGCCGCCGGCACTGTTGAGGAAACCGGGGACGCCGCCGCTGCCGAACGTCGTGGCGAGGACGGCGAAGGGAATGATGATGATCGACGCGACGACGTTCGCGATGAGCATCGCGAGCAGCTGGATGCCGAAGATCCGCCACCAGGAGCCGCGCACCAGTTTCGTGGACCTGCTCAGCGCCTTCATGACGCCCTGCTTCTCCAGCATCAGCGTGGGCGAGGCCAGCGAGAAGCGGACCCACAACCACACGGCGACGATGCCGGCACCGATGATGCCCAGGACCATGAGCGCCACCGCGGCCCCACCGCCGACCGTGGCGGCCACGACGATGCCGGGCACCGCGCCCACGATGATGACGACCAGGGTGATGAGCAGCAGCAGGAAGATCAGGCCGAACAGCTTCAGGATCTGGGGGCGGGCGTCGCGCCAGGCCTCGGCGGCGGTGACCGACGTGCCGAGCACGGCGCGACTGGTGACCGTCGTGAGCAGGGCGGTGGCGGCGATGGTGCCGATCAGGGTGATCACGGAGACCACCCCGTTGTTGAGCATGGCGTCGCCCATGGCGCCGGTCAGTTCGTCGAGGGTGGCGCTCGGGTCGTTGAGGACCGCGGCGCTGGAATTGTCCAGGAGGAGACCCTGGAAGAGGACGACGACGATCTCGGTGAGGATGGCGACAGTCAGCGAGATGCCGAGGACCGTGCGCCAGTGGGTGCGCATGGTGGAGACCGCGCCGTCGAGGATCTCGCCCACCCCGAGCGGGCGGAGCGGGATCACACCGGGCTTGGCCGCGGGTGGGGGACCGCCCCAGCCGCCGCCCCAGGCCCCGTAACCACCGGGGCCGCCGCCGTAAGCGCCGGGGCCGCCGTATCCTCCGGGCCCCGCGGGGCCGCCGGGGGGCGGAGTGCCCCATCCCGGTCCGGGCGGTGCGGGCGGGGGAGTCTGGCCGGGGCCCGCGGTGCCGGGTGGACCGGTGGGCGCGGACCACTGGCTGGGCGGCGGCTGCTCCTTCGACCACTTGACGCCCGGACCCTGCGGCGCGTCCTGACCCGGCTGCTCGGAGTCCGGGCGGTCTGTGGGCTCTGCAGGTCGGGACTCGCCCGGCTCCTGCCCGTCGGACGGGGCGGATCCGGGCGAGGCCCAGCCCGGAGTGTCGTTCATCGTCGCTCCTTCACGGTGCCCGACCGCGGTCGCGGCGGCAGGTTCGCAGCCATCGTGCCATGGGGTGTTCCTCAACGGACCTGCCGGACCTGCCGAGGTACGGGCTGCACCTTCAATTGTCCGCGCTCCAGGGGGCAGACTGGCCGCATGGCTGATCAGTACGCACACAGCGGCGACAACAAGCGGCCGACCGAGATCCCTGCGCTCCGCTGGGAAGAGCCACCCGAAGGGCCCGTTCTGATTCTTCTCGACCAGACGAGACTGCCGGCCGAGGAGGTCGAGCTGGTCTGCACGGACGCCCCCGCGCTGGTGGAGGCGATCCGCTCGCTGGCCGTGCGCGGTGCGCCGCTGCTGGGCATCGCCGGTGCGTACGGCGTCGCACTCGCCGCCGTACGGGGCTTCGACGTGGACGACGCCGCGGCCGCGCTGGAGGGCGCCCGACCCACCGCGGTGAACCTCGCGGTGGGGGTGCGCCGGGCCCTCTCCGCCCACCAGGGTGTTCTCGCCCGCGGCGGCGACGACCGGGAGGCCGCCGGGGCCGCGCTGGCCGCGGCACGGCGGCTGCACCGCGAGGACGCCGAGGCCAGCGCGCGGATGGCCGAGCACGGACTGGCGCTGCTGGACGAGCTGCTGCCCGGCGGCGGGCACCGGGTCCTCACCCACTGCAACACCGGCTCACTGGTGTCGGGCGGTGAGGGAACGGCGTTCGCGGTGGCGCTGGCGGCGCACCGGGCGGGCCGGCCAGGCGGCTGTGGGTGGACGAAACGCGCCCGTTGCTGCAAGGTGCTCGCCTGACGGCATACGAGGCGGCCCGCAGCGGAATGGCGTACACCCTGCTCACCGACAGCGCGGCGGGATCGCTGTTCGCGGCCGGTGAGGTGGACGCGGTACTCATAGGGGCGGACCGCATCGCGGCCGACGGCTCGGTGGCGAACAAGGTGGGGAGCTATCCGCTCGCGGTGCTCGCGCGGTACCACCATGTGCCGTTCATCGTCGTGGCCCCGGTGACGACGGTGGATCCGCAGACGCCGGACGGGGCGTCCATCGAGGTCGAGCAGCGCCCCGGCCACGAAGTGACCGAGGTCACCGCACCGCAGGTGCCGGTGGCCGGAACCGAAGCGGGAGGCGGGATTCTTGTGGCACCCCTGGGGACCCAGGCGTACAACCCGGCGTTCGACGTGACACCACCGGAACTGGTGACGGCGATCGTCACGGAGGAAGGTGCCGTCTCACCCGTGACGGCCGAGGCCCTGGCGGAGCTGTGCGCCAGGTCACGCCAGGTCACGATGAGCTAATGGGATGATGTCGTTTATGAAGGGACGAGTCCTTGTCGTCGACGACGACACCGCACTGGCCGAGATGCTCGGCATTGTGCTGCGTGGTGAAGGTTTTGAACCGTCTTTCGTAGCCGACGGCGACAAGGCGCTGGCCGCTTTCCGTGAGGCCAAGCCCGACCTGGTGCTGCTCGATCTGATGCTGCCGGGCCGGGACGGTATCGAGGTGTGCCGCCTGATCAGGGCGGAGTCCGGGGTGCCGATCGTGATGCTCACGGCGAAGAGCGACACCGTCGATGTCGTGGTGGGTCTGGAGTCCGGCGCCGACGACTACATCGTCAAGCCGTTCAAGCCGAAGGAACTGGTCGCCCGGATCCGGGCGCGGCTGCGCAGGTCGGAGGAGCCGGCGCCGGAACAGCTCGCCATCGGCGACCTGGTGATCGACGTGGCCGGGCACTCCGTGAAGCGGGAGGGGAAGTCGATCGCGCTGACCCCGCTGGAGTTCGACCTGCTGGTCGCGCTGGCCCGCAAGCCGTGGCAGGTGTTCACGCGGGAGGTGCTGCTGGAACAGGTCTGGGGGTACCGTCACGCGGCCGACACCCGACTGGTGAACGTCCATGTCCAGCGGCTGCGCTCCAAGGTCGAGAAGGACCCGGAGAAGCCGGAGATCGTGGTGACCGTCCGTGGCGTCGGCTACAAGGCAGGACCGAGCTGACATGCCCGGGGACAGTGCCGCTTCGGCACCCGGCCGGGCCGGGCACCGATCGGAGCGGCCTGTCGGCCGGTCGCCCGACAGCCGGGCATCGGGGCGCTCCCGCTGGGGGCGCCTGCTCGAGGACGGGCTGCTGCAGGGCGGAGTCCACGGCAGCCCGGTGATCCGCCTGTTCGTCCGCTGGGTGCGCCTGCCGTTGTTGCCCGTCATGCGGCTGTGGCGGCGCAACATCCAGCTCAAGGTTGTCGTCACCACGCTGCTGATGTCACTGGGCGTGGTCCTGCTGCTGGGCTTCGTCGTCATCGGCCAGGTACGCAACGGTCTGCTGGACGCCAAGGTGAAGGCATCACAGAGCCAGGCCACCGGCGGATTCGCGGTGGCCAAGCAGCAGGCCGACGAGGCCGCGAGCGGCACCGGCGAGGACGCGGCCGGGGTGGGCGACCGGTCCTCGCAGAGCGTCATCCAGTGGATGAGCGACCTCGTGGAGTCGCTCTCCAGTGGTGGCCAGGGCGCCTTCGACGTGGTCACCCTGCCCATGGGCGACGAGAGCGGCGGCGGGCGCGGTCCGCGTGCCTCGGGGCACGTCGACCCGTCGCAGAGCGTGCCCGGGAACCTGCGGGACCGGATCGACACCGGCACCGCGGCGGCGCAGCGGTACACGCGGATCGTCTACAGCAACGGCGCGGACCCGCAGCCCGGCCTGGTCATCGGCAAGCAGGTCAACGACCCCAACGGTGATCCGTACCAGTTGTACTACCTCTTCCCGCTCACGCAGGAGGAGAAGTCGCTGAGCCTGGTCAAGGGCACTCTGGCGACCGCGGGGCTGTTCGTCGTCGTCCTCCTCGGGGCGATCGCCTGGCTCGTGGTGCGGCAGGTCGTGACGCCGGTGCGAATGGCCGCCGGGATCGCGGAGCGGCTGTCCGCCGGGCGTCTCCAGGAGCGGATGAAGGTCACCGGTGAGGACGACATCGCGCGGCTCGGCGAGGCCTTCAACAAAATGGCGCAGAACCTCCAACTGAAGATCAACCAGCTCGAGGGACTGTCGCGGATGCAGCGTCGTTTCGTGTCGGACGTGTCCCACGAACTGCGGACGCCGCTGACGACCGTACGGATGGCCGCGGACGTCATCCATGAGGCGCGTGAGGACTTCGACCCGGTCACCGCGCGGTCGGCCGAACTGCTCGCGGACCAGATCGACCGGTTCGAGTCGCTGCTCTCGGACCTGCTGGAGATCAGCCGCTTCGACGCGGGCGCGGCGGCGCTGGAGGCGGAGCCGATAGATCTGCGTGAAGTCGTACGGCGCGTGGTCAGCGGGGCCGAGCCGCTCGCCGAGCGCAAGGGCACGCCGATCAAGATCGTCGGCGACCAGCAGCCCGTCGTCGCCGAGGCGGACGCGCGGCGCCTGGAGCGCGTCCTGCGCAACCTCGTCGTCAACGCCGTGGAGCACGGTGACGGCAAGGACGTCGTCGTCAAACTCGCCGCGGCGGGCGGGGCGGTCGCGATCGCGGTGCGGGACTACGGTGTCGGGCTCAAGCCCGGTGAGGCGACCCGGGTCTTCAGCCGCTTCTGGCGGGCGGACCCGGCACGCGCGCGTACCACCGGTGGTACGGGACTGGGGCTGTCCATCGCCCTGGAGGACGCGCGGCTGCACGGAGGCTGGCTCCAGGCATGGGGCGAGCCGGGCGGCGGCTCGCAGTTCCGGCTGACGCTGCCCAGGACGGCCGACGAGCCGCTGCGGGGCTCCCCGATCCCCCTGGAACCCAGGGACTCGCGACGCAACAGCGGACACGACGGCGCCGGAGAGCCGCATGACGGCGGGAACGGCGCGAAGCGGGCCACCGTGCCCGCACGGCCCGTGGACACCGACGGATCGGCCCGCGCGAACCGCGATCCGCTCGCGCCGCTGTCGGCCACCGTGACCCCCACGGCCGACCCGACGGCACTGCCCGGCAACGGCGCGCGCGTGGTGTCGCGGCCGTCGGCGGGCGGGCCGGAGCAGGGGGAGCCGGCGGGGCCGCCCGCGGGGGCCGGGGAGACGGCCGACGCCGATGCGGGCGCCGATTCCGGTGGCCCCGGCGGGGAGAACGGTAGGACGGCCACGGACCGGCAAGAGAACAAGCCCGAGGACGGGCCCGAGGACCGGCAGGCGGACAGGCAAGGAGAGGTTTCGCGTGGGCGGTGAGCGCGCAGGGCGCGGCAGGACGGCACCGGCACGAGTGGTGGCGTACGCCACCAGCGGTGTCGTACTGCTGGCCGGGTGCGCCTCGATGCCCGACAGCGGGGATCTGCGGGGCGTGGAGTCCACGCCCCGCCAGGACGCGCAGGTGCGGGTGTTCGCGATGCCGCCGAGTGAGGACGCGTCGCCCACCCAGATCGTGCAGGGCTTCCTGGAGGCGCTGACCAGCGACGACCCCGACTACAACACCGCGCGCCAGTACCTGACCGCCGAGGCGGCGAAGACCTGGCAGCCGGAGCTGTCCACCACTGTGCTGGCGGACGGGCCGGGCGCCCAGGCCGATCCGCCGGGCCGCGAGGACGCCAGTGAGCTCTCCTTCAAGCTGACCGGCGACAAGGTCGCCACCGTGGACGCGCAGCAGGCGTACACGGCCGACTCCGGGCCGTACGACAAGCTCGTGCATCTCACTCGGGACGTGAAGACCCGTCAGTGGCGCATCGACGGGGTGCCGCCGGGCGTCGTCATGGGCAAGTCGGACTTCCAGCGCAACTACATGTCCGTCAGCAAGTACTACTTCGCCTCGAACACCGCGGGAGCCGGTGGATCCGGTGCGGACGGGCCGCCGATGGCGGTCGCCGACCCGGTCTACGTGCGCAGTCACGTGGAGCCCACCACCCAGATGGTCCGCTCCCTCCTGGGCGGGCCCACGAACTGGCTGGACCCGGTCGTCAGGTCGGGCTTCCCCGCGGGTACGGCGCTGCGGGAGGGCGCCGGTCCGCTGACGGCGGACGACCGGGGCAGGCTGACCGTGCCGCTCAACGACAAGGCGGCCGGCGTCGGCACCAAGAGGTGCGCGGAGATGGCGGCCCAGCTGCTGTTCACGCTGCGCAACCTCAGCCCTGCCGTGGACGAGGTCGAGCTGCGGGCCGCCGGGAAGAAGCTGTGCTCGCTGACCCAGGAGACCACCGAGACCGTGGCCGACCGGGGGTCGCTGGACCACCCCGACTACCTGTACTTCATCGACGGGGAGCACCGGCTGGTGCGGATCGCCGCGGGCGGCGACGCCACCCAGCCGGTGCCGGTGCCGGGGCCGCTCGGCGAGGGTGCGGCGTCGCTGCGGTCGGTGGCGGTCTCGCGGGACGAGCGCACCGCGGCCGGGATCGCGTTCGACGGGAAGTCGCTGTACGTCGGATCGCTGGTGCCGGGCGGTTCGCTCGGGGAGCCCGTGCTGACCAGCCGGGGCGAGTCCGAGGGCGACCGGCTGACCGCGCCCAGCTGGGACGCGCACGGCGGCCTGTGGGTGGCCGACCGGGACCCCGAGAATCCCCGGCTGCTCCTGCTGGAGGAGGGCGGGGGCGAGCCGTTGGAGGTACGCACACCGGACCTGGACGGGCGGATCCAGGCGGTCCGGGTGGCCGCCGACGGGGTCAGGGTCGCGCTCGTCGTGGCCAAGGGCGATCGGCGGTCCCTGATGATCGGACGGATCGAGCGGGACGGCCCGGCCGGGCCGGAACGGTCCACGGGGGAGCAGCGGGCCGTCACTGTACTGGAACTGCGGCCCGCGACGCCGAAGTTGGAGAAGGTTACCGCCATGTCGTGGACCGGGACAGCCGGCTCGTGGTAGTCGGGCGGGAGGAAGGGGGTGTGGAGCAGATGCGATACGTCGAGGTCGACGGCTCCATACCCGAGCTGCCTCAGCCCGCCGCCCTGACCGGCGTCAAGGCGGTCACCGCCTCCCCCGACGAACAGGTGCCGCTGGTGGCGCACTCGGTGGACGGGATCGTACGGCTGCCGTCGGGTGCGCAGTGGCAGAAGGTGACGGAGGGGACCGCGCCGGTCTATCCGGGGTGACCGGTCCGCGGGCCGTGCGAAGTTTTCCACAGGGGGTGGCCGGAGGCCGCGGGCGTTGGCACAGTGGGGCCATGCGGGGCTGGTGGCAGGATCTGACCGACCTGGTGCTCCCGGCCGAGTGCGGCGGGTGCGGCAGACCTCGTGCGGTGCTCTGCGAGCGGTGCCGTACGGCACTGAGCGGTGCAGCGCCACGCCGGGTGCGCCCGGTGCCGCGGCCGGCCGGGCTGCCGGTCGTGCACGCCGCCGCCCCCTACGCGGACGAAGTGCGTGCCGCGCTGCTGGCCCACAAGGAACGGGGCGCCCTGGCCCTCTCCCGGCCGCTGGGCGAGGCCCTCGCGAAAGCGGTACGCGCGGGGCTGCGGGAGGCGGGGTTGCGGGAGGCGGCACGGCCGGGCCCCGGCGGGGTTCCGGGGGCGGCGCACGGCCACCGCGGGGCGGTCCTGCTGGTGCCCGTGCCGTCCGCGCGTCGGGCCGTGCGGGCCCGTGGACACGACCCGGCGCTGCGGATCGCGCGGGCGGCGGCGGGTGTGCTGCGGCGGCAAGGGGTACCCGTCTCGGTGCTGCCCGCGTTGCGGCATCGGCGGGACGTGGCCGACCAGTCGGGGCTCGACGCCCGGCGGCGGCTGGCCAATCTCGCCGGTGCGCTGGCGGTGGCGCCGGGGTGTGACCGGCTGCTGCGCGGCGGCTCCGTCGTACTCGTCGACGACCTGATGACGACCGGGGCGTCGCTGGCGGAGGCCGCGCGCGCGGTGCGCCTCGCGCCGTGCACCGAGCCGCGTGCGGGAGCGGTTGTGGGGGCGCGGGGGGCGCGCATGGAGGTGGATCTCGGGTCTGATGCGAGTATTTCGTCGCCCCCGTTCGTGTACGGGGGTGAGACATGGGAAAGGAGAGGGGCACGAGGAGAAGGAGGGGCACGAGGGAAACGTGAAGAACGTGAAGAACAGCGAAACGGATCGGTTCACGAGAGGGTGGATCGAGGGTCCCGCCGTTCGTCCCTGGTGGCGGGTACGGGTAGGGCCGACCGGCCCATTGACGTGAAGTGCGCGGCGGTTGTTGCCGCTTCACCAGGTCCTTTCGCAATAAACCGGAACTGACTGGGAACTTGAGTCGTTGCAGGTAGTGAGAGGGTAAATTCATCGGAACGGAGGTACGCGGCGGTAGAGGGTGACGACATCCGTCCGGGCGAGATATGTTCGGTTGAGAGGGAAAGCCGCAGGCCACACCTCTTGAATCCGAATGCCGTGCCACGGGTTTCTTGTTATCACCCGGGCTGGTGAACTGGAGATCTCGCTCATGGGGGATGGAGGTGGAAGTCACCGAGTCCGAGGTTCCGGGGTCGACCGGAGCCTGGTGCAAAAGGGAGACGCTCCGCACCGAGGCGGAGTGATCCGGGAACGGAGTTCTGCGTGGACATCGTCGTCAAGGGCCGCAAGACCGAGGTGCCCGAGCGGTTCCGGAAGCACGTGGCCGAGAAGCTGAAGCTGGAGAAGATCCAGAAGCTCGACGGCAAGGTGATCAGCCTCGACGTCGAGGTGTCCAAGGAGCCCAACCCCCGACAGGCCGACCGCAGCGCCCGAGTGGAGATCACGCTCCATTCCCGCGGTCCGGTGATCCGGGCGGAGGCAGCGGCGGGTGACCCGTACGCGGCGCTCGACCTGGCGGCGGAGAAGCTGGACGCCCGGCTGCGCAAGCAGCACGACAAGCGTTATTCACGGCGCGGCGCGCGCAGGATCTCAGCAGCGGAGGTCCCCGCCCACGTCCCGGACGCGGCGACACTCAACGGGACGGGCGCGCATTCCCCCGAGGAGGGGCAGGGCGCGGTCCCCACCAAGAAGATCGGCACACTGGAAGTACAGGGTGACGGACCCCTCGTCGTCCGCGAGAAGACCCACGTGGCCGCCCCCATGACCCTCGACCAGGCCCTCTACGAGATGGAGTTGGTCGGGCACGACTTCTATCTGTTCGTCGACTCCGAGACGAAGGAACCCAGTGTCGTCTACCGACGGCACGCCTACGACTACGGCGTGATCCATCTCAGCACGGACACCATGGTCACGCAGCCGCATGCTCCCGAGGCGGGCGGGACCCTCGGCGGCTGACCCGACGGGCGACAACGACTGAACCAGTGCCCCTGGTGCGCGCGTGTGCGCCCCCAGGGGCACCGGTGTGCGACCACTTCGCATCCACGCCGGCACCCCGGTGCCGTCCGGGCATGGAATCATGGCGGCAACGGCCCAATCGGTGGGCCGTTGCCTTGGGTTGGGGATGGCTCACGACCACGGCCACAGCCTTCAGGGGGAGGAACGATGGCGGACAGCTTCGGCCCGATGCGTGGAGAGGACTCCGACGACGGCGTCACCGGCATGGGCCTGGACGCGGGCTCCAGGTACCAGGAGCCGGCCGGTGAACCGGCCGAGGAGGCGAGCAAGGAGCCGATCAGGGTCCTGGTGGTGGACGACCACGCGCTGTTCCGCCGGGGACTGGAGATCGTCCTCGCGGCCGAGGAGGACATCCAGGTCGTCGGCGAGGCGGGGGACGGCGCCGAGGCCGTGGAGAAGGCCGCAGACCTGCTGCCGGACATCGTCCTGATGGATGTGCGGATGCCCAAGCGGGGCGGCATCGAGGCGTGCACCTCCATCAAGGAGGTGGCCCCCAGCGCGAAGATCATCATGCTGACGATCAGTGACGAGGAGGCCGACCTCTACGACGCCATCAAGGCGGGCGCGACCGGCTACCTCCTCAAGGAGATCTCCACGGACGAGGTGGCCACCGCCATTCGCGCGGTGGCCGACGGACAGTCGCAGATCAGCCCCTCCATGGCGTCGAAGCTGCTCACCGAGTTCAAGTCGATGATCCAGCGCACCGACGAGCGTCGCCTGGTGCCCGCGCCCCGGCTGACGGACCGTGAACTCGAAGTGCTCAAGCTCGTCGCCACGGGGATGAACAACCGCGACATCGCCAAGGAGTTGTTCATCTCCGAGAACACCGTGAAGAACCACGTGCGCAACATTTTGGAGAAGCTGCAGCTGCACTCCAGGATGGAAGCGGTGGTCTATGCGATGCGGGAGAAGATCCTCGAGATCCGGTGACCTCAGGCGAGGGCGCGGGCCAGTTCCCGGGTGAGCCGTTCACGGAGTTCGGGCGCGTCGACCCGCTCCACGCGGACGTTCGTGCAGTCCACCCAGCCCGCCGCCTCGACCAGGGCCTGCGCGACGGCGGGGACCGCCTTCGAACCGTCCAGCGTGATCTGCCTGGCCACCAGCGTGCGGCCCTCGCGCGCCGGGTCGACGCGGCCGACCAGCCGGCCGCCGGCGAGTACGGGCATCGCGAAGTAGCCGTGCACCCGCTTCTGTTTCGGCACGTAGGCCTCCAGGCGGTGGGTGAAGCCAAAGATCCGCTCGGTGCGCGCCCGTTCCCACACCAGGGAGTCGAACGGGGACAGCAGCGTCGTACGGTGACGTCCGCGCGGAGGCGCGGCGAGGGCCTCCGGATCGGCCCAGGCAGGCTTTTCCCAGCCCTCGACCGTGACCGGCACCAGACCCGAGTCGGCGATCACCGCGTCGACCTGCTCGCCCTTGAGACGGTGGTAGTCGGCGAGGTCCGCGCGGGTCCCGACGCCGAGGGACCGGCCGGCCAGGCGGACCAGCCGGCGCAGGCACTCGGCGTCGTCCAGTTCGTCGTGCAACAGGGCATCGGGGATCGCGCGTTCGGCGAGGTCGTAGACCCGCTTCCAGCCGCGGCGCTCGACACACACCACCTCGCCGTACATCAGGGCCCGCTCGACGGCGACCTTGGCACCGGACCAGTCCCACCACTCGCTGGTGCGTTTCGCGCCGCCCAACTCCGTCGCCGTGAGCGGGCCCTGGGCGCGAAGCTGCTTGACGACCCGGTCGTAGGCGCCGTCGGGAAGTTCGTGGTTCCAGTGCGGGCGGCCGCGGTAGGCGCGACGGCGGAAGGCGAAGTGCGGCCACTCCTCGACGGGCAGGATGCAGGCCGCGTGCGACCAGTACTCGAACGCGCGCGGTGGCTGGGAGCCGGCCTTCCAGTACGCGGCCTCGACCGTTTCCCGGCCCACGGCGCCGAGGCGGGCGTAGGGGATGAGCTCGTGGGAGCGGGCGAGGACGGAGATGGTGTCGAGCTGCACCGCGCCCAGGTGACGCAGGATCCCCCGGACGCCGGAACGACGGTCGGGGGCACCCAGGAAGCCCTGGGCCCGCAGGGCGATGCGGCGGGCCTCTGCCGCCGAAAGGTCCGTGGTCGGACGCGGGAGGGTCGTCATACGTCCGCACGATAGAGGGCGGCACTGACACCGGCCCCGGGTGCGGACGGACGCCGCTCCCCCACCCGCCCCCTCATCCGCTCCCCCACCTGCTCACTCCCCGGCGGGCAGGTACGGCGTCGTGGACGCGAGTCCCAGGTCGGACGGCAGCAGAGAGCCCACCCAGCAGTCCCGCAGCACGCCCTTGTTGTTGACCGCGGAGCGCAGGGTGCCCTCGATGACGAAGCCCGCCCGTTCCGCCACCGCGCGGGAGGCCCGGTTGCCCACCTCCGCGCGCCATTCCACACGGTCGACCGACATCTTCGTGAAGGCCCAGCGGGAGACGGCGACGGCGGCCTCGGTGAGGTAGCCGTTGCCGCGGTGCTCCTTGGTGCCCCAGTAGCCGATCTCGCCCACCCCCGGGGAGCGCATCATGATGCCGAGCATGCCCGCGAGCTCCCCGGAGCGGAGGAAGAGGCCGAAGGTGAACATCGAACCGTTCGCCCAGCCGTCCGGACACATCTGCTCGGTGAAGCTGCGCGCGTGCTCGGGAAGGTACGGAGAGGGGACCGTGGTCCAGCGCTGGATGTCGGCGTCCTGGCAGGCGGCGTACACCGCGTCGGTGTCCGGTGGGCCGACCGTGCGCAGCAGAAGGCGGTCGGTGGTGAGCGTGACGGGTTCCATCAGCCGATTCTGCGCGCGGGGGAGTGATCGGCGCCAACCCTTTGCCGTACGTGAGGAAATGATCACCCTTCGCATCATTCGGCGGGTGGAGCGGCACCATCCGCGGGGTCCGGACGTTGTCCCTTTGGAAGCAGCGCGAAACGGATATGAAGCCGCGCACGGTCACCGTCGCGGCAGGCCTCCCGACGTGGTGGGGTCCTCGCATACGATGGCCGTTGCTCAGCAATGAAATGGAAACCGACCGTCCCAGGCCCGACCGGCAAGGAGACCACCCCCCGTGTCCGTCCTCTCGAAGATCATGCGTGCAGGCGAAGGCAAGATCCTGCGCAAACTGCACCGCATCGCGGGCCAGGTCAACTCCATCGAAGAGGACTTCGTCGACCTCTCCGACGCCGAGCTGCGTGCCCTCACCGATGAGTACAAGGAGCGGTACGCCGACGGTGAGAGCCTGGACGACCTGCTCCCCGAGGCCTTCGCCACCGTCCGCGAGGCCGCCAAGCGCGTCCTGGGCCAGCGCCACTACGACGTGCAGATCATGGGCGGCGCCGCCCTCCACATGGGCTACGTCGCCGAGATGAAGACCGGTGAGGGCAAGACCCTCGTCGGCACCCTGCCGGCGTATCTGAACGCCCTGTCCGGCAAGGGCGTCCACATCATCACGGTCAACGACTACCTGGCCGAGCGCGACTCCGAGATGATGGGCCGCGTCCACAAGTTCCTGGGCCTCGACGTCGGCTGCATCCTGGCCAACATGACGCCGGCCCAGCGCCGCGAGCAGTACGGCTTTGACATCACCTACGGCACGAACAACGAGTTCGGTTTCGACTACCTGCGCGACAACATGGCGTGGTCCAAGGACGAGCTCGTCCAGCGCGGCCACAACTTCGCCATCGTCGACGAGGTCGACTCCATCCTCATCGACGAGGCCCGTACGCCGCTGATCATCTCCGGCCCGGCCGACCAGGCCACCAAGTGGTACGGCGACTTCGCCAAGCTGGTCAAGCGCCTCAAGCGCGGCGAGCCCGGCAACCCGCTCAAGGGCATCGAGGAGACCGGCGACTACGAGGTCGACGAGAAGAAGCGCACGGTCGCCATCCACGAGGCCGGGGTCGCCAAGGTCGAGGACTGGCTGGGCATCGACAACCTCTACGAGTCGGTCAACACCCCGCTGGTGGGCTACCTGAACAACGCCATCAAGGCCAAGGAGCTCTTCAAGCGCGACAAGGACTACGTGCTCATCGACGACGAGGTCATGATCGTCGACGAGCACACCGGCCGTATCCTCGCCGGCCGCCGCTACAACGAGGGCATGCACCAGGCGATCGAGGCGAAGGAGGCGGTGCCGATCAAGGACGAGAACCAGACGCTCGCCACGATCACCCTCCAGAACTTCTTCCGCCTCTACAAGCGCCGCGACCACAACGACAAGGAACAGCCCGGTCTGTCCGGCATGACCGGTACGGCGATGACCGAGGCCGCCGAGTTCCACCAGATCTACAAACTCGGTGTGGTGCCCATCCCGACCAACCGGCCCATGGTCCGCAAGGACCAGGCAGACCTGATCTACCGCACCGAGGTCGCCAAGTTCGAGGCCGTCGTCGACGACATCGAGGAGAAGCACGGCAAGGGCCAGCCGATCCTGGTCGGCACCACCTCGGTGGAGAAGTCCGAGTACCTCTCGCAGCAGCTCAGCAAGCGCGGCATCCAGCACGAGGTGCTGAACGCCAAGCACCACGACCGTGAGGCGACGATCGTCGCCCAGGCGGGCCGCAAGGGCTCCGTGACGGTGGCCACCAACATGGCCGGCCGTGGTACGGACATCAAGCTCGGCGGCAACCCCGAGGACCTCGCCGAGGCGGAGCTGCGTCAGCTCGGCCTCGACCCCGAGGAGCACATCGAGCAGTGGGCGCACGCCCTGCCGGACGCCCTCGCGCGGGCCGAGGAAGCCGTCAAGGCCGAGAAGGAAGAGGTCGAGCGACTCGGCGGGCTCTACGTGCTCGGCACCGAACGGCACGAGTCGCGGCGGATCGACAACCAGCTGCGCGGCCGTTCCGGCCGTCAGGGCGACCCCGGCGAGTCCCGCTTCTACCTCTCGCTCGGCGACGACCTGATGCGCCTGTTCAAGGCCCAGATGGTCGAGCGCGTGATGTCCATGGCGAACGTCCCGGACGACGTGCCGATCGAGAACAAGATGGTCACGCGCGCGATCGCGTCGGCCCAGTCGCAGGTCGAGACGCAGAACTTCGAGACCCGTAAGAACGTCCTGAAGTACGACGAGGTCCTCAACCGCCAGCGCGAGGTCATCTACGGCGAGCGGCGCCGCGTCCTGGAGGGCGAGGACCTGCAGGAGCAGATCCGCCACTTCATGGACGACACCATCGACGCCTACGTCCAGGCCGAGACGTCCGAGGGCTTCCCCGAGGACTGGGACCTGGACCGGCTGTGGGGCGCCTTCAAGCAGCTCTACCCGTCGAAGGTCACCGTGGAGGAACTGGAGGAGGAGGCCGGCGACCGCGCCGGGCTGACGGCCGAGTTCATCGGCGACTCCATCAAGGACGACATCCGCAAGCAGTACGAGCAGCGTGAGGCGCAGCTCGGCTCCGAGATCATGCGTGAGCTGGAGCGCCGGGTCGTGCTGTCGGTCCTGGACCGCAAGTGGCGCGAGCACCTCTACGAGATGGACTACCTCCAGGAGGGCATCGGCCTGCGCGCGATGGCGCAGAAGGACCCGCTGGTCGAGTACCAGCGCGAGGGCTTCGACATGTTCACCGCGATGATGGACGGCATCAAGGAGGAGTCCGTCGGCTACCTGTTCAACCTGGAGGTCCAGGTCGAGCAGCAGGTCGAGGAGGTCCCGGTCGAGGACGCCAAGCCGGAGCCGGTGGCGCAGGACGCGGTGCCCGCACAGGCGGGTGCCCGGCCGGAGATCCGCGCCAAGGGGCTCGACGCCCCGCAGCGGCGGAACCTGCACTTCTCCGCGCCGACCGTGGACGGCGAGGGCGGCACCGTCGAGGGCGAGTTCACCGAGGACGAGCCGGTGCGCTCCGAGGCCGACGGCCTCACGCGCGCCGAGCGCCGCAAGCAGGCGCGGGGCGGTCGCCGCCGCAAGAAGTGAGCGAGCGGTGAGGCTCCTGAGCGAGCGGTGAGGCTCCGTACGGAGCCGTGAGAGCAGGCGGAGGGCCGGGCAACCCCAAGGTTGCCCGGCCCTTTGGCGTCAGCGGTCGTGGGGGCGGGGCGGGCGGGTGCCGCCCAGTTCCACGGCGGTGCAGCGCCAGCGCAGGTCCTGGCCCTGCTCCAGGCGGAAGGCCATGGCCCGCAGCCGGTCGCCGGCACCGATCCGGGCGAACACCTCGAGCGCGCCCTCGCGGGGGACGTAGTAGCCGATGTCCCGCACCACCGGGCGAGTGCCACGGGTGCGCAGCGGACCGCGTTCGGCGAGGTCCGCCAGTTCGTCGTAGGCGCGGCCCGCGGTGTGCCGGAGCATCGAGTGGACAGGCCGCTGACCGCTCAGGACGGCGAGCAGCAGCTCGGCGAAGCGGTCGGTGGGGCGGGGCTGCGGCGGCCGAGGACGCCGGAGCGCGGAGGCCGGGAGGGCCGGACGCCGTCGGAGCGGGGTGGTGGTCGTGGCCCTGGCCGTCGTCGTGAAGGACGGCGGGCGGTGGTCGGCGGGACGCGTGGACGCGGCGGCGGGCGTGGGAGAGGGACGGCCCCCGCCGGGGGACGGGGCGAGGGCGGTGCCTCCCGCGGGGGTGCGCGGCGGGACGGTGCCGCCGGTGGGGCGGCGCGTGTCACGGCGGCCGGGAGGACGGGTGCCGGTGCGGTGCTGAGCCTTGGTCATGACTTTGTTCATGGGACCCCGTTCGACGGGCCGGGAGTCGCCGCCGACCGGGGGATCGAGGCGATACCGGGCAGTAACTTCGTGGTTGGGGATCTTGTACGGGGCGGCGGAGTGCGGCGGCAAGGCGCCGTGAGCCGTGTCGGGACGGCCGCGGAATTCACTTATCCGAGTGAACGACGGTTCGTCGGCCCCGTACCGGAGCGGGCGCACCGGGTGAATCCCGGGCTCGGGGTGGACGCGGCCGAGGGGGTGGGCAGGGACCCGATGGGGGACGCCCGCACGTATCCTGAAGGCCCAGCCGGCCGGGTGCGACCACCCTTCGACGGAGCGCCGGCGGACCTCCGAGCAGGAAAGCGGCCGACATGCGCGTCTACGTCCCCCTCACCCTCCCGGGTCTCGCCGAGGCGTACCGGACGGGTGAGCTGGGCGCGGGACCGTTCGCCGCCTACGGTGTGACGCCCGCGCTGCGCGAGTGGTACCGCTCCGACGACATCGAGGAGCTGGAGTACGCGGCGCTGGGCGGTGCCGCGCTGGCCTCGCTGCGGCTGCTGGCGGCGGACGCCGGCGCCCCGCGGCGCCGGGTCGTGGTCGCCGTGGACGTGCCCGACCGGGCGGCCTCGGCCGATCCGGCCCCCGGCCCCGGTGCGGTGCGGGTCGACGGGCCCGTCCGGCTGGACAGGGCGGCGGCGGTGCATGTGGACGCTCAGGACGCCGAGGCGGACGTGGCGTCGGCCGCGGACGCGCTGCCGGCCGCGGACGGCGGGGACGCGAAGGCCCAGTCCGCCGTGGACGGGGCGGAGGACCACGAACTGCTCTGGTACGCCACGCAGGAGATCCCGAACCTGCTGGGCCCCGCGGCCTAGGTCTGTCGGCAGCCCGCTTGTCAGTGCCGGCGGGTATTTTTTCCTCCATGGGGATGCACACGGACGCGCACATCGTCTGGGACTGGAACGGCACGCTGTTCCACGACGTCGACGCGGTCATCGGGGCGACGAACGCGGCCTTCGCCGAGCTGGGGCTGGAGCCGCTCACGCTGGAGCGGTACCGGGAGCTGTACTGCGTGCCGGTGCCGAAGTTCTACGAGCGGCTGATGGGGCGGCTGCCGAGCGGGGCCGAGTGGGAGCTGATGGACGCGACCTTCCACCGCTACTACTCCGAGCACCGGGTGCGGTGCGCGCTCGCCGAGGGCGTGGCCGAGCTGCTGGCGCGCTGGTCGGCGGCGGGGCGCAGTCAGTCGATCCTCAGCATGTACGGGCACGATGACCTCGTGCCGCTGGTCCGGGGCTTCGGCATCGAGTCGCACTTCATACGCGTCGACGGGCGGGCCGGGCCGTCCGGCGGAGGCAAGTCGGAGCACATGGTGCGCCACCTCGGCGCGCTGACCGGCGTCGACCCGACGCACACCGTGGTGATCGGGGACGCCGCCGACGACGCGCTGGCCGCCCGGCACGTGGGGGCGGGAGCCGTGCTCTACACCGGCGGCTCGCACAGCCGGGCCAGCCTCGAAGCGGTGGGGGTGCCGGTGGTGGACACACTGGCGGAGGCCGTCGTGGAAGCGGAACGCCTGGCCGGCTGAACACCGGGCATCGCGCACTCAGCACTGAGCACCGCGGGCGCGCACTGTGCGGAACGTCCAAGTTCCACCCCGTGTTTTGTACACATACGGCTCATGACGGGCCCCCTGTGGGGAGAGATAGCCTGGGTGGCGTGATCAGCGCGATATCTCGCGGGGGCCTCACCGTCTCCGCCGTGCGCCCGGAGAGCACGGACGACATCCGTGGCCGGGCGGCGCTCGCTGGTCCTCGCGGGCGGGAAGGGACCCGAAGGGGCCCCGGGACGCGCGGCACTCCCCGGGTACGGACGCGACGGAGAGCGGCGTCACACCGGACGGGCGCGTCGAAGTTGGCAGAGAAGCCCCCGTTCGTCTCATCTTGCGGCATAGCGTCGGAACGGACCGGACACCCCGCGTCGTATCGCCGCACCGCAAGCGCGGAGACCGTACTTCCTTCTACGTCACGCAATGGCGCGCGACAGGAGTCAGAGGACAATGCAGACCAAGCTGGACGAAGCAAAGGCCGAGCTGCTCGAAAAGGCCGCCCGGGTAGCTGAGAACAGCCCGGCCGGCGGGAAACTGCCGACCGGGACGACGGACAAGGGCAAGCCCGACCGGGACACCGTGCTCGCGTTCCTCCAGCGCTACTACCTGCACACCGCCCCGGAGGACCTCGTCGGCCGCGACCCGGTCGACATCTTCGGAGCAGCCGTCTCGCACTTCCGGCTGGCCGAGAACCGCCCCCAGGGCACGGCCAACGTCAAGGTCCACACCCCGGTCGTCGAGGAGAACGGCTGGACCTGCAGCCACTCCGTCGTCGAGGTGGTCACCGACGACATGCCCTTCCTCGTCGACTCCGTCACCAACGAGCTGACCCGTCAGGGCCGGGGCATCCACGTCGTCATCCACCCGCAGATCGTGGTCCGCCGTGATCTCACCGGGCAGCTGATCGAGGTGCTCGCCACCCCGCCCGCTGACGACCTCCCGCACGACGCCCACATCGAGTCCTGGATCCACGTCGAGATCGACCGCGAGACCGACCGCGGCGACCTCAAGCAGATCACCATCGACCTGCTGCGTGTCCTGTCCGACGTCCGCGAGGCCGTCGAGGACTGGGGCAAGATGCGGCAGGCCGCCACCGAACTGGCCGAGGGGCTGCTCGCCGAACCCGTTCCCGGGGACGTGTCCGGGCAGCAGGTCGAGGAGGCCCGGGAGCTGCTGCGCTGGCTCGCCGACGACCACTTCACCTTCCTCGGCTACCGCGAGTACCAGCTGCGCGACGGCGACTCTCTCGGCGCCCTCCCCGGCACCGGTCTGGGCATCCTGCGTGCCGACCCGCACCACGCCACCGCGGAGGGTCATCCGGTCAGCCCGTCCTTCGAGCGGCTGCCCGCCGACGTCCGTGCCAAGGCGCGCGAGCACAAGCTGCTCGTGCTGACCAAGGCCAACAGCCGGGCCACCGTGCACCGGCCGTCGTACCTGGACTACATCGGCGTCAAGAAGTTCGACGCGGACGGCAACGTCGTCGGTGAGCGCCGCTTCCTCGGACTGTTCTCCTCCGCCGCCTACACCGAGTCCGTCCGCCGGGTCCCGGTGATCCGCCGCAAGGTCGAGGAGGTCCTCGAGCAGGCCGGCTTCTCGCCGCACAGCCACGACGGGCGCGACCTGCTGCAGATCCTGGAGACCTACCCGCGCGACGAGCTGTTCCAGACCCCGGTCGGCGAGCTCCAGGCCATCGCCACCTCGGTGCTCTACCTCCAGGAGCGCCGCCGCCTGCGGCTCTACCTGCGTCAGGACGAGTACGGGCGCTACTACTCCGCCCTCGTCTACCTCCCGCGCGACCGCTACACCACCGGGGTGCGGCTGAGGATCATCGACATCCTCAAGGAGGAGCTCGGCGGCATCAGCGTCGACTTCACCGCCTGGAACACCGAGTCGATCCTCTCCCGGCTGCACTTCGTGGTCCGCGTCCCGCAGGGCACCGAGCTGCTCCAGCTGTCCGACACCGACAAGGAGCGCATCGAGGCCCGCCTGGTCGAGGCCGCCCGCTCCTGGGCCGACGGCTTCGGCGAGGCGCTGACCGCCGAGCTGGGCGAGGAGCGCGCCGCCGAACTGCTGCGCCGCTACGCGGGCGCCTTCGCCGAGGGCTACAAGGCCGACCACACCCCGCGCAGTGCTGTCGCCGACCTCGTCCGGCTGGAACAGCTCGACGAGGAGAAGGACTTCGAGCTCAGTCTGTACGAGCCGGTGGGCGCGGCCCCCGAGGAGCGCCGCTTCAAGATCTACCGCCAGGGCGAGGCCATCTCCCTGTCCGCCGTGCTGCCCGTGCTCCAGCGGCTCGGCGTCGAGGTCGTCGACGAGCGGCCCTACGAGCTGCGCCGCGCCGACCGCAGCGTCGCCTGGATCTACGACTTCGGGCTGCGGATGCCCGAGGCGTCCGGCGGCGCCGACCACCTCGGTGACGACGCCCGTGAGCGGTTCCAGGACGCCTTCGCCGCGACCTGGACCGGCAAGGCGGAGAACGACGGCTTCAACGCCCTCGTGCTGAGCGCCGGGCTGGACTGGCGGCAGGCGACGGTGCTGCGCGCGTACGCCAAGTACCTGCGCCAGGCCGGCTCCACGTTCAGCCAGGACTACATGGAGGACACCCTCCGCAACAACGTCCACACCACTCGGCTGCTCGTCTCCCTGTTCGAGGCGCGGATGTCGCCGGAGCGGCAGGAAGCCGGGTTCGAGCTGGTGGACGCCCTGCTGGAGGAGGTCGACGCCGCCCTCGACCAGGTCGCCTCGCTCGACGAGGACCGCATCCTGCGCTCCTTCCTCACCGTGATCAAGGCGACGCTGCGCACCAACTTCTTCCAGGGGGCGAGTGACGGCCGCCCGCGCGACTACATCTCCATGAAGTTCGACCCGCAGGCCATGCCCGACCTGCCGGCACCGCGGCCGGCGTTCGAGATCTGGGTGTACTCGCCGCGCGTCGAGGGCGTGCACATGCGCTACGGCAAGGTAGCGCGCGGCGGCCTGCGCTGGTCGGACCGCCGGGAGGACTTCCGCACCGAGATCCTCGGCCTGGTCAAGGCACAGATGGTGAAGAACACCGTCATCGTGCCGGTCGGCGCCAAGGGCGGTTTCGTCGCCAAGCAGCTGCCCGACCCGTCCGTGGACCGTGACGCCTGGATGGCCGAGGGCGTCGCCTCCTACAAGACGTTCATCTCGGCGCTGCTCGACATCACCGACAACATGGTGGCCGGCCAGGTCGTGCCCCCGGTGGACGTCGTCCGGCACGACGGGGACGACACCTATCTCGTCGTCGCGGCCGACAAGGGCACCGCGCGGTTCTCGGACATCGCCAACGAGGTCGCCGAGTCCTACGGCTTCTGGCTCGGCGACGCCTTCGCCTCCGGCGGCAGCGCCGGGTACGACCACAAGGGCATGGGCATCACCGCCCGGGGCGCCTGGGAGTCCGTCAAGCGGCACTTCCGGGAGCTGGGTGTGGACACCCAGAGCCAGGACTTCACGGTCGTCGGTATCGGCGACATGTCCGGTGACGTGTTCGGCAACGGCATGCTGCGGAGCGAACACATCCGGCTGGTCGCCGCCTTCGACCACCGGCACATCTTCATCGACCCGAACCCGGACGCGGCCGTCTCCTACGCCGAGCGCCGCCGCCTGTTCGACCTGCCGCGCAGCTCCTGGGCGGACTACAACACCGACCTGCTGTCGGCCGGCGGCGGGGTGTTCCCGCGCAGTGCCAAGTCCATCCCGGTCAACGCCCAGATCCGCGAGGCCCTCGGCCTCGACGAAAGCGTCACCAAGGCGACCCCGGCCGACCTGATGAAGGCGATCCTCAAGGCGCCGGTGGACCTGCTGTGGAACGGCGGCATCGGTACGTACGTCAAGGCGTCCACCGAGTCCAACGCGGACGTCGGCGACAAGGCCAACGACGCGATCCGGGTCGACGGCAAGGACCTGCGGGCCGCCGTCGTCGGCGAGGGCGGCAACCTGGGCATGACCCAGCTCGGCCGGATCGAGTGCGCGCTGCACGGCGGTCGACTCAACACCGACGCCATCGACAACAGCGCGGGAGTGGACACCTCCGACCACGAGGTGAACATCAAGATCCTGCTCAACGGCCTGGTCGCGGACGGCGACATGACGGTCAAGCAGCGCAACAAGCTGCTCGCCTCGATGACCGACGAGGTCGGCCGCATGGTGTTGCGCACCAACTACGCGCAGAACACCGCCATCGCCAACGCCCTGGCCCAGTCCAAGGACATGCTCCACGCCCAGCAGCGCTTCCTGAAGCACCTGGTGCGCGAGGGGCAGCTCGACCGGGCCCTGGAGTTCCTGCCCACCGACCGCCAGATCCGCGAGCGGCTGGCCGCCGGGCAGGGCCTGACCGGCCCGGAGACGGCCGTCCTGATGGCGTACACGAAGATCACGGTCGCCGAGGAGCTGCTGGGCACCTCGCTGCCCGACGACCCGTACCTCAAGACCCTGCTGCACGCGTACTTCCCGACCCCGCTGCGCGAGCAGTTCCCCGACCGGATCGACGGCCACCCGCTGCGCCGCGAGATCATCACGACCGTCCTGGTCAACGACACGGTCAACACGGGCGGTACGACGTACCTGCACCGGATGCGCGAGGAGACGGGCGCGTCGCTGGAGGAGATCGTCCGGGCCCAGACCGTGGCCCGCGCGATCTTCCGTTCCGCCCTGGTGTGGGACGGCGTCGAGGAGCTCGACAACAAGGTCGCCGCGGACGTCCAGACCCGGATCCGGCTGCACTCGCGGCGGCTGGTGGAGCGCGGCACGCGCTGGCTGCTCAACAACCGGCCGCAGCCGCTGGAGCTCGAGGAGACGGTGGCGTTCTTCGCCGAGCGCGTCGAGCAGGTCTGGTCGCAGCTGCCCAAGCTGCTGCGCGGCGCGGACCTGGAGTGGTTCCAGAAGATCTACGACGAGCTGACGGGTGCCGGCGTTCCCGGCGAACTCGCCACCCGCGTGGCGGGCTTCTCCTCCGCGTTCGCGGCAATCGACATCGTCTCGGTGGCCGACCGCATGGGCAAGGAGCCGCTGGACGTCGCCGAGGTGTACTACGACCTCGCCGACCGGCTGTCCATCACCCAGCTGATGGACAGGATCAGCGAGCTGCCCCGCAACGACCGCTGGCAGTCCATGGCCCGCGCGGCGATCCGCGAGGACCTGTACGCCGCGCACGCGGCGGTGACGGCCGAGGTGCTGGCGGCGGGCAACGGCACGGCGACACCGCAGCAGCGGTTCCAGGCGTGGGAGGCGAAGAACGAGGCCATCCTCGGCCGGGCCCGCACCACCCTGGAGGAGATCCGCAGCTCGGAGACGTTCGACCTGGCCAACCTGTCCGTGGCGATGCGGACGATGCGGACGCTGCTGCGCACGCACTCGTAGGCCACGGCGCCGACGCGGCAGCGGCACAGTACTGACGCCACAGGGGTGCCCCGGACACGACGGTCCGGGCACCCCTGCGGCGCGCCGGGGTGCCCCGGAGCCGGTGTGGTGTTAAGGCTCTGAGAGTGACCGCCCGTCCTGTCCGTGCCGGCCGTTCTGCCGGTACCCGCTCCGCCCCGCCCGGGAGGACCGGCAGGCCGCGTGCCGCGCCCCGGCCGGCGGACATCGCCCGGCCCGCCGTTCAGGTCGCCGCCGGGCTGACCCTGGTCCTGCTGGCCGCGGTGATCGTCCGGCTTCCGTGGGCCGGTGACCTCGGCATGCACGCGGCGACCCTGCAACGTCTGCGGCACGACCTGGCCGACCCCGGCAACCCCCTGGTCGACGCGGGCACGGAGAGCCCGTACTACTCGCCGTGGACCGTGCTGCTCGGCGGCCTCACCCGGATGACGGGGCTGCCGGTCTTCGCCGTGCTGCGGCTCGCCGCCCTGGCCGGACTCGCGCTGCTGGTGACGGGCGTAGGGCGCTACGTGCGGGCCCTGACCGCACGCGGGGCCGGAGCCGGCCCGCGCAGGGGACCGGGCCCCGCCCCGCGCACGGAACCGCGAGCCGGCCCGCGCAGGGGACCGGGCCCCGCCCCGCGCACGGAACCGCGAGCCGGGCCGCGCACGGGCCGGGGCAGCGGGCCGTCCTCGCGCTCGCCCTGCTGAGTCTGCTGTTCCTGTGGGGCCCGAGCCCGTTCCTGTGGAGCGGCTTCCCGGGGTTGCACTCGCTCGCGCTGACGGTGGCCTACCCGAGCACCTTCACCCTCGGCCTCGCCTTCCACCTCTGGGCCTGGCTGACGGCCGCGCTGCGCCGCCGGGCCGGGTGGGGAGCGTGGGCGGGGCTGGGAACCCTGTGGGCGGTGATCCTGCTGTGCCACCAGTTCTCCGGAGTCGTGGCCACGGTCGGCGCGCTCGCCACGGTGCTGTCGGCACGGCCCGTGCGGCCGCCGCGGGCGGTGTGGCCGGGGCTCGGCGCCGGGCTGCTGCTGGGCGTACTCGTGCTGTGGGCCTGGCCGTACTACGACTTCTTCGCGCTACTGGGCGCCGGCGCCGAACTGGAGTCGGTGCACCGGGAGCTGTACCGGGACCTGCCGGCCCGGTTCGGGCTGGTACCGCTCGGCGTGGCCGCGCTGGCCGTGCGGTGGCGGCGCGACCGGTGGGATCCGCTGGTGCTGTTCTTCGCGCTGGGCGCGCTGGTCTTCGCGGCGGGATGGCTGAGCGGCCACCACGCGTGGGGGCGCGCACTGCCCGCCCTGCTGATCCCGGCGCAGCTCGCGGCCGCCCTGGAGGTGTTCGGGCGGGCCGGCGCGTGCTGCGCGCCGGGTGGGCCGCCGTCCTGACCGGTGCGCTGGCCCTCGGCGCGTGGGCGCAGGCGGGAGCGGCGGGCTATGTCGTTCCGCGCGACGCGCTGCCCCGGGCGGTCGAGGCCAGGTACCGGGAGCCGTGGACGGGGTACCACTGGATGACACCGTGGGTGAAGTACGGGGACGTCGTCATGGCCGAGACGAAGCAGGCCCGCCGGATTCCCGCGTACGGGCCCTACACGGTCGCCCCCGGCTACCCCGACTTCTTCCTGCCGGACGAGGAGCGCAGGGCGGCGGACACGGAGGAGTACTTCGCGCCGCGCACGCCGGAGCGTGTGCGCCGGGGCATCGAGCGGGCGTACGAGGTGCGGTGGGTGGTGGACACGACGGGGACGCTGCACGACACCGGGCTGCGGGCCGTGACACGGGGACCGGAGGGCCAGACGCTCTACGCGGTGCGCTGACCCCGCGCCTCACGCCACAGCACGTTCGCCACCGGGCGGGCCAGGCGCCGTACCGTCGGGCGTGTCACCCGGGCCGCCACCCCCACGGGTTCCCAGCGGATCTGCAGGCGGCCCGCGCCGTGGCCCTCCGGTTCGACGGTGACGCGGTGCGGGGCCGCCCCGGAGCGGTACGGGACACGGGCGGTGAACGAGGGGAAGGCCAGGGGTGCCAGGAGGACGCCCGCGTTGCCCTGCCCCCGGTGGGTGAGGCGGAGCAGCGGATGGCGCACCCCGGCGAACCCGCTCACCGGGAGGGAGGCGGCCGCCAGGTCGAGACCGACGCGGCCCTCGAAGACACCGGGACGGACGGGGCAGAGGCGGAAGGGCACGGTGAGGCGGCGCCGTCCGGGAGAGAGGAGGAGGGTCGCGCGCTGCGGGCCGAGCGGGAGGCGCAGCGCCGGATCGTAGGTGCGCACCGTCAGTTCGACCGAGGCGCCGGGACCTTGGGCGATTTCCGTGATCTCGTGGCGGAACTGGGCGGTGGGGAAGGGGCGGGTGTCCGGTTCCAGGTCGGAGAGGTCCAGTTCGGCGCGGGCGGCGGCGGACGCGGGGACCCGGTCGCCCCAGTAGGCGCGGCCGTCCGGGCCCACGGTCAGCTGCCTCGGGGCGATGTCGTGGCCCAGGCCGCGGGCCGCCTGCCGGACCTCGGACAGGCGTCGGTCACGGAGCAACTGGAGGACGACCCGTTCGGCGCGCGGGAGGCGGGCGTACGCGCTGTGCGACAGCGTCTCCAGGTACGGGTTCATCAGGTCCGCGAAGCCCGCGAGCCACTCCTCGTCCCGGTGGGGCAGGTCGCCCGTGTACATCCGGACGTCGTGCTTGAGGAACTTGTGGTCCTTGTCCGCACGCAGCGACGCGTGCCCGCTCTCGGCGAGGAAGGCGTCGATGAGGCGCTGGACGCGCACGCGGTCGCGGACGTTGTCCAGCTTGTGCCGCTGGTTGGAGATGGACGCCGAGTCCGGGGCGGCGTAGGGCGATATGTACCAGAGGTACACCGGTTCCGGGACGATCGTGAACGTCTTCGCCAGGCAGTACGCCTGCGCCGAGAACAACTGGTCCTCGTAGTGGATGCCCTCGGGGAAACGCAGGTCGTGCCGGTCGAGGAAGGCCCGGGAGTACATCTTGCCGGTCGACAGGTGCTCGAAGAACAGCCGCGGATCGGCCTCGATGCCGTCCAGGGTGCGGCGCTCGCGCACCAGATGCGGCATCCAGGTGGAGCGGTGGCCGGTGTCGGTGCGGACGCGTCGTACCGCGCCCATCGCGAAGTCGATGTCCCGTTCGCGGTGTGCGGCGAGCAGCAACGCGACGGCGTTCGCGGGGAGTTCGTCGTCGCTGTCGAGGAACATCAGATACGGCGCGCGGGCGGTCTCCAGGGCGCGGTTGCGGGGCGCGCTGCAGCCGCCGCTGTTGTACGGCAGGCGCAGATACCGGATACGCGGGTCCCCGGCCGCCAACCGTCGTGCCACCTGGGGGGTTTCGTCCGTCGAGTGGTCGTCGCTGATGACGATCTCGAGAGCGCGGTGGGTCTGCCGGCGGACCGACTCGACCGCGCGGGGGAGGCGTTCGGCGTCGTTGTGGACGATGACCGTCACGGTGACGTCGGGTGCGGCGGGGGTGGTCTCCTCACGGGCTCGCCTCCTCGGGGCTGGGCGCCGGGGTGCGCTCCTCCAGGGGCAGCACCGGCGGCAGCGACTCCTCGTCCTGGCCGAGGAAGATCCGGCGTACGACGCGTTCGGCGGCGCGGCCGTCGTCGTACTCGCAGAACCGGCGCCGGAAGACGGCCCGCGCCTTCGCCGCGCTCGCGTCGTGCCAGGCGTCGGTGGTGAGGATCTCGGTCAGCTCCTCCTGGGTGCGGGCCACCGGGCCCGGCGCCTCGGCCGTCAGGTCGAAGTAGACGCCGCGCGTCTCCCGGTAGACGTCCCAGTCGTCGGCGTGGACCACCAGGGGGCGGTCCAGGTTGGCGTAGTCGAACATGATCGACGAGTAGTCGGTGACCAGCAGGTCGGCGGCCAGACACAGGTCCTCGACCGGGTCGTAGGACGAAACATCAACGAGGCGGCCGCCGCGCCGCAGTGCGGTGAGCGGGGACGCGGGCCCGTCGTAGAAGTAGTGGCCGCGCACCAGCAGGACGGTGTCCTCGCCGAGGCGGTCGGCGAGCGCGGCCAGGTCCAGGTGCGGGACCCAGCCGGTCTCGTAGTCGCGGTGCGTGGGCGCGTACAGCACGGCCCGGCGGCCGGGGGCGATGCCGAGGCGTTCGCGGATCGCGCGGATGTCGTCGGCGCCGGCCGTGTAGTAGACGTCGTTGCGCGGATAGCCGTAGTCGAGCGAGACGTGGCGGGACGGGTACGCCCGCTGCCACATGCGGGTGGTGTGGCTGTTGGCGGAGAGGCTGTAGTCCCACTTGTCGACGCGCTCCAGCAGCGCCTGGAAGTCCAGGCCCCGGGCGGCGGCCGGGAACGGCATCTGGTCCACGCCCATGCGCTTGAGCGGGGTGCCGTGATGCGTCTGCAGGTGGACGGCGTCGGGGCGTTTGACCACCGCGTCCGGGAAGTTGACGTTGTTGACGAGGTACTTCGCGGTGGCGAGTACCTCCCCGTAGCGGCGGGTGCCGGGCACCACATGGTCCGTGCCGGGCGGGAGCAGGGCGGCGTGGTGAGCGGTCACCACCCACACCGGGCGGATCCACGGGGCGAGTTCGGCGAGCTTGGCGGCGATCGCGGCCGGGTTGCAGGCGACACCGCGGTTCCAGTACGCCGTGAACACCGCCAGGTCCGGGTCGACGGGGTGGCGCAGGGCCCGGCGGTAGTGGTGGTCGCGGAGCAGGGTGCCGAGCTGCCGCTTGCCGGTGCGCGCCGCGGATCCCGCGGTGCGGCGGGCGCGGTTGGCGGCCTGGAGGGCGCGGTACCTGGTGTAGGCGCCCTCCTCGAGCAGCGAGCGCCGGACGCCCTCCAGGCCGGCTGGGCGCCGGTGGCCCTCGGGGCGGTGGCGTACGGCGGCCAGCGAGGCGCGGCGGAAGAACTCCCGGGCGACCTGGTCGGGCATGCCGCCGCGGACGAAGGTGCGCAGACAGTCACCGACCATGATCTCGTACAGCACACCGTGGACGGCGGGGCGGTCACGGGCGAGGCCCAGGAGGGCTTCGTAGTGCTCGACGAGGGCGTAGCGCTGCTCGGGGGTGACCGGTGGGAGAGCGGCGGGACGCAGCCGCCGGTCCTCGTAGGCGATGCGGGGCAGACAGGCGACGCGGTCGGCGAGCAGGAGGGCGGCGCGGGCGGCGTACGGTTCGTCGACCGTGGTGCCGTCCGTGGTGCCGGCCGCCGCGGTGAGCCGGGTGTGATGGGTCCGCCAGAAGGCGGCGCGCAGGACGTGGGTGCCGAGCAGCGGGGTGAGGCGCAGCAGGCGCGCGCAGTCGTCGAGGGCGAGGCCGGCGCGGCCCGCGCGGACGAGCAGGGGGCCGTCGGGGGAGGGCAGGCCGGAGCTGAGCCAGGTGCTGCGGACGTGGTCCAGGAGCAGGACGTCCACGGTGTCGGGGAGCCTGGCGAGGTGCTCGGCGACCGTACGCGGACCGCCGGGCGGCAGGCCGTCCTTGGCGTGGACGAAGTGCAGCCAGCGGCCGGTGGCGCGGGCCGCCCCCGCCGTTCTGGCCGCCGCGTCGGACGTGCCGCCGGGCAGGGGCAGCACCTGGACGTCGGGGGTGTGCCGCTCGGCGGTCTCCCGGGCCCAGTCGCCGACGGCGGCGACGATGACCTCGACGTCCGGGGAGGGAGAGGCTTCAAAGGCGGCGGGGGAGTCGGGGGAGCAGAGGGAGTCGAGGAGGCCGGTCAGGTGGTCCTGGGTGTTCGGCCCGTGGACGATGACGCTGAGCTCGGGCATCTCGGGGCTCCTTCGTCTCGTCACCGATCCGGGCGTTCCCTTCGGTCATATTGGCATCAATACGGCGAAAGGGCTGCCCGGAGGCGGACGGGCGGCGCCTCACGAAGGAGCGGGGGCGGTCTCCGGCTCGGTCACCGTCGTGGGCTCGGTCGCGGCCTTCGGCTTGGGCCTGGGCTTCGGTTTGGGCTTGCGGGCCTTGTCCGGGCCGCCGGTGAACGCCTCGTACTCCTTGAGCACCTCGTCGGTCGGCCCGTCCAGGCGCAGCTCGCCGCGCTCCAGCCACAGGACGCGGTCGCAGGTGTCGCGGATCGACTTGTTGCTGTGGCTGACCAGGAACACCGTCCCGGCATGCTTGCGCAGCTCCCGGATGCGGCTCTCGGAGCGCTTCTGGAAGGAGCGGTCACCCGTGGCCAGCGCCTCGTCGATCATCAGGACGTCGTGGTCCTTGGCCGCCGCGATGGAGAAGCGCAGCCGGGCGGCCATGCCGGAGGAGTAGGTGCGCATCGGCAGGGTGATGAAGTCGCCCTTCTCGTTGATGCCGGAGAAGTCGACGATCTCCTGGTAACGCTCCCGGACCTGCTCGCGGGACATGCCCATGGCGAGCCCGCCGAGCATGACGTTGCGCTCGCCCGTCAGGTTGTTCATCAGGGCGGCGTTGACGCCGAGGAGGGAGGGCTGGCCGTCGGTGTAGATCCGGCCGTTCTCCACCGGGAGCAGTCCGGCGACGGCCTTGAGCAGGGTCGACTTGCCCGAGCCGTTGGAGCCGATGAGGCCGATGGCCTCACCCCGGTAGGCGACGAAGGACACGTTCCGCACCGCGTGCACCGTGCGCACGCCGGCCGCCTTCTCGGTCTTCCGGCGCCGCACGATGCGGTTGAGGGCGGCGGTGGCGGAGCCGCGTCCGGCGCCGGTGCCGTTGACCCGGTAGACGATGTCGACGCCGTCGGCGACGACAGTGGGGATCTTCTCGTCGGTGTTGTCAGCCACGGCCGTAGGTCTCCTCAGCCTTCCAGAAGTAGACGAAGCCGATCACACCGGCCAGCAGCGCCCAGCCGACCGCGCACGCCCATACGTGCGGGGGCAGGTACGAGGAGCCGTAGCCGTCGATCAGCGCGAAGCGGACCAGGTCCATGTAGACCGCGGCCGGGTTCCACTGCAGCACGTCGGTGAGCCAGCCGGGGACGTCCTTGTCGGCGAGCATCACCGGGATGCTGAACATGACGCCCGAGGCGTACATCCAGGTGCGCAGCACGAACGGCATCAGCTGGGCCAGGTCGGGCGTCCTGCTGCCCAGGCGCGCGAAGAGCAGCGCGAGTCCGGTGTTGAAGACGAACTGCAGCCCCAGCGCGGGGACCACCAGCAGCCAGGACAGGGCGGGCAGGCTGCCGAACGCCAGCACCACCACGACCAGGACCACCATCGAGAACAGCAGCTGCTGCAGCTGCTGCAGCGCGAAGGAGACGGGCAGCGCCGCCCGCGGGAAGTGCAGCGCCCGCACCAGGCCGAGGTTGCCGGAGATGGCGCGCACCCCGGCGAGCACCGAGCTCTGCGTGAAGGTGAACACGAACACGCCGGTCACCAGGAACGGGACGTAGATGTCGTGCGGGATGCCCCGGCGGGCGCCCAGCAGCAGACCGAAGATGAAGAAGTACACGGCCGCGTTCAGCAGCGGGGTGGCCACCTGCCACAGCTGGCCCAGCCTGGCCTGGCTGTACTGCGCGGTCAGCTTCGCCCGGGAGAAGGCGAGGATGAAGTGCCAGGCGCGCCCAGAGCTGGCGGACGTACTCGGTGAGCGACGGCCGGGCGCCGCTGACCGTCAGTCCGTGCTTGGCGGCGAGCGCCGGGAGGTCGTCCTCGACCGGGACCGGGCGGGCCGGTGTGGGAGGCGGTGTGTGGAGGGCCTGACTCACATCCGCTGCTTTCGGTAGGGGTGGGGGCGGGCGCTGCGATGCCGTGTTCCGTCCCGCCGGGTGTTTCCCCGCGCGTCTTCGTGCGTTCACTTACGTCGAGACGGCACCGTATCGTCGCAACGCGAGCGTAGGGGGAACGCACGTCGGAACGCAACCGTTTCGTCGCAACGGCTACGGGTGGGGCCGGCGTCGTCTGTGCCGGATCGGTGGACGTGCTGTCGTCAGAACGGGTCCGTATCGTCGTCGCGCCCTATGCTGGCCGCATGACGACCCACGCCGACGAGCCCCAGCCGCGTCCGCGCCGCAGGGCCCCCGCCGGGGCCGCCGTACTGCGGGAGGACGTGACGGAGGCCATCCGGGCGGCCGTCTTCGAGGAACTCGCGGCCGCCGGCTGACGCGCGGATGTCCATCGAAGGGATCGCGCGCCGCGCGGGCGTCGGCAAGACCGCGGTGTACCGCCGCTGGCGCTCCAAACTGCACCTGGTCCTCGACCTGGTCTCCGCGATCGCCGTGCAGGGGCTGCCCGCGCCGGACACCGGCTCCCTGGAGGGAGACCTGCGGCTGCTGTACGAGGTCACCTCACGCGCCCTGCGCCACCCCGTCGCCTCGCAGATCCTGCCCGACCTCCAGGCCGAGGCCGCCCGCAACCCCGACATCGCCGAGGCGCTGCAGAAGGCGCTGCGGGAGGGCCAGGACGGAGTCGCCAGGGGCGTCGTCACGGCGGCGCAGCAACGGGGCGAGGTGCGCCCCGGCATCGACCCCGCCCTGGCCCTCGACCTGATCTCCGGCCCCCTGTACTGGCGCTCGGTGGTCATCCGCAACCCGAAACTGCCGAAGAACTACCTGACCGCGCTCGCGCGCGCCACGACGGAGGCCCTCAAGGCGCTGTGAGCGGGCGCGGTCACGCCGACGGGTGGAGGCGGAGCCAGCCCGCCCAGGCCGAGGTGATCATGTCGTCGACGTCGTGGCGGGCCTTCCAGTCGAGTTCGGCGGCGGCGCGGTCGGCGGAGGCGACGACGCTCGCCGGGTCGCCGGGGCGGCGGGGGGCGACGGTGGGCGGCAGGTCGTGGCCGGTGAGGGCGTTGATGCGGTCGATCATGCCCCGGACGGAGACGCCCTCGCCGCGGCCGATGTTGAGGGTGAGGTCCCGGCCGGGGGTGGCGCGCAGGGCGCGCGCCGCGGCCACGTGGGCCTCGGCCAGGTCGACGACGTGGATGTAGTCGCGGACACAGGTGCCGTCCGGGGTCGGGTAGTCGTCGCCGAAGATGCGCGGGTGCGCCTGCTCGGTCAGCTTCTCGAAGACCATGGGGACGAGGTTGAAGACGCCCGTGTCGGCGAGTTCCGGGCTCGCGGCGCCCGCCACGTTGAAGTAGCGCAGGGAGGCCGTGGACAGCCCGGTGGCCCGGCCCGTCGCACGGACCAGCCACTCGCCGGCCAGCTTCGTCTCCCCGTAGGGGGACATCGGCGCGCAGGGGATGTCCTCGGTCACCAGTTCGGCGGCGGTGTCCGGCATTCCGTACACCGCCGCCGAGGACGAGAACACGAAGGACGACACGACGCCGGCCGCCGTCACCGCTTCCAGCAGGACGCGCAGGCCCTCGACGTTCTCCCGGTAGTAGTGCAGGGGCAGTTCCAGCGACTCGGCGACCTGCTTCTTCGCCGCCAGGTGGACGACGCCGGTGACCTCGTGGTCGGCGAGGGCGCGTGCCACCCGCTCGCCGTCCAGGGTCGAGCCGACCACCAGCGGCACTCCGTCCGGTACCCGGTCGGGGATGCCGGTGGACAGGTCGTCGTACACCACCGTCCGTTCGCCCGCCTCGGTCATCGCCCGTACGACGTGCGCCCCGATGTATCCGGCGCCGCCGGTGATCAACCAGGTCATGTGCGGACGTCCCCTCGTCGTTCGTTGGCCGTGGTGGGTGGTCGGTCCCCGCCGCTCTCCCGGATCTTAATGAAGCAGGCGCCACAGTCTCCCGCGGACGACCGAGACGGCGCCGCGTACACCGACCGCGACCCGCAGGGCCAGCGCGCCCGAGTGGGTGGCGTACGGCCGGACCAGCACCACGCCGTACCGGACGCTCGGCACCGCGCGGCGGCGCAGCAGACCGGGGCCCGCACACGCGTGCGCGGTGACCTCGCGGCTCGAGCCGTCTCCGAAGCGCACCCGCAGGCGCAGGTCCCAGGCGCCCGCGCCGAGCGCGGCCAGCCGCGCCGGCCGTACGGTCGTCTCCGCGGACCAG
Organism: Streptomyces sp. GD-15H; assembly: GCF_045291515.1. Lineage (NCBI taxonomy): Bacteria > Bacillati > Actinomycetota > Actinomycetes > Kitasatosporales > Streptomycetaceae > Streptomyces > Streptomyces sp. GD-15H. The sequence continues at coordinate 5,355,654 of NZ_CP149447.1, forward strand.
CCGCTCCCGGTCGCCGCCCGCAGCGGCACCGTGCACACCCTCTTGCCTCCGCCGTCCCGGTGCCGCCACTCGATCTCCAGCTCCGACGGGTGTGCCCGCTCCAGCAGGCCGTACAGCTCGTGCAGGTGCAGGCGCAGCCGGGTGGCACGCGCGCGGGGGCGCAGTTCCGCGTCGACGGCGAGCGGCAGCCGGGTCACGGGACGGCTCAGCAGGGGCTCCAGGGTGACCCCGGGCAGGTCGGCGGACCAGCAGGGCGTGCCGTCCGCCGCGCGGGTGTACGGCGGGCACAGCCGCGCCGGGCGGCCCGCCAGTTCCTGGAGGCGGGGCAGGTCGCGCGGTTCGGGGAGGCCAGCAGGACCCGCCCGATCAGCCTGCCGGGCGCGACCGGGTCGCGGGCCCAGTCGGCCACGTCGTACTCGGCGAGGAACGCGCGGGTGTGCGCCCACCACGCCTGCCGGTAGTCCTCGTCGTGCAGCCGCAGCTCCCGCACGTACATGCGCAGCTCGTGGTCGAGGAACTTGGCCCGCGCCGCCCGCGCCAGCTCCTTCTGGCCGGCGACCAGCAGGATCTCGTACGCCGTGCGGCACGCGCGCGTGCGGTCCCGCCAGTTTTCGATGCCCGCGCGGTCCAGCGAGATCGACAGCCGCCGGGCGGACCGGCGCACCTGCCAGACGTAGACCCGGTCCGGGACCAGGGCGACGCGCGGGGCGGCGGCCCACACGCGCGCGGTGAAGACGAAGTCCTCGTAGGGGAAGTGCCCTTCGGGGAAGCGGATGCCGTGCGCGCGCAGGAAGGCCGTCGCGTAGAGCTTGTTGACGCAGAGGGTGTCGTGCACCAGGCGGGGGCGCCGGGCAGGGTGCGCGAGCACCCTGGGCGTCGCGTACAGGCCGGGCTGCCACGGCGCCTCACGCCCCGACGGCAGTTCGCGGCGCACGCACAGACCGCCCGTGACGTCCGCGTCCGCCGCGTCCGCCGCGCCGAGGAGCGCGTTCACGGCACCGGCCGGGAGGATGTCGTCGCTGTCCAGGAACATCACGTACGGCGAGGTCGCCGCGTCGAGCCCGGTGTTGCGCGGGGCTCCGCAGCCGCCGCTGTTGGCGGGGTGCCGGATCACCCGGAGGCGGGGCTCGGTCCCGGCCAGCCGGGCGAGCAGGCCCGCGCTGCCGTCCGTCGAGCAGTCGTCGACGGCGACGACCTCACGCACGAGCGGCCCCTGCCCGAGCGCCGAGCGCACGGCGTCGGTCACATGGGGGGCGTCGTCGTGGCCGATCACGACGACGGTGACGCCGGTGGCGCCGACGGCGGCGGCCTGGGGGTGGTGAGGGTGCATGGCGCCCCCTGGGCTCGGCGACTGGTCACTGACCTTTTGCCCGTTAAGGGATGTTCCGTACCCTCCCCGCGTCCGCTGCGGCGGCCGTCAGGCGCCGTTCGCCGCCGCCGTGTCCAGTGCGGCGGTGAGCCGGTCGAGGCGGGCCCGCAGTGACTGGATCTCGTCGATCTCGAAGCCGGTCGCGGCGACGATCCGGCGCGGCACGTCCAGGGCCCGCTCGCGCAGGGCGGCGCCCTCCTCGGTGGGCCGCACCTCCACCGAGCGCTCGTCGCGCGCGCTGCGCTCCCTGCGCACCAGGCCGGCCGTTTCCAACCGTTTGAGCAGCGGGGAGAGGGTGCCGGAGTCGAGCCGCAGGTGTTCGCCGAGCTTCTTGACGGGCAGCGGGCCGTGCTCCCAGAGGGCCAGCATCACCAGGTACTGGGGGTAGGTGAGGCCGAGGTCCTTGAGGGCCACGCGATACACGCTGTTGAAGGCGCGCGAAGTGGCGTGCAGGGAGAAGCAGATCTGCCGGTCGAGGCGGAGCCAGTCGTCGGCGGACCCGGACGGCGGAGCGCCGACCGGATCCGTGGCCGGTGCCGGGAGGGGGGCCGGGGAGGGGTTCGGGGTCGGCGTCATGGCTCCAGGGTAGCTCTTTCGAGCCATTTGATTGCGCGCAATTTAATTGCGTGCTCTACTTGCGGTCGTGCGGTGGCCGGGCCCTCGAAGACAGAGGGCCGGCCGCCCGGTCACCACTCGAGAGGGAAGGTTTCCCATGGACGCGCTCTACACCGCTGTCGCCACCGCCACTCACGGCCGCGAGGGCCGCGCCGTCACCTCCGACGGCAAGATCGACCTCGGTCTCAGCGCCCCCGTGGAGCTGGGCGGCAGCGGCGAGGGCACCAACCCGGAGCAGCTGTTCGCCGCCGGTTACGCGGCCTGCTTCGGCAGCGCCCTCGGCCTGGTCGGCCGGGCGGCGAAGGTCGACGTCAGCGAGGCCGCGGTGACCGCCGAGGTCGGCATAGGCAAGCAGGGCGAGGGCTTCGCGCTCGCCGTGACGCTGCGCGTCGAGCTGCCCGACACCGTGGACGAGGAGACCGGCCGCAAGCTGGTCGAACAGGCCCACCAGGTCTGCCCCTACTCCCACGCCACCCGCGGCAACGTCCCGGTCGACCTCGTCATCGAGTGACCGAGTGGCCGAGCAGCCGACCGGGGCTCAGGCGGCGGAACCCCGGCCGGGTCGCCCCGAAGGCCGTCCGGAGGGCCGCCAGGTGGGTGGCCGGGTCGGAGCGGGCCGCGACGAGCGGACGGGCGTGCCCACCCGGACCCGGTGCGACGAGGACGCCTGGACCGGGCGTGCGGGGACGGTGACTCGGAACCTGGGCAAGGGGCATCCAACGGTCGGCGCGGGTGTTCGGCCCGGGAACGGCCACCGGGCCGCCCGGGTCACGCCGTGTGCGGCATCCGGGGGACGCCCGTCACACGGAGGAACGGACCCGGGGCACTCGTGCGGAGCCCCGGATCCGTCCCTCCCACCCGGTCTCCGGACAGCTCACTTCACGGCGCCCGCCATCACGCCGGAGACGAACTGCCGCTGGAAGGCGAAGAACACGGCCAGCGGGACCACCATCGAGAGGAACGCGCCCGGCGCCAGCACGTCGATGTTGTTGCCGAACTGCCGTACCTGAGTCTGCAGGGCGACCGTGATCGGCTGGCTCCCGGAGTCCGTGAAGATCAGCGCGACCAGCATGTCGTTCCACACCCACAGGAACTGGAAGATGCCCAGCGAGGCGATCGCCGGCCCGGCCAGCGGCATCACGACCCGGGCGAACAGGCGCAGTTCACCCGCGCCGTCCAGCCGGGCCGCCTCCAGCAGCTCCTTCGGGACCTCCGCGAAGAAGTTCCGCAGCAGGAACACCGCGAACGGCAGACCGAAGCCGACATGGAACAGCACCACGCCGACCAGTGAGCCGAAGATGCCGAGGCTGCCGAAGAGTTCGGCGATCGGGATCAGCGCCACCTGTACCGGAACCACCAGCAGCCCCACCACGCCGAGGAACCACCAGTCCCGGCCCGGGAACTCCATCCACGCGAAGGCGTATCCGGCGAGCGAACCGATCACCACCACCAGGACCGTCGCCGGGACGGTGATGTACGCCGTGTTCAGCAGGGAGCCGGTGATGTCGTCGTTCTTCAACAGGGTCTCGTAGGCGTCGAAGGTGAGCTGCGAGGGCTCGGTGAACACCGTCCACCAGCCGTCGGCGGCCATGTCCCCGGGGGTGCGCAGGCTGGCCAGCAGCAACCCGATCGTCGGGACCAGCCAGAACAGTCCGACGACGATCAGGAACGCCCGGACCAGTCCCCCGCCGACCCGGTCGCCGAGCCGGGAGGCGAGCGGACGGGAGCCCGGAGGACGCTCCTCGAGCAGACGTGGGCTCATCGCCTGACCTCCCGCCTCAGCCGCCGCACGTTGAACCACATCACCGGGATCACCAGGAGCAGCAGGAACACCGCGATCGCGCTGGCGATGCCCGGCTGGTCCTCGGAGAAGCCCTTGCGGTACAGCTCCAGCGCGAGGACGTTGGCGTCGTCCTGGGAGGAGCCGGGGGCGATGATGAAGACCAGGTCGAACACCTTCAGCACATTGATCATCAGGGTGACGGTGACGACCGCGAGCACCGGTGCCAGCAGGGGCACCGTGACCCGTCTGAACACCTGCCACTCGTTGGCGCCGTCGACCCGCGCGGCCTCCAGCAGCTCCCGGGGCATGCCCGCGAGCCCGGCCGCGATCAGCACCATCGCGAAGCCCGCCCACATCCAGATGTACGAGCCGATGACGGCGGGCGTGACCAGCGACGGGCCCAGCCAGTCCAGGCCGTTGTACGGCTCCTCGAAGTTGCTTGCCGGAAGCCGGAGTCGTGCCCCGTCCGCCTCGGACGACAGGGAGAACGTGCCGTCGGCTCCCGCCGTGGCCGTCTCCACCACCGTGCCGTCCCTGACCGCCTCGATCCTCATGCCGGGGTAGCCCCACTCGTCGGCGTCGACGCCGTTCAGCGTGCCGACGCCCTTGCCGCGGGTGAAGTCCTGCCAGGTCGTGCCGGTGATCCGGTCCGGTTCCGGCTTCGGCGCGGCCGCCCGGTCGGCGTCGTCCGGGATCAGGTCCGGGGCGACGCCGACCAGCGGCAGCGCGACGGTGTCTCCGACGCTCACCGTCCCCTTGGTGACGAAGGCGCCCCGCCGGCCGCCTCCAGCGGCGACTCGCGGCCCGGGTGCGCCTTCGGGTACGCCGACGACTCGGCGAAGGTGTCGTGCACTCCCACCCACACCGCGTTCGCGACGCCCTTGTCCGGGTCCTGGTCGTACACCAGGCGGAAGATGATGCCCGCCGCGAGCATGGAGATCGCCATCGGCATGAAGACGACCAGCTTGAACGCCGTGCCCCAGCGGATCCGTTCGGTCAGCACCGCGAAGATCAGACCGAGCGCGGTCGCGACCGTCGGTGCGAACACCACCCAGACGACATTGTTCTTCAGGGCGGTGCGGATGCCGTTGTTCGTGAACAGAGCCTGGTAGTTGTCGAATCCGGCGAAGCCGTCGCCGGACTGGTCGTAGAAGCTGCGGAGGACGGAGTACCCGATCGGGTAGACCACGAGCGCACCGAGCAGCAGCAGCGCGGGCAGCAGGAACAGCGCCGCGACGGTTTTGCGGGTGCCGGTGACGCTCCTGCGCGACTTGGGAGCGGCAGGAGCCTCGGGGACCCCTGCCGCCGTGTCCGACGCCATCGCCGGATCAGTTCCCGTACGCCGCGGCCGCGTCGGCCTCCAACCGGGCTTGCGTCCCCGCGATGTCCTTCGGGTTCTTCAGGAAGTCCTGCAGCGCCTTCCACTCGCCCTTGCCGGGAGTGCCGCCGAACGCCTGCGGGGCCTGGTCGGACATGTCGAAGCGGAAGTCGTCACCGGATGCGATCAGCGCCTCGGCGATCTTCTTCTGCACGGCGTTCGGGTACGTCGACGGGTCGATGCCCTTGTTCGGCGAGAGGAAGCCGCCCAGCTTCGCCTGGATCGCCGCCGCGTCCGGGGAGGCCAGGAAGGTGGCCAGCGCCTGCGCCGCCTTCGAGTCCTCGAGGATCACGGCCGCGTCGCCGCCGGAGACCACCGGCGCGGTGTCGCCGACGGCCGGGAACGGGAACACTTTCGCGTCCGTGCCCACCTTCGCCTCGGTCTCACTGATGTTGACCTGCACGAAGTCGCCCTCGTAGACCATGCCCGCCTTGGGCTGGTCGCCGCCGGTGAAGGTCTGCGTCACCGAGGCCGGGAACTCCGTCTGCAGCGCGCCGGACGGGCCGCCCGCGACGTAGTCCTTCTTGCCCCAGATCTCGGCGAGAGTGGTCAGCGCCTCCTTGACGGACGGGTCCGTCCACTTGATCTCGTGCTGGGCCAACTGGTCGTACTTCTCCGGTCCGGCCTGGGACAGATAGACGTTCTCGAACCAGTCGGTCAGCGTCCAGCCGTCGGCGCCGCCGACCGAGAACGGGGTGACACCGGAGTCGTACACCGCCTGCGCGGCGGTGAGCAGCTCGTCCCAGGTCTTGGGCTCGGCCGCTCCCGCGTTCCCGAAGACCTGGGCGTTGTACCAGATGAGCGACTTGTTGGCGGCCTTGTAGTAGACGCCGTACTGCTTGCCGTCGACCTTGCCGATGTCCTGCCAGCCCTGCGAGTAGTTCTCGCCGAGCTCCTTGGTCGCCTCGGCGCCGAGCGGCTTGGCCCAGCCCTTGTCGACGGCCTGCTTGATGGCGCCCGGCTGCGGCAGCAGCGCCACGTCCGGCGGGGCGCCGCCCGCGATCTTCGAGCCGAGGAAGTTGACGAGGGGATCCTGGGCGGGAACGAAGGTCACCTTCGCGCCGGTGCGCTTCTCGAACTCCGCCAGAACCTTCTTGAAGTTGGCCTGTTCGGTGCCGGTCCACACGGCGGCGACCTCGAGGCTCTCGCCGTCCAGCCGGGGAAGCGTGACGGTGGCCGCGGTCTCGTCGGCGTTGCCGCCCGCGCCGTCGTCGGTGCCGCCGTCGTCGTCCCCTCCGCACGCGGTGAGCGAGACCACGAGGACACCCGCGACGACGGCGGCGGAGGCCCTCGCGGCCCTGCGGGCGCGGGGAGTTGTCGTTGCCTTGGGTGTGCCGGGCGACCTGCGTATCCGGATGATTCTGCTCGTCCTGCGCATCACTGCCCCGTTCTTCGTACCTCGTCGAACGTCGAGCGCTGTCCCGTGCGCTCTGTGTACGCCCGGGAGGACGGGAGCGGCAAGAGCGCGTCGTGTGTCAAGTCCGGGATTGTGACCGCGTCGTGACTCTCCGGGACCGCGGGATGCCGGATCGGAGCATGCCGGGGCGGACTGCGCCCGTGCTGCGTGGCGGCTGACGCGCGGGACTGACGCGTCATCTCCCCATGCGCGTACGTCCGTTGCGCAGGGAGGATGCGAGGTCGGCTGACGCGCAGCCGGCTGACGCGCGGTCAGGTCAGAGCAGGGACGGCACCTCGGTGGCCGAGACCTGGCGGGCCGCGCGTTCCAGCGCGCTGGCGAGCAGCGCGAGGTCGGTCGGGCCGTTGCCGAGTTCCCGTACCGGGCGGCGGGCCGGCGGATCGCCCATGCGGTGCCACTCCAGCGGCACGACCGTGGGCCGCAGCGTCGCCGTGCGCGGGATGCGGCCGGTCACCCGCCCGCCCTGGAGCGCGGTCACCGTGCCGTCCGCGTGGGCCAACTGCCCCCGTCCCGGCGCCGGTTCTCCCCCGTTGTCCCGGCTCCGCTCGAACGGGGAGGCGTCCCCACGGCCGCCCGGCGCGGGCGGGTCGAGCGTCACGCGCAGGGTCGCCCGCTTCGCCGGCTCGGTCTCCGCTGTCCGGGCGCAGGGGCCGGTGGCGGCCACCAGGTGTACGCCCAGCCGCTCGCCGTCCCGCGCGACCGCCTCCAGCGCCCGCAGCACCGACCCGGCGGCGGGCCGCCCCGGCGAGCCGAGCGCGGGGGAGACCAGCGCGTCCAGGTCGTCCACGACCACCACCAGCCGGGGCAGCGGTGGCGGGGCCTCCGTCCTGCGCCGCGCGGCCCCGGACCGCAGCCGCAGCGTCGAACTGGGCGGGGTGTCCAGGTCCCCGGAGTGCTCGCCGCCGTCGGCCTCCTGGCCGCGGGGCGCGGCCGTGCGCTGGGCGACCATACGGTCCGACAGCTCACGCCCGGTGTGCCACTCCACGAAGTCCGACCGGCCGAGCAGTTCGGCACGCCGCTTCAGCTCGGCGCTCAGTGACTGGGCGAACTCCCGCATCCGCACCGGGTCGTTGGCGCTGAGATGCGTGGTGACATGCGGTACGTCCGTACACACGCGCAGGCCGTCGCCCGGTCCGCCGCCCGCCGCGGCGGCACACCGGCCGTCCACCAGGACGACGCCCAGCCGGTCCGGGCGTTCGGCCGCGGCCAGGGAAGCGACGACGGCCCGGAGCAGTTCGGTACGGCCACTGCCGGAGGGCCCCTCCACCAGCAGATGGGGCCCCTCGGCCGCCAGGTCGGCGGAGACCGGGCCGCGCGGACCGGCACCCAGCACCGCGGACACCCGGCCACCGATGCTCTCCGTGTCGTCGGCCGCGTCCGCCCAGCGGGCCATCAGCGAGGCCGGGGTGGCGCGGGCCAGCCCCAGCTCGTCCAGCAGCCGCGACGACGGGGGCAGCGGCGCCGACACGCGCGCGTGCACCGCGCCGGGGACGCCCTCCGTGCGCAGCGGTGCCAGCGCCCGCGCGAACCGCTCGGCCCACGCCGGGGAGACCGCGTCGACCGTGGCGACCGTGCCGTGACCGACCGGACCCGGCGGCGTCCCCGTACCGGTGGCGGCCACCCGCAGCAGCCGCAGGGTGGTCGCCACGTCCCCGCTGAGCAGGGCGACGGCGCCGCACTCCCGGAACGCCGGCGTCACCGCGCAGGCCGCCTCGTACGTCTGCGTGACCGGGAACGTGGCGGAGGCGGCGGACGTCTCGGCGAGACACACCAGGTGGATCCCGGCCCGCGGCCCCTCCACGGCCAGCCGCACCACCGCGTCGCGCACCTCGGGGTCCCCGGGGTCGCCGTCCACGACGACCACGGTGTACGGCCCGGCGAAGCCGTCCGCCGGGCCGGCTCCGGCGCCCCCGGCCCAGGACGGACGCCGCCGCTCGCCCCGGTCGGCGTCGGTGGGCCGGGGCTGCTCCGGGATGAGCGGGGCAGGCACGTCCGACCGGCCGGTCGGGGCCGGTCGGGTGGGCGAGGTCCGCGCCGCGTGGTCGTGGTCCTCCAGGCGGCGCAGCAGTTCCTCGGTGCGGGCCGCGGCCTGTTCGCGGTCGTGGGCGAGGAGCAGTCGGCAGTCCTGGCCGTGCCCCGGGCGTACGTGCGGCAGCCAGCCCAGCCAGGCCCATTCGGCGGTCCGCTCCTCCAGGGTGCGGGAGCGGTCCGCGGTGATCAGGACGATCTCCAGGGCGTCGGGGGAGTGCAGCGCGGCGAGCTGGGCCAGCACCGCGCGGGCCAGCCCGGTGAGCCGCTCGCGCGGACCGGCCAGGCCCAGCGAGCCCACCTCGCGCAGTCCCGAGGTCACCGGTACGGCGGGCAGCAGGCCCGAGCCGCCGGGCACCGCCCGGTCGGCCGTGCCGAGGCGTATCGCGAGGGTCTCCGGATGGCCGGGCCCGCGCTCCCACAGCCGGGGGCCGGGGCCCAGCGCGGTCAGCAGCAGGGTGGCGGGGTCGGGCCAGGTCTCGGGTGGGCCGGGTGCGGTCACGGCCGGTCCGGGCGGGACGGCGCCGGCCGCCTCCTCACCGGACCCGGCCGCCCCGGCGGTCTCCGGCCCCTGACGTCCTCCGGTCAGCCGCCGCGCCCACGCGGAGAGTCCGCCGCGCCTGCGGCCGCCGGGAGGCTGCTGCGTGAGTCCGGCGCCGTCCAGGTCGGTGCCGCGCAGCGGGGTGCCCTTACGGCGGGTGGGAGGAGGGACCCCGGGGCCGCCGGTGCCCGAGCGGGTGGCCCCGGTGGGGGGAACCGGGGGCGCTGGGTGCTCTGCGGTCGCCCCGCCGCGCGTCCTGCCGTACGTGTCGCCCGAGTGCCCGGTGTCCGGGTCGCCGTCGGCGGGCCTCGGCTGCGACACCCGGCGACCCTTGGGGACCCGCGGCATCTCGCCCCGGGGAGCGAGGTGCACCGTGCGCCTGCCGGGACCAAAGGTGTCCGCCTCGCGGTTCTCGACCCCCGGTGCGCCGCCCTGGCCGGGGACCGGCGGGCGTTCCCCCGCGCCCGCCCCGGGGGCGTCCGGAGCGGGTGCGTGCGGGTCGGAGGAGGTGGCCCAGGGCGCGGAACCGTAGCCGTGTTGGGTCGGCCGACTCGGAGGCGGCGGATGTGCGGCCGGCATGCGCGTGTGCCCCGACGCCGGCGTCCCCGTCCCCGGCAACGGCCCGGCCGTCGACGCCCCTGCCCCGGCCGGCTCCCCGCTGCCGTGGCCACCACCGCTGCCACTGCCGTCGCCCGCGCGGGGGCCCGGCACGCGTACGTGCCCCTCGCCGTCCGGGGTCGTCCGCGCGCGGGCCGCCGGTCCGGCGGCCGGGGTGAGCCGCAGGACCGACTCGCCGATCCGCAGCAGCGCGCCCGGTGCCAGACCGACCGGGCGGGGCCCCACCCGCCGGCCGTCCAGGGTCGTGCCGTTCGTGGAACCGAGGTCGGCGACCGAGACCCTGCCGTCCGGGCCGACCGTCACCGTGCAGTGCAATCGGGAGACGTCCGGGTCGTCGAGCGGCACATCGGCGTCGGCCGAGCGGCCGATGCGGATCTCGCCGCCGTGCAGCAGGTGGACGCCGCCCGCGTCGGGACCGGCGACGACATGGAGCCTGGTCGGGGTGTCGTCCAGCTCGGGATGCGGCTCGGGTTCGCCCGGGGCGCCCACGGCCAGCACCGCGCCGTCGATCAGCGGAGGCTCGCCGAGGGTGCAGCGCTGGACGTCCAGCCGCTGGTCACCGGCGTACAGCACCGGGGCACCCGAGGAGGAGCCGGATCCCCCGTCGCCGCCGGACACCGCGGAGACCAGTGCGGCGGCCACCGCCGCCAGGGCCGTACCGGCGGGGGCGGTGACGACCACGTGGCCCCGCGCGGGGGAGGGCGGGCCCAGCGGGTCTACGACGGTCAGCCGGATCTGCATCGCCGTGAGCGGTCCCTTCTGCGCGGGCGCCCGCGGCACAGGGGGACGAAGCGGCCCCGCGGTCCCCCACCGCGGACTTCCCCCACCACCACACGCGCACGTACGGCCAGTACTGCAGGCATCCTCGCACCTGACACCGACAACATGCCCGCCGCCCGGCAGCGAATGATCTTGATTGGTCGGCTCTGCCCTCAAAAGTGCCTGACAAATGCGTCGTGGATGATCGTCTCAGCGCCACTTGAGATCGGTCGCGTCCGGTGTCCGGCAACCAAACGGGCCGAGTCGAGCGTCTTTCGTCGAACGCGGACGGGAACCGGTACGTAGAACCCACGTGGAACCCGCGCAGGGCACACGGGGAGCACCTGCGGGGCCCGTGTGGAGCCCCGCAGTGCCCACGGAGGGACCGCGGAGGGCGGAAAGAGGACGGAAAGAGGACGGAAAGAGGACGGGAAGACGTCGAAGTCGACAGGCCGGTGTCCCGTGGGGCGGCACTACAGTGGGGCGGAGCATTTCCGTTCCGCGGTACGACGAACCACGGTGTACGCCAGCCAAGCAAGCAGCAGGGAGCGCATGACGTGCGGCCGGTAGGGAGCAAGTACCTGCTCGAGGAGCAGATCGGACGCGGTGCCACGGGCACCGTCTGGCGGGCCCGTCAGAGGGAGACCGCGGGGACCGAGGCGGCGGTGCCCGGCCAGCCGGGTGAGACCGTCGCGATCAAGGTCCTCAAGGAGGAGCTCGCGAACGACGCGGACATCGTGACGCGGTTCCTGCGGGAGCGCTCCGTCCTGCTCAGGCTGACCCACCCCAACATCGTCCGGATCCGCGACCTGGTCGTCGAGGGCGATCTGCTGGCCCTGGTCATGGACCTCGTCGAAGGCCCCGACCTGCACCGCTATCTGCGGGAGAACGGCCCTCTCACACCCGTCGCCGCCGCGCTGCTGACCGCCCAGATCTCCGACGCGCTCGCCGCCAGCCACGCCGACGGCGTGGTGCATCGGGACCTGAAGCCCGCCAACGTCCTGCTCAAGCAGGACGGCGGCGAGATGCACCCGATGCTGACCGACTTCGGCATCGCCCGGCTGGCCGACTCCCCGGGCCTGACCCGCACCCACGAGTTCGTCGGCACGCCCGCGTACATCGCGCCCGAGTCCGCCGAGGGCCGCCCGCAGACCTCCGCCGTCGACATCTACGGCGCCGGCATCCTGCTGTACGAGCTGGTCACCGGCCGCCCGCCGTTCTCCGGCGACTCCGCCCTGGAGGTGCTGCACCAGCACCTGAGCGCCGAACCGCGCCGCCCCTCCACGGTCCCGGACCCGCTGTGGACGGTCATCGAGCGCTGTCTGCGCAAGGACCCCGACGAGCGGCCCAGCGCCGAGAACCTCGCGCGCGGCCTGCGCGTCGTCGCCGACGGGGTCGGCGTGCACGTGAACTCCGCGCAGATCGCCGCCGCGGAGAACGTCGGAGTGCTCCTCATGCCCGACCCGGCGCCCGCCCCCGTGCCCGGCACACCGGGCGCGCCCGGTGCCGCCGCCCCGACGCAGGTGCTGCCGCACACCGGGGACGCGTACGACCCCAACGGCGCCACCAGCGTCCTGCCGCAGACCGGTGCCCACACCGGTGGGCCCTCCGGCGCCGCCGACCCGACCGCCGTCATGCCCCCGGGGCCGCCCGGTCAGGGACCGGGCGGCCCCGACGACCCGCACCCCTGGCAGAACCAGCTGCGCGCGGCCCGCGACCGCAACGAGCAGACGCAGGTCCAGTACCTCGACCCGGGCGAGGACCCGTTGCGCCGCCGCCCCCAGCGGCAGGTCGCCCGGCCGCAGCCCCAGCCCGCTCCCGGCCACGGCCGGCAGTCGCAGCCGTACCAGCAGCCGCAGCAGTACGCCCCGCCACCGCCGCAGCGACCGCGGCAGCCGGAGCCGCAGCGGTACACCCCGCCGCCGGAGCCGCGGCGTCCCGCGCGTGAGCCCCGGCAGCGGCAGCGCAGCGCCAACCCGATGCGCATCCCCGGTCTCGGCTGCCTGAAGGGCTGCCTGTTCACGATCATCATCCTGTTCGTGGTGAGCTGGCTGATCTGGGAGCTGAGCCCGCTGCAGGACTGGATCGGCAGCGGCAAGGGCTACTGGGACCAGCTCACCCACTGGTTCGGCACGGCGACGGACTGGGTCCAGGACCTGGGCGGGCCCGAGGCGCCGTAGCAGTCCGCCCCGTCCGGGGGCGGTTCCGGCTTGTTTGCTGACGTGTCGACAACCGGCGGGTGAATTCGGCGTCCCCGGTGAACGTCGGCTTTCGAGGCGCGTAGCTTTGGCGGCAACACGCGTCGGTAGGAGCAGTCTTGGCACGGAAGATCGGCAGCCGGTACACCGCCCACCAGATCCTCGGTCGGGGCAGCGCCGGCACGGTGTGGCTCGGCGAGGGGCCGCGGGGGCCCGTCGCGATCAAGCTGCTGCGCGAGGACCTCTCCTCCGACCAGGAGCTCGTCGGGCGCTTCGTGCGGGAGCGGACGGCGCTGCTCGGCCTGGAACACCCGCACGTCGTCTCGGTGCGCGACATGGTGGTCGACGGCAACGATCTCGCCCTGGTCATGGACCTGGTCCGCGGCACGGACCTGCGCACCCGGCTCGACCGGGAGCGCAGGCTCGCGCCGGAGGCCGCGGTGGCGATCGTTGCCGACATCGCGGACGGCCTGGCGGCGGCGCACGCGGCGGGGGTCGTGCACCGGGACGTCAAACCGGAGAACGTGCTGCTGGACATGCAGGGCCCGCTCGGCCCCGGCGGCTCGCACCGCGCCCTGCTGACCGACTTCGGCGTGGCCAAGCTCATCGACACCCCGCGCCGCACCCGGGCCACGAAGATCATCGGGACGCCGGACTATCTGGCGCCGGAGATCGTGGAGGGCCTGCCGCCGCGCGCGTCGGTCGACATCTACGCGCTCGCCACGGTCCTGTACGAGCTGCTCGCGGGCTTCACGCCGTTCGGCGGCGGACACCCCGGGGCGGTGCTGCGCCGTCATGTCACCGAGTCGGTGGTCCCGCTCCCCGGCATCCCCGACGAGCTGTGGCAGCTGCTCGTGCAGTGCCTGGCCAAGGCGCCGGCCTCGCGGCTGCGGGCCTCGGAGCTGGGGACACGGCTGCGGGAGCTGCTGCCGATGCTGGCGGGGATGCCGCCGCTGGACGTGGACGAGCCGGACACCGAGCCGGTGGAGCCGGAGAGTCCCGGACCTGAGGACTCCCTGGCCTCCGGTCCGGCGCCGGGCACCGGGGTGCCCGTGCGGCGGCGCGGCGCGGTCCCGCTGGTGCCGGGCGCGAAGCCGGCCGACTCCAACCGGGACACCCACACCTCGATGCGGGTGCCGACCCCCGACGAACTGGCCGGCGGCGCCCGCGGCACGGCCCGCGCCCCCCGCGCGAGCGGCGCCCGCCGTCCCGGTTCGGCCCGCAACCGCGCGCTCGCCCGCCGGCGCCGGCTGACCCTGGCCGCACTGGCGGTGACCCTGCTGGCCGCGGTGGGCGCCGGCGCCTGGCTGGCCACCTCGGACGACGGGCCGGGAACGCACCCCCAGGACACCAACAACTCGGCCCCCGCCACCCCCTGACCCGCTCCCGCCCCTCGCGTGACCAGCACTGACGCCGCCGGAAGGGATTCCGGCTCCGGCGTTCGGTGTGGGGGGCCCGGGGGAGCCGTTACGCTGGGGGGGTGGCAGTCGTCGATGTATCCGAAGAGCTCAAGTCCCTCTCCTCGACCATGGAGTCGATCGAGGCCGTTCTGGACCTCGACAGGATGAGGGCAGACATCGCCGTGCTCGAGGAGCAGGCGGCCGCGCCCTCACTGTGGGACGACCCGGAGGCGGCGCAGAAGATCACCAGCAAGCTCTCCCACCTCCAGGCCGAGGTCAGGAAGGCGGAGACGCTGCGCGGACGGATCGACGATCTCGCCGTTCTCTTCGAGATGGCCGAGGAGGAGGACGATCCGGACACCCGCGCGGAGGCCGAGGCCGAACTCACGGGCGTCCGCAAGGCGCTCGACGAGATGGAGGTCCGTACCCTCCTGTCCGGTGAGTACGACGCCCGTGAGGCGCTCGTCAACATCCGCGCGGAGGCCGGTGGCGTCGACGCCGCCGACTTCGCCGAGAAGCTCCAGCGGATGTACCTGCGCTGGGCCGAGCAGCGCGGCTACAAGACCGAGATCTACGAGACGTCGTACGCGGAGGAGGCCGGCATCAAGTCGACCACCTTCGCCGTGCAGGCGCCCTACGCCTACGGCACCCTCTCGGTCGAGCAGGGCACGCACCGCCTGGTGCGCATCTCGCCCTTCGACAACCAGGGCCGCGCCAGACCTCGTTCGCGGGCGTCGAGGTGCTCCCCGTCGTCGAGAAGGCCGACCACGTCGACATCGACGAGAGCGAGCTGCGCGTCGACGTCTACCGTTCCTCGGGCCCCGGCGGCCAGGGCGTCAACACCACCGACTCCGCGGTGCGCATCACGCACATCCCGACCGGCATCGTGGTCTCCTGCCAGAACGAGCGCTCCCAGATCCAGAACCGCGCCACCGCGATGAACGTCCTCCAGGCCAAGTTGCTGGAGCGGCGCCGCCAGGAGGAGCAGGCCAAGATGGACGCCCTCAAGGGCGACGGCGGCAACTCCTGGGGCAACCAGATGCGTTCGTACGTGCTGCACCCCTATCAGATGGTCAAGGACCTGCGCACGGAGCAGGAAGTCGGCAACCCCGAGGCCGTGTTCAACGGCGAGATCGACGGCTTCCTGGAGGCCGGAATTCGCTGGCGCAAGCAGCGGGAGAAGTGACCCCGCGCCAGCAGGGCTTTGTCGACAAGGCAACTGCCGCCCCCGGGGCGGCAGTTGCCTTTCCCGTGCCGGGATGTCGGGGTTTTACGTCACACTCACAGCTTCGATGTGCGGCAAAGCGCGCGTACGTGGACATCGCGTACGCAACGACCTTGACGTTCATTTGAAAAGTGGGAAGGGTGAGGCGCGGCATGCGTATCTCTGGGGCGCATGTGAACCGGGGGGCGTTTCATCGCAGTCACCCCCGTTGATCACGGCCCCGAGCGCCGCCTCATTGACGATGAGCTACTGGGGGTAGCAACCAGATGACCAAGAAGACCCGCATCCGTGTCGCACGGATCGCGGCCGGTGCCGTGATCGCGGCCGGCGCCTCGCTGACCGCCGCCGGCGCGGCTTCCGCCCTCGACCTCACCGGGAACGCCGGGGTGAGCGAAGAGGGCGTCAACCTCGGTATCAGCGCGAACCTCGATGACGAGGACCCGGCCGAGCCCACCATTCCGACCGAGCCGGACCCGGTCGTGCCGGACCCGGTTGTGCCGGACCCGGTTGTGCCGGACCCGGTTGTGCCGGACCCGGTTGTGCCGGACCCGGTTGTGCCGGACCCGGTTGTGCCGGACCCGGTTGTGCCGGACCCGGTCGAGCCGGACCCGGTCGAGGACCCCACGACGGACCCGAGCACCCCGGGCAACGGCGGGGGCAACGGTGGCGGCAACGCCGCCGACCCCGCCGGCGGCTCCGGCCCCTCCACCCAGGAGCAGGGCTCCTCGGCCCTGACCGACACGGGCGAAGCGCCCGCCACGTTGGCCCAGGGCAACGGCCAGGAGCTCGCCGAGACCGGCGCCGCCGAGATGACCTTCCTGGTGATCGGCGCCGCCACGATGATCGCCGGCGGCATCGGCTTCCGCGTGCTGCCGCGCCTCATGGCCGGCGGTGGCGGCGCCACCGCCTGACGCTGACGACGCGCGTACGCACCGTACGCGGGGCAGGGACACAGCCCGAGGGGCCCGGAGCGCATATGCGCTCCGGGCCCCTCGGGCGTGCTCGGAATTCTCCGTGCCGGATGCCGGAGAGCGGATGCGTGCCGGATGGTGGATCCACGCCGGACGGTCCGCCGCGGGCCGTCCGTGTCAGGCGGTCAGGCGGTCTGGTGGGCGAGCAGCGCCACCGCCGCGACCAGGACCGCCAGCAGCGCGATCAGCGTCATGGGGTTCAGGCCCGCGAAGAAGTTCACCTGCTGCAACCGTTCGCGATTCGCGCGGCACACCGGGCAGCGACCCTCGCTCACGGGTGCGGCGCAGTTGGCGCACACCAGCCGGTCGTACGTCATCCGCTCTCCCTTCACGCACCGGTTCCAGTCAGTACAACGCCCGCGACGACGCAAACGTTCCCCTACCACTGTGCCAGGTTCCCCGGAAATCGGCGCGGCCCCCCGTATCCTGCCCCGCCCCACCGTGCTCCCGCCCGCGCCCCCGCCTCCGGGCCCGCCGTACATTCGGCACAAAGCGCGCAAGTGTCACGCAACTCACTCCGGTGACTGCGGTCGGGCTTCCGCTTCGCGTAAGGTCACGCACATCTACCCCCGGCGACCCGTGGTGCACCGTGATCCGATTCGACAACGTCTCCAAGGCCTACCCCAAGCAGGACCGTCCAGCCCTCCGAGATGTCTCCCTGGAGGTCGAGAAGGGCGAGTTCGTGTTCCTCGTGGGGTCCTCGGGCTCCGGCAAGTCCACCTTCCTGCGACTGATCCTCCGCGAGGAGCGGGCCAGCCACGGTCAGGTGCACGTCCTGGGCAAGGACCTCGCGCGCGTCTCCAACTGGAAGGTGCCGCAGGTCCGGCGCCAGCTGGGGACGGTGTTCCAGGACTTCCGCCTGCTGCCCAACAAGACGGTCGCCGAGAACGTCGCCTTCGCGCAGGAGGTCATCGGCAAGACCCGGGGCGAGATCCGCAAGTCCGTGCCGCAGGTGCTCGACCTCGTCGGGCTCGGCGGCAAGGAGGACCGGATGCCCGGTGAGCTCTCCGGCGGTGAGCAGCAGCGCGTCGCCATCGCCCGGGCCTTCGTCAACCGGCCCAAGCTGCTCATCTGCGACGAGCCCACCGGCAACCTCGACCCGCAGACCTCGGTGGGCATCATGAAGCTGCTCGACCGCATCAACCGGACGGGCACCACCGTGGTGATGGCGACGCACGACCAGAACATCGTGGACCAGATGCGCAAGCGCGTCATCGAGCTGGAGAAGGGCCGCCTCGTCCGCGACCAGGCACGCGGCGTCTACGGCTACCAGCACTGACGAGGAACGGAAAGGCTTAACCCCCGCCATGCGCGCCCAGTTCGTTCTGTCGGAGATCGGTGTCGGTCTCCGCCGCAATCTGACGATGACCTTCGCCGTCGTCGTCTCCGTCGCCCTGTCGCTCGCCCTGTTCGGCGGGTCGCTCCTGATGAGCGACCAGGTCACCAGCATGAAGGGCTACTGGTACGACAAGGTCAACGTCTCCATCTTCCTGTGCAACAAGAGCGACGCCGAGTCCGACCCCAACTGCGCCAAGGGCGCGGTGACCGAGGACCAGAAGGGGCAGATCGAGGGCGACCTGGAGAAGATGTCGGTCGTCGACTCGGTCACCTACGAGTCCCAGGACGCGGCGTACAAGCACTACAAGGAACAGTTCGGCGACTCCCCGCTGGCCAGCTCCCTGACGCCGGACCAGATGCAGGAGTCGTACCGCATCAAGCTGAAGGACCCGGAGAAGTACCAGGTCGTCGCGACCGCCTTCGACGGGCGGGACGGGGTGCAGTCGGTGCAGGACCAGAAGGGCATCCTGGACAACCTCTTCGGGCTGCTGAACGGCATGAACTGGGCCGCCCGCGCGGTGATGGCGCTCATGCTGGTCGTCGCCCTGATGCTGATCGTCAACACGGTGCGCGTCTCGGCGTTCAGCCGGCGGCGCGAGACCGGGATCATGCGGCTGGTCGGCGCCTCGGGCTTCTACATCCAGGCGCCGTTCATCATGGAGGCCGCGGTCGCCGGACTCATCGGCGGCACCCTCGCCTGCGGATTCCTGCTGGTCGGCCGGTACTTCATCATCGACAACGGGCTGGCGCTGTCGGAGAAGCTGAATCTGATCAACTTCATCGGCTGGGACGCGGTGCTGACGAAGCTTCCGCTGATCCTCGCCACCAGTCTGCTGATGCCGGCCCTGGCCGCTTTCTTCGCGTTGCGCAAGTATCTGAAGGTGTGACTCTTGCCAAGAAGGGGCGTACGGTCAACCGGCCGTGCGCCCCTTCGCGTTGTCCTAGACTCACCGGCATGTCGGGTCGTGCCCTGTTCTGTCAGCCCCGCCGCATCCGCCGCGGGGGCGCCCTGACGTTGGTGTTCGCGAGCGTGCTCGTGGCCGGCGCGGCCACCGGCGGTCTGCCCGCGACCGACCGGAAACCCGCCGCGCGCACCACCCCGGCGGCCGCCCCCGCCGGACGCCACGCGGAGGTCGCCGAGGCGGCCGAGGAGGCCATGGCGGCCGGCACGTCCCCCGTGGAGGCCGCGCAGCGCGCCGTCAGCCGCAGCGGGGACCGGTGGGGCGCCGTCTACTCCCCGGGCGAGTACGAGGAGTTCGAGGACGCCCTCGACGGCCAGTACACCGGCGTCGGCCTGTGGGCCCGCGAACGGTCCGGCCGTATCGAGGTGACCAGGGTGGGCAGCGACACCCCCGCGGCCGACGCCGGTATCCGCGCGGGCGACCGGTTGCGCAGCGTCGACGGCACGGAGGTCGACGGGCGGCCCGTCACCGAGGTCGTCTCCCTGCTGCGCGGTGACGACACGGCCGAGTCCGCCGGCACCACCGTCCGCCTCGGCCTGGAGCGCGGCACGCGCGCGTGGAGCGAGACCCTGCGCCGGGCCCGGCTGTCCCGCGACACCGTCACCGTGGACGAACTCCCCGGCCGGATCACCGTCGTCAAGGTCGGCGCCTTCACCAAGGGCTCCGGCGAGGAGGTCCGGGCCGCCGTGGAGGAGGCGCCGGCCGGCGCCGGTGTCGTCCTCGACCTGCGCGGCAACTCCGGCGGTCTGGTCGCCGAGGCGGTCACCGCGGCCTCCGCCTTCCTCGACGGCGGCCTGGTCGCCACGTACGACGTCGAGGGCGAGCAGCGCGCCCTGCACGCCGAGCCCGGCGGCGACACCGCCAGACCCCTGGTCGTGCTCGTCGACGGCGGGACGATGAGCGCGGCCGAACTGCTCACCGGCGCCCTCCACGACCGCGGACGGGCGGTCGTCGTGGGCTCCCGCACCTTCGGCAAGGGCTCCGTGCAGATGCCCAGCCGGCTGCCCGACGGCTCGGTCGCCGAACTGACCGTCGGCCACTACCGCACCCCGTCCGGCCGGGGCGTCGACGGACGCGGCATCACCCCCGACCTGGAGGCCGACGAGCAGGCACTCCAGCGCGCGGGGACGGTCCTCGCCGGGCTCGGCCGGTAGCCGCGGGGGAAACGGCTTTCCGAAAACCCCCTCCGTAGTGCGAAAATGGGCCGCACTATGGCTAAGGAAAAAGGGCGCAAGCTGATCGCGCAGAACAAGAAGGCGCGGCACGACTACCTCATCATCGACACCTACAAGGCCGGCCTGGTCCTCACCGGGACCGAGGTGAAGTCGCTGCGTCAGGGCAGGGCCTCGCTGGTGGACGGCTTCGTCCAGCTCGACGGCAACGAGGCGTGGCTGCACAACGTGCACGTCCCCGAGTACAGCCAGGGCACCTGGACCAACCACAGCGCACGGCGCAAGCGCAAGCTGCTGCTGCACCGCGCGGAGATCGACAAGCTGGAGTCCAAGTCCCAGGAGACGGGGCACACCATCGTGCCGCTCGCCCTGTACTTCAAGGACGGCCGCGCGAAGGTGGAGATCGCGCTGGCGAAGGGCAAGAAGGAGTACGACAAGCGCCAGACGCTCCGCGAGAAGCAGGACCGGCGCGAGACCGAGCGGGCGATCTCGGCGGTCCGCCGCAAGCAGCGGGCGTAGTGCCCGTCCGCGGAGGGCGGCCGTGAGGGGCCGGCCCCGTCCGGACCCGTCGCGCGGGAATACGCTGGCACCGACCCACGTTGGTCACGTACGATGGCAACAGCACCCCCCAGGGGGTGCGCACCTTGAGAAGAAAACATGGGGATGATCGGTTTCGACAGCGGCTGTCGAAGCAGGGGAAGCGTGTCGAGGAAGCGGCCATGATCTCGTAAACCACAGGCCGAAAAAATAATCGCCAATTCCAAGCGATCCATCTCCCAGGGCGAGCTCGCCCTCGCTGCCTGATCTTCAGGTAGCGAGCAGCAGCTCTCCTACTAGAGGGAGTGTCAGCCCGGGGATGTTCCCGACCCGGATCCTGGCATCATTCAGGGGACTAAACCTTGATCCCGGTCACGGGGTGAAGAGGGAAACCACACAGTGACTGAGCCCGTCGGAGACTTGTCCGCGTGATCTCCGGGGCCGAGAAAAGCACAGCGGACTGCACACGGAGAAGCCCTGATTCCGCACCGTTGGACGCGGGTTCGATTCCCGCCATCTCCACAATTCCCATGTGGGCACAGGCCCCGTCGCGTCGAGCGGCGGGGCCTTTGTCGTGCGGCTGTGGGGTATGCGGGATTCGGTGGAGCGGTTCGGCGGCTCGAACGGACGGCGGTTCGAGGCCTCGGACGGACGAAACCCGACCGGCCCGAACCCGCGGGACGCGCCGCTTTGAGCGGGCGGCGGCTCCACCCGGAGTGGGCCGGGCTCAGCCGCGCGAGTGGGCCGGGGCCACCCCGGGTCGGCGGGAGCCCAGCGGTTTGAACAGTGCGAGCGCCGTCAGCAGGGCCGTCGCGGCCGCCGCCACCGGGACCCCGTACCCGGCCGCCGCCGAGACGTGCTCCACGACCCAGCCGCCGGCCGCGCTGCCGCAGGCGATCCCGCCGAGCAGGCCGGTCACCGCGAGCGTCATGCCCTCGTTCAGCCGGCCCTCGGGGGTGCGGTGCTGGACCAGCGTGATCGTCGTGACCATCGTCGGCGCCGTGGCCATCCCTGCCGGCAGGAGTGCGCCCGCCAGGACCAGCAGTGAGCCGGTGAGGACCGCCGCGAGCAGCGGCAGGACCATCAGCGCGGTCATCGCGGCCAGGCACAGGGGCAGCCGGGACCACGCGGACCCCGCCGGGCGTATCGCCCCGTAGGCGAGGCCCGCCGCGCAGGAGCCGGCCGCCTGGAGGGCCAGCACCGCGCCGGCCGCCGAGCGGTGCCCCTGCGCGTCCGCGAACGCGATCGTGACGACCTCCATCGAGCCGAACACCGCGCCGGTCGCCAGGCAGACGACGAGCAGCGGGCGCATCCCGGGCGCCCGGAAGGGAGCCCGGCCCGGGGCGCGCCGCTCGGCCGGCGGCTCGGTGGAGCGCTGGGCGACGAACAGCGTCACGCCCGTCAGCAGCAGCACCGCGCCCACCAGCGTGCCCGCCTCCGGGAAGAGCGCCGAGCAGAGGAAGGCCGCGAGCACCGGGCCCAGCATGAAGCACAGCTCGTCCGCGGCCTGCTCGAAGGAGTTCGCGGTGTGCAGCCCTTCGGCGGCGTCGGTACGGCCCCTCAGCAGGTGGGCCCAGCGGGCCCGGGACATCCCGCCGGTGTTGGGCGTCGTGGCGGTGGCGGCGTAGGCGGCGAACAGGGTCCAGTCGGGGGCGCCGTGGCGCACGCAGAGCAGCAGCGCGAGGGAGCCGAGCACGGCGCACACCGTCGCGGGCAGGGCGATGCGGGCCTGCCCGTACCGGTCGACCAGCCGCGCCGTCCACGGGGCGACCACCGCGGTCGCCGCCAGACCGGTCGCGACGACGGCACCGGCGAGGGCGTACGAACCCCGGGTCCCGGCGATCATCATGACCGCGCTCACGCTGAACATGCCCATCGGCAGCCGGGCGACGAGGTTCCAGACGGTGAACGCGCGGGCGCCGGGCAGCGCGAAGAGGCGGCGGTACGGGCCCCGTTCCCAGCCGCGGGAGCCGCCCGGCCGCCCGCGCGGCGCGAAGTCGACGGCGACCAGGGTGTCGGCCGTGACGGTGAACAGCGGGGTGTTCCGGGAGGCCGTACGGCGGTCGCGGAAGGTCGGTTGAGGCATGGACTCACCGTCGCCCGCGCCCGCGGCGCCGGTCCAACACCTGATCGGTACCGATTCACGCACCGGCGTTGTAGGTTCACCGGGTGCCCGCCCCCGCCCACCTCGACCCCCGCCTCCTGCGCGCCTTCGTCACCGTCGCCGAGGAACTGCACTTCACCCGCGCCGCGACCCGCCTGTACGTCGCCCAGCAGGCGCTCAGTCGTGATGTGCGGCGGCTGGAGCGGGAGTTGGGCAGCGAGTTGTTCGTGCGGACCACCCGACAGGTGACGCTCACCGCCGACGGCGAACACCTGCTGCCGTACGCCCGCCGCGTCCTCCAGGCGCAGGACGACCTGATCGCCGCCGCCGGACAGGCCCGGCCGCTGCTGGTGGACCTCAACTCCCCGGGCCTGCCGACCCCGCGCCGGGTCCTGCACCGGGCCCGCGAACTCACCCCCGGCCAGGAGCTGATGGCCCGCTACGAGAGCGGTCTGACCTGGGCCGCGGCCGAGGTGCTCGCAGGGCGGCTGGACGCGTCGTTCGGGCGGTTCGCGGGGCTTCCCGAGGCGCTGCGGACCGGGCTCGACCAGCAGCCCGTGCGGTACGAGCCGATGGCGGTGGTGCTGCCCGAGGACCACCGGCTGGCCGGACTGGAGGAGGTGCCGCTCGCCGCGATGGCCGGCGAGACGGTGTACGCCGGGGCGGGCAATCCGCGCACACCGGAGTGGACCGACCTCGCCCTGCTGCTGTTCGAGGGACGGGACATCACTCTCGCGCCGCCGGAACCCCTGGCCGTCGGGGAGGAGGAGTTCGAGCGGATCATGGCCAGGACGCGTCATCCGATTCTCGCCGTGGTGGACTTCCCCGCGCTGTCCTCGATGGTGGTGCGCCCGCTGGTCGACCCGGTTCCGCTGTCACCCGTGTCGCTGATATGGAGGAAAGGCCGGACTCACCCCGCTCTGGACGGGCTTCGCAGGGCTGCGGCCGGAATCGCCGCCGAGGAGGGCTGGTTGCGGCGCCCCGCGAAAGGGTGGGTTTCGGGCAGCGATCTCATCGTCATGAGTTCTCCCTGATGTCTCGCGAATGGCGCGAATCGGCGCCGGGCAAACACAGAACCTCCGCGTACGCTACATTCGACGCTCGAGCACGGTGTGATAAATGGGGCGCTCGGAACGGGTGGGGGTCCGGATCCGACGGCGAGTGCTCAGGCCGCGAGCGCACTTGGAACCGTCCCGTGGGGGAAGTGCGTGCGCGTGGAACAGTGGCGAGAAGAGGCCCAACCGGAGTGGTCCCAGACCGCGTCGGCGTCCAAGGGCACCTCGGCCGGCCCCGGTCTCGACGCTGAGACCTTTGCGACCGAGGACGACTGGCCCCGTTCCGCCCCTTCGGCCGCTCCTGACCACGGGACGTGGTTCACCCCAGGCGCGACATGGCCCAGCCCGGGCGCGGCCGGCCGCGCCGACCGCGGGGCCGGAACCACCCGGTCCGACGGCAACGGCCCCGCGTACGACGCCGCCGAGCCGGAGCACAGACCCCACGCGCCGGCCCCGGACGACTGGCCTGCCCCGTACGACACGAAGGCCGCGACGCGCCCTGTGAACCCGATGAGCAGGACGTCCGCCGCGCCGTTCGCGTCCGAGGCGCCCACCCCCTCCGCGCTGCCCCGGCCCCGCACCCCCCTGCGCGACCCCTGGCAGGAGGACGCCCCGGCGACGGCCGTCCTGCCCGTCACCTCCGCACCCCCCACGCCCGCACCGATCGCCGACCCCGCCCCCGCCGCCGACCCCGCCGGGCAGACACATGACCCGCACGAGGTGACGATCCAGCTCGACGCCGTGCAGATCGGGGCCGGGGTGCTGCTCGGCATGCCGAACCGGCCGGGCGGCGGAGCAGGGCACGAGCCCCCCGACGGGCCCGTCTTCGTCGACGAGTCGGGCCGCCGCGTCCGCCGCTACCGCCGTATCGGCCTGGTCGTCGGTCTCGCCTGCGCGGCGTACGCCGTCGTCATCGTCACCACGCTGCTGTCCGGCAACTCCGACGCCCCCTGGGTGCCCGTCCCCGGCCAGGAGCAGGAGCAGCCTGCCGGGAAGGTCGACACCTCGCCGCAGCCCGCCGAGCCGGACGCGTCCCCCGACGCCGAGACCATCCCGGACCCAGGAACCGAGCCGACCGGCGACGAGCCCGACCCCGTCCCGCCGCCCGACGGCGGCCTCCCCGCGGGCGGCGGGGCCGCCGTCGGGGACGGAGCCGGCGAGGTCGCCGACCCGTCGCCGACGCCGCCGACCGGGACCACCCCGCAGCCGGGCACCGACTTCTCCCCGAGCGCTCCGGCCGGCCCCCGGCCGCGTCGGAGCCCGCCGCCCCGACGACCTCGCCGGGCGGTACCGGCACCGCTCCGGCCTCGCCCCCCGCCGGGGAGGGCCCCGGCGACGAGGAACCCGCCGGCACCGACAAGCTCGCCCAGGCGCCCGCCGTCCGGCCGGCCGTGGTCGCCGAGAGCCCCGCCGCACAGCCCGAACAGTCCACCGCCCCCGCCGCACCGTCCCCGGAGCACGTCCTCTGATGGCATCCCACCCCCGCCGTCCCGGGCCCGCGACCAGAGCCCGAGGCGGCTCTCGGCGTCGCAGCCGGCCCAAACGTCGCCGTCTGCCCCTGCGCCTGCTGCTTCCCCTGCTCGTGCTCGTCGCCCTGACGGCGATGCTCATGCTGCGCGGATACACGCACAGCGAGATCCTCGCCGACCACCGTGTCCAGGCGCCCGCCCCCACCGATCAGGTGCCGGAGAAGATCCTCGAGGGCGGTCCGGTCATCGACGCCCGTGGCGGCCGCACCGAGAGCCTGAGCGTGCCCGACGGCCGTCTGGTCCTCACCTTCGACGACGGCCCGGACCCGGTCTGGACGCCGAGGGTGCTGGACGTGCTGAAGAAGCACGACGCGCACGCGGTCTTCTTCGTCACCGGCACCATGGCCTCTCGCTACCCGGACCTCGTCCAGCGCATGGTCGACGAGGGCCACGAGATCGGCCTGCACACGTTCAACCACCCCGACCTCTCCCTCCAGTCCAAGAAGCGCATCGACTGGGAGCTGTCGCAGAACCAACTGGCGATCACCGGCGCGGCCGGCATCCGCACCTCGCTCTTCCGCCCGCCGTACTCCTCCTTCTCCGCCGCCATGGACAACAAGTCCTGGCCGGTCACCGAGTACATCGGCAGCCGCGGTTACCTCACCGTGGTCAACAACACCGACAGCGAGGACTGGCAGCGGCCCGGTGTCGACGAGATCATCCGCCGTGCCACGCCCAAGGGCGGCGAGGGCGCCATCGTCCTGATGCACGACTCCGGCGGTGACCGCGGACAGACCGTCGCCGCGCTGGACAGGTTCCTGCCCGACCTGAAGGAGAAGGGCTACGAGTTCGACAACCTCACCGAGGCCCTGGGCGCGCCCAGCGCGATGAGCCCGGTGGCCGGCTCCGAGTTGTGGAAGGGCAAGGCGTGGGTCTTCCTGGTCCAGGCCTCGGAGAAGCTCACCGGCGGTCTGGTGGTGGGCCTGGCGGTCATCGGCAGCCTGGTCATCGCCCGCTTCGTGCTGATGCTCCTCCTCTCCGGCGCCCACGCCCGCCGGGTCCGCCGTCCGGGCTTCCGCTGGGGCCCGCCGGTCACCGAACCGGTGACGGTGCTGGTCCCGGCCTACAACGAGGCCAAGTGCATCGAGAACACCGTCCGTTCCCTGATGGACAGCGACCACCCGATCGAGGTCCTGGTCATCGACGACGGTTCCAGCGACGGCACGGCCCGCATCGTCGAGGCCATGGGCCTGCCCAACGTCCGGGTGATCCGCCAGCTCAACGCGGGCAAACCGGCGGCGCTCAACCGGGGCCTGGCCAACGCCCGTTACGACATCGTCGTGATGATGGACGGCGACACGGTCTTCGAGCCGTCCACCGTCCGCGAACTCGTCCAGCCCTTCGGCGACCCGAAGGTGGGAGCCGTGGCGGGCAACGCGAAGGTCGGCAACAAGGACAGCCTCATCGGCGCCTGGCAGCACATCGAGTACGTGATGGGCTTCAACCTGGACCGCCGCATGTACGACATCCTGGGCTGCATGCCGACCATCCCGGGGGCTGTCGGCGCCTTCCGCCGCTCGGCACTGGTACCGCTCGGCGGCATGAGCGACGACACGCTCGCCGAGGACACCGACGTCACCATGGCGCTGCACCGCGCCGGCTGGCGCGTGGTCTACGCCGAGAACGCCCGCGCCTGGACCGAGGCCCCGGAGACCGTCCAGCAGCTGTGGTCCCAGCGCTACCGTTGGTCGTACGGCACCATGCAGGCCATCTGGAAGCACCGCCGCGCCGTGGTCGAGAAGGGACCCTCGGGCCGCTTCGGCCGCGTGGGCCTGCCCTTCGTCTCCCTGTTCATGATCGTGGCCCCGCTGCTGGCCCCCCTGATCGACGTCTTCCTGCTCTACGGCATCGTCTTCGGCCCGACGCAGAAAACGATCATGGCGTGGCTGGGTGTCCTGGCCATCCAGGCGGTCTGCGCGGCGTACGCCTTCCACCTCGACCGCGAACGCATGACCCATCTGATCTCGCTGCCGCTGCAGCAGGTCCTCTACCGCCAGCTCATGTACGTCGTGCTGCTCCAGTCCTGGATCACCGCGCTCACCGGCGGCCGCCTGCGCTGGCAGAAGCTGCGGCGCACCGGCGTCGTCGAGGCGCCCGGCGGCTCCGTGCCCGGCCCGCGTGCGCAGAGCAGCGATGATCGGAGGCCCGTGGCATGACCCACGGATACACGACTGGTACGGGCCCGGAGTCGGCCGGCCCGTACGGAACCGCGCACGCGGGGGAGGCGAACGGGACCCCGGGGATGCCGCCCGCCGTCCCGCGGCAGCGCACGACCGAGCCCGCGCCCGTACCGGAGCCCGCCGCCCAGGCCGCCGGCACCGGGAAGCCGGGCCGTGACCGGTACCTCGACCTGCTGCGCTCCCTCGCCCTGGTCCGCGTCGTGGTCTACCACCTGTTCGGCTGGGCCTGGCTGACGGTGCTGTTCCCGTCGATGGGCGTGATGTTCGCGCTCGCGGGTTCGCTGATGGCGCGTTCCCTGAAGCGTCCGGCGGCGAGCGTGATCCGCAGCCGGATCCGCCGTCTCCTGCCGCCCCTGTGGGCGTTCGCCGCGGTCGTGCTGACGATGATGTTCGTGAACGGCTGGAACCCCGGGAAGGACGACGGCACCTGGGGCCTGATCGGGCTGGTCAACTACCTCGTCCCGATCGGCGCTCCGCCCTACCCGTGGCAACTCGGCTCCCCGTCGGGCCTGCTGGACGTCACCTGGGCGGTGCAGGCCGCGGGCCCGCTGTGGTACCTGCGCGCCTACCTGTGGTTCGTCCTCGCGTCGCCGCTGCTGCTGTGGGCGTTCCGCCGGGCCCCCTGGCCGACCCTGCTCGCCCCGCTGGGCCTGACGGCGATCGTCGGCACGGGCCTGGTGACCATCCCCGGCGAAACGGGCCGCGCGATCACCGACTTCGCGGTCTACGGCGGCTGCTGGGTGGTGGGCTTCGCCCACCACGACGGCATGCTGAAGCAGATCCCGCGCTACGTCTCGGTCTCCTGCGCGTCACTGGTGATGGCCTTCGGCCTGTGGTGGGCGTCGAACCACCTGGGCCCCGAGGGCTGGGACCTCAACGACATTCCGCTGGCCCAGGCCACCTGGTCGTTCGGCTTCGTCGTGATCCTGCTCCAGTACTCCCCGTCCTGGCGGGAACTCCCGGGACGCCTGGCGCAGTGGGACACACTGGTGACCCTCTCCAACAACCGGGCGGTCACCATCTACCTGTGGCACAACCTGCTGATCATGGCGACGGTCCCGCTCGTCAACCTGCTGTACCGGCTTCCGTTCATGCGGAGCGAGCGCGGGGTCGAGGCTCTCAGCAGCACGTACACGCTCTGGATGTTCGCCCTGGTCTGGCCGCTCATCGGCCTGACGGTCCTCGCGGTCGGCTGGATCGAGGACCTCGCGGCGAAACGGAAGCCGCGGTTGTGGCCGAACGGCACGAAGCGCTCCACCGGCCGGCGGTCCGGGAGCCGCGCCGCCCACCGGGGCTGAGGTCGGGGGCGGTCCGCGCGGTCCCGGTTGTCCAGTAGCCGTGGGACCGCCCGCTCCGAGGAAGGGCGGCGCAGCCCGATCGCGGTCGTCAGGTGTGGCTCGGTGCCGGCTCCGGCTCGGACAGAGGCGCTGTCGCGCGGCGGGGAACAGCAGCGGGGTCGCCAGCAGGAGCACGCCGGCCAGGCCGATGGCCGTACGCGGGCCGAGCAGGCTGCGCCCAGCACGCCCCAGAAGGTCGTCAGGAGTGCGGTCGGTGCCTGGTCGTCACCGCCCAGGAGGTCAGCGTGCGGGTGACCCGGTCGGTCGCGGTGCGCTGGGGGCGGTAGGTGGCGTGGGCGGGGTTGAAGACCCCGCAGCAGAAGATGAGCGCGAGCTCGACGCCGATCACCAGCAGCAGTCCGTCGGTCCCCGGGCCCAGGAAGGCCAGGCCGATGGGCCAGATCGCACGCAGTGTCCCGGCCACGATGAGGACCTGGTGCTGCCCGAACCGGGTGACGAGCGGTCGGGCCAGCCACGAACCGAGCAGCCCGCCGATCGAGGGGACGGCGAAGGCGAGGCCGTACTGCCACGGTGCGAACCCGAGTCGGCCGAGCATCAGGACGGCCAGCAGCGGCGAGGCGGCCATCACCAGGCCGTTGAACAAAGCGGTGTTGGAGAACAGCGGACGCAGCGTCGCGTCGGCGAGAATGTACCGCCAGCCGTCGAGCAGGTCCCCGGCCCGCATGCGCGCCGCCTCCCGGCGCCCGGGTGGCGGTTCGTGGTTGCTGCCCGTCGCGCGGACGCTCAGGGCCGAGAACAGGTGGCTCACCGCGTCGGCCACCACCGTCGCCACCGGGCCGGGCAGCCCGATCGCGGCGCCGCCCAGCGGCGGCCCGATGATCGTGGTCGTCCAGGCCGTGGATTCGAACAGGGCGTTGGCGACGAGCAGGTCCTCGGCCGGCAGCAGCGTCTTCAGGTACGCGCCGGAGGCGGCGCGGAAGGTGATGTCGGTCGCCGCGACGACGACCGAGACCAGCAGGAGCTGAAGGAAGGTGAGCACGCCGAGCGCGAACGCGGCGGGGATCGTCAGTAGTGCCGCGAACCGCACCAGGTCCCTCCCGATCAGCACCGGCCGCTTGCGGCGGAACTCCCCCACGGGCCGAGCGGCACCGCGACGGCCGCGCCCATCGCGGCCCCCACGGACATGAGTAGGAGTACTCATGTGGGATGCGGGGTGCGGGCCGAAGGCTATGCGCATGACACGTATCCCCGCTTCCATCAGCGCTTTCGCTCACCCCGGGCGCGTCCTTGCGGCTGCCGCCCTCGCCGCTCTGGCGCTTTCCGGCTGCGGAAGTGACGAGCCGAGTGGCAGTGGGTCACAGGGCGGGCCGGGCAGGAGCGCCGACTCCGAGGTGAGTGCCACATCGTCGTCGCCCGAGCAGGCGGCGTTCGCGGCGATGCTCGATAAGTTCGCCCAGCCGTGTTCTTCGGCCGACGGGGCTGCGCCGGGACCGACTGACAAGAAGCCGACCGGTCCGGAGGGAAAGCAGAGCCTCGCCCCTGGGGAGGCTCCCCGACCGACCCGATCGAGCCCGGCGCCCCAACAGGGCCCGGGACGAAGTTGAACGACCGCGACTGGTGCGCGAGCGTCCAGCACGAACAGCGCATCATTCAGGCGCTGCAGGAGGTCTCGGAGCCCACCCCCGCCAAGGTCCGCAAGACCCTTAACAGCCTCGGCTACATCGACGAACGCATCCACGGCCTCAAGCAGGACGGCAAGACCACGCGCTTCTACCTCGACCTGCGCGAGAGCGGCGGTCGACTCTGCGAGGCGGGTCTGGCCGCGGGCGAGGAAACGGATGTGACCGTATGTACAGTCCCCGCAACCGGAGCGTTCGCAGTCACGGAGACAAAAGAGCAACCCTAGTTAGTGCAACGCGTCGCAGGTGCTTTGCCGGTTGGGGTGGCCCGGTCTGGTTACTTCGTGTAGTCGGCGAGGTGGACGAGGGCTGCGGTGTCGAAGGCGTCGGTGGGGTGACCGGTGGGGGTTCCGGTGTGCAGGAGGGCGTCGGTGTAGGTGTCGGTGGCCGGGGAGCAGATCGCGAAGCCCCGTTGCCCGTCGCCGCCGAGGTGCTGGATCCGGCGCTTCGGCACGCGCTCGTCGGGGCCGTCGTGCTCGATTGAGATCGTCATCGCCGAGACCGGCTGCGACATGGCCCAGTTCGCCTCCGCTCAGCGCCTTGCCTCTTGGATCGGCGTCTGCCCGGGTACCCACGAGTCCGCCGGGGTGGACAAGTCCGGGCGCATCCGCGCGGGCAACAGCAACCTTAAGCGTCTGCTCGGGATCGCGGCCATGGCCGCGATCCGCAACAAGGACTCCTACCTGTCGGTCTTCTACCGGCGCATCGCGGCCCGCAGAGGCCGTCCCCGCGCGCTTGTCGCGGTCATGTACAAGCTCGCCATCGCGATCTGGCGTGTCCTGCACGACAAGGTCCCCTACCGTGAGCTCGGCGCCGATTACTTCGCCAAGCGTGACCCCGAACGCACCATGCTCCGAACGATCAAGGAGGTCAACAGTCTCGGCATGACGATCCGATCCGAACTCATCACAACTGCCTGAACTGCGCAGATCCCTTCATTTTCGTGTCAGGCCCCTCAAGCGCCGAACTCCGATCCACCGATCTTGTCGACGTGCGCGAGGAAGGCGGTCCACGCGGCGCGGGAGAGGTCGAGCCGCGGTCCAGCTGCGTCCTTTGAGTCGCGTACCAGGACGGTGGGCGGGGCGGTGGCTATCTCGACGCAGTTCGAACTGTCCCCGCTGTAGGTGGACTTCTGCCAACGGACGGTCTGCACGGTGTTCCTTCTCAGGCTTCCTGGATGAGGTCGTGGATGAAGTCGTGTGACTCGGCTGAGCCGAGCGCGCAGGACGTCATGTGGTCCAGTACAGCGCGGTACTTGGTCAACTGTGCCTCCGCGTCGAGGAATCCGCAGCCTCCGTGGTGGGTGTCCAGTTGGACGGTGTCGAGTTGCGGTACAGCGCCCGCGACGTAGTCGAAGGACTGGCCGGTGCTTGGGAAGTAGTCCGTGCCGAACGGGATCACACGGATGGTGACATGGGGCATCGCGCCCATGTCGAGCAGGTGTGTGAGCTGGTCGCGAGTTACGGCGGGACCGCCGAAGCCCATGCGCAGGGCCGACTCGTGGATGATCGCCGAGTAGGAGGGCGGATTCTCCCGGTGCAGGATGCCCTGCCGTCGGACGCGATGGGCGAGACGGTGCTCGATCTCGTACTGCCTCATGGGCGGTACGACGGCCCGGAAGAGGGCGCGGGCGTGGTCGGTGGTCTGTAGCAGCGCCGGGATGTGGATGACCAGGGCGACGCGCAGCGCGGTGGCGTGGTGCTCCAGTTCGGCCAGGTCGACCAACGCGGCGGGCAGGTGTTCGCGGTACTCCTCCCACCAGCCACGGAGTCGGCGCCCGGTCATCGCGGCCAGCGCGTCGATCAAAGCCTCGTCGGAACAGTCGTACGCAGACGCCATCCCGCGTACGAGATCGGCGCTCACGGAGCTGCGACCAGTTTCGATCATGCTCACGCGCCCTTGGTTGACGCCCAGGTGCGTGGCGGCCTGGGTCACGGTGAACCCCGCCCTTTCGCGAAGTCTGCGCAGCTCGAGGCCGAGTCGTCGTTGGCGCAGGTTGGGGTTGTTGGTGGGCGGCAAAGCGTCTCCGTCCGGGCCGCGAAGCGGGCTCTCATGCACCTCACACGAGCTATTGAAGATAAATCTCCCACGGTTGGGAGATTTATATCCCGTTGGGGTTCTATCGTGGCGATATCGCTCACCCACCTTTTTTGTAAGCCGGAAGCGCACCGTGACCACGGCACCGCCACCGCCTGACGTCGACGTCGAGCGAGCTCAAGTCCCCTTTCCTCCTGGAGCCGTTCATGGTCACCGTAGCCCCGCCCCCACCCTGGGCGTACGCCCTTCGGCTGCCCCATGACCCCCGTGCCGTACGCGTCGCACGCATGACGGTGCGGGCCGTGCTCGGCGGGCACGGGAAGCAGGACGCCGTCGAGGCAGTGGAGTTGTTGACGTCCGAGCTGGTCACCAACGCCTACCGGCACACCAAGGGCCCCGCGTCGCTGCGACTCACCTCCCTGAGCGACGGCTGGCTGCGGGTCGGCGTGTGGGACAGCCACCCGTACATCCCCGCACCGTTCGGCGGACCTCCCGAGGACCGGGTCCCGCTCGTCTCGGCCGGCGCCGAATTCGGGCGGGGCTGCGCCTCGTCCAGGAGTACGCGGACAGCCGGGGCGGGTGGGCGCTCGGGGACGGTGTGCTGGGGCGGGGTGCGGGAAAGCTGCTGTGGTTCGAGGTGGGCGGGCGGCGGGGCCCGGGGTGAGGGCCGGGGTGGCACCCGACCGGTACGCCCGGCACCTCTCACCCCGCACCCGCCAGAGGATGAGAGCAACGTGCCCCAGCGGTCACCCGCTGCCACAGCTCGGAAACACTTCCTCCCTCCCTTCGGGATCAGCACCCCGAGGCATCCGCCCGCCGCACCATGGAGAGCGTAGGAACCCCCGGCCCCCAAGGCGGGGAGCACGGCAAAGACCCGGGCGGCATGAGGTCGAGCCGTGCCTCACGCAGCACACCGACTCGAGTGCGGGACGAAAGCAGGACGAGAAGCATGGACGACGAACAACAGAATCCGAACCAGCCGTCCGGGCCGAATTCCGGACCGAACCCCGGGCACGGGCCGCTCGCGGGCTTCACCGTGGGGGTGACCGCCGCGCGCCGGGCCGACGAGCTGGGCGCGCTGCTCCAGCGGCGGGGCGCCGCCGTGCTGCACGCCCCGGCCCTGCGGATCGTGCCGCTCGCCGACGACAGTGAGCTGCTGGCCGCCACCAAGGAGATCACCGAGCGGGCCCCGGACATCGTGGTCGCCACGACGGCGATCGGTTTCCGCGGCTGGGTCGAGGCCGCCGGCGGCTGGGGGCTCGGCGAGGAGCTGCTGGCGAAGCTGCGCGGGGCGCGGGTCCTGGCGCGCGGACCGAAGGTGAAGGGCGCGATCCGGGCTGCCGGGCTGACCGAGGAGTGGTCGCCGCCGTCGGAGGCGATGGCCGAGGTGCTCGACCGGCTCCTGGCGGAGGGCGTCGACGGACTGCGGATCGCCCTCCAGTTGCACGGTGAACCGCTGCCCGGGTTCGTGGACTCGCTGCGGGCCGCAGGCGCGGAGGTGGTGGGGGTGCCGGTGTACCGGTGGATGCCGCCGGAGGACATCGGTCCCGTCGACCGGTTGCTGGACGCGACCGTCGCCCGGAGCCTGGACGCGGTCACCTTCACCAGCGCGCCCGCCGCCGTGTCCCTGCTGTCCCGGGCCGAGCGGCGCGGGATGCTCGACGACGTCCTGGCCGCCCTGGGCCACGACGTCCTGCCCGCCTGCGTCGGCCCGGTCACCGCGCAGCCGTTGCAGGACCGGGGCATCGACACCGTCCAGCCGGAACGCTTCCGGCTCGGCCCGCTCGTCCAGCTGCTCTGCCGCGAACTGCCCGGCCGGGCCCGCTCAAGGCCGGCCGTCCCGCCCCGGGACCGGGGTGGGCCGAGGGGTTCCGGGCGTGGAAGTGGGCAGGCACTGTAGGAGGGAGCGGATTCCCGGAACGGATTCCCCACTCGCATCGCACCGGCCCCCACACGACCGGGGTGAACCCTAGGCGGTGACAGGAACATGGCACTGGGTACGGTCACGGCGCCCCACGAGCTGCGGTTCGACACCGGGCGAATCTGTCTGGATCTCCTCGCGACCACGCATCCCGAGGAACGGCTCGGCTCCGTCGAGGTGGTGCGCGCGTGGATCACCGGCTCCGGACTCGTCCCGCCGGACACCCCGTTGACCCACGCCGACAGCTCCTGGCCGGCCGCCTTCCGCGAACTGCGCGGGCACCTCGCCCGCCTGGTGCGCGGCCGGCCGGCGCCCGGCACCCCCGCGTACGACCGCGCGCTCGCCCGCGTCAACGACCTCGCCCGTGCCGCGCCCCCGGCGCCGCGGGCGGTGCCCGGTGACGACGGGGCACTGGTGCGGCGGCTGGCCGGGCCGCCCGGCAGCGCCGCCCTGCTCGCGGCGATCGCCAGGGACGCCGTGGATCTGCTCACCGACCCGCTCGCGCGCGCGAGCCTGCGGCAGTGCGAGGGCGACAACTGCCCGATCGTGTACCTGGACACCTCGCGCGGCCGCCGCAGGCGCTGGTGCTCCAGCGAGATCTGCGGAAACCGCGAACGAGTGGCCCGCCACCGCCGCCGGGCCGCCGCCCTCACCCGCGCCTGACCCACCCCCATCCCGGTCCCCCGACTCCGCTGTCCCGTATACGGCTTTCGCTCCCCGCCTCGCGAAGTGACCTCGCTTACAACCCGTTTGACCTCCGCGTCGCGCGGGCATCCCGGCCACTCCCCTCGCTGTGTCGGAAACGTGAAGAAGAAGCGGGGGGATGTGCTCCCATGTCCCGGTCTTCACCCCACCCCGCAGAAAACTCTCACCTCGCGTTGAACACCCGACCCACCCCGCCCGTACCGGTTGTCGAGCGACCGACTGGGGGATCCCCCGGACACCGGAGGTGGGCGTGCGCAAGGATGCGGCCGTGGCCAATGAACGTGGAGCGAGGGCACGACATCGCATGTCTCCGTCCTCGTCTTCTTCGTCGAATGAACCTGACGAGGAGTTGATGCGCGTGCTGTATCGCGAGCACGCGGGCCCCTTGCTCGCGTACGTCCTGCGGCTGGTCGCCGGAGACCGGCAACGCGCCGAGGACGTCGTGCAGGAGACGCTCATCCGTGCCTGGAAGAACGCCGGTCAGCTCAATCGGGCCACCGGTTCGGTACGCCCCTGGCTGGTGACGGTCGCCCGGCGCATCGTCATCGACGGCCACCGCAGCCGGCAGGCCCGGCCGCAGGAGGTCGATCCGTCGCCGCTGGAGGTCATCCCCGCGGAGGACGAGATCGACAAGGCGCTGTGGCTGATGACGCTGTCGGACGCACTCGACGACCTGACCCCGGCTCACCGGGAGGTGCTCGTCGAGACGTACTTCAAGGGACGTACGGTCAATGAGGCGGCTGAGACACTGGGCATACCCAGCGGTACGGTCCGTTCCAGGGTGTTCTACGCCCTGCGTTCGATGAAGCTGGCACTGGAGGAGCGGGGGGTGACGGCGTGATGAGCGGGTACGGGGGAAACCAGGGATTCGGCGCGGGCGGTACGGGTATGTCTGGTGCCATGCAGGGATCACCGGTGCCGAACGAACATGAGACCGTCGGCGCCTACGCTCTCGGCATCCTCGACGATGCCGAGGCGACCACGTTCGAGGCGCACCTCGCGGGCTGCGAGTGGTGCGCCCAGCAGCTCGACGAACTCGCCGGTATGGAACCGATGCTGGCCGCCCTCGCGGACCTGCCCGGTACCGGTACACCGTCGCTCGGCGAGTCGCTGTCGGCCAAGCCGGCGCCGCGCGTGGTGGAGAAGCTGGTCGACAAGGTCGCCGAGCGCCGCGCCAGGAAGCGCCGCCGCAACTTCTACATGGTGGCCGCCGCCGGCGCCCTGATCGTCAGCGGCCCCTTCGTGGCCGTCGCGGCGAACGGCGGGAACGACAGCGGGGGCGACCGCACCAGCCAGACCCTCTCCGCGAACCCCGCGGAGGAAGTCTTCGACCAGATCCCCGACAAGATCACGGCCACCGACCCGGGCACCAAGGTCTCCGTGACCCTGGCGCTGCAGAAGAAGGACTGGGGCACCGGCGTCGTCACGCAGCTGACGAACGTCAAGGGCCCCGAGAAGTGTGTGCTGATCGCCGTCGGCAAGAACGGCGAGCGGGAGACCGTCACCTCCTGGTCCGTCCCGGACTGGGGCTACGGCCTGCCGGACGCCAAGACGGACAAGGCCAAGCAGCCGCTCTACGTACAGGGTGGCGCGTCGCTGGATCTCAACGAGATCGACAAGTTCGAGGTCATGACCTTCGACGGCGAGAAGCTGGTCGAGGTCGACGCGTAGCCTGACGGGCCCCCTTCGCGTACGGTTGACGGCTGCCCAGCACGTCAGAAGGGGGCCCGGTGGCCGCTCAGGCTCAGCAGGAAACCGCGGTCGATCCGGTTCACGACTCCGTTCGCGACCGGGAGATCAAAACCGAACAGGAACACCTCGACCGGGTGTACCGGCGGCTCGAGGAGAAGATCCACGAGGCCGAGTTCCTCATGCACGACGCCGCCCGGCGCGGCCAGGTCGGCACGCCCGGCGCGCTCGCCGAACGGGACGCCCAGGTCTTCCGGGCCGGCGTCCACCTCAACCGGCTGAACAACGAGTTCGAGGACTTCCTCTTCGGCCGGATCGACCTGCTCCAGGGCAAGGACGGCAGGAAGGGACCCGACGGCGCCTACACCGCCGTCGAGCCCGCCGAGGGCGCCGTCCGCCCCGACAACACCGCCGACATCGCCGAGACCCTGCACATCGGGCGTATCGGTGTCCTCGACGAGGAGTACTCCCCGCTGGTCATCGACTGGCGGGCGCCCGCCGCCGCCCCCTTCTACCGGTCCACCCCGGTCGATCCGGGCCGCGTGGTGCGCCGGCGGGTCATCCGCTCCAAGGGCCGCCGGGTCCTCGGCGTCGAGGACGACCTGATGCGCCCCGAGCTGACGGCCTCCCTGGACGGCCACGAGCTGCCCGCCGTCGGCGACGGCGCCCTGATGGCCGCACTCGGCCAGGCCCGTACCCACAGCATGCGGGACATCGTGGCGTCCATCCAGGCCGAGCAGGACCTGGTGATCCGGGCCCCCGCCGCCTCCGTGACCTACGTCGAGGGCGGCCCCGGCACCGGCAAGACCGCCGTCGCCCTGCACCGCGCGGCCTACCTGCTCTATCAGGACCGGCGCCGGTACGCGGGCGGCATCCTGATCGTCTCGCCCACCCCGCTCCTGGTCGCCTACACCGAGGGCGTGCTGCCCTCCCTCGGCGAGGAGGGCCAGGTCGCCATCCGCGCCATCGGCTCGCTGGCCGACGACGCGTCCGGCACCGGGGCCACCCTGTACGACGCCCCGGCCGTGGCCCGCGCCAAGGGCTCGTACCGCATGCTCAAGGTGCTCAGGAAGGCCGCGCGCGGTGCGCTGGAGCACGGCGGCACGCCGACCCGGCTGCGGGTCGTCGCCTTCGGCCGGCGGATCGAGCTGGACGCCGACGAGCTGGCCGCCGTCCGCCGCACCGCCCTCGGCGGCACCGCACCGGTGAACCTGCTGCGCCCCCGCGCCCGCAAGCTGCTGCTGGACGCCCTGTGGGAGCGCTCCGGCGCGGGCGGCCGGCACACCGATCCGGAGCTCGCCGCCGAACTGCGCTCCTCCTTCGACGACGACATCACCACCGAGGACGACTTCCTCGCCTTCTTCGACGCCTGGTGGCCGGAGCTGACCCCGGCCGCCGTGCTGGACGCCATGGCGGACGAGCGGCGCCTCGGCCGCTGGGCCCGGCGGGTCCTCAACCCGGGCGAGGTCCGCAGGGTCGCCCGTTCGCTGCGGCGGGACGGCCGCTCGGTGCACGACATCGCGCTGCTCGACGAGCTCCAGGCCGTCCTCGGCGCCCCCGCCCGGCCCCGGCGCAAGCGCGAACTCGACCCGCTGGACCAGCTCACCGGCCTCGAGGAACTGATGCCGGTGCGCGAGGAGTCGCAGCGCGAGCGGGCCGAGCGCCTCGCCCAGGAGCGCACCGAGTACGCCCATGTCATCGTCGACGAGGCCCAGGACCTCACCCCGATGCAGTGGCGCATGGTCGGCCGGCGCGGCCGGCACGCCACCTGGACGATCGTCGGCGACCCCGCCCAGTCCTCCTGGTCCGACCCGGACGAGGCCGCCCAGGCCCGCGACGAGGCCCTCGGCAGCAGGCCCCGCCGCCGCTTCGAACTCACCGTGAACTACCGCAACCCGGCCGAGATCGCCGGCCTCGCCGCCAAGGTGCTGGCGCTCGCCATGCCCGGTGCCGAGTCGCCGAGGGCGGTGCGCTCCACGGGTGTCGAGCCGCGATTCGTGACGACGGACACGACGAGGCGCACGACGACGAGCAACGGACACGGCGGAAACGGCGACGGCGCGGGGACGTCCGCCGGCACGTCACTGCGCGAGACGGTGCGCGCGGAGGCGGCCCGGCTGCTGGAGCGGGTGGACGGCACGGTCGGTGTGGTCGTCGCCATGCAGCGCCGCGAGGAGGCGCGGCGCTGGCTCGAACGGGCTGGGCGACCGTGTG
The DNA here is from genome assembly GCF_045291515.1 of Streptomyces sp. GD-15H. Classification (NCBI taxonomy): domain Bacteria; kingdom Bacillati; phylum Actinomycetota; class Actinomycetes; order Kitasatosporales; family Streptomycetaceae; genus Streptomyces; species Streptomyces sp. GD-15H. The sequence continues at coordinate 5,394,376 of NZ_CP149447.1, forward strand.
GTGGCCCTCGGCAGCCTGGAGGCCAAGGGCCTCGAGTACGACGCGACGATCGTGGTCTCCCCGGCCGAGATCGCCGACGAGTCCCCGGCCGGCCTACGCGTCCTGTACGTCGCCCTCACCCGGGCCACCCAGCAGCTCACCGTCGTCTCGGCCGAACGGGACGAGCCGGACGCCGCCGGAGTCCCGGACCTGCTCCGGGACTGAACCCGCTCCGGGACTGGACCGCGGGCGGACGCCACCGCCCGCGGTCCAGTCCCGGAGCGAAAAGTGCTCTCGAGGGAATGGTCCTACGCCATCCGTTTGTTAGCCTGGCAAGTGACACCGGCCCGATCCAAGCCCCCGGGCCCAACCTTCGTCGCTACGAGCGACCACTTGCCGCGAGGCGAGCATGGCGGGCCGGTGTCACTGAACGACCGAGAGGCCCATGTCACTCCCGAGTGACATGGGCCTCTCGTGTCGGCCGCTCTCGTGTCGGCCTTCGCGCCGCCTCTCGCAGCGACTTACGGGCGACCCCTTGCTTCTCGTATGGTGGAACGGCCTTTCCGAAGGCTGCCGCAGATACCCGCTTCCCGCGCGAACAAAACGTTCGCAAGGGGAGGCGGCTACCTCGTACTCGGGGGTAGGTGCGACGATCGGACGGCACGAAGCTGCGGCACGCAGCGACGCAACGAAACGGTGAAAGCAGAGGAAGTCGGCCATGGCAACGGCGCCCAGCGTCTCCTACTCGATGACCATCCGACTGGAGGTGCCGTCGAGTGGAACCTCCGTCTCCCAGCTCACCACCGCCGTGGAGTCCTCCGGCGGCACGGTCACCGGCCTCGACGTCACCGCGTCGGGGCACGAGCGGCTCCAGATCGACGTCACCATCGCGGCCACCTCCACCGGCCACGCCGACGAGATAGTGGAGAAGCTCCGCGGCATCGAGGGCGTCACCCTGGGCAAGGTCTCGGACCGTACGTTCCTGATGCACCTCGGCGGCAAGATCGAGATGCAGTCCAAGCACCCCATCCGCAACCGTGACGACCTCTCCATGATCTACACGCCGGGCGTGGCCCGGGTCTGCATGGCGATCGCCGAGAACCCCGAGGACGCCCGCCGCCTCACCATCAAGCGCAACTCCGTTGCGGTCGTGACGGACGGCTCCGCCGTGCTCGGCCTGGGCAACATCGGCCCCAAGGCCGCCCTCCCCGTGATGGAGGGCAAGGCCGCCCTGTTCAAGCGGTTCGCCGGTATCGACGCCTGGCCGCTCTGCCTCGACACCCAGGACACCGACGCGATCGTCGAGATCGTCAAGGCCATCGCCCCGGGGTTCGCCGGCATCAACCTGGAGGACATCTCCGCACCGCGCTGCTTCGAGATCGAGGCCCGGCTGCGCGAGGCCCTCGACATCCCCGTCTTCCACGACGACCAGCACGGCACCGCGATCGTCGTCCTGGCGGCCCTGACCAACGCACTGCGGGTCACCCGCAAGGCGATCGAGAACGTCCGGGTCGTCATGTCCGGCGCCGGCGCGGCCGGCACGGCCATCCTGAAGCTGCTGATCGCGGCCGGTGTGAAGAACGCCGTCGTGGCCGACATCCACGGTGTGGTGCACGCGGGCCGTGAGGACCTGGTGGGCACCCCCGCCGACTCCCCGCTGTGCTGGATCGCCGACCACACCAATCCGGAGAACCTGACGGGCACGCTGAAGGAGGCCGTGCGCGACGCGGACGTCTTCATCGGTGTCTCCGCCCCGAACGTCCTCGACGGCGCGGACATCGCCGCGATGGCCGAGGACGCGATCGTCTTCGCGCTCGCGAACCCCGACCCCGAGGTGGACCCGGGCGTCGCCCGCGAGACCGCGGCCGTGGTGGCCACCGGCCGCTCCGACTTCCCGAACCAGATCAACAACGTGCTGGTGTTCCCGGGCGTGTTCCGCGGCCTCCTGGACGCCCAGTCCCGCGCCGTCAACACGGAGACGATGCTCGCCGCCGCGCAGGCCCTCGCCGACGTGGTCACCGAGGACGAGCTGAACCCGAACTACATCATCCCGAGCGTGTTCAACGACAGGGTCGCGGGCGCGGTCGCCGACGCCGTGCATGAGGCGGCGAAGGCGACGGAGGCCGCGGTCTCCGCCTCCTAGCAAGGCCCGGGGCCGGGCGGGCACGGCTGTGACCATCACCACGGTGGGTGTGCAACCGGCGCGTCGTGGAACCCGTGTCGTCCGGCCGCGCTCTATCGTGGCGGCCGTACATCAAGGGTTCCGCCCCCCGGCCCCCGCGCTCCGCTGCCGGAAACGGACGCAGTGTCACCGTCATGAGGCAGTGGCGCTCCTCGTGTGACTCCCACGGGTGACTCCCACGGGTGTTCTCAGGGTTTCTGCGGGTGCCGGATTGGCTTTACCGCCGCAGGTAGAGGCAGGATGCTTCACCAGGACAACGTCCAGGGGGCAGCACCTCCAGGGGCGTGCGGGCTCGAGTACGGACCCGGGTCCGGGCCCTCACCGAGGACCCTGGCAGCATCGGCTTGGCCGTGCCCTACGCGCGGCTCCGCCGCGTGGCACGCCTCAACGGCAAGAAGAACACGGGAGTAACAACATGAACCGCAGTGAGCTGGTGGCCGCGCTGGCCGACCGCGCCGAGGTGACCCGCAAGGACGCCGACGCCGTGCTGGCCGCGTTCGCCGAGGTCGTCGGCGACATCGTCTCCAAGGGGGACGAGAAGGTCACCATTCCCGGTTTCCTGACTTTCGAGCGCACCCACCGTGCCGCTCGCACCGCGCGCAACCCGCAGACCGGTGAGCCGATCCAGATCCCGGCCGGCTACAGCGTGAAGGTCTCCGCGGGCTCGAAGCTCAAGGAAGCCGCCAAGGGCAAGTGATCCTGCCGTTCGTACGTCCCGGGACGGCGTACGACGCACAGTGACGCCACAAAGGGCGGCCACCCGAACGGGTGGCCGCCCTTTGTGGCAAGCCCGAACCAAGTCAGCCGAGTGTCTTGCCCGGGAGCTCGACCTTCGCCCCCGGTTCGACCAGCTTCTCCCTGCTGTGTCTGCCCGGGGGACGACCCCGGACCCCGGCCGGTCGGGGGCCGGGTCAGCCGAGTGCCTTGCCCGGGAGCTCGACCTTCGCCCCCAGTTCGACCAGCTTCTCCATGAAGTTCTCGTAGCCGCGGTTGATCAGGCCGATGCCGTGGACACGGGACGTGCCCTGGGCGGCGAGGGCGGCGATGAGGTAGGAGAAGCCGCCGCGCAGGTCGGGGATGACCAGATCGGCGCCCTGGAGCCGGGTCGGGCCCGAGACGACGGCCGAGTGGAGGAAATTGCGCTGGCCGAAACGGCAGTCGGAACCGCCCAGGCACTCGCGGTAGAGCTGGATGTGCGCGCCCATCTGGTTGAGCGCCGAGGTGAAGCCGAGCCGGGACTCGTAGACCGTCTCGTGGACGATGGACAGCCCGGTGGCCTGCGTCAGGGCGACCACCAGCGGCTGCTGCCAGTCGGTCTGGAAGCCCGGGTGGACGTCCGTCTCCAGCGCGATGGACTTGAGCTGGCCGCCGGGGTGCCAGAAGCGGATGCCCTCGTCGTTCGATCTCGAAGGCACCGCCCACCTTCCGGTAGGTGTTCAGGAACGTCATCATCGAGCGCTGCTGGGCGCCGCGGATGTAGATGTTGCCCTCGGTGGCCAGCGCCGCGGACGCCCAGGAGGCGGCCTCCAGACGGTCGGGGAGGGCGCGGTGGTTGTAGCCGCCGAGCTTGTCCACACCGGTGACGCGGATGGTCCGGTCGGTGTCCATCGCGATGATCGCGCCCATTTTCTGCAGGACGCAGATCAGGTCCTCGATCTCCGGCTCCACCGCCGCGTTGGACAGCTCGGTGACGCCCTCCGCGAGGACCGCCGTCAGCAGCACCTGCTCCGTCGCGCCGACGGACGGGTACGGCAGCTCGATCTTCGTGCCGCGCAACCGCTGCGGGGCCTCCAGGTACTGGCCGTCCGCCCGCTTCTCGATGGTCGCGCCGAACTGGCGCAGCACGTCGAAGTGGAAGTCGATCGGCCGACCGCCGATGTCGCAGCCGCCCAGACCGGGGATGAACGCGTGCCCGAGACGGTGCAGCAGCGGTCCGCAGAACAGGATCGGGATGCGCGACGAACCCGCGTGGGCATCGATGTCGGCGACGTTGGCGCTCTCCACCCGCGTGGGGTCGAGCACCAGCTCACCGGGCTCGTCGCCCGGACGCACCGTCACTCCGTGCAGCTGCAGCAGCCCTCGCACGACCCGGACGTCACGGATGTCCGGGACGCTGCCCAGCCGGCTCGGCTCACTGCCCAGCAGGGCGGCGACCATGGCCTTCGGTACGAGGTTCTTCGCACCGCGGACCCGGATCTCACCCTCCAGCGGGGTTCCGCCGTGGACAAGCAGTACGTCTTCAGCGCCGTTGACGGTCATGAATCTCGCGTTCCGTGGAGGGGGCAGGGCCAGAAGGGCAAGCGTAGTCGCCCCCACCCCGGGCTCTGTCAGCCCGTGCGCGACCCGGTCGTCATCCCACCGCCCCCACAACACGAACAGTCCCTCAGCGGCCACCCGGGGTCACCGCCGCCCCGAGCGCGGGGATGCTCCCGTACGCCCGCCGGGCTCCCGGCCCCCCCGTCCGCCGGCCGTCCGGGACGCGGTCCCACCAGGCCGCTCCACCGTCGCGCGGCCTGGCTCACCCCCGTACCCCGATTGCCTCCCACGGAAAGAGAAGATGCGGGATCATGTCTGGCATGACCGAGGTGTCCTCGCTCACAGGGCGGCTGCTCGTGGCCACGCCCGCCCTGGCGGACCCGAACTTCGACCGCGCGGTGGTGCTCCTCCTCGACCACGACGAGGAGGGCTCCCTCGGCGTCGTCCTCAACCGCCCGACCCCGGTGGACGTGGGGGACATCCTGGAGGGGTGGGCGGATCTGACCGGCGAACCCGGGGTCGTCTTCCAGGGCGGCCCGGTGGCGCTGGACTCGGCCCTCGGCGTCGCCGTCGTCCCCGGGGGACGGGTGACCGGACCGCGCCGCTGGGCTGGCGCCAGGTGCACGGCGCGATCGGGCTGGTCGACCTGGAGGCGCCGCCGGAGCTGCTCGCCTCCGCCCTCGGCTCGCTGCGCATCTTCGCCGGATACGCGGGCTGGGGCCCCGGCCAGCTGGAGGAAGAGCTGGTGGACGGCGCCTGGTACGTCGTCGAGTCGGAGCCCGGCGACGTCTCGTCCCCGGTGCCCGAGCGGCTCTGGCGCGAGGTGCTGCGCCGTCAGCGGGGCGAGCTGGCGATGGTGGCCACGTATCCGGACGACCCGTCGCTCAACTGATGTCTGTGAGCTTCAGTACCCTTGTTTCATGAGCACTCTTGAGCCCGAGCGCGGGACTGGTACGGGGACCCTCGTAGAGCCGACGCCGCAGACGTCCCACGGCGACGGCGACCACGAGCGCTACGCCCACTACGTCCAGAAGGACAAGATCATGGCGAGCGCACTCGACGGCACGCCCGTCGTGGCGCTGTGCGGCAAGGTGTGGGTGCCGGGCCGGGACCCGAAGAAGTACCCCGTCTGCCCCATGTGCAAGGAGATCTACGAGTCCATGAGCGGTGGCGACGACGGCAAGGACAAGGGCGGCAAGGGTAAGGGCGGCAAGTAACCCCCGCCCTCCCGCGTAGCCGTCAGGACCGCGAGCCAGTCGGACCGTCCCGGGCCCCGGGTGCGTTTTGCGCGCCCGGGGACCTTTGTGTGGTTCGCGCGTTGCGCGGAGTGCGCCTGCCGGTCACGTGGGTGTACCTGCGGCTGCTGCGCCGCAGGGAGAGGAACTGTGAGCCTCGTGGGCCGGAACGGGGCGCGCCGGGTGAATCTTGTGCGCCGGTTCGTACGGCGCCCGTGGCGGCTCGCGGCCGAGGCGACGGCACCGCTCGTCGCGGTGGTGGTGGCCTTCCCGCTCTGCTGGATGGTGCTGAGCGCCTTCAAACCGGCCGGCGAGGTCGAGTCCGGACAGGCCCCGGCCGTGGACCCTGACACCCACCCTGGACTCTTTCCGACGGGTGTTCGGGCAGCGGGAATTCAGCCGGTACTTCGTCAACAGCGTGGTCGTCGCGCTCGCCGTGGTGATCGCCTCGGCGCTGATCGCCTTTCTCGCGGCGACCGCCGTGACGCGATTCCGGTTCCGTATACGGACGACCCTGCTGGTCATTTTCCTGGTGGCCCGGATGGTGCCTGTGGAAGCGCTGACGATCCCGCTGTTCTTCCTCGTGCGGGACTTCGTCCGGTTGAACACGCTGTGGTCGCTGATCCTGCCGCACATCGCGTTCTCCCCGCCGTTCACGATCTGGATGCTGCGGGGGTCCGTGAAAGCCGTTCCCGAGGCGCTGGAGGAGGCCGCGTACATCGACGGCGCGAGCCGCGCGCGGTTCCTGTGGCAGATCCTTTTCCCGCTCGTTCTGCCGGGGCTCGTGGCCACGAGCGTGTTTTCCCTCCTCTCCACCTGGAACGACTTCCTGTTCGCCAAGTCCTCCCTCATCAGCGGCATTTCGCAGTCGACGCTGCCGATGGCCCTGCTGGTCTTCTCCGTACTCGTACAGCGACGCCTGGTCTGCGGACTGGGCGGCGCGGTAAAGGACTGACGTGACCGAACTGATTCCAGCGCCCCGCAGCGTCGTCACCGGTTCCGGCGAGGTGCGGCTGACAGCGCATTCCCGGTTCTACGCCGGTCCCGCGACGGAGGGCGTCGGCCGATGGCTGCGCACCGTCCTCTGGTAGGCGACCGGCCTGCCGCTGCGCGAGGGGCGGGAGTTCGACGACACGGACGGCGACGGCATCGGGCTCCGGCTCGACCCCGGGCTCGACCCCGAGGAGTACCGCCTCGTCAGCGACTGGAACGGCGTCCTCGTCGAGGGCGGCAGCGCGGCCGGTGTCTTCTGGGGCGCCCAGACGCTGCGGCAGCTCCTCGGCCCCGACGCGTACCGCAGGGCCCCGCTCAGCCGCGACCGGGCCTGGAGAGTGCCGCACGTCACGATCGAGGACGCGCCCCGCTTCCGCTGGCGCGGACTGATGCTCGATGTGGCACGGCACTTCATGCCCAAGGAAAGCGTGCTGCGCTCTCTCGATCTGATGGCCGCGCACAAACTCAACGTCCTGCACTTCCATCTGACCGACGACCAGGGCTGGCGCATCGAGATCGAGCGCCATCCGCGGCTGACGGAGGTCGGCTCCTGGCGCGCACGGACGAAAGCCGGCCACCGCGCCTCACCCCTGTGGAACGACACGCCGCACGGCGGTCACTACACCCAGGACGACATCCGGGAGATCGTCACCTACGCCGCCGAGCGGTATATCGCCGTCGTCCCCGAAATCGACGTACCCGGCCACTCGCAGGCCGCCATCGCCGCGTATCCGGAACTCGGCAACACCGATGTCGTCGACACCGCCTTCCTGACCGTCTGGGACACCTGGGGGATCAATCCCAACGTACTCGCCCCCACCGACAACACCCTGCGCTTCTACGAAGGGGTGCTCGAGGAAGTCCTGGAACTGTTCCCGGCGGACACCACGGGTTTCTCGCCCTTCTCGGCGTTTCTGCACATCGGCGGCGACGAATGCCCCAAGGACCAGTGGCGTGAGTCGGCCGTCGCGCAGCAGCGGATCAGCGCTCTCGGACTGGCCGACGAGGACGCTCTCCAGTCCTGGTTCATCGGGCACTTCGCCACCTGGCTCGCCGCGCGGGGGCGCCGGCTGATCGGCTGGGACGAGATCCTCCAGGGCGGTCCGGCCCCGGGCGCCGCCGTCTCCTCGTGGCGCGGCTACGCCGGCGGGATCGCCACCGCCCGCGCGGGACACGACGTGGTCATGTGCCCCGAGCAGCACGTCTACCTGGACCACCGGCAGGACGCGGGCCCCGACGAACCGGTGCCGATCGGATACGTGCGCACCCTGGAGGACGTCTACCGGTTCGAGCCCGTACCGCCGGAACTGACGGCCGAGGAGGCCGGGCGGGTCCTGGGCACCCAGGCCAACGCGTGGTCCGAGGTGATGGAGGACCAGGAGCGGGTGGACTACCAGGTCTTCCCCCGGCTGGCCGCCCTCGCCGAGGTCGCCTGGAGCACGCTGCAGGCCCCCGCGGAACGGGACTTCGCCGATTTCGAACGGCGGATGACCGCCCACTACCAGCGCCTCGACGCCCTCGGCGTCGCCTACCGCCCGCCCACCGGACCGCTCCCCTGGCAGCGGCGTCCCGGAGTGCTGGGCCGCCCCCTCGACGGCCCGCCCCGAACCGGTAGCGCGCACCCCGGACCGGGGGCGCAGACGCGCGATCCGGCCATGCCGTGAAGTCCGCCCCACTCCGAACAGGTCGTGAAAAAAGGGCACAAGGGTCACCGGAGGGTGCCGTTCGATCGCACCGGCGATGTCCGCCAAATCGGGTCATGCCCGTGGTGAGGTGGGCGAATGCCTCCTAGCGGACCCCTGTCTTCGGCGCTCGCGAAGATGTGCCAGAGTTGCCACGTCCGCCCTGTCGGGTCGTACCGTACGGCTGCGACAGGTGGGACCAGGTGGGGCCGCGGGAAGGGGCAGCCGGTTTTGAGCACGCACGCACCGCAGGCGGCGCAGGCCGTGACGCTGCCCACGACGCTGGACGAGGCCGTGGCGGCGCTCACCGCCATGCCCGCCGCCGTGCCCGTCGCGGGCGGCACGGACCTGATGGCCGCCGTCAACTCCGGGCAGCTCAGGCCCGCGGCGCTGGTCGGCCTCGGCAAGATCAGCGAGATCCGCGGCTGGCAGTACCTGGACGGCCACGCGCTGCTCGGCGCGGGCCTCACCCACGCCCGTATGGGCCGCCCCGACTTCGCCGCCCTCATCCCGGCGCTCGCCGCCTCCGCGCGTGCCGCCGGGCCGCCGCACATCCGCAACGCGGGCACCCTGGGCGGCAACATCGCCTCCGCCGCCCCCACCGGTGACTCGCTGCCCGTGCTGGCCGCGCTGGAGGCGACGCTGATCATCGCGAGCCAGGGCGGAGTCCGCCGGGAGATCCCGGTGTCGCACCTGCTGGCCGGGATGGACATGCTGCGCGCCGGTGAACTCATCGGCTACGTGCGCGTGCCGCTGCTGCACGCCCCGCAGGTGTTCCTCAAGGCCACCGGCCGCACCGGCCCCGGCCGCGCGATGGCGTCCGTCGCCCTGGTGCTCGACCCCGCCCGGCGTGGCGTCCGCTGCGCGGTGGGCGCCATAGCGCCGATGGCGCTGCGGCCCCTGGAGGCCGAGCAGTGGGTCGCCCAGCTCATCGACTGGGACAACAACCGCGCGCTCGTGCCGGAGGCGCTGAGCACGTTCGGGGAGTACGTCGCCGCGGCCTGCATCCCCGACCCGACCCCCGAGGAGGACGGCTCCGTCCCGGCGTTGCCCCCCGCGGTACTGCATCTGCGGCGGACCGTCGCCGCGCTGGCCCGACGAGCACTGGGGAGGGCGCTGTCGTGACCGACGACCAGCACGGAGAGGGCACGTCGTCCCAGGGCGGCGGCCGCTGGGACCCGTTGCCCCAGGGCGACTACGACGACGGCGCCACGGCCTTCGTGGAGCTCCCCGAGGGGGGCATCGACGCCCTGCTGGACTCGATGGACAGTCCGCTCGCCGCGCCGGGCCACGGTTATGTGCCGCCGCCGATCACGGTCACCCCCGCCACCACCGCGGGCACCGACCCGGCGGCCGCCGGCAACTGGGCGGTGCCGGGTGGCGCCGCACCGGGCGCGCCCGTCGACGGCGCCCAGTGGCACGCCCCGTACGACCCGCAGACTCCGTACGACCCGCAGACTCCGTACGACCCGCAGTCCCCGTCCGGGCAGGGCGGCCCCGAGGCGCGGGCGGCGCAGGGGCACAGCGGGCAGGACCGGTTCACGTACGACCCCGGGGCCTCCGGCCAGTGGGCCTTCGAGGAGCAGCCCGCCGCCGGGAACCCGGCACCGGGTTCCGACGTGACCGGCCAGTGGTCGATCCCCGTCGCCGAGGGCGACCTCCCGGACGAGTCCGGCGAGTTCACCGCCTCCGCCCTGGCCGAACAGTGGGGCGCCACCCCACCGGTCACCCCACCCGCCACCCTTCCGGGCGGCGCCCCGGCGCCCTGGGCCACGCAGGCCATAGGACAGCCGTGGGGGCCCGGCGTACCGGGCGTGGACCCGCGGTATCCCGAGGCCGAGCCCGGCCGGGAGCAGGACGGGCCGGAACCCGGCCGGCACGCGGAGCACGGCCAGGGAGCCCCCGCGCAGGGCCGGGCCGGCGGCACGGCCGACCCCGTCCGCGAGCGGCCCGCCGACCCGCACCCGCACGCGGAGCCCGGCAGCGGCGCGCCCGCGTCGGGACAGCCCGCGTCCGAACCGCCGCCACCCGCCGGGCCCCGGCCGACCGGTGTGCCGCAGCCGACCGCCGCCGAGCCCCACTGGCGGACCGATACGGAGCCCTACCGGGAGGCGGCCGGGGGATCGTCCGCCCCGGAGCTCCGCGAGCACCCGCAGCCGGGCACGGAGGGCGCCGTGCGGCCCGTTCCCGGGCCCGGAGGGCCTGCCGAGGCACCCGAGGGCGCCCGGCGTCCCGAAGCCCCTCAGGGAGCCCAGGAGGCCCCGGAGCGCCCCGCGACCCCGGCCCCGGACGATGCGGCCGGGACACCACCCCCCGGCGACGACACGTCCGCGCCGACCACCGACCCCGAGCCGTCCGCCGCTCCCGAGGCCGCCCCGGACAGCGGGAACACCCCGGCTGGCCCGGACACTTCGGGTGTCCCGGAGGCGTCCGAGCGCCCCGCGTCCGCCGCGCCGGACGGTCCGTCGCCCGGGAGCGAACCACTCCCCGGCACCTCGCACGAAGACCACCCCCTCGCCTCCTACGTGCTGAGCGTCAACGACATCGACCGGCCCGTCACCGACGCCTGGATCGGCGAGTCGCTGCTCTACGTGCTGCGTGAGCGCCTCGGGCTCGCCGGCGCCAAGGACGGCTGCTCACAGGGCGAGTGCGGGGCCTGCAACGTGCAGGTCGACAGCAGGCTCGTGGCGTCCTGCCTGGTCCCGGCCGTCACCGCGGCCGGCAGTGAGGTCCGTACCGTCGAGGGTCTCGCCCAGGACGGGCGGCCGTCGGACGTGCAGCGGGCGCTCGCGCGGTGCGGCGCGGTGCAGTGCGGCTTCTGCGTACCGGGCATGGCGATGACCGTGCACGACCTGCTGGAGGGCAACCCGGCGCCCAGCCGGCTGGAGACCCGCCAGGCGCTGTGCGGCAACCTGTGCCGCTGCTCCGGCTACCGCGGCGTGGTGGAGGCGGTCCAGGAGGTCGTCGCCGAACGCGAGGCACACGCCGAGCACTCCGAATCCGACCCGGACACGGACCCGGGCACGGACCCGGAGCCCGGCACGGCCCCGGACGAGCCCCGCATCCCGCACCAGGCCGGACCGGGCGCCGGCGGCGTCAACCCCGCCGCGTTCCCGCACCCCGGACCGCACGACCGGCCCCACGGCCAGGACGGAGGCCATGCGTGAGCAACGAAGCCGCCACCGTGCAGGCCGCACGGGCCGCGGAGGACGCCCCCGAGGCGGAACCGGTCCCGCACGGACTGGGCACCTCCCTGCCGGCCGCCGACACCCGCGCCAAGACCGAGGGCACCTTCCCGTACGCCGCCGACCTGTGGGCCGAGGGCCTGCTGTGGGCGGCCGTGCTGCGCTCGCCCCATCCGCACGCGCGCATCGTGTCCCTCGACACCACCCACGCGCGCGAGATGCCCGGGGTGCGCGCCGTCGTCACCCACGAGGACGTCCCCGGCGACCCGGTGTACGGCCGTGGCCGCGGCGACCGCCCGGTCTTCGCCTCCGAGGTCGTACGCCACCACGGCGAGGCCATCGCCGCCGTCGCCGCCGACCACCCGGACACCGCGCGGATGGCCGCCGCCGCCGTCATCGTCGAGTACGAGGTGCTCGACCCGGTGACCGACCCCGAACAGGCCTTCGAGGCCGAGCCGTTGCACCCGGACGGCAACCTGATCCGGCACATCCCGCTGCGGCACGGCGACCCGGACGCGGTCGGTGACCTCGTCGTCGAGGGCCTCTACCGCATCGGCCGCCAGGACCCCGCCCCCATCGGCGCCGAGGCCGGACTCGCCGTACCCCGCCCGGACGGGGGCGTCGAGCTGTACCTGGCCTCCACAGACCCGCACGGCGACCGGGACACCGCCGCCGCCGCGTTCGGCCTGGAACCCGATCGCGTGAAGGTCGTCGTCACCGGTGTGCCCGGCGCCACCGCCGACCGCGAGGACCAGAGCTTCCAGCTGCCGCTCGGCCTGCTGGCGCTGAAGACCGGCTGCCCGGTCAAATTCACCGCCACGCGCGAGGAGTCCTTCCTCGGCCACGTCCACCGGCACCCCACCCTGCTGCGCTACCGCCACCACGCCGACGCCGAGGGCAAGCTGGTGAAGGTCGAGGCGCAGATCCTGCTCGACGCGGGCGCCTACGCGGACACGTCGTCGGACGCGCTGGCCGCCGCCGTCGCCTTCGCCTGCGGCCCCTACGTCGTCCCGAACGCCTTCATCGAGGGCTGGGCGGTCCGCACCAACAACCCGCCCTCGGGCCATGTGCGCGGCGAGGGCGCCCTGCAGGTGTGCGCCGCCCACGAGGCGCAGATGGACAAGCTGGCCAAGAAGCTCGGCATCGACCCGGCCGAACTGCGCCTGCGCAACGTCATGGCGACCGGTGACGTCCTGCCCACCGGCCAGACCGTGACCTGCCCGGCCCCGGTCGCCGAACTCCTCCGCGCGGTGCAGGACTTCCCGCTGCCGCCGCTGCCCAAGGACACCCCCGCGAACGAGTGGCTGCTGCCCGGCGGCCCCGAGGGCGCGGGCGAGCCCGGCGCGGTGCGCCGCGGTGTGGGCTACGGCCTCGGCATGGTGCACATGCTCGGCGGCGAGGGCGCGGACGAGGTGTCCACGGCCACCGTGAAGGTCCAGGACGGAGTGGCGACGGTGCTGTGCGCGGCCGTCGAGACCGGCCAGGGCTTCACCACACTGGCCCGGCAGATCGTCCAGGAGGTCCTCGGCGTCGACGAGGTGCGCGTGGCACCGGTGGACACCGACCAGCCCCCGGCGGGCGCGGGCTGCCGCAGCCGGCACACCTGGGTGTCGGGCGGCGCGGTGGAGCGTGCGGCGAAGATGGTCCGCACCCAGCTCCTCCAGCCCATGGCCCACAAGTTCGGCATGTCCACCGAGCTGCTCCAGATCACCGACGGCAGGATCACCTCGTACGACGGGGTGTTGTCGACGACCGTCGCCGAGGCCCTGGACGGCAAGGAACTGTGGGCCACCGCCCAGTGCCGTCCGCACCCCACGGAACCCCTGGACGACTCCGGCCAGGGCGACGCCTTCGTCGGGATGTCCTTCTGCGCGATCCGCGCGGTGGTCGACGTCGACATCGAGATCGGCTCGGTACGGGTCGTGGAACTGGCCGTCGCCCAGGACGTGGGCCAGGTGCTGAACCCGGCCCAGCTGGCCGCCCGGATCGAGGCGGGCGTGACCCAGGGCGTGGGTGCCGCGCTCACCGAGAACCTGCGCACGCCCCGCGGTCTGATCCGCCACCCCGACCTCACCGGCTACGCCCTGCCGACCGCCCTGGACGCACCCGACATCCGGATCGTGAAGCTGGTCGAGGAACGGGACGTGGTCGCGCCCTTCGGCGCGAAGGCGGTCAGCGCGGTGCCGGTGGTGACCTCCCCGGCGGCCATCGCCTCCGCCGTCCGGGCCGCCACCGGCCGCCCGGTCAACCGCCTGCCGATCCGCCCCCAGGCCGCGGTGGTGACCAGCGGCTGACAGCGGCTGACGACGGCCGACAGGGACGGCCGGAGAACGTTTCACCTGATTCGCGTGCGAAGGCAACGCACAGGGGCGTTCGCGCGTCTTGTGTGGTGGGGCGCCCGTGTCCGTGCCCGGCCGCCCGTCCGCCCGCTCCTGACCCGGGGCGCTGTCAGTGGTGGCACGTAGTGTTCCGAGTGGTGGGGGACGGCTGCCGGCCCGCAGGTGCGGGGGTCCGTCCTGTCCGGGCGGAGCCGCCCGGAGCGGCGAAGCACGGGACACGGGACTGAGCACACGGATGCGCGGGGGAGCCATGAGCACGATCGACACCGTTGCCACGGATGTCGCGGCAGCGATCACCCTGACCGAGGACGCCCTCGATCCGTTCGTCACGCACGCGTCCACGCGCAGCTGGCTGACCGGCCCCGGACTGCCCTGCGAAAGCGGTCTGTTCAGTTTCGCGCGGCTGCGGAGCGAGGGCCTGCGCACCGTCACCGGCTCGGCGGGCGGCGCGGGGGACGCGGGCGACCGGCTCTCCGCGGAGCTGCGGGACCAGCTGGTCATCGGCGGACTGCTCGGCCCCGCCGGTACGGAGATCGAGCCGGTCCTGCTGGACGGGGCCACCGGCGAGATCTCGACGACGTACTTCTTCCACGACCGCCCCGACCTGATGGACATCCGCCCGCTCGCCCCGTCGCTGCCGACCCTGGTCCGGTTCGCCTCCGCGACGGACGAACTGGCGGGGCTTCGCGGCCAGTTCGCCGCCTACGCGGGCCGTTACGGCACGAAGGCGGTCGCGGAGGCCTCGCGGCAGCTGCTCGCGGTGTTCGAGGAGGGCGCGGACGGCGGGCCGGCCCCGCTGTGGCGGATGGCCGCGCTGATCCGGCCGCTGGCCCTGGCGGCGGGGCCGGGCACGGTCTCGGGGCTCGCCCTGGACCTCCCGACCCGGCTGCTGGACCAGGAGTTCGGCCGGGGAGGCGTGGTCCGTTTCGAGGAGGTCGACTTCCCCGCGGCGCTGACGCACGGGCCGACCCGCCGCTTCCTGTGCGAGACGGGCCTGCCCGAGGACGGCTTCCTGTTCCAGCTGGACACCGACCTGCCGCTGCGCACCCTCGCGGAGTACTACACCGACGACCGCCCCGGCGAGTTCCCGGCCGACCGCCTCCCCGCCCGCGCCGACCGGCTCGTACGCCTCGGCCACCTGATCGAGGACAACAGCCTGGTCGTCGACGGCACCACGGGCGCGGTCCTGAACTGGAGCGAGTCGGAATCCGTCCTGTACCCGCTGAACACGGACATCTCGACCCTCGCCTTCACCCTCTGGCTGCTGCACCGCGAGCACGCCATCGACGAGGAGTCGGGCCACACGCTGACCAGTGAGACGTACGACCAGCTGGCCATGACGATGATCCAGGTCCTGTCCGCCGTCGACCCCACGGGCACCACGACCGACGCGGACTGGCACTACTGGACGGAGCTGTTCCAGGACGAAGCGGGCGGAGTGCTCTGACCGACGCACCCCGCCCGCACCGGAGGCCGTGGCGGGAATCAATCGAACCCGCGTCATTCGCTTTGCAGGCGAACCCCTCAACCACTCGGGCACACGGCTAGGCCAGGCGGCGAGGCGTGCCCTTCGGGCCTCGCCGCCGCGAACTCGGTACGCCGACCGTACGGCGGGCCGGCAGCGGCGCTCAAGGATTTCCGGGGCGCCGCAACGGGACTGCCACACGCCGCTCACGAACACCGTCCGGCCGGCGGGGGAGTAGGCCCGAGGTCCCGGTACCGGACCGACCTCCGACAGAGGTAAAGCCCCGCCGCGGCCCTTACCCTGGCGGTCATGACCGCCCTGAACCCCCGCGACACCGGGGTCGCCGAGACTCCTGAAGACCCCGGACCCGCCCCCGCCCCGCCGGTCGAACGCGACCAGACCGTGCTGAGCGGCCCCTACCGGGCGCTGAGCATCGGGATCGTCTCCGTGGTGCTGCTGATCGCCTTCGAGGCGACGGCGGTGGGCACGGCCATGCCGGTGGCGGCCCGCGAGCTGGACGGGGTGTCGCTGTACGCGTTCGCGTTCTCGGGGTTCTTCACGACCAGCCTGTTCGCGATGGTGCTCTCCGGCCAGTGGTCGGACCGGCACGGGCCGCTCGCGCCGCTGACCACGGGGATCAGCGCCTTCGCCGCCGGCCTGCTGCTGGCCGGGACGGCGGGCACGATGTGGCTGTTCATCCTGGGGCGGGCCGTGCAGGGCCTCGGCGGCGGGCTGGTGATCGTCGCGCTGTACGTCGTCGTCGGCCGGGCCTACCCGGAGCGGCTGCGTCCGGCGATCATGGCGGCGTTCGCGGCGAGCTGGGTGGTGCCCTCGATCGTCGGCCCGCTCGCCTCCGGCGCGGTGACCGAACACATCGGCTGGCGGTGGGTGTTCCTCGGCATCCCGGTGCTCGTGGCGTTCCCCCTGGCATTCGCCCTTCCCCAGATACGCCGCCGGGCGTCCGGCCCGGTCGAGGACCCGGACACCCGAGCGGACCGGACGGAGAAGCGGCGCCCGTCGTTCGACCGCCGCCGCATCCGCCTCGCCCTCGCGATCTCCCTCGGCGCGGGACTGCTCCAGTACGCCGCCCAGGACCTGCGCTGGATCTCCCTGCTGCCCGCCGCGGCGGGCGTGGCGCTGCTGGTGCCCGCGGTGCTGGGGCTGCTCCCGCACGGCACCTACCGGGCGGCGCGCGGACTGCCCTCGGTGGTGCTGCTGCGCGGCGTCGCCGCCGGGTCCTTCATCGCCGCCGAGTCCTTCGTGCCGCTGATGCTGGTCACCCAGCGCGGGCTCAGCCCGACGCTCGCCGGGTTCTCCCTCGCGGCGGGCGGCGGCACCTGGGCGCTGGGCTCCTGGGTGCAGTCGCGGCCACGCCTGGAGCCGTATCGGGAGCGGCTGACCACCCTGGGGATGGCGCTGGTGGCGGGTGCCATCGCGGCGGCCCCGAGCGTGCTGATCGACGGGGTGCCCGCCTGGGCACTGGCCGTCGCCTGGGCGTTCGGCTGCTTCGGGATGGGCCTGGTGATCTCCTCCACCAGTGTGCTGCTGCTCCAGCTCTCCGCCCCCGAGGAGGCCGGCACCAACTCGGCCGCCCTCCAGATCTCCGACGGCCTCTCCAACGTCCTCCTGCTGGCCGCCGGCGGCGCCGCCTTCGCGGCCCTCGGCGGCGGCACGGTCACCCACGCGGCCACGGACGCCACCGGCTCCCACCCGGCCGCCTTCGTCGCCGTGTTCCTGCCGATGGCGGCGGTGGCCCTGGCGGGGGTGTGGGTGACGACGCGGCTGCGGGTGCCCCACCCTTGAGTGGTACCAGTTTGGCCCCACCGGTGGTACCGTTTTGGTATGGCTATGAACCTGCGTCTCCGCGACGACCAGACGGAAGCTATCAAGCTGCGCGCCGAGGAAGAGGGGGTCAGCATGCACGCCATACTGCTGAGGGCTGTGGACGACTATCTGGCCCGGACGGCTCACGAGTCGCTGGTGCGCAAAGCCGCCAAGGAGCAGACCGCCAAGTGGGCCGAACTGCTGGAGCGGCTGAAGTGACGCACGTCTATCTCTCGGCCGAGGATGTCCTGGCCATCGGCGCTGACGCCGTCGATGACCAGGACATCGCCGTGCGTGATGTGGGTCTGCTGGAGTCGGCCGTGCACCGCCCTTCGGCTTCCATGTTCGGGCAGGACGCCTACGCCGACCTGTTCGACAAGGCGGCGGCGCTTCTGCAGTCACTGGTCATCAACCGCCCCTTCGTCGACGGGAACAAGCGCACGGCCTGGGTGTCCTGTGTCGTCTTCCTGGCGTTGAACGAGGTGCAGCTGCGTCCCGACATCGATGCGGCCGAGCGCCTGGTCATTGCCGTGGCGACCGGCAGCATGGACGAGGTCAAGGCCATTTCCGAGGTGCTGAGGAGTCTGGCCGAGTAGCGCAGTGTGACCTCAGTCCCATCCCCGGCCGCCCCGGCCTGGTCCGGGCGTTGACACCTTCGGGCCATCGGTAGGGTGGCCCGGTCGTCATACGTAGCCGAGCCGCTCGACCCCGCAACGGAGATCGTGACTACCGCCGCCGCCTCTGCCTCGCACCACCTGTCCCCGGCCTTTCCCGGCCGTGCCCCCTGGGGCACCGCCGGGAAACTGCGCGCCTGGCAGCAGGGGGCGATGGAGAAGTACCTCCAGGAACAGCCGCGCGACTTCCTGGCGGTCGCCACCCCGGGCGCCGGAAAGACGACCTTCGCGCTGACGCTGGCCTCCTGGCTGCTGCACCACCACGTCGTGCAGCAGGTGACCGTCGTCGCGCCCACCGAGCATCTGAAGAAGCAGTGGGCCGAGGCCGCCGCGCGGATCGGGATCAAACTGGACCCCGAGTACAGCGCGGGCCCGGTCGGCAAGGACTACCACGGCGTCGCCATCACCTACGCCGGTGTCGGGGTCCGCCCCATGCTGCACCGCAACCGCGTCGAGCAGCGCAAGACCCTCGTCATCCTCGACGAGATCCACCACGCCGGTGACAGCAAGTCCTGGGGCGAGGCGTGCCTGGAGGCGTTCGAGCCGGCCACCCGCAGGCTCGCGCTCACCGGTACGCCGTTCCGGTCCGACACCAACCCCATTCCGTTCGTGGCGTACGAGGAGGGCGACGACGGCATCCGCCGCTCGGCCGCCGACTACACCTACGGCTACGGTTCCGCGCTCCGCGACGGCGTCGTCCGTCCCGTCATCTTCCTCTCCTACAGCGGCAACATGCGCTGGCGCACCAAGGCCGGAGACGAGATCGAGGCCCGCCTCGGCGAGCCCATGACCAAGGACGCGATCAGCCAGGCCTGGCGCACCGCCCTCGATCCCCGCGGCGAGTGGATGCCGTCCGTGCTGCGCGCCGCCGACCAGCGGCTGACCGAGGTCAGGAAGTCCGTCCCGGACGCCGGAGCCCTCGTCATCGCCACCGACCAGGACTCCGCCCGCTCCTACGCCAAGCTGATCCGCGAGATCACCGGCAGCAAGCCCACCGTCGTCCTGTCCGACGACACCGGCGCCTCGAAACGGATCGACGACTTCAGCGGCAACGACGACCGCTGGATGGTCGCCGTCCGCATGGTCTCCGAGGGCGTCGACGTACCGCGCCTCGCGGTCGGCGTGTACGCCACCACCATCTCCACCCCGCTGTTCTTCGCCCAGGCCGTCGGCCGCTTCGTACGGTCCCGGCGGCGCGGCGAGACCGCGTCCGTGTTCCTGCCGACCATCCCGAACCTGCTGGGCTTCGCGAACGAGATGGAACGCGAGCGCGACCACGTCCTCGACAAGCCCAAGAAGGACGGCGAGGAGGACCCGTACGCCGAGTCCGAGAAGGAGATGGAGGAGGCGAACCGGGAGCAGGACGAGGACACCGGCGAGGACATGCTCCCCTTCGAGGCGCTGGAGTCCGACGCCGTCTTCGACCGGGTCACCTACAACGGCGCGGACTTCGGCATGCAGGCCCACCCCGGCAGCGAGGAGGAGCAGGACTACCTCGGCATCCCGGGACTCCTCGAACCCGACCAGGTGGAACTGCTGCTGCAGAAGCGGCAGGCCCGGCAGATCGCGCACAGCCGCAAGAAGCCGGACAGCGAGGCCGATCTGCTCGAACTGCCCGCCGAGCGGCGCCCGGTGGTCTCCCACAAGGAGATGATGGAGCTGCGCCGGCAGCTCAACAACATGGTCGGCGCCTACGTCCACCAGAGCGGCAAACCGCACGGCGTCATCCACACGGAGCTGCGCCGCGTCTGCGGCGGGCCGCCCGCCGCGGAGGCCACGCCGGGCCAACTGCGCCAGCGGATCGCCAAGGTGCAGGAGTGGGCCACCCGCATGCGGTGACCGCCCCGCCGCCGGGTGCGGTCCCGGCACCCGCGACCTGGCACGTGCCCGGTGTGCGAATCGGGACGAACAGCGCCAGTTCGGGGCGGTGGTGCCCGGATTCTGGACGGAGCCTTCCGCTGACCGGACCGGCTCGCTACTGTCCCGGCTACGCACACGCCCCGTGGCAGCGCTGCCGCGGAGCGCAGCCGTGAAGCGACTGTGCCCGGGACATGGCCGGGCCGCCGGCCGATCGGCGGCCTCTGAAGCGCGTCGCCGACGGGACTCGTTGACGCATACGCCGCGAGAGGGCCGTCGACCTCACCACGAAGGAGTGGGCGTCGTGACCGCGGAGACCTCTCAGACGCTCGACAGGGGACTGCGGGTCCTCAAGCTGCTGGCCGATACGGACCACGGTCTGACCGTCACCGAGCTTTCCCACAGACTGGGCGTGAACCGGACCGTTGTGTACCGGTTGCTCGCCACCCTGGAACAGCACGCGCTGGTACGCCGTGACCTCGGCGGCCGGGCCCGGGTCGGGCTCGGCGTGCTGCGGCTGGGCCGTCAGGTGCACCCGCTGGTACGGGAGGCGGCGATGCCGGCCCTCAGGTCGCTGGCGGAGGACATAGGCGCGACCGCGCACCTGACCCTGGTCGACGGGGCGGAGGCGCTGGCCGTGGCCGTGGTGGAACCCTCGTGGACGGACTACCACGTGGCCTACCGCGCCGGGTTCCGGCACTCGCTGGAACGGGGGGCCGCCGGCAAGGCGATCCTCTCGGCCCGCCTGCAACGGCCCGACGACCCCGGATACACCCTCACCCACGGTGAACTGGAGGCCGGGGCGTGCGGAGCGGCGGCGCCCCTGCTGGGAGTCACCGGGGTCGAGGGCAGCGTCGGCGTGGTGATGCTGGCCGACGTGGTCCCCGAACGGGTCGGCCCCCGGGTCATGGACGCGGCCCGCGAGGTTGCGGAGGCGCTGTGCTGACGGCCGGCGGGGGCATCGCGCCGAAGGCGCCACGTTAGATTGATCCCGTGCTCTCTCGTCTCACACGTCCCCAGGCCCTGGCCGTCTGTGCCGCTCCCGTCGTCGCCCTGCTGGCCACGGCGGTGTTCGCGCCGCTGCCGTTCTCGGTGGCGCAGCCGGGGCTGACGGCCGACGTGCTCGGCGAGAACAAGGGCACGCAGGTCATCACCATCTCCGGCGCGGAGACCCGCGAGACCACCGGTCAGCTGCGGATGACGACGATCGAGGCGACGTCCCCGGACACCCGGGTCGGCCTCCCCGACGTGCTCGACAGCTGGTTCGGCACCGACCAGGCGGTCATGCCCCGCGACTCGGTCTACCCCACCGGAGGCGACGTCAAGGAGATCGAGCGGTACAACGAGAAGCAGATGAAGAAGTCGCAGGACGAGGCGACCCGGGCCGCGCTGGGCCACCTGGACCTGGACGGCAAGGGCATCGAGGTCGACCTGAAGCTCGCCGACGTCGGCGGCCCCAGCGCCGGCCTGCTGTTCTCCCTCGGCATCGTCGACAAGCTGAACGGCGACGGCAGCGGCGGCGACCTCACCGGCGGCCGGATCATCGCCGGTACGGGGACGATCGACGCGGACGGCACGGTCGGTGCCGTGGGCGGCGTGCCCCTGAAGACGCAGGCCGCCCGGCGGGACGGCGCGACCGTCTTCCTGGTGCCCAAGGCCGAATGTGCCGCCGCCCAGGCCGAACTCCCCGAGGGTCTGCGCCTGATCCCGGTCACCACCCTCGAGGGCACCGTGGACGCCCTGGTCTCCCTGGAGAAGGGCACCGGCAAGGTCCCGAGCTGCTGACCGGGGCAGCGGCGACGCCCACCACCGCTACTTCTTCTCGACGAAGCCCTCGTCCACCATCCAGTCCGGCGCCACCTGGTGGGGGTCCTCCCCGTCCACGTCCACCTTCGCGTTCAGGGTCCGCGCCACCTCGTTGTCCAGCTTCGCCGTGACCGGGTCGAGGACCTCCGCGATCGCCGGCCACTCCTGGAGAGTGGCGGTGTCGGCCATCGGCGCCGCGTGGTAGTGGGGGAAGAACTTCTGGTCGTCCTCCCTCACCACCAGGTTCATGGACTTGATGCGGCCGTCGGTGGCGAAGACCTCGCCGTAGGCGCAGGCGCCCTCGGCCGTCTGGGCGTAGATGATCCCGGTGTCCATCTGTGTGATGTCCCCCGCGCCCACGTTCATGCCGTAGGCCTTCTCCATGCCCGGCAGCCCGTCCGCCCGGTTGGCGAACTCGCCCTCCACGCACAGGGCCACGGCGGCCGAGTCGGACTTCACCAGCGCGGCCACGTCCGACAGCGACTTCGTGCCGTACTTCTCGAAGTTCACCTGGTTCATGGCCAGGGCGTAGGTGCTGTTCAGCGACGACGGCTCCAGCCGCTCACCCCGTTCCCCGCGTCGGCCTCGCGCACCGCCTCCCCCTGCTCGCGCGGGTCGGGGAGGGGCTTGCTGTTGCCCTTGGTACGTGATCCACACCGGGCCGGTGTACTCGTACGCCGCGTCCGCGTCCCCGTTCACGACCGCCGCCCGGGAGCCGACCGAGCCCTGGATGCCGGTGCGGTCGATGACGTAGGCGCCCGCCGCCTGGAAGGCGATGCCCGTGATCGCGCCCAGGATCAGCTGCTCGGTGAACTCCTTCGAAGTGACGGTGAGCTCCGCGCCCTCGAGGGGCCCGCCCTGCCCGATCGAGCCCGGCTCCACGTCGTCGAGCATGGGGGAGTCGCTGCTCAGCCCGCAGGAGGAGACCACCGCCGGCAGCACTCCGGCGAGCAGCAGACACCGGCGCCGCCTCATGCACCCGTCTCCAGTCCTCGTGGCCGCAGCAGCAGTTCGGCCAGCGAGGCCAGCCAGTCCACCAGCAGGGCCAGGGCGACGGTGAGGATCGAGCCCACCATCAGTACCGGCATCCGCTGGCTGGTGATGCCGGTGGTGATCAGTACGCCCAGCCCGCCACCCCCGCCGAAGGTGGCGAGCGTGGCCGTGCCGACGTTCAGGACGAGTGCCGTACGCACCCCGGCGAGAATGAGGGGGACGGCCAGGGGCAGCTCCACGCGGGTCAGCACGCCCAGCGGGGACATGCCGACGCCGCGCGCCGCCTCCAGCAGCGTCGGGTCGTCGGCCCGCAGACCCGCGAGGGTGTGGGAGAGCACCGGCAGCACGGCGTAGGCGATGATGCCGATGAGGGCGGCCCTGCGGCCGATGCCCAGCCAGATCACCAGCAGCGCGAGCAGACCGATCGCGGGCGTCGCCTGGCCCGTGCCGGCGAACGCCATCGCGGCCGGGGCGGCCCTGCGGAACGCCGGCCGGGTCAGCAGGATGCCCAGCGGGATCGCGATGATCAGTACGAAGAACGTCGAGATCACGGTCAGCTCGATGTGCTGCCAGAGCGCCTTGGACACCCGCCCGTCGGACAGCGCGTCCTCGGACAGCGCGTCCAGATCGGCCTGGACGAACCCCAGCCAGGTCGCGAGCAGCAGGGCGACCAGCACCATGGGCAGGAGCGTCAGCTGCTGCCAGGTCACCCGGGACGGACCCACCGCCGAGGCGGCGGACCCCGGCCCGGAACCCCGCGTGGCCCCGCCCCTGCCTCCGCCTCCGCCGTTGCCCCCGTCGTCGTCCCGGCCGTCGTCGTCCTGGTCGTGGGCCTCGCCCTCGTCCCGGAAGGCGAGCACCCTGACCTCGTGCTCGCCGTGGGGCCGTCGCTGCGGGGAGGCGCTCACGCGTTCCCCTCCCCGCCCACGCCCTCCTGCTCGGCGTGCGTCCGGTCGCTCCGCAGGCCCTCCAGCTCGTGTTGGGCCTCCCTCGCCTCCAGCCGATCGGCCTCCAGCAGTTCGTGCACGGAGCTCATCAGCGTCTCCACGTCGACGACACCCTCGTACGTGCCGTGCCCTCCGGTGACCACCACCCGCCCCGAGCTGTCGGTGAGGACGGCCTCCAGCGCGTCCCGCAGGGTCGCGTCCCGGGTCACCGTGTCGTGCACCGGGGTGCCCGCCCGGGCCAGCGAGCCCTCGGCCCGCATCAGGTCGCCGCGCCGGAGCCATTTGTAGGGGCGGCCCCGCCGGTTCGAGCAGCAGGATCTCGTTCGAGCCGCTGGAACGGATCATGTGGAAGATCTGCTGGAGCGGGTCGTCGACGGTCACCGTCGGATAGTCGGTGATCCCCACGTCCCGGACCCGGGTGAGGTTCAGCCGCTTCAGCGCGGCCCCGGCGCCGACGAAACCCGAGACGAAGTCGTCCGCCGGGTTGGTGAGGACCGCCTCCGGGGTGTCGAACTGGGCGATGTGCGAGCGTTCGCGCAGCACCGCGATCCGGTCGCCCAGTTTGATCGCCTCGTCGAAGTCGTGGGTGACGAAGACGATCGTCTTGTGCAGTTCGTGCTGCAGCCGGACCAGCTCGTCCTGGAGATGGTCCCGGGTGATCGGGTCCACCGCCCCGAACGGCTCGTCCATCAGCAGCACCGGCGGGTCCGCCGCCAGCGCCCGCGCCACCCCCACCCGCTGCTGCTGCCCGCCGGAGAGCCGGCGCGGATAGCGGCCGTGGAACTCGCCGGGGTCGAGACCGACCAGGTCCAGCATCTCCTCCACCCGGGCCCGCACGCGGGCCGCCGGCCAGCGCAGCATCTTCGGCACCAGCGCGATGTTCTGCGCCACCGTCATGTGCGGGAACAGCCCGCCGGCCTGGATCGCGTACCCGACCTTGCGGCGCAGCCTCACCGGGTCCATGTCGGTGACGTCCTCGCCGCCGATGCGGATGCGGCCGCCGCTCGGCTCGATCAGCCGGTTGATCATCTTCAGTGTGGTGGACTTCCCGCAGCCGGAAGGGCCGACGAAGACGACGATCTCGCCCGCCTTGATCTCCATGCTGACGTTGTCGACCGCCGGCTGCGCACCGCCCGGATACCGCTTGGTGAGGTTCTCCAGCTCGATGGTCGCCCCGGTGGCCGACGGCGCGGCGGCGGCGGTTCCGGATGCCCCGGTCGCCCCGGACATCCCGGTCACCCCGGACATCCCGGGGGCCCCTGACGTTGGTGGCTCAGGCACGGATCCCCCTGGAAATGGTCAGCCGCCCGATCAGGACGTACGCGGCGTCGAACAGCAGCGCGAGGATGATGATCCCGAGGGTGCCCGCGAGCACCTGGTCGAGGGCGTTCTCGCTGCCCGGCGAGGCGATCCCGCGGAAGATCAGGTTTCCGAGACCGGGACCGGAGGCGTAGGCGGCGATGGCGGCGATGCCCATCAGCATCTGCGTGGAGACCCGGATCCCGGTGAGGACCGGCGGCCAGGCCAGCGGCAGCTCGACCCGCGCCAGCCGGGCCACCCGCGACATGCCGATGCCCGTGGCCGCGTCCACCAGCGACGGGTCGACCCCGCGCAGGCCGACGATCGCGTTCCGCACGATCGGCAGCAACCCGTACAGCGTCAGCGCGATCACCGTCGGCGGCACCCCTAGCCCCACCAGCGGGATCAGCAGACCGATCATGGCCAGCGACGGGATGGTCAGCAGGGTCGAGGTGGCGGTCGTGGCCAGGTTGCCCGCCCACTCGCTGCGGTAGGTCGCGACCCCGATCAGCACCCCGAGCACGGTCGCCGCCACCATGCACTGGAAGACGACACTCGCGTGCTGATACGCGTCGATGAGCAGCTGCTGGTGGCGGTTGCCCAGGTACTCCCAGAAGTTCACGTCCGCTCACCCCAGCTCGGCCAGGCCCCGTCCGGTCAGTCCGGTGCGTCCCGGCCGCCCTTCGGCGGCTCGCGGAGCGCCGCCTGCTCCACCAGCGGGATGATCCGCAGGGGAACGGGGTTCTCCATCACGATCGCCGTGGCGGCCCGGACGATGCCATCAAAACCGACGACCCGGTCGATCACTCGCTGGAGATCGGCGTTGGAGCGGGCCACGAGCCGGCACAGCATGTCCCCGCTGCCGGTGGTGGTGTGCAGCTCGAGGACCTCCGGCACGGTCGCCAAGTGCTCCCGGACATCGGTCCCTTGACCCTGCCGGATCTCCAGCGTCGCGAACGCCGTGACCGGGTAGCCGAGGGCCGCCGGATCCACCTGGGGACCGAATCCGCGGATGACTCCGTTCGACTGAAGCCGGTCCAGCCGCGCCTGCACCGTCCCCCGCGCCACTCCGAGCCGCCGGGACATCTCCAGCACCCCCGTCCGCGGCTCCCGCGCCAGCAGCACGATGATCCGGCCGTCCAGTTGATCGATCGCCACGGCGGCCTCCCGGTTCGTGTTGGTCATCCTGTACAGAAAGTCCGATGAATCCCGCGTTCGACTGGGCATACTGCCCAGTGAATACGCGAACTATTGCGCACCTTGCAGGGCTGCACCACCCTGCCCCTATGACGCAGACCACACACCACACTCCCGACACGACCGCCCGGCAGGCCGATCCCTTCCCGGTCAAGGGAATGGACGCGGTCGTCTTCGCCGTGGGCAACGCCAAGCAGGCGGCGCACTACTACTCCACCGCCTTCGGCATGCGGCTGGTCGCCTACTCCGGACCGGAGAACGGCAGCCGCGAGACCGCGAGCTACGTCCTGGAGAGCGGCTCCGCCCGGTTCGTCCTCACCTCGGTGATCAAACCGTCCACCGAGTGGGGCACCTTCCTCGCCGAGCACGTCGCCACGCACGGTGACGGCGTCGTCGACCTGGCCATCGAGGTCCCCGACGCGCGTGCCGCGTACGCCTACGCCATCGAGCACGGCGCCCGCTCGGTCACCGAGCCGCACGAACTGAAGGACGACCACGGCACCGTCGTGCTCGCCGCGATCGCCACCTACGGCAGGACCCGGCACACCCTGGTCGAGCGCACCGGCTACGACGGGCCCTACCTGCCCGGCTACGTCACCGCCGACCCGATCGTCGAACCGCCCGCCCAGAGGTCCTTCCAGGCCATCGACCACTGCGTCGGCAACGTCGAACTCGGCCGGATGAACGAGTGGGTCGCGTTCTACAACAAGGTCATGGGCTTCACGAACATGAAGGAGTTCGTGGGCGACGACATCGCCACCGAGTACAGCGCGCTGATGTCCAAGGTGGTCGCCGACGGCACGCTCAAGGTCAAGTTCCCGATCAACGAGCCCGCCGTCGCCAAGAAGAAGTCCCAGATCGACGAGTACCTGGAGTTCTACGGCGGCGCCGGCGTCCAGCACATCGCGCTCAACACCAACGACATCGTGCAGACGGTCCGGCAGATGCGCGCGGCCGGTGTGCGGTTCCTGGACACGCCGGACTCGTACTACGACACCCTCGGCGAGTGGGTCGGCGACACCCGGGTGCCCGTCGAGACCCTGCGCGAGCTGAAGATCCTCGCCGACCGGGACGAGGACGGCTACCTGCTGCAGATCTTCACCAAGCCGGTGCAGGACCGGCCGACCGTGTTCTTCGAGATCATCGAACGGCACGGCTCCATGGGCTTCGGCAAGGGCAACTTCAAGGCCCTGTTCGAGGCGATCGAGCGGGAACAGGAACGCCGCGGCAACCTGTGACCCGTCGGGGCGGCCGGTGGCGCGCCGGACGCGGGCATCCCGCGTCCGGCGCGCCACCGGCCGCCCCGTCCAGCCCTTCTCAGCCCTCCGCCGCCCAGGAGGGCGGTCCGTCCCCGACGGGCGGATCGCCCAGCCGTTCCAGTGCCGCCTCGGCCTGAGGCACCCGGAGCGGTGAGAAGTACGGGTTGATCCTCATCGCCTCCCGCAGATGCCGCCGCGCGGACCCGTACCTCTCCAGTTCCCGTTCGATCATGCCGCGGTGGAAGACGTACAGGGCGCTGCGCACCCCGCCGCCCTTCGTCTCCTCCGTCGCCCGCACCGCGAACTCCAGCGCCTCCTCGTGCCGCCCCGACCGGTGCAGCGCCCAGCCCAGCGCGTCGGCCGCCGCCGCCGACGGCTGCCGCCTCCACTCCGCGCGCAGCAGCCGCACCGCGGCCCCGGGGTCTCCGTGGTCCGCCTCGAACCGCCCGCGGACCAGGTTCTCGTCGACCCCGTGCGCGGTCGCCTCACGCACCCGCTCGCGCAGCAGGTCGTACTGCACCCGGGCCGCCCGGCGCAGCCCCAGCGACTCGTACAACTCGCCCAGCTCCAGCGCGTACTCCGGCCGCGGCTGCCGGGCCAGCGCCGCCCGGTAGGCGCCGAGCGCCTCCGTGGTCCGCCCGAGCGCGGCCAGCGCCCTGCCCTGCCCCGCCTGCGCCGCCCGCTGGTCCGGGTCGGTCCGTACCGCCTCCTGGAAGTACCGCAGCGCGCTCTCCCGGTCGCCGCGCTCCCAGGCCAGCTGCCCGGCCCGCTCCAGATACCCGGCCCGCTCGGCCGGCTCCCCGGCCGCCGCGGCGGCGTCGGCCAGCTGGGCCGCCGCGTCCTCCCGCCAGCCCTTGTCCCGGTACAGGGCCGCAGCCCGCGCCATCACGGCCGGTCCCGACCGCAGCGCCTTCAGCCTGTCCAGCATCCTCCCCGCCGCCTCGTCGTCGCCGAGCCCGGCACACGCCTCGATCAGCGGCGGATACGTCGTCCATCGCTTCGGCTCCAGCTTCAGCGCCCGCTCGCCCCACTCGCGTGCGGTGGGGTAGTCGCGGCGCGCGTTCGCCAGCGCCGCCATCCCGCGCAGCGCCCCGGCGTTGCCCTTCGCCCGTACCCTCAGCGAGGTGCGCAGCGCCTTCTCGGCCCGCGGGTAGTGCGCGGGGTCCGCCAGCCGCCGCCCCTGCTCCACCCGGGCCGTCCCGAGCACCGCCCAGGCCTCCGCGTCCTCGGGATGCTTCTGCAGATGCCGCTGCCGCTCCGCGATCAGGATCTCCAGATCGGGCAGCGACGCCGGCACGCCCCCGGTGACCGCCGCCCGGGCCCGGGCCCCCGGTGCCGACTCCGGTGGCCCGTCCGCCCCGCGGCCCCACGGCAGCAGCACCAGCACCCCGCCGAGCACGGCGCACCCGGCGACCGAACCGAGCAGCACCCGGCGGCTCACCCACCGACGGGCCCCGCCGCGCCCCGGGGGCCGGTCCCGCTCACAGGCCGCGTCCCGCTCGCGGGTCTCTTGTGGCTTGTCGTCCATGGCGCACACTGTGCGTCACATCATCCGCCGATATGACGAACCACACCCCGGCTCACGACGGCTTACCACCGGGTGCCGTACGTGGGGTTCACACGGATGGCCCCGGGTGTCAGGCTGTGGTCGTGAGCAGTATCGAAACGCGACCCGATGCAGAGACGGTGCCGGCCGAACCCCTCGTCGACCGCCTGCTCGGCGGCCTGCCCCCCGAGGCGGTGCTCACCGACCCCGACATCACGGCCTCCTACGCCAACGACATGGCGAGCTTCTGCCCGGCCGGCAGCCCGGCGGTGGTCGTCCTGCCCCGTACGGTCGAACAGGTCCAGCACGTCATGCGCACCGCCACCGCACTGCGCGTCCCGGTCGTCCCGCAGGGCGCCCGCACCGGCCTGTCCGGCGCCGCCAACGCGACCGACGGGTGCATCGTGCTCTCCCTGACCAGGATGGACGCCATCCTGGAGATCAACCCCGTCGACCGGGTCGCCGTCGTCGAACCCGGCGTCGTCAACGCCACCCTCTCCCGCGCCGTCGGCGAGCACGGCCTCTACTACCCGCCCGACCCCTCCAGCTGGGAGACGTGCACCATCGGCGGCAACATCGGCACCGCCTCCGGCGGGCTGTGCTGCGTGAAGTACGGGGTCACCGCCGAGTACGTCCTCGGCCTCGACGTGGTCCTCGCCGACGGCCGCCTGATGTCCACCGGCCGCCGCACCGCCAAGGGCGTCGCCGGATACGACCTGACCCGTCTGTTCGTCGGCTCCGAGGGCTCCCTCGGCATCGTCGTGCGGGCGATCCTCGCCCTGCGGCCCAAACCGCCCGCGCAGCTCGTCCTGGCCGCCGAGTTCGCCTCCGGTGCCGCCGCCTGCGACGCCGTGTGCCGCATCATGGCCGGCGGGCACGTCCCCTCACTCCTCGAGCTCATGGACCGTACGACGGTCAAGGCCGTCAACGACATGACCCACATGGGCCTCCCCGAGAGCACCGAGGCCCTGCTGCTCGCCGCGTTCGACACCACCGACCCCACCGCCGACCTCGCCGCTCTCGGCGCGCTCTGTGAGGCGGCCGGCGCCACCCAGGTCGTACCGGCCGAGGACACCGCCGAGTCCGAACTGCTGCTCCAGGCCCGGCGGCTGTCCCTGGTCGCGCTGGAGGCGGTCAAGGGCACCACGATGATCGACGACGTGTGCGTGCCCCGCTCCCGGCTCGGCGAACTCATCGACGGCGTCGAGCGGATCTCCGAGAAGTACCGGCTCACCATCGGCGTCGTCGCCCACGCGGGGGACGGCAACACCCACCCGACGGTCTGCTTCGACGCCCAGGACCCCGAGGAGTCGCGCCGCGCCCGCGAGTCCTTCGACGAGATCATGGCCCTCGGCCTGGAACTCGGCGGCACCATCACCGGCGAGCACGGTGTCGGCGTCCTGAAGAAGGAATGGCTGGCGCGCGAGATCGGCCCGGTGGGCCTGGAGATGCAGTGGGCCGTCAAACAGACCTTCGACCCGCTGAACCTCCTGAACCCGGGAAAGCTCTTCTGAACAGCCTCTTCCCGTAACGCTTTTGCGTACCGCCTTTCCGTACCACGCCGTCACCGGGCGGACGCAGCGCCACCAGGACGACGCTGCGCCCCCTCCGCCTCCGACGGCCGCACCCGCACGCCGCCGTGCCCGCACGGCCGGAACACGCCCTCGGTCAGCAGAGCGCGGGCGCACGTCCGGCCGCGGTTCCGGTTCCCGCTCCACCACGGTGCGCAAGGCGTGTGCTCCTCTCCCGCGAACGCTCGTGAAGGTGCCCGTGAGGGGCCGTCACGAGAAGGAGCCGGGAACGTCCGGGAGCATGGAGCGGGTTCACGAAAGGCTTTTCGTGGCGGTACCGGATCGGTGCCCGAAAGGGGTGGGTCCGGCCGGACGGGCGGTGGTGCTTGCGCCCGTCTGATAAATGTGGATCCCCCGACCCACCCCCGAGCAGATACGGGACGACGGACATGAGCGCCCCAACCCCGGCCCCCGGCGACGACACGCCGCGCGAAGGCTATTACCCGGACCCGTCCATTCCCGGATATGTCCGGTACTGGAAAGGTGCCGCCTGGGTACCGGGCACGAGCCGTCCGGCGCCGGACGGCGGCGGCGCGCCCCTCGCGCCGCCGCCGGCCGCCGGCACCGCTCCGGCGGTGCCCTCCGTCGAGGAGACCGGCCCGCACTTCTTCGACGAGGACCCGGCCGACGAACCGTCCCCGTCTGCCTTCCCGGCCGAGTCCCAGCACGGCAGCCGGCCCGAGCCCGCCTCCGCCTGGGGTGCCGACCGCTCCCGTCAGTCGGGCTTCGGCGGCGACCAGGACCGCCGGGTCTCCTGGGGCGCGGACCCGAGAGTGCCGCATGCGTCCGGGCCGGCGGCCGGTGAGTCCACGGGCCCGGACGGCACGGCGCCCCCGGCGGCCGGCCCGGACGCCGGTGGGGCGCCCGCGGGGAGCACGTTCGTGTTCCGCCCGCCGGCGGCGAAGCCGCCGACCGCGGGCAGCGGCTCCCAGGAGCCGCCCTCCGCGTCCGCCACGCCGCCCGACGCCACTCCGGTGGACGAGGGCACCATGACCTTCCGCGCCGTCGGCCCGCGCAGGGGTTCGTCCGAGCGGCCCGGTTTCGGGGCGGGGAAGGCCGCCGCCGCGCGGGCCGCCCGCGCGGCCTCCGCCCAGGCGGGGAACGGGAGTTCGGCCGCCGCTCCGGCACCGCCGTCCGGACCGCAGCAGGCCGCCGCCCCGGCCGTTCCTCCGCAGGCCGCCGCTCCGACTCCTGCCCCCGCCCCCGCTCCTGCCCCCGCCCCTGCCGCCGCTCCGGCGCCGAGTGCCGGGCCGCTGTCGAGTGGCCCCGGTGGGGGCAGTCCTCCTGGGCGCAGCAGGTGCACCGGCTCACGGACGGGGACGAGCGGCCGGTCGCGCCGTGGAAGCCACCGGTAGAGGACGTGTTCCAGGCCGCCGCCAGGCGTCAGGCCTCGGCCCGGCCCGCGGGGCTCGGCAAGCGGCTGGCCGCGCGGCTGCTGGACACGGTCCTGCTCGGCGGGGTCACCGCGGTGGCCGCCGTGCCGCTCGGCATCGCGGCGGCGGACCACATCAACGAGAAGATCGACGCGGCCGAACTGTCCGGCGAGACCGTCACGGTGTGGCTGCTCGACGGCACCACGTCGGTCTACCTCGGCATCGTCCTCGCCGTCCTCCTGCTCGGCGGTGTCCTCTACGAGGTGCTGCCCACCGTCAAATGGGGCCGCACACTGGGCAAGAAGCTGCTGGGGCTCGAGGTGCGGGACATCGAGGGACACGAGGCGCCGGAGTTCGGCGCGGCCCTGCGCCGCTGGCTGGTCTACAGCATCCCCGGACTGCTCGTCATCGGTGTGGTGGGCGTCCTGTGGTGTCTGTTCGACAGACCGTGGCGGCAGTGCTGGCACGACAAGGCCGCGCACACCTTCGTCGCCGGCTGAGAACCCTTCTGA
Source organism: Streptomyces sp. GD-15H (assembly GCF_045291515.1). Lineage (NCBI taxonomy): Bacteria > Bacillati > Actinomycetota > Actinomycetes > Kitasatosporales > Streptomycetaceae > Streptomyces > Streptomyces sp. GD-15H. The sequence continues at coordinate 5,426,550 of NZ_CP149447.1, forward strand.
CGGATCATCCCGGCGCCGATACTCCGGACGGCGGCTCGCCGGATGCGATGCCGGGGGGTTCGCGGTCGACTCGGGCCATGAGCACCGAACCGCCCCCCGGCTCCGGTCAGCAGCCGCCGGACGACGACCCGTTCAAGAAGCACCCCCACCCGGCAGCCAGCCTCCGCCGCCGCACCAGGGCGGTGGCGGCAGCCCTTACGATGGCGCCCCCTACACGGGCGACCCGTACGGGGGCGGGGGCGGCGGTTCGGACGCGGGTGGCGGCGGACCGTACGGCGGCGGTGACCACGGCGGTGGAAGCCCCTACGGGCCCGGCCCCACCGATCCCCTCGCGGGGATGCCGCCGCTCGCCGACAGCGGCAGGCGCACCCTCGCCCGCATCATCGACATGATCCTCGTGGCCGTCGTCGTCTGGCTGCTCACCTGGCCCTTCGGGGTGAGCGAGTACAACGTGAACGGCGACCAGGTCAACGTGGCGAGGTCCTTCTTCCAGTCCCTCATCGCCGCGGTCCTCTACATCGCCTACGACACGTTCATGACGGCCCGCACGGGGCAGACCCTCGGCAAGAAGTGGCTGAACCTGAGGGTGGCCGACCTGTCCAACGGCGCGACCCCGTCCGTGCAGACGTCACTGATCCGCGCCGCCGTGCTCTGGCTGCCGTTCGCGTTCTGCTGCGCCTGCATCTGGACCGTGATCTCGGGCGGCTGGAGCTTCTTCGACCGGCCCTACAAGCAGGGTCTGCACGACAAGGCGGCCAAGACGGTCGTGGTGAGCACAAGGTGACGCGAGGTCGGCTCAAGGCCTGCCTGGCACGGTGTCAGGAGACGGCCCGTTCCCGCACCGCCTCACGGGCCGGCGCGGCTGCCGGTGAGGGCACGGTCGCCCGTACCGGCTCCTGCGGCACGAACCGCGCCACCGGGGCGGGCCGGGCGGGCCTGGAGAGTGGCACCGTCATGGCCACCAGCAGTCCGAGGGCGAGTGCCGCGACGACGACGAGCGCGATACCCACGCCCGAACTCGTCTGTGACAACAGCAGCATGGCGAGGGTCGAGAAGACCACGGTGCACGAACCGTAGGCGAGCTGAGCGACAGTCGGACGGGGCATGGCCATCGTGTCCTCGGAAGTCGGGGGGCTGTCGGACTGGCTTTCCACCGGCTCAACGGTGTGCCGCCAAGCGACTCTCACCGCGAGCGTGCCCGAGCGGAACGCGTAGTAAGCGTGACCTAACCGACAGGGCCGGTGCACAGGGGGCGCACGGAGTCATGCCATCCGCAAAGCCGCGCCCGGTGTGTCCGCAAAGTGAACCGCGTCTCCGCATAATGCAGTTGTCTTGTTCAAGTCAAGGTCTGTTTTTTCTGCTGAACCTCTAGCCAAATGTGGTCACTTGACTACACGCGTTGATCACGTGTGCGCGACCATCCGTTACCCGGACCCTACTCTCGCGCGCACGGACGCGGGAGGGGATCTCAAGTGACCAGTAGACCCTGGACGTTCAGAGCAGCCGCGACAGGCGTGGCGCTCGCGGCGGTCACCGCCACCTGCTCTGCGTTCACCGTGGCCCAGGCCGAGACGGCCGACCGGGCCGATCGGCCCGCCACCGTGGACCGGCAGGATCCGGCGGAGTACAACCACGTGGAGCACGACCTCGAGGGGCCGCTCTCCAAGACGCGGGAAGCGCAGCGCGAAGAGGCTCTGAAGCAGGTCATATCCGGCCAGGCGTCGGTCAAGAACCGGGACGGTTCGAAGGTCGTCGAGCTCAAGGGCAAGGGCAAGGGCAAGGACAAGGACAAGGGCAAGTACGTCGAGCTCGGCCGCGAGAAGACCGACAAGATCTTCACGATCCTGGTCGAGTTCGGCGACGAGATCGACAGCCGCTACGGCGGTACCCGCGGCCCGCTGCACAACGAGATCGCCGAGCCGGACCGCAGCGTGGACAACTCCACCGCGTGGCAGGCGGACTACGACCGGAAGCACTTCGAGGACATGTACTTCGGCACCGGCAAGGGTGTCGAGTCGGTCAAGACGTACTTCGAGAAGCAGTCCTCGGGCCGCTACTCGGTCGAGGGCGAGGTCTCCGACTGGGTCAAGGTCCCCTACAACGAGGCCCGTTACGGCTCCAACAAGTGTGTTCCCGACAACTGCGCCTGGTACGTGGTGCAGGACGGCGTCAACGCCTGGGCCGATGACCAGAAGACGGCCGGCCGGACCGGTGCCGAGATCAAGGCCGATCTCGCCGAGTACGACGAGTGGGACCGCTACGACTTCGACGGCGACGGCGACTTCAACGAGCCCGACGGCTACATCGACCACTTCCAGATCGTGCACGCCGGTGAGGACGAGTCCGCCGGCGGCGGCGCCCAGGGCGAGGACGCGATCTGGGCCCACCGCTGGTACGCCTTCGGCACCGACGCCGGCGCCACCGGCCCCGAGCAGAACAAGCTCGGCGGCACCCAGATCGGCGACACCGGCATCTGGGTCGGCGACTACACCATCCAGCCGGAGAACGGCGGACTCGGCGTCTTCGCCCACGAGTACGGCCACGACCTCGGTCTGCCGGACCACTACGACACCGCCGGCGGCGAGAACTCCACCGGCTTCTGGACCCTGATGTCCTCCGGTTCCTGGCTCGGCACCGGCAAGAACGAGATCGGTGACCTGCCCGGCGACATGACCGCCTGGGACAAGCTCCAGCTGGGCTGGCTGGACTTCGACACGGCCAAGGCCGCGACGAAGTCGAAGCACAAGCTGGGCCCCGCCGAGTACAACACCCGTGACAAGCAGGCCGTCGTGGTCGAACTGCCCGAGAAGGCGGTCACCACCGAGGTCGTCGTCCCGGCCGAGGGCGAGACCCAGTGGTGGAGCGGCAGCGGTGACGACCTGAGGAACACGCTGACCCGTTCCGTGGACCTCACCGGCAAGGCGTCGGCCGAGCTGACCCTCGACGGCTGGTACGAGATCGAGTCCGACTACGACTTCCTCTACGCCGAGGTCTCGACCGACGGCGGCGCCAACTGGACCGCCCTGGACGGCACGGTGGACGGCCGGCCGATCCCGCGCGACGGCAGCGACAAGCCTGCCCTGCACGGCACGGTCGACGGCTACAAGCCGCTGGCCTACCCGCTGGACGCCTACGCCGGTCAGCAGATCGACCTGCGCTTCCGCTACCAGACCGACGGCGGCCTGGCGATGAAGGGCTTCGCGGCCGACCGGATCTCGGTGACCGCGGACGGCACCGCCCTGTTCACGGACAACGCGGAGACCGCCGACGCCGCCTGGACGGCGAAGGGCTTCTCCCGCATCGGCGCGTCCTTCACCAAGGACTACGCGCAGTACTACATCGCCGAGAACCGCCAGTACGTGTCGTACGACAAGACCCTCGAGGTCGGCCCGTACAACTTCGGCTTCGCGAACAGCCGTCCGGACTGGGTGGAGCACTTCTCGTACCAGAACGGCCTGTTGATCTGGAAGTGGGACACCTCCCAGGCCGACAACAACACCAGCCGCCACCCGGGCAAGGGCCTGGTCCTGCCGGTGGACTCGCACCCGACCGCGCTGAAGTGGTCCGACGGCACGCTGATGCGCAACCGCATCCAGACGTACGACGCGACGTTCAGCACGTTCCGCACGGACGGCATCACGCTGCACAAGAACGGCGTCGCGACCGAGATCCGCTCCTCGAAGGGGGTGTCGGTCTTCAACGACCGGACGCACACCTACTACGACGAGGCGAACCCGACCGGCGGTGTCCAGGTCACTGACACCAACACCAAGATCAAGATCGTCAAGGAGTCCGGGAACGGCTCGACGATCCACCTCGAGGTGGGCCGCGCAACGAAGTAAATAGCGTTTTCGCAGGTCAGAGCGTGATCGGCGGCGACCCCCTGGCGGGTTGCCGCCGATCCGTGTTTAGGTGCGTCCTGTGGCTCTCTTATTGACACCTGGTCCGACGGGGGTATGACATCCATGGCCGCAGGAGGTTTCTGCAAGCTGCCGAACGGCACCGTGGTGGTGGCACTGAACCTGCCCAGCCCCGCCGCCGGCCCCGCCGCTCGGTGCGCTTCCTCGTGCACGCGGGCAACAGGGCGCGCGCCCTTACCAGGCTGCGCAACCTGGGTCTGCGGGCCGTCTACCTGCGGGGCAACGCGGCCCCGCCGAGCCCCGACGAGATCACCGCGGTGCTGCACCACCCCGACGGCCTCATATGGCGCACGGCACCCGGCAGCGGTGTCCTGACCGGCACCGCGCCGGCCGTGGAGCTGTGGCATCCGATCAGGACGCTGCGCAGGCGTCCCGCGGCCCCCGCCTGACCCGGCGGAGGCCCGTCGGTCCCGTCGGGTCGGGAGGTCCCGTCACCGATCCGTCGGTCCCGTCAACGGACGACCGGCTTCCCCGAGAGCTCCACACCCGCTCCGCGCAGCTCCTCGAGCGCCCGCTCGGTGGTCTGCGCGGCCACCCCGGCGGTGAGGTCGAGCAGAACCTGGGTGCGGAAGCCCTCGCGGGCGGCGTCCAGCGCGGTCGCACGGACGCAGTGGTCGGTGGCGATGCCCACCACGTCCACCTCGTCGATCCGCCGCTCCCGCAGCCAGTCGGCCAGCGCCACGCCGTTCTCGTCGGCCCCCTCGAAGCCGCTGTACGCCGCCGAGTACGCCCCCTTGTCGAAGACGGCGTCGACCGCGCCCGAGCTGACCGCGGGGGCGAAGTTCGGGTGGAAGCCGGCGCCCTCCGTCCCGGCGACGCAGTGCGCGGGCCAGGAGCGGACGTAGTCGGGGTGGTCGGCGAAGTGGTCGCCGGGGGCGATGTGGTGGTCGCGGGTGGCCACCACGTGCCGGTAGCCGGCCGGGGCCTGGGCGATCAGCTCGGTGATGGCGGCGGCCACGTCGGCACCACCGGTGACGGCGAGACTGCCCCCCTCGCAGAAGTCGTTCTGCACGTCAACGACGATCAAGGCGCGGCGCATGGTCGGATTCCTTCGGCTGTGGGATCGGATGGGGAGCGGGCCCGGCCGGTGAACCTCCGGGCCCTATGGAACGCGAATCGGTGCGGACAGGGGCACGGCACGACGGGCCGGGGTCCCGGCCGGGAAGCCGTGCGTGCGGCGAGTACGGTGCGTACAGCGGGACACGCAGCTTCAGCTACCCGAGCCTCCGTGCGTGTACTCCGTCGGAATGACGGGTTCCCCACGGGAGAGCTGGGTCGCGGAGAGCGGCAGGCCGGCGCGGGCCGCCCGGTGCCGCTCGCGGAGCACGTCCAGCGGCTCGCGCGCGGTCGCGGTCACCTCCCCGCCCTTGATCAGCTCCACCAACAGCTGCCGGTCGGCCAGCGCGTCGGGCACCTGCCCGGTGCCGACCACCTCGGCCTCGGCGACACCGTCCTCGTCCAGCCGCCGAGCGGCCCACTTGCGGCCGCCGACGGAGGTCTTGCCGCCGGAGGACTTCTTCGCCACCGGCACCAGTGGCGCCTTCGGATCGGCGGACTCGGCGCGGGCGACCAGCTTGTAGACCATGGAGGCCGTCGGGTGCCCGGAGCCGGTCACCAGCTGGGTGCCGACGCCGTACGCGTCCACCGGGGCGGCGGCCAGCGAGGCGATGGCGTACTCGTCGAGGTCCGAGGTCACGGTGATCTTCGTGTCGGTGGCGCCCAGCTCGTCCAGCTGCTGCCGCACCCGGTGCGCCACCAGCAGCAGGTCGCCGGAGTCGATCCGGACCGAGCCCAGCTGCGGACCGGCGATCTCGACGGCCGTACGGACCGCCTCGGCCACGTCGTAGGTGTCCACCAGGAGCGTCGTACCGGCGCCGAGGGAGTCCACCTGTGCGCGGAAGGCGTCCCGCTCGCTGTCGTGCACCAGGGTGAAGGCGTGGGCGGAGGTGCCCACGGTCGGGATGTCGTAGCGGAACCCGGCCGCCAGGTCGGAGGTGGAGGTGAAGCCGCCGACGTAGGCGGCCCGGGAGGCGGCCACCGCGGCCAGCTCGTGGGTGCGCCGGGCGCCCATCTCGATCAGCGGCCGGTCCCCGGCGGCGGAGGCCATCCGAGAGGCCGCCGCGGCGATCGCCGAGTCGTGGTTGAGGATCGACAGGATCACGGTCTCCAGCAGCACGCACTCCGCGAAGCCGCCCTCGACCCGCATGATCGGCGAGCCCGGGAAGTAGACCTCGCCCTCCGGGTAGCCCCAGACGTCACCGGAGAAACGGTAGTCGGCCAGCCAGTCGAGGGTCCGCTCGTCGACGACGTTCTTCTCGCGCAGGAAGTCGAGGACGGGCTCCTCGAAACGGAAGTTCTCCACCGCGTCGAGGACCCGCCCGGTGCCGGCCACCACGCCGTAGCGACGGCCGTCCGGCAGCCGCCGGGTGAAGACCTCGAACACGCTGCGCCGGTCGGCGGTGCCACCGCTCAGGGCCGCCTGCAGCATCGTCAGCTCGTAGTGGTCGGTGAAGAGCGCCGTCGACGGAACGCCCACCCGTCGCCCACCGCCACCCTTCCGAGGAAGCGCTTCGCGCCCTTCTTCTTGTCGCCCACCACCACCCTTCCGAGGAAGCGCTTCGCGCCCTTCTTCTTTCGGTAGCCCAAGGTCCGCTGTGTTCATACGACGGATGCTACCCCCATTTCGTCACTCTGACGATTTCCATCCGCATCGCGGGCCTGCCGAGGCCGGCCCGACGGCCGACCCCGGGACCGCACCCGGAGGAAACCCGGGTGAAACCGGGACGTATTCCGGCCCGTGCGGGCCGGTTTGTGCTCCTGGCGCCTTCCGGTGGCAGCATGGGTTGTGTGACGTCACCCGCACCCCTGGAGATCGAACGCACCGAGTCGGCGGAAGAGGTCTTCGCCGTACCCGAGCCCGACGTCCCCTGGATCACCATCGTCCACAACGACCCGGTCAACCTCATGAGCTATGTGACGTACGTTTTCCAGACGTACTTCGGCTACTCCAAGGACAAGGCCACCAAGCTCATGCTCGACGTCCACCACAAGGGCCGGGCCGTCGTCTCCAGCGGCACGCGCGAGGAAATGGAACGCGACGTCCAGGCCATGCACGGCTACGGTCTGTGGGCCACCCTCCAGCAGGACCGGAAGTGACCCCGCCGAGACCGGAAACGACCAGCCGGGACCGGATCGGTGACCCGCCGGACATGACCCGACCCCGCCCGTGTGACCGGAAGTAGCGAATCGCCTCCATGCCAGGACACTTCGAACCGCTCCCCGGCGGCGGCGCGGCCGTCGCCCTCGACGACGTCGAGATCTCCATCATCCGCTCCCTGGCCGTGCAGCTCATGGAGCTCATCGGCCCCGGCCCGGCCGAGGACGCCTCCGGCGACCCGCTCGCCGGACTCTTCGCCGAGGGCCCGAGCGAGCCGCCCGCCGACCCGGTGCTGCGCCGGCTCTTCCCGGACGCCTACGGCGACCCCGAGGAGCCCGCCTCCCTCGAGGACACCGAGGAACAGCGGGCGCACTCCGCGGAGTTCCGCCGCTTCACCGAGAACGACCTGCGGGCCGGCAAGCGCGACAACGCCCTCGCGGTGATCCGCTCCCTGGACGAGCTCGCCGCGGCCGGTGAGGGCGGAGCGGTGCTGCAGCTCTCGGCCGAGGACTCCCGGCAGTGGCTCGGCGCGCTGAACGACCTGCGCCTGGCGATCGGCTCCCGGCTGGAGATCGACGACGAGGACGACGCCGACCTCCTCTTCCGCCTCCCGGACGAGGACCCGCGCAAGCCCATGGTGATGGCGTACCTGTGGCTCGGCGGCCTCCAGGAAACCCTGGTATCGACCCTCATGCCATAGGGCGCGCCGCGCACGCCGCAGGGCCACGCGGCGCCCGCCGCGGCGCCGCCGATGCCGGACATCCGGCCTGGATGTCCGGAAAAGTCCACTGACGTGTTCGCTCAGAGGACACTCAAGTCCGAGTGACGATCCTGTCAAAGCCTCCGCCGCCTATGCGCTTTTAGGGCGATGTTCGCCCGCTTCTTCCTGTGGCGTGCGCCACAAATCGCTGCTGATCAGTGTTGCGGCCGTGATAAATCTGCACGACCACCCGGCGAACACCACCCACACGTTCGCCGGGTGCGCCACCGAGTCGGCAACCGCCGGCCAGGCACGAGCAGACACGCTCAGCTCCATCAGTCCGGGGGGATCGAGACTCGATCCGGGGCCCACCAGCGGCCCGGATCGGCATGGAGAAAGGCGCATGACACATGGCCTCACCGCAGGTCGACACGGAGTCCGTATCCGGCGAGGGGTATGAGCGCGGACTCAACAGCCGTCAAGTCCAGATGATCGCGATCGGCGGCGCCATCGGCGTCGGTCTCTTCCTGGGAGCCGGAGCGAACATCGCCAAGGCCGGACCCAGCCTGATCGTCATGTACGCCCTCGCCGGCGTGATCATCTTCTTCATCATGCGGGCGCTCGGCGAACTCCTGCTCTACCGCCCCGTCTCGGGCTCCTTCGCCGAGTACTCCCGGGAATTCCTCGGCCCGTTCTTCGGCTACTTCACCGGCTGGACGTACTGGCTGATGTGGATCGTCACCGGCATGGCCGAACTCACGGCCGCCGCGATCTACATCCACTACTGGTTCCCGCAGATCCCGCAGTGGGTCACCGCCCTGGTCTTCCTGATCATCCTCTTCGGGGCCAACCTCATCTCGGTGAAGCTGTTCGGCGAGATCGAGTTCTGGTTCTCGATGGTCAAGGTCACCGCCATCATCGGCATGATCGTGATCGGGCTCGGCGTGCTCACCTTCGGCTTCAGCGCCGCCGGGGACACCGCCGCCGTGTCGAACCTCTGGGCCTTCGACGGCTTCTTCCCCAAGGGCATCGGATCGTCCCTGATGACCCTCCAGGGCGTCATGTTCGCCTACCTCGCCGTCGAACTCGTCGGCGTCACCGCCGGCGAGTCCAAGAACCCGGAGAAGACCCTCCCCAAGGCGATCAACACCCTGCCCCTGCGCATCGCCCTGTTCTACGTCGGTGCCCTCACCGTCATCCTGTGCGTGGTCAAATGGACCGAGTTCGCGCCGGACGTGAGCCCCTTCGTGGCGGCCTTCGCCAAGATTGGCATCCCGGCCGGCGCCGGCATCGTCAACTTCGTCGTCCTGACCGCCGCCCTCTCCTCCTGCAACTCCGGCATGTACTCCACGGGCCGCATGCTGCGCACCCTCGCGGACAACGGCGAGGCCCCGCGGATCTACCGGCGGCTGTCCTCCACCAAGACACCCGCGCTCGGCATCGCCACCTCGGTGGTGTTCATGGGCATCGGCGTGGTCCTGAACTACGTCGTCCCGGAGAAGGCCTTCGGCTATGTCACCTCCATCGCCACCGGGGCCGCCATCTGGACCTGGCTGATGATCCTGATCAGCCACGTCCTCTACCGCCGCCAGGTGGTCGCGGGCCGACTGCCCGCCTCCTCCTTCCCGGCGCCCGGCGGCTCGGTGTGCTCCTACATCGCCATCGCGTTCCTGCTCTTCGTCACCGTCCTCATCGCGATCGACGCGGACGCCAGGATCTCCCTCTACGTGATGGCGGGCTGGTCGCTCGCTCTGGGGACCGGCTGGGCGGTCCTCAAGAAGCGCAACCCGCGGGTCACCGAACGCCGCAAGCCGGAGTTCGAGAAGATCGGCGGCTAGCACGGGCATCCTGCGCCCCGCGCCCGACGTCCTCCGCGTCCGGCATCCGGGCCGTCCCGTACCACCCCTCGGTACGGGACGGCCCGTCTGCTTATCCTGAGCCTCATGCTGACCATTACCCAGGCCCTGTACGACCAGATCGTCGCCCACGCGCACAAGGACCACCCCGACGAGGCGTGCGGTGTGGTGGCGGGCCCCGTGGGCTCCGGCCGCCCCGAGCGCTTCATCCCCATGCTGAACGCGGCCCGCTCGCCCACGTTCTACGAGTTCGACTCGAAGGACCTGCTCAAGCTGTACCGCGAGATGGACGACAACGACGAGGAACCGGTGATCGTCTACCACTCGCACACCGCGACCGAGGCCCACCCCTCCCGCACCGACATCGACCTCGCCAGTGAGCCCGGTGCCCACTACGTCCTGGTCTCCACCGCCGACCTCGACGGCCTCGGCGAGTTCCAGTTCCGCTCGTTCCGCATCGTGGACGGCGAAGTCACCGAGGAAGAAGTCAAGATCGTCGAGGCGTACTGACGCCCCGATCTGCGCCTTCCCACATACCGGTCGTCAATCATCCGTAGTGTGAGACGGTACTCGGATCCCGTCCTCGGGAATCGATACGATGAGCCCATGGTTCTCCACGACGTGAGCGACAAGACGCCGGGCAAGCTGCTCGTGGCGCGGCTGCACGTCGACCTGTGCAGACTCGCCAGCGCCATCTGTTGACACCGAGCTTCCCGCCGCACGGCCCGTGAGCCCCGGCGACCCCACCGCGTAGGCACGCCCACGCACCTCCCGCGCCGCCGCGCCCACCGACCAGACGACATACCGACAGGAGCCCTCTGCCATGGCCATCGAGGTCCGTATCCCGACCATCCTCCGCCAGTACACCGACGGTCAGAAGGCGGTGGAGGGCACCGGAGAGACCCTCACCGACCTCTTCGCCGACCTCGAGACCCGGCACCCGGGCATCAGGGCCCGCCTCGTCGACGACACCAACGGCGACCAGCTCCGCCGCTTCGTCAACGTGTACCTCAACGACGAGGACGTCCGCTTCCTGGACGGCATCAACACCAAGCTGTCCGACGGCGACAACATCACGATCCTGCCGGCCGTGGCCGGCGGTACGGCCTGATCCGGATGCGCTACGACTCGTCGCTGGCCGCGGTGGGCGACACCCCTCTGGTGGGCCTGCCGCGGCTGTCGCCGTCCGCCGACGTCCGTATCTGGGCGAAGCTCGAGGACCGCAACCCGACCGGCTCGATCAAGGACCGCCCGGCCCTGTTCATGATCGAGCAGGCGGAGAAGGACGGCCGGCTCACCCCCGGCTGCACCATCCTGGAGCCGACGTCCGGCAACACCGGCATCTCCCTGGCGATGGCCGCCAAACTCAAGGGCTACCGCATGGTGTGCGTGATGCCCGAGAACACCTCCCAGGAGCGCCGGGAACTCCTCGCCATGTGGGGCGCGGAGATCATCTCCTCCCCGGCCGCGGGCGGCTCCAACACCGCCGTACGGGTGGCCAAGGAGATCTCCGCCGAACACCCGGACTGGGTGATGCTCTACCAGTACGGCAACTCCGACAACGCCGGCGCCCACTACGCGACCACCGGCCCGGAGATCCTCGCCGACCTCCCCTCGATCACCCACTTCGTGGCCGGCCTCGGCACCACCGGCACCCTGATGGGCGTCGGCCGCTACCTGCGCGAGCACAAGCCGGACGTGAAGATCGTCGCCGCCGAACCACGCTACGACGACCTGGTCTACGGACTGCGCAACCTCGACGAGGGCTTCGTCCCCGAGCTGTACGACGCCTCCGTCCTCACCACCCGCTTCTCGGTCGGCTCCGCCGACGCGGTCATCCGTACCCGTGAACTCCTCCAGCAGGAAGGCATCTTCGCCGGCGTCTCCACCGGCGCCGCCCTGCACGCCGCCATCGGCGTCGCGAACAAGGCGCTCAAGGCGGGGGAATCCGCCGACATCGCCTTCGTCGTCGCCGACGGCGGCTGGAAGTACCTCTCGACCGGCGTCTACACCGCCGCCACGACGGAGGAAGCCATCGACACGCTCCAGGGCCAGCTCTGGGCGTGACCCCCGTGAGGGCAGTACGAAGGGGCCGGAGATCCACTCCGGCCCCTTCGGCGTTTACGGCGGTTACGGCGTTTCTCGGTGTTCTCCGTGCTCTCGGAGGATCGCCGCCACGAGGTCACCGGGCCAGATGCCGTACCCGCTCCCACAGCGCCCGGTCGACGACCCCCACCCGGCGCCGGAACCCCCGCACCGGCACCACGCGCAACTCGTCCGTCTCCAGGAAGCTCGCCCGCCCCCGGGCATCCCCCACGGACCCCGAGGGCAGCGGGACCACCCCGTCCCGCCCCTCCCGGAAGCGTGTCGTGATCTTCGCGACGGTCGCCCGTTCCCCGCGCACCGCCAGCACCAGACACGGCCGGTCCTTCGACGACCCGGCTCCCGCCGCCGGCTCGTCCTCGTAGGGCACCTCGGCCCACCAGATCTCCGCGGGCCGCGGCCCGCCGCCCGTGTCCGCGCCCGTGTCCGCCGTCGCGGTGGCCGCCGCCGCGGTCACCGTCGAGGCCCGCGCCCGGCGTGCGCCGGTCCGGCGTTCGGAGCGGGGCCGGTGTCCCCGGCCCCATCCGTCGACGAGCGCGGCGACCAGCGCGAGCAGTACCACCGCGACGAGTGCGAGCCACCACGACGTGTTCATGACCCCGACGGTACCGGCGTGAACCGGGAGCGTGCGCTCTCTCCCACACCTCGCGCGACCCGCGGCCATCCGAACCGGTGACAGCACAGGTGAGTTCGCCCACAACCGCCCCTGGCGGAGGAGCGACCAAAGGCTTTGCGCCTTACGCTCGACGCACCGCACGACCCCCGTTTTCATTACCCCGCCAGCGGAGGTTTCTGCTTCATGAAGCTCACCGTCGTCGGCTGCTCGGGGTCGTTCCCGTCCACGGAATCGGCCTGTTCGAGCTACCTCGTCGAGGCCGACGGCTTCCGGCTGCTTCTCGACATGGGCAACGGCGCCCTCGGCGAGCTGCAGCGCCACTGCGGTCTCTACGACCTGGACGCGATCTTCCTCAGCCATCTGCACGCCGACCACTGCATCGACATGTGCGCGTACTTCGTGGCGCGCTACTACCGGCACGGAGGCCCCTGCGACCCGCTCCCGGTCTTCGGACCCGAGGGTACGGAGCACCGGCTGACCACCGCCTACGCCGACACCCCCTCGGCCTCCTCCATGAGCGAGGTCTTCGACTTCCACACGGTCAAGCCGTCCACCTTCGAGCTCGGCCCGTTCGTCGTGCACACCGAACGCGTCGCGCACCCGGTGGAGGCGTACGCCATCCGTATCGAGCACGGAGGGAAGTCGCTGACGTACTCCGGCGACACCGGAGTGTGCCCGGCGCTCGACGAACTCGCCCACGACACAGACCTGTTCCTGTGCGAGGCCGCCTTCACCCACGGCAAGGAGAACATTCCCGACCTGCACCTCACCGGCCGCGAGGCGGGTGAGTCGGCGGCCCGCGCCCGCGCCCGCCGGCTGGTCCTCACCCACATCGCCCCGTGGACCGACCCCCAGGTCAACCTCGCCGACGCCCGCGCCGTCTACGACGGACCGGTGGAACTGGCGGCGCCCGGCGCGACGTACGTGATCTGACCCGTACCCCGCCGCACCGGGCCGGCCCCGCGGACGCACACGACCGCGGCCCCGGAGCCGTCAGGGATGACGGCTCCGGGGCCTCGGTCACGCTGTCGTACGGGGACGACGAGGACCACTCACGCCTTCGTGGTGTCCTCGACCTCCTCCTCGGGCTCACGGCCCGGGGTCGGCAGGTTGAACTTGACGATCGCGAAGCGGAAGACCACGTAGTAGATCGCCGCGAACACCAGACCGATCGGGATGATCAGCCATGGCTTGGTCGCCAGGTTCCAGTTGAGCCCGTAGTCGATGACGCCCGCCGAGAAGGTGAAGCCCGCATGCACCCCGAGCGCCCAGGTGATCGCCATGGACAGGGCGGTGAGCACCGCGTGGATCACGTACAGCGCCGGGGCGATGAACATGAACGCGAACTCGATCGGCTCGGTGACGCCCGTCACGAAGGACGTCAGGGCGAGGGAGACCATCATGCCCATCACGGCCTTGCGGCGCTCCGGGCGGGCGGCGTGCGCGATGGCGATCGCGGCGGCCGGCAGACCGAACATCATGATCGGGAAGAAGCCCGACATGAACATCCCGGCGTCCGGGTCCCCGGCGAAGAAGCGGTTCAGGTCGCCGTGCACGACCTCGCCGGCGGCGTTGGTGAAGTCGCCGATCTGGAACCAGGAGACGGTGTTGACGAACTGGTGCATGCCGATCGGGATCAGCGCGCGGTTGATCAGGCCGAACAGGCCCGCGCCGACGGCGCCGAGGCCGGTGATCCACTCACCGACGGCCGAGATGCCGTCACCGATCGGCTCCCAGACCAGGCCGAAGAAGACGCCCATCGCGGTGCCGACGAACGCCATGACGATCGGGACGAGACGGCGGCCGTTGAAGAAGCCGAGCCAGTCCACCAGCTTCTTGCGGTGGTAGCGCTGCCAGAGCACCGCCGCCAGCAGACCCATCAGGATGCCGCCGAGCACACCGGGGTTGTTGTAGGTCGCGGCTATGTCCTCGCCGGCCTGCACCTTCGCCTCGGTGACGGGGAACGCCTTCAGGACGTTGCTGTAGACCAGGAAGCCGACCAGGGCGGCGAGCGCCGTGGAACCGTCGGCCTTCTTGGCGAAGCCGATGGCCACACCGATGCAGAACAGCAGCGGCAGGTTGTCGAAGATCGCGCCACCGGCAGTGGCGAACACGGCCGCGACCTTGTCCCAGCCGAGACCGTCGGCACCGAACACGTCGGGCTGGCCGAGCCGCAGCAGGATGCCCGCCGCCGGCAGCACGGCGATCGGGAGCTGGAGACTGCGCCCCACCTTCTGCAGGCCCTGGAACAGGCCGGATCCCCGCTTCTTCGCGGGAGCCGCCGATGCGGTGGCGGTGCTCATACTTCCTCCATCGGTGGTGGTCTACACCACTCAGTGGTGTAGACCTGTTGTAGCACGATGAAGGCCGCATAAGGAACCCGTGAATTCCGCAACCGGAGCACTACCCGCAGTGTCCGCCCCGCGGCCCCGTCCTCACCGTCCCTGAGGCGCACCGAAAGGCCCCCGGACCCACATGGTCCGAGGGCTCGAACGACCGACTCCACCTTAAGGGGTTTGGCGACGGTCCCCCCGGTGGTGTAGACCAGTTGGGGACGGTCCCGCCGTCATGACACCATCCTTCGACACAGACGGCACGACCGCTCACGAAGATGGGCCAACTGTGGGTTACTGCGACAAAGCGGTTCGGATCAGGGAGAGCGAACATGGCCACCAAGGCTGAGAAGATCGTTGCCGGACTCGGCGGTATCGAGAACATCGAAGAGATCGAAGGCTGCATCACCCGCCTCCGCACCGAAGTCGTCGACCCCGCCAAGGTCGACGACGCCGCGCTGAAGTCCGCCGGCGCCCACGGCGTCGTCAAGATGGGCAGCGCCATCCAGGTCGTCATCGGCACCGACGCCGACCCCATCGCGGCCGAGATCGAAGACATGATGTGAGACCCGGCGAACCCGGAAACCGGCGAACCCCGGTTCTCGAGGACCCCTTCCAGGCAATGGCGAGCACGCCACCCCGGAAGGGGCCCTCCCTTTATGGGACTAGGCTCGACGCCATGTCTCGAATCGACGGCCGCACCCCCGACCAACTCCGCCCGGTCACCATCGAACGCGGCTGGAGCAAGCACGCCGAAGGCTCCGTCCTCGTCTCCTTCGGCGACACCAAAGTCCTCTGCACCGCCTCCGTCACCGAAGGCGTCCCCCGCTGGCGCAAGGGCAGCGGCGAGGGCTGGGTCACCGCCGAGTACTCGATGCTGCCCCGCGCCACCAACACGCGCGGCGACCGCGAATCCGTCCGGGGCCGCATCGGCGGCCGCACCCACGAGATCAGCCGCCTCATCGGCCGGTCCCTGCGCGCCGTCATCGACTACAAGCAACTCGGCGAGAACACCATCGTCCTGGACTGCGACGTCCTCCAGGCCGACGGCGGAACCCGCACCGCCGCCATCACCGGCGCCTACGTCGCCCTCGCCGACGCCATCAACTGGTCCAGGAACAACAAGCTCATCCGGGCCAGCCGACAGCCCCTCACCGGCACCGTCAGCGCCGTCTCCGTCGGCATCGTCGACGGCGTCCCGCTCCTCGACCTCTGCTACGAGGAAGACGTACGCGCCGACACCGACATGAACGTCATCTGCACCGGCGACGGCCGCTTCGTCGAGGTCCAGGGCACCGCCGAGGCCCAGCCCTTCGACCGCACCGAACTCAACGCGCTCCTCGACCTCGCCGTCACCGGCTGCGCGGACCTGACCACCGTGCAGCAGACCGTACTTGATAGCGTTCTGGAAAGGTAAAAGACGTACCAAGGGAACGTGGCCGGCGCGGGCAACCGCGCCGGCCACCCCCGCGTCTGAAGGAATACGGACGCACGGACCGAACCCGGGCGCCCGGCCAGCGACAAGGGCCGCCCGGCCCGACGAGGGAGGGACCGTTCCATGTCCGCGAGCCACCGACGCCGCACCACAGCCGTCGCCGCCACACTGGCGGCCGTCGCACTGACCGCCGGACTCACCACCGGCTGCGGCGCCGTCGACAAGGCACTCGACTGTGTCCGGACCGCCGACGCCATCGCCGACAGCGTCACCGAACTCCAGCAGGCCGTCGAGAACGCCTCCGACGACGTCACCCAGCTCGAGGAGTCCCTCGACTCCATCGAACAGAACCTCGGCGAGATAAGCGACAAGACCGACAACGCCGACGTCGGCAAGGCCGTCGACGACCTCGAGCAGGCCACCGCCAACGTCCGCACCTCCATCGAGAACGGCGACAAGACCCCCGACGTCAGCCCCGTCACCGACGCGGCCGGCGAACTGACGAAGGTCTGCACGCCGTAGGACACGGTGAGGAGCCGGCGGCGGGGTGGGAGCCGGCGGGGTGAGGCCGGTGGAACGGGCCCGGAATACTGGACCCATGACCCGCCTGATCCTCGCCACCCGCAACGCCGGAAAGATCACCGAACTCCGGTCGATCCTCGCCGACGCCGGACTGCCCCACGACCTCGTCGGCGCCGACGCCTACCCCGACGTCCCCGACGTCAAGGAAACCGGAACCACCTTCGCCGAGAACGCCCTCCTCAAGGCCCACGCCCTCGCCCAGGCCACCGGCCACCCCGCCGTCGCCGACGACTCCGGCCTCTGCGTCGACGTCCTGAACGGCGCCCCCGGCATCTTCTCCGCCCGCTGGGCCGGCCGGCACGGCGACGACAAGGCCAACCTCGACCTGCTCCTCGCCCAGCTCTCCGACATCCCCGACGGCCACCGCGGCGCCCACTTCGCCTGCGCCGCTGCCCTGGCCCTCCCCGACGGCACGGAGAAGGTGGTCGAGGGCCAACTGAGGGGCACCCTGCGCCACACCCCCGCCGGCACGAACGGCTTCGGCTACGACCCGATCCTCCAGCCGGAGGGCGACACCAGGACGTGCGCGGAGCTGACCCCCGCCGAGAAGAACGCCCTCAGCCACCGGGGCAAGGCCTTCCGAGCCTTGGTGCCGGTGGTGCGGGAACTGTTGGACTGAGCAACGGCAGAGGGGCCATCCTTCCGGAGCGGCCCCTCTGTGTGTGTGCGGCCGGTGGGATTCGAACCCACACGGGCTTTCGCCCACGGCGTTCTAAGCGCCGCTTGTCTGCCATTCCAACACGGCCGCATGCCGGGCCATGCTACCTGTCACTTGGCGCTCGCTTGAGGGGAACGTCGTCGGCCACCACGGCACCACGTGCTGGTGACCGCATGGCAGTTCGGGCACAGCAACCGCAGATTCTCGCGCCGGTCGTCCCGCCAGTCACCGTTGACGTGATCGATTTCCAGAGTCATCGGCTTGCCGAGCCACTCGGGGCCCGTACCGCACTCGGCGCACTCATCGGGCACGCCGACACGGTCTTCGTCCGACGTTTGCCCTCGTGCTTGACCAGGATGTCCTCAGGCCGCCTGAGTGGGGTCGCACCGGGCTTGCCGCGCAGATGGGCCTGTCCCAGGAGGTGCGCCATCGAGACGTTCTCCTCAGCGACCCACTGACGCAGGAGGGCGCGCTGCGTACCGCTGTCAGGACGCCCCAGCCGACGAAGTACCGCAGCGATCGAAACGGATTCGGCGACTGCCGTACGCAGCTCTTCGGCGGTGGGCCGGGGAAGCCCGTCGGGAGGGCTGAAATGCGAGACGTCGATCCCGAAGTGAGCAAACCGCTTCGTGAGGTATCTGCGGAGATGGCCGTACGGCTGGATGCCGAAGAAGGTGATCACCTCATCGAGGTTGGAGCACTGCGCGGCAGCCTCTGCCAGTCGATCACGGGTGTACCGCACGCCACTGCTCATCAGCTCGCACGTCCCTTGCCGCGTCCCCGGTAATTGTCCGTTGTCGAGTGGCAGTTGGGGCAGAGGATCCGCAGGTTCTCGATGCGGTTGTCTCGCCAGTCGCCGTCCACGTGGTCGACCTCCAACGGGAGTGGGCGTCCCCGCCAGACGCTTCCGGTACCGCAGAGGGCGCACCGCTCCGGTACGCCCAGGGTGGTCATCGCCCACTTGATCCGGTCGCTCGGGATGCGCCGGGCATGGGCGGGTGGCTGGTGGCTGCTCGACGAGCAGGCCCTCCGGCGTCCGTGGGCGCCAGGGTCTGCCCCTCCGGATCGGCATCTGGAAGTGCGAGATGGCGATGCCGTACGCCTTGATCCGGCGGCTGATGTGCGTGTGGTGCCCACCGACCACCTCCAATCCGAGACGCCGCAACACCTCGCACATGTTCGTCGAGGCCGAGACTGCCTCCTGGAGGACCTCCCGGGTCCACTTCACCCCCTCACGCTGGAAGTGCGACGTGTCGACCCCGAGCTTCTTCATCCGCCCCAGCACGTACCGTCGAGTCGAACTCCTCGGATCCACCCCCAACCGCGCCAACGCCTCCGACAACGTCCGCGCCCCCGAGCCGCCTCCTCCAGCCGCTCCTTGGTGTACGCGCTGGCCCCCATCGGATCCCCTCCGTTCCCGGCCACTCGTTCGTGGTCTCGTACGGAGTAACGAACCGCTGATCGGACGGTCACGTCCGGAATGCGGAACGGCCCGTACCGGCGATCCGGTATGGGCCGTTCGCGGGCGCTGTGCGTCAGACGCCCAGGTCCTTGATGATCTTGGCGACGTGGCCCGTTGCCTTGACGTTGTAGAGGGCGCGTTCGACCTTGCCCTCCTCGTCGACGACGATCGTGGAGCGGATGACGCCGACGACGGTCTTGCCGTAGAGCTTCTTCTCGCCGTAGGCGCCGTACGCCTCCAGGACCTGCTTGTCCGGGTCGGCGAGGAGGGTGACCTTCAGGGACTCCTTGTCGCGGAACTTGGCGAGCTTCTCCGGCTTGTCGGGCGAGATGCCGATGACGTCGTAGCCCGCGCCGGCCAGCAGTTCCAGGTTGTCGGTGAAGTCGCAGGCCTGCTTGGTGCAGCCGGGGGTGAGCGCGGCGGGGTAGAAGTAGACGATGACCTTGCGGCCCTTGTGGTCGGCCAGGGACACCTCGTTGCCGTCGGCGTCGGGCAGGGTGAAGGCCGGGGCCACGTCGGAGGGCTGGAGGCGTTCGCTCATCGGTCTGGTTCTCCTCGTACGTACGCGCTGGGTGGGTCAGGTGCCGGGATCGAGGGTAACCGGGTGCCCTGACGGTGCGGCGAGGTCTGAAGCTGACAGACTGTCCGGCACAGGCGCAGGTTTCAGCGGATTTCGGAGGCGACACGGTGGCGGACACGGCGGACACCAGGACCCCGGCGCAGATCGAGGCGGACATCAGCCGCCGTCGCACGGTGCTGGCCGAGACCCTCGACGAGATCGGTGTGCGGGTCCATCCGAAGACGATCGTCGGGGACGCGAAGGCCAGGGTCGCCTCCCGCGTCGATCACACGCTCGGCAGGGCGTACGTCGGTGCCAATCGTGTGGTGAGCGACGTCAAGGCGCAGTTCGTGGACGAGGACGGTGCGCCGCGGCTGGAGCGGGTGGTGCCGGTCGCGCTCCTGGCGGTGGGTGTCGTGGGGCTGCTGACCCTGGGCACGCGTCGGCGCAGGCACTGATCCCGACCCGACGGCGTACGTCCGTGGTGAAGGCAGGTAGGTTGCAGACGTGAGCGCCAAGAGAAACGAGCACGACCCCCGGCACGACAAGCTGCCCATCCGGATGCTGCACGACCGTGTACTCGTGCGGCAGGACGCGAGCGAGGGCGAGCGGCGTTCCGGGGGCGGCATCCTGATTCCCGCGACGGCGGCGGTCGGCCGCCGGCTGGCGTGGGCCGAGGTCGTCGCGGTGGGGCAGAACGTGCGGACGGTGGAGGCGGGTGACCGGGTGCTGTTCGATCCGGAGGACCGCGCGGAGGTCGAGGTGCGGGGCACCGCTTACGTGTTGATGCGGGAGCGTGATCTGCACGCCGTGGCCGCGGACCGGTTCGAGGGTTCGGAGGACTCGACGGGGTTGTACCTGTGAATCTGAGCTGAGAAGGGGCTGGTGACCATGGTCACCAGCCCTTTTTCGTATTTTTGGCTAGAGTGGAGGGGCCTGGTGGTGAGATCCGCCGGGTCCCGACGAGACGCGCCGTACCGGGTGAAGGCAAAGACGACGCACCCCCGTTTCCCGTCGTGTCCCGGAGGTGCCTGTCATGGCGTGGGTTCTGCTTGTGGTCGCCGGTCTGCTCGAGGTCGGCTGGGCGATCGGTATGAAGTACACCGAGGGTTTCACCCGTCTCGTGCCGAGTGTGCTCACCGGCGCGGGCATCGTCGCGAGCATGGTGCTGCTGTCGTACGCGGCGAAGACGCTGCCGATCGGTACGGCGTACGGCGTGTGGGTGGGGATCGGTGCGGCCGGGGCGGCGGTGCTGGGCATGGTGGTGCTGGGGGAGCCGGTGACCGCCGCCCGGATCTTCTTCGTCTCGCTCCTGGTGGTCGCCGTGGTGGGGCTGAAGGTGACCTCGGGGCACTGAGCCCTGAGTCCGGCGTCGCGCGCGGGGGCGGGCGGGGGCGTCGCGGGGTGGTGGTCCGGGTCGGTCACTGTCTGCGGGTGCTCTGCTGGATGAAGCCGGTGAGGCCGCCCTGGCCGCCTCTGCCGGTGTCCGCGCCGGGCCCGTCCGCCCCGTTCGTCCCATCGGGGCCGCCGCTGTCCCTGTCGCCCGTGGTGCCGCCGTCGGTGACGCCCGTGATGTCACCGCCGGTCGTGGTGCCGCCGCCGGTCGTGGTGTCGCCGGTGGTGCCTTCGTCGGTCCGGCCCTGGGTCCCGCCTTCGGTGCCGTCCTCGTCCTGGCCCGGACTCCGGTTCGGGCTCTCGTCCGTGCCGGGCGTACCGGACGCGTCGTCGTCCGGGGCGCTCGCGGACGGGTCGGTGCCGGTGCTCGCGGTGGGCGGCGCGGTCCGTTCGGCGCCGCTCTGGAGCCGGAGGTCGAAGTCGCTGACGGGTTCGCCCTCCAGTGCCTCCCGGGTGAACTGGGCCCAGATCTCGGCCGGAGGGCCGCCGCCGTTGATGCGCGGCAGACCCATGGCGCCGTACAGCTCCTTCTGCGCGGCGGTGACGGGGTCCTGGCCCATGACGGAGACGACGGTGGCCAGTTCGGGTGTGTAGCCGGCGAACCAGGCGGCCCTGTCCTCCTCCGCGGTGCCGGTCTTGCCGGCGGCGGGGCGGCCGGCGGCCTGGGCGGCGGTGGCGGTGCCGTTCTGGACGACGCCGCGCAGGACGGCGGTTGTGGTGTCGGCGGCTTCGCGGCTCACGGCCTGGTGGGTCTTCCGCTCGGGCAGCGGCACCGTCTCCTGCCCGTCCTTGGTGATTTTCTCGATCATCGTGTAGGCGCCGTGCTTGCCGTGGTTGGCGAGGGTCGCGTACGCCTCGGCCATGTCCAGGGCGCTGGCGGTGGCCACCCCGAGGGCGATGGAGGGGGAGGGGGTCAGTTCGGGGGTGGTGGAGGGGAGGCCGAGGTCGATGGCGGTCTGCTGGACCTTGTCGGCGCCGACGTCGACCGCCATCTGGGCGTAGACGGCGTTGACGGACTTGTCGGTGGCTTCGCGGACGGTGATGTGGCCGTAGGAGCGGTCGTCCTCGTTCGCGGGGTTGTAGTGGCCGCCGGACCAGCCCTGGACGGGGCGTTTGTTGGTGCCGTCGTAGACGGTGTTCGGGGTGATGGGCTGGCCGTCCTGGGTGGTGGACCCGTTCTCGACGGCGGAGGCGAGTACGAACGGCTTGAAGATGGAGCCGACCTGGTAGTCCCTGCGGGTGGCGTTGGGGGTGTACTGCTTGACGTAGTCGATGCCGTTGTACATCGCCACGACCTTGCCGGACCGGGGGTCGACGGCGGCGCCGCCCGCGCGGACGTAGGTGTCGACCTCGCGGTTCTCCGGGTCGAGCCGGTCCATCAGGTTGTCGTTGACGGCGTCGACGAAGGCGTCCTGCTTGTCCTTGTGGAGGGTGGTGGTGATGCGGTGGCCGCCGGCGTCGAGTTCCTCCTCGGCGAGGATCTCGTTCTGGATCAGGTGGTCCTTCACGGTGCGCACGATGTAGCCGCGCTGGCCGGACATGCCGGTGGAGGTGGTGGTCTCCTTCGGCTGGGGGAACTTCAGGCCGGTGCGTTCCGCCTCGCTCAGCCAGCCCTTCTCGACCATTCCGTCCAGGACGTAGTTCCAGCGGGACTCGACGGCGGGCCGGTTCTCCGGGTGGGAGATGACGTCGTACTGGCTGGGGGCGTTGACGAGGGCGGCGAGGTAGGCGGCGCGGGGGGCGTCGAGGTCCTGCGCGTCCGTGCCGTAGTAGGCCTGGGCGGCGGCCTGGATGCCGTAGGCGTTGCGCCCGAAGTAGCTGGTGTTGAGGTAGCCCTCGAGGATCTCGTCCTTGCTCTGCTCGCGGTCCAGCTTGATGGCGATGAAGAACTCCTTCACCTTGCGGGTGACGGTCTGCTCCTGGCGCAGGTAGTAGTTCTTCACGTACTGCTGGGTGATGGTCGAGCCGGACTGCTTGCCCTTGCCGGTGGCGGTGTTCCACGCGGCGCGGAGCATCGCCTGGGGGTCGACGGCGGACTCGGTGTAGAAGTCGCGGTCCTCGGCGGCGAGGACGGCGTGCTGGGCTTCCTTGGAGATCCGGTCGAGGCTGACGCTCTCCCGGTTGACCTCGCCGTCGCGGGCGAGGACGGAGCCGTCGGCGTACAGGTAGAGGTTGGCCTGTTTGAGGGCGAGGGCGTTGGCGGACGGGATGTGCACCAGGCTGTAGCCGAGGAAGAATCCGCCGACGAGCAGCAGGGCGCCGACGAGGAAGCCGCCGAGCACCATCCGCCAGGTGGGGACGAACCGGCGCCATCCGGTGCGCACACGCTTGCCTCCGGTTCCGCTCCCGGTTCCGCGCTGTGGGGCGTCGGCAGCCCGCGGCTCCCGCGGTGCCCAGCCCTGGCCGTGCTGCTGTGGCTGCGGCTCGTCGCTCATGTCGAGTACGGACTCCTGTTTCGCCGTGTTCCTTGCGGTACGCGTGATGAGTTCACATTCGCGTCGTGTGTTCCCCTTATAGAAGACTGTCGCATCCGGTGCTCAGTTCCCCGCTCACGGCGCGTCTCGGCCGCGCATGCGGCTTCTCACACGTATGGCCCTCGAGGTACGGGGTACGGCCGCGGGGCCGCGAGTTCCGGTGCACGGGGTCGCCGCTCCGCGGGGCCGCCGGAAAATGCCTGGCAGGGCGTCAGCCGCCGACAGTAGGATCCAGCGCTTCGGGTGTCGGACGTGGAGAGGCCGGGAGGCGGTGGTGGGCGAAGCCGGAGGCGTGGACGCGGCCGAGGGGGTGGGGGTGGGCGCGGGCGGGGGTACCGGTGTACGCCCAGGTGGGGGCTCGGGTCGGTTGTACCTGGCGGTCGTGGCCGGGGCCTTTCGGCGGTACGCAACGTACCGGGCGGCGACGGTGGCCGGGGTGTTCACCAACACCGCCTTCGGGCTGATCCTCGTGTACACGTATCTGGCGCTGTGGAACGAGCGGCCGGACCTCGGGGGGTACGGGCAGGCGCAGGCGGTCACGTACGTGTGGCTGGGGCAGGCGCTGTACGCGACGCTGGCCGTTCAGGGCGGCGGGTTCGAGATCGAACTGATGGAGCGGATCCGTACGGGTGAGATCGCGATCGATCTGTACCGGCCGGCCGATCTCCAGTGGTGGTGGCTGGCGCACGATCTGGGCCGGTCCGGGTTCCAGCTGCTGGGGCGGGGCGTGATCCCCTTCCTGTTCGGGGTGCTGGTCTTCCCGGTGGCGCTGCCCGGTGACCCGCTGACCTGGTGCGTGTTCCTGCTGACGGTGCTGCTCGCGATGGTGGTCAGTTTCGCGATCCGGTATCTGGTGGCGCTGAGCACGTTCTGGCTGCTGGACGGCACGGGCGTGATGCAGATGCTGATGATCCTGGGGCTGCTCTGCTCGGGCATGGTGCTGCCGCTGAACGTCTTTCCCGGGCTGTTCGGGGAGGTCGTACGGGTGCTGCCGTGGGCGGCGCTCCTCCAGGGGCCGGCCGACGTCCTGATGGGCGAGACGAGCGCGTTGCGGGTCTTCGCGCTCCAGGGCGGGTGGGCGGTGGCGCTGCTGGCGACGGGACGGCTGGTGCAGTCGGCGGCGACGCGGCGGGTGGTGGTCCAGGGTGGCTGACGGCGGCGGGCCGCGTGGGCGTGGTTTCCTGACCGAGGACGGGCCGGGCGGGTCGGGTGGCAGCGGGCCGGTGCGGGGGGTGCGCGCGTACGGGCTGATCGCGGGGATGTGGATCCGGTCGACCATGGCGTACCGGGCGTCGTTCGTACTGACGACCGTCGGGGGTCTGGTGGTGACCGGGCTGGACTTCGTCGGTATCGCGCTGATGTTCTCGCACGTCGACGTGCTGGCCGGTTATGTCCTGGCCGAGGTGGCGTTCCTGTACGGCCTGTCCATGCTGTCCTTCGGGATCGCGGACCTGGTGCTGGGTTCGATGGACCGGCTGGGGCGCCGGGTGCGGGACGGCACGCTCGACACGCTGCTGGTGCGGCCGGTGCCGGTGCTCGCCCAGGTCGCCGCGGACCGTTTCGCGCTGCGCCGCGTCGCCCGCCTGCTGCAGGGGCTGATCGTCCTCTGCTGGGCCCTCGTCTCCTTGGACGTTCACTGGACGCCGCTGAAGCTGCTGCTGATGCCGGTGACGGTGGTCAGCGGGGCGGCGATCTTCTGCGCGGTGTTCGTGGCGGGCGCGGCGTTCCAGTTCGTGGCGCAGGACGCGTCCGAGGTGCAGAACGCGTTCACCTACGGCGGGCAGACGCTGCTGCAGTATCCGCCGACGGTGTTCGCGCAGGAACTGGTGCGCGGGGTGACCTTCGTGCTGCCGCTCGCCTTCGTCAACTGGGTCCCCGCGTCCTACGTGTTGGGGCGGCCGTATCCGCTCGGACTGCCGGAGTGGGCGGCGTTCGTGTCGCCGGTGGTGGCGGCGGCGTGCTGTGCGCTGGCGGGGGTGGCGTGGCGGGCGGGGCTTCGTTCGTATCGGAGTACAGGGAGTTAGCCGGTGGACAACGACGGTGACGGCGGTCGGCGCGAGGGCGAGGGCAGGGGCGAGGACGAGGGCGGGTTCATCCTTCTCGACCGGGTCGAGAAGGTCTTCGACGTACGGAAGAAGACCGGGTTCCTGAAGCGGGAGCGGCGGCAGGTGCGGGCCGTGGACTCGCTCTCGTTCGCCGTGGCGCGCGGTGAGATGGTCGGCTACATCGGGCCGAACGGCGCGGGCAAGTCGACCACGATCAAGATGCTGACGGGGATTCTCACCCCGAGCGGCGGCCGGCTGCGGGTGGCCGGTGTCGATCCCACCCGGGAGCGGGTACGGCTGGCGCACCGTATCGGGGTGGTGTTCGGGCAGCGGACGACGCTGTGGTGGGACCTGCCGCTGATCGACTCGTACCGGTTGATGCACCGCATGTACCGGATTCCCGACGCGCGGCACCGCGCGAACCTGGAGCGGCTGGTCGAACTGCTGGACCTGCGTGACCTGTTGGACACACCGGTACGTCAACTGTCCCTCGGGCAGCGGATGCGCGGTGACATCGCGGCGGCGCTGCTGCACGACCCGGAGGTGCTGTACCTGGACGAGCCGACCATCGGTCTGGACGTCGTCTCCAAGGCCAGGGTGCGGGAGTTCCTGCGGGAGTTGAACGCCGAGCGGGCCACGACGGTGCTGCTGACCACGCACGACCTGCAGGACATCGAGCAGTTGTGCTCGCGGGTGATGGTCATCGACCACGGCCGGCTGATGTACGACGGCCCGCTCACCGGGCTGCACCAGGCGGGGGAGAGCGAGCGGACGCTGGTGGTGGACCTGGAGCGGGAGTTGCCCCCGATCGACGCGCCGGCGCCCGCGCGGGTGGTGCGGGTGGAGGGGCCGAGGCAGTGGCTGGCGTTCCCGGCGGCGGAGTCGGCGGCTCCGCTGGTGGCGCGGATCGCGGCGGAGTATCCGCTGGTCGACCTGTCGGTGCGGGAGCCGGACATCGAGGCGGTGATCGCGAAGATGTACGCGGAGCGGGCGGGGCGGGCAGACGCGGCGGGGCAGGCGGTCTCGTAGCCCCCGGCCGCTCGTGGCCCCGGCCGCTCGTAGCCCTCGATCGGGGGGACCTCGTAGGCTGCTGTGTATGACCGACGACGCAGTCCCGGACCTCCGCGCCTCCGATGCCGACCGAGAGCGGGTCGCCGCCGTCCTGCGGGACGCGGTCGCGGAGGGGCGCCTCGACATGGAGGAGTTCGAGGAGCGGCTGGACGCGACGTACAGGGCGCGGACCTACCGGGAACTCGAGCCGCTCACCCGCGATCTGCCCGCCCCGGGCGTGACGGCCCCCGCCGTGTCCCTGACCAAGGCCCCGGAGCAGGGCGACACTTGGGCGGACCGGGTGGTCACGGGCGGCGAGGGGACGTCGACCTGGGCCGTCGCCGTGATGTCGGGGTTCCAGCGCAAGGGCCGCTGGACGGTGCCGCGACGGTTCAACTGCTTCACCTTCATGGGCGGCGGGCAGATCGATCTGCGGGAGGCGAACTTCGCGGACCGTGAGGTCGTGATCAACGCGGTCGCGATCATGGGCGGGGTGGACGTCATCGTCCCGCCGGGTGTCGAGGTCGCCGTCCGCGGTTTCGGCCTCATGGGCGGCTTCGATCACCGTGAGGAGGGCGAGCCGGGTGACCCGGGCGCCCCGCGGGTGATCGTCACGGGGTTCGCCTTCTGGGGCGGGGTCGGCGTCCAGCGCAAGCTGGCCCGGGCGGAGAAGCAGCGGCTGCGCGAGGAACGCCGCCGCGAGAAGCTGGAGCGCAAGGAGAACCGCCGCGAGCAGTGGGCGGGCGACGCGGACCGCCGCGAGCTCGACGCCTCCTCGTCCGGCCGGGCCTCCTCGGGCCACGGAGGCTTCGGGCACGGGCACGGCTCCTTCGATTCCCTGCACGGCCGCCACGGTGAGGAGCAGCGCGAACGCCGCCGCGACAGCGACCGCTGACCGAGCCGGGCCCCGCCGCCCACACAGCCTCGCCGCCCACGCCGGGCGGCCGCCCCCTACAGCTGAGCCGGTGCCCCGCCCTTCAGGGCGTCCAGGTCGAAGACCTCCGCCATCCGCGCGTACCCCCGGTCGCTCGGGTGGAGGTGGTCGCCCGAGTCGTAGTCGGAGCGCAGCCGGCGCGGGTCGTACGGGTCACGCAGGGCCCGGTCGAAGTCGACGACGGCGTCGAAGACGCGCCCCGCGCGGATCTCCGCGTTGATCTGCTGCCGTACCGCCTCGCGCGGGCCGGTGTGGCCGCGGTGGCCGCCGAACGGCATCAGGGTCGCGCCGACGACCTTCAGCCCGCGGGCGTGGGCCCGCTCGACGAGGGCGTTCAGGCCGCCGACGACCGCGTCCGGGTCGGCGAGGTTCCGGTCGCGCAGGATGTCGTTGACGCCGAGGACGACGACGACGACCCTGACGTTCGTACGGCCGAGGACGTCGCGGTCGAAACGGTTCAGGCCGCTGGGGTTCTCCGGGGGGCGGCCGAGGCCGTCGGCGAGGACGCGGTTGCCGCTGATGCCCTCGTTGACGACGCCGTGACGCGGCACGTCCCGCCCGGCCTCGACCGCGGCGCGCAGCCGGTCGGACAGGACGTCCGGCCAGCGGTTGTTGCCGCCCGTGGTGGAGGTGACGCCGTCGGTGAGCGAGTCGCCGAGGACGACGACGGTGCCGTCGGACTCGTTGCTCAGCACGTCCAGCGCGGTCAGGTAGCGCCAGGAGGTGCTCTCCTCGGTGTACGCGGCGCCGGCCGTGTCGCGGGTGTGCTCGCCGTCGGCGGCGTAGGAGATCTGGCGCGCGTGCGGGTGGTACGTGACCGGTCCGGAGGCGCTGGGGGAGTACGTCGTGACCAGGACGTCCCCGTCGTACGGGACGGCGAGGCGCACGGCGTCGCTCATCACCCGGCCGCCGGCCGGGATGACGACGGCGGGGTTGCCGCCGAAGGTGAGCCGCCGCATCGTCCCGGCGAGCGCCGCCGCGGTGCCCCGGCCGGCGGAGACGGCGATCGAGGCGTGGGTGACGGTCAGCGGGGACTGCCCGTAGAGGTTGGACAGGGTGATCCGGGCGCTGGTGCCGCCGACGCTGGTGTGCACGACGTTGCGCACCGAGCGGCCCGCGAGGCCGGTCATCTCGGTGTCGGGTTCGCCGCCGACCGGGGAGGCGGCCCAGGAGCCGACCCAGGTGCCGGTGGAGGCGGGTGCGGCCGAGTTCTGCGGAGTGCCGCGACCGCCGGCGAGGGTGCCGCGGTGTCGCGTACCGTCGTCGGACGACGCCGTGACGTAGATGGCGGCGGAAACGGCCACGATCGCGGCGACCATCGCGGCGAGCAGGGCGCGGTACTTCGCGGGCGGCGCCCCCGCGCCCCCGTCACGTGCCCGGGTCATGCTGTTCGGTTCTCCTCGGACGGTGGGAGCCCGAGGCTCCGTTCGGATGGGCCCATGATGCGTCATGGGCCCAAGGGGAAATGACGGGACCCGACCCGGATCCCCACGCGGACGCCCCTGGGATCCTCTGATGGCCCCCGAGTCCCTCCCCGGGCCCATCCCTGAGATCTCCCTGAGTTTCCCCGGCAGAACCCCCTTGTGGATCCCCCTTTGAACAGACGCCGGGAACTCCTGTTCCGTTCCGGGAGTCGGTCAGGAAGGGACAATGTGTGAGGGATCACCGAACAGGTGCAGCGGGCGGAGCAGGTGGAGCGTAGTGGAGCGGATGAAACGGATCGAGCGGACGAGGGCGGCGGACACCGCGGAGGCCGGTGCCGATGGCGGTGCCGGTGCCGGTGGCGTCACGAACCGCACGATGACGACGTTCAGCCCGGCGGACGAGGAGAAGCAGCGCGGAGTGCGCCGGATGAAGCTCACCGCCACCGGACTGCTGCTGTTCGTCACCGTGGTGTACGTCCTCACCGAATGGGCCTCCCACCAGGGCGCCGGTGCCTGGGCGGGCTATGTCGCCGCCGCGGCCGAGGCCGGCATGGTCGGCGCGCTCGCCGACTGGTTCGCCGTGACCGCCCTCTTCCGCTACCCCCTCGGCCTGCGCATCCCGCACACCGCGATCATCCCCAACAAGAAGGACCAGCTTCGGTGTCTCCCTGGGCGACTTCGTCGGCGAGAACTTCCTCTCCGAGGACGTCGTCCGCGGGCGGCTGCGCGCCGTCGGCATCGGCAGCCGGCTCGGCGCCTGGCTCGCGGTGCCCGAACACACCGACCGGGTCACCGCCGAGTTGTCGGCCGCCCTGCGCGGCGCGCTGACCGTGCTGCGCGACTCCGACGTCCAGGCGGTGGTCGGCGAGGCCATCACGCGCCGCGCGGACGCCCAGGAGATCGCACCCGGCATGGGCAAGATGCTGGAGAAGATCGTCGCCGACGGCGGTCACAAGAAGGCCGTCGACGTCCTCGTCGCCCGCGCCCACGACTGGCTCGTGCTGCACGGCGACTACGTGATGGACGCCGTGCACGGCGGTGCCCCCGGCTGGACCCCGAGGTTCGTGGACCGCAAGGTCGGCGAACGCGTCTACAAGGAGCTGCTGCGCTTCATCACCGAGATGCGCGACATGCCCACCCACCCCGCGCGCGGCGCCCTCGACCGCTTCCTCGCCGACTTCGCCTCCGACCTCCAGTCCGACACCGACACCCGCGCCCGGATCGAACGCCTCAAGGGCGACGTCCTCGGCCGCGGCGAGGTCCAGGACCTGATCGCCTCCGCCTGGACCGCCGTACGATCCATGATCGTCTCCGCGGCGGAGGACGAGCGCAGCGAGCTGCGGCTGCGCGTTCGCGCCTCACTGCTGTCGCTGGGCGCGCGCATGGCGGTCGACCCCAAGGTGCAGGGCAAGGTCGACGGCTGGCTGGAGAGCGCCGCGGTGTACGTCGTCACCACCTACCGCAAGGAGATCACCTCCCTGATCACGGACACCGTGGCGAGCTGGGACCCCGAGCACACCACGAAGAAGATCGAGGCGAACATCGGCCGCGACCTCCAGTTCATCCGCATCAACGGCACGGTCGTCGGCTCCCTGGCGGGCCTGGTCATCTACACGGTGGCGCGGGCGGTGGGGGCGTAGGGGCGGTGTTGCCCGCGGTGCCCGACGGCCGTCAGCCCCGCCGGTCGGCGACCGCCCACGAGGCGAGCGCCACGGCCCCCGCCGCCCCGAACACCGCGGGCCAGGCGCCCACCTTCTTCGCGAGCGGATGCGACCCGGCGAAGGCGGCGACATAGGCGACCGACAGCGCCCCCGCGGCCTTCCCGCCGGCCCGTTCCCGCCACTGCTGCGCCGCCGCGGCCCCCGCCACGGCGAGGACGACCCCGCCCAGCTGCCGCTTCCGGGTCCAGCGGGCCACGCCGTACCCGCCGACGAGTCCGCTCGCGGCCACCACGGAACTGGGAACCTGCACCATGAAGTCCTGCCTCCTGCTACCGGGCCCGCAAGGGCGGGGTGTCATCGACATCCGAGGCTAACGGCCGGACGGAAGGGACGCGCACAGGGTGGGCGAGCCTATGGGGCCCGGGGCGGAGCCCGAGATTGAGTCGATGCTTGTCAAGATTCCTCCTCCGGGCTATATAAGAAGGTGACCGGAGGGCATCGCACCAGCATCCGAGGAAAGGAGAGAACTGTGATGCTCATGGGCACCGACCCTTCCCCCAGCCTTCGACCGCGCTCGAGCGGGGGAGACCCCTACCGCGAATTCGACCGCCTCGCGCGGCAGGTCTTCGGCCACGGCTCCACCGGCCGCCCCGCGGCCGTGCCGATGGACGCCTACCGGGCGGGGGACGACTTCATCGTCCACTTCGACCTCCCCGGCATCGACCCCGAGACGATCGAGCTGGCCGTCGAGCGCAATGTCCTCGACGTTCGCGCCGAACGCCGTTCCCCGGTCCCCGAGGGCACGGAGCCGCTGGTCGCCGAACGCCCCACCGGTACCTTCACCCGCCGGCTCCTCCTCGGCGACAGCCTGGACACCGAACGCATCGACGCGTCCTACGACGTCGGCGTCCTGACCCTGCGCATCCCCGTGGCCGAACAGGCCAAGCCGCGCCGCATCCAGATCACCGGCGGCAGCCGCAAGCAGCTCAGCAGCTGACAGCACGCACGAGCGCGCGTCCCGCCGGCACCGGCACAGCGGGACGCGCCCCTGCCTGTCCCTTGGGCGGACGACACCGACCCCGGAGAAGAAGAGGAGCCCGAGATGACCACGATGACGCCGCGCAAGTCCACGATCCCGAGTCCGCAGCGAGTCGTCCCCGCCCCGAACCCCTACGACCCCGGCGACGGCAACCGCCGTCCGTCCCGCGGCGGCGACGGCTGGCACGCACTGGTCGAGTCGGTGCGGGAATCGGGCCAGTACCCGACGAGGGCGGAGGCGGAACGCGTCACCCGCGTCGTCCTCTCCGCGCTCGGCGGGCACGTGGTCGGCGACGAACGCGTCGATCTGGCCCGCGCCCTGCCGGAGGAGGCGGCCAGGGTGGTCGCCTCCCAGATCCCGGCGACCCGCCCCCTGACGGCGGCGGAGTTCGTCGACTCGGTGGCCACCCGCATCGAGGGCACGACCCCGGCCACCGCCCGCTGGGACGTCAGCTCGGTCCTGAGCGTCCTGCCACCCCTGGTCGGTGACGCCCTGGTGACCCGCATCCTGGACCAACTGCCCCCGGGTTACGCCCTCCTCTTCGGCCGGGCGGAACTGTCCCGGGCGGAGTAGCCGGCTCCGGAGCCCGCTCTCTCCGGGCCCCGAACCACCCCGCTGGGCTTCGCCCCCGCCCTCACACCGGCCCGCCCCGGCCCGCGTCCGCAGCCGCGAGGCGTCCCCGCCGAGACGGTGGATGCCATGGCGGTGAGGACGGCGCCCAGCGCGGCGGGACTGCCGTATCCGCCACCCCGGCATACGGCAGAACCGGATCGTCGCCGAGTCCGTACCGCCGTCCTCCGCCTCCCCCAACGTTCACCGAAGGCGCGGACCACCGGAACCACGACGAACCGCAGACCCGGTAGCCACACGACGGCCTCCCGGTCGAGAAGACCGAATCCGCCGGGTCCAGCAGCCTGGCCCGACCCACTGCGGCGGAGGCCATCTCCGGCAACAGCGGTGTCACACGGGCCCTTCGGGCCGGGCAGGGCGTGGGCACGGCGAACCGGGCATGCTCGGCCCGCCGCGCCCACGCCCCCTTGCCCGGAGCAGTGGCGTGTGTGGGATTTTCCTCCCAGGGCTTACCACCATGCGGTTCTGTGAGCGGAGGAAGGTCAGGCGCGAATCAGGAGCGCGGTGCCTACAGCCAGGAAACCGAGTCCTACCACGACGGCGATCCCGCCCCGTATCCGCACGAGCACCCGGAGTCTCGGTGCGCTGCGGGCGAAGTCCGTCCCGGGGTGTTCCCTCCCCAGCCTGCTGAAGCCCCGCAGGATGCCGGGTTCGGTGTATGCGGGGTTCAGCTGCGTGTCCACGACCCGTTGGGCGACGCCACGGTGGTCCGTCACCGGCGTAAGTCCGCCCAGTACGATCCCGACGCCCAGCACCAGCGGAATCAGGGTCATTCGTCTCTCTCCGCCCGTGCTGTCGGTGACTCGCAGGTCAACGCCAGTCGCCGGTCACCCAGGCCAGGAGGCGGGGACGGGGCGTCCCGTCGCACGACACGATCGCGTCCGTTGAGAAGATCTGCACGGTGAGGGTGTCGGTGACCTGGGACGCGCCCCTGGAGAAGTCGCGGTAGACGTCGCCGGGTTCACTGATCGCCAACGCCTCGGACGCGGTGGCCGGTTCGGGCGTGTGGCAGCCGACGTGGGGGAGGGGCTGGCCGAGGTACCAGCCACCGACGAACACGGCGTACAGGACGGCGGTGGCGCCCAAGCGGCGCGGGGTTATCCAGTTGGGCACGCGAGAAGTGTAGAGACGATCACCGACGGCCGGACGTCAGGTCGGCAGCTCCTCGTGGAAAGGGCCCGGTGAGGCCGGGATCGCGCTGCCGGCGCCCCCCGCCTGCAAGAGGGGGACGCCGCCGACCTGGTCGGAGAGCCAGCGCGTGGTCACGACCAGGCCGACGTCACCGGCGTGGGCGCGGGCCCAGGCGGCCGTCTCCCCGGCGTGGCCGACGAATCCGCTGTCGACCAGGGCCGGTTGGCGTCCGTGGAGCAGGAGCCGGTTGGCGTCGGGAAACGGCCTCTGTCGCCAGGTCACCCAGGACGGCAGCCGGCTGCCGGGTCACTGCTCGGGTCGTGCCACGCGAATGAGGGTCTGCTGTCCGTTCGCGACGAGTTTCCGCTGGTCGCCCTGGATGCCGAACACCTCCAGTCGGCACACGGTCAGGGTGCGTCCGGACTTCAGGACGGTTCCGACCGCCTCGATGTGGTCGCCGGCGGCGGGCGACAGGAGGTTGAACTTGTACTCGACGGTGAGCACCTCGGTGTTCTCGGGGAACAGCGTGAAGGCCGCGTAGCCGCCTGCGCTGTCCGCGATGGCGCTGGTGGCACCGGCGTGGAAGTAGCCGTGCTGCTGGGTCACTTCGGGACGACTCGGGAGCATGATGTGCACACGACCCGGCGCGATGTGGCTGAGGTGCGCACCGAGGTGACCCATCAGCCCCTGCCGGTCGAAGCTGGCCCGGATACGCGCCTGCACCTCGGGACTCGCCTGTTCCTGCTGTATCTCGTCTTCCACGTGCTCTCCTCCGGCGGACATCACGATCATCATGGCACCGGAGACCCGGGTGACCGCTGATCGGCGACGGGCTGGGGGCGACCGGACGCACGCCTGCTACGACCGGGTGGTCGCCCACATGCGTGGGTCCGGCCCGGACCGAATGATCCCGGGCCAGTCGCGCGGCTCCCAGTCAGCCGACCGCGGCGGCGAACATGCCGGGCTCGTAGGAACCCCCCTTCAGGTGCACGATCACGGCGAGCCGGTTGGCCGCGTTGATCAGGGCGACCAGGGCGACCAGGGCGGCGATCTGGTCGTCGTCGTAGTGCTTGCGCACCTGGTCCCAGGTCTCGTCGGACACGCCCTGGTGGGCGTCGGCGAGCCGGGTCCCCTCCTCGGCGAGCGCCAGCGCGGCCCGCTCGGCGTCGGTGAACGCGGTGGACTCGCGCCAGGCGGCGACCAGGTTGAGCCGTACCGCGGTCTCACCGCCGGCCGCGGCCTCCTTGGCGTGCATGTCGACGCACCAACCGCAGCCGTTAATCTGGTTGGCGCGCAGCGACACCAGCTCCTGCGTGGACTTCGGCAGCGGCGACTGCTGGACCACCAGACCGGCGCCTGCGAACCGCTTGGTCAACTACCCGTCGCTAAAGCGACGGGCTTGCACAACGGGCACCACTGGCGGTGGTGCTGCGTTTGCGTCCTGCCCCACCCCGCTGGCGCGAGGGTGGGGCGGGGCCGTTGACTGGGCCCCGCGTCGCCACAACTCCCACGCTCTGGCGCGGATGTTGCGGGAGCCGTTCCGGTCTGCGTGATCAACGAGTCCGCAGTTCCGGCACGCGAACCGGGCCTGGGAAACCCGGTTCGCCCTGTCGATATGCCCGCATTCGGCGCAGGTGCGGGAGGTGTACGCCGGATCGACGTACACCACCGGCACCCCTGCCCTGCGGGCCTTGTACGCGATGAACGCCTCCAGCTGGGCAAAGGCCCAGCTGGAGTGGGTGGCCCGTTGGGGCTTGCGAAGCCGTACCCTCTGCCGGATGCCCGTGAGGTCTTCCAGGGCGATTCCGCGCGAGGTGCGTTCTGCCTCGGCCACCACGTGTCTCGCGATCTTGTGGTTGATGTCCTTGGCCCGCCGGGCCTCCTTGCGCCTGCGCTTGTTCATGCGGCGTTTGGCGGACGGAGTGTTCTTCTGCTGCAGCTTGCTGCGCAGCTTTCGCTCCCGCGCGCGGATGCGGTTGAGCTCGCGTCCGGCCATGATCTCGCCGTCGGACGTGGTGGCGATGTTCACGATGCCCAGGTCGATGCCGAGGAAGTCCACCGGGTCACCATTCAGCGGCGCTTCGGGCACGTCGCAGGTGGCCAGCAGGAACCACATGCCGTCCCGGCACACGAGATCGGACTCACCCTTGCGGTACAGGGCCAGGGTCGCCAGCTGCTCCGGCGTGGCGGTGAACGGCACGTCCTTCACCCGCCCGGCCACCGTCCAGATCGACACATGACGCTCGGCGAGCTGCCAGGACAGCATCCGGTCGTCGTACGGCTGCGCACCCGCCGGCCGAAAACCGATCGGCTTCTCCGTGGCTCGCCGGTACCGTTCCGAGCCCGGCTTGCCCAAATTCCCGGCCTTCAGGTTCGCCTTCAACGTCGCGTACGCGTCGCACGTCTTCTTGATCACGTGCTGGGCGGCCTGGGCGCCCAGCCGCCACCGCGCCTTGATCTCGCCGTAGGTGTGCCGACGCAGCGCGAAGTTCTTCTTCACATCCTTTTCGAAGGCGACTTCACTCACCCACGTGGCCGCCTCGTTGCAGGCGCGCAGGGTCATCTCAAGTGCCGCCGCCTGCATGGGCGTCGGCAGCAGCTTCACCTGCACCACCAGCTTCACACCCGCGAGGCTAACCGGCCCCTCCGGGGCCGCGCATTCGAACACAGGGAACTTCCGCCGCTCGGGCAGAGCATTGCGGTGCTCCGCACCGGACGCCGCCGCGGTGCTCCGCCCCGCTCACGCGAGGGTGCGATTCCTCCCGGGCGCGAACGCCCGGGGTTCCTCGCAAGACCAGGCTGAAGCGGGCGGCGATCGTTGTCGAACGTGTTGAAACGGGCGTCCATGACGTCGTCCTCACTCGTGTGCGCGGTGTTGCACTGGACGAACACGAGATGCCGGCGACCCGCTCCTTGTGACAGATCGGCCGTGTGACCCGCGCCACCCCTCAGGGAGGTCACGCATCCGCGGGGACCGGTGTCCGGCGCGAGGGGAGCCGTCCCGTGGCCGGGCCCGGCCGAGATCACCTCGGCGAGACGCGTGAGCACCCGGACAGGTATCAGCCCGTCCCACGGCGGTGTCCTCGAATGATCTTGAGTGGTGGATCACGGTCGGGTGATACGTCTCGGTACTTCGCACCGGCACCCACGGCGCGCTTCCGCGGCCGGGAGGCGAGTCGGCCTGGTGGCGTTCGTGCCACCACGGCCCCCCTCGGCAACGAGTTCAGCGATCACAACGGCCGACAGGCCCGTGACCCCCGGTCGCCGATGAGTGCTGCACGAGTCGCGTTCCCCACCACGCAGCCATGATCGACGATCCGGGGATCCGACGTCTCGCCGCCCACCCCGCACGCGCTCGTCAGCCCTTGATGCCGGACCGTGCGACCCCCTCGATGACCCACCGCTGTGCCACGACGTACAGCAGGAGTACGGGCACGCTGGCGATCACTGCTCCCGCCATCAGCAGGTCGTAGTGGATGCTGTTGGCATTCTGGAAGTTCGCCAGTCCGGCGGGCAGAGTGAGGGACTCCGGGCTGAGCAGCACGTACAACGGCCACAAGAAGTCGTTCCAGTTGGCCAGGAACGCGAGCATGCCCAGCGTGGTGAGCGCCGGCTTGGAAAGCGGTAGCACCACCTTGATGAAGATCTCCCACCGATTGCAGCCGTCGAGTTCGGCCGCCTCCTCCAGTTCCGGCGGCACGGTGAGGAAGAACTGGCGCAGGAAGAACACTCCAAAGGCGCTCGCCGCTCCCGGGACGATCACCGCGGGCAAACTGTCCACCCAGGCCAACTCGTTGACGATCAAGAAGTTCGGGATGAGCAGGACCATGGGCGGTACGAACAGGGTCACGACGATCGAAGCGAAGAAGAAGCCTCTGCCCTTGAACCGCATCCGCGCCAGTGCGTAGGCCGCGGGAGTCGCGGTGGCCAGGACCAGAGCGGCGTGCGCCGCGGCGGCGAGGACGCTGTTGAGCAGCCATCGCATGACCGGACTGTCCGTGGCGCCCAGGATGTGCTCGTAGGCCTGGAGCGTGGCGGGGGAGGGAATCCACTGCGGGTCCGTGGAGCCGGCTGCCTCCCGCGTCTTGAACGAGGTGGCCACCATGTACAGCAGCGGGCTGAGGTACAGCGCCGCCAGGACGGCCAGGATCAGGTGGAGCAGGGAACGGCGCAGACGCCGGGCGGCGGGCGGCGCCGTCCGAGGGGGCCGCCCTTCCTTGAGGGGCGTGCCGTCGGCCGTCGGCCGCTTCGTGATCTCCGTTCGGGTCATCGCCCCTCCTGACGTTCGCGGAAGACGCGGAAGACGACGGCGCTGGCCGCCATGAGAGCCAGGGCCAGGAGGAAGCTCATGGCGGAGGCCGAGCCCATCTCGAATCGCCGCAGCCCGGTCTCGGCGATGAAGAAGATGGCCGTCTTGGTCTCGTCCGCCGGCGCGCCGCCGGTGATGATGTACGACTGGCCGAACATGTTGGCCGAGGCGAGCAGCGTGGAGTTCACGACGAACAGGGCCACCGGCCGCAGGCCGGGAAGAGTGACGTGCCGGAAGCGCTGCCAGGCGTTGGCCCCGTCGACCCTGGCGGATTCGTAGAGCTCCGCCGGGATGTCCTGCAGACCGGCGAGGTAGATGACGGAGTTGAAACCGAGCGTCCACCACACGGTGACCAGGACGAGCGCCCACCACGCGGCGGGGGTGTCGGTGGTCCACTGGATGTCGTCGGGCAGGCCGATCAGGCCCAGGTAGTGGTTGACGAGGCCGATGTTGCCGTCGAGCAGGAAACGCCACAGCAGACCCACGACGGCCACACCGAGGACGTACGGTGCGAAGTAGACGGCCCGGTAGAGGTTGCGGCCCCGGAATCGGCCGTTCATGAGCAGCGCCGTGAACAGCGGTACGACGAGCAGCAGGGGCGTGGAGAAGAGCGTGAAGATTCCGGTGGCACGCATGGCCTGCCAGAACCGGGAAGCCGCCACACCCTCGGGGTCGAACAGCTCCCGGTAGTTCTCCAGGCCCACGAAGGGTTTGGCCGGGAAATTGATGTCCCACGAATGCAGACTGATCCACAGTCCGTAACCGAGGGGAATCACCACGAAGGTGAGGAAGAGCACCAGGTACGGTGCCATGAACACATAGGGCGTCCACCACTGGTGGGACCGTGAGACGGCCCGGACAGCGGGGCGGTCCGGGACTCGCGGTTCGCTCGTGGTGGACGGCGGCGTCTTCAGCCGTCGCACCGGGATCGCCTCACTTCGCGTACTTCTGCTTGTTCTCGGCCAGCATCTTCTTGGCGGTCTCCACGCCCTCGGCCAGGGCCTTGGCCGGTGACTGCTGACCCAGGACGGCCTTCTGGACGGCCAACTCCAGCGCCGCCCGCTGCACGTCGCCCAGGCCGGGCAGCGCCGGAAGGAAACGGAAGATGTCGACGTTCTCGGCGAGAGGTATCTGCGGCAACCGGGCTATCTCGGCCTTGGCGCGGACACTGTTGCGGGCGGGGATCATGCCGGCCTGGGCCCACTCCGTGGACCGCTCGCTCATGTAGTCGATGAAGAACTTCGCGGCCTGGGCCTTGTTCTTGTCGCGTCCTGTCTGAGAGGTCAGTACGAAGTTGTGGCTGGCCGTCCACACGGCCGGCGACGAGCCGATCGTGGGAAGCGCTGCCATGTCCCACTTGATCTTTCCGGCTGCCGACTTGAGGTCGTTGATCTGCCAGATGCCGTCCCAGGTGAAGCTTGTCTTGTCGTTCTTGAAGGCGTTGTACTGGGAATCCTGTGCCACCTGGGCGGGGCTGTAGCCCTTGCGGATCTGCTCGGTCATCCAGCCCAGGGCCTCCTCGCCGGCGTCCGAACCCCAGAGCGCCTCGGTGCCGTCCTCGTTGTACAGATCACCGCCGAACTGCCACAGCAGGCTCATGAACATGAGGTGCGCCTGCCACTTGTTGGGCATCCAGAAGGGCTGGGCGACACCCGCGGACTTCAGCTCCTTGAGCGCGTCCTCATAGCCGGCACGGTCGCTCGGGGCCTTCTCCAGGCCGGCACGGGCCAGGTGGCGCACGTTCCAGTAGTCGGCGAGGCAGTGCACGTCGAGGGGGACGCTGTAGCGCTTGCCCTCATAGACGCCGGCCTGCCATACGGCGGGGATGAAGTCGGACTCGCTGAGTCCGAGGGCCGACACGACGTCGTCCAGCGGCATCAGGGTGCCGCGCACGGCGAACGTGGCGATCTGGTCGTTGTGGATGACGGCGACGTCCGGGCCCTTGCCGGCGCTGATGGCCGTGGGCATCGCCGGGTAGAGGTCTTCCCAGCGTCGGGTCGTGTTCTTGACGGTGATGCGGCCCTCGTACTGCTTGTTGAACGCGGCCAGCATGGCCTTCATGTGCGGACCGTCGCCGCCGGTGAAGCCGTTCCAGTACTCGAGCGTGACCTTGGGGCCCTTGTACTCGCCGCCGCTGAAGGCCGGAGTGTCGTCGCTGCCGTTCTGTCCGGCTCCCACCTTCGTACCGCCGCTGCACGCCGTGAGGAAACCGGCAGCCGTCACCCCTGCTGCCGCGCCGAGGAGCTTTCTCCGCTGGACCGAGGGGAAGGGCGAACTGGTGCTGTGCATTCTCTGCTCCTGGTTCCGGGCTCGTCGTCGGGCCCATGGACGATGTCGTACGGGGCTCAGACAGCGGAAAGGCGGACCATGGTCCAGCTCACGGGTGGCAGATCGACGCCGAGGGCACTGTCGTCGGTCTTGGTGCCCTTCACGTCTCTGGGCCGGACGCGGTCGGGCCGGGCTTCGGTGTTCGTCACCGTCGGGTCCGCGTCGTGCAGGATCACGTGCTCGACGACACGGTGCCGGGGGAAGGCCCGCAGATCCACGGAGAGGGCGAGTTCCTCCCGGGTGCCGCGGTTCACCGCGAAGAGCGCCACATCGCCGCTCTCCTCGTCATGCGTAGCGGTCGCCCAGAGGGCGGGGACCGGGCCGTACTTGGCCGTGTCCACCACCGGGGATTCGGGCTCCACACGCAGTACGGTGCCCCGGGCGTGACGCGCGGTACGGGCGAAGGGGTGGAAGATCGTCTGGCGCCAGGCGGGGCCCTGGGCCCGCGTCATGATCGGCGCGATGACGTTCGCCAGTTGCGCCTGGCAGGCCGCACCCACGCGGTCGGCATGCCGGAGCAGGGTGATCAGCAGGCTGCCCACCACCACGGCGTCGGTCACGTCGTAGACGTCCTCGATCAGTTCGGGCGCCTCCCGCCAGGGCAGGGAGGACTCGCCGCCGAAACGGCTCTGGTACCAGACGTTCCACTCGTCGAAGGAGAGCTTGATCTTCTTGTCGCTGCGCACACGTGCGCCGATGTGGTCGGCGGTGGCGGTGACGGCGGAGATCATGCGGTCCATCTCCTCGCCGCTGGCCAGGAAGGAGTCGAGGTCGCCGTTCTCGGGCTGGTAGTAGGCGTGCAGTGAGATGTAGTCGACGAACTCATAGGTGTGCTCGAGCACGGTCGCCTCCCACGAGGCGAAGGTGTCGATGTGGGCATTGGAGCTGCCGCAGGCGACCAGTGCGAGCCCGGGGTCGAAGCGCTTCATCGCGCGTGCCGTCTCCGCCGCCAACCGCCCGTACTCATGCGCCGTCTTGTGACCCATCTGCCAGGGGCCGTCGAGTTCATTGCCCAGGCACCACATGCGCACGTCGTGCGGCTCGGCCACACCGTGGGAGCGGCGCAGGTCGGACAGAGCGGTGCCCGCCGGGTAATTGCTGTACTCCAGCAGATCGAGTGCCTCGGCCACCCCGCGGGTCCCGAGGTTGAGGGCCATCATGGGCTCGACGGCAGCCTTGCCGGCCCAGCTCATGAACTCGTTGAGACCGAAGGCGTTGCTCTCCAGGCTGCGCCACGCCAGATCGAGCCGTCGGGGTCGCTCGGAGACGGGGCCGACACCGTCTTCCCAGCGGTAGTGGGAGACGAAATTACCGCCCGGGTAGCGCACGGTGGTGACGCCGAGCTCCCGCACCAGGTCGAGAACGTCGGTGCGGAATCCTTCCTCGTCCGCGGCCGGATGCCCGGGCTCGAAAATGCCGGTGTAGACGCACCGGCCCATGTGTTCCACGAAGGAGCCGAACAGCCGGCGGTTGACGGTGCCGACCGCGAAGGCCGGGTCGAGGGTGAGTCGGGCTGTGACCATACGGGAGCACTCCTGGAGGTCTGACGGAGGGCGGAGCCGGGCGCCGCCGGTGTCTGCCCCCTCGCCGAAAGCGGGAGCGGAACGGGGCGGCCATGACGTACGCGACACGGACGCGTCGTCTGTGGGAGTACGATTACATCGTTGAAACAGCGTCGTAAAGCGTTCGGACCCTACTTATCCGAATCGTGGCCGCGACCGGGGGCGGTGAGCGGTTGCCGAGGCGAGCGGCTCCTGTGCCAGGGTGGTCCTCGCCGCGCGAGTGAAAGCGTCTTCGTCGGGCGCAGGGAAGGTGTGCTGGTGGCAGCCAGTCTCAAGGACGTCGCAGCCCTGGCCGGAGTCTCGGTCAAGACCGTGTCGAACGTGGTGAACGGCTACACGTACGTGGCCCCGCCGACGCGGGAAAAGGTCGAACGCGCCTTGGCGGAGCTGGACTACCGGCCCAATCTGTCCGCCCGCAACCTGCGGCAGGGGCGCACCGGTGTGATCGCCCTCGCACTGCCCGAACTCGACGCACCGTACTTCGCGGAGCTGACACGCTTCGTCATCGACGCGGCGGCGGAACGGGGCTGGACCGTTGTCATCGAGCAGACGGACGGCCGATCGGAACGCGAACGCCAGGTCCTCGAAGGGATACGCGAGCAGCGCGTCGACGGCCTGCTCTTCCACCCGATCACGGTGGGGCAGGACGAACTCGCCGACCGCAACGACACCACCGCGCTCGTTCTGCTGGGTGAGCGGGTCATCGACGGCCCGACCCATCACGTCGCCATCGACAATCAACGTGCGGCGAGGGAGATGACCGAGCATCTGCTGTCGCTCGGCCACACCCGCATCGGCGCCATCGGCCGGCAGACGAACCCGAGCGCGAACACCGCCCGTCTGCGGCTGGCCGGTTACCGGGAGGCGCTGGCCTCGGCCGGTCTGCCCTACGAGGAGGTGCTCGCTCCGCCGACCGTTTTCTATCACCGCTCCGACGGTGCCGCTGCAATGGCACAGCTGCTGGCTCTCGACGAGCCGCCGCAGGCCGTTTTCTGCTTCAACGACCTCCTGGCGCTCGGGGCCCAGCGCACCGCGCTGGCTCACGGCCTGCGGGTCCCGGGTGACGTGGCCATCGCGGGCTTCGACGACATCGAGGACGGCCGCTACAGCACTCCCACTCTCACCACCGTCTGTCCCGACAAGGAACAGATCGCCCGCATCGCGGTGGAGATGCTGGAGCAGCAGGTATTCGGCGTCCGGCGAGCCGGTGGCCGTCCGCGTCCGCGGGAAGTGACCGCGGCCCACAGGGTTGTCGTACGGGAGAGCACGACCGGCTGAACGCAGCCGCTCGGTCCGTCAGGACGCGAACACCTCGCACGCCCGTGTCAGTTCGTCACCCGTGAGCGGAGTGTTTCCTGACCCCGTGCCGCCCGGAAATACGGTTCGGTGCTGTGAGCTGCGGCGCGGCCGTTCGGTCAGGCGGCTCTCCGGTACCGGCTGCCCAGGCCGCCCCAGGATCATTCGAGGACATCGCCACGGGCCAGGACGCGGCGGGCCGCCTCGGCTTCCGCCGCCGCCGGGGACAGCTCGTCGAGGGAGTCGAGTTCGGTGTCGCTCTCCAGCTCCCGTTCCCAGGCCGCCGCGAGCTGTTCCTGTTCCTCGCGCGGTTTGGTGCTGACGGCTTCCCGGTGGTCCGGGTCCAAAGCCGTCAGGAATCGTCCGACCGGGTCCATGGACATGCCGTGCTCCTTGTCGCCGGGAAGAAGGCCGCTCCCAGCACCAGCATGGCCAGCCGCTCCGGAGACGGCGACCCGAGGCGGCGACAAGCGGGATGGCAGAGTGGAAGACCGCCCTTCCCCGCCTTCACGGAGACAGACCCGAACATGCGACTGCTGCTCATCCGCCACGGTCAGACCCCTTCC
Source organism: Streptomyces sp. GD-15H (assembly GCF_045291515.1). Classification (NCBI taxonomy): domain Bacteria; kingdom Bacillati; phylum Actinomycetota; class Actinomycetes; order Kitasatosporales; family Streptomycetaceae; genus Streptomyces; species Streptomyces sp. GD-15H. The sequence goes on from NZ_CP149447.1 coordinate 5,469,775, forward strand.
AACCTCAAGCACCTGCTGGACACGGCCGAACCCGGCCCCGGGCTGACTCCGCTGGGACAGGAGCAGGCGGCCGCCCTCCCGGACGCGCTGGCGGAGGAGAGGATCGACGCCCTCTACGCGTCCAATCTGCTGCGCGCCCAGCTCACCGCGGCACCGCTGGCCACCCGGACGGGACTGGAGGTCGCGGTGCGCGACGGTATCCGGGAGCTGTCCGCCGGCGATCTGGAGATGCGAGGGGACACCGAGGCCGCCGAGACCTACCTGACCACTGCCTTCGCCTGGTCGGTGGGGAACACCGGGCTCCGGATGCCGGGTGGGGAGAACGGGGTGGAGGCTCTGGGGCGGTACGACGCCGTGGTGGAGGAGGCCGCGGCCACCGGAGCCGAGACCGTGGCCATGGTCAGCCACGGCGCCGCGATCCGCATGTGGGTGGCAGCCCGGGCGGAGAACGTCGACGTCGACTTCGCCTCCGCGCACGCGCTGCGGAACACCGGTGTCGTCATCCTCTCCGGCGCCCCCGGCGAAGGCTGGCGGGTGCACCGTTGGGAGGACCACTCCGTCGGCGCCGAGGACAGCGGCCCGGACGCGAGCGGCCCCGCGGGGGAAGCCGTCGAGGGCGCCGACGGTTAGCCGGTGGGCCCGGACCAGCCGGCAGGCATGGACGCTACGATGCGGGCATGGAGTGCTTTGCCGCTTGGCGTACCCGTCACTGAGGGCCTGGCTCACCGCCGATCCGCTCGTGATCGGCAGGGAGCGGGCCGACCGATGCCCTTCTTTCTCCCGGGTGTCAAGCCCTCAGCCCCGAAAGGCGCACTTCCATGCTCATTCGTGCGTTCGTTCACCACGACGTGGCGCCACTCACCGAACTGACCATCGAGACGTTCCGGCCGTTCTACGAGGATTCCTTCCGCCCCTTGGTGGGTGAGGCCGTCTTCGCCAACCAGCACGGCGACTGGCGCGACGACTACCGCAAGCAGGTCGCCGAGCTCCACGCACCCGAGCGGCACGCGTACGTCGCGGTCGCCGAGATCGAGGACGGCATCGCGGGCTACGTGGCGTGGACCGTCGACCCGGCACGCAGGAACGGCAGTGTCACGCACCTCGCCGTGTCCGCCGCGCACCGTCGGCACCAGGTGGGCACCGCCCTGTGCGAGCACGCCTTCGAAGAGATGCGATCCCTCGGAGCCGAGGTGGTCGAGATCGGTACCGGAGGAGACCCCTTCCACGCACCCGCCAGGGCCCTGTACGAGAAACTCGGGTGCACCCCGCTCCCGGTGACCGTCTACTACCGGCAGCTCTGAGCAACCCGACCGCCCCGGGACGGGTGCCCTCCCGCACCCGTCCCGGTTTTGGCCCGTGCCCGTCCAGTTCCACCTCTCTTGTCGGGCAGGGTGCCCGATCCCTTCAGGGCCGGGGCGAATGCCCGTTCCCGCGGAGCGGGACAGAGGCGGCCCCATCGCCTCCGTCTGAGTACAAGTGCTCATGCGTCTGATCACGCTTCGGTGTGGGGTGGACTCATGCTCAAGGAGCCGCCGGGCACCTGGGAGCGGGCCGAGTGATCCCTGGATGGCCTGATCTCGATCGCTCCCCGTAATGAGGTTGCTGCGGATTGTCACTGTCGGTGGTTAGAGTTTGGTGCGGCTTGGGATGTTCGGTTGTTCTGGTGGTACGGGGAGGGTGCTGTGTTACCGAGCGAGGGCGGTTCGGGTTCGGGTCTGTCGTCATGGGCGTCGGCCCCGTTTGACGCGGCGGGGGCGCTTGCCACGCAGGCCGACATGGCCGCCGAGCTGTCGTCGTTCACGGCGTTCCGCAAGCGCGTCGACGACCTCATCCGCGGCCTGAAGGGCTCGGCGGCGGGTCCGGACAAGGTGGGCCAGGAGCAGCTCGTACGCCACCAGTTCGGCGGCGGAGACGGGGCGTGGGCGGAGGCGACCGGGCTGTTCACCGCGTACGAGACCGTGATCGATGAGCTGGAGAGCCTGTCGAAGCTGCTGTCGGACTCCATGGAGGGCATGGGTATCGCCGTGCTCGCCTCGCACAAGGGCTACCAGAACATCGACCTGGACGTCCGCGACCGCATGGCGGCGATCAGCGCGGAGACCACGGAGCACTACGGCGGCAGTTACGATCCCGGCCTCCCGCAGCAGGGCCCGAGCAGCGGCGGCCGGACATCGGTGGGCGAGGACGCCGGAGGCTCGATCTGATGCCCGGCAAGGGGCCCGGTAGCGGTACGTCCTTCGAGGACATGAGCCACGAGCAGATGCTGGCGTGGCTGGATCAGGCCAACTCGGGGACCGTGCAGGCCGCTGCCGACCGGCTGATCGCCGCGGCCAAGGAGATCCGGAAGATCGCCGAGGAACTGAAGGTCCGCCCGCAGTGGGTGGAGTGGAAGGGCGAGGGCGCGGACGCGTTCCGCACCTGGAGTGGCGACCTGGCCAACTCCACGCTGCGCCTGGGCGACTTCAGCGAGCACGCGGCGAAGTGGCTGGGCGAGACGTCCGGAGCGATCGCCCAGGCGCAGGCGTCCATCCCACGTGACGCCGGGAGCGCGCAGGCGAATCTGGACGCGGCGCGGGCGGCGCGCAACGACCCGGACGCTGCGGCGGTGGGAGCCAAGTCCGCGAGTGAGCTTGCGGCGCTGGCGGCGCTGGCGGCGCACAAGGAGGAGGTGCGGCAGCAGGCTGCGGCACAGATGCGGAAGCTGGGGCAGACGTATGCGTGGTCGGCCACGCGGATGAACGCGCTGGAGCGGCCGAAGTTTCCGCCGCCGCCCAAGGAGTTCGTGCCGAAGGACAGCCGCTCGATCGGCCACGACGACACAGAGACTCGCCCTGGCAGTTCAGTGAGGGGGGCCTCCCTCTCCGGCACCGTCTTCTCTGCACACCTGGCGCAAGGCCGGGAGGATTCCGCCGGCGCTCCGGACCTGAGGCAGTCTCCGGGGGTGGTATCACCCGCGCACCACACGCCGGTGGACGTGGAGCAGTCCACACGGATGGCCGTCGACTCTGTGGCCACGTTGCCTCAGAGTGCGCCGTCTCCGACGGTCGCGGCAGGCGGTCAGCCCGGCCCGGAACTGGTGAATGGCGGAGCGACTCCGCAGTCCGGCATCACTCCTCCGGTGTTCGGCAGCAGAGCCGGTGCTCCGGTCAGCAGCCCGGCGGGGCGGGGGCGGGCTCCTGGCATGGGCCGGATGCCCTTCCAGCCTGGCCAAGGCCCGGCGTCGAATCCCGTGCGCATGCCGAGTGGTAGCAGCGCTGCCGGTAGCAGTAATGGCATCGTCGGCGGCCGCTCTGTCACGCCGCCCGCGGGCAGGCCGACCGGGGCGATCCCGCGCGGCACGGTCGTAGGTGGGGAGAACGCGGTGACGCGCGGCCCGATGGGGCCGACCGCTGGTACGACGAGTCCGGCGGGACCTGTGGTGGGCCGGCAGAGTCAGGTCCCCGGCCGTCGTCCCCAGTTCTCGAACGGTGGGGTCGTCGGCGGTCGTCCGCTCCCGAACGTCGGTGCGGGCGACGGCCGTCCACAACAGCCGGGGGGTGCGGGATCGGTGGTGTCCGGACCTGGTGGCTCAGGTACGGCGGGTGGTTCCGGCTCGGCGGACCGCGGAATCGTGGGCGGCGGGTCCAGCGTGGCGCGCCCGGGGCAGAGTCACGGTGTCGGTGGAGCTCATGCACCCCAGCGGGCCTCCCCGGTGAGCCCTGGCGGCAGGAACGGACGGCCGCACCGCACGGTCGAGGACGAAGAAACCTGGCGGCAGGGTGGCCGCCGCGCCGTACCGCCGGTCATCGACTGACGTATCCAGGAACGGAAGAGAGCGGAGTTCATGCGCACCAGCAGCACTCGACACAGGGGCCGCCGTGCGGCGGCATCGGCGGTCCTCGGCCTGCTGCTGGTTACCGCCGCGGGTGCGCCGGCCCGCGCGGAGTCGACGCGCGGGGAGCAGTGGTTCCTGGACGCGATGAAGGCCGAGCAGATGTGGCAGACCAGCACCGGTGAGGGTGTCACGGTCGCCGTCATCGACAGTGGCGTCGACCCGAGCAATCCCGACCTGAAGGGGCGCGTCCTTCCCGGCAAGGACCTCGCGCCGGACCAGCCGGGCGACGAGCACACCGACTACGAGGGGCATGGCACGGGCATGGCCGGCCTGATCGCGGGCACCGGCGCGTACGGCGGCGGCAACGGCGCCTATGGGCTCGCGCCCGGCGCGAAGATTCTCCCGATTCGACTGCCCAACGCAGACACGGCAGCCCACCTGGCTGAGGTCGAAGAACGTTTCAACGAGGCAGTCGCACCGGCGATCCGCTACGCCGCCGACAAGGGCGCAAAGGTCATCAACCTCTCCCAGGCCGCTACGGAGGGCTCGCCGCAGCTGACCGCAGCGGTGAAGTACGCACTCGGCAAGGGATCGTTGATCTTCGCCGGCGTCGGGAACAACGGAGACGGGGCCAATGAGGTGATGTACCCGGCCGGTACGCCGGGAGTGGTCGGTGTGGCGGCGGTGGGCAAGGATCTACGCAGGACTGCCGAGTCGGAGTACGGCCCGCAGGTGGACATGGCCGCTCCGGGGGAGGACATGGTGCACGCCTGCGGGAGTGAGACCGGCCTCTGCCGGGGCCACGGCACCAGCGACGCCACCGCCCTCGCCTCGGCCAGCGCCGCCCTGATCTGGGCCGAGTATCCGGACTGGACCAACAACCAGGTCCTGCGCGTCATGCTCAACACCATCGGCGGCCCCACGGACGGCGCCGAGCGCAATGACTCCATCGGCTACGGCATCGTCCGCCCCCGCGTCGCCCTGCACAACCCCGGCGACCCGGGCCCCGCCGACGTCTATCCGCTCCCCGATCTCGCAGCCGCCGAGCCGAAGTCACCTTCCCCCCAAGCTTCTGGAACCGCCGACGCGGGCATTCCGGCCAAGGATGACGACACCGCCGCGACGGCCTCCGAGGCGTCCACGGACGACGGCACCCTCTGGGCAGCGCTGGGCCTCGGTGCGGCCGCACTCCTCGCAGCGGCCATCGCGGTTGCCACCGTCGTCCGCAGGCGTCGGGCACCGGCAGCGTCACTCCCGACATCCGCCCCCGTCCCAGGCCAGTTCCCCTACCCGGTAGCGGGGTTCACCGCGCCTCCGCACACTCCTCCGGACGCACCGGGCAGCGTCACCCGGCCCGGTCGAGGGCCTGGTTCCGTCTGAGTACAGATACTCAGACGCCACGGTGGCCGATGCGGATGGGGCGCATGGTGACGGGGCGTTACCGTCCGTCTCGGCCACAACCACAGCGTTGCGGTCGCACGTTCACCTCCACTCGGCGGCGCGTGCCAGGAAACGGGAAGGGGCCACGCATGGCGTGGGAGGAGTGGGAGCAGCTCAAGACCGCAGCGGTGGAGCGGCAGTCCGCGCAGATGCGGCTCAACCAGTTACCGGCCGACCAGGGCGGCAGCAGCACGGGTGGTGTTCATGGTCCTCCTTCCGGCGGGTTGAGGTCGGACAAGGCCGCGTGGTCCAAGGCGGGGGAAGGCGTCGGTGACCTGCGGGAGAACATCGGCAAGGCGCTGACGAAGCTGGCGGACGGCCAGACGGGGTTCGACAAGGGATCCGGGTGCCTGACCGCGGTGGCGCAGCAGGGCGTGTACGACTCGTGGGAGCGCCGGGCGAAGGACATCAGTGAGCTGTGCGACGGGCTCGCCGGCGTGCTGGAGAAGACGGGCAGCGACCTGCTGAGGACCGACGAGGCCATCGAGGCCGAGATCGCCAAGCTGAGGGTCGGCTCCCGGGACGCGTCCGCTGCCGACGGCAAGGGCCGGTGAGCCACCGCATGGACCTCAGGACGCTCAGGGCGCTCAAGCCGTCCGAGTACGCGGAGGCGGCGGACGGGTACCGGGCGGTGAGCGACATGGCCGATGCGGCCAGGGACCGCATCGGCCAGCAGATCACCAAGGCCATGCGGAAGGCCAACGAGGGGGAGGCCGCGGACGCGGCGCAGAAACAGCTGAAGAAGCTCTCGGACAACTTCCACTACACCCAGGTCGAGTGCGGCCTGGTAGGCGGGGCGCTCAACGGCTTCTCGTCCGAGATCGCCGCTCCCAGACGCCGCCTGCTGGAGGCACTGGAGGACGCGGCAGCCCTGGAGTACCCCGTCAGCGCGAACGGCGACGTCACCTATCCCGCCGGCGGGAATTGCTCGAGCGTGTCGAGGAGGTCAGAGACAAGCACGGTGTGCGCGAGCGCGTCCTGGAGCGGGTGTCCGGTCGCCTGGTAGCCGTGATGCGGCTGACGACGAACAAGGCGGAAGGCGCAGCACGCGGTGGGGTTGCCGGGGGCTTTCCGAGGACACCTCGCCCGGAAAACCTCGAGGAGCTCGGTACCCGGCGGTCGTGTCACCGCCCGCCAGGGGTGCGGCACCGGCGAGGCGGCCTTCTGGATGGATGCGTAGGTGACCTTGCCCTGGAAGCGCTCGCGGACCGTGGCCGCGGCGTCGCGGAGGAATGCGTTGATGCGCACGCCGAGCTCGCGCATCGCTTCGGCCCGCCGCTCGGATCGGCTCATCAGCTGCTCGACCCGCTCCTCGGGGCTCTCTCCGGGCAGGAACCCGCGGTTCATCACGCTCAGCTCGACCCCTGCGACGAACACGACTGTGGCTCCCTGCTGCCGTAGCCGTTCCGCTCGCTCGGCGCAGTCGTGGAAGAGCGTGAGGATCTGCTCCGGATCCAGCTCCAGCGGATAGGGCGAGAACCAGACCTCCAGGCGAGCTCGGCGGCGGCACCGGCGGCCGGCTCCAGTCGGTCCGGGTCACCGCCGATGAGCTGGACCGCGTCACAGTGCAGGTCGTCGCGGATGATGGCGAGCTCGCGCCGGACCACCGCGGGGTCGAAGTGCTCGCGGGATATCCGGCCGTGCACGACGAATCCGGTGGCCAGGCGCTGCGCGAGCCGGCCTGACGCCCTTGGGGGGTACATGGGGTCAGGGGGCTGACGGTCGCCGAGGTCGCTCGGGAGCTCGGCGAAGGTCCACGACCCCCTGTCGATGCACTGCTTCGCCGGCGACCCGCGCACGCATCTCGAGTGCCTGCTCCACCGGAGCCACCAATAGTTCACGATATTCTGAATTCAGGTTTCGGTGTACTGTTCGTGGTGTGCTGACAGTTGCTCCCGACATCGAGGTGCTGGCCCGGTTCGGCCGCGCGCTCGCCGACCCCATCCGCTGCCGACTCCTGCTGACCCTGCGCGAAGCCCCGGCCTACCCCTCCGACCTCGCCGATGCGCTGGGCATCTCCCGCACCCGGCTCTCGAACCATCTGGCGTGCCTGCGGGACTGCGGCCTGGTGGTGGCCGTTCCTGACGGGCGCCGCATGCGATACGAACTGGCCGACGCACGCTTCGGTCACGCGCTCGACGACCTGCGGAGCGCCGTGGTGGCCGTGGAGAGCGACCGCACGTGTGCCGACGCGGAGGAGAAGGGGTGCTGCTGATGACCGCGACATCCCTGCGGCTGTCCCCGGCCTCGGCCCGGCACGACGTGCGCGCCCGCACAGGTGCGGAGGGCGGACGGTGAACGCCTGGGCCTGGGCAGCGCTCGCTCTCTACCTCTGCTGGGCCGGGACCGCGTTCGGTGTCCGCGCCGCACTCCAGCGTCGCCGCACCGGGGACGCGGGTTTCCGCGGCATCTCCGGCCGCCCCGGCACCGCCTCCTGGTGGGCCGGGATCCTGTTCGTCGTCGCCGTACTCGGCGGAGCCGCGGCCCCCGTGGCCGCCCTCGCGGGACTCCCGGACCTGCCCGGCACAGAGAGCCCGCCGGTCCAGGGCGCGGGGCTGGTCCTCACCCTGGCCGGAATGGCGTCGACCCTGGCCGCGCAGACGAACATGGGCGCATCCTGGCGTGTGGGGGTGGACGACAACGAGCGCACCCCCCTGGTCACCGTCGGGCTCTTCGCCCATGTACGCAACCCCGTCTTCACCGCCATGACCGTCGCCGGCGCCGGGTTCGCGCTGATGGTGCCCAACCTGGTCGCCGTCCTCACGTGGGCGGCTCTGGTGGCCGCGGTCCAACTCCAGGTCCGCGTCGTCGAAGAGCCGTACCTGACGGCCGTTCACGGAGAGGGCTACGCCGCCTACACGGCCCGCGCCGGACGCTTCCTGCCGGGCATCGGGAGGCGAGCGGCCTGAGGGGTCACGGGGTGCGGCTGCTTCGCGGGAGCGTCCAGGACCGCACTCGGCTCGCACCGATGCCGAGTGCAGCCGGCACCGGGCCCTGTCGCCGCCGCGGACGGGCTCACGTCTCCGTTCGTCGGGCTGAGGCGCGCTGGTCGCAGCGACGACGGAACATCGCGCGGTACTCCCTCGGACGCCGGCCCGTGTGGCGGGCGAAGACGCCGCTTCCTGGCCGAGCGGCTGGGGACACGACCCGGATGAGCCCTCGGCGCTCCCGGGTTTCGCGCGGCCGGACCGGGACTTCGTCGGTGCGGGTCGGCTTCCGGAGGGAATGCGGTCCGGAAGCTGGCAAAGCGATCAACGCAGATCCTGGTGACCGGACCAAACGGGAACCTCTGCTCGGCCACTCTCGCAGTGCTGCACGCCCGCGGTGCGATCGCGACAGGCACCAGCCGTACCCCCGGTGCCGTTCCCGCCCGTTCCCGGCCGTGGCCGGCCACGGCCGGGAACGGCACCGGGCTACGGCGGATGGCGCATCCGTCGGACCCCTGCGGGGTGGCGGGCGGCTTGACGGGGCGGCCCTCTGCTCTTCCCGGAACCGGTGGTCGGCGTCGGCGTCCCACGCGGTGTCGGCGAGGTCCGCTCGAAGTTGTGACGGGGATCACGGCCGTGAGCGTGTGCGGTGCAGGTGAGACAATGGAGAAGTCGGCTCGCAGGGGACTTACGCGCTCATCCGCATGACCGCGTCGACCTCTGCGCTCCCACGTGCGACCCGCCACCGACCGTCCGCGGCCGGAGCCGGGTGGTGGGACGCCAGGCGCCCTGGGCCCAGCCCCGGGCATGGCCGAGCGCGGCGCCGCACACACAGCGAAGGTCGCACAAGCATGCAGTTCTCCATAGGGCAGACGGTCGTTCACCCCCACCATGGCCCGGCCACCGTCGCGCAGGTGCTCGACCGCTCGGTCAGGGGTGAGACCAGGCGCTACGTCCAGCTCCAGGTGCACCGGTCCGACCTGAGTATCGCCGTTCCGGTCGAGAAGACCCACGAGGTGGGACTGCGCCCGGTCTACGCCCCGGCGCAGGCGCAGGAACTGCTCGGAGTCCTGGAGGCTCCCACGGGCGAGCAGGAGGAGACCTGGTCGCGACGGTTCAAGGCCAACCAGGAGAAGCTCAGGGTCGGTGATCTGCTCCTGACCGCCGGTGTCGTGCGTGACCTGATCCGACGTCAGGAGGAGCGCGGGCTTTCCACGGGGGAGAAGGACATGCTCCATCACGCCCGCCGACCGGTCCTCGCCGAACTCGCGCTGTCGCTCTCGCTGCCCGACGGGGAGGCCGAGCGCCTGCTCGACTCGGCAGTCCTCGGCAGGCAGCACACCGCCGCGCCCGTTCTCGTCGCGACCACCTCCTGACGGCCGACCGCCGGATGCCGGCACCACCGCTGTGCGGGCTGAACACACAAGCCCGCACACCACTCGCACGTGACCACCTGGAATGCGACGGGGAGACGGGCTGCGAGCCGGCTCCTTCGCGCGGTGGCCGGCCCTCGCGGCAGTCGGGGGAGTCAGGCGGCTTCGTGTCCACGGTGCGCGCACCACGGCGAGCGCGGCGGCTTTGTCTCCCGCGCGCGGGGGCGGCCCGGTGACCGTCTACTACCGGCAGCTCTGAAGAGTCCTACGCTCCGGGGCGGGTGCTCTCACGCATCCGTTCCGGCCTCGGCCGGCACCCCTCCCGCTCCAGCCGGCACCCCTCCCGCTCCACCAGAGCTTCGCACCGGTGCGGGCCGAGTCAGCCCGGCCCGAGAAGCCGACTGCGTCGTTCCACCTGGTCGCGGCGCCCGCGGCCCCACACCGCGCCGGGCCGGAGTTAAGGTCGCCGGATGCGTCAATTCACGGAGACCGAAGCTTTGTTGGGGATCGTGCATGAGGCACTGGGGTCCGGGCTCCACATGGCCGCAGTGGACCGGTTACGAGGCGGGAGCAAGAAGGGGGTCTACCGCGTCCACGTCGACGGACCGCGTGCGGCGAGTGTGATCGTCTACAGCTGGGCCGAGTCCGAGAACTTCTGGCCCGGCACGGAAGGCGTCGACGCGGCCCACCCGTTCGCTCCCGCCTCCGGACTGGCCCCCTTCCTCGCCGCTCAGCGGAGGCTGGACGCTCTCGGGGTCCGGGTTCCCGGGGTCCTCCTGGCCGACGACAGCCGACGGCGGTACCCGGCGGACGTGGCGGTGGTCGAGGACGTGGCCGGTGGCACCCTCGAAGCGCTCCTGGAAACGGATCCCGCCCGTGCGGCAGGTGCCTTGGGCGAGCTGGCCGCCCTGCTCGACGTGATGCACCGGCAGCGCAGCCGGCGGTACGGCAGGGTGGACGTGCTCGAACGGGGCGACAGGGCGAGCGGCGTTTCGTGCGAGCAACTGGTCCTTGAGCGTGCCCTCGAGGACCTGGCGGACGCGGCGGAACGGGACCCCGGGATCGGGTCGGCCGCGACCCCTCTGTACGACCGTCTTCAGGAGCTGGCCGCGGGCGTCCCGCCTCGGACGAGCCACGGACTGATCCACGGCGAACTCGGGCCCGACCACGTCCTGATCGACGCCTCCGGGCACCCCGTCCTGATCAACATCGAGGGCCTGATGTTCTTCGATGTCGAGTGGGAGCACGCCTTCCTCCAGCTCCGTTTCGGCAATCAGTACCCGGCCTTGTCCCGCCCCGGCCTCGACCCGGCACGGCTCGACCTCTACATGCTCGCGATGCGTCTCTCCCTGGTGGCCGGCCCCTGCGCCTCCTCGACGGCGACTTCCCGCACCGAGAGTCGATGCGGGGGATCGCCGAGCACAACGCCAAGGAGGCGTTGGCCCTCCTGCCGTTGTCGTCACCGAGCGGGCAGTTCACCACGGCCCCGGTCCGTGACCGGCGCAGGCCCGGGGAGGACGGCAGTCGGACCGTTCTTCCTGCCTGTGGGTGAGCGACGCGTGCCGGGAGGGCACCGTCCCGGCACTCTTCCAGGTGAACGCGTACTTCCCGTACCGGTTCTCGGCGCGGCTCCGCGCAAGGCCCGGGGCGGCCTCACCACGGGGACGCGGCACGTCCGGTGGGGCAGGGGGGACGCGGACGGCCCGGGATGAGGAGGCCGGACCTTTCGCCCGCCCTCGCCTGTGCCGAGGCCGAGGGCGTCGAGCTGCGGATGGACGGGGCCGAGACCCAGATCCGCCGCCCTCAGGCGGGGCGCCCGGGCCGCCGGGCGTTCGTCTCCGGCAAGCGCAGGCGGAACACCCTCAAGACCACCACGTTCAGCGACGGCCGAGGCCGCCTGCTGCTGTCCGGCGCGGTCCGGCCGGGCCGCATGCACGATCGGACGGCCTTACGCACGGAGGGCGTCACCGAGCAGTTCCGGACCCGTCCCCCGGTCGAGGCCCGGGTCGACTCCGGGTACCAGGGGGGTTGGCTGAGGAGTTCCCCGACCAGGTCGGCGCACCGCCGAAGAAGCTCGCGGACACGGCGTGCGACGGCGACACGTACGCCTGGCAGGAGGCCAGGTGCCGCCACTCCTCGGCCCGTATCCGCGTCGAGCACACCAACGCCGAGCGCCGTCTTCTCTGGAGGTGCCCATGTGGCGCGAGGCGAGTGGAGACCACTTTGTACAGCTCAGTGCGGTGCGATCGCCATATCGTGTGCAGCACCTGTGGCGCTACTGCCTCCTCGAGTGTCAGGCGTTGGCCACAGGACCGACGCTCGCGGAACGCCCGCCCCCGCCTGGAGGGAAACGGCCTGAAGTGCGGTCCTTGCCCGTGCTTACATGATTTTCATGATGTCTGCTGACCGCATACTCGCCTTCGCGGCCATGTCGTTCCTACTGATCATGATCCCTGGCCCCAGCGTGCTGTTCGTGATCGGGCGCGCGCTGGCGCAAGGCCGCCGCGCTGCGCTGGCCACTGTCGTGGGGAACACGATCGGCGCCTACGTGCTCGTTGTGGCCGTGGCACTGGGGATCGGGTCCATCGTGGAGCGCTCCGTTCTCGTCTTCACTTTGCTGAAACTGACGGGCGCCGCGTACCTGGTGTACCTCGGCGTCAAAGCGTGGAGGCAACGTGGTTCGTTGCAGGCGGCGTTCGCCGATGACAAGGCCGCGCACGGCAGCCTGCGCACGGTGTGGGAAGGGTTCGCAGTTGGCGTGGCCAACCCCAAGACCATTGTGTTCTTCGCCGCCGTGTTGCCACAGTTCGTCGATCGCGGTCAAGGCCACGTCGTAGTGCAGATGCTGTTGCTCGGCCTGGTCTTCAACGTCATCGCGGTGGCTTCGGACAGCGTGTGGGGGCTGGCTGCAGCGACTGCACGGAACTGGTTCGCACGCTCGCCTCAGCGTCTCTCCCTGGTCGGCGGAGTGGGCGGACTCGCGATGGTCGGCCTTGGTGTCACCGTCGCTGTGACGGGTCGCAAGGACTGACCGTTCTCTAGCCGACCAGGGAGTGCGGGCTCAGCGTGGGGAGCAAGTGAGAAGCTGTTGTCTTTCCGGGCGTGATCGCCGCGTTTCCGCTGGTCGGGGAGGGGAGCGGTGCTTCCGTGGGAGTGGTGGCCTGTCGGGTGGTCACTACCCCCGCGGGGTCTCGGCGGACAGCCCTGCCAGTTGGCGTACGACGCCGAGACCGTCGGGGGTGCCGGGCCAGTGCCGGACGAGGGCGTCGGTGCCGGTCCGCCGGATGACGGTCCGCAGCACGAGTACGACGGCGATGGCGTCGTCGGCATAGCCGAGGACCGGGATGAAGTCGGGGACCAGATCGATGGGCAGAGCGAGGTAGCCGGCCAGGATCCAGAGCAGCCAGCGGGTGCGGCGCGGGAGGGTACGGTCGCGGACGAGCCGGGAGACGAGGCGCAGCAGATCGGGCAGGAGCCGGACCGCCTCGGTGAGCAGGTTGCCCTTGGGGCGGGCGATCGCGAGGGCGGCCAGCAGCACCAGCCAGCACACCAGCAGGCCGACGGCGACCCCGACCAGGATCTGCCAGGTCTCGCTCATCGGACCTACTCCCGCGTGCCGCTGTCTGCTTCCGAGGGCTTCGGGCCCTCGGGCTCCACGTTACGGACGCAAGAGGGTGCCACGCCCGTTTCCTTGGTGCCGGCAGTGGCCGACGGTCACTGCCGGCCACCGGCACCGACACGAACCGACACGTCGCAGAAATGACTTCCAAGAGGGGTGAGGGCCTTCTGGCTCGGTGTGGATTGCCACCTCTGCACCGGCGACCAGAAGGCCCTCGTGCCGCACCGCTGACCGAGATCCGGGGGCGCCGTCCCCTGCGCGACGCCCCCGGCCGGGTGGCGCTACGGCAGCCGCTTCTCGTAGTTCTTGTCCTCGTCGGAGTCGTAGACCAGCTTGCTGTCGGCGTCATAGCCCTTGATGCGCGGGGCCACGGTGACCTGCTGGTCCAGGACGCCAGAGGCGACGAACCAGCCGTGGTCCAGGGCGGCCTGGCTGGTGGCGCCGCCGTAGGAGACGGTCACCCGGGCCACTGACGGCTCGACGGTGCCGATGACGCCCCATCGGAACGGCAGCTTCCAGTTGCCGCGGTCGAGGACCGACTGCCGGTAGAGCTTGCCGCCGTTACTGTCGGCCATCACGGGGCCGGCGCCGAACACATCGTCGGAGCCCACGCTGGTGTTGAGGCCGCTTGCCTTGCCGTCCTTCACATTGCAGATCAGCCGGGTCTGTTTCGGTTGCTCCTTCACCGCGACGACGTACATGCCGTTGCCGGGCGCGTTGGAGTCGCCGGTGCTGTTCATCGCCAGGATGATCCGGTACTCCTCGGCCGCGCCCAGGTCCGTGCGGAAGTCGGACGGGCCGCCTGTGTGCGACTGGCCGTATGCGAGGCACTTCTTCAGCCCGTCGGCGGCCTGCCCGAAGGTGATCCCGTCGAGGAGCTGGTCCTTTGTGGCCGGCCGCGCGGGCCCCGCCGGCGACGCGGACGGCGTCGCTGACGTCCGCGGCGGGGCGCTGGCCGACGGTGTCGATGCCACCGTGTTCCCGCCTGCATCCCCGTCGGCCAGCGCGTACGCCCCTACGGGCAGCGCCGCCAGCGTCACCAGGGCCGCCCCGGCCGCCGCCATCCGCCGCCGCCGCTCGATCGTGCCCCGGCGGCGGATCGCCGGATACGGCACCGGCGCGGGCCGGATGGTGTGCGCGTCCTCGGCGAGCAGCTCGCGCAGCTGCTCGCCGAGGTCCCCGCTGGTTCCCGCCCCCTGCTGCTTCTGCTCCTCGTTCACTTCCTGCCTCCCTGCCCGGACGGCACTCGGCTGCGGACAGGATCGTCCACGACCTGCGTGAGCCCCGGATGCGTACGCAACTTCGCCAGCGCCTTGGACGCCTGGCTCTTGACCGTGCCGGGCGAGCAGCCGAGCACCTCGGCGACCTCGGCCTCGGACAGGTCCTCCCAGTAGCGCATGACGATCACCGCCCGCTGCTTCGGCGGCAGTCCGGCCAGCGCCGCGAGCAGGGCGCTGCGCTCGTCGGCCCACGAGACGGCCTCGTCGCGCCCGGCCACCTCCGGCGGCACCGCGGTCAGAGCCTCGGTAACCCGCCGCTTGCGAAACCGGTCGCTGTTGCAGTTGACCAGTATCCGCCGGACGTACGCCTCCGGCCTGTCGCTGCGCGAGACGCGCCGCCATGAGCGGTACGCCTTGGCCAGCGCCGTCTGAGTCAGGTCTTCGGCGTGGTGCACGTCGCCCGTGAGCAGATACGCGGTCCGTACGAGATGGGACCACCGCGCTGTGACGAACTCTTGGAACTCGGCCTCTTGTTTGGCCTGCATCAAGCACCCTCCCTCGCCCTCCAGACCACGGTTCCGGCGGATTCGGTTGCCCGGGATCCGGTGTCTCGTCGGACAGGTGAGCGGGGCCACTGACAACCACCAGCGGGGACCGAAGTGTCATGCATCTCCTGGGACGACGTTGGCACGTTGGCACGTTGGCTGACCGGCCTGGGATGATCTTCTGGTTGGTCATGCCGGGGAGGGGATTGTCCGTGGGCAGCGCGCAGGCGCTGGTGTGGGCGGACGAGCCCGCCACGAGCTGCCACCTGCCCGAATGCCGGGCCTGCCTGCGCAGGATCGCTGCCGACGGTGAGACCGGGCTGAGGGCCGCGGCCGAGATCGTGCTCGCGGAAGGTGCGGTTCCGGACGTGGTGCAGAAGATTTTCGATCTTCCAGTGCCCTCTGATCCACGCTGCTGCTGGTGCTCGCCTTGATCGTGTTCGAAATCCTCTCCGAGCCTCCCGTCCCGGTGGAGGCCGTAGCCGGCCACGCGGAGGCCTCGCCGACGGAATGCGGCTCTTCGCCTCGATGCGTGGGTCGGTTTGTGTCCTGAACTCGATGCTCAACCTCGGCCGTTCACCTGACCCGCTGATCTTGGTTCGTTTCGGGGACAGGAGGGCGGCCGTTCCTCACGCTTCGAGGTGTCGAGCAACGTCGCGTGAAGGAACGTCACGACCTGCCGGTGCCGCCCGGCCCCGGAACCGTTCCCGGAAGCCGGGATCCCTTGCCAGCTCGGGCTTGGCCACCTTCACGGCCACGGGCCGTCCACCTCGCGAGCGGGCGAGATACACGGTGCCCATCCCGCCTTCGCCAAGCACCCGCTCTATCGCATACGAACCGATCCGCTCCAACACCCCTCCCCCACAGGCATTTTCGCGGGCACCACTCTAAAGCAGCCCTCCCGGCTCGGTGTCGGTACTGTCGTCGCAGGCCGGCCCGGTCAGGCCGAGGTCCCCGTCGGCCGGTCACTGCCGTCCCATTCTCTGAACAGCGTGGCCGCGTAGGGTTCCGGCATGGGACTTCTCACGCGCACGCGCCTGATCGCCTGCGCGGCAGCGTTGTTGACCCTGGCGGCGGGTCTGGGGAGCAGGGCCGTGATGACGGGTGACATCGCCAAGTACGCGGGCGACGCGCTCTACACGGCCCTGGTCCACGTGCTCGTGGTGCTGGTCGCGCCCTGGGTGAAGCCGACGGCGGCCGCCGGCGCGGCCCTGGGCTTCAGCTGCGCGGTGGAGCTGTTCCAGCTCACCGGGATCCCCGGTGAGCTGGCGGTGCACAGCCTCGCCGCCAAGCGAGGTTGTCAATTCCTTTGTGTATGTAGAGGTGCACGGTCTTGCCGGTCGGGCCCGCGGGGTGGTTACTTTCGGTGATCTTGCTGGGGTCAGAGAGGGAGGCGGTCGGGGAAGGCGAGCAGGAAGTGGTTCATGGCGCGCTTCCAGCCGAGCGTCCCGGTGCCGCGTACCCGGCCTGGGGGATGGGGCCGTCGCCGTCGATGTGCCGGCCCTCGATGCGGCGGATGCCGAGGGAGAGGAGCTTGATCGCGGCATCGTCGGAGGGGAAGTGCCCCCGCGTCTTGGTGATCTTGCGGAGCTGGTAGTTCAGGGACTCGATCGCATTGGTGGTGTAGATCACGCGGCGTATCTCGCGGTCGAAGGCGAGGAACGGGATGAACTCCTCCCAGGCCCGCTCCCAACTGGCAATCAGACCGGGGTAGTTCTTGCCGTAGTCGGCCCGCAGTTCGTCGAGTGCGCTCAGGGCCTCGGACTCGGTGGCGGCGGTGTAGATGGGCTTGAGGGCGGCGGCGACCTTCTTGCGGTCGGTGTAGGAGACGTACTTCATCGACGAGCGGATCAGATGGGTCACACAGGTCTGGACCACTGCCTTCTCCCAGACCGTGTTGATCGCTTCGGGCAGGCCGCTCAGCCCGTCACAGCACACGATCAGCGCGTCGCGCAGGCCGCGGTTCTTCAGCTGGGTGAGCACGTTCAGCCAGAACTTCGACCCCTCGGCGTCCTGCAGCCAGATCCCCAGGACGTTCTTGATCCCGTCGACATCGACACCGATCACGAGGTGGGCGGACTTGTTGGTCACCATGCCGCCGTCGCGGACCTTCACGCTCAGCGCATCGATGTAGAGGATCGGGTAGACCTCGTCAACAGGCCGGTTCTGCCAGGCAGTTATCTCGTCCGCGACCACATCCGTGATCCTCGAGACCAGGGCCGGGGACACCTCGGAGCCGTAGACTTCCTTCAGGTGCGCGGTGATGTCCCGGGTGGTCATCCCCCGCGCGTACAGGGACAGGATCATGTCGTCGACCTGGGCCAGGCGCCGCCGGCCCTTGGGCACGATGACCGGCTCGAACTCGGCCCTGCGGTCCCTGGGCACGTCCACCGTGACCGGTCCGGCCACCGTGGTCAGCGTCTTGGGGTACGAGCCGTTGCGGGAGTTCCCGCTGCCCCTCCCCGCCGGGTCGCCCGCCTCGTAGCCCAGATGATCGGCCATCTCCACCCGCAGGGCCCGCTCCAGGACCGCCTTCATCATCTGCTGCAGCAGCCCGCCGGCCCCGTCGATCCCGACCCCGGCGGCCTCGGCGTCCGCCAGCAGCTTGTCGATCGCCGCCGGCGACATCGCCCCCGCCAGCCGCCGCGCGGCCTCCTCACGGCGCTCGTCCACGGGCTCGGCGTACGGGCGGGTCTCGTTCATCAGGTCACTCACTGTGCGTCACATTCCTGGTGTCAACCGGGGCCCGACCAGCACCCAGCAAGATCACCTCTTACACAGAGGAGTAAACAGCCTCCGCCAAGCTCGTCCTGGGCTCCACCTTCAACGCGCCCGACCTGCTCTGGTACGCGGTCGGCGCCGTCCTGTCGGCGCTCGTACACACAGCGGTACAGCGCCCTGTGGTCACCACCATCCGTCGAGGATGAGTTCCCCGACCTGCCCCGGACCGCGAACTCCGTCGCGACGGAACCGCACGGGCCTCCCAACGCGGCCACAGCACCGGATCGCGCACACGGTGGGTCATTCCCCGCGGATGCGCCACCTGCCGGTCGCGGGATGCCACACGAGGCGCACCTTGCCCTGGTCCGGTCTGCGGACGGCCAGCTCGTCCATGTCGAGCGACGACAGGGCTCGCAGTGCCTCGTCAGAGGCATTCGACCACACGAAGAGGGTGATCCCCGCCTCCGCGTCGTCGGCGATGAGGAGGCCGGGTTCCTCCTCACCCGTGGACTCCTCGACGGCTTCGACGGCCGGTCCCGGCTCCCCGTTCCCGCGCAGCATCCGGCGGACCAGGCTCCTGGCCTGCCCGTAAACTTCCTCGGCAGCCTTGGCGACAAGTGCCTGGACGAAGGGCACAACGGCGGTCGTGACCAGCGCGGTGACGGCGACCGTGGCGAGCTCCGGTGCGGCGCCCGACGTCTGGCGGAGGCTCTCCTCGATTTCCCGGGCGCGCAGAGCCTCGTATGTTTCCCGCCATGCGGAGGCTTCCTGCTGCCGACCGAGCTGCTCCAGTACATCGGCCAGCTGCCAGACGCCTCTCACCGAGCCCGCCTCGGCCTCCGGCCTCACGCACTCCTCCGCCTCGCTCAATCGCCCCTGCCGCATGAGCAGGTGCGCCAGATCGGTGCGCACGGAGGACATACCGTGGGCGATGGCCATCCGATACCAGTGCTCAACGTCCTCGGGCTGCTTCCGCTTCTCGGCCAGCTCTGCCAGGGAGGTCATGGCCCACAGGTCCCCGTACTCCACTGCGCGCCGAAGCCAGAACTCGCGTTCGTCGCCGCTGATGCCGCTCGTCCAGCCCATGGCCCGCACCGCCTCGGGCCATCCCGCCTGCGCCGCGCGCCTGCACCAGTCGACCGACCTGGCCTCGTCCGCATCGCCGTTCGGGCGCCTGTTGCCGGCGAGGTCCCAGTAGATCCTGCTCAGGTGGTACATCGCCTCGTGATCCCCGGCCTCGGCCGCGGCGAGCAGCCACCGCTCGGCGTGCTCCAGGCCGCCACGGGACGCGTAAAGGTGCTTGCCGAGAGCCTTCATCGCCCCGACGTCACCCGCCTCCGCGGCCAGTTCGAGGTTCGGGTCCGGCTCCCCCCACACCATCCTCGACGCTGCCACCTGTCCCCCTCTTCCGGCGCCCCGCCACGCGCCTCCACGGCGGTCGGCCTTCACTGTCTCCCACCATGTCCTGTCGCTCCAAGTGTCCCTTTATACAGGTGACTTGTGCTGAACATGCCCCGCGAGGACGTGGTGGGCCCGATCCTGTGCCGGTCGGGAAAAGGGAGTTGGCGCGAGGTGCGGTAGGCGGTTGACCATTCGCCTTAACGCCGGGGGTTGTTGCCGATGGAGCGGATCTGGGTGTCGGTGCTCATGGCGGCGAAGGTCACGCCGAGCAGGTCGTCGGCCCGAAAGGACCGCAGGGTGGCCTTGGTGTCGCTGTAGCGCCGCGGCAGTTGCAGGCTGTCCCCGTGATGCACCCCGGGGCTTGGCGAGGGTGCCGTAGCTGGTACTGACCAGCGGCTTCGCGTAGTTGGTAACAAGCTGACTTTGCTAACCCTTTAACTGTTGTCTACCGCTTACACGTTCAGCGTGACCGGGAGGGGCAATCCGCATGAACCGCATCCGTCGTTCCCTCATGTCCGCGCTCGTCGCGGGCGGCCTCGTCCTTGGCCTGAGTGTCTGCTCCGAGGCCGCCGACGACGCCGCCAAGCAGGTCGAGGACGAGCTGGTCGAGGAAGTCGACAAGCAGCTCGACGAAGAGTACGAGGTCACCTATGAGGTGACCGGCGAGAAGGTCGACTCCATCGACTTCAACGCAGGTGGCGGGGACGCGGCCGACCCGAAGCTCGAGACGGTGGACAACCCCACGCTGCCGTGGAAGAAGACGGTGAAGCTGCGTGGCATCGAGGCGCCTGTCGTCATACCGGTGACCGTGGGCATCAACGGCTCGGGCGACCTCTCCTGCAAGATCCTTTACAAGGGCGAGGCCCTGGCCGAGGAGTCCGGCGCGGGCACGGTTTCCGTGACCGGCTGCGTCGCCGTCTCGCCGATCGTCGGCTGAGCCGGTGATTCGTCAGGGAGGCGCTGCCCTGACGGGTCCTCTCGGCGGGGCCTCTCGGCGGGGCCCGGAAGAGTGCCCGGTGGTCGCGGGGCGCGACGCCGGCGACGGGTGACCGAAGGTCGACGGATGGGCCCCGGCCCTCGCCCGCGAGGAGTTCGCGCCGGTGGAGGGCCACTTCGAGCCGCAGGCCGAGCAGATACGCGCGGTCAGGGACGGGACGCTCGACGCGACCGTCAAGGCCCATCTCGACCGGCTGCTCGCCGCCGACCTGCTCGTCCTGTCGTTCCCGCTGTGGTGGTTCTCGCTGCCCGCCGTCCTCAAGTGGTGGGTGGACCGGGTCTTCGTGATGGGCGCGGTCTTCGGCGGGGACCACGGGCTCTTCGACGACGCGGCGCTCGCCGACAGGCGGGTGATGCTGCTGTTCACGACCGGCGGGCTCAGTGAGTCGTTCCGGCCCGGCGGCGCCTTCGGCCCGATGGACGACTTCCTGGCGATGGTCGAGAGCGTGAGGGCCTGGTGGAACCGGTGCCCGATCAGCGTCTTGAGCCTGACCAGGGTCCAGGTCTGGTCCGGCCAGCCGTGCGCGACCGGGCCCTTGGCCAGCTCCTGCTCCAGGACTGGGAACAGTGCCTCGTTCAGCCTGGGACGGGCGGCCGATCCCTTGGAGTGCAGCGCCTGCCAGCCGCTGTCCTGCCAGGCGCGGCGCCACCGCTACACCGAGCGCACGCTGACCCGCAGATGCTTCGCCACCACCGCGTTGCCTTGTCCGGCGGCGAACATCCCGGCCGCCTACATACGGATGCGTTCGCGAAACGCCCGCCGTTCGGCGGTCAGGCCGCCGCCTTGCGGATACCTCATGATTCGGACGTACTGCGACGGTCATCGCATGTCAGCCCTTCACGACATCACGCCCATAAATTCAGTAACGCAGGTGGGGGCATTGCCCGTGTACGGGACTCATGGGACTGTCTGGTTATGTCGCATTGTCAGTAGTACGTCATACGCTGACGCCAGAGCCCGCCTGATGCGCTGTGCTTCTTTGGCTTGAGTAGCGGAAACCTCTTTGGGGACAGAGTGGATCATTCCTATGAGACCTGGCAGTTGGTGCTGGCTGAAGAGTTCTTCGGCCAGCACCAGGCAGGTCACCCGACGCTGTTCTACGTCGACGACGACGTAGAACAGGAACTTAGGCGCAGCTACGGGATCGAGGAGCCGCTCGCTGAGTGCGTGCGCAGGTTCCTGCG
Source organism: Streptomyces sp. GD-15H (assembly GCF_045291515.1). Classification (NCBI taxonomy): domain Bacteria; kingdom Bacillati; phylum Actinomycetota; class Actinomycetes; order Kitasatosporales; family Streptomycetaceae; genus Streptomyces; species Streptomyces sp. GD-15H. The sequence continues at coordinate 5,491,016 of NZ_CP149447.1, forward strand.
GCTGGGGACCGCGGAGCCGTACAGCGCCTTGGAGGACTACCGATGGCGCAAACGGCGGCAGGATAAGGCGGCTGACCCAGCCGTTCTGCCGCTCCTGGCCTGCACGGTGCTGGCCGCGAGCCGAATGGTCAATGACCGGAATCACCGGGCTACCGCGTACCACGCACGCTTCTCCGAGCTTCTGACCGGAGACGAGGGCGTCCTTGGCAGCCAGCACTACGAGCCGATCGCCCGTATGTGGCAAGCACTGGCGTCCTGGCAACTTAGCCACAGAGGCACGCGCGGGATCTGCACGATTCCGGCCCCGAACGACCTGCCGTCCAACCGCAGCCTGATCGGATTCGCTCAGTCCCAGGCCCTGGTCAGTGGCGCGGACCGCTCCCTGATGCCGAAGATCTTCCAGGCGCTGCGGAACTACACGGCTACATGGCCGTTGCCGGGAGAGACGCTGCTGGCCGCGCTGGAGATCCGTGGATGGGAACAGCGCTTCTCGGCGGGCTTCCGGAATGCTCTCGCGGAAGCGGAGTTCCGTCCGCTCCTCTCCAAGTTGATCGGGAACTATGCGGCATCCTGGGATGGCTCGGACGAACTGGTGCCCTCCGGTGTTGCTCGCGCGGAACTTCTGGTGCGCCTGGACGCGGGTCGTCTTAGTTGGGCTGCCCGCCTCCAGGCGGCTGAGCAGGAGTCCCGCATCGAGCTCGAGGATGATGTTGTTCTCGAGCAGCTGGGGGATACCGCCTACTACTCGGTGACGGGCCTCCCCGCTCCCGACGCGCGTCGGCTGATCAGCGGCGTCCGAGTCGCTGGAGACCAGGTCGTGCTCAGCCGGCCCTCCACGCCCGTTCTGGTGCTCGCCCGGGATGATGTGCTCGGAGTTTGGGCGAGCACGGATAGCTTCCGGCCCAGCGAAGCGCATGTGGTGCTCGCGGCTCCAGAAGCCCAGAGGGACGTGCAGCGGCTCCTGGACAAGGCCGCTTCCTTGGGGAGGGCCGCTGCTAGCGGCAAGCTGGCATGGGTGCCGCAGAACTGGACCATGCATCGGCCTGTCACCTTTGACGATGCGATCAGCCTTCGCAAGGCACTCCAGGAGGTACAGGGAGTCGTTGGCCTCCTGCAGCCGCCTGCCCAATTCAAGCTGCGCCTTGAGGGCGGCCTGAAGCTCGCGCCATCGCTTGACCCCTACCTTTACCTGTGCGGCGGTGAGCCGCACGTAGTCCTCCCGGACACCGTAGACGGCACTCTGCTAGTCGACGGCAGGGAGTGCCCGGAGCTTGAGAGGACTGTCAGGGCGGGTCTGCCAGTACCGTTGCCGGTTCTCCGGCTTGGACCGGGACGTCACACGGTGAGCTTCGCCGGCGTGGAGATGAGCTTCACGACCGCTGAGTCTGCGGTAGTTGAGTCGGCGAGGCCCAAGGTGTGCGGTTTTCCGGTTACCGATAGCCGAGCCGCAGCATGGCCTTCGGTTCTGGACGAAGCCGCCCAGTCGGCAGCCGTGACCGGCGCTGACTGCACCGGCGCCGTGGCCCAGCAGATGACAGCACACGTCGAGCTGTGTCGGCGCGATTCGGACGAGGTGCTCTTCGCCGCAACTGACGGCCGCTTGTGGACGTTGGACACCCCCGATATGCCGGCCTGGTGGGCCGAAGTTCTTCCGGGTACCCCGGCTCCCCTCCGGTTCGAGGCGACGTTCCACAGTGTGGGCGGCTGGCTTCTGGAGCGCCGGAGTGGCCGCTGGAGGGGACACCCGGTGAACCCGGCAACGCCGAGGCCGAAGAGTGCTGGCAACCCGAGGGCCTGGGCCAGGGCTGTTCTTGCCGCCCAACAGGCGTCCACTGATCCTTCGTGGATGGAGTACGTGCAGGCTGCAAAGGAACTGGAGCGATGAGCGGCAACGAGATCGGCGGAGTTCTCCTGCGGTGGCTGAGTGAGAGCCGCAGTGGCAGGGCATCCGCGCTGCGTGACGGCGTGCGCAGCCAGGCCCAGGCGTGGGGCCGGGAGCTGAGGGAGTACGCCGACTGGGACTGGATGCGTGGCGCCATGGCCCTTGGATTCATCGACGTGGATCTCAGGGCAGACCGGTGGTCGGTCGCTCCGCTCGTCCTGACGCGGCTACCGCACGCAGACGGACTCGCGCTGCTGACTGGTGCGCGGACCACTGAGACGCAAGCGCGGATCGAGGCAGCGGCGCAGGAGTGGATGGAGCTGATCTCCGTCCCCCATCAGTCTGTGGCTGGAGAGGTGCCGCTTCCGGACACCCTCCTCCTGCAGTACGAGGATCTGCGGAGTCTTGAGAAGACTGCACATCTTCTCGAGGCTCGCTTTGTGCCTTGTGCTGCCACGCAGCTGACCGAGCTGTTGCCGAAGGCGTCCCTGGGGGCTGAAGCGGCACCGCCCGGCGGCAGCACAATGAACACGCTTGAGAAGTACGAGATGCGCCTCCAGCGCTTCGAACCGGTCGAGTCGTATGACGAGGACGGGCTGTACCGCTGGCGGGGAGCCGACTATGTGAGGCTCGTTCGGCTTCGGCATAACGGTGTCTTCTATGCGACGGAACGTGAGACAGGGCTCTACTTGGAGCTCGAGCGCCACCGAACCAGCGCCATGCGCTGGAGGTCAGAAGCAGGCAAGGGCCGCTCTGGCGTTGGACAGCTCTTCGTTGACCGCTACGCGCCACTTCCCGCGCTGCATCAGCGTACGGCTGTTCTCTGCAGTGGAATTTCGCCCGTGACAGCTAGGAAAGCCCGGACCCAGACGTACACCAACGTGCCCCGTGCCGTGGCTGAGGCGCTGGCCTCATCCCTGCAGCAGCACCTGGAGATCATGCCGCAGCTGGCAGCGGTCGCGAGAGGAATGGCCAAGTGAGCACCGCGCCGCAGGATGTAGTGGAAGACCTCGGCCACCCCGACGTCATGGGCACGTTCGATGACCTGCGAAGCGCCCTCTTCCGTTATTACGACACGCCGTTCGGCGTAGACGACAGCTCCGTGATGCAGGAGCGGCGCGACCTGCTGGACCGGGACAAGGGCGCCTGGAGGGAGCCGCTCATCGAGCTGCGCCCGCAGTATGCCTCCAGGGGCATCAGCATCGCGGACTCGTTCGACGAGGCCGGAGCAGACCCCGACGCCGCCGAGTTTGCTCAGTTCACGCTGCCGGACGGCGTCACGAGCCTCTACCAGCATCAGCACGATGCCCTTGTCGCCGCCTGCCAGGGCCAGGACTTCGTGGTGACCGCTGGTACCGGTTCCGGCAAGACGGAGTCATTCCTTCTGCCGGTCCTAGCCGACTTGGTCAGAGAATCGGCAGGATGGAAGGGAGCCCGTGCGGAGCAGCCCGAGTGGTGGCACGGCGATAGGGAATTCGTGCCGAGCCGGCGCGGGGAGCACGGCCATCCCGCAGCCATGCGAGCCATGATCCTCTATCCCACGAACGCGCTTGCGGATGACCAGCTCGTCCGGCTTCGTAGGGCCCTGGACAGCAACGGCGCCCGCGAATGGCTGGACCGTAAGCGAGGAGGCCACCGGTTCTACTTCGGGCGATACACAGGGGCCACCCCCATTGCCGGCAGCAGCGACTCGCGGACCAAGCTCAGCCGGCTGAGGGAGTACCTGCGCCAGATGCACGACAGGCAGCGCCGGGCTCACGAAAAGGTGGGCGAGGACCTGCGGTCTTTCATCCCGCATCTCGGCGGAGCGGAAATGCATACCCGCTGGGACATGCAGGCCGCGCCGCCCGACATCCTGATCACCAACTATTCGATGCTGAACATCATGCTGCTCCGCAAGCAGGAGGAGCAGATTTTCGCCGCTACCCGAGAGTGGCTGGACAGTACCCCAGGCGCACGCTTCACCCTGATTCTCGACGAGCTTCACATGTACCGCGGCACGGCCGGCACGGAGGTGGCGTATCTCCTGAGGAATCTCCGGCATCACCTCGGTCTTGACAAGGCTCCGGAGAAGTTCCGCGTGCTCGCCGCCTCGGCATCGCTGGAAGCAGGGAGGGACGACGACTTCCTGGACGGCTTCTTCGCGCTGCCCCGTTCCCGGCGGGTGATCATCCCTGGGCGCGTCAAGGAGATCTACGGTGAGACAGACCTGGCACCCCATGCGACGCTTCTCGCCCAGGCGGCTGATCGGCCGATTTCCCCCGATGAGGCGACCACGCTGGCGGACTTCACCAGTCTCGGTCCCGCCTTCCATCACGCGCTCGCTCCGAAGGGCCAGCCTCGGGCGCTGTCTGCGCCTGAACTGGCGCGGCGGCTGTTCCCGGACGCACCAGACGAGCAGAGCAGGAAGTCCCTCCACGGGGCGTTGCGCGTACTGGGCGCTGCGCGGGGATCGGAACTTCCGCAGCTTCGCGCCCATTTCTTCTTCCGGAACATTGGGGGCATCTGGGCCTGCTCTGACCCGAAGTGCCCCGACACCCCCGTTGAGGTGGGCCCCGAACGCCGCGTTGGGCGGCTCTTCTCCGAGCCGACCTCCCGCTGCAGGTGCGGGGCTCGAGTGCTGGAATTGCTCTATTGCCAGACTTGCGGTGATCTCATGCTTGGCGGCTACGCCAGCCCTAAGGACACCAGGGAGCGCAAGTTCACGGGCGCCCTCCACACAGATTTCCCGGATCTCGATCTGCTGCCTGACGAGGTGAGTGGGGTTCCTACCGCGGCGAACTACGTCGTGTACTGGCCGTGCCCCAAGAGCTCCGCCCTTGAAGACGAAGGCTGCTGGACGGCGAATCTGTCCAACAGCGGGCAGAAGGTCGACTTCGAGTTCCGGCGCAGCGTCTACCAGCCTGCTACCGGCCGCCTGGAGAACCGGGATGTCGACTACACTGGTTGGTCCTTTCACATCTCTGTCCCGGTAGACAAGGAGACGAAGAAGCCGACCATAGACCCGGCTGTCCTGCGGCCCTTCCCTACCCGGTGCCCGGCCTGCGGCGACGACTGGGAGATCAAGAAGGACAGAGACGGCCGCTGGATACCGCTGGAATCACCTGACCGGCTGCGCAACGCGCCTGTGCGCCGCATGCGGACGGGCTTCGACAAGATAAATCAGGTATTGGTGACCGAGGCGCTCGCCCACCTGCCTGCAGATCAGCGCAAGGCCATCGCGTTCTCCGACAGCCGGGACGATGCTTCCGAGCTCGCCAGCGGCCTCGCTCTGCGTCATTATCAGGACCTGCTGCGCCTGTTGAGCGCGCAGGCCGTCCGGCAGCAGGGTGATCCGTTCGGCGACCTTCAGTTGGTGAAGGCGTTCTACGCTCGGGAAACAGACGATCGTGAAGGCGCCCGTGCCGCTATGGCCCGGCTGCGTGACCGGCATCCGGCTGACTGGGGCCGACTGAAGGCCATCCTCGCCGACGATCTTGACGCCGAGCCGGAACTGTTGCCTGACCTGGAGCGGAAGTTCGCCAGCTTGCCCTCACTGGACGACTTGGCGTCTGATCTTGAGGGCATGCTGCTGAAGTTCGGGACCAATCCCGGAGGACCGGCTGCTTCCATCCAGAAGACGTCTGCCGGACAGCCGTGGACCGCTCTCTACAACTGGAAGAGAGACAGGGAGGCTATAGCGGAGACCCAGGCTCAGCAGAATCTACTCACTGAGATCCGCAGGCGTCTCCAGACGGAGGCAGTCAACGGCTTGTTCTCCAGCGCTGGACGCGACTTCGAGTCCTTGGGGCTTGGCTGGCTGTGCCTGCGCGACGACCGGTCGCCGGTTGAACTCAGCACCGGCAACGACCTCGCCGTGGCGCGCGCGAGCCTGCGGATCCTCGGCCAGATGCGCCGCTTCTTCACGGTGCGCGCGTCTCTGCAGAACCCGCCGCTGCCCTTGAAGCGCTTCTGGGTGAAGATCGCCGAACGGGAAGACACAGATCTGGAGACGGTCAAGGACCGGGTGCACAGCGTCTGGAAGGACGCCGTCGTTGAGTACCTGATCAACCCCGAAAAGGTTGCTCTTCGTCCTGGCGTCGGCAAGGCTTGGACGTGCACCACCTGCCGTCGTGCACACCTTCACCCCGGTACCGGGCTGTGCACCAAATGCCTGGCTGAACTGCCGGGCCAGCCTCAGGAGTACGGCGGTGCGCTCGACAACGACTACTATGCCTGGAAGGCCGAAAACGGCACAGGCGGCTTCGCGCTGCGCACCGCCGAACTGACCGGCCAGACCGACCGTCTGGAGGCCCAGCGTCGTCAGAGCGTGTTCCAGGACGTCTTCCTTGGCGAGGAGGACGTGCCTGAGGCGGACAGCCTGGAGCTGCTCTCGGTCACCACCACTATGGAGGCCGGCGTCGACATTGGTCCTCTGAACGCCGTTGTCATGGCCAACATGCCGCCTACTCGCTTCAACTACCAGCAGCGAGTCGGCCGCGCCGGCCGCCGGAACAGTCCCGTCGCTGTCGCGCTCACCGTGTGCCGCGGGCGTAGTCATGACGAGCACTACTTCGAGCGTCCTGAGGCCATCACCAATGACCCGACGCCCCAGCCCTACCTGGCCCTTGGCATGGTCTCGGTTTTCCGCCGGGTTCTGCTGGGCGAGGTGCTGCGCCAGGCTTTCGATGCCCTGCCGCAGTCGAAGGGCAAGAGCACGCCGGACATGACGAACAACGTGCACGGTCAGTTCGGACTTGCCGCTGACTGGCCGCAGCACCGGGACGCCATCTCACGATGGATCGCGGATAACCCTGACCGCATCAGGGTTGCCGCGGCCGCCCTCCAGGCAAGCACTCCGGTGAACATTGCCAGCATCGACCCTGTGGCCACCGTTACCCAGCTGCTCGGCCAGGTCAATGAAGCGGCAGAGCGGACGGTAGGACACGCCGACCTCAGCCAGCGGCTGGCCGAGGCTGGTCTTCTCCCGATGTTCGGATTCCCGACCAGGTCGCGCCTGCTCTACCAGAGCGTGCCGACCAATTCTTTCCCATGGCCGCCTGCCGACTCCATCAACCGAGACCTGGCCGTGGCCCTCAGCAAGTTCGCACCGGGCAGTGAGACTCTGCAGGACGGACGCATGCTCCGCTCCATCGGTGTTGTCGCCCTGACGCCCGGCAGCCGCCGTGTGATTGCGGCCGAGGACCCCTTCGGGCCAGAACGGCTGGTCGCCATGTGCAGGATCTGCTCCCACGTGGACCCGCAGGCCGTCATCACGGCTGAGGACGAAAGTACAGGTCTCTGCCCCGCCTGCGGGGCGGATGACAAGCACTACAAGACTGTGCCATTCCGGGAGCCTGCTGGTTTCCGCGCTGCGTCCGAAGCGCGGGACTATGACGGCACGCGTGAGATGGCCTCGAACGCCACCAGTGCCCGAACCGCTGCGGACCTGGAGAACACTGCCCCGCGCGTCTCCAGGGCCACCGATGACTGGATGGTGGTGCATGCCGGCAGCGGAGAGCGGTACATCGTCAACACCAATGGGGGCAAGCTGTTCCGCTTCCGTAAGAGCCCGGGGCCGTGGCGTGGTTATACCGCGCTCGACAGCCCAAAGGCCGATGCGGACCTTGAGATCGCTCTCGGTGCTACACAGCACACTGACATGCTGTTCATCGGAGCCAAGGGATCCGTCGACGAGAAGCGGGGCCTCCGCTTCGACATCGCACGTTCCAAGCAGTCTGATGGCTTCGACGACGCCTACCACGGGCGGCGCGCTGCCTGGTACTCCCTGGCTGCTCTGCTGCGCCGCGCCGCCGCACCACATCTGGATGTGCAGCCGGAGGAACTCATAAGCGGCATTCATGGTTCGGACGCCCCGGTTGCTGCCCCGGTCATGGCCTACCTGGCGGACTCGCTCGATAACGGAGCAGGCTTCAGCACGTTCCTCGGTTCGGAAGGCCATATCGAGGAATTCCTCGGAGCCGTGGACCAGTACGTGAACTACCTGCAGGCAGACGGCCATCACGTGGAGAACTGCCGCAGCTCCTGCTACGCTTGCCTGCGCGACTACACCGACATGCGTCTGCATCCGCTGTACGACTGGCGGCTCTCCCGGGACCTCACCGATGCGCTGCGTGGCCGCAAGCTGCAGCTTGACCTGGACCAGCACAGCGCACTTCTGAAGGGCTGGACAGACGAGGACGACGCGGTCACACTCACCGTTACGGCGTCTGGACCGGTGGCACTCTTCACGTCCCAGTTCACCGGCGAGCCCATCGCTGTCGCAGTCAAGCATCCGCTGGAATCGGCCGCCGAGGACTGGGAGAACGAGCGCCTGCGAGCGCTGCGTGAAGAAGTTCTTTCCGTCGGCCTGGCCGAGAAGACTGCGTTCGTGGACTCCTACTGCCTCGACCGGACTCCTGCTGCGGTGATTGAACAGGTCCGGGGCTTTGCGGAGGACTTCTGATGACGATGGATTTCTCAGCGGGCACGGGATCCCGGCCGGAGCAGGACGACCAAGCGCGTCTGGAAGAGCTCCGGCAACGCGAAATCGCCCGCCGACTTGCCCTCCGGGAGGCCCGGGTCGGGGGTAAGACCGAGGCTGTCCCTGTTCCTGCGACTGCGGGCGGGAGCTCTGCAACGTTCGCAGTGATCCCGAAGCAAGCGGAGCAGCTCTCGGCGACCCCGCGGCTCCCTGAGGGGTTTGCCACCGAGGAGGCTTGGGAGCTCGCCAAATCCTTCGCGGAGTCCGCGTGCCCGGACGTGCTGAAGGCTGAAGGACCCGAGCTGTCCGCGCGCCGCCTCGCTCAAGCCGCGGTGGAGACGGCCGCTGCGGATAACGACCCGGTCGCCGGGGTCACTGTGCTGGCGCTGGCACACGATCACGGCCTGCAGGTGTTCAACGAAAAGCTCAGCAGCCGCGCCCAGGCACTGCTGCAGGACAATCCGCTTCCCCTTCCCGGGGAGCCGGGGACGCTTTGGCAGATCTACCAGGATGACCGGCGGATTCCGGTGGAAAATCTGCCTGCGTCCAGGCAGAAGGCACTGCTGGCGACGCTCCCGCGCCCGCTCCTCGACGACTACATCGATGAAGAGTGGATCGGCGCTGCACCCGACCACGAAGGCACCGTGCGATCGGCCTACTTCCGGGCCCGCCTGGATCCGGCCTCGCTCACTGACGAGGAGATGGACCTGCTTGCCTGGACGCTGGAACGTGAGCGCAGGGAAGCTGGTCCGGAAACCGAGCCTGGCCGAGCCTGGCCGCCGGACTGGCGCCTTTTGGTGCGGCTGCAGGCGAACGATGCCACTGCCATCGACGAGGGTTGGTCCGACCTGTTGCCTCCGACGCGGAAGCTGCTGGAGCTGCTGCGGAATGTGAGAAGAACCGGCCAGGCGCCCGACGAGCTGGTCGCAGACCTGCAACTGTGGCCGTTGCTGGAGCGTGTCAGCCCGGTGGTGTGGAGCAAGAGCAACAAGAGGTTCAACAACTGGATCGCTGTCCGGATCATGATGCGAGCGGTGAGGCAGATGAACCTTGCCAGACTCCGCGGAGATGAGGACACCGCCGCTAGGCGCAGGGAAGCGGCCCTGGCTGTCGCCAAGAACCTCCAGCACCAGTCGCAGTCGGCACGTTGGGAAGCTCAGAACGTGCGAGCCTATTTGCTGGCTGGCTCTGACACGGTGGAGGCCCAGGAGTTCCTGCGACAGGACGCGGAAGGCCGCCCGCCAGCGCAGCAGCAACTGAGCTCCGCGATCACGAGCACACTCCGCAGAAACCAGCGTTTCCTGGAGAGCCGCAAAACAACGGAACTCGACCAGCCTCTCAACCCTTACCTTTCGCTGGGTGTGCCGGACGGCGCGGAGGACTGGAAGAAGGCCTGGCGTACCCTGCGTAGGCAACTTGACGAGACCGGGCGTGTTCAGGTGAACCGGGTCAAGGACATGATTGAGGCAGCCGAGCGAGTTCACATGGAGCAGCCGTCACGCTTTACCCTGCCTCTTGCTCCTCACCGATGGGGCACGCCAAGCGGTGTGAGCCACCGGCTGGACCTCCCTCCTGAGCTCCTGCAACGGCTGACGGACCCATCGTCGGATGGTGACCGTGAGTGGTCTCGGGTAGAGGCAGCTCGCGAAATAATCACGTTGGCGGCAGAACGCCTTTCCCCGGTTGCTGAGCACACCGCAGCCCTTGAAATCTCAGAGAGCAGTACATCGTGAGCAACGGAGTGAACGAAGGCGTCAGCGGCGGTTCCGAGAACCGACGGTCAAGCCGCGCAGGCCAGGAACGTGGTCCGAATCGTGGAAGCGTAAGGAAACGCGGTGAGGTCCGGGCTGCGGAGAAGCAGCCCTGGAAATACAGCGACAGCGGGGTCCCCAGGTTCGAACCCGAGTCGCTTGACGCAGCCGCAATTCTGAAGTCTGTCAACGAGACGCTTCTTCCGGTGGTGGAGAAGCAGCTTGAGGACGCAGCTGAGCGTCTGCGAGACACCATCGCGGACACGAACACAGATACGGTCTCCGACCTCGGCGGCGTCTTCCGAACGGAGCTTCTCCGCCGTGTGCTGCCTCAGTTCACCGAAGCGGTGCGCAGTGGGGTGATGGAGGGCATCAGGACGCGACAGATGCACTTGGCGCAGCTAGCCGTGATTCATCGCCAGGTGCTCGAGGCCAAGTCGATGAGGGTCGCAGTGACTCGCATTGACCACGAACTCGCTCGTGCAGGCCTGAAGATCGTCGAAAGCACAGATGACCCGTCATTGTTCAATGTCCTGGAAGAGGAAGACGGTGCTCTTCGCGGTGACTCGGTTACGTATGAGCTCTTGGTGCCGGCGTACGTGGACAGCGAGTCTGGAAAGGTCGTTGAGCGTGGTTGGCTCCGGGCTGTTCCCGCACAAGAGTCCCCGAAGCTAACGCCGGACAGCATGAAGCCGGGGCAGAAGCGCCGCGCGAAGCAAACGGAAGCGGCAAGGGCGCAGGGCAAGACATCCAAGAAATCTTCAGGGACTGCGCCTCGGGACAGGGGCACCACCCCGAAGGCTGGCCAGAGGGAGGGGGAGCACCACCGGGGTCAGAGTCGCGGTGTGGAGGGGAAAACCTCGGCAGATCCCTCAAGGGAGAGCCGGGCGCATCTCCAAGGGCAGTGGGAGGCAAGTTCTTCCCAACCCATGGCTCCGCGAGCCGTCAGTCAATCCGACAGGCGCGGCCGAACTGCTGACCCGAAGGAGATGAAAGAACCGCGTCGGGAGAAGCGAAGTGTGACGGAGCCTTCGCCTCGCCGCGACCAGTCCGCGCACACGGGGAAGGAAGACGCATCTGGCGGAGCGGCTGGGGCGCAGCACACAGCCCCAGGTGGCAGCACTCCTGAGAAGAACGGCTACAAGCAGAAGTTGCGCGCTACGGCCAGTCGGCAGATCACCCAGAGAGGTACACGATGAGTTTCGGTATCGACTTCGGCACGAGTAACTCCGTAGTCGCCCGCTGGAACGGGCACACCACCGAAGTGGTGCCGATCGACGGCGGCAATGTGCCCGCCCAGTGGCGGCAGCCGGAGTTTGAGCAGCTCTTTCCCTCGGTGCTCTCCGTCCGTGACCTCCAGCGGACGCTGTGCTTCGGCTGGGACGCGAAGACCGGCACCAGTGAGCCGCTCGATGCGGTGAAGCGCATGCTTGGCACGCGCTCTGGTGCTGCGCAGAGTGGTGCTTTCGATGACTTGGATGCCGCCGAACAACTCGAGGAGCACCATGTCTGGGTCGGTCCTGAGAAGTTCCACAGCACAGTGGCGGCCGCCTCGCTCTTCAGCCGGATGAAGGAGGGAGTTTCCGCCCAGTTGCTCGACCTGGCCGACGCGGTAGTAACCGTGCCGGCCAAGGCGACCGGCGGAGCCCGCTATAGGACGCGCGCAGCCGCCGCGCTGGGCAGCGTGAGGGTCAGGGCACTGCTCAACGAGCCGACTGCTGCCGCGATCTCGTATGCTCATGACGTTCCGATTCCTGGCCGGTTCCTCGTCTTCGACTGGGGTGGTGGAACGATCGACGTCACTGTTCTTGAATACGAGGACGGCCTTTTTGAGGAGCAGACCTCTCGGGGCATCACTGCGCTCGGCGGGCTGGAGTTCGACAACGCGCTGGCCCAGCTGATCCAGCAGAAAATCGGCCTGTCCGCCGCCAGCCTGACCAAGCGCGAGCGCCGCAGATGGCGTAGGGCTGTGGAGCTAACGAAGATCGCTCTGTCCTCCGTGCCAGCGGATGGTGCTTTGGTCTTCGATCTACCAGTTGGACTGGCACCAGCCATCTCTGACCGCCAGGTCAAGGTAACGGCAGCCGAGTACACCGAAGCGATTACTCCGCTCATCACGCGGGCCATGGAGCCGGTCCAGCAGGCGCTCGAAGACCTGGCAATTACTCCCGGTGCGATTGACTCGGTCCTGATGATCGGCGGCACTTCTCAGATCCCACAGGTGCGCCATGCCCTGGGGGAGCTGCTTGGCCACGATCGCATTGTCGACAGCGGCCTGTGCCGTCCGATGACGGCAGTCGCGCGTGGTGCCGCGATCTACGCTGCTTCGCTGGACGGAGAACTTGGGGACGACAGCGATTTCTCTCTGGTCACAAGCTATGACCTGGGCACTGCCGTGAGTGCTGGGGAACAGAAGGGCTTCCGGGCCATCATCCACCGCAACGCCACGCTGCCGGCGGAAGGCACAGCCAACTTTTACCCCGACAGGCCTGGGGCAACATCAGTCCTCGCGCCTGTGATCGAGGGCGAGGTCGGCTATCCCGCAGACAGTGACCGCGCCTTCCCACTGGCGACTATCGAGGTCCCGCTCCCCAGCAGGGAACAGGACATCAGACAAAGCAAGATCGAGATCAAGTTCCGCTACAACGAGAGTGGGATCCTGCGCTTCACAGCCACTCATGCGGCGACGGGCAAGGTGCTCGCGGAGAAGGAGATCGATTCCTTCGGCCCGGACGGCACGCCGCTTCAGCAAGGGCTCGACGATGAGCTGACTCGGCTGCTGGCCCACACCGTTCGCCCGTTCGCGGACGTATCCTCCAGCGTCCGGCATAAGTCAGCGGCCGAGACGGCCAATGCCCGTTCTGCGCCGATTGACGTATCGATCCGTGTGGTGGAAGTCGATCCCGCGGTATCAGTCAATGGAGAGCCGCAGGGTGTGGTGACGCGCGGGCTCTGAGCGCGCTGCCTGGTGTGGGGGCGGGGACAGCGGTTTCCGCCCCCACACAGCTCAGAACCTTTCTCGAAACCAGATAGCGGGAAGGGCGTTTGAACTGGTGTTCGACCTGTCGCCGGAGGTGAAGGGCGGTACTTACATGCCTCCGGTGATACCCCAGCAGGCGACCAGCACTCAGCCGCTACGACACTACGAGTTCAAGCTTAGGAGTCCAGATGGAGGGCCCCTTCACCTGGTCATTGGGCTCGGGCAGTCACGAACCGATTCCATGCTTGTGCTGACACTGCGACCCAGGGGCCTTCCGGCCGCTTGGAGTCCCGTATGAGCACACCCGGCGGGATGAAGGCGGTTTCCACACACTCGGTAGTGTTCGCGCCGCTGTAAGACGACTTGAACCAGGCGAGATCGTGAAGGGCGGGAGAACGGGCGGGCATCTACAGCTCCTTGCGTGCACGGTGGATCAGGGCAGAGGAAGCCTCCATGTCCAACGCTTGTGCGCGGAGGTACTCAAACGCAAGTCTGTAGCGCTCCAGTTCCTCCTCCTGCTCCAGGAAGAGCGAGCCGGTGTGGAAGTCGACGTAGACCACGTCGAGGGCCGACTCGGTTCCGCCGAGGATCACGAAACTACCGAGCGCTGCGGAGTGGGCGCCCTTCGAGAACGGCAGCACCTGAAGCGTGATGTGAGGGGACTCGTTCGCTTCGAGCAGCTGACCGAGCTGCTCCTTCATGGTCTCCGGTGCCCCGACGATCCGGCGGATCACAGACTCGTCGAGGATCGCCCACAGGCGAGGCGGTTTCGGCCGGGTGAGGATCTCCTGCCGCTTCATGCGGATGTCCACCAGTCGCTCGATCTCGGCCGGTTCCAGGGGGATCTCGTTCGCCTTCTGCAGAGCGGTGCTGTAGGCACGGGTCTGGAGGAGGCCAGGAACGTAGACACAAGAGAAGTGCTCCTCGCGTACGGCCTCGTCCTCCAGCGTGAGCAGCAGGTTCATGCTCTCTGGGATGGAGTCGGCGAACGAACTCCACCAGCCCTGCTGCTTGGCGTCCTTGGCCAGCCTTACGACGGCCTCCCGCTCGGCGTCCGTTGCTCCGTACTCGCGGCACAGCGCGTCGACGACGAGCCACTTCACCGGACCCGCCTGAGTCTCATACCGGCTGACCGTCGCCTTCGATACGCCGACCAGCTGCCCGGCTTCCTCAAGGGTCATTCCCTTGCGGGCACGCAACTTGCGCAGCATCGCGCCCAGTTGCCGACGACGTGTGGTGGTCCTTACGGACATGGGACTCCTCTGCGCATAACCCCGGGCAGCCGCTCGGGGCCTGAACAGGCTAGGCAGCGCGGTAGCTGGCTCACTACGGGATTCACTCGATAGAGGTTCGTGAGAAGTTACATGGTGAGAGTTCTCTGTGTCATCCTCACATACGGACCGCTACGCAATGCAGCCGTACGGATACGGCGGGCGCAGCATGAGCGTGGCTCGGGAGGGAGGAATGCTCATGCCCGGTATCGACATCAGGGAACGTCAGCACCGCTGTGTCCTGCCTTTTGCGGCGCTGGCGGCAGAGGTACGGCTGCTGCGGAGGGCTGCCGCCGCGCAGCTGGACCAGTGGGGTGTGCCGACAGCCGGTGATGAGACGGGGCTCCTCGTCACGGAACTGGCGACGAACGTCATCAAACATGTGGGTGAGGGCACGCTGGCGACGCTGATCCTGGAGTGGAAGCGCGAGCGGCTACGCGTCGAGATGCACGACAAGAGCCGCACACTCCCCGCCCTGCGCGGTGCCGACTGCGACGCGGAGTGCGGCCGCGGCCTGCACATGATCGCGACCATGGCGGTGGACTGGGGGACCGCCTTCACGGCACTCGGCAAGGCGGTTTGGTGCGAGATCGAGCTGGGATCCGAGGCCTCGTGCCGCCGCGTGAAGCGTGCTGTTGAGGCACTGGAAAGCTACCAAGGGCATGGTGTCGTTCGTGAAGGGCGCCGCCGCGATGCCGCTCTGGAAGAGTCAGCGATCGAGCTGATCGCCGACTTGCTGCACTGGACCTCCGCGCGTGGCCTGGACCCGGATGACGTGCTGGACCGAGCCCAGACTCACTACGAGGCTGAAGTGGACGCCGCCTAGTGCGCGGCAGTCTGGGGAGACTTTCGTATCAGCTCGCGGAGAGCGGCCGGCGTGCGCCAGGATTCTCCGGGACGGTTCCTGTGGCACATTCGGTGGCAGTTGGCGCAGAGGCAGGCGAGATCGTCCAGCCTGGTCTCTCTGGCTCCGGAGACGTAGAGAGGGGTGACGTGGTGCACTTCAATGTAGCCGTCTCCCAGCTCGCCGTATGTCCGGGCGAAATCGAAGGCGCAGATCTCACACTGAAGCGGGCCGCCCTGGCGCCGAACATGCTTGATCTTCAGGGCTCGGAGCTTGGGGTCTCTCTCCCGGGCAAGGGCCCGGCGGGCAAGAAGGCGCCCTTCGATTGCCGACGTCCCTGCATCGTCAACCTCATCAGGCTGTGGAGGGATGAGATGCAGCTCACCGGTGGCTATGGCTTCCTCGATGGCCTCGGCTGCCTGAAGCATCTCGGCTTCACGCTCGGTGAAGGCCTGGATCATGAGCAGCGTCGGCTTGCCGCAGCGGGTTCCCTTGCCCCTGTACAGCCTGTGATTGGTCGAGAAGTCCGAGGTCTTGCGGCTCACGCTGTCTGGAGACCGGAAGCCCGGCAAGGCGCGCTCCTCCGCCTCATGGAGGGGCAGAGATCTCAGCAGCTCAGAGAGCTCTTGCACCTCTGGGCTGTGGGTGCGCAACTCGCGCCAGCCGTTCTTGATGACGAGGGCTCCGGCCAGCACAAGTTCGTCCTCAGTCCACGCAGGTATCCGCATGGGCAATATCGTATGAGTGTTCGGTGTGGCGGGGGGCGCATTAAGCGAACCATGACGTGTGCTGCACACTTGTGCTGGTCTCGTTGTCAGTGGGGTCTGTCACCCTCAGTGATGGTGGATTGCAAGATGTGTCTGCCGCTGTACGACTGCAAGGAGGGGGCATGGCCCACGTGAAGGAAGCCAACGCTGATGCGGCGGTGAGGGAGCCGAAGTTCACTTCGGTTGAGATCTGTGCCGGGGCCGGCGGCCAGGCCATCGGCCTGCACCAGGCTGGCTTCGGGCATCTGGCACTGGTTGAGATCGACGACCATGCGGTCGAGACGCTCAAGCTCAACATCGAGGAGCATGAGGTGTGGGCGTGGGAGCGGGAGAACTGTGATGTTCTTTCAGCCGACGTCAAGGAGTTTGAGCCATACCGGGATCTGGACAAGGGCGCCGAGCTGCTGAAGAAGCGCGGGCTCGACCTCCTTGCTGGTGGCGTACCGTGCCCCCCTTCTCGCATGCTGGCAAGCAGCTGGGCAAGGACGACGAGCGAGACCTCTTTCCGTGCATGCTGGAGTTGGTCATGAAGCTCAGCCCGCGTGCTGTGATGATTGAGAACGTCCGGGGGATTATGGACCCCAAGTTTTCGGACTACCGTGACTGGATCAAGGCACGCCTCCAAGGAGGCATGTATCGGGGCGATGATGGTGAGCTGGCTCATGATGAGGGCCTCGGCTACACCGTCACCCGTTGGGATGTCCTTGAGGCAAGTAACTTCGGTGTTCCCCAGCTTCGTCCGCGAGCTGTTCTCGTAGCTTTCCGGGACGACGTCATCAAGGACCTCAAGTATGAGTGGCCGACGGCAACACACGAAAAGCCAGTCAGTGTGGCTGAGAGCCTGGAACAGTCCATGAGTGAGCGGTTCAAACCATACCTTGAAGGGGTGCATGCAGAGCAGGCGCACGCTGCTCTCGAGCGATGGCGAAGGAAGGCACGGGAGCGTGACGCCGAACTTGAGGGAAAGGGTGGAGGCATCGCCCCGACCCTTGTTGGTGGATCAAAAAAGCATGGCGGTGCAGACCTTGGACCGAGCCGTGCTAAAGCGGCCTGGAAACTTCTTGGTGTCTCCGGTATGGGTGTTGCCAACGACATCGATACATGCAGGGAGAAGGAGACAGAGGAGCGTGACCTTTTCCGCCCCGATGGCCCAATGCTCACGGTGCGACAGGCGGCTATCATCCAGGGTTTCCCGGATTTCTGGGAATTCTCAGGCGGGAAGACTGCTCAATATCGTCAGGTAGGAAATGCCTTTCCGCCGCCAGTAGCCAAGGCTGTCGGGCAATCGATTATTGACGTTCTGAGGGCGGCGCAGGAGCGGGAGCAAGACTGATCAGTCTTTTATTCCGCCTTGCGGAGTATTTTGCGCCGTTGCTCGACCTCAGCGGCAATGCGCGTTGCGCATTGCTCTGATGGTTCGTGTTCCCAGAAGCGGAGAACTGTCCATCCCGCTTCTGCCAGAAGCTGGTCAGTTTCTCGGTCACGGGCCATGTTCCGTGCCACCTTGTCTGACCAGTAGCCAGAGTTCATCTTCGGCGGTATGTAGTGCTCAGGGCATCCATGCCAATAGCAGCCATCGATGAACACGGCCACCTTCGTCGGCCGGAAGACCATGTCAGCGGTCCGGCGAAGGTGGGGGAGTGGTCTGGTTGCCACCCGATAGCGCAGTCCCTGAGCATGGACAAGGCGTCTGATGAGCCGCTCAGGAGTGGTGTCGCGGCTGCGGATGGCCTGCATGTTGCGTCGGCGAGCTGCCGATGAGGCCCAAGAGCCAGCCGGAGGTACCCAAATCTCGTTGCTGACCATCTCTGTCTGCTCCACGCTCCACTCGCTGCCTGAGCTGATCAGACCTCGTCTTCACCTGTGATCTTGGGCAGGCGAGGTGCTGTTACGACGGGGTCGTCTGCCGTTGCGAGTACCCATGAGCGGCCCTCCAGTTCGACCTGCGGATGGTCGTCATGATGAGGCTTGGATTCGGCTACCCGGAAGCTTACAAACTCACCTCTCCGTGGTACCTCTGCGCCGATCTCCCGGGCGATGGCCTGGTGCCTGCTGTAAGGCCCGACGATCACGATGCCCTCTTCACGTAGCACCGTTCGTGCTCGGTTCTTTCCCTCTCGCAGGCGAGCCATGTAGTCGAGCTGTTGCGCCGCAGTGCGGACCGCTCCGCGCCCGATTCGACGGTTCTGAACCCTCCGAAACAATTCAACGACCCTTCTCTGCCCCTGGCGAGGCCCTTCCAGAAGAATCTCTTTGCGTGTGGACTCAGGGAGGTGAAGAAGGACGTTCTCGGGTAGTTTGGCGTCTCGCCAGAGCCAGAGCACTTTGTCCTTGCGGTATTCAGCTTTCAGGGTTAGCTTTTTGTCGCGATTGCTTCCAGTGTTGAGCCACTCCTCGCGGACGCGGAACAGGCCAGCGCTCCAGCGGCTCTGAGAGTCATCTGCCCATACCAGCAGACACAGGTAGCCCATTGCCTCTGGTGGGATCATCCATCCGCCGAAGTCCTGAGAGAACTTGCAGTCGACGTCTATGCCAAGAATTCGGTAGTCCATGGGATGTTTGCTCACGGTACCCACGTCACCGCCGTCGGCAAACTTGAACTCTCGCTGCAAGTTAATCTCAACAAGAGTTCCTGCATGGGTTTTCTCAGTTTTGAAAAGTTGTTTCCATGCGTACCGTCCTGTTGCCTCACCGTTAAGTAGTTGGTCGATAGTGTCGCGCAGGACAGAGGCAAATCGTTGGCCTGTTGAGTCGAGCGAAAGGATGTAATCTCTGACCTTCTGTAGGTCAGGATCCATCCTGAGCAGCTCCTGATTTGCGAGCCAAGATGCGGCTCGCCTGTCTTCGCACTCCTCGAATGGAAGCAATTTCCGCCCCTGTGTGCCTACGTGATGGCATGTCATGAAAATGTTGGAGGGCGGAGCCTCGTGTTGCAGAAGCCCTGTAGCCCTGCGTCAGCGCAAGATGTTTTCGGCCGCACTGCTCCCGCGGCTTTGTCCTGACCAGCATCAGAGTGCCCCTCTGTGATGGTCAGACTACCGGCCGCCGCCGGGCCGGCATACCGCGTTCCGAGCGCCCCTGTCTGACCACGAACTGGCCTCGTCGGACGGAGCGGCCGCTCGCTTCTACGGCGACGGGCTCACCGGGATGGTGGCTTCGTTGATGCAGCGCGAGTCCTTGGCCCGGAAGCGCAACAAGCGGCGGTTCGTGCTGGTGGCTGACTTCGGTGGGATGAGGGTGAAAGCTATTACGATCTTCGCCGGGTCGGCGGTGCCGTTATGTACTGCGCCCCGGACGCTCTCGGTGGTCCTTCCCTCCACCACTGGGTAGAACAGTGCAACACCGGTCTTGGGCCCGATCTTCGCACTTGCCCCAGCTACGGCCTCATCGATGAGGAACTGCGCCGCGGTGCGGTGCTCGACACTGGCGATGCGGCCGAAAGAACTCTTGCCGGTCTGAATGCTCCGCCGGACCAAAGAAAGTGGGGCCGAGCCGAGGACGCTGGCCTCAACGCGGTTGTCCGAAGTGAGCCGAGGAGAGATGAGCAGCCAGTCGTCAACCTGGGCGAGAGTGCCGTCAAGCTGGCGGAGATAGGTCAGATGGGGGTCGAAGTACCGGGGACGTTCCCATTCGAGCTGGGACAGCACATCGACGAGCCCGCTGTGTGTGACGCTCCCGGTGAGTGCTGTGAATGTGCGCGTGAGCGTGCTCGAGCCGTCCGGCGGGTTGCTGAATGACATTGGCGTGGTATCCAGCGATTGCAGCAGCGGCCGCCAGCGTTCGGTGTTGCGCTTGGCGACAGTGCTGTTCAGCGGATACGCGGCGGGCTCAATGGGTCGGCCTGGCGAACGGATCTCCACAAGCTCCGCGTTGAACATCTTGTTCCGGGCAGAGGGCTTGAGCCATGGCAGGTGCTGTGCCACCAAGGGCGGGATCTGCACGGGGGTGACCTGCGGCTCTCCGTCCACCATCAGGGAGTACTGGGCCAGTTGCTCCCGGAAGGTCTCCTCATCGCGGCAGACGGCCTCGTACGCTTCGTAGAGGTCGACGGACTTGTCACGTCCGAACGGCTCCTCGCGGCCGATGTAGAGACGGACCAGGTCCTGGTATCCGCGACGGAAGCCGAACCAGCGCCCCATCTGCATGAGAGTGTCAGCTTGCTGGGTTGTGCGCCGGTAGTACGTGACGGTCAAGCCCTCAACGGTGAAACCACGGGAGAGCTTCGTGCCGCCTACGAGGATCTTCCAGATGTGAGGTGTCCGGTCGAAATCCAGGTCGAGCTGGGCGAAGTAGCGGTCGGAGTCACCATTCACGACGATGACCGGCTGGCCGCCGCTGCCGATGCGCTGCTGCGCTGTATAGACGTGTGACCGCAGTTCGTCATACGAAGAAGGAAAAGGGAGATCGCTGGCGCGAGCCACGCTTACCGGTGCGAAGTCCGACTCCCACAGTGCGGCGAGACGTGCGTGTCCTGCCGCAGATCTGTAACCGGCCTGATGCCACAGGGAGTTAATGCGAAGCGCGAGATCGGCGTGGTCATCCTGACGTACTGACTCGTGGGCGAGCATAGTGTGATGCCGGAAGGAAGCGTCGGGTACACCGTGGGCAGCCCGGAAGAGCTTCAGGGCACCCGACAGGACGAAGGCGTCTATGGCCTCCTGCAGCCGGTCACCTGTGGAGTCGTAGATGCCCCGCACATGAGCCTTCTGCTGGGAATTGGCGTATGTGCGCTCTGCCACCGGGACAGGGGAGTCCAAATCATGGAAATCCTGGACGCCCATGTAGCCGACCGGGCGAGGGAGAGAGATCAGGAAATCCCTGGGGAAGATGTCCATGTCGTCACCGGGGTCGATGAAGACATTGGCGAAGGGAGTCGCGGTGTAACCGACGTACTGGGCCCGCGGCAGCAGCTCCAGGAGTTTGGATATCAAGCCGTTGATGGCCGTGCGCTCGGTGCTTCCCCGTTCCCACTTCTTCGGGTCCGAGGTGTTCACGGAGGCCTGGTCGGACTCGTCGTCGATGATGAGAGTCGGCAGTTCCCCCAGGATCCCGTGGATCTGCTTGAGGTCCTTGACGAGCTTCGTGAGGACGGCCTTGTTCTTCTTCACCACGAGGATCCGCGCTGCGGTGTGGTGAAGGTTTGCCGGGTCATGCAGCGGCCGGGTGGGGACACGCTTCTCGAACTCCAGGGCCCGGATGCCCTGGGCCAGGCTCTCGTAGTCGTTGTCGAGTGTCGTCAGGCGCTCGATGTCGAACGCACCGAGCGTGGAGGGACGGCCGCCGTGCTGGACGAACTCCGGCCAGCCCTCGTCGTCACCCACGTAGTCCACGCCGACCAGGGAATCCACATCTGTGACATCCGCGCCCCGCAGGATGTTTTCCTGGCCGATCAACTCCATGTCGAGGCGCCTCTGGGTCTGGGCGCGCAGCAGGTTGAGGGTGCCCCCCAGGACGATGACGAGACGGTATCCGGCATCGATGGCCTTGGCGGCCACGCCGGTGAAGTTCGCCGTTTTGCCGGACTGGACATAGCCGACGACCAGGCCCTTCGCCTGGCGGGCCGCCGGCTGTTCGGGGTCGGCGAGGCGCTCGACGACTGCCCGGCTCGCCTGGTCGAGGCTGGCGACGGCGGCCTCGGACCAGCCCTTGTCGCGGAGCTTCCGTTCGTACGACGTCCAGTAGAAGGACCTGGCCGCCGCGCGTTCAGGGGTGTACCACGGGGTGAATTCCCGGGTGATCACCGTCGCGCCGGGCACCTTCGCCACGGGCGCGGCCTCGTCCAGGGCCTTGCACAGTTCACTTCCGAACCGGAGCCGTTCATAGACCACTGCGCGCCGTTCGTCGGTGCGCGCCGGGGAGCCCGCACCCCATTGCGGGTTCTCCACGAAGTCCCAGGCGGTCAGGTGGCGGTCCCACAGAGCGGTCAGTGCGTCGTCACCACTGATGAGAAGGGAGCGGAACAGCTCCTCGCCCAGGTCCGCGTCCGGGTAGGAATCATCCGCGGCAAGCGCTGCCCAGCGTTCGAAGTGACGTGGCATGCTGCCCATCCCAGCCAGCGCGGAGGTGTGGATGTCGCGGAGCACACCGGACGAAGTGTTGGTCATCTCTTGTCCTCAGTCAGGGGCCGGAGCGGGCCAGGAGCGAGAGCGGTACTGGATCAGTCGGTCGCCTGGACACGGCGGTCGCGGTGCGCACCTGCCGCTGCCAGAAGGATGGTGTTCCAGTAGTCCACTCGGTCCTGGCGGCCACGCTCCCAGCGTCCGAGGCCGAAGCAGTCCTCAAGCAGCAAGTACAGCAAGGTCTTCGTGATGGGGGCGTCGTTGCTTCCGCCGCGACGGCCGTCGTTGAAGTCGCTGCGAAAAGCCTTGTTGAGGAGGACGGTGTTGTTCTCGCGGTCAAGGTCGAAAAACTTGTCACTGGGAAGTGAGACCCAGGTGAACGAGATGGGCTCTTCCCCCGGCTTCTCGGGCAGCTCCTCCTTGACGACCCGCTTGATCTTCGGGTCTATCCCCTTACCCGGGAGTGTCACGGGCTTGCGGACGATCTCCGTGCGCTTCGAGCCCTCCCGGTAGGTGGCCTCGGCGTCGCTGAGGTACCCGTGAAAGGTGTTTCCGGAAGCGTCCACAGCTTTCTCGACGCCGAGCGTGAAGGCAGGCGTGACGGTGACGCTCTCCTTCTTCACGTCAAGGCTCAGGACGCTGTTCTCATGAGGCGGAAGGTCGACGGCCACGCGAGCAAGAGCGAGGTGTCCTTCAGGGTTGCGAAGACCGTTCCAGCCGCCGGCTTGGACAAGACGGTTGTTGCGGTAGAAGTAGAAGCCCTGGCGGTCGGCGAGAGATCCGATCTGCCGGAACCCGGCCTGCTTCGACTTGGCAGGCCAGATGTGCGCGGTCAGTTCGACGTCCCCCAAGCCCTCCACGGGGGCCGTGAACGTACGGGGGTAGCGCGGCTTCCCCGGGACCTTGTAACCGAAGGGGTCCAGCGCCTCGACGGCGATGTGGTCGACTTCCTCGCCGAGTACCCCTTCGCCACTGCTGACGTCCCACACGGCGATGTCGAGCTTGAGGCCGTTCTGGAGAAACCTGTGCAGGTAGAGCCCAAGGTGCGTTTCCAGGCGGGCGATCGCCTTGGACAGGTAGTGGTCGCTCTGGCCGTCAGTCACCGTTTCGAAGGCCCGCACCTGATCCCAGCGCACGATCGTGCCGTGCCACTCGATGACGCCGTCGTAGCGGTCAACGAGTTCCTGCGCGTAGCGCGGATCGACGGTGTCACAGCGGAAGCCGTCTTCGATGCCCTCAGCGGTGAGACGGCGTCCTGCGGTCCGGCTGCGCTTGGTACGACTGACCACGGTCAGAGACGCCGCGTGGGACAGCGAAGCGGCCTTCAGACCCGTGCCGTACAGGCCGAGGGCGCCCTCGCCGTAGTCGCGGCGCCGCCCCACCGTCATGGCGGCGTCCAGGCCGGCATCGTCCATGCCCTTGCCGTTGTCGATGACCAGCAGTGTGAGGATGCGCTTGGCGTCCCGCAGGAAGTGCACAACGATCTTGTCGGCGCCGGCATCGATCGAGTTGTCGATCAGGTCGGCTACGGCGACCTCGAAGCCGTACCCCTGATTGGTCAGAGCCTTGCCGTAGCCGGCATCTGGTGGCAGGTGGGTGCTGCTGGTCGTGGGGACCTCGTACTGCCAGACGGTGCCGGGCTCGTAAGGCATTGTGCGTCCTCGTATACACGGGTCTGGGCCTGCTCGATGAGTGACGGCCCTCGGGGTCGGGCTGGCCCGTGTGACCGTACTGCAAAGGTCAGACATGAAGGCAGTTGGATGGCGAAGTTGGGGGATTAGTCCCAAAGCTGCTGAGCGGACGCTGGACTGGAACACACGGGGGGGGTACCCCTATGGGTTTGGTCAAGCTGAATGGGAGGCGACGGGTGGGTGAGGATGGCGGCATGACGACCTGGTTCCGCGTCTACTGCGAGGACGAAGATCTGTGGCTGTACTTCGAGGCCGATGACGAGGGCTGGGCGGCGCGTCAGGTTGAAGTCCGAGGGGCGGACTCGCGGCCGGTGACGGCGGTCTCTTTGGAGGAGGTGCTGCACCTGCGTGATGATGCCGATCTCACGGCGATGAGCCGGTATGAGCGGCAGTACGGCGTCTTGGCCGAGGGCAGTCTGGACGGCTGGCAGGACCAGCCCCAGGCAGCTGAAATCTCCGCGGAGGAGTTCGAGCACCTGTGGACTGAGGCAAGGCGAACTCTCGACGCTTCACGCTGACCTGGCGGACCTGAGGGGGATGGGCCGTGGAGCTATGAATGCAACAGTTTCGTCCATTGGCGTGCCGCCGACCGACCGGTGATCTTTCGGGACCTGCAGGTGCCTCTTCGGTATGGCGTCGTTCCCGGTCACGTGGAAAGGGAGAGCTGTTCGCGTACCCATGCGGGGTCGGGGTTGACTGCGCTCTGCCTGCCACGACGACGGTCGGTACGGTCTCGTTGCCGTCGCTGGCTTCCCTCACCACTGCGGCTCCAGCCGGATTGCGCCAGATATCGACCCAGTGCAGTCGACGGGCACTGCGGCCCAGGCGGATGCACAGTCGCAGACAGTACGTGCAGCCCGGCCGCCAGAAGACGATCGGTCGGCCGTCGGCCGCGCTGCGGCGTTGTGCCTCCAGCGCGCTGGTCGCGACCTCGGGAAGATCAGAGGCGAGTTCAGGCATGCGAACAGCGCGAGCACCGGAAGCAGTGCTGCGGCTGTGCCGGGGCTCCCCTTGAAAAACAGCCCAGTTGTAAGAGCTGAGCCGCAGAGCACGAGCAGCATCGGCAGATCCATGCACGCGTCATGAGGACGCAGGCTATTGATGAGGGGACGGGCTGTTCGAGTCGGCCGAGCAAGCAGCCGGACTCCACAGCCGCGGGACGACTCCCGTGGGTGTGGAGTCCGTGCGTCGCAGGAGGCCCTTTCTCCGGGGGGCCTCAGTCCTCCAAGGCCCGTCAGGCGCGGCCGGCCCAGCGGGCTGGGATGGCGGTGACCTCGGCGCGGTCTGCGGTGGGGAGGGCGGCGATGGTGGTGTGGTGGTTGGCGCCGGGCACCCACAGGACGCGGGAGTCGTGGCGGCCGGGCGGGAAGGACTCCGCGACCGAGGGGTCCTGAGTCCCGTTGACGAACAGCAGGCGGGTGCCGCTGCGGCGGACCCAGCGGTCGATGTCCGGCATCGCGCCCGGGTCGAAGCGCACGGGGATGTCGCGGGGGACGAAGGTGCGCGGCTCGATGGCGCCCAGGTGGCGCAGCAGGTCGGTCAGGTGGGCGGTGGGGACATCGAGGTAGCCCATCTCGGTGGCGAGCTGGTACCAGTACGGGATGTACGCGCGGGCGACCGTGTCGGCGTAGAGGGCCAGGCCCGCCGTGTTGTCCAGCCAGGTGTACAGCTGGTCGGTGGTGGCGTCCGGGCCGGGAACGGCGGCGAGGTCCGCCGCGCTGCCGCCGTTCTGCCAGAACATGAAGGGGGCGCGCAGCACGGCGATCACGAACGCCTTGTCGGCGCTGCCGACGATGCGGAAGGTGTCCCCGGCGGCGGTCGTCGCGGCCTCGTAGCGGGCGACCAGTTCCGTGCGGTGCAGCAGGAGCCGGCGCTGGGCGGACTTGAGCGCCTCGCGGTCGGCGGCCGTGCCCACGGTTTCCAGGAAGCGGAGGTAGGCGGAGTCGTCGCGGTCGTCGACGTTGTTCGGGGCCGCGTAGGCCACGGTGCCGTCCACGTCGTGGGGGTGGAAGCGGCGGTGGTACACGCTCGCCATGCCGCCCTTGCTGCCTCCGGTGGAGATCCACGCGCCGGGGTAGAGCCGGCGGAAGGTGCGGACGACGCGGTGGAGAGGGGGAGGGCACGCGTACGGCCGAGCGGGCGACGGGGGCGCCGGGAAACCGATGACCTCGCCCCGGGGGACAAGGGCGAGGTCATCGGTGCTCACGGGGGTGGGGGTTCCCCCACGGGGCCTGTCCCGCGGGCGGCGGGGCTGTGGCCGGACACGGAACCAGGGATCACTCGGGCTGAAGCGGACCTCGGCCGAACATCGAGAGCACCTGGTAACTCTTGTCCTCGGGGCCGGGCGCGCTCATCTCCATGGCGAACCCACCGGTGAACAGGTCCCGGTCCACGGGGCGTTCATGGATCCAGTCCCGGATCACCTCGCGGAAAGTGATCTTCCAGACGCCGTCGCGCTCCTCGTACCGGTTGAACGTGCGGCTGGCGGCGATCAGTTCGCGTGACGGGTCCCCGAACCGGTGGTAAGAGAGGCGATGGGTCTCCCCCTCGGCGGATTTCCCGTCCACCTTGTACCACTCGTTCAGCAGGTAGTGGGTGGTGTTCTCGAACCGGGGCTTGAACTCGTCGGTGATCCAGTCCACCCATTCGTCCACCCCGCCTTCCTTCATGTCGCCCAGGCGGACGAAGGCGTCCTCGAAGAAGATCGACTTCAGCAACTGGGGGTCACGCCGGTCGATCCCGCGGCAGTAGGCGGCTTCGAGATCGTGCAGCCGGTCCTTGACCTTCAGTTCCCGAAGGAGACGAAGGTCCTCCTCGGTCACCACGCTGTCGGCGCGAACTGCATCGTCGGTCATTGTTTTTCTCCCTCGGGTGAGGTTTCAGGCAGGTAGAGGAACGGAGGGGTGCGTACGGGCGGGGTGCGTACGGCGGGGTGCGGTCCCCGTCACGCCTCGAGTCGCCGGCCGGTACGGTCGGGGAGCAGGCGGATCGCCACGGCGGATATCAGGATCGTGAGCAGGCCGTAGGCGGTGATCAGCAGGGTTCCGTTCTCCGAGATCTGCATCAGCCACGTCGCGAGCAGGGGCGCCGGTGCGGCGAACAGCATGTTTCCGCCGGTGAGTCCGAGAGCCGATCCGGTGTACCGGACGGGGGTCGGCAGCGCCTCGGCGTAGAAGGCTCCCTGGCATCCGGTCATGAACTGCACACCGCACAGCGCACCCGTGATGGTGAGCGCGGCCATCCACCAGTTGCCCGTGTCGAGGATCAGGAAGAACGGGACGAGGAAGGCCAGCAGCACCGCGAGACCCGTGAAGAGGACGCGCTTTCGCCCGATCCGGTCGCTGGACCAGCCGCCGAGCAGGCTTGCCCCGATGGAAATCGAGTTCGCGACGACCATCAACCCGAAGGTGGAGCTGTTGTCGAATCCGAGCCGGCCGGTGAGGTAGCTGATGGCGAAGGTGACGGTGATGTAGTACAGCGCTCCCGGCGCGGCCCACGCGAGCACCAGCAGCATCACGGTCTTCCGGTGCTGCCTCAGCAGCCCGCGTGCCTGCTGCTCGCTCTTGCCCTCGCTGGCGAGGAAGGCCGGAGTCTCCTCGACGCGGTGCCGGATGTAGTACCCGATGGCGATGAGCGCCACGCTCATCAGGAAGGGAATCCGCCAGCCCCAGGCGGCGAACTGGTCCTCGGTGAGCCACGCGGCGAGTCCGGTCAGTGTGAGTGTGGCGAGTACCTGACTGATCGGCGATCCCACCGACATCAGGGCACCCGCGACACCGCGGCGCCGGTTCGGCGAGTGTTCCATCACCATGAGTTGCGATCCGGTGTGCTCGCCCCCCAGGGCGAAGCCCTGCAGGAAACGCAGTGCCACCAGCGCGGCCGGAGCCACGATCCCCACCGTGGCGTAGGTCGGAAGCAGGCCGATCAGCACCGACGCCGCGCCCATGAGGAGCAGCGTGAACATGAGGACGTTCCGGCGGCCGAGCCGGTCACCCAGCATGCCGAACACGAGGCCGCCCAGGGGCCGTGCCACCAGCCCGACTCCGAAGGTCGCGAACGACGCCAGCAGTGCGGTGCCCGGCGCGAGGTCGGGGAAGAACAGCTGCGGGAACACCGTGGCCGACAACGCGCCGTACACGGAGAAGTCGAACCACTCCAGTGCGGAACCCAGCGCGCCGCTGACGACCGCTCGCCGGGCGGTGGGTGTCCCGCTCCCGGCCTCCGGGCCCTCCGGTGCCGTGTCCGGCCGAGTCGCCTCGGCCTGCCCATCGAGTCCACTGACTCTCATCGCTTCACTCTCCTCGGTGTCCTCACTGCGCGGCACGTCACACGAGCTGACGGGCGGTTCACGCCTCAACGGCCACTTACGCCCCGGGCAGGCAAGGGTGATCTCGCGCCCGGTGGTCCGCGCCACGCAGAGACACTCGTTCGAGTGTGCGTTCGCCCGCGGACATCGAGAGAATCCACTATGAGGGAGTGACTAGTCAATCATTCCCTGTATGTGGGACCATCGGATCGTGAACACTCTTCAAACTGTGGACAGGGCACTTCGGCTGCTTGCACTGGCCCAGCAGGAGCCGGTCATCACCCTCGCCCGTGCCGCCGGCGAACTGGGTGTGGGAACCTCCGTCGCCCATCGGCTGCTGGCCACCCTCGAGGCCCACGGCTTCATGCGTCGCTCACTCGACGGCCCCGGCTACCGCCTCGGCCCGGCCATGACCGGCGCCCGCCCCGCCCACGCCGACACGGACTTCACCCACCTCATCCAGGACGACCTGCTCGAGCTGCAGGCGGCGACCGGCGAGACCGTGGAGTTCGCGGTCCTCGAAGGGCAGGCGGTGCGCTACATCTACGGCATCGCCTCACAGCACCACATGCGCATCGAAGCCCGGGCGGGAACGATCCTCCCCGCGCACACCGCGGCCTGCGGACGAGCCCTCCTCGCCACCCTCACGACCGACCAGCTCCGCCGGATCTACCCGAACGACCCCCTCCCGCACGCGGCGAAGACCACCACCCCGACCCGCACGGCTCTCGAAGCCGAACTGGAGAACGTCAGGCAGCGCGGCTACGCGCGCAACATCGAGGAGACCCAACCCGGCATCGCGGCACTCGCGCAGACGCTCCCCACCCCACAGGGGTATCCGCCCATCGCCATCACCATCTCGGGGCCGCAGGCACGCCTCTGCTTCACCCGCGAGGACCCCCGCACCCCGTCCGAGACGGCACTCACCCAAGCCCTGCGCCAGGCGACACAGAAGATGCAGGCAAAGCTCACCTCGAAGCTCCAGCACTAGCCCGAGCGACCCGTCATGCCGGCCGTCGGGTTCTCTGCGGGGCGGGGCAGGGCTGTCGCCCTGGCCGCTCGCCGCTCAGGCGCCGTGGCACTTCCCGTACCGGCGGCCCGAGCCGCACCAGCAGGTGGCTGACTGCTGTGGCGGCCAGGGCACGGCCCGCCCCCGGGCCGCCAGGGTCGTCGCGTACTGGGGGAGGAGGCAGGTGTCGTCCGGGGTGGTGCCCTCGGAGGCGGCGAAGGCCTCGTAGGAGGGGACGGTGCCGGTGACGACGCCCAGGTTGGGGGTGCCGGAGGCGGCGAGTTCGCGCAGGGCCGTCTCTGTCGTGGCCAAGTGCTCCTCGTGCGACGGGTACTCGGTGGTGAGGGAGGGGTACGACACCAGGAGCTCGGCCAGTTCCGAGGCCGGCCAGTGCAGGATCGCCACCGGGAAGGGGCGGGACAGGGCGGTCCGGTACGCGCCCACTTCTGCTCGGAGGCGGGAGATCTCCGCCTCCAGCTCGGCCGGGTTCTCCGACCCCAGTGACCAGACGCGCTTCGGGTCGTGGAGTTCGTCCAGGGTGACGGGCAGGCTGTGGACGGAGTCCGCCAGGGCGTCCCACTCGTCGTGGGGGACGCCCAGCATGCGGCGGACGCGGTGGCGGCCGAAGAGGAGCGGGTGGGTGGCGGCCGGCGGCTCCGGTACGTCGGTCAGGAGGAGGCGTACCGCCTCCGTGAACGCCTCGTGCGCCGCCTCCAGTTCGTCGTGCGACTCCAGGGACTCCGCGACGACCACCCAGGGGGCGGCGTCGCGCGGGGCCGCGGTGCGGATGCCGTCGATGATCGCGCGGGCCTCCGCCTCGTGGCCGTACTCCCACAGGTTCGAGGCCTTCAGAGCGCGGACCAGGTACGAGTTCTCCAGCCCCGCCTGCCCGGTGTCGGAGGCGAGCAGACGGTCGTAGAGGGCGGCCGCGGCGGAGCGGTCGCCGGAGAGTTCCAGGTGGGCGGCGGCCCGCAGCAGCAGGGCTTCGGCGTCCTCGGGATACAGGCCGGCGGTCCGCTCCAGGCGTGCGGCTTCGGCGGGGTGGTCGACGTTTTCGGCGGGCGTGTCGGAGCGCATGGGGGACACCGTACTGCCGACGGGTGACAAAGGTGAGACGGCCGCGGACCGGAGGGCGCACCGGCCCCGGGAGGGGACGTGCCGGTGTCGCGCGGGGAACGAACGGCCGTCCCGGACCCTACGTTTCGGGGGCGGATCGCGGGAGGATCCGTGGGGACGACACGGGTGGCCGAGGGGGCGGGGCATGCGCGAGCGGGTGACCATCGGATGCCTGGTGCTGGTGAACGTGCTGCTGCTCGCCCCCTTCGTGCTGGCGGCCTACCTCTGGTTCTCCTTCGAGCGGGCCGAGCGGGAGAACGACCGGCGCCGGGAGGCCGCGGCCGACTCGCTCCTGGCCCGGGCCCGCGACGCGGCGGACCGGACCGCCGGCGCGCTGACCGCGAGCCGCGACACCGGCACCGACGCGTTACTGGACGTGATCCTGCGGCACACCGGGGGCCCCGTCATCGCCTACGACGAGGACGGGCGCGTGTTCACCGCCGTCGCCTCCCGGTCGGCCGAATACGAATGGGAGCGCGTACCGTTCGGCGATCCGGGGGTGGTCGAGCGCTGCTTCGCCTACACCTACACCCACGTACGCCGCCCCGGCCCGGCGTGGACCCCGGAGGTCGCCGAGCGGGACGGCGCGGCGTGCCAGGGGAGCAGCGCGGTCGGCAGCGGGGTACGGTCCGCGCAGGCGGAGATGGAGGGGCTGGACGCGGCACAGCTGACGCGGGCCGGCCTGCAGGAGGCCCTCGACCCCGGCCTCCTGCCGGGCGAGAAGAGCGGCTCCGAGGTGCGTAGCACCGTGCGGAAGGGGCGGACGGTCGTCGCCCTCGTCCTCTTCCGGGAGCAGTCCCGGTTCCCGGACTCCCGGTTCCCGGACGACGGGGCGGCGCCGGCCGAACAGTGCTACCGCCTCACCCGGGTCCTCGATCCCGAGGGTGGTGCCGGGGGGTCGGTCACCGCCGCACCCGTGACCGAATGCTGAGCCGTCGTGCCGTGTCCGTACGCTTGTTTCCGCTCCGCCGTCGCGGCGCCGGGGCCGGTTCGTGCGGAGAGGGGTCCTGCCTGGGAACCGGCTTCCGGTCCCGGACGTCGAGGGGTGCAGAGCCGTGGCGTGGAGGAAGAAGGAGAGGGAGCCAGTACGACCTGGAGTGTGGTCGAACGGGCCGTCCTGTATCGGTGACTCATCATGGTCGCGGTCGAACCCGACCACAGCAGGCCGGCGCGCTGCGGCAGGTGCGGGTGGGTGCCCCCCTGGTTCAGCAGTGCATGGGCGCGCTGCTCGGCGTATCCGGAATGCCTCACCACGGCGCAGTCGCCTGGAGGGACGACGGCCCGCACCGGTGCGGGTGCGGGCCGTCGTCCCCGGACGACGGGTGTGCGGGCGGTGGCCCACCCGTCGAGCGGTCAGCTGCCTATGAGGGTCTGCCAGGTGGCCGGGCCGACGCTCCCGTCGACGGCGAGGCCCTTGGAGGACTGGAACGACTTCACCGCGGAGAGGGTCGCCGGGCCGAAGCTTCCGTCGACGGTCAGTGAGTAGCCCTTGGAGTTCAGCTCCGTCTGGACGGCCTTCACCGCGCTGCCCGTGGCGCCGCTCTGCACGGTGACGATCAGCTTGGACCAGGTGGCCGGTCCGGTGATGCCGTCGGCGGCGAGCCCGTTGGCGCGCTGGAAGGCGGTGACCTGCGACTGCGTGGCCGGGCCGTAGCTGCTGTCCACGGTGGTGGCGTAGCCGCGGGCGTTGAGCAGGTATTGCAGTGCCCTGACGTCCACTCCGGTGGCGCCGTACTTCAGGACCGGCCAGGACGGGAGCGGGGCGGGAGCGGGGGTGGTGCCGAGGTTGGCCATGGCGCGCAGCTGGGTGAGCGTGCCGCGGTAGACGTTGAGGTCGACGTTGCCGCTGATGCCGGAGACCGAACCGGTCTCGCTGTGCTGCCAGAAGGACCAGGAGCGGTTCGCGCCGGGGAGGGCGGCCGGCTCGTTGGAGCCGCTCTGGTAGCGCGGCTGCCACAGCGGGGTGGTGGAGAAGACGCTGCCGTTGCCCTTCAGGCAGTCGTCGACGAACCACTTGGAGGTGTAGACGATCGGGGTGACCCCGAAGGACGACTTGATCTTGTTGATGAAGGTGCTGATGTGCGTGGTGGTGGCGTAGGCCGGGCACGCGCCGTTGTGGTGCTCCAGGTCGATGACCGGGGGCAGCTGACCGGCGGCCTTGCCGGTGTAGCCGGCGTTGCGCAGGGTGCTGATGAAGTGGTCGGCCTGGGCGCTGCCGGTGCCTTCCGCATAGAAGTGGTAGCCGGAGTTCATCAGCCCCGCGGCGGCGGAGGCCTTGAAGTCCTGGTTGAAGTAGGGGTCGACCCAGCCGGTGCTCTGGGACGCCTTGTGGAACACGAACTTCTGGCCCGAGGCGGCGACGCTGTTCCAGTTGATCGCCGAGCTGTGGTTCCAGCGGCTGGTGTCGATGCCCTTGACGCTGTAGCTGCTCGGATAGGCGGCCTGTGCCGGGGTGGTGCCGGTCAGACCGAGGGCGACGGCGGTTGCCGTGCCGACCACGGCGGCCCGTACGGACACGCCCGCGAAAGTGGTGCGCATACCTTTTCTTCCTCCAGTGACGCACGTCTTCTCTGACGGCCTTTTCGGGCCGTTCTGGGGAGGGGAGTTGACGTGGCGTGGGGTACCGGCGGGTCACTTTCGCCGCCGGATGCAGCGGTGATCATCGCGGAATCCCAAGGCGGTTGGCAGTACCCTCGGCAAACTTGTCCACTCGCATTGAGTCTTAAATCGCCGCACACCGTGACGAATCGCGGAGGAAACTAGGAAAACACCTAGGGCGGTGTTGTCAAGTTGTCTATGAGCAGGATGGCTGATAGCCAACTTGACAACACCTTCTTTACGCCCGGAATACCTCGGGCGTTAACGTCGGAGAAACCGTTCAACGCCTTGCTTGAAAGGGCGCGGACCGACGTGCTGGAATGCGCCGAACTTCCCTGCTGTACGGGCCTGGACACATCAGCGGCATACGTCATGTGCCGCCATCGAGAGGTTGTTGGTCGAGTGAGGCGAAACACGGCGAGCCACGCATCGCAGTCGGGGGACAACTCACCCCTCCACCGCGGGCCGCGGAATCGCCCACGCAGGTCACTGGCGAGGACACGCCCAAGGGCAGCACAAGCCGATTCACCCCCGGGAACTGGCGCATGCCCACCCGGCTCAACGCGATCCTGTTCCTTCCGGTAGTGGTCTGTCTGGTGATGGGGACGGTCCAGATTCAGGGATCGTTCCGCGACTGGCAGGCGGCGGTCACCGCGGAGAGGACCGCCCGCGTGGTCCAGGCGGCTTTCGTCTACGGCCACCGCCTGCAGGAAGAGCGTGACGTGTCCGTCGAGCCCCTGCTGCGCGCTGCCAAGGACGACCAGCGCGTCGTCGAAGCCCGTGTGGCCACCGACAAGGCGGCCGAGGACTTCCACGCCGTGGTGGAGGACACGCCGGAAACAGAAACCCTCAACCGCCGCCTCGACGCCTTCCTCGAGCAGGAATCGAAGCTCGATGACCTCCGCGCCGCCGCTTACACCGGCGCTTCCAAGGGAGTCGAGACCGAAGAGGGATACCTCGCCATTCAGCACCCCCTGCTGGAGCTCTCCAATGAACTCGGTCTGGGCACCACCGACGTCACCGGGTACGGCCGCACCCTCTACGCCATCTCGATGTCCAAGAGCGCGATCTCCCTTCAGCGTGCCATCGGTATGCACCTTCTGGTCAAGGGACCGGACGCCGCGGATGCCGCCGAGCAACGCGTCGCCCTGACCTCGTACGCCTATCTCGAGGGGATCGCCACCCACGAGTACCTCTCGGGCGGCAGCGAGGAGGACATCACCGCGCTGGAGGAGGCGCAGAGGCAGCTCGAGGCCGAGGCCGGGACCAGGGCGGAGGAAGCCGCGGCCGAAGCGAAGGCGAACGGTGAGAAGTTCGTGGCCCCGCCGGCCCCCGACAAGGCCCTCGCGCTCATCGCCGCGCCGGACGCCACCAGGGCGACACTGGCCGCGCAGGCTGTCACCCCCGAGTCGTGGTGGGCCACCACCACTGCCGAGTTCGAGACTTACAGGACCATCGAGACGGAGCTCATCGACAATGCCGTGAAAAGGGCCTCCGACCTCGACGGCGAGGCAAATCGTGAGGCCATCGTCACGGCGACCGTCGTCCTGGTCGGTCTGCTCGTCACCTCCTTCCTCGCCGGACTCATGGCCCGGCAGATGAGCCGCTCCATGCTCCGGCTGCGGTCGGCCGCCCTCGACGTCGCGGAGCAGCGGCTGCCGATGCTGGTCGACCAGCTCTCCCGCACGGATCCGGGCCGGGTCGACACCCGGGTCGAGCCCATCCCGATCACGACGACCGACGAGATCGGCGAGGTCGCCCGCGCGTTCGACCAGGTGCACCGCGAGGCGGTCCGCCTCGCTGCCGAGCAGGCACTGCTGCGGGGCAACGTCAACGCGATCTTCACCAACCTCTCGCGCCGCAACCAGTCCCTGATCGAGGGGCAGTTGACCCTCATCACGGATCTGGAGAACAACGAGGCCGATCCGGACCAGCTGGAACAGCTTTTCAAGCTGGACCACCTCGCGACCCGTATGCGCCGCAACGGAGAGAACCTCCTCGTCCTCGCGGGCGAGGAGCCCGGCCGCCGCTGGGACCAGCCGATCCCGCTGGTCGACGTCCTCCGCGCCGCCGCCTCCGAGGTGGAACAGTACGAGCGCGTCGAACTCGTGGGTGTGCCGGAGGCGGAGATCCATGGTCGCGCCGTGTCGGACCTCGTGCACCTGCTCGCCGAGCTGATGGAGAACGCCACCACGTTCTCCTCGCCCCAGAACAAGGTCCGCGTCGCCGCGACGCGCCTGCCCGACGGCCGGATCATGATCGAGATACACGACAAGGGCATCGGCCTCGCCCCCGAGGACTTCGCGGACATCAACCACAAGCTGGCCAACCCGCCGACCGTGGACGTCGCGATCTCGCAGCGCATGGGCCTGTACGTCGTCGGCCGACTCTCCGACCGTCACGGGATTCGCGTCCAGCTGCGCCCCTCCGGCGAGCAGGCCGGCACGACGTCGCTGGTCATGCTGCCGGACGCGATCACTCATGGTGGCAGCGGCGAGCAGGTCATGGGGGGCGCGGAATTCACCGTCTCCTCCATCATCCCGGAACAGCGGGCCCAGGAGGCTCCTCCCCTGCGGACGGCGGCCGAAATCGGCTTCGACGACAGCCGCTACACCGCCGACGGGCCGCAGGACCTCCGGGAACTCGACCCGGTCGGGCGTTCGTTGCTGCGCGAGGAGCGGCGCGCGGCTCTCGAGGCGACGCAGAACCAGAGGGGCGGAGGTCGTCCGGCGTTCCGCGACGAGGCCAGGCAGCCCTCCGCGTACCAGGAGCCCGATCCGTATCAGGACCAGCAGCCCGGTTATCCTGCCCCTGTGTTCGACGCCCAGGCGGGTGCGTACGGCGATCAG
Organism: Streptomyces sp. GD-15H; assembly: GCF_045291515.1. Taxonomy (NCBI): domain Bacteria; kingdom Bacillati; phylum Actinomycetota; class Actinomycetes; order Kitasatosporales; family Streptomycetaceae; genus Streptomyces; species Streptomyces sp. GD-15H. The sequence goes on from NZ_CP149447.1 coordinate 5,526,602, forward strand.
TCTGCCCATGACGGCAGTGCGGCCGACTACGGCGACAGGGAGAGCTACGAAGGGGTCGGCGGCTATGGCGACCGCACCGGCCATGAGGGACAGCGCGCCTACGACGGTCAGTACGTCCCCGTACAGGCCGGCCACCACGGCGACGGCTACCAGGAACAGCGGCCTCCCACGCCGGACGCCTACGCCGGCTGGGGCGAACCGTCGCATCGGGGCGAGTGGCAGGACTCGAGCGGCTACGGCGACGCGTACATGCCCACGTCCGGCACGGAAGCGGCAACCGGTTCGGGAGGAGCCGAATCGGCCGCGGGACACGCAGGGTTCCCGCCTCCGGCTGTCCCGAGCACCGTCCACGAGGTGACCGACGCCAACCTTCCTCGCCGGAACAGCGCGGCAGGGCCCGGCGATGCCACCCATCGAGGGGGCCAGTAGGAGCCGCCGCAGCCGGCGCGCGCAGACCACGACCCTCCTCGGTGGGGAAGAGAACGACCTGGCGCTCGGCCGACGACGAGCGCCAGGAGCGGGCGGAGCGGCTCAAGCGGCCGAAGGCCGGCGGGGTTACCGCCTCCGGCCTGCCGCGCCGGGTCCCGAGGGCCAATCCGGTCGAGGGCGCGGCGGAGCACACTCCGCAGGGCGGCAGCCCCCTGGTGATCAACAAACCCGACGATCATTCCAGCCCCAAGGCCACCGGCTGAACCTGACAACACCTTCTCCATCCCAACGACAGCACCACCCGACCCGGAGAAGTGGAACCCGACGCCCACCCGATGCGACAACCGGGCCGCCGGCCTGCCCGCCATCGGCCACAGAACGCAAAACGGTCCGCCGACTCCGTCGACAGACCGTCATGCAAGATCGAGGCTAGACTTCCTCACATTTGTTTTGGCCGGCGACAGTCCTGGCATCGGGCGTGTACACACGAAGCGGTTCCGCTTCGGAGACGTGAAAGGGGATGAAGCCATGACTCTTGTGTATGTGCTCTTCGTCGTCATGTTGCTCGCGGGGTTCCTCATTGTGTGGATGATGGGGAGATCCGGTAAAAAGTGAGCCTTTCCCACCTCACGCTGACGCGTGGTGAAGAACGAGAACGGTCTTCACGATGTCGGTGACGCGGTTGGTGCTGCAGCGGAGTCTCCGCAGCAGGCGCCGGCCCTTGAGGGGGTCATGGCCCGCTCGCCGACGCAGCGGATCTTGGCGTGGGTGGTGTTGTGCCGGCGCAATGCCGGCGCCCGTCACCCGGATGCGCTCGCCGCCCAGTGCAGGAAATGCGCTCTCATCCGCAGCGAGAAGGGCGTCCGCTGGGACGGACGCACCCTTTCGCCAGCAGTCTGACACCACTTGACGGTCAGTGACTCAGAAGCCTCGGAAGGCACCGTCGTCGTCGACGGAGCGGGCGGTCTCCTCGAAATCCATGAGCCGTCCTCGTTCTTCACCTGACCTACTCAAACGAAGGCCGAAAACGGCTCAGTACCGCCCACCCGATGAATTGGTCGGACTTTACCGTCTCCCGCCCCGCACGAAGACCGACGACCGCCTCACTGGCGAGGACAGGCATCAGTCGGTCAGGAAGTGTTCCAGGGCTTCCACCACGAGAAGGTGGTCCTGGAGTTGGGGGAGGCCCGAGACGGTCACCGCGCCGATCACGCCGACGCCCTCGACGGTGATCGGGAACGAACCGCCGTGTGCCGCGTAGGTGTCGGGGTCGAGGCGCGAGGACTCCTCGAACGTCGTGCCCTTGGCCCGGTGCCGGGCACCCACCAGGTACGACGCGGAGCCGTACCGCTCGACGACCCGGCGCTTGCGGGCGATCCAGGCGTCGTTGTCGGGGCTGGAGCCGGGCAGCGCCGCGTGGAAGAGCTGCTGGCCCGCGCGGTGGATGTCGATGGCGACGGGGGCCTTGCGCACCCGGGCCAGGTCGACGAGGAGCGAGCCCAGTTCCCAGGCGTCCTCGTGGCTGAACCGGTGGAAGACCAGGCGGCGTTCCTGCTCCTCCAGTTCTTCCACACTCAGTGCTTCCACGCTCGGCTCTTCCGCACGGGGGGCGGGTTCGGGCCGGGTCACAGTGTCACCGTCACTTTCTCGTCGGCCGAACGCCGGGCCGCCTCCAGGACGTCCAGGGCGGCGGCGGCCTCCCGCGCGGTCACCGGGTTGGGGCCGCCCTCCCGGAGGGCCTTCGCCACGGCCGTGTAGTAGGCGGGGTAGTCGCCGGGGAGGGTCGGCTCGGGGCGCCCGCCGCCGGTCACCGGGGACTCCCCGGAACCGACGCGGCCCCACAGCTCCTCCGGCTCGGTGCCCCAGCCGGCGCCGGCGCCGGTACCGGGGCGCAGGCCGTCGCGCAGGGCGGCCTCCTGGGGGTCGAGGCCGTGCTTGACGTAGCCCGCCTCGGAGCCCAGGACGCGGAAGCGCGGGCCGAGCTGGGCCGTGGTCGCGGAGACGTAGAGGTGGGAGCGGACGCCGTTCGCGTGGGTGAGCGCGAGGAAGGTGTCGTCGTCGGTCAGCGCGCCCTCGCGGCGAATGTCCGACTCGGCGTACACGGAGGTCACCGGGCCGAAGAGGACCAGGGCCTGGTCGACGACGTGGCTGCCGAGGTCGTAGAGCAGACCTCCGATCTCCGCGGGGTCGCCGGACTCGCGCCAGCCGCCCTTGAGCTGCGGCCGCCAGCGCTCGAAGCGGGACTCGAACCGGTACACCTCGCCGAGTGTGCCCTCGGACACCAGCTTGCGCAGAGTGAGGAAGTCGTTGTCCCAGCGGCGGTTCTGGAAGACGGAGAGGAGCAGGCCGCGCTCCTCGGCGAGCGCCGCCAGCCCGCGGGCCTCGGCGGCCGTGCCGGCGACGGGCTTGTCGACGACCACCGGCAGACCGGCCTTCAGGGCGGCGGTGGCGAGCGGGACGTGCGTCCTGTTCGGCGACGCGATGACGATCAGGTCCAGCTCGGCGGCGCGCTCGAACAGCTCGTCCGGTGTCGCCGCGAGGCGGACGTCCGGGAACTCGGCGCGGGCCTGCCGCTGCCGCTCGGGGTTCGAGGTGACCACCGTGTCGAGCGCGAGGCCCTCGGTCGCGGCGATCAGCGGGGCGTGGAACACGGAGCCCGCGAGGCCGTAGCCGACGAGGCCGACGCGGAGGGGAGTACCAGTCATGGTCCTACTTTCGCAACGCTGTTGCCAAAGTGCAAGCACGGGGGAGAATGGACGGGTGAACAGGACGTACGGCGGCATGCGGGACGGGACGGGCGGGGTCAATCTGCTCGCCCTGCGCAGCCACAACACCGCGCTCGTGCTCGACCTGCTGCGGACCGCCGGAGCGGAGGGCATCAGCCGGCTGGAACTCGCCGAGCGGACCGGACTCACCCCGCAGGCGGTCAGCAAGATCACCGCCCGGCTGCGGGAGGACGGGCTCGCGGCGGACGCGGGACGCCGGGCGTCCACCGGGGGCAAGCCCCGGACGGTACTGCGGCTGGTGCCGGAGGCGGGGCACGCGGTGGGCGTGCACCTGGACCGGGACGAACTGCGGGCCGTCCTGGTCGACCTCGACGGGGCGGTCGTGGCGGAGCGGAGCGCCCCCCTGGACCTGGGCGCGGGGGCGGAGGCGGTACTGGCCGGGGTGGCGGGAGTCGTCGAGGGACTGTGGGGCGAGGGGCTGGGGGAGAGGGACAACCCCGGGTGGGGGAGCCGGGGGTGGGGGAAGCGGGGACGGGGGAGGGGGCGGCCGCGAGGGGGCGCCGCCGCCACCTGCTCGGCGCCGGGGTCGCGCTGCCCGGGCCGCTCGACCACGCCCGGGGTGTGCTGCACCGGGTGACCGGGTTTCCCGAGTGGGACGGGTATCCGCTGCGGGACGCGCTGTCGGACCGGCTCGGGGTGCCGGTCGTCGTCGACAAGGACACCAACGCGGCGGCGCTGGGCCTGGCCGTCGGCGGCGAGGGCGGTTCCTTCGCCTACCTGCACCTCGGGACGGGGCTCGGGGCGGGGCTGGTGATCGGTGGCAGCGTGCACCGGGGGCCACGGACCGGGGCGGGGGAGTTCGGACACCAGGTCGTCCAACTGGACGGGCCACGCTGCGGCTGCGGTGACCGCGGCTGCATCGAGGCCCTGTGCCTCGGCGCGGTGGCGCGGGGCGACACGGGAGAGGCGGCACGCGTGCTGGGTGCCGGCGCGGCGAATCTGGTGGGCCTGCTGGACATCGACCGGGTCCTGCTCGGCGGCCGGATCATCGAGGCGGCCCCGGAGACGTTCGTACGGGGCGTCCGAGCGGTCCTCGACGCCCGCGCACGACGCACGGGGGACACCTCCGTCCCGGTACGGATCGCCTCGGGCGCCGGGCAGCGAGGAGGACGGGGAAGCGCCGGCGGCCGAGGTGGCGGACGGGGCAGTGGGCAGGGCAGTGGGCAGAGGGTCGCCGAGGGGGCGGCCCAGTCGGTACTGGCCCCGTTGTTCGGACGGGGGGACGGGTAACCGGAAAAGCGGTGGGCGGGCGCGTGTGCTGCTCCGGGTGGGGGGAATCGTGGGGCCGTGCGGGGGTGTTCGGGGGCGGCACCGTGGTGTCCGCCCACCGATCGGCAAGGTCACATGGCATGCGACTCTGCACGCCCGCGTCCCTCTTCCTGGCGGTGGTGGCCGCCGTTCTTCCCACCGCGGCCCAGGCCCAAGCGGAAGCACCGCCGCCCGCCTGCGCCACCGAGGACGACTCCGACTTCCCCCTCACCGCCCGTATCCACGGCGGCCCGGACACCTACACGGCCGGCGGTGGCTACGGCACCTGGGACCTCCAGCTCACCAACACCACCGACCGCTCCTGCGTCGGTATCCACCCGGTCGTCGTACTCGTCGACGACAAGCGGGAGTTGCGGGCCTCACAGACGGTACTGGAGTTCTACGCGCCGGACCGGGAGCAGCCGCACCCCGTCCGCTTCGAGACCACCGACGAGGACGAACTCGTCGGTGCCTTCGCCGACGAGCGCACGGGCTTCGAGGGGTTCACCGTCGAGGCCGGCCGGGCCCTCACCGTGAAGGTACGGCTCGCGTTCACGTCCGACGCCGTGGCGGGCGAGGTCGTCGCCAAGGCCGCCGTCGTCCAGCGGCACGAGGACGACGGCGACTGGGTCGGGCAGTCGGACGACTACCGGTTCCGTATCGAGCCGGGGCCCGGGACGGAAGCCGGTGACGCCGGCCCCGACGAGCTCGCCCGTACCGGTACCGGTACCGGCGGGCAGCTCCTGACCGTCGCCGCGGTGGCGCTGCTCGCCGGGGGACTGGCGGGGGTGCCGGCCCGTACGCGCCGCTGAACCCGGCCGGCCGGGAGCGGCGGAGCACCCCGGGCGTTCTCGAGCCGCGCCGCACCGGGCGTTCCCCCAAGATCCGGGCATGTCTAGGCTGGGGCGCAGGCAGGACCGCGTACGGCAGGAGATCTCGCACATGGCAGACCGCAAGCCGATCGAATCGTGGCTCACCGACATGGACGGGGTGCTCATCCACGAGGGTGTGCCGATCCCGGGGGCCGACGCTTTCATCAAGAAGCTGCGTGAGTCCGGAAAACCCTTCCTGGTGCTCACCAACAACTCGATCTACACCCCGCGCGACCTGCACGCCCGGCTCCGCCGCATGGGCCTGGACGTTCCGATCGAGAACATCTGGACCTCGGCGCTCGCCACCGCCAAGTTCCTGGACGACCAGCGTCCGAACGGCTCGGCGTACGTCATCGGCGAGGCCGGTCTGACCACCGCGCTGCACGACATCGGCTACATCCTCACCGACCACGAACCGGACTACGTCGTCCTCGGCGAGACCCGCACCTACTCCTTCGAGGCCATGACGAAGGCGGTACGGCTGATCAACGACGGCGCCCGCTTCATCGGGACGAACCCCGACGAGACCGGCCCCTCCACCGAGGGCCCGCTCCCGGCGACCGGCGCGGTGGCGGCGCTGATCACCAAGGCGACGGGCCGGCAGCCGTACTTCGCGGGCAAGCCGAACCCGCTGATGATGCGCACCGGACTGAACACCCTCGGCGCCCACTCCGAGAGCAGCGCCATGATCGGCGACCGTATGGACACCGACGTACTGGCCGGCATCGAGGCCGGGATGCAGACGTTCCTGGTGCTCACCGGCCTGACCCGGCCCGAGCAGGTCGAGAACTTCCCGTACCGGCCGTCCCAGGTCGTGGACTCCATCGCGGACCTCGTCGACCTCGTCTGACACACGCACAGCCCCGCGTGCCCCGATGCCACCCGTACGGCGCAGCACCGCACCCCTGCGGATGCGGTTCCCCGCCCGGCAGGGCACGCTCCCGGTGTCTGGAGGTGCACGATGGGTTCTTTGCGACTCGCTCTCTGTACCGGCGCCCTGGTGGCCACCGCGCTCACCCCGTCGGCGTACGCCGCGGACGGCGCGGGGGGTGTGTCGGTGACGCCGGCGATCCCTGCCCCCGGCACCGATGTCACCCTCGAGGTGGCCGAGTGTGCCGAGCGGAGCGCGGTCGCCGTGTCCTCGGCGTTCGTCTCCGAGGCCCGGCTCACCGTCGCCGACGGCGTACTCGTCGGCGAGAGCCGCGTCCGCTCCACGCTGACCGCGGGGACGTACCCCGTACGGGTCAACTGCGGGGAGACCGCCCGCGAGGGCGCGATCACCGTCGCTCCCGCCTCCGTCCGCGAGCAGCCCGGCGGAACGGCTGAATCGCCCGCCGACCCGTCCGAGGAGCAGCCCGGGGAGCGGTCCGGGCAGCCGGTCGCGCCCGCCTCGCCCGTCGCCCCCGTGGACGCGGGGGAGGGGGAGCCGCCCGGACCGTCGCCGCCGACGACGCGGCCGAGGAGGGGCCGGGCACGGCGCAGACGGTGACCGGGCTGTTCCTCGCCGCCGCCGCGACGGCGGCCGTCGTACGCAGCCGCGTCCGGCGGGGCCGCGGAACGCACTGAGGCCGGCGATGTCCGATCACCGTCAGGACCAGCACCAGAGCCAGAACCCGTCCGGCGTCGGGCGGCTCCTCGCCGGTGTGGCCTGGGTGGTCCTGCTGCTCGGGCTCTGGCTGTGGGGCCGCGAGGTGACCGACCTGCGCCCCGGCGTGTCCGGACCCTCCACGGGCGACATGGCCGCGGCCTGGCCGGCCCCAGGTGGAGCTTCCGCCCGCCCACCGGCCGCTGGACGAGGCGTTGCCGCGGCGCCTGGACATCCCCGGCCTGGATGTCCGGGCGCCGGTGATGGCCCGTGGCCTGGACGGGCGTGGCGCGCTCGACCCACCGCCGTTCGACCAGCCGGGCGCGGTCGGCTGGTACGCGGACGGGGTGACGCCCGGGGCGCCCGGTACCGCGCTGGTGGTGGGGCACGTCGACACCGAGACCCGGCCCGCCGTGTTCTACAAGGTGAGTACGCTGCGGCCCGGCCAGAAGATCCGGGTGGTCCGCGCGGACGCCGAGGTCGCCGAGTTCACCGTCGAGGGCGTCCAGGTCCTCCCCGGGAAGGCTTCGACGCCCGGCAGGCCTACGGGCCCCGCCGCTCCGGTCGGGCCGAACTGCGCCTCGTCACCTGCGGCGGCAGCTACGACGAGGCGCGCCACCGCTACACGGCCAACGTGATCGTCTCGGCGTACCTGACGGACACCACCACCTGAGACCGAGGCCCCCGCGGACGCCCCCTCCCCGCACCCCGCCCCTGGAGGCCGCCGTGACCCAGTGCGGGCGCGGCGGGGTGCGGGGTTGCGGGACGCAGTAGCGGCACGGGGCGGTGGTGGGCACGACTGCGGGGGAAGGGCGCCCCCGGCCCAGGAGTCTCTTGACGCCACGTCCGTTTCCGGTCGCGGTCCGTGATCGTCGCAGGTGGCCCCGGGCAGGGAGATCGGCCGTACACCGGCTGTAACAGGTCACGGACAAGAGAGGCTCGGCCTCGTGGGTGTCGCGGGACGTATGTCAGGATTGGGGCTCGGAACGCTTGGCACAAGTGCACCCGAGGGGGGTTGGATGTACGGCAGCAGGGGGGCCGGGGCGTTCGCCGGAAGGCGGGCGTCGGCAGCGGTACTGGGGGCGGCGCTGCTGATCACAGGCTGTTCCTCCAGCGGGGGCGAGGGGGGCGACTCCGACGGGGGGGCCGACGCGGCGATCACGCAGCAGCCGAAGGACGCCAACCCCTTCTGGGTCAATCCGAGGGGCAACGCCGCACTGCAGATGGCCGACCTGGAACGGGACGGCAAGAAGTCGGAGGCCGAGCAGATCCGCAAGATCGCGGAGCAGCCCACCGCCGAATGGATCAGCCCGGAGAACCCGGAGGAGCAGACCCGCGGCTTCACCGAGGCCGCCGACAAGGCGGACCGCACCGCGCTGCTCGTCCTCTACAACATCCCGCACCGGGACTGCGGCCAGTACTCGCAGGGCGGTGCCGCCGACGGCGATGCCTACCGCTCCTTCGTCGACGGCGTGGCCAAGGGCATCGGGGACCGTGCGGCGACCGTGATCCTGGAGCCCGACGCGGTGCTCCACCTGGTGGACGGCTGTACGCCGGAGCGGTTCCACGAGGAGCGTTACGACCTCCTCAGCGGCGCCGTCGCCAAGCTCACGGGTCTGAAGAACACCACGGTGTACCTGGACGCGGGCAACGCCGGCTGGGGCAGCCCCGACCAGATCCACGAGCCGCTGAAGTGGGCGGGCCTCGACCGGGCCGACGGCTTCTCGGTGAACGTCTCCAACTTCTACTCCACCGAGGACTCCCTCGCCTACGGCAAGCAGCTCTCCGCCAAGGTCGGCGACAAGCCCTTCGTCATCGACACCAGCCGCAACGGCAACGGCCCGTACACGCAGGGCACCGCGGACGAGCGCTGGTGCAATCCGCCCGGCCGCGCCCTCGGCGAGACCCCGACGACCGAGACCGCGGACCCGCTGGTGGACGCGTATCTGTGGGTGAAGCGGCCCGGCGAGTCGGACGGCGAGTGCAAGGGCGGTCCGAAGGCCGGCGAGTGGTGGGAGGACTACGCGGTGGAGCTCGCCAAGGCCGGCGACTGACCACGCCGCGGCGCACGCGGAACGGCGCACACGGCAGGAGAGAAGAAGGGGGCGTCCTCCACGGTGGAGGACGCCCCCTTCTCCTGTGCCTGGACCCGTTACGTGCCTGGTGTCAGGGCACCTGTACCCACTGCGCCTTGCTGGGCGTGCCGTCCGCGTGGGTGGCGAACAGCATGTACCAGCCCGCCTGGACCAGGTTCCGGCTCTCCGGGACCGTCACCTTCAGCTTGTCGCCGTCGGCCTCGAAGTCCAGGGCGACGGAGCGCTGGTCGATGTCGGTGACGTGGGTCGAGGCGCTCGGCCGGATCAGCCGGACGTTCTTGATCGACGCGGCGTCCTTCGAGGTGAACGTGGCCGAGCCGCCGCGCTCGATGGTCTTCGGGCCGCCCGTCAACTCGGGCTGCCCGCTCTCGCCGTACAGGTACGGCGGCGTGTAGATCTCGATGCGCTGTTCGAACTTGCCGGGCTTGGTGTTGGCCTTGTCGCCGTAGAGCGAGTCCGAGCCGAAGAACATCACGCGGCCGTCGGGCAGCAGGATCGAGCCGGCGTGGTAGTTGCGGCCCACCAGTGGATCGGCGACGCGCTTGAACTCGTTCTCCGCCGTGTCGTAGATCCGCGCCTCGAGGATGTTGGAGTCACTGCGGCCCCGGTAGTCCTCCGAGCCGCCCGAGACCAGGATGTTGTCGTCGGGCAGGATCGAGTACTGCGGGTAGCGGGTTCCCTTGTCCAGCGAGGGGCCGTCCACGAAGCGCGGGCTGTCGGCCTTGAGGTCGACGATCCGGGTCTTCTCGCTGGCCTTCCTGGACTCGCCGACCCCGCCGCCGCCGATCACCATGTACTTCTCGTCCTGCGCCGGCGGCAGCAGCACCGTGCCGGACGTCTCCATCATGTCGGCGTCGCTCAGCCCGGGGATCTTGTCGAACTTGTTGGTCTCCACGTCCCAGACACCCGGCTCACGGCCCTCGTCGGCCGGTCCGTACCCCGCGTTCGAACCCGAGTAGAAGACCTTGCCGTTCTGCATCAGGAACAGCGCCGGGTAGGTCGGGAACTGACGGATCTTGTCCGTGTAGGTCCACTTCTTGGTCTCGGGGTCGTAGATCTCGTTCTTGCCCGGGACCAGCTGGCCGATGTCGTCGAGGCCGGAGACGCTGAGGATCTTGCCGTCGCTCAGGGTGGTGAGCGTCGGGTACCAGCGGGACTCCTTCATCGGGTCGACCTTGATGTACTTCTCCGCCACCGGGTCGAACTCGAAGGCGTCGTCGATACCCTGGAAGTCCTTCTTGTCCAGGGCGAGCTTCTCGGCGATACCGTACGTGTTCTGCGCGTCCTCGCCGCCGAGACCCTGCACGGTGTAGTTGGCCTGCGCGCCGGTCTCGTACTTGGCGCCCTCCTTCTGCGCCTCGACGTAGGTGCGGCCGTAGCCCGGGGTGGTGCCCAGGAACTCGCCGGTCTCCTTGTCGAAGTTCTTCTTGGCGCGCGGGACGAGCACCGGGTCCTTCGAGACGAAGGTCTTGCCGTTCTCCTTGCCGACGAACTCGGTGCCCGCCGGCAGGGTGATCGGCTTGTCCGGGTTCTCGTTGTGGACGACCATCAGGCCGCCCGCCTTCGTCACGTCACCCTTGAGCTTCTCGTACCGCTTGGTGCCGCCGGCGATCAGCAGGTTGCCGTTGGCGAGCTGGGTGTGGCCGGTGCAGAACAGGTCGCTCGGCGTCGGCACCTTCTTGATGGTCTTCTTGACCGGGTCCCAGATCCGGGTGTCGTACTTCTTGGCGTCGAAGTTGTCCTTGTTGTTGCCGGAACCCGCGACCAGCAACACCTTGCCGGTGTGCAGCAGCGCCGCGTGAATGGTGTTCTGGCGGTACTCCTCCGGGAACTCGACGATCTCCCAGCGGCCGTTCTCCGCCTTGTACTCCGGCTTGTTGATCTTGTACTGGTGGTATTTCCCGGTCCCGAAGCGGTACAGCCACGGCCCGTTCATTCCGGCCAGCGCGAGTACCACCGCCGTGCCTATCGCGATGCGACGGGCGCGACGGCGGCCTGCACGGTCGTTCATTCCTTACGTCCCCCAAGTCCACCAAGGGCGATCTGCATCGTCTGGTCGTCGCCGGGGTTGTTCCCGGCACCTGTTGGCCCTCCTGGCCCCGCCGGCCCGCCGTGGGAGGCGGCCCACTGGGGACGGCCCTGCCGGCCGTGCGACGCGTGCGGCTGCCGCTGCGCGGGCTGCGCCGCGTACTGCGGAGCCCACCCGTACTGGTGCTGAGCCTGCGCGTACCGCGGAGCCTGCGGCTGCTGATGTGTCTGCTGCGTGTGCGGCAGCTGCTGAGTCGCTGACGCCTGCGCGGAGTCGTACGTCTGACCCGCGGCATGGGCGCCGGGCTTCTTCCTGTCCTGGCGCATGCCGTGCCGCCAGGCGAACATGGGCGCGGCCGTGATGAGCAGGGCGAACGTCGCCCAGATGATCATGGCCGGGTGCGAGTGTCCGTAGCCGAAGCCGGCGGCGATGGAGCCACCGAAGATCAGGATGAAGTACCAGTGGTACCGGAAGGTTCCGAACCAGGTGTCCGGGCTGGCCGAGTCGCCCTTCGGGGTGACCACGAACTTGCTCTTGCGGCGCAGCACGGAGTCGATCAGTGCCTTCGCGTAGAGCGGCGCCGACAGCGCGGACATCACCATGCCGGCCACACCGCCGGAGCCCTCCGGCTCGTGCGGGGAGACGTTGTGGCGGCGGTTCCAGATGTAGAGGCCGATCTGCAGCGCGGAGGCGTTGCCGTAGAGCATCAGCCAGACCGCGGGGTCGATGTTCACACCCGAGGCGCCCAGGCCCAGGAACAGCGCGCAGCTCAGCGCAGCCAGGATCCAGTTCAGGGCCGACATCGGATAGAAGATGATCATCATGGTGTAGTTGAAGAGCTTGCTCGGCGGCAGCGAGTACCAGCCCTTCCAGTACTGCTTGAGGATCGTCTCGTACGTTCCCCGCGACCAGCGCATCTGCTGGGTGAAGAAGTCCGTCCAGGCGTTGGGGCCCTCACCGACCGCGAGCACGTCCGGCGTGTAGACCGAGCGCCACTTGCGTCCCGTCGCCGGGTTCTTGGCGCGGTGCATCTCGAAGCCGGTCGCCATGTCCTCGGTGATCGAGTCGTACAGACCGCCGATCTGCTTGAGCGCCTTGATGCGCACGGCGTTCGAGGTGCCCACGAACATCGGTGAGCCGTAGCGGTTGCCGGCCCGCTGGATCAGCGCGTGGAAGAGGAACTGCTGCGACTCGGCGGCCTTGGTGACGAAGTTGTCGTAGTTGCCGTAGACCTGCGGGCCGATGACGAAGCCGACGTCCGGGTCACGGAAGAAGCCGAGCATCCGCTCCAGGTAGTTCGGCAGTGGTACGTGGTCGGTGTCCACCGAGGCGAAGAGGTCGTAGTCGTCGCCGTGCGCGTCGAGCCAGGCGTTGTAGTTGCCGTGCTTGGTCTTGGCGCGGTGCGGGCCCTTCTCCCGGTTCCACTTCGCGACGCCTTTGCGGGAGAAGTGGCGCACGCCCAGACGCGCGCACACCTCTTTCACCTCGGGATCGTCGCCCTCGTCGAGCAGCCAGACGTGCAGGACACCCCGGTGGCGGATCTTCACCGCCGCCTCCAGGGTCTTCGTCACCATCTCCAGCGGCTCCTTGCCGGGCACGAAGGAGGTGAGGAAGGCGACCCGGGTGCCGGTCTCCGGCACCACCGGGACCGGGTCGCGGGCGACCAGCGTGGCGTGCGCGTTCGACAGCACGTTCATGCAGCGGAAGAACTCGATCAGGCCGATCGCGACGAGCATCACGATGTCGAGGGTGGGCAGCCAGTCGAACGCCGGGTAGTCCCGCTCCGTCCAGTGCGAGGGCTGCAGCAGCCACACCAGCAGCACCAGCGACAGCAGCGGAGCCGCGACCAGCATCAGCGCGAGGCGGATGCGGTGCGGCTCCTGTGAGATCAACGAGCGGTACTGCACTTTGTAGGGCTTGTTCGGAGCGGGCTGGGTGAGGGGACCCGAGAGCCGGCTGTAGTGCTCGTAGTCGTATCTGGGTAGTGTTTTCTTGATCCGCCGGAACGCGCCCGTGTTTCCGGTCCGATGCGCAGGCACCCTGAGCTGGGTGGTCTGGGACGGGTCGTCGTCCCTTCGGGCGCCTGTCGGCGTCGACGTCATGGATTCATCCCCCCACACGGCCCCGCCGTGTGTTTCGTCGCTTAGTGCCACCCTCGTCCGGTCCCCCTCGACCGTCACAGGCGTATCAGTGGTGGGCTGCTGTCACCACATCACCCACACCATATAGACACGGCACGGCGCCCTTTCGGTTGCATGATGCTTCCGTCGGCAGCGCTCCGTGAACGGGATCTCTCACCCCGCACCGTCCGCAACCGGTCTCCCGCCCCCCAACGGCCGCGCATACGCGACATCGTGAAGAACCCAGGTTGTACCGTGTTCATCATGATCGCAAGGTGTGAAAACAGGCGCTCACCGGTCATACGGGCCCATTGTGACGTCCGAGGAGTCTGGCGGGGGACCTGTTCCCCCAGGTGGTTCCAGTGGTTCGATACGTGTGGTGAAGGCGTACCGTTCAACGGGCGCGAGAGAGTGTCCGGCCAAAAAGCGACGGGCTCCTCGTGATCGAGGAGCCCGTTGTGTTGGTGCGCCGCCAGGGACTCGAACCCCGGACCCGCTGATTAAGAGTCAGCTGCTCTAACCAACTGAGCTAGCGGCGCTCACTGACACGGTCACTCTACCGGACCGGACGGGGTGCTTCCGGCAGCCACCTCCGTTCCGGCGCGTCCCGGCGCGGGCTCGGCCCCGGGCCCGTCCGGCACGGCCCGTCGCGCGTACATCGTTCGGACCGTCAGCGTGCGCGTCCCGCCCACAGTTGAGAAGCTGACCCTCGTGCACAGATGTGAGGTATTTCACCAGACGTGTGGCCGGATGTGTGAGGGGAATCGCATGGATCGCATTGATCGCATGGAGCCTCCGGTATTCGAGGAATTCGCTCCCGCGAGCGACTGCGACTGCCCCGGCTGCGTTCGCCGGCGGCGCGTCCTTGCGTATGCGCCCGCCGGCCGCTCGGTCGCCCACCCGGCGGCGTTTCGCCCCCTGGCGGTGGCCGCCGCGGCCTCGGCGGTGATCGCCGCGCACGCCGCCCCCGCCCCGGCCGCCCCCCACACCGTCGAGCGCCCCGGCGCCCCGGGTGCCCCCGCGGGTGACGAGCCCGCCACTCCACAGGGTGCGAGGGCTCCGCTGCACGGCCCCGCCGGCTCCGGCTGGCCGGCCGATCCCGCGGACCCCTCGACCCCGGCGACGTCGCGCGCGATCACCCGCGCGGACATCATCGAACGGGCCGGGAAATGGGTCGCCCAGAAAGTCCCGTACAGCGTGACCGGGTTCTGGTCCGACGGGTATCGGCAGGACTGTTCGGGCTATATCTCGATGGCCTGGAATCTGCCCGCAAACGAATGGACCGGCAGCCTCGGAAAGTACGCGGAGGAAATCAGCAAGGACGAACTCCAGCCGGGGGACATTCTGCTCTTCCACCATGCGTCCGATCCCTACGGCGGCTCCCACGTCGTTCTCTTCGGTGGCTGGACGGACGGCACGCGCAGCACTTATGCGGCCTACGAGCAGACTCCCCCGCACACCCTCCAGCGGACCACCCCGTACGCCTACTGGAGCAACTCCGCAGGCTACGTCCCGTACCGGTACAAGGGCGTGACCGGCGGCACGGCGGAGGCCGAGGGCGTGGGCGAGGCCGTGCGGGCCCGGACGCCGTTTCCCGAAGCGGCCTGTTTCGGCCCCGGCGCGAACAACCCGCACGTCACCCGACTCGGCCGCCGGCTCGTCGACCGCGGCGGCGCCCGTTTGCACACCACCGGCCCCGGACCGCGCCGGACGGACGCGGACCGTGCGGCGACCCGGGCGTTCCCGCAGGTCCGGGGCCGGCGGGGACCGCAGCGGACGACGTGCCGGGGCCGCTGACCTGGGAACTGCTGCTGACCGGCAGGGGCAGGGACATGCCGACCGCCGGGACCTCGCACGGGGTGCCGGGCTGCCCGGGCCGGGCGGCGCTCCGTCCGGGCGCGGTCAACAGCCATGTCACCCGGCCGGGACAGCGGCTGGTGCGGAAGGGGCCGGCCGCCGCTACGTCACGGGGCCGGGCCCGCGCTGGAGCGAGGCGGACCGGCGCAACGCCGAGGCGTTCCAGCGCGCCCGGGGCCGGCGCGGCGGCGCCGCGGACGGCTGCCCGGGGCCGGATACCTGGCGGCGGCTCTGCTCGTAGCCCACGGGTCGCTCGCCGCGACCCACTCCTGCGGGCTCCGTCACGGTCCGGAGGATCCCCCGAGGTGACGCATCTGGCGCGGAGGCTGGAGGCACGCATGACCATGACCACTCCCGACATCCCCGACTCACCCACCCCCGAATCGCCCGCCCGCGAATCGCCCGTCCGCGAGTCACCCGCCCCCGGATCACCGTTTCCCGAGGCCGGACGTTCGGTGGGGGGCCGGTCCGCCCGGGTCATCCGCAACGCGGCGACCACCGAGATCCCCGTCCATCTGCTCTTCCGTGACGGGCCCGACCCGGTGCCGGTGCGGCTGAGTCCCGTGGTCGTGGGGCGCCGGCAGGGCACGGGGGAGCAGCCGCGGCTCGGACGTCCGGTCGCCGAACGGCCCCGGCCCCTGCCACCGGTCGACCCCGAGCTGGTGGAGCGGCCCGCCCGGGTACTGCCCGGCGGTGCGGGGGTGCTCGCCGGGGCGTGCGGGGCGGCCGGGTGCGTGGCCACGTCCTGGTGGGCGGGCGTACTGCCGCCGCTGGTGGCCGGTGCCCTCGGGCTCCCGGAGCACCCGGGAGCCGCCGGACTCGGGCCCGCGCAGTGGGCGGCGTACACGGCTGCCGGAGCCCTCGGCCTGTTCGGGTTCGGCGGGCTGGCGCGCGGCCGGACCGGGCGGGCCTGGGTGCTCGGCCTGTTCGGCCGCTACCGGGGGACCGTCCGGCGGACCGGCCTGCTGTGGGTGAACCCGCTGCTGCTGCGCCGTCGGGTCGACGTGCGGCTGCGGCACTGGCGCAGCGAGCCGATGCAGGCGGCCGACCACGGCGGGGTGGCGCTGCGGGTGGTGGTCCTGGTGGTGTGGCGGGTGCGGGACACCGCGCGCGCGACGCTGGGCATCGAGGACCACGAGACGTATGTGCGCGAGTGCGTCGAGGCGGCGCTGCTCCGGGTTCCGGTGGAGGCGCCGGGCGCGGTGCGGGGCTCGCCGGACACGGTGCAGGACGCGCTGACCCGGCTGGTGGCGGCGGACGCCACGCCTGTCGGGATCGAGGTGTTCGCGGTGCGGCCGGTCCGGGTGGAGTACGCCCCCGAGGTGGCCGCCGCCATGCACCGGCGCCGGATCGCCGCGCTGGACGCCCAGCACCGGGCGAGCGTGCTCACCTCGGTCGTGGACTCGGTGGAGGACACGGTGACCCGGCTGACCACGCGGGGACTGGTGGAGCTGGACGACTACGAACGCAAGGTGCTGGTGAAGGATCTGACGGTGGCGTTCTGCGCGGGGCGGGGGAGACGGGGCCGTAGACCGGCGGATCCGGGCGCCGGGAAACGGAACCGGTTCCGCTATTGGTATGGACATGTCTAACTCGTGGCCATAACCTGAGCCTTGGTCTAGACCTACTTGCACGGCTCAGTGACCCCCCACGTTCTCCAGGAGCGGCAGCATGCGCACACGGACCAAGCTGTACGCAGCCGCGGTGGGACTGGCCACGACCGGAGCGCTCGTGCTCTCCTCCGGCGGTGCCAGCGGCCACGGCTACACCGATCTGCCCCTCAGCAGGCAGAAGCTCTGCCAGAACGGCAGTGTGACCAACTGCGGCGCCATCCAGTGGGAGCCGCAGAGCGTCGAGGGCCCGAAGGGTTTCCCCGCCTCCGGCCCCGCCGACGGCCGGCTCTGTTCGGCCAACAACACGCCGTTCGCCCAGCTCGACAGCCCGAAGACGCCCTCGGGCGGCGCCTGGCCGACGACCAGGGTGACGGGCGGCCAGAACTACACCTTCCGGTGGCAGTTCACGGCCATGCACGCCACCAGCGACTTCTCGTACTACGTCACCAAGCCGGGCTGGAACCAGAACCACAACCTGGCCCGGTCCGACCTCAACCTCACCCCGTTCCTGAAGGTGCCCTACAACGGGCAGCGCCCGCCGCAGACCCTCTCGCACAGCGGCACCCTGCCGTCCGGGCTGAGCGGGCACCACGTCATCCTCGCGGTGTGGTCGGTCGCCGACACGGGCAACGCGTTCTACGCCTGCTCGGACGTCACCTTCTGACGTCACCTTCCGAGGCCGGCGGCGGACGCGCGGGCGCCGGGACGTCCGCGGGTCCGCCGCCGGACACGCCGAAGGGCCTCTCGCTCTCACGAGAGGCCCTTCACTGTGCGCCGCCAGGGACTCGAACCCCGGACCCGCTGATTAAGAGTCAGCTGCTCTAACCAACTGAGCTAGCGGCGCATGACTCCCGCCGTCCGCTTCCCGCGGCCGGCGACTCGAAAATAATACCCGGTCCCGAGGCGTGCTCCCGACCGCGGCGGCGCCCGCCGCGGTCGGGATGATCCGCACGAGAGGTCTCAGATCGCCAGCGACAGCAGTACCGGCGCCGCGTTGTGGTTGAGGGTGTCGGCGGCGTGGCGCAGGCGGTGGGCGTGTTCGACGGGCAGGGACAGGGCCAGACAGCCCACCGAGGAACCGGCGGTGATCGGGACGGCCGCGCAGACCGTGCCGATCGCGTACTCCCGGAGGTCCAGGACCGGCACCGTGGGCGGGTGTGCCGCCGGCTGGGAGAGCAGCAGCCTGTCGCTGGTGACGGTGCGCGAGGTGAGCCGGACCGCCCGGTGCCGGGCGAGGTGCTCGCGCCGGCCGTTGTGGTCGAGCTGGGCCAGCAGGCTCTTGCCGAGCGCGGTGGCGCGCGCCGCGTCGCGGAAGTCCACCCACTCGTTGACCTTCGGGGTGGCCGGTCCGTCGGCGTACTGGGTGACCTCGACCTCGCCGTCCACGTACCGGCTCATGTAGACGGCGGCGCCCACGGAGTCGCGGAGCCGGTCCAGGGTGCGCTGGAGCTTGTCGCGCAGGGCCTGCTCCTGCTCCTGGGCCGAGCCGAGGCGGGCGAACGCCTCCCCGGCGACGTACGCGCCGTCGGCGCCCTGTTCGATGTAGGCCTCGCGGCACAGCATCGGCAGGAGCGTGGTCAGTCGCTCCCGGCCGAGGCCGCTCTCGCGGGCGAGTCCGGTGTCGGTGATTCCGGTGGTGTGCCGCGCCACCGCGTCCAGGACGCGCAGGGCGTCCTGGACCGAGTGGTACGGAGCGGTCGGCTTGTGCTTCAGCGCCGCGGTTTCCCCCTGCGCTCGCTTACGGGGCCGCAATCCGGTCAGCGAATCCTCTCCACGACAGCCGTCAAGCGGCTCTCCCGGAGCGGGTGTTGACGAGATCGCGGCCCCCCGACTGCGGCGCCGGTCCCCGGGCACATGCCAGAGGAATGCTCCGGAGCGTCGACCTCGGACGTTCCGGATGTCCCCCGAACGCGCCCCGTCCTCACAGGACCGCGCTGAGGAACTCCCTGGTGCGGTCGTGCTCCGGCTCGTTGAAGATCTTCTCCGGGGCGCCCGCCTCGATGATCCGACCCGAGTCGAACATCAGGACGCGGTCGGAGATGTCCCGGGCGAAGTTCATCTCGTGGGTGACGCAGAGCATGGTGATGTCGGTGGAGCGGGCGATGTCCCGCAGCACGTCCAGGACACCCGCGACCAGCTCCGGGTCCAGCGCCGAGGTCACCTCGTCCAGCAGCAGCACCTGCGGCCGCATGGCCAGCGCCCGCGCGATCGCCACCCGCTGCTGCTGACCGCCGGACAACTGCGCGGGGTGCTTGTCGACGTGCTCGGTCAGCCCGACCATCTCCAGCAGCTCCCGCGCCCGCTCCTCGGCCGCGTCCTTCGACATGCCGAGCACGGTGACCGGAGCCTCGGTGATGTTCCGCAGCACCGTCATGTTCGGGAACAGGTTGAACTGCTGGAACACCATCCCGATCTTCTTGCGGACCTCGCGGACCTGCTTCTCCGGCGCGGGGTACAGCTGGTCCCCGTCGACGGTGACCGTGCCCTCGTCGGGCTTCAGCAGCGTCATCAGCAGGCGCAGGATCGTGGTCTTGCCCGACCCGGACGGCCCGATCAGGGTGACGTGCTTGCCGGCGTCCACGGAGAAGTCCAGGTTGTCGAGGACCGTGTGGTGCCCGAACCGCTTGGTGACCCTCTCCAGCCGGATCAGCTCGCCGCTGGAACGGCTGCCGTCGGCGGGAGTCCTCTCGGTGTAGGCACCGGTGCCGGACGTGGGGTTGTATTCAGTGGACAAGGCGTCGCTCCAGGGCTCGCAGGGCAAGGGAGGCCAGGTAGGAGATGACGATGAAGGCGATGCCGATCACCGTCAGGGGCTCGGTGAACTGGAAGTGCTGCTGGGCGAAGAGGCGCGCCTCACCGAGCATCTCCAGCACGGTGATCGCCATCAGCAGGGGCGTGTCCTTCAGCATCGAGATGACGTAGTTGCCGAGCGCGGGCACGACCCTGCGCACGGCCTGCGGCAGGATCACCGCGGTCCACGTCCGGCGCAGCGGCAGGTTCAGTGCCGTCGCCGCCTCCCACTGGCCCACCGGCACGGCCTCGATGCCCGCGCGGTAGACCTGCATCGTGTACGTCGAGTAGTGCAGACCGATGGCGAAGACACCCGTGGTCAGTGCCGAGAAGGTCACTCCCCACTCGGGCAGCACGTAGAACAGGAAGAACAGCTGCACCAGCAGCGGGGTGTTGCGGACGAACTCCGTCACCGCGCCGACCGGCCAGGTCACCCAGCGGGTCGGCACCCGCGTCAGCAGGGCCCACACCAGGCCGAGGACGAACGAGATCAGTGAGCCGAAGACCAGGATCTGCAGGGTGACCAGCAGACCGTCCCAGAAGTACGGCATGAACTCGGAGACCGCGCTCCAGTCCCACTTCATCAGACCGCACCTCCCACGTTGGTGGTCTCGGCCCGCTTCAGCTCCACGTCCGGCTCGCGCTTCGGCGCCTTGCCGACCCCGGCCTTCAGCTTCTTCTCCAGGCCGCGCATGACCCGGGTGAGCAGGAAGGCGATCACGAAGTAGATCACCAGGATGTACGTGTAGATCTCAGCGCTCTCCTGCAGCGCGAGGCGCACCAGGTTGCCGCTGAACGCCAGATCGCCCATACCCATGATCGACACCAGGGCGGTGCCCTTGAGCAGTTCGATCAGCAGGTTGGAGAACGGCGGGATCATCTCCGGCACCGCCTGCGGCAGCAGGATCAGCCGCAGCCGCTGGACGGGTGTGAAGCTGAGCGCGATCCCGCCCTCGCGCTGGGCGGGATCGACGGCGGCCAGCGCACCGCGCACGATCTCCGAACCGTAGGCCCCGTAGGTCAGGCCCAGTGCCAGCGTGCCCGCCCACAGCGGCACCAGCTGCCAGCCGAAGGCCGGGGCAGCACGAAGAACACCCAGAAGATCATCACCAGTGCCGAGGTGCCGCGGAACGCCTCGGTGTAGAAGCCCGCGAGGAAGCGGACGAAGCGCAACCGGTGCGTGCGCGCGATGCCGACCACGAAGGAGACGGCCGCCGCCAGCAGCGCACTCAGCACCAGCAGCTGGATCGTGACCCAGACGCCCTTGAGCACGAGTTCCCAGAGTCCTGAGGTCATCCGCCGCACAGCTCCTTCGCGGTCAGATCCGTCATCTCGTCCTCGGTGAAGCCGAACGGCTTGAGGATGCGCAGCAGCTCGCCGCTCTCCTTCAGCTTGCCCAGCTCGACGTTGAACGCGTCCCGCAGCTTCGTCTCGGTCGGCCGGAAGGCGAAGGCGCCGCCGTCGACGTGCGGTTCACCGCCCACGATCGGCTTGAAGGGCTCCGTGACCTCCGCCTTGGTCGATTTCTTCACCACCTCGCGAGTGGTGAGCGCCGTACCGGCGAAGACGTCGACCCGCCCGGCCTCGACCGCGTTCAGCCCGGCGACCTGGTCGGGGACGATCAGGATGTCGCCCTTCGGATACCCGGCCTCGACCGCGTACGCGATCTCCGCGTATCCGGTGCCGGTGGCGAACTTCGCCTTCTTCTCGACGACGTCCTGGTAGCTGGTCAGCCCCTTCGGATTGCCCTTGCGCACGATGAACGAATCGAGCATCTGGTAGTCGGGGTCGGAGAATATGACCTGCTCGCAACGCTCGGGGTTGACGTACATCCCGGCGGCCACGACATCGAACTGCTGCGAGTTCAGTCCCGGGATCAGCGAGCCGAACTCGGTGGGCACGGGCTGGACCCGGTCCACCCCGAGCCGTTTGAAGATGACCTTGGCCAGTTCCGGCGCCTCGCCGGTCAGCTTGCCGTTCTTGTCGATGTAACCGAAGGGGATCTCGCCGGCGATGCCCAGACGGACCACGCCCGTCGCCTTGAGCCGGGACAGCAGGTCACCGCCGTTCGTACTCGCCTCGGTGGGCACGCGCGAGCAGCCCGCGGCGCCGAGTGCGCCGAGCGCCGCGACCCCCGCGAGCAGCGATCGGCGTGAGGGCCCGACACGGTCGGGCGTGTTTCCGCGTCGTCTCAGTGGTTTTCCCAGTGGTGGAACCATGGCGGCGCGGCTACCCGAAGAGATGCCGAGTATTCCCGCCAGTTTCGGCCCCGTTCGGCGGTCGGGCGGTCTTGACCGGTGCGGGACGATGGGTCTCATGATGGACCGATATGTCGAGGTCTCGCTGGTCAAACGCGGAATCACCTGTACGGCCCGGTTGCTCGACGACCGTGCGCCGCTCACCTGCGCGGCCGTCTGGAACGCCCTGCCCCTGTCCGGCGACGTCTACCACGCCAAATACGCGCGCAACGAGATCTATGCCCTGTTCCCGCCCTTCGCGGAAGCGGAGCCACCGCTGGAGAACCCGACCGTCACGCCCATCCCGGGAGATCTCTGCTACTTCTCCTTCGCGGGCGCGGAGTTGGGCACCAAGGCCTACGGCTACGACCGGGAGGTCGGTCCGGGCGCCACGGTCGTCGACCTGGCCCTGTTCTACGAGCGGAACAACCTGCTCCTGAACGGCGACGTGGGCTGGGTGCCCGGCATCGTCTGGGGCCAGGTCGTCGAGGGCCTGGCGGAGATGGCCGACGGGTGCAACGACCTGTGGCGCAGCGGTGCGGAGGGGGAGACGCTCAGTTTCCGGCGGGCGTGACCCCGGGCGCCCCGGCGGCCCCGGTCGCTCCGGCCACCCCGGCCGGCCGGGCCGTTTCGGCCGCCCCGGCCTCGTAGAGCGCGTGGGCCGCCCGCAGCACCAGCGTGTCGGCGTGGCGGGCGCCCACGAGCTGGACCCCGATCGGCAGACCGGCCGAATCGGTGCCCACGGGGACGCTCGCCGCGGGCTGCTGGGTCAGGTTGAACGGATAGGTGAACGGGGTCCAGCCCGTCCAGCGCCGGTGGCCGGAACCTTCCGGCACCTCCACGCCCGCCTCGAACGCCGTACGGGGCACGGCCGGGGTGACGAGGAGGTCGTACGTCTCGTGGAAGAGGCCCATGCGCCTGCCCAGGTCCATCCGGACGTCCACCGCCGCCAGATAGTCCAGTGCCGAATGGCGGGCCCCGGCGTCGCAGATTTCCCGCAGCCCGGGGTCCAGCAACTCCCGCTGCTCACGCGTGAGGTGCTGCACCACCCGGGCGGCCCCGGTGAACCACAGGGTGTGGAAGGCGTCCACCGGGTCCGTGAAGTCCGGGTCGGTCTCCTCCACGTGCGCGCCGAGCGCGGCCAGCCGCTCCACCGTCCGCCGTACCGCCGCCGCCACCTCGGGCTCCACCGCCACCTGACCGCCCAGCGACGGCGAGTACGCCACCCGCAGCCCCCGCACCCCGCCCACCGGCCCTTCGGAGAACGAACCGGGCGCCGGCGCGAGCGCCGACCAGTCGCGGGAGTCCGGCCCGCAGACCACCTCCATCAGCAGCGCCGCGTCCGCCGCGTCCCGCGTCATCGGACCGACGTGCGCCAGCGTGCCGAACGCGCTCGCCGGGTACAGCGGC
The DNA here is from genome assembly GCF_045291515.1 of Streptomyces sp. GD-15H. Taxonomy (NCBI): domain Bacteria; kingdom Bacillati; phylum Actinomycetota; class Actinomycetes; order Kitasatosporales; family Streptomycetaceae; genus Streptomyces; species Streptomyces sp. GD-15H. Next base: position 5,549,674 of record NZ_CP149447.1, read on the forward strand.
ACCCTCCCGTACGTCGGCTTCAGCGCGAAGATCCCGCAGAACGAGGCCGGGATCCGGACACTGCCGCCGCCGTCCGTCCCCAGGGCCAGCGGCCCCGCGCCCAGCGCCACCGCCGCCGCCGCGCCCCCGCTGGAACCGCCCGCGGTCCGCGACGGGTCGTGCGGGTTGCGGGTGACACCGCTGAGCGGAGAGTCCGTCACACCCTTCCAGCCGAACTCGGGGGTCGTCGTCTTGCCGAGGAAGACGGCGCCGTGTTCCCGCAGCCGTGCCACCGACGGCGCGTCCTCGTCCCAGCGGCCCGCCGGGTCGACGGCGCGCGAGCCGCGCAGGGTCGGGGCGCCGCGCAGCAGCAGGATGTCCTTCACCGTGACCGGAACTCCATCCAGCAGCCCGCGCGGCTCGCCGCGCCGCCACCGCTCCTCGGAGGCGGCGGCCCGCTCCAGCGCCTCCTCGGCGAACAGCCGGACGAACGCGTTCACCTCCGGCTGGATCGCCTCGGCCCGCTCCAGCGCCGCGCGGGTCACCGCCACGGGGCCGAACTCACCCCGGCGGTAGCCGTCGAGGAGCCGCACGGCGGTCAGTTCGGTGAGCTCGGACATCCGCTCTCCAGCCACGTCAGTGCCCGGGTACGTACCCGCGCTGCTTGTCGACCACGTTCACCAGTGGCTCGCCCGCCTCCCACAGCTCGTACAACTCCACGAACTGGGCGGCGAGTTCGTCCCGCCAGCCGATCGTGTCCCCGCTCATGTGCGGCGACACGATCAATCCGGGGACCCGCCACAGCGGGCTGTCCGGGGCGAGCGGCTCGGCCTCGAAGACGTCCAGGGCGGCGCCCGCGATCCGGTGCTGCCCGAGCGCCTCGGCGAGCGCGTCCTCGACGACCAGCGGCCCGCGCCCGACGTTGACGAAATGGGCGGACGGCTGCATCACCCCGAAGCGGCGGGCGTCGAACATGCCCCGGGTCTGCTCGGTCAGCGGCGCGGCGGCGATCACCCAGTCCGCGCGGGCGATCAGCCGGTCCAGCTCCTCGGAGCCGTGGACGCCCGGGCGCGGAGCGCGGCCGACCAGCGCGGTGGTGACGCCGAGCGCCTCGAGCGTGCCGGCGATCGCCCGGCCGATCGGCCCCGACCCGACGACGCAGGCACGGGTCCCGGCGACCCTGCGCGACTCGCGGTGCCGCCAGGTCCGCTCCCGCTGGAACTCCAGCGTCCGCGGCAGATCCTTCGCCAACGCCAGCACGAGAGCGGCGACGTACTCGGCGATCGGCCGGTCGAAGACGCCCCGCGCGTTGGTGACCACCGTGTCGGAGACGGCGAGTTCCGGACAGAGCAGGTGATCCACTCCCGCGCTCGCGGTGTGCACCCAGCGCGGCCGCGGCCCCCCGCCCGGCCAGGCGGAACGCACCGCGCGCGAGGTGAAGTCCCAGACCAGCAGCACGTCGGCGTGCGGGAGCCGCTCGGCGAGCGTCGAGGCGTCCGCGTGCTCGACCCGGACCCTGCCGGTCAGCCTGCCCAGCCGGGGCGGCGGATCGGCGCCCAGGACGAGCAGCGTGGGGACGGCCCCCGGAGTGCGCGAAGAGGGGGTGGACATGGGCCGCCGTTTCCCCGGGATGACCGGAAGTCTGAGATGTGCGGATTGACCACGCTGGCATCCCGAACCTACCGTCGTCAACACGGGCGCTTCGACGAACCGTTGCGTGCTCGTCTCTCACCGTGAGGCCGGTGCTGACATGGACGTCTCCTTCATCGGTGGACCCGGCCCGCAGCGCGGTGTCGGTGTGGTCGCCCCCTTCGACTTCGCGCTGGACCGCGAGCTCTGGCGCTGGATGCCGGACGACGTGTCCCTGCATCTCACCCGAACGCCGTACGTGCCGGTCGAGGTCAGCCTTGACCTCGCCCGGCTGATCAGTGAGCACGAGACCCTCGGCAACGCGGTGGGCACGTTCACCGAGGTCGGTCCCGAGGTCGTCGCCTACGCCTGCACGTCCGGCAGCTTCGTCGGCGGGGTCCTGGGCGAACGCGCCATGTGCGAGGCGATGAGCAGGTCCGGCGCGGTCCCGGCGATCACCACGTCCGGCGCGCTGCTGGAGGCGCTGGTGGAACTGGACGTACGGCGGGTGGCGCTGGTGACGCCGTACACCGTGTCGGTGACCCGGTCGCTGGAGCGGTACGTGGCGCAGGCCGGGGTGACGGTCACCGGCTGCGCGTACATGGGCCTGACCCGGCAGATCTGGCGGGTCACCTACCGCGAGGTGGTGGACATGGCCCGGCGGGCGACGGTACGCGGCCGGCTCGGCCCGGCGGACGCGTTGTTCCTCTCCTGCACCAACCTGCCGACGTACGACGTGATCCCGCAGCTGGAGGCGGAGCTGCGCATACCGGTCATCTCGGCCAACCAGGTGACCATGTGGGCGGCGTTGCGCCGATTGGGTACTCAGGCGGTGGGACCGTATCAGGCGCTGATCGACACGTCGGCGCGCGTCACGACCGGGACCGACGCCGAGGCCGTACTGCCGGACCGGACGTCCGGCGCGGTGCTGCCGCGGAGTTCGGTGCCGCCGCCCGCTCCGGTACTGCCGGACGGGCCGGAGGCACCGGGCGTGCAAGGTGCTCAGGGCGTTCCGGGCGCGCAGGGCGTGCCGGGAGTGCAGGACGAGAAGCAGCAGGAAGGCTGGACATGACCGCACTGGGATTCCTCTATCCGGGACACTCCGCCGAGGACGACTATCCGCGCGCCGAGCAGTTGCTGGGCAGTGACATCCGGGTGGACCTGGTGCACACCGACATCGGTGAGGACGCGCACCGGGTCGACGCGCTGCTCGAGATGGGCGACGCCGACCGGCTCGCGGCCGGCATCGGGGAGTTGCGGCGCGCGGGCGTCGACGCGGTGGTGTGGGCCTGCACCAGCGGCAGCTTCGTGCGCGGCTGGGAGGGCGCGCACGAGCAGGTGCGCGCCCTCGCCCGGGCGGCGGGCACACCCGCGTCCTCCACGTCGTTCGCCTTCGTGCACGCGGCACGGGAGATCGGGGCGCAGCGGGTCGCCGTCGGCGCGACCTACCCGGACGACGTGGCCGCGCTCTTCGCCGAGTTCCTGGGCACCGGCTCAGTGACGGTGACCGGGGTGACCAGCTCCGGGGTCATCACGGCGGCGGAGGTCGCTACGTGGGGCGAGGCCGAGGTGTTCGCCCTGGCCCGCGCGGCCGACCACCCGGACGCCCAGGCCGTCCTCCTCCCCGACACGGCCCTGCACACGGTCGCCCACCTCACGGCCCTGGAGAAGGAACTCGGCAAACCGGTCCTCACCGCCAACCAGGTCACCGTCTGGGAGGCCCTCCGCCTGGCCGACCGCCGGGTGAACGCCCCGGCCCTGGGCGTCCTCTTCACCCGGGAGCCGATCGTGCAGGCGTGAGCGTGCGCGGGGGAGGACGGCGGGGGCGCGGGGCGGTGGACGGAGGGAATAAGCGGGGACAGCCTCCTGTTGGCGGGTTGGCGAGACGTCACCCGACAACAGGAGGCACCCCACCGTGGCCGCAGACGACACCGCAGCCGGCGAGATCCGAGGCACGGCCCAGGGCGCCGCCCCCGTCCCCCTGTCCGTCCTCGACCTGGTCACCGTCGGCGCCGGCCACACCGCCACCGAGGCGCTGCGCACCGGCGTCGACCTCGCCCGTCTCACCGAGACGCGCGGCTTCCACCGGTTCTGGGTCGCCGAGCACCACTCCATGCCGGGTGTGGCCTCCTCGTCCCCGGCGGTGATCCTGGCCCACCTCGCCGCGCACACCGACCGCATCCGGCTCGGCTCGGGCGGGGTCATGCTGCCCAACCACGCCCCGCTCGTCATCGCCGAGCAGTTCGGCACGCTCGAGGCCATGGCCCCCGGCCGGATCGACCTCGGCCTCGGCCGCGCCCCGGGCACCGACGGCGCCACCGCCGCCGCCCTGCGCCGTTCCGAAAGGCTGAACGAGGGCGCCGACGACTTCCCCCAGCAGCTCGCCGAGCTGACCCGCTTCCTCGACGACGACTTCCCCGACGGCCACCGCTACCGCCGCATCCACGCCGTCCCCGGCCCGGTCCAGGCGACCTCGCCCGGCGGAGTGCAGTCGACGCACCGGCCGCCGATCTGGCTGCTCGGCTCCTCCGGTTTCAGCGCCCGGCTGGCCGGCATGCTCGGCCTGCCGTTCGCCTTCGCCCACCACTTCTCGGCACAGAACACCGTCCCCGCGCTGGACCTCTACCGCGAGTCGTTCAGCCCGAGCGACGTCCTCGACGAGCCCTACGCCCTGATCGGGGTCTCCGCGCTCGCGGCCGACGAGGAGAAGGAGGCCCGGCGCCAGGTCCTGGCCGCCGCGCTCAACATGGTCCGGCTGCGCACCGGCCGTCCCGGCCTGGTTCCCACTCCCGAGGAGGCGGAGGCGTACCCGTTCTCGCCGATGGAGCAGGACTTCGTCGACTCCTGGAACGCCAACGTCGTGCACGGCACCCCGGACGAGGTCCGCGCCGGACTGGACGAGCTGCACAAGCGCACCGGCGCCGACGAGCTGATGATCACGGCCAACGCGCACAGCGGTGACGTACGCCTGCGGTCCTACGAACTCATCGCGGACGCCTACGGGTTGCCGACGACGTCCGCCTGAACCCCGGGCGTGCCCAGCAGTTCGGAGATGCGGTCCGGCGACACCGGACGGGAGTACAGCCAGCCCTGGCCGGTGTCGCACCCGATCCGGCGCAGCCGGGTGGCCTGCGCCGCGGTCTCCACGCACTCCGCGGTGACCGTCAGCCCCAGCCGGTGGGCGAGCTGCACCATCGCCTCGACGATGGCCTCGTCCGCCGGGCTGGGCGTCTCGTCCCGGTCCTCGTAGGTGAAGCCCCGGACGAAGGCGCCGTCCAGTTTCAGTACCGACACCGGCAGCCGGCTGAGGTAGGCCAGGTTCGAGTAGCCGGTGCCGAAGTCGTCGATGGCGATGCGCACGCCCATGTCGCTGAGCGCCTTCAGCGCCTGGAGGGGCCGGCCCGCCGAGCCCATCACCGCCGACTCGGTCAGCTCCAGCTGGAGCAGCTGCGGCGCCAGGCCCGTCTCCGTCAGGGTCTCGGCGACGTCCGCCACCAGGTCGGAGTCCCAGACCTGCCGGACCGCCACATTCACGCTGACGAAGATCGGCGGCTCGGTGGGGAGCTCGACCTGCCAGCGGCGGGCCTGTCGGCAGGCGGTGCGCAGCACCCAGCGCCCGAGCTGGACGATCGAACCGTCCTCCTCGGCGATGGAGATGAACCGATTCGGTGTCAGGGTGCCGAACTGCGGGTGGTTCCAGCGGACCAGGGCCTCCACCCCGTGCACCCGGTCGTCCTCCATGCCGACCAGCGGCTGGTACTCCAGCGTGAACTCGCCCCGGTCGACGGCGGGGCGGAGCGTGGAGGCGAGGGCCTGGCGGGTCATGCGGTGCGCGTTGCGTTCCGGGTCGAACAGGGTCCAGCGGGACTTGCCGTCGGCCTTCGCCCAGTAGAGCGTCGTGTCGGCGGCCTGCATCAGCGCGGTGGGCGTGGTCCCGGCCGCGTGCCGTTCGACCACCCCGATGGACGCCGAGACCGACAGCCGCTGGCCGGCCACCTCGAAGGGGTCCTGGATCGCCCCGAGCACCGACTCGGCGAGGTCCGCCAGCTGTTCGGTGCCCGTGGAGTCCTCGACCAGCAGCGCGAACTCGTCCCCGCCGAGTCGGGCCACCAGCGGGGTGCCGGTCCTGGACCGGCCCGCCTCCTCGGCGCACAGCGTCAGCCGTTCGGCGACGGCGGCCAGCAGCCGGTCGCCGACGCGGTGGCCCAGGGCGTCGTTGATGGCCTTGAAACCGTCGAGGTCCAGGGAGCAGAGTCCGATCCGGCCGGTGCCGCTCCGCTCGTAGGACTCCGCCTCCAGGGCGGCCGTCAGCCGTTCGAAGAACAGGGTGCGGTTGGGCAGCCGGGTCACCGGGTCGTGCATCTGCAAGTAGTGGAGCCGGGCCTGGAGTTCGCGGCGGGCGCTGACGTCGGCGACGGACAGCAGGACACCGGGCCCGTCGTGCGTACCGCCCGCGTCCGCGGGGAGTGGCGCGACCGACACCTGCACCCACAGCGAGTGCCCCTCAGGGTGCTTGAGCCGGCGGGTGCAGCGCAGCTTCGCCTGCCGGCCGCGCAGCACCTCGCGGTAGGCGTGCCAGGCGCGGGCGTCGGAGGAGAGGTCCACCAGGTCGGCGGCGGCGGCCCCGACCAGGGTGTCCGGGGCGCGGCCCAGCAGGGCGGCGAGGGTGCTGTTGGCGCTGACCACCCTGCCCTCGCGGTCGACCACGGCCATGGCGAGCGGAGCGGCCGTGAAGACGGAGCGGTACGACGGGGGTGAGGGCGGCTCTTCACGTTCGGTACGGGGTGGGGCAGAGATGTCACTCTCCGTGATGGTAGGTCGGCTGAGGTCTGCTGCGGGCGTCGGCCCTTCGGACGTTCCGCTCACCGCTCGCTCCCGCCGTGCACTCGATCGCTGTCCGTGCCGGAAAGCCTCAGGAATGTCTCAGGAAAGTGTGCCGATCATAGAGGCCGACCCGAAGCCCTTCCAGTCACTGTCCAGTGTCCAGGACGGTCCCGCATCTCTGCCAGATCGTTTCTGCTCGGAGGTGGACGGCTTATTCAGGCCTCCGACCGGTTGTGACGTTCCGTAAGTGGTTCGAGGTGTCGAACGTGAACGGATTCCTCGCCCTCTCACCCGTCCGGTGCAGATAAACAGTGCGTTATATGACAATCCACCACATTCTGGGTGCGGTGTCCCGCGAACCGTCTCCCGGAGGTCTTTGTGCCGCGCCAGCTCCCCCTGAGAGGACTCGGTCGTGAGGCCCTCAGGGGATTGAGCCGTCCGGGTGTACGCCCCTGGCTGCGCAGCGCGGCGGCCGTGTTCACCACCATGTCGGCGCTCGCGGCCACGTCCCTGGTGGCGGCCCCCTCCGCCGCCGAACCCTTCTCCGCGGCCCCCTGCGCCCTGACCCGCACCGACACGCACCACTCGGAGGGCCTGGACACCTGGAACGCCGCCTACCCCCGGCCGACCGGCCGGCTGGACGCCGTCATGGTGTTCCTGTCCTTCCCGGACTCGCACCCCCTGACCACCCCCGACGACATCGCCGCCGACCACTTCCCCGCCACCGGCGACTTCTTCCGCCGGGCCTCCTACGGAAGGTTCACCCTGCGCCCGCACGTCCTGCATGGCTGGATCCCGATGCCGCGCCCGTCCACCGCGTACGCCATACAGCGTGACTGGACCCTGCGGGACCGGTCCGCCTACCTGCGCGACGCGCTCGCCGCCGTCGACCCGCGGGTCGACTTCTCGCGCTACGACGTCGTGTACTTCGTCGCCGACCCGGACGCGCCCGGGGTGGACTCCGACGCCACGAAGGTCGTCAACCTGGAGACCCCGCTGCGGGCGGACGGCACCGACATCCGCCGGATCGTCACCGTGTTCGAGAACCATCCCCCGGACCGGCTGGTCCTCGCCCATGAGACCGGCCATGTCTTCGACCTCCCCGACCTCTACAACCGGCCCACGGACGGCAAGGGCGACTGGGACACCCACGTCGGCGACTGGGACCTGATGGGAAGCCAGTTCGCTCTCGCTCCCGACCTGTTCGGCTGGCACAAGTGGAAGCTGGGCTGGCTGGCGCCCCGGCAGGTGCGGTGCGTGCAGGACGCGGGGCCGGTACGGCTGACGCTGGAACCGCTCGGGGCGGGGCCCGGCGTGCCGGTGACCGGTGCCGCCGGGGCACCGGCCTTCGGGCTGGGCGGGGGCATCAAGCTCGCCGTGGTGCGCACCGGCCCGGACAGCGTGCTCGCCTTCGAGGCGCGCGGTCCCGTCGGCGACGACGTGGGCGCCTGCCGGTCGGGGGTGCTGGTCTACAAGGTGCGCGGCACCACCCGGTCCGGTGAGGGCCCGATCGAGGTGATCGACGCCCACCCGCACACGGAGGCCTGCCGGGGGACTCGGTCTACCCGCCCCTCGCGGACGCCCCGGTCGCCCTCGGCGAGCGCTTCACGGTGCCGGGGGAGGACGCGCGGGTGGAGGTGCTGGGGCGTACGGATTCGGGGGCGTGGACGGTGCAGATCAGCGCCGGGCCGGGGGTGGGGGAGGGAGACGCGTAAAAGGCCCCTTGCTTTCGCAAGAGGCCTTTCCGTGTCGTGCGCCGCCAGGGACTCGAACCCCGGACCCGCTGATTAAGAGTCAGCTGCTCTAACCAACTGAGCTAGCGGCGCCTGCCGACGTCGTAGACATTAGCACCCCGGTCGGCGGGAGGAAAAATCGATATCCGCACGGCCGCGCGGGCCGCCCGTACGGCCGCCCAGAGCAGCACCTCCGGGCCCGGCAACCAGGGGCGACGCGTGTCCGGGGCGACCAGCCAGCGCGAGCCGGAGCGGTCCGCCGGGGCCCCGGGACCCGGGGCCGGAACGGTCACCGCGTCGCCGGTGCCGTGGCACAGCAGGGGCGGAACGGCGCCCGTACGGCCGGCTTCCGCGGTCTTCCCGCCGCGGGCGCCCCACTCCTCCCACTCCAGTAGCGCGGGCAGCCGCTGGGCCGTGCCGGGAGCGGAGAACAGCAGCATCCGGCCGCGGAACTCGGCCACCGGACCGGAGCCCGGCCCCTCGTCCCACATCCGGTCCAGCATCCGCCGCCCGAAGGCCGAGGGGGCGCTCACCACGTCGAAGGCGGAGCCGCAGGGCAGCACGACGGGCGCGTACGGCCGCTCCTCCCAGAGCGAGAGGGTGCTGCGCGGATACGCTCCTGCGGAGGCGAGCCAGGCAGCGCCGTCCGGGGTGACACCGCTGACGTCGGAGACATTGCGTGGACTGCTCATGGGGTCTGTCTACCCGCGGTGAGGGAACCGTTTCCCAGAGTTGCGGGAATGGAGGACACCGGTGCGGGAAGGGGGTATCTTGCCCACCTGGCATATGCCACGCTCGTTCGACTGCGGTGGGCCGGTCGCGCGGGCCGGCCCGGGCGCGCCGCTCACACCGGATCGGCGTGCCCCCGGCCCTCGCCCCCGTGCAGCAGGTCCCGCCCGAACTCGATCATCTTCTTCGCGTAGTCCTCGGTCCACTCGGCCCGCTCGGCGATGTCGGCCGACGTCAGCCGGTCGAAGCGCCGCGGGTCGGCCAGCTGCGCCGCCGCCACCGCCTGGAACTCCACCGCCCGGTCCGTCGCCGCGCGGAACGCGAGCGTCAGCTCCGTCGCCCGCTCCAGCAGCGCGCGCGGATCGTCGATCGACTCCAGGTCGAAGAAGTGCTCCGGATCGGCGGCCGCCTCCGCGGGCTCGAAGAGCAGGGGCGCGGGGCGTAGCCGCGGTTCGTCCCGGTGCGGCGTGGGCTCCGCCATGTCATCTCCCTCTTGTCCTTCTCGTCGTACGCGTCGCACTCGTCGTACTCGTCATGCCGGTCGTACGCGTACGTCACGTCGGCCCGCCGGTGAGTGGGCCACCGTCCATTGTCCCGCGCCCTGGCAAGAGGGCCTCGGGGCAGGCGGCCCTGACCGCCGAAGTCAGGGCCGCCACGTGATCCGGTGCTCCGCGAGGTGGGCCAGGACCGAGTGGTTGGCCTCCCAGCCGTCCGGGAACTTCACGAGGGTGCCCAGCTGGACCGGTTCCGTCGACGGATAGGCGTCCAGCAGATCGCCCACGCCCGCCCTGCACACCACGATGCAGGCGTGCCGGTGCCGGGAGGCCAGCACGCACAGTCTGCCCGTCTCCAGGTGGAAGGCGGTGGCGTCGGGGCGGCCGGAGAGCGGATGCAGCACCACCGTGACGTCGAACTCCCGCCCCTGGAGCCGGTTCGCCGTGTCGACGGTGACGTCCACCACGTCCAGCTCGGCCAGCGCCGCCCGGACCGCCGCCGCCTGGTCGCGGTGGGCGGTGCCGACGGCGATCCGGTCGGCGGTGAGGGGGATGGGGGCTCGCGATCGCTCCGACACCGACGCGCCCTTCCGGTCCAGCAGCCGGCGGACGACCAGGGCCACCGCCCGGACCGCCTCCGGATCGGTGCGCGGGGTGTGCCGGGCGGGCAGCTCCAGCAGACCCCAGCCGGACTCGGCGGCCTCGTCGATCACCCGGTCCGGACCCGAACCGTCCGGCGGCACACCGAGGGTGAGTCGTCGGTCGCCGGGGCCGGTGCCGCTGCGGAACGGCGTGTACGGGTAGAACGCGTCCGACACCAGGGGCGCCGCCGAGGCGGGCAGCCGCCACGACACCGGCAGGCGGTGCTGCGGCAGTTCGGGATTGTGGGCGAGCAGGGTCGTCACTGCGGACGCGGACGGGTCGTACGACAGGCCCGCCCACTGCTCGCCGCCCACGATCGAGAACGGGTCCAACTGCCCCGGGTCGCCCACGAACAGGGCCCGCTCGAACAGCCCCGCCACGGCGAGCAGCGCGTCCGAGCGCATCTGGTACGCCTCGTCGACGATCGCGTGCGCCCACGGTTCGACGCCCTTGACGTGCGCCCACTTGGCGGCCGTGGAGATGACCACGTCGAGCCCGGCGAGATCGGCCGCCTTCGCCGACTTGCGCACGTTCTCCAGCTCGTCCAGCGCCTTGTCGTACGGGTCGGTGTCACTGCTGTGCAGCCGACCGACCGGCAGGCCCGGGTTCTTCTCGGCGAGCCGCAGGACCAGGTCGTCGACCTGGGCGTTGGTCTGTGCCACCACCATCAACGGGCGCCCCACCTCGGCCAGTTCCAGCGCCGCGCGGACCACCAGCGTGGACTTGCCGGCACCGGGCGGGGAGTCGACGACCACACCGCGCGCGGTGCCGTGCAGGGTGTCGCGCAGGATCGCGTCGGTGGCACGGGTGGCGGCCGCGCCGGGGTCGGTAACGGCCTCTTGGCCAGGAGTGATCACTGAGAGTTCCAGTCCGTCGACGGATGGTGGTGTCGCGGCGTGCTGAGCGAGGGCCGAGCCGGCACAGCAACCTCCGGTCTCTGGGGAAACCGGGCTGGTTCCCACCCGGCTGGTGCCGATCGCGTAAGACCTGGTCGTTCGCTGAGCGACGGGGCGGCGTGAGCCAGGAATCCTCCTCGTTCGCGAGGGGGAGGGTTCAAAGCACGTCCTCCTCGGTCACCGGGTCGGCGGCCTCCGGTGTGGCGGCCGCGGCGCCGGGCGGACCGCCGTGCGTCCACGGGGTCTCCTCCGGGTCGGGGAGCTTCGCCCCGCCGCGCGGCTCGTGTGCGAACAGCGTGAAGCAGACCCGGTCGCCCTTCTCCGGCACCGAACCCGCCTCGGGCTCCTTGCCGCGGCCCATCCTGTCCATGATCCGCAGGACGAGCAGCGCCCCGTCCTCCTCCCCGGCGACGAACTCGGCCGTCTGCGGTTTCCCGCCCAGCGAGCGGTACACCCTGGCCCGCTCGCCCAGGTGCGGGCGGTCGTCCGTCCGGACGGTGACCAGCGGGCGGGGGCTCGGCCGCCTGCTCTCGCTGTACGCCATGACGACATCGGTGACCTCGCCCGCGAACGCCTCCCCGGACAGCCGCCGGCCCGCCATCACCAGCGGGTCGTCCAGGGCCTCCTGGGCCTCCAGCCGGGCCTGTTCCCGCTCACGCGCGGCCAGCTTGTTGGCCGCCGTCACCGCGTCGTCGCGGCGCGGCTGCGGCGGCTCACCGGCCAGCACCCGGTCCCGGTGACCGGTGAACGACCAGCGGTCGCGCGTCCACCGCTCCTCGACGCGCGCACCCTCCGGCAGCGCGCGCAGCAGGTCCAGGCCCCGCCACACCGCGTCCCAGGTGGGCCGCGTACGGCTCTCCACCAGCGCGCGGATCTCCCGCTCGGCGGCGGCCAGCACGCCGAGCCGGTCGTCGGCCTCCAGGCCGTCCTCCGCGGCGGCGAGCGCGCTGCGGGCGCGGTCGTACCGCTCGATGGCCGGGGCGAGCAGCTTGTTGTCGAACGCCGGGTCGGTCGCCGGGCCCGCGGGCGGACACCGCAACTGTCCGTCGGCGTCCCGCGCCAGCTCCGCCTCCCGCGCCGCCTCGGCCCCGGAGCGTCCCTCGGGCGGGGCGATCCACGCGAGCAGCGCCCCCAGATGCTGGTCCTCCAGCGTGGACTGACCGGTCGCCCAGTGCCGGCTCAGCAGATCCGTCATGGCCGGCAGCAGCGACGAGCCGGGCACCCGGGCCCGCTCCCCGAAGTGCGTCAGCCACCGCCCCAGCAACGGCACCCGGGGCGGCGCCGGGAAGGGTGCCTCCGGGTCCTGCTCCGCCGTGCGCCGGAACCGCGTGGAACGGCCGAGGAGCCGTACGAGGTCGACACCGGCCCGGCTCGGCACGATCAGCTGCGGCGCGTCCGCGCACAGCTCGACCTCGACCTTGACCCGCTTTCCGGTCTCCGGGTCGGTCTCGCTGCGCTCCGCGGCCTCCACGGCCTCGGCGCAGCTGTCCACGTACGGCAGGACCACGTCGGCCAGTTCGGCCAGGAACGCGAACCTGAGGTCGCGGTCGCGCGGCTGCGGCACGGCCAGCAGCCGCGGTGCGTCCCGGTCGGTGCCCACCAGCGCGCCGAGCGGGGCACCCGCCTCACCGGCGGTGATCAGCGGCACGAACACCAGCGGCCGCTCGGACAGATGCCGGTGCCGGACGGTGGCGGCGGGCTGGGCGCGGCCGGTGCTGACGGCCTCGAGGCGGGCCAGGGTGGCGATCAGGGACAAGGGGCCACCTCCGGGCGGCCGGCGAGGGCCTCTCCGTCGGTGAAAGCGCCACTGCCGGCGAAAGCCCCCCGCCTGCGGAGGCCCCCGCGCCGGCGAGGGCCTCCGCCCGCAGCGCCGCCGCCCTGCGCAGGACGGCCACCGTCGGATCGTCGGGATCGCCGGCCTCGCCGCGGGCCGCCGCCAGCACGTCCTCGACCGTCGTCAGACCGCCCAGTTCGGCGCGCACCGGGCGGCCCAGGGAGGTCACCGCGCCCTGCGCGCGGGAACGGTCCCGGCAGTGGAAGGCCAGCTCGCACGCGGACAGGCACTCCGGCGCATAGCTCGCCGGGACCGACTCCACGGCCGCCGTGAGCCGCTCGCGGGGCAGCTCGGGCGCGAAACAGGTGCCCTCGGGAAGCGCGCCGGCGATGTCCTCGATCCGGGTGAGCCGGGCCAGCTGACGGGCGGTCACCGCGCGCTGCTTGCGCACGTCCACGGCGGACGCGGTCGGCAGGTTGGAGAAGTCCTTGGGGCACACCAGCAGGACCCGGTGCCGCACGCGGGGGGCCGGGACGGTGGTGAGGCGGGCGGCGACCTCCTCCAGCGCCAGCACGTACACCGCCGCCTGCCGGGCCGCCGCGCCGACCTTCGCCGGGTCCGCCGAACCGTCCAGCATGGGGAAGGACTTGATCTCCACGACCGTCCAGCTGCCGTCCGGGTGCACCACCACCGCGTCCGGCTCCAGGAAGGCCGGCGAGCCCGCGACGTCCAGCGCGAGCAGGGGATGGTCGAGCAGCGTCCACCCGTCCCGCGCCCGCGCGGCCTCGCCCAGCGCCAACTCCGTGCGCGCCGCCCGCCCCTGGGGGCCGGACGCGGTCAGGTCCGGCACCCGCGCCCCGGCGGGCGGTTCCGCGGAGCGGTCCAGCTTCTCGTGGACGAGCCGCAGCAACTCCGTGCCGCCGTCCGCCTTGACCCGGGCCTCGAACGCGTTGCCCCGGACGAACGCGAACTGGGACTGGCCGAAGACCGAGGCCGAGCCCAGCGCGCCCGCCAGTCGTGCCTTGTCCACGCCCGCGCCGTCGAGGATCGCGCGGCGCTCGCAGCCCGGGTTGGCGGCCAGGGCGGCCAGGGCGCGCGCGTCCAGTGCCTTCGCCGGCACGTCCGGACCGCGCAGCTCAGCGAGCCGGTGCCGGAGCGGCCTGGGCTCCTTCCCCTGGTCGGAGGGGGGTGCGCCGCCCGGCTCGGCTCCCGGGGCGAACCGTGGCTCGAACTGCCGCTGCCGTGGCCGCTGTCGTGGAAATTGCTCACCCGCGGAAGTCTGGCATCCGGCACTGACAATCGGGGAACCCGTGACGGGAGAGGCCGTGGGGACCGGCGCCGGGCGCGGCAGCGGGCGGGTCCTCGCCCGGTTCGTGTACCGCGTCACGACGGGTACGAGCAGCAGCCCGGCGCCCATCACGAGGGCACCCGCGACCACGTCGAGGAAGTAGTGGTTGGCGGTGCCCATCACCACGACGACCGTCACCAGCGGATAGCCGACGGCGGCCGTCTTCGCCGCCCGCGTACCGCCGATCCGCCACAGGATCACGCCGCACCACAGGGCCCAGCCCACATGCAGGCTCGGCATCGCCGCGTACTGGTTGGTCAGCCCGCCCAGGCCCCGCGGGGCGCTGGCCTCACCGGCCCACCAGCCGTACGAGCTGTACTGGGCCATGGTGTCGACGAAACCGTGGCTCGCGTCGAGCAGTCTGGGCGGGCAGGTGGGCAGCAGGGTGAAGCCGATCAGCCCGATGAAGGTGGACGTCATCAGCCAGGTGCGGGCGGCGTGATAGTGCACCGCGCGGGAGCGGAACAGCCAGACCAGGAGCGCGGGCGTCACCAGGTAGTGCAGCGACGCGTACCAGAAGTCGGCCGGTACGCCCAGCCACGGCTCGCGCGTGAACAGCCGGTTGAGCGGGTGCTCGGCGTTGAGGTGGAGCGCCTGCTCGATGCGCAGGATCGCCAGTCCGTGGTCCACGGCGTCGGTGACGTCGCCCCGGACGAGCAGGCGCCCCGCCGAGTAGCAGGCGTACACGAGAAGTATCAGCGGCAGCTCGGTCCACCAGCGCAGCCGGATCGCCGGGGCCCCTTCGGCACCCGGTGTCTCGGTGTGCGGCATCCGATCGCCCTCCCCTTCACGCTCACTCCCGCCCCGGCGGCGATCCGATCAGCCACTCTAGGCGTACGCGCGCCCCTGATGAGGCGCCCTCGGCCCTGATAGACGCTGCGATCGTCCGCCGGGTTGCCCGTCTTTGGGTGCGCGATGATGGAGGGGTCGCGCCCCCGATTCCTCCTGGAAGGTCTCCCATGGCACCGCGCATCCTGCTGGCCCGGCACGGACAGACCGCGTGGTCGTTGTCCGGCAAGCACACCGGCAGGACCGACGTGCCGCTCCTGGACGAGGGGCGGCAGGGCGCCAAGCTGCTCGGTGAGCGCCTGCACCGGCCGCCGTACGACGGGATGCCGGACCTCGAGGTGCGCACCAGCCCGCTGGTACGCGCGCGGGAGACCTGCGAACTCGCCGGATTCGGCGAGCGTGCGCAGACCTGGGACACCCTCATGGAGTGGCACTACGGGGCGTACGAGGGCATGACCCCCGCCGAGATACGGGCGGACCGCCCCGGCTGGCTGATCTGGCGCGACGGCGTGCCCGAGGGGGAGACCCTCGACGAGGTGACGGCCCGCGCGGACGAGGCGGTCGCCTGGGCGCGCTCCGCCGACCGGGACGTGCTGGTCTTCGCCCACGGGCACATCCTGCGCTCGATCGGCGCCCGCTGGCTGGGGCTGCCGCTCGACTTCGGGGCCCGCATCCGCCTCAACCCGACGTCGCTGTCGGTCCTGGGCTGGGCGTACGGGGAGCCGGCCATCGAGAGCTGGAACGACCTGGGGCACCTGGCGGGCTGACCGGCGCCGATCCGGGGTCGGCGCCGATCCGGTCCTGACGCCGGCCGGGGCGTCTACGTCATGCGGGGAGGGAGCCGTGGCGCTCCAGGAAGGCCGACACCTCCGAGGTGCGGCGGTGCGGGAGGAGTACGCGGGCCGTGCCCGCCAGCATCGTGCGGACCCGGGACGACTGGACCTCGGGCAGCAGGTCCAGCACCCGCATCCCCGCGGCCGCCGCCTCGTCCGGGCGTCCGCCGCGGGCCAGGTCGTCCGCCAGTTCCGCCGTGTACAGCGCGATGTTGCGGGTGAAGTGCGGGTCCTGGAGCTCCGCCGCCCGCCGCGCGTGCCGGGCCGCCCGCGGCCAGTCGCCCAGGGTCGACCAGCACTGCGCCTCCAGGCCCTCCAGTTCGGCCTCCCCGTAGAAGGTCATCCACTCGGGGTCGGCCGGTGCGGGGCCGCGGTCGAAGTAGGCCTGTGCGCGGGCCAGTGCCTGCTCGCAGCCGGACCGGTCGGCGAGCCCCGCCCAGCCGCCCGCCTCGCGCAGCGCCAGCAGCGACATCAGCCGGGCGGAGCCGAGCGGGCGCGCGGCCCGCTGCGCGGCCTGCGCCGCCCGCACCGCCTCCCGGGGCCTGCCGAGTCCCGGGCGAGGAACGCCGTGTTGCAGAAGGCGTGCGCCTCCAGCCCCGGGTCCCCGGTCACCCGCGCGGTCGCCAGCGCCTCCGCGTAGTGCGAGCGGGCGTCGTCGAACCGGCCCGAGTCGTGCGCCAGCCAGCCCACCGAGATGGCCAGTTCACCGGCGCCCGAGTACAGCCGGTCCGCCGTCCGCTGCCGGGTCGCCCCGGCGTCGAGCAGGGCGTAGGCGGCGCGCAGCGGTGCCGCCGCACGCCGGTAGAGGCCGTCGGCCCCGTGCCGGTCGTCGAGCAGCCTGATGCGGCGGACGGCTTCTTCCAGGGCACCCGCGTCGTTCGCGCCGGGACGGCGCACGGCGTGCTGTGCCGCCGCGGCGTCCGGGGCCAGGGCGAGCGGGCCCAGTGAGGCGGCGGCCACCGTGGCGCCCCCGCCGGTCATGAATGCGCGACGCAGCACGTCGCTCTCCTCATAGTTGTGGTGCGTGTCGTACGGGTTCTGCGTGTCGTACGGCTCAGGGGCCCCGCCGGTCCCACTCGTGACGAGTGCCGGGACCGTGACGGGCGCCGGGGGAGTGCCCCCGTCGGCCCGCGCCCGGCGCCCGCGGACCGACGCACGGGGCGCGAAGCCCAGGTCGGTCAGCGTGCGGCCGGGAAACATGTGCAGGAACACCCGTTCGTAGGCATAGTTGGGGCAGCGGATCTCGCCTGCCTCCACCCGGTGCACGTACCGCGCGTCACAGCTGACCCGCTCGCCGATCTCGCGAGCGGCCCTGCGGACCGACGCGGCGAACTCGGCCGGCGAGCGCGGTCCGCGCAGTTGCCGGAAGACGAGATTCGGCCGCGGTGGCCGATCGGGCTGGGACGAGGGCACCGTTGACGACGCCATGGCCGGGTCCTCTCTGCGAACCGTCGAACCATGCCGGAAGCAGAGCGGTTCATCCGTTGCGCCGCTCTGGTGCCGGCGGGCAAGAACGTACCTGCTGTGACGGAGTCGCCACGCAGAGTTTGGCCACAAACCGGATATCTCGTCTGTGATCCGCCATGAACTGCCATTCTGTGCTATTGGGTTTCGCCGTAGCCCAGGAGGGCCCGCCGCGTTGAACCACGTGTGTGGTGGAGGCCGGAATGCGGAGGCCGGGATGGCGACCAGCCGGAGCAGTGAACCCCGAACGCCGTCGGGCGGGCCGCCGGGCGGCTGCGAGGTGGTGACGGTTCCGGCCCGGCAGGGCCTGGAGGCGGTGGACATCCTGCGGCGCGGCGCGGTGGGGGCGGGGGACGTGGTGGGGTCCGTCCTGCACGACGACGGCGGGAGCACGCTCGGGTTCCTGGTGCCGCCGGGGACGGCCGCGGCGTGGGACGTGCCGGGCAGCACGTGTACGGAGACCGACGGCCGCGGGCTGAGCCTGGCGCCCGAGCCGCCGGTGGAGGGCTCGGACTGGCTGCTGCCGCCCGAGGGCGACGCCGGCCTCGCCACCGATCCCGCGGTCTTGCGGGAGGCACTGGGCGAGGCGCAACGCCTGCTCGACGCGGTGGACGGCTGTCGCTGAGTCGCGGCGTGCGGTGCTCGGGGTGGCCGGGGCCGGTCCGGGGCGGGTTGCGACAATGCCCCCATGGGAAGGTCCAGGAACTCCGGACGCGGGCAGGCCGCCGTCGAAGCCGTCGTCGAGAGCGTCGACGGAGGGCTCGCCCGGCTCGTCCCCGACCGGGAACGGCCGAGGGCCTGGACGCTGCTGATCGACGACGCCCCGCAGTCGCACGTCGACCTGGACGATCCGGCGTATCTCTCCTTCGAGTACCAGCGGCGGATCGGACACGTCATCGACACCGTCGTACCGGCCGGCGACCCCGTGCGGGCGGTGCATCTCGGCGGCGGCGCGTTCACCCTCGCCCGGTACGTCGCCGCCACCCGGCCCCGCTCCACCCAGCAGGTCGTCGAGCGGGACGCGCGGCTGGTGCGGCTGGTCCGCCGGGAGCTGCCGCTGGACCCCAGGGCGCGGATCAGGGTGCGCGCGGTGGACGCCCGGGAAGGGCTCGCGAAGGTGCGGGACGGATGGGCCGGCCTCGTCGTCGCCGACGTGTTCGGCGGGGCCCGCACCCCCGCCCACCTGACCTCGACCGAGTTCCTGGACGACGTCCGCAGGGCCCTCGCTCCGGGTGGGGTCTACGTCGCCAACCTCGCCGACGGGCCGCCGCTGGCCCATCTGCGCGGCCAGATCGCCACCGCCGCCGCCCGGTTCGCCGAACTCGCGCTGATCGCCGACCCGGCGGTGCTCCGCGGCAGACGCTTCGGCAACTCCGTACTGGTCGCCTCCGACGCGCCCCTGCCGATCGCCGAGCTGACCCGCCGCGCCGCCTCCGATCCGCACCCCGGGCGCGTCCCGCACGGGCGGGAACTCAGGGACTTCACCGGTGGGGCCGCCCCGGTCAGCGACCTGGCGGCGGTCGACTCGCCGGCGCCACCACCGTCGGTGTTCCGGTGACGGGTGAGGGGCGGGAGGGGGCCGGGGCGGCCGGTCAGTAGCTGCCTGTCTCCACGCGCGGCGGGCCGTCGTGCCAGGTGCAGAAGACCGACACCCGGTCCGCACCCGCCGCGAACCCCGCCCTGCATCGACCAGCCCGCCCAGGGCGTTGCCGACACCGATGACGCGGATGTCTCGCCGAGGTCTAAGACCACCCGGCCGCCGACGGTGTCGTAGCCCTTGATCTCGCCGGAGGTCGCGCGCGTCCCGGCAGCCGCGCGGGGCGCGGCGCTCTCCTGAGACGCCGCGCCCCGTTCCCCGCCCCCGTCTCCCCCGTTCCAGGGAGGGTCAGACGGCCTCCGGCCCCGGCAGGGTGCCCGACTTGGCCGCCCTGCTGTACCAGAGGGCGCTGGCCTTCGGGGTCCGCTCCTGGGACGCGTAGTCGACGTAGACCGCGCCGAAGCGCTTCTCGTAGCCGTACGCCCACTCGAAGTTGTCCAACAGGGACCACAGGTAGTAGCCGCGCACGTCCGCGCCGTCGGTGATGGCCCGGCGGACCGCGGCGAGATGGCCGTGCAGGTAGGCGATCCGTTCCGGGTCGTGCACCGTGCCGTCGGCGTCGGGCTTGTCGTCGTAGGCGGCGCCGTTCTCGGTGACGTAGAGCGGCAGGCCGGGCGCCTCGCGGGTGTACCGCATGATCAGGTCGTGCAGCCCGGTCGGGTCGACGGACCAGCCCATCTCGGTGCGCTCCCCGGGCGATTGGTGGAAGGCCACGTCCTCCGCGGCCGGCCACGGTGAGTGGTCGCTCGCCCCGTGACCGTCGGCCCGCGGTCCCCTCGCGTCCGGGTCCGCCGCCGACACCAGGGTGGGCGTGTAGTAGTTGAGGCCCAGCGCGTCCAGCGGCTGGTGGATCAGGTCCAGGTCGCCGTCGTGGATGCACGACCAGTCCGTCAGCGACGAGGTCGCCGTCAGCAGCGACTCGGGGTAGGCGCCCTTCAGGATCGGGCCGTGGAAGATGCCGCTGGACAGGTCGTCGATCTTGTGCGCCGCCGCCAGGTCCGCCGGGTCGCCGGCCGAAGAGGCCGGACCACCGAGGAGTTGAGGCTGATCGCGATCGAGTTGCGGGCCGGCATCACGGACCGCAGCGCCTCGGTGCCCAGTCCGTGCGCCAGGTTCAGGTGGTGGGCGGCCCGCAGCGAGGCCGCCGGGTCGGTACGGCCCGGCGCGTGCACCCCGGAGGCATAGCCCAGAAACGCGCTGCACCACGGCTCGTTGAGCGTGATCCACTGCTCCACCCGGTCGCCGAGCGCCTCGCCGACGATCTGCGCGTACTCGGCGAAGCGGTACGCGGTGTCGCGCTCCGGCCAGCCGCCCGCGTCCTCCAGCTCCTGCGGCAGGTCCCAGTGGTAAAGGGTGACGGCCGGCTTGATGCCGTGCGCCAGCAACTTGTCGACCAGCCGGCGGTAGAAGTCCAGGCCGCGCCGTACGGCCGGGCCGCGGCCGGTCGGCTGCACCCGGGGCCAGGAGATGGAGAAGCGGTAGGCGCCCAGGCCCAGTTCCGCCATCAGCGCCACGTCGTCGCGGTAACGGTGGTAGTGGTCGACAGCGATGTCACCGGTGTCGCCGCCGGCGGTCTTGCCCGGCGTGCGGCTGAAGGTGTCCCAGATGGACGGCGTACGACCGTCCTCCCGCACCGCGCCCTCGATCTGGTATGCGGAGGTCGCGGCGCCCCAGAGGAAGGCGGGGGAAAGGCCGCCGGGGGCACCGGCGTTGCGGAGTCAGGCATGGAAGCGCTCCCATAAGGGGTCGTGGACCTACGAGTCAGAGGTGAGTAGGGAGAAGAACGAGGAGGAGAGTGAAGTGGGGGGCCAGGGGCGAGGTGCGGGGGCCGAGGCATCGGTGACCCGGCCCCCTGCTGGACGTATGTGCGTGCGTGCCGTGCGTGCCGTGCGTCTGCGCGGACGGGTGTCAGCCCTTGACCGCGCCCTGCATGATGCCGCCCACGATCTGCTTGCCGAAGATCGCGAAGACCAGCAGCAGCGGCAGCGTGCCCAGCAGGGCACCCGCCATGATCAGGGACTGGTCCGGAGTGAAACCGCGGCCGAGCCCCGCGACCGCGACCTGCACGGTCGGGTTGCCGGACTGGGTCAGCACGAGGAACGGCCACAGGAAGTCGTTCCAGGTCTGCACGAAGATCAGCATGCCCAGTACGGCCATCGCCGGCCGCGCCGCCGGGAACACCACGTGCCACACCACGCGCCAACTGCTCGCGCCGTCGACCCTGGCGGCCTCGATGACCTCGTCCGGCAGCGCCTGGAGCAGGTACTGCCGCATGAAGAACACGCCGAACGCGCTCACCAGCGACGGGAAGACGACCGCCTGCAGCTGGTCGGTCCAGTCGAGCTTGGCGACCATCATGTACAGCGGGATCACGCTCAGCTGCGGCGGCACCATCATCGTGCCGATCACGATCAGCATCAGCGCGCCCCGGCCCTTGAAGCGCAGCTTGGCGAAGGCGAACCCGGCGATCGTCGACAGGGTCACGACGGTCACCGCCGAGATGCCCGCGACGAGCGTGGTGTTGAAGAACGCCTCACCGAGGTTGGCGTCGGTCCAGGCGAGCTCCAGGTTCTTGAACAGGTTCGAGCCGAACCAGAACGGCGGCGGGGTCTGCGCCAGGCGCTGGTTGTCCCGGGACGCGGCGATCGCGGTCCACACCAGCGGGAACAGCGAGACGATCGTGAACACGATCAGGATCGCGTACGCGATCGGACCGCCGTGCAGGGTACCGCCGGCCCGTGCGGACTTCGGCAGGCGGGAGCGCTTCTCCTTCTTGACGGGCGCGGTCTCGGGGGGCGGGGGCGTCACAGTCGTCGTCACGGCCACAACTCCTTAACTACTGGCGCGCAGCCGGCGCGAGATGACGTAGTTGACGATGCCGATGACGATCAGGATCAGGAACATCATCCACGCGATCGCCGAGGCGCGGCCCAGGTGCTGGTTGATCCAGCCCTGCTCGTACAGGTACAGGCCGAGCGTCTGGAACTGGTGCTCCGCGCCGCCGGACGCGCCCTTGTTGGCGTCGAACAGCAGCGGTTCGCCGAAGACCTGGCTCGCCCCGATGGTGGACACCACGACGGTGAACAGGATGGTCGGGCGCAGCGAGGGCAGCGTCACGTGCAGGAACTGCTGCCAGCGGCTGGCGCCGTCCAGCGCCGCCGACTCGTACAGGTCGTGCGGGATCGCCTGCATCGCGGCCAGGTAGATCAGCGCGTTGTAGCCGGTCCAGCGCCAGATGACGATGGTCGAGACGGCGAACTGCGAGGGCCACTTGTCGCCCTGCCAGTTGACCGGGTCGATCCCGACGAAGTCCAGCGCCCAGTTGATCATGCCGTAGTCACGCCCGAAGAGCAGCACGAACACCAGGGAGGCGGCGGCGATCGAGGTGGCGTACGGCGCGAGCATCGCGACCCGGTAGAAGGTCGAGGCGCGCAGCTTGTAGTTGAGGATGTGGGCGATGCCCATCGCCATCAGCAGCTGCGGAACGGTCGAGATGATGCCGATGGTCAGCGTGTTCTGCGCCGCGTTCCAGAAGAACTCGTCGTCGAAGATCCGGGTGAAGTTGCGCAGCCCCACCCATTCCATGTCGGTCGGGGCGGTCAGCTCGACCTGGTGCAGCGAGGCCCAGCCGGTGTAGACCAGCGGGAACAGGCCGAAGGCGAGGAACAGCAGGAAGAACGGCGAGACGAAGGCGTACGGGCTCCAGCGCATGTCCCGCTGCCAGCGGCGGGACAGCTTTCGCCGGCGCCGCTCCTCCTCGCCGTCGGACGCGGTGGTCCCGGGCGGGCGGCCCGGGACCGCGCCCCCCTTGACGGGGGACGCGGCGGTGTGGTGGCGGGTGGACATCCGGGTCACTTGTCCAGGTTGTTGTCGATGGTCTTGGTGGCCGTCTCCCAGGCCTCCTCGGCGGACTTGCCCTTCGTGACGAGGATGACGCCGTTGTCCGTCAGGCCCTGCTGGATGATCTGGTCCTTCGGGCCGATCGCCTGGAGGGGGATCCGCTGGGCGGCCTCGGAGAAGATCTCACCGATCGGGGAGTCCCCGGTCATGTCGTTCTTCGCACCGGTCACTTCGGGGCTGTCGAAGGCGGCCTGGGCGCTCGGGAAGCTGCCCTGCACCTCGAACAGCTTGGCCTGCTGCTCGGGCGCGGTCAGCCAGGCGACGAGCTTCTTGGCCTCGTCGACGTTCTTGGCGCTCTTGGGCACCGTCAGGAAGGAGCCGCCCCAGTTGCCGGACTCGGGCGCCACGGCGACGTCCCACTTGCCGACGGCGTCGGGCTGCGACTTGCCCTTGATGTAGCCGAGCATCCACGGCGGGCAGGCCATCGCGGCGAACTTGTTGTTGGCGATCGTCTGGTCCCAGGCCGGCTGGAACTGCGTCTGGGCGCCGATCATGCCCTTCTCGACGGCCTCGGCGGTCAGGTCGAAGGCTGCCTTGACGACCGGGTTGGTCTTGTAGGTGACCTCGCCGGAGGCGTCGTAGAACTTCTCCTTCCCACTGCTGAGGATCGCGTTGAGCAGGCCGCCGGGGGAGTCCAGGAAGGTGGTGCCCTTGGGGGCCTTCTTCTGGTAGTCCTCACCGACCTCGACGAACTTTTCCCAGTCGCCCTCCCACAGCTTGGCGACCTCCGCGCGGTCGGACGGCAGCCCGGCCTTCTCGAACAGGTCCTTGCGGTAGCAGATCGCCATCGGGCCGATGTCGGTGCCCAGACCGATCGTCCGGCCGTCCTTGGTGGTGGCCTGCTCCCACTTCCACTCGAGCCAGTGGCTCTTGTCCACGCCGTCGGCCTTGGAGAGGTCCTCGAGCTTGGCGGCCTGGGTGTCCACGATCTCCGCGATGTTGCCGACCTCGACGGCCTGGACGTCCTGCAGGCCGCTGTTGGTGGTGAGGTGGTTCAGCAGCCCCGGGTAGTAGTTCTCGTTGCGCTCGACAACGTTCTCGGCGATCTTGATGTCGGGGTTCAGCTTCTCGTACTCGGCGTAGAGACCGGCTTCCTTGAAGCCGAAGGTGCCGAACAGGCCCAACGTGACCGTCGTCTTGCCCTTGCCACCCGACGAGGAATCGGAGTCGCCGTCTCCGCCGTCGTCGGCACAGCCGGCCAGCAGCCCGGTGCCCAGCGACACCACGGCCGCGATGGCCAGGGCCTTGCGGGTGAAGGGCTTCCCCCCGTTCGAGCGCTGCCGAGAGTGGGGGAGGGTACGTGCTCGCATTGCGTCCTCCTGTTGCCCTGACGTGCCGACCCCCCGGCCAACGGCGTTGTCGGGCCCGTTTCTTGCATGCTGCGGCGCGGGCGGGGAACGTGCGGGTTGTGTATGTGCCAGGCGCTGTGGGAGCGCTCCCACAAGTGATGTGTTGAAGGGTTGCGGGTCCGGGCGGGGGTGTCAAGGGACCGGACGCGGAGAACTGCGTCCAGTTATCGGGCTGTTGACTGGACGCCCGGTTCTCGCCGAGGGATGGTCCGGGGCCCCGGGCGGCGGACCTGGCGGCGGTCGCCGCCGCTGACGGGGCTGTTAGATTCCAGGCCGGCGTGACACACGACGGAAGGCGGGGCGCAGATGGCGAGCCACGGAGCGCGGGGCCGCGGCAGCAGCAGGCCCACCCTCGAAGAGGTGGCGGCGCGCGCCGGTGTCGGCCGGGGCACGGTCTCCCGGGTGATCAACGGGTCACCCCGGGTGAGCGACGCCACCCGGGCCGCCGTGGAGGCCGCCGTCGCGGAGCTCGGTTACGTCCCGAACACGGCCGCCCGTGCGCTGGCCGCCAACCGTACCGACGCGATCGCGCTGGTCGTGCCCGAACCGGAGACTCGGTTCTTCGCCGAACCGTACTTCTCGGACATGCTGCGCGGTGTGGGGGCGGCGCTCTCCGACACCGAGATGCAGCTGCTGCTGATCTTCGCGGGCAGCGACCGGGAACGGCAGCGGCTCGCCGATTACCTGGCCGCGCACCGCGTGGACGGTGTGCTGCTGGTCTCCGTGCACGCCGACGACCCGCTGCCCGACATGCTCGCCCAGCTGGAGATCCCGGCCGTGATCAGCGGCCCCCGGTCGGCCGCGGAGACCCTTACCTCGGTCGACTCGGACAACTACGGCGGCGCCCGGCAGGCCGTCGAGCACCTCATCGGCCGGGGCCGGCGCCGCATCGCCCACATCACCGGCCGCCTCGACGTGTACGGCGCCGAGCGGCGCATCGACGGCTACCGCGACGCCCTGCGGGACGCGGGCCACGAGGCGGACGAGCTGCTGATCGAGGCGGGCGACTTCTCCGAGGAGGGCGGTCGGCGCGCGATGGCGGCGCTGCTGGAACGCCGGCCGGAGCTGGACGCGGTCTTCGCCGCCTCCGACGTGACCGCCGCCGGCGCCCGGCACGCGCTGCGCGAGGCGGGCCGCCGCATCCCCGACGACGTGGCCCTCGTCGGCTACGACGACTCCGCCATCGCCCGCCACATGGACCCGCCGCTGACCAGCGTGCGCCAGCCCATCGAGGAGATGGGCCGCGCGATGATCGACCTCCTCCTCGCCGAGGTCGCCGACCGCCGCCCACCCGCCTCGCGAGGGCTGGAGCGGCGTCAGGTGGTCCTGGCCACGGAGCTGGTGCAGCGCGCGTCGTCGTAGCCTTGCTGCGGATATCCGCAGCGATGGGGAGAGTACGACGGTGGGCATACGCCACGATCATCAGCACGATCAGGTTTCGGCATCGATCGACTCCGTTCATCAGGGGCATGGTGATCACGACGGCCGCACAACCCGTGGTAGTCCTGTGGCTCATGATGGTCAGGTGGACCACAGAGATCACATGGACCACATGGACCATGCCGGTCACATGGACCACGGCAGTCAGGGTGGTCATCACGGGCACGGTGGTCATGGCGAGCACGCCGGGCACGCGGATCACGTCGGGCAGTTCCGGCGACTGTTCTGGATCATGCTCGTCCTGGCGGTCCCGGTGGTGGGATTCAACGGAATGTTCGCCCACCTCGTCGGTTACGGCCTGCCCGACGCGGAGTGGGCGCGGTGGGTCTCCCCGGTCCTGGGCACCGTGACCTATGTCTGGGGCGGTCGGCCGTTCCTGACCGGAGCGGTCTCGGAGGTCCGCTCCCGCAAGCCCGGCATGATGCTGCTCATCGGCCTGGCCATCACCGTGGCGTTCGTCGCCTCCTGGGCGGCGAGTCTGCGTCTGGTCGACGACGAGCTGGACTTCTGGTGGGAACTGGCCCTGCTGGTCGTCATCATGCTGCTGGGCCACTGGATCGAGATGCGCTCCCTGGCCCGGACCACGTCCGCCCTCGATTCCCTGGCCGCCCTGCTGCCGGACGAGGCCGAGCGGGTCGAGGGTGACGAGGTCGTGAAAGTCGCCCCGGCCGATCTGACCGTCGGCGATGTCGTCGTGGTCCGTCCCGGCGCCTCGGTGCCCGCCGACGGGAAGATCGTCGACGGTTCGGCGAGCATGGACGAGTCCATGGTCACCGGAGAGTCCAAGCCGGTCCGTCGTGCGCCCGGCGAGCAGGTGGTCGCCGGCACCGTGGCTACCGACTCCGGGCTGCGCGTCGAGGTCACCGCCGTCGGCGCGGACACGGCTCTGGCCGGCATCCAGAGGCTGGTCGCCGATGCCCAGGCCTCCTCCTCACGGGCTCAGCGCATCGCCGACACCGCGGCGGGGTGGCTGTTCTGGTTCGCGCTGGGCTCGGCCGCGGTCACCGCGGGCGTGTGGAGTCTCGTCGGCATGCCGGACACCGCGGTCGTGCGGACCATCACCGTGCTGGTCATCGCCTGCCCCCACGCGCTGGGACTGGCGATCCCGCTGGTGGTGTCCATCGCCACCGAGCGTGCCGCCCGCGCCGGCGTCCTGGTCAAGGACCGGCTGGCGCTGGAGTCGATGCGTACCGTCGACGCGGTCCTGTTCGACAAGACCGGCACGCTGACCAAGGGCGAGCCGACGGTGACCGGGATCGAACCCGCCGGCGGCCGCGGCGCGGACGACCTGCTGGCCCTGGCCGCGGCGGCGGAGAGCGACAGCGAGCACCCCCTGGCCAGGGCAGTCGTCGGGGCCGCACGCACGCGCGGGCTGGAGGCGCCCGGGGCCACCGACTTCTCCTCTTCCCCTGCCGTGGGCGTGCGGGCCACGGTGGACGGCACCGTGATCGCCGTGGGCGGCCCGTACCTCCTCGAGGAGCACGGCCTCGACGAGCTGCCCGTCGCCGACGAGTGGCGGAAGGAGGGCGCGATCATCCTGCACGTCCTCGCCGACGGCCGGGTGATCGGTGCGCTGCGGCTGGCCGACGAGATCCGGCCCGAGTCCCGCGAGGCCGTCGACGCCCTGCACGCCGCGGGCACCCAGGTCGTGATGATCACCGGCGACGCCCGAGCGGTGGCCGAAACCGTGGCCGGGGAACTGGGCATCGACCGCGTGTTCGCCGGGGTCCGGCCGGAGGACAAGGCGGCCAAGGTCGCGGAGCTGCAGTCGGAGGGCATGCGGGTCGCCATGGTCGGCGACGGCGTCAACGACGCCCCGGCCCTGGCCCAGGCCGACGTCGGCATCGCCATCGGCGCCGGCACCGATGTCGCGATCGGCTCGGCCGGGGTCATCCTCGCCTCCTCCGATCCGCGTGCGGTGCTCTCGGTCAGGGAGCTGTCGCGGGCGAGCTACCGGAAGATGAAGCAGAACCTGTGGTGGGCCGCCGGCTACAACCTGCTCTCGGTGCCCCTGGCCGCCGGTGTGCTCGCGCCGGTTGGATTCGTCCTGCCCATGAGCGTCGGCGCGGTCCTCATGTCCGCGTCCACCGTCGTGGTGGCGCTCAACGCCCAGCTGCTGCGCCGACTGGAGCTGTGAGGTTCGGCGCCCCACGGGAAGAGGCGCCCACCACGCGAAAGAGGCCCCCGAGGGGGCCTCTTTCGTTCAGGGTGAGTGACGGGACTTGAACCCGCGGCATCCTGGACCACAACCAGGTGCTCTACCAGCTGAGCTACACCCACCATGGCCGTCATCGGTGAAGATCGGTTTCTTTCCGACCGGCCGAGGAAAAGTGTACAGGGTCCGAAGGGGTGCTCGCGCCAGGGTTTCGCGGCGCCCTTCGGACGACCGCCTCACCTGCCTACTGAGCAGGCAGAACGTGCTTCGCGGCGATCTTCTTCGCGGTGTCCGAGTCGGGGCCGGGCTGCGGCACGAAGACGGCCTCGCGGTAGTAGCGCAGCTCCGCGATGGACTCGCGGATGTCGGCCAGCGCACGGTGGTTGCCGTTCTTCTCGGGGCTGTTGAAGTACGCCTTCGGGTACCAGCGGCGCGACAGCTCCTTGACGCTGGACACGTCCACGATGCGGTAGTGCAGGTAGGCCTCCAGCGTCGGCATGTCCCGCAGCAGGAATCCGCGGTCCGTGCCGACGGAGTTGCCGCACAGGGGCGCCTTGCCGGGCTCCTTGACGTGCTCCTTCACATACGCGAGGACCTGCTGCTCGGCGTCCTCGAGCGTCGTGCCGTCCGCCAGTTCGGCGAGCAGCCCGGACGCGGTGTGCATCTCACGCACCACCTCCGGCATCGTCTCCAGGGCCCGTTCCGGCGGGCGGATGACGATGTCCACACCGTCGCCGAGCACGTTCAGCTCGGAGTCGGTGACGAGGGCGGCCACCTCGATGAGCGCGTCGTCGGACAGCGAGAGGCCGGTCATCTCGCAGTCGATCCACACCATGCGATCGTTCATATGCCTAACCATACGGCGCGCGGGAGCGTAGGTGACCCGTCGGGGACCGGGTGTGTGACGCGGACGGAGAGACGGGCCGGGCCGGAGACTCCCGTCTCCGGCCCGGCCCGCCGACTGATTCCCGTCGCGCTCCTGTCTCAGGTCCGCCTCACGGCGCGCTGCGCTGCCCCGGCACGCTCGCCCGCTTGGGGACGTACGCCTCGCGGCCCGGGTCCGCCGAGGACGCCGACGCCGCCAGGGACGGGCCGCCCAGGGCGCTCGCGGCCGCCGTGCGCCGGGACTGGTGCGGGACGGGGTTGTCCGGGTGCGGCGCGGCGGGCGCCATGCCGGCCTGCCCCGGGTGCCCGTGCTGGTGTGCCGGGCCGGACGGGACGGCACCCGGGGTGTTCGGGATGCCGTCGGCGCCCTGGTTCCGCTCGGCCTGGGGGCGCCGCGCGCGGTACGCGGCCCGGTAGGTGGCCGGGGACGAACCCAGCTGGCGCCGGAAGTGGCCCCGCAGCGCGACCGGTGAGCGGAAGCCGCAGCGGCCCGCGACCTCGTCCACCGAGTAGTCCGACGTCTCCAGCAGGCGCTGGGCCTGCAGCACCCGCTGCGTGATCAGCCACTGCAGCGGCGCGCTGCCGGTCAGCGACCGGAAGCGGCGGTCGAACGTACGACGGCTCATGTACGCGCGTGCCGCCAGCGTCTCCACGTCGAACTGTTCGTGGAGGTGCTCCAGCGCCCAGGCGACGACCTCGGCGAGCGGGTCGGCGCCGATCTCCTCGGGTAAAGACCTGTCGAGATAGCGCTCCTGACCACCCGTCCGGCGCGGTGGGACGACGAGGCGCCGGGCGAGTGCCCCCGCCGCCTCGCTGCCGTGATCCGTGCGCACGATGTGCAGGCACAGATCGATTCCGGCCGCCGTACCCGCCGACGTCAGCACGTCGCCGTCGTCCACGAAGAGTTCGCGCGGATCGACGTGCACCGACGGATAGCGTTTCGCCAGCGTCGGCGCGTACATCCAGTGGGTGGTCGCCGGGCGGCCGTCCAGCAGGCCGGCCGCCGCGAGTACGAAGGCGCCGGTGCACAGCCCGACGATGCGGGCGCCCTCCTCGTGGGCGCGGCGCAGCGCTTCGAGCGCATCGTCCGGCGGCGGCGAGGTGATCGAACGCCAGGCGGGCACGACGACGGTGCCCGCGCGGGCTATCGCCTCCAGGCCGTGCGGCGCGGTGAGTTCGAGACCCCCCGTGGTCCGCAGCGGACCCCCCTCGCCGGCACTCACCAGCAGTCGGTAGCGCGGTACGCCGGCGTCCTGGCGGTCGATCCCGAACACCGACAGCGGTATGGAACTCTCGAAGATGGGGCCGCCGCTGAACAGCAGCACGGCGACGATCTCCTTGCGACGTCGCCCGGCGAGTTTCCGGGCCGCGATCTCCGGCGCGGCAGTGGAGTCGTGGCTCATGCTGCTAAGCCCCCCTCGGTGGTCGCGGCTCCTCGGTTGTGTCGCACCTGCACGTTTCCCCTCGGTCCTGCACGAATCCCCCGCCGTAAGACAGTCAAGATCGAATCTACTGTGCCCCGTCGTGCCCGGGTGGCCAGTTCGGCCCCCGGCGCATTGTCGACTTGGCAACTTGGCGTGAAGCATTCGATCACGAAGGGTTGCACTCGTGGGCCGTGCAGGGAAGTGCGCCTCGTCCCGGTGGCCAATCCCCGTAGGGTGCGCAGGGTCCGCCGACCCCTTTTTGTGCAGGTCGAACGGGGGTTGGGGGGTGGTCACGGCAGGAGATGCACAGGTTGCGGAAGTTGGCTGAAAAGATACGCCCGCGTGCGCGGAAACCGGTCACGCGACCGGTGTATCCCCGCCGCCCCGCGCCGCCCGCTCGGAGCGGCGCCTCAGCAGGCGGCAGGCGCCCGTGAGGGCGGTCGGGCCGAGGGCCCCGTACCGACCACGCCGACCGGTGAGGAGCCGCACCGGAACAGGACGACCGGGACCGGCAGGCGGCTGAACGCCGCCCGGCGGACCACGTCGGTCATCGGGTCCCGGGAGGACTCCCGTCGTGAGGGCGCCGCTGGGGCGCCCGGCGCGCGGTCCGCCCCGGCGGCGGGACGGGGTCCGGCCAACGGCGTGTTCCCTGCGGCGTGACTCACGGGGTTCAACGCGCGGGTGGGGTGACGGTCACTGCGGTTCCGGGACGAAAGCCCGAACTCCCGGCCCCCGAGGACACGGCACACGGCGACACTCTCGTGGCTCGGCCCGCCCCGCGCGAACCGCCTGTGCGGCGCAGCGACCATTGCGTGACGGGTGCCCCCTCGGGCATGCTCCGGAGGACCCGTCGGCCAGCGTGGACGGGGTCTGGGCTGAGGACGCGTACCGCCGTACCCTTGGGGGTATGGGGTTGGGAAGATGATTCCCGGACACAGCTCCGACGCCCCCTGTCGTCACCCATCACAAGGATCACAACGCCGAGACAGCCATGGCCGGTCACGAATTCTTCGAACCCGCGGACCGCAAGCGGCCCCTCGCCGATCCCTCGGCGGCCGAGCCGCTCGGGGCCGACCCCCTGGGCGCGGAAGCGTCGCGCCATCCGTGCGATCCCGCGTTCCGGCATGGTGTCGTCGTCGGCTTCGACGGCTCCACCTCCAGTGAGCGGGCCCTCGCCTACGCGATCGGCATGGCCCGGCGCTTCGGTTCCGCGCTGATCATCGTCCATGTCGCCAACCGGCTGCCCACCACGGTGTGGGCGGGCTGCGAGCCGCCGGTCTTCGTCGACGTCCCGGACCACCGCACCGAGGTCCTCGGCCTCGAGCTGGCCTGCGCGGACCACCTCACCGAGGTGCCCTGGATCTTGGTCGAGCGCGGCGGCGACATCTGCCACGAACTCGAGGAGGTCGGCCGGGAGTACGAGGCCGACGCGATCGTCGTCGGCTCCACCCACGGCCTCGTGGGCCGGATCTTCGGCTCCGTCGCCGGCCGGCTCGCCAAGCGGGCGCAGCGCCCCGTGGTGGTCATTCCCTGAGGCGCCGGCCCAGCGGCCGGCCCATGGCCGGCCCGTGGCAGTGCTTACTCGACCGTGACCGACTTGGCGAGGTTCCTCGGCTTGTCGATGTCCCTGCCCAGGGCCAGCGCCGTGTGGTAGGCGAGGAGTTGGAGGGGGATGCCCATGAGGATGGGGTCCAGTTCGGCCTCGTTCTTCGGGACGACGACAGTGTGGTCGGCCTTCTCCTGCTCCTGGTGGGCGACCGCCATGATGCGCCCGCTGCGGGCCTTGATCTCCTCCAGGGCCGCGCGGTTCTTCTCCAGCAGGTCGTCGTCGGGGACGATCGCGACCGTGGGCAGCGCGGGTTCGATCAGGGCCAGCGGGCCGTGCTTGAGCTCGGACGCCGGGTACGCCTCCGCGTGGATGTAGGAGACCTCCTTGAGTTTCAGGGACGCCTCACGGGCCACCGGGTAGCCCCGGACACGGCCGATGAAGAGCATCGAGCGGGCCTCCGCGTACTGCAGGGCCAGCTTCTTGATCTCCTCCTCCTGCTCCAGGATCTCGGTGATCTGTTCCGGCAGCCTGCGCAGCCCCTCGATGATCCGCTTGCCGTCGCTCACGGACAGGTCGCGGGTGCGGCCCAGGTGCAGGGCGAGCAGGGCGAAGGCGACCGTGGTGTTGGTGAAGCACTTCGTGGACACCACGCAGACCTCGGGACCGGCGTGCACGTACATGCCGCCGTCCGCCTCGCGGGCGATCGCGGAACCGACGACGTTCACCACGCCCAGCACCCGCGCGCCCTTGCGCTTCAGCTCCTGCACCGCCGCCAGCACGTCGTACGTCTCACCGGACTGGGACACCGCGACGTACAGCGCGTCGGGGTCGACGACCGCGTTGCGGTAGCGGAACTCGAAGGCCGGCTCGGCGTCGGCCGGGATACGGGCCAGCTCCTCGATCATCTGGGCGCCGATCAGCCCCGCGTGGTACGAGGTGCCGCAGCCGAGGATCTTCACCCGGCGGATCCGGCGTGCCTCACGGGCGTCCAGGTTCAGGCCGCCCAGCCGCACCGTGGAGAATCGGTCGTCGATACGGCCCCGCAGCACCCGGTCCACGGCCTCGGCCTGCTCGTGGATCTCCTTGTGCATGTACGTGTCGTGGCCGCCCATGTCGTACGAGGCGGCCTCCCACTCCACGGTGGTCGGCTCGGACGTCGTACGGGTGCCCTCGGTGGTGTAGGTGCGGAAGTCGTCGGCCTTGAGGGTGGCCATCTCGCCGTCGTCGAGGGTGACGATCTGCCGGGTGTGGGTGACCAGGGCGGCTATGTCCGAGGCGACGAACATCTCCTTCTCGCCGATGCCGAGCACGACGGGCGAACCGTTGCGGGCCACCACGATGCGGTCCGGGAAGTCGGCGTGCAGCACGGCGATGCCGTAGGTGCCCTCGATGACCCGCACCGTCTCGCGGACCTTGTCCTCCAACTTCGCGGCCTGCGAGCGGGCGATCAGGTGGGTGAGGACCTCGGTGTCCGTCTCCGAGAGGAACTCGACGCCGTCCGCCTCCAGTTTGCGGCGCAGGTCGGCGGCGTTGTCGATGATGCCGTTGTGGACGACGGCGACCCGGCCCTCGGCGTCCAGGTGCGGGTGCGCGTTCACGTCGGACGGGGCGCCGTGGGTGGCCCAGCGGGTGTGGGCGATGCCCGTGGTGCCCTTGAAACGGGCCGGGACCTTCGCCTCCAGCTCGCGCACCCGGCCCTTGGCCTTGACCGTCCTCAGGCCGGCGGCCTTCGGCGACGTGATGGCGATGCCCGCCGAGTCGTAGCCCCGGTACTCCAGGCGCTGCAGGCCTTCGAGCAGCAGGGGGGCGACGTCACGCCTGCCGATGTATCCGACGATTCCGCACATATGGGTGTGTTCCTAGCCGTAGACGATGCGCCGCAGCTGCCGGAGTGAGAGCTCCGGCGGGGCCACCGCGCGATATCTGAGATCCGCCTCGATCCGTTCGAAGATCGTCGCGTTCACCAGGCCCTGGGCCTGGAGCTCGCGGTGGCGGCGACGGACGTACTCCTCGGTCGTCTCGTCGAAGTAGGCGAGCACGTCCTGGACCACACGTAGCGCCTCGCCCCGGCTGAGGGGCGTGGACCGCGTCAGATGATCGACCAGTTCGTCGTGCACCCGATGATCCTGAGGTAAGGGGGAGGCTCGTGCAAGAATCCTGCCCGATTTCGGGCAGGAAAGCGATGCGGGGTGTCGGTGGCCGTGGACAGCCGCCGTAGGCAGGGGCCGTTCACATGCGCTTCAGGACCGCCTGTTTGGCCAGGGTGAACTCCTCGTCCGTCAGTACGCCGGAGCGGTGCAGTTCGCCCAGCTCGCGCAGCCGGCGCAGCAGCGCGTCGTGCTCGTCCTCGGGGACGGCGGCGACGGAGGTGCCCGGGGCGGTCTCCGGTTCCGCCGGGCGTTCGTGCCCGGCACGGTCCCGGGCGGTGTCGTGCGGGGAGTCCCGCACGGAGTCCCTGGCGGCCGGGTGGGGCAGGCGGGCCTGGACGGCGGCGGCGACGAGCGCCATCAGAGGGTCCTTCTTGAAGCCCCACAGCTCCACCGCGTTGGGGTCGTACTTGGCCGGGGCCTTGGTGGGTGCGTGGCGCACGGTGAAACGGAGGTGACCGTTCTCCAGCCCGGTCGCCGGCAGCCACTCCACGGCGGCTATGTCGGTCAGCGCGAGGGTGCGGGTGCCGGCGGCGGACTTGGCGTCCTCCGTCTTCCAGTTCCACTCCAGGCGGATCCGCTCCCCGTCGAAGCTCACCGAGCCGTCCCCGGCGGAGACGGACAGCGGCACGGCCGGGCCGGGCAGCAGGTACTCCGGAACCGGGTCGGAGGGAACCTGGTCCAGCAGCAGGGCGTTGCGGACCTCGTCCGTGAAGTACTCGGCGACGCCGGACCGGTCGGGCTCCACGACCAGCTGGTACGGGTCGTGCGGCTCGGCGAGCCGGCCTCCGGTCGCCTGGAGCAGGGGGTCGGCGCCCTCGCGCAGCCGCAGTCTGAGCCGCCCCGCCTTTCTGCCCTGCTCGAACGAGATCCCCGCCAGCGCGCCGAGCGGGACCGGCAGTTCGCCCAGCGTCCGGCGGAGCAGCCCGACGTTCTTGTCCCGTCCGGGAGTCAGCCGCAGGGTGTTCCCGTCGAAGGCCCAGGTTCCGTCCTTCTGGATGATTTCCGCCATGGGGTGATTGTTTCATCGGATGAGCCGGCCGCTCGGGTCCCTGCTGCTGGTCATGGCGGCCGGGGCCACCACCATGGGCGCGGCCCCGACCGACGGGGGCGGCACGGTGCCGGTCCCGCTCGACCGGATGACCCCGGCCCCCGCCTCGGTGGAACCGGGCGGATCCCCGTACCGCATCACCGAACGCACCCGGATCCGGGTCGGCGCTTCCCGCGAGGCACGCGAGGTCGGCGACTGTCTCGCGAACGTCCTGCGCCACTCCACCGGTTACCGCCTGCCGGTCACCGGCGAGGGCAGGCACGACGGCATCCGGCTCCGGCTCGCGAAGGGCTCCTACTGCGGTGAGGGCTACCGCCTCGACAGCGGCCGCTCGGGCGTCACCCTCACCGCGGCCGAGCCCGCCGGTCTGTTCCACGGCGTCCAGACCCTGCGTCAACTCCTCCTCGTGGCAATGGAGAAGGACTCCGTGCAGCCCGGCCCTTGGCTGGTCGCCGACGGCCACGCACGACTGGGACGACTGCCGGACCCGGCTCGCGGCACAGGCGCCCCGCTGGGACGCGCGGGGGATCGGTTACCACAAGTCGCCGCAGGTGCCCTGGCCGGCGGCGGGATGAGCCGGTGACCGGATGAGCCGCTGACCTGATGAGCGACGGGCACCCCGGAGGACCGTACTCCGGGGTGCCGCCCGTCCGGGTGGGGCAGGGCCCCGCCGGCCGGGTCAGAGCCCCGCGAGGGGGTTCTTCAGGGTGCCGACCAGCTGGAGCGCGCCGGACGGGTCCGCGAGGTCGACCATCTGCCTGTTGTCGCGCAGCTGGAGCCGGTTGAGGCAGGACAGCGCGAACTCGGGGGCGAACATGTCGTACCGGGCGAACCTGTCGGCGAGTTCGGGCACCGACGCCTGGTACTCGCGGGTGATCTCCGCGACCGTCCGCCAGAAGTCGTCCTCGGCCAGGACGCCCTCGGCGGCGAGGTCCGCGGCCAGGAAGCGGAAGAAGCAGTCGAAGACGTCCGTGAAGATCGACAGCAGCTTCTTGTCCTCCGGCACCTCCACGCGGATGCGGGAGACCTCCGGCGGCAGCACCGCGTCCGGATCCAGCACCGCGATCTCCTCGGCGATGTCCTTGTAGATCGCGCGCCGCACCACCCCGTCCTCCAGCACCAGGACCACGTTCTCGCCGTGCGGCATGAACACCAGGTCGTAGGCGTAGAAACTGTGCAGCAGCGGGGTGTAGTAGGCGCGCAGATAGTGCCGCAGCCACTCGACCGGGGTGAGCCCGGACCGTTCGATCAGCGCGCCCGCGAACGACGCCCCCTCGTGGTCCACATGGAGCAGGGAGGCCATGGTGGCGAGGGACTCGCCGTCCCGTAGCGAGGGCACCGGGCTCTCCCGCCACAGCGCGGCCAGCATCTTGCGGTACGGCGAGTGGCGGTCGGTCGCCTTCTCGTACTCCAGGTGCCGGTAGCCGACCGCCGCCCGCTCCCGGATGATCGTCAGCCCCGTCGACCGCAGCACCGGGTCGCCCTCGACGAGCCGCGCCAGCCAGTCGTTGATCGCCGGGGTGGCCTCCATGTAGGCGGCCGAAAGACCGCGCATGAAGCCCATGTTGAGGACGGACAGGGCCGTCTTCACGTAGTGCTTCCCGGGGTTCGACCGGTTGAAGAAGGTCCGGATGGACTGCTGGGCCAGGTACTCGTCGTCGCCCTCGCCGAGGCACACCAGGTGGCGGCGGGCGACCTCGGCGGCGAAGGTGACGGTGAGCTTGTTCCACCACTGCCAGGGGTGGACGGGGATGAGGAGGTAGTCGGCCGGGTCGAGGCCCTGGCCGGTGAGCGTCCGGTGGAAGCGCTCGACGGTGTCCGCGCCCAGCTCCTGCCGTACGAACGACTCGTACTCGATGCCGGCGCCGGCCGTGAACGCCGCCCGCGAGCGGTGCGCGGCCAGCCACACCAGCCGCACCGGGTTCGCCGTCTCGGGCGCGTAGGCGCGGTATTCCCGGATGCCGAAGCCGAGCCGCCCGTTGTTGGCGACGAAGCAGGGGTGGCCCTCGGTCATGCCGGTCTCGACGGCCTGGAAGCCGGCGCTCAGCAGCTCGGCCGAGGTGACCGGCGGCTTGGCGAGCTTGTAGCAGGTGCCGGAGAGGGTGGAGGAGATCTCCTCCAGGTACACCGGCAGGACCTCGTCGCTCAGTCCGAGCGACTTCCGCAGCTCGATGAAGAATTCCAGGGCGACGAGGGGGAGTTCGGACCCGTCGCGGTGCCGGCTGAGGGAGTCGGCCGCCACCTGCCAGTGGTCCAGGGCACGGCGGACGGCGGTGAAGCGGTACTGGGTCAGGCCGTCATCGCTGCGTACGACGTAGTCGCCGGCGTCCGTCTCCTCCGGGTGGATCAGCCGCTCGTGCGCGAACTCGGCGAGCGCCTTGCGGATCAGTAGCCGGTTGGCCGTCTCCCAGCGTTCGGGGGTGAGGTGGTCCACGGCGTCGGCGGGGCTCATACGCCCACCCCCGTGGCGGCGGCGAACTGCGCGCGGGTGCAGAAGCTCAGCAAGGCCCTCTTCTCCGGCTTGTCGATCTCGCGTACGGGTTCGAATCCGACGGCCTCGTTGAGGGCCTGTACCGCCTTGTTGGACACATCCGGTTCGACGACGACCCGTGCGGTCTCCGGGTCGTCGAAGAGGTGCGCGAGTACGGCGGTGATGACGGCCCGGGTGAAGCCGTGCAGCGGGGTGTCGGTGGGGGCGACCAGGAAGTGCATGCCGACGTCGCCGGGCTCCGGCTCGTAGAGGCCGGCCAGTTCGCGGTGGGCGGGGTCGTACCGCTCCATCAGGAAGGCGGGTCGGCCGTCGTGCAGGCCCAGCAGGGCGTGGTGGTGTTCGTCGGCCGCGATCCGCAGGTACTCGCGCTCGACGTCCTCCGGCTCCGCGTCCCGCATCATCCAGAAGGCCGCCTTGGGGTGGGTGACCCAGGAGTGCAGCAGTTCGGCGTCCCGGAGCGGGGCGAGCGGCCGGACGGTGAAGGTGCCGAGTGCGCACCTGAAGCCGGTGTCGGTGACGCTCATACCGCGAACTCCTGGAAGGCGATGGACTTCTCGACGGGGTAGTACTCGGAACCGAGCAGTTCGCGGATGATGCAGCTGTTGCGGTACGGGCCCATGCCCAGGTCCGGGCTGGTGACGCTGTGCGTGTGGACGCCGGCGTTCTGCAGGAACACGCCCCGGCCTGTCACGTCGATGGCGTAGTTGCGGGCCACGTCGAACCGGCCGTGGCCGTCGAAGCGGATCCGGTCGCGGACCGGGCCGAGGAAAGGCCGGCGGTTCGTAGTGGTAGCCGGTGGCCAGCACCAGGCCCTCGGTGCGCAGCTCGAAGTCCTTGCCCTGCTCGTCCTGGTGGAAGCCGAGCGAGTACCCGCCCTCCTCGTAACGGGCGCTGACCAGTGAGGAGTTGGTGAGCAGCCGGGTGGGGACCGCGCGGTCGCCGCTCTCGATGCTCTTCTGGTACAGCAGGTCGAAGATGGCGTCGATGAGATCGGAGTCGATGCCCTTGAACAGGCACTTCTGCTGCTTCTCCAGCCGGTAGCGGGTCTCCTCGGGCAGCGCGCGGAAGTAGTCGATGTAGTCCGGGGAGGTCATCTCCAGGGTCAGCTTGGTGTATTCCAGCGGGAAGAACCGCGGGGAACGGGTGACCCAGTTGAGCCGGTAGCCGTGGACGTCGATCTCGGACAGCAGCTCGTGGTAGATCTCGGCGGCGCTCTGCCCGCTGCCGACGACCGTGATCGACTCCTTCCGCCGCAGCTCCGCCTTGCGGTGCGTGTACTCGGCGGTGTGCAGCAGATCGCCGTCCAGGCCGCGGCACGGCTCGGGCACGAACGGCACCGTGCCGGTGCCGAGCACCAGCCGCCGGGCGCGGTAGGTGTCACCGGCCCGCGTCCGTACGGCGTACAGCTCGGTGCTCTCGTCGTACGTCACCTCGGTGACGGTCGTGCCGAAGCGGATGCTGCTCAGTCGGCCGGCGGCCCAGCGGCAGTAGTCGTCGTACTCGACGCGCAGCGGATAGAAGTTCTCGCGGATGTAGAACGAGTACAGGCGGCCCTTCTCCTTCAGGTAGTTGAGGAAGGAGTAGGGGGAGGTCGGGTCGGCGAGGGTGACCAGGTCCGACATGAACGGCGTCTGGAGGTGAGCGCCGTCGAGGAACATCCCGGCGTGCCACTCGAAGTCCGGCTTGGACTCCAGGAAGACGCCGTTCAGGTCGCCGATGGGCTCGGTGAGGCAGGCGAGGCCGAGGTTGAAGGGGCCCAGCCCGATTCCCACGAAGTCGTAGGCGGCGTCAGGGGCTTCAGGAAGCGCGGTCAAGGGAATCTCCCAGGTACTGCTCGGCGTGGCCGGCGATCAGATCGAGGACGGCGGTGATGTCGGCGGTCGTGGTCTCGGGGTTCAGCAGGGTGAACTTCAGGTAGTGGCGCCCCGCCACCTTGGTGCCCGCGACGACCGCGTCACCGGAGGCGAACAGGGCTTTGCGGGCGTGGAGGTTGGCCCGGTCGATGCCGGCCGGGTCGGTGACGGAGGCCGGGACGTACCGGAAGACGAGGGTGGACAGCGACGGCTCGACGACCACGTCGAAGCGCGGGTCGGCGGCGAGCAGCCGCCAGCCCTCGTGGGCCAGGTCGCAGACCTCGTCGAAGAGCCGACCGATGCCGTCGGCGCCCATCACGCGCAGGGTCATCCAGAGTTTGAGCGCGTCGAAGCGGCGGGTGGTCTGCAGGGACTTGTCGACCTGGTTGGGGATGCGCTCGGTCACCAT
The DNA here is from genome assembly GCF_045291515.1 of Streptomyces sp. GD-15H. Lineage (NCBI taxonomy): Bacteria > Bacillati > Actinomycetota > Actinomycetes > Kitasatosporales > Streptomycetaceae > Streptomyces > Streptomyces sp. GD-15H. The sequence goes on from NZ_CP149447.1 coordinate 5,589,058, forward strand.
GCGGCGCGGGTTGAGGTATTCCGCGTGGTAGGTGGCGTGCCGCAGCGTGGCCGCGTCGCGGACCAGCACGGCGGACGAACTCACCGGCTGGAAGAAGGACTTGTGGTAGTCGACGGTGACCGAGTCGGCGCGTTCGATGCCGTTGACGCGGTCCCGGTGCTTCAGCGAGGCGAGCAGTCCGCAGCCGTAGGCGGCGTCCACGTGCATCCAGACGCCGTACTGGGCGCACAGTTCGGCGATCTCGGGCAGCGGGTCGATGGAGCCGAAGTCGGTGCTTCCGGCGGTGGCGACGACGGCCATGGGGACGAGGCCGTCCTCGGTGCAGCGCGCCAGCTCGCGGGCGAGGGCGACGGTCTGCAGCCGCTTGTCGTGGTCGACGGGGATCGGCACCACGGCGTCCGGGCCGAGGCCGAGCAGTTTCGCGGACTTCTTCACGCTGAAGTGGCTGACCTCGGAGGCGAGGACGCGCAGTTTCGCGAGGTCGCCGGTCTTGGCCTCCTCGCGGGCCAGCAGCAGCGCCTGGAGGTTGGACTGGGTGCCGCCGGAGGTGAACACCCCGTCGGCGGCGGAGCCGAGGCCGATCCGGCCCACCGTCCAGTCGATCAGTTTCCGCTCGATCAGGGTGCCGCCGGCCGACTGGTCCCAGGTGTCCAGGGAGGAGTTGACGGCGGAGAGCACCGCCTCGCCGAGCACGGCCGGGATGACGACCGGGCAGTTGAGGTGGGCGAGGTAACGGGGGTGGTGGAAGTAGATCGCGTCCCGGAGGTAGACGTCCTCCAGCTCGTCCAGCGCCGCTGTGGTGTCGTGCAGCGGCCGGTCGAGATCGATCCGCTCGATGAGCGGGGAGAGGGCGTCGACCGTGATGCCGGTGAACGGGCGTTCGGTGGTGGCGAGTTGGGCGGCCACCCGCTCGACTCCTTCGGTCACGGAGCGGCGGTACTGCTCCGCGGTGGTGTCGTTGAGCAGGTGCGAGCGCATGTGGAGGCCTCCGGTGGGGGATGGTCCGGTGCGGGGAGGGAGCGGGGCGCGCGCCGCGATGCGGCCCACTTTTGCTTAGGTGAGCCTAGCCTAAGCGGCGTGGCTCTGTTCCTGTCCCGGCCGTGACCGCGGTCACTCCGTCACGAAGGGTGTGGGGCGCTCAACTAGGGCTGGGATTCACGTTGTTCGCGCAGCTGTTCCTCCGTCAGGTCCCGGCGTCGGCAGCCCATGGAGGTGTCGCGGCACCGGTCACCGGGTTCTGGATGTCACCGGCGTGCGGCACCTCCGGCCGCACCCGGGCCCGAGCGGCGTCAGGGACGGACCGAGCCGCCTCGTTCCGGTGATCTGGAGGGAGGAGAACCGGAACGGGGCGGCTGCGGCGGTGGTCACGTACGGCTTTGGGGGAGGGTTCCGGCAGGGACGGTCAGCTGACCTTCTTGGCCTTCTCGATGGCCTCGGCGAGGCTCTCGAGCTGCGGGACGCACTTGTCGTAGGACAGGATCGGTTCGGCGGAACGCGCGATGACCTGACCGGCCTTGACCGCGGGGAGCTTCTTCCAGGTCGTCTCGGTGATGTCGGCGGGCTGTGTGGCCGAGCTGCGGTCGTCCATGATGATGACATCGGCCTTGTGCTTGTCGACGTTCTCCCAGCTGAGGCTCTCGAACCAGCCGCCGGTCGGCTTCTTGGCCTCCTCGGTCGGCTCGACGAAGTTCACGCCGAGGGCCTTGAAGTACTCCAGGTCCGCGGAGAGGTTGGTGCCGGAGACGTAGAACAGCTCCGGGCTCGCCGAGCCGGCCATCACCCTGATGTCGGGGTGGGCCTTCGCGGCCTTGCGCAGCCGCTCGGACGCCGCCTCGAAGCGCTTCTTCGCGTCGGTGACCCTGGTGGCCTTCATGTCGCCGCCCAGCGACTCGGCCAGTTCCCACATGCGCTCGAGCGACGCGGTCAACTGGCGGTCGTAGACGGAGACGGCGACACTCGGCGCGAGCTTGGCGATCTTGTCCTTGGACGCCTCGGGGACGTACCAGAGGGTGCCGGCGTCGTCGAAGGTGGTGGTGATGAGGACCTCGGGGGCGAGGGTCGCGTACTTCTCGACGTTGAACTGGTCCCAGACGTTGCCGAGAACGGTCACCTTGCTGATGTCCATGTCGCCGGCCTGGACGTCGGCCTTGCCGTCCTTGGTCCTGGTCGGACCGAAGACGCCCTTGACCTGGACGCCGTAGTCGTGGAGCGCGGCGGCGACACCCGTGAACGCGACGATGTTCGTGGGGACCTTGTCCAGCTTCACGGTGGTGCCGCGGTCGTCCTTGAAGGACCAGGGGCCGGACTCGGAGTCGGTGGCGCCCGTCGAGTCCGAACCGCCGCTTTTCGCGTCCCCGTCCCCGTCGCCGCAGGCCGCGAGTGCGGCGCCGAGTCCGAGAGCGCCACCGGCGGCGAGGAGGCCGCGACGGGAGAAACGGGCGGTTCTGGCGTTCGCCATGGCTGGGTCTGCTTTCGTGCGTGCGGGGCAGGTGGGTGCGGGCGGGCCCGCGGGCCCCTGACTGGAGCCAGACTTAGGTTAGCCTAACCTCAAAGTTTGTCCAGGGGACTGGGCCCCTTCCCCTCACGCGCGGGGGGTGAGACGAGCGGCCGTCGGGCCGCCCGCCCCGCCCCCGCTCCGTCAGCCTGCCGTCAGCCCCAACTCCCGGGCGATCAGCATCCGCTGGACCTCGCTCGTGCCCTCGCCGATCTCCAGGATCTTGGAGTCGCGCCACATGCGGGCCACCGGGTACTCGTTCATGAAGCCGTAGCCGCCGTGGATCTGGGTGGCGTCGCGGGCGTTGTCCACCGCGACCGTGGAGGAGTACAGCTTGGCGACCGCCGCCTCCTTCTTGAAGGGCTCACCGGCCACCAGGCGGCTCGCCGCGTCCCGCCAGGCGAGGCGGGCCGTGTGGGCCTTCATCTCCATGTCGGCGATCTTGAACTGGATGGCCTGGTTGGCGCCGATCGGACGGCCGAACGCGTGCCGCTCCTTGGCGTACTTCACCGACTCGTCCACGCAGCCCTGCGCCAGCCCCGTGCCCAGCGCCGCGATGGCGATACGGCCCTCGTCGAGGATGCGCAGGAACTGGGCGTAGCCCCGGCCCTGTTCGCCCAGCAGGTTCGCCGCCGGGACGCGGACGTCCTGGAACGACAGCTCCCGCGTGTCCGACGCGTTCCAGCCGACCTTCGAGTACGGGGCCGCCACCGTGAAGCCCGGGGTGCCCGACGGGACGATGATCGCCGAGATCAGCGGTTTGCCGTCCGGCTTGCGGCCGGTGACCGCCGTGACCGTGACCAGGCCCGTGATGTCCGTACCCGAGTTGGTGATGAAGCACTTCGTGCCGTTGATCACCCACTCGTTCGTCGACTCGTCGAGGCGGGCCGTCGTACGGGTCGCGCCCGCGTCACTGCCGCCGTCCGGCTCCGTCAGACCGAACGCGCCCAGGATCTCGCCGGAACACAGCCGGGGCAGCCACTCGCGCTTCTGCTCCTCGGTGCCGAACAGGTGCAGTGGCATCGCGCCCAGCGAGACGCCGGCCTCCAGGGTGATCGCCACCGACGAGTCCACCCGGGCCAGTTCCTCCAGGGCCAGGCCCAGCGCCAGGTAGTCGCCGCCCATGCCGCCGTACTCCTCGGGGAACGGCAGGCCGAACAGGCCCATGCGGCCCATCTCGCGGACGATCTCGTACGGGAACTCGTGCCGCTCGTAGAAGTCGCCGATCTTCGGTGCGACGACGTCGTGCGCGAACTCCTCGACCGTGCGGCGGAGTTCTTCCAGTTCGGGGAGAGCTTGTGATCCATGTCGTTCACTGCTCCTGGTGGGAGAGGGCTCGGACGGTGCGGGACGGGCTTTGTCGGCCCAGGTGGGCGGCCATCCAGACGCTTGTGGCGACGAGACGGCCGAGGTCGACCCCGGTGTCGATGCCGAGACCACGCAGCATCCACACGAGGTCTTCGGTGGCGAGATTGCCGGTGGCGGACCTCGCGTACGGGCAGCCGCCCAGTCCGCCGGCGGACGCGTCGACCGTGGTGACGCCCTGCTGGAGCGCGGCCAGCGTGTTGGACAGGGCCTGGCCGTAGGTGTCGTGGAAGTGGACGCCCAGGGCGGAGACGGGTACGGCTGCTTCGGCGAGCGCGGTGAGCAGGGCGGTCACATGGCCCGGTGTCGCCACGCCGATGGTGTCGCCCAGGCTCAGTTCGTCGCAGCCCATGTCGAGCAGGGACCTGCAGACCTTCACCACCTGGGGGATCGGGACCGCACCTTCCCACGGGTCGCCGAAGCACATCGAGAGGTAGCCCCGGACGTGGACGTCCTGCGCCTTCGCCCGGGTCACCACCGGCTCGAACATCGCCAGCGCCTGGTCCACCGTGCGGTTGAGGTTGGCCTTGGCGAAGGACTCCGTGGCGCTGGCGAAGACCGCCACCCGCCGGGCGCCGAGCGCCAGCGCGCGGTCCAGGCCGCGCTCGTTCGGCACCAGGACCGGCAGCGACACCGGCAGGTCGGCGAGGACCGGGTACAGGTCCTCCGCGTCCGCCAGTTGGGGCACCCACTTGGGGTGGACGAAGCTCGTCGCCTCGATCGTGGTCAGGCCCGTGCCGGCCAGGCGGCGGATGAATTCCGCCTTGATCTCCGTCGGGACGGTCGCCTTCTCGTTCTGCAGGCCGTCGCGCGCGCCGACCTCGTGGATCCGCACCCGGGTGGGCAGTCCCTCGGCCGGTACGGCCATGGGCAGCCCCAGTTCGGTGGTGTTCATGCCGTCTCCTCCTCCGCGGGTGTCTCCACGGGCGCGATGACCGCCAGCACCTGGTCCATGGCGACCGTGGTGCCCGGGGCCACGTCCAGTTCGGTGACCGTGCCGGCGTGCGGGGCGGAGACGACGTGCTCCATCTTCATCGCCTCCACCACCAGCAGGCTCTGGCCCGCACTCACCTCGTCGCCGACGGCGACCTTCACCACTGTCACCGTGCCGGGCATCGGCGCGGTCAGCGAGTCGGCGCCGGAACGCGCCGCCTGGTTCAGGGACGCGGCCACCGGGTCGTGGTCGCGCACGTGCCAGGCGTCGCCGTCCCGGCCGAGCCAGTCGGCGGCGCGGTGGAAGGTGTGCCGGACGCCGTCCAGCGTCACCGCCACACGGTCGTCGGTGACGGTGTGGATACCGCGCGGGGTGCACTCCACCGGGTCGTGGACGCGCAGGTGGAAGGAGGCGGGCCTGGGCGTGCCGCCCAGGCGCCAGCCGTCCGGCACCGAGAACGGGTCCGTCCAGCCGTCGCCGCGCGGCCGCAGCGCGTCCAGCCGTACGGCCGCCGCCGCCTCGTAGACCTCCTCGGGGACGTCGGCGGAGACCAGGCCCTCCACCTCGCGCTCCACCAGGCCCGTGTCCATGTCGCCGGAGACCACCGCCGGGTGCGCGAGCAGCCGCCGCAGGAACCCGGCGTTGGTCTGCACGCCCAGCGTGACCGTCTCCGCCAGCGCCGCCCGGAGCTTGCGCAGGGCGGTCGCGCGGTCGGGGCCGTAGGCGATCACCTTGGACAGCATCGGGTCGTAGAGGCTGCCGACCTCCGTGCCCTCGCTGAGTCCGGAGTCGGTGCGGACGCCGTCACCTTGCGGCTCACGCAGTTTCAGCACCGTGCCGCCGGAGGGCAGGAAGCCGCGCGTGCCCTCTCTCATGGATACAGTCTCGGCGCAGATGCGGGCCTCCACCGCGTGACCGGTGAGCCGGATGTCGTCCTGCCCGAACGCCAGCGGCTCGCCCGCCGCCACCCGCAGCTGCCACTCCACCAGGTCCAGCCCGGTGACCAGTTCGGTGACCGGGTGCTCCACCTGGAGGCGGGTGTTCATCTCCATGAAGTAGTACGAGGAGGGGTCGGTGCCCGGGACGATGAACTCCACCGTGCCCGCCCCCCGGTAGCCGCAGGAGCGGGCCGCCTGCACGGCCGCCTCGCCCATCGCGGCCCGGGTCCCCTCGTCCAGCAGGACGCTGGGCGCCTCCTCGATGATCTTCTGGTGGCGGCGCTGGAGGGAGCACTCACGCTCGCCGAGGTGGACGACATGACCGTGGCCGTCGGCCAGGACCTGGATCTCGATGTGCCGGGGGCGGTCGATCCACCGCTCGACCAGGAGCGTGTCGTCGCCGAAGGAGGCGCGGGCCTCGCGCCGCGCGGCGGCGATCTCGTCGGCCAGCGTCGAAGCGTCCCGCACCAGCCGCATGCCCTTGCCGCCGCCGCCCGCCGAGGGCTTCAGCAGCACCGGCATGCCGATCTCGCGGGCCGCGTCGGCGAGTTCCGCGTCCGTGAGGCCGCTGCCACTCGAACCCGGGACCACCGGGACCCCGGCCGCCCGCACCGTCTCCTTGGCGCGGATCTTGTCGCCCATCAGGGAGATCGCGTCGGCGCCCGGCCCGATGAAGACCAGTCCCGCCTCCTCGCAGGCGCGCGCGAAGCCGGCGTTCTCGGCGAGGAAGCCGTACCCGGGGTGGACCGCCTGGGCGCCGGTGCGGGCGGCGGCCGCCAGCAGCCGCTCCACCGACAGGTAGCTCTCCGCGGCCGGCGCCGGGCCGATCCGTACCGCCGTGTCGGCCTCCCGGACGTGCCGGGCGCCGGCGTCCGCGTCGGAGAAGACGGCCACCGAACGCACGCCCATCGACCGCAGGGTGCGGATGACCCGGACGGCGATCTCGCCCCGGTTGGCCACCAGAACTGTTTCGAACATCGTTCGACCTGTCACAGTTTTCCGTCCCCTCACATCCGGAAGACGCCGAACTGGGGATCGCCCAGTGGCGCGTTGGCGCACGCGGTCAGGGCCAGGCCCAGGACCTGCCGGGTCTCCAGCGGGTCGATCACACCGTCGTCCCAGAGGCGGGCCGTCGCGTAGTAGGCGTTCCCCTGGTGCTCGTACTGGGCGCGGATCGGGGCCTTGAAGGCGTCCTCGTCCTCGGCCGGCCAGTTCTCCCCGCGCGCCTCCAGCTGGTCCCGCTTGACGGTCGCCAGCACGGAAGCGGCCTGCTCGCCGCCCATGACGGAGATCTTGGCGCCCGGCCACATCCACAGGAAGCGGGGCGAGTAGGCCCTGCCGCACATGGAGTAGTTGCCCGCGCCGTACGAACCGCCCACCACCACGGTCAGTTTCGGCACGCGCGTGCACGCCACCGCCGTCACCATCTTGGCGCCGTGCTTGGCGATGCCGCCCGCCTCGTAGTCCTTGCCGACCATGAAGCCGGAGATGTTCTGCAGGAAGACCAGCGGGATGCCGCGCTGGTCGCACAGTTCGATGAAGTGGGCGCCCTTCTGGGCGGACTCGGAGAACAGGATGCCGTTGTTGGCGACGATCCCGACCGGGTGGCCGTGGATCCGGGCGAAACCGGTCACCAGGGTCTGCCCGAACTCCGCCTTGAACTCGGCGAAACGCGACCCGTCCACCACGCGCGCGATGACCTCCCGCACGTCGTACGGCGTACGGGAGTCCACCGGGACCGCGCCGTACAGCGACCGCGGGTCGACCTTGGGCTCGACGGCCTGCTCGACCCCCCAGGGGAGCGGCCCGCGCGCCGGGAGGGTCGAGACGATGTTCCGCACGATCCTGAGCGCGTGCGCGTCGTCCTCGGCGAGGTGGTCGGTGACGCCCGACACCCGTGAGTGGACCTCGCCGCCGCCCAGCTCCTCCGCCGTGACCACCTCGCCGGTGGCCGCCTTCACCAGGGGCGGGCCGCCGAGGAAGATCGTGCCCTGGCCGCGCACGATCACCGCCTCGTCGCTCATCGCAGGGACGTACGCCCCGCCCGCCGTGCAGGAACCGAGCACGGCCGCGATCTGCGGGATACCGGCACCGGACATCCGGGCCTGGTGGTAGAAGATCCGCCCGAAGTGGTCCCGGTCCGGGAACACCTCGTCCTGCATCGGCAGGAACGCCCCGCCGGAGTCCACGAGGTAGACACAGGGCAGGCGGTTGTCCAGGGCCACCTCCTGCGCGCGCAGGTGCTTCTTCACCGTCATCGGGTAGTACGTGCCGCCCTTGACGGTCGCGTCGTTGGCGACGATCACGCACTCGCGCCCGCTGACCCGCCCGATCCCGGCGATCACACCGGCCGCCGGGGCCTGCCCCTCGTACATCCCGTCGGCCGCCAGCGGGGCCAGCTCCAGGAAGGGCGAACCGGGGTCGAGGAGCGTGTCCACGCGCTCGCGCGGGAGCAGCTTCCCCGCGCGGTGTGCCTGGCCCGCGCCCGCTCGCCGCCGCCGAGCGCGGCCGCGGCCAGCTTGGCGCGCAGCTCCTCGACGAGCGCGCGGTGCGCCTCCTCGTTGGCCCGAAAGGACTCCGACGCGGGATCGGCCGCGCTGTGAAGCTCCGGTGCCTCGTGCATCCTGCGGGTCCCCTCACTTGTTAATGAGCGTTAACGCGTCCCCCTCAGGTTAACGACCGCTAACCCCGCTGTCTAGAATCGTCCCCATGGCCACCAGGACCGACGCCCCGACCCGCCGCGAGCAGATCCTCAAAGAGGCCGCGCGGCTCTTCGCCGAGCGTGGGTTCCACGGTGTCGGGGTCGACGAGATAGGCGCCGCGGTCGGCATCAGCGGCCCCGGCCTGTACCGGCACTTCCCGGGCAAGGACGCGATGCTCGCGGAACTGCTGGTGGGGATCAGCGGCCAGCTGCTGACCGGCGCGAGACAGCGCCTCGAAGAGGTCGACGGGGCGGCTCCCGAGGCGGTCCTGGACTCGCTGATCGAGGGCCACATCGACTTCGCGCTCGACGACCGTCCCCTCATCACCCTGCACGACCGTGAACTGGACCGCCTGCGGGACGCCGACCGCAAGCTGGTGCGGCAGCTGCAGCGGCAGTACGTCGAGCTGTGGGTCGGGGTGGTGCGCGAGCTCTACCCCGAACTGACCGAACCGGCCGCCCGCTCGGCCGTGCACTCGGTGTTCGGCCTGCTCAACTCCACCCCGCACCTCGGCCGCCCCGGCGCCCTGCCCGGCCGCGCCACGACGGCCGGGCTGCTGCACCGGATGGCACGCGGCGCGTTCGCGGCGGCGGGCACGCCCTGCCCCAGCGCCTAACCCGCCCCGGACCCGTTCCGGACCTGCCCCGGACCCGCTCCGGACCTGTTTCGGACCCGCTCCGGACCTGCTCCGGGGCCCAGACCTGTTTCGGACCCGCTCCGGGGCCCGGACCCGTTCCGGACCTGCCCCGGACCCGCTCCGGACCCGCCTGGAGGCCGGATTCGGGCCGGCCCCGCCCCGGGGGCCGACTCCGCTCCCACCCCGCCGAGCCCCGCCGAGCCCCGCCGAGTGACGAGCGTTACGGGGCTCCTGGTCTGGACGGCTCTTGATACCCGCCGGTAGGGTTGAGTTCCTGAGCAAGCGCTTAGGCATCACCAGGAACGCGAGAGCGGCGCCGGACCAGGCGCGAAGGAGGGCGGCGGCGTGCGCCGTACGGTGTTCAACGAGGACCACGAGGCTTTCCGGGAGACCATCCGCGACTTCATCGAGGCCGAAGTCGTCCCGGTCTACGACGAGTGGTTCGCGGCGGGCCAGGCGCCCCGGGACTTCTACTACAAGCTCGGTAAGCTCGGCATCTTCGGCATCAACGTCCCCGAGGAGTTCGGCGGCGCGGGCATGGAGAGCCACAAGTTCGAGGCCGTGCTCTACGAGGAGACCGCGCGCGCGGGCGTCCAGTTCGGCGGCTCCGGCGTGCACGTCCTGCTCGCCCTGCCCTACATCAAGATGCTCGCCACCGACGAGCAGAAGAAGCGCTACCTGCCCAAGTTCGCCACCGGCGAGGAGATGTGGGCCATCGCGATGACCGAGCCGGGCACCGGCTCCGACCTCGCGGGCATGAAGACCACCGCCAAGCTGAGCGAGGACGGCACCCACTACGTCCTCAACGGCGCCAAGACCTTCATCACCGGCGGCGTCCACGCCGACAAGGTGATCGTCTGCGCCCGCACCGCCGCCCCGACCGCGGAGGACCGCCGCCACGGCATCTCCCTGTTCGCCGTCGACACCGAGTCCGAGGGCTACTCCGTCGGCCGCAAGCTCGACAAGCTGGGCCTGCGCACCTCCGACACCGCCGAGCTGGCGTTCGTCGACGTCAAGGTCCCCGTCGATGACCTCCTCGGCGAGGAGAACAAGGGCTTCTCCTACCTCGGCCACAACCTGGCCTCCGAGCGGTGGGGCATCGCCTTCGGCGCCTACGCGCAGGCCAAGGCGGCCGTCCGGTTCGCCAAGCAGTACGTGCAGGAGCGCACCGTCTTCGGCAAGCCGGTCGCCCACTTCCAGAACACCAAGTTCGAACTGGCCGCCTGCCAGGCCGAGGTGGACGCCGCCGAGGCGGTCGCCGACCGCGCCACGGAGGCCCTGGACGCCGGCGAGCTGACCCCCGCCGAGGCCGCCTCCGCCAAGCTGTTCTGCACCGAGGTCGCGCACCGCGTCATCGACCGCTGCCTCCAGCTGCACGGCGGCTACGGCTACATGAACGAGTACCCGATCGCCCGCCTGTACGCGGACAACCGCGTCAACCGCATCTACGGCGGCACCAGCGAGATCATGAAGACGATCATCGCCAAGGACATGGGCCTGTAGGGCCGACGGTCCCACGGCATCCCTGGCCTCCACAAGTGACGGTACAACTGACCCCATGAGCCAGGCACTACAGGAACTCCTCGATCTGCTCGACCTCGAGCAGATCGAGGAGAACATCTTCCGCGGCCGGTCCCGTTCCGCCGTCGTCCCCCGCGTCTTCGGCGGGCAGGTCGCCGCGCAGGCCGTGGTCGCCGCCGGGCGCACCGTCCCCGCGGACCGGCCCGCGCACTCCCTGCACGCGTACTTCCTGCGCCCCGGCGACCCCGGCGCGCCCATCGTCTACACCGTCGACCGGATCCGCGACGGCCGCTCCTTCACCACCCGCCGGGTCGTCGCGGTCCAGCACGGCAAGCCGATCTTCCACCTCTCCGCGTCCTTCCAGACGTACGAGGAGGGCCTGGACCACCAGGAGCCGATGCCGCCCGCGCCGGACCCGGCCACGCTGCCCACCTCCGAGGAACGGCTCCGCGACTACGGTCATCTCGCCCCCGACGTCGTCGAGCGCTTCCTGGAGGCCCGCGCCGCGGTCGACCTGCGCTACGTCGACGAGCCGCCCTACGGCCGCTTCGGCGAGCCCCGCGAACCCCACTCCCAGGTGTGGTTCCGCACCAACGGCAAACTGACCGACGACCCCCTGCTGCACGTCGTCCTCGCCACCTACGTCTCCGACATGACGCTCCTGGACTCGGTGCTGCTCGCCCACGGCCGGGGCGGCTGGGCGGTGGGTGACGTGGTCGGGGCCTCCCTCGACCACGCCATGTGGTTCCACCGTCCGTTCCGCGCCGACGAGTGGCTGCTGTACGACCAGCACTCCCCGTCGGCGCACGGCGGCCGGGGCCTCGGCCAGGCCCGTATGTACACCCAGGACGGCCACCTCGCGGTCTCGGTCATCCAGGAGGGCGTGGTCCGCGCCCCGCGCGACAGGTCCTAGCCTCCTCGGCCTCCCGCCCCGACGGGTCTCAGCGTCTGTCGTCGGGGGCGCCGTGGTCCAGCAGCCCCGCCTCCGCCAGGAGATACGCCGTCATCGGGTCGTAGTGGCGGGGGCTGACCACGTGGTCGTCGAGGGGGACCGTCACCTGGACGGTGCCCTCCGCCTCCGCGAGGAACAGCGCCGGGTCGTTGCAGTCGGCGTAGCCGACGGAGTCGACGCCGTGCTGTCCCGCGTACCCCGCCCAGCCGTGGTCGGCGACGACCAGGTCGGGCAGGGGGCGGCCCTTCCGCTCCAGCGCGGTGAGGATGGCCTTCATCGGCTCACCGGAGTGGGTGTGCCACAGCGTGGCGCCGTGTTCCAGCACCGCCACGTCCGCGAACTGCATCACGTACCCCTCGCCCGTGGCCAGCCCGTCCGGGATCACCACGATCTCGCAGCCTGCGGCGCGCAGTGCGGCGGCCGTGGCGCGGTGCACGTCGAGCAGGCCGCCGGGATGGCCGGTGGCGAACAGCACCCGCTGCTGACCGTCCGCCGCCTTGCGCAGCCGCCCCGCCATCCGCTCCAGGGCGGCCACGGTCAGCTCCGGATCGATGGTGTCCTGGCCGTACCGGTGCTCCGGGTCGTCGTTGACGCCGACCCGTTCCGCCATCACCGCGAGCACGTCCTGCTCGTCGCTCCAGCGGTCGCCGAGCTCCAGGCCGAGCCAGAAATGACGGTCGCCGTTCGCCAGCTTGCGGTAGTGGGAGAGGTTGTTCTCGCGCGGGGTGGCGACCTCGCCCGCGATGCGCGTGGCGGCGAGATGGAGGAGGAGTTCGGCGCGGCTGGGGGTCCCGGATATCGGCATGTCCCCATTGTGGAGCAGCGCCCTGTGGGCGTCCCTGGCGTATCGCCCCCTGGGACGTGCGTCACGTACTCGGACGGTTCCGTACGGGTACTCAGAGTGCCCGGTCCGGGGCGGTGGTGCGGGATACTCAGGTGCGGCGCAGGGCGAACCACAGGTTCATGCGTACGTCCGGATCGTCCAGGTCCGTCTCCAACAGGGCCGCGCACCGTGCGATCCGCTGCCGCACGGTGTTGCGGTGCACGGACAGGACCACCGCGGTGCGGTCCCAACTGCCGTGCAGGGAAAGCCAGGTGCGCAGGGTGTCCACGAGGGCGGGCGTGCCTTCGACGGGGGCGAGCAGCAGGCGGGCGTGGGCGTCCGCGTCCGCCGAGGGGACCAGGTCGTCCAGCGCGGGGCGGGCGCCGTGCACGACGAGCGGCACCCGGGTGGCGCGGGCCCGGGCCAGGGCGCGGGCTGCCCGGGTGTCGGCCGCGGGCCAGTCCCGCGGGCCGACGGCGGCGCTGACCCCCAGGGTCCAGCCAGGCTGCGCCTGAGGCTCCCGTCCGGTGGGGAGGAGCACCCGCACGACCCCGTCCGCCGGATCCACCAGCGCCGACCCGAGCGCGGCACCGAGCGCGGAGGCCGCCAGGGCGTCCGGGACCTGCGCGTCCGGTCGTGCGTGCACGACCCGCCACCGCTCCCCGCCGAGCAACGGCGCCACGTCCTCCGGCTCGCTCCCCAGCAGCAGTCGTACGAGCGCGGCGGAGCGAGCCGCGCCGGTACCGCTCTGCTGCTCACCGGTCAGCAGGGTGAGCAGCACCGCGGCCACGGACGCGATGGTGTGGTCCCCGGAGTCCCGCGACGGGGCCGCGACGCCCAGCACGAACCCGTGTCCGGCCCCGAGCGCGTAGGCGGTCAGCCGGACCCCGGCGACCGTGTCCGTGGCGGAGACGGGAGAGGGGCGGGGCCGTGCCCGCCCGGCCGGGGACGCCGGACCACCGGCCCCGGGGACCGTCCCGGGCTCCGTTCCGCTCGTCGGGGCCGGCCGGGGGCCGTCCGGGCCCGACGGACGTACCACCTGGGCCAGTTTCGCCAGGGCCGCTTCGGTCTCCTCGCCCCGGGTGCGGCCCGCGGCGCCGATCTCCGTGCCCTCCGGCCCGAAGAGGACCACCCGGCCGTCCAGGTGCCGGGAGAGGCGGTGCAGGAGCGAGGGGACCGGATTCGGGCGGGCGGCGGCGGACGCGAGGCTCTGGTGGGCCTCCGTCACCCGGCGCAGCTCCGCCAGACGGGCCTGCGCCATCAACTGCCACACCGCCCGGGCCACGCCGGAGAACGTGGTCCGCGGCGGCACCTCCAGCAGCGGCAGCCCCTGGAGGTCGCACGCCGCGACCAGCGCCTCGGGCACGGTGTCGTGCACCGGCGCCAGGCCGAAGCCCAGGGCCACACCGCCCGCCGCCACGATCCGGGAGACGTACGCGTCGAAGTACCCCGGGCCCGCCCCGTCCGGGATGTGCACCCCCGCCGACAGCAGCAGCTCCCCGCCCAGCAGATACGGGTACGGGTCGGCCATCTCCGAGGTGTGCGCCCAGTGCACGACGATGCCCGGGGCCGCCGGCCCGGCGACCCGGCGCAGCGCCAGGTCCTCGCGGGCCAGGAGCGCGTCCAGGGGCACCGGGGGCGTGGGCGGAACCGTGGGGTCGGTCATGGTGGGCGATTCCTCCATGTCCATCGTTCAGAATGGATGAAACGTACACTTCTCAGCCGCCTTCCGGCCACCTAACGTCGCCGACAGTGCGGCGACCGGGCCAGGCCCCGCCGCCCAGTAAAGTCACACGCAGGCAGCACATACGCGATGAAGCGTAGGAAAGAAGGCAGTCCTACATGAGCAGCAACGAGACGCCCCGCGGGCCCGTCGACTCGTCCCGCGTCCCCCGGTACGCGGGCCCCGCGACCTTCGCCCGGCTGCCCCGCCTGGACGAGGTCGGCCGTGCCGACGTCGCCGTGGTGGGCGTGCCGTTTGACTCGGGCGTCTCCTACCGGCCGGGCGCCCGCTTCGGCGGCAACGCCATCCGCGAGGCGTCCCGGCTGCTGCGCCCCTACAACCCCGCGCAGGACGCCTCCCCCTTCGCCCTCGCCCAGGTCGCGGACGGCGGCGACATCGCCGTGAACCCGTTCCACATCAACGAGGCCGTGGAGACCATCGAGGCCGCCGCCGACGACCTCCTCGGCACCGGCGCCCGCCTGATGACCCTGGGCGGCGACCACACCATCGCGCTGCCGCTGCTCCGCTCGGTCGCCAAGAAGCACGGCCCCGTGGCCCTGCTCCACTTCGACGCCCACCTGGACACCTGGGACACCTACTTCGGCGCCGAGTACACGCACGGCACCCCGTTCCGCCGGGCCGTGGAGGAGGGCATCCTCGACACCTCCGCCCTCTCCCACGTCGGCATCCGCGGCCCGCTCTACGGCAAGCAGGACCTCACCGACGACGAGAAGATGGGCTTCGGCATCGTCACCTCCGCGGACGTCTACCGCCGGGGCGCCGACGAGGTCGCCGACCAGCTGAGGCAACGCATCGGCGACCGCCCGCTGTACATCTCCATCGACATCGACTGTCTGGACCCGGCCCACGCCCCCGGCACCGGCACCCCCGAGGCCGGCGGACTGACCTCCCGCGAACTCCTGGAGATCCTGCGCGGGCTGGCCTCCTGCCACCTGGTCTCGGCGGACCTCGTCGAGGTGGCCCCCGCGTACGACCACGCGGAGATCACCTCGATCGCCGCCTCCCACACGGCGTACGAGCTGACCACGATCATGTCCCGCCAGATCGCCGAGGCCCGTGAGGGGCACGAGGGCAAATGAACCACGACCACGACCTGGTGCTCCGCCCGACCGCCGCACAGACGGAGGCCGCGCTCAGTCCTCCCGCCGGCCGCAACGGCGGAGACCTGGTCGTGGAGACCCTGGCCGGGCTCGGCGCGACGACCGTCTTCGGCCTGCCCGGCCAGCACGCCCTCGGCGTGTTCGACGCCCTGCGCCGCTCCGACCTCAGGTACATCGGCCTGCGGGTGGAGAACAACGCCGGGTTCGCGGCGGACGCGTACGGCCGGATCACCGGTGAGGCGGCGCCGCTGCTGCTGTCGACGGGCCCGGGTGCGCTGACCTCGCTGCCCGCGCTCCAGGAGGCGGCGGCCGCCTCCGCCCCCGTCCTGGCGATCAGCAGCCAGATCCCGACGGCGGGTCTCGGCGGCGGGCGCCACGGCTACCTGCACGAACTCCCCGACCAGTCGGCCTCGTTCCGGGGCGTGGTCAAGTCCGTCCACACGGTGCGTACGGCGTCCCAGATCCCGTCGGCGATCACGGCGGCCTGGAAGTCGGCGCTGACGGTGCCGCACGGCCCGGTGTGGGTCGAGATCCCGCAGGACGTCCTGCTCGCGGAGACGGTCCTGCCGCAGGTGACGGCGATGGACGCCACCCCGGACGAGCTGCCCCCGCGCCCCGAACTGACGGCGGTGGCCGCCCACTTGCTGTCGCACGCCACCCACCCGGCGATCATCGCGGGCGGGGGAGTGGTCCGCGCGGACGCCTCCGGCAAGCTGCGGCAGCTCGCCGAGCTGATCCAGGCACCGGTCGTGACGACCCCCGGCGGCAAGGGCGCCTTCCCCTGGACGCACCCGCTGTCGTTGCAGTCCTGGCTGGAGGACCGCCACACGACGGACTTCCTGGAGGACGCCGACGTCCTCCTGGTCGTGGGCTCCGGACTGGGCGAACTCTCCTCGAACTACCACACGTTCACGCCGCGCGGCCGCATCGTCCAGATCGAGGCCGACCTCGGCAAGCTGGAGTCCAACCACCCGGCGCTCGGCATCCACGCGGACGCCCGCCTCGCACTCCAGGCGCTGCTGGAGACGGTGGAGCCACGCGAGGACGCGACGGCACCGGAACGCGTCCGCACGCTGCTGTCGAAGGTCGCCGAGCGCCTCGCGTCCCAGGGACTCATCCTGGAGCAGGAGGTGTTGGCGTCCGTCCGCCGCGCCCTGCCCGCCACCTCACCCTCCTTCTGGGACATGACGATCCTGGCCTACTGGGCCTGGTCCGCCTTCGAACGCCAAGGGCCCCAACCACCTGCACTCCGCCCAGGGCGCCGGCGGCCTCGGCTACGGCTTCCCGGCCGCCCTCGGCGCGGCGGTCGCCGACCCCACCCGCCCCGTGCTGGCGGTCTCCGGGGACGGCGGCGCCCTCTACTCCCTCGCCGAACTGGCCACCGCCCGCCAGCACGACCTCGACGTCACCTGGCTGATCGTCGACGACGGCGGCTACGGCATCCTCCGCGAGTACATGACCGACGCCTTCGGCGAGCCCACGGCCACCGAACTGACCCGCCCGGACTACGTCGCCCTGGCGGAGTCCTTCGGCGTCCCGGGCGTGCGCACCACCCCCGAGACCCTGGAACGTGACCTGGCGGCGGCCCTGTCGACCCCGGGCCCCTCGGTGGTCGTCCTCCCGGCCCTCCTGCGGATGTTCGCACCGACGCACCTGGACTGAGCGGCCGCCGGCCGAACCCCTGTTAAACTGTGCGAGTTGGCCTCCGGCACCCCCCAGCGGGTGCATCCCGAGGCTTTTTTCATGCCTTCCGACGATGCTTCCGCATCCCCTTCCCCACCCACCGCGACTCCCGCCACCGGCTACCGCGCGCTGCTCCGCAACCGTGAGTTCACCGGCCTGTACGCCGGCTTCACGCTGACGGTCGCCGCGAGCACCCTGTCGGGCTTCGCACTCGGCACGCTGGTCGACGACCGGACCGGGTCCCCGTTTCTGACGGCCGTGAGCATGTACGGCGCCACGTTCGCCACGGTGCTCGGCGCACTGACACTGATGTCGGTCGCGGACGGGAAGCGTCCTCGCCGAACCCTTGTCACGCTCCAGTGCCTCTCCCTGGCGGGCGTCGCGGCGCAGGCGGTTCCGGGACTGCCACTGGCCGCCCGGTTCGGGCTTCTCCTGGTGCTGGGGTTCTTCCAGTCCCTCGGCGCCGGAGCGCGGATGGGACTGCTCGCCGAAGTCGTACCGGCCTCCGCGTACGTGCTCGCGCGGTCGCTGATGAACATCACCTCGGGCGGCACGGCCGTCCTCGGCTACGCCGTCGGCGCCCTCCTGCTGCGACACCTGAGCCCGCACGAGGTCTTCGCCGTCGCCACCGTCCTGACCGGACTCGGGCTGGGCGCCGTGGCGACGACCGTCCGGGAGCACTCGACCCGTCCGGCCGATCCGGGCCGTCCCCGCCCCCGCCCCGGCCTGCGCCGGACCTGGACGACCAACGCCGAGCTCTTCTCCCACCCCGGCAAGCGTGCGCTGCTGCTGAACCTGTGGGTTCCCAACGGCCTGATCGTCGGCTGCGAGGCACTGTTCCTCTCCTACGATCCGGAGCAGGCCGGCGTCCTCCTGGCCGCAGGCTCGGCCGGCATGCTCCTCGGAGACCTGACCGTCGGGCGACTGCTCACCGCCGACCGGCGACGCCGCTGCGCGTTCGCCCTGCGGCTGCTGCTCGCCGTGCCGTACCTGCTGTTCGCCGCCCACCCGCCCACGATGGTGGCGGCGGTCGCGGTGTTCGTCGCCAGTGCGGGGTTCGCCGCCACCCTGCCGCTCCAGGAACAACTGCTCGCACTGACCCCGGACCCGGTCCGCGGCCAGGTCCAGGGCGTGGAGTCCGCCGGCCGGATGACCTGGCAGGGCATCGGAGCCGCGCTCGCCGGCGGCGTCGCCCTGCACCTCGACCCCGGCACCACGATCACCGCCCTGGCCACCCTGTCCGCCACCGTCACCGTCCTCTCCCGCCCCTTCGTGCTCCGCGCCCGGTCGCCCCGGGCCGAGACGGCGGCCGGGTGGAGCCGGTCCGCGCATGGTGTGCGGTCGGTGGACCGTGATGGGATGGCACCGTGAGCCGTGCCGTCGAAGAGACCAACCGCCGCATGCTCCGGGCGCGGGACGCGATGGACCGCGACTACGCGCAGCCGATGGACGTCCCCACCCTGGCGCGCATCGCGCATGTGTCACCGGCGCACTTCACGCGGACCTTCCGGGCCACGTTCGGTGAGACACCGCACCGCTACCTCCAGCGCCGCCGGGTGGAACGGGCGATGTTCCTGCTGCGGGAGACCGACCGCAGCGTGACGGCCATCGGCTTCGAGGTCGGCTTCGGCAGCCCGGGAACCTTCAGCCGCACGTTCCGCGACATCGTCGGCCGGTCACCGCGCACGTACCGCAAGGAGGTGATGGCCGTGAGCGTGCCGACGTGCTTCACGATGGCGTGGACCCGGCCGAGTGCCTGACCTTCTGGCAGGCGCACGGGAACCGAGCAGTTTCGGATAAGTTTTCGTTCCGCCGACTGGATAGCGTGAGCGTCATGTTCAACGCCATCACGCACTCACAGATGTACGTCCTCGACCAGGACGAGGCCCTCGACTTCTACGTCGGCAAGCTCGGTCTGGAGGTCACCGCGGACATCGACATGGGCTTCATGCGCTGGCTGACCGTCGGCGTCCCCGGCCACCCCGAGCGGCAGATCCTGCTGGAGAAGCCGGGCGCTCCGGCGATGCCGGAGGAGACGGCGGAGCAGGTGCGCGAGCTGGTGACCAAGGGGGCCATGGGCGGTTGGTTCATCCTCACCACGGACGACTGCCGCAAGACCTACGAGAGGCTGCTGGAGAAGGGCGTGGAGTTCACCCAGGAACCCACCGAGCGCCCGTACGGAATCGACTGCGGCCTGCGCGACCCCTTCGGCAACCGCATCCGCTTCACTCAGCTGAAGGTCTGAGACGTTCCGAACAGCTGCCGGTCCCGGTACGGCTTGTGCACGTGGACTGAATGGTCGGCCGGCCGAAACTCCGGGCGGAGGTCTCTGCCGGTGGATAGCGTGCTGTTCACCGTGAAGGGGCGTGGCCACATGACAGACCGTCCGATTCCGCCTCGCGTGGTGACCGCAGAGCGGATCGCATCCGAGGCAGGGTTCAAGAAGAGTTGCACCCCTGAAGTGGGCAGGCTGCTCAGGCTGGCCGCTGCCGCGAAGCCCCAGGGGGTCATTGCCGAGAGCGGTACCGGCTCGGGAGTGGGTACCGCTTGGCTGCACGACGGCCTGGGCTCTGGGGCACGTCTGGTCACCGTGGAGCGCGATGAGGAACTGGCCCGTCGAGTGGCCGGTGTCTTCGCGGACGACCGGCGCGTCAGTGTTCTCACCGGGGACTGGCGGCTGCTCGAGCAGCATGCGCCCTTCGACGTCTTCTTCTGCGACGACGGGGCGAGCGTGACGATCCCCAGCGGGTCGTCGAGTTGCTTGCTCCCGGTGGCCTGCTCATCCTGGATGACTTCACCCCGTCACCTGGTTGGCCGCCTCGTTTCGGCGGCGAAGTGGATGAACTCCGCCTGTTCTACCTCACCCATCCAGCCCTGGACGCCACTGAAGTACTCACCACCCCAGCCAGTTCAGCGGTTGTCGCGGCACGCCGTCCCTAGGTTCTGGAGACGAGTGCGGACCTGGTCGGCCCGCTCCAGGAGGGTGTGGCCGGTACCCCGCCGACACCCGGTCCGGAGCTTCCACACGAAGAGGGAGTGTCGGCAGACCTTAGGCTGGCCCGCATGTTGAGGATCGGAATTCCTGTCATCGGTGTCACGGACATTCCCCGCGCAGTGGCCTTCTGGACGCAGGCTCTGAACCTGGTGGTCGCTGAGGAATGGAAGAGCGAGACGTGGCGGACACTCAACCATGCCGACGGCTCCGGCCAAGCTCTCGGCTTGCTTCGCAGCACGTCGCCCGCGGAGCCATACCCACGCCTCCACCTGGACCTTTTCACCGATACGACGGAGGAACAGCAAGCCGAGGTCCAACGACTGATCAGTCTCGGTGCACAGTCCGTCGACTGGGACCTCTACCCACCCAACCCCGACTTCGTCGTCCTCGCCGACCCGGACGACAACATCTTCTGCGTCGTCGACCTGAGCCGCGCACCCAATGGCGGCAATCGGCCGACACCCTGAAGCGGCGGCTGTTCACCAGGCAGTCGTTGCCCCTCGTAGCTCCTGACCAAGAGGGTCTACAGGGTTCTTACGCGAACACCCATGGTTCCAGCAGGTCGCTGAGCAGGTCGGTGAAGGCGTTGTCCAGGGTGTCCTCCCGGAGTCGGTCGCCGACGGCTTCGGGGCAGAGGGCGGCGGGGCGGGCGGTCCAGAGGATCTTCCAGGGCCTGGAGGCCAGCGCGCGGTCGCCCCAGATCCCGCCGTGAGGGCAGAGGGGATGGAGCAGATCGCCGATGCGGTCCGTCGCGATCCCCACCAGGGGGCCGTCGAGCGCCGTGTGCGCCGCTGCGAACTCCTTGGGAGAGGACCGGGCGACGGCAGCCGTGGTCGGGTGACGGCGGATGGTGCGGACCACCTCCGTCAGGTGCTGGGTGATTCCCGGGACCGTGCCGTCGCTCGGGCAGGCTCGGTCCGCCGTGACGAAGGCGTGCGCAAGCTCGGCCTGTAGTGCGTGCAGATGCAGCGCGGTGACGGATTTCCAGTTCTGATAAAGGAAGTTGCGGGTCGTCCCGCAGTCCCGAGCGATGGCGGCCAGGGGTAGGTTCAGGCCTTCCGTGCGCATGAGAGTGCGTACGGTGCTGATCACCTGTCCCGTGCTGTGGGGGTCGGGGCCGTGCCTGAAGGGTGGGCTCACGGCAGCTATCTTGCTGAAAACCGTGAGCAGTCGGCGGGAAAGTGCCCCTTAAGCGCTCAAATGAGTGACATCTGGACAGTGGGGGCTGATGTGCTCACGGTTTTCGCGGGATGGGTCACTGCTGGAGGGCGGCGGTGAACGACGCCCACCCCGCCACGGAGAAGACCAACACCGGCCCGTCCGGAACCTTGGAGTCCCGCACGGGCACGCCTGACGGGTGGTTGTCCAGGATCTCGAGGCAGCTTCCTCCTTCGGGACCGCTGTAGGACGACTTGCGCCAGCCGTGCACCGAAGGGCCCTCTGGGGGCGTGTCTTCAACCACGGTGTTTTAGTCCTTCGTTGTCGCCTTCAGCATGGCGAGGGACTCCTTCAGGGACAAGGCGTCGCTCATTGCGAGATCGTAGGCGCCTTGAAGCCGGGTGACCACGGTCGGGGAGTCGTGCACCTTCCCGACCATGGAGCCTTCCGAGTAAGCCACCGGAGGTTGATCCTTGAACCACATCAGAGTGAGCATGCCTTGGAGGAGCTGGTAGGCGCCGCCGCCAACGGACGTCCGCCGCATCGCCGAGAGCCGGGGCGCCCGCGGCGGCATGCCCGGACGTTGATGGCGACCGGGCATGCCCGGACGTGGTGCGCCCGTGGTACTCGGGGTGGTGTCGCCGGGCACCACGGGGCACCGGCCGACGGCGGGCTACCAGATCGACTCGACCCACTCCGGGTGGTCGATGAACGGATTGCGGTTGCGCTGGTAGGAGGTGTAGATGACGTCGTTGCGGCGCTTCTCGAAGGCGCTCGGCGGGTCCTGCTCGTGCCACTGCTTCAGGACCGAGAGGCGGCCGTGGTACGGGGCGCTGCCGTTGTTGACGTTGCCGTTGGGCTCCAGGTCGGGCCAGCCGTCGCCGCCCTCGTAGCGGACGGCCATGTAGAGGATCATGCGCGCCACGTCGCCCTTGACGGCGTCGCGCGGCTCGAAGGAGTCGGAGTCGGTGAGGCTGCCGCCGCCGTTGGTGACGGGGCTGCCGCCCTTGTCGAAGTCCTTGTTGCCGCGGATGGAGTTGACCTGGACGTCCTCGGGGCGCAGATGGTGGATGTCGGTGCCGGGGCCCGTGGAGGTGCCGAAGTCGCCGTGGGACTTGGCCCACACGTGCTCGCGGTTCCAGTTGCCCACGTTCCCGCCGTTGAGGGACTTGCTGCGGGAGATGCCCGAGTACAACAGGACCACGTTGTTGCTGTTGTTCGGGTCCTGATCGGTGACCTTGAGGGCCTCCCAGACGGCCGAGTACGACAGTTTCGTCTGGTTCCTGATGATCGTGTGCAGGGAGCTCTTCAGGGCCGTGCCGGACTTGCCGATCGCGCCCGCGTAGTACGTGTCGTCGTACGCGGTGGTCGCGGTGGTCGCGGCGCCGGCGGGGGCGCGGTCAGTGCGGGGACGGTGAGGCCGACCAGGACGGCCGAGGTGGCCAGGGCGAGCGTCTTCCAGCGGCGGCGTATGTGTGTCACGGGCATGTGGGGAAGTCCGATCTACGCGGGTTGAATGACGGGTATCGGCATCGTGGCATGGACATGAGGTCAAGGGAATGTACGAGACGTGGCGATTACGTGACGCCCTTGCGGCGTGGCCGGCCGGGGCGGCGGACCCGCCTCCACGCTCTTGGCGTACGGCTCCGACCGGCCCCGATCGTTGCGCCGGGATGAAATCCGCCGCGGATCGCGTTGGTGCCTTCCGGTAGATCAGGACGATCGGATCAGGACGACGGAGGGCACCCGCGTGACACCGCAACAGGGATGGGCACGGCGACTGACCGGATACGCGTGGCGGTATCCCAAGGACGTCGTCCTGGCCCTGGGCGCCTCCCTCGGCGGCATGGCCGTGATGGCGCTGGTCCCGCTGATCACCAAGGTGATCATCGACGACGTGATCGGCGACCACAGCCGCGCCATGGCCCCCTGGGCGGGCGCCCTGATCGGTGCCGCGCTCGTCGTCTACGTCCTCACCTACATCCGCCGCTACTACGGCGGCCGGCTCGCCCTCGACGTCCAGCACGACCTGCGGACCGAGATGTACCGGACGATCACCCGGCTCGACGGCCGCCGTCAGGACGAGCTGTCCACCGGGCAGGTCGTCGGGCGGGCGACCAGCGACCTCCAGCTGATCCAGGGCCTGCTCTTCATGCTGCCGATGACCATCGGCAACATCCTGCTGTTCCTGATCTCCCTCGGGATCATGGCGTCGCTCTCGCTGCCGCTCACGGGCGTCGCCCTCGCCGTCGCGCCCGCCCTGTGGTGGATCGCCAAGCGCAGCCGCACCCGGCTGCACCCCTCCACCTGGTACGCCCAGGCCCAGGCCGCCGCCGTCGCGGGCGTGGTCGACGGCGCCGTGGGCGGCGTCCGCGTGGTGAAGGGCTTCGGGCAGGAGGAGCAGGAGACGGGGAAGCTGCGTGAGGTCGGCCGGCGGCTGTTCGCCGGGCGGCTGCGCACCATCCGCCTGAACTCCAGGTACACCCCGGCCCTCCAGGCCGTCCCCGCCCTCGGCCAGGTGGCGATGCTCGCGCTCGGCGGCTGGCTCGCCGTGCGCGGCGGCATCACCCTGGGCACGTTCGTCGCGTTCTCCACCTACCTCGCCCAGCTCGTCGGCCCGGTCAGGATGCTCGCCGTGGTCCTCACCGTCGGGCAGCAGGCCCGCGCCGGCACCGAGCGCGTCCTGGAGCTGATCGACACCGAGCCGTCCCTGACGGACGGCACCAAGGAGCTCCCCGCCGACGCCCCCGCGACCGTCGAGTTCGACGACGTCTCCTTCGGCTACGACTCCCCCTCCGGAAAAAGCATCCCGGTCCTGAACGGCCTCTCCTTCGAGATCCGCCCCGGCGAGACCCTCGCCGTCGTCGGCGCCTCCGGCTCCGGCAAGTCCACCGTCTCCCTGCTCCTGCCGCGGTTCTACGACGTCACCGGCGGCGCCGTCCTCGTCGGCGGGCACGACGTGCGGGAGCTGACCACCGAGTCGCTGCGGGCCGCCATCGGACTGGTCCCGGAGGACTCCTTCCTCTTCTCCGACACCGTGCGCGCCAACATCGCGTACGGCCGCCCGGACGCGACCGAGGAGCAGATCGTGGCCGCCGCCCGCGCGGCCCAGGCCGACCGGTTCATCACGGAGCTGCCCGACGGCTACGACACCACGGTCGGCGAGCACGGCCTGACCCTCTCCGGCGGCCAGCGCCAGCGCGTCGCGCTCGCCCGCGCGATCCTCACCGACCCGCGCCTGCTGGTGCTCGACGACGCCACCTCCGCCGTGGACGCCCGCGTCGAGCACGAGATCCACGAGGCGCTGGCGGAGGTCATGCGCGGCCGCACCACCCTGCTGATCGCGCACCGCCGCTCCACCCTGAACCTCGCCGACCGCATCGCCGTCCTCGAGGGCGGCCGGCTCGCCGACATCGGCACCCACGACGAGCTCCAGCGGCGCTCCGCCCGCTACCGGCGGCTGCTCACCGACCCCGACGAGCTGGGCGGCGTCTCCCCGGGCCACACCCCGTCCGCCGCGCCGCAGGAGGCCCACCCGGAGGACACCTCGGTCCGCGCGGAGCTGGACGCCGAGTTCGACGCCGAACGCGGGGTCACGCCACACCTGTGGACCGGCGACCGCGAGCCCAAGGACACCGCCCTGGCCGGCAGCCCGGCCACCCCCGAGCTGCTCGCCCAGGTCGCGGCCCTGCCCCCGGCGAACGACGTCCCCGACATCGACGAGAGCCGGGCCGTCCAACCGGAGGAGTCCTACGGCCTGCGCCGCCTGCTGCGCGGCTTCGGCCTGCCCCTGCTGATCAGCCTCGGGCTGGTCGCGGTGGACGCGGGCATGGGCCTGCTGCTGCCGGTGCTGATCCGGCACGGCATCGACGACGGCGTCACCCAGGCCGCCCTCGGCGCGGTCTGGGCGGCCGCCCTGCTCGGCCTGCTCGTCGTGGCCGCCCAGTGGGCCGCGCAGATCGGCGAGATCCGGATGACCGGACGCACCGGCGAACGCGTGCTGTACTCGCTGCGGCTGAAGGTCTTCGCCCAGCTCCAGCGACTCGGCCTCGACTACTACGAGCGCGAGCTGACCGGCCGGATCATGACCCGGATGACCACCGACATCGACGCCCTGTCGACGTTCCTGCAGACGGGCCTGGTCACCGCGTTCGTCTCGGTGGTCACCTTCTTCGGCATCATGGGCGCGCTGCTGGTGATCGACGTACAGCTCGCCCTGGTCGTCTTCGCCACCCTGCCCCCGCTGATCATCGCCACGTTCTTCTTCCGCCGGGCCAGCGTGAAGGCGTACGAACTGGCCCGGGAACGGGTGTCGGCGGTCAACGCCGACCTCCAGGAGTCCGTGTCCGGACTGCGGATCGTGCAGGCGTTCGGGCGCGAGCGGCACGGCAACCGGCGGTTCGCCGAGCGCAGCGCCGGCTACCGCGCCGCTCGGATCCGGGGCCAGTGGCTGATCTCGGTGTACTTCCCGTTCGTGCAGTTCCTGGCGTCGTCGGCCGCGGCGGCGGTGCTGATCGTGGGCGGGGCCAGGGTCGACAACGGGACGCTGACGACCGGTGCGCTGGTGGCGTACCTGCTCTACATCGACCTGTTCTTCGCTCCGGTGCAGCAGCTCTCCCAGGTCTTCGACGGCTACCAGCAGGCGACCGTCTCCCTGGGCCGCATCCAGGAACTGCTCCGGGAGCCGACGTCCACCGAGGACGCCGCGAAACCCCTCGGCGTGCCCTCCCTGCGCGGACAGATCGCCTTCGAGGACGTCCACTTCGCCTACGGGGACGAGGAGGAGGCGCTCAGCGGCATCGACCTGCGCATCCCCGCCGGGCAGACCGTCGCGTTCGTCGGCGAGACCGGCGCCGGGAAATCCACCCTGGTCAAGCTGGTGGCCCGGTTCTACGACCCCACCGGGGGCAGGGTCACCGTCGACGGCACCGACCTCAGGGACCTCGACATCACCGCGTACCGGCACCGGCTCGGCGTGGTCCCGCAGGAGGCCTACCTCTTCCCGGGCACCGTCCGGGACGCCATCGCCTACGGCCGCCCGGACGCCACCGACGCCGAGGTCGAGGCGGCGGCCCGCGCGGTCGGGGCGCACGAGATGATCGCCACGCTGGAGGGCGGCTATCTGCACGAGGTCGCCGAACGCGGCCGGAACCTCTCCGCCGGACAGCGCCAGCTGATCGCCCTGGCCCGCGCCGAACTGGTCGACCCGGACGTCCTGCTGCTCGACGAGGCCACCGCCGCGCTCGACCTGGCCACCGAGGCACAGGTCAACCAGGCGACGGACCGGCTGGCGGGGCGGCGTACGACGCTGGTCGTCGCGCACCGGCTGACCACCGCCGCCCGCGCCGACCGGGTCGTAGTCATGGACCGCGGCCGGGTCGCGGAGGACGGCACCCACGAGGAGCTGCTGGCCCGCGACGGGCGGTACGCCGAGCTGTGGCGGACCTTCATCGGGCAGGCCGAACCGGAGGAGCCGGTCGGCGCCGGCCGCTGAACACGCAACCATCCGCCGTACGTCATGCGTCCGTACACGCGTACGCCGTGGTACGCGGCGGGTGCGGCAGGTGCGGTGCGGTCCCGGGGGAGGAACGGCAGTGGGCAGTGGAGCGATACGCCGGCGGCTCGCGCTCGGTCTGGCGGTGCTGACCGCGTCGGGGCTGCTCGTCGTCGCCGCACCGGGCGACGCACAGGCCGCCGCGCACTGCCCCGGACGCAAGGTGCGCACCCTGCCGTTCTCCACCGGCACCGTGGTCGTCCACAAGCGCGGCGGCTACCTCTGCGCCGTCACCCTCGCCAAGAAGCCCGGCACCGAGCGGACGACGTCGGTGAGCATCCGGGCGCGCGGCGGCCGGCCGGTCGTCGACGAGGGCCGCTACAAGCGCTACGCCGGCCCGGTCACCGTGCACGCCGGCCGCCGCTGCGTCTGGGTGAAGGGACGGGTGGGCGGCGACTCGCTCAGCTCCGGCTGGATCCTGTGCTGAGCCCGCGCCCCCATTGAGCACTGTGCGGCGTGAAGTGTGCGGGCCACGGGTCCGGTGTGAGGGGCGGGCGGGATACTCACGCTGATCGCCGGCCGGTGCCCACAGTGAGGATCGTCTGGCTTGCCGGCCGGTGCCGTTGCCGGTTCTGCTGCGCCGGCCGCTGTGCCGCCCTCACGAGCCGTCACTGGGCCGGTACGCCGGGAAAGTGCGGGGGTGGGTGTGCACGAGCTGGAGCGGATCACGGCTCGCCGGAGTGAACTGGATTCGCTCGCTGAGGAGTTGGCCAAGAAACTGCAGGAGGCCCGGGCCGAGTGGGAGGAGCTGGTGATCGCCGGGCGGGTCTTGAACCGGCTGGCTGAGCAGGGTCGGGCCGCCGCACAGGCCGCCACAGCCGTCGCCTCCCACCCCCTGTCCCGTGTAGGGCCTTTGTCCCCTCCGTACACAGGGTATTCCCCATGTCCCCTGGTGCTCACGCGAGTTGGTCCGCTACCTTCCGGCGCACATCTGTCTCACAGGGGAGTGCGCATGCGCAAGGCGCTCAGATGGCTGCTCACGCTCACGATGCTCATCGGCACGGTGAGCGCGGCGAGCGCGGCCACCGCCGCCGAGCCTCAGGCCACCGGCAGCACCACCGGCAGCACCACCGGCAGCACCGACATCAAGGAGAGACTGCTCTCCGTACCGGGCATGAGCCTGGTCGAGGAGAAGCCGTACACCGGGTACCGCTTCTTCGTCCTCAACTACACCCAGCCGGTCGACCACCGCAGGCCCTCCAAGGGCACGTTCCAGCAGCGGATCACCGTGCTGCACAAGGACGTGGCGCGGCCGACCGTCTTCTACACCGGCGGCTACCACGTCTCCACCACGCCCCGCCGCAGCGAACCCACCCAGATCGTGGACGGCAACCAGGTCTCCCTGGAGTACCGCTTCTTCACCCCGTCCCGTCCCGACCCGGCCGACTGGTCCACACTGGACATCTGGCAGGCCGCCAGCGACCAGCACCGCCTCTTCGAGGCGCTGAAGGGGATCTACTCCGAGAAGTGGATCTCCACCGGCGGCTCCAAGGGCGGCATGACCGCCACCTACTACGAGCGTTTCTACCCGCGCGACATGGACGGTGTCGTCGCCTACGTCGCCCCCAACGACGTGGTGAACAGGGAGGATTCCGCCTACGACCGCTTCTTCGAGAAGGTCGGCACCAAGGAGTGCCGCGACCGGCTGAACGCGGTGCAGCGCGAGGCGCTGGTACGCCGGGCGCCGCTGGCGAAGAAGTACGCGGCCCTCGCCGCCGAGAACGGCTACACCTTCGACACCGTCGGCAGCCTGGACCGCGCCTACGAGGCGGTCGTCCTCGACTACGTCTGGGGCTTCTGGCAGTACAGCACGGTGGCGGACTGCGAGCAGATCCCGGCGGACGCGCCGAACGCCACCGACGACGAGATCTGGACCTCGATCGACACGATCTCCGGCTTCTCGTTCTACACCGACCAGGGCCTCAGCCCGTACACGCCGTACTACTACCAGGCCGGTACGCAGCTGGGCGCGCCGACCATCCACTTCCCGCACATCGAGAAGAAGTACGTCCGGTACGGCTACCAGCCGCCGCGCACCTTCGTCCCCCGCTCGATCCCGATGGAGTTCGAGCACGGGGCCATGCGGGACGTCGACACCTGGGTGCGGCACAACGCCCGGCACATGCTGTTCGTCTACGGCGAGAACGACCCGTGGGGCGCCGAGCCGTTCCGGCTCGGGCACGGCGCGCGCGACTCCTACGTGCTGACCGCCCCCGGCATGAACCACGGCGCCAATGTGGCCGGTCTGGTCGAAGAGGAGAAGGCGCTGGCGACGGCCCGCATCCTCGACTGGGCGGACGTCGCGCCGGCCGCGGTCCGGGAGAACCCGGCCGAGGCGAAGCCGCTGGCGGCGTTCGACGCCAAGCTGGACCGGCGGGACGTCGAGCGGAGCCGGCCCTGCGTCCGTAGGGACGCGCCGTGCGGCTTGGAGCCCCGAACAGAACGGGCGCCCGGCTCCCGTTCTGTTCGGGGCTCTCACACCGGGCGGGCGCAGCCCACCGGTGTGGCGCCGCCGAGCCGGACGAAGAGGGCCGTGGACGCCGGGCACCGCGACTTGGCGTCCACGGTCTCGGTCACCTTGTACTCCGGCTTGTGCTTCCCCTCGCCGTCGCAGGCCGTCTCGCGGACCTTTCCGTCGGGCAGGCCGTAGACGCAGTCTCCGACGATGGTGCGCGGCCCGCCCCCGCCGCCGGGATCGCCCGGGTGCGGCGGCTGGAGGTTGCGCATGCAGGCGTAGCCGCGCGGCACCACCCCGTCGCCGTCCTCGTCGGAGGAGGGGTGCTGCTCGCTGATGTGCAGCACGAAGTCCGTGGTGGCCGGGCAGCGCGGCCCGTCGCGCACGGTTCCGTCGTGGCGGGCGACGACCCGGGCCGCCGCCCGTTCACCGTCGCACGACACCTCGGTGAAACTGGTCCGGCCGAACGAACTGCACTCGTCGACCGCCAGGAACACCGCCCCGTACCCCGAGGTCCGGCCCGGTGCCGGCGACGCCGTCGCCGTCCGCTCCTCGCCCGGGCGGCCGTCCTGCCCGGTGCCGCCGAGCGCGCTCTGACATCCGGTCGACAGCGCCGCGGCAAGGGCGGCGAGCGCGCACACCGCTCCCAGGGAACTCCTCATGTGCGACACCATCCCCCGACACCCCCGGCCGGCGTGACCCGCCAGGGCGGGTCACGCCGGACATACGGGATACTCTGCGCACGTCGGTGAGGGTGTGTCGGGTGTGTGACGTACGGGCGCTACGTCCATGCGCCCGTACGCGCCGTACGGGTCGGCCGTCAGTACGTCAGCCCGTGCCCGACGGGGTACAGCACCGTCGCCGGGTCGTCCGCCCGCTGCACCGGCACCGGCAGCTTCCCGCGCGGCTCCACCTTGCCCGCGATCACCCGGGCCGCCGCCCGCAGTTCGACGTCGGTCCAGGAGTACGTCGCCAAATAGGCCGGTACGGCGGGCAGGTGAGCCACGTCGTACGGGTTGCGGATCGCCACCGCGACCACCGGCCGGCCGGTCGCCAGGAGTTGCTCGACCAGGGTCCGCTGGCTGCTGGCAGCCGAGACGTTGTACGTCCCGACGACCACGGCGTCCGCGTCCCGCGCGGCGGCCACGGCCTTGGCGATCGTCGCCGCGGACGGTGCCGTCCCGGTGGACAGGGCGGTGGCCGTGAAGCCCAGCTCGGTCAGCGCCTGAGCGAGCACACCGGTCGGCGGTCCCGTCGTACCGGACGGGGAGGCCGGATCGGCGCCGACCACCAGCAGCTTCGGCTGCCTGCGCCGGGACAGGGGCAGCAGGCTCCGCTCGTTGACCAGCAGGGTGGTGGTCCGTTCGGCGATCCTGTCGGCCGCGGCCAGGTGCGCCCGGGTGCCGACGGTGCGGTCGACGCCTGCCTGGCTGACGTACGGGTCCTCGAACAGGCCGAGCTTCGCCTTCAGCCGCAGTACCCGCAGGATCGATTCGTCGAGCCGGTCCTCGGTGAGTTCGCCGTCCTGGACGGCCTTCAGCACGGCGTTCCAGGCCACGTCCAGGGACGGCGGGTTGAGCAGCTGGTCCACGCCCGCCTTCAGCGCCAGCACCGGCACCCGGTCGTCGCCGTACTTGGTCCGTACGCCCTCCATGCCGAGGGAGTCGGTGACCACGACCCCGTCATAGCCCAGTTCCTCGCGCAGGATGCCGGTGAGGATCGGGTGGGAGAGGGTGGCCGGGTCCTCGGAGCCGTCGAGTGCCGGGACCATCAGATGGGCCGTCATGATCGAGTCGATGCCCGCGGCGATCGCCGCCCGGAACGGCGGCGCGTCCAACCGCTCCCACTGCTCACGGCTGTGGGTGATCACCGGGAAGCCGGTGTGGCTGTCGACGGCGGTGTCACCGTGCCCGGGGAAGTGCTTGGCGGTCGCCGCGACCCCCGACCGCTGGAACCCGGTGACCTCGGCCGCGACCATCGCCGCCACCGCGTCCGGCTCGGAGCCGAAGGACCGTACGCCGATGACCGGGTTGGCCGGGTTGACGTTCACGTCGGCCACGGGGGCGTAGTCCTGACGGATGCCCAGGGCGCGCAGTTCCCGCCCGGCGATCCGGCCCAGGGTGCGCGCGTCGGAGCGGGAACCGCCCGCGCCGATCGCCATCGCCCCCGGGAACAGGGTCGCCGGCTCGCCGACGCGGGCGACGATGCCGTGCTCCTGGTCGGTGGAGATGAGCACCGGCAGCCCGCGCGGCAGGCCGAGGGACGCCTTCTGGATGCCGTTGGAGAGACCGGCGATCTGGTGCGGATCGCGGGTGTTGTGCGCCCAGGCGAAGTAGATGATGCCGCCGACCCGGTACTTCTCGAGCAGTTCGGCGGCCGTGCGCACGCCGATCTCCTTGAGGTTGGCGTCGATGTCCGCCTGGTCCGGGTCGGTGGCGGAGTGGCCGTAGACGCGCATCACGAACAGCTGGCCGACCTTCTCCTCCAGGGTCATCCGGGAGACGAGGGCGCGGAGCTTTCTGTCGTCGGGGGAGGCGGGAGAGGCGCCGGCCGCGTGCGCGGTGCCGCCGGCCGCGAGGGCGGTGGTGACGCCCGCGGTCGCGGCGAGGACGGTACGTCTGGACGGACGTGCGGTGCTTCCCGTGTTTCCCGTGCTGCTGTCGGGCACGTGCGCTCCTTTGGGAGGTGATCCGCGGGGGAATCCGCTGAAGGAAACTTCCAAGACGCCACCAATATCCGGGAAGTTTCTGCCAGTCAAGGGAGTGCGCGCCACGAGTGAGCGGGTGATGCGCGGGAGGGGCCGCCATCGGCGCGGCGGGCAGCGGTCCGCGCCCGAGCCGGGGGATCAGCGCGATCCCGAGTCCGGCGGCGACCAGGGTCGGGTTCTCGTCCGCCTGGTGCACGATCTCCGGCTCGTGCCGGGCGGCACGGAGGGTGCGCACCAGCCACTCTTGACCTCCGCCTCCCCGCGCTGACGCACGGGGATTCTCCGTCTGTCGGTGGCTCCTCTGAGCGAGGGGCCACCGGCTTCGGGGGATTCCTGTTTCCTCCCCACGTGGGTGGGGGTTGTGCGCGCTGCCGGGCTGCTGCCTGGTCTTGCGTGCGCTCCGCAGGCGTTTACCGCTGCCGTTACTGGCCTCGGGCCCCCGGTCCGGGGGTGGGTGGTGCCGCCGCCGCGAGGATGCGGCGGCCTTCATGGCGAACGTTCTTGCCCGCGTTCCAGTCGCGGTCGTACCGGGTGTCGCAGTTCGGGCAGGTCCACTGCCGGATGTTGAGCGATCCGGGGCCGTCGCGGAAGCCGCAGGCGGAACACACCTGCGAGGACGGGAAGTCGCGGGCGACCTTGGCGAAGCACCGGCCGCGCCGGATCGCTTTCGCCAGGTCCTGGCGGTGGGGACGGGGTACGGCGCGGGGTGCGGGGGCGCCCGCCGGGCGGGGAGTGGATCCGCCGGCCGGGAGTCGGTCACGCCGAGTCGTTGAGGAGGCGGGAGAGGTGGGCGTGGGCGGGGCCGAGCAGGCCGGGGAGGTCGGCGGCCCGCTCGTACCAGCGCTTCTCGTACTCCCAGCAGAGCCAGCCGTCCCAGCCGTGGCGGGAGAGGATCTCCACGCAGTCGGCCAGCGGCAGGATGCCGTCGCCGAGGGGGAGCGGCGTCGTGTCGTCGGCGGAGGCGATGTCCTTGACCTGGACGTAGCCGAGGTGGGGGAGAGGGCCGCGAAGCTCTCCGCGGGCTGCTCACCGCCCAGCCAGGTGTGCATCACGTCCCAGAGGGCGCCCACCTGTCGGTGGCCCACGAGGCCGAGGATCCTCATCGCGTCGGCGCCGGTGCGGTGGGAGTCGTGGGTCTCCAGCAGGATGCGCACACCGAGGTCACCGGCGTACTCGGCGGCCGTGCCCAGGCGCCGGGCGGCCGTCGCGTCGGCCTCCTCGGGGGTCTGCTCGGGGGTGCCGCCGGGGAAGACCCGGACGTAGGGGGCGCCGAGATCGCGGGCGAGAGCGAGAAGCGCACGGATCTCGGCGACGACGGCCTCGTCCTCGCCCGGCGCGGCGACCCTGGTGTATCCCGCGACGCCCAGGACCTCGACGCCGGCTGCCTTGAACTCGGCCGCGACGTCGGCCCGTTCGCCGGGGGTGAGGCCCGGGTTGACCGGTTCCTCGGGGTGTGCGCGCAGTTCGACGCCGTGGTAGCCGTGCGTGGTCGCGAGGCGGAGCACGTCGGTCATGGGCAGGCCGGGGACACCGAGGGTGGAGAACGCCAGCTTCATGTGGACGCACCTACCCGCGACGCCCCCCGGTGACTCCCCCTCGTCACTACGATGCCCCGCGCGGATTCAGACGGCGGCCCTGCGGTAGACGCACACCTGGGCGCCCGACTTCGCTGTGGTCGTCGAGACCAGCTCGAACGGGCGCTTCACGCCGTCGACGGGGAAGATCGACTTGCCGCCGCCCAGGATCACCGGCATGACGACGAGCTGCAGCTCGTCCACCAGGTCCTCGCTCAGCAGGGTGCGGACGAGGGTGGGGCTGCCCATCATCGCGAGGTCGCCGCCCTCGGTGGCGCGCAGCTCCCGGATGCGGGCGACGGCCTCCCCGGCGGGGATGAGCCGGCTGTTGTTCCAGGTCAGGTCGGACTCGTCCAGGGTGTCGGACACGACGTACTTCGGCAGGCCGTTGATGCGGTCGGCGAAGGGGTCCCCGGCCTGCCGGGGCCACGCCCCGGCCATCGTCTGCCAGGTGCGGCGCCCGTACAGCAGCGCGTCGGCCTTCTCCAGCGCGGCGTCGAAGGCGCCGCCGAGGACCTCCGGGTCGAAGTACGCGTGCGACCATCCGCCGTGCCGGAAGCCGCCGTCGGTGTCCTCCTCGGGGCCGCCGGGGGCCTGCACGACACCGTCGAGGCTGATGAACTCGGTGATCACGATACGCATGGCTGCTGCCGTTCCTTCTGCGCGTTCTGCGCGCTCCACTCGCCGGGACGATGACGGAAGTGCAGACCGACGCCACCGGCGGAACTCATCGCTCCCACCGAAAACGTCCGCCGACGCGCACGGCTGACGGCCCGCGGGGCCGAAGCGCCCCGCGCGACTGACGCGCCCCGATGCGACCCGGCGCGGCCGACGGCCCGTGTGGCGGGGTGTCCCGCGCCCGACGTGCTCCGCGTCCGCCGCGGTCCGGCTGAGGCGCCCTCACGCGGCCGGCGCGTGCCGATGGGGCCGGCGCGGCCGACGTGGCCCGTGTGGCGGGGTGTCCCGCGCCCGACGCGCCCCGCACACACGACCGGCCTCGCGCCCCGGCGTCGCGGAACCGGACTCGAGCGGCCGAGCGGCCCTGCGGCCCGCTCAACCCCTCGGTGGTCCGGAGGACCCCCGTACCATCAGTTCGCCCCGGATGGATGCGATGTCCCCGGGCGGAGGCTCCTCGCGGCCCATCGCGATCCGGCCGGCCCGTGCCCCCGCCTCGGCGAGCGGCAGCCGTACCGTCGTCAGGGCCGGTACCGCGTCGATGCTGAACGGCAGGTCGTCGAAACCGGCGACCGAGACGTCGTCGGGGATCTTCCGGCCGGAGTCCCGCAGCGCCGCGGACGCGCCCAGTGCGACGGAGTCGTTCGCGGCGACCACGGCGGTCAACCCGGGATCTCTGCGTAGGAGTTCGAGGGTGGCCTCGTAGCCCGACCGGCGGTCGTAGTGGCCGTGGACGGTCCAGCGGGGGTCTTCCTCGATGCCGTGCGCGGCGAGCGCGGCCCGGTGTCCCTCGAGGCGGTGGCGCGTGGTGGTGCGCTCCTGCGGGCCGGCGATGTAGCCGAGGCGGCGGTGGCCGAGCCCGATCAGATGCTCGGTGAGCTCCCGCCCGCCGCCGCGGTTGTCGAAGGTCAGCGCGATCGCCCCGGTGTCCGGCGCCGGCGGCCGCCCGCACAGCACCACCCGGGTCCCGGCGTCCGCCAGCTTGCGCAGCTTCGCGTCCATGGCCGCCCGGTGCGGGGCGTCCTCGATGGCGCCGCCGGTCAGCACCACCGCCGCGGCCCGCTGCCGCTGCAGCAGCGTCAGGTACGTCAACTCGCGCTCCGGGGTGCCGCCCGTGTTGCACACGACCGCGAGCCTCTCCCCGCCCGCCCGCCCGCCCGGACCCCCGATCTCGGACTGGATCGCGCTCGCCATGATCCCGAAGAACGGGTCGGCGATGTCGTTCACCAGAATGCCCACCAGGTCGGAGGTGGCGGCGGCCAGGGAGCTCGCGGGGCCGTTGAGCACGTAGTCCAGTTCGTCCACGGCCTTCAGCACCCGCTCGCGGGTGGAAGCGGCGACGGGATAGTTCCCGTTCAGCACGCGCGACACCGTCGCGGGGGAGACCTGCGCGCGGGCCGCCACGTCCGCCAGGGTCACCGTCATTTCTTGTCCTCCGGTCGCGCAGGTCGTCTCGTCGTCGTCCACACCGGGCCCCTCGCCGCGGTTCCCGGGGCCGCCCGTCGAGCAGACCCTATGGCCCCACGCCCCGTTGTTCGTCCCCTCGAACAAGTCGGGTTCGCCACGGTCTTGTCCGGACCGCCGTTCAGAGGCTAGCTTCTAGCTGCATAGAAAGCGCTTGCTGTGACGTTCGCCAGTCACCGGCCACCAGTCTCGGCCCCTGTCGGCCGTCGGTGGCCGACGCGTGACGGGTGGGGCGTACGCGGCGCGCGGGGACCGCGTACGAAGGGAACGACGTGACACGCAAGACGGTGCGTATCGCCATGAACGGTGTGACGGGGCGGATGGGCTACCGGCAACACCTCGTCCGCTCCATCCTGGCCCTGCGCGAGCAGGGCGGCCTCGACCTCGGTGACGGCACCGTGCTGTGGCCGGAGCCGGTCCTGGTCGGCCGCCGCGAGCACGCGCTGCGCGCACTGGCCGAGCGGCACGGCCTGGAGCACTTCTCCACCGACCTGGACGCCGTGCTCGCCGACGAGAGCGTCGACGTCTACTTCGACGCCCAGGTCACCTCCGCCCGCGAGGAGGCCATCAAGAAGGCCATCGCCGCGGGCAAGCACCTCTACACCGAGAAGCCGACCGCCACCGGCCTCGACGGCGCCCTGGAGCTGGCCCGGCTCGCGAACGCCGCCGGGATCAGGCACGGCGTCGTGCAGGACAAGCTGTTCCTGCCGGGCCTGCTCAAGCTGAAGCGCCTCATCGACGGCGGCTTCTTCGGCCGGATCCTGTCCGTGCGCGGCGAGTTCGGCTACTG
Organism: Streptomyces sp. GD-15H; assembly: GCF_045291515.1. NCBI lineage: Bacteria > Bacillati > Actinomycetota > Actinomycetes > Kitasatosporales > Streptomycetaceae > Streptomyces > Streptomyces sp. GD-15H. The sequence continues at coordinate 5,625,323 of NZ_CP149447.1, forward strand.
GGTCTTCGAGGGCGACTGGCAGTCCGCGCAGCGCCCCTCCTGGAACTACCGCGCCGAGGACGGCGGCGGCATCGTCGTCGACATGTTCCCGCACTGGGAGTACGTCCTGCACGAGCTGTTCGGACGCGTGCGCTCCGTCCAGGCCCTGACCGCCACCCACGTCCCGCAGCGCTGGGACGAGAACGGCAAGCCCTACGACGCCACCGCCGACGACGCCGCCTACGGCGTCTTCGAACTGGAGGGCGGCGCGATCGCCCAGATCAACTCCTCCTGGACGGTCCGCGTCCACCGCGACGAACTCGTCGAGTTCCAGGTCGACGGCACCGAGGGCTCCGCGGTGGCCGGGCTGCGGGGCTGCCGCGTCCAGCACCGCTCCGCCACCCCGAAGCCCGTGTGGAACCCGGACATCCCCGCCACCGAGGACTTCCGCGACCAGTGGCAGGAGGTCCCGGACAACGGCGAGTTCGACAACGGCTTCAAGGCCCAGTGGGAGCTGTTCCTCAAGCACGTCCACGCCGACGCCCCGTACCACTGGGACCTGCTGGCCGGCGCCCGCGGCGTCCAGCTCGCCGAGCTGGGCCTGAAGTCGTCGGCCGAGGGCCGCCGCCTCGACGTACCGGAGATCTCACTGTGACCATCGAACTGCCCGACGCGCGGGGCCGGCTGCGGACGTACGAGCCCCGCACCGAGCCCCTCGCGCTCGCCGCCGGGGCCCCCTTCGCCTCCCGTACGGTCTTCTCCGCGGCGCACGTCGTCGCCGACCCGTACGCCGACACGACACCCGACTCGCCCGCCGCCGTCGACTGGGACGCCACCCTCGCCTTCCGCCGCCACCTGTGGTCGCACGGGCTCGGCGTCGCCGAGGCGATGGACACCGCCCAGCGCGGCATGGGCCTGGACTGGGCGGGCGCGGCCGAACTGATCCGCCGCTCCGCCGCCGAGGCGAGGGCCGTCGGCGGGCGCATCGCCTGCGGCGTCGGCACCGATCAGATCACCTCCGGCACGCTCGCCGAGGTGCGGGCGGCCTACGAGGAACAGCTCGCGCTCGTCGAGGAGTCCGGGGCGCAGGCCATCCTGATGGCGTCCCGCGCGCTGGCCGCCACCGCCCGCGGCCCGGAGGAGTACCTGGAGGTCTACGGCCACCTCCTCCGCCAGTCCGCCGAACCGGTGATCCTGCACTGGCTCGGCCCCATGTTCGACCCGGCGCTGGAGGGCTACTGGGGCTCGTCGGACCTCGACGCGGCCACGGACACCTTCCTGGAGGTCATCGCCGCGCACCCCGACAAGGTCGACGGCATCAAGGTCTCGCTGCTGGACGCCCGGCGCGAGGTCGACCTGCGCCGCCGCCTGCCGCAGGGGGTGCGCTGCTACACCGGCGACGACTTCCACTACCCCGAGCTGATCGCGGGCGACGACCGGGGCTTCAGCCACGCCCTGCTCGGCATCTTCGACCCGCTCGGCCCGCTGGCGGCCCAGGCGGTGCGCGTCCTGGACACCGGGGACACGGCCGGCTTCCGCGCCCTGCTCGACCCGACGGTGGAGCTGAGCCGCCACCTCTTCCGGGCCCCCACCCGCTTCTACAAGACGGGCGTGGTCTTCCTGGCCTGGTTGGCCGGCCACCAGAGCCACTTCACCATGGTCGGCGGCCTGCAGTCGGCCCGTTCCCTGCCGCACCTCGCCCGCGCCTACGAACTCGCCGACGGCCTCGGCCTGTTCCCCGATCCGAAACTCGCCGAGGAACGGATGAGGACCCTGCTGCACCTGTACGGAGCGACCCCGTGACAGCCGACCTCGCACGCTTCAGCATCAACCAGATGACGGTCAGGCAGCTCTCCCTGCCGGACCTCGTCGACGCCTGCCGCGACCTGGGCGTGCCGGGCGTGGGCCTGTGGCGCGAGCCCGTCCAGGCGTACGGGCTCGACGCGGCCGCGAAACTGGTCCGGGACGCGGGCCTGACGGTGACGACCCTGTGCCGGGGCGGCTTCCTCACCGCCGTCGACCCCGCCGAGCGGGCCGCCGCCCTCGCCGACAACCGCCGCGCCGTCGACGAGGCGGCCACGCTCGGCACCGACACCCTGGTCCTGGTCTCCGGCGGCCTCCCGGCCGGCTCCAGGGACCTGCGCGGCGCCCGCGAACGCATCGCGGACGCGCTCGCGGAACTGGGCCCGTACGCGGAGCAGCACGGCGTACGGCTGGCGATCGAGCCCCTCCACCCCATGTACGCCTCCGACCGCTGCGTGGTCTCCACTCTCACCCAGGCCCTGGACCTCGCCGAACGCTTCCCGGCGCACCAGGTCGGCGTCACGGTCGACACGTACCACATCTGGTGGGACGACACGGCGCCCGCGCAGATCGCCCGCGCCGGCGCCCAGGACCGCATCCACACCTTCCAGCTCGCCGACTGGACCACCCCGCTGCCCGAGGGCGTCCTCAACGGCCGCGGCCAGATCGGCGACGGGAGCGTCGACATGCGCGAGTGGAAGGGCTACGTGGAGGCCGCCGGCTACACCGGCGCCATCGAGGTCGAGCTGTTCAACGACGTCCTGTGGGCCCGGGACGGGCGCGAACTCCTCGCCGAGACGGCACGGCGGTTCGTGGAGCACACGGCGTAGCGCGGCGCGGCCCGCACCTCGCGCACCGCACGACCCGGAAAAAATCTTGGCCGGGCCGTGCAACCCTCCTCCCACCCCGTGGGTCGTACCTGGTGTCAGAACTTCTGGAGGGGACCCGGGGGAATCCGAGGGGTTCTGGCGGGGGAGGGAACCGAGGGGGTCCGGTCGAACGGACCGGGCCCCCTCGAAGCTTGCGGGACGTTCAGAAGAACACCCCGCAGCGCAGCAGCACGTTCGCGTACGGCCGGGCCTCGCCGGTGCGGACGACGAGCCGGGCGCCGGCCGTCAGCTCCTTGAGCCGTTCGTGCGGGACCAGGCCGAGCTCGGGGAAGTGCCCCGCCAGCAGCTCCGCGGCCGCCGGATTGGCCTCCCGCACCTCGGTCGCGGCCGTCGCGCCCTCGACCACCAGCTCGGCCAGCAGCCCCTCCAGCACCTCGGCGAAGGACGGCACCCCGGCACGGAACGCCAGGTCCACCACGCGCGGCCCGTCGGGAACGGGCATCCCGACGTCGCACACCAGCACCCCGTCCCCGTGGCCCAGCCCGGCCAGCGCACCGGAGAGACGCCGGTTGAGTATTCCGTGCTTCTTCATCGATCCCCGTCCTGTGAAACCGCCCCGGACGCGCTGTCCGACCTCCGGCCGGGGGTCCGGAGGTCGTCCCCCGGGTCGGCACAGCCCAGCGCGGCGACCTCCGTCGCCGTCGGGAAGGACACCTGCGCGCCCTCCTTGGTGACCGTCACCGCCCCCACCCGGGCCGCGTACGAGGCCGCGTCGGCGAGGGAGTCGCCGAGGCCGAGCCGCCAGGCCAGCGCCGCGGTGAAGGAGTCCCCGGCGCCGGTGGTGTCCACGGCGCGCACCGGTACGGAGGGGATGCGGGTGACGCCGTCGGAGGAGGCCGCCAGGGAACCCTCACCGCCCAGCGTCACGACCACCGACTTGGGCCCCTTCGCGAGCAGCAGCCGCGCCCAGTCCTCGGGCTTGTCACTGACGCAGGCCTCACCCAGGATCACCTTCGCCTCGTGCTCGTTGAGGATCAGCGGGTCGCACGCCGCCAGCACCTCGGACGGCAGCGGCCGCGGCGGCGACGGGTTCAGCACGAACCGGCTGCCCGGCGCCAGCGTGCGCACCACCTCCTCCACCGTCTCCAGCGGGATCTCCAACTGCGTGGAGACCACCCGGGAGGCGTGGAAGAGGCTCCCGGCGGCGCGTACGTCCGCGGGCGTCAGCCGGCCGTTGGCGCCCGGCGAGACGACGATGCTGTTGTCCCCGGACGGGTCCACCGTGATCAGCGCGACGCCGGTCGGCACCCCGCCCACCAGCACGCCCACCGTGTCGACCCCGGCCGCCCGCTGCGAGTCCAGCAGCAGTCGCCCGTGCGCGTCGTCGCCGACCCGGGCCAGCAGGGCCGTACGGGCGCCGAGCCGGGCGGCCGCGACCGCCTGGTTCGCACCCTTCCCGCCCGGGTGGACGGCCAGGTCGGAGCCGAGCACCGTCTCCCCGGCGTCCGGCCGGCGTTCGACGCCGATCACCAGGTCGGCGTTGGCCGACCCCACGATCAGCAGGTCGTAGTCGTACATGGACTGGTTCTCCATGGCTCCCCATCTGGTCGTTCCGGGCGGGCGGCCGTCGTGGCCGCCCGCCCCCGGTCGTCGTGACCGATGTCAGCCGCCGAAGCCGGCCACGTTCTCCTTCGTGACCACCTTCACCGGGACCATCACCGTCTCGCCGACCTTCTTGCCCTCGGCCGCGCGCAGCGCGTTGTCCACCGCGATCCTGCCCAGTTCCTTCGGCTGCTGCGCGACGGACGCGTACAGCGTGCCCTCCTCGACCGCCTTCAGACCGTCCGGCGTGCCGTCGAAGCCGACGACCTGGACCGATTTGCCGGCCTTGGAGCCGAGCGCCTTGATCGCACCGAGCGCCATCTCGTCGTTCTCGGCGAACACACCGTCGATGTCGGGGTGGGCCTGGAGCAGGTTGGTCATCACGTCGAGGCCCTTGGTGCGGTCGAAGTCCGCGGGCTGCTTAGCGACGACCTTGATGCCCGGGTACTCCTTGAGCCCCTCGGCGAAGCCGGAACCGCGCTCCCGGCTGGCGGAGGTGCCGGCCTGGCCCTGGAGGATCACGATGGTGCCCTCGCCGCCCAGCTTCTCGGCGAGCGCCTCGGCGCCCTGCCGCCCGCCGGCCACGTTGTCAGAGGCGACCAGCGCGGACATCTCGGCCTTGTTGACGCCGCGGTCCACGGCGATGACGGGGATGTCCGACTTGTTGGCGGAGCGCACCGCGGGACCGGCCGCGTCCGAGTCCACCGGGTTGACGACGATCGCGTCGAGGCTGCCGCTGGTGAAGTTCTGCAGCTGGTTGGCCTGCTGAGAGGCGTCGTTCTGCGCGTCGGTGACGGTCAGGTCGATGCCCCGCTTCTTCGCCTCCGCCTGAGCGCCGTCCCGGATCTGCACGAAGAACGGGTTGTTGAGGGTCGACAGGGACAGGCCGATCCGCTCGGTCTTCGCCCCGGAGGAGCCGTTGTGCAGGAAGGACATCGCGCCGACGACCGCCGCCGCGACCACCGCGGCGAGCAGGTACGTCGCCGCCTGCTTCTTCCTGCCGCCCCCGCCCGGCGCACCGGCCGCCGTGGGGGTCGCCCCCGCCTTGCGGCGCAGCGTGTCGAGGAGCACGGCCAGCGCGATGACGACGCCGATCACGACCTGCTGCCAGAACGCGGATACGGAGAGGAGGTTGAGGCCGTTGCGCAGCACCGCCAGGATCAGCGCGCCGATCAGCGTTCCGGACGCCTTGCCGGTGCCGCCCGCGAGGGAGGCGCCGCCGATCACGACCGCGGCGATCGCGTCCAGTTCGTAGCCCTGCGCGGCCTGCGGCTGCGCGGAGGACAGCCGGGAGGCGAGCACGATGCCCGCGGCGGCGGCGAACAGGCCGGACAGGGCGTAGATGGCGAGCTTCTGCTTCTTCACCCGCAGCCCGGACAGCCGGGCCGCCTCCTCGTTGCCGCCGATGGCGTACATGGAGCGGCCGATGTACGTCCGGCCGAGGATGAACGCCGTGATCAGCCCCATGCCGATCATCACGAGCACCGGCACGGGCAGCCAGCCGCCGAGGGTGTCACCGAGGTGCGAGACGGAGTCGGGGAAGGCGATCGGGGAGCCCTGGGAGATCACCAGGGACAGACCCCGGGCCACCGACAGCATGGCGAGCGTCGCGATGAACGACGGCAGCTTGCCGTACGACACCAGGATGCCGTTGACCAGGCCACAGGCGATGCCGGTGGCGATGGCCAGCAGCACCGCGAGGACCACCGGGACGCCCTCGGAGGTGGCGCTCCAGGCGAGCACGGTGGCCGACAGGGCGGCGACCGAGCCGACGGACAGGTCGATGCCCGCGGAGACGATCACGAAGGTGACGCCGAAGGCGAGGATCGCGGTGACCGCCGCCTGGACGCCGATGTTGAGCAGGTTGTCGGCCGTCAGGAAGTCGCCGGACAGCGCCGACATCGCGATGACGAGGACGATGAGCGCGGTGAGCGCCCCGTTGTCGAGCAGGAGGCGGCGCAGGCCGCCCGAGGCGGCACCCGTGCCCCCCGAGTTCTTGAGCGTGTCAGTGGCCACGGGGGCCCTCCTTGTCGGTCCGGTCGGTGGTGCCGTCGTTCTTGCCGCCGGTGTCCGCGCCGGTGCCGACGGCGAGGGCCATCACGGCGTCCTGCGTGGCCCGGTCGGCGGGGAGTTCGCCGGCGATGCGGCCCTGGGCCATCACCAGCACCCGGTCGCTCATGCCGAGCACTTCGGGCAGATCGCTGGAGATCATCAGAACGGCGGCGCCGGCCGCGGTGAGTTCGTTGATCAACTGGTAGATCTCGACCTTGGCGCCGACGTCGATCCCCCGCGTCGGCTCGTCGAGGATGAGCACCTTGGTGTCGGCGAGCAGCCACTTTCCGATGACGACCTTCTGCTGGTTGCCACCGGAGAGCGTGCGCACATGCTGCCCGAGGCCCGCCATCCGCACCCCGAGCTGTTCGGCGATCCGGGCCGCGGCCGCCCGCTGGCCCTTGAGGTCGACGAGTCCCGCGCGGGTGGCCGAACGCAGCGTCACCAGGCCCAGGTTCTCCTCGACGGAGGCGTCCAGGACGAGACCCTGGCCCTTGCGGTCCTCGGGCACGAGGCCCATCCCCGCCGTCGTGGCCGCGTTGACGTCGTGGCCGCGCAGCGCGCTGCCCGCGACCTTCACGGTGCCCTTGTCGTACGGGTCGGCCCCGAACACCGCGCGGACGACCTCGGTACGGCCTGCCCCGACCAGGCCCGCGATGCCGACGACCTCACCGGCGTGCACCTCGAAGCTCACGTCGTGGAAGACGCCGTCGCGGGTGAGACCCTCGACCCGGAGCAGGGTGTCACCGGCCGCGGGCCGCCGGCGCGGGTACTGCTGCTCGATGGAGCGGCCCACCATGAGGCGGACCAGTTCGTCCTCGGGCGTGGTGGCGGGCACCTGGCCGACGCTGCGGCCGTCCCGGATGACCGTGACCCGGTCGCCCAGGGCGGCGATCTCCTCCAGGTGGTGCGTGATGAACACGATGCCCACGCCGTCCTCGCGCAGCCTGCGCACGATGGAGAAGAGCCTGTCGACCTCCTCGGAGGTGAGCACCGCGGTCGGCTCGTCCATGATCAGCACACGCGTGTCCAGGCTCAGCGCCTTGGCGATCTCGACCATCTGCAGCCGCGCGATGCCGAGTTCGCGGACCCGCGCGGAGGGCGACACGTTCACGCCGACGCGCTTCAGGAGCACGGCGGCGTCGGCCTCCATGGTCTTGCGGTCGATCATCCCGAAGCGGCGGGGCTGCCGGCCCAGGAAGATGTTCTCGGCGACCGTCAGGTCGGGGACGAGGTTGAACTCCTGGTAGATGGTGGCGATCCCGAGCCGTTCGGAGTCCTGCGCACCGTGGATGCGCACCTCCTCGCCGCCGACCAGGATGCGGCCCTCGTCGGGGGTGTAGGCGCCGGACAGCATCTTGATGAGGGTGCTCTTGCCCGCGCCGTTCTCACCGAGCAGCACGTGCACTTCGCCGCGGCGCAGGTCGAAGTCGACGCTGTCGAGGGCGACCACGCCCGGGAAGGTCTTGCGGATGCCCTCGATGCGCAGCAACTCGTCCGGGTTGCTCACGACGTACTCCTTCGTACGGGGGACTGGGTGGGGGCCAGCGGTACGGGGGCCGGTGGGTCGGATTCCGATGGGCCGGATTCCGGTGGTACGAACGCCGGTGGCCGGCGGGCCGGTGCGCCGCACGAGCTGCGGACGACGAGCCGGGCGGGGAGAGTGACGGAGTCGCCGGGCCGCCCCTCGATCCGGTCGACCAGGGCGCGTACGGCGGCCCGCCCGAGGTCGCCCGTGGGCTGGGCGATCGCGGTGATCGGCGGGTCGGTGTGCACGAACCAGGGGATGTCGTCGAACGCGGCCAGCGCGATGTCCTCGGGAACGCGCAGCCCGCGCGCGCGGACGGCGTCCAGCGCGCCGAGCGCCATCAGGTTGTCGGCCGCGAACACGGCCTCGGGCGGCTCGGGCAGCGCGAGGAACCCCTCGGTGACCCGGCGGCCGCTGTCGGCCTGGAAGTCGCCCTGGCCGATGTAGGCGGCGGGGAGGGGGAGCCCGTACGCGCCGAGCGCCTCACGGAAGGCGTCGACGCGTTCGCGGCCGGTCGTGGTCGCGGCGGGCCCCGCGATGATCGCGAGGCGTCGGTGCCCGAGTCCGTGCAGATGCGCCACGAGGTCCCGGACGGCCGGCCTCCCGTCCGACCGCACCACGGGCACGTCCACGCCCGGGATCCAGCGGTCGACGAACACCATGGGCGTGCCCGCGCGGGCGGCGTCCAGCATCAGAGGCGACCCGCCGTCGGTGGGGGAGACCAGCAGTCCGTCGATACGGCGGTCCAGCAGGGTCGTGACGTGGTGGTCCTGGAGGTCGGGCCGCTCGTCGGCGTTGCCGATGATCACGCTGTAGCCGAGCGCGCGGGCCTCCTCCTCGACGGAGCGGGCCAGCTCGGTGAAGTACGGGTTCATGACGTCGCTGATGACCAGGCCGAGGGTGCGGGTCTGGTGGGTGCGCAGCGACCGGGCGACGGCGTTCGGGCGGTAGCCCAGCGACCGGACGGCGGCCAGCACGCGCGTGCGGGCGTGTGCGCTGACCGACGGATGGTCGTTCAGGACACGCGACACCGTGGCCACGGAAACGCCCGCCTCGGCGGCGACATCCTTGATGCTCGCCATCGCCTCCACCTCCTCGTGGAATCGATTACATCCGCTGTGCACCAAGGATTGGAATCGATTACACGGATCGAAGCAAGGGGGTGGGGGTGGCCGAAATCAAATCGTGACCGTGATCGTGACCGTGATCGGGGCGTGGAGCGCCGCCCGGGCGTGTACCGGGAACCGAACGCCGCCTGCCGGCGTCGTGGTGTTCATGGCGCGGGGCGGGAGCACGATGGGCGAGGAGCCGACGTGGGCGGAGCTGCTGCTGATGTTCCTTCTCATCGGGGCGGTCCCCACTCTCGTTGGAGGGGCGGTGTTCCTGTCCCTTTTCGGACTGACGATGTGGGTGACGGCACCACTGCGGCGACGCAGGCGGGCCGCTGCTGAGGACGGCTAGGGCCGGTGGGGAGAGCCGCGGCATCGCCTGCGGCCGTGGATCGCGGTCGCAGGGAGTCTCTCCGTCTCCTTATCGCGGTCGCATGAGGTCCAGGTCCTCGCCCCACGCGTCCAGCACCTCGCCGTGTCCGGCCTCTCGGACCGCCGTCTCGACAAGGGTGAACAGGTGCCGCTGCAGGGCTACGTCGCCCGTTGCCAAGACGCGGTCCACGGCGCGGAGCAGCACGTCGGTGTCCCAGCCCGGCAGCGGGTGCCGGTCGAGCTCCCACTCCAGGTACTTGTTGTAGGGGCGGGGGCGGCGGTCGAGAGCGAAGAGCAGCTCCAGCAGGAACCGCATGCTGTCGGCGGCGTCGAGGCGAGCGGCGAGGTCCTGGCCGTCCCGGTGGTTCTTGACGGAGCGGTAGAGCGAGTTGGCGTAGGCGTCGAGCCGGCCGCCGGCGTCCCGGAATGCCTCCTCGGCACCCAGACGAGCCTTGGCGGCAAGGATCCGGGCGATGCCTCCGTCGAGCCGGTCGAGCACGACCCGGGCACGGGCGAGGGCGTAGCGTTCAAAACCGGGCATCCCGGCTGCACGGAACTCGGCGAGAGAGACGACGACGAGGTCCAGCTCGGCGGTGCGGTGGCCCGCGAGCCGGGTGAGATCGGTCGCGGCGTCATCGGCGAGGACCACGTACAGATCGTGGTCGGAATACCGGGTGATCATGCCGTCGTGGGCTCGGGAACCTTTGAGAACGAGGCCGACGACTGCTGAGTCAGCGGTGGCGAGTGCGACAAACGAGTCGTAGGTGAGAGGCTGCTGAGCAGTCACGGTGTGGATCTCCGGTGGGGTGACGACGGGTATGCCTGCTGGGGCGGCCCCTCGTGTGGGAGGCGCCCTGCACCGTCTGCGGCCGCACAGGGCCGCCGCCCGGAAGATCAACGCACATCCGGACTCTATCGCCTGACTGGGACTTGTACCGGCGGTTGCCGATCCGCCCCGCGGCCGACGGCCCAGGACGGGGCAGACCAGGCGCCTGACCCGGACGTGGACCACGACCCGGGTGGTGATGGACACCGTTCAGTGCTGCTCGGCCGTGAGCACTTGGCCTTGAGGTGTACGCATCGCGCTCATGTGGGCACAAACCCAGCAGTTGGCCGGGAAGTGTCATCGAGCCTGCGAGCGAGGCCATCAAGGAAACCGGACTTGTGGGTCGGCGGGTCAAGTGAGAGTCGGCTCGCACCAGAGGGACTTGCCCCAGGTGCCGTGTCTGGACAAGAGGTGCCACCCACACGTCGGCGCAGGCCCGAGCCACCCTCACCTTCCCCACCACCGTCTTCACTCCCTTCTTCGAAGCCCTCAAGGAGTCGGCGGAGCAGGTGTGACGCGTACCGGGGCCGTCGCCGGCGCGGGGATCAGGAGGGCGTCGGCAGTGTCTGTGGACGTGCCTCGTGGCCGACGAGGTGGAGCCGCAGGCGGGTGAGGTCCTCGGCCTCGACGAACACCTGCTGCCCCCAGTACGCGGTGAGGCGGTGGGCGACATCGACCAGCCGGCGGCGGTCCTCGGGCGTGTACGCCGGGGAACGCGCATAGCCGTGGTCGGCGATCCCGTTCCCGAGTCCGCTGAAGAGCACGGCCCGGAAGCGCCGCTCCTCCTCGTCGGTCAGCGGCGCGGCGGTGGCCTCGGCGGGACGCGACCGGACGTTGTAGAGGTCTCGCGTCACGCGCGGCTCCGCCTTCTGCTCGAGTCGGTTCGCGAGAGCCCACCGACTCCGGCCTCTCGGGCAGGGTCCGGGCTGTCACATCCCACCGGTACCGTCGAACCATGTCCAACCAGTCCGCAGCGGCCCCCGGTGAGCGGCGTCTCGCCACCCTCGAAGGCGTCCTCGAGCGCATCACGTACGCCAACGAGGAGAACGGCTACACGGTCGCCCGTGTCGACACCGGCAGAGGCGCCGGCGACCTGCTCACCGTCGTCGGGGCGCTGCTCGGCGCCCAGGTGGGCGAGTCACTGCGGATGGAGGGGCGGTGGGGGTCCCACCCGCAGTACGGAAAGCAGTTCCACGTCGAGAACTACACGACACTGCTCCCGGCCACCGTCCAGGGCATCCGGCGTTACCTCGGCTCGGGGCTGGTCAAGGGGATCGGCCCGGTCTTCGCCGACCGCATCACCCAGCACTTCGGGCTGGACACCCTGACCATCATCGAGGAGGAGCCCAAGCGGCTCGTCGAGGTGCCCGGCCTCGGTCCCAAGCGGACCAAGAAGATCGCCGACGCCTGGGAGGAACAGAAGGCGATCAAGGAGGTCATGCTCTTCCTCCAGACCGTCGAGGTGTCCACCTCCATCGCCGTGCGGATCTACAAGAAGTACGGCGACGCCTCGATCTCCGTCGTGAAGAACCAGCCGTACCGGCTGGCGTCCGACGTCTGGGGCATCGGTTTCCTCACCGCCGACAAGATCGCCCAGTCCGTCGGCATCCCGCACGACAGCCCGGACCGCGTCAAGGCGGGCCTGCAGTACGCCCTGTCGCAGGCCACCGACCAGGGCCACTGCTATCTCCCCGAGGAGAGGCTGATCGCCGACGCGGTGAAGCTGCTCCAGGTGGACACCGGGCTTGTCATCGAATGCCTCGCCGAGCTGGCCGCCGAGCCGGGGGAGGGCGAGGACCCCGGAGTCGTACGGGAGAAGGTGCCCGATCCGCAGGGCGGCGATCCGGTCACCGCCGTCTACCTGGTCCCCTTCCACCGCGCCGAGCTGTCCCTCTCCGCCCAGCTGCTGCGGCTGCTGCGCACCGGCGAGGACCGGATGCCGGGCTTCCGGGACGTGGACTGGGCGAAGGCCCTCGGCTGGCTCAAGGGGCGTACGAGAGCCGACCTGGCCCCCGAGCAGGAGGCCGCCGTGAAGCTGGCGCTCACCGAGAAGGTCGCGGTCCTCACCGGCGGTCCCGGCTGCGGCAAGTCCTTCACCGTCCGCTCCATCGTGGAGCTGGCCCGCGCCAGGAAGGCCAAGGTGGTGCTCGCGGCCCCGACCGGCCGCGCCGCCAAGCGCCTGGCCGAGCTGACCGGCGCCGAGGCCTCCACCGTCCACCGCCTGCTGGAGCTCAAACCGGGCGGCGACGCGGCGTACGACCGGGACCGGCCGCTGGACGCCGACCTGGTGGTGGTCGACGAGGCGTCCATGCTCGACCTGCTCCTCGCCAACAAGCTGGTCAAGGCCGTGGCCCCCGGCGCCCACCTGCTCTTCGTCGGCGACGTCGACCAGCTTCCCAGCGTCGGCGCGGGCGAAGTGCTCCGTGACCTGCTGGCGGACGGCAGCCCCGTCCCCGCGGTCCGCCTCACCCGCGTGTTCCGCCAGGCCCAGCAGTCGGGCGTGGTGACCAACGCGCACCGGATCAACGCCGGACAGCACCCGGTCACCGACGGCATGAAGGACTTCTTCCTCTTCGTCGAGGACGACACGGAGGAGGCCGCGGCTCACCGTGGACGTGGCGGCCCGGCGCATCCCGGCGAAGTTCGGCCTCGACCCGCGCCGGGACGTGCAGGTCCTCGCCCCCATGCACCGCGGCCCGGCCAGCGCCGGCACGCTGAACGGCCTGCTCCAGCAGGCCGTCACCCCGGGCCGCCCGGACCTGCCCGAGAAGCGGTTCGGCGGCCGGGTCTTCCGTGTCGGCGACAAGGTCACCCAGATCCGCAACAATTACGAGAAGGGCGCGAACGGGGTCTTCAACGGCACCGTCGGTGTGGTCACCTCGCTCGACCCGGTCGACCAGCGGCTGACGGTGCTGACGGACGAGGACGAGGAGGTGCCGTACGAGTTCGACGAACTGGACGAACTGGCGCACGCCTACGCGGTCACCATCCACCGCTCCCAGGGCAGCGAGTACCCGGCGGTCGTCATCCCGGTGACCACGGGCGCCTGGATGATGCTCCAGCGCAACCTGCTCTACACGGCGGTCACCCGGGCCAAGCGGCTGGTCGTCCTCGTCGGCTCCCGCAGGGCGATCGGACAGGCGGTACGCACGGTGTCGGCGGGCAGGCGCTGCACGGCGCTCGACTTCCGGCTCGCGGGCTCCTGATCCGCCGTTGTTGCGGTCCTTCGCCCCGGTCCCAGAAGAAAAATGATCGATCAAATGAGTCGTAAAGGTCACAAGGGCTTCCGGAAGTGAAACGCAGCGGGCAGGATGAGGAAGTTGGCGGCACTCAGTGCCGCCAATAGGCCCGATGGTCGACCCCGAGTGCACTCTCCTGAGCCAAGTGGGGGATGGTAGAGACAGTCAGGGCACCTCGAAGATGAGGCACTACGTCGGTGAGGGAAGACGTGAGCGACAACTCTGTAGTACTGCGGTACGGCGACGGCGAGTACACCTACCCGGTGGTCGACAGCAGCGTCGGCGACAAGGGCTTCGACATCGGGAAGCTCCGCGCCCAGACCGGACTGGTGACGCTGGACAGCGGCTACGGCAACACCGCCGCATACAAATCCGCGATCACGTACCTGGACGGTGAGGGGGGCATCCTCCGCTACCGCGGGTACCCGATCGAGCAGCTGGCCGAGCGCTCCTCCTTCCTGGAGGTCGCCTACCTGCTGATCAACGGCGAGCTGCCGACCGTCGACGAACTCAGCGTTTTCAAGAACAACATCACGCAGCACACCCTGCTGCACGAAGATGTCAAGAACTTCTACAAGGGCTTTCCGCGCGACGCCCACCCGATGGCCATGCTGTCGTCGGTCGTCTCGGCGCTGTCCACGTTCTACCAGGACAGCCACAACCCGTTCGACGAGCGCCAGCGCAACCTCTCCACCACCCGGCTGCTCGCCAAGCTTCCGACCATCGCGGCCTACGCGTACAAGAAGTCGATCGGCCACCCGTTCGTCTTCCCGCGCAACGACCTCGGTTACGTCGAGAACTTCCTGCGCATGACCTTCTCGGTCCCGGCCCAGGACTACGAGCTCGACCCGGTCGTCGTCTCCGCCCTGGACAAGCTGTTCATCCTGCACGCGGACCACGAGCAGAACTGCTCGACCTCCACGGTGCGCCTGGTCGGCTCCTCGCAGGCGAACATGTTCGCCTCGATCTCCGCCGGCATCTCCGCCCTGTGGGGCCCGCTGCACGGTGGCGCCAACCAGTCGGTGCTGGAGATGCTCGAGGGCATCCAGGCCGAGGGCGGCGACGTCGACTCCTTCATCCGCAAGGTGAAGAACAAGGAGGACGGCGTCCGCCTGATGGGCTTCGGCCACCGGGTCTACAAGAACTTCGACCCCCGCGCCAAGATCATCAAGGCCGCCGCGCACGAGGTGCTGTCCGCTCTCGGCAAGTCCGACGAGCTGCTGGACATCGCGCTGAAGCTGGAGGAGCACGCGCTCTCCGACGACTACTTCGTCTCGCGCAGCCTCTACCCGAACGTCGACTTCTACACCGGTCTGATCTACCGGGCCATGGGCTTCCCGACCGAGATGTTCACGGTCCTGTTCGCCCTCGGCCGCCTTCCGGGCTGGATCGCCCAGTGGCACGAGATGATCAAGGAGCCGGGCTCCCGCATCGGCCGTCCGCGCCAGATCTACACGGGCGTGGTGGAGCGGGACTTCATCCCGGTCGAGCAGCGCTGACCGACACCGGTCACCCAGTGGACACCGGACGGCATGCCTTCAGGGGTGTGCCGTCCGGTGTTTTCGTCGACCGGACGGCACCGGGCCTCGGGAAAGCGAGAAGGCGCCCCGCGCCGGTCCCCCCACGGGCCGACGTCAGGGCGCCTTCCCATGTCCCGGTACGGATTCCCCCCACGGGATCCGGCCGGGCGTCTGTGAAGAACAGCGCCTGAATCACTGTGTGAGCACAATGAGCAGAACCGAACTCACTGCCCTCGTGCGGTCTGCCGGGACAGCGCACGGTCGGGAGGGCCGCTCAAAGCTCCCCGATGTACGTGCCCCGGCAACGCTCCCCCTAGCTCTCAACTCCGTTCGAGCAGGGAGGTGCCCCCTCTGGGAAAGTCCCCCAAGACATCCCCAGATGCCAGGTCGCGCCCCCCAAGACGCTTCCCGACATCGCCAACTTAGACCTTCGAACCCCTTCGATGGTTACGTTCACTTCACTGTGATCTGCGTCTCTTGCATATGTCCGTTACATGCGCAAGAGCCCCGATATTGCCAACGGGGCTCAAGCGTAAGGATGATGCGTGCGCCTTGTGAAGAGCTTATGTGAAAGGTCGTACCGGACTCCAGGGGTTCATCAGGTTGAGGCCTCAATGAAACGCCCATCACGGCCTGTCCGGCGCGGCGAAGGTCGACCGGGAGGCCGTGACCTCAAGCCTTGCCGACCAGTTCGAAACCGGCCTCGTCGACGGCGGCGCGGACGGCCTCCTCGTCGAGCGGGGTCGCGGAGACGACGGTGACCTCGCCGGCGGCGGCGACGGCCTTCACCGAGGCGACCCCGGGGATCCCGGAGATCTCACCGGAGACGGCGCCCTCGCAGTGGCCGCAGCTCATGCCGCTCACCTTGTAGGTGGCGGTGACGGAACCCTGGGTGTCGGTCTGGGCGGACATTCGTTACTCCCTCGTCGAGGCGTATGGGTGGCGGGGGCCCACGGGGCCGCACTCTCCAGACTATACCCCTAGGGGGTATAAATCCATGACCGTCGGGGCTCTCCCGGATCAAGGAGCCACCCGCGACAGGGCGGAGGTTCGCGGATAGCGTTCCGCCGCAAACGGTGATCGCCGGGAAGGGGCCGGGGGATGTGCCGGGGTGCGCGTACGGCACTCCACGGACCCCGCACCCCCGGCGCGGACGGAAGGCGGGCCGGTCATGCGGGCGGTGGTGTTCGAGCGGTACGGGGAACCGGCCGAGGTGCGGGAGGTCGCGGACCCGGAGCCCGCGGAGCACGGGGTCGTGGTGCGGGTCGAGGCCACCGGCCTGTGCCGCAGCGACTGGCACGGCTGGCAGGGCCACGACCCGGACATCGTGCTGCCGCACGTTCCCGGCCATGAACTCGCCGGTGTCGTCGAGGCGGTCGGCGCGCGGGTCACCGGCCGGCGGGCTGGCGACCGGGTCACCGTCCCCTTCGTCTGTGCCTGCGGGAGCTGCCCGGCCTGCGCGGCCGGCGACCAGCAGGTGTGCGAGCGGCAGACCCAGCCCGGCTTCACCCACTGGGGTTCGTTCGCCCAGTACGTGGCCCTGGACCACGCCGAGGTGAACCTGGTCGCCGTCCCCGAGGGCATGTCCTTCGCGACGGCCGCCTCCCTGGGCTGCCGTTTCGCCACGGCCTACCGGGCGGTGGTGCAGCAGGGCCGGGTGGCGGCGGGGGAGTTCGTCGCGGTGCACGGCTGCGGCGGGGTGGGCCTGTCGGCCGTGATGACCGCGGCGGCCTCGGGCGCTCGGGTCGTCGCCGTCGACGTGTCCCCACGGGCCCTGGACCTGGCGCGGAGGTTCGGCGCGGCGGAGTGCGTGGACGGGTCCGCGACGGAGGACACCGCGGCCGCTGTCCGTGACCTCACCGGCGGTGGCGCCCACCTCTCCCTGGACGCCCTCGGCTCGCCCGCCACCTGCGCCGCCTCCGTGAACGGCCTGCGCCGCCGGGGCCGCCACGTCCAGGTCGGCCTGCTGCCCTCACCGACGGGCACGACCCCGGTCCCGATGGCCCGCGCCGTCGCCCTGGAGCTCGAACTCCTCGGCAGCCACGGCATGGCCGCGCACGCCTACCCTCCGATGCTGGAGCTGGTCCGGGCGGGCGTCCTGCGCCCCGACCTGCTGGTGACACGCACGATCGGCCTGGACGCGGCCCCGTCGGCGCTGGCCGCGATGGACACGGCACCGGGCGCGGGTGTGACGGTCATCGAGCCCTGGAGCTGAGGCCCCCCGCTCATGGCGGCGCTGTGCCCCACCGGACGGTGGGGCACAGCGGTTCTTCCGGCCGGGTCGGGCGGGGTCAACGGTCTCCGCGGCTCCGGTTGCCCGGTCGGGCCGCCACCCAGCGGCGCACCGTGTCCGCGTACCAGTACGGCTTGCCGCTCTCCACGTGGTCGGGCGGGGGCAGCAGGCCGTGCTTGCGGTAGGAACGTACGGTGTCCGGCTGCACCTTGATGTGCGCCGCGATGTCTTTGTATGACCACAGGCGTCGGTCGGTCATGAGTCGTACCTCCCCGCGAGCACCACGGAGGCGGCCAGGGTCGGCCGTCAGGGGAAGCCGGGTGCTGCGCTGGCGATCACCAGGCGTTCTGCCCGGTGAACGATGCGTCACGAGGTAGGTCAGGGGTTGTGCGCGGGACGTGACGGAAATCCCGCGTACATGGGACATCCGTGACGGGAGCGGGGTCTTTGTGACACAAGTGGCACAAAGGCGCTCGCCGGTTCGTCGGCGGGGCGTGTTGACCCGCTCGGGAGCGGGACTCCGGTCACCGACCGGGGGCTGGAATGCGACATTCACGGATGTCCCGGTCGAACCGGCCGGGTTCGGGGAGGCCCTGTCGAGATCTGGTCCGTATGTCTGGACAAAACATTGACAGGGCTTCGCTCCACAGCTAGAAACCGGGGGAGAGCCGTACGAAGACGACCCCGGGACCACCGGACACCGCGACACGGCACGAAGGGAACGCGATCGCGATGGCGTACGACCTGATCACCATGGGCCGTATCGGAGTGGACCTCTATCCGCTCCAAACGGGCGTCCCACTTCCGCAGGTCACCTCCTTCGGCAAGTTCCTCGGCGGCTCGGCGACGAACGTCGCGGTCGCCGCCGCCCGCCTCGGGCGGCACACGGCGGTGATCAGCCGCACCGGCGACGACCCCTTCGGCACCTACCTCCACCAGGCGCTGCGCGACTTCGGCGTGGACGACCGCTGGGTCACCGCGGTTCCCGGGCTGCCCACCCCGGTCACCTTCTGCGAGGTGTTCCCGCCGGACGACTTCCCGCTGTACTTCTACCGCCTGCCCAAGGCCCCCGACCTGGAGATCGACGCCCACGAACTCGACCTGGACGCCATCCGTGACGCGAGCGTCTTCTGGGTCACCGGCACCGGACTGAGCGAGGAGCCCAGCCGCACCGCGACCCTCGGCGCGCTCACCCACCGGGCCAAGGCCGGCATCACCGTCTTCGACCTCGACTGGCGTCCCATGTTCTGGCGCGACGAGCGTGCAGACCGCGACGACCGCGACGACCGCGCCGACACCGACGGCTCCCGCCGCGGGCCCGACCTCGCCCGCCCCTTCTACCAGGAGGCCCTGCGCCACACCACCGTCGCCGTGGGCAACCTGGACGAGGTGGAGGTCGCCACCGGCGTCCGCGAACCCCATGCCGCCGCCCGCGCACTGCTGGCCGCCGGCGTCGAGCTCGCCGTGGTCAAGCAGGGACCGCAGGGCGTCCTCGCGGTCAGCGCCACGGGGGAGAGCGCCGAGGTCCCGCCGCTCCCGGTGAACGTCCTCAACGGCCTCGGCGCCGGCGACGCGTTCGGCGGCGCCCTCTGCCACGGCCTGCTCGCCGGCTGGAGCCTGGAGCGGACCATGCGGTACGCCAACGCCGCCGGGGCCATCGTCGCCTCCCGGCTCGAGTGCTCGTCCGCGATGCCCACCGAGGACGAGATCGAGGCGGCGGTCACCGCGGGGGCCGTGCGAGGAGCGGGGAGAACTCCGGCCGCGTGAACGCCGGCCGTGAACCGGGGTACCGCTGACGGCCGGCCCCGGCACCGATCACCTCCGGCGCGGGAGGCCGCTTTGCTTTGGCAGGAGCGAAGTGCGTGCGATGACTCCCCGCCCGCTACGGCCCCGCGCCGGAGGTCCCCGTCCACCACCGCGGCTCACCCCGACTCAAGTGTCTACGGGGAGACCGAAACGCCCGACAGTGTGTCGGGCGCGCCAGGCGCCCGATCCTGGTGGGATGAACGCAAGGCACGTGAACCGTGGGAACGGCACGTGAGCTGTCAGCACGACACGTGCGCCGCAAGCGCGGCACGTGAGGTGTAGGAACGGTACGTCCGGACCCGGCGCCGCTCTCTGCGAAGGAGTTCTCAGTCATGACGAAGATCGTCAACCACTGGATCGGCGGCAAGACCGCCGAAGGCACATCGGGCACGCACGGGCCGGTGACCGACCCGGCGACCGGCGAGGTCACCACGAAGGTCGCGTTCGCCTCCGTGGAGGAGGTGGACGCCGCGGTCGCCGCCGCCAAGGAGGCGTACCTGACCTGGGGGCAGTCCTCCCTGGCCAAGCGGACCTCCGTCCTCTTCGCGTTCCGGGCGCTGCTGGACGCGCACCGCGACGAGATCGCCGAACTGATCACCGCCGAGCACGGCAAGGTGCACTCCGACGCGCTCGGCGAGGTCGCGCGCGGCCTGGAGATCGTCGACCTGGCCTGCGGGATCAGCGTGCAGCTGAAGGGCGAGCTGTCGACGGAGGTCGCCAACCGGGTCGACGTCGCCTCGATCCGCCAGCCGCTGGGCGTCGTGGCGGGCATCACCCCGTTCAACTTCCCGGCGATGGTGCCGCTGTGGATGTTCCCGCTGGCCATCGCCTGCGGCAACACGTTCGTGCTGAAGCCGTCCGAGAAGGACCCGTCGGCCGCCGTCCGCCTCGCCGAGCTGCTGTCGGAGGCCGGGCTGCCGGACGGCGTCTTCAACGTCGTCCACGGCGACAAGCCGGCCGTCGACCGCCTCCTCGCCCACCCCGACGTCAAGGCCGTCTCCTTCGTCGGCTCCACGCCGATCGCCCGTTACATCCACACCACCGCCTCGGCGAACGGCAAGCGTGTCCAGGCCCTGGGCGGCGCCAAGAACCACATGCTGGTGCTGCCCGACGCCGACCTGGACGCGGCGGCCGACGCCGCCGTCTCCGCCGCCTACGGCTCGGCGGGGGAGCGCTGCATGGCGATCTCCGCGGTTGTCGCCGTCGGCGCGATCGGCGACACCCTGGTGGAGAAGATCCGCGAGCGCGCCGAGAAGATCAGGATCGGTCCCGGCAACGACCCGGCGTCCGAGATGGGCCCGCTGATCACCAAGGCCCACCGCGACAAGGTCGCCTCCTACGTGGCGAACGCGGCGGGCGAGGGCGCCGAGGTCGTCCTGGACGGCACCGGCCACACCGTCGAGGGCCACGAGGGCGGCCACTGGATCGGCATCTCCCTGCTGGACAGGGTGCCCACGTCCGCGAAGGCGTACCAGGACGAGATCTTCGGCCCGGTGCTGTGCGTGCTGCGCACCGAGACGTACGAGGAGGCCCTGGGCCTCATCAACTCCTCGCCGTACGGCAACGGCACCGCGATCTTCACCCGGGACGGCGGCGCCGCCCGCCGCTTCCAGCTGGAGGTCGAGGCCGGCATGGTCGGCGTGAACGTCCCGATCCCGGTCCCCGTCGGCTACCACTCCTTCGGCGGCTGGAAGGACTCGCTCTTCGGCGGCCACCACATCTACGGCAACGACGGCACGCACTTCTACACCCGCGGCAAGGTCGTCACCACCCGCTGGCCCGACCCGTCCGACGCCCCGGCCGGCATCGACCTGGGCTTCCCCCGCAACCACTGACCGTCCGAGGCGTGGGCCCCGGGGCCGTCCGACATGGGCGGCCCCTGGGCGTTCGCGGATGTTCGCATACCGCGGGCGCGGTATGCGGCGGGTGTCGCGTACGCCGCTGGGAGGTCACCTGGTTCGGTCTGCGGTCGGCACCGTGCCGCCGGGTCGACCCCGTACGGTTGACGCATGGATCTTCGAATGCCCGGCCGGCCCACACTGCGGTGGCCCCGCTCGTGGCGGCCGCGACGAACCCTGGCCGCCGCGGCCGCCGTCGTCGTGCTCGCCGGGGCCGGCACCTGGACCGCCGTCGCCTCCGAGGGCCCGGCGCCCGCGGTCAGCCGGGCCGACCGCGTCATGAGCATGGGCGACGGTGGTGACGGGGTGCGCATCGACACCTCGTACTTCACCGCCGGTCCGGCCTGCCGCCGCCCCGCCGTGCTGCTCGGGCACGGCTTCGGCGGCAGCAAGGACGACGTACGGCAGCAGGCCGAGGAGCTCGCGCGCGAGGGGTACGCGGTGCTCACCTGGTCCGCGCGCAGCTTCGGCGCGTCCACCGGGAAGATCGGGCTGAACGACCCGAAGGGCGAGGTCGCCGACGTCTCCCGGCTCATCGACTGGCTCGCCGAGCAGCCCGAGGTCGAACTGGACAAGGACGGCGACCCGCGCCTCGGCATGGCCGGCGCCTCCTACGGCGGCGCCATCGCGCTGCTCACCGCCGGGCACGACGACCGGGTGGACGCCATCGCCCCGGCGATCACCTACTTCGACCTCGCCGAAGCGCTGTTCCCGGGCGGCGTGTTCAAGAAGCTGTGGGCGGGCGTCTTCGTCAACTCCGGCGGCGGCTGCGAGAAGTTCGAGCCCGCGCTGTGCCGGATGTACGAGCGGGTCGCCGAGTCCGGCACCCCGGACGCCGAGGCCGTCGCGCTGCTGAAGGAGCGGTCCCCGTCCGCCGTCGCCGGCCGCATCGACGTACCGACGCTGCTGATGCAGGGCCAGAGCGACTCCCTGTTCCCGCTCGGCCACGCCGACGCCGCCGCGAAGGCGATCCGGGCGGGCGGCGCCCCGGTCGACGTCGACTGGATCGCCGGCGGGCACGACGGCGGCGACCCGGAGGCGGACCGCATCCGGGCCCGGACCCAGGCCTGGTTCGACCGGTACCTGAAGGACGACAAGGGCGCCGACACCGGCCCCGCCTTCCGCGTCACCCGCACCGGCGGCGTCGACTCCACCAACGGGCGGACTGTGCTGAGCGGCGCGAGCGCGGACCGCTACCCGGGCCTGACCGGCGGCGGCAGGTCCTTCCCCCTCACCGGACGCGAGCAGAGCTTCGCCAACCCGGCCGGTGCCAGCCCGCCCGCGATCTCCGCCCTGCCCGGCCTCGGCGGTGCCGGCGGCCTCTCCCAGCTGTCCTCGCTCGGCGTCGGCGTCTCCCTGGACTTCCCCGGTCAGCACGCCCGCTTCGAGTCGGCCCCGGTCACCGGCGACCTGCGGATCACCGGATCGCCGACGGCCACCGTGCACGTGAAGTCGACCAGCGACGACGCCGTCCTCTTCGGGAAGGTGTACGACGTCGGCCCGGACGGACGGCAGCAGGTGCTGCCGTCCCAGCTGGTCGCCCCGGTCCGCGTCGAGGACGCCAAGGCCGGCAAGGACGTGACCCTCACGTTCCCGGCCGTCGACCACGAGGTCCAGCAGGGCCACCGCCTGCGTCTCGTCCTCGCCTCCACCGACCTCGGCTACGCCTCACCGGCCGCCCCGGCGACGTACACCGTCTCCCTCAAGAGCGACCTCACCGTGCCCACCGCGCCCGGGGTGACCACCGCGGCGACCCCGCTGCCCGCGTGGGTGTGGTGGCTGCCGCTCGCCGGAGCCGTGACCGCCCTCGTCCTGGTGCTCACCGGCCGCCGCCGCACGGCCGCCGCGCCCCCCGACCCCGAACTCGCGGACGTGCCCCTGC
The DNA here is from genome assembly GCF_045291515.1 of Streptomyces sp. GD-15H. Classification (NCBI taxonomy): domain Bacteria; kingdom Bacillati; phylum Actinomycetota; class Actinomycetes; order Kitasatosporales; family Streptomycetaceae; genus Streptomyces; species Streptomyces sp. GD-15H. Next base: position 5,648,002 of record NZ_CP149447.1, read on the forward strand.
AGATCACGGACCTGAGCAAGCGCTACGTCCGTTCCGCCGAGCGGTACGCCGTACGGAACCTGTCCTTCCGCGTGGAGAAGGGCCAGGTCCTCGGCCTGCTCGGGCCGAACGGCGCGGGCAAGACCACCACCCTGCGCATGCTGATGGGCCTGATCAAACCCGACGGCGGCGAGATCCGCGTCTTCGGCCACGCCATCCGCCCCGGCGCCCCGGTGCTCTCCCGGGTCGGTGCCTTCGTCGAGGGCGCGGGCTTCCTGCCGCACCTGTCCGGCCGGGAGAACCTGGAACTGTACTGGCAGGCCACCGGGCGCCCGCCCGAGGACGCCCACCTGGACGAGGCCCTGGAGATCGCGGGCCTCGGCGACGCCCTCGCCCGCGCGGTGCGCACCTACTCCCAGGGCATGCGCCAGCGCCTCGCCCTCGCCCAGGCCATGCTCGGCCTGCCCGACCTGCTCATCCTGGACGAGCCGACCAACGGCCTGGACCCACCGCAGATCCGCGAGATGCGCGAGGTGATGATCCGGTACGCGGCCGCCGGCCGCACGGTGATCGTCTCCAGCCACCTGCTGTCGGAGGTCGAACAGTCCTGCACCCACCTCGTCGTCATGGACCGCGGCGGGCTGGTCCAGGCCGGACCGGTGCGGGAGATCATCGGTTCCGGCGACACCCTGCTCGTGGGCACCGGGTCCCCCGTGGACGAGCCGCTCGCCGAGAAGGTGGCCGCCCTGCCGGGCGTCGCCTCGGCGGTCCGCGTCGACGACGGACTGCTGGTCCGCCTCGACGCCGACGGCACCGCCGCCCGCCTGGTCACCGAACTGGTCCGGCTGGAAGTGCCGGTGGAGTCGGTGGGCCCGCACCGCCGCCTCGAAGACGCCTTCCTCACGATGATCGGAGGTTCCGCATGAGCACGCTCGCCGAGCGGACCGGGCCCACGGAGCCCGTCGGGCCCACGGAGCCGACCGGACCCGTGGAGGTGGCCGACGGCTACCGCGCGGGCCGCACGCTGCCGTTGCGGGTCGAGCTGGTCCGGCAGCTGAAGCGCCGCCGCACGCTCGTCATGGGCGCGATCCTCGCCGTCCTGCCGTTCGTCCTGGTCGTCGCCTTCGCCATCGGCGGTGAGCCGGAGGGCCGGGAGGGCCGGATCACCCTGATGGACACGGCCACCGCGTCCGGCGCCAACTTCGCCGCCGTGAACCTGTTCGTCTCGGCGGGCTTCCTGCTGGTCATCCCGGTCGCCCTGTTCTGCGGGGACACGGTCGCCTCGGAGGCCGGCTGGTCCTCGCTGCGCTATCTGCTCGCCGCGCCGGTGCCGCGCATGCGGCTGCTGTGGTCCAAGCTCGTCGTCGGGCTGGGACTCAGCCTCGCCGCGATGGTGCTGCTGCCGGTCGTCGCGCTCGCCGTCGGCACCGCCGCCTACGGCTGGGGCCCGCTGCAGATCCCCACCGGCGGCTCGCTGGACCCGGCGACGGCGGCGCAGCGGCTCGCGGTGGTCGTGGCGTACATCTTCGTGTCCCAGCTGGTCACCGCCGGGCTCGCGTTCTGGCTGTCGACGCGCACCGACGCCCCGCTGGGCGCGGTCGGCGGCGCCGTCGGACTGACCATCGTCGGCAACGTCCTCGACGCCGTGACCGCTCTCGGCGAGTGGCGGAACTTCCTGCCCGCGCACTGGCAGTTCGCCTGGGCGGACGCCGTCCAGCCGAGCCCGGAGTGGTCCGGCATGATCCAGGGCACCGCGGTCTCGGTGACGTACGCGCTGGTGCTGTTCGCACTGGCCTTCCGCGGTTTCGCCCGCAAGGACGTGGTGTCGTAGCCCACGGGCCGAGTGGGCCAAGCGGGTGAACCTGCGCAACCGATTCCCGTGCGTCGGGTTGATGAAGCAGAAGGGCTTGCGACGCCACGAGAAAGGAAAGCGCTGTGCTGTTCCGTCCGCGGTACACCGGCATCTCCCGCAGGCATTCCCGACGGTGAGCAGAAGGCCGAACGCGGAAGCCTCTGCGGACTCGGCGTCGGCGGAGGCTTCCGCCTTCGGACCTCGAGCCGTTCACGACGGGGAGCACGCCGTGGCGTCCGCGTACCAGCCTCCCGGCTCCGCCATGGCCGGCCTCGCGCGTCGATCTCCGTGCCGAGGCCGCCGGCTTTCCCACTTCTTCGAGCAGGAAGACAAGACATTGCGACAGACCCTGAGCAGGGGAGTGTTCGCGGCGGCCGCCGCCACGGGCATTCTGTCCCTGTACGGCACCCCCGCCTTCGCCGACGCGCACGCGGAGGGGGTCGCCACGGACTCTTCCGGCGTGCTGTCCGGAAACAACGTCCAGGTGCCGGTGGAGGTGCCGGTGAACGTGTGCGGCAACACCGTCGGCGCGGTCTCCGCGTTCAATGAGGCGTCCGGCAACGTGTGCGGCAACACGTCGCACAAGTCCGGTCACCAGACCGGTCACCAGTCCGAGCACAAGTCCGGGCACCAGACCGGTCACCAGGCCGGGCACCGGTCTTCCGCCGAGCGCTCGCACGGCGGCCACGAGGGCGGTGGCGCGCACGCGGAGGGAGTCACCAAGGGCTCTCACGGTGTGGCGTCCGGAAACCTCGTCCAGGTGCCGGTGCACGCACCGGTGAACGTGTGCGGCAACAACGTCGACGTGGTCGGGGCGTTCAACGAGGCGTCCGACAACGACTGCCGCAACACCTCGCGCGGCGGCCACGACGGCGGTGGCGCGTACGCGGAGGGAGCCGCCAAGGGCTCTCACGGTGTGCTGTCCGGAAACCTCGTTCAGGTGCCCCTCGACGTGCCGGTGAACGTGTGCGGCAACAACGTCGGCCTGGTCGGGCTGTTCAACTCGACGCACGGCAACGACTGCAGCAACGGGCCGGACCGGTCGCCCGAGCCCGAGCACGACACCGAGGACAGGACGCCTCTGTCGCCGCCCACGCGTACGCACACCCCGCCTCCCACGCACGTCGTCGACACGCCGCCTCAGGCCGTGGACGAGCCCGGCGCGCCGCCGCACCTGGCCGAGACCGGCAGTGAGGGCGTGCTGGTGGCCTCGGCCGCCGGTGCCACCCTGCTCGTGGGTGGGGCGCTGCTGTACCGCCGCGGTCGCGTCGCCCTTCGCCGGTAGCCATTCCCGGCTGCGCGGGCCCGGTCCGCGCGGCATCCGCGCGGCTTTCCGGAGCTTTCGGCCGGGCACGCCCCCGGACCGGCTCGGACCACCTCGTACGGTGGCTCGGGCCGGTCCGGGGGCGCAGTGCTGTACGGGGAGGGGCTTTCCGTCAGAGGCTCACCGGCGTCGGCGACTCGGCTCGGCCGACGGCCGACGGAACCGGGACCGTTCCACGCGCGGGGGTGGACCTGAGCCGGCGGCGTACCCCTTGGACGAGTGCCGCCGCCGTGTACGTCGCGCCCTGGACGAAGCGCATGGACGGGCCGAAGCCGGATGCTGTCGTCAGGCCCGCGAAGAACAGGCCGGGATGGGAGGACTCGAATCCACGTCCGACCTCCGGGGAACCGTCGGGCAGGGCCGCCAGCGTCCCGCGCAGTTCCGCGGAGAGCACGCCGAGCCGGTCGCGATGCACCCGGAACCCCGTGGCGGCGATGACGTGTTCGGTCCCGAGGGAGCGCGCCTCACCCACCAGGTTCACCAGATCCAGCCGTACGCCACCCGGCACCGCGCAGGCCGCCGTGACCTCGTGGCCCGGCAGCAGTTCCACCGCGCGCTCCACCCGGTCCCGCACCCACCACGCGCCCGCCGGCCCAACGCCGTGGCCGCGATGCGTGACCGGGTCGGCTGCGGCAGACGCCGGAAGAGGCCGGGGCGCTCGGAGTAGAACCAGTTCCGCCAGCCGGGGCCGAGGCCGCTGTGCGGGGAGCGGACCGACTGCCACCAGGGGCGTTCCCAGGCCGGCGGCACGTCGTTCCACCGCACCCGGTCCGCCCGCGCCAGCACCCGTACGCGCGTGCCCTGTTCGGCGAGGAGTGCCGCGGTCTCCAGGGCCGCCTGACCGCCGCCGAGCACCGTGACGTCCTTGCCCTGGAAGTGGTCGAGGTCGCTGTGATGGCTGCTGTGCGTCACCAGTGAGGGGTGCAGTCCGCGCAGGGCCGACGGTACCTCGATGAACGGCATCACACCGACCGCCAGCGCCACCGTCCGCGCGTGCAGCGCCTCCCCGTCGTCGGTGATCACCATGAAACCGGCGGGGCCGGACGCCACCCGGGCCACCATGCGCTCGTCGATCTCCGGCACGGCATGGCGGGCGAACCACAGGCCGTACTCCGCGAACGCCGTCACCGGGATCGGCTCCGCGTGACGGACCGTCAGGCCCTGTTCCGCGCAGTAGGCGGCCAGGGTCCGCTGTCCGCCGGGGTCCGAGAGGTTGGACGCCCACGGCTCCGACTTCAGGAACATGCCGCCGGGCATGTGGTCTCGCCAGGACGCCATGGGCCGGCCGAACACACGCAGGTTCAGCCCGACGGCCGCGGCGTGGGACGCGATCGACAGGCCGTACGGTCCGGCGCCCACCACCAGAAGGTCGTACATCATCAGCTGCTCGCTTTCTCGTTGTCGGTCGGGGAGGGCGAGGCCGCCCGGGGGATCAGGGGTGATGCCGGTGCCGCCGCCGTACGGGCGCCCAGCCGCTCGCGCAGCCGGCCGGACACATGACGGGCCCACAGGGCCCACATCGCCCGTCCGGGTCCGCGGTCGTCCCGGGCGTACCAGGCCAGTTCGCGTCCGCCCGGCGCCGTGCGCAGCGCGGCGAGCGGCGCGTAGTTCTCCACCACGAACCTCCGCCCGGCCACCGGCTCCCCGGTCGGTGGTCGACGGCCCGTCAGGTCCAGGTGGAGGGCGCGTACGACGTCCAGACCGGCGCTGTCCTCGAAGAGCCGGAACTGGGCGCCGGGGCGCGGGTTGAAGTCGAGCAGGTGGTAACGGCCCGTCGTGCCGCAGCGGCGGAAGTCGAGGTCGAAGATGCCGCGGTAGCCCAGTTCGCCGGTGAGCCGCTCGGCCAGGGCCTGCACCTGAGGGTTGGGCGTCCAGCAGCCCACCGCCGTCAGCCCCGCGCCACGCGGCCAGGCCAGTTGCTTCCGGCCCGGCCCACCCGTGCGCACGGCGCCCGAGTGGTTGGCGTAGCCGTGGAAGAACCAGTCCCGGTCCGGTCCCGGTGGCAGGTAGGCCTGCAACAGGAGCCGACTGCCCGCCTCGTCGGTACGCAGGTACAGCTCCCGGGCCTGCTCCGCGGACCGCACCAGCAGTGTGCTGCGCAGTCCGCTGCCGGCCGGCAGCAGCCAGGGCCGACTCCACTTCGCCACCAGGGGCAGCCCGAGCCGCCACGCGTCCTCGGTGGCCCGCTGCGGGCTGTCCGGGACGAGCGTGACCGGGTGCGGAACGTCCGCGGACGCGCACACGGCGGCCAGTTCCGCCTTGTCGGCGACGCGTGCGGGCAGTGTGCCGGGCATCGCGGGCAGCAGGTAGGAGGGTGCCAGGGCGTCCCGCAGGCATCCGGCGGCGATCGCGCTCGCGTCGTCCATCGGGACCAGGACGGCGGGACACGCGATCCGGTCGGCCACGCGGCGCAGCACGGCGAGGACGTCGTCCGCGGACGCGCCGGGTGCCGGCGGTGGATGCAGCCGCCGGACATAACGTGACCGGTGAACGGGACTTCCGGACTCGTCGGCGACGACATGCACCTCCACTCCCGCCCTGCCGAGCGAACGCACGGCCCCCAGCGTTCCGTGATGGAAGGGATTCCGGTCGATCCGCAGAATGACGGCGGGGACGCGGGTGTCGAGCAGCGGCACGAACTCTCTCCTTCTTTCGGGTTCTTCGGTTCCTTCGGGGTTCTTTTCGATCGGCTCACCCACACGGGCGAGTACGGCACTCGAAAGCCGCGTGGCGGTGGCGCCACGAGTTTTCCTGTGACTGACTTTCGTATGACTGTTCGTCAATAACGGGTTCAGAAGCTGAAGTTCGGACGAGAGCGAAGAAAGGAGCCGGTATGGCCCCACAGCACGAGCGTGTCCGGGTTCGCGGGCTGGTCGTGGGCGCGGTGGTGATCGCGGTGTCGGCCGCCCTGGTGTCCGGTCTCACGGCGGGCACGGACTCGGGGGCGGAGGTGGCGCGCGGCGACGACTCCCGCGCTCCGGTGCCGGGCCCGACGGCGTCCGGTGCCGCCTTCCCGGACCTCATGCCGGAGGCGGGCCCCGTGCCGTTGATCCCGCCACCGTCCGTCAAGGCGCCCCCGATCACGGTGCCGTCCCTTCCGGTACCGGCAGGGAAGACCCCGGCCTTCGGCGCCTTCCTCGCCTCCGACGCCCGTGGCGTGGCCCGTATGGAGCAGCTCAGCCGCTGGCTGGGCGGTGCCGAGCTCCGCGTCGGCCGCACCTACCTGCCCGGCAACCACTGGAGCGACATCGAGGGCGACGTCGGCTTCCTCAAGGCGTGGGCGCACTGGCGCAACAAGAAGGACGACCGGATGCTCGTCCTCAACGTGCCCATGCAGGAGCGCAACGAGGAGGGCGTCTCCGACGGCGAGGTCCGGCAGCTGCTGCGGCGGGGCGCGGCCGGAGAGTTCGATCACCACTTCCGTGCCCTGGCCGAGCAGCTGGTCCGGCTGAAGGTGCCGGACACGGTCCTCGTGCTCGGCTGGGAGATGAACGGCGCCACGTACACCCATCGGTGCGGGCCGGATCCGGAGGCCTGGAAGAAGTACTGGAACAGGATCGTCACCACCATGCGCGCGGTGCCGGGCCAGAAGTTCCGGTTCGACTTCGCGCCGAGCCGCGGCCGGGACGCCGTTCCCTGGACGCAGTGCTATCCCGGGGACGGCACGGTCGACATCGTCGGCATGGACTCCTACGACCAGCCGGCCGGAATGCCGTTCGACGAACAGGTGAAAGAGCCGTACGGGCTTCAGGCACACGTGGATTTCGCGAAAGCCCACGGCAAGCCCCTCTCCTATCCCGAATGGGGGCTTTTCCGTAACGGCGACAATCCCGAATACATGCGCCGCATGCTCGCGTGGATGGACGAGCACAGGCCGCTGTACAACACGGTGACCGACTACTGCCCGCACGGTGTGTGGCAGTGCAAGGACAACCCGGACTCCTCCCGCGTCTACCGGACCGCACTGTCCGGCCGCACCGGCACGGCGACCCCGGCGCCCACGCTCCCGCCCACCGCGCCGAAGAGCTGCTCGCCGCTGGACCTGGGCAACTGGGTGGAGCACTGGCTCGGCGGAAAGCTCTGCCTCCGCTTCGACTGGTGGTCGCGCATGTGGTAGCGCGAGCGCCGGCCCGGCCGGGTACACCGCGGTCACCGCTGCTCGCGCGCGTCGGCGGCGGTGGCCGGGCCGGGCACCGAGGCGGTCGGGACGGGATCAGCGTCCTCGGCGTTCCGGCCGGTGCGCCCGGGCCGGGCCAGCAGGGCCAGCGAGCCCAGCAGCCCGCCCGCGCTCGCCCCCACCAGCGTGGTCACCGCCGGCGACGCGGACGTCGGTTCGCTCGGCTTCACCGCACGCGAGAACTGCACGAGCCGGACCTGGGTGCTGCTCCTGGTGTGGTCCGCGTGCCGGGTCAGCGCGCGGGAGACCGCGTTGGCCATGTCGACGGCGAGGCCGGGGTGCGGCGAGGTGGCCGAGACGGCGACCATCGGCGCGTCCGGCGAGGTCGCCGTGCGCACGCTGTCCCGCAGGGTCCGCACCGGAACGCCCGCCCACACCTGGGCGTCCCCGAGCACCGCGAGCTGCGTGGCCACCCGTCCGTACGCCTGCGCGAAACCGCGGGCGGACTCCGGGGTGGACTTCGCGGTCGGTACGGCGACGACGTAGCTGGTGGCCGTGTAGGTCTTGGGGGTGAGCATGCCGTACGTGCCGCCGATCAGGCCGCCGACGAGAGTGCCGCCGACCACGAGCACGGACCAGGTCGGCAGCCTCCTGACACGGTCCAGGGACAGGCGGCGCCAACGGGCCGGAGTGTCGGTCATGACGTGCTGGCTCCGAGGGGTGAGAGGGACGACGGGGAACGGGAGACGGCGGCCGCGTACACGTCCATGAGGCGGGCCGTGCTGCGGGTGATGCTGTAGCGCTGCGCGACCTCGGAGGCCGTGCGCGGCCGCAGGCCCGCCGCGCGGACCTCGGCGATCGCGCGCGCGTACGCCTCGGGGCCGCCGCGCACGCGCCGGGCACCGGCGGCGGCCGACGGCGCCGCGTCCTCGATCGCCGGGCAGGAGGCGTAGAGCACGGGCAGGCCCGACGCCAGCGCCTCCACGGCTGCCAGGCCGAACGCCTCCTCCGCGGACGGGGAGGCGAGCAGGTCCATCGCCGACATGAGCGAGGGCAGGTCGGGGCCCGGTGAGCCGTCCAGGCCGTAGGGACGTTCGCCGGTGAACAGGACGCGGCCGGTCACGCCGACCTCGCTGACCGTGCGGCGCAGGAGGTGCTCCTCGGGGCCGCCGCCCACCAGCAGCAGCCAGTGGTCGTCCGGGAGCCGGGCGAGGGCGTGGACGAGGACGTCGAACCGCTTCCCCGGGCGAGCCGGCCGACGCCGCCGACGACGAACGCGCCCTCCGGCAGGCCGAGGCGCCGCCGGGTGTGCGCGCGCCGCTCCGGGTCGAAGCGGAAGCGGTCCAGGTCGATGCCGTTCGGGACGACCTCGATGCGGGGAGCGGGCACGCCCCACCGCTGCAGACGGTCGGCCACCGCCGGGGAGACGGCGACCGTCGCCGACCCGAGCCGCTCGCTGGTGAGGTACAGCGCGCGCACCCCCGCCGTCAGCCTGCGGCCCTCCATCTGCTTCTCCCCCAGGGAGTGTTCGGTGGCGACGACCGCGCGGACCCCGGCCAGCCGCGCGGCGAGCCGGCCGTAGACGCAGGCCCGGTACAGGTGCGTGTGGACCAGGTCGTAGCCGCCGGCGCGGATCAACCGGACCAGCCGGGGGAGCGCGGTCAGGTCACGGTTGCCGCCCATGCCGAGATGCACGACGCGGACCCCGTCGGCGGCGAGACCCTCGGCGACGGCACCTGGGTTGGTGAGCGTCACGACGTCGCAGCCGACGGGTAGGTGACGCAGCAGCAGACGCAGCTGCTGCTCGGCCCCGCCGACACCGAGACCGGTGATGATGTGCAGAGCCCTCATCTCACAGGCCTTCCGCCGGGCGTCGGCGAAACCGGTGCAGACGGTGCTTCAGGTACAGGCGCCAGGCCGTGTCGTTCTGGCCGATGTGCACGCGCGGCAGGGCGTGCGGGCCGGTCAGCGCGCCGGGGTCGATGGCGCAGGCGTAGGAGTATCCCGCTGCCCGCACCGCCTGGACGGCGCGGGCGTCGACCGTGCCGTACGGGTAGCAGAAGCCGTCGGGCCGGGTGCCCGTCAGTTCCGCCAGCCGCGCGCGGCTTTCGGCGACCTCGGCCTTGAGGGTGAGGTCGTCCGCCCGGGTGAGGTCGACGTGCGTCAGCCCGTGCGAGCCGATCTCCACCCCCTCGGCCGCCGCGTGCCGGATGCCGTCCGCGGTCAGCAGCGGCTTGCGCGGGCCGAGCGGGTCCCAGGCGTTGTCGCCGCCGAGCCGTCCGGGCAGCACGAAGAGGGTGGCGCCGCAGTCCCAGCGGCGCAGCAGCGGAAGGGCCTCGGTGACGAAGTCGGTGTACCCGTCGTCGAAGGTGAGTCCGACCAGGTGCCGGCTCGCGCCCCGGGCGCGGGCGGCGAGCAGGTCGGCCACGGACACACCGCGCAGCCCGCGCCGCCGCAGCCAGGCCAACTGCCCCTCGAGCCGTCCGGGTGTGACCGTGATGCGGTACGGATCGTCCGAGCAGTCACCCACCGAGTGGTACATCGCCACCCACGGGACGGGGCCCGGGGCGCGGTGGGGAGTCTGCCGGTGCCGACGGAATCAACGGAAGTAACGGAAGCGGTCATGAGTGAGCTTTCGGGTGAGGGTGCGTACGGAGCGCACTGCGGATGCGGAGCCCTGGACGCCCAGGGCCAGGGAGAGCGCGACGAAGACGGCGGTCACGGTGAGACAGCCGGCCGCGAGGCCCGCCGCGGGGGAGTCGACCCGGCCCGCGGCGAACGCCCCGGCGACGGTGGCGACGACCGAGGCGAGCACCGGCCGGCTCAGCCCGGCCAGCACCTGACGCACGCGGAGGGAGAGACCGCTGGGGCTGCCGCGCCGGGCCGTTCGCAGACCGGCCAGCAGCAGGGCGGCCGTGACGGTGATGCCGACGGCGTTGGCGGCGGCGATCCCCGCCACCCCCAGGGGCGCACGGCGACGGCGCCGATCAGCGAGGTCGCGGCGATGCCCACGCCCATCACCGCGAGGGGGTACCAGCTGGGCCGGCCCGCCGAGAAGTACGAGCGGACCAGAGTGCCCACCAGGGTCTGCCCCAGCAGCCCGAGGGCGTACACCCGCATGACGCCGGAGGTCGCCGCGGTGTCGCTCGCGGTGAACGCACCGCGCTGGAAGAGCAGTTCGACCATCTGCGGGGCACAGGCGATCACCGCGCACATGCCCAGCAGCACCACACAGGACGACAGCACCAGATCCCGCTCCACGCGGTCGCGGGCCCGTTCGGTGTCACCGTCGGCGAGCGCCCGCGCCACCACGGGGAAGGTGACCGTGCACACCATCAGCGACAGGGTCATCGGGATCTGGGCGACCTTCTGCGCGTAGTTCAGGTGCGAGATGGCCCCGGCCGGCAGGGAAGAGGCGAGGAAGCGTTCGACCAGGACCTGCGACTGGCGGCACAGGGCGAAGAGGAGGACGGCGGCGATCAGGGCGAGCCGCACCGGCCGTTCCTCGCCGCCGGCCTGCGCCCCGCCGACCGCCGGCGTGCGCGACGCCAGTTGCCGCCACAGCGACGGCAGTTGCACCGCCACCATCAGGCAGCCGCCCACCGCGACCCCGACCGCCGCGGCACGCACGCCCCACTCACCGCCGAACAGGAACATCGCGGCGACGATGCCCGTGTTGTACGCGATGTAGATCGCCCCGGGCGCGAAGAACCGGCGGTGGGCACGCAGGGCGGCGCTGCAGTATCCGGCGAGCCCGAAGGCCAGCAGGCTGATCGCGGTGAGCCGGGTGCAGTCGACGGCGAGCTGCGGGTCGGGCAGGCCGGGCGCCAGCACCTGGACCAGGAAGGGAGCCGCCCCGGCGACCAGCGCGGCGACCGCGGCGAAGGCGAGGCACAGGCGCGGCAGGGTGGCGGCGACCAGTTCGCGGACCGGATCGCCCGGGACGCCCCGGGCGCGGCGGGCCAGCGCCATGCTGAACGCCGGGATCAGCGCGATCGCCAGCCCGTCCTCGATCAGCAGCGTGGCGGCCAGCTCGGGCACGGTCCACGCGACCAGGAAGGCGTCCGTGTCGCTCCCGGCACCGAACAGCCGCGCCAGCGACTGGTCGCGCAACAGGCCGAGCAGGGAGCCGCCGATGGACAGCGACGCTGTGACGAGCGTGGCCCTGGCGAGGAACTTCCGGGAGGCCGAGGCCGACGACGGGTCGGTGCCGTCCCCGACCGGGGGCGCGGTACGCGCCGCGGGGACGGTCGTGGCCCGGTCGGTTCCGCGTCCGGGGGTCTGCGAAGGCACCACCGTCATCGCGCCGCGGCCTCCTCGAGGCGCTCCCGTGGGCCGCCCCTCGGCACGAGGTGCCCCCGCTCACCGCCGCCCAGTGCCCACCACGCGGCGAGCCCCAGGCTCAGGGCGGTCAGCACCGTCGAGGGGCCGCCGATGTCTCCGTACACGAAGTCGGTCAGCAGCCAGACCAGCAGCCCGCAGGCGACGAGCCCGCAGTCCAGTCCCGGTCCCCGACGGCGGACGCGCAGCAACCCGCGCAGCCCGAGCAGGAGCAGTGCCAGCCAGCTTCCGGCCAGGGTGAGCAGCCCGATCAGGCCCTGCTCGCTCAGCACCAGCAGGTACATGCTGTGCGGCGAGAGCAGCGCCTGCTTGTGGTACTCCGCTCCCGCGCCCGCGATGTCGCTGCCCGAGGACAGCGCCAGGGTGGCGTGCCCGTCGCGATGCTCGGGAAAGCCCTTCAGACCGACACCGGTCAGCGGGTGCTCCCGCCACATGTCGCCGGCGGACGCCCACAGGGCGTACCGGTCCACCACGGACTGGTCGGGGGCGTCGGTGACCTGCGCGATGCTGTCGATCCGCTCGGTCAGCTGCGTCGTGCCGACGCCGAACCCGCCCATCAGGACCACTCCCGCGGCGGTCACGGCCGCGGCCGCCTTCAGCGCGCGCCGCAGCCCGGCCAGCGCCAGCTGCACGGCGCACGTCACGGCGGTCGCGATCCAGGCACCCCGGCTGAAGGAGAGCGCGAGCGGCGGCAGCAGCGCGAGCGCGCATCCGGTGGCCACCGCCCGCTGCCGTACCGGCGCCCGGCCCAGCGCGATCCCCACCGCGCACACCAGACCGAGGGAGACCGCCGCCGCCATGCCCATCACGTCCTGCGCCCCGAAGGTGCCGACCGCGCGGATCGGCTCGCCCTGGTAGGAGGCGCCGGTCCCGGTGGCGTACTGGTGCACACCGATGGCCCCCTGCCACAGTGCGAGCCCCACGAACGACCAGGCCAGCACCCGGAAGTCGGCGCGGCCGCGGACCAGCGTCAGCACGGCCGCCGGGACGAGCACGAAGACCTGCAGATAGCGGCCGAGGCCGGTGAGTGAGGCCTCGGGAGAGGACGCCCCCATGGCGGCCAGCGCGAGTCCCACGACCGGCAGGCCCAGCACCACCGCCGCGGCGGGCGACAGCGGGCGCCGCCCCTCGCGCAGCAGACGGATCACGCAGTACACCACCAGCAGCCCCGAGACCACGTCGGCGGGCCCCGCCCCGTCATACGTCAGCGGCAGGGCCAGCAGCACGAGCACCGCCACCAGGGGCAGGACCGGCGCGAACGCGGCGGCCCGGCGCGGCAGCGGTGCGAGAGCATGGCTCACGTCTGTCAGCTCCCCGTCGGGCGTACCAGCGACGCCGCGGTGCGCAGCAGGATGCAGACGTCCTGCCACAGCGACCAGTCGTCGATGTAGGCGCTGTCGAACCGACAGCGGTCCTCGATCGAGGTGTCGCCGCGCAGCCCGTGGATCTGGGCGAGGCCGGTGATTCCGGTCCGCATCCGGTGACGGGCCGCGTAGCCCGGGTAGGTGTGCGCGAACTGCGCGACGAAGTAGGGGCGTTCGGGACGCGGTCCGACCAGGCTCATGTCGCCCCGGAGCACGTTCCACAGCTGGAGCAGCTCATCGAGCGAGGTGCGGCGCAGCATCCGGCAGAACCGGCGCATCTCGTTCTCGTTGGCCACGCTCCACCGGGTCGCCGACTCGTGCTCGTCGGCGGGGCGGTAGGTGCGGAACTTCAGCAGCGTGAACGGCTTTCCGTTCCGGCCGATGCGCTCCTGCCGGAACACCACGCCCGGCCCGTCGCTGATCCGCAGTACCGCCGCACACGTCAGCAGCAGCGGGCCGACCAGCATCAGCAGCGTTCCCGACACGAGAATGTCGAGCAGCCGTTTGCCCACACTGTTGCGGCGCGCCGAGGACAGGTCCAGACGCCGACAGGCGAACCCGGCCAGCCGTTCCCGCGCCGTGTACGAGGGGGAGTCGGCGTCGAGCTCCCAGATCACGCAGCCCGACTCGGCCAGGGTGCGCAGCAGCGGTCCCTGTTCGGCGCGGACCGAGGGATGAACGGTCAGCACGGCCCGCACCCCGTTCTGGATGACCGCACGCTCGACCTCCTCACCGGTCCGCAGCACCGGGACGCCCTCGGCGTCGTCCGGCTGTTCGGCGACGACCCCCACCGGCCGCACGCCGCACCGAGGGTGGCGCAGCACGGCGGCGGCCACGCGCTGCGCGGTCGCCGCCGGGCCGATGACGAGCGCGGCGCGCGGGTGGCGCAGCAGCGCGGCGCGGCGCCGCTCGTGCACGGCCGCACGCAGCGCACAGGCCGCCGCCGCCTGCACGGCGAGGCCGGTCAGCACGGTGCCGGCGGCCAGCGCGTGCTCCGGCCGGTACGCCGCCCACAGCGCGGCGGGCGCCAGCCAGGCCACGACGATACGGCCGCACACGGCGGGCAGTTCGTCCAGCAGCCCCGGCACCGGGGCCGGCCGTCGCGCGGGCGCAGCAGCAGCGAGGCGGCGACCAGCAGGAGGACGAGCGACGGATGGCGCTGGGCGCCGGCGAGGGCCAGCGTGCCCAACAGGGCGGCGGCACCGTCCGCGAGGAGCAGCGGAACCGGTGAGGCGGACCGCGCCGGGCGCCGCTTGGCGGGGGACCGGAAACCGGTGGCGGGGCCGCGCGGCGGCATGACGGAGACGGTTGAGGATCCGTGCTCCCGCGGCGGTACGCCGGGGGAGGGCACGGTACGTTCGGCAGTCACGAGCGGATGGACTCCCTGCTGTGCTTGGTGGGCTCGACACTCTGTGTCGTCCGGTTCGCCTCGGCGCCGCAGCCCGCGTCGAGCGGCTGTCCGGGCTCGGCGCCATGGGCCTCGCCACGCTCGACGGCCCCGGACGGACACGTCCTTTTCCTGGTGGGCCATGTGCCGAGCAGGTCGCGGTAGACGTCCGCGACCTGCTCGGCGGTGTGCCGCACGTCGTGGCGGGTCAGCACGTGCCGACGGCCCCGGTCGCCGAGGGACTCGCACAGCGGCGGGTCGAGCAGCAACTCGGACAGGGCTTCGGCCAGCGCCGCCGGGTTCTCCGGCGGGACCAGGCACCGGGCGGCGAAGGACGACGGCAGGCTCTCGCGGGCGCCGTCGACGTCGGTGACCACCACGGGGCGCCCGCAGGCCATCGCCTCCAGTGGGGCCAGGGCCATGCCCTCCCAGCGGGACGGCAGGACGACGAGGTCGGCGGCCTGGTACCAGGGCGAGGCGTCGGGCACGGCTCCCGCGAACAGCACGGACCGCGGGGCGTCTTCGCGCAGCCGGTCGCGGTCCGGGCCGTCGCCGACCAGGACGAGGCGGGCGGCCGGCACCCTGCGCACGACGGTTTCCCAGGCCCGCAGCAGGACGTCCTGCCCCTTCTGCCGGCACAACCGGCCCACGCAGACCGCGAGCGGCGCCGCCGGGTGCAGTCCGGCGAGCGGTGCGAGCCCGGCCCGCACCGTGCCGGCGTCGGCCGGGTGGAAGTGCTCGGGATCGATGCCGTTGGGGACGACGGTCCACCGGCCGGCGATCCCGGCGTGCACCCCGGTCGCCCGTTCCGCCTCGCTCACACACACCACCCGCGCGGCCCAGCGCGCCCCCCAGCGCTCCCATCTGAGCGCGAGGGCCCCGGTCCGCCCGCCCACCGCCTCGAACGACCAGGCGTGCGGCTGGAAGACCGTCGGAATCCGCCCGCGCACCGCGAGCCGCCCGGCGAGCCCGGCCTTCGCGCTGTGCGCGTGCACCAGGTCGGGGCGCGCCTCGTCGATGAGCCGCGCGAGGTGCCGTACCTCCCGCACGAGCGACGGACCCGGCGACCGCGTCGCCCGCCAGCTCCGTACCTGCGCGCCGAGCACCCGCAGTTGGGTGGCGAGGGCGCTGTCGGGGCAGACCGCGGTGACGTCCAGGCCGTCCGCCAGCTGGGTGCGGACCAGGTCCGTCACGACGCGCGCGACCCCGCCGTCCACCGGCTGGGTGAGGTGCAGTACCCGCGGCCGACGGCCGGAGGGTGACAGGTCCATGCGCACGGTTTCCTCACTGGCGAAGGCGCTCGGGACAGGGGACGGCGTGTTCACGGCCGGGCGTCGGCGGCGAGGAAGAACACGCCGGCCCACGCCGCGTCCCGCTCGGACCCGAGCCGGAGGGTCGCCCGGTCACCGGCGCGCAGCAGGCCCCTGCCGAGGGCGAACACGTCGGAGTCGTAGCCGAGGGTGTTGGCGTGCGCCGGCACCCGTGCCGGGGCAGCCTGCCCGGGCCCGCTGATGGTGGAGTTCAGGACGTCGTCGGCGGGGTTGGCGGCGTCGGCGAGGACGACGGTGGAAGCAGGCGTGCCGGTGGTCAGGGTGAGCGAGTCGCCGGTGGTGCCGCGGTCGCCGTTGTACGCCACCAGTCCCACCTCGCCCTCCGCGCCCGCGGCGAGGTCCAGGCCGCTCAGCCGGATCTCCGGTCCGGCGGTGGACCCCAGCGGTGTGAAGCCGTCCCAGAGCGAGAGGTGACGCAGCGGCTCCGCCGGGTTCTCGTACGCCACCACCAGCGTCCAGCCGCCCCATCCACCGGCCGCCGACCGGCCGGAGGCCACGTTGACGTCCGCCACGGTGTACAGACCCGGCCCGCTGTCCCGCACCAGCGGTGTCACGTCCGCCGAGGCCTGGAAGGCGTCCGCGCCGTCCGCCACCCGGTGTCCGACGACTGTGTCGGCGAGGAGCTCCTTGTACTCCCCGCCGGGTTCGGCGATCAGTACCCGTCCGTTGTCCTCCGGCGGCTTCTGTTCGCCCACGAGCAGGTTGCCGCCCCAGTAGAGGCGTGCGTACGTCACCCGGGAGCCCGAGGGCAGCCGGACCTCCGCGCGGGAGGAGTTGTAGGTGTTCGAGTCGCGGTCGACGTCGACATAGAACATGTCGAAGTCGCCGTTCACCCCGCGCGCGCCCGCCTGCACGTCCGCGCAGGCCCTCTGGCTCGGGCGGCAGGTGGCGGCGGAGTTGGCGGCGCGCACGATGCCGCCGTGCTGGAGTGCGCGGTACCGCTCCTGGAAAGCAAGGCTGCTCGCCTCCGGCGCGGGCGGCGCGGCCGGCGCGGCAGCGGAGGAGCCGCAGGGGGCCCACGTCGTGATCAGGGTGAGGACGCCCACCGTTGCATGACGAAGCAACTGGCCCAGGGAATGGCGCATGACCGGCGGAGCCTTTCGGAGCAGGTGGCGGTGACAGGCAGCGCGAAGAGTGCGGTGCGTCCGCCCGAGGGGTGTGTCCGGAGGGTCGCAACTCTAGCCACCGACCGGACAAATTTGACGAAACTCGGTGAATACTGACAAGTGTGTTGGAATCGTGAAGTCCGCGTTCCAGGAGCGACGCCCACGCGGTCCCGGCCCGCCGCGGAGTCCGCGTGGAGCGGCCGATGCCGATCCGCTGAACGGGGTTCGGACGGCCCGGCCTGCGGCCTCATCAGGCAGGACGGGGCAACAGGGTGAGAGCGGGACACCGAAAGGCCCACGATCGGTTGCGGGAAGCCAGGGGCGCTCTCACGGTGGGCTCAAGAACCGAGGTCTGTGGAAAGGAACTCCCATGCGCGCTCTGCCTGCACGGCGCATCGCATCCAGCGCCCTGTGCGCCGCCCTCCTGGTCGGGATCACCGGCACCGCTGCCCTGGCCGCCGACCCGGCCCGTGAGCGCAGCCGGGTGGCGTCGCCCGAGACGCCGCTCGTGCAGGTCAGGAACCTCGACGTGCGCGGGGACGAACTCACCCCGGTCGCCGACCTGCTGGCCGCCGTAACCCGGTCGGACAACGGCCGACTGCCCGCGGCCGAGGCGAGGACACTGGGCGAGGCCGCGAAGGACGCGCTGAAGAAGGCCGAGGTGAAGCAACAGGCCCTCGGAATCACGCCGTTCGCCTCGGCCCCCGCGCCGGGCGTACTGCTGCCCATGGCCGAGACCGACCCCACGAGTGACGCGCTGGACGACCTGAGGGATGCCGTCGACCGCCTCCTGGACCTGCTCCTCCCCGGTGACGACGCGAGTGACGCAACCGATGACGCAACCGATGACGCAACCGATGAGGAAGCCACCGACGAGAGCACCGAAGAGTCCACCGCCGAAACCGCCGAAGAGATCGTGGAAGAGATCTTGGACGAGATCGCGGACGGGGCCGACCACGAAGCCGACCCGACGCTTTCCTTGCTCGACGACCTGCTGGCCGAGGCGGAGAAGCTCATTGACGCGCTGCCCGGCGGCGACCCGCAGGTGTCGGTCGTGACCACGCAGACGACGACGTCCACCACGACGTCCTCCGGCGTGACGTCATCGAGCGTGACGTCGTCGAGCGTGACGTCGTCGAGCATCACGCCGTTGACGCCCTCGCCTGGGATCCCGGCCGTCACCTTGCCTGCGATCACGCGGCCCGCGACCACTCCGCTGACGCCGACGGTGTTGCTGTCGGCTGATTGATCTCATATGAGGACTCGTCAATCCGTGGTCCCCCGGTTTCCGGTCCGGCCGGGCATCGTTAGGCACGGCGACAGAATCACTCCGGCGACCCGCGTTGCCGAAGAAAGGAACACGATGAAGTCCCTGAAGGCTGCCGCCGTCCTTGCCGGGTCCTTGATCGCCGCCAGTATGGCCGCGCCCGCATACGCCCAGGACGTCACCGACCTGACGTCCACCGGCCTCGACACCGGCTTGAACACGCGCACCGCGGTTCCCTTCGAACTGATGCCGCTGCACGACGAGTCGAAGGGCGCGGAGCAGGACACCTCGGTGTTCGGCACGGCGAAGGAGGCGGCGGCCGTGGTGAACGAGGCCAAGCCGGTGCACGGCGATCTGGGGCTCCACGCCTGAGGCCATGCCATACGAGAGTCGGCCCCCGGTCTTCACCGGGGGCCGACTCTCGTATGCCCACCCTTCCCGAATACGCGCGGGGACGCGGGTCTTTGACGTTCATGCCGAGAGCCCCGGCGCTCGGGGCGCCGGGGCTCTCGGGTCACGACGGCGGATGTCAGTAACCGTGTCCCTTGTGCTGCTTCTTGTGGCTGTCGTTCACGCAGGTGTTGCCGACGGCCGAGTTGAGGAAGCCGATCACGTGGACGGTGTTTCCGCACACGTTGACCGGTACGTGGATCGGAGCCTGGACCACATTGCCGGACAGGGCGCCCGACGAGCCGATCGCCGCGCCCTCGGCGCCGGCGTTCGCCGTGGCGATACCGGCCCCGCCGAGCATCACGGCGCCCGTGCTGAGAGCGACGGTGGTCGCCTTCGCGATGCGAGACATCACGTTCTCCTTAACTGGTCTGGTAAGCGCGGCAGCATGACGCGCGGCCGCACGCCCCGCTCAACGCGGCGATCTCGACCTGGTCACGGCGATCGTCCCGGGACCACCCGTTAGAAAAGGGACTTCCCCGGACGAGTAGGGGCTTTCCTCGACGGAAGCCGATTCCCGGTGCCCCGGGCGCGCTCGGGCGGAGGGTGGGTGACGCCCGGTTCGGCTGCCCGGGGTGTGCGGCGGCGCCACCACATGCGTCTCCACAAGAAACTTACGCATTTCGGCGTTTTGGCTACCCAAAGCCACAAAAGCTCGCTTACGTTAACTCCTGCAAGTGACCAGCCCGACACGGGCTGTGTCCACTCGAGAAACGGAGAGGTAATGCGCAAGTACCAGAAGGCCGCGGTCGTCATGGCCATGCTCGGCAGCGTTGGCTTCCTCGGCGCCGGCGTCAGCCACGCCGGTGACGGCCACGAGTTCAAGCTGGGCAACGAGCAGGCCACCACCTGCGCCCAGGACAACTCGAGCAAGGGACTCGTCAACATCGACGACGTCAACGTGGGCGTCGGTGCCCTGCTGGGCTACGGCAAGGCGGAGAGCTACGACACCAACTCCCAGGCCTGCGCCACCAGCTTCAAGCTCGACAACAAGGACTTCAAGCACGACAACAAGCACGACAACAAGCGCCACTGATCACCGTCAAGTGATCTGGGTGGGTCTCGGGGCTCGAAGTCACGTGTGCGAGCCCCGGGCCTGCCCGGCCGGCTGGCCGGTGTGGCCGGGCCAGTCATCCGGAACGACTTAGCCGCTCAGTGGCGGCGAGTCGACCGTCAAGGAAAAGGTAGATGTTCAAGTCGAAGAGGATCGCAGCGGTGGCGGGAGTCCTGGGAGGCTTCGCCCTGATCGGCGTCGGTGCCGTCCAGGCCGTCGGTGCCGAGGACCCGGGCGACTGCGTCAAGGACAGTCAGGGCACCGTTCGCTGCGAGCAGGTGAGGCAGTATCAGCTCCCGCCCGACCGGAGTGGAAAGGTCCACTTCGTCAACGAGTCGACGAAGACCTGCTCCGGCTCGGCCGCCCGGCTCTCCTGCGTGAACAGCGTCGTCGCCGGTGGCGGGAAGTCCTGACGCCTCCGCCGGCGAGGCGCGGTGAGTCCCCTTTCAGAAAAAGCGTGATTCGGCGTTTCCCCTAACAACTGACGCAAAACGTCGCCTAGATTGGCGACTGTCAGTGACGCGTTCAGTACAGAACGTGTCCAGATGAATGGAGAAGTAATGCGCAAGTACCAGAAGGCCGCTGTCGTCATGGCCATGCTCGGCAGCGTCGGTTTCCTCGGCGCCGGTGTCAGCCACGCCGATGACGGCCACGAGTTCAAGCTGGGCAACGAGCAGGCCACGACCTGCGCCCAGGACAACTCCACCAAGGGGCTCATCAACATCGGCGACATCAACGTCGCGGTCGGCATCCTGGGCATCGCCAGCGCGGAGAGCCACGACACCAACTCCCAGGCCTGTGGCACGAGCTTCGCCATCGGCGGCGAGGACCGCTGATCACTGCCAGGTGA
The DNA here is from genome assembly GCF_045291515.1 of Streptomyces sp. GD-15H. Lineage (NCBI taxonomy): Bacteria > Bacillati > Actinomycetota > Actinomycetes > Kitasatosporales > Streptomycetaceae > Streptomyces > Streptomyces sp. GD-15H. The sequence goes on from NZ_CP149447.1 coordinate 5,668,424, forward strand.
ACTGGGCAGGCCCGGGGCTCGAACCAGGTGGTCGAGCCCCGGGCCTGCCCCGTTCGTTGACCGGTGTGGCCGGGGCCATGCATCAGGAACGACTCCGTCGTTCGGTCACGGGGTCGACCGTCAAGGAAACAGGTACATGTTCAAGTCGAAGAAGATCGCTGCGGTGGCGGGAGTCCTGGGAGGCTTCGCCCTGATCGGTGCCGGTGCCGTCCAGGCCGTCGGGGCCGAGGGGCCGGCGACTGCGTCAAGGACAGCAGGGGCACCGTTCGCTGCGCGCAGGCGGCCGAGTACGAGGTCACGTCGGAAGAGCACGGAAGGATTCGCGTCGTCAACGACTCGGCGCAGACCTGCTCCGGTGGGGCCGAAGCGTCCTGCACGAACAGCGTCGTCCTCCCGGGCGAGAAGTCCTGACGTCCCGTACAGCGGAAACACTCGTACAGCGGAGAGTGGCCGGGACCCGGCACCGGGTCCCGGCCACTCTCCGTATGTCCGTCATCGGCACGGCGTCGCGCCGATGAGCTCGGCGCCCGGTGACTCCACGGGGCCGCAGTACGGCAGGTCGTCGATGGGGCGGTCGGTGCAGAACCGGCCGATCAGCTCCGACGACTCCTCCCTGCGCTCGACGGTGACCAGGTGGTCCGCCTCCTTGACGGTCGTGAACCGCGCCGCGGGCAGCGTCGCGGCGAGCTCGCGGCCCATCTCGGGGGTGCACAGGGTGTCGTACTCTCCCGTGAACACCAGGGTCGGCACGTCGGGGACGGGCAGCGGCTCGTAGCAGCCGTGCGTCACCAGTCTCGTGTTGTGCTCGACCGCCTTCGTGATCTCGTCCGGCGTCTGGTTCATGAACTGCCGTTGGAGGAGGCGTGTCACGGCCGCGTGCCTGCGGACCTTGCCGGAGCCCGGGTTCGACATGAACAACCGGACCAGTCCGCCGACGGCCGCTTCGGTATCGCCCCGTTCGAGCGCGTGCGACAGGCGTGGTACGGCGTCGGTGTAGATCGCGGGGAGGCGCTTCGCCGCGCCGCAGAAGACGATGCGGCGGACGAACCCGGGATGCAGCTGCGCGAAGCGGAGGCCGACCACTTCGCCGAAGCAGCCGCCGAAGAGATTCACCTGCGGCATCCCGGTTTCCACCAGCATGTGCTTGACCGCGGCGGCGAGGAAGTCGATGCCGTACCGGGCGGGCAGGAAGTCCGCGCTGCCGTATCCCGGAAGATCCACGGTGATCACCGTGCACAGCGGAGCCAGCCACTTCTCGTGTGCCTGCCAGGAGTACCGGTCCTGGGACGAGCCGCCGAGCAGCAGCAACGGCGCCGTTCGCGGAGCGCTCTGACGGACGACACGGCACCCGTACGCGAAACCCTCGAAACTGAGGCTCCGCTCCTCCACCTGCTCCGACGGCTTCGGCGATGGAGGAGTGGACGCCTGGCGCTGTGCGTTCAGCGAGACCTGGGCGGTGGTGAGGACAGTGCGCATGGACGGCTCCGGAAACAGGGGAATGACGGCGAACCGGTCCATGATTACCAGCAATCGTGCCTTTTGTCCGTAATCATTCATTTGTGGGCGATCCTGGTAATGAGGTATGAACGGCCCGAACGGCGCCGAGGGGCTCCCCCGGCTGCCCGGTCGGGTGGACGTGACGGGGCGGTGGCGCACGTTCACCGTGGCCGAGGGATCGTCGCCGTTCAGCAGTTCGAGCCGGACGGGGGCGCCGCCGGGACGGTCGAGCAGCCGGATCCCGTCGCCCAGCAGCACCGGCGCGACATGCAGGTCCGCCTCGTCGACCAGCCCGCGTTCCAGCAGTTGCCGGCCGATGGAGGGCGGGAAGACCTCGAGGTTCTTGCCGCCGGCGGCCTCCAGCCCGATCCGGACCGCGTCGGCGACGTCGCAGCTGAGGAACGTCGCGCCGTCGGCGGGCTGCGCGTCCTGCGGGTGAGGGGTGAGCACGGACACCGGCCCCCGCCGCGCGCCCCGTGGATCATGCCGACGTCGGGGTGGGAGTCCCAGCCGTCCCGGCCTCCCGGAACGGCGCCTGTGCTCTCCGCGTACTCCTCGATGAGCCCGGGGCGGGACGAGAACCCGGTCATCCAGTCCACCGTGCGCCCCGGTCCCGCCACGAACCCGTCCAGCGACATGGTGAAGTGCAGGAGCGCCCTGCCCCGGGCCGTCTGCCGTTCCGGATCCGCCGATGAGGGGCGGCCCTGCGCGGCGTCGGCGCTCCACGGGGCCCGTGGGGTGGGGGTGAGCAGTGCTCTCTGCCGCCGTGTGGCCGTTCCCGGCCTCACCCTCATGGGCTGCCGCGGGCCCGGAAAACCATCGGGGCCGCGGCCTCGGGTGCGCGCCGCGCGCGGACGGGGTGCATGGACGGGCCGGGAGCGTAGCGGCGGGCGTGGGCCCCGCCGTGGCGGACGAGCCATCGGCCCGGGCGGGCGAGAGGCCCGCCGCAAATGCTCTCGCGGCGGGCTGAGAAACGCCCTGACCTGCGTAAATGCAGCGCCCCCGGCAGGACTCGAACCTGCGGCCAAGCGCTTAGAAGGCGCCTGCTCTATCCACTGAGCTACGGGGGCCCGGGTGTGGTGGCCTCTGTCGCGGTGCCCGGGTGTGGCGGGTTCCCGACGTTGCCGGGGACAAGGATAGGGCTCCCGCGTCCTTGCCCCTGTCGCTTCGCCTCCGTGGCTCGATGTGGAGGTTCAGTGAAGCGGTCCCGATAATCGCAGGCGGGTACGAATCACGCACCGCTTTCGACCTCTCGCGCGCCGGGTGTTGTGCACTCGTTATGCCTCGGCGGTACCCGCGTCCCAGTCATCCCTTCCGTCCCTTGTGTCTGATCGGCGCGCAGGCATGCCCATATGCTTCAGAATTCCCCTGAAATTGGGCATTCTTCGCATGTGGTGACCTTGGACGTACGGCCTCAGCTGCTCGACGCACTTTCCGCCCTGCGCGACCGTGTCGCCGCCGCACGCTTCCCGCTGCCCCTGGCGGGGGCCCCACGCGCGCGTGCCAACCGCGACGAACTGCTCGCGCAGCTCGACGACTATCTGGTGCCCCGCCTGAGAGAGCCCGGAGCGCCGTTGCTGGCCGTCATCGGAGGATCCACCGGGGCGGGCAAGTCCACCCTGGTGAACTCTCTCGTGGGGCGGCGGGTCAGCGAGGCGGGGGTGCTGCGCCCGACGACACGCACACCGGTGCTTGTCTGCCATCCGGAGGACCACCACTGGTTCAGCGGAATGCGGGTGCTGCCCGACCTCACACGCGTGTGGGTGCCCCAACGGGAGGCCGAGGACCACCTGCTCCCCGGCGAGAACCCCGCGCGCGTGCTGCGCATCGAGACCGTCGACAGCCTCCCGCCCGGCCTCGCCCTGCTCGACGCACCCGACATCGACTCCCTCGTCTCCGACAACCGCGTCCTCGCCGCCGAACTCATCTGCGCCGCGGACATCTGGGTCATGGTCACCACCGCCGCCCGCTACGCCGACGCCGTCCCCTGGCACATGCTGCGCGCCGCCAAGGAGTACGACGTCAGCCTCGTGACCGTCCTGGACCGGGTGCCCCACCAGGTCGTGTCCGAGGTGTCGCGGCAGTACGGCGCCCTGCTCGCCAAGGCAGGGCTCGGCCACGTACCGCGCTTCACCGTGCCGGAGCTCCCCGAGTCGGCCTGGGGCGGCGGGCTGCTGCCGGCCTCCGCCGTGGCGTCGCTGCGGACCTGGCTCGTCCACCAGACGCAGGACCCCGCCGCCCGCGAGCACGTCATGGCGCGGACCGCCCACGGCGTCCTCGACTCCCTCAAGTCCCGCATGCCGGAACTCGCCGGTGCCGCCGCCGCGCAGCACGCCGCCGCGCTGCGGCTCACCTCCGTCGTCGAGGGGGCGTACGAGAGCGAGCACGCGCGGCTGCGCGGTCGGCTGCAGGCCGGAAGCGTGCTCGCCGGCGACGCGCTCAAGCGGTGGCGCGCCTTCCCGCTCGACTGCACTCCCGTTGAACTCCTCGACACCCTCGTGGAGAGCCTGGGCGCCCTGCTGCTGTGCGCCGTCGCCGCCGCCGACGAGCGGATCGACACCGCCTGGCGGCGCGAACCGGCAGCGGGTGCACCGGAGTTCACCGAACGTGACGGGACGGTGGAGGGCGTCGAGCACCGGATCGGGCTGGCCGTACGGCGATGGCGGCGCGAACTGGAGGAGTACGCCGAGGAAGAGGTGCGCGAACTCGACCGCGGTGTCGCGCCCGATCCCGAGACGGTCGCCGCCCTGGTCGCCACGGCGTTGCTGAGCGGACGCCGGGCGCGGACCGCGGGGAGAAGCTCGCCGAACGACTCGGCGCGCACGGGGCGTTGCGGCTGCGCGACCGGGGCGGGCGGCTGCTCCTCGAATACGTGGATCGGATCATGCACACCGAACGCGAGCGCCGGCTCGCGCCGCTCGACGCGCTCGAGGTGCATCCCGAGCCCCAGGCCGAACTCATCGCCGCGTTGTCCGTACTGCAGAAGGAGAGGTGACCGGTGACCGCCGTCACTGACCAGGACCACACCGAGCACCCTGAGCGCTCCGCGCGTTCGGATCATTCCGAGCGGGCCGGGCGGTCGGGGTGTTCCGATCGCCCGGACGGCGGGTCCGGTTCCCCCGAGGCCGAGGACGAAAAGGACGAGTACGGGGACGACGAGTACGAGGAGGACGAGGCCGAGTACGAGGAGGGCGAGGCCGAGTACGAGGAGGGCGGCGACGGGGTGCTCCCGGAGGAGCCGGACTCACAGGCCCCCTGGGGCGACGGGCTGATCGCGCGCCGGGTGACCGAGACCGCCGGGATCGAGCGGTTCACCGTGCGGGAGACCCGCAAGCCCGCGCCGCAGGCCGTGGCCCCCCTGGCGTACGACCCGCCGCTGCTCTCGCGGCTGGACGCGCTGCGCGAGCTGGTGGGACTGTCCCGGGCCCGGCTCGACAGCCGCACGCTGGCCGAGGCGGGCCGGGTCCTCGACGAGGCCGCCGCGCGACGCCGGCTCTCCGGGCAGCACACCGTGGTCGCCCTCGCGGGTGCGACGGGCAGTGGCAAGTCGCAGCTGTTCAACACGCTGGCCGGAGTCGCCATCTCGGAGACCGGCGTGCGGCGGCCGACCACCGCCGCGCCCATCGCGTGCAGCTGGAGCGACGGCGCCGCGAGCCTCATCGAACGGCTCGGCATCCCGCCCCGGTTGCGCCGCCGCCCCCTGCAGGCGACGGCGGACGCGGACGACCGACTGCGCGGACTCGTCCTCATCGATCTGCCGGACCACGACTCGGCGGCCGTACAGCACCGCGAACAGGTGGACCGGGTACTGGCCATGGTCGACGCGGTCATCTGGGTCGTCGACCCGGAGAAGTACGCCGACGCGATGTTGCACGAGCGCTATCTGCGGCCCATGGCGGCCCACGCGGAGGTCATGTTCGTCGTCCTCAACCAGATCGACAGGCTCCCCGGGGAGGCCGCCGATCAGGTCCTGGACGATCTGCGACGACTGCTCGACGAGGACGGCATCGCCCTGGGCGAGTACGGAGAACCCGGTACGACGGTGCTCGCACTGTCCGCGCTCACCGGCGACGGGGTCGACGAACTGCGGGAGGCGCTCGGTCAGTTCGTGGCCGAACGCGGAGCCGCGGGCCGCCGTATCGGCGCGGACGTCGACATCGCCGCCGCCCGGCTGTGGCCCGTCTACGCCAACCGCCGCTGGGCCGGGCTGAGCGAGGAGGCGAGGGAGGAGTTCTCGGACCGGCTCGCGGACGCCGTGGGCGCCGGCGCGGCGGGTGAGGCGGCCGAACGCGCGTGGCTGCGCAACGCCAACCGCGCGTGCGGCACCCCGTGGCTGCGGCTGTGGCGCTGGTGCCAGGGCCGGAGCGGGCCGCCCACCGGGAAGTTCCCGCAGCGGACGCAGCCCGACCAGGAGGTCACGGCCCGGCAGCGGGTGGAGCAGGCGGTGCGCACGGTGTCCGACCGTGCCTCGGACGGCCTGCCCGCGCCGTGGGCGCAGGCGGTGCGCGAGGCGGCCGTACGGGGCTCCCAGGGGCTGCCCGAGGCGCTGGACGTCCTCGCCGTGCGCGCGGGCCTGCCGCCGGGGCGGCCGCCGCGGCCCGGATGGTGGCCGGTGGCCGTACTCGCCCAGGCGTCCATGACGATCCTCCAGTTCGTCGGCGGACTGTGGCTGCTGGGCCAGATCATCGGGTTCATGTCACCGAACCTGGGGGTGCCGGTGCTGCTGATGGTGATCGGCATCGTCGGCGGGCCGCTCATCGAGTGGAGCTGCCGGATGGCCGCCCGCGGTCCGGCCCGGCGGCACGGTCTGGAGGCCGAGAGACGGTTGCGGGAGGCGGCCGCGGGGTGCGGACGCGCCCGCGTCCTGGACCCGGTGGCGGCGGAGCTGCTGCGGTACCGGGAGGTACGGGAGCAGTACGGGCGGGTGGTGGGGACGGGTGCCGGGGGAACTGAGGCGCCCGGCGCCGCCACTCGTCCGGGTGGCGGAGTTCTCCACAGTGCGGTGGTGGTCCACAGGCTTCAGCGGGCCCGGCCCGAAGGCGGCAGTCTGACTCGCATCCGTACGGGACGGGCCCGTACGTGCATCCGTCCGGCGCCGGTGCCGGCGTCCGGGCGGGGGGAGGCAGGCACGATGAACGAGACGATGATCTGCGCGGTGGGCAACGTGGCGACGCGGCCGGTGTACCGGGAGACGGCGTCCGGACCGGTGGCGAGGTTCCGGCTGGCGGTCACCTCTCGGTACTGGAACCGGGAGAAGGGCACGTGGGCGGACGGGCACACCAACTTCTTCACGGTGTGGGCCAACCGGCAGCTCGCCGTCAACACCATGGCCTCGCTGTCGGTGGGCGAACCCGTGCTCGTGCGAGGGCGGCTGAAGGTGCGTACGGAGGCACGCGAGGGGCAGCAGGGCTGGACTTCGGCGGACATCGACGCGGTGGCGATCGGCCACGATCTGGCCCGGGGCACGTCGGCGTTCCGGCGCTCGGGCCGGCCGGAGCAGCAGCAGACCTCCCCGGCCGGCCGGAGCCCACCTGGGAGAGCGGGCCGGGCGGCACGGCCGCCGCCGGCGAGCGAGCCGAGGAGGCCGAAGTGGCGGGCACAATCGACGGGTCCGGGACCGTCGCCACCCAACGAGTACCGGAACCGGCCATGGTGACGTGATGTCACCGGTCGGGCCCCGGCGGTGCGGCTGACCGAAGTGCGGCTTATCAGTTATTGAATGCGGAACGGTCCCGGGTGGATTTGTCGACAAGCTCTGTTCGTGCCCGCGCCGGCGATAACGATTCCGATTCGGATCATGCCTCCGACCTGATCACCGACAGGCGTGCTTCGCGCCGTACTTAGGATGCCGGGCATGGCTCCCGGGGTTCTCGGGGCCGGTAAATCTGCTGGTGGGGCCCGTCCCCCGCGTCAACGGGTCCCGCTCGGAGGGGAAATCGGTGTTTGCAGCGTTCTCTGCGTTGTCTGCGTGCTCTGCGTTGTCCGCGCCCCGGCGTACGACGGTGACCCGTCTCGCCGCCGGGACGCTGGTGTCCGGATTCGTCGCCGCCGGGGTGCTGGCCGGCGCCGGGACGGCCGCCGCCACCGCCGGGGCGGCGCGCGGTGAGGGCGGGGCGGCCGCGACGGTGGAGGGCCTGAAGACGTACGGCGAGGCCGTCATCCAGGGCGCCGCCGGGGACCAGCGGGTGTCGGCGGGACTGTTCGAGATGTCCGTCGAGGGCGGCGGCATGCTGCAGACGTACTGCGTCGACATCCACACCCCCACGCAGACGGACGCGAAGTACTACGAGACCGCGTGGAACGGGACCTCGCTGGGCGCCAACGAGGACGCCGGCCGGATCCGCTGGATCCTGCGCAACTCCTACCCCCAGGTGAACGACCTCGCGGCGCTCGCCAACCGGGCGGGCGTCCGGGGCCAGCTCACCGAGCAGGACGCGGCGGCCGGTACGCAGGTGGCGATCTGGCGTTACTCCGACGACGTGGACGTGGACGCCGTGGACCCCCAGGCGGAGCAGCTCGCGGACTACCTGGAGAAGAGCGCGCGGAACCAGCCGGAGCCGAGGGCGTCGCTGACCCTGGAGCCGCCGGCCGTCTCCGGCCGTCCGGGTGAGCTGCTCGGCCCGGTGACGGTGCGCACGGACGCGGACAGCGTGACGGTGTCACCGCCGGCGGACGCCGCCACGAGCGGGGTGCGGATCGTCGACCGGGACGGCGAGCCCGTCACCACGGCGACGGACGGCAGCGAGGTGTTCTTCGGGATACCCGAGGACGCGCCGGCGGACACGGTCGAGCTGACCGCGCAGGCCTCGACCACCGTGCCGGTCGGCCGGGCCTTCGCCTCCGACAGCCGCAGCCAGACCCAGATCTTGGCCGGCTCCAGCACCTCGACGGTCTCCGCGACGGCGAGCGCGACCTGGGCGGAGCAGGGTGCGATACCGGCCGTGTCCGCCCGGACGAACTGCGCCGAAGGCGGTGTCGACGTCACCGCCGCCAATCAGGACGACGAGCCCTTCACCTTCGCACTCGCGGAGCGCGAGTACACCGTCGAGCCGGGCGAGTCCCGCACGGTGACGGTTCCGCTGGCCGAGGACCGAACGTACGACTTCACGGTCCGGGGCTCGGACGGCTTCGAGAAGCGGTTCACCGGCCTGCTCGACTGCAGGACCCGGGCCGCCGAGACCGGTGTGGACGTCCACACCCTCGGCGGGCCCACCCCCGCCCCCCTCGGCGGCACGGCCACCGACGTCAACCTCGCCGAGACCGGCGCCTCGGGCATCACCCCCTGGATCGTCGGCACCGCCATCACCCTGGTCGTCCTCGGCGGAACGGCCCTGGTCATCGCCCGCCGACGCGAGACGACCCGGGAGAGCTGAACACAGCCTCGTGAAACCCCAGGTCAGAGGTGCCGGACCGGACGGGTTTCCCCCGGGGGTGGCGGTCGGGCAAGATGGGGTGTATCTGCCCACTGCCTGATTTCAAGCTGCCGGACGGTTTCTCTTGGCTGAGTTCATTTACACCATGCGCAAGGCGCGCAAAGCGCACGGCGACAAGGTGATCCTCGACGACGTCACCCTGAGCTTCTACCCGGGGGCGAAGATCGGTGTCGTCGGTCCGAACGGTGCCGGTAAATCGACCGTTCTGAAGATCATGGCGGGTCTGGAGCAGCCGTCCAACGGTGACGCCTTCCTCACCCCCGGCTACACCGTGGGCATCCTCCTCCAGGAGCCCCCGCTGAGCGAGGACAAGACCGTCCTGGAGAACGTCCAGGAGGGTGTGGCCGAGGTCAAGGGCAAGCTCGACCGGTTCAACGAGATCGCCGAGCAGATGGCGACCGAGTACACCGACGAGCTCATGGACGAGATGGGCAAGCTGCAGGAGCAGCTCGACCACTCCAACGCCTGGGACCTCGACGCCCAGCTCGAGCAGGCCATGGACGCCCTGGGCTGCCCGCCCGGCGACTGGCCCGTCGCCAACCTCTCCGGTGGTGAGAAGCGCCGCGTGGCGCTCTGCAAGCTGCTGCTCGAGGCGCCCGACCTGCTGCTCCTCGACGAGCCCACCAACCACCTCGACGCCGAGTCCGTGAACTGGCTGGAGCAGCACCTCGCCAAGTACGAGGGCACCGTCGTCGCCGTCACCCACGACCGGTACTTCCTGGACAACGTCGCCGGGTGGATCTGCGAGGTGGACCGCGGACGTCTGCACGGCTACGAGGGCAACTACTCCAAGTACCTCGAGACCAAGGCCGCCCGTCTCAAGGTCGAGGGCGCCAAGGACGCCAAGCGGCAGAAGCGCCTCAAGGACGAGCTCGAGTGGGTGCGGTCCAACGCCAAGGGACGCCAGGCCAAGTCCAAGGCGCGTCTCGCCAGGTACGAGGAGATGGCCGCCGAGGCCGACAAGATGCGGAAGCTGGACTTCGAGGAGATCCAGATCCCGCCGGGCCCGCGGCTGGGCAGTGTCGTCGTCGAGGTGAACAACCTCAGCAAGGGCTTCGGCGACAAGCTCCTGATCGACGACCTCAGCTTCACGCTGCCGCGCAACGGCATCGTCGGCATCATCGGTCCCAACGGCGCCGGCAAGACCACGCTGTTCAAGATGATCCAGGGCCTCGAGGAGCCCGACTCCGGGGCGATCAAGGTCGGCGACACCGTCAAGATCTCCTACGTGGACCAGACCCGCGCGAACATCGACCCCAAGAAGACGCTGTGGGCCGTCGTCTCCGACGAGCTGGACTACATCAACGTGGGCCAGGTCGAGATGCCCTCGCGCGCCTACGTCTCCGCCTTCGGGTTCAAGGGGCCGGACCAGCAGAAGCCCGCCGGTGTCCTCTCCGGCGGTGAGCGCAACCGGCTGAACCTCGCGCTCACCCTCAAGCAGGGCGGCAACCTGCTGCTCCTCGACGAGCCGACCAACGACCTCGACGTCGAGACGCTGTCGAGCCTGGAGAACGCGCTGCTCGAGTTCCCGGGGTGCGCCGTGGTCATCTCCCACGACCGGTGGTTCCTGGACCGCGTCGCCACGCACATCCTCGCCTACGAGGGCGAGTCCAGGTGGTTCTGGTTCGAGGGCAACTTCGAGTCGTACGAGAAGAACAAGACCGAGCGGCTCGGCCCGGACGCCACCCGCCCGCACCGCGCCACCTACAAGAAGCTGACCCGGGGCTGATCTCTTGCGGCACATCTACCGCTGCCCGCTGCGCTGGGCGGACATGGACGCGTACGGCCACGTCAACAACGTGGTCTTCCTCCGCTACCTGGAGGAAGCCCGTATCGACTTCCTGTTCCGCCCGGACAAGGACTTCCAGCAGGGGTCCGTGGTGGCACGTCATGAGATCGACTACAAGCGGCAACTCGTCCACCGGCACGCGCCCGTGGACATCGAGCTGTGGGTCACGGAGATCCGGGCGGCGTCCTTCACCCTCACCTACGAGGTGAAGGACGGCGACCAGCTCTACGTCCGGGCCTCCACGGTGATCGTGCCGTTCGACTTCGACGCCCAGCGTCCGCGCCGTATCACCCAGGAGGAGAAGGAGTTCCTCCAGGAGTACACGGACGGCGGGGACGACGGCGCCGACCGCGGCGCCGACGCCGATCAGGAGGAGGCCGTCGCGGCATGACGGTGCTCCACCTCGCCGACGAGGGGGAGGCGGCGGACCTCGCGGCCTTCCTCTCCCGGCTGCTCCACTACGACCGGGCGGCCGCAGTGCGCCTCCAGGCGTCGGGCACCGCACTGGCCGTGTTCGGCCGCCCGCCCTCCTTCGAGGTGCTGGCGATCCGCGCCGTGCGGCTGGCCAAGCCGTACGAGAACGGGCTGGACGTCACCCTGGACGTGACCGTGTCCGCCGGTGAGTTGCTGGAATCGGTGGACGAGGCCGCCGCCACCGCCACGGTGCCGGGCGCGGTGACCGGGCCGCCGTGGGCCGGCGTGCTGCCCCCGCGCGGGGGCTGGCAGGCCGAACCGGGGCTGCCCGCACCGGATGCCCTGCGTGCGCTCGTCGCCGCCGCGGTCGCCGAATTCCGGGCGCGTACCGAGGAGTTGACCGCCGAGTCGCGCACCCGGGCCGAACTCGACCGGATCGGGCGGGAGATCTGGTCCCGCAGGGTCGGCCGGACCGACCTCCCGGTGCGGGCCGTGCACGCGGCCCAGTCACTGGGCTTCCTGCGGGCCCTCGAGTCTGCCGGTGCGGGCAGGGGGAGAGCGCGGACGGCGCGCCGGTGCTGCTCGTCTCCGGTGCGTGGCTTCGGCTGCGGACACCGTACGGGTCCATCGCGCTGCGGCGGGCGGGGCTCGGGGCGCTCGGCCTCAGCGTGCGCTGAGGCGACGCAAGCCGGTCGCGGCCGGTTCCCGGCCCGTGCCTCTCGGCGCCCTTCGCTCCCTCTCGGTTCCCTCAGTCCCGCTCACCGTCGTCCGGGCGGACGGCTATGTGGTCCGGTTCCAGTTCCAGGGCGACGCGGTCGCGCATGCCCAGGGTCCGGGTGTACTCGGCGGGGAGCTGGAGTCGGCCGGCGCGGTCGAGCATGGCGTACTCGCGGGCCACGACGGTCTCGTGACCGGTGGCGGCGTCGACCTCGCTGCGGCGCAGGACCTCGGTGGAGGTGCGGCCGTCGCGGATGGCGACCGTGCGGCGGACCTCGCTCGCCACCGCCTGGTCGTGGGTGACGATCACGATGGTCGTACCGAGCCGCTCGTTCGCGGTGCGGAACGCGGCGAAGACCTGTTCCGCGGTGTGCGAGTCCAGTTCCCCGGTCGGCTCGTCGGCGAGCAGTACCGACGGATCGTTGGCGAGGGCCACGGCGAGGGCGACGCGCTGCTGCTGGCCGCCGGACATCTGGTGCGGGCGGCGGTCACGGCAGTCGGCGACCTCCAGCAACTCCAGCAGTTCCACGACGCGTTCGGCGCGGGCCCGGCGGGCGGACCGGCCCCGGGCGGCGGCGCGCAGCCGCATCGGCAGGGCGACGTTCTGCGCCGAGGTCAGATACGGCAGCAGGTTGCGGGAGGTCTGCTGCCAGACGAAGCCGACGACCTCGCGGCGGTAGGCGAGGCGGTCCTTCGAGGTCATCGCGAGCAGGTCGCGGCCCGCGACCCGGGCCGCGCCGGCGGTGGGGGTGTCCAGGCCGGCCAGGATGTTCATGAGGGTCGACTTGCCGCTGCCGGACGCGCCCACGAGAGCCATCAACTCACCCTCGCGCACGAGGAGGTCGAGGCCCTGCAGGGCCTGCACCTCCACGCCGTCCGCGGTGAAGACCCGGACGAGACGGTCACAGGTGATGAGCGCGTCATGGCCGAAGGCGGGACGCTCGCGGTCGGCGGTGACACGGTGGGCCAGATCGGCCAGCGTGGGGTTCGTCGTCATCGTGCGGCATCTCCTGGAAGGGACCGGGTCCGTCGGGAGGGGGGCGGTACGGTCATCGGGCGTCACCCACCCGCAGTTCACGCACCGAGCCCCGGCGCCCCGTCCACCACGCCTGCGCCACCGCGATGCCGACGGTGAGCAGGACGACCACCAGCGCCGGCACCAGCAGCGACACCGGGTCGGTGCGCAGCGCGGCCCGTCCCGCCCCGGACACTGTGGCGGGTACGGCCATCGTCGTGAGGTCGATGCCGGGGGAGAGCAGCCGGATGGTGGCCCAGGCCGTGAGGGTGCCGCCGGCCGCCGCGAGCAGGGCCTGCGGCAGGGACTCCAGGACGAGCAGGCGGCGGCCCTGCGCGCGGGTGAGGCCCATGGTGCGCAGCCGGGCGAGCAGCGCGGCGCGGTCGGGGGCGGCACGTACGAGGGTCAGCAGCAGGGCGAGGACGGCGTATCCGGCGCCGGCCGCCACCGCCACCGCCGCCGCGTAGACGCGCTCGGCGCCGGACTGGAGTGGCGAGTCGACGTATCCGGCGCGTACCTCGGCGAGGAGCTGCACCGGTGTCGCGCCGCCGACCGCCCGTCGCAGCGCGGCCCCGTCCGTCCGGTCGCCGGTCACCAGCAGCGCGGTCGGGCGGGCGGCGCGGGCGGTGAGCCCGGAGCGGTCCACGACCAGGAACTCCTCGCCGACGACGGCCGGGGTCCGCTCCCGCACCTGCGCGATCCGCACGGTGACCGAGCTGCCGTCCTCCATGCGCACCGGGAACGGCCGGGTGCCGTGGCGTTCGGCGACCGACGGGGAGGCCACGGCGGGCAGTGTCTTCGAACCGGGCGCCGCGCGCAGCACCTCCGGGTCGAAGGCGCCGACGCCGGTGTGCCGGGTGAGGGCCGCGTAGCCGGCCGGGTCGACGCCGGTCACCGGGGTCGACAGCCTGTCGTCCCGGGGGTGGGCGGAGTAGGCGATGCTCACCGGGGTGACGTCCCGCACGCCGGGCACGCGGCGGACCGCGCCGGGCAGGTCGGCCGGGAGCACGTGGAGCGACTCGACGCGGGCGTCGGCGCCGACCGTGAGCAGGGCGGCGCGGTCCCGGGTGTCGGCCACGCCGCTGAGCACGGAACCGCCGAAGGCGGCGGTGGTGAGCGCGGTCAGCAGGCCCAGCAGGGGCAGTACCGCGGAGCCGGAGGCACGGCCCGCGCGGGCCAGCGACAGAGGGCCGACCACGCCTCGCAGCCGCCCCGCCGGACGGGCCAGGCCGCGCAACGGCAGCGGGTACAGCCGCACCAGCACCAGCGCGGCGATCGTCGCCACCAGCACCGGGGCCAGCGACACCAGCTGATCGCCCGACGCGCTCGCCCCGTTCGACGTGCCGCGGGTGCGCAGGGCGACGACGGCGCCCACCGCCAGGGCGAGCAGCGTGAGTTCGGCGACCGTGCGGCGCCGTGAGGGACGGGCCGAGGCGACGTCCTCGCGAGCGGCGTGGACGCGTACCGAGCGGTGCGCGACGACCGCCCGCAGCGGGAGGGCCAGGCAGGCGAGGCCGGCGACCGCGCCGGCGGCCGCCACCGCGTACACCGGCCGGGCCTCGCGGACCGCGAGCCACGCGGCCGCCAGTCCCAGGGCGGCCGCCGGCACCGCGACCACCGCCGTCTCGGCCAGCAGGCCAGGCCACGCCGCGCAGGGAACCGCCGCGGGCACGCAGCAGCGTGAGTTCCGCGCGGCGCCGGTCGGCGGCGAGGCCGCCCGCCATGAGCAGGACGACGACGGCGACCGCGCCGGTGCCGAAGGCGGCGACGGCCACCATCGGGCCGAGGGCGGAGCGCAGCCGCGCGTACTCGGTGAGCACGTCGTCCAGTTCGGTGTGCGCCGTGAGCTCGGGGGTGGTGGCCGCGCGCGCCCGCTGGAGCACCGGCCCGGACTCCATCGCCGCGACGGCGGACTTCAGCCGGGGCACCTCGTGGCCGTGCAGATCGGTGACCGGCGGTGCTCAGCAGGGCCGGGGCCGCGTCCGGCGGCAGCAGCAGCGCGCCCCGCCAGAACTGCCGGAGTTCGGGGTCGCCGGCGAGGACGGTCAGGTACGGGGTGCGCAGCACGGGATCGGCCGACCAGTACGCGCCCCGGGGCTCACGCGGCTCGACGACGCCGGTGATCCGCACCTGGAGCGGGGCGCGTTCCACACCGGGGAAACGCAGGACGGACCCCACCTCGATGTTCAGGTCCCGGGCCGTCTCGGTGGTGACGGCGCCCTCCACCCGTGTCGTCGCCGCGGTCACGGTGTCCGGGGCCCGTGGCAGCCGGCCTTCGCGCAGCTCGGAATGGCCGCCGAGGGCGTCCTGCGCGAAGAGGTGGAGCTGCGCGGGCAGCCCGTCCGGCCGGGGCAGCCAGGGTTCCCGCATCTGCTGCGGTTCGGAGGTGCGCACACCGGAGGAGGACTGGTCCCGGTCGGGGGAGAGGGGCCCCGTGGCCAGGGAGAGGATCGTGGACCGGTACCCGCGCACCGCGTCCCCGCGTACGCCCGCCTCCCGCTCCTCCTGGGGCAGGCCGACACCGGGCGGCGGCGCGACCAGCTGCACGACGGTGCGGTCGGGTCCGGCCGCCTCCATCGCCCGGTGCAGACCCGCGTCCTGGTACCGGTCGACCTCGCGCGGCAGTACGGCGGCCAGGAACGCGGTCACCGCGACCAGCACCGCCAGGGCCAGCGCGGTGCCGGGAGCGGCACGCAGCCGGGTACGCACCCAGGGGGCGCCCACCCGCGAGCCCCGGGACCGGTCGGTCACCTCACTCACCTCCCCGTTCCCGCAGTGACGTCACCGGGTCGGCCCGGCGCAGCGCCAGTACGGCCGTGACCAGCAGCGGGACGACGGTCACGGCGGCCAGCAGAACGGCCACCCGTCCCACGGGCAGTTCCACCAGGACCTCCGGCACCGGGCGGGCCGCCTCGGAGGTCAGCATGATCAGCGGGATCACGGGTCCAGGGCGGCGAGGTGGGTGAGGCCGGGGGCGTCGGAGACGTCCCGGTCGCCGGAGGGGGCACCCGGGTTCGCATGTCCGTCCGTGGGGCGTACGGACGCGGGCAGGGCGTACGGGCCGGAGCGGGACAGGGTGCGCAGGGTCACCGGCAGTCCGTCGAAGGCGGCACGGGCGCCGTCCCGTACGGCGGTGCCGGCCGCGGCACGCTCCTGCGCGGATACGTTCGCCTTGACGACGAGGGTGGTGTCGGCCGCGCCTCGCGGGTCGCGCAGGGCGTGCCGCAGGGCCGCGTCGCCGATCGCGCCGGAGTACGCCGTGAGGGTCGCCAGAACCGCCGTGGTCAGCAGGACCGTGAGCAGCGCGGCGGCGAGCAGGGGCCGGTACGCCCGCGCACGCGCCAGGACGAACCTCGCCGTCCCCGCAGCGCTCCCCACCCGAGACCCCTCGTGTTGTCCGGACCTCCGGGTGATCGTGTCAGAGGGGGTCCGTCACGGGATAGCGCTTGTAGTTCGGACTTGACCGGATCGTGACCGGATTCCGGTGCCAGGCGACCGGAATGCGCACGTCCGGCCGCTCGGCCGTTCCGTCTCAGTCGGGGGAGTTGATCATCGTGGCGGCGGCGTACGTCAGGTACTTCCACAGCGTGTGGTCGTGCTCCTCGGACAGGCCGAGCTCGTCGAGGGCGTCGCGCATGTGCGTGAGCCAGGCGTCGTGTGCGGCCCGGTCGACCTTGAACGGCACGTGCCGCATCCGCAGCCGCGGGTGGCCCCGGTTCTGGCTGTACGTCGTCGGGCCGCCCCAGTACTGGATCAGGAACAGCCTCAGGCGCTCCTCGGCCGGACCAAGGTCCTCCTCCGGATACATGGGCCGCAGCAGTGGATCGTCCGCCACCCCCACGTAGAAACGGTGGACGAGCCGGCGGAACGTCTCCTCCCCGCCGACCTGCTCGTAGAACGTCTGCTCCTGAAGCGTGCCGCGCCGAATCTCTGTCACGCCGTCCATGGTCTCAGACCCCGCGGCATAGGCCCCAAGGCCTAGGTCTTCACCCTTCCGTGCTACGGCCTCGCGGTCGGCGCGGACCGCTCCGGGGCGTGACTGGACGACCCAGGAGGGCCTGCCCGCCGGCCCCTGCCCTCCTGAGCGCGCCTTCCGGCCGGACAGGCCCTAGCCCCGGTGGATGGTGATCGTCGTCCAGGCGCCCACGTGCACCCGGTCGCCGTCCTGCAGCGGGACCGGGACGAAGGGCTGGATCGGTTCCTCCGAGCCGTTGACCGTCGTGCCGTTCGTCGAGTTCTGGTCGACGACGGCCCAACTGCCGTCCGGCTGCTGGACCAGCACCGCGTGCTGGTGCGAGACGCCCGGGTCCTCCGGCGGGGTCGACAGGTCGATGTCGGGAGTGTCACCGGTGGAGTGGCGCCGGCGGCCGATCGTGAGCTGGTTGCCGGTGAGGGTGCGCTGCTGCTCGGGCGAGTACGCGGGCAGGTTCAGGCCCGTGGCCTCGGGGCCGGAGCGGTGCATCATCGCCATGAAGTAGTCGCGGTCCGGGCCGATCGTCGCGGTCCAGGTCACCGGCCCCCGGGGCTGCTGCGGGAACCCGCCGGGGCCGGGCGGCGCCTGCGTCGCACCGGGCTGCGGGTAGCCGTAACCGCCGGGGCCGTTCTGGCCGCCGCCGGGACCACCGGACGGCGGGGGAAGCGTCCAGTCGTCACCGCCGCCGAAGGCGGGACCGCCCTGCTGCGGCGGACGGCCGGTCTCCTGCGGGAATCCGGGCGGGGCCGGCGGGCCGCCACCGAACGCCTGCGGACCGCCGGGGCCGCCCGGGCCGCCGGGCCCACCGGGACTGCCGTATCCGCCCTGGCCACCGGGACCGCCGTGACCACCCGGGCCGGGCGGCGGCGGTGCCGGGCGCGAGGGGCCGCCGCCGAAACCGGGCGGGCCCGGCGGGATCGGTTCGGCGGGCCGGTTCACCTGGGACGGACGGGAGCCCTGGTAGTCATAGGAGTCACCGCCACCGCCGTACGACGGACCGGGCGGCTGCTGGTACGGCCCGCCGTGACCACCCGGACCACCGTGTCCGCCCGGTTTGGGGTTCACCGGACGCGGGGCGGCCGGCGTGTACGAGGTCGCCGTGTTCGTCAGGAAGTTCCACCGGCACTCCTCGCAGAACGGCGCGCCGCCCTCACGCGGCGTGCGGCACTGCGGGCACAGCTCCGGCCGGCCGCCGGGGCCGCCCGGGCCGCCGAAACCGCCGGGGCCACCCTGGCCGCCGGGCCCGGACTGGCCGCCGGGGGGCGGGAATCCGTAGCCGCCGCCGGGTGGTGGTGGGGGAGGAGGCGGCGGTGGGGGCACGGACCCCGCCATGCGGTGGCCGCACACCTCGCACCAGTCGTCGGAACCCGACTGGTGTCCGTTCGGGCAGGTCGGCATGTCGGCGCTTCCTCCTCTCCTTTTTCGGTCGCTTCCGACCGGAGTTCTCCGGCCTGGGAGGCCGGGCTCGTTCACTTCAGCTTCACTTTTTTACACGAACAGTCTTGGTGGACCGGGTTTCGAGTGTCATCTCGTCGGCCTCCTCGACCCTCGCTTTCAGTCGCACAGTACCTGTCGGGGCGTCGACCACGTCCACCACCTTCGCAAGCAGTTTCGCAGTATCCGCGTTGCCGGAGGCGCTCGCGAGCTGAACGGCCCGGCCCAGTTTGGACGTCGCTCCGTAGATATCGCCCGCTTTGCGTAACTCGAGCCCTTGTTGGATGACTTGCGCCAGTTCGGCCTGTCCGGTGTAGTGGGCGACTTGGGGGTTCATCGATGTGGAGGCGACCATGTCGTCCGTCCACACGGCCCGTACGAGACCCTGCGCGCCGAGTTTCCGGACGCCCTCCCCGGGCTGCGGAACGACCAGCGAGAGCCGGGCGGCGAGCATCTCCCGCCCGATGCCGGCGGCCGGGACCTCGACGCAGAGGTGGTAGTCACGGGACTCGTCGCCCCAGGAACCCAGCGGGTAGTCGCCCGCGCGCGGGCCGGCCTCGCTGCGGCGTCCGGTCAGTTCCTCGACCGCCGGCGCGACCTGTTTGACGAACTTCACAGTCGTGCCCACCGGGGTCCACAGCCGCAGGCAGACGTCCGCGACCTCCTTGCCCATCGCCGTCTCCATCATCCGCGTGAAGTCGGCGGCGAGGCCGGCCGGGTCGGCGACGATGTCGGCGCTGCCGAGGAGGCCGGAGGCGATGGCTGTGACTTCTTTCACCTCCCAGTCGGTGCCCACTCCGCGGGCGTCGCAGGTGAACCGCCCGGCGCACGCCTGCAGAGCCGTCTTCAGGTCCTCGGGCGACTCGTGCTCGTTGCGCCCGTCGGTCAGCAGGATGCCGTGCCGGATCGCCACGTCCGCCGACGACAGCAGCCGGTCGGCCAGCCGGAGCCAGGTGCCGATGGCCGTGCCCCCGCCGGCGCTCAGCGCCCGCAGCGCCTGCTTGGCCTGTTCGCGGGTGGCCGCGTCGGCGACCGCGAGCCGTCCGGCACCGGGATAGACCTCCCTCGCCACATGCGTGCCGCCGACCACCGCGAAGTGCACGCCGTCGCGCAGGGCGTCGATCGCGGCGGCCGTGGCGTCGCGGGCGTTGCGCATCTTGGCCGGCGGATGGTCCATCGACCCGGAGCAGTCGACCATGAGCACCACGGCCGCTGACGGTCCCTCACCGGGCGCGTAGAGGTGGGGCGCCGTCACCGCGCTGCCGAGGGTGCCGCCGCCGGTGGCGGTCACCGTGACGATGGCGTTGACCTCGCGGCCGCCCTCCGGCAGGTACTCGTTCTGGTACACGTCCACCGAGAACTGCGGCACGTTGGATTTCGAGAAATTGGCCATGCCTGTTTCTCTCCCCTGGAGAACCCCGACGGTGCGGGGCGACGACAGATGACGGACCGGCCCCCTCCGGTTCGTTGGCACCTTCCTGCGGCTTCCCCGCGGCTTCCCCGTAGTTTCCCCGCACGGGGCCCGCCGTACGCGGCCTCAGGCCGATCCTGCCCCCTGCGGCACGGCAGGGAACGGGACGAGGGCCACTGTCACGTTGTCGTGGCCCCCGCCGTCGAGGGCGTGACCGACCAGGACCCGCGCGGCGTGCAGCGGGCGGACGGCGGCGTCGAGGGGGACGACCCGGGCCATCTCCTCGGCCGACTCCGCGTAGTTCCACAGCCCGTCGGTGCAGACCACGACCACACCGGGCCGGTCCGGCTTGAACGACGCGGTGTGCGGATCCAGTTCGTAGGCGTCCGCCCCGAGCCAGCCGGTGATCGCGTGGGCGCGCTGGTCGGCGTACGCCTCGGCCTCGCCCATCAGCCCCGCGGCGACCATCTGCGCGGCCCACGAGTCGTCCTCGGTGAGCCGGGCCGGGGGCGCGGCGCGGTCGACCGGCACCCAGTACACGCGGCTGTCGCCGACCCAGCCGACGACCAGCAGGCCGTCGGTCACCACGCTGCCGACGAAGGTGCAGGCCGGGGCGTTCTGGTGCGGGGGCCGTTCACGGTCCGCGAGGGGCTCGTCGGCCAGCGCGTTGACCGCGTCCGACGCGGCGACGATCGCGTCGTGCATCGCCTGCTGCGGGTGCGTGCCGCGCGGCAGGGCCGCGAGCAGCGACTCGTTCGCCGCCCGGGACGCGGCCAGCGAGGCCTCGTCGGGCCGGGTCGCGGAGGAGACGCCGTCGCAGACGATCGCGACCGAGGCGGGGGAGCCGTCGGGCAACGTGGCGGTGCCGATCCTGAAGGCGTCCTCGTTGCGGTGGTGGCGCAGGCCACGGTCGCTGACCGCGGCCATCGGGTCGCATTCCTGTTCCATGTGGTCCCGTTCGCGTGGCTGGGCGTGGCCACAGTTCTCGCAGTAGCCGTCGTCGTCCACCCTGCCCGCGCGGCAGGCCACGCACACCGCGGCGTCCGGTGCGTCGGCGGCGTCCGGGGCGGGCTGCCCCGCTCGGCGGCCACACGCGGGTCCGGGGCCTGGAGCGGGTACTCCTCGGGCTGCGCGACCGGCTGGGCGGGGCGGTCGAAGCGCACGCCGGAGGAGCGGGCCGCGCCGGCGGCGGGAGGCGCGGCGGGCGGGGGCGGGGGCCCGGGTGGGGCGGTGGGAGCGGAGACGGGCGGGGTGGCCGGGCGTGGCGGCACGACTGCCGGTGCGGGCGCCGGGGTGGCGGGCGCGGGGTGGTGGGTGCCGCCGGACAGCGCCATGCCGGCCGAGTCCGTGCCCGCCAGGTCCGTCGGTCGATGCGTCGGGGCGGACGCGCCGGAGCCCTCCGGACCGGCGGCGGGCCAGCCAGGTCCGGCCGGGGGCGTCTGGGGCGCCGCCGGGGGCCGGGCAGCTGCCCCGCGCTCCGCCGGGCTCGGTGAGGGCACCGAGCCGTTCATGGCGATCGTCGGACGGTCCGTCGGCGGTGCCGGGACCGCCGACAGGTCGTATCCGCACGCACCGCAGAAACGATCAACCGGCTCGAGGGGTTCCTCGCAGCTCGGGCACTTCGACAGGGCGGCCTGCTGGGGCATTTGCGACATCAACTACACCCACGTCCGGGGGCGGTAACGGTTGGCACGTTCCACCAGGTCGATCCTTTCCTCACCGCTCCGCGCCAGCCGGGCCAGCGTGCGGTACGAACGCTCCAGTCCGAAGCGCAGGTTCCGCTCGTCCAGTCCGCTGCCGAGCAGAGTCCGTCCCTCGGCGGCGTTTCGGTTCCCCCGGCCCGGCGGGGCCGCGGGCGGAACGGAACCCTGGCCCCCGGAGAGTACCCAGTCCAGCGCGCAGCCGAGGACCTCGGCCGACAACCGCTCCCGGCGCGCCGGATCCAGGCCGTACGACTCCAGGGCCTCGACCTGTGCTGCGGCGGCGCTCAGGTCGTCCAGGAACGGCACGTCACCGGCGGTGGCGGTCCGCCCCCGCAGCCGGGCGCGTACGGCCGCGACCCGCGCGGCCGTGTAGTGGATGGAGGACTCCGGCACCGACTCCAGCGTCCGTACGGCGCCGCGCCGGTCACCGGTGGCGAGCCGCACGCGGGCCAGGCCGAACGCCGCGCTCACATGGCTCGGGTCGGTCGACCACACCAGGCGGTAGTACTCGGCGGCGTTGTCGAGCTGGCCCAGCACCTCCGCGCACAGGCCGAGCGCCAGCTTGGGCGCGATCTCGCCGGGGAAGGCGTCGTAGAGCGCGTCGAAGGCGAGCGCGGCGCCCTCGTGGTCGCCGGTGACCAGGGCGGCGACCCCGCGGTACCAGACCACCCGCCAGTCGTCGGGGTCCCGCTCCTCCAGGGCCCGCAGCGCGTCCAGCGCGGTGTCCGACTCACCGGTCTCCAGCCAGGCGCGGATCTGCCGCAGCCGGGTCTCGGCCAACGGCGCGGGCGCGGCGGCCAGGGCGTTGACCAGCTCGGCGGGCGCGGAGGTCAGCAGGCCCGCCAGGAAACCGGCGTGGGGGTCGGTGGGGTCGACGCGGGGGACGGGCAGGGCGAGGGCCGCCGCGGGGGTGTCGACGGGCTTGACGAGGTCCACCGTGCCAAAGGCGCCGGCGGCGGGGGCGGGGGCGGGCCCTTCGGCGGGCTGCTTCCGTCCCGGCACCCGTCGTGACCCGGCTCGCGGCACCGCCCGCGCCCCGAGGCGGGACACGTCGCCCCGCCACTGGGGGAACAACTCCGTGTCCGTCACCCTCGGTTCCGGGCCGAACAGGGTCGACAGGGCGGGACGGGCGCGGCCCGACTGGATCGAGACGACCTCGCGCAGGACGCCGGTGAGCTGTTCGCTCATCTCCTGCGCGGAGGCGAACCTGCGGGCCGGGTCGGGGTCGGTGGCGCGCACCAGCAGCCGGTAGAACGACTCGTACTGCCGGAAGACCTCGATGTGGTCGGGGTCGGGCAGCGAGTCCGCGTAGACGTTCGTGTAGCCCTGGAAGTCGAAGGTGAGGACGGCGAGCGTCCGGGCGACCGTGTAGAGGTCGGAGGCGACGGAGGGGCCGACGTCGGCGACCTCGGGGGCCTGGTAGCCGACCGTGCCGTAGATGGCCGACTCGTCGTCGTCCGCTCTGCGCACCGCGCCCATGTCGATCAGCTTGAGCTCGTCCTCGGTCTGGATCGCGTTGTCGACCTTGAAGTCGCAGTACAGCAGGTTGCGGTGGTGCAGATGCCCCAGCGCCTCGAGCGCCTCGATGCCGTACGCGCACGCCTGCTCGACCGGCAGCGGGTCCCGCCTGCCGTCCGGTGTCCGGCGTCCGTTGGCGATCTCCTTCAGGGCCTTGCCGCCGACGTACTCCATGACGATGTAGCCGTCGAGGGAACCGGTGCGCTGGTCGAGATGCTCCACGAAGTTGTAGATCCGCACGATGTTGGCGTGCTCGATCTCCGCGAGGAAACGCCGCTCGGAGATCGCCGCGGCCATCGCGTCCTGGTCGCCCGTGTCCAGCAGGCCCTTGAGGACCACCCAGCGGTCGGAGACGGCCCGGTCCACGGCGAGGTAGATCCAGCCCAGTCCGCCGTGCGCCAGACAGCCGACCACCTCGTACTGGCCGTGCACCACGTCGCCGGCCCGCAGCTTCGGGACGAACGAGTACGGGTGGCCGCACTTGGTGCAGAAGCCCTCCGTACGACCCGGCCTGGCCTGCGCACGGCCCACCTGGGCCCCGCAGTCCGAGCGGGAGCAGAATCGCTTCCGCTCGGGCACCTCGGGGTCGGCCAGCACCATCGCGCGCGGGTCGGGGCGCGGGATCGGCGGGACCTGGACCAGCCCCGCGCCCAGCCGGCCGCGGCCGGAGGAGCCGGTCGGCGAGCCGGAGCCGCGCACCGAGACCGAGCGCGCGGCGCCGCTCCCCGCCAGGGAGCGGGAGAGCCGCCCGGACACCGAGCGCCGTGACTTCGACGACTGCGACGACGTACGCGACGACGGACGCGAACCGCGGCCGCCGGCGCGGGGTCCGCCGCTGTCGGCCGAGTCGCGCGAGTCCCGGCCGCCGACGGTGAGACCGGTCGGGACCGAGCCGACCATGCCCGTCGACGACACGACCGGGGCCAGACCGCAGGTGTCGCAGTACAGCTCGCCGTCGCCGACGTCCTCGTAGGCACCCCCGCAGCCGGGACGCTGGCAGGTCCGGGGGGCGGCGGCCTGCGACGGCTGTGCCTGCCGCCCCTGCTGTTCCGCCCGTACTCCTTGCCCGTTCCGCCCCTGGCCGTGTGTCCGGTTCTCCGCCTGACTCATGAGGCCGCCTCCCCGTTGTCGCTCATGCGCCGGGCCCCCCGTGCTCCTCGGGCATGCCCTGACCGGGCACCCGGGGCGCGGTGCCGAGGAGTTCGGCGACCGCGTGCTGGTAGCGCAGCACCGCCTCCCGCGCGACGCGCAGATCGCAGGGCGCGCTCCACAGCATGCGGCGCGCCCTCTCGTACCGCTCGACCAGCACGGCGTCCTCCGCGAGGCCGTGCCGGGAGACCTTCGCCTTGTACGCGTCGAGCCGGCCGCGCAGCTCGGCGCGGATCGCCAGCGGCGCGGTGACCGCGGTCAACGACTCGCGGGCGCGCTCCAGTTCGTCCTCCGCCTTCTGCTCCAGGGACTCCAGGAGCGGGGAGAGACGGTGCCACTGGGCGTGCCTGCGGTACTCGGCGGCCGCCGCCAGCTGCTCCTGCAGCACGGTCGGCGGTCCACTGACGACCGGCACCTCCGTCGCGGCGATCTTCGCGAGCACCTCGCCGCGCGCGGTGCGCGCCTCGGCGAGCGTGCGGTCGGCGCGCGACAGGACGTCCCGCAGCCGCACGATCCGCTTCTCGGAGTCCTGCCGGACCGCCAGCACCGCGTCGATCTCGCGGCGCACCTCCTCCAGGGCCCGTGCCTCGCGGTCGTACACCGTCGTGTCCGGTCTGCCGCCGCCCGGCGCCGAACTGCCCTCCGCGGGCTTCCAGAACGCCAGCGGGTCGGACACCACCTGCTCGCGCAGCGCGGTCAGGGAGCGGGTGATCCGCTCCAGGTCGTCGCCCGCCGGGTGCTCGCCGGGGCGCACCCCGACCGGGTGCGCGAGCCGGCGGGTGCGCCGGAGCTCGGCGGCCAGGAGATCGATCCGGGCGGGCAGTGCCGACCACACCGCGTCCGCGGCGACGACCGTGTCCAGCGACGACGCGTACAGCTCGTTCATCCGCTCGACCAGCGCGGCCAGCGAGTAACGCTCGCTGAGCCGGTTCCCGGGCCGGCCGTGCGGCGTCGGCGCGTTCGCGGTGGCGGTGGCGGTGGCCGAGCCCGCGACCGTGACGCACTCGCCGCGCAGCAGCTCCGTCAGCTCCACCAGGTCCTCGCGGCTGGACCAGCGGCGCCGGGCACGGATCTCGCGGGCGGTGCGCAGGGCATCCGCGTACGCGTCGAAGTACGTCCACAGCAGCGTGATCGACGCCTCGGTGGCCGTCCAGCGTTCCGCGGTGCGGCCGGTGAGGCGGGCACCCTCGAGGAGCCTGCGGCCCGCGTGGTCCTGCAGGGCGAGGAGCGAGGTCTCGACCGCCTCGTGCTCCGCGCCGAGCCGCGCAAGCGCACGGTCCACCTCGTCCCGGTCCATCACCGGCCCGGTGGGGTCCGTGTCGCCCATCGATCACCTCTCGCTGGGGGTCGGTCGTTGACGGTCGGTCGTTGACGATCGGTCTTCGGGAATCGTCCTTTGACGGCTGGTCAGCTCGTGCGCAGGTACTGCGGGGCGGGTGGCTCCGACTTCGCGGGATCACTGCCCAGTGTCGCCGACAGCCATGTCTCGTACGCCTTTCGCCATCCGTCCTCGGTGTCCTCGCGGAAGTCCACCAGGACCTGGTTGACCCGGCGCAGCAGGTCGTCCGCGTCCTTCTTCATCGCCACGCCGTAGTACTCGACCGTGAAGGCGTCGCCCTTGAGTTCGACCGTCGGATCCTGGGCGGCCTGGCTGGCGGCGAGCGCGCCGTCGGTGACCACCGCGTCGACCTCGCCGAGCTGCAGCCTCACCAGGCAGTCGAGCTGGTTGGGGACGGTGGTGCGGATGTCGGCGGACCGCGGGAGCTCGCCCGCCGCCTTGTCCTCCTCCAGCTTCGCGTACGCGGTGGAGCCGGCCGCCGTGCAGATCTCCCGGTCCGCGAGCGTCTTGTCGTACCCCGTGATCGGTGACGCCTTCGGGGCCAGGACCTGCTGCCCCGTCCTGAAGTACGGGGCGGAGAACGCCACGTCCTGGAGGCGGGCGCAGTTGATCGTCATCGTGCGGACGACCATGTCGACCCGGCCGTCCTTGATCGCCGAGATGCGCTGGTCGGTGGGGATCGCCTTGAACTGGACCGCGTCCCGGTCGCCGAGTATGTCCTCGGCGATGCGGTGCACCAGGTCGATGTCGAAGCCCTCGAGCTGTGCGCCGTCCCCGCCGTCGGGGTTCCGGTAGCCCCAGCGGTAGCTGTTCTGGTCGATGCCGACGATCAGCTTGCGCTTCTCGCCCGGGCGGTTCTTGATCGCGTCGATGGTGGCGCCGTCCGCGTCGGAGGGGGGCAGGGTCTGCTTCTCCGGATCGGTGCATTCCTCGTCCGCCTTCGTGCCGACGGCGTCCGTCACGGTGTGCCCCGCGGCCTTCGGGGCCTTGGCGGCGGGGGACCCGGTGCGGGTCAGCACCAGCGCGAAGATCAGCGCGAGCACGCACATGGTGGCCATCGCGCCCACCCCGCCCCAGCCCCGCAGGCCGGCCCGCAGGCGTCGTGCGTTCCTCATCGCGCCCCCTTTCACCGGTACTCCGACAGCCTGCGGCCGATGCCCAGCACCGCGCCGGCCGCGCCCAGCACGGCGAGGCCCGCCGCGCCCTCCGGCAGTCCCTTCAGCGCGTCCCGGCCGGCCTCGGCCGCCTCCTCGAACTCGTCCTCCTCGTGCGCGAGCGCGGTCGCCAGGCTGGCGTCGACGCCGTCGAAGCACTCGCCGGTCGCGCCCTCACCACCGATCACCAGGTCCAGCGCCTGCTGGTAGTTGCCGTTCTCGTCCTGCTTCCGGGCGGCCTCGTGACGCTTCTTCCACTCCGTCATGTTGCTCACGGCGGCGGTGACCGGCTTCTCGCCACTGCTGTCGTCCGCGAGTTCCCCGGCCCGGGTCAGGCCCTTGCCGAGGGCGCCCATGTCGCGTGCGAAGTCGTGGTCGTAGGCGTCGTGGGTCTCGTCGCCGACCTTCTTCGTCTCGGCGCCGCGCGACACCAGCGTCAGGTTCTCGTTGCCCCGGGCCTTGAGGGAGGCGATACGGGCGTCGTGCAGCACCTCGAGCGAGCGGACGCCGTGATCGTAGGAATAGTTCAGCCCCGAGCGGGCGAGGCTGTGGCCGACGACCAGCCAGAGCAGGACGACCGCCCCCGCAGCCGTGGCCGCGACCAGGCCGTGGTTGAGCACGCGGTGGGTACGCAGGTAGCTGCGGCGCTGCGCCCAGGCGAGCGCGGCGAGGGCGACGGTGCCGAGCGCGATGGCCGCCCACGGGTACGGGGTCGCGTCCGCGTAGTCGGCCTGAAGGCGCTGGTTCTCCTTCTTGTAGAGGTCCTCCGCCGCCGGGAGCATCTCCTGCTGCATCTTCTCGTTCGCGTACCGCAGATAGGCGCCGCCCACGGGGTAGCCCTGGCGGTTGTAGGTGCGGGCGCGCTCCACGAGGCCCTTGTACTCGGGCAGCAGCCGGTTGAGGTCGGCGATCGTCGCCGCCGACGAGGAGTCGGGGGCGGAGTTGGCCGCGGCGTTGACCAGTTTGGCGGCGGCGGTACGGATGTCGTTCTCGTAGCGGTCCCGGGAGGCGGCGGTCTCCTGACCGCCGGCCAGGAAGCCGCTGGAGGCCGCGGTGTTGGCGTCCGCGAGGGAGCGGTAGATGTCGGCGGCGTCGGAGGTGAGGGGCTGGCTGCTGGTGAGGACGGCGTCGGCCGCCGCGGCCCTGTCGGCCGTCTGCCAGGCGGTGACGGCGCCGAAGGCGACGACCAGGGCGGCGAGGACCGCGCCGATGATCCGCAGGCGGCCGGGTTCGGTGGTGGCGGCCTCGCGCAGGCGGACGACGCCTTCGGCGAACGCCGTGCGCCGCACCGCCTCCGGCGGCCGGGGCGCGGAAAGCCGGGAGCCGTCGGGTGTTCGGCGGGGGCCCGGTGGCGCGCCGCCGGGCCCGGACTGCGGCGGTACGGCGGGCACGGCGGGCACGGTGGGCGCGGCCCCGCCCGGCGGGGCCGCGCTGCCGCTCGGCGTGTGTGTCACTCGACCTCCCCCGTGGTCATCCGTCCCGCCAAGTATCCCCGCGTGGACCGACATGTGTACCGGCTTTGACGCGATCTTGAACCGCCTGCCGGTTCGGCTGTCGATCCGACAGTCCGCCAATCCGACAGTCGGTGCGGCTTCCGGTCCGGCCCGCCCACAACCTGCCGATCCGACCGTCCGCCGACCCGACAGTCGGTTCGGTTGTGCTCCGTCTGTCGGTTCGACTGCCGTGCGGCCGCCGGGAATTCCGGCTGCCGCAGCGCCCCGGCACTCCCCACGGACCGCCCCCCGCACGGCCCCTGCCCACGAACACGCCGGTGGAATCCGGTTGGTTCCGGGCGTCCGCGAGGGGCCGCCGCCGGTG
Source organism: Streptomyces sp. GD-15H (assembly GCF_045291515.1). Classification (NCBI taxonomy): domain Bacteria; kingdom Bacillati; phylum Actinomycetota; class Actinomycetes; order Kitasatosporales; family Streptomycetaceae; genus Streptomyces; species Streptomyces sp. GD-15H. The sequence continues at coordinate 5,696,788 of NZ_CP149447.1, forward strand.
TGCGGTCGACCGGACCGGCAGGGGCCTCCGGGCCTGTTCTCCGGGCGGTTCTCGTGCCTGTCGTCAGGCTCGCCGCCCGGCCTTCGGGTCGGTCGGCGGATCAGGGCGGGGAAACGGACGGTGCCCACCCGGCGAGGGCGAGGCATGCCGGGCCGCGCCGTACCGGCGTGATGCGGGGCCCGGGACCGGCGTGATGCGGGCACGGCGACCGGTCCTAACGCCGCTCGTAGTGGGCTCTCAGCCGGGCGTGGGCCTCCGGCGGGGCCGCCAGGCGGTCCAGGCCCAGCAGGGCCGCGCCCAGGACCGGGCCGGCGGTCACGACCCGGGGGACGGCCTTCGGGGCGCGGTCGGCGAGCAGGGCGCGGATCCTGCCGTCGAGCCGGGGATGCCGGGCGGCCAGGACGCTGCCGCCCAGGAGGACGGGTGTCTCCTCGGAGAGCAGGTCCAGGCGGTTCAGCGCCACGACGGCCATCGCCACCACCTCGTCGGCCTGGCGGTCGACGATCGCACCGGCCACCGCGTCGCCCTCGGCCGCCGTGGCGAACAGGACCGGCGCGAGTTCGTGGCGGCGGGCCGCCGGGAGGTGCCCCAGGTGCAGGGCCTCGATGAGGGCCGGCATGCCGGGCAGGCCGAAGTGGGCCGGGAGGGTGTCGGCGAGGGCGGTGGCGGCGCCGCGGCCGTCCTGGGCGCGGGCCGCGTGCCACAGGGCCTCCTCGGCCAGGGCCCAACCGCCGCCCCAGTCACCGGAGAGGCGGCCGAGCGCCGGGAAGCGGGCGGTACGGCCGTCGGGGCGCATGCCGACGCAGTTGATGCCCGCGCCGCAGACGACGGCGACCCCGCGGGGTTCGGTGACCCCGGCGCGCAGGATCGCGAACGTGTCGTTGCGGACCTGCACGGTGGTGCCCCAGCCGCGTGCCGTCAGGGCCGCCGTCAACCGCTCCTCCTCCACGGGGAGGTCGGCGTTGGCCAGACAGGCCGAGACGTGGGAGACGGTGGTGACGCCGGCGGAGGTGAGGGCGGTGGCGACGGCCTCGGCGAGGGCGTCCACCGCCGGTGTCACGCCGACGGCGGGCGGCCGGAAACCGGCGCCGCGGGCCGTGGCCAGGACCTCGCCGTGCCGGTCGACCACGGCGACGTCCGTCTTGCTGTTGCCGGCGTCGACGGCGAGGACGCCCGCGGTCACGCCCACGTCAGGTACTCCCGGTTGTGTGCGACGAGCTGGTCGGTGAGCCGCTCGGCGTACTCGTACTGGCCGATCAGCGGGTGGGCGAGGAGGGCGCGGAAGACCCGCTCGCGGGTGCCGTGCAGGGCCGCTTCGAGGGCGAGGTCCTCGTAGGCGGTGACGTGCGCCATCAGGCCCGCGAAGAGGGGGTCCACGCGGGGCACGGGCAGCGGGCTCGCGCCCTTGGGGCCCACGGCGGCCTGGACCTCGATCACCGCGTCCTCGGGGAGGAAGGGGAGCGTGCCGCCGTTTCGGGTGTTCACCACCTGGTACGGGCTGCCGGCGCCGTGCAGCAGGGCCGCCGCCAGGTCCACGGCCGCCTCGGAGTAGTAGGCGCCGCCGCGCTTGGCCAGCAGGGCCGGCTTCTCGTCGAGGGCGGGGTCGGCGTAGAGGTCGAGCAGCCGGCGTTCCATGTCGGCCACCTCGGCGGCCCGGGACGGCTTGGTGCGCAGTTCCCGTACGACCTCGTCGTGGGCGTAGTAGTAGCGCAGGTAGTACGAGGGGACCACGCCCAGCCGGTCCAGGACGGCCCGGGGCAGCCGGAGGTCCGCGGCGACGGCGTCGCCGTGGCCTTGCAGCAGGGCGGGCAGGACGTCCTCGCCGTCGGGGCCGCCCCGGCGCACCGCGGTCTCCCAGGTGAGGTGGTTCAGGCCCACGTGGTCGAGGTGGAGATCGGCGGGGTCGGTGCCGAGGCGGGCGGCGAACTTGCGCTGGAGGCCGATGGCGACGTTGCACAGCCCCACCGCCCGGTGCCCGGCCCGTAGCAGCGCCCGGGTGACGATGCCGACGGGGTTGGTGAAGTCGATGATCCAGGCGTCGGGATTGCTCCGCCGGACCCGGTCGGCGATGTCGAGCACCACCGGGACCGTGCGCAGCGCCTTGGCGAGGCCGCCGGCACCGGTGGTCTCCTGGCCGACGCAGCCGCACTCCAGCGGCCAGGTCTCGTCCTGCTGCCGGGCCGCCTGACCGCCCACCCGCAACTGGAGCAGCACCGCGTCGGCGCCGTCCACGGCCGCGTCCAGGTCGGAGGTGGTGACGACACGGCCCGGATGTCCCTGCCGGGCGAAGATGCGGCGGGCCAGCCCGCCCACCAACTCCAGCCGGTCCGCGGCCGGATCGACCAGGACCAGCTCCTCGACGGGCAGGGTGTCCCGCAACCGGGCGAAGCCGTCGATGAGTTCGGGCGTGTAGGTCGAACCGCCCCCGACCACGGTGAGTTTCATTGCCGTCAACTCTCTGCTTCTGCTCCGGTGGGCGTGACACCCTCGGCGAACGCCTTCTAGGCGAGAGGCATATCAGGACCACGGGCGTCATGGCCAGAGTGGGCGCGGGCATGGCGGAGGGCGGCACCCGGAACTCCCGGATGCCGCCCTCCGCCGTGTTCTTCCCTGCGCTCTTCTCCGCCGCCGGCCTACTTCGCGGTGCTCGGCGGGGTCAACGGGGACGCCGCGAGGGACTGCGGCGAGACGCTGCTCGCGTAGGCGGACGGGGGCGCGACGGCCGCCGCCGGATCGGGGCCCTCCCTCTCCACCGGGGCCGTGGCGCCGCCGACGATGCGGATGCCGGCCGCGTCGAAGGCCCGCTTGATGCGCCAGCGCAGCTCGCGCTCCACGGTCAGGGACTTGCCGGGCATGGTCTTCGCCGAGACCCGGACCACCATCGAGTCGAGCAGGACGGAGTCGAGGCCGAGGACCTCGATGGAGCTCCACAGGAGCTCGTTCCAGGGCTCCTCCTTGCCCATCCTCTCGGCGACGGCGACGAGCGCGGCCTTCACCTGGTCGAGGTCCTCGTCCGCGCGGACCGTGACGTCGACGTTGGCGGTCGCCCAGCCCTGGGAGAGGTTGCCTATGCGCTTGACCTCGCCGTTGCGGACGTACCAGATCTCGCCGTGGTCGCCGCGCAGCTTGGTCACCCGCAGGCCGACCTCGATGACCTCGCCGGTGGCGACGCCCGCGTCGACGGTGTCACCGACGCCGTACTGGTCCTCGAGGATCATGAACACGCCGGAGAGGAAGTCCGTGACCAGGTTGCGGGCGCCGAAGCCGATCGCGACACCGGCGACACCGGCCGAGGCCAGCAGCGGGGCCAGATTGATCTGGAACGTGCCCAGGACCATCAGCGCGGCCGTGCCCAGGATCACGAACGACGCGACCGAACGCAGCACCGAGCCGATCGCCTGCGAGCGTTGGCGCCGCCGCTCGGCGTTGACCAGCAGACCGCCGATGCCGGTGCCGTCCACGGCCGTACCGGTCCGGGACATCCGGTCGACGAGCTTGGTGATCGCCCGCCGCACGACCACTCTCAGCACCGTGGCGATCACCACGATGAGCAGGACCCTGAGGCCGATCGCGAGCCACGTCGACCAGTTCTCCTCCACCCAGCCGGCGGCGTTGGTGGCGCTCTCGTGGGCGTCCTCGAGGCTGGGCACCATCGGGGTCCCGGAATCCGAGGGCGTCGGCGACGACTCCTCGGCCAGTAGGACGGCGGGCAAGGACACGGCAGGTACCTCCAGGTGCAGGTTCTGCCCCGGGCGCTGCGGTCAAGGTCTTCAAGGTCACGACAAGGTCACCGGTGCGGGCAGAAGCACCACACTAACGGGGCATTGTGGAGGGGTTGGCGCGATACGTGAAGAAGAGACGCCTCTCACCCGGGCCGGAACAGGCCGAGAACCCGGAGGCCGGAGCGGGTGTGGTCGAAAACACTTTCAGCCCGTTACCGGGACATGGTGGCGCTTCCACCAGGCATGAGGGGAGACTGGCTACGGATCGTCCCGGCGCGAGCCACGCGTCGCCGGCGTACAAGGAGGCATCCGTGCCGCATGTCCTGGTTCTCAACGCGTCGTACGAGCCGCTCGGCGTCGTACCGCTCCGCCGCGCGCTCGTCCTCGTCCTCGAGAACAAGGCCGTGTGCCTCGAGGAGTCCGGCGCCTACCTGCACAGCGCGACCGTCACAGTCCCCGCACCCAGCGTGGTCCGGCTCAAACGCTTCGTGCGGGTTCCCTACCGGGGGCCCGTTCCACTGACTCGCCGCGCGCTGTTCGCCCGCGACGGGGGCCGGTGCATGTACTGCGGTGGCGTCGCAACCAGCGTCGACCACGTCGTCCCGCGCAGCCGCGGGGGCAAGCACGTCTGGGACAACGTGGTGGCCTCCTGCCGCCGCTGCAACCACGTGAAGGCCGACCGGCACCTGTTCGAGCTGGGCTGGCGGCTGCGCCACAAACCGGCCCCGCCCACCGGCCTGGCCTGGCGCATCATCGGCACCGGCCACCGCGACCCGCGCTGGCTGCCGTACCTCCAGCCGTACGGCGCGGACGACGCGCTGGCCCGCATCGACGGCCTGACCCACGTGGACGGCATCTCCGCCTGACCGGCAGGCCCCGGACCTTCGCACCGGCCCGGTGCCTGCCGTGCGTCGGGTGGGGTGATGGGGCGGCCGGACCCGTTCCGCCGGTTCCGGTCACGCGGTCTCCCCCGTTCCCGTGGGAGTCCGCAGGGCTTTGCGGGGCTCGGGGACATCCCACTCGGCGTACACCGTCTTGCCCACGGTCCGCGGTTCCCAGCCCCATCGCGTGGTCAGTGCGCCGACCAGGAGGAGCCCGCGCCCGAACTGGTCGGTGGAGCCCCCGGCCGGGCGCGGGCTCGGCAGCCTTTCACCACGCGGGTCGCTCACTTCGACCCGCAGGGTGTGCGGACCGAGGGTGACGCGTACGCGGACGAGCCGGCCCGGGACGCTGCCGTGCAGCAGGGCGTTGGTCAGCAACTCCGACACGACGAGGGCGATGTCCCCGGCCAGACCCGGCTGCCCCCATTCGGTGACGAGCCGCGCCGCTCTGCGCCGGGCGAACGGGACGCTGCGCTGGGTGGGGGTGTAGTCGAGGAGGTCCTCGTGGACGACCGGTTCGGACGGGGAGCCGGGGCCGGGTGCGGCGCAGGGTTCGGGTACGGGCACGGGGCGCGCCTCCTGGTGCGGGCGGCGGTGTCTCTGCCGCACCTGCGCGGGGGCAGGGCGGTGCACTTCCGCCGAGGACGGGACCGCAGAGTGAGCGGCTGGGCACCGAACGTAGTGGAAATGGCCATCCGGAAGCAATCTATCTGGGGAAGTTATTCCCCAGAGTTCGACTCGGTTGCGGGTTGGAGACACACTGTGACCGTGATGCGATCGACTCAAGCCGCAGGAAACCGGATCTCGACAGTCCTGGGTCGCAAGCTGGGTGCCGAACTGCTGCGTCTGCGTGACGCCTCGGGCAAGACGCAGCAGCAGGCTGCCGGGGCCATCTCCGCGACCGGGACGAAGGTGGTGAAGATGGAACGCGGCTGGGTTCCCATGCGTGACCCGGACATCCGTGTGCTCTGTGAGTTCTACGGGGTGCGCGACGACAGAATCGTCAACCGGCTGCTCGGACTTGCTCGGCTGGACCGGGAGCGCCGTAAGGCGAAGGGGTGGTGGAGGCAGTCACCGCAAGCCGAGGCGGTGGCGGAGTACATCTCCATGGAGGATGTGGCCAGTCAGGTACGCACCTGGCAACAGGCCTTCGTGCCTGGCTTGTTGCAAACGCCCGAGTACACGAGGGCGTTGGTGGTCAGCGAGGGTGTCTGGTCGGATCCGGACGAGATCGAAGGTGTCGTCGAGGTCCGCATGAAACGCCAGGAACGTCTCGAGGGAAGCGAACCAATCCAGTTGTACGCGGTCATCTGGGAGGCCGCTCTACGGCAGCAGGTCGGCGGACCGGGCGTGATGCGCGCACAGCTTCACCGCATCCTGGAGTTGGCTCAACTCCCCAACGTACGGCTTCAGGTGCTGCCGTTCCGTGCGGGAGGACACGCCTGTATGGCCGGAGCCTTCAGCATCGTCTCGTTCGCCGAGCCCGAGGCCGTGGACGTGGTCCACGTCGACACCATCGCGGCTACCGTGTGGGTCGAGGACGGCGTCGAAAGTGCCACATACAGCGCTTTCTTCGACCGTACCGCACGACTGAGCCTGGCACCCAGGGACTCGCTCAGACTGATCGAAAGCATCAGCGAGGACACGCAGTGATGAATGGTTTTGACTTCGTGAAGTCCAGCTACAGCAGCGGCAGCGGCGAATGCGTGGAGGTCGCCCTCGACGTTCCGCACGTCGTGGCCGTGCGCGACTCCAAGGATCCCGACGGTCCGATACTCCGTCTCACCGCGGCGACCTGGGCGGAATTCACCGCGTCGCTGGGCTGACCGCTCAAGGGTCCGTCGCGGCGGTGTGCGGACTCACTCCGGGGCCCCTCGCGCAGCGCGATCGTCACGGTCTCCGTCCCGCGGTGCGCGCTCGAACAGGCCGGGGCCCGTCCGCGTGTGCGCGGACGGGCCCGGGCCGGCGTGGTCCGCCGGAGACGGACGGCCTTTACTTGAGGTAGACGAGGCCGTCGGTGGTGATGGTCGGGCGGCCGCTGGTGCCGACGACGACGATCTTGACGGTGTGCTTGGCGCTCGTGCTCCACGTCTTGGTCCAGAGCGCGTCGCGGTACTTGGTGGTGGACGACTTCAGGTCCACGGTGGTGAGCTTCGTGCCGTCGACGTAGATGTGCGCCTGGCCGGAGGTGGCGGCCCGGGAGGCGACCCAGGCGACGGAACGGCCGGTGAACGTCCAGGTCAGGGAGGCGTTCTTGGCGGAGCTGGTGTACGACTTGCCGCCGAGGTAGCTGGCGGAGGACTTGGTCGTCCACTTCCCGGACTTCGTGGCGGAGCTCTCCTGGAGGATGACCGGGGTGCCGGCGACCGACGCGGTGGCGGTGTTGCCGGCCTGGTCGTAGGCCTTCATCGACCAGGTGGTGGCGGTGGCGGACTTGGCGGTGTGTTTGGCGCTGGTGACCGTGGGTCCGTAGGTCTTCGTTGTCGGGGCGGTGAGCCGGACCTCCTTCAGCGCGGCGCCGTCGGTGGCCTTCCACTTCAGGGTGAGGGGGACGGCTGCGGTGTTGACGGTGCCGGTGCGCAGGGCCAGGTTCGGCTTGGTGGTGAAGGCGGGGGCGGTGGTCTCGGCGACGACGGTCGCGGCCGCCGTCGTCGCCGTCCTGCCGGACTGGTGGACGGCGCGGACGGCCACCTTGTGGGTGCCGGCGGTCAGGGTGGCCTTGGCGGAGGTGGCGGTTCCGGGGGTGGTGGCGGCGACCTTGCCGTCCACCAGCAGTTCGTACTTCGCGATGAGGGCGGCCGGGGTGGTGGCCGACCAGTTCACGGTCACCGCGCTCTTGGTGTAGGTCGTCGATCCGGACGACCCGGCGCCCGTGACCGACTTCAGGGTGAGGCCGGAGACGGGGCCGCCCGCCCAGGTGCGGACGGTGGCGAGCTTGTTGTAGAAGGCGTCGCCGGGGCACTGGGTGTTGTAGCCGTCGCGGTGGCCGTGGATCGCGGGCAGGGCCAGTTGGGCGCCCTTGGCCCAGGTCTTCCCGTAGTAGCTGCGTCCGCTGTCGCCCGCGGTGAGGGTGGCGGTGCCGGTGGGGTTGACGCCGTACTGGCCGAGCTTCCAGGCGGCGATGCGGGCCACGGAGGTCATGGCCGCCGTGGAGGGCGCGGTGGAGGTGTGGGTGCCGAGGACGGAGATGCCGGTGGTCTCGGCGTTGAAGCCGTAGGCGTGGGCGCCCATCACCGGCCGGTCCGTCCCGCCCTTGCGGCCCTCGTAGACCGTGCCGCACTTGTCGACCAGGAAGTTGTAGCCCAGGTCTTTCCAGCCGAGTTGCTTGACGTGGTACGCGTAGATGCCGCGCACCACGGCCGGGCCCTGGGCGCAGGTGTAGTCGTTGGACTCGGCGGTGTGGTGCACCACGACCGCCTTGACCCGGCCGCCGGGCAGATAGCCGGGCTCCTCCGGGCTGATCGACTCGTCCGCACCCCAGCCGGCGCGGTCGGTGACCGGCGGGCGCGGCGCGGTGGACGGCGGCGCGGGCGGAACGCTCACCGAGGGGCTGGGTGAGGCGGTGGGCGAGGAGGAGACGGACGGCTCGGACACCGAGGGTTCCGGCTCCGAGGGCTCCGAGGGGCCGGAGGGGTCGGAGGGGGACGGCGCGGGCACCGTCGGCTCGGCGGTGGGGCTCTCGGACAGGGTCTCGCCCGGCTGCGGAGCGGTGCCCGGGTCCGTGCCGGGCTCCGTTCCCGGGTCCGTGCCGGGCTCGGTGTCCGGATCGGAGGCCGAGGGGTCGGGCGTTTCGCTCTCCTCGGCCGCGTACGCCGCCGGCTCCAGCGCCGTGACCTCGCCGCTGCCGGGGTCGACCATGTCCAGGCGCAGGCCCTTCGGCAGCCGCGTGGTGCCCTTGCCGTCGACGCGTACCTCGACACCGTCGGACGGGCCGACCCAGGCCGGTTCGGTGCCGCCGCGCAGGGCACCGCTCTCGCCCTGACCGCTGTCGCCGTCCAGCCTCAGCCACCGCGACCAGGTCTGCGTACCGGCCTGCCGGGTGCGGACCTCGACCGTGCCGCCGACGCGGGCGGACGGGTCGGACCAGGTCACGCCGAGCATGCTGAACGGTCCGGTGTCCTGTTTGTTCAGCGAGGCGGAGGTGCCGTCCCCGGACATCCGCAGTCCGGTCGTCTCCGCCTTGCTGGTGACGGCTCCCGGTGCGCCGTCGGAGGGGTCGCTGTCGGTCTGCTGACCCGTCGTCATGCCCTGCAGGACGAGTGCTCCGGACAGTCCGGCCGCGACGACGGCAGCCGTCTTCCAGAAGTGACGTGGAGTGCGCATGTCAGTCGGTGGGTTCCTTCTTCGTCAAGGAGAAGCAAGGTGGGAAACGACCACCCGAACGGACGGTCGGACAGGAGACTCCCGCGACCAGGTGAAGGTTGTACGACCGGGTCGACGCGCCAGGCGCAGGCAGATCGAGAACCGGCCATGTGTGGCACGGCGGCCAGGCCGGTCCGAACGAGGAAGATCACTGCACCCGTCGACGGGGCTGGTTCCGCTCCCGGGGGCCAACGCCCCGTACGGGAGGGGAGCGAACGATGTGGGAGCCTGGGGGCAGACCGATGCCACCACCGTCTTCCCACCCGACTCGACACCCGCGTCGTACACCGGAGGCGAGCTCGGCGGCAGCGTGTACCGGCGGGCGTCGGCGTCCTTCCAGTACCCGGGCGTGTTCGGTGAGGCGGCCAACTCGGTCTCGCCCGGCGGACATGACACCCGACTGTCCAGACGGTGTGGCGCGCACCCACGGCGCGCCACACCCGCAACTCCCCGCGAGCGATACAGCGAATCCCGCGCGTCGAGTCGGGTGGGAAGACGGCGAACGAGAAAGCGAGGGGATCGTGAGAGAACCCATGGCCGACGTCGCCGAAGAGGCCCTCCGTCAAGGGTGTTCAACGATTGCCCGGGTGACGACAGACCACCTGACCATCTCCCCTGGCGCTCCCGTCGTCGCCGATGTCCGGATCAGCGGCGACCTCGGCTTCGTTCTCCTCCTGCACCGCAGGAACGACGGTCTCGTAGCGGAAGAGCTGTACTACTCCGTGCGACGCGAGGACGGTGCCTGGGAGCGCCCCGACCATCTCGGCGGGGGCATCGTCGGCGTGGAGATGGCGGACCCCGCCGCCGTCGAGGACGCGCTCGCCGGGGTACCGATGTCCGTGCTCTCCGAGTCGGAATCCCTGGTCCACACCGGGCGCGACCCGAACGGCGACGGAGGGGAACTCGTACGCTTCTGGGCCCTCCTGGTGAGCAGCGAGGTGGACCTCATCGAGATCGAACGCCTCTCACCGGTCTCTCCCGAGACATCGACATTCTCCGGACGAGGCGTGATCGTCCCCTTGACGCTTCTCGTCCTGCTGCCCGGTGAACGCATCCGGGTTTCCGCCATACGAGGGGACAAGACATCGTGCACTCGCCTCGGCAACGCACTGGACCTGCACAACCCGCAGCAGTGACGGCGCGGACAAGCCGGCCCCGGTGGAACGCCATGGGGCTCGCACGGTCCCGGCCCGCTTCCGGGCGCGACGGCCGTGACCCGGCCGACCCTGGGAAACCCCCCGCTCCCCGGGGTCGGCCGTGTTCGGGTGGGCGAGCGTCGGTCAGGCGTAGCGCAGCTCTGCCGGGTGGGTCGAGCGGTGGAGGAGGGGGAGGGCCGTTGCCGAGGCCAGGAGGCAGGCGGTGTAGGCCGTCGGGGGGACCAGCAGGGCGGCCCAGGGGAGGGACGGGGTGGCAGTCAGGGTGCCGTAGGCGGTGCCGGCCGCCATGCCGCCCAGGCCCGCCAGGAGCAGGGCCGGTGCCAGGGGGAGCGCGGTCTCCAGGAGCAGCGCCCGGTTCAGCACCGAGCGCGGTACGCCGGCCGCGACCTGCGCGGACAGCCCCCGCCGACGGGTGGCCAGCGACTCGGCGGTGCCGACGGCGAGACCGCTCAGGGTGATCAGCAGGGCCACGGTGATCGCCGTGGCGGTCAGGTTCAGGCCCGTCGTGTAGTACGACATGTCGGCGGCCAGGTGCTCCGCTTCGCGCAGTGAGGCGAGCATCGAGTGGCGCACCCCCATGAACGCGGTCCCGACGACCGTCACCAGCAGTACCGCCGCATGCGTACGGGCCGGTGCCCACGGGTCGGCGCGCAGCCGCTCCGCCGCGATCAGCACCGCCGCCGACCGGGCCCGGACCGCGAGCACCCGCCCCACGAACCGGGAGGAGGCCCCGGCCAGCCACACCGCGCCCGCGCCGACCGCGAGCAACGCGGCGAAGAACGTCAACGGTTTCTGCCAGTCCGCCCGGCCGGGCGGCCCGTTCGCGGACACCGCGGTCAGCACACCCACCGCCGTCACCAGGGCCGCCGAGCCCAGGAACAGCCTGCCCGGTCCTCGGGCCGAACGGACACCCGTCACGCGGCGCACCCGGCCCAGTGGCGAGGCCACCACGCGGCGCAGCGCCAGCACGCTCGCCACCGCGCCCAGCACGGGCACGGCCACGGCGACCAGGACGACCGCCACCCAGGTGAGCACGGTCGGCCGGTCCCACAGGCGCAGCAGGAGCAGCACCGAGAAGACGGTCGCCACCGCCGAACCGAGCAGGCAGGCGAGTCCGGTCTCCAGCGCGGCGATCCGCCGCACCTGCCACGGTGTCGCCCCGGCCAGCCGCAGTCCGGCCAGCCGCCGGTCCCGGTGCACGGCCCCGACCCGAGCGCACTGCCCGAGGAACCCGAGCACCGGAATCAGCAGGAGAAGCAGGCCGAAGACCACCCCGGCGCGCGTTCCGGGCGCGTCGAGCAGGCCCTCGGCGACGGACACGCCGTAGGAGCCGTTGCCCAGGGACAGCAGGATCCCGGCGGCGAGCGCGAACCCGGTCGCGAGCGCCGCGCCCGTCGCGGTGAGCATGATCCGCCACCACTCCCGCCGGTCGGACCCGCGGGTGAGCTGCCAGGCCAGCCGCAGATCGGAGCGCGGGGAGGGGACGGGAGGGGCGGAGGGGACGGAGGGCGAGGTGCTCACGCGGTCACCTCCAGCGGGGTCACGGTCCCGTCGCGCAGCTGCACCTCGCGGTCCGCGTACGCGGCCACCTGGGCGTCGTGCGTGATCAGCAGGACCGCCGTGCCCGCCTCGCGGGCCGTGTGGGCCAGGGCTGTCATCACCTGCTCGCCCGCGAGCGAGTCCAGGGCGCCGGTCGGCTCGTCGGCGAAGACCGCCTTCGGGCCGGTGACCAGGGCCCTTGCCAGCGCGGCCCGTTGGGCCTGCCCGCCGCTCATCTCGCCCGGCCGCAGGTCCCCCTGCCCGCGCACCCCGAACCGCTCCAGCCACTCCCCGGCCCGCTCCCGCGCCCCCGCGCGGTCGGTACCCGCCAGCATCAGCGGCAGCGCCGCGTTGTCGAGCGCGGTCAGCTCCGGTACGAGTTGCCCGAACTGGAACACCACCCCGAAGTCGGTGCGGCGCAGCTCGCTCAGCCGCTTCTCCGGCAGCTCCTCCAGCCGCAGCCCCGCATACGTCACCGAGCCGGCGTCGGGGCGGACGATCCCGGCGAGGCAGTGCAGCAGCGTCGACTTGCCGCTGCCGCTGGCGCCGGTCACCGCGAGGATCTCGCCGGCGTGCAGCTCGACGGAGGCGCCGCGCAGGGCCTGCGTCCTGCCGTGCGCCTTGACCAGGCCGCGGGCCGCGAGCAGCGGTTCCGTCGACGGTCCTCCTGTGTTCCTGTCGCTCACGTTGCGTCGACCTCCGCGGTCAGGGTGGTGAGCCGGGCCGCCGTGGTGGTCATCCAACGGAGGTCGGCATCAAGGTGGTTGAGGGCGTAGTCCGCCGAGAGCACGGTCGCCAGACCGGCGCCGCCCGCGGACTTCACCGCGGTGAGTTCCCGCATCCGCCGCATGTGGGCGGCGCGTTGGGCGCGCAGATACGCGGCCGGGTCGCCGCCGGACAGGATCGACACCACGACCTTGGCGAAGATCTCGTTCGTCACGAAGGGCGCGGGCGGAGCGATCTCCCCGGCCCAGCGGGCAAGTTCACGCGTCCCCTCGTCCGTCGTGCGGTACGCCGTCCGCTCCGGGCCGCCGTCGGACGCGGTGCCGTCGACCTCGGCGAGACCGTCGCGGACCAGGCGTTGCAGGGTCGTGTAGACCTGCCCGTAGGCCAGCGGGCGGGCCTCGGGGAAACGTTCGTCGTGGCGTCGCTTGAGGTCGTAGCCATGGCTCGGCCCCGAGGCGAGCAGGCCCAGCAGGACGTGACGGGTGCTCATGGCGATCATTATGCACTCGGTATATGTACTGAGTGAATAGTGGGGTGCGGAAAAAGATCCGCCGACCGGCCGATCCGCCGACCGGCCGGCCGTGACCGGGCCGTCGTCTCAGTCCGCGACCGCGTACGCCTCCACCGACCACAGGGAGTAGCCGTACCGGGTGGCGCGGGTCTCGCCCTGGACGCGGACGTGGCGTACGTCGCGTTCGTCCATGCGGACGGTCTCCCGGCCACCGCCGCTGTCCGGCACCGACGCCGCCGTGCGCCAGGTGCGGCCGTCCGCCGAGACCTCGACGCGGTACGCCGACGGGTGCGCGTCCTGCCAGTGCAGCGCGACCTTCCCGAGCCGCACCGGGCGTTCCAGCTCGACCTGCCACCAGGCGTCGTCCTCGGCCGGGGACGACCAACGGGTCCCCGGGTCACCGTCGTTCGCCGCCGCCGCCGGGAAGTCGGGCGTCTCGTCGGCCGAGGAGCTCGCTCGCCCGGTGCGGGCCAGGTCGGGGCCGGCGGTGCGCGGGACGGCGTTCACCGTGAGTGTGCGGGTCGCCCCGCCGAAGCCGAGCCGGACCTCGTACGACCGGGACGGTGTCCCCGGCTCCACCGTCACCTCGACCGGCACCTGAACGGGCGTGCCGCGCGGGACGGTCTGGGTCTCCTTCGGAACCCGTACCTCCACGCCCTTCGGCGCCGCGACGGTCACCTTGCCGCGCACCTCCTCGGGGCGCAGCGAACCGAGGGTGGCCGTCAGCCGCCGGGTCCCGCCGATGTCGGTGTCCGCGGGGGCGTCCGGCAGCTTCAGCGTGGCGGCGGGCTCGTCCGTGAACCACGGGACGACGTGCCGGACCCGGGAGGCGTCCGCGCCGGTGATCCGCACGGCGCCGGCCGGGCCGTCCGCCCGGAGCTCGGTGGCGCCGGTCGGGGAGAGCGTGCCGAGGCGGCGCCAGCCCGCGCCCGGTACGTGGATCTCGGCCGTCCCCGTCGTGCCGGGCTCGGCCAGGACCGTCACCGTGCTCAGGTCCCGGACCCGTGGCAGGTGCAGGACACCGTCCTCCGTCCTGCCGCCGGCCCGGCGGCCGGCCTGTGGTCGATGCCCGCCCAGGTCTCGTACGCGTCCCGCGCCCGGTCCAGGAACGGGTCGAGGACGCCCTTGCCGACCGTCACCCGGGCCGTCTTCAGTCCTGCCCGCTGCTCGCCCAGCTTCCGGTACGCGGTCCAGGCGGCGCCCGCGTCGCCGGACTCCTGCGCCCGCAGCATGTCCAGCGCGGTGCCGCCGGCCTCGCCGTAGCGGGCCAACTGCCCGGTCCAGGGGGAGACCTCGGTGGCGAGAGCGGCGGAGCGCGGGGTGCCGGACAGACGCTCGGGCAGCTCGCGCAGCACCGTGAAGGCCGCGCGCAGCCGGTCGTCCGCCGCGCGGCCGGCGTCCGTGCCGGCGTTCGGGCGGGTCCGCCAGAACTCCGCCAGCAGCGGGCGCAGGTACGCCGACTCCTCGGCGCCGAGGACCGAGGACGCGTCGTTGCCCGCCAGCGCGGACAGGGCCTCCTCGAGTGCGGCGTCGCCGCCCGCGAGGTTGGCGATCGCGGCCCGCCAGGACTCCTGGGGGCGGTAGTCGCGCGGGTTCCAGGCGAAGTCGGCGGCGGTGAACAGCGGGATGCGGGACGCCTCGGGCTGCTCCATCGCGTTGGCGAGCAGGGCCGCCGAGCCGGCGGCGACGGCGGGTTCACGGCCCTGGTAGGGGCCGAGGAAGATCCGGCCGGGGGCGAAGTCGTTGACCGGGTAGTTGTCCATGGTCACCAGCGGACGCCCGAACACCTCCCGCGCCTTCGCCAGATCGCCGCCCGAAATGGTGCGCGGCACCACCCCGACGCCGGTCCACGCCACCTCGACATCCGAGTCCAGAGCGTGCGAGAGGGCCCGCCGGTACGCGGTCGACCCGTCCTCGTAGTACTCGGTCGGCATCAACGACAGCGCGACGGAGCCGGGGTGACGGTTCGCCAGGTGCCGGGCCACCTCGTTCGCCACGTACGCCTGGGCGCGCGCGGCCGCGTCGGGTCCGGAACCGAAGCGGTCGGCGTCCGCACGGCAGTGCCACTCGCTGTAGCTGACGTCCTGGAACTGCAGTTGGAAGGCGCGGAAGCCCAGCGCCCACATCGCGTCCAGCTTGCGCGTCAGCGCGCGCAGGTCGTCGTCCGAGGCGAAGCACATGGCCTGGCCGGGCGCCACCGCCCAGCCGAGCGTGACGTGGTTGCCCCGGGCCCGCTCGGCCAGCTCCCGGAACTCCGCGCGCCGCCGGTCCGGGTACGGCTCGCGCCAGCGGGCCTGGCGGTACAGGTCGTCACCGGGCGCGTACAGGTACCGGTTCTGCTTGGTCCGGCCCATGAAGTTCAGCTGGGCGAGACGCTGTTCGTGCGTCCACGGGGTGCCGTAGAAGCCCTCGGTGATCCCGCGCACCGCCGTGCCCGGCCAGTCGCGCACGACGACCGCGGCGAAGGCACCGTCCGGGCGCAGGAGCTGACGCAGCGTCTGGACACCGTGGAACAGACCGTCCTCGTCCGCGCCGGTCAGGGCGACGGTGCCGTCGCCGACGGTCAGCGTGTAGCCGCCGGACGGGAGGGAGTGCCGGGGGTCGCTCGTCGGCCGCTGCGCGCCCACCCGCACCACGAGCGCCCCCGCGGGCGCCTGTTCGCCGGGGGCGGTGAACCGGCGCGCCCCGGCCTCCCGCAGCAGCGCGCGCAGGGCGTCGAGGGCATGGGCGTCGGCCGTCGCGTCGGCGGTCAGGGCGACCTCGTCGGTCACCTCGACCGGGGCGCCGTTCGCGCGCAGGGACTGGGGACGGGGCCAGACGGCCAGGTCCGTCTCGGCCCGGTCGGGTACGGGAGACGTGGTCGTCCCGGGAACGGACGGCGCCGCCACGGAGGCGGGTGCGGCGCCCAGGGTTCCGGCGACGACGGCGAACGCGAGGGCGGCCGCCCTCTTCCCACGCCGCAGTTGCAAGGCTCCTCCTTGAGGAGACGGAGACAGACCGAGACACACAGAGAGACACGCAGAACACGCAGCACACGGAGCCTCTCATTCTGCGCCCCGCCTGCCAACGGGAGAGGCCGTTGTGGCAGGTTTGTCCCAGTGTGGAACGTGGGAACGGAAACAGAATGTGAGCAGGAGCACGTTGTGCGCATGGGCGCGTCTGGTCTCGCGTCCTCTGGGTAGGGGCTGCGAGGAACCCGACCGAGCGGCCCGCCGAAGCCGACTCGAAGACTCGATGAGGAGACCGTCTGTGGCTGCCGCACCGGCGTATGTCCTGTCCCCCGCCCTGTCCAAACCCATGGCGGAGCTGTCCGCCGAACCCGAAGGGATGTACGCCTGCGTCTTCAGCGCGGAGGGACCCCGCGCCGAGGTCCCGCTCACCAGCGAGCCCCCGCTGCCCGACGCCGAACCCCTCACCAGCGAGCCCCCGCTCGCCGACACCGCACACCTGACCAGCGAGTCCGACGCCGCCATGGACTCCACCGGACTCGACTCCTTCCCGGCTCAGTACGTTCCGGAGCCCTAGATGGCCGCGCCCGGCCCGGCCGAGCCCCCGTCCGAGGACTTGGCCCTGCTCGCCGCCCTGCATGGCGTCGCCACCTCCTACCACCCCTCCCCGGGCCGCACGGTCGCCGCCTCGGCCACCGCCGTCACCCTCGCCCTGGCCGCGCTCGGCGTGGACGCGGGCACGCCGGAGGCCGTCCGCGACGCGCTCGCCGCCAGCGAGCGGGAGCGGGCCGAGCGGCTGCTGCCGCCCACCGTGGTCGGCTGGGGCCCCGGCGTCCCACCCGCCCTGGCCGCGCTCCCCGAGGGCACCCGTCTGCTCGTGAGCACCGAGCAGGGCGAGACCCGCGCCTCGGCCGCGCACCTCCCGCCCGGCGTGCACCGGGTCACCGCCACCGCGCCCGACGGCCGCACCGCCGTGGCCCACCTGATCGTCGCCCCGGCCGGGCTGCCCGCGCCCCCGGCCCGTTCGTACGGGCTCCTCGTCCAGCTCTACTCGCTCCTCTCCCGCCGTTCCTGGGGCATGGGCGACCTCGGTGACCTCGGCGAACTGGCCGCCTGGGCGGGCCGTACGCGCGGCGCCGGATTCCTCCAGATCAACCCGCTGCACGCGGCCGTCCCGGGCGCGCCGACCGACCCCTCGCCCTACCGGCCCTCCTCGCGGCGCTTCCCCGACCCGGTCCACCTGCGGATCGAGGACATCCCCGAGTTCGCGTACGTCGGCGGTGCCGAGGACCGGGCCGGCTGCGGGCCCCGCTTCGGCGTGCCGCGGAGTTGCGTGAGGCGGTGCTGGACAAGGGGGCCCTGATCGATCGGGACGCCGTGTGGGAGGTCAAGAAGGCCACACTGGAACTGGTGAACGAGGTGCCACTCGGGCCCGGTCGGCTCGCCGCCTACTGCGACTTCCTCGCCGAGCAGGGCCCGGCCCTGGAGGACCACGCCACCTGGTGCGCGCTCGCCGAGGTGCACGGCTCCGACTGGCAGACCTGGCCGGGCGGCCTGCGCGACCCGCGCTCACCCGAGACCCGCCGGGCCCGCCGCGAGCTGATGGCCCGCGTCGACTTCCACTCCCGGCTGGCCTGGCTCACCGACACCCAGCTCACCGCCGCCCAGCGGGCCGCGCGCGAGGCCGGGATGCCGGTCGGGATCGTCCACGACCTCGCGGTCGGCGTGCACCCCGGCGGCTCCGACGCCTGGGCGCAGCAGGACACCCTCGCCACCGGCATGTCGGTCGGCGCGCCACCCGACGCCTTCAACGCCCGCGGTCAGGACTGGAGCTTGCCGCCCTGGCGTCCCGACCGGCTCGCCGCCTGTGGTTACGCGCCCTTCCGCGCCCTGCTCCGGGCCCTCTTCCGGTACGCGGGCGCCCTGCGCATCGACCACGTGATGGGCCTGTTCCGGCTCTGGTGGGTGCCCGAGGGCCACCCGCCCACCGCAGGCACGTACGTCCGCTACGACGCCGAGGCCATGCTCGCCGTCCTCGTCCTGGAGGCATCCCGCGCCGAGGCGGTGGTGATCGGCGAGGACCTGGGCACGGTCGAGCCCGGCGTGCGCGAGGCGCTGCGCGAGCGCGGTGTGTACGGCACCTCGGTGCTCTGGTTCGAACGGGACTGGGAGGGCGACCGCCGGCCGCTGCCGCCCGGGGCCTGGCGTGCCGACTGCCTGGCCACCGTCACCACCCACGACCTGCCGCCCACCGCGGCCCGCCTCACCGGCGAGTACGTCGAGCTCCGCGACAGCCTCGGTCTGCTCACCCGCCCCCTCGCCGAGGAACGCGCGGAGGCCGCCGCCGACACCGGGGAGTGGCTGGACCTGCTGGCCCGGCTCGGCCTGCTGCACGGCACGGGCGGTACCGCCACCTCGGAGGAGGAGGTACGGATCCAGGCCGTCCACCGCTATCTGCTGCGCACCCCCGCCCGGATGATCGGCGTCTGGCTCCCCGACGGCGTCGGCGACCGGCGCCCGCAGAACCTCCCCGGCACCAGGGACCAGTACCCGAACTGGCGCCTGCCCATCGCCGACGCGCAGGGACGTCCGATGCCCCTGGAGGACCTGACGGCGTCCCCGCGGCTGCACGCGCTGTTCGACGCGGTCCGCGCCCACGGCGCCCACGGCGCCCACAGCGTCCCCACCACCCGGCCGCGCGATACGGGTGGCGACACCTGAGGGCGAACCCGGTCGAATCGGGGCGTACCCGGGCCGACCGGGGCCCCGTACGGCACCCCGGGCGCGCAGGCCCCACGGGCGTTCGCTAGTTTGGGCACCGTGGACAAGACGAACGCCCTGCGCGCCGGCGCCCTGGCAGCCGGTACGACGCTGATGATGCTGCTCATGACGTCCCCCGCGCTCGCGCTCACCCGCGACGACGGGGACGACCCCGGCACGGGCCTGAGCGTCGTCGAGACGCTGGGTCTCTACGTCGTGGCCCCGATCGTGCTCTTCCTGGCCATCGCCGGGCTGGTGATGGTCCTCGACAAGTCGCACCAGAAGAAGGACACGACCAGCTCCAACATCAGGATCAAGGCCGACGCCCAGACCGACGTCAAGGCCTGACCCCGGTCCCGGACTCCGGTCGGTCGTCCCCGCATCTTTCCGAGGGCGCCGGCGACCTCTCCACCTCGAAGAACGACATGCTGCCCAGGTAGCGTTTCCTTCCGGCCTGAGACGATCACCGGGACCGTGGGAACGCGCGCAAGGGTGTCGTCGTCACCGACCCCGCGGTCATGGCCGACCTCGCACCGCTGGGGAAGCGGTGCGTAGACGCCCACCCGGCCACGACCGGCAAGTACGCCCCCGGACGTCGAGCGGTCCGCTACCTCTCGGTGGCGAGCAGCAATTCCCTCAGCAGATCTGCCAGTTGTTCCGCCCGGTCCCCATCCAGGGCGGACAGGGCCTCCGTCTGGAGGGCGAGGCCCGCGCCGACCGCCTCGTCGACCAGACGCAGGCCCTGCTCGGTGAGCGTCACCTGGAGCCCCCGGCGGTCGTGCGGGTCGGGTGAGCGGCGCAGCAGTCCCGCCCGCTCCAGCTTGTCGAGGCGGCCCGTCATCCCGCCGGTGGTGAGCATCAGCGTGGCCGAGAGCTGGCGCGGGGAGAGGGCGTAGGGCTCGCCGGAGCGCCGCAGGGTCGCGAGGACGTCGAACTCCCCGCGTGAGATGCCGTACTTGGCGTACGCCCTGTCCATCCGGTCGCCCATGGCGCGCGAGAGTCGGTGGACGCGGCCGAAGACCTCCATGGCGGCCGTGTCGAGGTCCGGCCGCTCCCGGGCCCACTGCTCGATGATCGCGTCGACGGGGTCCTTGCGCTGCTCGGGACGTGCACTCATGGGCAGGAGTATCCGTCCCCTCCCGGTCGCCCGCAAGAAAGTAGGTTGCTGGAAAGTTGCTTGGTAGAAAGTTGCTTAGAGCTAAGCTACTTTCTGCCAACCTGAAACCGACCCGGGAAGAGGTGCGCCCCCATGGCCCCGAACCGCGCCACCCTGATCGCACTCACCGCCCTCGCCCCCGTCTCCTGGGGCACCACCTACGCCGTCACCACCGAGTTCCTCCCCGCCGACCGCCCCCTGTTCGCCGGCCTGATGCGCGCCCTGCCCGCCGGACTGCTGCTGCTCGCGCTCGCCCGGGTGCTGCCGCGTGGCGCCTGGTGGGGGAAGGCGGCCGTGCTCGGCGCGCTGAACATCGGGGCGTTCTTCCCCCTGCTGTTCCTCGCCGCGTACCGCCTGCCCGGCGGTATGGCCGCAGCCATCGGCTCGGTGGGACCGCTGTGCGTGGTCGGTCTCTCGGCGCTGCTGCTGGGGCAGCGGCCCACGGCGCGCACCCTGCTCGCCGGGACCGTGGCCACGTTCGGCGTGAGCCTGGTCGTCCTGAAGGGGGTCGGGGCGCTGGACCCGCTCGGCGTGCTCGCCGCGCTCACCTCCATCGCCTCCATGTCCACCGGCACCGTGCTCACCAAGCGGTGGGGCCGCCCCGACGGCGTCGGCCCGCTCGCGCTCACCGGCTGGCAACTGACCGCGGGCGGCCTGCTGATCGCCCCGCTCGCCCTCGTGGTCGAGGGGGCGCCACCCGCGCTGGACGCCCCGGCGATCGGCGGCTACCTCTACCTCGCCCTGGTGAACACGGCGGTCGCGTACTGGCTCTGGTTCCGGGGCGTGGGCCACCTCACCGCCACCCAGGTCACCTTCCTGGGTCCCCTCTCGCCCCTGACCGCAGCCGTGGTCGGCTGGGCGGCCCTGGGCGAGACCCTGACCCCGCTCCAGCTGACGGGCATCGCTGTGGCTTTCGGCGCGACGGTGGCGGGCCAGCTCGCACCCGAACCCCGGCGGAAGGCACCTGGAGGGAAGGAGCCCGAGTGGAAGGCTTCACGGCGCAGTGACGCGATGGACTGCCGCCCGTCAGCGGCGGCCCCCTGCAAGTAGCGGGACGGCGGACCGTGAGGTGCGGCCACCGCCATCCGTCGAATCCGCGCTGAATCCGCACGCCGGGCCAATGCGGAAGGCACCGGCGGACAGGCTGCGGACCGGATGCCCGCAGAGGTGGTCACCCTCGCGGAGCACTGGCCGGACCTATCCGCGACCTGCCCCGCCGACCCTGTCGCAGCCGCAGGGAAAGCAGCCGATGTGCTGCGGACCTGGGCGACACAGCCGGCTTCCGGCGCCACGGAATCCCGGCTGGCCTCCCACCGTGACCGGGCAACACGCGCGGTCCGCGCCTCCGCAGAACCGGCGGCCGGAGGCGCCCGGCACAGCATTTTGAAGCCGTTTGCCCTGCCAAGGCGCCGCAGACTACCGACGGCCCCTCCCAGACACCGGCCGCCCTCCCGGTCGGCGTTTGGCGTCTCTCCGCTGCCGCTCGGGGCACGGCTCCTGACTCGAACTGCTGTAAAAACTGCGGCCGGTGCCCTGTAAGAGGCACCGGCCGCGGCCTGCTGGGACATGAGCTGCCATCCCCGCGGGTGCGGGGATGGTTTCCGCACCGGCAAGTGGGAGGGTGGCGACTCTTCCCGCTCTCCGCACCCGCGGGGATGGCCCCTACGTCTAGGACAAGCGTTCCGATACGGCCACCAGACCCCCTTTCGGGAATCCCCGAAGGCACTCTTTTCACTCGGGCGTGAACTCGTACTGAAGCTCGTAGAGATGGCCCGCCTTGACCATGACCGTGGCTTCCACGGGGCGGGCGTCGCCGTCGAGTGTGACCCGACTCAGGCGGAGGACGGGCTCGTCCGGTCCCAGGCGCAGGATGTCGCGCTCCTCCGGGGTCGGCATGCGCGCGGTCACGTCCTCGCGTACCCGGGCGCCGACGTGTCCAAGCTTGGCGAGAAGCGTCACGGACCGCGCAGAGGGGGAGGGGGTGGTTGAGCGCGTGCGGACGTATCGATCGGACTCCGTGCAGCGAGAAGGGCGCCCGGTGTGACACCGGGCGCCCTTCGGGCCTTACCGCTACTCGACGACCCGGCTACTTGGCCGCCGCGTCCGCGGCCTGGGCGCGCAGGGCGCGTTCGACGCCCGCGCGGGACTCCGAGACCAGGCGGCGCAGGGCCGGGCTCGGGTCGGCCGAGGCGAGCCAGGCGTCCGTCTTCTCCAGGGTCTCCTCGGAGACCTGGATCGCCGGGTAGAGGCCGACCGCGATCTGCTGGGCCATCTCGTGGGAGCGGGACTCCCAGACGTCCTTGAGCACCTCGAAGTACCGCTCCGTGTACGGCGCCAGCAGCTCACGCTGGTCGGTCTGGACGAAGCCGGTGATGACCGCCTCCTGGACCGCGTTCGGCAGCTTGTCGGACTCGACGACCGACGCCCACGCCTCCGCCTTGGCCTCCTCGGTCGGCCGGGCGGCGCGCGCGGTGGCGGCGTGCCGCTCACCCGCGGCGGTCTTGTCGCGCTCGTACTCGTCCGTGATCTCGGACTCGTCGTACCGGCCCACCGCGGCGAGCCGCTGCACGAACGCCCAGCGCAGCTCCGTGTCGACGGCCAGGCCCTCGATCGTCCGGGTGCCGTCCAGCAGGCTGTCCAGGAGGTCCAGCTGCTCCGGCGTCCTCGCCGCCGCGGCGAACGCGCGCGCCCACGCCAGCTGGTGGTCGCTGCCCGCCTCGGCGGCGCGCAGATGGGCCAGCGTGGCCTCCGTCCAGCGGGTGAGCAGCGCCTCGCGGGAGGCCGGGGCGGCGTACAGGTCGATCGCCAGCTTCACCTGGCGGTGCAGCGACTGCACCACGCCGATGTCCGACTCCTTGCCGATGCCCGACAGCACCAGGGACAGGTAGTCGCGGGTGGCGAGTTCGGCGTCCCGGGTCATGTCCCAGGCCGACGCCCAGCTCAGCGCGCGCGGCAGGGACGACTCGAAGTCGCCGAGGTGCTCGGTGACGAAGGCCAGCGACCGCTCGTCCAGGCGGACCTTGGCGTACGACAGATCGTCGTCGTTGAGCAGGACCATGTCGGGACGGGCCTTGCCGACGAGCTGCGGTACGGCGGTCAGCTCGCCGTCGACGTCCAGTTCGACCCGGTCGACGCGCACCAGCTTGCCGCTCGCCTCGTCCAGGTCGTACAGACCGACGGCGATGCGGTGCGGGCGCAGGGTGGCCTCGCCCTTGGCGCCGGCGGGCAGCGCCGGGGCCTCCTGGCGGATGGCGAAGGACGTGATGACCCCCGTGCCGTCCGCGCCGTCCGTCTCGATCTCCGGGCGCAGCACGTTGATGCCGGCCGTCTCCAGCCACTTCTTCGACCAGGTGCTCAGGTCGCGGCCGGAGGTCTCCTCCAGGGCACCCAGCAGGTCGGACAGGCGCGTGTTGCCGTACGCGTGGCGCTTGAAGTAGGCCTGCACGCCCCGGAAGAACGCGTCCTCGCCGACGTAGGCGACCAGCTGCTTCAGGACGGACGCGCCCTTGGCGTACGTGATGCCGTCGAAGTTGACCAGCACGTCGTCCAGGTCACGGATGTCGGCCATGATCGGGTGGGTGGACGGCAGCTGGTCCTGGCGGTAGGCCCAGGTCTTCATGGAGTTCGCGAACGTCGTCCAGGAGTGCGGCCACTTCGAGCCCGGCGCGTCGGCCTGGCAGGCGGCCTCGGCGTAGGTGGCGAACGACTCGTTCAGCCACAGGTCGTTCCACCACTCCATGGTGACCAGGTCGCCGAACCACATGTGGGCCAGCTCGTGCAGGATCGTCGCGGCCCGCGTCTCGTAGGCGGCGTCCGTCACCTTCGACCGGAAGACGTACTGGTCCCGGATGGTCACGGCGCCGGCGTTCTCCATCGCGCCCGCGTTGAACTCGGGCACGAACAGCTGGTCGTACTTCTCGAAGGGGTACGCGTAGTCGAACTTCTCCTGGAACCACTCGAAGCCCTGCCGCGTGACGTCGAAGATGGCGTCCGCGTCGAGGTACTCGGCGAGCGAGGGCCGGCAGTAGATGCCGAGCGGCACCGACTGGCCGTCCTTCTCGTACACGCTGTGCACGGAGTGGTACGGGCCGACGATCAGCGCGGTGATGTACGTCGAGATCCGCGGCGTCGGCTCGAACTCCCAGACGTTGCCCCGGGGCTCGGGCGTGGGCGAGTTGGAGACGACGGTCCAGCCCTCCGGGGCCTTCACGGTGAACTGGAAGGTCGCCTTGAGGTCCGGCTGCTCGAAGCTCGCGAACACCCGGCGGGCGTCCGGCACCTCGAACTGGGTGTAGAGGTAGGCCTGGCCGTCGACCGGGTCGACGAACCGGTGCAGGCCCTCGCCGGTGTTGGTGTACGCGCAGTCGGCGCTCACCCGCAGGACGTTACGGCCCGGGAGCAGACCCGGCAGGGCGATCCTGGAGTCCTTGAACACCTCGGCGGGATCGAGGGAGTCCCCGTTGAGGGTCACCTCGTGGACGGTGGGAGCCACCAGGTCGATGAACGACTCCGCCCCGTCCCCGTCCGCGGAGACGTCGAAGCGCACCGTGGTCACGGACCGGTAGGTGCCTCCCCCACTCTCGGCTTCGCCCGGGCGGGAGGGACCCCCACCCTGCGCGTCGGAGAGGTCGAGATCGACCTCGTACGAGTCAACGGTCAGCAGCTTCGCCCTCTGCTGCGCCTCTTCGCGAGTCAGGTTTGTGCCAGGCACGCGGTCATCTCCTCGTTATGTGTGGGTTGTGCCATCCTTCCACGTCATCGGCACGGAACGCGATGTCCGTTTACCGCCGGTGGCGCGCCCGGCCCGGCGCGAGCCTGGAACCCATGACGACGACCCACACTCCCCGCCCCATCCCGGCACCGGCCCTGAGGGAACTGCGCACCGTGGACGACGCGGGCCGCCCCGCGGTTCCCCGCACCGACGACGAGGGCGGCGCCCCGCTCCGCTGCTGCCTGCGCCGCAGCGCGCCGGGCGAGACCATCGCCCTGGTGTCGTACGCGCCGCTGCGCCGCTGGGCGGCGGCGACGGGCGCCGACCCGGGCGCGTACGACGAGCAGGGGCCGGTCTTCCTCCACGCCGAGGAGTGCGCGGGCCCGGCGCCCGACGCCGGCCTCCCCTTCACCCACGCCCACCGCACGCTGCGCCGCTACTCCGCCGACGGCCGCCTCCTGGGCGGCCGCCTGGTGGAGACCCCGGACGCCTTCGCCCCCGCCCTCACGGACGCCTTCGCCGACCCGGAGGTGGCCCTCGTCCACGTCCGCGCCGTGGAGTACGGCTGCTTCCTCTACGAGGTACGGCGCGACGACCGTGGTGACCCGGCTCCGGACGGCCGATGAACCGCCGGCCCGCCCGCAGGCTGCCGCAGCCAGGCGCCGCGGGCGGTGCGGAGCGGGCCGTCCCCGGCGGACCGGGGCTCCACCGGGAGGCTCCCGACGTGTAAAAGCGCCGGCCCCGACCGCAGAATGATCGCCGAATCCCTGATCACCACGGCGAGGAGCACGGCTCATGGCAGGATCCACCGCTCAGCAGGACCCCGGGCAGACAACAGTCCATGAGGCGGCACCTCCGGGCACCGAAGGGCTCGGGCGGCTGCGGGAGACGTTCCTGCCGAAGCGCATCGGCACGGTGCGGATAGCCGCCCTCCTGTCCATGGGAATCGTCTCCCTGATCCTTCCTCCCCTGGGCGCCTACTTCCTCTGGCTCGCCGCCAGAACGCCCAATCTCTCGCGCAAGCAGGCCGCCCGCCGACTGCACCTTTTCGAGCACGGCCTGGCCGAGGTGGGAAGGAACGGCAAGGTCTCCGTCTTCCGCTGGGACTCGATGACGGCGCTCCAGGAGATCACCGAGCGGTACGCGAACGGCATCTACGTCGGGACCACCTACGTCTACAGGCTCTCCCGCGAGGACGGTACGACGCTCAAGGTGACCGACTTCTACGCCCAGCCCGAGCGCTGGGGCCCGGCGTTCCAGCAGGAGATCACCCGGGCGCAGCTGCCCGGGCTGCTCGCCGGGCTGGAGCAGGGCCGGGCCCTGACCTACGGGGGCCTCTCGGTGAACCTGGGTGGTGTGGCCACGACAAAGGGCAGCCTGACCTGGCCGGAGATCGAGAAGGTCGAAATCTCCCAGGGATTTCTGGTGCTGCGCAAGTCCGGCAAGAAGCTGCCCTGGGCAACGGTGCCGGCCAAGGAGATCCCGAACCTCTTCCTCTTCCTCGCCCTCGTCGACCAGGTCCGATACGGCGGCCTGCGCCCGGACGCCTGACCCGCCGGAGCACGGGCGGCGCCCCAGTGCGCCGTCCGCGCGGACGGCGTCGCGCAGCGCGGTCCCACGAGATCCGGATCGGATGACCGTGACCAGCCTCGACACCGGCTCCCCGGCCCGACGGTCGCTCCACGAGCGGGAAAGGGGGCACCCACCGGTCGAGTGGTGGGTGCCCCCTTCCCGCGGACAGGTAGGGCTCGGCTTCCCGTGGGCAGGGAGGGCTCAGCCCTTGAGCTCCGCCGCCACCAGTTCCGCGATCTGCACGGTGTTCAGGGCCGCGCCCTTGCGGAGGTTGTCGTTGGAGACGAAGAGGGCCAAGCCGTTGTCGACCGTCTCGTCGCGGCGGATGCGGCCGACGTAGGACGGGTCCTGGCCGGCTGCCTGGAGCGGGGTGGGGATGTCGGTGAGGACGACACCGGGGGCGTCGGCCAGCAGCTCGGTCGCGCGCTCCGCGCTGATCGGGCGGGCGAACCGGGCGTTGATCTGCAGGGAGTGGCCGGAGAAGACCGGGACGCGCACGCAGGTACCGGAGACCTTGAGCCCGGGGATGTCCAGGATCTTGCGGGACTCGTTGCGCAGCTTCTGCTCCTCGTCGGTCTCGTTCAGACCGTCGTCCACGAGGTTGCCCGCGAAGGGCAGCACGTTGAAGGCGATGGGGCGCTTGTAGACGCCGGGCTCGGGGAAGTCGACCGCCGCGCCGTCGTGGGCCAGCTTGTCGGCGTCGGCGACGACCTTCCGGGTCTGGTCGTGCAGCTCGGCGACGCCCGCGAGTCCGGAGCCGGACACCGCCTGGTACGTGGCGACGACCAGCGTCTCGAGGCCCGCCTCGGCGTGCAGCGGACGCAGCACCGGCATCGCGGCCATCGTGGTGCAGTTCGGGTTGGCGATGATGCCCTTGGGGCGGTTCGCGATCGCGTCCGGGTTCACCTCGGAGACGACCAGCGGGACCTCGGGGTCCTTGCGCCACGCGGACGAGTTGTCGATCACGACCGCGCCCTGCGAGGCGACCTTCTCGGCCAGTGCCTTCGAGGTCGCGCCGCCCGCGGAGAACAGCACGATGTCCAGTCCGGTGTAGTCCGCGGCGGCCGCGTCCTCCACCGTGACCCCGTCCAGGACCGTCCCCGCCGAGCGGGCCGAGGCGAACAGGCGCAGCTCGGTCAGCGGGAACTCCCTCTCCTTGAGGATGCCGCGCATGACCGTGCCCACCTGACCGGTGGCTCCGACGATTCCGACCCTCACGGTGTCTCCCTACTGCGTCACTGCGTCTTGTGCGTTCCTGTTGCCTGGCCGAGGCTTTTCCATCATGCGGCCGACCACGGCCCGCCTGTCCAATTCTTTGCGGCTTCTGCCCGCCCAGTGGGACGCCCCGACGGTGACCACCGGGCACGGACCTGCGGTCGGCACCCCGCTGAACTGCAGAAAGTCAGCCGTTGGGGAGCGCGGACCGCAAAGTTCCCTGCCCCGCCCGGCGCCACCCACACGAAGGTGTGACGTACACCTCTTCGGGGTCCGGAGCACCGGTCGAACGTTCCGGGCGGCAACGGCGTCGTAGGAGAAACAGCGTGAGGGGGGTGGCCGGTGCTGCGCGGAAGGACCCGGCGTGGCCGGGGGGCGTACGTCGCCGCGGACGACGATCCGCTGGACGCGGCGCAGGAACGCCGGGTGCGGGCGGTGCTCGCGCTCGGCGGGGTGCCGCAGGCCGACCTGCCGGACGGGGTGCAGCAGGTCCGCCTGCGGCTGCTGGAACGCGCCGCGAGCGGGCAGGAGGCGCTCCGGGACGTCTCCGCGTGGGCGGCGGTGGTCGCCTCCCACCTCGCCATGGACTGGCACCGGGCCAAACGCCGCCAGGAGCGGCTCGGCGAGCGCCTCGCCGCGCTGCGCCCGGCGGAGCAACTCCCCTCCGGTGAGGAGAGCAGCCTGCTCTCCCTCGCCGTCGCCCGCGGCCTGGACGAACTGCCCGACGCCCAGCGTCAGGTCGTCGTGCTGCGGTTCTACGCCGACCTTCCGGTGCGCTCGATAGCCGACCAGCTCGGTGTCCCGGAGGGCACGGTCAAGAGCCGGCTGCACACGGCCGTACGGGCCCTGCGCGCCCGCCTGCACGAGGACGAGGTGGTGTGACGTGACCGCCCACGACGACGACCGGAACACCGGGAACGCCGGGAACACCGAGCACGACGACACGTACGACGGCATGGACGCCCTGATGGCCGCGATCCTCGACGAGCCGCTGCCCGCGCGGGCCCGGCACGACCCGGCGTTCACGGCCGCGCGGGACGCGGCCGCAGCCGACGTCGCCGTGCTGCGGGAGCAGCTGGGCCTGATCGGAGACGCGCTGGCCGACGCCGGTGAGCACCAGGAGGCCGGGTCCGGGTCCCCGGCGATCCCCCTCGCGCCGGTGACGCCCCTGCCCGTCCGCCCCCGTCGTGCCCGCCGCCCCCTGCGGATCGCCCTCGGGGCGCTCGTCGCGGCGGCGGCCGCCACGGTGGTCGTCGGCATGGGCTGGCTCGTGACACTGACCGGGCAGGACACCGCCTCGTCGGTGCCCGAGGCCGCCGACGCCGCCACGGGCACCAAGCAGTCGAGCGGTGTGCTCTTCGGCAGCCCCCGCTACCTCGCCTGCGCCCGGCTCGTCGCCGAGGGCACGGTCTCGGCGGTGGAACCGGTGCCGGGCGCGGGCGCAGGACAGGAGCGCGTCACGCTGACGGCGACCCGCGTCCACAAGCCGGAGAAGGGCGCAACGGGCGGCGATGACGAGATCGTTCTCCTACGAGAGGCCGCCGGCCATCCCCCGCTGCACGAGGGCGACCGGGTCCTGGTCGGCCTGCCCCGTGAGGGCGCCGTCCCGGACACCGTGATCGTCGGCGAGGAGGACATCGCCCCCGAGCGGGCGCGGATCACCGCCGCACTGCCCGCGTCACGCACCCTGACCTGTGAGTGATCGGCGGAGGGTGCGTACGACGAAGGGGCGGGCGCCCTTGTGGACGCCCGCCCCGAGTGTGGTGGCCGCGGTTACGGAATGACCTTCTCGATCGTCACGCTGCCCACGCCCGCGACCGTGCCGCGCGCGTTGACCAGCTGCACGCGCCCGAAGAACTCACGTCCCTCGGGAGCCGCCGCGACTGCCGTGACGCTGCCGGAGACGGTGGTCGAGGCGCCCGTGCCGAGCTTCACCGGCGCGGAGCCGTCGACCGTGACCTCGCCGAGCGTGGCGGAGAAGAACACGTCCCGGTAGTCGTACTCGGTGGAACCGGCCGGGACGGAGTAGCCCGCGACCTCCACCGTGTACGTGCCGGCGGCCGGCTTGGCGATGGAGACCGACTCCTCCGAGTCGCCGTCGGCGGACCGGGCGACGACGGTGCCGTTCTTGTCCTTGACCGCCAGGTCCAGGTCGGCGGCGGTGTCGGTGACGTTGCCGATGGCCACGTCGAGCGACGCGGCGCCCTCGGGCACCACGACCGTGGTGATGTGGGTGTCGCCCGTGCTGATCGTCGGCCGGTCGGACTTGGCCGAGCCGAGCGGGCCGCCCACCAGCTTGCCGTCCAGGGCGGCGAACCGGTTCGTCACCTTCCAGGAGGCGGCGGTCGGGGTGCCGACCTTCGCCTCCGGCACGGTCACGGTCTCCGGGTCGAAGGCCGCGCCGAGCACGGCGACGTCCAGCTTGTACGGGTTGTCGAGCAGCGGCGAGGTGCGGCGCGACTCGACCTCGATCTCCCAGACGCCCGGCTGCGGGTCGGCGTAGGAGCGCACGTCGGGACGGCAGGTGTTGGCCGGGTTGTAGTTCGGGTAGCAGTTGATCGTCGACGTCGGGTCGGCCGGGACGCCGTACGGGTGGATGGCGATGAACCGGGTCTGGCTCGTGGCCTTCAGCCCGCTCATCGCGATCTCCAGCGTCTTCGCGCCCTCGGGCACGGTGACGAAGTAGGAGGTGGTGCTGTTGCGCTGGGCGGTGCCGGACGCGGCGAAGGTGTACTTCAGCGGCGCCGAGACGACCACGGTGTTCAGGATCTGCCGGTCGACACCCTCGGTGCGCGGGTCGTCGACCTCCAGGATCGCGCTCTTCAGGCTGGCCGACCGGGGCGCGGCCTGGACCTTGACGGTCACCGGCTTGTTCAGCGACAGCCACACGTCGCGGTCGCCGAGGATGCGGAAGGTGTCGCCGGCGTTGTTCGCGAGGTCGAGCTCGTGCCGGATCGCGCGGTCGGGGCCGGACGTACGGGTGACGGTGATGTCGTACGTCTTCTTCTGACCGGCCTTGAGGCCGCCCTCACGGTCGTAGAGGCCCGTGCCGAAGCCCGGGGTCTTCAGGAACTGGTCGATCGCGGTGTCGATCGGTGCCTTGACCGTGTACTCGTGCGCGGTGGCCCCGTCGCGGATCGCGTCCCAGGCGTCCTCGAGGTCGATGAGGCCGGCGCCCTCCTCGTAGGCCTGCAGGCCCTTGATGTGCTGGGCGGTGGAGGTGAGGGCGGTGCGCAGCTTCGCGGGCGTCAGGTCGATGCGCTTCTGCTTCGCGGCCGACAGCAGCAGCGCGGCGAAGCCGGCGGCCTGCGGGGACGCCATCGAGGTGCCCTGGAGCATGCCGTAACCGGCCGGGAGGCCGTAGCCCGCCTCGGCGACCGGCGCGCCCGGCGACCAGGTCTGGATGGTGTTGATCAACGCGCCGGGCGCGATCAGCGTCGGCGTGAAGCCGCCGTCCTCACGCGGACCGCGCGAGGAGAACGGCATCATGGCGTACTTCTTCTCCACGACGGAGCCGTAGTTGGCGGCCCAGGTCTCCTTGGAGACGGACGCGCCGACCGAGATGACCTTGTCGGCCAGGGCGGGGTCGCCGATGGTGTTGGCGCCGGGGCCGGAGTTGCCCGCGGAGATCACCAGCTGGACGCCGTAGGTGTCGATGAGGCGGTTGTACAGCGTGGCGCGGGCGTTGTTGCCGTCGTTCAGCGCCGGCAGGCCGCCGATGGACATGTTGACGATGTCGACACCACGATTGGCGACGAGGTCGATCATGCCCTCGGTGAGTGCCACGCTGGTGCAGCCGCCGGACCAGGTGCAGGCGCGGGAGGAGACGATCTTCGCGCCGGGGGCGGCGCCGTTCATCTTCCCGCCGAACAGGCCGTGGGCCGCGGTGATGCCGGCGACGTGCGAGCCGTGCGAGCCCTGGATGACACCGATGTTGACGAAGTCGGCCTTCTGGCCGATCCAGCCGCCGCCGTACGGGTCCATCGGGACGTCCTCGCGGATCTCCACGACGAACGGCTGGCGTTCGGCGACGTCGGTGGCCGGGTCGTCGGTGCCGAAGTACCCGATCTGGAAGCCGTCCTTGTACGGCTTCATCGGGGTGTCGTCGGAGAAGTCCTGGTTGTCGTTCAGGTCGACGCGGACCGTGCCGGCCTCGGCGTCGTACAGCACGCCCCAGGAGTTGGTGGTGTCGCCGTCGCGGTTGGCGTCACCGGCCGCGTCACCGCCGATGGTGTACGACTCCTTGAAGGTGCTGATCCGGTACTGGCCCTCGGGCGCCGTCCAGGTCCTGTCGTCATGGGTGAAGGTGGGCCCGGAAACCGATTCGACCATCGGACGCCAGGTCCGGTCGCCGTCCACGATCGGGTCGGTCGCCGTCACCCAGTCGACGATCTTGCGCTCGCCGGTGGTGGTCTTCTGCAGCGCCGGGTGGGCGAGGTCCACACCCGTGTCGAGGACACCGATGGTGACACCGCGGCCGTCCGCCTTCGGGTTGTCCTCCACGAAGTCGACGGCGCCGGTCTCGAAGGACGGGTTGTACGGGTTCTTGGCGGGGGTCTGCTTCCCGGGAGCCGGGTAACTGCCCTCGCCGCCCTTGTCGGCGGCGCCCTTCGTGGTGTCCGCGCCGGGTGTCGGGTCGTCCAGCGGGATCTCCTCGCGCAGGTCGATACCGTGCACGGAGGAGAGCTTGGCGGCGGCGGCGATGGCCGAGTCCGCCTTGGCGGTGGGGACGGTGGCGCGGACGTAGCCGAGCTTGTCGTAGGTCCGGCCGACCGAACCGCCCTTGACCGCGTCCAGCTGTTCGGCGACCTGCTTGGTCTTGCCGGGGGCGGTGGCGATCATCATCGTGACGTTCTTGGCGCCGTCCGCCTTGGCCTCGGCGAGCAGGTCCGCGTCCTTCGAACCGAGCTTGTCGGGCGCGGACTTGACGTCACCGTCGGCGGGTGCGGCGGCCGGCGCGCCGGCGGCGGCCGCCAGGGGTATCGGTCCGACCGCGCAGAGCGCGGCGACGAGACCGGCGGCCAGGGCGATACGGGCGGCGTGTCTCGCACCCGATATCGGTTCGCGCGAGGAGGAATGGGTCATCGGCATCCCTTGTATGTAAAGGCACCATCGTGGAGCGACCGGAGTCGATCGACCCTGGCCGCGATCATCCGGAATGCGACCCCGGACGATCGCTGAGCTTTTCGCAAGGGACAGGTGTTTGGGGAGGGTTGACCGAATCGAAATGGATGTATGGGGAAAACCCGCTATGCATCTATCGGGTGTTCGGGGAGGAGAGGGGCAAGTCGTCCGTGCGGTCGTGTCGTACGGCGGCGGCCTGTTGGCGCGTACTCGTCTGACGGTCCGGCGACCACCGGGTCGACGTCCCGGAGCGCGGCAGAAGTTGAGGGTGGAGGCCTACGCCGTGGTGGTCCGCGACGGACAGCTACTGTCGGCCCGCTCACCGGCTGGGCCCGGGTGCGGGAGCCGTCAGTGGTCCCACGAGTCGCCTGCCGGGGGCTGAGTGCTCTCCTCCGGGGCCGCCGACGTGCCCTCCGTGATGACCCGGCCGGCACTGGCGGAGCTCGCTCCGACGTGGACCCGGATGGCGGAGCCGGCGCGGCGGTGGCCCGCAGTCTGCACCTCGGCCGTGCCACGTGCTTCCGCCGCCTGCGCCGCGGCATGCTGACACTGGCCGCGCGGCATGCCCACTGACGGCACCGATTGTGCTGTTTGTATGGAATCTCCAGAAATCCGCCGACCCGGCTCCTCCGTGAAGCGAACGCAACGTGACCGGTTCCGGGCCGCTGCGGAAGCGGGCGCCGACACACAGGGTGGGCCAAGATCCACGTACGGCGATCGGTGTCGCGCGTTGCCGCCGCGTTCACACGCAGGCCATTCCCGCTGCCAAGCATCAGTACGAGCGGGACGTTCGCCCGGCGAGCGCCCCGCGACCACTGCCGACGCGTTCGCACCCGGGGAGAGAAGCGCCATGTCGCGCACACGCTCAGTCGCCGACTCCACTGGACTCCACCGCCGTTCCGTCCTCGCCGCCACCGGTGCGGTGGCCCTCTCCGTCGGCCTCGGTTACGCCCTGCGGCCCGGCGCCGGCCAGGCCGCCGCCGCGGACACCGCCGTGGACGAGGCCGTGGCGGCCTCGTCCCGCCAGGCACCGGCCGCCCCGCTCGACCCGTACACCCGGGGCACCACCCTCGACGCGATGTCCGCCCCGCGCGGCGGCTCAGGCTCCGGCGTTTCCGGCTACCGGCGCCTCGACGAAGGGCAGGGCTGGGGGCGGGTGGTGCGCGGCGAGCTGGCCGCGGCCCGCTCCGGCCGGGACGACCGCCGCACCACGCTGGCGGCGTTCGTGCAACTCACCGACCTGCACCTGCTCGACGCGCAGCATCCGCTGCGCCTGGAGTACCTGCGCTCCGCCGACGTGCACGCCTGGCGACCCCAGGAGGCGCTCACCGTGCACGGCGCGGTCTCGCTCGTCGAGCGGATCAACGCGCTGCGCGGCGCCCCCGTCACCGGCTCCCCGCTGCACTTCGCGATGACCACCGGCGACAACACGGACAACAACGCCCGCTCCGAACTGGACTGGTTCCTGACGGTGCTCAGCGGCGGCCGCGTCACCCCCGACTCCGGGGACGCGCGCCACTACGAAGGCGTCCAGAACAGCGGTCTGCGGCAGTACTGGCAGCCGGACACCGCCGTCCGGGACGCCGACAAGCAGCTCGGCTTCCCGCACCTCGACGGCTTCCTCGCGGCGGCCGTCCGCGAGGTCGACAGCCCCGGCCTCCACGTTCCCTGGTACTCCACCGTCGGCAACCACGACACGATGCCGCTCGGCTGCTACGCCTCCCACGGCGACCCCTACCTCACCGAACTCGCCGTCGGCGGCCGGAAGCTGATGGAGATACCGGCGGCCGAGGCGAAGAAGCTCCAGCAGACCATCAGGAAGGCCACCGACCCCCGGGGCGTCCAGTACGGCGAGTTCCTGAAGTCCCACGCCCGTGCCATGCGTGCGGTCACCCCCGACGAGGCGCGTGCCCCGTTCACCCCCGCCGAGTACCTGAAGGCGCACCTGGACCCCGCGTACCGCGGATTCGGCCCGGTGGGTCACGGCTACACCGCCGCCAACCTCGACGAGGGCACCCAGTACTACTCGTTCCGCGTCTCCGACGACGTCCTCGGTATCAGCCTCGACACCACCGACCCGGGCGGCCACTACACGGGCTCCCTCGGCACGGCCCAACTGCGCTGGCTGGAGCGGACCCTGCGGAACGGCAAGGACTCCCGCGCGATCATCTTCAGCCACCACACCAGCGAGTCGATGACGAACACGCACCGCGACCCGGCCCGCCCCGACGAACGGCGCCACGACGGCAAGGAGCTCGTCGCGCTCCTCGGCCGGCACCGCAACGTGGTGGCCTGGGTCAACGGTCACATCCACCGCAACGCCATCACCCCGCACACCGGCTCCGCCGGCTCCTTCTGGGAGATCTCCACCGCCTCCCACGTCGACTTCCCCCACCTCGCCCGTGTCATCGAGCTGGTGGACAACGAGGACGGCACGCTGTCCCTCTTCACCACCCTGGTCGAGTCCGCGGCCCCTTCCCGCACGGACTACGACGACCTCACCCAGACCGGTCTGGCCGCCCTCTACCGCGAACTGTCCTACAACGCCCCGGGCGCCCGCACCGACCTCGGCGGCACTCCTCAGGACCGGAACACGGAACTCCTGCTCAAGGCGTAGGAAGCGGAAGCGGAGGTGGGACCGGTGGGACCGGCGGGGCGGGTGGGACCGGCGCACGGTGCGGGGCCGGGTCAGCGGGGCAGCACCACGACGTAGGCGGCAGCCCGTGGAGCGCAGCCGGCGCAGCCGCGGCACCAGCACGTCGAAGGCGTTCAGGGAGGGCAGCGGGGGAGCGGAGGAGAAGCCGTGCAGGGTCAGTGCGGCCAGCCCGGTGATCATCGCCTCGTCGTAGCGGGGCGCCGTCGAGTCGGCCGGGCCGGGCTGGTCGGGGACCCGCACGGACCGTTCCCGTGCCGTGTACATCAGCACCGCGTGCAGCCGCTCCTCGCTGGTCGGCGAGCCCGGGTGGAGCAGCACGACGCCGGGGAGGAGCCGCTGCCAGGCGCCGCCGGGGCGGCACCGGTCGGTGGTCTCCGCGGCGGAGACGCCGTGCGAGCGGAGCTGGGCGGTCGTCAGCACGCGCCGGGGCCGGCGGCGAGGTGGTGCAGGGGGCGGGGGAAGAGCGGGGTGTCGTGGTTCATGTCCGGCAATGTCCCCGCGCCGCCTCCGCCCCCGAACCGCTTTGACAGAGCCGTCGACAACCAGGGAAAAGGCCGCCCTGAAGGACGCTTGTTCGGATGCCGTAACCCCTGGCCCGTTCGGGTGGGACCAGGGGTTACGGCTGATATTGACTGAATTTCGTAACGGTCACGGAGCGCGTATCCCAGGGGTGGGATCGCGCCAGGAGCGGGTGGGCGTCAGCCCGCCGCCGCGTCGCACGCCTGGCCGCGCAGTGCCCGCGCCAGGTCGTCCCGGGCCTCCAGCACCAGACGGCGCAGCGCCGGGGCCGCGTCCTCGTGGGCCGCGAGCCACGCGTCCGTCGTGTCCAGCGTCGCCTGCGGGTCCTGCAGCGCGGGGAACAGGCCCCGCACCACGTCCATGCCGATCTGGATCGACCGCTCGCTCCACACCCGCTCGATCACCGCGAAGTACTTCTCCGTGTAAGGCGCGAGCAGCTCCCGCTGCGAGGGCTGGGCGAAGCCCGCGATCGTCGCCTCCACCAGCGCGTTGGACAGCTCGTCCGACTCCACGACCCGCTCCCACGCCTGTGCCTTCACCTCCGCCGACGGGCGGGCGGCCAGGCAGCGGACCTGGTGGCGTTTGCCGGAGGCGGTGTCGTCCCGGGCCAGCTCCTCGGCCAGTGCCTTCTCGTCGGCGAACCCATGCGCGGCCAGAGGCTCCAGGAACACCCAGCGCAGCTCCTGGTCGACGTCGAGCCCGTCGACCGTCACCGTGCCCGACAGCAGCTCCTGGAGCAGCTGGAAGTCGCCCGGCGCACCGGCCGACCGGGCGAAGAAGCGGGCCCAGGCCAGCTGCTGCTCGCTGCCCGGCGCGGCGGCCTCCAGCTCGCGCCGGGCGCCCTCGGCGAGCAGCCGGCCACCGGTCTCCCGCCAGGCGGGCGCCGCGTAGTGGACGAGCGCCGACTCGGCCCAGGCGTGCAGCATCTGGAGCACGCCGATGTCGGACTCGCGCCCGCCGAACCGCAGCACCAGGCCCACGAACTCCCGCGCGGGCAGCAGCGCGTCCCGCGTCATGTTCCACAGCGCCGACCAGCACAGGGCGCGGGCCAGGGGGTCGGTCAGCGCGCCCAGGTGCGCACGGAGCGTGGCCAGCGAGGTCTCGTCGAAGCGGATCTTGCAGTACGTCAGGTCGTCGTCGTTGACCAGCACCAGCTCGGGCGCCTCGGCACCCGCCAGCTCGGCGACGACCGTACGCGCCCCCTCGACGTCCGCCTCGGCGCGCGCGTACCGCTCGAGCGCGCCGTCGCCCGTGCGCCGGTACAGGCCCACCGCGACCCGGTGCGGGCGCAGTTCGGGGTGGGACTCGGCGGCCTCCTGCACCACCGCGAGTTCCTCGACCCTGCCGTCCGCGCGCAGCAGCACCTGGGGCGTCAGGGAGTTGACCCCTGCCGTCTGCAGCCAGGACCGCGTCCAGGCCGCCATGTCCCGTCCGCTGGTCTCCTCGAGCACCGACAGCAGGTCACCGAGGCGGGTGTTGCCGTAGGCGTGCCGCTTGAAGTAGCGCCGGGCGCCCTCCAGGAAGGCGTCCTGGCCGACGTACGCCACCAGTTGCTTCAGTACGGAGGCGCCCTTGGCGTACGTGATGCCGTCGAAGTTGAGCTTGGCGTCCTGGAGGTCGCGGATGTCGGCGGTGATCGGGTGGGTGGACGGCAACTGGTCCGCGCGGTACGCCCAGGCCTTGCGGCGGTTGGCGAAGGTGATCCAGCCGTCGGTGAAGCGGGTGGCGCCCACGAGCGAGAACGCGCCCATGAAGTCGGCGAAGGACTCCTTCAGCCACAGGTCGTCCCACCACTCCATGGTGACCAGGTCGCCGAACCACATGTGCGCCATCTCGTGCAGGATCACATTGGCCCGGGCCTCGTACGACGCCTGCGTGACCTTGCCGCGGAAGATGAACTCCTCCCGGAACGTGACGAGTCCGGGGTTCTCCATCGCGCCCAGGTTGTACTCGGGCACGAACGCCTGGTCGTACTTCCCGAAGGGGTACGGGTAGTCGACGTGGTCGTGGAAGAAGTCCAGGCCCTGCTTGGTCACCAGGAACACGTCGTCGGCGTCGAAGTGCGGCACGAGGCCCTTGCGGCACATCGCGCCGAGCGGGATCTCCAGCCGCGTGCCGTCGGGCAGTTCCCGCTCGTAGGTGTCCGTGACGTAGTGGTACGGGCCGGCGACCACGCACGTGATGTACGTCGAGATCGGCTTGGTCTCCGCGAACCGCCAGACACCGTCGGTGAGTTCGCCGACGCCGTTGCTCCACACCGTCCAGCCCTCGGGTGCCCGCACCTCGAAGCGGTAGGGGGCCTTGAGATCGGGCTGCTCGAAGTTGGCGAAGACCCGCCGGGCGTCGGCCGGCTCGTACTGGGTGTAGCAGTACACCTCGCCGTCCTCGGGGTCGACGAAGCGGTGCATGCCCTCGCCGGTGCGGGAGTACGCGCACTGGGCGTCGACGACCAGTTCGTTGTCGGCGGCCAGGTCCTCCAGCAGGATCCGGGAGCCGTCGAACACCTCCCCGGGGTCGAGGTCCCGGCCGTTGAGGGAGACGGCCGTCACGCTCGGCGCGATCAGGTCCGCGAAGCTGCTCGCGCCCGGCTCCGCGCAGCGGAACCGGAGGGTCGTCACCGAGCGGAAGGTGCGCGGCCCGACCGCGCCGTCCCCGCCGTCCGCGCCCGCTCCGCCGGTCCCGCCGGTCGCGGAGCGCAGGTCGAGGGACACCTCGTACCCGTCCACCGACAGGAGCGCGGCCCGCTCCCGGGCCTCGTCACGGGTCAGGTTCTCACCGGGCACGGGCGGACTCCTCATACGTCGTCGTCGACAGGGCTGGACAGCACCGATCCTGCCATGTGCCCCTGACCAGGGGCAGCCGGGAATGACCGGGAGGAGTTCAAGCGTTCCCCGGGGGCAACGCTTACCCCGCACTTCCCCTGAGGAGCGCCATGTCGGACACGTCCCCTTCCGCCGCCCCCGCCACTCCGGTCGACTTCTGGTTCGACCCGCTGTGCCCCTGGGCTTGGATGACCTCCCGCTGGATGGTGGAGGTGGAGAAGGTCCGGGACATCAAGGTCCGCTGGCACCTGATGAGCCTCGCGGTCCTCAACGAGGACAAGCTCGACGAGCTGCCCGAGGAGTACCGCGAGATGCTCGCGACCAAGGCGTGGGGGCCCGTCCGCGTCGTCGCCGCGGCCGAGCAGGAGCACGGCGCCGAGGTGCTCGGCGCCCTCTACACCGCGCTCGGCACCCGCATCCACAACCAGGACGGGGGCCCGGAGAAGGAGGTCGTCGCGGCCGCCCTGAAGGAGGTCGGCCTGCCCGACTCCCTCATGGAGCACTGGGACTCCACCCCGTACGAGCCCCAGCTGCGCGCCTCCCACCAGGAGGGCATCGACAAGGTCGGCCAGGACGTCGGCACCCCGGTCATCGCCGTGCCCGGCGCGGACGGCGAGCAGATCGCCTTCTTCGGCCCGGTCGTCACCCCCGCGCCCCAGGGCGAGGAGGCCGCCCGCCTCTGGGACGGCACCCTCGCCGTGGCCTCCGTCCCCGGTTTCTACGAGCTCAAGCGCACCCGCACGAAGGGCCCGGACTTCAGCAACCTGTGACGGGTCATTCCGGGACGGGCACGCGGACGGCCTTGGGGAACGGTTTCATGACGAACCCCGTGCGCAGGTTGCGGCACTGCTTGCCGGTGCCCGCGTCCAGCACGTTCTCGCAGAGCCAGAACTCGTTCACACCGGCGCGGCCCAGCCGCTCCTTGAGCCAGTCCTGCTCGGCCTTGTCGAGCTGACGATGCTGCTGGTCCGCGCCGCACGTCCAGCAGGGCAGCTTCATGGTCCTGGATGTCGTCATGGGGCACTCTGACCCAGAATGCCGGATACCGGAAGCCCCCGCGAGTCCTGTCCTCGCAGGGGCTTCCTTTTTCCGTCTGCCGGGTGAACGGTGAGAAGACGATCACGAGGCAGGACGCTCACCGGGACCTCACGGGCCCCCTGGGGTGCCGGGTC
Organism: Streptomyces sp. GD-15H; assembly: GCF_045291515.1. Lineage (NCBI taxonomy): Bacteria > Bacillati > Actinomycetota > Actinomycetes > Kitasatosporales > Streptomycetaceae > Streptomyces > Streptomyces sp. GD-15H. The sequence continues at coordinate 5,736,341 of NZ_CP149447.1, forward strand.
TCAGGGGCCGGCAGTCGACCGGGCCCCGCGACTCCTTGCCCCGCGCCGCCGCGAGCTGCTCCAGCGTGCCGTTGGCGCCCTTCACATGGGCCACGTGGTGCTTGTCGTGGTGCGGCTCGATGATCTCGGGGGTGAGCACCGGCGCGAGCGCGGAGTGGTCGTGCGGCAGGTCGGGCAGCGTGTGGACGGGCATGGGGGTTCCTTCGAACCTCTTATTGCAATAAGCCTGCAACTGCACGCTAGCAGCAGAAGGGGGGCGGATCGCGTGCCCGGGACGCACACGGGCATGAAAAAGGCCCTCACCCGGACGCGTCCGGGTGAGGGCCTTCGCCGTCGCGGGAAGGGGGCTTCGGGAAGGGCTTCAGCTCTCGGTGCCGGCCCGTTTCCGCTGCCAGGCGTAGCCCACGGCCGCCAGCACGACGATCATTCCGCCCGTCGAGTACAGCTGCACGCGCGTGCCCGGCTCGCGGGCCATGAGGAGGAAGACGCCCGCCATCCCGGCCAGCGCGATCCACGTCAGCCACGGGAACGCCCACATCCGCACCACCAGCTTCTCCGGCGCCTCGCGCTCCAGGACGCGGCGCAGCCGCAGCTGCGAGACGGCGATGAAGATCCAGACGACCAGGATCACCGCGCCGATCATGTTCAGCAGCCAGGAGAAGACGTCGTCGGGCCGCCAGTAGCTCAGCAGCACGCACAGGAACCCGAAGACCGAGGAGGCCAGTACGGCGAGCCGCGGCACCCCGCCCGACACCCGGCTCAGCGCCTTCGGGCCCTGCCCGCGCTCCACCAGGGAGTAGCCGATGCGCGAGGCGCCGTAGATGTTGGCGTTCATCGCGGACAGCAGCGCCACCAGCACCACGACGTTCATCAGCTGACCGGCGCCCGGGATGCCGAGGCGGTCCAGGGCGGCGACGTACGGGCCGCTCTCGACCACCGCCGGCGAGTCCCACGGGACCAGGGTCACGATGACCGCCATCGACCCGATGTAGAACAGCGCGATCCGCCACATCGCGGTACGGACCGCGAGGGCGACGCCCCTGACCGGGTTCTCCGACTCGGCCGCGGCGATGGTGACCGTCTCCAGGCCGCCGTACGCGAAGACGGAGGCGAGCAGGCCGATCACCAGCCCCTCGCCGCCGTTCGGAAACAGATCGGTGAGGTTCGAGGAGCCCGGGGAGTCGGTGCCCGGCAGTACGCCCGCGACGGCCAGCACCCCGAGCACCAGGAACAAGGAGATCGCGCCGACCTTCAACGCCGCGAACCAGAACTCGAACTCGCCGAAGTTCTTCACGGCCGCGAGGTTCGTGCCGCAGAAGACCACCATGAACAGCGCCACCCACGCCCACTCGGGCGTGCCCGGGAGCCAGCCGGTGACGATCTTCGCGGCGCCGATGCCCTCCAGGCCGACGGCCGTGCACAGCAGCACCCAGAACGACCAGCCCGCCGTGAATCCCGCCCAGGGCCCGATCGCCCGCTCGGCGTGCGCCGAGAAGGAACCGGACGACGGATACGCGGCCGACATCTCGCCGAGCATCCGCATCACCAGCATGACCAGCAGGCCGGAGAGGGTGTAGGCGAGGACGATCGACGGCCCGGCGGCCGCGATGCCCGCGCCGGAGCCGACGAACAGACCGGCCCCGATCACCCCGCCCAGGGCGATCATCGACAGATGGCGCTGCTTCAGGCCGTGGGAGAGGGATGCCTCCTCCCGCTGCGGCGGTGTCTCGACGGAGGCGCTGGGCACGGGCACGGCTCGTCCAATACGGGAGAAGGTGAAACTCCGTCAGTGTGGGTGGCCCCTTCCTTCCGAGGAGGGGCTGCCCACCATGTGGACACGTGTCACTCGGAGGGTGACGCTCCGGTTACCGTCGGGTGACCGGCAGGCCACCCGGCGGCGGGCCGGGCGCGGGACGCGGGCGGCCGGTTTGGCGGGACCCCACAGGCGCCACCCGGGCGGTCCCTGTGGGAGAGGCCATGTCAGCGCAGTGACCGGCATCACGCCGTTCCCCGGGTTACGCGCGTTCTTTGTCCGGAGCCCACCATCCGCGTACCGGCGCCTTTGTCGAGCGCTGACGGTGATCGGCGCGAGGGCGCTGGGATAGCGTCGCTGTCGTCCCCAGCCTCCTCACCCCGCGGAGTCCCCATGAGCACCGCTGCCGCCTCATCCGCCCTGCCCCAGGAAGGCGGGGCCCGCGTCGGTCTGGTCCTCGCCGACCTCGTCCCGGCCTCCCGCGTGAGGGACGTGGCCCTCGTGGTCGGCGGTGCCGCGCTCACCGGCGTCGCCGCCCAGCTCGCCGTCCCGATCCCCGGATCCCCGGTGCCGGTGACCGGCCAGACCTTCGCCGCGCTGCTCGTCGGCACCACCCTCGGCGCCCGGCGCGGTCTCCTCTCCCTCGCGCTGTACGCGCTGGCGGGCGTCGCGGGTGTGCCGTGGTTCGCCGAGGGAGCGTCCGGCTTCGGGGCGCCGTCGTTCGGCTACATCCTCGGCATGCTGCTGGCCGCGGTCGTCGTGGGCGCCCTGGCCCGTCGCGGCGCCGACCGCTCCGCGTGGCGGATGGCGGGCACCATGCTGCTCGGCTCGGCGGTCATCTACGCCGTCGGCGTGCCCTACCTGGCGCTGGCCACCGGCATGTCCGCCTCCGCCGCGATCGCGGCCGGCCTCACCCCGTTCCTCATCGGCGACGCCCTGAAGGCGGCCCTGGCGATGGGCGTGCTGCCCACCGCCTGGCGGTTCGTCAACAAGCGGTGACTCTTCGGTCGTGCCCGGAAGGGGCCGGCCGGGCGCACGCACAGCGCCCGGCCGGCCCCTTCTGCGTCCGTGATGTCCGTGACCTCCGTGGCGGCCAGGGCGTCCGCCCCGTCGGCGGCGTCCACCGCGCTGTGACCGGGAGCCGTGTCACATGCCCCCGCGCGCCTGCCCGCGATCCCGCGTGTCACACTCGGACCATGCGCGTGTACCTCGGTTCCGACCATGCCGGATACGAACTCAAGAACCACCTCGTCGAGTGGCTCAAGGACGCGGGTCACGAGCCCGTCGACTGCGGGCCGCACATCTACGACGCCCAGGACGACTACCCGCCCTTCTGCCTCCGCGCCGCCGAGCGGACCGCCGCCGACCCCGACGCCCTCGGCATCGTGATCGGTGGCTCCGGCAACGGTGAGCAGATCGCCGCGAACAAGGTGAAGGGCGTACGAGCGGCCCTGGCGTGGAGCGAGGAGACCGCGGCGCTGGGCCGCCAGCACAACAACGCCAACGTGGTCGCGGTGGGTGCGCGCATGCACACCTCGGACGAGGCGACGAAGTTCGTCGAGACCTTCCTCGACACCCCGTTCTCGGCCGACGAGCGTCACATCCGCCGCATCGACATGCTCGCGGACTACGAGACCACCGGCGACCTCCCCCCGATCCCGCCCCACCACCCCCAGCGGTAACCGCTAGGGGGCGAGGAAGGCGAGCGGTCCGGGACGGCCGAGCGGGCTGAGAGAGTCGAGAGGGAGGGGAACGAACCCGTGCCGGAGGGCCACACCATTCACCGGCTGGCCGAGGACTGCGCCGCGGCCTTCTCCGACGGCACCCCCCTCCGAGTCTCCAGCCCCCAGGGCAAGTTCAGCGACGCCGCCGCCCTCCTGGACCGAGCCGTCCTGCACACCGCCGAAGCCCACGGCAAGCACCTGTTCCTCGGCTTCCGGGAGCCCGACCCCGAGCACACCGACTGGGTCCACATCCATCTCGGCCTCTTCGGCAAGGTCGCGCTGGGCCCGGCCCCCGCACCCCCGCCCACGGACACCGTCCGGCTGCGCCTCACGCACCACGCGTCGTACGCCGATCTCCGCGGGCCCACCACCTGCGCCCTGATCACGGACACCGAGAAGCGGGCGGTACACGACCGTCTCGGCCCCGACCCCCTGCGCCCGGACGCGGACCCGGCCGCCGCGTACCGCATGATCAGCCGCAGCCGTACGACGATCGCCGCGCTCCTCATGGACCAGAAGATCATCGCCGGCGTGGGGAACGTCTACCGCGCCGAGGTCCTCTTCCGGCACCGTATCGACCCGTACCGCGCGGGCCGGGACATCACCCCCGCCGAGTGGGACGCCCTCTGGACCGACCTGGTCGGGCTCATGCGCGAGGGCGTCCGCAACAACCGGATCGACACCGTCCGCCCGGAACACACCCCGGAGGCGATGGGCCGCCCGCCGCGTGTCGACGACCACGGCGGTGAGGTGTATGTCTACCGCAGGGCCCATCAGCCCTGCCACATCTGCGGCGAGGGGATCCGCACCGCCGGCCTCGCCGCCCGCAACCTCTTCTGGTGCCCGGCCTGCCAGCACCGGTGAGGCCGGCCCGGCAGGGCGGGGCCGGTGCGCGACGAGCGGGCGGCGCGGGACGTCCGGCACGTTTTCCGCCGGACGTCCACGCGACGGCGCTCGGTGAAGTTCACTGTGAAGTCGGCCCCCGGACGGGGGACAACCAGGACCTCCCGTGCCAAGTGGTCGCTCCGATGGATAGGGTCCCGAACTGATGGCAGCAGGACGAGAGAGGCGCGCGGAAGCCGACACGCTCACCGCCCGGGTGAAGAAGCAGTGGCACCGGGCCCGCGTCGGCGTGCGCCGGGCTGCCGTCGACTACTTCCGCGGGGACGGCTCCGACTGGATAGCCCTCGCCGGACTGCTGCTGACGATCCCGCTCATCTCGGCCGCGACGCTCGCCAACTCCGTCTGGTTCGCCCCGTCCGCGCTGGTGCTGCCGATCGTCGCCGGCGGGCTGCTGCTCCGTCCGGCGAGCCTGCTCGGCCTGTACGCGGCGGCGGCGACGGCACTGATCGTGGAGGCCGTCCGACTCGGCCCGTACACCGAGGGCGCGTCCAGGGTGACCCCGGGCGTCGTCCTCGTCGTGGCCGCCTCCGGCTTCTTCGGACTGGTCGTCGCCCAGTTCCGCAGCCGGGTGGGCGTGCCCTGGCGGCGCGGCGGCACCATGCTCTTCGACCTGCGTGAACGCATCAGGGTGCAGAGCCAGTTGCCGGCCCTGCCGAGCGGATGGCATCGGGAGATGGCCCTGCGACCCGCCGGCGGCCAGTCCTTCTCCGGCGACTTCGTGGTCGCGGCCCGTACCAACGGCGGGCGCACGCTGGAGGTCGTCCTGACCAACGTGTCGGGCAAGGGCATGGACGCGGGCTCGCGCGCCCTGCTGCTGTCCGGCGCCTTCGGCGGCCTGCTCGGCAGCCTGCCGCCGCACGCCTTCCTGCCGGCCGCCAACGGCTACCTGCTCCGCCAGGAGTGGCAGGAGGGCTTCGCCACCTCCATCCACCTCGTCCTCGACCTGGACTCCGGCGACTACGAGTTGTACTCCGCCGGGCATCCGCCGGGCCTCCAACTCAGCGCGGGCAGCGGCCGCTGGGAGGAGAAGTCGGGCGACGGCCCGCTGCTGGGTGTGTACGACGGCGCCCAGTTCGACCCGGTGAAAGGCTCGCTGCGCTCCGGCGACGTGCTGATGCTGTTCACCGACGGCCTGGTGGAGACGTCGGACCGGGACATCGTCGAAGGCATCGACCGCCTCACCGGCGAGGCCGACCGCTACGTCGCCGGCGGCTTCCACGGAGCGGCCTGGCATCTCATCGAAGCGGTCGCCAAGGACGTCAACGACGACCGCGCGCTACTGCTGATCTGCCGCGAGGGCCCCACGGCCGCCACGCCCCGCTGACCCCGGCTCTCCGCGCCCGGACCGGCGCACTCCGTCACTCTCCTGCCCCGCCCGGCCCGTGCGGCATCCGGGCGCGGGGGACACTGGAGAGGTGACCGAGACACCGCGAAACCTGCTGACCCCCGCCCAGGTCGAGGCCATCGCCCGTGCCGTGCACGAGGGCCAGACCGACAAGGCGGGCATGCCGTACGCCGAACACCTCCGGGCCGTGGCCGAGGGCGTACGGGCCCGCGGCGGTGACGAGGAGCAGATCGCGGCGGCCTGGCTGCACGACGCCGTCGAGGACGGCAAACTGTCGGAGCAGTGGCTCAGGGAGGCGGCACTGACCCGGCGGACCCGGGACATCGTCCTCGCGGTCACCAAGCGGTCCGGGGAGCCGCCCGAGGCGTACGCGGCCCGCATCCTCGCGACCCCGGGTGCCCTGCTGGTGAAGGAGGCGGACCTGGCGCACAACGCCGACCCGGCGCGGCTGGCGGTGCTGGACGAGGCGACCCGTACCCGACTGGCCGAGAAGTACGCGCGGATGCGCACACTCCTCGGCCTCGTGGCGGGGGAGCGGGCCGACCGGCCCGCGCCGGCCGACTAGGCGGAGACCGTCTCCTGCGTCTCCTGCTTCTCCTGGCCGTCCCGCATCTCGCGGGGTTCGCGCGCGCGGTCGCGGGCCGGCTGCGCGGCATCCCGCGTGAAGGCCCATTCCATCTTCGGCTCCACCGCGAACCGGAAGACCCGCTGCACCGGCTTGGAACACAGGAACGTCACCAGGACGGCCGCGAAGACGGTCACGGCGACCGCGCCGATCGGCTCGTGCAGCACGGAGGGCTCGAACCAGCCCCGGTAGTCACCGGCCTTCACCACGAAACCGTGCAGCAGATAGCCGTAGAGCGTGCCCGCGCCGAGCGCGGTGAACCACATGTGGCGGCCCGGCACCCAGGCGAAGAAGCAGGCGGTCAGCAGCACGGAGCAGCCGAACATCGCCAGCATCATGACCGGACCGGCCCACCACGGGGCACCCAACTCCTGTGCGGAGTCACGGTGGTAGAACCACCCGGTGTGCATCCGCGGCACCGCCCACCAGCCGAAGGCCAGCGCCGCCGCGAACACCGGCACCGCCGCGATCCGTACCGACCGGCGGCGCACCAGCCGGAAGTGCTCGGGTTTCATGCACAGGCCGAGCACGAAGTACGGCAGGAACTGCAGGACCCGCTGCAGATCGAGGTCGTCGCCGATCTGGGGGAGACGCTCGCCAGCATGGCGATGCCGAGCGCGAGCGGCAGCGGGTGGCGCACCGCCTTCCAGATCGGTGTGGTCAGCCGCCAGATGAACAGCGCGCACAGGAACCAGGTGAGATACCAGGGGTCGAGGAGGCTGATCTCCTGCTGCGGGTCGTTGTCGATGACGCGCTTGAAGAGCGGGTACGTCGTCTCGAAGATGATGTACGGCACGGCGACGCCGGTGATCAGCCGCCGCAGCCGGTCGGGGCGCATGTCGAAACTGCGCGAGAAGAAGCCGGAGATGATGATGAAGGCCGGCATGTGGAACGAGTACACGACGGTGTACGCGGCTTCCATGGCCCGGCTGTCACCCTTGACGGGCTCCCAGAAGTGGCCCACGGCCACCAGTACGATCGCCAGGTACTTGGCGTTGTCGAAGAACGCGTCCCGCCGCTTGCCGGAGGTGACCTCCGTGTTCTGTATGTTCTCCGTGCGCGGGCCCGGCGCTTCGGAATCCGGCGGTTCGGCCGGGGGACGCGGCGTCCTGCGGTTGCCGTTCGGTCGCAGCGAGTCCGTCACCGAACCACCCGCCAGGAACTCGGGGAGGGGATCGGTGTGCTCGCTGCGCTTGCGGGGGACGAGGCAGCGTGGAACATCTGAGGCACCCTAGCGTTCGGCGTGGGTATTCGTAAAACTCCCACGTCATTCCTGTCATCGAATCCGGATACCCTCGTTCCGCGAATACAGACGGCTTTGTGGGCGTGACGGCCAACACACCGCGCGGGCAAGGGTTCCCCGTACTGCACGGGTCCCTCTTGTCGTCATCATTCCGGACGAAGTCACGTATATGCCCGTCGAGCGGGTCCAGTGGGATGTCCGTTTCGAGCCGCTTCGCGGGCTGCCGGGGGGCTCATCGGGATACGTGTGGGGGTAATTCGAAATAGTCGCGAACGCGTTATGTGGAGACGGCGACGATACGGTCGAATTGGCCGCACGGGGGTCGTGCCGAATTGCTGTGCGACGCCGCGCCGTTGGCTCCGTGCGTGTCCCGCACGTGCCGGGGCGGGGCCTCGCGCGGGGGGCCCGCACACGCGAGGCACGGCCGAGGTGAGTCGGACGATGCGTCACTCGCCGCATAGGACGGCTCTGTTGGTGGCACGATGGTTCTGGCGGGGTGCGCGGGGATGCGTCGCCCGGGCCGGCGAAGCGGACCGACCGAGGGTGTGATCAGTTGTGGCCATTTCACTGTCTGTCGTGGTGCTGTTGGCGATCGTCCTGGTAGTGCTGATCAGAGGGGGGTCGATCAAGGCCGGGCCCGCGATCGTCGCGATCCTCTTCGGCTTCTTCCTCGCCTCGACCGGCATGGCCCCGTCGATCAACCGCTTCCTCGACTCGATAGCGGACACGATCAGCTCGATCAGCTTCTGACCCCCGAGGACGCTCACGCGATGGCGGAGCCGGCACGTGCGGCACTGGGCGATGTCTGGCTCGACCGCCAGGTCTGCCGAGGAGGACCTGCTCCGGGACCGGGAGGCCCTGCTCAACAGCTCCGGCATGGAGTTCATGAAGCCGGCCTGGCCGACGAGAGCGCCACCGGCCTGATCTGCTGGCGCTGCGGCTACGTGCACCTCTTCGCCGACAAGGGCATCAAGCTCTACCGCGCCGACAAGTGACGAAGGCCGCGGAAGCGGCGGGGACGCGATCAAGGCCGGGTGAAGGGAAAATCCTCCACCCGGCCCTGAGCCCTGCAGAGCGGGCGACGGGAATCGAACCCGCGTAGCTAGTTTGGAAGACTAGGGCTCTACCATTGAGCTACGCCCGCAGGAGCGCACCGCGGGTCGTGAGGACCGCGGCACTGACAGGCATCGTAGCGGGTGGTGCGCCCTCGTCGCACACCCCGTGCCCACTCGGGTCCCGCCGCCGCACCACGCCCGCGATACGCGGAGGCCGGAGCGTGCGGCGGCATGTACCCTACGTGTCGCACCAGACGGGGTGTGGCGCAGCTTGGTAGCGCGTCCGCTTTGGGAGCGGAAGGCCGTGGGTTCAAATCCCGCCACCCCGACCAGTCACCCGATCACCACCGGTGATCGTCTTTTGGGCGCTGTAGTCGCTGCCGTTACTATGCAAGCTGCACGCCCGTGTGTCTCAGGTCTGAAGTCTCCGGGCGGCGAATCCGCCGGACCGCTCTGGTCCCGGCAGAATCCGAGAAGTCAGCCACAAGGAGACCGAACCGTGAAGAGCGCCGTGGAGACCCTGAACCCGACCCGGGTTCGGCTGACTGTCGAGGTGCCCTTCGAGGAGCTCAAGGACAGCCTCGACGCGGCGTACAAGAAGATCAACCAGCAGGTCACGGTGAAGGGCTTCCGCAAGGGCAAGGTCCCGGCCCGGGTCATCGACCAGCGCTTCGGCCGCGGTGCGGTGCTGGAGGAGGCGGTCAACGACGCCCTCCCGAAGTTCTACACCGACGCGGTCAACGAGGCCGAGCTGAACCCGCTGGGCCAGCCCGAGGTCGACATCACGGAGCTGAAGGACGGCGAGACGCTGAACTTCACCGCCGAGGTCGACATCCGCCCGACCATCGAGATCCCGGACTACTCCGGCATCGAGGTCGAGGTCGACGCCGTCGAGGTCACCGATGAGGACGTCGACAAGGCCGTCGAGGAACTGCGTGAGCGCTTCGCGTCCACCTCCCCGGTCGAGCGTGCCGCCGAGGACGGCGACGTCGTCACCATCGACCTGGAGGCCAAGGTCGAGGGCGAGGTGCTGGAGGACGGCATCGCCAACGGCGTCTCCTACACCATCGGCTCCGGTGAGCTGCTGGACGGCGTCGACGCCGCGGTGACGGGCCTGTCGGCCGACCAGGAGGCCACCTTCACCTCCGAGCTCAAGGGCGGCTCCGCGGCGGGCAAGGAGGCCGAGGTCACCGTCAAGGTCACCCAGGTCGCCAAGCGTGAGCTGCCCGAGCTGGACGACGAGTTCGCGCAGCTCGCCTCCGAGTTCGACACCCTCGAGGAGCTGCGCGCGGACAGCCGTAAGCGCCTGGAGGAGATGAAGCAGTACGACCAGGCCACGCAGGCCCAGGAGCGCGTCCTGGACAAGCTGCTCGAGCTGGTCGAGGTGCCCGTCCCCGAGAAGCTGCTCGAGGACGAGATCAACACCCGTAAGCACAATCTCGAGCACCACCAGCTCGGTCAGATGGGCCTCGACCTCGAGAAGTACCTGGAGATCCAGGGCAAGACGGCCGAGGAGTTCGACACCGAGACCCGCGAGGCGGCGATCAAGGGCATCAAGACCCAGTTCGTGCTCGACGAGCTCGTCAACCAGGAGAAGCTGAACGTCAACCAGGAGGAGCTCACCGAGCACCTCATGCGGCGTGCGGCCTCCTCCGGCATGTCCCCCGACCAGTTCGCCCAGGCGGTCGTCGAGGGCGGCCAGGTTCCGCTCCTGGTCGGCGAGGTCGCCCGCGGCAAGGCCCTGGCCGCCGTGGTCGAGAAGGCCACGGTCAAGGACACCAACGGCGAGATCATCGACCTCGAGGACGAGGAAGAGGACGAGACGGAGGCCGGCGAGGCCACCGCCGAGTCCACCGAGGCCGCCGAGGACAAGGCCGAGGCCACCGAGGCCAAGGCCGAAGCCAAGACCGACAAGGCCGAGGAGAAGACCGAGGACTGATCCTCGCTTCGCCTCTGACGGACGTACGACGGGCTCCGGACCAATCAGGCCGGGGCCCGTCTGCCGTACGGCCGTGCGGCCCGCCACCGGCCGTGCCGCGCGTGGTGCGAGGAGCCCGTCCCACCCGGTGGAGCACCCTGCGCTCACAGCGAACACCCCCCGCTGCGGGATTCCCCGAAGGAGCCCGCGCGTTAGGGTCCATGAATACGAGGGCAGGGGAGTCCGCGAGTACGGCCGGACGGCCCCACACCCCGGCAGAACACGTAAGACGGCCCGGCGCCGTCGTAAGACGAGCAGGTGGATACGTGACGAATCTGATGCCTTCAGCCGCCGGCGAGCCTTCCATCGGTGGTGGCCTCGGCGACCAGGTCTACAACCGGCTGCTCAACGAGCGGATCATCTTCCTCGGCCAGCCGGTCGACGACGACATCGCCAACAAGATCACCGCACAGCTGCTGCTCCTTGCCGCCGATCCGGACAAGGACATCTACCTCTACATCAACAGCCCCGGCGGCTCGATCACCGCCGGCATGGCGATCTACGACACCATGCAGTTCATCAAGAACGACGTGGTGACCATCGCCATGGGCCTCGCGGCCTCGATGGGTCAGTTCCTGCTCAGCGCGGGCACGCCCGGCAAGCGCTTCGCGCTGCCGAACGCCGAGATTTTGATCCACCAGCCCTCCGCCAGCCTGGCCGGCTCGGCCTCGGACATCAAGATCCACGCCGAGCGGCTGCTGCACACCAAGAGGCGCATGGCCGAGCTCACCGCGCAGCACACCGGCCAGACGGTCGAGCAGGTCACCCGCGACTCGGACCGCGACCGCTGGTTCGACGCCTTCGAGGCCAAGGGGTACGGCCTCATCGACGACGTCATCCCCACGGCCGCGGGCATGCCGGGCGGCGGCGGCACCGGGGCGGCCTGAGCGGCCCACGGGAGCCCCACAGCCCCGTAGGACCCCCATCGGACCCGCCCCAGGGTCCGATGGCAGCCCCAGCAGCCCCCGGCCGACCGCCTCAGCCCCTTTCCAGGAGACACCGTGAACGACTTCCCCGGCAGCGGCCTGTACGACCGCACCCGTGCCGAGTACACCGGCCCCGCGGCCGAGTCCCGCTACGTCATCCCGCGCTTCGTCGAGCGCACCTCCCAGGGCATCCGCGAGTACGACCCGTACGCGAAGCTCTTCGAGGAGCGCGTGATCTTCCTCGGCGTGCAGATCGACGACGCCTCCGCCAACGACGTCATGGCTCAGCTGCTGTGCCTGGAGTCGATGGACCCCGACCGGGACATCTCGGTCTACATCAACAGCCCCGGCGGCTCCTTCACCGCGCTCACGGCGATCTACGACACCATGCAGTACGTGAAGCCCGACGTCCAGACGGTCTGCATGGGCCAGGCGGCCTCCGCCGCCGCCGTCCTGCTCGCCGCCGGTACGCCCGGCAAGCGCATGGCGCTGCCGAACGCCCGCGTACTGATCCACCAGCCGTACAGCGAGACCGGCCGCGGCCAGGTCTCCGACCTGGAGATCGCCGCCAACGAGATCCTCCGGATGCGTTCACAGCTGGAGGAGATGCTGGCCAAGCACTCCACCACGCCGGTCGAGAAGATCCGCGAGGACATCGAGCGGGACAAGATCCTCACGGCCGAGGACGCGCTGAGCTACGGTCTGATCGACCAGATCATCACCACCCGGAAGATGGACAACGCCAGCCTGCGCTGACGCGTGAGGCCCGGGAGGCTGTATTGTCTGCGCCCCTTGGCATGGTCACGGACGGTCCACGTCGAAGTGAACCGTGCCAAGGGGGACCCGAACGGGGGGCCCGGCAAGGTACCGTCGGACATAAGGCAGCACCAGGAGTCGCTGGACGTTGACGTTCAGGTGGCTCCCAGGCGAAGGGGAAGCACACCGTGGCACGCATCGGTGACGGCGGCGATCTGCTCAAGTGCTCGTTCTGCGGCAAGAGCCAGAAGCAGGTCAAGAAGCTCATCGCAGGGCCCGGTGTGTACATCTGCGACGAGTGCATCGATCTCTGCAACGAGATCATCGAGGAAGAGCTCGCCGAGAGCAGTGAGGTCCGCTGGGAGGAACTGCCCAAGCCCCGCGAGATCTACGAGTTCCTCGAGGGGTACGTGGTCGGCCAGGAACCGGCGAAGAAAGCCCTCTCCGTCGCGGTGTACAACCACTACAAGCGGGTCCAGGCGGGGGAGAACGGCGGCGCCCAGGGCCGCGAGGACGCCATCGAGTTGGCGAAGTCCAACATCCTGCTGCTGGGGCCCACCGGCTCCGGCAAGACCCTCCTCGCCCAGACCCTCGCCCGCATGCTGAACGTCCCGTTCGCGATCGCGGACGCCACGGCGCTGACCGAGGCGGGGTACGTCGGCGAGGACGTCGAGAACATCCTGCTCAAGCTGATCCAGGCCGCCGACTACGACGTCAAGAAGGCCGAGACCGGCATCATCTACATCGACGAGATCGACAAGGTCGCCCGCAAGAGCGAGAACCCGTCGATCACGCGCGACGTGAGCGGCGAGGGCGTCCAGCAGGCCCTGCTGAAGATCCTCGAGGGCACCACGGCGTCCGTCCCCCCGCAGGGCGGCCGCAAGCACCCGCACCAGGAGTTCATCCAGATCGACACGACGAACGTCCTGTTCATCGTGGGCGGTGCCTTCGCCGGCCTGGAGAAGATCATCGAGGGCCGCGCGGGAGCCAAGGGCATCGGCTTCGGCGCGACCATCCGCTCCAAGCGGGAACTGGAGTCCAAGGACCAGTTCGAGCAGGTCATGCCGGAGGACCTGGTCAAGTTCGGCATGATCCCCGAGTTCATCGGCCGGCTCCCGGTGATCACCTCGGTCCACAACCTCGACCGCGAGGCCCTGCTGCAGATCCTGGTCGAGCCGCGCAACGCGCTCGTCAAGCAGTACCAGCGCCTCTTCGAACTCGACGGCGTCGAGCTGGACTTCGAGCGCGAGGCGCTGGAAGCCATCGCCGATCAGGCCATCCTCCGTCAGACCGGTGCCCGCGGCCTGCGCGCCATCATGGAGGAAGTCCTCCAGGGCGTCATGTACGAGGTCCCGTCCCGCAAGGACGTCGCCCGCGTGGTCATCACCGCGGACGTGGTCCTCTCCAACGTCAACCCGACCCTGATCCCGCGCGACGCCCGCGGCCGCGGATCGGGCGAGCAGAAGACGGCGTAGTCCGTCCTGGCGGCAACAGCCGTTCCCCGCACACGTGAAGGGCCCCGGTCGAGTGACCGGGGCCCTTCAGTCGCTCCGTCTACGCGGGGACGCGCACGTCGTTGCGGAGCTTCGTGGTGATGTCCGCGGCGGCGTCCTTCGTGATGTCCATGGTGTTGTCACCGGGGGAGACCACCGCCACCGTGCTGTAGTCCGCCCAGATGCAGAACCAGTTGGTGGTGTCCTTCTTGGTGAGGTTGTTCTTGCCCTTGCCCGCCTGGCACTTCATGACCGCACCGTCGAGGTCGACCGCCTCGGGCTCGCCCACCAGCTCGGACATGAGCTCGTTGCTCGAGCTCTTGTCGGTCTCCTTCTTGATGCTGGCGAAGAGCTTGTCCACGGCCGCCTCGGGGTCCTCGACCTCGCCGTAGGCGCCGATGAACGTCACGCCCTTCGCCTTGAGCAGCTCGTCCTGGCCGGGCATGTCGGCCGGGTCGGGATCCTTGGGGTCGTACCGGCTGAAGTCGGCCGTCGAGTAGGAGGCGCCCACCGACTTGCCGTTCTTCACGCCGCCCTTGGCCAGGTCCTCGGTGGTGCTGGAGCTCGAGTCCTCGCCGCCCTCACCGACCCGCGTGTACTCGCCCATCACCTTCTCCGGCGCCGAGAGCTTGTGCGGGCCGTCGTCCACGACGCCGCCCGCGCCGCCTCCGCCGATCACGAAGTACGCGCCGACACCGATCGCCACCACGACCGCCACCGCGCCGATGATCCAGCCGGCCTTCTTGGAGCCGCCACCGGGCGCCGGGGGCTGCGGCGCGCCGTACGGGGCCTGGCCGTACGGGGGCTGGCCGTACGGGGGCTGCTGGGGCGGGACGCCCTGGCCGGGCTGCTGGGGGTAGCCGTAGCCGGGCTGGCCGGGCGGGGGACCCTGCTGGGGGTAGCCGTAGCCGGGCTGCGGAGCCTGCGGCTGCTGGCCGTAGGGACCCGGCTGACCGTACGGTCCGGGCTGCTGGGGCTGCCCGCCGTACGGGCCCGGCTGGTTGTGGCTCATCTTCTGGGTTCCCCTCCAGATGTTTACGTGTCGTTGACATCCTGGCTCAGAGGGGACGCGATCAGGCCATCGGGGGGTGCACCGTTACAAAGGAATCGCGTTTCGGGACTGGGCCGTGACACCCGTAAACTGACGCTCGTGACCGAGAACACTCAGCAGCCGCAGCCAGCGTCCACCCCCGAACTGCCGACCCAGTACGCGCCGGCCGACGTAGAGGGGCCGCTGTACGAGCGCTGGGTGGAGCGGGGCTACTTCGAGGCCGACGCGAAGAGCGACAAGCCCCCGTACACCGTCGTCATCCCCCCGCCGAACGTCACGGGCAGCCTGCACCTCGGGCACGCCTTCGAGCACACCCTCATCGACGCCCTGACCCGCCGCAAGCGCATGCAGGGCCACGAGACGCTGTGGCAGCCCGGCATGGACCACGCCGGCATCGCCACGCAGAACGTCGTCGAGCGGGAACTCGCCAAGGAGGGCAAGTCCCGGCACGACCTCGGCCGGGAGGCCTTCGTCGAGCGGGTCTGGCAGTGGAAGGGCGAGTCCGGCGGGCAGATCAGCGGGCAGATGCGTCGCCTCGGCGACGGCGTCGCCTGGTCGCGTGAGCGCTTCACCATGGACGAGGGGCTGTCCCAGGCCGTCCAGACCATCTTCAAGCGGCTCTACGACGACGAGCTGATCTACCGCGCCGAGCGCATCATCAACTGGTGCCCGCGCTGCCTGACCGCGATCTCCGACATCGAGGTCGAGTACCAGGACGACGACGGCGAACTCGTCTCCATGAAGTACGGCGACGGGGACGACACCATCGTCGTCGCCACCACCCGCGCCGAGACCATGCTCGGTGACACGGCCGTCGCCGTCCACCCCGACGACGAGCGGTACAAGCACCTGGTCGGCAAGCTCATCAAGCTGCCGCTGACCGACCGCTCCATCCCGGTCGTCGCCGACGAGCACGTCGACCCCGAGTTCGGCACCGGCGCCGTCAAGGTGACCCCGGCGCACGACCCGAACGACTTCGAGATCGGGCAGCGGCACAACCTGCCCGCCATCACGGTCATGGACGAGCACGCGGTCATCACCGCCCACGGCCCCTTCCAGGGCCAGGACCGGCTCGAGGCCCGCTCCGCCATCGTCGGCGCGCTGCGCGCCGAGGGCAGGATCGTCGCCGAGAAGCGGCCGTACGTCCACAGCGTCGGCCACTGCTCGCGCTGCAAGACGACCATCGAGCCGCGGCTGTCCATGCAGTGGTGGGTCAAGGTCGGCCCGCTGGCGAAGGCCGCCGGTGACGCCGTCCGCGACGGCCGCGTCACCATCCACCCGCAGGAGATGGAGAAGCGGTACTTCGACTGGGTCGACAACCTCCACGACTGGTGCATCTCACGCCAGCTGTGGTGGGGCCACCGCATCCCCGTCTGGTACGGGCCGGACGGCGAGGTCGTCTGCGTCGGTCCGGACGACGAGGTCCCGACCGGCGAGGGCTGGCACCAGGACACCGACGTCCTCGACACCTGGTTCTCCTCCGGCCTGTGGCCGTTCTCCACCCTCGGCTGGCCCGAACAGACCGAGAGCCTCGCGAAGTTCTACCCGAACTCCGTCCTGGTCACCGGCTACGACATCCTCTTCTTCTGGGTCGCCCGGATGATGATGTTCGGCCTGTACGCGATGGACGGCACCCCGCCGTTCCACACCATCGCCCTGCACGGCATGGTCCGCGACCAGTTCGGCAAGAAGATGTCGAAGTCCTTCGGCAACGCGGTCAACCCGCTGGACTGGATGGACAAGTACGGCTCGGACGCGCTCCGCTTCACCCTCGCGCGCGGCGCCAACCCGGGCGTCGACGTGCCGATCGGCGAGGACTGGGTCCAGGGCTCGCGCAACTTCGCCAACAAGATCTGGAACGCCACCCGCTTCGCGCTGATGAACGGCGCCACGGTCGAGGGCCCGCTGCCGGACGCGTCGAAGCTGTCGTCGACCGACCGCTGGATCCTGTCCCGGCTGAACTCCGTCGTCGCCGAAGTCGACGCGTTCTACGACGACTTCCAGTTCGCCAAGCTGTCCGACGCGCTGTTCCACTTCGCCTGGGACGAGGTCTTCGACTGGTACGTCGAACTGTCCAAGACGACGTTCCAGGCGGGCGGCGAACCGGCCGAGGTGAGCAAGCGGGTCCTGGGCGAGGTCCTCGACGTCACGCTGCGGCTGCTGCACCCGGTGGTCCCGTTCGTCACCGAGACCCTGTGGACCACCCTCACGGGCGGCGAGTCGGTCGTCATCGCCGACTGGCCCAAGGACAGCGCCTTCCGGGACGCCGACGCCGAGCGGGAGATCGAGACCCTCCAGTCGGTCATCACCGAGGTCCGCCGCTTCCGCGCCGACCAGGGCCTGCAGCCCGGCCAGCGGGTCCCCGCCCGGCTGTCCCTCGACGGCTCGGCCCTCGTCCCGCACGAGGCGGCGATCCGGCAGCTGCTCCGGCTGCAGCCGGAGGGCGACGCGTTCACCGCGACGGCGACCCTGCCGGTCGCGGGCGTCGAGGTCGCCCTGGACCTGTCCGGGGTGATCGACTTCGCGGCGGAGCGCAAGCGCCTCGCCAAGGACCTGGCCGCCGCGCAGAAGGAGCGTCAGCAGGCGGAGGCCAAGCTGGGCAACGAGGCGTTCCTGGCGAAGGCCCCCGACCACGTGGTCGGCAAGATCCGTACGCGGCTGGCCAAGGCGGACGAGGACATCGCCCGCATCCAGGCCCAGCTGGACCGGCTGCCCCCGGCGTGACCGCGGACGGCGACCGACGGCCCCCGGAACCTGAGCACGGCTCCGGGGTCGTCGGCTGCTGGGGGAGGGGAAGCGGGCCGGGTACGTAGACTGGCCTCGTGAGTGAGCCCCCCCGAATGACAGTGAGCAGCCCGGCTCCGGTGACCCCCTCGACTCCTTCGAGGAGATCATCGCCGCCGAGACCGACCGAGACCCCGACCTCGCGGTGATCAAGGCCGGCAGCCGTACCCTGCGCACGCAGGGCGGCCCGCCGCACGCCGAGGTGCCCGCGCGGCCGGCCGACCCCGAGGTCGACAGGGCGCTGCGGGAGGTCGAGGGGGAGCTGGCGTCCCGCTGGGGCGAGACCAAGCTGGAGCCCTCGGTCAGCCGTATCGCCGCGCTGATGGACGTGCTGGGCGAGCCGCAGCGCGCGTACCCCTCGATCCACATCACCGGCACCAACGGCAAGACGTCCACCGCCCGCATGATCGAGATCCTCCTCGGCGCCTTCGAACTGCGCACGGGCCGGTACACCTCGCCGCACGTCCAGTCGGTCACCGAGCGGCTCAGCCTCGACGGGGCGCCGATCTCCGCCGAGCGGTTCGTGGAGACGTACCGGGACATCAAGCCGTACATCGAGATGGTCGACTCCCAGCAGGAGTACCGGCTGTCCTTCTTCGAGGTACTCACGGGCATGGCGTACGCGGCCTTCGCCGACGCGCCGGTGGACGTCGCCGTCGTCGAGGTCGGCATGGGCGGCACCTGGGACGCCACCAACGTGATCGACGGGAGCGTCGCCGTCGTGACGCCCATAGACCTCGACCACACCGACCGGCTCGGCGCCACGCCCGCCGAGATCGCCACCGAGAAGGCCGGCGTCATCAAGCCGGACGCGACGGTGATCATGGCCCAGCAGCCGGTCGACGCGGCCCAGGTGCTGCTGAAGAAGGCCGTCGAGGTCGACGCGACGGTGGCCCGGGAAGGGCTCGAGTTCGGCGTCGTCGCCCGGCAGGTCGCCGTCGGCGGCCAGCAGGTGACCCTGCGCGGCCTCGGCGGGGAGTACCCCGAGCTGTATCTGCCGCTGCACGGCGCCCACCAGGCGCACAACGCGGCCGTGGCGCTCGCCGCCGTGGAGGCGTTCTTCGGCGTCGGCGCCCAGCGTGCCGAACCGCTCGACATCGACACCGTGCGCAAGGCGTTCGCCACCGTCGCCTCGCCGGGCAGGCTGGAGGTCGTACGTCGCTCACCCACCGTCGTGCTGGACGCCGCCCACAACCCGGCGGGCGCGCGGGCCACGGCCGCGGCGATCGGGGAGGCGTTCCAGTTCAGCCGGCTCATCGGCGTGGTCGGTGCCAGCGGTGACAAGAACGTGCGCGGGCTGCTCGAGGCCTTCGAGCCGGTCTTCGCCGAGGTCGTCGTCACCCAGAACTCCAGCCACCGCGCGATGGACGCCGACGAGCTGGCGGGGATCGCCGTCGAGGTGTTCGGCGAGGACCGCGTCCAGGTCGAGCCCCGGCTGCCCGACGCGCTGGAGGCCGCGATCACGCTGGCCGAGGAGGAGGGCGAGTTCACCGGCGGCGGTGTGCTCGTCACCGGTTCCGTCATCACCGTCGGCGAGGCCCGACTGCTCTTGGGGAAGGGCTGAGAAACCGTGCGTACACTCTGCGCTTCGACCCTGATCGGCGAGGTCTTCGTCATCGGCTTCGCCGGACTGGTCGCGATGAAGGACCCGGACCTTTCCGTCACCACCGTGTGGACGGTCTGCGGCATCGCCATGTTCCTGTGCGTGGCGCTCTGCGGGATGATCACCCGGCCCGGCGGCGTCGCCCTCGGCTGGGCCCTGCAGCTCGCCCTGATCGCCTCCGGCGTCTTCGTCCCGATGATGTTCTTCCTGGGAGTGCTGTTCGCGGTGCTGTGGTGGGCCTCGGTGCACTACGGGCGGAAGATCGACGAGGCGAAGGCCCGGTTCGCCGCCATGGCGGACCATCCTGACACTGCGTGACGGGCGCGACGCCACGCCCGGTAACCTTCACAGAACCGCTCACCACCCTCGCCCCGAAACCCAAGGAGCTCCGCCGTGACCCAGCGCACCCTCGTCCTCCTCAAGCCCGACGCCGTCCGTCGTGGCCTGACCGGCGAGATCATCAGCCGCATCGAGCGCAAGGCCGGCTGGCAGCTCACCGCGCTGGAGCTGCGCACCCTGGACCAGGACACGCTGGAACAGCACTACGGCGAGCACAAGGGCAAGCCTTTTTACGAGCCGCTGATGGAGTTCATGGCCTCCGGCCCCGTCGTGGCGATGATCGTCGAGGGTGAGCGGGTCATCGAGGGAGTGCGCCAACTCGCCGGTCCGACCGACCCGGTCGCCGCGGCCCCCGGGTCGATCCGCGGTGACTTCGGCGTGATCGTCCGGGAGAACCTGATCCACGCCTCCGACTCCGAGGAGTCCGCCGAGCGCGAGGTGAAGATCTTCTTCCCCGGACGCGTGTGACGGCTCGTCCACCAGGGCCGCGCATAACAATCGCATAGCGGCCGTGCGCTGCGCTTTTGGCCGTCCGGCGGCTGGTCTGGGGGCTTTGCCCCCAGACCTTTTTGACACATGCGCGGCGTTCGGGGGAACGAGTGCCCCCGTTGGCCCGTCTCCACAAGCAACCGGACCCGCCATCTGATGACAATGGCGAAGACCCTCGCGCAGTGTTCGCGAAGGCGCGTCTACGATGGAAGCCTTCGCGTCACCGCACCCACCACGCCGACCTGAAAAGCCCTCAAAAGCCAGTGGGAAGGCCAGACGAATCCTCATGGGGAACTCTATGTCGTTCATCGGCCGTGACATGGCTGTCGACCTCGGGACCGCCAACACGCTGGTGTACGTCAGGGGTCGCGGAATCGTACTCAACGAGCCGTCCGTCGTCGCGATCAACACCAATACCGGTGGCATCCTCGCGGTCGGGGCCGAAGCGAAGAAGATGATCGGGCGCACCCCCGGCAACATCGTTGCCGTACGTCCGCTGAAGGACGGCGTCATCGCCGACTTCGAGATCACCGAGCGGATGCTCCGCTACTTCATCCTGAAGATCCACAAGCGGCGGTACCTGGCCCGTCCGCGGGTCGTCGTCTGTGTCCCCTCGGGCATCACCGGCGTCGAGCGCCGTGCCGTCATCGAGGCGTCGTCCCAGGCCGGCGCCCGGCAGGTGCACATCATCGAGGAGCCCATGGCCGCCGCCATCGGCTCCGGCCTGCCGGTCCACGAGGCCACGGGCAACATGGTGGTGGACATCGGCGGCGGCACCACGGAGGTCGCGGTCATCTCTCTCGGCGGCATCGTCACCGCCCAGTCCATCCGGGTCGCGGGCGACGAACTGGACAACGCGATCATCCAGCACATCAAGAAGGAGTACTCCCTCCTGCTGGGTGAACGCTCGGCCGAGCAGATCAAGCTCACGATCGGTTCGGCGTACGATCTCGACTCCGACGAACACACCGAGATCCGCGGCCGGGACCTGGTCTCCGGGCTGCCCAAGACCGTGGTCATCTCCGCCGAAGAAGTGCGCAAGGCGATCGAGGAGCCCGTCAACGCCATTGTGGACGCCGTCAAGACCACCCTGGACAAGTGCCCGCCGGAGCTGTCCGGCGACATCATGGACCGGGGCATCGTGCTGACCGGCGGCGGAGCGCTGCTGCGCGGTCTGGACGAGCGGCTGCGCCGCGAGACGGGCATGCCCATCCACATCGCCGAGGACCCGCTGGACAGCGTGGCGCTCGGCTCCGGAAAGTGCGTCGAGGAGTTCGAGGCGCTCCAGCAGGTGCTGGACGCCCAGCCGCGCAGATGACGCGACTCTTCGATTCCGCCGTACGGGACGATCTCCTCTCGTACGGCGGATCGTTGATATAGAGACATAAACTGCCCCCCGTAGTTCCCATATCCATGGATCGTCAGATCCGCAGTTCCCGTAATTCCCGACAGTTTCCGACCACTTCGATCGGCCCGACGAGCCCGACGACCCGTCACCGCTCCACCACGCCCATCACCCCCGTTTTCGCTACCCGTTCTCGACGAGGAAGGCACGGCCGCCGCACGTGAGGGACACACGAGAGAGCCGGCTGCTCCTGGTGCTGCTGATCACCACCGCTTTCGCACTGATCACGGTGGACATCCGCGGCGGAGAGGATTCACCGGTCGACGGTGCCCGGCAGGCCGCGGCGACGGTCTTCGGCCCGATCGAGAACGGAGTGGCCGGCGCGGTCGACCCGATCGGCAACGCCGTCTCCGCGGTCCGCGACTCCGGCGACCGGCACGACCGGCTCGCCGAACTGGAGCGGGAGAACGCCGCGCTCAAGACCGAACTCGGCAGCGACGAACGCAACCGCAGTAGAGCCGAGCAACTCGACAAGTTGCTGAAGGTCGCCGGCCAGGGCCAGTACGGCATCAAGGGCGCCCAGGTCATCGCCGTAGGAGCGGCCCAGGGCTTCTCCTGGACCATCACCATCGACGTCGGCGCCAACGACGGCGTCAAGCGCGACATGACCGTCCTCAACGGCGACGGGCTCGTCGGCCGGGTCACCACCGTCGGCCCGAACACCGCCACCGTGCTGCTCGCCAACGACCCCGACTTCACCGTGGGCACCCGTATGGAGGCCGGCGACGAACTTGGCTTCGCCTCCGGCCAGGGCGACCGGCCCCTGCGCGTCGAACTCCTCAACGGCAAGGCCGAGATCAAGAAGGGCGACCGGTTGGTCACCTTCGGCTCACAGGCCGACAAGCCGTTCGTGCCCGGGGTTCCCGTCGGCACCGTCTCCCGCGTCGACCCCTCCGGCGGCGACCTCACCCGAACCCTCTACGTCACGCCGTTCGTCGGCTTCACCAAGCTCGACGTCGTCGGTGTGGTCGTCCAAGCCCCCGAGAAGGACCCGCGCGACACGGTGCTGCCCAAGAAGCCGAAGCCCACGCCCACGCCGACCGTCACGGTGACCGTCACCCCGTCCGCCCCGGCCGGCGGCCAGGACCAGCAAGAGCAGTAGGAGCTGTCACCCCATGCGCGTCAACCGGATCCTGCTCTCCAGCTCACTGGTCGCCGTGGCCCTGGTGGTCCAGGTGAGCGTCCTCGCCCGCCTCCATCTCCCGGGCGCCGTCCCCGACCTGCTCCTCCTCACGGTCCTCGGCCTCGCCCTGGTCTACGGCCATGTCGGCGGCTCCCTCGTCGGCTTCGCCGCCGGCCTCCTCGCCGACCTGGCTCCGCCCGCCGACCACGCCGTCGGCCGCTACGCCCTGGTGCTGTGCCTCGTCGGCTACCTCGCCGGGCTGGTCAAGCCCGAGAACGGCCAGGTGAGATCGGCGACCGGCCCGATGGCCGTGGTGGTCGCCGCGGCCATCGGCACCACTCTGCTCTACGCCGGTGTCGGCGCCCTCGTCGGCGACACCGCGGCCCGCAATGTTGGCCTCGGCGGACTGCTCTTCAGCGCGGCCCTGTACGACCTGCTGCTCGCCCCGTTCGTCGTCCCCGGGGTCATGGCCCTGGCCCGGCGCGCCGAGAACGATCCACTCGCCGAGAACAGTTCCGCCAAGTCCGGGGACATCGCCTCCGGCTGGAGCTCCGGCGGCACCGGGTTGCGCATCGGCGCCCAGCGGGGCCTCCGGGTGAAGGCGGCGCGGGCACGGGTGGCGCGGGCCGGCCGCATCAAGGGGGTAAAGCGCCTGTGACCTCGCAGAACCTCACCGAGGGGGAGGAAGCCGCGTGACCAATTCCCACCCGTCTCCCACCACCACCCTCAACGGAACGGGCTGCGCCCATGAGTAACATCCCCGAGACCGGGCGCAGTACACGGGTCCAGATCCGGCTCGTCGTCATCCAGGTCCTCGTCCTCTCCCTCCTCGGCACCCTGGGCGGGCGCCTGTGGTACCTCCAGATCCGCGAGGGCGCCGAGTACGCCAAGGAGGCCTCCGGCAACCACGTGCAGCAGGTCGTCCAGCCCGCGGTCCGCGGCTCCATCCTGGACGCCCGCGGAGTGGCCCTCGCCGACAACGAGACCCGGCTGGTCGTCTCCGCCTCCCGCACCGAACTCCTGAAGATGCCGGACGACGGCAAGGCCGTCCTCACCAAGCTCGCCGGTGTCCTCGGCATGCCCGCCGGCGAGGTCATGGAGAAGGTCCGGCTGTGTGACGCCAAGACCCCGCAGCCCTGCTGGAACGGCTCGCCGTACCAGCCCATCCCCCTCACCGACGAGGCCACCGCCAAGCAGGCCCTGCAGATCCGCGAGCGTGCCGAGGACTTCCCCGGCATCAGCGCCGAGCCCCAGGCCGTACGCCGGTACGCGGCCCCCGGGCAGGCCAACGCCGCTCAGGTCCTCGGCTACCTCTCGCCCGTCACCGACGAGGAACTCCAGGAGGCCCAGGACACCGACTCGCCGTACCTGCGCTCCGACCAGGTCGGCCGCTCCGGCCTCGAGCGCCAGTACGACAAGGAGCTGCGCGGCAAGGCCGGGGTCACCCGCTACGAGGTCGACAACCTCGGCCGCGTCATCGGCGAGGCCCAGGCCGACCCCGCCCAGCCCGGCGCCAACCTCGTCACCAGCATCGACGCCCGCGTCCAGCGAGTCGCCGAGTACGAGCTGAACGAGGCGATGAAGGCCGCCCGCAAGGAGATGGACCGCAACACCAACCGCCTCTACGAGGCCGACTCCGGGGCCGTCGTCGTCATGGAGGCCAAGACCGGCCGCGTCGTCGCCATGGCCTCCAACCCGGCCTACGACCCCAACGCCTGGGTAGGCGGCATCTCCGGCAAGGACTACGCCAAGCTCACCGGCAAGAAGTCCAACTACCCGCTGCTGAACCGCGCCATCCAGGGCGTGTCGGCACCCGGCTCCATCTTCAAGGTCATCCCGACGGCCGCCGCGATCAACGCCGGCCACTCCTTCGAAGGCCCCTACGAGTGCTCCAGCTCGTACTCCATCGGCGGCCAGGTCTTCAAGAACTTCGAATCCCAGAGCCACGGCGCGATCAGCCTCGGCCGTGCCCTCGAGGTCTCCTGCGACACCGTCTTCTACCGGCTCTCCCACGAGGAGTGGAAGCGCGACGGCGGCAACAAGCCGAAGAAGAACGCCAAGGACTGGTTCTACAAGACCTCCCACCAGTTCGGCCTCGGTGCGCTGACCGGCATCGACCTGCCCAACGAGGTCCCCGGCCGCGTCCCCGACCGCCAGTGGAAGGCCGACTACTGGAAGGCCAACAAGGACGCCTGGTGCAAGTCGGGCAAGAAGGACGGCAGCTACGTCGAGCGCATCGCCTACGAGAACTGCCTCGAGGGCAACCGACTGCGCGCCGGTGACTCCGTCAACTACTCCATCGGCCAGGGCGACACCCTCGTCACCCCCATCCAGATGGCCACCGTCTACGCGGCCCTCGCCAACGGCGGCACCCTCTACACCCCCACCGTCGGCAAGGCCGTCATCAGCCCCGACGGCAAGCGGGTCACGGAGATCGAGCCCGAGGCGCACGGCAAGCTGCCGATGACGAAGAAGACCCTCAACGCCGTAGACGGAGCCCTCGAGGGAGTCGCCACCCGCGGTACGGCCGCCTGGCGGTTCGGCGGCTGGCCGCAGGACGAGATCCCGATGCACGCCAAGACCGGTACCGCCGAGGTCCACGGCAAGCAGACCACCTCGTGGTTCGCGACCTACACCAAGGACTACTCGATCGTCATGACGATCTCCCAGGGCGGCACCGGGTCCGGCGCCTCGGGCCCCGCCGTACGCAATATCTACAACGCGCTGTACGGCGTCTCCCCGGACGGCGACATCGACGAGAAGAAGGCACTGCTGCCCACCCCGCAGAAGACGCTGCCCAAGGTCAGGCCGGACGGCACCATCGCCCCCCCGAAGATCTCCAAGGACCCGGCCAAGGACATGCGGGCCACCGAGGAGGCCGAGAGCGAGGAGACCGGGACCGAGGAGACCGAAACGGCGCCCGACGGCCAGGAACAGGGCGCGACCGTGAACACGCCCCCGCCCGCCAACCGCGACACCCGCCGCCGAGACGCACGACGGGGCGGCGCGCGACGGAACGGCAGAGCAGGGCGGAGCGCCGGCCGGGCGCGCCGCGCGGCAGGCCGGAGGTCGGCGACATGACCGGCGGAGTCAACAGCTTCCACGTCTCCGGCTACGGACCCGAGCGGGCCGGCTGGACGCGGCTCCTCGCCCGCGACTCCCCGGCCCGGCGCCTCGACTGGCCGATACTGCTGTCGGCGATCGCCCTGTCGCTGCTCGGCTCCCTCCTGGTCTACTCGGCGACCCGCAACCGCACCGAGCTCAACCAGGGCGACCCGTACTACTTCCTGGTCCGGCACTGGCTGAACACCGGCATCGGTCTGACCCTGATGATCGCCATGCTCTGGCTCGGCCACCGCGCCCTGCGCACCGCCGTACCGATCCTCTACGGCGCCTCGGTCTTCCTGATCCTGCTGGTGCTCACCCCGCTGGGCTCCACCATCAACGGCGCCCACTCCTGGATCAAGCTCGGCGGAGGCTTCTCGCTCCAGCCCTCGGAGTTCGTCAAGCTCACCATCATCCTGGGCATGGCGGTGCTGCTCGCGGCCCGGGTCGACGCCGGCGACAAGCCCTACCCCGACCACCGCACGGTCCTCCAGGCCCTGGGACTGGCCGCCGTACCCATGCTGATCGTGATGCTGATGCCCGACCTCGGCTCGGTCATGGTCATGGTCGTCATCGTGCTCGGCGTGCTGCTCGCCTCCGGCGCCTCCAACCGGTGGGTCTTCGGCCTGATCGGCGCCGGCGCCATCGGCGCCATCACCGTCTGGCAGCTCGGAGTCCTCGACGAGTACCAGATCAACCGCTTCGCCGCCTTCGCCAACCCCGAACTCGACCCCGCCGGCGTCGGCTACAACACCAACCAGGCCCGCATCGCCATCGGCTCCGGCGGTCTCACCGGCTCCGGCCTCTTCGAAGGCTCCCAGACCACCGGCCAGTTCGTGCCCGAGCAGCAGACCGACTTCGTCTTCACCGTCGCAGGGGAGGAACTCGGCTTCGTCGGCGGCGGACTCATCATCGTCCTGCTCGGCGTCATCCTGTGGCGCGCCTGCCGCATCGCCCGCGACACCACCGACCTGTACGGCACCATCGTCGCCGCCGGCATCGTCGCCTGGTTCGCCTTCCAGTCCTTCGAGAACATCGGCATGACCCTCGGCATCATGCCGGTCACCGGACTGCCCCTGCCGTTCGTGTCCTACGGCGGCTCGTCGATGTTCGCGGTGTGGCTGGCCGTGGGCCTCCTGCAGTCGATCAGACTGCAACGCCCGCTGTCCGCGTGACCGCGGGCGTATCCGCCGGCACGGCCGGTGCGGAGCGGCTCCCGCCGTTCCGCACCGGCCGTGACTAGATCCAGGTCATGGCGGATAGGTTCAGGTCATGGCGGACACCACACGCGAAATCGAGCGAAAGTACGAGTCCGGCGACAGCGGACTCCCCGACCTGACCGGCGTCCCCGGCGTGGCATCCCTCGTCGACAAGGGCGTCGTCCACCTCGACGCCACCTACTACGACACCGCCGACCAACGCCTCGCCGCCGCCTCCCTCACCCTGCGACGCCGCACCGGCGGCTCCGACGCCGGCTGGCACCTGAAGTTCCCCGTCGCCCCCGGAGTGCGCGACGAGATCCACGCCCCGCTCTCCGACACCGTCCCGGAGGACCTCGCCCGGCTCGTCCGCTCCCGCGTCCGAGACAGGGAACTCGGGCCCGTGGTCCGGCTGCGCTCCGAACGCCACGTACGCCACCTCCTCGACACCGCCAGGCTCCTCGCCGAGATCAGCGTCGACGCCGTGCACGCCGAGCGCCGCACCGGCGACGGCGGGACCGCCCAGTGGACCGAGATCGAGGTCGAACTCGCCGACCACGGCGATCCCGCCTTCCTCGACAAGGTCGACAAACGGCTCCGCAAGGCGGGCCTGCGCCCGTCGAAGTCGCCCTCCAAGCTGGCACGGGCCCTCGCCGAGACGGCACCCCCCACGCACACGCCCCAGGCCGCCCCCGCGCCCGCGGCCGCCCCGGCCGCGGCACCGAAGCAGAAGCACCGCAGCCGCCCGGTCGGGAAACCCGTCACCGCCGGCGACCACGTCCTCGCCTACGTCCGCGCCCAGCGGGACGCCCTCGTCGAACTCGACCCCGCCGTACGCCAGGACGTACCCGACTCCGTGCACCGCATGCGGGTCGCCACCCGCCGCCTGCGCAGCACCTTCCGCTCCTTCCGGTCCGTCCTGGACCGGGAGGCCACCGACCCGATCGGCGTCGACCTGAAATGGCTGGCCACCCAGCTCGGCCTGGACCGCGACCAGGAAGTACTCGCCGAGCACCTGATGTCGGCCCTGGACGAACTGCCCGAGACCCTCGTCTTCGGCCCCGTCCGCGACCGGCTGACGGCCTGGTCCGAGACCGGCCACCGCGGAGCCCACGGCAAGGTCACCGCCGTCCTCGACTCCCGCCGCTACCTCACCCTGCTCGACACCCTCGACGCCCTGCTGGCCGACCCGCCCCTGCGGAAGAAGGCCGCGGCCACACCGGGCAAGGTGCTCGCCAAGGCCGTGAGCAAGGACCTCGACAAGCTGTCCGGCCTCGTCACCCAGGCCCTGGACCTCCCGCCCGGCCACGAGCGCGACCTCGCCCTGCACGAGGCCCGCAAGAAGACCAAACGCACCCGTTACGCCGCCGAGGCCGCCGGCCCGGCCCTCAAGGCTCCCGCCGAGGACCTGGTCAAAAGCATGAAGTCCCTCCAGGGCCTGCTCGGCGACCACCAGGACAGCGTCATGGCCCGCCAGGCCCTGCGCGAACTCGCCGCCGTCGCCCACGCGGCGGGGGAGAGCGCCTTCCCGTACGGGGTGCTGTACGGACGCGAGGAGCGGCGCGCGGAGATCACCGAGAACGCCCTCCCGGAAGCCTGGAGGTCGATCAGGAACACCGCCGCCTTCTGAAGCCCCCACCGCTCTCGCCCCCTCCCGCCGGCTCCCCCACTCCCGCCCTTTCCGCCGGTCGGGGTGCCCGCCCGGCCGGGTTAGGCTGGATGGTCACCCCGCCCCCAGCCTCCGGCCGGGGGACCCCCAGCCAGCACACGAAGGTTCCCGAGATGCCTGCCGAAGCCGCCGTGGCCGCCGAGTCTGTGTTCCCGCAGCTCGAAGCGCTGCTCCCGCATGTGCAGAAGCCGATCCAGTACGTCGGCGGAGAGCTCAACTCCACGGTCAAGCCTTGGGACAGCTGTGACGTCCGCTGGGCCCTCATGTACCCCGACGCGTACGAGGTCGGACTGCCCAACCAGGGCGTCATGATCCTCTACGAGGTACTCAACGAGCAGGCCGGCGTCCTCGCCGAGCGCACCTACAGCGTCTGGCCGGACCTGGAGGAACTGATGCGGGAGCACGCCGTCCCGCAGTTCACGGTCGACAGCCACCGCCCGGTCAAGGCCTTCGACGTGTTCGGCCTGAGCTTCTCCACCGAGCTCGGCTACACCAACATGCTCACCGCCCTGGACCTGTCCGGCATCCCGCTCGAGGCCAAGGACCGCGGCCCGGACGACCCGATCGTCATGGCCGGCGGCCACGCCGCCTTCAACCCCGAGCCGATCGCCGACTTCATCGACTGCGCCGTCATCGGCGACGGCGAGCAGGCCGTCCTGGAGGTCACCCGGATCATCCGCGCCTGGAAGGAGGAGGGCCGCCCCGGCGGCCGCGAGGAACTCCTCTTCCGCCTGGCCCGGACCGGCGGCGTGTACGTCCCCGGTTTCTACGACGTCGAGTA
This sequence comes from Streptomyces sp. GD-15H, assembly GCF_045291515.1. Lineage (NCBI taxonomy): Bacteria > Bacillati > Actinomycetota > Actinomycetes > Kitasatosporales > Streptomycetaceae > Streptomyces > Streptomyces sp. GD-15H. Next base: position 5,765,690 of record NZ_CP149447.1, read on the forward strand.
CCTCCCCGACGGCCGGATCGCCCGCGTCGTACCGAACAAGTCGGGCGTCCCGTGGCGCGTCTCCAAACACACGGTCATGGACCTCGACGAGTGGCCCTACCCCAAGCAGCCCCTCGTCCCGCTCGCCGAGACGGTCCACGAACGCATGTCCGTGGAGATCTTCCGCGGCTGCACCCGCGGCTGCCGCTTCTGCCAGGCCGGCATGATCACCCGCCCGGTGCGCGAGCGCTCCATCACGGGCATCGGCGACATGGTCGAGAAGGGCCTCAAGGCCACCGGCTTCGAAGAGGTCGGCCTCCTCTCCCTCTCCTCCGCCGACCACTCGGAGATCGGCGACATCGCCAAGGGCCTCGCCGACCGCTACGAAGAGGACAAGATCGGCCTCTCGCTCCCCTCCACCCGCGTCGACGCCTTCAACGTCGACCTGGCCAACGAACTGACCCGCAACGGCCGCCGCTCCGGCCTCACCTTCGCCCCCGAGGGCGGCTCGGAGCGCCTGCGCAAGGTCATCAACAAGATGGTCTCCGAGGACGACCTGATCAGGACCGTCGCCACGGCCTACGGCAACGGCTGGCGCCAGGTGAAGCTCTACTTCATGTGCGGCCTGCCCACCGAGACCGACGACGACGTCCTCCAGATCGCCGACATGGCGATGAACGTCATCCAGAAGGGCCGCGAGGTCTCCGGCTCCGGCGACATCCGCTGCACGGTCTCCATCGGCGGCTTCGTCCCCAAGCCGCACACCCCCTTCCAGTGGGCCCCGCAGCTGTCGGCCGAGGAGACGGACGCACGCCTGACCAAGCTGCGCGACAAGATCCGCGGTGACAAGAAGTACGGCCGCTCCATCGGCTTCCGCTACCACGACGGCAAGCCCGGCATCGTCGAGGGCCTCCTCTCCCGCGGCGACCGCCGCGTCGGCGCGGTCGTCCGCGCGGTCTACGAGGACGGCGGCCGCTTCGACGGCTGGCGCGAGCACTTCTCCTACGACCGCTGGATGAGCTGCGCCGACAAGGCCCTGGCGGAGTTCGGCGTGGACGTCGACTGGTACACCACCCGCGAACGCTCCTACGAGGAGGTCCTCCCCTGGGACCACCTCGACTCCGGCCTGGACAAGGAGTGGCTCTGGGAGGACTGGCAGGACGCCCTCGACGAGACAGAGGTCGAGGACTGCCGCTGGACCCCGTGCTACGACTGCGGGGTGTGTCCTCAGATGGACACCAGCATTCAGATCGGACCGACCGGCAAGAAGCTGCTGCCCCTGACGGTGAAGAACACGGCGTCCGCTCCCCGTGGTGCGACGTCCTGAGCCGTTGTCCTGAGACGTTCGGTGGGCCCACTCCGGAACACGGAGTGGGCCCACCGGCGTTCGCGGCCTGCGACGGGTGCGGTGTTACAGCCGGGCCCTGTCGGGGGCGGGTGTGGGGGCCGGTTCGGGTGGGAGGGGCGGGAGGAGGGCTTCCAGGTCGTCCAGGGCCCTTCTGGCGATGGCGATGCGGGTGCGTAGGTCCATGGCGGGGTCCGGGGCGGGGGCCTCGGAGGCGGGGGCCGAGGGCGCTTCGGGTGCGGGGGAGTGTGCGTGTTCCAGTTCGCGGGCTTCCTCCAGGGAACTGATGACGACTCCGATGAGGACGTTGACCAGGACGAACGAGGCGAGCAGTACGTAGGAGGCGTAGTAGACGATGCTCCAGCGGGAGATCTCCAGGCCCGCGTGGACGGCGTCACCGAGGCCGTCCAGGGTCATCAGCAGGAAGAGGGTGAGGGCGGCGCGGCCGAGGGAGCCGAACTGGCCGGGGTCCGCCTCGCCGAAGAAGACCCAGCCGACCATGGCGTAGACGTAGAGCAGGAGCGCGCCCACCAGGAGGAAGCTGACGGTGCCCGGCAGGCTGCGGGCCACCGCGACGAAGACGATCCGCAGCTGAGGGAGGAAGCGGGCGGTGCGCAGGACGCGGGCCAGGCGCAGGAGCCGCAGGACGGTGGTGTTCTCACGGACGAGGGGCAGGAACGCGCAGGCGACGACGGCCAGGTCGAAGAGGTTCCAGGGATCGCGGAAGAAGTCGCGGGGGCGATCCGCGTGGGCGCAGGCGCGCAGGGCTATCTCGACGGTGAAGGCGGCGAGGCAGAGGTGTTCGGCGAGGCGTAACCCGTGGTGCCAGTCCCTGGAGAGTCCGCTGTAGGTCTCGGCTCCCAGCAGGGCCGCGTTGGTGAGGATCAGGGTGAAGACGGTGAGGGCGAACCAGCGGGCTTCGGTGACGGCGCGGGCTCTCTCCGCCAGGGCGTGACGGAGGGGCCGGGGCGTGGCGCCCGTGGGGGCAGGGTGGTCGTTCATGTCGTGCTGTATCTGCTCCTTCGTGCCGCGCGCCATGCCCGCGGCGCGGACGGGCCGGCGGGTTCGCGCGGCTGTGACACTCCAGAGCTGATTTCTACAGCATTGTAGATTCGCGGGTGCTCGTGCGGGCGGGGCGGTGCCGCCGCATCCGAACGGCCTGCCGGGGCGTCCTCCCTTGCATGCATCTGGAGAAGCAGGACGTGGGGAGACCGGCACCGCCCGCACGCCCGTCTTCGCCGCGGCAGCCGGAGGCGGCGGGTGAGGGGTGTCTGGTGGTGGCGATCCGCCTGCCGGTGCGGATCTTCGTGTTCCTCGCGGTCCTGCCGGTGCGGCTGCTGTGGGACGCGTGTGCCGTCGCCGCACGGTGGCTGGACCGTGCCGTGTTCCGGCCGCTCGGGCGGGCGCTGTGGTGGGTGGGGCGAGCGGTGTTCGTGTGGCCGCTGGTGGGACTGTGGCGATATGGCCTCGTGCCGCTCGGCAAGGCGCTCGCCTGGCTCGGGAACCTGGTGGTCGTCGTTCCCGCCGGGTGGCTGTACCGGTATGTGCTCGTGCCGCTCGGGCACGCGCTGGTGTGGTGGTACGGGCGCGTGCTGACGCCCTTCGGGCACGGCGTGATGTGGGTGCTGCGCGGGATCGCGGCCGTGTCGGCCGCGACCGGGCTCGGGGTGTTCGCGGCCCTCGCCCGGCTCACGCGGTATCTGGTCGTCGTGCCCTGTGCGGGGCTGTACAGATGGGTGCTCACGCCCGTCGGACAGGCCGTCGCCCGGTGCGTGAAGGGGCTGGCACGGCTGGCGGGCATGCTCGTCACCGGTATCGGTACGGGGCTGTATTGGATCACCCGGATCCTGCTCGTGCTGCCCCTGCTCGCCGTGTGGCGCTGGGTTCTGGTGCCGGTCGGGCGGGTGCTCGCCGTCGTCGCGCGGGAGATCGGCAACGCCCTCGGGCATGCCTGGCGGGTCGCCGGGTACGTCTCGCTCGCGGTGGGGCGGTTCCTGAGGAACCTCTTGCGGTGGCTCGTCGTGGAACCGGTGCGCTGGGTGTACACGTGTGTGCTGACACCGGTGGGACACGTGGTGCGGGACGTGGCGCTGCGACCTGTCGCCGCGGCGGCGCGTGTCGTGGGGCGGGCCGTAGGGCAGTCCCTGGCCTCCGCCCGCGTGACACTGCGGCAGGCGCGTGCCGACCTCCGCCGGGTGCTCGTCGGGGAACAGCGGCCGGTACCGGTCGGGGACCGGCGGGAACCTACCGGCGGCGAGACGCGTACTCTTGGTAGCAGTACGACCGCTCTCACGAAGGACTGAACGACACTGGGCAAGCGACAGCCCGAAGGCCCGCCGCCCGCACCCGCGGTGCAGCGCATTCGACTGCGCTACACCAAGCGCGGCCGCCTCCGGTTCACCAGCCACCGTGACTTCCAGCGTGCCTTCGAGCGCGCGCTGCGCCGTGCCGAGGTGCCGATGGCGTACTCGGCGGGGTTCACGCCGCACCCGAAGGTGTCGTATGCCAATGCCGCACCCACCGGCACGGGCAGTGAGGCGGAGTACCTCGAGATCGCGCTCATCCAGGCGCGGGACCCGGAGCGGCTCAGAGCCCTCCTCGACGAGTCGCTGCCCGCCGGGCTCGACGTCATCGAGGCGGCCGAGGCCCGTACCCCGGGGCTCGCCGACCGGCTCACGGCCTCGGTGTGGGAACTGCGGCTGGCCGGTGTCGACCGTGAGGAGGCCCGCCGAGCGGTGGACGCCTTCAACGCGGCCGGTACCGTCGAGGTGCAGCGCCGGACGAAGAACGGGGTGCGGACGTTCGACACCCGTTCCGCGGTCGTGGCTCTGGAGAGCGTGGAAACGCCCCCTTCCTCGGCTGATAGGCCGACCGACCAGCCCTGTGCGATACTGCGGCTGGTTGTTCGGCACGTGACGCCTGCCGTTCGACCCGACGACGTCCTGTCCGGTCTCCGCGCCGTGGCCGATCTGGCGCCGCCGGTCCCCGCAGCGGTGACCAGGCTGGCGCAGGGGCTGCTCGATGAAGAGACCGGCACGGTGACCGACCCGCTCGCGCCCGACCGCGAGGCAGCAGCGACCGAGCCGCATCCGGCCGGTGCCACTGCCACCGCGACGGCGCCGGTGTAAGGAAGGTCCCGCGTAGGGACGGACGTCGTAGCGCCGCCCTCGTACCTCGGGAGCCACCTGGGTCGGGCAGCGCACCCACCACAAGACTTTCGCCAGGCCGTGCGCATTCGGTGTACGGAACCGGTGAGACAGGACACAGAGAGTTCCCGTGCGGCGCCCGCGCCCCGGACGGCGGTAACCGCGCTTCGCGCGAGCCGCGGACGTCACCGGCATCGCCGGACCAGGTGCGGCGCCCGGGAGCCTGACGGGAGAAACCCCCGCATGCTCGAACCGACCGAGCCCACAGAGGGCTCCGAACCGAACAGCCCGAGCGACACCCTGCCGCCGCGTCGACGGCGACGTGCCGCGTCCCGCCCGGCCGGCCCGCCCACGGCGGGCACCGGCACGGAGGCCGAGACCGTCACGCCGGCCATACCGGCCGCCGAGCCGCTCGACGAGATCGACGAGCTCGCGGCCGAGGAGGGCGCAGAGGCCGAGGCTGCCCCGGAGCCGACGGCAGCCACGGAAGAGGCACCGGCAGCCGCGGACGACGCCGCTCCGCGCCGGCGTCGGCGTGTGGTGCGCCGCCCGGTCTCGTCCGCCGGGGCGCCGACGTCGGCGGAGGCCGCCGAGACCGTCGTACCGACGACCGAGACCCCCGCTGCTCCGGCCGCTCCGGCCGCCGAGCCCGCCGGGGACGCAGTGCCGTCCGAGTCCGCCGGGGACGGCGCCCCGCCGCGTGCGCGCCGTCGTGCGACGCGCCGCGTGACCTCGCCGGCGGCCACCGTCGCCGGGACCACCGAACCGGCGGAGAGCGCCGTGACCGCGAGCACCGCAGACGCCGCAGGCACTGCAGGCGCCGCTGCCGCTGCCGACGCCGCGGAGGCCACGGACACCACCGACGCCACGGACGCCACCGACACCGCCACTGCCGAGGACGCGGCCCCCCGCCGCACCCGGCGTCGTGCCTCGCGGCGCGTCTCCGCGCCCGCGACCGCCGAGGCGGCACAGGGCGCTGCCGTCACCGACGCGGATGAGTCGGCGCAGGCCGCCCCGACCGCTTCGCCCGCCGCCTCCCCCGCCGAGGAGGCGAAGACTCCCGTGACCGAGCCCACCGGAGAGACCAGGGCCCCCGAGACGCCCGCCGCGCAGCCCGCCGAGTTGGCCGCGGACGAGGCCGCTCCGCGCCGCCGTCGCCGTACGGTCCGCAAGGCCGCCGCCGGGTTCGCCGAGCCCGCCCGGCCCGCCGCCGGATCCGCCGCGACCGAGGCCGAGACGTCGAAGCGCCCCGCCCGTCCCGCCGTCGCCGTCTTCCAGGCTCCCGTGTTCACCGAGCCCCAGTTCCAGACGCCGGAGCGGGCCGCCGCCGAAGCGGCCGCCGAGGCCGCCGGTACGCCGGAGCCCGAGCAGCCGGAGGAGATCGAGGAGTTCCCGGAGGAGCAGCCCACCGCCTCGCGCCGCCGTCGTCGCCGCCGGGGCGCGGCGGACGAGACCGACGCGGCCCAGGCCGCACCCGCCGCCCGTACCGAGCCCGCTCCCGACGCCCGCGCCGAGGACGACGAGGCCCAGTCCGCCGACGACGTGGAGACCGACGAGTCGGCCGAGGACCGCGACGACGGCGACCACGACGACCACGACGAGAGCGAAGGGGCCGGTTCCCGCCGGCGCCGTCGCCGCGGTGGCCGTCGCCGCAGGCGCGGCGAGTCCGCCGAGGCCGACGCCGAGGGCGGCGAGTCCGGGGACGACACCGAGCGGACCGGTGCTGAGCACGACGCCGAGGACGACGCCGAGGACGGCGCGGAGCAGTCCGCCGACGACGCGGAGCACGACGACGAGTCGGCCGAGGACCGCGACGACGTGGGCGGCTCCAGCAGCAGCCGGCGCCGCCGTCGCCGGCGCCGCCGGGCCGGGGACAGCGGCGGTGAGGCCGAGACCTCCACCGACGACCCCGAGCGCACCGTCGTCAAGGTCCGCGAACCGCGCAGGCCGGCCGAGCCGTCGGACGAGGTGCAGTCCATCAAGGGCTCCACCCGCCTGGAGGCGAAGAAGCAGCGCCGCAGGGAAGGCCGTGAGCAGGGCCGCCGACGCGTCCCGATCATCACCGAGGCCGAGTTCCTGGCCCGCCGTGAGGCCGTCGAGCGCGTCATGGTGGTCCGGCAGTACGGCGACCGTACGCAGATCGGCGTCCTGGAGGACGGGGTGCTCGTCGAGCACTACGTCAACAAGGAGCAGGCGACCTCGTACGTGGGCAACGTGTACCTCGGCAAGGTGCAGAACGTGCTGCCGTCGATGGAGGCCGCGTTCATCGACATCGGCAAGGGCCGCAACGCCGTGCTCTACGCCGGTGAGGTCAACTTCGAGGCGCTGGGCATGGCCAACGGCCCGCGTCGGATCGAGGCCGCGCTGAAGTCGGGCCAGTCGGTCCTCGCCCAGGTGACGAAGGACCCGATCGGGCACAAGGGGGCCCGTCTGACCAGCCAGGTCTCCCTCCCGGGCCGCTACCTCGTGTACGTCCCCGAGGGCTCGATGACCGGCATCAGCCGCAAGCTGCCCGACACCGAGCGGGCCCGGCTGAAGACCATCCTCAAGAAGGTCGTCCCCGAGGACGCGGGCGTCATCGTGCGCACCGCCGCCGAGGGCGCGAGCGAGGACGAGCTGCGCCGTGACGTCGAGCGGCTGCAGGGGCAGTGGGAGGAGATCAAGAAGAAGTCCAAGAGCGGTGGCGGCTCGAACGCGCCGTCGCTGCTGTACGGCGAGCCGGACATGACCGTCCGGGTCGTGCGGGACATCTTCAACGAGGACTTCTCCAAGGTCATCGTCAGCGGCGACGAGGCATGGGAGACCATCCACGGGTACGTCGCGCACGTCGCGCCCGACCTGGCCGACCGGCTGCAGAAGTGGACCAGCGAGGTCGACGTCTTCGCCACGTACCGGATCGACGAGCAGCTCGCCAAGGCGCTCGACCGCAAGGTCTGGCTGCCCAGCGGCGGCTCGCTGGTGATCGACCGGACCGAGGCGATGGTCGTCATCGACGTCAACACCGGCAAGTTCACCGGCCAGGGCGGCAACCTCGAGGAGACGGTCACCAGGAACAACCTGGAGGCGGCCGAGGAGATCGTGCGCCAGCTGCGGCTGCGCGACCTCGGCGGCATCATCGTCATCGACTTCATCGACATGGTCCTGGAGTCCAACCGGGACCTGGTGCTGCGGCGCCTGCTGGAATGCCTGGGCCGGGACCGTACGAAGCACCAGGTCGCCGAGGTGACCTCGCTGGGTCTGGTACAGATGACCCGCAAGCGGGTCGGCCAGGGCCTGCTGGAGTCGTTCTCGGAGACCTGCGTCCACTGCAACGGGCGCGGTGTCATCGTCCACCTGGACCAGCCCACCTCCATCGGAGGCGGCGGCAAGCGCAGGAAGCGGGCGCGGGCCGGTGCCGGGGAACACCTCCACGAGCACGAGGCCGACGTCGTCACGACGGCGGAGCAGGAGGCGGAAGCGGAGACGGAGGCCGAGGTCGCAGCCGAGGCCGCCGTGCCGGTCGCGCTTCCGGCGCCGTCCCCCGAGTTCTCGACTTCGCTCGAGCAGGGGGGCGCCCCCCTCACGCCGGACGAGGAGCTGTACAGCAGCGTCGCCGAGGCGGAGGCCGCGGCCACTCGCGGACGTACCCGCCGCCGGGTGAGCCGACGGGCCTCGGCCCCGGCGGGTGCGCCGAGGCGCGAGGATTCCCGACGTGAGCCGGTCGCCGCTGCCGCAGCCGATGGGTCCGGATCCGACGCGTCCCGCGCGGAGGTGCCGACGGCTCAGGACACGACGGTCGCCGAGGAGACCGCACGTCCGGTCCAGCCGGAGCCGGCCGCCGAGGCGCACGCCGCACCGGCCGCCGCCGAGGACCCGGTCGTCGAGGCGCCCGCCACCACGGCAGAGCCTGTCGAGGACGCCGCTCCCCAGGGCCGTACGCGTCGCCGGGCCACTCGCAAGGTGTCCGCGCCGGCCGGTTCTCCGGCGGGTGCGCAGGCCGAGGTGGTGATGGTCGTGGACACGGCGTCCACGGCGTCCGCGACGCCCGAGCAGGCGCCGGAGCCGGTGGCTGAGCAGCCTCCGGCCGAGCCGTCGCCCGAGACCGCCGCCCCGCCCCGCCCGCGCCGCCGCGCGGTGCGCAAGCCCACCGTGTCCACCGCGTCCGAGGAGGCGGCCGTCGTGGTCGTCCCGTCGGCCCTGGTGGAGGAGACGGTCCCGGCGGACGAGGCGGCCGAGGCCGAGGCAGCGGCCGTCACCGCGACGGCGCCCGCCGAGGAAGCCGTCGACGAGGCGGCTCCGGCCAAGAAGACCGCCCGCGCGGCGGCCAAGAAGGCCACGGCGAAGAAGGCCGCCACGAAGAAGACGGTGGCCAAGAAGGCGGCGGCCAAGACGACCACCGCCAAGACGACCACCGCCAAGAAGACCGCCGCCAAGAAGACGACGGTCAAGAAGGCCGCGGCCAAGACCACCAAGACGGCCGCGAAGAAGACGACGGCGAAGAAGGCCGCGGCAGCGGCCCAGCAGCCCTCGCCCTCGGTCACGGCGTCGACGGAGGACTGATCAGGACCCGCCCTCAGGGGCGGCACACGACGAAGCGCGGGACACCGAACACCAACCGGTGTCCCGCGCTTCGTCGTCGCGCTGTACGCTCGACGGCTCGTCACCTTTTGTCACGTCTGATCGCTCTGCGCACCTCCTCTGATCATTCAATGAACGGTCAAGATTTCTCTGTGATAACTCTGAGGGAATTTCATTCATATCTGCTGATAACGTGATCGCGGTCTCGGCGATTGATCTTGCGTACGCCGCTGATCGCAGCCGACTGCTGCCGGCGAACCTTCTTCCACGCGGATGGCTTCTGTCCTCCGCCAAGGGCTTCCGGGGGCGGAACCCATGCGGAATACGGTTCGCCACCGACAGCCGCCGACAAACTTCACGGAAACGGACATGGACGACCCGCGCTCAGCGCCGTCCTTCCCGTCCCGGTCCATATCGTGATGCGCCGCTGAGGCCGCCACATGAGAAGGGGAGACGTCGATGACCGACGCCCATGGATTGATACCGGCCGCCAGGCCAGTGATCGACGAGGAGGAGATCGAGGCCGCGGTACGCGTCCTGCGCAGCGGTCGAGTCGTCCAGGGCCCAGAAGTGGCCGCTTTCGAGGAGGAGTTCGCCGAGTTCGTCAACGGGCGGCACTGCGTCGCGGTCAACTCCGGCACTTCCGCCCTGCACCTTGCACTGCTCGCTCTGGGGATCGGCCCGGGGGACGAGGTCGTCGTGCCGTCGTTCTCCTTCGCCGCCTCCGCCAACGCGGTGCGTCTCGTCGGTGCCGACGTGGTCTTCGCCGACATCGAGCCCGACAGCTTCTGTCTGGATCCGGCGGCCGTCGAGGCGGCCCTCACTCCGCGCACCGCCGCGATCATGCCGGTCCACCTGTACGGCCACCCGGCCGCGATGGACCGGATCATGGCCCTCGCGAACCGGCACGGGCTGGCCGTCGTCGAGGACGCCTGCCAGGCCCACGCAGCCGCGCTGCACAGTACGCCGGTCGGCGCTTTCGGCAACGCCGGAACGTTCAGCTTCTACCCGACCAAGAACATGCACAGCCTCGAGGGCGGCATGGTCAGCACCGCTGACGCGGAGCTCGCCCGGACGCTGCGCCTGCTGCGCAACCAGGGCATGGAGCAGCGCTACGCCAACGAGATCGTCGGCGCCAACATGCGGATGACCGACGTCGCCGCCGCGATCGGCCGGGTCCAGCGGACCAAGCTCGCAGGCTGGACCGAGCAGCGCATCGCCAACGCCGCCTACCTCACGGAGCACATCACCGCGCCGAACGTGGTCACGCCCCGGGTCGCCGAGGGTGCCCGGCACGTCTACCACCAGTACACCGTGCGGGTCCGCGGTGACCGGGACGCAGCCATGGCCCGGCTGACCGAGGCCGGCATCGGCAACGCCGTGTACTACCCGACGCCCATCCACCGGCTGAAGCCGTACTGGGAGCCGGACCAGAAGGCCGGCCGCACCTGGGACCTGCCCGAGACGGAGCGCGCCGCCGCCGAGGTCGTCTCGCTGCCCGTCCACCCGGGCCTGGCCGCGCGGGACCTGGAGCGCATCGTGTCCGCCGTGAACACGCTGAGGGAGCAGAAGTGAGCAACGGAAGACGTCTGCGTGCCGGACTTGTCGGCCTCGGTTCCATGGGGCGCCACCACGCCCGCATCCTGTCCCGTCTGGAGGGCGTCGACTTCGTCGGCGTCGTCGACCCCATGGGCGACAAGCACGGAGCCGCGCAGGGTGCGCCAGTCCTGGTCACGGTCGAGGAACTCATCGACCTGGGCATCGACTACGCGGTGGTGGCCTGCCCCACGGCCCTGCACCAGGAGGTCGGCCTGCAGCTCGCCACGGCTGGTGTCTGCGCGCTGATCGAGAAGCCGGTCGCCGACACGGTGGCCGGGGCACGCCGCCTGGTCGAGGCGTTCGAATCGCGCGGGCTGGTGGCCGGCGTCGGCCACATCGAGCGCTGCAATCCCGCACTGCGCTCCCTGCGGACCCGCCTGGAAGCCGGTGAACTCGGCGACGTCTTCCAGGTCGTCACCCGTCGTCAGGGTCCCTTCCCGCACCGTATAGCGGACGTCGGTGTGGTGAAGGACCTCGCCACCCACGACATCGACCTCACCAGCTGGGTCACGGGCCACGAGTACGTCTCCATCGCCGCGCACACCGTCTCCAAAAGTGGCCGCGAGCACGAGGACATGGTCTCCGCGGTCGGCCGACTCGACGACGGCACCATGGTCAACCACCTCGTCAACTGGCTGAGCCCGCTCAAGGAGCGCTTCACCTCCGTCACCGGTGAGCGCGGCTGCTTCATCGCCGACACTCTCACCGCGGACCTGACCTTCCACTCCAACTCCGCCGTGACCACCGAGTGGGAGGCCCTGCAGGCCTTCCGGGGCGTCGCCGAGGGCGACATGATCCGTTACGCCATTCCCAAGCGCGAGCCGCTCCTCGTCGAGCACGAACTGTTCCGGGACGCGGTGCTCGGCGAGTCCGCCGACATCTGCACCCTGCGTCAGGGCCTGCGGACGGTGGAGGTCGCGGCAGCGGTACTCGAATCCGCGGCGAACGGCCGCAGCGTTTCGCTCAATTCGGAGGAGCCGACGACCCATGGCAGTTGAGAACCGCACGGCGACGGTACGGAGCACGCGCGGCCGGATCGTGATGCTCGTCGACAACGGGGTCAACGGCGACTCGCGTGTGCAGAAGGAGGCCCGTTCGGCCGCCGAGGCGGGCTGGGACGTGATCCTGCTGGGCAGGGTCAAAGGCAAGAAGGAAAAGAGCTGGCAGATCGGGGACGCCGAGGTGCGGCTGCTGCCCGTGCCCGGGCCGTTGTTCCGCCGACGCCACGAGTACCGGCGGGCGGTGCTGCGCTCTCCGCTGGCCTACCGGCCCGGGCCGCTGGCGTCGTACCGCCGTCAGAAGGTCAAGGCATGGCGGGCCGACCTCACCATCCGGCTGATCCTCGCCCAGCAGCGGGGCTCGGCGGTCGGCCGGCTGAGGCTGCTGCCCCCCAGGCTCGCCTCCCGGCTGATGCACTCGTGGGTGCGCCTCAGGCACGGCAGGACCCAAGCGCTCGAGCGCCGGCGCAAGAGCATGGACTCCGCGCTGGACCGGTTCACCACCGCCTTTTGGCGCAAGACCATGGGCGACCGTGCCTGGCGCAGGCTCGATCCGCACCTGTGGGACTTCGAGCTGGCCTACGGGAAGGTCATCGACGAGCTGAAGCCGGACCTCGTCCACGCCAACGACTTCCGGATGCTCGGTGTCGGTGCCCGCGCCACCCTCCGCGCCCGCGCCAGGGGCCGGGACGTCAAACTGGTCTGGGACGCCCACGAGTTCCTGCCCGGTATCAAGCCGTGGAACCCGCACCCCCGTTGGCACATCGCCCAGTGCGCGCACGAGAGCGAGTACGCACGGTACGCCGACGCGGTGGTGACGGTGTCGGACACCCTTGCCGAGATGCTTCAGGGGCGGCACGGGCTGGCGGAACGCCCCGGTGTCGTGCTCAACGCACCCGACGGGGAAATCTCGCCGGAGCAGGCCGCCGAACCCGTGCCGGACCTGAGGGAGTTGTGCGGTGTCGCGGACGATGTGCCGCTCACTGTGTACAGCGGTGCCGCCGCCCCGCAGCGCGGTCTCGACATCATGGTCGAGTCCCTGCCGCACCTCCCTGAGGTGCACACCGCGTTCGTCGTACTCAACACCGAGTCGGACTACATGAAGACCCTGCGGGCGCGTGCGGAGGAGCTGGGGGCCGGCGACCGGCTGCACATCCTGCCGTACGTGCCGCACTACCAGGTGGTGCGCTTCCTCGCGACGGCCGACATCGGGGTCATCCCGATCCATCACTGGCCGAACCACGAGATCGCCCTCATCACCAAGTTCTTCGAGTACTCCCATGCCCGGCTGCCGCTGGTGGTCAGTGACGTGAAGACGATGGGAGCGATGGTCGAACAGACCGGTCAGGGCGAGGTGTTCCGTGCCGAGGACCTGGAGGACTACACCCGCGCCGTGAAGTCCGTGCTGGGAGATGCCGAGCGGTACCGCGCCGTGTACGACGCGTCGGGGCTGCTCGACCAGTGGACCTGGGAGGCGCAGGCCGAGCGGCTGGACGCCGTCTACGCGCGGCTGCTGGCCGGCCAAGGGAACCGGCCCCCGGCCGGACGCAGAGAGGCGAAGGCACAGGCATGAAGGGCGTACCCGACGTCAGCGTGATCGTCGCCGTCTACAACACGATGCCCTACCTCACGGAGTGTCTGAACTCCCTGGTGGGACAGAGCATCGGGCGGGACCGGCTGGAGATCGTCGCGGTCGACGACGGTTCCACCGACGACAGCGGCGCCGAACTCGACCGCTTCGCCGAGCGGTACCCGGGCATCATCAAGGTCATCCACCAGGAGAACTCCGAGGCCGGCGGCACCCAGCAACCGGGCGCTGGACGTCGCCACCGGCCGGTACGTGTACTTCGTCGGCTCCGACGACCACCTCGGCGAAGAGGCACTGGAGCGCATGGTGGCCTACGCCGATGAACACGGCTCGGACATCGTGGTGGGCAAGATGGCCGGGACGAACGGCCGGTACGTCCATCAGGCGTTGTACAAGAAGAGCGACCCGGACATCGGCCTCACCGGCTCGGCGTTGCCGTGGACCCTGGCCAACACCAAGCTGTTCCGGCGCGGCCTGGTCGAACAGCACAAGCTGCGGTTCCCCGAGCATCTGCCCGTGGGCAGCGATCAGCCGTTCACCATCGAGGCGTGCGTGCGCGCGCGGAAGATATCGGTGGTGGCGGACTACACCTGCTACTACGCGGTGAAGCGGGGCGACGCCGGAAACATCACCTACCGGGCCGACCACCTGGCCCGGCTGCGGTGCACTGCGGAGATCATGGACCACACCGCCGACCTCATCGAGGAGGGCCCGGAGCGAGACGCCGTCCTGCGTCGGCACTTCACCTGGGAACTGGCCAAGCTCGTCCAGGACGACTTCCCCGCCCTGGACCGCGAGCTCCAGCGCGACATCTGCGCGGGGATCGCCCGACTCGCCGACGCCTACCTCACGGACGGCATCCGGGACGCCATGGACGTCAAGCGGCGCGTGCGGATCTGCCTGGCCCGGGCCGGCGCGATCGATGAGCTGTGTGAGGCGATCACCGCCGAGAAGAGGCACGGAGCGCCGCCGTTCGTCGTCGAGGGGGACCGCGCTTACGCCCGCTATCCGGGCTTCCGCGACCCCCGGATCGGTGTGCCCGACCGGTGCTACGAACTCGTCGGGGAGGCGGTTCCCGGCCGGCTCGCCAAGGGCAGCGAACTGCTCGCCTCCGCGTGGCAGCAGGACGGCGAGGGGATCGCCTACACGGCATCGGTCAGGATGCCCGTCCTCGGTGACGTGGACAGCGCCGTCCTTCGACTGGTCCATGGGGCGATGCCCGGGAAGGCGGACAAGCCCGGAGCCAGGAAGCTGCCGAGCGGGCACTCCCTCCCGGCACCGGTGGGCCACTTCACCGCGGAATCCACCGAGGACGGCGCCGCCACGGTGCTGCACGCCCGCGTCCCGCTGGAGCGACGCGAGGTCAAACTGGGCGTCCGGATCTACCTGGACGTTGCCGGGTCGACATACGAGATACCCGTACGCGGCAAGGGCAAGCCCATGCCGCTGGCCCGCCGGTGGGGACGCCAGGAGGACCCCTACCGGGCCGCCGCCCTGATCAACGACAAGGGGCGCGTGGTGATCGCCACGGCGCGGATGTTCCCGCCGAAGAAGTCACTGGCCGCCCGGATGCAGGCCATTCTCGCCCGCGGCTCCAAAAGGAAGTAGCCACTCCCCATGAACATCTGTGTAGTAGCGCTCGGCAAGATCGGGCTGCCCCTCGCCGTGCAGTTCGCTTCCAAGGGCCACCGGGTCATCGGCGCGGACGTCAACGAGAAGGTCGTCGAACTCGTCAACGCGGGAACGGAACCGTTCCCGGGTGAGTACGACCTCGACGTGAAGCTGAAGGAGGCCGTCGACGCCGGGCTGCTGAGCGCGACGACGGACACCACGACCGCCGTCGCCGAGTCGGAGGCCGTCGTCGTGGTCGTCCCGCTGTTCGTCGACGCCGACGGCGTGCCCGACTTCGGCTGGATGGATGCGGCAACCAAGGCGATCGCCAAGGGGCTCAAGCCCGGCACGCTCGTCTCGTACGAGACCACACTGCCGGTCGGCACCACCCGGACCCGCTGGGCCCCGATGCTCGCCGAGGGTTCGGGGCTGACGAGCGGTGAGGACTTCCACCTGGTCTTCTCGCCCGAGCGCGTGCTCACCGGCCGCGTCTTCGCCGATCTGCGCCGTTACCCGAAGCTCGTCGGGGGCGTCGACGAGGCCTCGACGACCCGCGGCGTCGAGTTCTACGAGGCGGTCCTGGACTTCGACGTCCGCGACGACCTGCCGCGCCCGAACGGGGTCTGGGACCTCGGCACGGCGGAGGCGTCGGAGCTCGCCAAGCTCGCCGAGACCACGTACCGCGACGTCAACATCGGCCTCGCCAACCAGTTCGCGCGCTTCGCCGACAGCAACGGCATCGACATCAAGAAGGTCATCGAGGCCTGCAACTCGCAGCCCTACAGTCACATCCACCAGCCGGGCATCGCGGTCGGCGGCCACTGCATCCCGATCTACCCGCGGATGTACCTGTGGAACGACCCGGCCGCCACCGTCGTGCGCTCTGCCCGGGAGGCGAACGCCGCGATGCCCGAGTACGCCGTCGACCTGCTGGCGGCCGCATACGGGGACCTGACCGGCGTGAACGTCCTGGTGCTGGGCGCGGCCTACCGCGGGGGAGTGAAGGAGACCGCGTTCTCGGGCGTCTTCCCGACCGTGGAGGCCCTCAGGGCGCGCGGCGCCGTGCCGTACGTCTCCGACCCGATGTACACGGCCGAGGAACTGTCGGCGCTGGGCCTGACGCCGCACGACGGTGAGAAGGTCACTGCGGCCGTCCTCCAGGCCGACCACGCCGAGTACCGCGAGCTGACCCCCGCCGATCTGCCGGACGTCACGGTCCTGGTCGACGGACGCCGTACGACCGACCCGGAGGAGTGGAAGGGCGTCCGCAGGGTGGTCATCGGCGGCTGAGGCGCGGTATCGGACGACCGGTGGGATCCCGCCCCGTGGACACGGGATCCTGTGGGCGCATCCGTCCTGCGGTGCGCACCCAGGCGAACACTCCGCGAAAAGCGTGAGCACTTCGACGGAAAGTGCTCACGCTTTCACGTCACGGTGCCGGTCAGGCCTCGCGCTCGGTGAGCGTGCCGTCCTTCTCGTCGTACAGGCTGCCGCTCTCGGGGCACTCCCACACCCCGGGCTCGGCCTCCCGCTCCACCAGGCGCACTCCGGACCTGCCCACCCAGCCCACCTGACGGGCGGGTACGCCGACCACGAGGGCGAAGTCTGGCACGTCCTTGGTGACCACGGCACCGGCTGCGACCATGGCCCAGCGACCGACACGCACCGGCGCGACGCACACGGACCGCGCGCCGATCGAGGCTCCATCGGCGATGCTCACCCCGACTGCCTCCCAGTCGCCGCCGCGCTTCTGCTTGCCCTCGGGGGTCACGGAACGCGGATTGTGGTCGTTGGTGAGAACCACGGCGGGACCGATGAACACACCGTCACCGAGCTCGGCCGGCTCGTAGACGAGGGCGTAGTTCTGCACCTTGCAGTTGTCGCCCATCCGCACGCCCGAGCCGACGTACGCGCCGCGACCGATCACACAGCCCTCTCCCAGACGTGCCCCCTCGCGGATCTGCGCGAGGTCCCACACGCTGCTTCCCACGCCGATCTCGGCGCTCCCGTCGACCTGTGCGCTGGGCTGGACCCTGTAGTTCACTTCTCCGCCTTCCGCTGTCTCACTCAGCCCGGTGAGCATACGGGGGCGGGGTCGGCGGCTGTCCCGGTGAGGCCGGTGACGGGCACTTCGCTGTTTTCTCTCCCGCCGGCCGACGTGTGCGGGTTCTGTGACGTGCCGGTGTGGCCATCGTGGCCAACGGCATCGCGTCGGCCACCGCTGTCCTCGCTCGGCCGGCACCTGCGACCGCCGAGATACGTCAGGCCGGGCCGGGCATCCGACGAGCGGTCACGAGGGTGACGCGAGGGCTGCTCCGGCATCAGGCCGTGCAGTCCGGACAGATGCCGCGGTAGGTCAGTTCGACGTCGGAGAGCGCGTATCCGAAGCGCTCCGACTCCGGGAGGTCCGAGAGGGGGTCGCCCGCCGGGTGCACGTCGCGGAGGGTGCCGCAGCGGTCGCAGAGCAGGTGGTGGTGGGGCCGGTGCGCATTCGGGTCGTAGCGCTTGGCGCGGTGGTCGGTCGAGACCTCGACGAGCTCGCCCAGGGTCACCAGTTCGCCGAGGGTGTTGTAGACCGTCGCCCGGGAGATCTCGGGCAGCCGCTCCACCGCGCGCGCGTGCACCTCGTCGGCGGTCAGGTGGATGTGGTCTCCGCCGAGAACCTCGGCCACGACGCGCCGCTGGGCGGTCAGGCGCCAGCCGCGTTCCCGAAGCCTCTTCAAGAGATCACTCATGCACGTCACCCTAACCAGCGATCGATCCCATCTCAAGAATGAATATGGTTCTGAATGTCGCCTTGACTTAGATCGTGTCTAACATAGGGTGGGACCAGATGCGAGCTGCGGGGCAGCTCGCGCGGATGCTCGGCCGGCCAGGACCGCCAGGCCTTGATCGCACGCGAAGAACCACACCCGAGGAGCGAGCTTTGACCGAGAACAACCAGAGGCCGTTGACCACGGCGGCCGGCGCGCCGGTTGCCGACAACCAGAACTCCCTGACGGCCGGTCCGCGCGGTCCGATGCTCCTGCAGGACGTGTGGTTCCTGGAGAAGCTCGCGCACTTCGACCGCGAGGTCATCCCGGAGCGCCGGATGCACGCCAAGGGCTCGGGCGCGTTCGGCACCTTCACGGTGACCCACGACATCACGCGGTACACGAGCGCGAAGATCTTCTCCGAGGTCGGCAAGAAGACCGACCTGTTCGCCCGGTTCTCCACCGTCGCGGGTGAGCGCGGCGCGGCCGACGCCGAGCGCGACATCCGCGGCTTCGCCCTGAAGTTCTACACGGACGAGGGCAACTGGGACCTGGTCGGGAACAACACCCCGGTCTTCTTCTTCCGCGACCCGCTGAAGTTCCCGGACCTCAACCGCGCGGTGAAGCGCGACCCGCGCACCAACCTCCGCGACCCCGAGAACAACTGGGACTTCTGGACCAACCTCCCCGAGGCCCTGCACCAGGTCACGATCGTGATGTCCGACCGCGGCATCCCCGCCTCGTACCGGCACATGCACGGCTTCGGCTCGCACACCTACAGCCTGATCAACGCCGAGGGTGAGCGGTTCTGGGTCAAGTTCCACCACCGCACCCAGCAGGGCATCAAGAACCTCACCGACGCCGAGGCCGAGGCCCTCGTCGGCAAGGACCGCGAGTCCCACCAGCGCGACCTCTTCGAGGCGATCGAGAACGGCGACTTCCCGAAGTGGAAGCTGTTCATCCAGGTCATGCCGGAGGCCGACGCGGAGAACTACCGCTTCCACCCCTTCGACCTCACCAAGGTCTGGTCGAAGAAGGACTACCCGCTGATCGAGGTCGGCGAGTGGGAGCTCAACCGCAACCCCGTGAACTACTTCGCGGACGTCGAGCAGGCCGCCTTCACCCCGGCGAACGTGGTTCCGGGTATCAGCTACTCGCCCGACAAGATGCTGCAGGGCCTGCTTCTCCTACGGCGACGCCCAGCGCTACCGCCTCGGCGTGAACCACCACCAGATCCCCGTCAACACCGCGAAGAACCCGGTGAACACCTACCACCGCGACGGCGCCATGCGGGTCGACGGCAACCAGGGAGCCACCCCGGGCATCGAGCCCAACTCGTACGGACGCTGGCCGGAGCAGCCGGCCTACCGCGAGCCGAGCCTGGCCGTGGGTGCCGTCGCCGACCGGTTCAACTTCCGTGAGGACGACGACAACTACTTCGAGCAGCCCGGCAACCTGTTCCGCCTGATGAGCCCCGAGCAGCAGCAGGTTCTCTTCGAGAACACGGCGCGCGCCATCAACGGCGCGTCGGAGCAGACCATCGAACGGCACATCGGCAACTGCACCAAGGCCGACCCTGCCTACGGCGAAGGCGTCCGCAAGGCGATCGAGGCCCTGGCCGCCGGCGACCTCTGAGCCCGGCCGCCCGACGGAACACGCGGTAGCCCCGCACCGCGCCCCGGCGCGGGCCACTCAGTGGCCCGCGCCGGGGCGGGCGCGGCCACCGCCCGACGCCCGCATGGGCATGACCAGCACCACCGCGTGATCAGGAGAGATTCACATGAGCAGGGGCGGTCTGACTCCTGAGCAGACGGAACGCGTCGTGGCCATCGCCATGGATCTGGCCCGGGAGGGCGGCACCGAGGAGTTGGCGGGGTTCGTGGAGCACGGGCTGCCGGTCGACGTGACCGACGCGGCCGGCAACACCCTGCTCATGCTCGCCGCCTATCACGGCCACGCCGACACCGTGCGGGCTCTGCTCAGCCTCGGCGCCGACCCCGACCTGCGCAACGCCCGGGACCAGGCCCCCATCGCCGGCGCCCTGTTCAAGGGCGCGGACGAGGTGGTCGAGGTGCTGCGGCAGGCCGGTGCGGATCTGGACTCCGGCACACCGACCGCGCGGGTCGCGGCGACCATGTTCGGGCGCGCCCACCTGCTCGCGAGCTGATCCACCGGTGCCCCCGCCGAGTGGCGGGGAGCGCGCCGCGGCGGGCGTCACCGTCACGGGTCGAACCGGCCCGGTTTGACCGGTCGGGGCGCGTCCCCGTAACCTTGACCGTCGGCGTGTCCATCGGGATCGCCACACCCCCGTAAACCTCTTCCTCCCGGGCGCGGGTCGGCTCGGGAGAGGTTGTCCGTGTGTCTGTCGGGCGGCTGGCCTGCGGGGTGCCGTTCATCGAGTGAGAGTGAGATCCGCGTGTACGCCATCGTGCGCAGCGGTGGTCGCCAGCACAAGGTTGCTGTCGGCGACATCGTTGAGGTTGACAAGATTTCCACCGCCAAGGTCGGCGACACGGTCGAGCTCTCGACCCTGCTCCTCGTCGACGGCGAAGTCGTGACCAGCGATCCGTGGGTGCTGGCCGGCGTCAAGGTCCAGGCCGAGGTCGTGGACCACCACAAGGGCCAGAAGATCGACATTCTGCGCTACAAGAACAAGACCGGCTACCGTCGTCGTCAGGGCCACCGCCAGCAGTACACGGCGATCAAGGTCACTGAGATCCCCGCGGCTGCGAAGTAAGGGACTGAGGAGAGATGGCACACAAGAAGGGCGCATCGTCCACCCGGAACGGTCGCGACTCGAATGCCCAGCGGCTCGGCGTGAAGCGCTTCGGCGGTCAGGTCGTCAACGCGGGTGAGATCCTCGTCCGCCAGCGCGGCACCCACTTCCACCCCGGCGCCGGCGTCGGCCGTGGCGGCGACGACACGCTGTTCGCCCTGGAGGCCGGTTCGGTGCAGTTCGGCACCAGCCGCGGCCGCAAGGTCGTGAACATCGTTCCGGTCGCCTGATCGGAAGCTTTCGCGAGGCGGACCTCACTTCCCTGGCGGGAAGGCGGGTCCGCCTTTCGCGTGTTAATCAGGAAACACGTACGTACACCTCACCGTCTCTGGAGGCACCCCACATGACCACCTTCGTGGACCGCGTCGAGCTGCATGTCGTCGCGGGTAACGGAGGCCACGGCTGTGCCTCCGTCCACCGTGAGAAGTTCAAGCCGCTGGGCGGACCGGACGGCGGGAACGGCGGGCGGGGCGGCGATGTCATCCTGACCGTCGACCAGTCCGTGACCACGCTCCTCGACTACCACCACTCCCCGCACCGCAAGGCCACCAACGGCAAGCCCGGCGAGGGCGGCAACCGCAGCGGCAAGGACGGCCAGGACCTGGTCCTGCCGGTGCCGGACGGGACCGTCGTCCTCGACAAGGCGGGCAATGTGCTCGCCGACCTGGTGGGGAACGGGACCTCGTACGTCGCCGCCCAGGGCGGCCGGGGCGGGCTCGGGAACGCCGCCCTCGCCTCCGCGCGGCGCAAGGCGCCCGGGTTCGCGCTGCTCGGTGTGCCGGGGGACCTCCAGGACATCGTCCTGGAGCTGAAGACCGTCGCCGATGTGGCGCTGGTCGGGTATCCGAGCGCGGGGAAGTCCTCGCTGATCTCCGTGCTCTCCGCCGCCAAGCCCAAGATCGCCGACTACCCGTTCACCACCCTCGTGCCCAATCTGGGCGTCGTCACCGCCGGGTCGACCGTCTACACCATCGCCGACGTGCCGGGGCTGATCCCGGGCGCCAGCCAGGGCAAGGGCCTGGGGCTCGAGTTCCTGCGGCACGTGGAGCGGTGCAGTGTGCTCGTGCACGTGCTGGACACCGCGACGCTGGAGTCGGACCGCGACCCCGTCTCCGACCTCGACATCATCGAGGAGGAGCTGCGGCAGTACGGCGGCCTCGACAACCGTCCCCGCATCGTCGTCCTCAACAAGACCGACGTGCCGGACGGCAGGGACCTCGCCGAGATGGTCCGGCCCGAACTGGAGGCGCGCGGTTACCGCGTCTTCGCGGTGTCCGCCGTCGCCCACCTCGGACTGCGGGAACTGTCGTTCGCGCTCGCCGAGTTGGTGGCCCAGGCGCGGGCCGCCAGGCCGCAGGAGGAGGCGACCCGCATCGTCATCCGGCCCAAGGCCGTGGACGACGCCGGGTTCACCGTCACCCGTGAGGACGACGGGCTGTTCCGGGTGCGCGGCGAGAAGCCCGAACGCTGGGTCCGCCAGACCGACTTCAACAACGACGAGGCCGTCGGCTACCTCGCCGACCGGCTCAACCGGGTCGGTGTGGAAGACGCGTTGGTGAAGGCGGGCGCCCGGTCCGGCGACGGGGTCGCCATCGGCCCCGAGGACAACGCGGTCGTCTTCGACTGGGAGCCGTCGCTGACCGCCGGTGCGGAGATGCTCGGCCGGCGCGGCGAGGACCACCGCTTCGACGCGCCCCGTCCGGCCGCCCAGCGACGCCGCGAGCGGCAGGCCGAACGGGACGAGTCCGAGCGGGAGTACGACGACTTCAAGCCGTTCTAGGCGGAGCGGGCCCGGTGCGGCGGCCCCGTCGTCCGCCGCTCACCCTCAGGACCCGCCCGGGCAATGGGATGTTCCCGTGCCGGGGCGGGTTTCCTGTTGTCTTCCTGTTCGCCGTGTATGCGCGCCGTCGTGTTCAGTGCCCCGACCTTCCGGACGGCGAGCTTCCAGCGTCCAAGACGCATGCGAGGCAGGGGGGTTCGCCGATTTCCGGAGCGGTTTCGTCCGATCGCCGACGCGTTCTGACCGCCGGCGCCGCCGTACGCGGCGTCGCGGCCTCCCCCAGCTGTGGTTGCCGGCCACCGCTCGGGCCGTGCCCGCCCAAGGGCACGGCGTCCACGTCGACGTGTGCGGCCTGCGCCCCGACACCCGGTACGGGTAACGCTTCCGCGTCGGAGGACGGCTCTCGCGCACCGTCCGGTCCCTCCCCCTCCCGTCCCACCCCACCCCCGCCGATACCGAAAAGCCGCCGGATCCTCATATCGAATTCCCCGACAAAGGGCAGGCGGACTAGCCGAATTTCGGGTTGTCGGACGCTTCACCCTTTGCGGTGCTCCCGAATATGAAGAAATGGTGCGGTCCCCCCTCGAGGAGTGAAGATTTACGGCTACCGGGCCGGGGGCGCGGCCACCGGCCGGCCCGGAACCGCCGCCGCGCCCGCCCGGGGCACCCACCGCGGCAGGCTGGTGACCTGTGCAGTTACTCACAGCGATTTCCCGGCGTTCCGGGAACCGGTACCGGCCACCTGGGGGTCCCAGGTGAATGACGGGTTGCGCGCACATATGCGACGGAGGTCGCTCACCTTGCATTGCGGTAACCACAAGTGGGACCATTTCGCAGTTCCCTGATGCCCCAAGGTAGGTCACCTGTGTCACAGCACATAGCCAAGCCCCGTACCACCGCAGTGATCCTGGCCGGTGGCACCGGCCAGCGGGTGGGTCTGTCGATCCCCAAGCAACTGCTGAAGATCGCCGGCAAGGCAGTCATCGAGCACACCCTGACCACCTTCGAGAACGCCGACTCGATCGACGACATCATCGTGCTGATGGCGCCGGGTTACGTGCCCGACGTCGAGAAGATCGTCGCCAAGGCCGGTTTCACGAAGGTCACCCAGGTCATCGAGGGCGGCTCGACGCGGAACGAGACCACCGAGCGGGCCATCTCGGCCCTCGGCGAGGGCCTGGCCGAGGGAGAGGACCGCAACGTCCTCTTCCACGACGCCGTCCGCCCCCTGCTGTCACGGCGCGTCATCGACGACTGTGTGAGCGCCCTGGAGCGCTACCAGGCCGTCGACGTGGCCATCCCGTCCGCGGACACCATCATCGTCACGCGGACGCACGGTGAGGACGGCGAGTTCATCACCGAGATCCCGGACCGCTCCCGGCTGCGCCGCGGCCAGACCCCGCAGGCCTTCAAGCTGTCCACGATCCGCCGCGCCTACGAGGTCGCCGCCGGCGACCCCAACTTCCAGGCCACGGACGACTGCTCCGTCGTGCTCAAGTACCTGCCCGACGTGCCGATCCACGTCGTCGCGGGCGACGAGTACAACATGAAGGTCACTCAGCCCGTCGACGTCTTCATCGCCGACAAGCTGTTCCAGCTCGCCTCCACGGCGGCGCCCGAGCAGATAGGCGAAGAGGCCTACCGCGAGCTGCTCACCGGCAAGACCCTCGTCGTCTTCGGCGGTTCCTACGGCATCGGCAAGGACGTCTGCGACCTCGCCAAGTCCTACGGCGCCACCGTGTACCCGCTCGGGCGGTCCACCACCGGCACCCACGTCGAGAACCCGGAGGAGGTCGACGACGCGCTGTCCAAGGCGTACGCGGCGACCGGGCGCATCGACTACGTCGTCAACACGGCCGGCGTGCTGCGCATCGGGAAGCTGGCCGAGACCGACAACGCCACCATCGAGGAGGCGCTGAAGGTCAACTACCTGGCCCCGGTGCAGATCGCCCGGTCCGCGTACAAGTACCTCGCCGAGACGAAGGGGCAGCTGCTGCTCTACACCTCCAGCAGCTACACCCGCGGGCGCGCCGAGTACAGCCTGTACTCCTCGACCAAGGCCGCGATGGTGAACCTCACCCAGGCCCTGTCCGACGAGCTGGGCCGGCGACGGCGTCCGCGTCAACTGCGTCAACCCGGAGCGCACCGCCACGCCGATGCGCACCAAGGCCTTCGGCCAGGAGCCCGCGGGCAGCCTGCTGTCCTCCGAGGCGGTCGCCCGCACCTCCCTGGACGTGCTGCTCTCCGAACTCACCGGCCATGTCATCGACGTACGGCAGCAGGACCCGACCGCGGGTGCGGCCCGTGCCACCGGATTCGAGCAGGCACTGGCGTCGGTGCTGGATCGTCAGGACGGCGTGTAATAATCGACGGCAAATAGACTCCGGTAATTCAGGCCTCTGCGGCCTCCCGTTCACGCAGTCCGCGCGCGGGTGTTCGCGGGGGCCTGAATCCGTCGCTCGCGCATCACCCACAGGCACAAACCGGCACTCACCCTCCAAGAGCAGGTTTCTCCGTTGATATCCACCGCTATTCGCGTCGCCCGGGTGGGCAGCGCGGCCGAGTTGGCCGCAGCGGTCCTCATGATGCTGGCCTTCCCCTGCCTCATGCTGGCCGCGCTCGTCCCGAGCGTCCCCGCCTTCGCGGCAGCGGCCGCCGTGACGTACCTGGCGGACCACTATCTGCACCACCGGGGCAGCTACCTGGTCAACCGCCTCAGCAAGGTGCGGGCGGGCCTGTCGATCCGCTTCCTGATCCGGCAGCTGCTGCTGATCCTGCTGCTGGCCCGCCTGTCCCTCGCGGACAACCTGATCTACTACGGGGCGATCGCCTGCTTCATCGCCTTCTACGGTCTTCAGGCCCCGCACGGCGCGCTGACCACGCTGATCCGCAACCGCCGACGCATGCCGGTGGCCACCCGCAACGTCGACCTGGCCTCCCGCGTCCGCATCCCGGACGCGCCGCCGCACGCGCTGATGCACCGCGCCGCCGAGAAGATGCTCCACCTCGACCTCGCGGCGGTCGTCGGCATACTGGTCGCCGCGGCGCTGGACTCGGCCGCCGTCGGCTTCGTCGGCATCGGGGTCACGGTGCTCCTGGGCCTCCTGTACATCCTGGTCCTGGTGCCCTACGTGCGGGGTCGGCGGATCCCGCCGAACGCCGAGAAGGTGCTGGAAGCGGTCGACGGCTGGCTGGCCGAGTACCGGCCGGAAACCGTGCTGTACTTCTCCGGCTCCAAGGACTCCGCCTACCAGGTCAACATGTGGCTGGAGACCATGGAGCAGTTGGACACCCGTCCGCTGATCATCCTGCGCGAGCGGGTCATACTGAACAACCTGGCCCCCACCACGGTCCCCGTCATCTGCGTGCCCGGAGGGGTGCACCTGATGAACCTGGACCTGTCCACGGTGCGCGTCGCGCTGTACGCGGCGAACGTCGGCAAGAACATCCACCTGCTGCGCGTGCCCACCATGAAGCACGTCTTCATCGGCCACGGCGACAGCGACAAGATCGCCAGCGTGAACCCGTACAGCAAGGTCTACGACGAGGTGTGGACGGCCGGCCGAGCGGGCCGCGACCGCTACGCCATCGCCGACGTCGGCGTCCGCGACGAGGACATCGTCGAGGTAGGCCGCCCCCAGCTGGCCCCCATCGAGGGCGCCCGCGGCGCAGCCGCCGACGGGCACCGTCCGACGGTCCTGTACGCCCCCACCTGGGAGGGCTGGGACGACAACCCCGGCAACACCTCGATCCTGCTGGCCGGCGAGAACATCGTGAAGCGGCTGGTCGCGGCCGACCCCCGGTCCGTGTGCTCTACAAGCCGCACCCGTTCACCGGGACCCGCAGCGCGCAGGCCAAGGCCGCCCACCAGCGGATCACCGCGCTGATCGAGAAGGCCACCGCCGAGCGCGCCGCCGACCCCCGTTACACCACGGACACGGCGGCCCAGGAACGGGCCGCGGCCGAGCTGACGCGCATCGAGGCCCGGCTGGCCGAGCTGACCGACGGCGCCGATGGCGGCGACGAGGCCGAGGCCAGCCGCGACGGCCTGGTCGACGTGGCCCGGCACGAGGAGACCGCCCGGCTGCGCGCCGAGTGGAACACCGCGTACTGGCGTTCCTTCCCCGACTGGGAGCACCGCGTCATCACGGGCGCCCAGCCGCGCCTGTACGACTGCTTCAACGTCTCCGACGCGATGGTCTCCGACATCTCCAGCGTCGTCTCCGACTTCATCGCCAGCGGCAAGCCGTACGCGGTGACCGACTCCGCCGGGCTGGGCGTGGAGGAGTTCAAGCGGCAGAACACGGCGGTGCGCGCCGCGGTGATCCTGTCCAACGACGCGGCCGGACTGGACGGGCTGCTCGCCGCCGTCCGGGCGCCCGAGACCGATCCGCTGGCCGAGGAGCGGGGCGAGCTCAAGCGCTACCTGCTGGGCCCGGACGAGCCGAAGTCCATCGACCAGTTCAACGCCGCGGTGGGCCGACTCGCCCGGAAGGCCGAGACGCGCAACCTCGGCCAGGAGTCCCGGACCACGGTCGGCGGACCGGACGTGGAGCCGGCGGACGTGGAGCCGGCGGACGCGCTGCCCGCGCAGGCGGCGTCGGTGACCGGCGAGACGGAGGGCGCCGGGGCGGGCTGACCCGCTCCGGACACCCGCCCGGGTGCCCACTCGAACACCCGACAGGGCTTGGCCCCCGAGGAGCAACTCCTCGGGGGCCGAGCCTTTCGTGTCGGCCGGGCGGTCGGCTGAAACCCCTTGTGACACGAGCCACTTGGGAAATCGTTCAAGGCAACCCCCTACCCCGAAAGCCCGTCCAGCAAGTAGCGAATGAGGCGATGCGAGGGAAATGTCCTGCGGCAAGGAGGGAACGTGACCGTGGCGCAGCCTGACGTCACCGTGGTCATCGGGGCGTACGAAGCGATGCCGTATCTGGTCGAGTGCCTCGCCTCGCTGGAGGCACAGACCATCGACCCGGAGCGCATCGAGGTCATCACCGTCGACGACGGCTCGACGGACGGTACGGGGAGTGCCTGGAGGGGTTCGCGGGCCGTGCGCCCATGCCGGTCACCGCGATCCGGCAGACGAACTCGGGCGGCCCCAGCGGCCCGCGCGACATCGGCCTGGACAAGGCCACCGGGCGGTACGTCTTCTTCCTGGACGCCGACGACCGGTTGGGCCCCGAGGCCCTTCAGCGAATGGTCGCCATGGCGGACCGGGCCGGCACCGATGTGGTCCTGGGCCGGATCGAGGGCGTCAACCGGGGCGCCCCGAAGTCCATGTGGGGCCGCACACTGGAGCGTACCGACGTCCACTCCTCCCCCATCAAGTACACGCTCAGCGCGCAGAAGCTGTTCCGCCGCGAGTTGCTCGTCCGGCACGGCATACGGTTCGACGAGTCACTGTTCACCGGCGAGGACGCGCTGTTCACCATGGAGGCGTACCTCAGGGCGAACGGCGTCTCCGTGATCGCCGACCACACCTGCTCCTACCTGGTGGGCCGCGACGACGGCAAGCACGTGACCGAGAGCGGGAGTTACACCCTGCGCTTCGAGTCGGCCCGCCGCCTGACGGACCTGATCGCCGACCTCGTCCCCGAGGGCCCCCGGCGCGACCGACTCATGTTACGGCCCTTGACCGTCACCCTGCTCCCGCAGTTCGGCCCCCGGTTCCTCAAGGACAGCGACCGGGTGCGGCGGCACAAACTGGAGCTGGCGAAGCCCCTGCTGGACGTCCACTGGAGCGACGACGTCGCCCGGCACCTGAAGGTCGAGGAACGACTGAGGCTGCACCTCGTGGCCGAACAACGACTCGAACCCCTCCTCGACGCAGTGAAGTCCACGGCGTCGAGGAGGCAGGCGCCGGCCCTGCTGGAGCGGCGGGGCCGACGCGTCTACCTCGTGTATCCGCACTTCCGTGACCGTGCGGCGGGCATCCCCGAATCCGTCTACCTCGCCTCGCCCCGGGAGGCCCGCGCCTTCCCCGGCTACCGCGAGGGCGGCACGGCCACCGTCCTGCGCCGCGCCGCCCACCGAGCCCGCCACCTGCTGACCTCCCGCGAGGAGCCGGCACCGGAATCGAAGACCCCGACAGCGGCGTGACGAACACCTACCCCTGACCGTCCCGGGCTCCGAAGTCCGCTCCGGATCCGGGGTTGACCCCTGGGCGGGGGTCGGGGTTCCGGCGGGGGGCTGGGAGCAGGGCCTCCGGGAGGGGGTGGGGGGTGCGTGTCCTGCGGTGCAGGGCGGCCGTGGAGAGGGCGCGCAGCGCCGCGTTGCAGCGGTCCTGGGACGTCGGCTGGTCGGGGCCCAGCAGCCTCAGTTTCCACTCGGCCCGCGCATCCGCCAGTTCGTCCTTCTCCGGATGCCGGACCGATTCCAGCAGGGCCGGCACCCCGCCCGCGTCCGGCGTCAGGACGGTCGCCGCCGCCACCGTCGGGAACTCCGCTCGGAACGCCTCCTCGGACAGCCCGCTGGTGTTCACCACCGCGTACGGCTTGCCACTGGCCAGGAAGTCGCTGATGACGCTCGACACATCGCTGATCAACAGGTCGGCGACGTCGAAGCAGGCGTACAGGGCGGGCCGTACGCCGGTGACGATCCGGTGCTCCCCCTCCGGCAGTGACGCCCAGTACGCCTCCTCCCAGGCCGCCGTGGCCCCGGCCACCGCCTCGGCCCGTCCGGGCGGCGGGGCGGACTGCGCCAGCATCCGCTCGACCTGGTCGGCGCTCGCGCGGACCCCGGCCGCCGTGAGCCGGTCCAGCTCCGCGGTGAGGTGGTCCAACTCCGAGGCGGATCGCGCAGGTGGGGCAGATCCCGCGGGCCGATCCCGGTTCGCCGCCCGGATCAGCTCCCGGATGCGCAGATCGGCGGCGCCCGCCCGCGGCTCCACGGAGCCGGTCAGCGGGTGCGGTTTGTACAGCAGCCGTACGCCCGGGTCCGCGAGCAGCGCCCGTACGAGGTTCTCCCCGGCCGCGAGCACCGAGGTGTTGCCCGGGTTGCCGTCCCAGCCCTCCCAGGTCGGCGCGTACAGCACCGTGGTGTACGTACCGGCCGGTGGGCCCGCGTACGGGCGGACGGCGTCCAGTTGGGGACGGCCGATCTCCACCACGTCCTTGTCCTCGACCCCGACCCCGGCCCGCGCGTACCGCTCACGCGCCTCCGGACCGGCCACCCACACCTCGTCGTAGGCCTTCGCGTACGGATTGCAGGACGACAGCTTGTCGCTCTCGCCGTGGTTGACGAAGGCGTGCTTGATCGTGGGGATGCGCAGTACCTGCGAGGTCTTGCCGGAGTTCGACGGGTGGATGAGGACCCGCAGCGAGGAGTGCTCGAGCCGCATCAGGGTGGACACCTTCGGCAGGCACACGACCGGGATGTCGGTCGCCGCGATTTTCGCCACCATGAACCGCTCGCGCAGGACGATCACCGGCCGGCCGTCGAGCCTGCTCAGCGTCTCCAGCCACATGTTCGCCTGGTAGGCGGAGGAGGCCCCGCCGGAGAAGTACAGGCCGACCGTGGGCCGGTAGTCGGCCAGCCAGGCGTCGAACCAGTCGAGCACCTCCTGTTCGCCGGCCGGACGCCGGGAGGGCAGCAGGCGCAGCAGCAGTGCGCCCAGACCCGCCGACGCGAGTACCAGCGACAACACGACCCCGGCCGCCGCGGGCAGCGGTGCCCGGATCACCGCCGCCGAGGCCAGGCCGGCCGTCGTGGGCAGGCCGAGGAGCAGCAGCCGGTGGCCGGGGTGGCGCAGCAGCGCGGCCGGGGCGCGGGTCAGGCGCAGCGCCGAGGCGTCAATGTTCCGGGTCACCACGGGCAGCGTGCGGGTGCGGCGGACCAGCACGGACACCGCCTGGATCGCGCAGTGCAGCGCGTAGAAGGCGAGCAGGCCGGCGACGAGCCACGCGTACTGCGGCTCCCGGTCGTTCTCCCCGAGCCGCAGCAGACCCACCACCAGCAGCAGATCGCGCAGGACATGACGGACGGTGATGTCCGCGTGCGACTTGGCCAGCAGCGAGAGCACGCCGGGCTGCCACCGGTACAGCACGCCCTCGACGGCCAGGGAGACGGCGGTCGCGGCGAGCAGCAGCGGGACGTTCGGGAGCAGGGCCGCGGCGGCCTGCGCCACGAAGGCGCCGGCCAGCACGGCCGCCGCCGTCACCTTGGCGACGGCCGGGCGGCCGGGCGGACGCCCGAAGGTACGGCCGGGGGTGCGGGGCGAGGCGCGGCGTCGGCGGATCCTCGCCGAGAACCGCCGACGGGGCAGGGACAGGGGCACGCGGTCACTCCAGGGTGCGTCGCGGAGACGGACGCACGGGTTAACGCGTGCCGACGTCCGGACGACACGCGCGTGTCCGCAACGTGGGAGTGACCGTGGGATGTCAAGGGTGGCCCAGGTGACTTCCCTGGGCCGCCGCCGTCATTTCCGCCCGCCCTGCAGGGCTCGGCGCAGGGGACGGCCCACCACCCGGCGGGCCCTGCGGTACACCGAGCCGGACGCGGGGGCGACCACGGTCGTCTTCCCGGCACCGGGCTTGGCACCGGCCTTCGTCCCGGTCTTGACGCGGGCCAGTTCATTCTTCAACTTGGCGTTTTCCGCGGCCAGTTCGCTGACCCGGGTGTGCAGCCAGCCGAACCGCGTGATGAGCGCGGCCGGGTCGGCGTCGAGCCACGGGCGGACGCCGCCGGGGAAGTCCAGCGAACGCATCCGCTCCTCGTGGGCCGCTCCGCCGTCGCCGTGCGAGAACGTGTTGTCCAGCCCGTTGCGGTCCAGGAACGAGGTGAACCGCTCGAACCGCTCGTGGTGGTTGCCGGTCAGCCCGCTGAGGTCGGCCTCCTCGTACAGCCGCGCCGGGTCGGTTTCCTCGGGGGCCCCGGACAGCTGGTCGAGCGTGCGGTGCGGGATCTCGAAGTAGCGGCACAGCTCCAGCGTGCGCGAGTCCGAGCAGAGCACGGTCGCGGGCGTACCGGCGAGCAGTGCCGCGATGTTGCCGTGGATGCGGGAACCGAAGGAGAAGTCGAAGTCCCGCAGATCGTCGATCCAGGTCACCGGGTCGATGTAGACGCGGGCCTTGTCCTCCCGGTACATCGGGTGGTCGGGATGCGTCGGCATCCCGGTGACCTTCCCGTTCGGGTCGGACAGGTCCCGCCAGTGCAACTGCATGGCGTCGCTGAGGTTCTGGCCTATGAACCGCAGGTTCGGGTAGCGGGCGTGGGTCCGGGTGATGACCTGGCCCAGCCCCTGGCTCCGCACCGCGCTGTGCGAGCCGTTGATCGCGATGCGGGAGTCGGCGGTCAGCTCCTGCTTCCGCTTCTGTACGACGAGTTCCTTGCCGTACATGAACAGTGAGGGACAGCCGATGACCTCGACGTCCTTGAAGCCGAGGTCGTTCAGGTACTTCTCGGTGAACTCCCCGCGCACACCGATCGAGGCGCTGCGGTCCAGCACGGCGGAGACGAACTCGCGTACCGCCGGCTCGATCGGCTTCAGCCGCGCCGGGTTGTAGTCGAGTCCCGTCTGCGCGCCGACGCCGACGACGATCACGGGAATCTTCAACTGGCTGATCAGCCGGGTCAGTCGGCGCAGGCTCGGCTCGAACGACGGCCGGAAGGCGTTGGCGAGCGGCACGACGAACGCGTCGTACTCCTCGTTGATGCGTCCTGGAGGGGTGCCGTCGGTACGAATGCCGTTGGACACCACCGTGGCCCGGGGGGTCTCGAGGATCTTGTGCGTGGCGTCGCTGAAGATCAGGTTGCCGGCGTTGCTGGCGATGACGTCGCGGTGGAGGGCTTCCTCGACCGGTACGACCTCGTAGGGGCTCTTCCCTGACCTGAGGAGGATGCGCTGTATGCGGCGAGCGTTGGGTGACACACCGTTCACAATATGTTTCCGGAAGCTTTAATTTCTATAGGCAACCCACGCAACCTTTTTCACATCAGCGCTCCGTGAGCGAGCGATGACGCGGGGGTGTCCGGGGGTTGGACCGGCAGGCGGGCCCCGCCCCGCTTCGCGTAGATTGCCGGATGGGCATGCGGACGGGCCCCATGGCCGACACGAGGGGACGGAACACCAGGTGGCACGGGCAAGGCAGGCCGTGAGCGAGGCCCGCAGGATCGTCGTCAAGGTCGGATCCTCGTCGCTGACCACCGCGGCGGGCGGCCTGGACGCCGACCGGGTCGACGCGCTCGTCGACGTGCTCGCCCGAGTGCGGTCCGGGGGGAGCGCGAACTCGTCCTCGTGTCCTCCGGTGCCATCGCCGCCGGCCTCGCCCCGCTGGGCCTCGCCCGGCGCCCCAGGGACCTCGCCCGCCAGCAGGCCGCCGCCAGCGTCGGCCAGGGCCTGCTGGTGGCCCGCTACACCGCCTCCTTCGCCCGCTACGGCGTCCGCGTCGGCCAGGTGCTGCTGACCTCCGACGACATGAGCCGCCGCGCTCACCACCGCAACGCCTCCCGCACCTTCGACAAGCTGCTCGCGATGGGCGCCTTCCCGGTCGTCAACGAGAACGACACCGTCGCCACCGACGAGATCCGCTTCGGTGACAACGACCGCCTCGCCGCTCTCGTCGCCCACCTGGTCCACGCCGATCTGCTCGTCCTGCTGTCCGACGTGGACGGCGTGTACGACGGCGACCCCGCGCGGCCCGGCACCTCGCGGATCGCCGAGGTGCGGGGGCCCGAGGAGCTCGCCCACGTCGACATCGGCAGCGCGGGGAAGGCCGGTGTCGGCACCGGCGGCATGGTCACCAAGGTGGAGGCCGCCCGGATCGCCGCCGCCGCGGGCGTCCCGGTGGTGCTGACCAGCGCCACCCACGCGGGCGACGCCCTCACCGGCGCGGACACCGGAACGTACTTCCACCCCACCGGCCGGCGCTCCGCCGACCGGCTGCTCTGGCTCCAGCACGCGTCCACCCCGAGGGGCGCGCTCACCCTCGACGACGGAGCGGTGCGTGCGGTCGTGGAGCGCCGCATGTCGCTGCTGCCGGCCGGGATCGCGGGCGTCGAGGGTGAGTTCAGCGCGGGCGACCCGGTCGAGCTGCGGGACCGCGCGGGCCGACCGGTGGCCCGCGGCCTGGTCAACTTCGACGCCAAGGAGATCCCCCAGCTGATCGGCCGCTCCACCCACGACCTCGCCCGCGATCTCGGACCCGAGTACGAGCGCGAGATCGTACACAGGGACGATCTGGTAGTCCTACACCCGTAATGTCCCGGATCCTCCGCCCCTCGTGGTGGACGTTCCGTAAAACCGCCCCATGACGCCCGGCGGCCTGCTCAACTTTCCTCCAGGGACACATCCGCCCGGCCGAGAGCCTGTGCGTGAAGGAGGCCGTCGTGAGACGAGTACGCCCTGGGACGACGGCGTCCCGCGGTGGTGCCGGCTCCCGGGCGGCCGGCGAGGAGCGCGCCCTGACCAGCGTCGCGGCGGGGGACCGGTTCCAGGGCGGCGAGCACCGGGACCTCCCCCGCCTGTGGCACGTCACCCTCAGCGTCTCCGGCAGGCGGGCCCCGGTCACCGAGGTCCGCCGCGCCCTGGAGCAGCTCGCCCACGACCACCCCTTCCTGCTGACCAGCCGGTACGCCGACGACCACGCGGAGGTCCGCTACTGGGAGGAGGCCCGGGATCTGCACGACGCGGCCGCCGTGGCGCTGCGGCTGTGGGGCGAGCATCGGCAGAGCGCGGGTCTTCCGCCCTGGGAGATCGTCGGCCTGGAGGTCATCGACCGGGCCACCTACCACCAACGCATCGCCGCAGGCTACGGCCCGGCCCCGGCGACACCCGTGGGCGTACACCCGTTCTGAGCCGACCACGCATCGAGCCCCTCTGCGACCACGCACCGCGCCCCCCATGCGACCACGCACCGCGCCCCCCATGCGACCACGCACCGCAGCCATCAATTGAGCAACCCCTACGGCGCGCCGCCACCTACGCGAGAGCGGCGCCGGTTTAGGCGCACAGGGGGCACGCACCCGTCCTGACAGCCCTCCGGCCGCATATCCTTCCCCCATGACCACGCTTTCGCCTTATGACTCGATGTCCCCGGTGAACCAGGCCGCCTACCGGGCCAAGGGCGCCGCGGCCACCCTCGCGCCGCTGCCGCGCGCGGCGAAGGACGACGCACTGCTCGCCGTGGCGGACGCGCTGGAGGTCCGGGCGAGCGAGATCGTCGAGGCCAACGCCCAGGACGTGGCCAAGGCGCGCGAGGCGGGCCTCAGCGAGGGCATGATCGACCGGCTCACCCTCACCCCGGAGCGGGTGCGCGCGATCGCCTCCGACGTACGGGACGTGGCCGCGCTGCCCGACCCGGTCGGCGAGGTCGTCCGCGGCTCCACCCTGCCCAACGGCATCGACCTACGGCAGGTCCGGGTGCCGCTCGGCGTCGTCGGGATCATCTACGAGGGCCGGCCCAACGTCACGGTCGACGCCGCCGCCCTGTGCCTGAAGTCCGGCAACGCGGTCCTGCTGCGCGGCTCGTCCTCCGCGTACCAGTCGAACACCGCGCTGGTGCGGGTGCTGCGCGACGCGGTGGGCGGCGCCGGGCTGCCCGCCGACGCCGTGCAGCTGGTGCCCGGCGAGGGCCGGGACAGCGTGCGCGAGCTGATGCGCGCCCGCGGCCTGGTCGACGTGCTCATCCCGCGCGGCGGCGCCTCCCTGATCAACACGGTCGTGCAGGAGTCGATCGTCCCGGTCATCGAGACCGGCACCGGCAACTGCCACGTCTACGTCGACGCCCGCGCCGACATCGACACCGCCCTGGAGATCCTGGTCAACTCCAAGGCCCAGCGGGTTGGCGTCTGCAACGCCGCCGAGACCCTCCTGGTCCACCAGGACATCGCCCCGGCGTTCCTGCCGCGCGCCCTGGACGCCCTCGCGGACGCCGGGGTCACCGTGCACGCCGACGAGCGGGTGATGGCGTACGCCAAGGACTCCAAGGCGACCGTGGTGGAGGCCACCACGGAGGACTGGGAGACCGAGTACCTCTCCTACGACCTCGCCGCGGCGGTCGTCGACTCCCTGGACCGGGCCGTGGAGCACATCCGGCTGTGGACCTCCGGCCACACCGAGGCCATCGTCACCACCTCGCAGCAGGCCGCCCGCCGTTTCACCCAGCTGGTGGATTCCACCACCGTCGCCGTCAACGCCTCCACCCGGTTCACCGACGGCGGTCAGTTCGGCTTCGGCGCGGAGATCGGCATCTCCACACAGAAGCTGCACGCCCGGGGGCCGATGGGCCTGCCGGAGCTGACCAGCACCAAGTACATCGTGACCGGCGACGGACACGTCCGCCGCTGAACCACGGCCGCCGCCCGCCCAGGAGCGGGCGGCGGCGCGGCAGCGGAACGGGCGCTCGGGCAGACGGATGAGTTCCATACCGTCTGCCCAAAATGACCCCCCAGGTCTACTCTGGAGGTGTGCCGGAGGACGTGGGGGGCATGCCGTTCCCTGACGGCGGGGAGCCCGACGACGACCACGACCGCGGAGTGCCGGACGACGCGTTCGACTCCGTGGTCTTCGACGAGGTGTTCATCGGTGCGGCCGTGGTCCACGAGCCGACCGCCGTCGAACGCCTCCTGGCGGCCGCCCAGGCCAGAGCCGAGGCATCCGAGGCCGAGGCCCGCCGGACCCGCCCGAAGACCGAGCGGTACGACGACGGGTACGGCGGATACGGCCGCCACCGCCGCGGCGACGACTTCGACGACGTGGACGACGACCCCGACGTGCCGGAGGACGAATACGGCTCTTCGGGGCCGTACGGCAGGCAGGTCCGCTGGCACCGCCCCGTCGCCTGGATGCTCGCCCTCGTGATGGGCATCGGCATGGTCGCGCTCGCCTTCTCGGCGGTCTACCGGGGGGCCTCCTCCGACCGCCAGGACCCGGCCCCGACGCCCGCCTCGACCGGCCCGGAGCAGGGCGGCGGCGCGACACCGTCCGCCTCCGCCGACTTCTCCCGGCCGACCGTCCCGGTGATCCCGCCCAGCCCCTGACAGGGGGTGCAGGCCATGGTGAGAACCTGTCAGAACTTGTCGTGCGGCAGGGCGTTTACAGGGGCTTTCCCCGACCTACTCTGAAGATATGGCAGGGCCAGCGGACCCACCCGGAGGGACTCCCGAGGGCGCCCCCTCGGGCGGCGAGGACGAGTACCGGTCCGTCGTCTTCGACGAGTCCTTCGTCCGCGCTGCCCGCCTCCAGGAGTTCTCCGCCGAGGAGCGCATCACCGACCACGCCCCCGCCGTACGCCGCCGTCCGCGGCGCCACCGGGGTCTGTCCCGGCAGTTGCTGGTGCTCGTGGTCCTGATCGCCCTGGCCTTCGGCACCGCGATCTACATGGGCGTACGCCACCCCTACCAGGCGGCCACCACCGGGGAGCCCGTCGAACCCCTGCGCATGACCGTGGTCCCGCTCGAGCCGGAGGGCAAGGTGCCCGGCACCACCAGCACCGAACAGCTGTACGCCAGGAGTCCGGCGGCGCAGTTCCGCGTCGGTGCCGAGGGGGTGCCGCTCCCGGCGTCCCGACGCACCGCGCACTTCTCGGACGGGCAGGTCGTGACCGCGCTGCTCACCGCGAAGGACTACATCGTCCGGTCCGCGCTCGATCCCGCGGTGCTCACCGGCGGGGAGACCCGCTCGGTACGCGTCCTGCTCGACACCGACCAGCAGGAGCAGTTCGACCGGAGCTTCACGCGCCCGGCCGCCGACGGGCGGCACGCGCCCACCGGATGGCTCGTCCGCTTCGACCCCTCCCGCGCGGAGCTGGCCGACCGCAGGGTCCGCGTCCGGGGCACCCTGCGGGCCGCCGAGACCGACCCCGCCACCCTCGAGGTCACCGCGGACCACACCTCCGTGTACGCGCTGCGGCCGGCCGGTGCGGAGAAGGGGGCGGAGGCGTCGCTGTTCACGGTCCGGCGCGAGCTGCACTTCCGCTTCGATCGCGAGGACCTGCGCCTGCACCAGGCGCAGGTCGCCGTCTCGTACGTCCAGGCCGGCCCGCTGTCCTGCGCCGAGGACTCGGCGGGCCACCTGCGCCCCCTGCTGGCGGGCGGCACGGCCAAGGAGGGCGGCCCCGCCGGCACCGACCCCTACGCCACGGGCGGCACCGCGGCCCTGTGCGGCTCGCTGGCGACGGGGGCGCAGCCCGGGCTGTGACTCCCGTGGCCGCTTCCGCCGTGGCTCCTGTGCCTCAGGTGTCGTCGCGCGGCGGGCGGTCGTCCCCGGAGCCGGAGTCCGGCGAGGTACCCGGCCCCTGCGAGGGCTTCGACCCCGACGGCCCCGACGACGTGAAGCCGCCGAAACCGCGGCGGACCCGGTCGCCCAGATCGCCTGCGCCGCCCGCGATGTTGCTGACCAGCTTCATCAGCGGATCCTTGGAGTTCTTCACGTCACCGGCGTAGCTGCTCGCCGAGTCGCGCCAGGAGTCCCGTACCGAGGCGTCCTTGTCCTCGCCGCGGCGCGGGTAGTGGCCGTCCATGAGCCGCTGGTAGTCGCGGGACTCCGCCCACTTCTTCAGCTCGGCCGCCCGCACGGTGGTGAACGGGTGGGAGCGGGGCAGCACGTTGAGGATCTTCAGCACGGAGTCGCGCAGATCGCCCCCGGCGTCGTACTCCTCGGCCTGCTCCAGGAACGCGTCGACGTTCATCTCGTGCAGATGGTTGCCACCGGCGATCTTCATCAGGCCGCGCATCGAGGCCTGCGGGTCCTGGCCCACCAGCAGACCCGCACGGTCCGCGGACAGCTCCGACTTGCGGAACCACTCGCGCAGCGCCGTCACGATCGTCATGATCGCGACACTGCCCAGCGGAATCCAGGCCACCCGCACCGCGAGGGACGTCAGGAACAGCAGGATGGTCCGGTACACCGAGTGCCCGGACAGTGCGTGCCCGACCTCGTGTCCGACGACGGCCCGCATCTCCTCCTCGTCGAGCAGCTCGACCAGCCCCGTGGTGACCACGATGATCGGCTCGTCCAGGCCGATGCACATCGCGTTCGGCGTCGGGTCCTGGTTCACGTACATCGGCGGGACCTTCTCCAGGTCCAGGATGTAGCAGGCGTCCCGCAGCATGACGTTGAGATGCGCGAACTGCCGGTCCGAGACGCGCACCGAGTCGGACAGAAAGAGCAGCCGCAGGCTGCGCTCGGGCAGCAGGCCGCTCAGTGCCTTGAAGACCGTGTCGAAACCGGTCAGCTTGCGCAGCGCCACCAGGGCGGAGCGGTCGGCGGGGTGTTCGTACGCACGCGAGGAGATTCCGGGGAAGCGCCTGCGCTGCCTGCTCGGCACGCTCTCGTGCCCGTTGTGCTGATGGCCGTCGGACATGTGTCCCCCATGTGCGTCTGTGTGACCTTCGCGGTCCCCTTGGCGGTCCCTTGCCGGTCCTCTGTGCGGTCCCTGGTTCGCCCTCTGCCCGCCCGGGGCGAAGCCCAGCCTAGGCGGAGACGGCGTGGACCGGCAGACCGGAGATGAGCCGCACGGCTCCCCGAGAAGGACGGCCCGGGCCGCGGGATGGTTGCCTGCCGAGGTACCCGCAGTGGACGCCCGGCGCCCGCCCGGGAAGGCGGCGGGGTCCGCAACGGTGGAGTCGGGGTGATCGTCGAGAAGGTGCCCGCTTACGATGAGCCGGAGTCTTTGTCCCGCCCACACGTGATAGGTACTGCCGAAGATGAGCTTCCCCAGCGCCGCTGCCCAGTTGGTCACCCTCGCCGCCGAGGGCGCAGAGCAAGGTGGCAACCACGAGAGCCTCAACCCCTACCTCGCCGGCGGCGGCGTCCTGGCCGCCCTGCTGATCCTGCTGTGGATCACGACCCGCTTCAACCGCGACCGCTAGACCTCTCCGGTACGAGCCGGACAGGCCTTGGGCCGTCCGGGGCCGGCCGGACGCCATACCTGGCCGCCGGGGTCGCCATGTTGGGCCGGTAGGGTCTGCACGCATGGGAGAGCAGGACATGCCTGTCGGTCCGGCGAAGGACACGGGCGGGGAGTCGACCGAGGCGACCACCGAGGTCACGACCGGGTCCGGGGCCGAGGGCACGGCCGCGCGACCGGCGAGCGGCGCCGAGCACCGTCCGGCGCCGCGCCGGGGCGGAGGACCGGGCAGCGACACGGCGAAGCCGGGCAAGCGCCGGCTCGGTGTCATGGGCGGCACCTTCGATCCGATCCACCACGGGCACCTGGTGGCGGCCAGCGAGGTCGCCGCGCGATTCCACCTCGACGAGGTGGTCTTCGTCCCCACCGGGCAGCCGTGGCAGAAGAGCCACCGGGTGGTCTCCGCGGCGGAGGACCGCTATCTGATGACGGTCGTCGCGACCGTCGAGAACCCGCAGTTCTCGGTGAGCCGTATCGACATCGACCGCGGCGGGCCCACCTACACCGTGGACACCCTGCGCGATTTGCACGCGCTCAATCCCGACACGGACCTGTTCTTCATCACCGGTGCCGACGCCCTCGCCCAGATCCTCACCTGGCGGGACAGCGAGGAACTGTTCTCCCTGGCGCACTTCATCGGCGTCACCAGGCCCGGCCACCATCTGACCGACGCGGGCCTGCCCGAGGGGGGCGTGTCGCTCGTCGAGGTTCCCGCCCTGGCCATTTCCTCGACGGACTGCCGTGCGAGAGTCGCCAAGGGAGATCCCGTCTGGTATCTGGTGCCGGACGGGGTCGTGCGCTACATCGCCAAGCGTGAGCTGTACCGCGGCGAGTGAGCCGAGAGGGGCACCGGTGAACGACCGATACGACGCGGGATACGGCGAGGGCGGGGACGACCCGTACGGGGTCGTCGGCTACGACGAGTACGGCCTGCCCGTCTACCGCCAGGCCCAGATCCAGGCCCAGCAGGCCCCGCGGCAGCCGTACGACCCGTACCAGCAGCAGGGGCGGCAGGACCAGTACCAGCAGTACCAGGACCAGTACGGGGACGGCCGGGGCCAGGAGCAGCAGGGCTACGGCTACGACTACGACCCGTACGCCACAGGCGGCCGGCAGCAGCCCCAGCAGCCGTACGACCCCTACGGGGCCCAGGGCGCACCCGCCCCCGGCGCCTACGACCCCTACGGCGCCACCCCGCAGAGCGGCGGGACGGCACCGGCGTACCACCCCTACGGGGACTCCCACGGGCAGACCGCGCACGGCGGCACCGGGCAGCAGCCCCGGGTCGCCGAGCAGACCGCGCACATCCCGCGCCAGCCCGGCCCGGCCGACGACGAGACCGGCCACGTCGGCCCCACCGCCGACTCCGAGGCGCCCGAACGGGACTACCGCACCGAGCAGTTCGCCTTCGTCGAGGAACCGGACGGTGACTCCGAGGACGTCATCGACTGGCTGAAGTTCACCGAGAACCGCACCGAGCGCCGCGAGGAGGCCAAGCGCCGCGCACGCAGCCGGATCGTCGCCCTCGTCGTGGTCTTCGCGCTGGTCGCGGCCGGCGGCGTCGGCTACCTCTGGTACGCCGGG
This sequence comes from Streptomyces sp. GD-15H, assembly GCF_045291515.1. Taxonomy (NCBI): domain Bacteria; kingdom Bacillati; phylum Actinomycetota; class Actinomycetes; order Kitasatosporales; family Streptomycetaceae; genus Streptomyces; species Streptomyces sp. GD-15H. Next base: position 5,806,253 of record NZ_CP149447.1, read on the forward strand.
AAACTGCCCGGCCTGACCGGCTCCGACGCCGGCACCGGCACCACGACGGCCGCGGGCGCCCAGAAGCGGGACGTCATCGTCGTCCACCTGCACGACACCAAGGGCGGCGGCACCGCCACCGCGCTGCTCGTCGACAACACCACCACCAAGCAGGGCACCACCGTCCTGCTGCCCAACTCCCTGGCCCTCGCCGCCGACGACGGCACCACCACCACGCTCGCCAAGTCGGTCGAGGACGACGGCTCCGGCGGGACCCGGACCGCGCTCGACACGGCCCTCGGCACCGACATCGAGGGCACCTGGCGGCTGGACACGCCCTACCTGCAGAACCTCGTCGACCTGGTCGGCAACATCGACATCGACACCAACGCCGACGTGCCGGACCCGGACGCCGAGAAGAAGGGCGAGGCCCCTCTCGTCAAGAAGGGGAAGAGCCAGACCCTCACCGGCAAGACGGCCGTCGCCTACGCCACCCACCGCGCCTCCGGCGAGGCGCAGAACGCCCAGCTGGAGCGGTTCGGGCAGGTCATGCAGGGGGTGCTGCGGAAGATGACCTCCGACGCGGGCGCCGCGACGACCACCATCCAGACCCTGGGGCAGATCATCGAGCCGCCCCTGACCGACAAGGATCTCGGCTCCTTCCTCGCCCGGCTCGCCGACCTCGCCAAGGGCGGCGACCACAAGACCGCACTACTACCCGTGCAGGAGGACGGCACGCTCACCGCCGAGACGAGCGACAGCGTGGTCAAGGAGGTGCTCGGCGGCACGGCGAAGAGCCCCGACAAGGACGCCGCCGTCAGCGTCTCGGTGCGCAACGCCACCGGTGTGGAGGACAACACCGAGAAGGCCCGCGTGGTGCTCCTCAACGGAGGCTTCACCTTCCTGAAGGGCGGCGCGGCCACCGCGGCGGCGACCTCCGAGGTCGTCTACGCGGACGCCGCCGACAAGGAGAGCGCCACCGAGGTCGCCAAGACCCTGGGGCTGCCCACCTCCTCCGTCACCAAGGGCGAGGTCTCCGCGAACGCCAGGATCTCGGTGGTCCTCGGCCAGGACTACGAGCCCGGCACCTGACCGGCCGGGGGTGCGCCACCGGCGGCCCCCGGCCGGGCGCGCCCCCGAAACGCGTGGGGCGCGCCCGGCGGTCCGTGAGACCCTTGGAGGCAACCGACCGCCGAGCGAAAGCCTTGTAGTGACCGCAACCGACCGTTCCATCGAGCTCGTCACCGCCGCCGCCCAGGCGGCCGCCGACAAGCTCGCGCACGACATCGTCGCCTACGACGTCAGTGACGTGCTGTCCATCACCGACGCCTTCCTGCTGGCCTCCGCGCCCAACGACCGTCAGGTCAAGTCGATCGTCGACGAGATCGAGGAGCGGCTCGGCAAGGAACTCGACGCCAAGCCGGTCCGCCGCGAGGGCGACCGCGAGGCCCGCTGGGTCCTGCTCGACTACGTCGACATCGTCGTCCACGTCCAGCACAGCGAGGAGCGGGTCTTCTACGCCCTGGAGCGGCTGTGGAAGGACTGCCCCGAGCTGGAGCTGCCCGCGGACGCCGTGGCGACCCGCGGCAAGGCCGCGGAGCACGCCCGGCAGTTGGCGGCCGACGAGGCCGCCGCGCAGGCCGCGGAGCCGGATGGTGAGTGGCGGTGAGCGCCTCCGGTCAGGTGCCCGGGCCCGGCCGGGGCCGCCGCGTCATCCTGTGGCGCCATGGCCAGACCTCCTGGAACGTGGAACGCCGCTTCCAGGGCAGTACCGACGTGGAGCTCACCGAGACCGGCGTCGCCCAGGCCCGCCGGGCCGCGCGCCTCCTCGCGGGCCTCAAGCCGGACGCGATCATCGCCTCCGACCTGAAGCGGGCCGCGCACACCGCCGCGGAACTCGCCGCGCTCACCGGTCTGGAGCCGGTTTACGACGAGGCCCTGCGAGAGACCTACGCGGGCGTCTGGCAGGGCCTGACGCACGACGAGATCATCGCCAGGTACGGCGACGAGTACACCGCGTGGAAGCTCGGTGAGCCGGTGCGCAGGGGCGGCGGCGAACTGGAGACCGAGGTCGCCGACCGCGCCGCTCCCGTGGTGCTCCGGCACACCGAGAAGCTCCCGGACGGCGGCACGCTCGTGGTGGTGAGCCACGGCGGCACGATCCGTACCACCATCGGCCGGCTGCTCGGGCTGGACCCGCGCAACTGGGAGGGCCTCGGCGGGCTCACCAACTGCTGCTGGTCCGTCCTCGGCGAGGGCGCCCGCGGCTGGCGGCTGCTGGAGCACAACGCCGGCACCCTGCCGGAACCGGTGCTCGGCGACGACGACTGACCGGGGCCCGGATTTCACTTTCCGGCAGGTCGCAGGCTAAAGTTCTTCTTGTTCGCCCGCCGAGCGGGAAGAACACTCGGGGCTATAGCTCAGTTGGTAGAGCGCCTGCATGGCATGCAGGAGGTCAGGAGTTCAATTCTCCTTAGCTCCACAGATGGGGTGCTGGATCAGGAGATCCATCGCTTCACACGACGAAGATCCCGTCCTCAATACGAGGGCGGGTTTTTTCGTTGTTCCTGGTTGAGCGGTCCGGGGCCGACAGGCGTATACCTCTACGAGGCGCCGATCCGTGTCCCGAACGGTACCCCGGCGTCGCTGACCGTCTCGGTCCGGTCGTGGCAGAATCAAACGACCGGAAGGGGGCGCGGCCCGACGGGAGGGAGCTGTGATGCCTGCGAGCATCCACGGGGAGGTCGACCACCTCCTCGGCGGGGTGTTGACACGACGGACCTCGACCCGCCACCGCAGTCCTTCCTGCGGTTCTGCGCACGCCGCCCAAGTCCTCGGCGACAACGGCGTTATCTCCTACGTGTGCACGGCCCGCGGCCACAGCTGGAGCTGAGTGATGGGTGCGCACAGGCGAAGGTGTGACTGGTGCGGCAGCGGGACGCCGATCGTCCGGGACATGGAACCGGTCCATCCCGACTACCAGTACTGGTGCGAGGAGTGCGCGCGGGCGCTGATCATAAAGGGCGACCCGATCGAGACGTACCGCGAACTCGAGGGCGAACCGATCTACGGCCGGCTCCTGGAGGAGCACTGCACGCTCAAACGCTTCTATTCGTTCGTGACCGCGTGACCGCGTGATCGCGTGACAATGCGGACGGAACCGGGCGCAACGGAATCGATTTGGTGTTGGGCCCGGATGACCGTGTAAAGTTGGCTTCGCCGCCGGGGCGACCGGGCGGGAGTAAAACCTGGGGCTATAGCTCAGTTGGTAGAGCGCCTGCATGGCATGCAGGAGGTCAGGAGTTCAATTCTCCTTAGCTCCACAGCAGTCGAGGGCGGATCATCCGAAGGGATGGTCCGCCCTCGACGCGTTGTGGGGACGGTGTGCGGCCCGGAGAGGGGTCAGTGCGGGGCACGCCCCGAGGGGCGTGCCCCGCACTGACCCGTGTCAGCGGCCCAGTGCGCGCCGGCCGCGCCCCTGGGAGAGGACCGGCAGATTGCGGGAGGGGGCCTTGGACGCGGCCCCCTCCTCGATGCGCAGGGCCAGTGCCGGACAGCGGCGTACCGCGCGCAGCGCCTTGTCCTCGGCGCGGCGCGGCACCTGGGCCTGAGCGACCGTCGGGAAGCCGTCCGCGCCGAGCTGGAAGACCTCCGGGAGGAGGTCCGCGCACAGGCCGTGGCCCCGGCACAGCGTCCAGTCGACGAAGATCTCCTGGCGGCTCGGACCGTTCTCCTCGCCGCCGCCGCCCGGGATGCCCGTAGGGGTCTGCCCGCCCTCGAAGAGCGGCAGGACGCCCTCCACGGGCCGCCCGCAGCCGTTACCCATGACATGGGCGGCGAGGTCGTCGGTGAACGCCTTGACGGTCGACTCCAGGAACATCGCGGAGCCGTCCGGGTGCGAACACGCGCCGCGCCGCTTCACGTTCTTGGCGACCTGCTTGACCGCCTCCAGGGCGGCCGGTCCGCCGCCGTTGAGGATGTCCTCCAGACCGCGCGCGGCGGCCGGCAGTCCCAGGTAGCACGGGCCGCACTGGTTGGCGCTCTCCTCGGCCAGCCACTTCGCCACCATCAGTGACTCGCCCAGCGGACAGGTGTTCTGACTGATCGGCAGGATCGCCCCCGCGCCGAGGGAGCCGCCCACCGCGTCCAGGGAGTTGCGGGAGACGACGGCCTCGTTGACGGTCGCCGCGTCGATCCACTTGCCGTGGTAGCCGCCGGTCAGCACGCCCTGCGGCACCGGCGGCGCCCCGGCGAGCTGCAGGACGTAGCGCAGCGGTACGCCCGTCGGGACCTCGATCACCATGGGGCGGGCGACCGCCCCGGACACCGTGAGCATGACGGTGCCGGGTTCGTCGTACAGGCCGGTGTTGCCGTAGCGCTCCGGGCCGATGCGGGCGGCGATGGCGAGCTGGGCGAAGGTCTCGGCGTTGGACAGCAGGGTGGGGGCGCCACCGACGCCGTTCTTCGAGGCGCTGGTCTTGCGGCCCGGCGGGATCGCAGGGCCGCCGTCGATGGATCGGATCAGTGAGGCCGCGGCGCCCGTGACCATCCGCACCGGGTTGCGCTGCACGCGGGCGCGCAGCGCGGACCGGCGCCCGTTGTTGAGGCCGCGTTCGGCCAGCGCGGCCTCCATGGAGCGCTGGGTGGACTCCCGGGTGACCCCCACCACGAGCGTGCGGGCACCCATGGCCTCGGCGCACAGCAGCGCGCCGTCCAGGATGAGATGCGGGGCACGGTTGATCAGCACCGTGTCCTTGCGGCAGGCCGGTTCGTCCTCGCTGCCGTTGACGACGACGACCGGCCGGACGCCGCGCTTGATCGCTGTCTCGGCGACCGAGCGCAGCTTCTTGTGGAAGGGGAAGCCCGCGCCGCCGCGGCCCCGGAGGTTGATGCGTTCAGAGAGCCGGGCGAGCTGTTCGCCGCCCAGGGGTTCGAGCGGCCCGTGCACCTTGAGGTGCATGGGGAGATCGAGCCGGTCGACAAGGTCGAAGCCCGACGTGAGCTGGGGGAGTCCGACGACGCGGACTTCGGGCACGTCGGGCAGGGCCTCGTTCACCTGACCTCCTTCGAGGATGCCGCGGCCTTCGGGCCGAGGTGGGAGCACTGCCCGCTTGCGGAGGAGATTCGAACCCTTACGGAGCAAGGCGAGAACGGTATTCTGCCTCTACGGCGGAACACCGCCCGTGTGATCCGGTGCAGTGCCTGCTGTGCGTGGCGAGGACCAAGCGGGCACACCGTGTCGAACGGGAACCGGGACGGCACACCCGGGCTTTGTTCGGCGAACCGGGCAGGTTCCGTCTCGGCCGGCGTGGAGGGAGGGGGACCTCGCAGGGCGCTGACCTGTGAGGCGTCCTGAGTCAGGAATTCCCCTGCTTCAGTTGGGGGAGGGTTCAATTGAAGCCTCCGGAAGGCGTGTTCCAAGGTTCGCCCGGACCCGGTGCGTCGAAGTCGTACGACGCACTGGGTGACGGGTCAGTGGCGGGACCGCTGTTGTACGTGTCACTCGGGTGGTACGTGCCGTAGAGGGGGTTCGACTCACCGGTGTCGTACACATCACTCGCGCCGTAGCCCGGTGCGGCCGAATTGTCGTAGGTCGGGATGCTGTATCCGGTGTCCTGGAGCGGGTCGTAGGCCGACGGCGGGGCCTCGCCGACCGGTGGCGGGGACGGGATGGGCCAGTTGCCCGAGGTGCTGGAGGGGCCGTCCATGCGTGACGCGCCCATGGGAGGTGCGTCCACGCGCGGGACGGCCTGGGTGGGCTGCATGTCCAGGGGCAGTTCCATGCGGGCGGTCTGGTCGGCGTAGAGGGGCTGCTGCGGCCGGGCCGGGGCGGACGGGGCCGAGACCGCGCGGTAGGCGGCCGCGAAGCCGTTCGCGGGTTCCGGGGTCGGCGCGACGCGTTCGGCGGCCTCGTACCGCGGCCGGGCCGCCGGCTGGGGCGCTCGGAACGGGACCGGGGGGCCCGTCTGCCGCCGTCCTCGTAGCCGGGAAGCGACGCCTCGGCCGACCGGGAGCGGCTCCCCTCCAGGGTGTTGCGGCCCGACTTGTCGGCGGTGCCGAGCAGGGCGGTGATCCGGTCGGCGACCTCGCGCCTGACCGGGTGCGGCGAGGCGCGCAGCACGAGGGCGCCCATGACGCCGAGGACGGACAGGCCGTACAGGATCAGGAAGATCGGCTTGGCCGCTCGACCCGCGTAGAGCCCGTGCACCAGCGCGGCGCACCAGGCCGGGTAGGCCAGCATGTGCATGGCGCGCCAGCGCGCCGCCACGGGGGCGGGCGAGGCGAAGCGGTTGCGCAGGATGCCGGTGATCGCCACGAAGATCATCAACATGCCGGCCAGAGTGCCCAGGCCGATCAGGAAGCTTCGGCCGGCGACCACCTCGTCGTCCGTGAGGGCCAGCCCGAAGGGCAGTACCGCGGCGATCCACGTGGTGTGGTCCAGGATCAGCTTGATGCCTATGTGCACCAGCAGGAAGAGGACCGAACCGACCGCGGTGGCGCGGTGCACGGCCTGCGCCAGGATGCGCTGGCGCGGGCCGAGCAGAACCCGGTCCTGGGCGACGAGCCCCCAGATCACCGAGCAGCTCAGGCAGACGAGCGACAGGACGCCCGCACCGAAGTCGAGGAACTCGAGGAACCAGTCGTCCGCCGTACTGTCGTCCGGCCTCACGCCCTACCTCCCCACGTCACGACGGAGAGCACGACGGCGAGCGGGTACGACTGACCGGCAGCCGACCGGCCCTGAACGGGCGGTGGGCTGCTGTCTGGACGAGGGTTCATGGGGAACTCCGAACGTTCGGGAGAAGCGGTCCCGGGCCGCACTCTAAACCTCGTACGTACCGAGGAGTACGGGTTTGAGTTATTGCGCTGTTATCAAAAGAAAATCCGGCTGTAGCGATGCCCTGTAGGGGGCGTTACGCGAAGTAACCTTTCACCGGGATTCAGGAGTGCCGGTGGGGCGGAAGGGCTCTCGGTGGGCTCTCGGTGGGCTCTCGGTGGACCCGTGGGCCCGGAAAGCGCGTCGCGGCGCGCCGCGGGCCTGCGGTACCCTGGCGCCATGCGTGCCGTACGCCTTCTGCTTAGCGGGCCGCGCTGATCAGTCCCGGCCACGAGCGAACCAGGTGGTCGGAATCGGCGCGGCGTCCCCTCCTGTGCGAGGGGATTTTTCATTTCCGGAAGCCCGAGGCCCGGAAAGCCGCAGCCGAAGGCGCAGACGATCGATGGAGCTTTGAGGACCATGAGCGAGACGAACCCCGCGGCCACCGCCCCTGTGTCGGCGGAGGCCGCGCCGCACCGCTACACGGCCGCCCTGGCGGCCGAGATCGAGGCACGCTGGCAGGACTTCTGGGACGCCGAGGGCACCTACGACGCGCCCAACCCGGGAGGCAACCTGGCGGGCGACCCGGAGAAGGTCGCCCGGCCCAAGAAGTTCATCATGGACATGTTCCCCTACCCCTCCGGTGCGGGACTGCACGTCGGCCACCCCCTGGGGTACATCGCCACCGACGTCTCCGCCCGGTTCCAGCGCATGACCGGTCACAACGTCCTGCACACCCTGGGCTTCGACGCCTTCGGACTGCCCGCCGAGCAGTACGCCGTACAGACCGGCACGCACCCGCGCGTGTCCACCGAGGCCAACATCGAGAACATGAAGTCCCAGCTGCGCCTGGCTGGGCCTGGGGCACGACCGGCGCCGGTCGTTCGCCACGATCGACCCGGACTACTACAAGTGGACCCAGTGGATCTTCCTGCAGATCTTCAACTCCTGGTATGACGACGAGGCCGACCGGGCCCGCCCGATCACCGAGCTGATCGCCGAGTTCGAGTCCGGTGAGCGCCCCGTACCGGGCCACACGCGCGCGTGGAGCGAGCTGAGCGAGGCCGAGCGCGCCGACGTCCTGGGCGAGTTCCGGCTGGCCTACGCCTCCGACGCGCCGGTCAACTGGTGCCCCGGTCTGGGCACCGTACTGGCCAACGAGGAGGTCACCGCCGAAGGCCGCTCCGAGCGCGGCAACTTCCCGGTCTTCAAGGCGAAGCTGCGCCAGTGGAACATGCGCATCACCGCCTACGCCGAGCGGCTGCTGGCGGACCTGGACGCCCTGGACTGGCCCGAGGCCATCAAGCTGCAGCAGCGCAACTGGATCGGCCGCTCCGAGGGCGCCCGCGTCGACTTCCCCATCGACGGCGAGCAGATCACCGTCTTCACCACCCGCCCCGACACCCTGTTCGGCGCCACCTACATGGTGCTGGCGCCCGAGCATCCGCTGGTCGAGAAGTTCACCCCGGCCACCTGGCCCGAGGGCACCCACGACATCTGGACCGGCGGCCACGCGACCCCGGCCGAGGCCGTCGCCGCCTACCGCGCGCAGGCCGCGTCCAAGTCCGACGTGGAGCGGCAGGCCGAGGCCAAGGACAAGACCGGCGTCTTCATCGGCTCCTACGCGACCAACCCGGTCAACGGCGAGAAGGTGCCCGTCTTCATCGCCGACTACGTCCTGATGGGCTACGGCACCGGTGCGATCATGGCCGTCCCGGCCGGCGACCAGCGCGACTTCGAGTTCGCGCGCGCCTTCGAACTGCCGATCCACTGCATCGTCGAGCCGACGGACGGCCGCGGCACGGACACCGCCACGTGGGAGGACGCCTTCGCGTCGTACGACGCGAAGATCATCAACTCGTCCAACGACGAGGTGAGCCTGGACGGTCTGGGCGTCGCCGAGGCCAAGGCGCGCATCACCGAGTGGCTGGAGCGCCGGGGCATCGGCGAGGGCACCGTCAACTTCCGGCTGCGCGACTGGCTGTTCAGCCGCCAGCGCTACTGGGGCGAGCCCTTCCCGATCGTCTACGACGAGGACGGCACCGCCCACGCCCTGCCCGAGTCGATGCTGCCGCTGGAGCTGCCCGAGGTCGAGGACTACTCCCCGCGCACCTTCGACCCCGACGACGCCGACAGCCTGCCCGAGACGCCGCTGTCGCGCAACGAGGACTGGGTCGACGTCACCCTGGACCTGGGCGACGGCCGCGGTCCGCGCCGGTACCGGCGCGAGACCAACACCATGCCCAACTGGGCCGGTTCCTGCTGGTACGAGCTGCGCTACCTGGACCCGCACAACAGCGAGAAGCTGGTCGACCCGGAGATCGAGCAGTACTGGATGGGCCCGCGCGAGGGCATGCCGCACGGCGGCGTCGACCTGTACGTCGGCGGCGCCGAGCACGCCGTCCTGCACCTGCTGTACGCGCGCTTCTGGTCCAAGGTGCTGCACGACCTGGGGCACGTGTCGTCGGCGGAGCCGTTCCACAAGCTGTACAACCAGGGCATGATCCAGGCCTACGTCTACCGCGACAGCCGCGGCATCGCGGTACCGGCCGCCGAGGTCGAGGAGCGCGACGGCACCTATCACTACCAGGGCGAGCAGGTCTCCCGACTGCTGGGCAAGATGGGCAAGTCCCTGAAGAACGCGGTCACTCCGGACGAGATCTGCGCCGAGTACGGGGCCGACACCCTGCGCCTGTACGAGATGGCGATGGGCCCGCTGGACGTGTCGCGGCCGTGGGACACCCGCGCGGTGGTCGGTCAGTTCCGGCTGCTGCAGCGGCTGTGGCGCAACATCGTCGACGAGGACACCGGTGAGGTGACTGTCGTCGACGTCGGGGACTCCGGCATCGACGAGGCCACCCTGCGGGCCCTGCACAAGGCGATCGACGGGGTGCGGCAGGACCTGGAGGGCATGCGCTTCAACACCGCCATCGCCAAGGTCACCGAGCTGAACAACCACCTGACCAAGCAGGGGGGTGCGGTGCCGCGTCCGGTCGCCGAGTCCCTGGTGCTGCTGGTGGCGCCGCTGGCCCCGCACATCGCGGAGGAGCTGTGGCGCATGCTGGGCCACACCGACTCGGTCGTCCACCAGGACTTCCCGGTCGCCGACCCGGCGTACGTGGTCGACGAGGCCGTCACCTGCGTGGTCCAGGTCAAGGGCAAGGTCAAGGCCCGCCTGGAGGTGTCGCCGTCGATCTCCGAGGAAGAACTGGAGAAGGTGGCGCTGGCCGACGAGAGGGTCGTCGCGGGGCTGGGCGGGGCCGGGATCCGCAAGGTGATCGTGCGGGCACCGAAGCTGGTGAACATCGTTCCGGCGTGACGCTGTAGCGCTGCGGGGCCGAGGAACAGCGGGCTCGGGGTAGTCCCCTACGGGCAGGTTCGGGGTTCTTCCGGAACTCCGAGCCTGCCCGTTGCGTTTACCTTTGAAGAGCGGCGCGGTGTGTGGCGGCAGGCCCCAGGGCCCGGAGGAGGAGACCAGTGGAAGCAGTGATCGCAGTGTTGGCCCTGCTCTTCGTGCTCTTCGTCGTGCTCGGCGCGTACGCCACCGTGAAGGTCGTCGGCGCCGCCAAGCGCAGTGCGGACCGTCACCTCACCCAGGCCCGCCGTACGGTCGAGGACCACACCCTGAAGGTCAAGTCCTTCGCCCAGACCGGCCCGGCCGGCGAGCTCGCCCAACTCAGGCTCACATTGCGGACGTCCATGCGTGCCACCCAGGACGCGCTGGAGGCCGGCGCCGCCGAGGACCAGTCCCTCAAGGAGTCCCTCGGCCTCTTCGAGCGGCTCAGCGCGCACGGGCACGAACTGGACGCCGAGCTCCGGCGCCTGGAGTCCGAACCGGACCGTGGCACCCTCGGCAAGCGGCTGCCCGGACTGCGCGAGCGCACCCACCGCATCGCACGGTCGGCGGACTCCCTGCGCTGGGCGGCCCGCGACCGCGCCCGCCACTTCGCGGACGACGACCTCGACTCCCTCAGCACCCAGATCGACATGGAGACCGGAGCCCTGCGGCACTGGACGACCACCGGGCAGCAGCCCGCCTCGGCGTCCGCCTCCGTGCCCCCGTCCGCCTCCGCGTCCTCCTCCCCCCGGCGCCTGCCCGAAGCACCGGCCGAGGACGCCCCGGCAGCCGATCCGGCCCGCCCCGCCATCACACCGCCCGGACCGCGCCCCACCTACCCCTGGCAGAAGAAGCCCCGTCCGGAGAGCACCACTTGATCCGGTTGATCCGGTCGCCGTGATCCGGCCACGATCCCGCCCGGCGCGCCGGTCCAGGCTGCCGGGGAGGCCGTACGCCAGGTAACCTCCAGCTCATGTCCCGCCATGTCGCCATCGTCACCGATTCAACGGCCTATCTTCCGGCCCGGACGAGGGAGCGGCACGGCATCACCGCGGTACCCCTGACCGTGGTCCTCGGCGACCGCGCGCTGGAAGAGGGCACCGAGATCTCCACCCGCTCCCTCGCCCAGGCGCTGCAGAAACGCCGCCCGGTGACCACGTCCCGGCCCGGCCCCGAGGTCTTCGCCGAGACCTACCGCAGGGCCGCCGAGTCCGGCGCCACCGGCATCGTCTCCCTCCACCTCTCCGCCGAACTCTCCGGCACCTACGACGCGGCGGTCGTCGCGGCCCGCGAGGCGCCGGTGCCGGTGCGGGTGGTGGACACCGGCATGATCGCCATGGCGCTCGGATTCTGCGCCCTCGCCGCGACAGAGACCGCGGAGGCGGGAGGCACCGTGGATGAGGCGGTCACGGCCGCGGAGAAGCGGGCGGCGGGCACCTCCGCGTACTTCTACGTCGACACCCTGGACTATCTGCGTCGCGGCGGACGCATCGGGGCCGCGCAGGCGCTGCTGGGATCGGCGCTCGCGGTGAAGCCGCTGCTCCAGCTGGCCGGCGGCCGCATCGAACCCCTGGAGAAGGTGCGCACGGCGTCGAAGGCCATCGCCCGCCTGGAGGAGATCGCGGCCGAGCGGGCGGGCGCCGCCGAGGTCGACATCGCCGTCCACCATCTCGCCGCGCCGGACCGTGCGTCGGCTCTCGCGGACCGGCTGCGCACGCGGCTGCCCGGCCTGGCCGAGCTGCATGTCAGCGAGGTCGGCGCGGTGATCGGCGCGCACACGGGACCCGGCCTGCTGGGGGTCGTGGTCTCGGCTCGCTGAGGAGCTGCCGGACCGGCTCGTCCGGGTGACGGAGTTGTCCACAACCGGGCAGTAATCCACGGGAATCAAGCAAGATCATCGCGGATGTGGTGGTCTGCCCGATCCTGCCGGCATGGCACTTCGATCACGTTCACACACAGCGACCGCGACCAGCGGGCCGGGCCGTGCACCCGCGTCCGACGGCCGCGCCCGTCACCGGCCAGGCCGCCGCCGGTAGGGAACCCGGGACAGGCGGCCGGGTACGGCACGGGTACCGGCACCGGGACCGTGACGCCTCGGCGGAAGAGCTTCGGCGCCGGGCGGAGGCTCTGTTCGGGGAGCGGGGCGGGGGCGTCAGGGGCGCCAGAGTCGTGCCGAGCTGGGCTGCGGGCGGCATGGGCCGGTCGGGGGCGCGATCCCGGAGGACCACGGTCGTGGCCGATGACGCCGTGGACTCTGCGGACTCTGTGGATGCCGCGGATGTGCGGACGCGGGAGGAGACCCCATACCTGATGGCTCCGAGCCCGGTGGATCTGGACCCGGTGGCTTCGGGGGAGCGGCGGCCGGCCGGTCGAATGGGGCTCGCGCTGCGCGAGCGGTTGCCGTTGTGGGCGCGGACGCGGTGCGGGTTGGAACGGCGGAGCGTGATCGCGTTGTCGGTGGTGCTCGTGGTGGCCGTGGGGTTCGCCGCACAGCACTTCTGGGGCGGGCGGACCCAGCCGGTGCGGGCACCGGAGGTGGTGGGAGCGGCCGTGCCCCGCGACGAGAGCCGACCGGCCGCCCCGGCCGGGGCGGCCGAACCCACCGACACGGGTACCGCGGGGACGGCGGCCCCCGAGATCGTGGTCGATGTCGGCGGCAAGGTGCGTGACCCGGGCGTCCACCGCCTCCCGGCCGGCGCACGGGTCGCGGACGCGTTGCGGGCGGCGGGCGGAGTACGCCCCGGAACCAAGACCGACGGCCTCAACCGGGCCCGCTTCCTCGTGGACGGCGAGCAGGTGATCGTCGGCGGCCCGGCACCGGTGGCAGGCCCGGGGCCTGTGGCGGGCGATACGGCCGGAACGGCGGGAGCCGGGCCCACGGCACCGGTGTCCCTCAACACCGCCACGCCGGACCAGCTCGAGACCCTCCCTGGCGTCGGCCCCGTGCTGGCCCGGCACATCATCGAGCACCGCACCCGGAACGGCGGTTTCCGCTCGGTGGACGAACTGCGGGAAGTGAACGGCATCGGCGACCGCCGCTTCGCGGACCTGCGGAATCTCGTACGGCCTTGAGGAGCCGGACGGCCACGGGTCGGCCGGCGCCCACCGTCACGGAGCACAGCGCCACGGAACCCACCGCCCGGCTGTCCGTGCACGCGACCTCCGGGAAGCGGCTCGGGGCCGCCCACCCGCGGCAGGAGGGACCGGCCGACCTTCGGCTCGTACCACCCGCGCTGGCCGCATGGTCCACGGCGGCGGTGATGCTGCACGCCCCGCCCGCCCGGGTACTGGGCACCGTGATCGCGTCCTTGGCCCTGGCCGCCGTTCTCCTCACCCTGCGAAACCGCAGGGTGGGACCGGGATGTGCGGGACGGGGACGTGCGCGTCTCTCCGGAGCCGCGGTGCTGCTCTGCGTCGCCGCTGCCGCTGGTTCGGCGGGCCTGCACGGTGCGGATCTGCGGCGCGGCCCGGTGCCGGAGCTGGCGCGGGAGTACGCCGCGGTGACGGCCGAGGTCGAGATCACCTCCGACCCCCGCCTGACCCGGCCCAGGACCGGCGGCAGCCGACCGGCCCCGACGGCCGTGCTCATCGAGGCCGACGTGCGCCGGGTGGAGCGGGCGGGGAGTGGAGCGGCGGTGGCGACCCGGGCCCCGGTGCTGATGATGGTCGACGCGCGTCCGGCCGGGGACGGTGCGCCGGACGGACGAGTACGGCCTACGGAGGAACGCTCACCGTGGCTCGGACTGCTGCCGTCCACCCGGCTGCGTATCGAGGCCCGGCTCGCGCCCGCGAGAGCGGGCGGTGACCGGTTCGCGGCCGTGCTGCGGGTCAAGGGCCGGGACGGACCGGAGAGGGTGGGGGAGCCGTCGGGACCGCAGCGGCTGGCGGGGCGGCTGCGGGCCGGACTGCGGGCGGCGACCGACGGGCTGTCGACGGACGCGCGGGCCCTGCTGCCGGGGCTGGTCGTCGGCGACACCGCACGCGTCACCCCGGAACTTGAAGAGGCGTTCAGGGAGACCGACCTCACGCACACCTTGGCCGTTTCCGGCGCCAACTTCACCATCCTCCTCGCCCTGCTCCTCGGCCCGCCGGGCCTGGCCCAGTACGCCGAGCGCCGTGGTCTCGCCGCGCGCCTCGGCATCCCGCTGCGGACGACCGCGCTGCTCGGCGGGGTGATCTCGCTCGGGTTCGTTGTCGTGTGCCGGCCGGATCCGAGTGTGCTGCGGGCCGCGGCCTGCGGATCCGTCGCGCTGCTCGCGCTCGCCACCGGCCGCCGCAGAGCGCTGATCCCGGCGCTGGCGACGGCCGTCCTGCTGCTGGTGCTCTACGATCCGTGGCTGGCCCGCACCTACGGCTTCCTGCTCTCCGTGCTGGCCACCGGCGCCCTGCTCACGCTCGCGCCGCGCTGGAGCATCGGCCTGCGACGGCGCGGAGTGCCGCCACGGCTCGCGGAGGCGCTGGCCGCCGCGGGTGCCGCGCAGGCGGTGTGCGCGCCGGTGGTCGTCGTACTGTCGGCGCGGGTGAGCCTGGTGGCGGTGCCGTGCAATCTCCTCGCGGAGTTCGCGCTCGCACCGGCCACCGTGCTGGGCTTCCTGGCGCTGGCCACCGCCCTGCCGGCGATACCGCTGGCGAAGGCGCTCGCCTGGTGCGCGAGTTGGCCCGTGGAGTGGATCGCGCAGATCGCCCGGACCGGGGCCGCGCTGCCCGGCGCCGGAGTCGACTGGCCGGGCGGCTGGGCCGGAGCGGCACTGCTCGGGGCGCTCACCCCGGTCGCGCTGCTGGTCGGCCGGAGGCTGCTGGGGCACCCGTGGTGGTGCGCGGTCTGCGCGCTGCTCCTGGTGCTCCTGGTGGTGCAGCCGCCGCCGCTGACCCGGGTGATCACGGGCTGGCCGCCGCCGGGCTGGCGGCTGGTGATGTGCGACGTGGGCCAGGGCGACGCGATGGTGCTGGCCGCGGGCGAGGACACCGGGGTGGTCGTGGACGCCGGTCCGGACCCTGCGCTGGTGGACCGCTGCCTGCGCTCCCTCGGCATCACCGCGGTCCCGCTGGTCGTGCTGACCCACTTCCACGCCGACCATGTGGCGGGCCTGCCCGGTGTACTGCGCGGACGCTCGGTGGGCGCGATCGCGACCACGGGGCTGGAGGAACCCGCGGAACAGGCCCGCTTCGTACGAGGACTCGCGGCCGCCCGTCACCTGCCGGTGACGCGTGCCGTCGCGGGGGAGCGGCGGCGCACGGGGGACCTGTCCTGGGAGGTGGTGTGGCCACCCCCGAGCCCCCGGCAGCCCGCAGCGCCCACGACTCCGCAGCCCTGGCCCCCGCAGTCCCGGCCCCCGGAGCCGGAGGGACCGAACGACGCCAGCGTGGCCATGCTCGTCCGGACGGCGGGCCTGCGCCTGCTGCTGCTCGGCGACCTGGAACCGCCGGCCCAGCGGGCCCTGGCGAGGTCGCCCGTGGCGGGGCGACTGGCGGACGTCGACGTCCTGAAGGTCGCCCACCACGGCTCGGCCTTCCAGGATCCCGGCCTCCTGCACCGGGTGGCACCCCGGCTGGCGCTGATCTCCGCGGGCCGCGACAACACCTATGGCCACCCGGCCCCGACCACGCTCGCCGCCCTGCGAAACGCCGGCACCGCGGTACTGCGGACAGACCGCGACGGCGCGATCGCGGTGCTCGGCGACGAGAACGGGAGGGGAGGACTGCGAGTGGCGCGACACTGAGGGCATGAGGGAAGCCGCGCACGACGAAACGAACGAAGAAGCGACCCCGAGCCCGGACGCGGGCACGCGGGCGGGCACCGACGCCGGTCCGGACGCGGCGGCGGTCGATGCCTATCTGCGGCGGCTGGGTGTCGAGCGACCGGCCCGGCCCACCGTCGAGGCGCTGCGCGAACTGCACCTGCGCCATCTGCGGACCGTGCCCTTCGAGAACCTCTCGGTCCACCTGGGTGAGGAGATCGTGCTCGACGGGAAACGGCTGCTGGACAAAGTGGTGCGCGACCGGCGAGGCGGCTTCTGCTACGAACTCAACGGAGCCTTCGGCACATTGCTCACCGCCCTCGGGTACGGGGTCACCCCGCTCGCCGCGCGGGTGTACGGCGACGAAGGACGGCTCGGCATCCCGTACGACCATCTCGCCCTGCGGGTACGGACCCCGGACGGCGGCGACCTGCTCGCCGATGTCGGGTTCGGGGCGCACTTCCTGCTGCCGCCGGCGTTCGGGGAGCGGGAGGAGCAGGAGGACCCCGGGGTACGTTCCGGATCACCGAGGCGGCGCCGGACGCGGCCGGGGTGCGCGGTGGTCATGACGTCCATGACGTCGACCCGGTCGCGGACCTGGACGTGCTGCGGGACGGGAAGCGGGTGTACCGGCTGGAGCAGCGCCCGAGGGTGCTCGGCGACTTCGTGGCCGGGGCGTGGTGGCACAGCACCTCGCCGCAGTCGCATTTCACGCGGTCACTCGTCTGCTCACGGGTCACCGAGGACGGAGGGAGGATCACGCTCAGCGGCCGCAAGGTCACCGCGACAGCGGGGGACGGTACGCGTGAGGAGCGGGAGTTGGGGACGGACGAGGAGGTGCTCGCGTGCTACCGGGACCGGTTCGGAATCCGCCTCGCCCAGGTGCCGACTGTGAGAAATCCCCACCAGGTCAGCTGATCGGGACCAGCTGGGTTTTTAATGGCCGACGTGAGCGATGTGAGACATGTGCTGGTGCTGCCCGACCGCGAGGCCGCGGAAGCGGTGGCGGAGGAGCTGGGCGAGCGGTTCGGCGTCGACGAGGAACCGCGGCTCGTACGGGACGCCCTGGCCGGCGAGGACGACGCCGAGGACGCCCAGTGGCTCGTCGTCCTGCGTGACGAGGGGGGACGGCTGGACCCCGGGGCACTGGACGAGTTCGCGGCGGAGTGGGAGGGCTGGCGGGAAGAGCCCTGAGCCGGGGCCGTGCTGCCGGGAACCCTCGTTGTCAGTGGTGCGTGGGATGCTTGCCGCGATGGCCAGGAAGACAGCTCAAGACGACCCTCTCGCCCCGGTGACGCTCGCCGTGGGCCAGGAGGACCTCCTGCTCGACCGTGCCGTGCGGGAGGTGGTGGCCGCCGCGAAGACCGCCGACGCCGACACGGACGTACGTGACCTCACCCCGGACCAGCTCCAGCCCGGCACCCTCGACGAGCTGACCAGTCCGTCGCTCTTCGCCGAGCGCAAGGTCGTGGTCGTACGCAACGCGCAGGACCTGTCGGCCGACACCGTCAAGGACGTGAAGGCGTATCTCGGGGCGCCCGCCGAGGAGATCACCCTCGTGCTGCTGCACGCGGGCGGCGCCAAGGGCAAGGGACTGCTCGACGCGGCGCGCAAGGCGGGGGCGCGGGAGGTGGCCTGCCCGAAGATGGCGAAGCCGGCCGACCGGCTGGCCTTCGTGCGGGGCGAGTTCCGGGCCGTCGGGAGATCGGCCACACCGGAGGCGTGCCAGTCGCTGGTCGACGCCCTCGGCAGCGATCTGCGGGAGCTGGCCTCGGCGGTGTCCCAGCTGGCGGCGGACGTCGAGGGGACCATCGACGAGGCGGTCGTCGGCCGGTACTACACCGGGCGGGCCGAGGCATCGAGCTTCACGGTCGCCGACCGCGCGGTGGAGGGACGGGCGGCGGAGGCGCTGGAGGCGCTGCGCTGGTCGCTGGCGACAGGGGTGGCGCCGGTGCTGATCACCAGCGCGCTGGCCCAGGGCGTACGGGCGATCGGAAAGCTGTTGTCGGCGCGCGGCGGCAGATCGGCCGATCTGGCGCGGGAGCTGGGCATGCCGCCGTGGAAGATCGACCGTGTGCGGCAGCAGACGCGGGGCTGGACCCCTGACGGAGTGTCCGTCGCGCTGCGGGCCGTGGCAGAGGCGGACGCCGGGGTCAAGGGCGGCGGGGACGATCCGGAGTACGCCCTGGAGAAGGCGGTCGTCACCATCGCGCGCGCGGCGCGGTCGCGGGGACGGGCGTAGGGCGTAGGACCTGGCCGGCGGGCGGCGGCAGCCCCTGCCGGGCGTGGCAGCTCGACGACCCCGGCCGACCCCTGCCCGTGCCGATGGCCCCCACACAAGCCGAGGACCCCGTCCGTCACCCGGGGAAGGGTGGGCGGACGGGGTCCTCGGTCGAAGCACGGAGCTCGTACCCGCGTGGCGAACGCAGGCCGCGTACGAGCTCGGGTTGCCGGTCGGGGGCGGAGAGAGAGGGCCCGCCCGGGTCCTTCCGGCGATCAGATCAGAGAGCGGTTCAGCCCTTGAGGGACGCGACCTTCAGCGCCAGCGCCGACTTCTTGTTGGCGGCCTGGTTCTTGTGGATGACGCCCTTGGAGACGGCCTTGTCGAGCTGACGCGCGGCAATGCGCTGGTACTCGGTGGCCTTCTCGGCGTCGCCCGCGGCGACGGCCTCGCGAGCCTTGCGGATCGCGGTCTTCAGAGAGGACTTGACGGCCTTGTTGCGCAGCCGGGCCTTCTCGTTGGTCTTGTTCCGCTTGATCTGGGACTTGATGTTCGCCACGAATGAGCCTCTACAGGTTCTGGCACGGGGCCGCAGGGGTCCCGCACCGGTGAATGCTTTCCGATGTGTCCCGCACCGAGAGGGCAAGAGACACAGCCCCCCACATTACCAGCGGCCCGATCGGTGGCCCAAACCCGTCTCCCGGCCCCCACCCGGGCGACGGCGTCCGGGGGAGCTCGCCCCGCACCCGTGGGACGATGGAAGCTACGTATCGATCCGACCCGAGACCGCAGACACTGCGGACGCCTCAAGAATCAGGACCCTGCGTGCCCGCGACCCCCAGCCACGTGCCCGAGCCGAGCCGTACCGACCCGGCGCTGATCCGCAACTTCTGCATCATCGCGCACATCGACCACGGCAAGTCCACGCTCGCCGACCGGATGCTCCAGCTGACCGGCGTGGTCGAGCAGCGGCAGATGCGTGCCCAGTACCTCGACCGCATGGACATCGAGCGTGAGCGCGGCATCACGATCAAGTCCCAGGCGGTGAGGTTGCCGTGGGCGCCCACCGACGACAAGGGCAGCACGCACATCCTCAACATGATCGACACGCCGGGGCACGTCGACTTCACCTACGAGGTGTCGCGGTCGCTCGCCGCCTGCGAGGGCACGGTTCTGCTGGTGGACGCCGCCCAGGGCATCGAGGCGCAGACCCTCGCCAACCTGTACCTGGCGATGGAGAACGACCTCACGATCATCCCGGTGCTCAACAAGATCGACCTGCCGGCCGCGCAGCCCGAGAAGTTCGCCGAGGAGCTCGCCAACCTGGTCGGCTGCGAGCCCGACGACGTGCTGAAGGTGTCCGCCAAGACCGGGCTCGGCGTCGAGGCGCTGCTCGACAGGGTGGTCGCCGAGATCCCCGCCCCGGTCGGTGTCAAGGACGCTCCGGCCCGCGCGATGATCTTCGACTCGGTGTACGACTCGTACCGCGGTGTCGTGACCTACGTCCGGGTCATCGACGGCCAGCTCAACAAGCGTGAGCGCATCCGCATGATGTCCACGGGCGCGACGCACGAGCTGCTGGAGATCGGTACGAACTCGCCGGAGATGCTGTCCTCCGACGGTCTCGGCGTCGGTGAGGTGGGCTACCTCATCACCGGCGTGAAGGACGTCCGCCAGTCCAAGGTCGGTGACACCGTCACCAGCCAGCACAAGGGGGCCGAGGAGGCGCTGGGCGGCTACAAGGAGCCCAAGCCCATGGTCTTCTCCGGCCTGTACCCGCTGGACGGCTCCGACTACCCCGAGCTGCGCGAGGCACTGGACAAGCTCCAGCTCAACGACGCGGCCCTGGTCTACGAGCCGGAGACGTCCGCGGCCCTCGGGTTCGGCTTCCGCGTCGGCTTCCTGGGCCTGCTGCACCTCGACGTGATCCGCGAGCGGCTGGAGCGCGAGTTCGGGCTCGACCTGATCGCCACCGCGCCCAACGTGGTGTACCGCGTGATCATGGAGGACGGTGTCGAGCACATCGTCACCAACCCGAGCGAGTTCCCCGAGGGGAAGATCGACGAGGTCTTCGAGCCGGTGGTGCGGGCCACGATCCTCGCGCCCACCGAGTTCATCGGCGCGATCATGGAGCTGTGCCAGACCCGGCGCGGCACCCTGCTCGGCATGGACTACCTCTCCGAGGACCGGGTCGAGATCCGCTACACGCTGCCGCTCGCGGAGATCGTCTTCGACTTCTTCGACCAGCTGAAGTCCAAGACCCGCGGCTACGCCTCGCTCGACTACGAGCCCACCGGCGAGCAGAGCAGCTCCCTCGTCAAGGTCGACATCCTGCTGCACGGCGACAAGGTGGACGCCTTCTCGGTGATCACCCACAAGGACCAGGCGTACGCGTACGGCGTGCGGCTCGTCGCCAAGCTGCGGGAGCTGATCCCGCGGCAGAACTTCGAGGTGCCCGTCCAGGCCGCCATCGGTTCCCGGGTGATCGCCCGCGAGACCATCCGCGCCATCCGCAAGGACGTCCTCGCCAAGTGCTACGGCGGTGACATCTCGCGTAAGCGCAAGCTGCTGGAGAAGCAGAAGGAGGGCAAGAAGCGGATGAAGATGGTGGGTGCCGTGGAGGTCCCGCAGGAGGCCTTCATCGCCGTCCTCTCCAGCGACGACAGCGCGGGGTCGGGCAAGGGCAAGAAGTAACAGGGGACCACCGAAGGCGGGCGGGGGCGCCCCGGAAGGCCGGACGAGAGCGGGGCCCGGCGCGCCTTCGCACGCCGGGCCCCCGCGTGCGTCGGTCGCAGGCCCGTGGTGAGGTCGGTCGTACACCACACCGGAGGGCTGTCTGCGCGAAATGACAGGCCTTGGCCTCTTACGAAGCCGCCGGTCGGCCTCTACTCTGTCCCTGCCCGACGGTTACTCGTGAGTTAAACAAGACTACACGAGCGTAATCAGTCGATCACCAGCCGCTACCGATTCGATACCCGAACCGATCACCAGCCGCACACCAGTCACATCTGAGCCAGCCGCACCGTCGTGGGCCCCGGAGGATGTCTTGAGCGACACACTGACTTTGATCGAGAACCGGCCGCCGAGCGTGGCGACCCTCTTCCTGGAGCGTGTCGCCGCCACACCGGACGCCGAGGCGTACCGCTATCCCGTTCCGTCCGCCACCGGCGACGGCCCCGACGACTGGAAGTCGCTGACCTGGGCCGAGGCCGCCGAGCGGGTCAACGCCATCGCGGCCGGCCTGATCGAGCTGGGCGTGAACCCGGAGGAGCGGGTGGCGCTCGCGTCCGCCACCCGGGTCGAATGGATCCTCGCCGACCTCGGCATCATGTGCGCGGGCGCCGCCACCACCACGGTCTACCCGCAGACGAACCTCGAGGAGTCCGCGTACATCCTGTCGGACTCCGACAGCCGGGTGCTGATCGCGGAGAACGCCGAGCAGGTGGCCAAGGCGGTCGAGAAGCGCGCCGAGCTGCCCCACCTCGGCCATGTCGTGGTCATCGACGCGACCGGCGTCGAGACCGGTGACTGGGTGATCAGCCTCGCCGAGCTGGAGCGCCGCGGGGCGGCCCGGCTGGAGAAGGACGCCGGGCTGGTCAAGGAGCGGGTCGCCGCGATCACCAAGGACCAGCTGGCCACCCTCATCTACACCTCGGGCACCACCGGCCGCCCCAAGGGCGTACGCCTGCCGCACGACAACTGGTCGTACCTGGCGAAGGCGATCGCCGCCACCGGCCTGATCAGTGGCGACGACGTGCAGTACCTGTGGCTGCCGCTCGCGCACGTCTTCGGCAAGGTGCTCACGTCCGGCCAGATCGAGGTCGGCCACGTCACCGCGGTCGACGGCCGGGTCGACAAGATCATCGAGAATCTGCCGGTGGTGCAGCCGACCTACATGGCGGCCGTGCCCCGCATCTTCGAGAAGGTCTACAACGGGGTCGCCGCCAAGGCACGGGCGGGCGGCGGCGCCAAGTACAAGATCTTCCAGTGGGCCGCCGGTGTCGCCCGCGAGTACGCCAAGGCCACGCAGGACAACTTCCGCCGCACCGGCACCGCCAGTGCCCCCTTCGGCCTCACCGCGAAGCACAACGTCGCCGACAAGCTGGTCTACGCCAAGATCCGCGAGGCCTTCGGCGGCAACCTGCGCGCCTGCATCTCCGGTTCGGCGGCCCTGGCCCCGGACATCGGCTACTTCTTCGCCGGCGCCGGCATCCACATCCTGGAGGGCTACGGCCTCACCGAGTCCTCCGCGGCCTCCTTCGTCAACCCCGGCGAGGCCTACCGCACCGGCACCGTCGGCAAGCCGCTGCCCGGCACCGAGGTACGGATCGCCGACGACGGCGAGATCCTGCTGCGCGGCCCCGGCATCATGGAGGGCTACCACGGACTCCCCGAGAAGACCGCCGAGGTGCTGGAGCCCGACGGCTGGTTCCGCACCGGTGACATCGGCGAGCTGTCGCCCGACGGCTACCTGCGGATCACCGACCGCAAGAAGGACCTCATCAAGACGTCCGGCGGCAAGTACATCGCGCCCGCCGAGGTCGAGGGACAGTTCAAGGCGGTGTGCCCGTACGTCTCCAACATCCTGGTGCACGGCGCCGACCGGAACTACTGCACCGCCCTCATCGCCCTCGACGAGGTGGCCCTGGCGGCCTGGGCGCAGGAGAACGGCCTGGGCGGCAAGCCGTACGCGGAGATCGTCGCCGCGCCCGCCACGGTCGAGATGGTCGACGGCTACGTCAAGCAGCTCAACGAGGGCCTGCAGCGCTGGCAGACCATCAAGAAGTTCCGCCTCCTGCCGCGCGACCTGGACATCGAACACGGCGAGATCACCCCGAGCCTGAAGCTGAAGCGCCCGGTGGTGGAGCGCGAGTACCAGCACCTCATCGACGAGATGTACACGGGCACCCGCGAGGCGTGAGCCGCACGGGGCGACCCGTGGTGCGTGAGCCCGGAGCCGGGGCCACCGGACCGAACCGGTCGGGTGGCCCCGACCCACGGCCCCGACGCTGTCGGGCCACAGGCGGCTGCCCTGCTGAAAAGCGTGAGCAGTCGGCGGGCGAATGTCACGTAAGCGCTCAAATGGGCGCCATGTGGACAGGAATGGGCGAAGTGCTCACGTCTTTTCCCGGACACGTCCTGGGGAGGCTCAGCGGTCCGTCGCGAAGTTCCCGAACGCGGCCCAGCCGACCGCGTGCACGGAGAGGTGCGGTCGCCTCACGTCCTCGGAGTCGCGGACGTGGACGGCCCCCGGGGCGACGGCTACTTCGACACGCTCGCCGCCCTCGTTGCCGCTGTAGCTGCTCTTGTGCCAGACGAGTCGTCGACGGCTCTCAGCGCTCATCTTCCGTCTGCATCCTCTCGATCAGGGTCAGAGAATCTCGCGGAGTGAACGCCTGGGCCCTGATGCTGCCGTAGCGTGCGGCCAGGACACGGACCTCGGCCAGGTCTGTCAGCCGGCCGCGCGGAGGTCTGCACTTCCGTGTATCCCACTTGCGACTTCCCCCTTGGCACCAGCAGGGTGAACGAGCCTCCATGCCTGAGTGCTCGGTCCGGTCCGTAGGCATGACCTGCAACTCGACGGTACGCAGTCGTCCGAGGCGAGCAGTCGGTCCAACTGCTCCTCGTGAACGCACTCGCTGCCCGGTGAGCGTCACGCCCCATCTCCCTCCGGCAAAACCATCCGGGCCGAACTGCAAGGCCCCGCCGGAGCGGACACCGCGCGAGTCCTGCCACCCCGAGCCTGGTCCGTACGCCTCGGCCCGAATGGCTACGACGCCTCGCACGCCGACGACTGCACCGTCACTACGAGTGGCGCGGCACCTGCGTGCCCGGGTAATTCGATGGCGTGCGTCGAGCAGGTCCCGCACGCTGGCACCGTGGGAGAGCCCAAGCACCGGATCCGCGCCCGCCACACCGACTCCACGGTCATCGTCTAACAGGCGTACCCACCGGAGATCGGCCTGCCCGCAGCCCGGGAGAGCCGCTTCCCGGCGGCCTGGCAGCGAGACCGGACGACCTGGGTCATCAAGCCGCGTTCACAGCCATCCTCCAGCGTAGCAGCCGGATCTACTCGACCTCGATGCCGAAGTCCGGCACGAGCTCCTCCAGGCCGCCCGCGTAGCCCTTACCGCCCAGGACGAAGTCCCAGTCCCCGTTCGACCTTCGGCGGAAGGAGCCAAGTACCAAGGCGGTTTCGCGTGGCCGGCCGTCGGAGACTTCGAGTTCTCCCAACTCAGCCAGCCGCGGGTCGAGCAGGCGGATGCGGGCGTCCGTGAACTCGGAGAGATCGGCGTCCGGGTTGACCTCTGGGTCGATGGCTGCCACTAGTACGAATCGGTCAGCCTCGTCCGGCAACCCATCGAACGAGACACAGATCGCGGCCTTGTCAGGTGCGGTGGCAGGTAGAGCACGCACGGAGCCGTCCGGTGTCTGCGGGTTGTTGAAGAACACGAAGTGATCGTCACTAAGGACTCGGTTGCCACGGCAGACGAGAGCACACACATCCAAGGCGACGCTTCCGGTCCACGACATGCCCAGAACGTTGTAGTCGTCGGGCAACGCGGTGTCCGGACCCGACGGAGCCGGCTGCGGTGCGGCTTGAGGACCGCTCTCACCCAGCCGCCCACGGAGCCCATGACGATGCAATAGGTCAACGAGTTCAGGGCCCGAGATCAGTTCCAACGGCTTGCCGTTGGCGAAAGTGTGTGAGCCGGGCCCGAACCCTGACGTGGTCACGAGGACACCCTTGTTGGCGCCGGCGTCCTGCACGGTCCCGTACAGGTCACGCACAGCGGTGGGTGGCACCGTGCTGCGGTAGCGCTTCACCTGGACGACGATCTCGCCACCTCGGATGGGCGTCGGGTCCAGCGCCTTGACGTCCACACCGCCGTCGTTCGAGCGTTGGGTCGTCACCGCCTGCATCCCCATGGCCTCGAAGAGCCCGGCTACGAGGTTCTCGAAGGCAATCGGATCCATGTCGTACAGGTCCGGGTCCTCATCGCTGCCGTGAGCGACAACGCGGTTCCCGACATCCTGCGGCCGCCGACCCGGCCGGACTGACGTGAGCTGGTCCGGCCGAGCCGAGAGTTGCCCTCGCAGCGCGTCAGTCAGGCAGCTGCCCGCGTCGACCTGCGCCAAGTGCAGGTCACGGAAAGAAGAGCGCGAGGCCATGACAGTGGCCAGGAAGATATGGCCCGGTCGGCCCGTCGTGGGGTCATGTCCGTCGACGAACCCGTTCAACGCCACCGACTCAAGCGCGCCCAGCTCGTCAGCGGCGAAGAGTTCATGCAGAACGAGCAGCATGCACTGCGCGAGGACCTCCCTGTAAAGAGCTCGGCGCTGGCCTACCGGGCGAGGGTTTTCCTTGTACTGGCCGGTCCCGGACATGTACCGGACGGACTTGACCTCAGGGACGATGCTGTAGGCGGGCAACTCCCAATCCAGCACCAGCTGCCGGGCTGCAGAATCGTAGGCGGCCGCGACCTGGCGCGGGAAACCTTCAGGCCACGCTGTTGAGGCATAGAGAACAGCGGAGAAGTGCTCCACCACGGAATCGGGATCCCGGCGTCTCACGCCTTCGGTCACCGCGACGACGCCGGCGTTGTGCCGCCGTACTTCAGCGAGCTGAGCATCGGCCCACCGCTGGTACTCCCGCTGGTACGAGGCCAGCTGTTGCTGCCGGTGAGCTTCCGCGGCCTGCGCAGCCTGCCAGTCCCGCTCGAAGCGCGTCCGAGCTTCGGCCTGCGCCTGGGCCCGGCGACTGGCAGTCCAGCCGCCTTGCGTCTGGTACTGACGGAAATCAGGCATCGGCAGGGGTTGCGCCAATGGTCCTGGAGCGAAGGGCTGGACCTCTTCGGCGCGCATGAGCGAGGAAACCCTGAAAGCCGGAGCCTGACAGCCTGAAGCGAGAAGGTCCTGCAACGACGCAACCTGCGCGTCCAGTTCCTCTGTGCGACGCAGCGCCTCCGCCTGCCTGTACTCGCGGTGACTCTGGGCGGCTCGCCGCTGGTAGGCGCGCGCTTGCTGAGCTTCCTGTCTCCGACGTCTGGCTTCAACTTCCAGCTGGCGCTGCTGCTGCCGTTGCACCTCGGCCCACGCGCCGACAAAACCAGTAGAGCGACGACTCATGTGTTGCAGGCCCTCCCCGAGGCACTCTGGTTGTCCCCACAACCAGGTGTAACGAGACGACTCTATCCAGCAATTGCCGTCCCGCATATCCACTCGTCAAAGGCAGCCTGCCCAGGGCGTCCGGGCAGGTCAACGCGACTGGGAGGTAACCAGGGCAGTTCCAGGACGCAGTAGGCGAACTGGTGCATTGGGTCGCCGCTGCACCCGCCTGGCAAGGGGCTGTGAACGAGGCTTGACGTGGGTCATCAAGCCGCGTTCACAGCCCCATCCATGGTCCTGGCAGGATGCGGACCCCAAGCGGATCTACTCTCCGACCCCGCGGGCGACCTCACCGATCAGGTCGGCCAGTAGCCCCGGGTGGGACAGAAACGGATGGTGGCCGGTCGGCAGGTCGATCACACCGGACGTCCGCCGGGCGAATTCCCGCTGCTTCGCCGACGGCGTGGCCCGGTCCCCGGTACAGACGACGTACGTCGAGGGGGTCTTGTGCCAGGCGATGCCGCGCGGAGCCTGAGCGAAGACCGCCTGTGACTGCGGTCCCAACCGCCGAAAGGCGCCCGCCTCGGCCTCCTCGTCGCAGTCGTGCAGGAAGGCGCCCCGCAGGTTGACCGCCGTATTCGGGACGACCGTGCCATCATCCCGCGGGACAACCCAGGGGGCGGGTTCAGGTCCGGCCAGGGAGGCGAGGGATTCGCCGCGGTCCGGCACGACCGCGGTGATGTAGAGGAGGTGGCTGACGTCGTCCCTGCCCGCGGCGGCGTCGGTGATCACCATCCCGCCGTAGGAGTGCCCGCACAGCAAGGCGGGGTGCCCAGGCTCCTGGTCCAGCACGGACCGCACCGCGTCAGCGTCGGCGTACAAATCCGCCCCGTACGCGGCGCCCGCCCGCTCGCCGCAGCTGGGCAGTTCCACACTGCGGCTCTCCAGCCCCAGGGCGGCGAGTGGCTCCACCATCCGGTTCCACCACCAGTCGGCATCCTGCGCGCACGCGCCATGGACGAATACGACCCGCATTCAGGCCTCCCTCAGCTTCCCAGCCGCCCGCTTTCCTCTGCGCGCGCATTTCCTCATGCCCTCGGCTGGCCCTCGCCGCGAGCACCTGAAGACGCGTGCGGGCCTGCTCGATCTGATCGACAGGGCCGCCTGATCCGCGGGCCGCCGATGCCCAGCCTGCCACCCTCCCGAGAGATCCCGCCGCCCACCTTGAGGGCCAAGGGCTGTGAACGTGGCTTGACGTGGATCAAGCCGTCCTTCCTCTGGAAGATGTACCGCTGTGGAGGGGGAGCCAAGGAAGGACAGGGGACCGTCCTCGCGGTCGAGATCACCCGCGAAGGCTTCGAGTGGGCGCTGGAGCACGCCTGCCTGTCCCACTACGCGCGCGGACTGCACGCCGACCGAGCCACCTGGAAGCGGCGGGTGAAGCGGGCCCCGGCTCGTGTCCAATGGGATCCCGAGCGCGATGTGCGCCTGCGGCCGCTTCCGCACCGCTCGCTGCAGCTCGGGCTCGTCGGCGAAGCAGCACACCGCTACGCGGACGAGTGGACGGTCTCCCTCACCGACACGACCGCTCTCGCGCACGAGATCCACGGGCATGTGCGGGACGGCGACCTGGAAGCCGCCCGGCAGCTCCTTCCCCGAGAACTGCCCTACCCCGTTCCCGACGGGCTCTTGGATCACCTGCGCCCATGAGGCATGGGGACCGGGACGTGTGCGGACGTCAAGGGGACAGGTACCGGTGCCGTCACGCTTTTCGGTGTTGCTCGAAAGTGGTCGGCTTTCGGCCGGTTGTTGGCTGTGCGCTGAGCACTGTTCTCGCTCCCGATGGTCCACTTCGGTAACTCGTTGCTTATGGGCGGGGCCGGTCTGTCACCCTGTCGGCATTGCTCGAGGTGTACTCGCTCGTACGAACTGCCGGGGAGCTGCCCATGAGGGTCATTCCGACGCAACGGGAGACCCCGCCTGCCGTCTCGGAGACGCCCGCGCAGACGTGCGCGCGGGCGGACGCGGTGCTGTCCGGCGGCTCCCTCGCGCCGGGCACCGCGCGGGCCCTGGTGCGGGCGGCGCTCGCCGACTGGACGGAGCGCGCCCTGCCCGGCGCCGAACACCTCACCGCCCGCGTCGGCGACGACGCCACGCTGATCGCCAGCGAACTGGTCACCAACGCCGTCGTGCACGCCGGGACCGAGGTACGGCTGGCCTGCCGCCTCGAGGAGGAGAGCGGCGCCCTCGTCGTTGAGGTCACCGACCGCCACCCCTCCCGCGCCCCGCGCGGCGGCGAGCCGGAGGCACCGCCCCACGAGAGCCCCGAGCACGGGCGCGGCCTGCTCCTTGTCGCCGCGCTCTCCGAGGCCTGGGGGATCACCTACCGCCCCGGCACCAAAACCGTCTGGGCCCGGGTCCCCGCCGAAGGCGGCTTCGCGACGGACGACGCGGAGAGCACGGACATCCCGTTCGACGCGTACGTGTGGGAGGCGGAGCCGGAGCCCGACGGGGACGAGTGGCGTTCGCCCCGTCCGTACCGGCGGGACGGGGCCTGGCTGGGGCGCGGGGCGCTGTCCTTCCTCGCCGAGGCCTCCGATCTGCTCGCCGGGCAGCTGGACGAGGACCTGGTCGCCGCGCTCACCGGGCAGCTGATCGTGCCGCGGCTGGCGGACTGGTGCGCGGTGTGGCTCGAGGACGAGACCACCGGTCACGGCGGCTGGAGCGACGGGGCACGGGCAGACGGACCCCGCCTCGCCCGCGTCTGGCACGCCGACGAGAGCCGCGTCGACGAACTGAGCCGGGCGCTGGAGCAGAATCCACCGCCTCCCTCCGATCCGCTGCGCACCGGCCCGGTCGTCTATCCCTGGCCGGAAAAGGCGCTCCCCATGACCGAGGACGTCAGCGACAGCGCCAAGAGCAGCGACAGCGACAAAGACACCGCCCCCGGCGCCGCCCTCGCCTACCGGCTCGTCGCCGGTGGCCGGCCGCTGGGGACGCTGGTGATCGGGCGGGCCGGGATCGGGCGGTTCCCGGACGAGGTCACCGGGCTGGTGGAGGACCTCGGGCGGCGCGTGGCGCTCGCCATCGGCGCCGCCCGGCAGTACGCCCGCCAGGCCACCATCAGTGCCGTGCTCCAGCGCGGGCTGCTCCCCGGCGCCGTCGCCGAGATCCCCGGCGTGCGCAGTGCCCTGGTCTACGAGCCCTGCGACAAGGGCGGACCGAGCGGCGACTTCTACGACCTGTTCCCGGCCGGACCGGGCCGCTGGTGCTTCGCCGTCGGCGACGTCCAGGGCAAGGGCCCCGAGGCGGCCGTCGTCATCGGACTGGCCCGCCCCTGGCTGCGGCTGCTCGCCCGCGAGGGCTACCGCGTCGCCGACGTCCTCGACCGCCTCAACCAACTGCTCCTCGACGACGCCACGGAAGCCGCCGACGCCGCCGCCCGCGCGCTCGTCGCCGCCGGGGCCCGCCCGACCGCCCCCGGGGACGGCCCCCAGACCCGCTTCCTCTCCCTGCTCTACGGCGAACTCACCCTCGTCGAGGGCGGCGCCCGCTGCACCCTCGCGTCCGCCGGACACCCCCTGCCGCTGCTGCTCGCCCCCGACGGGACGGTCCGTACCGTGGCCCAGCCGCAGACCCTGCTCGGGGTCGTCGAGGACGCCGGCTACACCAGCGACACCTTCGAACTGCGCTCCGGCGACACCCTGCTCTGCGTCACCGACGGTGTCACCGAGCGGCGCTCCGGCTCCCGCCAGTTCGACGACGGCGACGGGCTCGCCACCGCGCTGGCCGGCTGCGCGGGGCTGGACGCCGACCTGACAGCGGAACGCATCAGCAGGCTGGTCCACGAGTTCGGGGCGCGGCCACCGGCGGACGATCTCGCTCTGCTGGTGCTCCAGGCGGACTGACACCGGCGACGCGGGAAAGGACCGGGACAAGTGCGGGACAATGGAGCACATGCCTTCCGCACTCCCCGACGGCGAGCCCGTCCCCGCCGACGGCGCGCTGCCCGCGTCCGCGCTCGCCGGGGCCGCGAGCCGCCCCCTCGGGTTCTATCTGCACGTTCCGTACTGCGCGACCCGCTGCGGCTACTGCGACTTCAACACCTACACCGCCACCGAGCTGCGCGGCAGCGGCGGAGTGCTCGCCTCCCGCGACAACTACGCCGAGACCCTGATCGACGAGGTCCGCCTGGCCCGCAAGGTGCTCGGCGACGACCCGCGCGAGGTCCGCACGGTGTTCGTCGGCGGCGGCACCCCGACCCTGCTGGCCGCCGACGACCTCGTACGGATGCTGGGCGCGATCCGCGACGAGTTCGGGCTGGCGGCGGACGCCGAGGTCACCACCGAGGCGAACCCGGAGTCGGTCGACCCGGCCTACCTGGCGACCCTGCGCGCGGGCGGCTTCAACCGGATCTCCTTCGGCATGCAGAGCGCCCGGCAGCACGTGCTGAAGGTCCTCGACCGCACGCACACCCCCGGCCGCCCGGAGGCCTGCGTCGCCGAGGCCCGCGCGGCGGGTTTCGCACACGTCAACCTCGACCTGATCTACGGCACCCCCGGCGAGTCCGACGACGACTGGCGGGCCTCGCTGGACGCGGCCCTCGGCGCCGGACCCGACCACGTCTCCGCGTACGCGCTCATCGTCGAGGAGGGCACCCAGCTGGCACGGCGCATCCGGCGCGGTGAGGTCGCCATGACGGACGACGACGCCCACGCCGACCGGTACCTGATCGCCGAGGAGACCCTGTCGGCGGCCGGATTCGACTGGTACGAGGTGTCGAACTGGGCCACCTCCGACGCGGGGCGCTGCCTGCACAACGAGCTGTACTGGCGCGGCGCGGACTGGTGGGGCGCGGGTCCCGGGGCGCACTCGCACGTGGGCGGGGTGCGCTGGTGGAACGTGAAGCATCCCGGCGCGTATGCGACCGCCCTGACCGAGGGCCGCTCACCGGGCGCCGGGCGCGAGATCCTTTCCGAGGAGGACCGCCGGGTGGAGCGCGTTCTGCTGGAACTGCGCCTCAGGGAGGGCGTTCCGCTCGCCCTTCTCCGTGCGGAGGGTCTGGCGGCCGCCCGCCGTGCCCTGGCGGACGGCCTGCTGCGGCAGGGGCCGTACGACGAGGGCCGCGCGGCCCTCACCCTGCGCGGGCGGCTGCTGGCGGACGCGGTGGTCCGGGACCTGGTCGACTGATCGGGTGCCCGGGGAGTGGTTCTTCGCCCCCGCCGCCCCTACCCATTCCCCTCCGCAGGGGGCTGCGCCCCAGGCCCCCGCTGTCGGCCCGAAGGGCCTCGTCCTCAAACGCCGGAGGGGCTGGAATCAGCCCCTCCGGGGGCACCTCCCTGCTCGAAGAGCTCGGGGGAGTTCGAGGAACCGGGGCCCGGGACGAAAACCCATGGGGTCAGGACGGCGCCGTCACGAAGTCGATAAGTTCCTCCACCCTGCCCAGGAGCGCCGGCTCCAGGTCCTTGTACGAGCGCACCGAGCCGAGGATTCGCTGCCAGGCCTCCCCCGTGTGCGCCACACGCCAGCCCAGCGCCCGGCACACCCCCGTCTTCCAGTCGTGGCCGCGCGGCACCCGCGGCCACGACTCGATGCCCAGGGACGACGGCTTCACCGCCTCCCAGATGTCGATGTACGGGTGGCCCACCACCAGGGCGTGCTCGCTGGTGACCGACTCCGCGATGCGCCACTCCTTCGAGCCCGGCACCAGGTGGTCCACCAGTACGCCCAGCCGCGCGTCCGGGCCCGGCGCGAACGCGTCGACGAGCGACGGCAGGTCGTCGACGCCCTCCAGGTACTCCACGACCACGCCCTCGACGCGCAGGTCGTCGCCCCACACCTTCTCGACCAGTTCGGCGTCGTGGCGGCCCTCGACGTAGATGCGCCCGGCGCGCGCCACGCGCGCGCGTGCACCCGGGACGGCCACCGAACCGGACGCCGTACGGGTCGGCCGGGACGGCCCGGCGGCGGGCCGCACCAGCGTCACCGCGCGGCCCTCCAGCAGGAAGCCGCGCGGTTCCAGCGGGAAGACCCGGTGCTTGCCGAAACGGTCCTCCAGGGTCACCGTGCCCGCCTCGCAGCGGATCACCGCGCCGCAGAATCCGCTGCCGGGCTCCTCCACCACCAGACCGGGCTCGGCCGGCACCTCGGGGACGGGCCGGGGATTCTTCCACGGAGGGGTCAGGTCCGGAGAGTACTGGCGCATCCTGATGACGATAGGAGAAGCCGGCCCCGACCGGCCCACGATCAGTGCGACACGCCGAAACGAGCCGCGAGAGCGTCGCGCTGGGCCCGTACGAACGCCGCGTCCACCACCGCTCCGTGACCGGGCACGTACACCGCGTCCTCGCCGCCCAGGGCCAGCAGCCGGTCCAGGGCGTCCGGCCACCGCGACGGGACGGCGTCGGGGCCCGCCTGCGGATCGCCGGACTCCTCCACCAGGTCGCCGCAGAACACCACCTCCGGGTCGCCGGGCACCAGCACCGCGAGATCGTGCGCCGTGTGCCCGGGACCCACGTTCGCCAGCAGCGCCTGCCTGCCGCCGCCCAGATCGAGCGTCCACTCGCCGGACACCGTGTGCCGGGGACGGACCAGCGCGTCCACGGCCTCCTCCGCCGCCCGCGCGTCCAGGCCCTCGCGTTCCGCGTCCGCGCGCAGCTCCTCGTGCCCCCGCGCCAGCGCCGTGTCCAGGCCCACCGCGCCGAACACCTCCGCGCCCGCGAACACCGCCGCCCCGAGGACATGGTCGAAATGGGGGTGGGTGAGCGCGAGATGCGTCACACGCGCCCCGGTGAGCGCCTGCGCCTCGGTCCGCAACCGAGCGCCCTCGCGCAGGGACGAACCGGCGTCCACGAGCAGCACCGCGTCCGCGCCCACGACGAGCCCCGCCGTGCAGTCCCACACCGGCAACCGGCACCGGCCCACGCCGGCGGCCAGTCGCTCCCACCCCGATCCTTCCCAAGTCACCGTCATACCGCGACGCTAACGGGAACCGCGCCTCCCGGCGCGACGGCGCGGGACCGGCCTTGCCGGGGGTGTACCCACCGGCCGTACACTGGGCGGGGGAGTACTGGCACTCGCGTGCGAAGAGTGCCAAGGCATCCAGGGAACGGACCGGACGGAAGGCTCTTGGAGGTGTGCGCCGTGCTCAGTGAACGCAGGCTCCAGGTGCTGCGCGCCATCGTCCAGGACTACGTCGGCACCGAGGAGCCCGTCGGCTCCAAGGCCCTCACCGAGCGGCACAACCTGGGCGTCTCCCCGGCCACCGTGCGCAACGACATGGCGGCCCTGGAGGATGAGGGGTTCATCGCCCAGCCGCACACCAGCGCCGGGCGCATCCCCACCGACAAGGGCTACCGGCTCTTCGTGGACAAGCTCGCCGGCGTCAAGCCGATGACGGCGCCCGAGCGGCGCGCCATCCAGAACTTCCTCGAGGGCGCCGTCGACCTCGACGACGTCGTGGCCCGTACGGTGCGGCTGCTCGCGCAGCTGACCCGGCAGGTCGCCGTCGTGCAGTACCCGTCGCTGACCCGCTCGACCGTGCGGCACGTGGAGCTGCTCCCGATGGCGCCCGCGCGCGCCATGCTGGTGCTGATCACGGACACCGGGCGGGTCGAGCAGCGCATGATCGACTGCCCGGCGCCGGTCGGCGAGGCGACCCTGGGGGACCTGCGGGCGCGGCTCAACAGCCGTGTCGCGGGCCGCCGTTTCACCGATGTACCGTCTCTCGTCGAGGACCTCCCCGAGGCGTTCGACCCCGAGGAGCGCGGTACGGTCTCGACCGTGCTCTCCACCCTCCTGGAGACACTCGTCGAGGACAACGAGGAGCGGCTGATGATCGGCGGTACCGCCAATCTGACCCGCTTCGGACATGACTTCCCCCTTGTGATCCGGCCCGTACTGGAGGCACTCGAGGAGCAGGTCGTGCTTCTCAAGCTGCTGGGCGAGGCGAAGGATCCGGGCGTGACCGTGCGTATCGGTCATGAGAACGCCCACGAGGGACTCAACTCCACCTCCGTGGTGTCGGTGGGCTACGGTTCGGGCGGCGAGGCTGTTGCCAAGCTCGGCGTGGTCGGTCCGACCCGCATGGATTACCCGGGAACGATGGGAGCGGTACGCGCAGTGGCACGGTACGTCGGACAGATCCTGGCGGAGTCGTAGTGGCCACGGACTACTACGCCGTACTCGGCGTGCGCCGCGACGCGTCGCAGGAGGAGATCAAAAAGGCCTTCCGGCGGCTCGCCCGCGAGCTGCATCCGGACGTCAACCCGGATCCGAAGACCCACGAGCGTTTCAAGGAGATCAACGCCGCCTACGAGGTGTTGTCGGACCCGCAGAAGAAGCAGGTCTACGACCTCGGCGGCGACCCGCTCCAGCAGGCCGGGGCCGGCGGCGCGGGCGGCTTCGGCACGGGCGGCTTCGGGAACTTCTCCGACATCATGGACGCGTTCTTCGGCACGGCGTCGCAGCGCGGTCCGCGCTCGCGCACCCGCCGCGGCCAGGACGCGATGATCCGGATCGAGGTCGAGCTGGACGAGGCCGCGTTCGGCACGACCAAGGACATCCAGGTCGACACGGCGATCGTGTGCACCACGTGCAGCGGTGAGGGCGCCGCGCCGGGGACCACCGCGCAGACCTGTGACATGTGCCGCGGCCGCGGTGAGGTCTCGCAGGTCACCCGGTCCTTCCTGGGCCAGGTCATGACCTCGCGCCCCTGCCCGCAGTGCCAGGGCTTCGGCACCGTCGTCCCGAACCCGTGCCCGGAGTGCGCGGGCGACGGACGCATCCGCTCCCGCCGCACCCTGACCGTGAAGATCCCGGCCGGTGTCGACAACGGCACCCGGATCCAGCTGGCCGGCGAGGGCGAGGTCGGCCCCGGCGGCGGTCCCGCCGGCGACCTGTACGTCGAGATCCACGAGCTGCCGCACAGCACCTTCCAGCGGCGCGGCGACGACCTGCACTGCACGGTCACCCTCCCGATGACGGCGGCCGCCCTCGGTACCAAAGTGCCGCTGGAGACGCTGGACGGCATGGAGGAGGTCGACATCCGGCCCGGCACCCAGTCCGGCCAGTCGATCCCGCTGCACGGCCGGGGCGTCACACATCTGCGCGGCGGCGGCCGGGGCGACCTCATCGTGCACGTCGAGGTGCAGACCCCGAGCAAGCTCGACCCCGAACAGGAACGCCTGCTGCGCGAACTCGCCAAACTCCGCGGCGAGGAACGTCCGCTGGGCCAGTTCCAGCCGGGGCAGCAGGGGCTCTTCTCCCGGTTGAAGGACGCCTTCAACGGGCGCTGACGGGTGCTTTCCGCGGGGGCCGGAAGCCGCCCCCGCGGTGCTCCGGAAACGGCCTGCGCCAAGAGCGGGAGCCGATTCCACCCCGATTCGGAGATGTCCGGAGGACGTGGCAACATGCCGTCATGTCCTTGGCGCTCACCGACCTCCTTCCGCACCCCGTCGTGCAGGCCCCCATGGCGGGCGGTGTCTCCGTGCCGCGGCTCGCCGCGGCCGTCTCCGAGGCGGGCGGGCTCGGCTTCCTGGCCGCCGGGTACAAGACCGCGGACGGGATGTACCAGGAGATCAAGCAGCTGCGCGGACTGACCGGCCACCCGTTCGGCGTCAACGTCTTCATGCCGCAGCCCGAGACCCCCGACCCGGCCGCCGTCGGCGTCTACGCCCACCAGCTCGCCGGTGAGGCCTCCTGGTACGAGACCGAGCTCGGCGACCCCGACAGCGGCCGCGACGACGGCTACGACGCCAAACTCGCCGTCCTGCTCGACAACCCGGTGCCGGTGGTGTCGTTCCACTTCGGCGTGCCGACCCGCGAGGTCCTGGACTCCCTGCGCCGCGTCGGCACGTTCACCCTGGCCACCGCCACCACCGCCGAGGAGGCGCGGACCGTGGAGCGGGCGGGCGCCGACGCGGTGATCGCGCAGGGCGTCGAGGCCGGCGGCCACCAGGGCACCCACCGGGACATCCCGGAGACCGACGGCTCCGGCATGGGGCTGCTGTCCCTGGTCGCCGAGGTGCGGGAGACCGTGGGCCTCCCGATCATCGCCGCCGGCGGCATCATGCGCGGCAGCCAGATCGCCGCGGTGCTCGCGGCCGGTGCCTCGGCGGCCCAGCTCGGCACCGCGTTCCTCGCCACCCGCGAGTCCGGCGCGCACGTCCTGCACAAGCAGGCGCTGACCGACCCCCTGTACGTCCGCACCGAACTGACCCGGGCCTTCTCGGGGCGCCCGGCCCGCGGCCTGGTCAACCGCTTCCTGCGCGAACACGGCCCGTACGCGCCCGCCGCCTACCCGGACGTCCACCATCTCGCCGCGCCGCTGCGCAAGGCCGCCGCCAAGACCGGGGACGCGCAGGGCATGGCGCTGTGGGCGGGACAGGGCCACCGGATGGCCCGGGAGCTGCCCGCCGGGCAGCTGGTGGAGGTGCTGGTCGCCGAACTCGCCGCCGCCCGGACGGCGTTGTCGGCGGGAGGTGCCCGATGACCGCGCCGGTCTTCGTCGTGGAGCACTTCGACACGGACGGCTCCGGGCACCATGTGCTCGACGGTCCCGAGGGGCGGCACGCCGTCTCCGTGAAGCGGCTGCGAGCCGGGGAGAGCGTCGTCCTCACCGACGGCGCGGGCCGCCGGGCCGAGGGCGAGGTGACCGGCACCGAGGGCAAGGACCGGCTGGTCGTGCGCCTCGGGGAGGTCGTCGAGGAGCCCGTGGAGTCGCCCCGGCTCACCGTCGTCCAGGCGCTGCCCAAGGGCGACCGGGGAGAGCTGGCGGTGGAGACGATGACCGAGGTCGGCGTCGACGCGATCGTGCCGTGGTCCGCGGCGCGCTGCGTCACCCAGTGGCGGGGCGAGCGCGGGCTGAAATCCCTCGGCAAATGGCGGGCGACGGCCCGGGAGGCCGGCAAGCAGTCCCGCCGGGCGCGCTTCCCGGAGGTCGCGGACACGGCGACGACCCGGCAGGTTGCCTCACTTCTCGCCGAAGCCGACTTCGCCGCTGTGCTCCACGAGAGCGGCACCGAACCCCTCGTGACCGCCGAACTCCCCGGCTCCGGCAGCATCGTGCTGGTCGTCGGCCCCGAAGGGGGAGTCTCGCCGGAGGAGCTGGCGCTCTTCGCGCAGGCCGGCGCCAAGCCCTACCGCCTGGGCCGCAGCGTCCTGCGCACCTCCACCGCCGGCACCGCGGCGACGGCCGTACTCCTGACCCTTACGGGCCGCTGGTCCTGAGGGTCCCGGCCGGCCGTTCGCCGTCAGCCGCGCGGCCGCCGGCCGTCAGCCGTCCGCCGCACGGGCGGCGGCGACCGCCGAGAACAACTCCCAGCCGTCCAGCTCCGCGGCCCCGGTGAGCAGCCCACGCCGGGCCGCCTCGTCGACGAAGGCCCGTACGACACCGGGTTCGTGCAGGTTGAGCGCCGCGTGCCCGGTGAGGGCCACAGCCCCGGAGTGCAGGAAGCCGTCGGGGACGAGACGCCCCTCGCCGCCCCGGAACACCAGGTGGGCCGTTGTCGTCGTCCCCTCCCGGGTCAGTGCGAGCACCTGCTGACAGGGCCCGTCGGTATGGTGCCGATGGCGCACCGACCACAGGTAGGCGGCCGTTTCGCCCGTGCTGGTCTTGTCCACGACGAGTCTTCTGAGCCGGCGTTCGCTGCGCATCGCTCCACGGTAGTGAGGAGTGGCCGTATGCGCCCTACCGTCACGCGTGGGGCGGTGGCAGGCTGCCGGACATGGGGGCATCGAGGAGGGTTCGGGGCGGGACGCGGTGGCGGCGGTCGGTGCCGGCCGTCGGGTTCGTCGTGGTCGCCGTGGGCGGGGCCGTGGCGTGCGAGCCGGGTTCGGTCGGCACGGCGGCGGTGGCGTACACGACCGACGAGACGGTCACCCAGGAGCTCAACCGGCAGAAGGCCGGGGTGCGTTGGCTCAGCTGCACCGCCTCCTACGGGAACCGGGACGGCGCGTCGTCGCGGCCCGCGAGCGAGGACACCGTGGCCACCGTGGACTGCGACGGGGAGACCGAGGACGGCAAGGAGATCACCGTCACCGGGAAGATCACCCATGCCGTCGACGGCGCCTGTGTACGCGGGGACATCACCGCGAAAGTGGACGGCAAGCAGTGGTTCCGGGTCGACGGCCTGGGCGACTGCGACGCCACCAGTCCGCCGCCGCTGGGCGAGCCGACGAACCGGGGTCCGCGGCCCACCGTCACCGTGACGGTCACCACGACCGTGTGGTGCGAGCAGTACCCCTCCTGTCGCCCCGTCGAGGGCAAGTGATCCAAACCCCTGTCCAGGCCGACCACGCGTGCGTAGGGTGATCGAGTGACACAGCCTGCATCGGTCGCTTCCGCCGCGTATCTCCGGTTCCCGCATCCGCACGGCGAGTTGGTCGCCTTCACCGCCGAGGACGATGTGTGGCTCGCGCCGCTCGACGGCGGCCGGGCCTGGCGGGTCAGCGCCGACAACGTGCCGGTGACCCTGCCCCGCATCTCGCCCGACGGCACCACCGTCGCCTGGACCTCCACCCGCGACGGCGCCCCCGAGGTGCACATCGCGCCCGTCGAGGGCGGCCCCGGCCGGCGCCTGACGTACTGGGGGAGCGCGAAGACCCAGGTGCGCGGCTGGACCCCGGACGGCGAGGTCCTGGCGCTCAGCACCCAGGGCCAGGCCAGCCTGCGCCGCACCTGGGCCCGTGCGATCCCCCTCGACGGCGGACCCGCCACCACCCTGCCGTACGGCCCCGTCGGCGACGTCGCCCACGGCCCGCGCACGGTACTGCTGTCCGCGACGATGGGCCGCGAGGCCGCCTGGTGGAAGCGGTACCGGGGCGGCACGGCGGGCAAGCTGTGGATCGGGCAGGACACCGGCGACGGGGACGGCGCGGGCAACACGGCTGAGGGCCCGGGAGAGTTCGTCCGGCTGCACGGCGACCTCGACGGGAACATCGAGTATCCGCTGTGGGTGGGGGACAGGCTCGGGTTCCTCTCCAACCACGAGGGCACCGGCGCGCTGTACTCCTCCCTCGCCGACGGCTCCGACCTGCGCCTGGCACACCCCCCTCGGGGGCTTCTACGCCCGGCACGCCGCCACCGACGGCACCCGCGTCGTGTACTCCTGCGCCGGTGAACTGTGGCTGCTCGACGACCTGGACGGGGCCGAGCCGCGCCGACTCGACGTCCGGCTCGGCGGGCAGCGCGTCGACCTCCAGCCGTTCCCGGTGAACGCCGCCCGCTGGTTCGGCTCCGCCTCCCCCGACCACACCGCGCGCGGCAGCGCCGTCTGCGTGCGCGGCACCGTCCACTGGGTCACCCACCGCGCCGGCCCCGCCCGCGCGCTCGCCGCCACCCCCGGTGTACGGGCCCGCCGCCCGCGCACCTTCCGCGCGGACGGCGAGGAATGGGTGGTGTGGGTGACGGACGCCGACGGCGACGACGCCCTGGAGTTCGCCCCCGCCACCGGCCTAGCCCCGGGGGCGAGGCCGCGCCGGATCGCCGCCGGACAACTCGGCCGTGTCCTCGGCCTCGCCATGGCGCCCGACGGCAGCCGCGCCGCGGTCGCCTCGCACGACGGCCGTGTCCTGCTCGTCGAGCGGGAGACCGGCGAGGTCCGCGAGGTCGACCGCAGCGAGCACGGCGACGTCTCCGGGCTGGCCTTCTCGCCCGACTCCGGCTGGCTCGCCTGGTCCCATCCCGGCCCCCGCCCGCTGAGCCAGCTGCGGCTCGCCGACACCACCGACCTGCAGGTCACCGAGGCGACCCCGCTGCGCTTCCAGGACTACGCGCCCGCCTTCACCCTCGACGGCAAGCACCTCGCCTTCTTGTCGACCCGCTCCTTCGATCCGGTCTACGACGAGCACGTCTTCGACCTCGCCTTCGTCGAGGGCGCCCGCCCGCACCTGATCACCCTCGCCGCGACGACCCCGTCCCCGTTCGGCCCGCAGCGGCACGGCCGCCCCTTCGAGACACCGGACCGGGACGAGACCCCCGACAGCGAGGGCACCCCGACCACCCGTGTCGACCTCGAGGGGCTGACCGACCGGATCGTGCCGTTCCCGGTCGAGGCCGCCCGCTACTCCAACCTGCGCACCGCCAAGGACGGGGTGCTGTGGCTGCGGCACCCGGTGCGCGGCGTGCTCGGCGCCTCCAGGGCCACCCCCGACGACCCCGACCCCAAGACCGAGCTGGAGCGCTACGACCTCGCCCAGCAGCGCATCGAGCACCTGGCCGTGGACGCCGACCACTTCGAGGTCAGCGGCGACGGCAAGCGGGTGCTGCTGTGGACCGACGGACGGCTGAAGGTCGTCCCCAGCGACCGGCGCGCGTCGAACGACGACGACAGCGACAGCAACATCACCGTCGACCTCGACCGGGTGCGCCAGTTCGTCGACCCGGCCGCCGAGTGGCGGCAGATGTTCGACGAGGCCGGCCGCATCATGCGGGACAACTACTGGCGGCCGGACATGAACGGCGTCGACTGGGACGGCGTCCTCGACCGCTACCGGCCCGTCCTCGACCGGCTCGCCACCCACGACGACCTGGTGGACCTGCTCTGGGAGGTGCAGGGCGAACTCGGCACCTCGCACGCCTACGTCACACCGCGCGGCGGCTACGGCGGCGGCGCCCGGCAGGGCCTGCTCGGCGCGGACATCTCCCGCCACGAAGACGGCAGTTGGCGCGTCGACCGGATCCTGCCCGCGGAGACCTCCGACCCGCAGGGCCGCTCCCCGCTGACCGCGCCCGGCGTGGCGATCCGCACCGGTGACGCGATCGTCGCCGTGGCGGGACAGCCGGTCGACCCGGTGGCGGGACCGGCGCCGCTGCTGGTCGGCACCGCGGGCAAACCGGTCGAGCTGACCGTCTCCCCGGCCGGCGGCGGCGCCCCGCGGCACGCGGTCGTCGTCCCCGTCGCCGACGAGGAGCCGCTGCGCTACCACGCCTGGGTCGCCGACCGGCGGGCCCACGTCCACGAGCGGTCCGGTGGCCGGCTCGGTTACCTCCACGTCCCCGACATGCAGGCCCCCGGCTGGGCCCAGATCCACCGCGACCTGCGGGTCGAGGTGACCCGCGAGGGCCTGATCGTCGACGTCCGGGAGAACCGCGGCGGGCACACCTCCCAGCTCGTCGTCGAGAAGCTGGCCCGGCGGATCGTCGGCTGGGACCTGCCGCGCGGCATGCGCCCGGAGAGCTACCCGGGGGACGCGCCGCGCGGTCCCGTCGTCGCCGTCGCCAACGAGTTCTCCGGCTCCGACGGCGACATCGTCAACGCGGCGATCAAGGCGCTCGGTATCGGCCCGGTCGTCGGCACCCGCACCTGGGGCGGCGTCATCGGCATCGACAGCCGCTACCGGCTCGTCGACGGCACCCTCGTCACCCAGCCCAAGTACGCCTTCTGGCTGGAGGGCTACGGCTGGGGCGTGGAGAACCACGGCGTGGACCCGGACGTCGAGGTGGTGCAGCGCCCGCAGGACCACGCGGCGGGGCGGGACGCGCAGTTGGACGAGGCGGTCCGGCTGGCGCTGGCGGCGCTGGAGGAGAACCCCGCGAAGGAGCCGCCGTCCCTTCCCTGACGGCCGGGACGGATACGATGCCCGGGTAAGCGATCAACCGGGCGAGGAGGCACACCCATGGCAGGGGAACCGCAGGACGACTGCTTGTTCTGCAAGATCGTCGCCGGGCAGGTTCCGTCGACGATCGTCCGCGAGACGGAGACGACCGTCGCGTTCCGCGACATAAACCCGCAGGCGCCGACCCACGTCCTGGTCATCCCGAAGGCGCACCACAAGGACGCGGCGGCCCTGGCCGTGGCCGCTCCCGAGGTCGCGGCGGACGTCCTGCGTGAGGCCCAGGCCGTCGCGGACCAGGAGCAGTTGGAGAGCCACCGCATCGTCTTCAACACCGGCAGCGGCGCCGGGCAGACCGTCTGGCACGCGCACGCCCATGTACTGGGCGGCCGCGGTCTCGAGTGGCCCCCCGGATAGGCGGTTCCTTGTCCGTACGCGAACTGGTGGTGCTCGGCACCGCCAGCCAGGTCCCCACCCGCCACCGCAACCACAACGGCTATCTGCTGCGCTGGGACGGCGAGGGCATCCTGTTCGACCCCGGCGAGGGCACCCAGCGCCAGATGCTGCGAGCCGGGGTCGCCGCGCACGACCTGAACCGGATCTGCGTCACCCACTTCCACGGCGACCACTCGCTCGGCCTCGCCGGAGTGATC
Organism: Streptomyces sp. GD-15H; assembly: GCF_045291515.1. Lineage (NCBI taxonomy): Bacteria > Bacillati > Actinomycetota > Actinomycetes > Kitasatosporales > Streptomycetaceae > Streptomyces > Streptomyces sp. GD-15H. The sequence continues at coordinate 5,848,662 of NZ_CP149447.1, forward strand.
CAGCGCATCAACCTCGACCGGGTGCCGCATCCGGTCACCGCCCACTACCCGGGCTCCGGGCAGCGCTTCTTCGACCGGCTGCGGTACGCCACCGCCTACCGCGAGACGGTCGGCGTCACCGAGGCACCGGTCGGCGCCGACGGCCCGCTCGCCCGCACCGCCGGGTACACCCTGGAGGCGCGGAAGCTGTCGCACCCCGTCGAGTCGTACGGCTACCGACTGGTCGAACCCGACGGGCGGCGGATGCTGCCCGACCGGCTCGCCGCGCACGGCATCAAGGGCCCGGACGTCGGCCGCATCCAGCGCGAGGGAACGCTCGACGGGGTCCCGCTGGAGGACGTGAGCGAGGTGCGGCGCGGCCAGCGGTTCGCGTTCGTCATGGACACCCGGCTCTGCGAGGGGGTGTACGCGCTGGCCGAGGGCTGCGACCTGCTCGTCATCGAGTCCACGTTCCTCGACGAGGACGAGGAGATCGCCGCCGAATACGGTCATCTGACGGCAGGTCAGGCGGCCCGGGTGGCGCGGGACGCGGGCGTGCGGCATCTGGTGCTCACCCACTTCAGCCAGCGCTACAGCGACCCGGAGGAGTTCGAACGGCAGGCGCGGGCCGCCGGGTACGAGGGGGAGCTGACCGTGGCGCGCGATCTGCTGCGGGTGCCGCTTCCCAAGCGTCGGTGAGATCACCGTACGATGCTTCGATGCCCGTACCCAAAGCCGAACTGCACCTTCATGTCGAAGGCACCCTCGAGCCCGAGCTCGCCTTCGCCCTCGCCGCGCGCAACGGCGTCGAACTGCCCTACGCCGACACCGACGCCCTGCGTGAGGCGTACCGGTTCCAGGACCTCCAGTCGTTCCTGAACCTGTACTACGCACTCATGACGGTGCTGCGCACCGAACAGGACTTCGAGGACCTCGCCGACGCCTACCTGGCCCGCGCCGCCGCCCAGGGTGTGCGGCACGCGGAGATCTTCTTCGACCCGCAGGCCCATCTGTCCCGGGGTGTACGCATGGGCACGGTGGTCGACGGGCTGTGGCGGGCACTGGAACGCGGGGAGCGGACGCACGGTGTCTCGACCCGGCTGATCATGTGCTTCCTGCGGGACGAGTCCGCCGAGTCGGCCCTGGCGACCCTGGACGCCGCCAAGCCCCACCTGGACCGGATCATCGGTATCGGCCTCGACTCGGCCGAGGTCGGACACCCGCCGGCGAAGTTCCGCGAGGTGTACGAGGCGGCCGCCGCGCTCGGACTGCGGCGGGTGGCCCACGCGGGTGAGGAGGGGCCGCCGGCGTACATCACCGAGGCGCTGGACGTCCTCGGCGTCGAACGGATCGATCACGGACTGCGCTGCATGGAGGACCCGGCGCTGGTGGAGCGGCTGGTGCGGGAACGCGTTCCGCTGACCCTGTGCCCGCTGTCCAACGTCCGGCTGCGGACCGTGGACACCCTCGCCGACCACCCGCTGCCCGCGATGCTCAACGCCGGCCTGCTGTGCACGGTGAACTCCGACGACCCGGCCTACTTCGGCGGCTACGCCGGGGACAACTTCGACGCGGTGCGCGACACACTCGGCCTCGGCCCGGAGCGGCTGCGCGAACTGGCCCGCAACTCCTTCCTCGCCGCGTTCCTGGACGACGACGAGGAACGCCGGGCGCGCTACCTCGCCGAGGTGGAGGCCTACGTCTTCCCGTAGATCCCGTCGTCGAGCGCGGTGCCGCCTTCCCCTTGACGGCCCCTGTTCGCTTGTTCAACCTCTGTTCCCATACATGGACCACGTCCGTATGGGGGGATGGCGCGGGTGAGCCTCGGTACGGAAACGGGGACGGACGTCCCCCGCCCGCCGATCTCGCCGACCGCGAGGCCCTGCTCACCACCGGCCGGACCTCGTAGGAGCTGCCCTGTGACCGTGCCGACCGCTCGCGGCCTGACCATCACCGAGGTACGGCTCACGCCGGTCCTGGTCGCCGACCCGCCGCTGCTGAACACCCAGGGAGTGCACCAGCCGTACACGCCCCGGCTGATCGTCGAGATCGTCACGGCGGACGGCACCGTGCGGGTGTCCGACGCCCCCGGCCTCGGCGTCACCCTCGACCACGACCGGCTCGCCGCCCTGCACCGGCGGTGGCCGGCGGACGACGGCGCGCTCCGCGACCGCGACGACGCGGCGGCCATGCGGGTCACCGACCCGGAATGGGTCACCCCGACGGTGCCCCGCTGGTGAGCCGGTGAGGTGAGGCGTCCTCGGGCGTGACGGGCGGCGCGTTGTCAGTGGCATGGTGCACACTGGCCGGAACCGCACCAGGCCAGGGAGCGCATCGTGAAGGCGTCCATCACGTCAGCCGGAGAGGGAATCACCGACAGCGCCACCCGGGGCGTCCTCAGCCACAACGGCGTCCCGGCGGGGGCGCACTGTCTGCCCCAGGTCGACCCGCTCGCCGCGCTGCGCACGTCCGACGACCCGCCCTGGGACGTCTACCTCACCGGCACCGTCTTCCTCGACATCATCTTCACCGGGCTCGACTCCGCCCCGGTGCGCGGGACCGAGTCCTGGGCACGCGGTATGGGGTCGAGCCCTGGCGGCGTCGCCAACATGGCCACCGCCCTCGCCCGCCTCGGCCTGCGCACCTCCCTCGCGGCGGCCTTCGGCGACGACCACTACGGGGAGTACTGCTGGGACGCCCTGGAGCAGGGCGAGGCCATCGACCTCTCCGCGTCGCGCACCGTGCCCGGCTGGCACTCCCCGGTCACCGTCTCCATGGCCTACGAGGGGGAGCGCACCATGGTCTCCCACGGCCACGAACCGCCCCCGGAGGAGCCCTCCCACCGGTCGGCCGCCACCACCGGCAAGCGGCTCCCGCCCGGCGCGGAGCTGTCGCCCTGCCCACCACGCGCGCGTGGCGCCGTCGCCTCCCTCGCCCCGGGCCGCAGCGACCCCTGGATCGCCCGCGCCGCGCGGCACGGGACCAGGATCTTCGGCGACGTCGGCTGGGACGACACCGGCCTGTGGGACCTCGTCGCACTGCCCGACCTGCGGTACTGCGAGGCGTTCCTGCCGAACGCCGAGGAGGCCATGCGCTACACCGGCACCGACTGCCCCCGCGCCGCCGCGCACGCCCTCACCGAGTATGTGCCGGTCGCGGTGGTCACCCTCGGCGCGGACGGGGCGTACGCCGTGGACCGGCGCACCGGGGAGAGCGCCGAGGTGCCCGCCATCGCCGTCGAGACCCTCGACCCGACCGGCGCCGGGGACGTCTTCGTGGCGGGCTTCGTCACCGGCAGCCTGGCCGACTGGCCGCTCGCCGACCGCCTCGGCTTCGCCGGCCTGACCGCGGCCCTCTCCGTCCAGGAGTTCGGCGGCTCCCTGTCGGCGCCCGGCTGGTTGGAGATCGCGGCCTGGTGGCGCGAGGTCCAGTCCGTCGAGAGCCAGGATCCGGTCGCCCTGAGCCGGTACGCGTTCCTCGCGGACCTGATCCCCGACGGCCTGGTCCGCCCCTGGCCCCTCCGCAGGGCGGTCCCCACCATCGGCTTCGGCAAATCCACCTGACCCCTGCCCCCGGCCGTCACCTCGTCCCCACCCGTCCGCAACCACCCCGCCGTGAAAAGGCCTACGGGGTTGTCACCGCCGCGTCGTACCCTGGGAGGCGCGAGGCCGCCCTCAGCTGTGCGGCCCTGACGAGGAGGAATCGCAGGCCTTCAGCGCCGGCCCATGACTCAGACACCCACAGCTCACACCCCTGCGCAGGAGCAGGCGAGAGTGCAGCTCACCGTCCCGGCCAAGCACCCCATGGTGACCGTGCTGGGTTCCGGCGACTCCCTCCTGCGCGTGATCGAGAAGGCCTTCCCGGGGGCCGACATCCACGTCCGGGGCAATGAGATCAGCGCGGTCGGCGATGCCACGGAAGTCGCCCTCGTCTCGCGCGTGTTCGACGAGATGATGCTGGTGCTGCGCACCGGGCAGCCGATGACGGAGGACGCGGTGGAACGCTCGATCGCCATGCTCAAGGCGAGCGAGAACGGGGAGAGCGACGGCCAGGAGACCCCGGCCCAGGTGCTCACGCAGAACATCCTGTCCTCGCGAGGCCGCACGATCCGCCCCAAGACGCTCAACCAGAAGCGCTATGTGGACGCGATCGACAAGCACACCGTCGTCTTCGGCATCGGTCCCGCCGGTACCGGCAAGACCTATCTCGCCATGGCCAAGGCGGTGCAGGCCCTGCAGTCCAAGCAGGTCAACCGCATCATCCTGACCCGCCCCGCGGTCGAGGCCGGAGAGCGCCTGGGCTTCCTGCCCGGCACCCTCTACGAGAAGATCGACCCGTACCTGCGCCCGCTCTACGACGCCCTGCACGACATGCTCGACCCCGACTCCATCCCGCGCCTGATGGCGGCCGGGACCATCGAGGTCGCCCCGCTGGCGTACATGCGCGGCCGGACGCTCAACGACGCCTTCATCATCCTGGACGAGGCACAGAACACCAGCCCCGAGCAGATGAAGATGTTCCTCACCCGGCTCGGCTTCGACTCGAAGATAGTGATCACGGGTGACGTCACCCAGGTCGACCTGCCGAGCGGGACCAAGTCCGGTCTGCGCCAGGTGCAGGACATCCTGGAGGGCGTCGAGGACGTCCACTTCTCCCGGCTGTCGTCGCACGACGTCGTACGCCACCGCCTGGTGGGCCGTATCGTCGACGCGTACGAGCAGTACGACAGCGAGCACGGCACCCAGAACGGCACGCACAAGGGCGGCCGGGGCAAGTCCGGGCACAAGGGGAAGTAGACCGAGCAGCAGATGTCGATCGACGTCAACAACGAGTCCGGAACCGAGGTCGACGAGCAGGCGATCCTCGACATCGCCCGCTACGCGCTCGCGCGGATGCGCATCCACCCGCTCTCCGAGCTCTCGGTGATCGTCGTGGACTCCGAAGCGATGGAACAGCTCCACATCCAGTGGATGGACCTGCCCGGCCCGACGGACGTGATGTCGTTCCCGATGGACGAGTTGCGGCCGCCGTCCAAGGACGGCGGCGAGCCCCCGCAGGGCCTGCTCGGCGACATCGTGCTGTGCCCCGAGGTCGCCGCCCGGCAGGGCACCGAGGCGCCGACGCGGCACACCATGGACGAGGAGCTGCAACTGCTCACCGTCCACGGTGTGCTGCACCTGCTGGGCTACGACCACGAGGAGCCCGACGAGAAGGCCGAGATGTTCGGCCTGCAGGCCGCCATCGTGGACGGCTGGCGCGAGGAGAAGGGCATGACCGGCCCGTCCCCCGCCCCGACCGTGTCATGAGCCCGCAACTCATCCTCGGCGCGATCGCCCTGGTCGTCGTCGCCTGGCTGTTCGCCTGCGCGGAGGCGGGCATCGCGCGCGTCTCGGGCTTCCGCGCCGAGGAGGCCGTCCGCTCCGGCCGCCGGGGCAGCACCGGGCTCGCGAGGATCGCCGCCGATCCCACCCGCTATCTCAACGTGGCGCTGCTGGTCCGCGTCGGCTGCGAGATGGCCGCCGCCGCGCTGGTCACCTACGCCTGCCTCCAGCAGTTCGACGGCACCGCCGAGGCCCTGCTGATCGCCATCGCGGTCATGGTCCTCGTCTCGTACGTCGCCGTCGGCGTCTCCCCGCGCACCATCGGCCGCCAGCACCCGATGGGCACGGCCACGGCCGCGGCGTACGTCCTGCTGCCGCTGGCCAGGGTCATGGGCCCGATCCCCTCCCTGCTGATCCTCCTCGGCAACGCGCTCACCCCCGGCAAGGGCTTCAGGCGCGGCCCCTTCGCCTCCGAGGCGGAACTGCGCGCGCTGGTCGACCTCGCGGAGCAGGAGTCGCTGATCGAGGACGAGGAGCGCCGCATGGTGCACTCGGTCTTCGAGCTGGGGGACACCCTGGTCCGCGAGGTCATGGTCCCGCGTACGGACCTGGTGATGGTCGAGCGCTACAAGACCATCCGCCAGGCCCTCACCCTCGCCCTGCGCTCCGGTTTCTCCCGGATGCCGGTGACCGGCGAGAGCGAGGACGACATCGTCGGCATCGTGTATCTGAAGGACCTGGCCCGCAAGACGCACATCAGCCGGGACGCGGAGAGCGAGCTGGTGTCCACGGCGATGCGGCCCGCGTTCTTCGTGCCCGACACCAAGAACGCCGGCGATCTGCTGCGCGAGATGCAGAAGGACCGCAACCACGTCGCCGTCGTCATCGATGAGTACGGCGGCACCGCGGGCATCGTCACCATCGAGGACATCCTCGAGGAGATCGTCGGCGAGATCACCGACGAGTACGACCGTGAGATCGCGCCGGTGGAGGAGCTGGGTGAGGACCGCTACCGGATCACCGCCCGCCTCGACATCACCGACCTCGGCGAGCTGTACGGTCTGGAGGAGTACGACGACGAGGACGTGGAGACCGTCGGCGGACTGCTCGCCAAGCTGCTCGGCCGGGTGCCGATCGCGGGCGCGTCCGCCGTGGCCGACCTCCCCGACGAGCGCCGGCTGCGGCTGACGGCGGAGGCGGCGGCCGGTCGCCGCAACAAGATCGTCACCGTGCTGGTGGAGCCGGTGGAGCCGGTGGAGCCGGTGGAGCCGGTGGAGCCGGTGGCGCCGGTGGCGCCGGTGGCGCCGGGAGACCCGGGGGAGCCGTCGGACCCGTCCCGGGTCGAGGAGGAGCCGACGCGATGACCCCGGAGGAGCTGCGTGACCTCTGTCTCTCCTTCAACGCCGCCGTGGAGGACTTCCCGTTCAACCCGGAGACCTCGGTCTTCAAGGTCCTGGGCAAGGTCTTCGCGCTGACGGGCCTGGACGCGCGGCCCCTGACGGTCAGCCTCAAGTGCGACCCGGAGGACGCGATCCGGCTCCGCGCCGAGCACCCCGGGCTGATCGTCCCGGGTTGGCACCTCAACAAGCGGCACTGGAACACGGTGACCGTCGACGGCGACCTCCCGGACGGGCTGGTCCGGGAGCTGGTCGAGGACTCCTACGACCTGGTCGTCGCCGGCCTGCCGCGCGCCGACCGCCTCCGCCTCGGCCGCCCCTGAGACAGGCTCCGTATGCTCAGGTCCATGACCGACAGCAGCGTGCTCGACCCCGAGGACCACAAGATCGTCACCCTGGCCCGTTCCGCGCGGGCCCGTAACGGTGTGCCCGAGGGGGCCGCCGTACGGGACGAGAACGGGCGAACCTATGTCGCGGGGACCGTGGCCCTGGACTCCCTGCGGCTGACCGCCCTGCAGACGGCGGTGGCGATGGCGGTGGCGTCCGGGGCGAAGTCACTGGAGGCCGCGGCCGTGGTGACGACGGAGGAGTCGGTACCGGCCGCGGACCTCGCGGCGGTACGGGACCTCGGCGGCCCCGAAACCCCGGTGCTGCTGGCCGGCCCGGACGGGACGGTCCGGGAGACACTCACCGCGGGATGACCTCCCCTGCCGGGCACCCGCCCGTGGGGTGTTACCGGCGGTAAATAGGCCGGATTTCCATCTCGCCGCTCCCTCGCCTCCCGCGCATCAATGGAACCGTTGTTCCGACGGACCGTCAGAAGCGGTCCGTCGGACCCCTTCGTCTCGTGCGGCGTGACCGCTCCCGCTGCCGAGCACTTCCCCCCACGTAAAGGGAACCGGACTCCATGAGAGGCAAGCGAATCGGTACCGGCGCGTCCCTGGTCGCCGCCCTGGCGGCCTGCGGGCTCGCCTTCGCCCCCGCCGCCGCCGTCGCCCCCGGGACGGCGACGATCACCGCCGACTGCGGCAGCTTCGGCGGCGGTGAGGCCACCCTCACGGCGACCCAGAACGGCACGGCCGCCACACCATGACCCTCAGCACCTCCGCGTTCACCGCACCCGTCGCCCTCGGCCAGGACTCGATCGACTCCACCCTCACCCTGGTGAACGGCAACGGCGGCACCGTCGAGTTCTCCGGCACGAAGAACCCGGCCATGGCGGTCGGCGACTCCCTCTCGGTCGGTCCGCTCGACGGCACCGTGGCCTCCGGCGACAGCCTGGAGGCGTACGGCGGCTCGCTGAAGATGACCGTCTTCGGCTTCCTCACCCTTACGTGCACGGCCGACGGTCCGCAGTCACCGGGCCCGTTCGTCTTCGACTGACTCCCCGCCTCCGCCGGGCCGGGCACCTCACCGGGTGTCCGGCCCCTCCCCGCGAGCGGATGGTACGGCGGGGCTCCGGGGATCAGGGAGAATGGGCGGCATGAGTGTTCGTACCCAGTCATCCGAGCGGCCCGCCGAAGCTGTCCACCGGGCCGGCTTCGCCTGCTTCGTGGGCCGCCCCAACGCGGGCAAGTCCACCCTCACGAACGCTCTGGTCGGGCAGAAGGTGGCGATCACCTCCAACCGGCCGCAGACGACCCGGCACACCGTGCGCGGCATCGTCCACCGCCCCGAGGCGCAGCTGATCCTCGTCGACACCCCCGGCCTGCACAAGCCGCGCACGCTGCTCGGCGAGCGGCTGAACGACGTGGTCCGCACCACCTGGGCCGAGGTCGACGTGATCGGCTTCTGCCTTCCCGCGGACCAGAAGCTCGGCCCCGGTGACCGCTTCATCGCCAAGGAGCTGGCCGGGGTCAAGAAGACCCCGAAGGTCGCCATCGTCACCAAGACCGACCTGGTGGACGGCAAGACACTGGCCGAGCAGCTCATCGCCGTCGACCAGCTGGGCCTGGAGCTGGGCATCACCTGGGCGGAGATCGTCCCGGTGTCGGCGACCGCGAACAAGCAGGTCGACCTGCTGGCCGACCTCCTGATCCCGCTGATGCCCGAGGGCCCCGCCCTCTACCCCGAGGGCGACCTGACGGACGAACCCGAGCAGATCATGGTGGCGGAGCTGATCCGCGAGGCCGCCCTGGAGGGCGTCCGCGACGAGCTGCCCCACTCCATCGCCGTGGTCGTGGAGGAGATGCTGCCCCGCGAGGATCGCCCCGCCGACAAGCCCCTCCTCGACATCCACGCCAACCTGTTCATCGAGCGCACCAGCCAGAAGGGCATCGTCATCGGCCCCAAGGGCAAGCGCCTGAAGGACGTCGGCATCAAGTCCCGCAAGCAGATCGAGGCCCTCCTCGGCACCCCCGTCTTCCTGGATCTGCACGTGAAGGTCGCCAAGGACTGGCAGCGGGATCCGAAGCAGTTGCGGCGACTGGGGTTCTGACGCGGGGGGGTGTTTCGGTGTGCGCCTGAAGGGGGTCGGCATCGGGTCCCGCAGGCAGGCCGGGGCGTTCCTCGGCACCCCGGCCGCGCGGCGGTAGCCGCACATTGATGCGGCCTGGACCTGCACGTGAAGGTCGCCGAGGACTGGCAGCGGGATCCGAAGCAGTTGCGGCGACTGGGGTTCTGACGCGGCGGCGGTATCAGAGACGCTGGGCGTGCGGCACCTGCGGTGGGTGTAGCCCTCCGCCCACTCGAAGTAGCTTCGTAGGTAGCTCCACGCCGACCTCCGACGCCCGGTGCGGGGCGCGGACACCACGGTCGAGGACGACGATACGGGCCTGGTCGTCGACACCCTCGCAGATCATCCGCACCGACCGCGACCCAAGTCGACGCCCCTGCGGGGAAAGGCCGCTACGCGCCCTCCTTGAGCACTCTGCTGATCAGCGTGCGCTGTTCCTCGGTCAGCCGGGGGTCCGCGCAGTACACCGACCGCCCGTCCACCGTGATCCGGTAGCTGAAGCCGTCCGCCACCCCGACCGGCGGTGTGCCCGGCCGGCGGTCACGACCCGCTCGGCCAGGGCGTGCCACTCGGAGGCGTCAGCCCGTCCCGAGGTGTCCACCTCGGCCTGCCGCTCGATGCCCGCGAAGCCGCCCGTGCGCCGCACCTGAATACGCATGGTTCCTGTCTAGTACGAAAACGGACGCGACGCCCACACCGCTACCACTCCGCCACTACTGCCGCTGCCGCTACGGGGCCGGTACTCCCACCCGCCCCCAGGCCTTCGACACCGCCCGCAGCTCCTCGCCCTCCCCGAACCGGGCCCGCGCCGCCTCCACCGTCAGCGTCGCGAAGTCCGTGAACTGCGCGTCCTGCGTCAGCTCGCCGCCGGTCAGCACGTCGTACCAGACCTGCCCCGCCCGCTCCCAGGCGTGCCCGCCGAGGGCGGTGGCGGCGAGGTAGAAGGCGTGGTTGGGGATGCCGGAGTTGATGTGGACGCCGCCGTTGTCGCGGCCGGTGCGGACGTAGTCGTCCATCGTCGCGGGCTGCGGGTCCTTGCCGAGGACGTCGTCGTCGTACGCGGTCCCCGGCTCCTTCATGGAGCGCAGTGCCTTGCCGGTGACCCGCGGGGCGAGCAGCCCCGCGCCGATCAGCCAGTCGGCCTCGGTGGCGGTCTGGCCGAGCGTGTACTGCTTGATCAGGGCGCCGAAGACGTCCGACACCGACTCGTTGAGCGCGCCGGACTGGCCGAAGTAGTCCAGGTTGGCGGTGTACTGGGTGACGCCGTGCGCGAGTTCGTGGCCGATGACGTCGATGGGGATGGTGAAGTCGAGGAAGATCTCGCCGTCCCCGTCGCCGAAGACCATCTGATCGCCGTTCCAGAAGGCGTTGTTGTAGTCGCGGTCGTAGTGCACGGTCGCGACCAGCGGCAGCCCGGCGCCGTCGATCGAGTCGCGGGAGAACGCCTTGAGGAAGAGTTCGAAGGTGGCGCCGAGGCCCGCGTAGGCGCGGTTGACGGTGGCGTCCTTGCCGGGCTCCTCGCCCTCCCGGCGGACCGCCGTCCCCGGCAGCTTCGTGCCGTGCCGGGCGTCGTGGACGGTGCGGTGCGGCTTGCCGGACTCGGCCCCGGCGAGCGGGGCGACGGCGGCGGCGCCGACGACCGTGGTCAGACGGCGCCGGGTGCGCTCGTAGGCGTCGCGCTGGAGGGTGCGGCGGGCGGGTCCGGCGAGCGCGGGGTCCTCGGCCTGCGCGAGCCGGTCGAGGACGTGCGGCGGAACGATGGTGCAGAAGACGGGCCCGAAGCCCCCGTTGGTGGTCATGACCGGCACCCTCGCACTGTGTGACGCATGTGTCGCCTTCCGTAACCATGATTGATGAAAAGTGTGGTCGATCCCTGCGATCGGTCACCCTGAAGTGGTATACGGCACTTTTTGTCCTGTTCCTCCCCCTGGTCCCGCATACTGATACGGACGCTCGCACGGGCCTGTGTCTCGGTTAAGCTGCGCGGCATCATGCGTTTCGGGCTGCTTCTCCTTAGCTGCCGCGGTGAGGGTCTGCAGTAGGCCGACCCCCTCCCCGCGGAGTTTGGCGCTGCGCCGTCGGCCGTCTCTTTCCGGACTCGCTCCGGAGCACCGCGGACCCTCGAGGAGCCCACGCACCATGGCCAACCGCCAGCAGCCCAGTTCCATGCCGATCCACAAGTACGGCCGCTACGAGCAGGTCGACATCCCCGACCGGACGTGGCCGGACAACCGGATCACCATCGCCCCCCGCTGGCTCTCCACCGATCTGCGCGACGGCAACCAGGCCCTGATCGACCCCATGTCGCCCGCCCGTAAGCGCGCGATGTTCGACCTGCTGGTCAAGATGGGTTACAAGGAGATCGAGGTCGGCTTCCCGGCCTCCGGCCAGACCGACTTCGACTTCGTGCGCTCCATCATCGAGGACCCGGACGCCATCCCCGAGGACGTCACGATCTCCGTACTGACCCAGGCCCGCGAGGACCTGATCGAGCGTACGGTCGAGTCCCTGAAGGGCGCCCGCCGCGCCACCGTGCACCTGTACAACGCCACCGCGCCGGTCTTCCGCCGGGTCGTCTTCCGCGGCTCCAAGGACGACATCAAGCAGATCGCCGTCGACGGCACCCGCCTGGTCGTGGAGTACGCGGAGAAGCTGCTGGGCTCGGAAACGCACTTCGGCTACCAGTACAGTCCCGAGATCTTCACCGACACCGAACTGGACTTCGCGCTGGAGGTCTGCGAGGCGGTGATGGACGTCTACCAGCCCGGTCCGGGCCGCGAGATCATCCTCAACCTGCCGGCGACCGTCGAGCGCTCCGCCCCCTCCACCCACGCCGACCGCTTCGAGTGGATGGGCCGCAACCTGTCCCGCCGCGAGTACGTCTGCCTGTCCGTCCACCCGCACAACGACCGCGGTACGGCCGTGGCCGCCGCCGAGCTGTCCCTGATGGCCGGCGCCGACCGCGTCGAGGGCTGCCTGTTCGGGCAGGGCGAGCGCACCGGCAACGTCGACCTGGTCACCCTGGGCATGAACCTGTTCTCCCAGGGCGTCGATCCGCAGATCGACTTCTCCGACATCGACGAGATCCGTCGTACGTGGGAGTACTGCAACCAGATGGAGGTCCACCCGCGCCACCCGTACGTGGGCGACCTGGTTTACACGTCCTTCTCCGGCTCCCACCAGGACGCCATCAAGAAGGGCTTCGACGCCATGGAGGCCGACGCGAGCGCCAAGGGCGTCACCGTCGACGACCTCGAGTGGGCGGTGCCGTACCTGCCCATCGACCCCAAGGACGTCGGCCGCTCCTACGAGGCCGTCATCCGCGTCAACTCGCAGTCCGGCAAGGGCGGTATCGCCTACGTCCTGAAGAACGACCACAAGCTGGACCTGCCGCGCCGCATGCAGATCGAGTTCTCGAAGATCATCCAGGCCAAGACGGACGCCGAGGGCGGCGAGGTCACCCCGGCCGACATCTGGTCGGTGTTCCAGGACGAGTACCTGCCCAACCCGGACAACGCCTGGGGCCGCGTCCAGGTCAAGAACGGCCAGTCCACCACCGACCACGACGGCGTCGACACGCTCACCGTCGAGGCCACCGTCGACGGTGAGCCCACCGTGCTGACCGGCAGCGGCAACGGCCCGATCTCCGCGTTCTTCGAGGCCCTGCACTCCCTCGGCATCGACGTACGCCTGCTCGACTACCAGGAGCACACGATGAGCGAAGGCGCCTCCGCGCAGGCCGCCTCCTACATCGAGTGCGCCATCGGCGAGAAGGTCCTGTGGGGCATCGGAATCGACGCGAACACCACGCGTGCCTCGCTGAAGGCGGTCGTCTCGGCCGTCAACCGGGCCGCCCGCTGACCGGCCGCTCCGAGGGGTCCGAGGGTCCCGTCCGCCATTTCCGGCGGGCGGGGCCCCGTCGTTTACCGGCCAATCACTGTGCGGGTCACGGAAAGGTCTCGTCAGGGTGCTGACGAAGACTCTTCGATGTGGCTAACATCACGCAAGCGCGGCGATGAGGCCGGGGCGATGTGGAGGTGCGACGTGCTGCCAGGACGGGGACCCGACGGCCGTGCCGTTGTCACCAGACTTTCGCGCCTGCTGGGCACCCGGACCGCGTGGACGGCCGTCGGCGACGGGGAGTTCTTCTGCCCCGGCTGTGGCGGCGACCGCAACTACCAACGGCTGACCGGACAGCGCCGCTTCGCCCTCCTCGGCGTGCCCGTGGTGCCGCGCGGCGCGACCGGCCCGGTCGTCGAATGCGCGGCCTGTCGCCGCCACTTCGGCACCGACGTCCTGGACCACCCCACCACCACCCGCTTCTCCGCGATGCTCCGCGGCGCCGTGCACACCGTCGCCCTCGCGGTGCTGGCCGCCGGCACCTGCTCGCGCGCGTCCCTGGAGACCGCCGTCGCCGCCGTCCGCGCGGCCGGCTTCGACGACTGCACCGAGGACCAACTGGCCGCGCTCGTCGAGGCGCTGGCCGCCGACACCGGCCACTTCACCGGCGAGCCCTGCACGGCGGGCCTCGCCATCGAACTGCACGAGGCCCTCGACCCGCTGGCCCCGCACCTCGCCGCCCTGGGCCGTGAGTCGATCCTCCTGGGCGGCGCTCGCATCGCCCTCGCCGACGGCCCCTACACCCCCGCCGAACGCGACGCGCTGGCCACCGTGGGCGCCGCCCTCACCATCTGCTCGGACGACGTGACCCGCCTCCTGACAGCGGCCCGGACACCGTCGTAGGAGGCGGCTGGTCAGAGGCTTCGGGACAGTCCGAGGCGCATCACCCGGCGATCCTCACCCGGGCCGAAGTAGTCCCGGCGCAGGCCCCTGTCCGGCTGTTCGGGCCGAAAGCCCAAGGAGCCGTAGAGCAGTATCGCGGCACGGTTGGCCGGTTCCACGGTCAGCCGGACCTGTTCGACTCCGCTTTGGCGCAGGCGGGCGAGGACCTCCACCATCAGCTCCCGGCCCAGGCCGTGACGGCGGCTGTCCTCGGTCACGCACAGGCCGAGGATCCAACTGTCGTGACTGAGCGCCGTGGTGGCGGCCAGGACATAGCCGCACAGGCGGCCCTCGCCGTCGTCGAGGACCAGGAAGTGCTCGGCGTACATGTCGAAGAGCTGACGCAGCAGGAACGCGGGGTAGGCGACCTCCTGGAACACCTCCTCGTCGAGTCGCCGCAACTCAGGGAGGTCGGAGTCCCGTGCCGTCCGGAGTACCGGGTGCCGTGGGTCCGGGAACGGTGCCGGCTGAGAGAGATGCTTGTGGCGGTCCGGAGCGCGCTCCAGTGGTTCGGCGGTCATGCCACCCCCATTCGGGACATACGGACGTCAACGCGACAAGACACCGGTGCCTCACCCGGACGAATGAAGCCGACTGGTGGCGACCGGTGGTCCCGTCTGACTAGAGTGAGTGGCCAATTCATCGCCTGCAAGGGCGAGTTCGGGTGCGCCCAAGCTGTGCTGACGTGCGCCTGCCGTGCGCCCGACCACGGAGGACTGGCGGGTTCCTGGCTGTCTCCGTGTGCCTTTCTGGCCTACGGTGCGAGCACCGGAGCCGCTTCTTCGTCTTTCGTCCCCGGGACTCGCGCACAGGGCACACGGTCTTGTCCGACACTGAATGGAACACGGCAGGGTGATGATGGATCGCAATGCCGACGCACCGTGGTCGAAGTTCGATCCAGAGGTGTACGTCGACCTCAACTACCGCACGCCGCTCGAAGTCGATCTGCTGATCGTCCGGTTGCTGCGCGACTATTTCAGCCGCTGCTTCGCCGGGGGCGTTCCGGATTCCGTGCGGGGTGTCGACGTCGGAGCCGGCGCCAATCTCTATCCGGCCCTGTCCATGTTGCCCTGGTGCGAAAAGCTTCTCCTGCTCGAGTACGCGCGTCCGAACGTCGAGTACCTGGAGAGGCAGGCGTCTCCCGAGGGGTACGACGCGGTGTGGGACCGGTTCTGGGACGTACTGCGCGAGGCGGACGCCTATCGCGACCTCGAGCCGAGGAACCGGTTCGGTGAGATCGTCCGCGTGGAGCGGGCCAACCTGCTGGACCTCGACGGACAGCGCCGCTGGGACATCGGGACGATGTTCTTCGTCGCCGATTCGATGTCCGAGTGTCCCGACGAGTTCCGGCGAGGCGTGCGGTGCTTCATGGATGTGCTGAACGAGGGAGCTCCGTTCGCCGCCGCGTTCATGAAGGAGTCCGTCGGATACCGCGTCGGCGAACACTGGTACCCGGCCTACCGGGTGAACGAGGACCGGGTACGGGCGAGCCTGGAACCGTTCACCGCTGAGTTGGAAATCCACGATCTGCACCACATGGTGCGGTCGGGTCACGAGGGAATGATTCTCGCGCTGGGTCGGCGGAATTCGGCGATTGCCGCCCCGTAGGAATGGGGACCATGTCTGAACACAGGGCAACGAGATCTGTACGAGGGGTGCGGGGATGCAGATCAAGCCGCGGCAGCATCTGCTGGACATCTGGCGAGCCGCGGCCCGCCATTCGTTCGACGACGGGAAACTCGTCTGGGGGGACACCGACGGGCTGAGCAGCGTCGCGGACGCGGAACGGCTGCTCTGCCTGCTGTACCCCGCCACCGAGGTTCCCGCGTTCCGCCTCGACCAGCCCGACACCACTGAGCGGGACGTCCTGGGCGCGTTGGAGCGGCTCGGCAGCCGGCTGGAGATCCCTCCCAACCTGATCACCGCGCTGGCCCAGTTCATGCGCACCCACACAGGGCCGGACGAGAGTCCCACCTTCGCCGGTGGGCACTACTTCAAGCCGGATGATGCCCAGGGGGAACTCACTCACGGACAGAGCCAGTTGGGCGTCGTCGACTCCTACTCCATGTCCGTCACGCTCTGCCTCGCCACCCTGGGATTCCTCAAGGTCTACGAGAACACCACCACCCGTCCCGAGATGCGCAAGGCGGTCGGTGAGCTGAGAGAGGCCACCAGGAGCAGGCTGACCGCCGCGATGATCAGCCTGCTGCGTTCCTTCACCGTCAACGTCTTCGACGCCGAGTCCGAACAGGGCCGGCGGCTGATCCAGGTCATCGGACAGGGCGGACAGTCCGACCGGGCCGTACTCCAGCAGTTCTCCCGCCGGTTCCGGCCGCTGCGCGCCACGATCATCGAAAGCCTCAGCCGCGGCATCCAGGTCGACGAGAGCATCCGGGACGAGAGCCAGCTCTTCGAGTGCGGCTGGGCCTGGAGCGTGGTGAAGGACGCGCCGACCGTCACCGACCTGAGCGTCCAGGTACCCGGCCAGCCCGACGGCATCGCCGATCGGCTGCCCTACGTGTACTTCACCGTGGTCGCCCTGGACGGTATCCAGGACCTGTTCTCCGAGCGCACCCTCACCCTGGGGCTGCTCGACGCCGACCAGCAGAAACTCGCCGAGGCCTTACGCCTGCGCTGGGAACTCAGTCAGCAGTACTGGTCGGCCATCGCCCGATTCGGCGCCGAGCGCTGGCCCCTGGAGGACCTCCCCTGGCAGACCACCGGCCTGCGGCTGGAGTCGGAGTACTTCTCCCTGACCGTCGCGGCCATCCTCGTCCACGACCTGGTCCGCCGGAAAGCCACCGACGACGACCTCACCCGCACCGTCTCCGTCATGGAGCGCCTCGCCGACCGCGGCCGGGTCACCAGCCGTATGACCAGGAACGATCCCACGGTCGGGCTGCACAACCCCGGGGTCACCATGCCACTCGCCGGATCGGAACGGTCCGGCGGGCCGCTGCAGTGGCGGATGACCGATTTCTCGGCACAACTCCTCAAGCGGATCATCCAGCTCGCGGAGCTCTCCCGGAACGTCGACGCACAGGACCGTCTGCTGCGCCTGGGCGAGCAGGTGTTCGAGCACCTGTGGAACCGGCGGATCGAGGAGGGCGAGGGGCCGGCCTCTGGGACAACGCGCGGGCCGTCTTCCCGGACTCACGCGTCAGCCGGCGCCTCTCCTGGAGCATCACCGAACGCGTCACCGAGTGTCTGGTCGCCGCGCGCAACCTGTACGAGCAGCAGCCCATCCGCAGTCCCGAACTCGCCCAGCTGGCCCGTGAGCTGCTCAGCGAGGCCACCCATCTGTTCGGCAAGGAACAACTGGAGGCCTCGGCCACCGCCGACGGGAGCCGCGGCCGGGCCATGCGGAGCATCGAGAGCCGGCTGGACCGTGCCCGCAGCCTGGTCGACGAACGACCCGCGACCGCTTTCGCGCTGGCCCTGCCCGTGCTCCAGGAACTCGACACCCTGGCCCAGGCCCGGGGCGCCGCCGCACAGGAGGTGTGAATCGTGCTCGTCTTCGCCGCCTCCGACAAAGGAGGCACCGGTCGCTCGGTCACCAGCGCCAACCTTGCCTACCAGCGCGCCCTCACCGGCGATCACGTGGCGTACGTCGACTTCGACTTCGGCTCACCGACCGCCGCCGCCGTCTTCGACGTTCCGGGCGCGATGCGCGGCACCGAGGAGCGGGGCCTGCACTCCTACCTCGAAGGTGAGATCACGGAGCCTGCCAGGATCGACGTCTGGCGGCAGACCGAGCACCCCCGACTGCGCGCCCGGCCGAACCAGTCGGGCCGCCTGGTCCTGTTACCCGGCGACGCCGGCGGCGGAGAGTTCGCCACCGGCGAGGACGCCCTGGAGCGATGCGTCGACCTCCTGTTGCGGCTGAACAGCGAGTTCGACCTGACCGTCGTGGATCTCAGCGCCGGCCGCAGCTACGCCGTCGACATGGTCCTCGCGGCGACGGCCCATCCCCAGATGCGTCACGTCCCCTTCCGCTGGCTTGTCTTCCACCGCTGGACCCGGCAGCACGTGGTCGCCGCCGCCGGACTCGTCCACAAGGACCACGGCATCGTCAGGGGCGGTGTCGACCGCGGACACGACGAGGAGGCACTGCGGGGCGCCATCCGTTTCGTACGGGCCGCCGTACCCGATCCGGACTCGCCGCTGTGGGCCCAGGGCTCGCCCGCCCAGGCCGCCTGGATGCAGTCCTGCGACGAGGCGCTGCGCCGGCTCGCGGCGGAGCACCGGGTCGGCGACAGCGTGGTGCTCGGCGTCGTACCGCTGGAGCCCATCCTGCAGTGGCGCGAACAGCTGATCACGGAAGAGGACGTGCTCTCCACCCAGATCGCCAACAAGGAGACACTGGAGGCGCTGGAGGAGATCGCACGACGCCTGACCGACGACTCCTGCTGGGGGCGGCCATGACGGACGCGGTGTTCCGCGAGACCACAGCCGAGCCACGCACTCAGGCGGTGCCCCTGTCGCACCTCTCCCTGGAGCTGGGCCACCTCTACATGGAGGACTTCGAGGCCGGTCCCGAACACCTGAGGGAACACTTCGGCCGGGTACGCCCCTGGGCGGAGGCGGCACGCGCCGCCGCGGCCGCCGCGACCGGCGGCAAACGCCCCCGGATCAGCACCTGCTTCCTGATCGACGACTACTTCACCCGTTTCTCCAGCCCCACCGAAGTCGTCCCCATGCTGCTGGCGGAGGCCGAGCGGGCCGGTCTCGTCGTCGACTACCTGGCCCGCGAGTCCGGTTGCGCGGTCGCCGGCAAGGCACCGGTCGCGGAGGCGGTGGCAGGCCGCCTCGTCGAGGAACCGCCACCCGGCAGCTATGGAATCCGCCCGCCGGCCGCGCAGACCGGCTGGCTGGCCAACGGCGAGCGCAGCCCCGCCGTGCGCGCCCCGCAGGCCATGAAGCAGGCCGCCGCCTGGCAGCCGCCCCGGGAGACCGCCGCCCGCCGCCACTCCGTCTTCCTGGACGTCGAACTGTGGAACGACGCCTCCGACGGACACCGCACCTGGTCCTGCCCCTTCCTCGCCGCGGTGTGGCAACTCGCCCGCCTCGGACTCCTGCGCAACGAGGGCGAGGCCGTCCTCGTCCCCCACCCGCACACCGCCTCCGGCTTCCCCGAGGACTGGGACGAACTGCCCGCGCTGGTCCGGCTCAACCCCGGGGCCGACCCGTTCGCCGCCTACCGGACCTGCTCGGTGCTGCCCAACCGGTTCCTGCCCGTCGAACACGCCGTTCGCGTGATCCTCGACCAGACCGAGGTGGCCCCGGGAGCACTGCGCCAGGTCGCCGAACGGTCCGCCCGCGAGAAAACGACCGTTCCCGACTCGGTGGCCGACCGGGTCTCCTACGTCTTCTACGCGGGGCCTTGAGATGGGGCCGGGTGAGTCCGCACCGCGTGTCGTCCTCGCCTGCGGCGAGGTCCGTACTTGTCTGCTGCCCGCCCTGCAGGCCCTCGACAGCCGGGCCGCCGCCCAGCTCCTCGGACTGCGCGCCGACGAACGCGTCCTGCTCTCCGAGCGCCCCAACCTCTACGGCCGTTCGCCCGACACCCTCACCGGCATCGACTGCCCCGTCCCCAGCTCCAACGGCGCCAGAGTCCGTGCGGTCGGCACGGTCGTCGCGCGGGCCTCGCTCACCGAGGGCCGCGTCCTGCAGAGCTCCGCGTACTTTCGGGCCACCGCCGCAGGCCCCGACCGACGGCGGCCGTGGGGCCACTACCTGGTGCGGCCCGGAGTGGTCGAGCCGTTCGGAAAGCTGCCCCACGAAGCGGTGGCCCAGGGCCTGCTGAGCGGCGGGCGGCACGGCGAACTCGACGTCGGGCTGATCGCCGGCGGGCTGCTCACCCGACTCCTGCGTCACCCCCTGCTGGACCAGCGACCGCCCCTCAGGTCCCGTCCCACCCGGCTCCGTTGGGTGGCCCTGCCCGCGGACCGCGACGACGGTCCGTCCATCGAGCGGTTCACCCTCGCCGAGGACGAGTTGCGCACGCTGAGGCTCCGAGTGCCCGAGGGAACCCCCAGCGATGAGATCGCCGGGCTCTGCGACGATCTCGCCCTGCACGACTGGCTGCTCACCACCGTGGTCCGCATCCTGGACGGCATCCGTCTGGGGGCCGGGGCACCGCCCGCCCGGCCGCAGTGGGGACCGGAAGAGGACCGCCCCGCCGTCGTCACGGCACTGCGGCCCGCCGTCGACCACCTGCTGCACCTGTGGATGCCACGGGCCCGCGTGGGGAAGGAGCTGGCCCAGCTCTGGGACGTACTGGAAGAACACCCCGGCTTCACCCGGCAGTGGCAGGCGCTGGTGCAGCGCATCCGCGACCAGCTCACCCTGCACGCGATTCCCTCGCCGTACCGGGAGGCGGAGCCGGCTCCCTGACCCGATACTCCAGGACGCCCACCAGTCCAAAGCGCCCCGACCAGCCCCACACGCACATCACCGCATCCCGAACCGAAGCGCATCCCAACCGGGGGTGAAGCGAGATGAGCACGGCAGAGTCATCCCAGCACGACGACACGGTGGGCCCGCCCGGCACGCCCGATCGCGCGGACCATCGGACGATCCCCGACCCGCGGGGCCCGTCCCGCACGCCACTCGACCGGGACAGTGCACCGGCCTGCCCAGCGGCGGACGAGCTGGACCGGGAGGCCGCCGCGCCCCCGTGGACGAGTGGACTGCTGGTCGGCCTCGTCCTCGGCCTCCTCGCCTGGGGCGTCGCGGCGCTGCTGAGCCCGGAGGACGGTCTGTTACGGCAGCTCGCCGCCGCCGGACTCTGCGCCGTCGCCGCGGTGGCCGTCCAGCACATCCTCGGCCCGGCCCGAAAGACGGAGGGACGGGACCGGCGCGCGGAAGACGCGTCGGCTGAGACCGCCGCCACCGTACGGAACGGTCTGCGGCGCCACGACGATCCGCAGGGCGGCCTGACCCGGCGCACCGAGGACATGCGGCAACTCGTCGCGAACCATCTCGTCGTGGTGGACCGGGACACGGAGCGCAATCCCGCACCGGAACGGGTCCGTATCGGCGCGGTACCCGACCTGGCCACGGACTTCGCCGAGGTCCTGGCGCCCGGACCCCCGATCCTCTCCACCTTCGTCCGCCTGGAGATGGTCCGGGTGATCGGGTACATGACGGATCTCACCACGCTGAGCGTGGAGTGTCCGGGCGAGAACCACGACTGGATGCTCACCCTCACCCATGCCGCGGAGCACTCCATCTGCGCCACCAGCACCTCCGTCGACCGGGAGTTCTGGAACAGCGAGCCCGCCAGCCGCTACCTCCGCGCACAGCAGGAGGCGATCGACGAGCACGGCGTGCCGGTGCGGCGGCTGTTCCTGCTGGAGAGCGCGCGGGAACTGGACGACCGGCTGCTGCGGCTCTGCGAGGAACAGGAAGTGCTGCACATCGAGGTGCGCGTGGCGGTTCTGCCGGAACTGCCGCCGCACCTGCTGCGCGGCACCACCAACGACTTCATCGTCTACGACGAGACGGTGTCCTTCGAGATCGACCAGGACCTGCGCGACGTCAACGTCAGAACCCGGCTCATCGCGCGCCAGGACCACGTCCAGGACCGGATGAAGCGCTTCAGGGATCTCTGGGCGGCCGGCATGAGCCTGCGCGAACTGGAGGTGCGGGTCGACGACGAAGAGGACGGCACCTGGATGGTCGACAGGGCCTGATCCGCCGCACCGTCCGTCACTCCCCGGGGAGTGACCCGCCCCCCGCGCCACCCTCCGCAGTACCGGTCAACTCGCTCTCGCGTCCGACGTATCGGTCCTCCCGCGCCGGGAGTCCGGAAGCGATTCAGGCCGACCGGGCGGAGGGAGACGATGTCATGGGGGCCGTAAGGACACGTGCATGGTGGGGCGCGCCGTGCCCTGGGCGGTGGTCGGGTGGTGGCCGGCCGCGCTCGTGCTGGTCGGGCCGCCGGCCGGGCAGAGGGCCTGCCGCCTCTGCCCGATCCGCGAGCCCCGGCGGGGAGTGTGCCGCGGGCACAATGCTCTCCGTACGCCGGGCGGGGGACGCCTGGGTCTTCGTGGCGGCGGAAGGGGCAACGGGATGGGCTGGGGCGGGGGACGGGTCTTACGCGACCGCAATGTGGTGTTCTACCTGAGCGGTGTGGTGGTCTCGGGCTTCGGCAGCTCTGCCATGTCCCTGGCAGCCGGTGTGTGGACCAAGTCGCTCACCGGGTCGGACAGTCTGGCCGCCTTGACGACCTTCTGCGTATGGGCGCCCATCCTGCTCGGCCCGGTGATCGGCACGCTGGCCGACCGCGCGCGGCGGCGGCCGTTGCTGATCTGGACCAATCTCGGCATGGCCATGGTGCTGCTGCCGCTTCTCGCCGTCCACTCCAGCGACCAGATCTGGATCCTGTTCGCTGTGCTGACCGTGTACGGCATCAGCTCGGTCCTGCTGGACGCGGCGGAGGCCGCATTGGTGGCCACCGTCGTACCGGAGACACTGCGCGGTGACTTCAACGGCCTGCGGATGACGGCGAACGAGGGCATGAAACTGGTCGCCCCACTTCTGGGAGCGCTTCTGTTCGTCCAGTTCGGCGGCACAGCAGTGGCCCTGCTGGACGCGGTCACCTTCGTGCTTGCCGCCATGGCTTTCACCCTCATACGCGTGTCCGAACCCGCGCCCCGCCCGGCCAAAGCCCAAAAATGGAGTGCCCAGGTTGCCGAGGGAATCCGTTGTCTACGACATCAACCGGCTCTGTGGCGCCTGGTGCTGGCCGGGGCCGCCACTATGGGCGTGGCCGGGCTGAACGGGGCGTCGGTGTATGCCGTGGTCGACGCCGGCCTGCACCGTCCGCCCGCCTTCGCCGGGGTGCTCTACGCCGTGCAGGGCATCGGCTCCGTAGTCATCGGGCTGTTTTCCGGTGCTCTGCTGCGGCGGATGCCCGAACGGGGCTTCGCCGCGGCCGGCATCATGCTGTTCGCGCTGGGCGTCGCCCTGCGCGTCGTCCCCTCGGCGCCCGTCGTCCTGATCGCCAGCGCGATGATCGGCGCGGGGCTGCCCTGCGTGTTGATCGCGGCTATGACTGCCGTGCAACGCGAAACCCCGGGTGATCTCCTGGGCAGAGTGGCGGCCACCGCCAACACCCTCCTCTTCGCCCCCAATGCGGTTGCCCTGGTTGCCGGGGCGGGCCTGCTTGCCCTCGTGGGCCACGACGTCCTGCTACTCGTAGCCGGAGCCGCAGCGGCCACCGCCGCGATCGGCTGCCTCCTTGGCAGCGGCACCCGGGCCCCTGCAGCAGCCCCCGCGCTGGGAGGATCAGTGCGTGTCGAGGACGGGGGCGCCGAAGGATCAGAGACCGCCCACGATTCTCGCTGAGCGCGGCATCCGGGAGTCCGGGCCGATGACGTCGCCGGCCGGCGGGGTGGCACCAGGCACACCGTGACCGGCGACGCCAGCCCTCCCGTACGCCCCGGGTCGGTCAGAGGGCGTGTGCCAGCCAGCGCTGGATCGTGCTGTTGATGTTGCCCGGCAGGGCGCTGAGTCTGTCGATGGCCTCGCGGTCCTCGGGCAGCGGCGGGATGCCGGCCGCGGTCAGGGCCGCGTGCAGCTCCAGACGGCGCCGGTCCTGCGGGTCGATGGTGATGTCCAGCCGTTCGCCGGGACGCGGCGGTGTCAGCTGGTAGTCACCGAAGCCGCTCCCGTCGAGGGCGTAAGGGTCGACGAAGGCACGGTCGGTGCCGTACTCGTGAGCGGAGGCGGT
Source organism: Streptomyces sp. GD-15H (assembly GCF_045291515.1). Lineage (NCBI taxonomy): Bacteria > Bacillati > Actinomycetota > Actinomycetes > Kitasatosporales > Streptomycetaceae > Streptomyces > Streptomyces sp. GD-15H. The sequence goes on from NZ_CP149447.1 coordinate 5,872,335, forward strand.
CACGTGGGTCTCCAAGGGATGTCGGTCCTACCTCACAGGAGACCGCCCCGGAGCCCGCCTCGGTGGTACCCCCGCCGAAACGTCATGCCAACGGCGTCATTGCCAGTTCATCCTTACGTCGGACCAACAGCCCGGTCAGAGGCGGGAGATGGGTGGCACTCCATGGCGCATTCGTCCGTCTTGACGGCTCTACCCGCACACGCGTGAATTGAACCGATCGTGCGCAACTGCGCCACATCCTCACAGGGCGTACCCGCGCACGACGTGAACGGCATCGTGGGAACGCGGGCCTCCAAAGAACCCGTTGCAAAGAAAGCGTTGCAACGGGTTCTTTGGAGCGCTACCGTTTGTGTCATGGACGGTTCCCAGGACCCACAGGACGCGCAACTCCACAGTCTCGACGCCCGTTCGCTGCGCGGGCTCGCGCATCCGCTGCGTATGCGGTTGCTGAACGCGCTGCGGCGCGGAGGACCGGCCACCGCGTCACAACTGGCCGCGAAACTGGGTGAGTCCAGCGGCGCCACCAGCTACCACCTGCGCCAGCTCGCCGCGCACGGCTTCGTCGAGGACGCGCCGGAGCGCGGCAAGGGGCGGGAGCGGTGGTGGCAGGCGGTCCACCAGGGCGTGTGGCTCGACCAGTCGCTGCTCAAGGACCATGACCCCGAGGTGCGCGGCGCCGCCGACCTGTTCATGCACGAGGTCGCGAACACCCACACCCAAGAACTCGCCACCTGGCTCGGCACCCGCCACGACTGGTCCGAGCAGTGGAACCGCTCCTCGGACATGAGCGACTGGACGCTGAGCCTCACCCCCGAACTCGCCCGCGAACTCACCGGCAAGATGCACGACCTCGTGAAGAGCTACCGAGCCCTGGCCCCCGGCGACGGCGCCCAGGACACCGGGCAGGTGCGCATTCACACGCACGTCATCCCCGTCCGCACGGACTGAACGGACTGAGAGGCCGCCCGATGCACTCCCAGACCCACCACGCGCTGCACCACCTCCGCGACGCCGAACTCCGCGCGCAGGCCGACGCCTACCGTATCGCCGCCTCCGTCGGACACCCCCGGGCCCTCCGGGCCCGCCTCGGCTGGGCCCTCGTGGAGTTAGGCCTGCGGCTCGCCAGTGCCCCCAGGACGGCAGCCACCGTGCCCTAGCGGTGCTACCGGTCCCCGGCGGTGCGTTCGCCGGTGGAGTCGACGGCGCCCATGAACTCCGTCCAGGCCACCGCCCCGACCATCAGCACGGGCCCGCCGGCCGCTTTGCTGTCCCGGACGGGGACTGCACCGGGGACGCCGTCGGCGACTTCGAGGCAGGACTCGCCTCCGCTTCCGCCGCTGTAGGTGCTTTTGCGCCAGTGGGCGGCCCTGGGAAGTCGTACGCGATCTCGGCGCAGTCTCCGCCGCTGCCGTCGCTGTGGCTGCTCTTGCGCCAGCGTGCCTTGCCCAGGTCGTACTCGCGCATCGGCTGAGGCCCTCCGCCGCCGATTCGATGAGGGTCAGGGACGCCTCCGGTGGCAGTGCGTCCGCCCTCAGCAGATCGTATGCCGATCGGGCTCGTGGCACCACGGCCGGATCGTCCAGCAGGCTCCCCGAATACACGGCTTCTGTATAGGCGGTTGGCGGTGCGTCCTCGAACTCCATGAGCTTGAGTGAGCCGGTCATCACGGCATACGACCCAGCCGTGTACGGCAGTACCTGCGCCGGCGCCGACCGCTCTCGCGCGAGCCCCGCGACGTGCTCCGGTTGCTCCGCCATGACTGTTGGTCCGCCTACCGGGAGGCGCAGCACGTTCTCGTGCAGGATCACCCAGTACATCGGCCGCGTCGTGTCCTTGAGGATGCGCCCGCGCTCGATGCGTCCCGACACCTTTTCGTCGACCGACTCATCCCGCGCGAAGGGATTCCTGGCCAGCGTGACCGCCCGCGCATAAGCCGCTGTCTGCAACAGTCCGGGAACCAGCGCCGGCGCAAACTCGCAGATCCTTGTGGCCGGCGTCTCCAGCTCGGCTGCCTTGGCGAAACAGTCCGCATACCGGCGATCGTCGATCAGCTTCCTGCACAACCGCTCGAAAACACCGTCGGTTTGCGGCGTCTCGTCGATGCGCTGGGTCACGTCCAATGGTGACTTGCGGGTGGCCTGTTCGAATTGGCCGATGTAGCCCCCGGACGCGAACACCCGCGTCCCCAGCTCCACCTGTGTGAACCCCGACTCCTCCCGGCGTCGCTTCAGTTCCGTGCCGAAGAACTCCCATGCCGCTTGGCGTGAACCGTTGGCCATTGCTGGCCCCTTTCTCAACCGCTTTGCGCAGCGCCTTACTTGTAGGGCGCAAACCTCTTCCGAGTGCAGGTTCCGGCGGGCACCTTAAGGATCGGAAGCGTGAATGCCGAAAAGAAGGGGATCAGGGTGAAGGCGCAACACTCGGAGTTCTGCGTCGAAGAAGCGGAGGAAGTGGTGAAAGAGTTGCGGGCGTTACTCGCGAAGACCGGAATTACCTTGCCGTCACTGGGGTTGGACCCGGTGGGTCTTGCGCGGGAGGCGCCCTGTCCGCTCGTCGACCTGGGGCGGTGCTCGGTGGAGACCGCACGGCGGATCGCGGCCGCGATGGCCGTGGCGGCGCGATGAAACCGCCGGTCGGTGCGTACGTCGTGGACACCCGGACCGAGAAGATCGGCATCGTGATGGGGCATGAGGGGCCCTACGTCCAGCTGAGACCGTACGGCGGTGGCCGGGAGTGGGACGCGGAGCCGGTCGCCCTGCGCCGGGCGACCCCCGCCGAGCGGCTGCGCGCGGCGACCGCGTACGCCGACGCGCGCAGCCGGGGGAAGCTCCCCTGACGCAGGGACGCAGGGACGCGGGGTCCGGCACGGGCCGGACCCCGGAGCACGTCGAGACGGCGCGTACCGGAACGCGGCGGGCGACACGTACTCCTACGGCTTCGGCCGGAGCCACGAGTGATCGCTCGACGGGCCTGCCCGGCACGGTCCGCGGGACAGGCCCGACCGCGTGACGGAAGAGCCCCGCGTGTACGCGAGAATGGGGTCATGAGTCTGTTCCGCGACGACGGCGTAGTGCTGCGCACCCAGAAGCTGGGTGAAGCGGACCGGATCATCACGCTGCTCACACGCGGTCACGGGCGCGTACGCGCCGTGGCGAGGGGCGTGCGCCGGACGAAGTCCAAGTTCGGTGCCCGCCTCGAACCGTTCTCGCACGTGGACGTGCAGTTCTTCGCCAAGGGGAGCGAGCTGATCGGGCGCGGCCTCCCGCTGTGCACGCAGAGCGAGACCATCGCGCCGTACGGCGGGGGGATCGTCACCGACTACCCCCGCTACACGGCCGGAACGGCCATGCTCGAGACCGCCGAGCGCTTCACCGACCAGGAGGGCGAGCCGGCCGTGCAGCAGTATCTGCTGCTCGTCGGCGCCCTGCGGACCCTCGCCCGCGGCGAGCACGCACCGCATCTCGTCCTCGACGCGTTCCTGCTGCGCTCCCTCGCCGTCAACGGCTACGCCCCGAGCTTCGGGGACTGCGCGAAGTGCGGGATGCCCGGACCGAACCGGTTCTTCTCGGTCGCGTCCGGCGGTTCCGTCTGCGTCGACTGCCGGGTGCCCGGCAGCGTCGTACCCTCGCCGGAGGCCCTGGAACTGCTCGGCGCGCTGCTGACGGGAGACTGGGAGACCGCGGACGCGTGCGAGGAGCGGTACGTCCGGGAGGGGAGCGGGCTGGTGTCCGCCTACCTGCACTGGCATCTGGAACGCGGGCTGCGCTCACTGCGGTACGTCGAGAAGTAACCAGAACCCACAGCAGTACCAGCTAGAGGGAGACGAGGAAGCACATGGCCGTACGCGGGTTCCTGGGGCGTCAGCGCCGGGAGTACAGGACGCCGGAACCGCACCCCTCCGGCGCGCGGCCGCCGAAGTTCCCCGGTGAGCTGGTCCCCAAGCACGTGGCGATCGTCATGGACGGCAACGGCCGCTGGGCCAAGGAGCGGGGCCTGCCGCGCACCGAGGGCCACAAGGTCGGCGCCGAGCGGGTGCTGGACGTGCTCCAGGGCGGGATCGAGATGGGCGTCGGCTCTATCTCGCTGTACGCCTTCTCCACCGAGAACTGGAAGCGCTCGCCGGAGGAGGTGCGCTTCCTGATGAACTTCAACCGGGACTTCATCCGCAAGTCCCGTGACGAGCTCGACGCACTCGGGGTGCGGGTGCGCTGGGTGGGCCGGATGCCCAAACTGTGGAAGTCGGTGGCCAAGGAGCTCCAGATCGCCCAGGAGCAGACCAAGGACAACGACCGGCTCACGCTCTACTTCTGCATGAACTACGGCGGCCGCGCCGAGATCGCCGACGCGGCGCGGGCGATGGCCGAGGACGTGAAGGCGGGCCGCCTCGATCCGGCCAAGATCACCGAGAAGAGCCTGCAGAACTACCTGTACTACCCGGACATGCCGGACGTGGACCTGTTCCTGCGGCCGAGCGGTGAGCAGCGTACGTCCAACTACCTGCTGTGGCAGAGCGCCTACGCCGAGATGGTCTTCCAGGACGTCCTGTGGCCGGACTTCGACCGCCGGGACCTGTGGCGGGCGTGCCTCGAGTTCGCCTCCCGCGACCGGCGTTTCGGCGGCGCGATCCCGAACGAGGAACTGCTGGCCATGGAGGGCGAGCAGCCTGACAGCTGACGCCGGGCCGGGGGACGTTAGGGTCCCGCCCATGGTTCACCAGGGGCGGGACATCATGCAGGACAGCGACGCCGTCGAGTCGGCCTTCCGACCGACACGCACCGACATCCTCCGGGCCATCCAGGTCCGCGACCGCATTCGCCGGCTGGCGCCGGTGCGGTGGACGTTCGCCGTGCTGTTCGCCGGGTTCGCCGCGTTCACCGCGTTCGGAGGAGCGGACGCCGCGCCGTTGGCCGCCCTCTCCCTGCTGACCGCGGTCCTGACCTGGGGCACCCCCCGCATCCAGGCCAACCATGTGTTCCGGACCATCTCATGGCAGGGCGAGTACCGCACCACGGTGACCGACGCCGGGATCACGGTCGAGACCGAGCACACCACGTTGGTGCAGCGCTGGTCATTGTTCCGCGGCTACCGCGAGACCCGCGACCATCTGGTGCTGCTCAGCCGCGACCCGAACATCCTGGTGCTGGAGGTGCTGCCCATGCGCAGCCTGCGCGGCGAAGAGGACGCACAGCGCCTGCGGGCCCTGCTCGACCGTCACCTCTCCCGCGTATGACGACCGCCCGCGCCGCCCGCGGGTGCGCGGCGGCCGCCGTCTTCGCCTGCGCGGGGTTCGCCGTGCTCTTGGGCTTCGGCAGCACGGTGGAAATGGAGTCGTTCCCGGGGTTGCGGGAGAACCTGGCGCCGGTTGCCGTGTACCTGCTGGTGTTCGCGGCGCTGCTCGCCGCCGGCGGACTGGCGCTGGCCGGGCGGCGGTCGTACGCGGGGCGGGGGGCCGTCGTCGTCCTCGGTGTTCTCATGGCGGTGCGGATCTGGACGCTCGCGCCGATGCTGCACTGCTGGTCCCACGACAGCGTGGGGCGGAACGACGACGGCTCCTACCACTGCGTGAATCGCGGCGACATGCTGCCCTGAGCCTGCCGCCGCCGTGGCCTCAGTCGTCGTGGCCGGCCGCCGCGCACGCCGCGCACGTGCCGAAGATCTCCACCGTGTGGGCCACGTTGACGTAGCCGTGTTCGACGGCGATGGCCTCCGCCCAGGTCTCCACGGCCGGGCCCTCGACCTCTACCGCCTTGCCGCAGGTGCGGCAGACCAGGTGGTGGTGGTGATCGTCGGTGGAGCAGCGGCGGTAGACGGACTCACCTTCGGCGGTCCGCAGCACGTCGACCTCGCCGGCTTCGGCGAGGGACTGCAGGGTGCGGTACACCGTGGTGAGCCCCACCGAGTCGCCCTTGTGCTTGAGCATGTCGTGCAGTTCCTGCGCACTGCGGAACTCGTCGACATCCTGGAGCGCAGCCGCCACAGCGGCCCGCTGCCTGGTGGCGCGGCCCTTCACGGGCGGTCCAGCGGTGGTCACCGGTTTCCTCCTCACGTCCGACTCTGCCGCGGCCATTGTGCCAGTCCGGGGAGATCCGGGCGGAGAGCAGTCAACCGCCGGCCTCGCCGGTGGCGTTCCGGCCGGCCGGGACCGCGCATTCCGCGGGTTCGGGCGCGGGTCGCGCGGCGGCCTGCGCCCGCGCGCGGCGGCGGGCCAGCGGGGTGGCCAGCGCGCTCAGCACGAGGAACGCGGCGATCGTCAGCAGCACGATCGTCGCACCGGGCGGCACGTCCTGGTAGTACGAGGTGACGGTGCCGCCGAGGGCCACCGTCACGCCGATGGCGACGGCGATGGCGAAGGTGGCGGCGAAGCTGCGGCTGAGCGCCTGGGCGGCGGCGACGGGCACCACCATCAGCGCGCTCACCAGCAGCAGGCCGACCACGCGCATCGCGACGGTGACGGTGACCGCCGCCGTGACCGCGGTGAGCAGGTTCAGGAACCGCACCGGCAGGCCCGTGACCCGCGCGAACTCCTCGTCCTGGCTGACCGCGAACAACTGGCGGCGCAGACCGACGGTGACCAGCACCACGAACGCGGCCAGCAGGCAGATGGCCGTGACGTCGGACTCGGAGACCGTGGACAGGGACCCGAAGAGGTACGAGGTGAGGTTCGCGTTGGACCCGGTCGGGGCGAGGTTGATGAACATCACGCCGCCCGCCATGCCTCCGTAGAAGAGCATCGCGAGGGCGATGTCGCCGCGGGTCCTGCCGTACCAGCGGATCAGTTCCATGAGGACGGCGCCCACGACGGAGACCAGGGCCGCCATCCACACCGGCGACCAGGAGAGCAGGAAGCCCAGGCCGACGCCGGTCATCGCGACGTGCCCGATGCCGTCGCCCATGAGGGCCTGGCGGCGCTGTACGAGGTAGATGCCGACCGCGGGGGCGGTGATGCCGACCAGGACGGCCGCCAGCAGGGCCCGCTGCATGAAGGCGTAGTTCAGGATTTCCATCGGATCAGCTCAGCAGTCCCGTGCGGATCGGTTCGACGCCCGCGGGCGCGTGTGGGTGTACGTGGTCGTGGCCGGGCAGGGCGTGCTGGCCGACCGCCTTCGGGGGCGGGCCGTCGTGCACGACGCAGCCGTCGCGCAGGACGACCGCCCGGTCGATCAGCGGTTCCAGCGGACCCAGCTCGTGCAGGACGAGCAGGACGGTGGTGCCCTTCGCGACCTGCTCGCGCAGCGTCTTCGCGAGCACTTCCTGGCTGGCCAGGTCGACGCCCGCCATCGGCTCGTCCAGGATCAGCAGCTCGGGTTCGGCGGCGAGCGCGCGGGCGATCAGGACCCGCTGGTGCTGGCCGCCGGAGAGCGCGTCCACGGAGTCCTTGGCCCGGTCCGCCATGCCGACCAGGTCCAGGGCGCGGCGTACGGCCTCGCGGTCGGCCTTGCGGAACGCGCCGAAGCGGGTGCGGGAGAGCCTGCCGGAGGAGACGACCTCGGTCAGCGTGGCGGGCACGCCGCCCGCGGCCGTGGTGCGCTGCGGTACGTACCCCACGCGCGCCCAGTCGCGGAACCGGCGCCGCGGGATGCCGAACAGCTCGACCTCGCCGGCGCCGACGGGCACCTGGCCGATGACGCTGCGCACGGCCGTCGACTTGCCGGAGCCGTTGGCGCCGAGCAGGGCGACCACCTCACCGCGGTGCACGGCGAGGTCGATGCCGCGCAGGACGGGGCGCGAGCCGAGCTCGGCGTGGACACCGCGCAGGGATATGACGGGTTCGGTGCTCATACTGCCGTCCTCATGCCGGTGTCCTTCCGGTGCTTCGAGTCGGTCACTTGGCTCCCAGGGCCGTCTGCAGGGACTTCAGGTTGGACTCCATGACCTGGAAGTAGTCGTCGCCGCGGGACTTCTCGGTGATGCCCTCGAGCGGGTCGAGGACGTCCGTCCTGAGCCCGGCGTCACGGGCGACGGTCTTCGCGGTCTTGTCGCTGACCAGCGTCTCGTAGAAGACGGTGGTCACGCCGTCGGCCTTGGCGGTCTCGGAGAGCTGCTTCACGCGCGCCGCGCTGGGCTCGGACTCGGGGTCGAGGCCGTTGATGGCTTCCTGGACCAGGCCGTAGCGCCCGGCGAGGTGGCCGAAGGCGGCGTGGGTGGTGATGAAGACGTCGGTCTTCCGGTCCTCGAGGCCGGTCTCGAACCGGACGTCGAGATCGTTCAGCTTGCCGACCAGGGCCTCGGTGTTCTTCTCGTAGTCGGCGGCGTGGTCGGGGTCGGCCTTCTCGAAGGCCTTGCCGACGCCCTCGGCGACCTCGGCGTACTTGACCGGGTCGAGCCAGACGTGGGGGTCCGTGCCGCCCTCGGTCTCGTGGCCGTGGCCTTCGTGCCCGCTCTCGGCCTCGCCCGCGTGCTCACCCTCGACCTCGTCCTCGTGGGTGTCGGCCTCGGCGCCGGGCGCCTCGAGGGAGGTCAGCGTGGCCGCGTCGATCTTCGTCTGCACACCGGACTGGACTATGGCCTCGTCGACGGTGGGCTGCAGGCCCTTGAGGTAGAGCGCCGCGTCGGTCTCCTCGAGCTGCGCGGTCTGCTTGGCGCTGATCTCCAGGTCGTGCGGCTCCTGGCCGGGCTGGGTCAGACTGGTGACGTTCACATGGGCGCCGCCGATCTGCTCGGCGAGGAACGCCATGGGGTAGAAGGAGGCGACGACGTCGAACTTGTCGGAGCCGCCCGCGGCCGCGCTGCTGTCGGAGGAGCAGGCGGACAGGGTGCCGAGGGCGAGCGCGGTGATCGCGGTCGCCGCGGCCGCGGGTATGAGGCGTCGTCGTACGTTCATGACACCCATTTTCAACAAAAATGGAAACCGTTGTCAACAAGGAGGGCGAGAGGCCTGCGGCAGGCCCTAATTGGTCCAGGAGCAGGGCCCGCCGGTAGCCTGAGAGCTTCGCTGGAAGCAATCTCGCTTCGTCGCCCGTCGTCGTAATGAAGAGAGCACCGTGGCCGCCGACAAGATCGACACCATCGTCAGCCTGAGCAAGCGCCGAGGCTTCGTATTCCCCTGCAGTGAGATCTACGGCGGCCAGCGTGCCGCCTGGGACTACGGGCCGCTGGGTGTCGAGCTCAAGGAGAACCTCAAGCGTCAGTGGTGGCGCTACATGGTGACTTCGCGTGAGGACGTGGTCGGCATCGACTCGTCGGTGATCCTGGCCCCCGAGGTGTGGGTCGCCTCCGGCCACGTCGCCACCTTCACGGACCCGCTCACCGAGTGCACCGCCTGCCACAAGCGGTTCCGCGCGGACCACCTGGAAGAGGCGTACGAGGAGAAGAAGGGCCGCGCGCCCGAGAACGGTCTCGCCGACGTCAACTGCCCGAACTGCGGCAACAAGGGCCAGTTCACCGAGCCCAAGCAGTTCTCGGGTCTGCTCTCCACCCACCTCGGCCCGACGCAGGACTCCGGCTCCGTCGCCTACCTGCGCCCCGAGACCGCCCAGGGCATCTTCACCAACTTCGCCCAGGTGCAGACCACTTCGCGCCGCAAGCCGCCGTTCGGCATCGCCCAGATCGGCAAGTCCTTCCGCAACGAGATCACGCCCGGCAACTTCATCTTCCGCACCCGCGAGTTCGAGCAGATGGAGATGGAGTTCTTCGTCAAGCCGGGCGAGGACGAGCAGTGGCAGGAATACTGGATGGAGCAGCGCTGGAACTGGTACACCGGCCTCGGCCTGCGCGAGGAGAACATGCGGTGGTTCGAGCACCCGAAGGAGAAGCTCTCCCACTACTCCAAGCGCACCGCTGACATCGAGTACCGCTTCCAGTTCGGCGGCAGCGAGTGGGGCGAGCTGGAGGGTGTCGCCAACCGCACCGACTTCGACCTCGGTGCCCACTCCAAGGCCTCCGGCCAGGACCTCTCCTACTTCGACCAGGAGGCCGGCGAGCGCTGGACGCCGTACGTCATCGAGCCGGCGGCCGGTCTCGGCCGGGCGATGCTCGCCTTCCTGCTCGACGCCTACGTCGAGGACGAGGCGCCCAACGCCAAGGGCAAGCTGGAGAAGCGCACGGTGCTGCGCCTCGACCCCCGGCTCGCCCCGGTCAAGGTCGCGGTGCTCCCGCTCTCCCGCAACCCGGAGCTGTCGCCGAAGGCCAAGGGCCTCGCCCAGGCGCTGCGGCAGAACTGGAACATCGAGTTCGACGACGCCGGTGCCATCGGCCGCCGCTACCGCCGCCAGGACGAGATCGGTACGCCGTTCTGCGTCACGGTCGACTTCGACACCCTGGACGACAACGCGGTGACCGTGCGCGAGCGCGACACCATGAAGCAGGAGCGGATCTCCCTCGACCAGATCGAGGGCTACCTGGCGAGCCGCCTGGTCGGCTGCTGACGCCGTAGCACCTCAACCCGTCGAACCGCCCCGGGCGGCGCTTCCCGCGCCGCCCGGGGCGGTTCACGTTCCGGTGGGGTCCACCGTCGCCTGGTGGGCCTGGGCCAGATGTTCCTCCGCCTTCAGCCAGGGCAGGAACTGGGCGCGTCTGCGCCAGTCGCAGGTCTCGCAGCTGATCACGCGCTGCACACCGGTGCGCTGGACCCGTACGACGTGTTCCCGGCCGTGCTGGTCCCAGCGGCTGACTTTGCTCGTGTCGATCTGGGGCATGACGCAGAGTGTGCAGCAAGAGCGACATCAACGGGGGCTCCGCGCAGGTGAATTCGGTGGAGGCCCGGTCGCGCGCGGCTATGCGTCCACTCCCGACGCCTCGCGGATCTCCGCCGACTCCAGCCGCTCGGCCGTCCGCCTCGCGGTCGCGCGGGCCCAGCGGCCGGAGGTCACCGCGCCCACCACCAGCACCGCGAGCCCGCACGCGGTGAGGATCCACCAGCCGGGCCGCGCCGCCGACACGAAGCTGTCCGCGTACGACGACGAGCCCACCCCCGCCGCCAGCACCGCGCCGATCACCGCGACCCCGAGCGCCTGGCCCAGCTGCCGGCTGGTGGAGGCCACCGCCGAGGCCACCCCGGCCTGGGCGCGCGGCATGCCGGAGACGGCGGTGTTGGTGATGGGGGCGTTGACGAAGCCGAAGCCGACGCCGAACAGGACGTACCCGGTGAACAGCGTGGCATTGGACGTCTCGGCCTCGAAGAGGGCGAAGAGCAGCCCGCTTACCGTCATCGTGCCGCCCGCGATCAGCAGCGGCAGGCGCGGACCCCGGCTGCCGACCAGACGGCCGGAGAGCGGGGCGCACAGGAACATCGGGACGGCCATGGGGAGCATCCACAGTCCGGCGTCCAGGGCGCTCAGGCCCCGTACGTTCTGCAGGTAGAGCGTCGTGAGGAACAGGAACCCGCCGAGCGCGGCGAACGCGCTCACCGCGATCACCGTGGCTCCGCTGAACGGTGCCGAGCGGAAGAAGCGCAGGTCGATCAGCGGTTCGTGGCGGCGGGACTCGTGGATCAGCAGGGCGAGCAGGGCCGCCAGGGCGAGGAGGGCGATGGGGACGGTGGTGGAGAGCGCCGCGTGCGGTGCCTCGATGATCGCGTACGTCAGGGAGCCGAACAGGACGATGACCAGCAGCTGGCCGACCGGGTCGGCGCGACGGGCCTTGGGGGCGCGGGACTCCGGGACGAAGCGCAGGGTGAGGGCGAGGGCGGCGAGGCCGACCGGCAGGTTGATCCAGAAGATGGAGCGCCAGCCGACGGAGTCCACCAGCAGGCCCCCGACCAGAGGGCCCGCCGCCATCGAGAGGCCGACGACCGCGCCCCACGCACCGATCGCGCGGGCGCGTTCGCGCGGGTCGGTGAAGGTGTTGGTGATGATCGACATGGCGACCGGGTTGAGCATCGAACCGCCCACCGCCTGCACCATGCGGAAGACGACCAGCGCCTCCAGGTTCGGGGCGAGCGAGCACAGCAGCGAGCCGAGGGTGAAGACGACCAGCCCCGCCACGAAGACCCGCTTGCGGCCGATCCGGTCGGCCGTGGAGCCCGCCAGCATCAGCAGCGAGGCGAGGACGAGGGTGTACGCGTCGATGGTCCACTGGAGACCGGCGGTGCTCGCGTGCAGCTCCCGCTGGAGGGACGGCAGGGCGACGTTCAGCACCGTGTTGTCCAGGCTCACGATGAGCAGGCTCATGCAGCAGATCGCGAGCACGAGGAGGCGCCGGCGCGGGCTGAGCTCGGGCATGGCCTCCAGCATACGCACAGTTCAATAGTGCGGCTAACTAATGACCACTACACTGATGGCTGCTGCACCGGTGACTGTCGCACCGATGGCTGCCGCTCTGATGGCTGCCGCGCCTTCGCCGTGCCGGGCAGCTCTGGGGATGCGGGACAATGGGGGAATGTCCACGCCCACGCCCACCCCGGCTCAGCCCCTGTCGAACCGGTCGGACCGGTCGAACCTGACGATCGGCCCGTACGCGGTCCGGCCGCCCGTCGTGCTGGCTCCCATGGCCGGGATCACCAACGCGCCCTTCCGCACGCTCTGCAGGGAGTTCAGCGGTGGCAAGGGGCTGTTCGTCAGCGAGATGATCACCACCCGGGCGCTGGTCGAGCGCAACGAGAAGACCATGCAGCTGATCAGGTTCGACGCGAGCGAGACACCGCGTTCGATCCAGCTGTACGGCGTGGACCCGGCGACCGTCGGCAAGGCCGTCCGCATGATCGCGGAGGAGGACCTCGCCGACCACATCGACCTCAACTTCGGCTGCCCGGTGCCGAAGGTGACCCGCAAGGGCGGCGGCTCGGCCCTGCCCTACAAGCGGAACCTGCTGCGGTCCCTCCTGCGCGAGGCGGTGAGCGGCGCCGGGGACCTGCCGGTGACGATGAAGATGCGCAAGGGCATCGACGACGATCACCTGACCTACCTGGACGCCGGCCGCATCGCCGTCGAGGAGGGCGTGAGTGCCATCGCCCTGCACGGCCGCACCGCCGCCCAGCACTACGGCGGCACCGCCGACTGGGACGCCGTCGCCCGGCTGAAGGAGCACGTGCCGGAGATCCCCGTGCTCGGCAACGGCGACATCTGGTCGGCCGACGACGCGCTGCGGATGGTGCGCGAGACGGGCTGCGACGGGGTCGTCGTGGGGCGCGGCTGCCTGGGCCGGCCGTGGCTGTTCGCCGACCTGATCGCGGCCTTCGAGGGCCGGGACGACTTCCGCCGGCCCACGCTGCGGGTGGTCGCCGACGTCATGGTCCGGCACGCGACCCTGCTCGGGGAGTGGATCGGGGACGAGTCGCGCGGGGTGATCGACTTCCGCAAGCACGTCGCCTGGTACCTGAAGGGCTTCGCGGTCGGCTCGGAGATGCGCAAGCGGCTCGCGATCACCTCCTCGCTCCAGGAACTGCGTTCCGGCCTGGACGAGCTGGACCTGGACCAGCCCTGGCCGGCCGGCGCGGACGGTCCCCGCGGCCGTACGTCCGGCAACAACCGGGTGGCGCTGCCGGACGGCTGGCTGAAGGACCCGTACGAGTGCGCGGGCGTCGGCGAGGACGCCGAACTCGACACGTCCGGCGGCTGACCGACGCCGCTCGGATCGTACGGCTCCGCTCCCTGCGGAACGGAGCCGTACAGGTGTGCCCGGACCGCTCAGGCCGCCGGCTGCGTCGGGGCCGCGTCGTCCTCGGGGCGCTCGGGGTGGCGGCGCAGGTGGACGATGGCGCCCACCAGACCGCCCCAGACGATCACGATGGCCACGATCAGCATGATGATCGCACTCGTCGACATCAGTTCTTCCCCCTTCCGGTGCGTCGGAGCCGGAGCCGGAGCCCGCGCCCGCCTTTGCGGCAGAGCCCGGACCCACCTCCGCGTCGGCCTCGGTGCTCGCCTCGAAGCTCGCCTCCGCGGCGGCTTCGGCGTCGGCGGAGCGCCAGGGCACCAGACTGAGGACCACGGCGACGAGCAGTGCCGCCGCGGCGACGCCCCAGCCCGCCCAGAGCAGGAACTCCGTCGAGTAGCCCTCGTAGTTCTCGGCGAGCTCCGTACGCAGGCTGTCGACCATCATCCAGCCGAGCACCAGCGGGGTGACGATGCCGAGGCAGACCAGCCACCAGCGGCCGACCCGCATCGTGGAGACGTCGTTGGCGTGCTTCTGGAAGGCGGGCAGCCGACGCAGCAGCCAGCCCATGACGACGAGCACGACCAGCGCGGCGAGTGCGATGCCGTACTGGTTGATGAAGTGGTCCGCCGCGTCCAGCAGGTAGATGCCGCTGTCGGTCGGGAAGACGAGGATCGACACCAGGGCGATGGCCCCGCCGACGCTCAGGACCGCCGGGACCCGGCGCATACCGGTGCGGTCCTGCACGGCGGCGATGACGACCTCCACGATGCTGATCAGCGAGGTGAGGCCGGCGAGCACCAGCGAGGCGAAGAACAGCACGCCGAACAGCACGCCCATCGGCATCTGGGAGATGACCGTCGGGAACGCCACGAACGCCAGGCCGATGCCGGAGCTCGCGACCTCGTTCACCCCGACGCCCTGGGCCGCGGCCATGAAGCCGAGGGTGGCGAACACACCGATGCCCGCGAGGATCTCGAAGGCGCTGTTGGCGAAGCCGGCGACCATCGCGGAGCCGGTGAGATCCGAGCGCTTCCGCAGATACGAGGAGTACGTGATCATGATGCCGAAGCCGATGGACAGCGAGAAGAAGATCTGCCCGTACGCGGCGACCCACACGCTGCCGTCCCCGAGCGCCGACCAGTCCGGCCGGAACAGGCCGTCCAGTCCCTTGCCGGCGCCGTCGAGCGTGAGCGCGCGGCCGACGAGGACGACGAAGAAGAGCACCAGCAGCGGGATGAAGAACTTGTTGGCCTTCTCGATCCCGTTGCGGATGCCGAGCGCCAGGATGACGAGCACGACCACCCAGACCGCGATGAGGGGCCAGAGCACACCGTCCACGTAGGACGACATGACGCCGGGCGTCTCGGCGGCCTGGAGGAAGTCACCGAAGAAGAAGGCGTTGGCGTCGCTGCCCCACTGCTCGCCGAAGGAGTAACCGATGTAACGCACCGCCCAGGCGATGATGACGGCGTAGTAGGCGGCGACCACGAAACAGATCGCGACCTGCCACCAGCCGATCACCTCAGCGGGCCTGGACAGCTTGCGGAAGGCCGCCGGGGGCGACTTCCGGTATCTGTGGCCGATCGAGTACTCGAGGACGAGCAACGGGATACCGGCGGTCAGCAGCGCGACGAGATACGGCAGAAGGAAGGCCCCGCCGCCGTTCTCGTAGGCAACGGCGGGGAAGCGCCAGATGTTGCCGAGGCCGATCGCCGATCCGATCGCGGCGAACAGGAAGCCTGCGCGACTTCCCCACTGCTCACGGGAAGGACTGGACATGATCACGTTTCCTTGGTCATTTTCTTGCGTAGCGCGGCACGCTAGCAACAGGAACGCCTGGCGAACAGGGGGCGCCGGATAACGGTTACGCGCGTCTCCGCCGGGCCCGGCACGCGGTGTCATCCAAGGTCACGGGCGGGTTGCGCGGCTGATCGGACCGGTGTCGTCGCCCCTCCGCCGACGAATCCCTGACTCAGGTCACCAGCCCTCGGTCGGGTGCGGGACGGAGCCGTAAGCCTTCAGGAAACGGTCACGAAAAGCGTCCATTTTCCACACGGGCGCGCCCTCGGCCGGCCTGAGGCCCTCCGTCCAGTTCCAGTCGGCGATCCTCTCCAGCACCTTCGGGTCCTTGGCGACGATCGTCACCGGCACGTCCCGGCTCGCCCTCGGGCCGCTGACCCGGGCGAGGGGCTGGTGGTCGCCGAGGAAGACGAGGACGGTGTCGTCGGTGCCGTAGCGCTCCAGCCACCGGGTGAGGGCGGTCACCGAGTACGTGACCGACTTGCCGTACTCCTGACGGGACTTGGCGGCATCCGTCATGAGGGTGCCCGGTTCCTTCCCCGCCTTCCGGATGGGGTCGAAGACGGAGCCGTCGCCGAGTTCGTCCCAGCCGACCATCTCGGGGAGAGGCGCCCAGGGCTGGTGGCTGGAGGTCAGGATGATCTCCGCCATCAGGTTCTTGTCGCGCTGCTTGCTGTGCTCCAGGCGCTGGAAGGCCTCGAGCGTGTACTGGTCCGGCATCGTCGACCAGCTGAACTTCGGTCCCTGGTAGCCCAGTTGGAAGGCGTTGTAGACCTTGTCGAGGCCGAACCACTTCGCCTCGGGCCAGCCCTTCTGGACGCCCGGCATGATGCCGACGGTGTCCCACGCCCCGGACTTTCCGAACGCCTTGGTGAGGGTGAGGCGGTCGTTCGCGGTGGCGGTGCGGTAGCGCTGCTGGTTGTCGATCCACAGGCCGGACAGTGCCGTTGAGTGGCCGAGCCAGCTGCTGCCGCCGAACGTCGCCGACGTCAGCCAGCCGCTGCGGGCCCGGTACCCCGCCTTCGCGAGGGTCTCGGTGCCGGTGTCGAGGGTGCGGGTGACGCCGGGGGCGATCACCGGGTCCTCCAGGGCGGTGCGGCCGTAGCTCTCGATGAAGGTGAGGAGGACGTCCTTGCCGCGCAGGTCGGGCAGGAGGTGGCCGGGGGGTGTGGCCGCGAAGGTGTCGGAACGCGCCGCCTTCTCGAACTCCGCCTCGTCGCGCAGCGTGTCCACCACGCGCCGGGCCTGCACCTTCGCCGCCGCCGCGGCCCGGTCCGAGGCGACCGGTGTGCCGAGGACCTGCAGACCGAGGGCGGTACAGGTGATCCACGCGGTGCCCGCGACGAGCGCGCCCCGGGTGGCTCGCGCGCGGTGCCGGGCCAGCAGCTCGCCCAGCCGGACGGCGGCCAGCGCCATCACGACCACCAGGAGCAGGACGAGGGCGACCGCGCCGACGGTGGCGGCCGTGGCGGTCGTGTGGCCCATCGAGTCCTCGACATAGGCCTGGGCGTCGTCGAGCAGCCCCCAGTCGAGCATCAGGTTGAAGCCCCGGCCCAGGTATTCGTTGAACCCGATGTCCAGCAGGTTCAGCACGGTCAGTACGGCGATGCCGGCCCCGTACAGCGCGGCCACGACGATCCGGGGCCGGCGCGGCAGGGCGGGCAGCAGCACGGCTCCGATGATCGCCTCGGCCGGTATCCGGGTGAACCGGTCGGGGCGCAGGGCGCCGGCGGTGTCGGGCAGCAGGAGGGCGCCGACGATCAACACGGCGGCGAGGACGTGCAGGGTGCGGCGGGCGGCACGTACGGCGCGGGGGCGCTCGTCCCGCAGAGCGGCGTAGCGGGCGCGGAAGGCGGGGCGGGCGGGGCGGGTCTCTTCCGTTTGCTTCCGGCCCCCTCGTTTCTCTTCGGTGGTCCGTGTCGGCCGGCGCAGGCGTGTGGAGACAGGCACCCGGAGGTCCTTCCGTGCGAAACCCGGTGAGGAGGCGGACCCGGCGTGGGGGTCCGGATCCGCCGTGGTTCCGTACGGGCGCGCCGACCGGTGCGTTCAACGGTCCGTCGTGCCGTCGGGACCGGAGTACGGGAGGCGTCCGCATGGTGAAATCCCGGCGATTGTGGCAGCGTGATTCTCGCCACCCTTGATAAGGGTTGCGCTCAGATGAGCGGATCATGGGCGACTGCACTTCTCAAAGCGTGGCACTGGGTGCCATCTTTTGATCGTTCATCGAGCGAAATCAAACGTGCCGATCTCCGCTCGAATGAGCGCGTAGAGTGCTCAATCCGGGATCGTCGCGTTCAAGAAGTGAATACATGCGGCTCTGCTCGCTTACCAAGCCTTGACTTGTTTTTGACTTTTGATCCAGTGGTGGCGGAGTGGTCCCAGCCGCATGACGCACGTGTGGACGTACCCATACGCCTTTGATCTGGGTATGTTCCTGCTCGTCAGGGCAGCCACCGCGTCCTCGAGGAGTCGAGACCCGTGTCGGAAAACAAAGATCTCCATGGAGCCCAGCAGGGCGGGAGCGTTGAGGGCGTGAAGTTCGTCTACGACTTCACCGAGGGCAACAAGGACCTCAAGGACCTGCTCGGTGGTAAGGGTGCGAACCTCGCCGAGATGACCAATCTGGGACTTCCCGTCCCTCCCGGCTTCACCATCACCACGGAGGCCTGCAAGGTCTACCTGGAGAGCGGCGCGGAGCCGGCGGCACTGCGTGACGAGGTGAGTGCGCACCTCGACGCCCTCGAAGCGGCGATGGGCAAGAAGCTCGGCCAGCCCGACAACCCCCTCCTGGTGTCGGTCCGCTCCGGGGCCAAGTTCTCCATGCCCGGCATGATGGACACCGTCCTGAACATCGGCCTCTCCGACAAGTCCGTACAGGGCCTGGCCAAGCAGGCCGGCGACGACCGCTTCGCCTGGGACTCCTACCGGCGGCTCATCCAGATGTTCGGCAAGACCGTCCTCGGTGTCGACGGCGACCTCTTCGAGGACGCGCTGGAGGCGGCGAAGACGGCCAAGAAGGTCACGGTCGACACCGAACTGGAGGCCGCCGACCTCAAGAAGCTGGTCACCAAGTTCAAGAAGATCGTCAAGACCGAGGCCGGCCGCGACTTCCCGCAGGACCCGCGCGAGCAGATGGACCTCGCCATCCACGCGGTCTTCGACTCCTGGAACACCGACCGGGCCAAGCTCTACCGCCGCCAGGAGCGCATCCCGCACGACCTGGGCACGGCGGTCAACGTCTGCTCCATGGTCTTCGGCAACCTCGGCCCCGACTCCGGCACCGGCGTCGCCTTCACCCGCGACCCCGCCTCCGGCCACCAGGGCGTCTACGGCGACTACCTGCAGAACGCGCAGGGCGAGGACGTGGTCGCGGGCATCCGCAACACCGTGCCGCTCGCCGAGCTGGAGCGGATCGACAAGAAGTCGTACGACCAGCTGATGCAGATCATGGAGACGCTGGAGAACCACTACAAGGATCTCTGCGACATCGAGTTCACCATCGAGCGCGGCCAGCTGTGGATGCTCCAGACCCGCGTCGGCAAGCGCACCGCGGGCGCGGCCTTCCGGATCGCCACCCAGCTCGTCGACCAGGGGCTGATCGACGAGGCCGAGGCGCTCACCCGCGTCACCGGCGCCCAGCTCGCCCAGCTGATGTTCCCGCGCTTCGACGAGGACGCGAAGGTCGAGCGGGTCGGGCGCGGCATCGCGGCCTCGCCGGGCGCGGCGGTCGGCAAGGCGGTCTTCGACTCGTACACGGCCGTCAAGTGGTCCCGCTCCGGCGAGAAGGTCATCCTGGTCCGCCGCGAGACCAACCCCGACGACCTGGACGGCATGATCGCCGCCGAGGGCATCCTCACCTCCCGCGGCGGCAAGACCTCGCACGCCGCCGTCGTCGCGCGCGGCATGGGCAAGACCTGTGTGTGCGGCGCGGAGGAGCTGGAGGTCGACACCAAGCGCCGCCGGATGACCGTCCCCGGCGGGCACGTCGTCGAGGAAGGCGACCTGATCTCCATCGACGGCTCCACCGGCAAGGTCTACCTCGGTGAGGTACCCGTCGTCCCGTCCCCGGTCGTGGAGTACTTCGAGGGCCGGATGCACCCGGGCGCCGACGACGCCGACGAACTGGTCGAGGCGGTCCACCGGATGATGGCCTTCGCCGACCGCAAGCGCCGGCTGCGGGTGCGCGCCAACGCCGACAACGCCGAGGACGCGCTGCGCGCCCGCCGCTTCGGCGCCCAGGGCATCGGCCTGTGCCGTACGGAGCACATGTTCCTCGGCGACCGGCGTGAGCTGGTGGAGCGGCTGATCCTGGCCGACACCGAGGCCGAGCGCGAGGAGTGCCTCAAGGCGCTGCTGCCGCACCAGAGGCAGGACTTCGTCGAGCTGTTCGAGGGAATGGACGGCCTCCCGGTCACCGTCCGGCTCCTCGACCCGCCGCTGCACGAGTTCCTGCCCGACATCACCGAACTGTCGGTCCGCGTGGCCCTCGCCGAGTCCCGTCAGGAGCCGCACGAGAACGAGCTGCGGCTGCTCCAGGCCGTGCACCGGCTGCACGAGCAGAACCCGATGCTGGGCCTGCGCGGGGTCCGCCTCGGCCTGGTCATTCCCGGCCTGTTCACCATGCAGGTGCGGGCCATCGCCGAGGCGGCGGCCGAGCGCCGGGCGGCCAAGGGCGACCCGCGCGCCGAGATCATGATCCCGCTGGTCGGCACGGTCCAGGAGCTGGAGATCGTCCGCGAGGAGGCCGACCAGGTCATCGCGGAGGTCGAGGAGGCCAGCGGCACGAAGCTGAAGCTCGCCATCGGCACGATGATCGAGCTGCCGCGCGCCGCCCTGACCGCCGGCCAGATCGCCGAGGCCGCCGAGTTCTTCTCCTTCGGCACCAACGACCTCACCCAGACGGTGTGGGGCTTCAGCCGGGACGACGTGGAGGCCAGCTTCTTCACGGCCTACCTGGAGAAGGGCATCTTCGGCGTCTCCCCGTTCGAGACGATCGACCGGGACGGTGTCGGCTCCCTGGTGAAGCTCGCCGCCGAGGCCGGCCGCGCCACCCGCCCCGGCCTCAAGCTCGGCGTCTGCGGCGAGCACGGCGGCGACCCGGAGTCGGTCCACTTCTTCCACGAGGTCGGCCTGGACTACGTCTCCTGCTCCCCGTTCCGCATCCCCGTCGCCCGCCTGGAGGCCGGCCGCGCGGCGGTCACCTCGAACGGCAGCGACCACCGCTGAGCCCCGGCCCCCGGGGCGCACGAACCCCGGAGCCGTTGCCTGTCACCCGACCACCCTCACCGATCGGCAACGGCTCCGGACCACGAAAAGGAAACGGCGGCACCCGTGCGGGGGTGCCGCCGTTTCTCGCGTCCTCGGCCCGCTTCGGGTCAGTTCGTGCTGCGGTGCCTGCGGGCTGCGAGCAGGACGGCGCCGCCCGCGAGGACGACGGCCGCGCCGCCGGCCGCGAGGTACGGGGTCGCGCTGTCGCCGCCGGTTTCGGCGAGGTCGGTGCCGTTTCCCTTTTCGGTGGTGCCCTTGTCGCCGGCGTCGGAGCCGGTGCCGGTGGCGCCGTCGTCCGAGCCGCTGTCCTCGGCGGTGTCCCTGTCGCCGACGGGGACGAAGTCCGCGGGCGCGTTGTCGCAGCCGACGCCGTCGTTGTCGCGGTCCAGGTGCTTGCCGTAGTGCTCGCTGCCCGCCTGGATGTGGGAGTACCCGGCGTTGTACGCCTCGGTGCAGTTCTTGAACGGGTGGGTACCTTCGTGGGCCACGGCGGAGGTGGTCGGCAGAGCGGTCAGGGCGAGCGCGGCGACGGTCACGGCGGCGGATTTGTAGGACAGGTTCACAGGGAAGCTCCCCAGCTATGCGTGGATATCCGGCAGCTTGCCCCCGTCCGGGGCGGTCTGCCGGGTGTGAGCTGCCGACGGTATGGGAGGGACTGGGGGAGAGCGTGGAGATTTCGCGGACCCGTGATGTGAGCGTGACGTGACCGGGCGGTAGCTCTCCGCTCATGCGGGCGCGTTCTGTGCACCGCGCCCGCATGAGCGGGGGAGTGGTCAGGTGCGGAACGGGCCCTTCACTTCGTAGGTGATGCCGCCGGACGAACTGCCGCTCGTGCCGCGCTGGCTGGAGAAGTACAGGCGGGTGCCGTCCGGGGAGAAGGCCGGGCCGGTGATCTCCGAGCCGGACTGGCCGCTCACGCGGAGGAAGGGGGCCACGACGTCGTCGGGAGTGATGACGCAGATCTCCATGTTGCCGCCGTCCTCGGCCACGAACAGGTCGCCGGAGGAGGAACCGGTGACGTTGTCGACGCCGGTCAGGGGAGCGGAGCCGCCCGACACCAGGGAGTCGTCGTAGGCGAGTTCGATGGTCTGGGCGGCGGCGTTGTACTGCCAGACGCGGTTGTCGCCCTTGGTGGTGAACCAGCAGGTGTCGTTCGCGTAGTGGCAGCCCTCGCCGCCGTTGAAGCGTTTGGCACCGGAGACCTGGTTGCGGGTCGCGGTGGCTCCCGAGGGGTCCGGGACCGTCGCCCAGCTCACCGGACCGCTCGTGCCGCTGCCCGCCACCAGTACCTCCAGTGTGCCGGAGGACAGGTCGCCCCACGTCGTCGGCCGGAAGCGGTAGAAGCAGCTGTCCGAGACGTCCTCGGTCAGGTAGATGACCCTGCGGACCGGGTCGGCGGCCGCCGCCTCGTGCTTGAAGCGGCCCATCGCGTCCCTGCGCACCGCCGCCTTCGTCCCCCACGGGTCGGTCTCGTAGACGTAGCCGCGGTCCACCTCCTCGCAGGACAGCCAGGTGTTCCACGGCGTGCTGCCGCCCGCGCAGTTCTGCCGGGTGCCGGACAGGATGCGGTACGCGCCCGTGAGGGCGCCGGTGGCCGAGAAACGTACCGCGCCCGCGCCGCCGGAGGGGTTGATCTCCGAGTTGGAGACGTAGATCCAGCCGCTGCCGTCCGCGTAACAGGCGCCGCCGTCCGGGGCGTTGTGCCAGGTGTACGAGGTGCCCGGGACCCGCTGGCCGGAACGGGCGATCACCCTGCTGGTGAACCCGGCCGGCAGTCTGATCCCGTTGGCGTCCGCCGCGCCGAGCGCGCCGTACGGGCCCGTGCCGGGCTGGGCGGGCGCCGCGTACGCGGCGCTGTGCCAGAGTGCGCCACCGAGGACCGCGCCGGTGCCGCCCATGGCGCTCGCACGAAGGAAGGTACGACGTTCCACTGCCGCTCCTAGGGGTGCCGTGAACCGTCCCGCCACCGGTCGGCGGCGGGGGCGTGCGGTGGGTACCCTAGGTAGATGAAATGAACATGCCATGTATGCAGTCGTACGGGAGCGTGATCGGCGGCTGCGCGGCGGGTGCTCGCCTCGTAGGCTGAACCCGGCGGTCGGTACGGGTGCGGCGGTGGCGGAGGGAGTTCGGTTATGTCCGGATGGAGCGCGAACGACATTCCCGGTCAGGGTGGGCGCCTCGCCGTCGTCACCGGGGCCAACAGCGGGCTCGGGTTTGTGGCGGCGCGTGAACTGGCTCGTGCGGGGGCGCGTGTGGTGCTCGCCTGCCGGAGTGAGGCGCGCGGCAGGGACGCCCTGGAACTCCTGCGCGCCGGCGTACCGGACGCCGAGGCGGAGGTGCGCCGCCTGGATCTCGGGGATCTGGCCTCCGTGCGGGAGTTCGCGACCGCCCTTCCGTACGAGCGGGTCGACCTGCTCCTCAACAACGCCGGGGTGATGGCGCTCCCCTACGGGACGACCGCGGACGGGTTTGAGACGCAGTTCGGGGTCAATCACCTGGGGCACTTCGCCCTCACCGGCCTGCTGCTGCCGACGCTGCTCGCCGCCCGGGGGGCGCGGGTCGTGACCGTGTCCAGCATGACGCACGTCATGGCCAACATTGATCCGCGCGACCCCAACAGCGAGCGGGGCTACCGGCGTTGGGTCGCCTACGCCCGCTCCAAGTCGGCCAACCTGCTGTTCACGCACGAGCTGGCCCGCAGGCTCATCCAGCACGGGAGTGACGTGGTGGCGGCTGCGGCCCATCCCGGGTACGCGGCCACCAACCTGCAGACCGCGGGGCCGCAGGCCGAGGGGCGGCGGCTCGCCGAGCGGATCATGCGGCTCGGCAACCGGGTCGTCGCCCAGCCCGCCGAGGCCGGCGCCCTGCCCGTGCTGTACGCCGCCACCGCCCCAGACGTCCGCCCCGACGCGTTCGTCGGACCGTCGTTCGCCATGTGGCGCGGGGCGCCCGCACCGTCCTGGCGGGCGCCCTGGACCCTCGACGACGCGATGGGGGAGCGGCTGTGGGCCGCCTCCGAGGAGCTGACGGGCGTCACCTACGACGCCCTCGGGACCCCGTGAGCTGCTACAGCGGCACCGCCACCGCCGTGAAGGTCGTCTCCGGTGTCTGCGGGCTGGTGAAGCGGGCGTTGACCAGGTACAGGCGGTCGCGGTAGCGGGCCGCGGTGGCGGGGACGTCGAAGCGCGGGTCGGTGATCGAACGGCGCAGGGTCGCGGTCGTCGCGCCGGCGTCGAGGTGGAACACGGTGACCACGTTCAGCCGGTTCTGGACGACGTACAGCGTGCGGCCGACGCGCAGCAGGCCGTCGCCGTTGACGGCGTCGTCCGCGCCGGACAGGGCGATCCTGGTGGCGCGTCCGGTGCGCAGGTCCACGCGGTACAGCTCGCCCGGGGTGCTCTTGACGACGATCGCGTCGCGGCCGTCGGGTGTGCTCACGATGCCGTTGGCGTTGATGACGTCGGGCAGTTGCTCCCAGTCGCCGCTCAGGGGGAGCGCCCGGACCGTGCCGCGCCGCCCGCGCGGGACGCCGTACAGCGCCGCGTCGTACGAGTCGGTGAACCAGGCGCGGTCCCCGAGCAGCACGACGTCGTTGATGAAGTGCCCGGTGGTGGCGGTGAGCTGGTGCGTCTTCCGCAGCTCGCCGGTACGGGCGTCGATGGTCCGCGCGGTGCCGCCCGAGCCGCCGGAGACGTACAGCAGGTCGTCGTGGTCCAGCTTCAGGCCGATGGCCGTGAGGCCGGGAGCGCCCTCGTGCAGCACCCCGCCCTTCCCGGTGCGCAGGTCGGTGCGGTAGATCGCGCCGTTGGCGCGGGAGCCCAGGTAGGCGTACGGCCTGCTGCCGATGGTGATCCCCTCGGGGAGCCAGCCGTCGGGCAGCGGGAACTCGGTCGGCCAGGCGGGCCCGTGACCGCCGGCCTGTGCCGTACCGGTGCCGACCGCCACCGTGAGCGTGGTGGCGACGGCACCGCCGAGCACGGCGCGCCGGGAGGGCTGGGGGTGTGTCCGAGTCATGGTCGGGCCTCCGTGACGGGTGGGGGCGGGCGCGGGACGAGTGGGTCGGGAGCGAGGAAACTCCGGGAATCCGGCGCACTGAGCAGAAAGATACGCATCCGGCAGGAACCCGACAGCCGCAGGACGCACCCCACAGCGCGCGGACCGCGCTCCTTCACGGCCCGCGCGCCCGGCCCCACCTGCCCTTATGCGCTCACGCGGCCTCGACCTCGTACGCCGTCACCCGAACGGCCCTGTCGTCCAGGCGCTGCCCCGATTCAGGTCGAAGCGCTGCTTCAGGAGCGGGGAGGCGACGCGGGGGCGACCCCGGTGGGTGCCGGTCACCACCACACGCTCGTTCGAGGTCATGCCCCTGAGTCTGCGGTGCGGGTGTCACCCGGCGGCATCCCCTCTGTTTCCCGCGCGGAACGCTGCCCTCAGCGGGGCGGGCGGTGGCTGTGAGGGGTCCGGGCGGTGGCTGTGAGGGGTCCGGGCGGGGAGATGAGGAGGGCCCTGGGCGGACATGTGAGGAGGTTCAACCTCAGGAAACGCTCATCTCGATGGACGGCACAACTATCCGGTCCATAGGGTCACGGCCATGCCCGACATCTCGCTGACCACCGTCGTTCTCCTCTGCCTCGCGGCGCTCGCCGCCGGCTGGATCGACGCCGTGGTCGGCGGCGGCGGACTGCTGCTCCTGCCGGCCCTGCTGCTGGGCCTGCCCGCCGGCACCCCGGCCGCGCACGCCCTCGGCACCAACAAGGCGGTCGCCATCGTCGGCACCACGGGCGCGGCGATCACCTACGCCCGCAAGGCCCCGGTGGACGTCCGTACCGCCGTACGCATCGGGCTCGCCGCCCTCGCCGGTTCGTCGGGCGGCGCCTTCCTCGCCGCCGGGATGAGCACCGAGGTCCTGAAACCGGTGATCATGGTGGTGCTGCTCGCCGTGGCCGCCTTCGTCATCCTCCGCCCGTCCTTCGGCACCGCGCCCGCACCGGGCCCGGTCTCGCGCCGCCGCGTCCTCGCGGCGATTGGCCTCGGCGGCCTGGGCATCGGCTTCTACGACGGTCTCATCGGCCCCGGCACCGGTACGTTCCTCGTCCTGGCGCTCACCGCCCTGCTCCACCTCGACCTCGTCACCGCCTCCGCCACCGCGAAGATCGTCAATTGCTGCACCAACGCGGGCGCGCTGGCGATGTTCGCCTGGCAGGGCGCGGTGCTGTGGCAACTGGCGGCCCTGATGGCCGTGTTCAACCTCGCGGGCGGTACCCTCGGCGCCCACACCGCCCTGAAGAAGGGCAGCGGCTTCGTCCGCGTCATCCTGCTGACGGTCGTCTTCGCCCTGGTGGCGAACATGGCGTACGAACAGTGGCTGGCGTGACGCCCGGCGCCTGACCTTCGGCGCCTGGCACCCGACGCCTCGTGCGGCTTGACTCGACCCGGACAACGACACCGCGGACCCGGGCCGGGCGAGCCTCAGCGGCTGCCCGTCAGGTGGGCGTAGACGACGACGTTGCCCTGGTAGCCGGTGGTGCGTGAGTAGCCGCCGCCGCAGGTGATGATCCGCAGTTCGGGCCGTTTCGCCGCGCCGTAGACCTTTTCGTCGGGGAAGGCCCTCGCGTCGTACACCTCGACGGCGTGCACCGTGAACACGGCGGTGCGGCCGTCCAGCCGGTCCACCTCGATGGTGCTGCCCTTGCGCAGGGCGCCCAGGGAGTAGAAGACGGCGGGGCCGTCGGCGTTGTCGACATGGCCCGCGACGATCGCGGTGCCCGTCTCGCCGGGCGTGGTGCCCGCCTCGTACCAGCCGGCCAGGTTCTTCCGCTCGGGCGGCGGCACGTCGAGGCTGCCGGTGCCGGTCAGTCTGAGGCCCGTCAACGGCGCGTCCACGTCGATCGCGGCGATGCGGACCCTGTCCGGCGGGGAGGGAGGCAGCACGGCGGAGCGGCCGGCGACGAGACCGGCGCGCCCGGAGTGGGCCTGGGCGGCGGACGGCTGGGGCGGGGCGTGCGTCCCGGCCACGTCGCGCAGCAGCCACAGCCCGCAGCACAGGGCGAACACGCTCACGAACACCATGGCCGTGCTGCTCGGCCCGCCGGCCCGGCTGAACCTGCTGCGCATCGCGGACTGACCTCTCCAGAGTCGGCCCCGTGCCCCCTCCGGGCCGCGAGGGGCGTCGGACCCGGAGGGGGAGGGGACACGCGGTACCGGTGGACGGGCAGCGGAGGGTGCCCGTCAGATCCCGTCGCCTCTCGCCCGGCGATGCAGGAGCCAGGTACCGCCCGCGGCGGCGACGGCGAGAGCCGCCACGCCGGCCGCGGTCTGTACGGGGTCGGGACCCAGAGCACCGCCGACCCCCGTCTTCACACTTCCGCGCGGATACACCTGCTGGGCCGCGGACGTCAGCGTGACCACCAGGTCGCCGGTCACCCGCTGCCCGCCGGCGGCGCATTTCGCGACGATCTCGTACGTCCCCGGCTGCGCGCCCGGCGGCACCCGGAAATGGCCGATCGAGTCCCGCTCGTGCGCGCTCGGCGCCATGGTGAAACGGCCGGCGCCCACGGCGGTGGCGTCGCCCGCGACCGTGTCGCGGTCCCCGCACGCCGCGGTGTTCACCGTCACCTGCGCGCCGGCCACGACCGAGGACGGGTACACCTCCAGGTTCCCGGACGCCGTGCCGTGAGTGCGCCCCGCCGGGGCGGCGTCCGCATCCCCGGCGTGCACGGCGGGAGCGACGAGCAGCCCCGCGGCGGCCAAGGCGAGCGTGGGGCCGCTCAGACCGGCCACACCAGGCAGACAGGTCAGCAACCAGGCGATACCTCGCATCGATGCTCCCTCGGGCTCACGCAGGGGCCACGCCCGCGGCACCCCCATGTGCCGCCGTCAGTCGCGTCCCTGCCTGTCCGAGGTAAGTGCCACCGGGCACGGCGCGCTTCCTGAAGGACAGTCAGGAATGGGATGAACGGGTGTCGGGCCCGCCCGGCCGGGGCCTGCCCGCATCCTGTTTCAGCAGGTCACCGACGTACGACGGCCCCGTCGGGGAAAGAAGCCGAAGGGCGCGCCGCGCGGCTGTGAACGGGTGACTCACTCACCTTGCCCCCGCTCCCCGCCCGCCGCCGCGGTCGGCGGACAGGCCTTGCGGCGCCACCGCCTCCACCCGTACCGCGCACACCTTGAACTCCGGCATTCCTGAGGTCGGGTCCAGGGCGGGGTGGGTGAGGGTGTTGGCGCGGTCCTCGCCGGCCCAGTGGAACGGCAGGAACACGGTGTCGGGGCGGATCGCGGTGGTGATCCGCGCCGGTGCCACGGCCCGGCCCCGCCGGGACACCAGGGCCAGCGGATCACCCTCGGCGGCGCCGAGCCGCTCCGCGAGGCGTGGGTGCGGTTCCACGAACGGGCCGGGCGCGGCGGCGTTCAGCTCGTCGACGCGTCGGGTCTGCGCGCCGGACTGGTACTGCGCCCCGACCCGCCCGGTGGTCAGCAGCACGGGATACCCGTCGTCGGGCTCCCCGGCGCTCGCACGGTGCGAAACGGGTGTGAACCGGGCCCGCCCGTCCTCGGTGGCGAACCGGTCGAGGAAGAGCCGGGGCGGTTCAGGCGCCGAGGCCGAGCAGCCTGGCCACCTCGTCCTCGGTACTGCGGTCGATCGGGCTGACGTCGAGGTGGAGCCGGTTCTTCACGGTCCTGCCTTCGGGCACCCGGGTGAACAGCAGGGTGGGCGGCATCTGGCGGACCAGGACCTCCTCGACGGTCGGCTCCCAGGAGCCGATCTCGACCTTGCCCTCGCTCCGGTCGATCACCCTGAAGTCCAGGACCGCGCACCAGAAGGCCGCGAGCCGCTCCGGATCGTGGCAGTCGACGGCCAACTCGGTGAACCTACTGGTCATGACTCCCCCAGACAGTGCGGGCGGGGGCTCAGCCTATGGGGTCGCGCCGTCCGTCCGGCAAGTCCGGGATCGCTGCGGCCCCGGGCGTGTATCGAAAGCGGGTCACGGGACCTGGCACTACGAGATGGGTGATGCGGCTCGGTTGTGTGGTCGGGCACCTGCCGCGAGAAGCATGGCGATCGTTTCGGGGTAGGGCCCGGTCATCGCCCATTCCAGCGGGGAACGGCCCATGCCGTGGTCTTCGCGGAGATCGGGGTCGGCGCCGTGGGCGAGGAGTGCACGCACCGTCTCGGTATGGCCCCAGCAGGCGGCCGCGCACAGGGGTGTGCCTTCCGCGCCGCGTCCGCTCTCGGTGTCGGGCAAGGCCCCGGCTGCCAGCAGACACCGGACGTTGTCGGTGGCTCCGTTGACCGATGCCGCGTAGAGAGGCGTGGTGCCCTCGCCGTCGCTTGCCTCTGGGTGGGCCCCGGCCCGCAGCAGAGCGTTGACATCGGTGCTGTCGCCGAACGTCGCCGCCTCGACGAGACGCTTTGACAGTTTCTTCTGCCGTCGTCTGTTCACGATCGCTCAGGTTAGCCACGAGGTGAGCGAAGCCTCTGGTCGCAGGCACTCGTTGAGGGCTGCAACCAGGACGGTCGTCTCGTAGCGGACAGCGAGTGCGTCGTGTCTCGCGGCAACGGCGCGGTGCCTCGACCGAGGTTGCCGCCTCTCAGGAGATCCGCGACCTCTACTCGGCCCGCACCCCGTGGACAAGCCGAGGCTCCGGCGGCGTCTCGGCATGCTGGCCCCGAGCGGGATGCGGCGGGTGGAGGAGGGCGTGCGCGTGATCCCGGGGCCGGCGGAGGCACCGCCCGCCTTCCCATCACGTCGCGCCCTTTGACCCGTCGACATCCGTGGTACCGAGGATCCGGGAGTGCGCCTTCGCCAACTCCTCCTCGGCGAAGGACCCGTACTCCTCCTGAGGGCGCAGCAGGTCGGCGCCGAACAACTGGTGCCGCAGCTGACGCGCCACCGCTTCGGCGACCTGCTCCGTCGGGAGCGTCACCGTGATCCGCGTCGTGTGCCATGGCGCCGGCATGCCGTGAGACGCGCGCTGTCAGTCCGCGGTTTCCGGGGCGCGGATGTCCGCCAGGGCCCGCTCCACCCCGGGCTCCTCCGGCCCGAGGAACCGGGGGTCCGGGCGGAACGCGGCGTCCGCCGCCGCCTTGCCCGCGGCGAGGATCTCCCGAACGCCCCCGTAGTACCAGGTGATGTCGTGCCGGTCGTCGACGCCCACGCCGTACGAGGAGACACCGGCAGCCTGGCACAGGGTGACCGCGCGCCGGATGTGGAAACCCTGGCTGATCAGCACGGCCCGGTCCACGCCGAAGATCTTCTTCGCGCGGACGCAGGAGTCCCAGGTGTCGAAGCCCGCGTAGTCGCTGACGATGCGCGCGTCGGGCACACCGTGCCGGGTCAGATAGGCGCGCATCGCGTCCGGCTCGTCGTACTCCTCACGGCTGTTGTCGCCGGTGACCAGGACCACCTCGATCCGGCCCGCCCGGTACAACTCGGCCGCCGCGTCCAGCCGGCGTGCGAGATACGGCGACGGCTCCCCGCCCCACAGGCCCGCGCCGAAGACCACGGCGACGTGGGTGCGGGGCACGTCGGCGGTGGTGCGCAGGCGGACGTCCGCCGCCAGGTGCATCCACGTCGCCGGCAGCAGCGCCAGGACGCACGCCACCATCCCCGCCTGCACCAGCCGCCGCTGCCCGGTACGGGTGCGCGGCAGACGCGGTCGGCGAACGGTGAAACGGCGCATCGGACGGCCCCTCCCGGGTCGGCTCTCGACCGTCAGAGACGCCCCGGCGAGCCCGTTGGTTCACTTCGCGCCCTGTGACCAGCTTCACTCGGCCCGACGGAACTCCAGGTCACGCCACCTCGCACCCACCCAGGGCCTCGCCGTGAACCGCTGGAAAACCCCCGTGACGTCCGCGCAACGGCCAGGCAACGTGCCGCCTCCACCCTCGGGGCATGACGGCGCCCAGTAACCCCGCCGGCAGGACCCCCCTCAAGGGGGTACTCCGACCGCCAGCGCTGGTTCGCGCCCGACTGCCAGACCGGAGGCACCCGGACCCTGGCCGCCTCCGCGTCCACCTGCGGCACCCGCGGACCGGCCAACCAACGGGCCCTCAGCTCCGGCCGCACGCTGGACGAGGCCAAGCGGTTCCAGGCCGAAGCCCGTCGCCTGGACATCCGCGGCACCCTGCCCAGGGGCGGCCCCGGCGGCATCGACTTCACCACCCTCGAACTGCGCTACGTCGGCGGCCTGGCCGAGGGCGAGGGCATGCAGTACAGCATGCGCGCCGACCAGATGCCCGACCCGGACAACGACACCGACCGGCAAGCCCGACCCGACCCCGACCGGCAAGCCCACCGACGACCCGGGCAAGCCGGACCCGACGCCGTCGGGGAGCCCGGACCCCGGGCCGACCGGGGACACGCCGGATTCCCCGGGCGGCGACCTCGCCCACACCGGATCCGACACGCCTGTCGGCCTGCTCGTCGCCGTCGCCGCGGCGCTGGCAGCCGCGGGCGGTGGCCTGGTGTGGTGGATGCGACGCCGTAGGACCGCGGCCGAGTAGCCGGCCCGGCCCGTACCGCACGACGCCCCCGCCGGACGATCGGCACTGTTGGCGAATCCGGCCCGCCGGGTTCTCCATGGTGTTCGTGGGGATCAGTGCCCGCACACAGGGACGACCCAGCCGAGACCCGAGAACACGCACCCGCCGCTCTAGAGCCTGTCCGATGGGTCGGCCGGGCGATCTGCCGTGACCAGCCACGACGTGCTGCGCAGCCGGACCGTGCCGTCCGCCGCCTCGTGGTCGCGCAGATGTTCCGTCAGGGTGCGGCGGGCGCGGGCCCGTGCAGCCGCGTCGGCCTGCTCCATCAGGTGGCGACCGGGGCCCGTTCCCAGCAGGAACTCCGCCGCGTCCTCGGCTCCGCGTCCCCATGCCCCGTACACCTGCGCCTGGGTGATGGTGATGCCGGTGAATCCAGCCGCGGTGAGGACGTCACGGATGCAGTCCGGGGCGGCCAGGGAGAACATTCCGGGCAGCCCCGACCTCCCGAAGTCGCCGACCGGCAGGAAGTCGCGCAGTGACGCCACCGCCGCCACCCAGCCGTTGAGCATGGCATCGGCCGGGCAGACGAACGCCAGGCGCCCACCGGGTTGCAGTGCCCGGCCGACGTTGCCGAAGGCCGCTACGGGGTCGGCGAAGAACATCACCCCGTAGCGGCTGATCGCCGCGTCGAACGCGCCAGGCTCGAAGGGGTACACCTGCGCGTCGCCTTGCGTGAAGGAGACGTTGGTGATGCCGTCCTTCTCCGCGCGGGCCCGCGCCTCAGCCAGCATGGGGCCGGACAGGTCGAGGCCCAGCGCGCTCCCTTGGGGCGCCCGGAGCGCGGCGAGGTGCGTGGTCTGCCCGGAGCCGCAGCCGAGGTCGAGGGTCCGATGAGCCGCGGTTATTGCAGCGGCTTCGAGCAGCGGCTCGTTGAAACCCTCGTTCACGGCGTTCCAGCGGTCCTGGTTGCGTGCCCAGTGGGCGCCTTCGGGGCCGTTCCATGCCTTTGCCTGCTCGGTGTTGACGACGTCTGACACGGGAGCCTCCTGAGGTGGAACGACGGAGAATGGGCGTGCGCCCAAACTGTATGGGCGTGTGCCCAAATAGACAATCCCCCCTATCATTCGAGGAGTTGTGCCCCTTGTGGGCGATGGCGGCAGAACGGAAGAGAGGCCCATGTCACCGCGCGGAGTGGCGACGCCGGACGTGCGCGAGCGGCTGTTCGCGGCCGCGGAGCATGTCGTGGAAAGGGACGGCCCCGGCGCGCTCACCAGCCGGTCCGTCACCACCGAGGCGGGCTGTGCCAAGGGGCTGTTGCACGCGCACTTCGCAGGGTTCGACGCGTTCGTGGCCGAGCTCTGCCTCGACCGGTTCGCGCGGACGGCGGCGAAGGCGCAGGCGCTGTCGGTGCTCGCCGGGCAGGGCACGGTGGCGCGGAACCTCGACGCTGTCGTCCTCGCGCTGTTCGACTCAGGCGGCCCCTCCCTGTCGGGCCTGGCCATGACTCGCCCTGCCGCCGCGCTGCACATCCGCGCGGCCCTGCGAGGCGGGGCACCGGGCTTCACCGCAATCCAGGAGGCCATCACCGGCTATCTGAAGGCCGAGCAGGGGCTCGGCAGGGTGGGGGAGACCGTCGACCCGCGCACCATGGCTCTCGCGATCGTAGGTACCGCCCACCACCTTCTGATGACCAGCTGGCCCGGCACGCCTGACCCACGGTCCGCCATGACGCGCCTGGTGGCCTCGTTGGTGGACGGCTAGGGACTGTCCGGCGAGTCAGGAATCGACTCAGCAGGCCGGAGGGCTGCCACGTGTGATGTTCGAGTGCGGGCCTTTGGGGTGTCGTTCCACCCTGCGTCAAGGCGGTGAAAGTTCATGGCAGTGGCCGATACAGCCCGGCGAAGTCCGCGTCCGAGAACAGCCCACCCGACTCGTCACGGATCCGCGTCGCCAAACTGCCCTTCGGGAACGCAGCCCGTGTCACCCGGGCCGTCTCCGCTGGAACCCCGTCGATCCTCTTGGCGCGCAACGACACCGACACCCTCCCCGAACACCACGTCGGCCTTCACGACCACAACGGGTCGTGAAGGCCGACGTCACGTTCAGCCCCCGGATTCGCCCACAGTGTCGACGATCCGGCGGGGGCGTCGCCGTGCGGGCGCGCCCCGGCTGTCACCGCCTACCCGTAGTGTCGAGGCATGGCAGGCACCAGCACCCCCGCCCCCACCGGCCCGGCGTCGCAGGAGTACGAGAACCACGTCCCGCCCCCCGGCTACGCCCCGGCGTCGGTCGCCCGCTGGGCCGCGGAGCCCGACAAACGTCCCGGGCGTACCGCCTTCCAGCGCGACCGCGCACGCGTGCTGCACTCGGCGGCCCTGCGCCGCCTGGCCGGCAAGACCCAGGTCGTCACCCCCGGAGCGGCCAGCCCGGTCTGGGACGCCAGTCCCCGCACCCGCCTCACCCACTCCCTCGAGTGCGCCCAGGTGGGCCGGGAGCTCGGTGCCGCCCTCGGCTGCGACCCGGACCTGGTGGAGGCCGCCTGCCTCTCCCACGACCTGGGCCACCCGCCCTTCGGCCACAACGGCGAACAGGCGCTGAACGAGTTCGCCGAGGACTGCGGCGGCTTCGAGGGCAACGCCCAGTCGCTCCGCCTCCTCACCCGCATCGAACCCAAACGTTTCGTCCCCGACCCCGTCTCCGGCGACCTCACCAGCGTCGGTCTCAACCTCACCCGCGCCACCCTCGACGCCGCCACCAAGTACCCCTGGCCCCGAGAGGGCCACCCCACCGACCCGGCCTCCCCGAAGTTCGGCGTCTACGAGGACGACCGCCCCGTCTTCGACTGGATCCGCGAGGGCGCCCCCGAGGGCCGCGTCTGCTTCGAGGCCCAGGTCATGGACTGGGCCGACGACGTGGCCTACTCGGTGCACGACGTGGAGGACGGTCTGCACGCCGGCCACATCGACCCCAACTGCCTGCACGCCGAGCCCGAGCGGCAGGCGGTCTTCGCCGTCGCCGTGGGCCGCTACGCCGACGCCGGCACCGACCCGGCGGAACTCGCCGGGGCGCTCGACCGGCTCCTCGCCCAGGAGTGGTGGCCGCACGGCTACGACGGCACAGCGGTCGCCCAGGCCCGCCTCAAGGACGCCACCAGCCAGCTCATCGGCCGTTTCTGCCTCGCCGCCGAGGGCGCCACCCGGCAGAGGTTCGGCAGTGGCCGTCTCACCCGCTACGGAGCCGCACTCGTCGTCCCCAGGGACACCCGTATGGAGTGCGCCGTCCTCAAGGCGGTCGCCGACCGGTACGTCATGCAGCGCGCCGAGCAGGAACTGCTCCGCGCCGACCAGCGGATCGTCGTCGTCGAACTGGCCGAGGCGCTCACCGCCCGCGCCCCCGAGGGCCTGGACCCGCAGTTCCGCACACTGCTCGCGCAGGCCCCGGACGACCGCGCGCGCAAACGGGTGATCGTCGACCAGATCGCGTCCCTCACCGACGCCTCGGCCCGCTCGCTTCACACCCGTCTGACGGGGCAGGGATGAGGAAGAACCCGAACAAACCGAGCAGCCGCAACACCCGAGGCCGGTGGGGCACGGGTGGCGCGTGCTCGCCCGAAGGTGACCGTCCGTGGCCTGATCGGGTCACTCCCCCTTCCCGCATCACCCTGTGTGCGGGACGCTCACAGGTGGCGGCACCGACAGTGTTTTCTGGGGGGACACCCCCAGACCCCCTGCAGGAGGCATCAAGTGGTCGACGCGGATCAGACATTCGTCATCGTCGGAGGCGGCCTGGCCGGCGCGAAGGCGGCCGAGACGCTGCGAGCGGAGGGATTCACCGGCCGAGTACTGCTGATCTGTGACGAACGGGACCACCCGTACGAGCGGCCGCCCCTGTCCAAGGGCTACCTCCTCGGCAAGGAGGAACGCGACAGCGTCTTCGTGCACGAGCCCGCCTGGTACGCGCACCACGACGTCGAGCTGCACCTCGGCCAGACCGTCGACGCCGTCGACCGAGCCGCGAAGACCGTCCGCTTCGGCGAGGACGGCACCACCGTCCGCTACGACAAACTGCTGCTGGCGAACGGTGCCGAGCCCCGCCGCCTGGACATCCCGGGCACGGATCTCGCCGGCGTCCACCACCTGCGCCGCCTCGCGCACGCCGAACGCCTCAAGGGCGTCCTGACCTCCCTCGGCCGTGACAACGGCCACCTGGTGATCGCCGGCGCGGGCTGGATCGGCCTGGAGGTCGCGGCGGCGGCCCGCGAGTACGGCGCGGAGGTCACCGTCGTGCACCGGGGGGAGACCCCGCTGCACTCGGTCCTCGGCCCGGAACTCGGCCAGCTCTTCGCCGACCTGCACCACGAGCACGGCGTCCGCTTCCACTTCGGCGCCACCCTCACCGAGATCCTCGGACAGGACGGCATGGTCCTCGCCGCCCGCACCGACGACGGCGAGGAGCACCCGGCGCACGCGGTCCTCGCGGCGATCGGCGCGGCCCCGCGCACCGGCCTCGCCCGGGCGGCGGGCCTGGAGATCGCCGACCGCGCGGACGGCGGCGGCGTCCAGGTCGACGAGCGGCTGCGCACCTCCGACCCGCACATCCACGCGGCCGGTGACGTCGCTTCCTTCCCGCACGCCCTGTTCGGCACCCGGCTGCGCGTCGAGCACTGGGCCAACGCCCTCAACGGCGGTCCGGCCGCGGCCCGCGCGATGCTCGGCCGGGAGGAGACGTACGACAGGGTGCCGTACTTCTTCAGCGACCAGTACGACCTGGGGATGGAGTACTCCGGCTGGGCGCCCCCGGGCTCCTACGACCAGGTCGTGATCCGGGGCGACTCGGGCAAGCGGGAGTTCATCGCGTTCTGGGTGAAGGAGGGCAGGGTGCTGGCCGGGATGAACGTCAACGTGTGGGACGTCACGGACCCGATCCAGCGGCTGATCCGCTCCGGAACTCCGGTGGACACGGACTCCCTGGCCGACCCGCACGTCCCGCTGGAAAGCCTCGCAGCCTGACTGCCGGCGGACCACCGTAGACTTCGGGCGTGGCTGGACGGATCAACGACGAGGACGTGAAGGCGGTACGGGACGCGGTCCCGATCGACGCCGTGGTGTCCGAGTACCTCCAGCTGCGCGGCGCCGGCGGCGGCAACCTCAAGGGCCTGTGCCCGTTCCACGACGAGAAGTCGCCTTCCTTCCAGGTGAGCCCGAGCAAGGGACTCTTCCACTGCTTCGGCTGCCAGGAGGGCGGCGACACCCTCACGTTCGTGATGAAGATCGACCACCTCTCCTTCTCCGAGGCGGTCGAGCGCCTCGCCGCCCAGGCCGGCATCACCCTGCGCTACGAGGAGGGCGGGTACAACCCGGCCCACCAGCGCGGTGAGCGCATCCGCCTGGTCGAGGCCCACCGGATCGCCGCCGACTGGTACGTGGAGCAGCTCGCGACCTCCCCCGAGGCGGACACCGGTCGCACCTTCCTCGCCGAGCGGGGCTTCGACCAGGAGGCCGCCCGGCACTTCTCCGTCGGCTACAGCCCCCAGGGCTGGGACCACCTCACCCGCTTCCTGCGCGGCAAGGGCTTCACCGACAAGGAGCTGCTGCTCTCCGGCCTCTCCCAGGAGGGCCGCCGCGGCCCCATCGACCGCTTCCGCGGCCGGCTGATGTGGCCCATCCGCGACATCGGCGGCGAGGTCGTCGGCTTCGGCGCCCGCAAGCTGTACGAGGCGGACAACGGCCCCAAGTACCTCAACACCCCCGACACGGCGATCTACAAGAAGTCCCAGGTGCTGTACGGCATCGACCTGGCGAAGAAGGACATCGCGAAGTCGTCCCGCGCGGTCGTCGTCGAGGGCTACACCGACGTCATGGCCTGCCACCTCGCCGGTGTCACCACCGCCATCGCGACCTGCGGCACCGCCTTCGGCAACGACCACATCAAGATCCTGCGCCGGCTGCTGATGGACAACGGCTCGGCCCGGGTGATCTTCACCTTCGACGGTGACGCGGCCGGCCAGAAGGCGGCCCTGCGCGCCTTCGAGGACGACCAGAAGTTCGCCGCCGAGACGTACATCGCCATCGCGCCCGACGGCATGGACCCCTGCGACCTGCGCCTCGCCAAGGGCGACGACGCGGTCGCCGACCTGGCCGAACCCCGCACCCCGCTCTTCGAGTTCGCGCTCCGCCACATCGTGAGCCGCTACGACCTGGACACCCCGGCCGGCCGCGCCGCCGCCCTCGACGAGGCCGCCCCGATCGTGGCCCGCATCAAGAACAGCGGCGCCCAGCACGAGGTCGCCGTCCAGCTCGCCGGGATGCTCGGCATCCTCGACACCCAGTTCGTGGTCAAGCGGGTGGCGCAGCTCGCCCGCTGGGCCCGCGACCGCGGCGGCAAGGGCCCCGCCCCCGACCGGCAGCAGCGCGGCGGCGGCCCGCAGCAGTACGCCGCCGGCCCGGCACCCGTACACTCGCGGGGTCCCGCCCTCAACCTCCGCAACCCCGTCTTCGCCACCGAACGGGAACTGCTCAAGCTCGCCCTCCAGCACCCCGGGCTGGTCTCTCCCGCCTTCGACGCCTACGGCGTCGACGAGTTCACCGCCCCGGTCTACGCGGCGGTGCGCCAGGCCGTCCTGGAGGCGGGCGGCGCGGAGTACGGCATCCAGGACCCGCAGGAGTACCTGATCCGGGTCCGCGACGCCGCCCCCGACGACACCGTCCGTGCCATGGTCACCGAACTCGCCGTCGAGGCGATCATGCTGCACCGGGGCGTCAAGGAGGTCGACGAGAACTACGCGGGCGCCCAGCTGGTCACCGTCCGCCGCCGCGCCGTCGAGCGCCACATCCGCGAGATCACCGGCCGGCTGACCCGCCTCTCCTCCCAGGGCGACCCCGCCGAACTGGCCTCCGTGCAGAACGAACTGTGGGTCCTCCAGCAGTACGACCAGGCCTTGCGCGAACACGGCGCGGCGGCCCTGTAGACGGGCCGTAACCGCCGGGTCACCGAGCGGACGCAAAAAGTCATCGCACGCCCCTCGTGGGGACGATGTGTCGTACCCCACACTGGGGTGCGGTGCCCGAGCCCTCGGAGCGCGGCCGATCCGTCCCCGACGGGTCCCGGGCCCCCGCGGGCCCGCTCCCCGTGTACGGGACGGACAGCGGTGAGGCCGCCGACTCCGCTCCCGAAGTACCGCTGCCGCCCTCCCCGGCAGCGATCATCCTGGAGGTCGCCCCCGTGCAGACCCAGATCCAGACCCCCACCCAGACCGACACGAGTACGGCCGGCGCGCAGCCGGAGGCGGACGTCCTCGTGGCCATGCCCGCGCAGAGCCGGGCCGCCCACCACCCCGAGGCGGAGCGCGAAACGCCGTCCGCGGCGCTCGGGCCGGCCGAGCACGTCGAGTCGGCCCCGCCGCCGGCGCGCGCCGAGGGCGGCAGCCCCTCCTCGGACCTGTTCCGCCAGTACCTGCGGGAGATCGGCCGCATCCCCCTGCTCACCGCGGCCGAGGAGGTCGAACTCGCCCGCCGCGTCGAGGCCGGGCTGTTCGCCGAGGAGAAGCTGCGCCGCGCCCCCGACCTGGACAGCAGGCTCGCCCTCGACCTGGACCGGCTCGTCGTCATGGGCCGGGTGGCCAAGCGGCGGCTGATCGAGGCCAATCTGCGGCTCGTCGTCTCCGTCGCCAAACGGTACGTGGGTCGCGGGCTGACCATGCTGGACCTGGTGCAGGAGGGCAACCTCGGCCTGATCCGGGCCGTGGAGAAGTTCGACTACGCGCGCGGCTACAAGTTCTCCACCTACGCCACCTGGTGGATCCGCCAGGCCATGTCCCGCGCGCTGGCCGACCAGGCCCGCACCATCCGCGTCCCCGTGCACGTCGTCGAACTCATCAACCGCGTCGTCCGCGTCCAGCGCCGCATGCTGCAGGAACGCGGCTACGAACCGACCGCGGCCGAGGTCGCCGACCACCTCGACCTGGCCCCCGAGCGGGTCGGCGAGGTGCTGCGGCTCGCCCAGGAACCCGTCTCCCTGCACGCCCCGGTGGGCGAGGAGGACGACGTGGCCCTCGGCGACCTCATCGAGGACGGCGACGCCGCGAGCCCCGTCGAGTCGGCCGCGTTCCTGCTGCTCAGGGAGCACCTGGAGGCCGTCCTGTCGACGCTGGGAGAGCGGGAGCGCAAGGTCGTCCAGCTCCGCTACGGCCTCGTCGACGGCCGCCCCCGCACCCTGGAGGAGATAGGCCGCATCTTCGGCGTCACCCGCGAACGCATACGCCAGATCGAGTCCAGGACGCTGAACAAGCTCCGCGACCACGCCTTCGCCGATCAGCTGCGCGGTTACCTGGACTGACTTTTCTCGCCCCCGCCGCCCCTTCCCGTCCCGACCTGGAGGTCCGGGGGCGAAGAAACCTAGTCCACCTCCACCACCGCCTGCGCGAACTGGGCCTTGTACAGCCGCGCGTACGCCCCGTCCGCCGCCAGCAGCTCCCCGTGGGCGCCCTGTTCGACGATCGAGCCGTTCTCCATGACGAGGATCGTGTCCGCGTCCCGGATCGTGGAGAGCCGGTGCGCGATGACGAACGACGTACGCCCGTGCGCCAGTTTGGCCATCGCCTTCTGGATCAGCACCTCGGTACGCGTGTCCACGGAACTCGTCGCCTCGTCCAGCACCAGGATCACCGGGTCGGACAGGAACGCCCGCGCGATGGTGATGAGCTGCTTCTCACCGGCGCTGACCCCGGCGCCCTCGTCGTTCGAGCACCGTGTCGTACCCGTCGGGCAGGGTACGGACGAACCGGTCGGCGTGGGCCGCCCGCGCCGCCTCCTCGATCTCGCCGCGGGTGACCTCGCGCGCGGCCCCGTAGGCGATGTTCTCCGCGATGGTGCCGCCGAACAGCCAGGTGTCCTGGAGCACCATGCCGATCCCGGCACGCAGTTCGTCCCGGGGCATGCGGGCGATGTCGACGCCGTCGAGCGTGATGCGCCCGCCGGACACCTCGTAGAACCGCATCAGCAGGTTGACCAGCGTCGTCTTTCCGGCGCCGGTCGGGCCGACGATGGCCACCGTGTGCCCCGGATCGACCGTGAGCGACAGGTCCTCGATCAGCGGCTTCTCGGGGTCGTACCGGAACGACACGTGCTCCAGCGCCACCCGCCCGCGCAGCTCGGCCGGCCTCTCGGCCGGCGAGACGTCGGCCGACTGCTCGTCGGCGTCGAGCAGTTCGAAGACCCGCTCGGCCGACGCGACACCCGACTGCACCAGGTTCGCCATCGAGGCGACCTGCGTCAGCGGCATCGAGAACTGCCGCGAGTACTGGATGAACGCCTGCACGTCACCGATGGACAGCGAACCCGACGCGACCCGCAGCCCGCCGACGACCGCCACCAGCACGTAGTTGAGGTTCGACACGAAGAGCATCAGCGGCTGCATGACGCCGCTGTTGAACTGCGCCTTGAAACCGGCCTCGTACAACGCCTCGTTCTGCTCGGCGAACTGCTTCGCCGACTCCTCCTGCCGCCCGAACACCTTCACCAGGGTGTGCCCGGTGTACATCTCCTCGATGTGCGCGTTGAGCGTTCCGGTCGTACGCCACTGCTGCACGAAGTGCGGCTGCGACCGCTTGCCCACGCGGGTGGCGACCACGAACGACAGCGGCACGGTGATCAGCGCGACCAGCGCCAGGATCCAGGAGACGTAGAACATCATCGCCAGCACACCGACGATGGTCAGCAGCGAGTTGATCAGCTGGCCCATCGTCTGCTGGAGGGTCTGCCCGAGGTTGTCGATGTCGTTGGTCGCCCGGCTCAGCACCTCACCGCGCTGCCGCTTGTCGAAGTACGACAGCGGCAGCCGCGACAGCTTCGCCTGCACGTCCTCGCGCATCCGGTACATGGTGCGGTTCACGGCCCCGTTCACCAGCCGCGTCGCCACCGCCATCAGCAGACCGGCGACCCCGAACACCGCCAGCGCGAGCCCGAGGACGCTGCCCACGGCCGTGAAGTCGATGCCCTCGCCCGGGGTGAAGTCGGTGCCGCGGAGCATGTCGGCGACCTCGCCCTCGCCGCGCTCCCGCATCGCGTCGAGCACCTGCTCCTTGGTGGCCCCGGCCGGCATGTCCCGTCCGACGACGCCCTCGAAGACCAGGTCGGTCGCCCGGCCGAGGATCTTCGGCCCGACCACGCTGAGGCCCACGCTCAGCACCGTGCAGGCCAGCAGCACGCAGAGGGTCAGACGTTCCGGCTTGAACCGGGCGAGGAGCCGTCTGCCCGACTCCTTGAAGTTCAGCGACTGCTGATCGGGGCCGCCCCCGGCCATCATCCGCGCCGCTCCCGCCATCAGGCGGCCTCCGCTTCCGTCAGCTGGGAGAGCACGATCTCCCGGTAGGTCTCGTTGTCCGCCATCAGTTCGTGATGCCGGCCGGTGCCGGCGACCCGGCCCTCGTCCAGGACCACGATCCGGTCGGCGTCCCGGATGGTCGCCAC
This sequence comes from Streptomyces sp. GD-15H, assembly GCF_045291515.1. Lineage (NCBI taxonomy): Bacteria > Bacillati > Actinomycetota > Actinomycetes > Kitasatosporales > Streptomycetaceae > Streptomyces > Streptomyces sp. GD-15H. Next base: position 5,913,885 of record NZ_CP149447.1, read on the forward strand.
CCGCTGGGCGACGATCACCACCGTCGCCTCGGCGGTCTCCTCGGTCAGCGCCGCGCGCAGGGCCGCGTCGGTGGCGTAGTCGAGTGCGGAGAAGGAGTCGTCGAAGAGGTAGATCTCCGGGCGCTGCACCAGCGTCCGCGCGATCGCGAGGCGCTGGCGCTGACCACCGGACACATTGGTCCCGCCCTGCGCGATCGGCGCGTCGAGTCCGCCCTCCAGCCGCTCGACGAACTCCTTGGCCTGCGCCACCTCCAGAGCGTGCCACAGCTCCGCGTCGGTGGCGTCCGGATTGCCGTACCGCAGGTTGGTCGCCACCGTCCCCGCGAACAGGTACGGCTTCTGCGGCACCATCCCCACCGTCCTCGCCAGCAGTGCCGGGTCGAGGTCCGCGACGGGCACGCCGTCCACGAGCACCTCACCCTCGGTCGCGTCGAACAGCCGGGGGACCAGCCCGAGCAGCGTGGACTTGCCGCTGCCGGTCGAACCGATGACGGCGGTGACCTCACCGGGGCGGGCCACCAGGTCGACCGACTTCAGCACCGGCTCCTCGGCACCCGGGTAGGAGAAGCCGCCGCCCCGGATCTCCAGATGGCCGTGCCGGCGCAGCTCGGTGACGGGCTCGGCGGGCGGCACCACACTCGAGGAGGTGTCCAGCACCTCGTGGACGCGCTCCGCGCACACCTCGGCCCGCGGCACCATCATGAACATGAAGGTGGCCATCATCACCGACATGACGATCTGCATCAGATAGGCGAGGAACGCGGTCAGATCACCGATCTGCATCCCGCCGCTGTCGATCCGCTGCGCACCGAACCACACCACCGCGATCGACGACAGGTTCACCACCGTCATCACCACGGGGAACATCAGCGCCAGCAGATTGCCGACGCCCAGCGACACCCCGGTCAGCTCGGCGTTGGCCTTCCGGAACCGCCGCTGCTCGTACTCGTCCCGGACGAACGCCCGGATCACCCGGTTGCCGGTGATCTGCTCACGCAGCACCCGGTTCACCGTGTCGAGCCGCTCCTGCATGGCCCGGAACAGTGGACGCAGCCGCCGCACGATCAGCGTCACGCAGATCCCCAGCACCGGCACCACCGCCACCAGCACGCCGGACAGCGGGGCGTCCAGACCGAGCGCCATCACGATGCCGCCCACACACATGATCGGCGCCGACACCATCAGGGTGAACGACATCAGCACCAGCATCTGCACCTGCTGGACGTCGTTCGTCGTACGGGTGATCAGTGAGGGCGCGCCGAAGTGGCCGAGCTCACGCGCGGAGAACGACTGCACCCGGTCGAACACGGCACCCCGCACATCCCGTCCCAGCGCCGCGGCGGTCCGGGCGCCGTAGTACACGGCACCGATGTTGCACACGACCTGCGTCAGCGAGATGCCGATCATCAGGGTGCCGGCGGACAGGATGTAGCCGGAGTCCCCCTTGACGACGCCGTCGTCGATGATGTCGGCGTTGAGGGTGGGCAGGTAGAGCGTGGCGCAGGTCTGCAGGAACTGCAGCAGCACAAGGAGGACGATGGGTCTCTTGTACGGCCTGAGGAAGGTCCGTAGAAGTCGTATGAGCACGCTGAGTCTCTCGGGTGGTCGGCGGGAGCGGTTGGTTGCCACTGGCCCCTATCCTCGGCCACCCCACCCGCGTTACCTCAAGTGGATTTGAACCGCCGACCCGCGCTCATGAGGTGAACCTCCGGCGCGCGTTCAGGTCCGGAACGCCCCCGGGTGGGTCTGCTCGCGCACCGACACGAACTGCTGGCGCACCGCCTGCCCCACCGCCAGGTCCTCGCCGGGCTCCAGCACCTGCGCCGCCGCGCCCTGCCAGGCCGGCGGCGTACGCGGGTCGAGGGTGCCCTGGGACACCCCGAGCGCCCAGGCCGCCTGCCGGGCGGAGCCGATCGCCGCGTAGTCCGCGGGCTGCGGCACCATCACCTGCGCCCCGAACAACGAGGGCGCCGCCGCCTGCACCGCGGGCAGTTCCGCGGCCTGCCCCAGCAGGAACACCCGCCGGACCTCCACGCCCCGGCCGCGCAGGACGTCCAGCGCGTCCGCGAGCCCGCACAGCATGCCTTCGAACGCGGCCCGCGCCAGGTGCTCCGGCTTCATCGACTCCCGCCGCAGTCCCACCAGCGTCCCGGCGGTGTGCGGCAGGTTCGGCGTCCGCTCGCCCTCCAGGTAGGGCAGCAGCACCAGCCCGTGCGAGCCCGGCGTCGACTTCATCGCCAGGTCGGACAGGCTCTCCAGATCGGGCAGCCCGAGCAGCTCCGCCGTCCCCCGCAGGGTCCGTACGGCGTTCAGTGTGGTGACGACCGGCAGATGCATCCCGGTGGCGTCCGCCAGCGCGGTGATCATGCCGTCGGGGTCGTAGAGCGCCTCGGGGTGGACGGCCATGACGGATCCGGAGGCGCCCAACGAGACGACCGCGTCGCCCAGCCCGATCCCGAGCCCGAACGCCGCCGCCATCGTCTCCCCGGTGCCGGCCGAGATCAGCAGCCCCTCCGGCGTCGCGCCGGCCGCGTCGGCCGGGCCGATCACCTCCGGCAGCATGGTCTGGTGCCCGAGCGCCAGCTCCACGAGGTCGGGCCGGTAAGTGCCGGTCGCCGCCGCCCAGTAGCCGGTGCCGGAGGCCCCGCCCCGGTCGGTGGTCCGGCGCATCGGACGGCCGAGGAGCTGCCACACCAGCCAGTCGTGCGCCTGCAGCAGCACGGCGGTGCGCGCCGCGTTCTCGGGCTCGGTACGGGCCAGCCAGCGCAGCTTGGTCACCGGGTGCGCGGCCTGCGGCACGCTGCCCACCGCCTGCGCCCACGCCTCCCGGCCGCCCAGCGCGTTGATCAGATCGGCCGCGGCGACCTGGGTCCGCTTGTCGGCGCCGACCATGGCGGGCCGCACGGTGTTGCCCTGGGCGTCCAGCGGCACCAGCGCGTTCGCCTGCGCGGAGACCCCGATGGCCTGCACGCCCTCCAGCAGTCCGCCGCCCGCCGCCTCGCCCAGCGAGTACAGCCAGGCCTGCGGATCGACGTCGGACGGACGGCCCGCGCCCTGGGGGTTCTCCACCGGATGTGGCGCGTACCCCTGTTTGAGCACGGTTCCGGTGTCCGCGTCACAGACGACGATACGAGTGAAATCGGGCGCACTGTCCAACCCGGCGACTATCCCCATGGCTGAAATTCTGCCCCACCCGGCGACCACACGGCTCAGGGCCCGTGCGGCACCACGGGCGCCTAGGTGTTGCTGGTGCCCCAGTCGTCCTCGCCGGCGCCCTGTGCGGTGCGCTCGCGCAGGGTGCGTACCCGCTGCGCCACCGAGTCGGGCATCCGGTCCCCGACCTTGTCGCTCACCACGTGGTACGCCTTGCCCGCGATGTCGCGGCCCTGGTGCGCCGCGGTCTCCGCGGTGTTGCGCACGGCGGGGTTCTGCGCGAACCGCCGCGCGGACTTCTTCAGCTGCTCGTAGCGCTCGCGCCCGGCCCTCGTGCCCAGCACGTAACCCAGGACGACTCCGGCGACGAACGTGAGCCGGTAACGCATGGCGGCCACCCTTCCCTCGTGTAGGACTGTGTGCGGGTCTGCACAGGTCTCCGGTGCGGCGACGGCGCCGGGAGGTACCGATTGGCAAAGCACCCCCCTGCTTGCGCTAATGTATGTGTCGCAGCGAGCGCGCGCCCCCTGGCGGATACCCAGGTAGATGCGTTCGATGCAGACGAGGCATTCCTCCGTAGCTCAATTGGCAGAGCAGCCGGCTGTTAACCGGCAGGTTACTGGTTCGAGTCCAGTCGGGGGAGCTCGGTCCTCCGTAGCTCAATTGGCAGAGCAGCCGGCTGTTAACCGGCAGGTTACTGGTTCGAGTCCAGTCGGGGGAGCATGCTGAACGAGGACCCCTCAGGGGTCCTTTTTCATGCCCGGTTCACGTCCTGGCCCACCGCCCGGAGGAACCGGCCCGGAGGCGGTCCTCGGGGTCGCGAGGGGGCCCGTGCCTAGTCGACCATCGAGGCAGGAGATCGTATGAGCGGCTATGCTGCGGCAGACGGCACGTACACCTGTGCGCGACACGCCGCTATGGGGCGGTAGCTCAGCCGGTTAGAGCAACGGACTCATAATCCGTCGGCCGTGGGTTCGAGTCCCACCCGCCCCACTTCAGCAGGGTACGACCTGCGGAAGCGTTCCTCGTGAGGTGGTGGAGCGTCAACTTCCGCTCAGCGGACTGAATCCGCTGCTCGCGAGTTCGCCGCGGACTGTGTGTGATCCACTCGGAACGCGTCGGGTCGGCGAACGCCGTCGCGTACCTGTTCGTGGATTCTTCTCGCTCCTCCCGGAGCGCGGCCATCCTCACGCCCACCGTCGGCGTTCACCGCACGCTCCGGCACACGGGCAGTCGAGCCGGACACCCTGGAAATCCGGCCGGCCACGTCCAGCGCGGAGATCCGACGCAGACCGCACCACACCCTGACGGGCCACCCCGCACCAGCGGGTCGGCGTGACGGGGCTGTCCGGACTGACACCGCCCGCCCGTGCGGGCCGGTCACGATGGCCGACACCAAGTGGCCGCCTTGATCGACACCTGCCCGGGGAAGCTCAACCACCTTCGACGGCCGCCTCTTCGCAGCCCGCCGGCAACCCTCGACAACCCCAGTCGCACCGGCTCTTTTGGCAGACCCCCGCGAGCCGGGCGAAGCCGTCGCAGGGGGCTCCTGGGCACCCGGTCACAGCCAGCCGGAGCGCTGCGCCAGCAGGGCCATCTGGAAACGGTTCGCGGCACCGAGACGGGCCATCAGGATCTGCAGGCGGCGGAACAGCGTACGGCGGCTGATGCCCAGTTCGCGGGCGATGACGTCGTCGGTCGCGCCGCCGGCGAGGAGCCGCAGCAGGCGACGGTCGGCGGGCGGGAGGCCGACGGGGCCGGCAGGGAGGCCGTGGAGGGGGAGGGCGTTGTGCCATGCCTGCTCGAACAGGGCGGCCAGCGCGGAGAGCAGGCCGCACGGCTGCACCACCAGCATGGTGTTGTGCACGTCCGCTTCCTTGATCGACAACGACACCAGGGCGTACGCCTCATCGATGATCAAGAGCTTGACCGGCACCGACGGCAGCACCCTGGCCTGCTCGCCCGCCTCGATGCAGGGTTCGACGACGTCCTTCAGGTGGCCGGGGTGCTCCAGTGACTCCCGTGAGTAGACGACGCGCTGCGTCACCCCGCGGGCCAGCGTCGCCAGGGCGTCGTCGGTGGCGCCGGCCAGGGGGACGTACGGCGGGGACTCGAACTGCCGGATCTGCTCGCGGCGCCGGCCCACGCGTGGCGCATCCTGGGACCGACGGCTTCGCCGGTGACGACCTCGACGAGGTCGTCGTTGTAGGCGGCGAGCCGCCGGCGCCGGAACGACTCGAACGCGCCGGTGACGGCGATGCGCGACTCCTCGAGCTCGGCCGCCCGGCGCCGGGCGAGGATCTCCAGGCCCGCGGCGGGCGGCACCGGGGCCACCACGTCCCCGTCCCCGGCCGCGGTACTGGCCAGACCGGCGTCGACCAGTTCGCCGTACGCCGCGGCGAACTCGCTCCCGCCCAGCCCGGCCGCCGCAGCGATCGCGCTCAGCGGAGCGGGGGCCAGTTCCAGCAGGGCCAGGTAGACCCGGCACGCCGTGTGATCGAGCCCCAGCAGCCGGAGACCCGCGCCGAGTTCCGCGTTCGCCATGGGGCACATTATCGATGCTTTCCGTCCGGGACCGTGGCCGATCTGTGCCACTGGCACTGTTCGGCCCCGGCGCCCACCGCGCGGCGGTACTCTCCGGGAGCCGCCGCCAACCGGCGGCAGCGAGGGAGCCCGGGACCCCACCGGGCGGGGCGCCACCCCGCCCGGACGGTGCGCTTGCCCGCCCTCGCCGCCGACACATGGAACCCCATGAAAGCTCCGACGGAAGAAGGTGCACGCCGTGGCGAAGCGCCGGAAGAACGGCCTCTACCCGGAGATCTCCGCAGAGCTGTCCGCCCTCATGCGGACGGGCTGGGCGGACACCGAACGACACGACCTCCAGCTCGCCGAGCAGGCCCCGCACGCGGCCCGCCGCCGCGCCGCGCTCTCCGCACGGTTCCCCGGCGAACGCCTCGTGATCCCCTCGGGGAACCTCAAGGTCCGCTCGAACGACGACACCTACCCCTTCCGGCCGTACACGGGCTACGTGCACATGGCCGGCGACCAGGTCCGGGACGGCGCGCTCGTCCTCGAACCCCGCGCGGACGGCGGCCACGACGCCTACTGCTATCAGCTGCCACGGGACAGCAGGGACGACGACGAGTTCTGGACGGGCGCCCACGCGGAGCTGTGGACGGGCCGGCGCCGCTCACTCGCCGAATCGGGGCGCGTACTCGGCCTGCCGTGCCGCGACGTGCGCACCGCGGCCGCCGACCTGGCCGCCGCCTCCGGAGCGCCGACCCGGATCGTCCGCGGGATCGACCCCTCCCTCGAGGCCGCCGTCACCACCGACGCGGAGCGGGACGCCGAACTCGAGGAGGCGCTCAGCGATCTCCGCCTCGTCAAGGACGCCTGGGAACTCGGGGAACTGCGCAAGGCCGTGGACTCCACCGTGCGCGGCTTCACCGACGTCGTCGCGGAGCTCTCCCGGGCGATCGCCTCGTCGGAACGGTGGATCGAGGGCACCTTCTTCCGCCGGGCACGCCTCGAGGGCAACGCCGTCGGCTACGGCTCGATCTGCGCCGCCGGCGAGCACGCCACGATCATGCACTGGACGGACAACGACGGCCCGGTGCGCCCGGGGGACCTGCTGCTGCTCGACGCGGGCGTGGAGACGCACTCCCTCTACACCGCCGACGTCACCCGCACGCTGCCGATCAGCGGCACCTTCACACCCCTGCAGCGCGAGATCTACGACGCGGTGTACGAGGCCCAGGAGGCCGGCATGGCGGCGGTCAAGCCGGGCGCCCCGTACCGCGACTTCCACGAGGCGGCCCAGCGCCACCTGACGGCCCGGCTGGTCGAGTGGGGCTTCATCGACGGTCCCGTCGACCGCGCGTACGAGCTCGGCCTGCAGCGCCGCTTCACCATGGCCGGCACCGGCCACATGCTGGGCCTGGACGTCCACGACTGCGCGCAGGCCCGCACGGAGGAGTACGTCGACGGCGTGCTGGAGCCGGGCATGTGCCTGACCGTCGAGCCGGGCCTGTACTTCCAGGCGGACGACCTGACGGTGCCCGAGGAGTGGCGCGGCATCGGTGTCCGGATCGAGGACGACCTGGTCGTCACCGACGAGGGCCACGAGAACCTGTCGGCGGGCCTGCCGCGCGCCGCGGACGAGGTCGAGGCGTGGATGGCGCGCTTCTCCGGCTGAGTGCGGCGGTGGCGTCGCCGGTGCGCCAGTGCGCCGGGGGTTCGCCGTCGCCCTCGGCGAGGCAGCGGTCCCTGGGAACGTCGCCGGTGGGGCCCGCGGCCGCGCCGAGACCCCCACCGAGCCCTCAGCATCTCCAACTCAACACCGTGCGGACACACCTGTACGGAGCTCGATGCGCTCACCCACCACGTCCGGTCATCCGCGGCCGTGCCCACCGAGCACCGGGGCGAGCGGCTGCCGGGAGCGGCTCGACGCCGTCCCGGCAGGACGACCTTCCCGCCGCCACGCCCACGCTGGCCGGCACCGCCCGAGACCGTGAGGCCGCCCTCGCCGGCCGACCCTGTCTCGAACTCAGGTGTCGCCGAAGGTCACGTCAACCGCATCAAGACGCTCAGGCCCCGGATGCTTCGGCCGTGCCGGCTTCGCGCTCCTCCCCGAACGCGTGTTCCCGGCGGGCTGACCGCCCTCGGCCCACGGGCAGATCCAGCGGTACAGGCGGTGCTCGCGGACCGGGCGGTGTGGAGAACTCACCTGCTGCGGCCCGACCCCGGGCGACGCCGTCGAGCAACTCTCGCCCGCACGTACTGGACTCGGAGGTCGCGCGGACAGGCGGCTGCCGGGGCCGGTGGGCAGACGGGACGGGCACAGCTTCCGTGATCACGGAGCGTCGCAACTCCATGATCGCCAGGACCTCTGCCTGTCCTGCCGCCGGGGTACCGCCGCACCTGTCCGCGCGACCCCTTGACGATTCCCTCGGATTCGGCGGCCACCACGTGGTGCCGGCGTTCCGGGCGGGGTGACGCCGGTCCCGGCTCAGGACAGGTGGTGGGCGAGGGCCGTGGCCAGGGCCTCCCGGACCTCCCGCGGAGGACGGGGGACCGCTCCGCCGGCGCCGGCGGTGACGGCCGCGGCGACCTGGTGGAGCCCGGTGCCGGACAGCCGGGACGCCTCGCGCAGGATGCGCCAGGCGGCGTCCGAGCTGCAACCGTGGGAGGCCATGAGGATGCCGCGGGCCCTGTCCACCACCGGCCGGGCGGCGATCGCCTGCCGGACCTGCTCGACCTCCTCCACCCTGGGCGCCCGCTCCAGGACCACCACCGAGGTGGAGGGCGCCGGCGTGCCGTCCCGGCGCGGAGGCCGCAGCGGGTCGGTGGTGTCCAGGCCGGCGAGTTCCAGGACGCGGCGCGGCTGACCGTTCCAGCCGGTGGCCGTGACCGGCACCGACCGCCGGCGGCCGTGGTCACGCAGCACGTCCAGGAACCGCAGACCCGCCGCGTCCATGAAGTGCACCCCGCTCATGTCCAGGTCGACCCGGGCCGTGCGGGCGGGCAGCCGTGCCAGCTTCTCGGCGAGGATGTCCGCGCATCCCCGCACGAGCTCACCGCGTGGCGTGAGCAGAGCCCGGCCGGCGTCCACGCGCCCACCGATGACCAGGGGGCTGTGCCTTCCCGAGGAAGGGGATGGTGCCGCGGAGGTCATGTCACCGCCTCGTCGGTACCCGTACGTGGCCGCCGGGCATCGGGTTCGGTCGCCGTGGACCGGGCGGCGGGCAGTACGGGTCCGGGCTGCGTTCGCGGATGCGCCTGCCCGCTCTGCGGCGTCCTACACCCCCCGCTTGGTGAACCGGCGGGATTCCGGCGGCACGGGGCGCGCCACCGTGTGCGGTCACGCACCGGGGCACCACGCGCCTGGTCGCCCCCTCGCACCCGGAACCGGGCCGGCGGGCGCGGGGCGCGGACTCCCGCGCGGACCGGCCGCCGTGGGGCGGATCGTGCCGCCGGCGGCCGTGGGGGCCGTGCGGTGGGTGGGATTCCGGGCCCTCTCGGGAGCCCCGGCGACGTTCGCCGCCCGAAGCGGTGGGTGGAACAGGCGCCGAAACCGCGTGCCGGGCGCCCGTTGCCGGAGCCCGGTTCAGGTTGCCAGCGGGTCCAGGACCAGGGGGGCGATCTTGCCCTCGATCATGGCGCCCAGGCCCTGGACGGCGCAGATGTCCGGCCGTTCGGCGATGTGGACCGGCATGCCCGTCGCCTGCCGCAGCATCTGGTCCAGCCCCGGCAGCAGGGCGCTTCCGCCGACCATCATGATCCCGCGGTCGGCGAGATCGGCGACCAGGTCGGGCGGGCAGCCCCGCAGCACCTTGCCGATCCCGTCCAGTACCGCCGTCAGCGGGGTCTGGATGGCGTCCCGCACGGCGGCCGTGTCGACCTTGACCGAGCGGGCGAAGCCGGTGGCGACGTCCCGGCCGTGGATCTCCGTCGACTCCGGGCCGTGCGGGGTGAGCCCGTTGCCGGACAGGGCCAGCTGCAACGGCCGTACGGACTGGCTCGGCAGCATCAGTTCGTGCTGGTGGCGCAGGTACTGGACGATGGCGTTGTCCACGGCGTCACCGCCGACCGGCATGCGCTCGGCCGTCACGATCGACCCGAGGGAGAGCACGGCCACCTGTGTGGTCGCCGCCCCGCACACCAGGATCATGGTCGCCTCGGGACGTTCCACCGGCAGCCCGCAGCCAACCGCGGCGGCGATGAGCGTGTCGACCAGCTCCACCCGGCGGGCGCCCAGCCCCACCAGTGTCTCGATCGCGGCGCGCCGGGCGAGCGGGTCGGCGTCGTGCGGGGTGCAGGCGGCGGCGCGCAGACCCGGCCTGCGGCGCAGGGTACGGCGGACCTTGTCGCCGAGCAGATGCCGCAGCATCCGCTGTGCCATCTCGATGTCGACGACGGTGCCGCCGGAGACGGGCCGTACGACACGGATGTAACCCGGCGTCCGTCCCGTCATCCGCTCCGCGAGTTCCCCGACCGCGATCAGCGCGCCGGTGCGGGTGTTCACGGCGGCGGCGGACGGCTGGTCGACGACGAGACCGGCACCCTTGACGTAGACCCGGGTACGGGCGGCTCCCAGGTCGACGGCGAAATGACAGCGGCGCAACTGCTCCAGACTGGCGGTCACGGCAGATCCTCCCGAGTGCGCGGTCCTGCGGACCGCCGGGCGGCGGACCTCCTGACCATCCTGCGCGGACTCAGAGGCGTCCGCCCGTTGTGGAGGGCCGAACGGGGGGCCGCCGAACGGGGGACGGGCGGGGCGGGCGGCCCCGGTTCCGCCGGGGGCTCACCCGTCGTTCCGGTCGCCGACCATGCCTCTGACGACGCCCAGCCCGACCAGGTCCTGCGGGCGGACGCGGAGCTGGTCCGCCGTCGTCTCCACCTCCTCCGGAGGGCGTTTGAGTATGGCCGCCGCGAGTTCCGGGGCGATCACCGAGAAGTAGCTGTCGGGGGTGGCCCAGGTGCGGCCCGGTGCGGCCAGGGCGAGAGCGCCGCCGGAGCCGCCCTCGCCGATGACGAGCGTGGTGACCGGGGTGCGGGCGGCGGCCACCGCGCCGAACAGATCGGCGAGGGCCGCCCCCACCCCCTGCCGTTCCGCCTCCGCGTCGTTGGCCGCGCCGGGGGTGTCCACCAGGGTCAGCACCGGGATGCCGAGCCGGTCCGCGAGCCGGATCAGCCGGGCGGCGGTGCGGTACCCGGCCGGACGGGTCGCCGTGCCGGTCTGCGCGGCGTACGCGACCGTACGGCCCTCGTACTCGCCGAAGCCGCAGAGCATGCCCCGCGGATCGGCGCCGCCGCAGCGGTCGCCGCTGATCGTGACGCGGTGGGCGAAGTAGGCGTCCAGGTACGCGGGTGCGCGCGGGCGCCGGGGGAGCGGGCCCGCTGGACCGCTTCCCAGCCCGTGGCGGGCGGGCCGGACCCGGCCGGGCCGGACGCTCCCAGCGGCCCGGGCGGGGCGGCCGGCGCGGTGGACGGATGGGTCAGCAGGCGCAGCCACCGTCCCAGCGTCCCGCGCAGTTCCTCCGGCCGGACCACCGCGTCCGCCGCACCCGCCGCCACCTGCGCCCGCGCCGTGTACGCCGCCGGGTCGGCGTCCGCCGGCCGGACCCGGGAACCGGCGAAGCCGACCTGCGCGCCGGGCAGCGCGAGGACGACATCGGCGCCCGCGCCCAGTGTGGCCCAGCCGCCGCCCGTCGTCGGATCCCTGAGCACCGCGATCTGCGGCAGCCCCGCCTCCCTGGTGAGCACCGACTCGCGGGCCACCCGCTGGAGTTGGATGAGGGCGAGCATGCCCTCCTGCATCCGGCTGCCGCCGGTGGCGACCAGCGGGACGACCGGTAGCCGGTGCGCACGGGCGTGCGCGTACGCCGCCACCAGCCGGTCGCCGGTGCGTTCACCGAGGGAGCCGCCGAGGAAACCGAACTCGAACGCGATCAGTACGGCCCGCGTGCCCTCGACGAGGGCGGTGCCGCAGACCACGGACTCCTGCTCACCGGTGTGCTCCGCCGCACGGGCACGGGCGGCGTCGTAACCCGGCCAGCCGAGCGGGCCGTCGGGGGCGGACCCGGTGGACCCGGTGGACTCCCGTACAGGGTAGGGGAGTTCGGCGAAGGTCGCCTCGTCGGCGACGAACGCGACGGTCTCGCGCGCGGTCGGCCGGTCAGTCATCGCGCAGTGCCCGCTTCATGATCTTCCCCATGTCGTTGCGGGGGAGCGCGGCGAGGTGGTGGAGCACTCGAGGGCGCTTGTGCGGGGCCAGCCGTCGGGCGACATGGGCGGCCAACTCCTCGAGGGCAGGAGGTGCCTGGGGGTCGGCGGGAACGATCCACGCCACGATCCGCTCGCCCAGGTCGGCGTCCGGTTCCCCGGTCACCGCGGCTTCCCGGACCGCGGGGTGTTCCAGCAGCGCGTTCTCGATCTCCCCGGCGCCGATCTTGTAACCCCCGCTCTTGATCAGGTCGGTGGCCTTGCGGCCGACGATCCGGACGTAGCCGTCGGCGTCGCGCACCGCCATGTCACCGGTGCGGAACCAGCCGTCGGCGGTGAAGGCGTCCGCGGTGGCGTCCGGCCGGTTCAGGTACTCGGTGAACAGGTTCGGGCCGCGCACCTGGATCTCGCCCACGGTCTCCCCGTCGTACGCCGTCACCGGCGAGCCGTCCTCCTCCACCAGCCGCAGCTCCACACCCGGCAGCGGCACGCCCACGGTGCCGGGGCGGGCCTCGCCGTCCGCGCGGACACTGGTGTTCATCAGCGTCTCCGTCATGCCGTACCGCTCGACGACGCGGCGCCCGGTCGCCGCCGCGATCCGCTCGTGGTCGTGCACGGGCAGCGCCGCCGACCCCGACACCAGCAGCCGTGCCCCGGCCAGGGCCTTGACCAGCTCCGGCTCGGTGGGCAGCGCCTCCGCGAGGCGGTGGTACATCGTCGGCACCCCGAACATCATGGTCGCGCCGCCGCTCAGCTCACGGGTCACCCCCTCGGTGCTGAACCTGCCGAGGTGACGCACCGAGCCGCCGCGGCGCAGCGGGCCCAGGATGCCCAGGACCAGCCCGTGCACGTGGAACAGCGGCAGCCCGTGCACCAGGACGTCGTCGCCGGTCCACTGCCAGGCGTCGGCGAGCGCGTCCAGGGTCGTGGCGATCGCGCGGCGGGGGAGGACGGCGCCCTTGGGCGGGCCGGTGGTGCCGGAGGTGTAGACGACCAGGGCCGGGTCCCCGTCCCGCCCCCGGTCCTCGGGTAGGGGGTGGGCGCCCGGGACCCGGTCGGCCGGGTCGACATCCAGGCGGGCCAACCCCTCCAGCGGGGCGGGGAGGTCCTCGCCGGGGGCGGCGAGGACCAGGTCCGGGACGCTGTCGGACAGGATGTGGCCGAGCTCCTTCTCGCCCGACCTGGGGTTCAGGGGTACCACGGTCACCCCGGCGAGCAGCGCCGCGGTGACCGCGACCGCCGTCTCCAAAGTCGGCGTCGCCCAGACGGCGGCCCGCCGCGCCTCCCGGACGCCGTCGGCCACCGCGCCGGCCGCGGCGGCGAGCTCCCCGTACGTCAGTGAGCGCTCGCCGAACCGGAGGGCGGGGCGGTCGGCCGGGCCGTCGGCCAGGGCCGGGAAGAGGGAGGACACGCGTCGTACTCCTTAACCGTTTGGCTGCACAGCCGGTGTTCCAGCTGTCGTTCTTGCTGCTACCGGGGTCCTACCCCCAGCCGGGTAGGACCAGCACCAGCCCCGCCCCCCGCCGGTACCACCACGACCACGGTCCCTCCGTACCTCATCAGCTGCGCCAACGGCCAGGGCGGGCACTTGTTGGCCTCCCCCTCGGCCAGTCGTTCAGCCGTTCGTACGAGGAGGGGGCCCGCCGTGTCCCGGACAGCGCTCGTGACCTGCCGGTCCGGCCCGGACATCTCGGAGGACCGTGACCTGCCCGAGCTGGTGGGCGCACTGCGGGAGGCCGGCGCCGAGGCGTCCGCCGTGGTGTGGGACGACCCCGGGGTGGACTGGGCCCGGTTCGACCTCGCCGTGATCCGGTCCACCTGAGACTACAGCTGGTGGTCGGCCGAGTTCACGGACTGGGCGGAGCGGTGCGGCAAGCTCACGCGGCCGGCCAATCCGGCGGACGTGGTGCGCTGGAACTCCGACAAGCGGTATCTCGGGGAGCCGGCCGGGGCCGGGGTGCCGGTCGTGGACACCCGGTACCTGGCCGCGGGCGATCCGCTCGACCTGCCCACGGACCGTGAGTACGCCGTCAAGCCGACCTCGGGCGCCGGTGCCCGGTTCGCCGCCCGCTACACCCCCGACGAACACGACACGGCCGTACGGCAGGTGCGGCGGATGCACGCCGAGGGGTTCACCGTGATGGTGTAGTCCTATGTGCACGGGATCGACACCACCGGTGAACGGGCGCTGCAGTTCTTCGGCGGCCGCCTGCTGCACGCCGGCCGCAAGGGCGCGGTGCTCACCCCCGGGACGCCCTACGACCAGCGCAAGGTCGCCCACCCCGGGCTGACCGCCTGGGCCCCGTCTCCGGCCGAACTGGCCGTCGCCGAGCGGGCGCCGGCCGCCGTACCGGGAGCACCCGAGCTGCTGTACGCGCGCGTGGACCTCGTCGACGGGGACGACGGGCGGCCGCGGGTGAGGGAACTGGAGCTGGTCGAGCCCCCACCTGTTCCTGTTCCCGCACTCGGCTTCGGTGCCCCGGGTGGTGGACGAGATCCTCAAGGCCGCGGTTCGCCGACCGTGGTCCGTTGCAGCAGGCCCCAGGTGAACTCCGCGACCACCTCGTGTCGTTGGCCCCGCGTGTCGGGTGCGGCGAAGGCGAGGCCCCACCGTATGGGCGCCGTGCCCTCGAGCGGGCGGGCCGGGGAGAAGGCGCGGGCGGCCTCGTCGACCGTGCAGGACCAGGGAGTCAGATCCTCGACGGTGTGCAGGACGGGCGGATCGGCGTCCGGGGCGCGGACCAGCCACGCGTTCCAGACGGTGCCGTCGGGCGCGGTCAGAACCTCGAACCGGAGGTCCGGCCAGAGCGGGAGCCGCCACCGCGCCGCCTCGCAGTCGAGGTCGCCGATACGGCGTCGGGCCCGCGACTCCGGCTCGCCCAGGACGGAGTCGTATCCGGAACGGGAGCGGGAGGAGCGGACCATGGCCTGCCAGCGTCTGTTGGCCTCGCGCATCTCGGCGAGCGAGACGCCCAGTGCATGACGGGCGTCCTCGACCGGACCGGGGTTGTGGTCGGCCATGCGGCGCAGCAGGACGAGCGTGAAGTCGAGCGGGCCGAACGGGCGGCCGGGCGGGCTAGCGGGGCGTTTCGCGGAAGGCACGGGGGCCATCGTCGCTCACCGGGGGCGCTCCGGGGCGGCGGCCGTCCGGGAGGAACAGCACCGAGTTGACGTAGCGCGGGCCCCTGAGCGTGCCGTGGGGCAGGATCCGGCGGAGCAGGCCGTGCGAGGCGACGTGGGAGGACCGGGCCTGGTGGGCCTCCAGCGGGAAGCGGACCAGCGGCACCCAGGAGTCGGCGGGCAGCACCCAGCCGTCGTAGCCCAGCAGGGACAGATGCGTCACCACGGGCGCGATCGGCTGGATGCGGGACTCCAGCTCCACGAACAGTGCCGGGCGGTCGCGGGCCAGGAGGCCGGCGGCGCCGCGCAGCACCGCCGACTCGTTGCCGTCCACGTCGATCTTGATGAAGCCGACATCCTTCAGGTCCAGTTCGTCCAGCGCGACGCAGGTGACGTCCAGGGCGTGGCCGTGGATCTCCCGGCGGACCAGGGAGGACACGCCCCGGTCGCCGTTGTCGTCCGGCGGGAGCCACAGCCGGGCGACGCCGGAGCGGTCCGAGGCCGCGGCACGGATCACGCGGACGTTCGGCGGGGAGCCGGCGGTGAGCAGCCGGGCCAGGTGGGGGACCGGTTCGACGGTCACCACGCGGCGGGCGCGCCGGGCCAGTCTGTGCGTCCAGGGGCCGTACCAGCCGCCGACGTCCACGGCGGTGTCGCAGTCCGGTGGGCACAGCTCGGCGAGCCGGGCCAGTTCGGGCTCGAAGCGGGGGTAGACGGCGCGGGCCGCGGCGGCCACCACCCGGGTGGGAAGGAACGGCGCCACGCGCGCCGCGAGCGTGGTCCGCGGACGGTCGTTCCGGCGGCTCCGGTCGTTCGCGTGTGTCACGGTGCCGTCCCCGGGGTCCCGGAACGTCCGGTGCGGTCTGCGGGCATGTGTCCCTCGGGCATGTGCTCCTCGGACGCGTGGCCCTCGGACATACGGGCCAGCAGTCTCTCGTGTTCCTCGTCCGAGACCTGCTCACCGGAGGACGGGAGCAGCTGCGGGATGCCGTCGACGATCGGGTAGCGGCGACGCAGGCGCGGGTTGTAGAGCGCCTCCTCGGGGCCGCCGTCCCCGGCCTCGGAGGCGGTGGTGGTGAGCAGGCGCAGCGGGCCCTTGTCGAGCGGGCAGGCCAGAATCCTCAGCAGCGGGTCGTCGGGCTTCACGGGGGTGTCAACTCCTTGGTCGTGGTGGGAGATCGCGGGGTGGTGTCGTGCTTCGGCATGACCAGCAGCACGGCGACCGCGAGCACCGTGCCCGCCATGCGCAGGGCCAGCCGAAGCGGCTCGTCGGGAAGTTCCTCGCCGAACGACAACGTGCCGAGCACCGCCGTGAACAGACACGTCACGGTCGTGCACACCGGCACGATCAGCGAGGCCCGGCAGCGCTGGAGCGCCGCCTGCGACAGCACCAGGCCGAACACGCCGGTGAACAACAGCAGATACGGATACGGGGAGCGCAGCAGGCCGAGCACCGCGTCCCCGATGCCGCTGGTCGTCAGATGGCTCGACACTCCCTTGATGGCGAGCGAGCTGACCCCGTAGAGCAGACCGACGGCCACCCCGTACTCGACGCCGGTGGTCGGCAGCCGGTGCCGGCGGTGGGCGCGCCGCTCCGCGAAGCCGTAGAGCCCCACCCCGGCCGCCAGCGACGGCACGCACACCAGCAGGATCAGCTGGTACGGAGCCTCCCAGCCGACGGTGTCGGCGCCCGCGCCGCCCTCCTTCAGGGACAGCACCACCATCAGCAGCGCGAGCAGGATGGCGGCCAGCGCGTACCGCTCCCGGCCGGTGGTCTCCTCGCCCAGCAGCCGCGCCGACAGCAGCACCAGCAGCACCAGACCGGAGACGAAGAGGCCTTGTGCGGCGGCGATCGGCAGGGTGCGGTACACCACGAGCTGCGCGGCGAAGCCGGCCGCGAGGGCGAGCGAGCCGCCGATCCACAGCGGGCTGCCGAGCACCAGCCGCAGCAGCCGGGCCGGGCGGCGGATCGATACTTCGGGCAGTGTGGCGAGCGCCCGCTTCTCCAGGACGAACCCGCCGCTGTACAGGACGTTCGCCACCAGGGCAGCGGCCACTCCCCACCACATCGTCCCCGGGCCCCCTTATGTCCGGCGGGCGTGCAGCAGCAGGATCGACGCGAGCGGCGGCCGGGCACAGGCCAGCCGGTCCAGCAGCCGCAGCGGACGCGGCACCCCGTGGAACGGGGCCCCTTGAAGGCGTACGACGGTGAAACCGGACGCGGCGACGAACTCCCGCAGGGCGCGGGCGGTGTAGAGCCGCAGATGTCCCACCACCTCCGAGCCCGGCCGGCCGTGGATGCCGCGCAGGCTGACCTCGGAGAACACCGGCTGCACCCCGGCCAGCAGCAGTGCCCGGTTGTACCAGGCGGCCAGATTCGGGGTGGACAGCATCAGATGGCCCCCGGGGCGCAGCACCCTGTGTATCTCGTCCAGGGCCGCGTCCGGGTCGACGAGATGCTCGAGCACCTCGCTGAACAGCACCGCGTCGGCCGATCCGGAGGCGAACGGCAGCCCGACGCCGGTCAGTTCGCCGCGTACCGCGTACGGCAGCCGGGTGCGGGCACGGGCCAGGGCATCCTGGGACCAGTCGACGCCGACGAGGTGATGGCCGTGCAGGAAGGGCGCGGCGGTGGCCGCGGCGGAGCCGTCGCCGCAGCCGATGTCGAGGATCGTCGACGGGCCACCGGAGCCGGCCGGGCCGAGCGCCCCGGCCAGCATCCGGGCCTGGCGGCGGCTGCGGGAGGGGCCCGAGGCCACCGGGACGGCGGGGTCCTCGTAGAAGACGCGCAGGTCGCGGGGTGGGGACGCGGTGGTCGTCACGGGGCTGCCTCCGTGGAGTGCAGATGGTGCGCGAACAGGTCGCGCAGGTGGGTGCCGTCGTCGTGCCCGAGCAGCGCGCGGGACCAGCGCACGGCCAGGTGCAGCCGGCCCGCGGTGGAGGTGGTGGTGAAGGTGAGGCCGCGGGGCATCCGGGCGGGGGCCGAGAACCACACCGCGTGCGCGCACCCGGCCTCCTCCCCGAAGTCCAGCGGATACGGGATGCGGCCGATGTTGCTGAGCAGCGTCGTCGACGTCCAGGGCGCGGCGGCCCTGCGAACTGCCCTGGTGAGGGCGGCACGGGCGGCGACCGGCGCCCAAGGTGCGGTCAACAGGGCGGCTCCGTGTCCCAGTTGAGGGCGGGGGAGCGCTTTCAGGGCGCGGGTGCGCAGGGCCGTGCGGTGCAGCAGGGCGGGCAGGTCGGACGTGTCCAGTTCTTCGGGGTGGAAGGGGACTTCGACCAGTCGGGTGCCGTTGCCGATGGGCATCGTGGCGTCCCGGGGACGGTCGTCCACCGGCATGGTGATGCGCAACGGGCGGATCGGGGAGCCGTGTTCGCGGTTCCAGTGGGCGAGGGTCAGGGCGGTGGCGACCATGAGCTGGTCGTTGACGGTGTACGGGGAACCCTTGGGCCGGTGCGGCAGCGGAAGCTCGGTGTGGAGCAGTCCGTTGCCGCGGCGGGGACCCTGGTGCGGGTCCGGGGTGCCGCGGGACACCCGGGCGGGCGGAGCCCACGGGGAGGGCATGCCCGCCGCGTCCGCCCGCGGCGTCTCGGCCGGCCGGACGGGCGGGGCGGCGGCCGAGTTGTCCCGGCCGCCGTAGATCTCGGCGGCGGTGGCCAGGATGCGCAGGCAGGCCGGGCCGTCGAGCGCCGTGTGGTTGAGGGTGAGGAGTAGGGCGGTGCCCGTCGCGGCGCCCGCACGGCCGTCCGCCCCGGACTCGGTGTCCCCCGGAGCGGTCACCACCTCCAGCCGGATCGGCGGGGACGCTGTCAGCGGGGGCGCCTGGGTCATGGCCCGGGTCCGGGCCTCCCGCAAAGAGCCGGGACCCGGGGGCGGAAAGCTCACCACCTCCACCTCGGGTGCGTCGGTCAGTTCCCACTCGTAGCGGCGCCGGTACCAGGGGCGGGGGGCCTCGCGCATGAGGATGCGCGGGTGCCGGCGCAGCGCCTCCAGGAACGCCTTGCGCAGGCGGCCGGGATCCGGTTCCCCGGGGAGGTGCACCTCGATGAGCACCGTCTCCGGTTCCTCGTCCTGGACGCAGTGCCGGGACACCTCGTCCACCACGGGGAACGGGATACGCAAGGGGGCGGTCATCCGGTCGATCCCCTTTCCGCAGGCCCGCCGCCCGCCGAGCCGTCCGAACCGCCCGCCGCCTGCGTGCGGGGAAGCCGCTGGGTGGGCTTCTCCGGGCCGGGCGGCGGCGAGTGCACCGGAACGCGCGGCGGCACCGGAGGCGGCACGGCCGTGTCGTGCCCCGCGGCGTCGTACCCCGGTCCGTCGGCGGCGCCGGGCCCGTGCTCGGCCGCCCCGGTCCCGTCCGTCCGGCCGGCTGCCCAGCCGTCCTCCCGGACCGTGCGCCCGGAACCCGGTCCACCGAGGCTCACCAGCGCCGCGAACAGGCCGGTCAGTGCCAGCAGTTGGGCCAGATGCCCGTAGGCACCCCCGCCCGCGCCCGCCGGCTCCCCGGCCCCGAGGGCCGCCACGGTCCCCGCTCCCGCGAGGGCGGCCGCCGCCACCGGCACCAGCAGGGCGGACCTGCGCCACGCGAGCAGCGCCAGCGCCGGGACCAGCAGCGCCCACCAGCCCGCGATCACCACGCCGACCAGCGTCAGCGCCACCGCGCCCAGCCACGGTCCGGGCGCCGGCGGCACGGGCTGCGGCGCGTCGGGGTTCTCGTCCCTCCGGCGCCACAGCACCAGCCCGATCAGCACCGCGATCCCGACGCCGCTGCCGATCAGCCCGGCGTCGTACGTCGTGGCCGGCCCGTAGGACAGCGTCACCGTGCCGCTCTCGCCCGCCGGAACGCGCCAGCCCTGTTGCCAGCCGTCCAGCCGCACCGGCGTCAGTTCCTCGCCGTTCAGGGTGGCCGTCCAGCCCTTGTTGTAGTTCTCGTACGTCGTGAGGTACGAGGCGGCGCCCGAACCGACCGACAGCTCGCGCCGGTCGCCCAGCCAGTCCTTGACCGTCAGCTCGCGCCCGGCCGTCGAGGCGTCCGGCACGGTGCCGCGGGTCAGGGTCAGGGCGGTGACGGTCAGCGGACCGGCGTCACCGGCCTCGACCCGGTGCCGACCGGTGGACAGTTCCAACGCGGTGTCTGCTTCGCCCTCCTGGCAGAGCGTCACCTCGACCGGACGCCGTTCCACCAGGTCCCGCACCGTCCCCTTGACGCGGGTCTCGTGCAGCCGGCCGTCGACGGCCAGCACCGGCCCCTCGCCGCACGCCAGGGTGAACTCCCGGTCGGCGGACGGCTGCGGGGTGCGGTACTCGTCGAGCGCCGGAACGTAGACCTCCGTCAGTCCCACCGGCAGGTCCAGGTCCTCGCCGACGACGGGGTTGTGCAGGGTGAGCGGTGCGGTGCGGGTGATCGTGATGTCGAGCCGGTCCGTGGTGATCGCCGGGAAGCGGACCATGCCGTTGTCGTCGACGCCCGCGATCGCCGCGCCGTCCGGGGAGCTGATGTGTACCTCGGTCGGCCGGGTGGACAGACCCCCCGCGGCCGCCAGGACGACCTCGTCGACGGGCTGCTTGCCGTCCCAGCTCAGATGGACGACCGGCCTGTCGCCCGCGATCCAGGCGGTGGTCAGGTCGCCGTCGGTGAGGTTGCGCGCGCTCAGGCCCGCGCCGAGGCGGGCGGTGGAGTCGGCGGTGGCGGTGATCCGGGCCTGCTGCTCGGGCGCCACCTCGTACAGCAGGCGGTCCAGCGCTTCGCCCGGCACGGCCACCGCGCTCGCCGTGACCTCGTACGTGCCCGCCGTGCCCGTGGTGAACAGGCGGTGCAGTCCGTTCTCGGTGCCCGTGGGGGACAGACCGGTCGGGTCGGCCAAGCGGTGCAGCGAGACGACCTGAGCGGCGGCGGTCGAGTCCTCCGAGTCCGTGGGCAGCCGCAGCAGCCTGGTCACCCGCACGTCCGGCAGATCGATCTCGGAGAATCCCGCGCCGCCCAGACCGGTGCGCTGCGAGACCGAATCGACGATCGTCAGCTTCATCCAACGCGTCTCACCCGCGGGTGCCTTGACGTCCTGCTTGGTTCCGTTCGCCTGGAGGAAACTGGTCTCGGAGCCCTGCTCCGTCTCCACCCGCACCTTGGTCGCCGCCGCCCGCACACTGTCCTGCGGCAGCGGGGTGATGCCGAGGGAGTCCGGCATCTCGTAGCCGTCCTCGAAGGCGATCCGCAGCCACTGCCCGTCCGGCGAGCCCGCCGAGCCCTCCGCCCAGGCCGTGTCCGGGTTGCCGTCGAAGGCGTTCACCGGGTCGTACTGCGGCAGATGGAACAGCCAGTTGCCGTACGAGGACGCCGACACCGAACGGGCGCCGCGCAGTTCGGCCACCGTCTGGTGGTCCAGGCCCTTCATGGGAAGGATCTGGTGCGGCCGCTCACCCGCGTCCTGCACGGCGTCGGGCGCGTTGCGCTCGTCGGGGGTGTACGTGTACGACGTGTTGGAGTTGACCAGCCCGAACCGGGTGTCCGCGTACCGCATCCCGTCGCCGGTCACCTGCACCGGCGGGGTACCGAGCCCCGGATGACCGTCGCCGGTCAGCACGGCCGGCCGGCCACGCAGCTCGCCGGCCAGCGGCAGCAGTGCCTCCGGGCCGCCGGAGACCACGGCGGTGTCGGCGATCGGGGCCAGCGAGGCCTGCCCCGGACGCCGGACGTCCGCCCCGGTCGGACGGTAGATCTCCACCGCCCGCTGCTGCGGGTACAGCCCTTCGACCTGGAGCGGGGTGTCGCTCGCGATCACTCCGCCGGTCGAGACCGGACCGAGTCCGGTGACCCGCTCGTACCCGGACTGCTCCAGGGTGCGCTTGACCGTCGTGGTCGGCACCTGCCCGACCTGGTCGGGGTCGAGGTCGTTGCGGACGACGACGTAGAAGAGACCCGCACGGCTCAGGTAGTCGGCCAGACCCGGGACTTCGGATCCGGTCAGCAGGGCCTGCTCGACCGCGTCCAGGGCCCGCCGGTTGCCCGGGGTGCCGAACGGCACGTAATCACGCTGCGCCCAGCGGGAGTCGGCGACCACGTCGAGCGGCTGGTCGATGGTCGAGCCCCAGGTGTGGATGCCGTGCGCGGTCGCCGGCACGACGAGGGCACGGGAGTCGGGGGAGTTCTCCTCCAGCCAGTCGGCCGTGGCCTGCCAGTACGTGGGGATCTCCTGGAACGAACCCGGGCTGAGGATGGACCCGTTGAGATACGGCCACATCAGCCCCGGCAGGATCAGCACCGCGGCGACCAGGGGCGCGAAGCGCCCGCCCCGCACCCGCCGCCGGATCCCGCTCGCCCCGTCGGCAGCCCGTGACCGCGCGGCCGTGCCCACCAGGTGGGCCAGGCCCAGGACCAGGGCGAGTGCCAGGCCCGTCTGGAACTTGTAGATGTTGCGGAACGGCGACAGCCAGCCGTCCAGCCAGTCCTGCACCACCGAGTGGAAGGGGCCGCCGAACGCGCCGCCGTACCCGGCGAGCAGCACCAGCACCGTCACCAGCACCGTCAGCACCAGCCAGCGCCGCTCCGGCAGGTCCCGCCGGGCCAGACCGGCGAGGCCCAGACCGGCCGCCAGCGCCGAGCAGACGATCACCGGTACCGAGGAGGCGACGGTCCAGCCCGCGGGCAGCCACGCCTCACCGAAGTGCAGGTACCCCACCCAGTTGCCGGCCCCGCGCAGCGCCTCGGTGGCCGCCATGGTGTCCGTCGTGGTCTGCGCGGTCTCGATGTAGGGCAGGAAGTTCTCGCCGTACACGCCGAGCAGCAGCAGCGGGATCCACCACCAGGCGGTCGCCACCGCGACCGCGGGCGCCCACCAGGCGATCAGCTTCCACCGGCGCGGTCCCGACGGCCGGGACAGCAGGTACAGGGCCACGGGCAGCAGCGACGCCAGCGTCGAGGCCGCGTTGACCCCGCCCATGAACGGGACGAGCAGTGCCGAACGCAGCGCCGCGATCCTGGCCGTGTACCGCTCGTTCGTCAGCGGCAGCAGCACCCACGGCAGCAGCGCGCCCGGCAGGGCGGCGGCCGACGTCGAGCCGATCACCGTGGTGAACAGCGGCCACAGCGCGTACGCCGTCGCCGCGAGCAGCCGGGACGTCCCGTTGCCCACGCGCAGCCGCTCCGCCAGACGCAGCGCGCCCCAGAACGCGACGGACACGATCAGCGACAGCCACAGCCGCTCGGCCAGCCACACCGGGAGCCGCACCAGGTCGCACAGCCAGTAGAACGGCAGCATCGGCCACAGGTAGCCGACGTACTGGTTGTTGACCCCGCCGAACGACCCCTGGTCCTGCCAGAGCTGGCCCAGGTCGGCGAGGAACCGGCCCGGGTCGACGGTGACGCCCAGTTTGGTGTCGAAGGTCTGCCGCCCCGGCTGCACCGCCAGGAGGAGGGCGAACACCACCGCCCAGAAGCCCAGCAGCCAGCGCCGCGACCGCGGACCCTGGGGTGGGCCCGCGGCGGTCGCGGTACGGGGGACGGCTGCCGGAGGGGGAGCCTGGACCGTGGTCGTCATTCGGGACACCGCCGGAGGATGAGGAGGAGGTTCCATGTAACGAACTCACGCAGGCCGGGCACCTTGACCACGGCCTCGGTGAGGAACGGCCAGTAACGGGAGCGCGCCGAGACGATGCGTACGTCGGCGCGGCCACGTACCTGCCGCAGGGTGGTGCCGATGTGCACCGGGAAGAGGTTCTCGCCGAGCGTGTGCTTGGCGGGCCTGCCGGTACGGCGCCGGTAGCGGGCGCGGGCCCGCTCCGCGCCGAGGTAGTGCCACGGGGCCCATTCGTGCCCGCCCCACGGCGACAGCCAGTTGGTGAACGACACGTAGATGAGCCCGCCCGGCCGGGTCACCCGGGCCAGCTCGCTGAAAAAGGTCTGCGGATCGGCCACGTGTTCCAGGACGTTGGACGAGAACGTGACGTCCGCGGCGCCGTCGCACAGCGGCAGCAGGTAGCCGTCCGCGATGACGGTCCCCTCGGGCGGCTTCTCGGCCAGCTCCCGCGCATCCGGCTCGAACAGGAAGGCGTCCGCGCCGCGGCGGCGGAACTCCTCGGTGAAGTGCCCGCTGCCGCCGCCGACGTCGATCACGACGCGGCCCGCGACGGGCCCGCCGTACGCCTCGACCTGGTCGGCGGCGTCCCGGGCGAGCAGCGCGTAGCAGGCGTCGGGGTCCTCCTGCTCACGCAGGAAGGCGCGGAAGAGGGCGAGGGAACGGCGCGGGGAGGGGTCCTTCGGCACGCCGTCGCCCTTCCCCCTGCCGCTCACGCCTTTGCCACCCGGTCCCGTGTCGGTCATGCCCCTGTCAGTCATGTGTCCGCCGCTCATGGCCGATGACTCCGCACCGCCTCCGCCGCCACCGCGCCGAACTGCCGCACCGTACGGTCCCAGCGGAAACGGGCGGCGTGGTCTCTGGCCGTCCCGCCCATCAGCTCCCGGCGGGCACCGGACAGGGCGAGCGTGCACCAGGCCGCCGCGAACGAGGACTCGCCGCGGGCCAGCACGCCGGTCTCGCCGTCCACCACGGAATCCCTGAGACCGGGCACGTCGAAGGCGACGGTCGGGGTCCCGCGCGTGGCCGCCTCCGTGACGACCAGCCCCCACCCCTCCACCGCGGAGGGGTGCAGCAACAGCCAGGCCGCGCACAGCAGACGGTGCTTCTCCGCCTCGGAGACATGTCCGGTGAACTCGACACCGGGACCGGCGAGGCGTTCGAGACGCTCCCGTTCGGGGCCCTCGCCGACGATCACCAGCCGGCCGCCGATGACCGGCCGCACCCGTTCCCACAGCCGGAGCAGCAGATCGATCCGCTTGTACTCGACGAGCCGGCCCACCGCCACGAAGAGTGGCTCCGGGGAGCGCCCGGTGCGCGGACCGGGCTCCTCCACACCGTTGTGCACGACCCTGATCCGTTCGCGGGGCACGCCGAGCCCGTGCAGCGCGTCCGCGGTCGACGGGGAGACGGCGACCAGCAGCCCGTGCTGCCGGGCGCCGGTCAGCGCCCAGTGCTCGAGCCTGCGCCCGATCCGCGCGGCCGGAGCCAGCGGACCGCCGAAACGCATCCGCCACAGGTCGGTGTGCACGTGGTTGACCAGGCGCAGCGTCGGCCCGCGATGCCACAGCGGCGCCAGGTACGGCATGCCGTTGCAGACCTCGACCAGCAGATCGCACCCGCCAACCTGGCGGGCGAAGGCGGAACGGGCACGCAGAAAGTGACTGTAGGCGCCGCCCGCCGACACCACGCGGTAGTCACGGACGGGGGTCGCCGGACCCCCGCACAGCAGGGTGACCTGGTGGCCCACGCGGCTCAGGCCGTCGGCGAGCCGGTCGACCAGTAGCTCGGAGCCACCGGCCGAGGGATTGTCCAGGTCGCGGTGGGCGAGGAAGACGATCCGGCGGGGGCTGGGGGGCGCCGCCGGAAGTGCCTGCTGCACGCTGGGGAGCACGGCGCGGTGGAGGCCGCCCCGCTCATAAGGGTTCCCCCGCTCATAAGGGTCCCCCCGATCGAGCGAAGCCGAGCGTGGGGGAGGAGCCGAGCGTGGGGGAGAGGACGGTACGTGCTGGGGCATCGGTGCTCCAACTCGTCTTGGGGTCATGCGTGGGGTACGCGGGACACGTGCGGATCGGGCTGGGGGTGCGCAGCGCGGGCAGTGCTGCCGAACGCAGGCGCTGTCGGAGGTACGAAGAGTCTCGGAGATACGGGGAGGGTTAGAGGCACGGGGAGTGTCACGAGGCGCAGGGGGTGCGGACGTGGTGACGTGGAACGGGGTGGATTTCGGACGGGTGGGGTGGCGTCGGCCGGAACTCGAATGCTTCGGGGGAGCACGCGTGCTCCCCCTGGGCGTGGACTGTGAATGGCTTGCGCATGGAGTGGGGACGGACAGTTTTCGCCCAGACGTTCCCCAGGGCTACTCACCGGGGTGACAATTTCGGGTCTTGTTGACTCCGAAGTCACTTCAGTTCGTGAGTGTTTACCGAGCAGTACCGGACAAAACGGGATGCTCTTCTTCCTTCCGGCCACGTGCCACCAGAATCCCGCCGGTCACCGCGAGCACGAATCCCGCCACGGCCGCGTCGGCCGGAAGGGTCTCGCCCACCATGCGCAGCTGTCCGCTGTCCCGCTTCGCCTGCCGCACGGCCTCCTTCTGCGTCGCGGTCGTGAACGCGAGCTTCTCCGCGTCCAGCAGGACCGCCGCGTCCTCGTCCCCGCCCGGTGCCCGCAGCGTGCGCCTCGGGCCGGTCTGCGCGTAGATCACCCGGCCGGTGGCCCGGTCCACGACCAGCTCGAGGCCGTGGTTGGAGTACCACTCCTCGGCCAGCACCTGCGGGCGGTCCGGCTCGTCCACGAGGGTGCCCGGCACCAGTCGGGTACCGGTCTTCGTCGCCGGTACCGAAGCGGTGAACCGGTAACCCGTGTACCCCTGGACCTTCTCGGTGCCCCGGTAGCGCATCACGACCGTGTCGCCGAGGGTGTTGTCCCACCACTGGTAGGAGCGCTTCTGCACGTCGAAGGGGAACTTGAGGTACGCCTCGCCCTCGATGCGGGGCTTCTCCTCGCAGCAGTGGACCGGCTTCGTGGTCTTGCGGTCCAGCACCCAGCGGTGCGGGGAGAAGTCCAGCGCGTCGTGCGGATCGGCGGCAGGCAGCGACTTGTCGGTGTCCACCGTGGTGATCACGTCCCATACGGCGTTCCCGCTGTCCACGCTCGCCTCGACGTTCCCGCGCACCCGCTGGGTGACGGTGATCGCCTGACCCGGCACGGTCTCGACCCGGTCGAGATCGAACACGCTGCCCCGGCCGGTGTAGACGGCGGTGGTGTCGATGTCGATCGGGTTCACCGCGGCACGTGGCTGCACGTACCAGGCCAGCAGGGGGGCCAGCACCAGCAGAAACGTTCCGAAACCGAGCGTGATCAGGGAAAGGGGGGAGGCTGTACGGCGCATCCGGGCACTCCAGAGGCTTGGGACGGATCGGCGCTGACAGGCCGGATCCGTAGAGGAAAACGCGCGTGCGGGAGGGGCGGAGCCATCCGGCACCCCCTGCGGGCCGGGACCGAACTCCCTCTGGGCCGGGAACCGTAAACGCCCCTTGACGGAGTGTCAATGCACACTCGACACTGGGGACGACGGACAGGGGTGGCGGAACGCGCTTTCGGGGGTGGGGAAATCCTCCGACCAGAGAGGCTGACCCTGAGATGTCCAGACTGCTCGCCGCCGCGCTGACGGTCGTGCTCGCCTCTGCCCTCGCCGTGGGCGCGGCCCTCGGCGTGGTCGCGCTGCTCGATGTCACCCCCGACCAGCCGAACGCGCCGTTGATCACCTATGAGCACGCCGGTCAGGGGAGCTGACGGGTGACGGCGGCCACCACCGTCCCGGCCCGCTCCGCCTGGCACGACGTCCCGCGCTCCCAGGTGCGCCGGTTCGCCGAGATCGCCATGGCCGAAGCGCCGGGACTCGCCGAAGAGATCATGAGCGAGATTCAGCGCGAGTACCCCGAACTCCCCGTCGTGCTCGACGACTCCGGCGAACCGATGGCCCTCATCGGCATCCGCCGTGCCATCGAGGTGTTCGTGCAGCATCTGGAGCACGCCGACTACTCGGCGGGCCGCCCCACGGCGCCGCCCGGCCTGTTCCACGACTTCGGGCGCGGTGAGGGCCTGCACGGACGGTCGCTGGACTCGCTCCAGGCGATCTACCGGCTCGGTGTCCGCATGGCCTGGCGGCGGCTCGCCGAGATCGGCCAGCGCATCGACATCCCGCCGCCCGCGATGTACGAACTCGCCGACGCGGGCTACGCGTACCTGGACGGCCTGGTCGACCAGTCGGTCCGCGGCTACGCCGAGGCCGCCGCCCGGCAAGCGGGGGAACGGCTGCGGCTGCAGCGCCGGTTGATGGAACTCCTGCTCACCGAGCACCACCGGGGTGATCCGGCCGAAGCGCTCGCCGAGCGGGCCGCCCGCGTCGGCTGGCCGCTGCCCGGGAAGGTCGCGGTGGGCGTCCTGCGGCGCCCCGCGCGGGAGGCGGTGGCGCCCGCCGTGGGTCACGAGGTGCTGCTCGACATGGAGTACGAGCAGCCCCGGATGATCGTCCCCGACCCGGACGCCGCGGGCCGCCCCGAGCTGCTGCACCGCGCGCTCACCGGCTGGTCCGGCGCGATCGGGCCGCCGGTGCCGCCGGCCGACGCGGCGAAGTCGCTGCGCTGGGCCGAGGCCGCCCTGCGTCTGATGGAGCGCGGACTGCTGCCCGCCGGCGAGGTGCTGCACTGCACCCGGCACACCCAGGCGCTGGTGCTGCTCCAGCCCGAGGAGCTCATCGACGACCTCGCGCTCAAGTGCCTCGCCCCGCTGGCCCACTGCACCCCCACGAACGGGCGGCGGCTCGCGGAGACGCTGCTGGCGTGGCTGGAGACCCGGGGCGGCGCGCCCGAGGTGGCGGCACGGCTCGGCGTGCACCCGCAGACCGTCCGCTACCGGCTGCGGCAGATCCGTGAGCTGTGGGGCGACGAGGTCGACGACCCGGACCGCCGCTTCGAACTGGAACTGGTCCTGAGGGCGCAGCGCCTCCGCGGCGAACTGGGAGGACCCCGGACCCGGGGCTGACCGGAGCGACGTGCCGGACTGCCAGGACCGGCGTCGGCTCTCCGGCGGGCCATTGCCCGGGTGGGCCCGGATGGCTAGCCTGTGTTCGTCATTCCGGCCGCCTGTTGAAATCTCGAACAGGCTGAGACATGCAGGGAGGGGGCCGGTCGTGGGACGCCTCGTGCCAGCCGTGACCCGGGCTCTCGACATTCTCGAGCTCTTCCTCGACGGGGACGGGACGCTCTCCGCCCCCGACATCGTGCGCAGGCTCCAGCTGCCGCGCACCACCGTGCACGAACTGGTGACCACGCTCGCCGCCCGGAAGTACATCGTCCCGGTGACCGGCCGACCCGGCCGCTACCGGCTCGGCGTACGCCCGTACCAATTGGGCGCCCGCTACGCCGAGCACCTCGATCTCGCCGCCGAAGGCCAGCAGGTGGCCCGGTCCGTCGCCGAGACCTGCGACGAGACGGTGCACGTGGCGATCCTGGAGGACACCGATGTCATCTACATCGCCAAGGTGGACTCCACCCACGCGGTGCGGATGGTGTCGGCGGCCAGCCGCCGGCTGCCCGCCCACTGCACCTCCGTGGGCAAGATGCTGCTGGCCTCCCTCCCCGAGCGGGAACTCGCCGCGCGCCTCCCCGCCGACGCCGAGCTGGCCGCGATGACCCCCCACAGCATCACCGACCCGGCCGCCCTGCGCGAGGCCCTCACACAGGTCCGCACCCGGGGCGTCGCCGTGGAGAGCCGCGAGTCCAACCCGGACGTCAGCTGCGTGGCCGCACCGGTCCGCGACCGCACCGGGCAGGTGGTCGCCGCGCTGTCCATCTCCGTGCCGATGATCCGCTGGAGCGACGACCGCCTCACCGAACTGGAACAGCTCGCCGTCAAGGGCGCCGACGACCTGTCCGAGCGACTCGGCCACCGGAGGACGTCATGACCGACGGCACGGCGTACGAGGTCGCGGTCCGCGCGGAGTCCCTCCTGGGCGAGGGCCCCACCTGGGACCCGGCGACCGGCCGGCTGCTGTGGATCGACCTCCTGAACTTTCGGATCCACACCTACGATCCGGCCACCGGCCGACGCACCCTGCGCCGGACCGAACAGCACGTGGGCGCCGTCAAGCCCCGCGCGGGCGGCGGCCTGGTCCTCAACCTGCGCGACGGGATCGGCCTGCTCGACCCCGACGACACCTTCCGCTGGCTGCGCCACGAGCCCGTCCCCGGCCGCCGCGGCAACGACGCCGCCGTCGCCCCCGACGGCGCGCTGTGGGCCGGCACCATGCGCTACGACGAGGCCACCGGCGACGGCACCCTCTCCCGCGTCACCGGCGACGGCACGGCCGAGACCGTCCTCGACGACGTGACGGTCAGCAACGGCACCGGCTGGAGCCCCGACGGCCGCCTGATGTACTACATCGACACCCCCACCCGCCGTATCGACGTCTTCGACGTCGACGCGGTCTCCGGCTCGGTCACCGGCCGCCGTCCGCTGGCCGTGGTCGAGGACGGCGCGGGCTTCCCCGACGGCCTCACCGTGGACGCCGAGGGCTGCGTGTGGGTGGCGCTGTGGGACGGCGCCGCGGTCCGCCGCTACACCCCGTCCGGCGCCCTGGACCGGGTGGTGGGGCTCCCGGTCCCCCGCGTCACGGCCTGCGCCTTCGGCGGCTCCGGCCTGACCGACCTGTACGTCACCACGGCCCGTGTGGGCCTGCCCTCCCCACCCCCGCTCTCCGGCTCCCTCCTGGTGATCCCGGACGCGGGCGAGGGGCTCGCCCCACCCGCGTTCGCGGGCTGACGACGGGCCTCGACCGCCGTACCTCACGCCCCGTGCCTCACACCCCCGTACGGTCCAGCCGCTCGAGGACCTTCCGCTCGCCCGGGGCAACGGCGGTTCGGTCGACGGGGGCGGGGAAGCCGGTGGCCGCCCGCGTCACCCGTCGCCTTGCGGATCTCGACCGGTGCGTGTCCCGGCACCGCGAGGAAATGGATGTTCGGCTCGGCAGCGCCCAGCAGCCGGTCGGTCACGTTGCCGATGACGACCACGCGGGAAGCGACAGGGAAGGCTTTTGCAGGGTCATTCACGACTGGCACTTTCCGTCGTGGCCGCATGCCGGCGTGCGGCGGCGACCAGGGATCCGAAGGTTCGGGACAGTGCCATCAGGCTGTCCGACTCGCCGGTGTACTCGAGGCGGAGGGCATCGTGCTGCTCGGCGGGCGGAGCCTTCGAACGGTGTGCCGCGGCATGCGCTCGGCAGGCTGAGGCGGTCATGGCCGCCTCGCCGACCAAGGCGGTCACCGGCACGGCGCCGGGAATACAGAGAATGAGGCCCGAGTTCATCGACGACCCCCCGGTTCGAAGTGGCATGTTGTCAGCGGGCGGGACGAGTGAAGCCGGTCAGGTGCCGTTGCGCTGGACATGCTGTCGTGCCCCGTAGGTCCGTCACCGGGTGGAAGCGGGTTGCTCAGACGTGCCACGCCGGCCGCCGGCCGCTGTCCTCAGTTCTTCCGCGGTCAGCGGGGGCGAGGTCAGGGGCCTCCTGCCCGGGCCGCGCAGAGCTCCCACCACGATGTCCGGGTGCGCCCACGACGTGGGGGACTCGGACATCGTGACGACATCGAGGAAGGCCCGGGTGATCTGTGCACGGCCCGTCGCGGCGCGGACCAGCCGGTTGACGTAGCGGTTCATGAGCGCGGTCCCGGATCGCGACTGCCGGCCCACCGCACCGGGATAGAGGATGTCCTGGGAGGTGGCCAGTTCCCAGGCGAGGTTCGCGGGACGGGCGATGGCGTGCTGGACGTCGCGTGCGAGTCCGCGGGTACGGAGGCCGCTTCGGCCCACCGCGGCGCCGAGCTCGACGAGACCCTGCGCAGCCACCGTCATCCCCTGGCCGTAGAGCGGGTTGTACGTGGCCACCGAGTCGCCCACCACGATGAACCCGTCCGGCCATGCGGACGCCTGCTCGAAATAGCGGCGCCGGTTGACCGTGCTGCGGGAGACGGTGACCTCTTCCGAGAGTGGTGTGGTCAACGAGATCAGCTCGCCCACGACGGGGTGCCGGATCGAGTGGGCGAAGGACTCGAACTGGTCGGGCTCGCGGGATGGCTCACCTCCCCTTGTACCCGAGAGGGTCACCAGCCAGCGCCCCCGCTCGACGGGGACAATCGTCGCCGTCCGGCCCGGCACCGGCTCGCCGGGGTCGGACTGAACGTTGACGATGGGGAAGTTGTCGCTGCCCGCGGGCGCCCTGTAGAAGCGACTGGCGTACACCAGCCCGGAGTCGACTTCGGCTTCCTCGATGCCGCCTATGCCCAGGGTCCGCAGCCACTCCGTGGCGCGTGATCCGCGGCCGCTGGCGTCCACGACGAGGTCGGCGTCGATGGTCAGGTCCTGCCCCTCCGGTGTCCGTACGCGCGTGCCGGTCACGCGGGTAGCCGTACCCTCCAGGGCCTGCATTTCGTGCCCCTGCAGCAGTTTCACCGTCGGCATTCTCAGGACCTGCTCGCGCACCACCCAGTCCAGCAGGTCGCGGGTGCACGCGATCATGTACTGCATCTCGGGCCAGCGCCTGAGCCAACCCTGAGCAGTCATCGACACCAGGCCGGTCGGCAGTGGGATGCGCCGGGCTCCGGCTTCCAGCCAGCGATCCGTGATGCCGGGCATGATCCGCTCAAACGCCCGGGCGCCGCCGGACCACAGCACGTGCACGTGGCGTGCCTGGGGAAGCGACTTGCGTGGCTCGGGCCCCGCGGGCAGGACGTCGCGCTCGATGATGGTGACCTCGTCCGCGACGTCGGCCAGGACAGCGGCCGCGAGCATGCCGGCCATTCCGCCGCCGATGACCACGGCACGGCGGGGCGCGGCACTGCGGGCGGTCTGGACAGGTGGTGTCATTGTGAACTGCTCTCTGGAGGGGCCGCGGGGTGGCGCGCAGCGGCGACTATGGGGGACTCCACGGCGCGTGATAGGTGCACGAGCCGCTCACGTTCTGGGCTGAGGACCGATGTCAGTGCGAAAGCTCCGGCAGCAGTGGCGTCTTCGGACCCGCGCAGCTGCCTTCTGGATCGCGCTTCTACTGCGGCGACCACCATGGCGGCCACCCCTACGACATCCGCGTCTTCCTTCGACAGGTGACTTTCGATCGCTCTGTCGTAGGCGCGTTGCCGGACGAAGTCGTCGAAGTACGGCCGGAGATCGAGCAACTCGTCGTGGATGACGGTCTCCCGCACGGCCAGGCGCATGTCGGGATCCGACCACCACGGGATGCGCGGAAGCACGCCCCGTTTCCCCGGCGTGCGCAGAAGCCTCCACAGCGCCCCCAGACGCGCATAGTTGATCCAGCACCGGACAAGGCCACTGATCTGCGGGCCCAGCAGCGGCAACAGGAACCCGAAGGTCACGATCAAACCGCCCGCCGCGACGATCGGCGGTGCCACCGTCGTGCTGAGGGCGTCCCAGTCACGGCCGCTCCACCGGCCGATGACCGCGGAGAGCTTGGCGATGCCGAAAACCAGGTTGAGTACGAACCCGATGACAAGGACGACCAGGCCCACGCGCAGCCACCGCTGCACCTGCCGCGCCCAGCGCAGGCACAGCGCCGTCGTGACGACGGCGGAGGTGATGTGGGCGACGAGGTAGGTGACGATCATCTCGCGGATGAAAGGCGTGGTCGCGTAGTAGGTGTCCAGGTCGCGGAGCCGCTCGACGGGAGCATCCCCCAGCGCGAAGAACACGGACAAGGCGACGATGGCCGCCGTGTAGCCGGCGATCCACCGCCGAGAGTGGCGCCGGATCGTCTCCGGCGGCCCGCCGCGCCAGTTGACGATCAGAACCAGGCAGGCACAGCTGAAGGCGCACATGATGCAGTAGACCAGTGGGCCCGAGAAGTTCGGGATGCCCGTGAGGTTGTTGACCGTGCTGATGGTGGGTGGGGCAGCGAAAAAGAAGCAGATGCCCGCGGTGAAGATCAGGAAGTGGACGGAACGTACCAGCGGATCGCGCCACCCCCGCCGCAGAGCGGGGAGTTTGACGACGAAAGCGACACCGAGGGCAATGGCAGGAAGGTAGTAGTCGGAGTTCCGCACGCATCAGCCCCGGTGGTACCCGAGCGATGCCTGGATGCGCCGCGCCAGCTCGCTGCGCGGTGTCGCTGCGTCCGCGCCCTCCAGCCAACCGCGCAGACGACCTGCGAGGGCCAGGCCGAACAACTCGGCGTCGGATTCCTCGTTCCGGCCGAAGTCGGTCCGTGCCACCACCTGGAGAGCGGCTGTCAGGTCGGCCTCGTCCGCCAGCAGACGCGCGGCAACCGCGGGGCCAGGCTCGTGCCGACCGGCGTGACCGGCGACCATGTGCCAGGCCTCGTGCCCGAAGATGACCACCTGGTGCCAGGGACTGGTGTTCTCCTGCACGCAGATCAAGTCCCGGTCCGCCATGTCCAGGTACAGTCCGCTGGCCGTGCCCGGTGGGAACGTCACCAAGCGGTACTCCACCGGCCTGCCGCGACGCCTCGTGAGCCGAGCACACAGGGTGTCGAACAACTCCACGGGGGTCGACGGCCTGGCCAGATCATCGAGGGCTTCCACCAGATCGTTGCGGAGCTCCCGCATGGCGCCCTTGGTGCTCACTTCTCTCCCCAGGTGGCTGGTGACATCGGACTGGTCGACAGCGGGACGATGCGCGCTGCGACGCAGCCGGCGGCGTCACTTCACCCTCTCGGCGCCGCCGGCACCGGTGCTCGACACGCGTCAACCCCTGTGCCGCGTGAATCGCTGAATTGTACGAGCCTTCCTCACCTTAAGGGCGTACACCGCTCTTTGGCCGGGTGATGTAAGAAGCTGCTGTCCTCCCGGGCTTGAGGACTGCGTTTCCGCTGGTCGGACGTAGGGTCGGTGGTTCAGTGGGAGGGGTGGCGTGGCGTGTCGTCGCTCCTGGAGGGTGTGGATGCCGTCGGTTGCGGGGCTGCCGGACAGTGCGAGTTCGCTGCTCGCCACCGCCGTACGCGCGGACGACGGCACGGTCACCGTGTTCGCCGTCAACCGGAGCCGCACCGAGGCGCTGCCGCTGGAGAGCGGCCTCGGCGGCCTCGGCCTCACCACGGTCGTGGAGCACACGGCCCTCGCGGACGCCGACCCCGACGCCCGCAACACCCTCGACGCGCCCGGGCGGGTCATCCCGCACCCGGCCGAGGGCACAACCCTGTCGGACGGGCGGCTCACCGCCGTGCTGGAGCCGCTGTCCTGGAACGTGATCCGGCTGGCGTGAGCCCGCCCAGGGGCCGGTGGAGGCGGTGGAGTCACCGCCCCGGTGACTCCACCGCCTCCACCGGCACTCCGCCGCGCGCCGCGCCCAGCAGCGTCAGCCGTACCTCACCCGGACCGGCGGACGTGATCCCGTCGGACAGCACCGCCAGGGCCAGCGTGTTCGACCCACGGGTGCGGAGGATCCCGTTCGGCAGCACAAAGGTGTGCTGCGGGCCCACGTCGTTGACGTACTGGCCCACGTTCCAGCCGTTCAGGAAGATCTGGACGCGGTAGGCGCGCTCGGTGTCGTCGTCGAGGACGAGCCCGACCGACGCGTCCACCTCCGGGTCGACGTCCAGCCTGAAGTCCGTCCGGTACCAGGCCACCCCCTGCCGCCGGTCCTCGCGCGGGAAGTCCACGGCCT
Source organism: Streptomyces sp. GD-15H (assembly GCF_045291515.1). Lineage (NCBI taxonomy): Bacteria > Bacillati > Actinomycetota > Actinomycetes > Kitasatosporales > Streptomycetaceae > Streptomyces > Streptomyces sp. GD-15H. Next base: position 5,949,144 of record NZ_CP149447.1, read on the forward strand.
CCCAGTCCCGGTCGTCGTACCCCGGAAGATGCCAGCCCTCGCGCTCCCCGTGCAGCCCGCCGTTGTTCAGTGCCCCCCGCACCCGGTCCGGTGCCCCCGCCCCCTGGATTCGCCAACCGACCTTCCTGGAGGCGCCCTTGAAGCCGACGGAGGTCAGCCCGCGCGCGGCCCCGGACGGGCCGCCCGCCTCCCCGTCCCCTTCCTCCCCGGCATGCTGCATCCGCCGTACGAGCACGGACAGCACCCGCCCACCCCGCTCGCGCAGCCGCTTGGGCACGGCGAAGGCAGCCGTGGCGGTCCAGGTGCCCCGGCCCACCGTGTCCTCGTCCGGCACCGGCATGCGGTGCGTGCCCAGCGGCTGCCCGTCCAGCCAGGCCATCAGCAGCCCCTGCGTCCCCGTGCTGTACGACAGGGACACCGACGTGACGCCGCGTGCGTCCTCGAAGTGTCCCCGGTACCAGACGTCGCCGTAGTGGAAGCCGTAGTCGTCCGCGAACAGCACGGGCTGCCCCTCGGGCACGGGAGTGCCGCCGCGGGAGGTGGTGCGGTCGGCGACCGTCCACTGCGCGTCGTCGAAGTCCGGCTCGGACTCCGGGTTCTCCGTCCGCCGCCGCCAGCCGTCGAGCGCGGGCAGGGGCGGCGCGGGCGTGCCCGGCATCAGCCCCTCCATCAGCAGGCTCCCGGCCCGGCTGACCGTGGTGTGCACCGGCTGCCCGTTCCAGGTCACGGCGGTGATCCCGCGCGGCGCCCACACCTCCAGGCCGGTCTCGCCGACGACGTCGCCGGTGAGGTGGACGGTGGCGCCGCGCAGCGTGGCCGACCGCAGCAGCGCCGGACCGTAGACCAGCAGCGAGCCGGACGGGGTCTCGTAGGGCCACAGCCGCAGTGCGGTCGCGTCGTCGGCGAACAGCAGCACCATGGGGGTTTCGGAGTCGCCGCCCTCGACCAGCACCCGGCTCAGCCCGCCCACCCCCAGCGGCGTCACCACGTTCAGCCGACCCCGGGCGTAGGACCAGGCGGGCTCGTTGTCCAGCCGGTTGGTGAGCGGCTGGACGTCGCAGTCGAGGGCGACCTGCGCCGTCTCACCGGCCCGGCCCACGAACGCGGCGATGTCCTGCCGGCCGACGGCCAGCCGGAACATCGGCTGCGCGGTGGAGAACGCCAGCTTCCGCCTCCCCAACTCCAGCCCGGTGAAGAGCAGTTTGGCGTCCCGCGCGCCGACCGTCACGGGTACCTCGACGCCGGTGTCCGGCAGCACGGAGGTGATCTGCTCGGCGGAGTCGTTGCGCAGGACGTACACCTGGGCGTCGGTGTCGGGGTTGGCCAGGTGGTAGACCTTCAGCCGGTCGTCCTCCGCCCGCACCTCGTCGGCCGGGTCGAGCCGGGCGAGGTCCGGCACGGTCCGCAGCAGGTGTCCGAGCTGCTGCAGCGGGGCCAGCTTGAAGGTGGGCCGGCGGGCCTGGTCGATCGGGGCCCCGTAGTCGTACGAGGTGTAGACGTCCGGCGAGGCCAGCCATCCCCACGAGGTCCCGCCGGCCACCATGCGCACGTTGTGCGCGGTGATCCCGTTGGCGAGGCTGGTGAGGAAGCTGCTCCGCTCGTGCGCCGGGCCCCACCTCCCGCGCACCTCCGTGTAGCCCTTGCCGCCGGAGGAGACGCCGCCCCAGGGGTTGGACGCGCCGACGGCCGCCCCGGCGAGGAACCCGGGTGTCCGCGGACTGGCCCCGGCCCCCGCTCCGGCCTTCCCGAAGTACCCGAGATCGGCCGGTACTTCGCCGGGCGCGGGTGCGGACTCGAACCCGTACAGCCAGTCCCCCTCCCCCTTCTTTCCGACTGTGGGGAAGGACCCGGGCGCCCACAGCCCGTTCGCGCGGCCGTCGTTGTGGAACAGCGGTACGTCGATCCCGTCGGCGCGCACCTTCTTGTAGAGGTGGGACATGTAGGCGGCACCACCCCCGCCGTGGCCCTGACCCTCGTACCGGTCCTCGATCTGGTACAGCAGCACCGTGCCGCCGCCCCCGGTGAGCAGATGCCGGACGGCGATGGCGTCGACCGCGCCCAGCCACTCGTCCACGTGCCGCAGATACGAGGGGTCGGTGGTCCGGGCGGTCACGCCCTCGGCGGCCGTCAGCCACCCGGGGAAGCCGCCGGCGTCCAGATCGGCGGACCCGAGGTACGGCCCCGGGCGCAGGATGACGTAGAGCCGCTCCTCGGCGGCCATGGTGAGGAACAGATCCAGGTCCCGCACGCCGGTGAAGTCGTGTGTACCGGGTGCGGGGGAGTGGAGGTTCCAGGGAACGGGGACGCTGACCGCGTTGTGGCCGTGGGCGCGCAGCTTCTGCAGCACGTCCCGCCACAGCGACGGGCTCGGCAGCCGGAAGGGGTGCATCTCACCCGACCACAGCACCAGCCGTCGGCCGTCGACCAGCAGCGAGTACCGGTCGAAGCCGACCTCGTGCCGCTTGCCGTCCGCGCGCGGCGGAGCGGGCGGCGGGCCCGTCGGCACGGCCTGCGCCGCGCGCGTGCCGGTCGCCGCCCCGCTGCCGGCCAGCGCGAGACCGAGCGCCGCCGTTCCGGCCAGCGCGGTGAAGGTACGCCTGCTGAGCTCCAAGGGAGCCGCCTCCTGATGTGCTGCTTGTGCTCCTGGTGGGCCATTGTCTACGGCTCGGCCCGCCTCCGTTCACGCGAGGTTCCCGGTACGTCCGTTTCGCCCGGTACGGGTGAAGCTCGGGATGGGGCGTTCCCTTCGCGTTTCCCCTGTGAATGCCCCGCCGGCCGGTCCGGGGCGAATGGCCGGAGTTCACCCTGCCCGCCGGCCGGGAGCGCTGCCTACGATGCGAGCGCTCCCGGCCTTCACCTCGCCTTCACGCCTCCCTCGCGAGGGCCGGGGGTCCATGCGCCTATGTATTTGTCAGATATATGGCAATTCAATGAAAGGGCGACACACGTAAGACGTCGCGTCCACCCCCCACCGAACGGATGGGGAGAACCATGGCTGGTGCCCTGCTCCTGAGCGGCGCGATCGCCGCGCTCCTCACCGCCGCGATCCCCGCGCACCACCCGTCCTCCGTGTTCGACGACCCGCCCCCGGACAAGATCGTCACCGACGCCGCCACGGTGAGCGGCTCCGGCTGTCCCAAGGGCACGGCCGCGGTCGCCGTCTCCGAGGACAACACCGCGTTCACCGTGCCCTACAGCGACTACCTGGCCCAGGCGGGCGGCAACTCCGACCCCACGGCATTCCGCAGGAACTGCCAGCTCAGCCTCCTCGTCCACGTCCCCCCAGGGGTTCACCTACGCCATCGCCGGTGCCGACTACCGCGGCTTCGCCTCCCTCCGGCCCGGCGCGAAGGGCACGCAGAAGGCGTCGTACTACTTCCAGGGCTCCCCGAACACGGAGTACCGCACCCACGCCTACGACGGCCCCTACGACGACAACTGGCAGGCCACGGACACCACCGACTGGGCCCAGCTCGTCTACGCCCCCTGCGGCGTGCGGCGCAACTTCGACATCAACACCGAACTGCGCGTCAGCGCCCGCACCTCGTCCCCGACCAGGTCAGCTTCATGACGATGAACTCCACCGACGGAGGCATCAGCACGACCTACCACATGGCCTGGAAGGAGTGCCCGACCTCCTGACCCCGCCCCACCCAGGACGGCCCGCCCGCCCCGAACTGCGGGCGGGCCGTCCAGCTCACGCCCGACCTGCCGGTCGGCGCCGCGTCCTCCGCCTCGCGGCCCACTGGCCCCGGACCCACGAGATCCCCGCCGTCCCCGAACGGCGCACTCTCCTGCCGAACCCCGGTTGACCAGCGGCTTCCCCGTCCCTACGGGATCACCCGCCCACTCCGGAGCAGGGGAACCCGGCGCCCGCCCGAGACGACGGCACTCGGGCCGCCGGCATGCCCGCCGTCAGCCACCGAAGCGAAACGGTCCACCGACGACGCCGGCGGACCGTAATGCAAGAACGAGGTCGGGATCTCTTGGTCGGCCAGGACGGCCGGCTCGCCATCTCATTGATCTAAGTGGGCGTGGTTCGGCTTCCCGGTAACGGACGTGCGCAGTGGGGTCGCCCGAGATGCCGGGCTGCTGTTGCGGTACTAGGCTGAATGCTGAATGCCGCACGCACGGCACGCCCGGCCGACCGGTTCCCGGTAAAGCGGACCAAGGCCACAGCGATCGCCCGCGAAGGGCGACCTGGAGGTGTCGGCGGTCGAGCCCGTGCTTGAGAGACATGCGGTGACATCAGAAGACCCTGCCGTAATTCCGACTTGCGGCTGCGGCCGTCCCTTTCCGCGCTTCCCTCCGGAGACGCGGGAAACGATGGAGCGAAAGGTATTCTCATGCGAGCACAACGCGCGAAGCGTCTAGTCGCCGTGTCCGCCGCCGGGCTGGTGATGGCCGGTGGCGTCGCGGTGGGAACAGCGGGTACCGCTTCGGCGTCCACCCCGTCCTACAGCCATGGCTGGTACTGCGACGACCACTACGACGACCACTGCGACGACTACGACCGCGGTGGCTATGGCGACCGTCATGACTACGACCGTCACGACCGCGGCGACCGTCACGACAACGACCGTCACGACCGCGGCGACCGTCACGACAACGACCGTCACGACCGCGGCGACCGTCACGACAACGACCGTCACGACCGCGGCGACCGTCACGACAACGACCGCCACGACCGCGGCGACCGTCACGACAACGACCGCCACGACCGCGGCGACCACCGCTAGGGAGCCAGGGACTGATAAGGCACCAGCAACGGTTCTGTGTGCGGCCCCCGAACTGGGCTGCACACAGAGCTGTTTCAGTGCCCCGGCCTGCTTCAGCCCCACGGAACACGGCGCGAATCCCGCATTGATGCCGTCGCCGATGCGGTGGGACATGTGCCAAAAGAGGGCGATCCGCCACACGGCCGTCTTCGGATGCGCACCGCTCCGACGGCGGAGAAGCCGGTGGCCTGGAATTCACGCCCCGAAACTGCGGTGCCCGAAGCGCATGTCCTGCGGAAAGCGTGAGCAATCAGCAGGCGAATGACCGGTAAGTGCTCGAATGAGCGGCATGTGGACAGTGGTGGCCGGGGTGCTCACGGATTTGGGAGGAGGGTGTGTCACTTCTGGGGCGCGGGTGGTCGTCACGGCGCCTACCGACCGCCGGGCTGCCGGCTCGACGGTCACCCTGTGACGTGGGTGAGGAAGTTGGCCCAGGTGGTGGGGGAGAGGGCCAGTCGGGGCGAGAGCCTGCGCACGCATCGTGGCCGCGGCTCAGCCCTGCGTACTCACGCAACCCTTGGACCACCGCCCCGAACGTCCGCGGACTGTCCGACGACTCGGGCTCACTGCCCGTCCCCGCACTCGAACCCGTGCCCACCACCTGCACTCTCACCCACCGCAACAGCGGCAAGCCCTGGAAGTCGCAGGGCGTTCGTCCGCCGACGGGGCGAACGTGCAGCAGTACGCCTGCGACGGCGGTGCCCACCAGCAGTGGTAGCTCGAGGATCTCGGCGACGACACGCACCGGCTCGTCAACGTCTCCGGCGGCAGGTGCTGGACACCGAGAACTGCTCCTTCGCCGACGGGGCCGACCTGTGCCAGTGGCCGTGGCTGAACAACACCTGCCAGCGGTTCCGGTTCGTGGCCACCGACAGCGGTCACGTCCGGATCGCCAACCAGGCCACCGGCAAGGTCGCCGACGTCGCCGACTGCTCCACCGCGGACTCGGCCGACGTGCGGCAGTGGACCTGGCTGAACAACGCCTGCCAGCAGTGGCGGATGAACCCGGCCTGACCGACGGGGCTTCCTCAGCCCACCTGGCCCATTCCCACCGCCTCCGGCCAGTTCTGCGCCTGCGCTCCGGGCCAGCCGGCCGCGGGGGCCCGGGAGAGGCCGTCGGTGCCTCTGACCTGGGCCGCCGTCAGGCCGCCACGGGCGGGGACGCCGGGTGGGGTGGGACCGGCGGGGATCGGCCGCTGGGCCGGGGCCTGCGGGGGCGGGAAGGACGCCGCAGCGGGCATGGGGACCGGCACCGGAGCCGGCGCCGCCAGGGGGTGCGGCATCTGCTGCGGGACGGGCTGCTGCGGAATCTGCTGCGGCACAGCGGGCTGCTGCACGGGTTGCGGCACCTGCTGCGCCACCGGCAGGGGCAGCTGCTGCGTCCCCGGTGAGGCTGCCGCCGGCATCGGCATCCCGGCGCCCGCACCCACCGGAACGGGGGACGGGGCGGCGGGGAGCGGCATGCCGGTGCCGGCGGCCGGAGCGGCGGGGAGGCCCGGGGCACGCGCACCGGCGCCGGTGCCGATGGCCTGAGCGGCGAGGCCCTGGGTGCCGGCGCCGTTGGTCTCGCTGACCAGGCGGTCCACTGCCGCCGTGCCCGAGCTGTAGCCGGTCCCTGTGGTTTGCTCGGGCACGGCGGCTCCCCTCCTGGAGGTCCCGTAGAGCACCTGTTCCAGGCCGGACACCAGGCGCCGCACATCCACCTGGGACGTACCACGAGACGCAGGAAGCGGCTGGACGAGCCGATCTTGTTGCCGCACTCGCGGACCAGGACCCGGTGCTCGGTGAGCATGCGGTCCCGGACCACGGTGCCTTCGGCGCCCACGGGGAGGCGCACGAAGAGGAAGTTGCCCTGGGACGGGTAGACCGTCAGACCGGGCAGTGAGGAGAGCTGGCCGGACATGTCCATCCGGTCGCGACGGACCTTGTGGAGGCTCTGGGCGTACTCGGTGCCGTGCTCCTTCAGCATGAACACCACGTGCTCGGCGAAGGAGTTGATGTTCCACTTCGGCAGCATCGAGCGGATGCGGCCCGCGAGCGCGGGGTTGGCGACGAGGTAGCCGAAGCGGATGCCGTGCAGGCCGAAGTTCTTGCCGAGGCTGCGCAGGACGATGACGTTGGGACGCAGCATCGCCTCCTGCACCACCGACGGCTCCACCTCGGCGTCGGCGAACTCCAGGAACGACTCGTCGATCACCACCAGGTCGAGGTCGGCCATCGCGTCCATGAACTGCACGATCGCGTGCTTGTGCAGGAAGCCGCCGTCGGGGTTGTTGGGGTTGCAGATCACCGCGACCTTCGTGCCCCGGGCCCGGACGAACTCGGCGTACTGGGCGAGGTCGAGGGCGAAGCCGCCGGACTCCTGGAGCGGGTACATGTCGACCCGCTTGCCGGTCTCCATGGGCTGGTCGGTCCAGCGGCCGAAGGTGGGGACGGGGACGGCGAGGGACTCGCGGACCAGCAAGTGGTCGATCCAGGTGATGAGTTCGGTGGAGCCGTTGCCCATGGCCACGCACTGCGGGGGAGCTGGAGCAGGCTGCACAGCTCGGCCGTGACGGTGTCGGCGCTGCTCGGGTAGTACGTGATGATGTCCCGCAGCCGAACCGCCATGTCCTCGAACATGGCGGGAGTGGGGAAGTACGGATTGCACGGAATGCAGAAGTCCACCGGACCGGCCCCGTCGCTCTCCCGTGCCAGCGCGGCCATCGACGGGCTGTGCGCCGCGTTGCCGCGGAACAGCGAGGTGACGTCGGCCATGGAACCTCCGTGTACGGCGGGCCCGCCGGGGACGTTCCGGGCCCGTCATGCGTGGGTGGCCCGCGCGGGGGAGCACGGGCCACCCGTACATACGGAAAGAGGCGTGGCGCTGTTCAACCGGTGTGAGAAAACTGTGACGGAGTGAACCCGGGACGCGTGAGGTGCGTCATGTGACTCTCAAGCGCGCTGCCCCGCCTTCCGGCGGGGCCCGAGCCGTCCTACGAACCGACCTTGCGCTTGTTCCACACGTCGAAGCCGACCGCCGCCAGCAGCACCAGGCCCTTGATGACCTGCTGCCAGTCGGTGCCGATGCCGACGAGGTTCATACCGTTGTTCAGCACGCCCAGGACCAGGCCGCCGATGATCGCGCCGAGCACGGTGCCGACACCGCCGCTCATCGACGCGCCGCCGATGAACGCGGCCGCGATCGCCTCGAGTTCGAAGTTGAGGCCGGCCTTGGGCGAGGCCGCGTTGAAGCGGGCGGCGAAGACCAGACCCGCCAGGGCCGCGAGCATGCCCATGTTCAGGAAGACCAGGAACGTGACCCTCTTATCCCGCACGCCCGACAGCTTGGCCGCCGGCAGGTTGCCGCCGATGGCGTAGATGTGGCGGCCGATGACGGCGTTGCGCATCACGTAGCCGAAACCGACGAGCAGCGCGCCGAGGATCAGCAGCACGATCGGGGCGCCCTTGTAGCTGGCGAGCAGCAGCGTGACGGTGAGGATGGCGGCGGTGAGCGCCACCAGCTTCAGCAGGAACAGCTTGGTGGGCAGGACGTCGAGGGCGAACTCCTGCTGGCGGCGCCGGTCACGGACCTCCTGGAGCACCACGAGCGCGATCAGCCCGAGGCCGAGCAACAGGGTGAGGTTGTGGTAGTTCGTCTCCGGACCGACCTCGGGCAGGAAGCCGTTGGCGACCTTCTGCAGCCCGCGGGGGAACGGGCCGAGGGTCTGGCCCTCCAGGAAGATCTCGGTCAGACCGCGGAAGGTGAGCATGCCCGCCAGGGTCACGATGAACGACGGTATGCCGCCGTACGCGATGAACCACCCCTGCACGGCGCCCGCGATCGCGCCCACGGCCAGGCACAGCACCACCGCCATCGGCCAGGGTATGTCGTTGCGGACCATGAACACCGCGGCCATCGAGCCGACGAACGCCGTCAACGAACCGACCGACAGGTCGATGTGGCCCGCGATGATGACCAGCATCATGCCGATCGCGAGGATCAGGATGTAGCTGTTCTGCAGCACCAGGTTGGACACGTTGCGCGGCAGGATCAGGTCGCCGTCGGTCCACACCGCGAACAGCGCCACGATCAGGCCCAGGGCGAACAGCATGCCGTACTGGCGCATGTTGCGGCGCATGCCGTCCAGCATCAGCCGGAGCAGGCCGTCACTGGTGCCCGCCCCGTTCTTGCCCGGCGGCGCGGCGGCCGGGGTCTTGTCGGTGACGTCCGTGCTCATCGGGTTACCTCTTTGTCCTTCGTCATCTGACGCATCAGCGCTTCCTGGGAGGCCTCGGCCCGCGAGAACTCCCCGGTCAGCCGCCCCGCGGCCATCGTGTAGATGCGGTCGCACATGCCGAGCAGTTCGGGCAGTTCGGAGGAGATGAAGACGACCGCCTTGCCCTGCGCGGCCAGTTGGTCGATGACCGTGTAGATCTCGTACTTGGCGCCGACGTCGATGCCGCGGGTCGGTTCGTCCAGGATCAGCACCTCGGGACCCGCGAAGATCCACTTGCTGAGGACGACCTTCTGCTGGTTGCCGCCGGACAGCTTGCCCACCGGCTCGAAGACGGTCGGCGCCTTGATGTTCATGGACTCGCGGAAGCCCTCGGCGACCTGGCGTTCCTCGTGCTCGTCCACGACGCCCCGCTTGGCGACCTTGCCGAGGGCGCTGAGCGAGATGTTGCGGTTGATGGTGTCGATGAGGTTCAGGCCGTAGTGCTTGCGGTCCTCGGTGACGTACGCGATGCCGTGCCGTACCGCCTCGGGGACGGTCTTCGTACGGATCTCCCTGCCGTCCCGGAGGACCGTACCGGCCGCGTGCCGGCCGTAGGTGCGGCCGAAGATGCTCATCGCGAGTTCGGTGCGGCCGGCGCCCATCAGGCCGGCGATGCCGACGATCTCGCCGCGCCGGACCTCCAGGGACACGTCGTCGACGACCTTGCGCTGCTGGTCGATCGGGTGGTGCACGGTCCAGTTGCGCACCTCGAGGGCCGGGGCCGTGCCCTCCTCCGGGTGGTGCGGGGTGCGCTCCGGGAAGCGGTGCTCCAGGTCGCGGCCGACCATGCCGCTGATGATCCGGTCCTCGGTGGTCTCCGTCGCCTTCACGTCGAGCGTCTCGATGGTCTGCCCGTCCCGCAGGATCGTCACCGAGTCGGCGACCCGGCGAATCTCGTTCAGCTTGTGGGAGATGATGATCGACGTGATGCCCTGTTCCTTCAACTGGAGGATCAGGTCGAGCAGTTTGCCGCTGTCCTCGTCGTTGAGCGCCGCGGTCGGCTCGTCGAGGATGAGCAGCTTCACCTTCTTCGACAGCGCCTTGGCGATCTCCACCAACTGCTGCTTGCCCACGCCGATGTCGGCGACCCGGGTCTCGGGGTGGTCGTCGAGTCCGACCCGGCGCAGCAGTTCGGTGGCGTGCCGCAGCGTCTCGTGCCAGTCGATGCGGCCGCGCCTGGCGTGCTCGTTGCCGAGGAAGATGTTCTCCGCGAGGGAGAGGTACGGCACCAGGGCCAGTTCCTGGTGGATGATGACGATGCCGTGCTGCTCGCTGGCCCTGATGTCCTTGAACCGGCAGACCCCCTCCTCGAAGAGGACCTCCCCTTCGTAACTGCCGTGCGGATGGACGCCGGAGAGGACCTTCATCAGGGTCGACTTGCCGGCGCTGTTCTCGCCGCAGATGGCATGGACCTCGCCCCGCTGGACGGTCAGTGTGACGTCCGACAGCGCCTTGACGCCGGGAAAGGTCTTGACGATCGAGCGCATTTCCAGGACGGGTCCCGCCATGGTCGTGCCTTCCAATCCGTAGGGTGCGGCGGTTGAACGGGGTCGCTTACTTGAGGTCGCTCTCCTTGATGTAGCCGGAGTCGACGACGACCTTCTGGTAGTTCGCCTTGTCCACGGCGACCGGCTCCAGCAGGTAGGCCGGCACGACCTTCGCCCCGTTGTCGTAGGTCTTGGTGTCGTTGACCTCGGGCTCCTTGTCGTTCAGCAGCGCGTCGACCATGTTCGTGGCGACCTCGGCCAGCTCACGGGTGTCCTTGTAGACGGTCATCGACTGCTGGCCGGCGATGATCGACTTCACCGAGGCGACCTCGGCGTCCTGGCCGGTGACGATCGGCAGCGGCTTGCTGCTGGAGCCGTAGTCGTCCGACTTCAGGGCGGACAGGATGCCGATGGAGATGCCGTCGTACGGGGAGAGGACCGCGTCGACCCGCTCGCTCTTGTAGGCCGAGGTCAGGATGTCGTCCATGCGCTTCTGGGCGGTGCCGCCGTCCCAGCGCAGGGTGGTGACCTGGTTGAGTTCGGTCTGGCCGGACCGGACGACGAGCTGCTTCTTGTCGATGTACGGCTTCAGGACGCTCATCGCGCCCTGGAAGAAGTAGCGGGTGTTGTTGTCGTCGTTGGAGCCGGCGAACAGCTCGATGTTGAACGGGCCCTTCTCACTGCCGTCCGCCAGGCCGAGCTTGTCCAGGATGTAGCTGCCCTGGAGTTCGCCCACCTTCTCGTTGTCGAACGAGGCGTAGTAGCCGACGTTCTCCGTGCCGAGGATCAGACGGTCGTAGGAGATCACCGGGATGTCGGCGTCCTTGGCCTGCTGCAGGACGTTGTTCATCGACTTGTTGTCGATGGCCGCGACGATCAGTGCCTTCACACCCTGCGTGATCAGGTTCTCGATCTGCGCGACCTGCTGGTCCGGGTCGTCCTCGCCGTAGACCAGCTTCGTCTTGTAGCCCTTGGACCGCAGGTCCTTCTCCACGTTGTTGCCGTCGGCGATCCAGCGCTCGGAGGACTTGGTCGGCATCGCGATGCCGATGGTCGCTCCCCCGGAGCTTCCCTTGGCCTCCTCGCTGCCCCCCTCGCTGCTCTGGCCGCAGGCGGACAGGGTGAGGGCGAGCGAGGCGGCGGTGGCTACGGCGGCGATGGCGGCTCTGCGATTACGCATGATCATCATCCTTGAGGGGTGTACCGGGGCGGTGATGTGTGGGCCGGTCCGGAGGTGCGACGTCGCTTCCGGGGCGGGGTGTGCCTGACGAGAACCGAGAAAGGGGTGTGTGGGATTGTGCGCGACTGTGTCTACTTCTGTGAAGTCGATTTTCCGGAACGTTATGACGAGATGTCGAACCGGCGCAGAGCGCCCGGAAGTCGTGAACCGAGCGGCGCCATGTCACCGTCCGCGCCATGGCGGGCGAGCAGATCCAGGGCGAGCCGGCCGCGCCGCACCCGCTCCTTCGCGGTGGTCAGGGTGAGCTCCCGCATGTGGTGCCCGTACGGATAGACGCCGGATGCCTTGGACAGGCCGAACTTCAGATACAGCGGCGCGCCACGCCGGATCAGCTCCGCGACCTCGTACATCCGCACATAGCCGCCGAGGTCGTCGGGGGCCTCGATGTACATGTCCATCGGAGTGGCCGACACCCGCCGTATCTCGGTGAGGTGATCGAGCGTCAGGTCGCTCGGCACGTTGATCGAGTCGGCGCCGAGCCGCTCGTACACCGTGTACGAGGCCGGGTTCACCGGCCCGACGAGCGCCGAGACCTTCAGTGTGGTGTCGGCCGGGATGAGGCCGGCCGACCGCGCCCGGTGCAGCGTCCACAGCACGCCCTCGTCGGCGACGAGCAGGCACTTCACGCCCGACTCCGTTGCCCGTACGGCGTCTTCGACGCATCCGGCGACCGCGTCGTGGCCCCGGGCGCGCAGCCCGGCGCCGTGCGAGTCGGTACGGGTGGAGCCGCCGATGTCCCAGGTGCCGCGCGGGCCCGTGAACAGGCAGAGCTCGATGTCCCGTTCGGCCGTGGTGTCGACCATCTCGGTGAGTTCGGCGTCGGTCAGCATCCACACGCCGCTGCCCTGGCTGATCCGGTGGATCGGCACGTCCAGCCGGGAGGCCTCCTTCAGGACCACCGCCAGCGCCTCGGGCCCCTCGCAGGAGGGAACCTCGGTGCGCCAGCGGCCCCCGCCGGGGAAGGAGTGCGGCGAGGCGTCGGCGGGGTCGGGGGCGGGAGCGCCGAGGCCGAGCGCGGTGAGCGCCTGCTCACCGGGCCTGCGGGGCGCCTTGGCGGAAGCGTCGGTCACAAGATGTCCTTCTGTTCGGCATGTCGGACGAGGTTCGCGGCCCGGAGGGCGGGCATCCGCGGCGACGAGGAGGAGCGAACGAGGAGGGAGGGGGAGAGGAGGGAGGAACGGAGGAGAGGGCCGCGGGGTGCGGGGCCGTCAGGCCGCCCTCGCACCCGGCCCGCCCCCAGGGGCTGTGGGACCTACGGGCGCAGCAGGACCTTGCCCACCGTGGGATCGCCCGACCCCACCAGCTCGATGGCCTGGGAGAACTCGGCCAGCGGCAACTCGTGCGTGACCAGCGGCAGCGGATCGAGCAGCCCGGCGGCGAACACCCGCACCGTGTGCGCCCAGGCGTCCGGCGGTGCTCCGAAGACGGTGTGCACCTCCAGCTGCCGTACGACCAGATCCGTCGGGTCGAGACCGTCCGCGCCCGGCGCCGGGATGCCCGTCAGGACGAGCCGGCCGCCGCGCCGGAGCAGCGCGGCCGCTGTGCGGGCCGCGTCGGCGGACCCGGCGGTCTCGATCACGACGTCGAAGTCGTCCGGGAGTTCCCGGTCCTTCGTACGGAAGTCGGTGGCGCCGTACTGCCGGGACAGTGCCTCGCGGCCGCCCCGGCTGCCGACGACGAGCAGTTCGGCCGGGGAGTTCGCGCGCAGGAACTGCACGGCGAACATGCCGAGGGTGCCCGTACCGACCACGGCGACCCGCTCACCGGGCGCGGCGTTCGCCTTGAGCGCGGCGGCGGCGATGCAGGCCGCCGGCTCCAGCAGTGCCGCCGCGGTGAGGTCGGCGTCGTCCGGCAGGGCGTGCAGCAGGCGGGCCGGGAGGGTCAGCGTGGCGGCCATCGCCCCCGGTCTGGTGAACCCGGTCTCCTCGTAACCCGCCGAGCACAGCGTCGTCTCACCGGCGTGACAGCGGTCGCACACCTGGCAGTTGCGGAAGCCCTCACCGACGACCTTGCGGCCGGTGAGCGACGCCGGCACTCCCGAGCCCACCTCCAGCACGGTCCCGGACCACTCGTGGCCCGGGGTGAGCGGGTAACGGACGTACCCCTCGGGGCGGTTGCCCCGGTACACCTCGCGGTCACTGCCGCAGACGCCGGTCGCGTGCACGCGGACCAGCGCCTCGCCGGGGGCCGGGTCACGCGGCTCGTGCGCGACGAGACGGTGCGCGCCGGGGCCTTCGACGACGACGGCGACCGAGGGAGCGGCCGCGGGGGTGGCCGCGGGGGTGGCCGCGGGGGGCGCGGGGGGCCCGCCCACGCGCGCGGTCACTTCGCGCCCTTGGGCTTGCGCTGCTCCCAGCCCTCGGCCCACAGGTCGAACCGGGCCTGCTGCTGAGGGAATTCGGTCGCCGCGTCGACGTCCAGCTCCACACCGAGCCCGGGGGCGTCGGAGAGGTGGAAGCAACCGTCCTCCGGGTTCACCTGCGGGGCGCCCTTGACGACCTTCTTGATCTCCGCGTCCGCGAAGTCGTTGAAGTGTTCCAGGATCTTGAAGTTCGGTGAGGTGAAACCGACTTGGAGGGAAGCGGCGGTGAGGACGGGGCCGCCGACGTTGTGCGGCGCGACCAGCATGTAGTGGGTCTCGGCGGTCGCCGCGAGCTTGCGGGTCTCCCAGATGCCGCCGAGGTGGCCGACGTCCGGCTGCAGGATGTCCACGGCCTGGCTCTCGAACAGCTCACGGAACTCGATGCGGTCATGGATGCGTTCACCCGTGGCGAGCGGGATGTCGACCTTGGCGGCGACCTTCTCCAGCGCCTTGAGGTTCTCCGGCGGGACCGGCTCCTCCAGCCAGGCCGGGTCGAACGGCGCGAGTTCCCTGGCGAGGCGGACGGCGGTGGCGGGGGAGAAGCGGCCGTGCATCTCCAGCATCAGCTCGGTCTCGGGGCCGATGGCGTCGCGGACCGCCTCGATGAGGGAGACCGCGTACAGGGTCTGCCGGTGGTCGAGTTCGAAGTGGCCGGTGCCGAAGGGGTCGATCTTCAGGGCCCGGTAACCGCGCTCCACCACCGACTGCGCGGCCCTGTGGTACGCCTCCGGGGTGCGCTCCGTGGTGTACCAGCCGTTGGCGTACGCCTTGACCTTGTCGGTCACCCTGCCGCCGAGCAGCTGCCACACGGGCACGCCGAGGGCCTTGCCCTTGATGTCCCAGCACGCCATCTCGACGACGGCGACACCGGACATCACGATCTCGCCGGCGCGGCCGAAGTCGCCGTACTTCATGCGGCGGACCAGGTCCTCCACGGCGAAGGGGTCGCTGCCGAGGATGTGGTGGGCCTCCGCCTCCTTCAAGTAGCCCAGAAGGGCGTCGGTGTGCCCCAGCATCCGGGTCTCGCCGACCCCCGTGATCCCCTCGTCGGTGTGCACCTGGACGTACGTCAGGTTGCGCCACGGCGTCCCGACCACGTGTGTGCTGATTCCGCTGATACGCACGGCGGTTGCCCCTCGCTGCGTTGTGGACCCTGTCTTCGCCAGTGTCGCCGGTGTCTTCTCGGTATCGTCAGTGGCTGTTCGATATTTCGACACACGTTCGAAACGCTGGCGCGACAGTAAGGACGGGGTGGCGGGGTGTCAATGGGTCGCGCGCACAACGGTTTCGGCAGATTCGAAACCATTGAGCAAGGGTCCCTACCGAACCTTCACAACTTGCTCTATCGACCGGACGTGAGCGGAACCTAGTCTTCCCGCGTCATGGACTATTGCCATCCGTGCCGACGGCACCTCAACGGCGCCCTCGCCTGCCCGGGGTGCGGCACCTCCGTCGAGACCCTCCGCGCCCAGCCGGAGGCCTCCGCCGCCCCGCAGGCGGCGTACGAGGAGGACGAGTCGGAGCCGGAACCAGAGCCGGCGCCGTACGCGGAGCCGGAACCCCCCGAAGGCGTGCGGCGACCGAACGCTGACGATCCCACAGGTCCGGAGGCGGACGACGAGGGCCCCACGGCAAGGGTGAGCCGCCGGGACCGCAAGGCCGCGGCGCACCGCAGGCGACGGCGCAGGTCGTTGCTGATCGCGGCCGGATTCGTCCTGGCCGCAGGCGCGTTGAGCCTCGCGGAGCTGGGGGTGGACGCACCGGGATCGAAGCCCGAGCCTGCGGCGGCCGGGGACGAGACGCCGGACGGCGGATCGGCGAAGGCCGGGTCCACGCCGCCGCCCAGCGGTGCCCCGGGCACGGGTGCGTCCGTGACCTCCCCGTCCCCCAGTACCTCCGGCTCACCGTCGGCCTCGGAGTCGCCGACGGGCGAGGAATCGGCGGAGGCGGAGCCCGAAGAAGCGACCCGGTCGGCGCCCGCGGACACGTCACCGGCCGACCCGACCACGGCGCCGCCGCAGCAGCCCCCGCCGCAGCCGGACACCCCGGAGCCCGACCCGACCACCACGGAACCCGAGCCGGAACCGGAGCCCGAACCCTCGGAAACGTGCGACCGCTTCCTGTGGTGGTGCGCCTGACGGACACAGGCCCCGGGGGCGGGCGGTCCGGGGTCGAAGCCGGGACCGGCGTCGGGTCCGGTCTGCCGGAGTGCCCCGTCGAGTTGCCGACTACGCCTGGTGTGCGCCGGTGCCCCGGTCGGCGTCCAGCATCGTCCGCAGCGTGTCCCGCAGGGCCAGGCGTTCCTGTTCCGTGAGGGCGGCCAGGGGCTCGCGGGCGAAGCGCAGCGACTCCCGCATGCGGCGGGCCACCCTGCGCCCCTCCGCCGTCGCCGCCGCCAGCTTCACGCGGCGGTCCGCCGGGTCCGGGCGGCGCTCCGCCAGCCCGCGCGACTCCAGCCGGTCGACGATGCCGGTGACGTTCGACGGCTCGCACTTCAGGCGGTGGGCGAGCTTCCGCATCGGCAGGGGCTCCAGGGAGAGCAGGCTCAGCAGCCGGGCCTGCGCGCCGGTGAGCGCGTGGCCGGCCGCCGCCTCCTCGTACTCCTCGTGATAGCGGGCCACGACTGAGCCGATGAGTTCGACGACCTCCAGGGTCAGGGCGTCGGGGCGGCTGGGGGAACTGGATGCGGCGGCCATGCTCCCCAGAGTACCCATATGCTTGACATTCTGAAATATCAACGGGCATCGTTGTTTCAGATGCTGAAATATTTCGAGGAGGCCCCACCCCATGTCCGACACCCCCACGCTCCCCACTGCCGGCCGCGAGTGGCATCTGCTCAGCCGCCCCGTCGGATGGCCCAAGCCCGAGGACTTCGCCCTGGTCGAGGCGGAGGTCTCCGCACCCGGTGAGGGCCGGGTGCTGGTGCGGAACAAGTACCTCTCCGTCGACCCGTACATGCGAGGGAGGATGTCGGCCGCCAAGTCCTACGTCGCCCCCTACGAGCTCGGCAAGGTCATGCAGGGCGGTGCCGTCGGCGAGGTCGTCGCCTCGGACGCCGAGGGGATCGCCGTCGGCGACCACGTCCTGCACTTCTTCGGCTGGCGCGAGTACGCCGTCGTGGCCGCCGAGAACGCCGTCAAGGTGGACCCCGACGCCGCGCCGCTGTCGGCGTACCTGGGCGTGCTGGGGATGACCGGGCTCACCGCCTACGCGGGCCTGCTGCGCACCGCCGCCTTCAAGGAGGGCGAATCCGTCTTCGTGTCCGGCGCCGCGGGCGCCGTCGGCAGCCAGGTCGGGCAGGTCGCGAAGCTCAAGGGCGCCTCGCGGGTGATCGGCTCCGCCGGATCCGACGAGAAGGTCAGGCTGCTCGTCGAGGAGTACGGCTTCGACGCCGCCTTCAACTACAAGAACGGCCCCGTGAGCGAGCAGCTGCGCGCTGCCGCCCCGGACGGGATCGACGTCTACTTCGACAACGTGGGCGGCGACCATCTGGAGGCGGCGATCGGGTCGCTCAACCGGGGCGGCCGGATCGCCGTCTGCGGGATGATCTCCGTCTACAACAACACCGAGCCCGCGCCCGGTCCGAGGAACCTTGCCCGGCTCATCCAGACCCGCGGCCGCATCGAGGGCTTCCTGGTCAACGACCACTACGACCTCCAGCCGCAGTTCGTCCAGGAGGTCGGGGCCTGGGTGCGGTCCGGCGAGCTCAAGTACCGGGAGACCGTCGTCGAGGGCATCGAGAACAACCTCGAGGCGTTCCTCGGGGTACTGCGCGGCGACAACACCGGAAAGATGATCGTCAAGCTCTGACGGCGGCTGTCGGCAGCAGGCGGGTGGAAGGCGGCCCGTCGGCGGAGGTGACGACCGCCCCAGGACACGTCGCCGACGGGCCCCTATAGTTCCCCATGCGCGATCTTGGGGTGGGGTTCCGGTATCTCCTGAACGGCCAGCGGTGGGTGGCCCGGCACGGCAAGCAGTACGGCTTCGGTCTGGTGCCGGGGCTGATCACGCTGGTGCTGTACGCGGCGGCGCTGGTCGCGCTGGCCCTGTGGGGAGCCGGCTTCGTCGGCTGGGCGACGCCGTTCGCCGACGACTGGTCCAGTCCCTGGCTCGGCCTGTTCCGCGGGTTCCTCACCGCCGTCCTGTTCGCGCTCGGACTGCTGCTGTCCGTCCTCACCTTCACCGCGGTGACGCTGCTCATCGGCCAGCCCTTCTACGAGAGCCTCTCCGAGAAGGTCGACCGGGACGTCTCGCCCGACGGCACCGCCCCCGAGTCCGGGCTGACGCTGGGGCGGGAGCTGTGGATCTCCGGGCGGGACAGCCTCCGTATCCTCGTACGCGCCCTCGTCTGGGCGGTCCTCCTCTTCGCTCTCGGGTTCCTCCCGTTCCTCGGGCAGACCGTCGTACCGGTGATCGGCTTCATGGTCACCGGGTTCTTCCTCACCGAGGAGCTGACGGCGGTGGCCCTCCAGCGACGCGAGGTCGAACTGCGTGAGCGGCTCGCCCTGTTGAGGTCCCGCAAGGCCCTCGTCTGGGGCTTCGGAACGCCGCTCGGGCTGGCCTTCCTCGTCCCGTTCGTCGCGGTGTTCCTGATGCCGGGCGCGGTCGCCGGCGCCACCCTCATGGCACGGGACCTGCTCGGCGAGGAGACTCCCGAGGACAACGCCGGCGAGCCCGTGGCGCCCGCGCATTGAGGCCGTCGGCGAGCTGCCCCGGCACACTCTCGAGATCTGGGACGAGGCGGCCACCTCTGGGACGAGGCGGCCACCTCAGGGACGAGGCGGCCGCCTCGTGGTCCTTTGTGAAGGGTTCGTACGAAATCCAGGCCGAGTGCTCGATCACGGACCGCAGGATCACCGCGACGATTAACGTCTGATGCGGGGTATCACCCGCCGGCCGGGTAGTCCTCGCACGAGCAGCCCCGGTCCGGGACCCTGACCCCGGACCGGGGCTCAGGCTCGTGCACGTCGTCCCGGGTCCGGGCCTACCGCACGGAGAAGCCGTACACCGTCTCCGAGCGGAACACCTCACCCGGCCGCAGGACCGTGCTCGGGAAGTCGGGCCGGTTCGGGGAGTCGGGGAAGTGCTGGGTCTCCAGTGCGACGCCGGTCCCGGGAGCGAAGGGCTCCCCGATGTGGTCGGCGGTGTAGAGCTGCATCCCGGGCTCGGTGGTAGCCACCGTCAGCACCCGCCCGGACGACGGGTCGTGCAGCTCGGCGACCTCCACCGGAGTCGGCGTCACCCCCTTGTCGAGCACGAGATTGTGGTCGTACCCGGTGCCCGTCCTGCGTGCCTCGCGGAAGTCGAAGCGGGTGCCGGTGACGTCCTGGAGTTCGCCGATCGGGATCAGATCCGCGCCGACCTGGGTGAACCGGGAGGCGGCGCACCGCAGTTCGTGCCCGGCCGCGCTGTCGGCACCGGCGCCGGGGTCGGAGCCGGTCAGGTTCCAGTACGAGTGGTTCGTCGGGTTCAGGACCGTCGGCGCGTCCGTCACCGCCTCGTACACGATCCCCAGCGCCCCCCGCTCGTCCAGCGTGTACGTCACCGACACCTCCAGACGCCCCGGAAAGCCCTCCTCGCCGTCCGCGGAGACCCGGCTGAGGCACAGCCCGTGCGGTACGGGCGTCACGTCCCACACCCGCTTGTCGAAGCCCCGCTCACCGCCGTGCAGCGAGTTCGGCCCGTTGTTCGGGGCGAGCGTGTGGACGCGCCCGTCCAGCGGGAAGCGGGCGCCCGCGACGCGGTTGGCGTAGCGCCCGATCAGGGCGCCCAAGTAGGGCTCCGGACGGGCGACATAGCCGTCCAGGTCGGGGAAGCCCAGCACCACGTTCCCGGACCGTCCCTCCCGGTCCGGCACCTCCACGGCCTGCACGATCCCGCCGTACGGCAGCACCCGCATCCGTACGCCGGCCCGTTCCAGGGTCCAGCGGTGCACCGGGGTACCGTCGGAAAGTGTGCCGAAGGGTTCGTTCATGTGCGAAACGATAAGTCACGGCCGCTTCGCTGTGACCGTTCGGTAGGCGATCTCCGCCAGCCTGGCCTGGCCGTCGATGCTCGGGTGGAACCAGTCCCAGCGGCTCAACTGCCGGGTGCCGAACTCGTACTCGTACACCGCGCCGCCGTCGAAGCGGCACCGGAGGTCCTCGGCGCAGACCTCCTCCAGCACCTTGTTGTAGTCCTCCACCCGGTTTCGCACCGTCTCGCGCCGCTCGTTCGCCGCCGCGTCCAGCGCATCCGCGTCGGCCAGCATCGACGGACAGACGCCGAGCTTCCACACCTGCTTGCCCAGCTCGTTGGTCCGGCCCTGCGACCACAGCCGCTTCAGGTCCGGCACGCTCGCCACATACACCTGGGCCTTGGGCAGCGCCTTGCGCAGGGTGTGCATCGCATCCTCGAAGTCCGCGCGGAAGTCGGCCACCGGCGTCATCGCCGACGTCGTGGCCCGGCAGGCGTCGTTCGCCCCGGCCATCACCGCCACCAGCTGCGGATCCCGTCGCACCGCCCGGGCCATCTGATCCGGCAGATCCGCCATCCGTGCCCCGGTGACCGCGTAGTTCCAGCTCCGCTCGGCCGCCCCGGCCGGACCCAGCAGCCGCACCGCGAGACTGTCGACCTGCTCACTGCTGCCCGTGGCCCACGACACCTCGGGACAGTCCGTCAGCACCGCGCACGCGTCGAAGCCGCGCGTGATGGAATCGCCCACGGCGGCCACGGAGGCGGGGCTGGTGTCCCAGACGGGGGTGGGTGACGGGGACGGCGCGGCTTTCTTCACCCCGCCGGCGGACGGAGCGGGCGCGTCACCCCCGACGGCGTCGCAGCCGGCGACACCCAGCACGGCGCCTCCCCACGCGGCGGTCGCCGCCACGGCGAGCACGGCCCGCGAGCGGCCGCCCCGTCTCCGCCGCGCCCGGCGTCTCCCCTGCTCCATCCCGTCGCCTCCCCGCGCATCGTGGTCACCGTCCCCAATGAATAACAACGCACGAGAGTTCCCGCTCGCTCGGACGGACCGGCTCGCACCGACCCGGGGCCGTCCACAGCCATCCGGGACCGACACACCCGGGGAACTGTCGTCCTGCCGGGTGAATGGCGGAAGTTTCCGGGTACCAGGACGGACGGTACGTCACACTCCTTCCCCCACCACACGGTAGCCTCGCCATCAGCGGGGCTCGCCCGGCCACCCGCTGATCGGTCCTGTTCCGTCCTGTCCCGCTCTGCCCGGAGGTTCCGGTGACGACACGTGGAGTTCTGTACGTGCACTCCGCGCCGCGCGCGCTGTGCCCACACGTCGAGTGGGCCGTCGCCGGAGTGCTCGGCGTGCGCGTCAGCCTGGACTGGATCCGCCAGCCCGCCGCACCGGGCACCTGGCGCTCGGAGTTCTCCTGGAAGGGCCAGGCCGGCACCGCCTCCAAACTCGCCTCCGCGCTGCGTGGCTGGCAGCTGCTGCGCTTCGAGGTCACCTCGGACCCCTGCCCCACCGCCGAGGGCGAGCGCTACAGCTGCACCCCCGACCTCGGCATCTTCCACGCCGTCACCGGCATGCACGGCGACATCATGATCCCCGAGGACCGGCTGCGCGCCGCCCTGATCCGCTCCCAGCAGGGCGAGACCGACCTGGAGGCGGAGATCGCCAAGCTCCTCGGCAAGCCCTGGGACGACGAACTGGAACCCTTCCGCTACGCGGGCGAGGGCGCCCCGGTCCGCTGGCTCCACCAGGTGGTCTGACCGCTCGCCGACACCGGACCCGGGCCGCGACCCGCCCCCTGACAGGCCGGAGGGCCCCACCTCGAAAGGTGGGGCCCTCCGGCCTGTACGCACCCGGCGTGCCGGCGCCGGTCAGACCGTCCGGAACGCCAGCACCACGTTGTGCCCGCCGAACCCGAACGAGTCGTTGAGCGCGGCGATGCGGCCCTCGACGGGCAGCGCGCGCGCCTCGCCGCGGACGATGTCCGCGGTCGCCTCGGCCTCGGGATCGATGGTGTCGACGTTGATGGTCGGCGGAGCCACCCGGTGGTACAGCGCGAGCACCGTCGCCACCGACTCCACGCCGCCGGCGCCACCGAGCAGGTGCCCGGTCATCGACTTGGTCGCGGAGACCGCCATGTGGTCGACGTCGTCGCCGAAGACCTTGCGCAGCGCCTTCAGCTCGGCGACGTCACCGGCCGGCGTCGAGGTGGCGTGCGCGTTGACGTGCACGATCTCGGCCGGGTTCAGGTCGGTGTTGTCCATCAGGTTCTGCAGGGCGTGCGAGATGCCGCGGCCCTCCGGCTCCGGCTGCACGATGTCGTGGCCGTCGGCCGAGATGCCCTGGCCGACCGCCTCCGCGTAGACACGGGCGCCGCGCGCGGCGGCGTGCTCGGCAGACTCCAGGACGACGACGCCCGCGCCCTCGCCGAGGACGAAACCGTCCCGGGCGACGTCGTAGGGACGCGAGGCGCCCTCGGGATCGTCGTTGTTCTTGGACATCGCCATCATGTTGCCGAACGCGGCGATGGGCAGCGGGTGGATCGCCGCCTCGGTGCCCCCCGCGACGACGACGTCGGCGCGGCCGCTGCGGATCATCTCGATGGCGTAGCCGATGGCCTCCGCGCCCGAGGCGCACGCCGAGACGGGGGTGTGCACGCCCGCCTGGGCGCCCACGAGCAGGCCCACGTTGGCCGACGGGCCGTTCGGCATCAGCATGGGGACGGTGTGCGGGGAGACGCGGCGGACGCCCTTCTCCTTCAGCACGTCGTACTGGTCCAGCAGGGTCGTCACGCCGCCGATGCCGGAGGCGATGACCGTGCCGAGCCGCTCCGGGGCGACGTTCGGGTCCTCGCCGGCCTTGCCTTCGAAGCCGGCGTCGGCCCACGCCTCCTTGGCCGCGACCAGCGCGAACTGCGCCGAGCGGTCCAGGCGGCGGGCTTGCGGACGGGGAATGGTCTCGGTGGGTTCCACGGCCACGGGGGCCGCGATACGGACAGCCTGGTCGGCGGCCCAGTCCTGGCCCAGGGCCTTGACTCCGGAACGTCCGGCGATCAGGCCCTCCCAGGTAGAGGCTGCGTCGCCACCCAGCGGTGTGGTTGCGCCGATACCGGTGACGACCACGGTGCGATTGGTCGAGCTCATCGGAATTCTTTCTCCAACGGATACGAGGATTCGTACGGCGCCACCGCCGGGTGGCGGGGCCGGTGCGCCCGGCCCCCGGGCCTCCCGTCTGGATCAGGAAGGCCCGGCAGCGCTCAGGCCTGGTGCTTGAGGATGTACTCGGTCGCGTCGCCGACGGTCTTGAGGTTCTTGACGTCGTCGTCCGGGATCTTGACGTCGAAGCGCTCTTCGGCGGCGACGACGACCTCGACCATGGACAGCGAGTCGACGTCCAGGTCGTCGGTGAAGGACTTGTCCAGCTGGACGTCCTCAACCGGGATGCCGGCGATCTCGTTCACGATCTCCGCGAGACCGGTGACGATCTCTTCCTGAGTGGCGGCCATGGTGGCGCTCCTTCGCTGTGATTCCAGAGGGTGTGGCGCCCGCCGCGTCAGCGGCGGATGTTGCGGTTCCCGTACCGGACCGGGTGATCCGACACGGAGTGCCTAGGGGAGGGTAACGACCGTAGCGGCGTAGACGAGACCCGCCCCGAAGCCGATGACGAGCGCGGTGTCGCCGCTCTTCGCCTCGCCGGTCGCCAGAAGCCGCTCCATCGCGAGCGGAATCGAGGCGGCCGAGGTGTTGCCGGTGGTGCGGATGTCACGGGCGACCGTGACGTGCTCCGGCAGTTTCAGGGTCTTCACCATCGAGTCGATGATCCGCACATTGGCCTGGTGCGGGATGAAGACGTCCAGGTCGTCCGGCGAAAGCCCGGAGGCTTCCAGCGCCTCCTTGGCGACCTTCGCCATCTCGAACACGGCCCAGCGGAACACCGCCTGGCCTTCCTGCGTGATCGCGGGGAACTTCTCGACCTCGCCGTCGCGGTAGTCCGTCCACGGCACGGTCTGCTTGATGACCTCGGACTTGTCGCCCTCCGAGCCCCAGACCGTCGGGCCGATCGCGGGCTCCTGGGACGGGCCGACGACGACCGCGCCCGCGCCGTCACCGAACAGGAAGGCGGTGGCCCGGTCCTCCAGATCGGTCAGGTCACTCAGCCGCTCCACGCCGATGACGAGCACGTATGCGGCGGAACCTTCCACCACCATGCCCTTGGCCAGCGTCAGGCCGTAACCGAAGCCCGCGCAGCCCGCCGAGATGTCGAAGGCGGCGGCCTTGTCCGTGCCCAGCCGGTTGGCGATCTCGGTGGCGACGGCCGGGGTCTGCTGGAAGTGCGAGACGGTCGACACGACCACGGCACCGATCTGCCCGGCGTCGATACCGGCGTCCGCGATCGCCTTGCCGGACGCCTCGACCGACATCGCCGCGACCGTCTCCTCCGGCGACGCCCAGTGCCGCGTCTCGATGCCGGAGCGAGAGCGGATCCACTCGTCGGACGAGTCGATCGTCTCGAGGATCACCTCGTTCGGCACGATCCGGGTGGGCCGGTAGCCGCCCACACCCAGGATGCGCGCGTACGGGGCGCCCTTACTGGGCTTGATCTTCGCCATGCGGATTCTGCTCCTAAGGGCGTCAGGCGTGCTCTGCGACGAGTTCGCGGGCGGCGTCGAGGTCTGCGGGGGTCTTCAGCGCCAGCGTCTTGACCCCGGGCAGTGAACGCTTGGCGAGACCGGTCAGGGTCCCCCCGGGGCACACCTCGATCAGCGCGGTCACCCCGAGTTCCCTGAACGTCTCCATGCACAGGTCCCAGCGGACCGGGTTCGCGACCTGGCCGACCAGGCGCTGAAGCACCTCATCGCCGGTCGCGACCGCCGCGCCGTCCTTGTTCGACACGTAGGTGACCTTCGGGTCGCCCGGGGCCAGGTCCTCGGCGGCCTTGGCCAGCGTGTCGACCGCTGGACCCATGTGGTGCGTGTGGAAGGCGCCGGCGACCTTGAGCATGACCACCTTGCGCACACCCTCGGGTTTGTCCGCCTCCAGCGCGGCCAGCTGCTCCCTGGTGCCGGCCGCCACGATCTGGCCCGCGCCGTTGATGTTCGCCGGAGTCAGCCCCAGCTTCTCCAGGTGCGCCACGGTGACGTCCGGGTCCCCGCCGAGCAGCGCCGCCATGCCGGTCTCGGTGATCGCGGCGGCGTCGGCCATGGCCAGACCCCGCTTGCGGACCAGGCTCAGCGCGGCGGAGTCGTCGAGGACACCCGCGAACGCGGCGGCGGTGATCTCACCGACACTGTGGCCGGCCACCGCGCCGGGCGCGAGGTCCGTCCACGCCGCGTCAGCGGCAATTGAGCCAGTGGCGAGCGCCGAGGCCGACAGCAGCCCGGCCGCGACCAGCAGCGGCTGGGCGACGGCCGTGTCGCGGATGGCGTCCGCGTCGGCCTCGGTGCCGTAGTGGGCGAGGTCGAGTCCGATGGCCTCGGACCAGGCGGCGACGCGGTCCGCGGCGCCGGGCAGGTCGAGCCATTCGGTCAGGAAGCCGGGCGTCTGAGCGCCCTGGCCGGGAGCGACGAGTACGAGCACTCTCACACTCTCTCTTGACGACGGCCGAAGCCGCCCGTGAGGACAGGGACGAAGAACGGGAGGGGGTTTTGTGGGACCCCGACAAGAGACTAGAGCTGAAGATCACCGTCGACCAGACGCCCCAGGATCAGCGCGACCCTCAGAGTAAAGGCAGAGCGTACATCGGAGGGTGACCAACCGGTGACGTCCGTCACACGTCGGAGCCGGTAACGAACGGTATTGGGGTGAACGAACAGCATCCGTGCGGCCCCTTCCAGACTGCTCGCCTGCTCCAGATAGACGCTGAGCGTCTCCAGCAGCGCGGCCCCGGCTTCCTCCAGCGGTCTGTAGATCTCCTCCACCAACTGTTCACGGGCCGCGGGATCACCGGCGATCGCCCGCTCCGGCAGCAGATCGTCGGCCAGTACCGGGCGTGGTGCGTCCTGCCAGGCCGTACACGCCTTGAGGCCCGCCGCGGCGGCCTGCGCGGACCGGGTCGCCGCCAGCAGGTCCGGCACCACGGGACCCGCCACCACCGGCCCCTGCGCGTACGGCCCGATCAGCGACTTGGCCACGCCCAGCGGATTGTCGCTGCCGCCCGCGATCACCACCAGCCGGTCCCCGAGCACCCCCGTCAGCACCTGGAGCTTGGCGTGCCGGGCGGCCCGCCGGATCGCCTCCACGGTCAGTTCCGAGTCGCCGTTGGGCGCCGTGCCCAGCACCACGCACACATGCTCGGGCGAGTTCCACCCGAGGGCGGCGGCCCGCGACACGGCCCCCTCGTCGGCCTCGCCGCTGAGCACCGCGTTCACCACCAGCGATTCCAGCCGCGCGTCCCAGGCACCCCGTGCCTCGGCGGCCTGCGCGTACACCTGCGCGGTGGCGAAGGCGATCTCCCGCGCGTACACGAGGAGCGCCTCGCGCAGCACCGCCTCGTCGCCAGGCGCCGCCACCTCGTCGATGGCGCTCTCCATGACCTCGATGGTGGTGCGCACCATCTCCACGGTCTGCCGCAGCGTGATGGCCCGGGTCAGCTCGCGCGGCGCGGTGCCGAAGACGTCGGTGGAGATGGCCTGCGGCGCGTCGGGGCGCCGGAACCACTCGGTGAACGCGGCGATGCCCGCCTGCGCGACCAACCCGATCCAGGAACGGTTCTCCGGGGGCATGGCCCGGTACCAGGGCAGCGTCTCGTCCATCCGCGTGATCGCCTGCGCGGCGAGGCTGCCGGACGACTGCACCAGCCGCTTCAGCGTCGCGGCATGCGCGTGGACGGAGCGTGCTGCGGTTTCGTTGTTGCTGGTTTCGGGTTCGGGCACGTGGACAAGACTGCCTTATCCGGACGGGTGAACGGGCCGCCGGTCCGCGGGACAGGTCTACGGTGGACCGGTGATGCACGTACGGCGCGCGCACGAGCGCTACCAGGGCGGCGATCCGGCGGCCGGAATCGAGAGCCGCCACGCCTTCTCCTTCGGCTCCCACTACGACCCCGACCACCTCCGCTTCGGTCAGGTCATCGCCTGCAACGAGGAGCACCTGGCCCCCGGCGCCGGCTTCGACGAGCATCCGCACAGCCACACCGAGATCGTGACGTGGGTCGTGTCCGGCGAGCTGACCCACCGCGACTCCACCGGCCACGAGAGCGTGGTCCGCCCCGGCGACCTGCAGCGCCTGAGCGCCGCCTCCGGCGTCCGCCACGTGGAACGCAACGCCGGCCCGAGCCCCTGACCTTCCTCCAGATGTGGCTGGCCCCGCGGGAGGTGGGCGGCGCCCCCTTCTACGAGGTCGTCCACGGCATCGCCGACTCCACCCCCTACGCCCTCCCGGAGGCCGGCGCCATGCTCCACGTCCGCCGGCTCGCGGCGGGGGAGCGGACCGCCGTACCGGACGCCGCGTACGTGTACGCCCATGTCGTACGCGGCGAAGTGACCCTGAACGGCGAACACCTGACCCCGGGCGACGCGGCCCGCATCACGGACGTCAAGGGCATCGAAGCGGTCGCGGAGGCCGCGTCGGAACTCCTGCTGTGGGAGATGCGGGGCGCCTGACGAGGGTCCGACGGCGCGCGCCGCGCCCTGGAAGCCCGGCTGACGCGGGACGCCGACCGGCCCGGGGTCGATCCGGCCCGCGGGCCGGTGCAGCCGAAAAGCGTGAGAAGTCAGCAGGAAACTGTCACCTGAGCGCTCAAATGAGCGGAGTAGGGACAGTTGTGCCCGAAGTGCTCACGCTTTTCAGCCCATCCATACCACCGGCCGGGGCCCACCGTGGTGTATCGCGAGCCGATCAGCCTCCCGGCGTCGACGTTGCTGGCCCATGGTCCGCCGCAGCCCTCGCCTGTACCAGCCGCACAAATTCCCGGGCCCTTTGTCGCACCGCCCGGCACTCGCGTGTCGTCAACTGCCGCTGGGCGCCATCCAAGTCGCACCTGCACTGGCTATCACAGCACTCAGAGTGAGGGAAAGGTCAGCAGGCATGCACCGTGTCCAGCGCGCCTGCAGGGTGGCCTGGCCGTGACGGCCTGTCGAAAGCCGACAGTCCGTCACGGCAAACCCATGTCGAGTCGGTTCATGCGCTCTTTCAGTTGCGTGACTTCCCCGACCTGCTTCTTCGGGCAATCAAGCGACCCGTCAGCAGAAAAACCGCCAACACCCCTGTGTCCACGACCACCATGACACCGCCCACCACCAGAAGGATCACGGCGGCGCCCCCTCGTCGGTGAACCACCACAGTGACGACATGGTGAGCAGACAGGCCGCGCCCACCAGCGCTTCTTCCAGGTGGGACGGTTTGCGCAAGGACCGGACCCGCCACCAGGGCACCGTGCGTATGTCGGCTTCGCGCCGGCGGAGGGAGCCGGGTGACAGCGCAGGGGAGCGCGGGGCCGTTTTCGTCCATGCGGCGTAGGAAAGATCGGCGGACTCCTCGGCGAAGGACGCCGACTGGGTGCTCGTCCCGGCCCTCGCACCGGTGGACGGCCACGGACTGCCGGTCGTACGAAGTCCTCGGGCAGTACGGAGCAGAACGGCGCGCCGCACCCACCGGACAACGCCCCCGACTCCGGAGCCCGCCAGGACCAGGAGTCCGGTAAGGCCCAGCCCGGCCTCGAGAGCGGACGCGGGAGAGCCGTCGATGGTGCTGTAGAGACCTCCCTTCCACGGACCGTACGAGACGACGAACCCGCTCTCCCAGTCCCGCAGGAGCGGGCTCCGATCGGGGTCGCACTGGAACGGCCCCCGGCGCTCGCTCCCGCTCCACAGGTCCTCCCAGAGCACGGTGCAGCGCCCCGACGCGTCCGCCTGGACCACGGTCAGATCCACCTGCGGATCCCGCTCCGACGCCACGGCCCCGGCGATCCCCAGGCCCAGGAGCACGGTGCCCAACAACGTGCCCCACCGGAAGAAGGGACGGCGGGCAAGCATGCTGTCCGCCGTGCCCGTAACGGCCGGACCCGTCGCGGACGTCTGCACCTGCGGGGGCGCCGGGCGCTCCAGCAACCCGGCGGAAACAGCCGCGCGCGGGTCACCCTCCCGCCGGCGCCGCCGGGTCGGTCGCGTCCACACCAGCGCCCTGCCGCCCGGCTGCGTGACGATTCCGCCCCAGGAGGGATCCCCGCACCACCACAGCACGCCGGCAGCCGGCGGCCACGCCAGAGGATGGCGCTGACGAACGGCCACCACGGTCAGCGCCCACAGTTCGTCGGTGTCAGGCGCCCTCAGAACGAGCCGTGTCGGGCCGGTGCCCATCGCCGGCGCGACAGCGGGGCAGGCGATCCACGGTTTCCCGGACAGAGGCCTTCGCATGCGCCCCGCGATACGCAGGGCACCGGCTCAGATGACCGCCACGGCCAGCCCGCCGCCCACGGTGTACGGGACCGGCCTGCTCAGCCAACCGACTCCCGCCACCTCGCCGACCACCGCGAGCGCCACGGTGATCACCACGATGCCGAGCCCGATGAACAGCAGCCGCGAGGCACGCCGCCGGTACCCAGCCAGGACGTGACGAGTGGTACCGAAGTCCATTGCCACTGCCGGGACCTTCGGGACCCGTACCTCGGACTTCACAACCACTCCCCGAAGAAGCGACCGCACGGCGTGGTGCTGCCCGGCCACGCTCCAGAAGGGATGTTCAGGCGCGCCGTGTCGGCTGGCGCAGGCCGTCGACGAACGCCTGCCAGGCGCCGGCGCCGACGGTGACGACCGGGCCGGACGGGTTCTTGCTGTCGCGGACGGGGACGGCGCCGGTGGGGCAGGTGGCGGCGACCTCGACGCATTCGCCGCCTGTGCTTCCGCTGTAGCTGGACTTACGCCACTGCAGGTTCCTCGGGCCGGGACCGGTCTCCATAGCGTTCCTCCATCACTCGCGCGATCAGTGCCGCCGAGTCCTCCACGGAGAGGGCCGCGGCCTGCAGGCGAGCGTAACGGAGGGAAGCCTCCCTGAGTGTCTCGGGATTGGCTGTCATGTGACCAGAGATGAGGTCCTCGGTGTAGATGATGTCCGGGTCGTCGTTGAAGCGCATCACGGTGAAGGCCCCGTCGATACCTACGTGTTCACCTGCCGCGTTTGGGAGCACCTGTACATGCACCCAGCGGTGACGCGTGAACTCCAACAGGTGGGCCAGTTGGCGCCGCATGACCTCGTGACCGCCGATCGGGCGGAGCAACACGGCCTCGTCCAGGATCGCCCAGGTGAGCGGAGGTTGCTCCCGTTCCAGGATGCGCTGGCGTTCCATGCGGGCAGCCACCAAGCCGTCCAGGTCGTCCGGCATCCCGGTGGTGAGCACGGCCCGTGCGTACTCCTTTGTCTGCAACAGCCCGTACACCAGCTGTGCTTGGTACGTGGAGAGGTAGGTAGCCCGCGCTTCCATCTCCGCGTGTGGCTGGAACCAGGTGGGCAGTTGGCTTCGCAGAACCAGACCGATCAGGCGGGAGAAGATGCCGTCCGTGCCAAGCGCAGCGTCCACGCGCTCGGAGAAGTCGCGGGTCGGGACCTTCTTCGTGGTCTCGATCTGGCCGATCAACGACCCCGTGCAGAAGATGATCTCGCCGAGCTGCCCCTGTTTGAGTCCGTGTGCCTCGCGTTGGCGGCGCAGCTCCCAGCCGTAGTAGTCGAGCGGGGAAGCGGTGGGATCGAGCGACTGGATGTTGACCACGGCGGCGCCTCACTTCGGGACTTCGTCTTTCAACGCCTCACGGCGTTCGTTTCGCTCTGTAGCCGAGCGTAAGTGCAGCGTCATTTCATGGTGAGGTGAATCACGTAACTGGTCCGCAGGCGACGGGCATCCACAGCGAATACCACGCCGAGTTCGCCATGGGCGAGCACTCGGTCCGGCATCTGCGCCGCATCCTGCGGCTGTATCTCGTCGGCTCCGGGTTGGCCGAGGTGACTGATGCGGCCGAACTGGCTCTCACCGAGCTGGTCGCCAACGTCGTGCGGCATGTGCCCGGCCGTCGCTGCCGGATCTGCTTTCTGCTCCGGCCCGGTGGAGTGCGGGTGGAGGTCGCCGACGACTGTCCGGAACTGCCTGTGCAGGCCGTCGGTGACGGGCTCGGTGAAGGTGGGCGCGGGCTGGTGATCGTGGCGGCCGTCACCGACCGGTGGGGTGTCGCCCCTCGCCCCAACGGGCGGGGCAAGACGGTGTGGTTCGAGTGCCTGGTCGATGGCTGAGGCGTACGGCGTCATCCCGGGCAGACAGAGGCCCCGCCCCCGGCACGGTCTACCGTGCCGGGGGCGGGGCGGAGGGCTGAACGTCAGAACGTCAGGCCCCAGCTGTTGATGTAGCCGGTGTCGCCGTAATAGCTGTCCGTGACCCGCAGCTTCCACGTGCCGTTGGCCGTCTCCGAGGAGGCGTTCACGGTGTAGGTGGTGTTGATGTTGTCCGCGGAGCCGCCGGTGCCCAACGACTTGAGGGTGTAGACCGAGCCGTCGGGCGCGACCAGCTGGACCGTCAGGTCACCTATGTAGGTGTGGACGATGTTCACCGGCACCTGCAGGGCCGAGGGGGCGTTGCCGGAGACACCGGTGACGGTGATCGGGGACTCGACGGTCCTCCTGTCGCTGATCGTGTAGTTCGAGGAGTTGGTGAAGGTCGTGCCCGACGGCGGAGGGGTGGTGCCGCCGCTGCCGACGTACAGCAGGCGGTTCGGGGAGCCGGTGCCCGGGTTGCCGACGGCCCCGGAGATGGAGTTGGCGACCAGCGCTGAGGCGACCTGCGCCGGGGTGGCCGAGCGGTTGTCCGCGAGGTACAGGGCCGCGGCGCCCGCGACGTGGGGGGTGGCCATCGAGGTGCCGGAGATGGAGTTGGTGGCGCTGTCGCCGGTGTGCCAGGCGGAGGTGATGGATGAGCCCGGGGCGAAGATGTCCAGGTTCGAGCCGTAGTTCGAGTAGCTGGCGCGGGCGTCCGTGCTGGTGGTGGCGCCGACGGTGATCGCCTCGGTCACCCGGGCCGGCGAGCCGGTCGCGGTGGTGGACTCGTTGCCCGCGGCGACGGCGAAGGTGACGCCGGCGGAGATGGCCTTGCGCACCGCGTTGTCCAGCGTGGTGCTGGCGCCGCCGCCGAGCGACATGTTGGCGACGGCCGGAAGGACCGCGTTGGCGGCGACCCAGTCGACGCCCTTGATCACACCGGCGGTGGTGCCGGAGCCGTTGTTGTTGAGAACCCGGACGCCGACGATGGAGGCCTTCTTGGCGACGCCGTAGGCGCTGCCCGCGACCGTGCCCGCGACGTGGGTGCCGTGGCCGTTGCCGTCCTGGGCGACGTAGTCGTTGTCGACGGCGTCGTAGCCGTTGCGGGCCCGGCCGCCGAAGTCGCTGTGGGAGATGCGCACACCGGTGTCGATGATGTACGCGGTGACGCCCTGGCCGGCCGTGTCGTCGTACGTGTACGAGCTGTTCAGCGGCAGCGCGGTCTGGTCGATGCGGTCCAGGCCCCAGGACGGCGGGTTGGTCTGCGTCGCCTGGGTGGTGACGGTGCGGTTCTGCTCGACCAGTGCGACCGACGGGTCGGCGGCCAGCTTGGCGGCCTCGGCCTCGGTGGCCTCGACGGTGTAGCCGTTGACGGCCTCGCGGAAGGTGTGCTCGACCTCGGCGCCGTACTTCTTCGCGACGCCCTTGCCCTTGGCGGAACCGGCCTTGGTGGCCGACTTGAGGGTGACGATGTAGCTGTCCTCGACCGCGTTCGGCGCGTCCGCGTAGGCGATCGTCCCGACGGGCTCGGCGGCGTTCGCGGGGAGAGCGGTGAAGAGACCGCCGGTGAGAGCGGCCGCGGCGACGGAGCAGATTCCTACGAGCGTTCTCCGCTTGGTGTTTCGCATCACTGCCATCTGAGGGTTCCTTCTCGACAGGTGGGGAGTGGGGTGGGGGGAGGTGCGTCAATGGGGGGCACACGAAGCGAACACCTGTACCGGTTCTTCCTCCGGACAGGAGTGAGTCAGGTGCATGCCAAACGCGGACGCTGTAGCCGTGTCTGCTTTTCCCTGTCGCCAGCCGAAAGATTGAATGGTCTACGCGGATTGCACAAGAGGTTCGGTCGCGCCTTAACCTCCGTGCCACAAAAGAGAAGTGACACAAGGCCACCAAACGCCCCAGATGCGTTGGGTAAACGAGATCACTGTCACAGTGGGCCTCGCGGAATCGTGCTGATGTCTTCCGGCGACCTCTCCGAGAGTGCCCGCCGTTCACTCTCACACCCTGGAGACCTGCTGTTCGGCACCATGTGGGGGAGGGCCAAGCTGCATGTGAGCCAATCCGGTTCACCTGGAGCCCGTGCGTGGAACTGGCGCCGCCTCGTTGCACAGGGTGTTCACATGGACCGTGGCCCCAGGACCCCTCTGCCCAGGCCGGTGATACAACCCGCGGGGCACGTTCGCGTCCGGCCTCCACGCGTTACGGCTCGGACCGGCGACTTTCGGCCATGCGCCGACCGGACGGCTCATCTCCCCCGCTGCGGCTACCGCTTCCGAGCTCACGCCGGCCTCGTTCGCTGAGAGCCCCGTCGATGGTGGGCGCGGGCTGCTGCTCGTCGAGGCGGTGACCGATCGGTGGGGTGTGACGCCGTCTCCGGCCGGTGGTGGCAAGACCGTGTGGTTCGAGTGCGATGTGAAGCCTGAGCCTGGACCGGCGGTGTTGAGCGAGCGGTGCCGTACCCTGCCCGGATGACGCAGCATCCCGTGCCGGACCAGCGGCGGCGGCCCGCGAACGACGAGCCGAGGGCCGCCGCCCGCAACCGTGCCGCGCTGATCACCGCCGCCCGGGAGATCTACGCGGAGCACGGCCTGGAGGCCCCGCTGTCCGCGATCGCGCCGTCGACCCGGATCGCGGTGTGCCGGGAAGCGCCCCCGCCCTTGGTGCCCACGGGGAGGTACGAGATCCGGTTCTCCGTCAACTCGCTGAACCACAGCCCGCGGTACTCCGCGTCGAACGAGACCCCGTTCGTCGCGGCCAGGCCGTCGGCCAGGACGGTGGCCTTCCCGCCGTCGCGGTCGATGCGCACCACCCGGCCGAGCGCCTCGCCCTCCCTCAGTCCGCGCGAGTCGCTGACGTACAGGTGGCCGTCCTGGTCGAAGGTGAGGTCGTCGGGGTTCATGCGCGCCCCCTCGACCTCGCCGGAGAAGGAAGAAAATCACGCACCAGTGGAAGGAAGCGACCGGGCCGTGACGGCGAATGCGCAGGTCTTCCCGTCTTCTCGCCAAGCGTGACGGGCATGACGAAGCCCCGCCGCAACGCGTCAGAACCCCGCCATGGACTTGTCGAACACTCCACCCAGCGCACCGTAGATGCTGCACCGGAGAGAGTGCCTTGCCCTGCGGCGGAGGCCGAACCCCAAGGCAAACGAGCACGCGAAGAGGCCACCGAGGACCGCAGCTGCGACCGGGTCATAGACGAAGTGCACGAAGCACGCAACACCAGCCCAGACCAGGATCGGCAGGAGCGAACCACGCAGCACCGTCCAGAACCCGAGCCGTACCGCGCCCGGCGGCAGTACACATTCGTTCCACACCTCAATGTGGTTCCTGGTCACGCAGTGCTCAAGCTGCATGCTGTTCAAGCTCGTCGAGCGCGAACCCAATCGCGGTTCTCGCGCACGACGGTGAACCCGGCCGATCGATAGAGCGCCACCGCGGCGTCGTTCGTGGACGGTGCCACGACGGCGACCGCGCTCGCACCCCGCTGGGTGAGAGCCGCGCACGCGCCCAGCACGGCCTCGCGCCCATGGCCGTGCCCGCGATGGTCAGGATGGGTGCCGACCGGCTCGAGCAGCCCGCATCTGCCCACGCCCGCGAACCATCCGGTCGCGGCGGCCGCGGGCTCCCCCGCGGGCGTGCGCACGAGCACCTCCACCGCCAGCCCGCCCGCCGGCGACCGCTTCATCGTGTGCCAGTGCTCGACGGTGAACGTGGATCCCGCGAAGGCGGACCGCTGCACCAGCACCCGGTCGGCCGCACAGGCCTCACCGACCGGCTCGGCGCGGCTCGACACCGGCTGCGGGGTCCACGACATGACGAGCCAGGACTCCTCCTGTTCGAACTCCCACCCGGGCACAGGCAGACCGTCGGACCAGTCGTTGCCGGGCTCGAGCAGCTCCTCGGCATCGGCCGCGAGCGCCCCGAGATCGGCGCCGGGCGCGGCGGTCACGCGCAGCACGGGGCCGTCGAGGAAGCCGGCTGCTATCGGTACCCCCTCATCGATCCACTGAAAAACGGCCGCGTCGTCGAGCCGCAGATACCACCCCACGTCTCCGGGATGGACGCCGCCGCCCGGGACGTTGACCGGCGTCCACTCGCACAACGCGCGCAGCGCCGGGCCGGTTTCGACAGGGGTCAGGCGGTGCCGCGCGAGTGAGGACATGGACGGCAGATTAGCCAGCGCACCACGGTGTCGCGAAGGCTTTTAACCCGCCACGAGGTCGACGGCCAGAGCCGCCGCGCGCACCGGACAACACCATCGGTGGAACGCCGCGATCAGCGCCGGCCGGGGCGTCAAGGGACACGAACACGACCCGGCCGGTCAGGACCGTGTGCGCCAGTTCCCGCGTGGCCGGGGTGCGCAGCCGGGGCGCGAGCCCGCCCGGCTGCGGGTCATGGACGGTCATGCATGAGCCGCTGGGCTGCCGTCCGTGAACGGAAAGGCGCCTCGCGCGCCTGCCGCGGTGAGGGCTGCGGTTGTCGCTGCCGGGACCTGGTGGCGACCTGGAGCGGTGCTTGTGGCAGGCTGCGGATCATGGGGTGGTCGTCCAAGGTGCACGGCGGTGCCGCGGCCGGGCTGGGCACCGTTCTGCTGGTGCTGGCCGGGCTCACCTGGCTGCCCGGGACCTTGCCGCTGCTCGAGGCGAGATGGCTGCCGGCGCTGATCGTCGCACTGTTCTTCCCGATCTTCATGTCTGCTGTGGTGCGCCTCTTCCTGGCACGCGCGGACAGAGCCTTGGTCTGGCAGGCCTTCCGGCGTCTTCCCGGCCAGGTGCAGACAGGGCTTGCGGTACTGGCTGTATCAGGTGTGGTGATGACGTTCATCAGCGCGGTGCAGGAAGGGAACTTGCAGTCCGCCGAGGCGAAGGACGGGCGGTACTCCGCCTTCGACACCACGCCGTATGCGCGCGGCACGGTCGAGCTCTCCCACGAGCAGTATCAGACTGTCCTGGAAGCAGATCAGCGCAGCATGCTCACGATCCCGGGTGTGCTCTTCGTCGGCGCCGCGTACGCCGTCCTGGCGGCCGGTGAGCTGCGCCGGGCGAATCGTGGCGCTGCGCCGTCGAGGTAGAGGGTGGCGGGTCCCGTCGTGCGGGGGCGGCGGGACCACGCCCTCGTGTCGCGGCGGTTGATGCGGGGTTTCAGCCGCGCAGTTCCGACAGCACCGCGTCCGTGAACGGCGGCCAGGCCTCGACCGCCCAGGGGCCGAAGGCGCGGTCGGTGAGGGCGGCGCAGGCCACCCCCGCCGCCGGGTCGATCCACAGGAACGTGCCCGACTGGCCGAAGTGGCCGAAGGTGCCCGGTGAGGACGAAGCACCCGTCCAGTGGGGGACTTGGAGTCGCGGATCTCGAAGCCGAGGCCCCAGTCGTTGGGGTTCTGGTGGCCGTAGCCCGGCAGGACGCCCTTGGTGCCCGGGTACTGGACCGTCATCGCCTCGGCGACGGTGCGCGGGTCCAGCAGGCGCGGGGTCTGGACCTCGGCGGCGAAGCGCAGCAGGTCCTCCACCGTGGAGACGGCGTCCTTGGCGGGGGAGGCGGTGCCCTCCAGGGACGTCGACGTCATCCCCAGCGGCTCCAGCACCGCCTGCCGCAGGTACTCGGCGAACGGGATCTCCGTCGCCTTCGTGACGTGGTCGCCCAGCTGCTCGAACCCGGCGTTCGAGTACAGGCGGCGCTCGCCGGGGGCGGAGGTCACCCGGTGCTCGTCGAAGGCGAGGCCCGAGGTGTGGGCGAGGAGGTGGCGGACCGTGGCGCCGGAGGGGCCTGGCCTCGTCCAGCTCGATCGCGCCCTCCTCGTACGCCACGAGCACCGCGTAGGCGGCGAGCGGCTTGGTGACCGAGGCGAGCGGGAAGCGGTGTCCGGCCGGTCCGTGGGTGCCCAGGACGGTGCCGTCCGCCCGGACGACACCCGCCGCGGCGGTGGGAACCGGCCAGTTCTCGATCAACGCGAGGCTCTTGAGCGACATGCCGTCGAGCCTAAGCGCTCACAGCCGCAGCTCCAGCAACGGGTCCGGCTTCCGCGTGAAGCCCAGCGAGGCGTACAGCGGCTCGGCCTGCGTGGACGAGGTGAGGCGGACGCGGCGGGCGCCCCGCTCGCGGAACCACTCCAGCAGCGCCTCCACGCAGGCGCGCGCGTAACCCCGGCGGCGGGCGTCCGGGTCGGTGGCGACGCTGAAGACGTAGCCGTCGGTGCCGTGCGGGTTGTGCGCGCCGCCGATGCGGTAGTCGATCGTGCCGGCCACCAGCGCCGCCAACCCGTGCCGGTCCGGGTGGTCCACCACGAACGCCGCGAAGGTGCCGTCCGTCTCGGCCAACCTGGCGCGCAGTACGGGCAGGGAGTCGGCGTGCCAGTCCGTGGAAGGGGAGGAGCGGGGCATCGAGTCGATCATCACCTGGCGCAGCCGCAGTACTTCTTCCGCGTCCCCGGGCACCGCACGGCGTACGAGAGTCATGGCCGCCATGCTATTCAGCCGACGCGCCCGCCATCCCGCCGTTTCTCGCCAGTCACGGTGCCTGGAGTGCACTCCAGGGATCTAGCGTGGAGTGCATGACGGTGACGGAGACCATGGGTGGGAGTACGGGTACCAGGGCCGACATCTGCGCCGGCCCGCCGCAGGGCGAGCGGCGGCCGGGCGGCCGGGAGACGTACACGATCAGCGAGGTCGTCGCCCTGACCGGGCTGTCGGCCCACACCCTGCGCTGGTACGAGCGCATCGGCCTGATGCCGCACGTCGACCGGTCGCACACCGGTCAGCGCCGCTACGGCAACCGCGACCTCGACTGGCTGGCCCTCGTCGGCAAGCTCCGCCTGACCGGTATGCCGGTCGCGGACATGGTGCGGTACGCGGAGATGGTGCGGGAGGGCGACCACACCTACGGTGACCGCCTCGAACTGCTCACGGCGACCCGCGAGGACGTACTCGCCCGGATCGCGGAACTCCAGGGCACCCTCGCCGTACTCGACCGGAAGATCAGCTTCTACGCGGACGCCGGGCGCGCCCCGGCGTCGGAGAGGTCCAGGTCATGATCACCGACGGCAGGATCACGACGGCGGCCCTGGGCGCCGGCGGCCCCGAGGTGGGCGTGCAGGGCCTGGCTGCATGGGCATGAGCTTCGCCTACGGCCCCGTGGACGCGGATGCCTCCCGGGCCACCCTGGAGCGGGCGCTGGAACTCGGCGCCACCCTCTACGACACGGCGGACGCGTAC
Source organism: Streptomyces sp. GD-15H (assembly GCF_045291515.1). Lineage (NCBI taxonomy): Bacteria > Bacillati > Actinomycetota > Actinomycetes > Kitasatosporales > Streptomycetaceae > Streptomyces > Streptomyces sp. GD-15H. Next base: position 5,987,673 of record NZ_CP149447.1, read on the forward strand.
GGGGACGGGGAGAACGAGCGGTTCCTGTCCCCGTTCCTCAAGGCGCACCGGGACGAGATCGTCCTCGCGACCAAGTGCGCGCTGTCGATCCCACCGGACGACCCGACCCGGCGGAGCATCCGCAACGACGCCCCGTACATCCGCCAGGCCGTCGAGGCGCGCCTGCGGCGCCTGGACGTCGACGTGATCGACCTCTACTCCATGCACCGGCGCGAGGTGAACGTGCCGATCGAGGAGACCGTCGGCGTCATGGCCGAGCTGGTGCGCGAGGGCAAGGTCAGGCAGCTCGGCCTGAGCGAGGTCACCGCCGACGAACTGCGGGCCGGGCACGCCGCGCACCCGATCGCCACGGTGCAGTCGGAGCGGTCGCTGTTCAGCCGGGACATCGAGGCGGAGGTGGTACCCGCCGCCCGCGAACTGGGGGTGACCCTGGTGCCGTACTCGCCCCTCGGGCGGGGCTTCCTCACCGGCTCCTTCGTCGACGCCGACCAGGGCCTCACCGCCGACGACTTCCGCCGTCAGATGCCCCGCTTCACCGGCGAGAACGCGGCGGCCGACGCGGCCCTCCTGGACCCGATCCGCACCGTCGCCGGCGCTCACGACGCGACACCCGGTCAGATGCCCTGGCCTGGGTGCAGCAGCGGGCGGCCGTGCACGGCCGCCCGGTCGTCCCGATTCCCGGCACCCGCAAGCCGACCCGGGTGGAGGAGAACACGGCGGCGACCCGGATCACCCTCACGGACGCGGAACTGGCCCAACTGGACCCGCTCGCGGCCGAGGTGGCGGGCTCCCGCTACGCGAACACGGCGCAGACGTCCGCCGGACGGGAGTAGAGGGAGCAAGCACCGCTACAGCTCCGCCAGCAACTCCGCCTTCTTGGACGAGAACTCCTCGTCCGTCACCAGTCCCGCCTGGTGCAGTTCGCCGAGGTGGCGGATGCGGTCGGCGATGTCGGCGGGGTCGCGGCGCACGGCCGCCGCGACCACCGCGGGCACCGGCTCGGACGTCCGTACCGCCGCCAGCACCGCCGCCGCGAACGGCAGTGACTCGTGCACCGGCCCGTAGCCCAGCCCGAACACCACGGCCGCCGGGTCCTGGTCGGCCTGGGGCGGCGACGCCGGCTCGTCCCGGCGCAGCAGCCGCAGGTGCCCTTCGAACACCTCGGGCGACCGCCACTCCACCCCGCTCAGCTCACCCACGGGGAAGCGCTGGTCACCGGCCTTCCACTTCGCCGACGAGGCGCCCGTCCAGAACCAGTGGAAGGAGACCGTCGTCCCGTCGAAGGCGGCCCTGCCGTCGTACGCCTTGAACCGCAGCGGCGTCTCGGGGGCCGGTACCAGGTGGCGTTCGGCGGGGCCGGACTCGGTGAGGCGGGCGAGGAGTTCGTCGGCGTAGTACTCGGCGAGCGTCTCGCGCTCGGCGGGCAGCACCAGCCGGTAGGGGTCGCAGCTCTCCTTCAACTGCCCGGCCGCCGCCTCCATCAGCGGGTCGGCACCGGGCCGGGGCTCGACGCGCAACACGACGCTGCCGCGTCGGCCGGGGGTCAGCGTCACCCCGGCGATGGCCTCCAGGGGGATGCGCCGTTCCCCGAGTGCCTGGAACAACTTGGGTGTGCGGATCCCCCTTTCGTAACGGATGACCACGGAGTCGGAGTCGAACTCCCAGGCAGCGTGAAATCCGGCCAGTACGTCACCCATGCGGCTCATCGTATGCGGCACGAGCTTTTTCGTCCCCTCCCCGTGCATACCGCAGTTCCTCCTTCCTCTACGCGCGTCCAGGTGCCTAGGCGTAGGACAAACCCGCCCGGCATACGCCGTCCTCGTGTGCGCAGGCCACCGCGCGGTATGCGCCAACGCCGATCTCGGCGAAGTTGCGCAGACTGTCCGTGCCCGGCTCGAAATACCCGCTGTGTCCCTCCGCCTCACGCGCCGACAGGACCCGCGCCCCGAAACCGGGGGACACCGGGTCGGCGCCGTGGCCCAGTCCGCCGACCTCCAGATAGGGCACGTCCTGGATCCAGTCGTCGGCGTCCCGCATGGCCCACACGCGCGCGTGGGTGCGCAGTTGGGAAGCCGTCTCGGCCCGCATGCCGGGACTGCCGGCCACCGCGATGTCGGTCACCCGGCCGGGCAGCGTGCTCGCGGCGAGCCCGCACACCACGGAGCCGTAGCTGTGGCAGAACAGCGAGACGGGGGCCGCGCCGGGCAACGCGCGCAGCAGCGCGTCGAGCCGTACCGCGCCGGCCTCGGCGCGCCGGGCCATGGCCGCCTCCATGCCGAGTCCGCCGGGCGCGGTGTAGTCGGCCCAGGCGATCACGGCGGTACGGGTCGAGGGGTCCGCCTCGTGCTCGGCCGCGCGCAGCGCCTCGGCCATGCCGACGGGGGCCGAGTGGCGGCGGTGGGTGCGCTGGAAGGTGAGCAGGTCCGTGTCGACGCCGGGGACGACGACCGAGACGCGTTCGGCCTCGTCCAGATCGCCGAAGACCTCGGCCACGCGGCCCGGCCCCGACGGGTTGAAGGCGAGGATCTGACGTCCGGGGCTCATCAGCGTCCCGAGGCGGTTCATCCGGCGGCCCGCCTGATGCTGTCCCGCGGGCGTGAGACGTGTGTCGCGCATCCGTTTCCGCTCAACCTCGCGGGCCTGCTCCAGCGCGATGCGGTTGGCGCGGTAGCGCAGATCGACCGGGGCGCCGTTCATGTTGCCGACCGCGAGCGGGAAGCGGCGGGCGAGGCTCATCCGCTGCGCCTCGGTGAGCGAGGCGAAGAACCGGGCCAGCCCGGCGGGCGCGGACTGCGGGTCGGGCAGCTCGCGGCCCGCCATGCGGCCGTGCTCCCAGGCGGTGAGCGCGGCGGGGAGAGGTGCCGCGTTTCGCTGTTGGCGCAGGGCCGTCCAGCCGGTGGTCGCCAGCATCACGAACGCGACGGCGAGCGCGAGGAGCGCGCGCCATGCGTTCGGTTGCGGAGAGGTGTCGAAGGAAGTCACTGACAGGACACACTAGGAGAACGAGAGGGTCTCGCGTGAGTCGAGTGACGGGTATCACGTTTCAGCGCGTCGGGGTGTGAGCAGTGGTCAACCGGCCGGACATGGACGGAGGCTCAACCGGTCCGCCAGTTCCCCGCGAGCGCCGGGCCCAGCTGGTCCAGGTAAGCCGTCGTCAGCTCGCGCATGGCGGCGAGGCTGACGTCGTCCCCGGTGGACCAGGAGTGCTCCGCGACCCGGATGACCCCGCTGAAGGCGGCCACCAGGATGCGCGGCCGGGGGTCGGTGTCCAGGTCGATGCCCTCGCGGCCGGCGAGGACGCGGGCCAGCCGGTCCTCCAGTTCGGTCGCGCGCCGCAGATGGGCGGCGAGCAGCGCGGGCGTGGACTCGATCACCCGGTACACCTGGAGGTGCAGTTCCAGGGGGACGACCTGCTCGACGACCTCGTTGATGCCGTCCCAGCTCTCCTGCAGGGCCCGGCGCAGCACGTCCAGCGGCGGTTCGCCGGGCGGGCGCGCCCGTACGGCGTCGACGACGAGGGACTCCGCGAGGCGCGGGACGTGGAACGCTACCTCCTCCTTGCTGGCGAAGTAGCGGAAGAAAGTGCGCTGCGAGACGTCGACGGCGGCGGCGATGTCGTCGACCGTCGTACCTTCGTAGCCGCGCGTCGCGAACAGTTCCAGAGAGGAGCGGACCAGCGCGTCCCGGGTGAGCCGCTTCTTGCGTTCCCGTAGACCCGGCGTCGGCGCAGGCGCCGCGCCGACGGCGGTCCCGACCGTCTCCATCGATCCTCCCGCGTGTCCCCTGGGGAGCGTTCTGGAACTGTTCCCCCAGTTCAGGCTATACGGGCGTGACGAGTCGGCTGCCGTTCGGTGAATTGGTTTGTCAACTGTCAGCGGCTGACATTAGCCTCGACGTCATGACCAGTCAGACCACCATCGACGCGAGGGGACCCGGGGACAAGGCGCCCGCGGGACCATCGGACGGGCCCGGCAGAGGGCTGCGCGGCCATCCCTGGCTCACCCTCTTCACCGTCGCCGTCGGCGTCATGATGGTGGCCCTCGACGGCACCATCGTCGCCATCGCCAACCCTGTCATCGCCAGGGACCTGGGCGCCACCTTCGCCGAGGTCCAGTGGATCACCAACTCGTACTTCCTCGCCCTCGCGGTCTCGCTGATCACCGCGGGCAAGCTCGGTGACCGCTTCGGCCACCGGCAGACCTTCCTCATCGGCGTCGTCGGCTTCGCCGCCGCCTCGGGTGCCATCGGCCTGTCCGACAGCATCGCGGCGGTCATCGTCTTCCGTATCCTGCAGGGTCTGTTCGGCGCGCTGCTGATGCCGGCCGCGCTGGGTCTGCTGCGGGCCACCTTCCCGGCCGAGAAGCTCAACATGGCCATCGGCATCTGGGGCATGGTCATCGGTGCCTCCACCGCCGGCGGCCCCATCCTCGGCGGCGTCCTCGTCGAGCACGTCAGCTGGCAGTCGGTCTTCTTCATCAACGTCCCGGTCGGCGTCGTCGCCGTCGCCCTCGGTGTGTGGATCCTGCTCGACCACCGCGCGGAGAACCGCCCGCGCTCCTTCGACCTGCCCGGTATCGCCCTGCTCTCCGGTGCGATGTTCTGCCTGGTCTGGGCGCTCATCAAGGCTCCCGCGTGGGGCTGGGGCGACCTCAAGACCTGGGGCTTCATCGTCGCCTCGGTCGTCGGTTTCCTGATCTTCGCCTTCTGGGAGACGCGGGTGCGGGAGCCGCTGATCCCGCTGGGGATGTTCCGCTCCGTCGCGCTGTCCGCGGGTGTCGTGCTGATGGTCCTCATGGCCATCGCGTTCATGGGCGGCCTGTTCTTCGTCACGTTCTACCTGCAGAACGTGCACGGCATGAGCCCCGTCGACGCCGGTCTGCACCTGCTGCCGCTCACCGGCATGATGATCGTCGGTTCTCCCCTGGCCGGTGCGGTGATCACCAAGATCGGCCCGCGGATCCCGCTGGCCGGCGGCATGGCCCTCACCGCGCTCGCCATGTTCGGCCTGTCCACGCTCGAGAAGGACACCGGCAGCGGTCTGATGTCGCTCTGGTTCGCCGTGCTGGGCCTCGGTCTGGCCCCCGTCATGGTCGGCGCCACCGAGGTCATCGTGGGCAACGCGCCGATGGAGCTCTCCGGCGTCGCCGGCGGTCTCCAGCAGTCCGCCATGCAGGTCGGCGGCAGCCTCGGTACGGCCGTGCTGGGCGCCGTGATGGCCTCCAAGGTCGGCAGCGACCTCCCGGCCAACTGGGCGGCCGCGGGTCTTCCGCCGCTCACCCCGGAGCAGTCCGCGCAGGCCTCCGAGGCCGTCCAGGTCGGGGTGGCGCCGGTGGCCCCGGGCATGCCCGAGGCGCTCGCCGCGAAGATCACCGATGTGGCGCACGACACCTTCCTCTCCGGCATGAGCATGGCGTCCCTGGTCGCCACCGGAGTCGCCGCCGTGGCGGTGCTGGTCGCCTTCCTCACCAAACGCGGCGAGAACGCGGAGGCGGGCGCGGGCGTCGGCCACATCTGACGGGCCCTCGGGCCGCGTTCGCTCATCAGGGTGAACAAAAGCGGTGAACCCTCCCCTCCCGTGGGCACCGCAGGTCACAGTGAGTCAAGTCCTCCGGAGGACATGGAGGATGCGGCTGCGGCGCGCTGCTGGAGGGGGGCAGCGCGCGGGCAGCGGCCCCTACTGCCGTCCGCCCGGCGTGAATTCACCGCCGAAGCGGGGGTACCCGCCTCTCAAGGAACCCCAAAAGTTCCCCGACCGACCAAGGGGATCAGGGAGTTGACGATGGCGAGCTTCGGACACGGTACGCGCAGGCACCCCCGCTCACGTGGCCGGACGGGGTCACGAGGGGGGTCCCCCTGTTCGAGCGAAGCCGAGAACTCGGGGAGGGCCGGATCGCGCGACGCTCGCAATCATCGGAGTCATCCGCGCGGTCGCCGGATTCTTCGTGCTGGGGGTCATCCTCGGCCCCGTGGCGATCGTCTGCGGCTGGCTCGCCATGGGCCGCAGCTGGGCGGGGCCCCGCCCGGTGACGGCCCTGGTCGCCCTCGTCCTGGGCGCCATCGACACACTCCTGGCCGTCATCTGGCCGGCCGGAGCGACGACCCCGGGCTACGGCATGTTCTGACGAACCCGCCGACCCGGGACCGAACGGGAGGGGAGGGCCTCCGGCGACTCGCCGGAGGCCCTCCTCCATGTCCCGTCACGCCACCCGGCGGGACGTCACGCGTCGCCGCCCGCCGGGCCCGGGTCGGCCGCGGTGACGTCGAGCAGCTGGTAGCGGTCGATGGCCTGCTTCAGCACCGACCGGTCGACGTGGCCCTCGCGGGCCAGCTCCGTCAGCACCGCCAGCACGATCGACTGCGCGTCGATGTGGAAGAACCGCCGGGCCGCCCCGCGCGTGTCCGCGAAGCCGAAGCCGTCCGCGCCCAGCGACTGGTACGTCCCCGGCACCCAGCGCGCGATCTGGTCCGGCACCGACCGCATCCAGTCCGACACCGCCACGACCGGCCCCTGCGCGGGGGCCAGCTTCCGCGTCACGTACGGGACGCGCTGCTCCTCCTCCGGGTGCAGCAGGTTGTGCCGCTCGCAGTCCACCGCCTCGCGCCGCAGCTCGTTCCAGGACGTCGCCGACCAGATGTCGGCCTTGACGTTCCACTCCTCGGCGAGGATCTTCTGCGCCTCGATCGCCCAGGGCACCGCGACACCGGAGGCGAGGATCTGGGCGGGCAGACTGCCCGCCGTGCCCTCGCTGAAGCGGTACAGGCCCTTCAGGATGCCCTCCGCGTCCACGTTCGTGGGCTCGGCCGGGTGCTGGATGGGCTCGTTGTAGACGGTCAGGTAGTAGAAGACGTCCTCGCCGTGCGGGTGCTGCTCGTCGCCGCCGTACATCCGGCGCAGACCGTCCTGCACGATGTGCGCGATCTCGAACCCGAAGGCCGGGTCGTACGCGACACAGCCCGGGTTCGTGGACGCCAGCAGCTGCGAGTGGCCGTCCGCGTGCTGAAGGCCCTCACCGGTCAGGGTCGTGCGCCCCGCGGTCGCGCCCAGGACGAAACCGCGCGCCAGCTGGTCGGCCATCTGCCAGAACTGGTCACCGGTGCGCTGGAAACCGAACATCGAGTAGAAGACGTACACCGGGATGAGCGGCTCGCCGTGCGTGGCGTACGCCGAGCCGGCCGCGATCAGCGAGGCCGTGCAGCCGGCCTCGGAGATGCCGTCGTGCAGCATCTGCCCGTTCGGCGCCTCCTTGTACGCGAGCAGCAGATCCCGGTCCACGGACTCGTACTGCTGGCCCAGCGGGTTGTAGATCTTCGCGCTCGGGAAGAACGAGTCCATGCCGAACGTGCGGTACTCGTCCGGCGCGATCAGCACGAACCGTTTGCCGATCTCCTTGTCCCGCATGAGGTCCTTGAGGAGCCGGACAAAGGCCATGGTCGTCGCGATGGACTGCTGACCCGAGCCCTTCTTCACGTTCGCGTACGTCTTGTCGCCGGGCAGCGCGAGCGGCTTGGAGCGCACGACGCGGGTCGGTACATACCCGCCGCAGGACTTGCGGCGGTCGTGCATGTACTGGATCTCCTCCGAGTCCCGGCCCGGGTGGTAGTACGGCGGCAGGCCGGACTCCAGGTCCTTGTCGGCGATCGGCAGGTGCAGGCGGTCCCGGAAGCCCTTGAGGTCGTCGACCGTCAGCTTCTTCATCTGGTGCGTGGCGTTGCGGCCCTCGAAGTTCGGACCCAGCGTCCAGCCCTTGACCGTCTTGGCGAGGATCACCGTCGGCTGGCCCTTGTGCTCCAGGGCCGCCTTGTACGCCGCGTAGATCTTCCGGTGGTCGTGACCGCCGCGGCCCAGGTACAGGATCTGGTCGTCGGTCATGCCCTCGACCATGGCGCGCAGCCGGTGGTCGTCGCCGAAGAAGTGGTTGCGGATGTACGCCCCGGACTCGGTGGCGTACGTCTGGTACTGGCCGTCCGGTGTGGTGTTCATCCGGTTGACCAGCACGCCGTCCCGGTCCTGGGCGAGCAGCGGGTCCCAGGAGCGGTCCCAGACCAGCTTGATCACGTTCCAGCCGGCGCCCCGGAAGATGGACTCCAGCTCCTGGATGATCTTGCCGTTGCCGCGCACCGGCCCGTCGAGGCGCTGCAGGTTGCAGTTGACGACGAAGGTCAGGTTGTCCAGGTTCTCGCGGGCGGCGATGGACAGCTGGCCCAGCGACTCCGGCTCGTCCATCTCGCCGTCGCCGAGGAACGCCCACACATGCGACTTCGAGGTGTCGGTGATGCCGCGCGCCTGCATGTAGCGGTTCATCCGGGCCTGGTAGATCGCGCCGATCGGGCCGAGGCCCATCGACACGGTCGGGAACTCCCAGAAGTCCGGCATGGACCGCGGGTGCGGGTACGACGACAGCGCGTCGGGCGCCTTCGACTTCTCCTGCCGGAAGCCGTCCAGCTGCCGCTCGGTGAGCCGGTCCAGCAGGTACGCGCGCGCGTAGATGCCCGGTGAGGCGTGGCCCTGGAAGAAGATCTGGTCGCCGCCGTCGCCCGCGTCCTTGCCGCGGAAGAAGTGGTTGAAGCCCACGTCGTACAGCGACGCCGAGGACGCGAACGTGGCGATGTGGCCGCCCACGCCGATCCCGGGCCGCTGTGCGCGCGAGACCATCACCGCGGCGTTCCACCGGGTCGCGTTGAGGATTTTGCGCTCGATCTCCTCGTTGCCCGGGAAGAAGGGTTCCGCGCGGGTGGGGATCGTGTTGACGTAGTCCGTGCTCCGCATCTCGGGCACGGCCACGCGCCGCTCGCGTGCGCGCTCGATCAGCCGCAGCATCAGATAGCGGGCCCGCTCCCGGCCGCGCTCGTCGACGGCGGCGTCGAGGGAGTCGAGCCACTCCTGTGTTTCCTCGGGGTCGAAGTCAGGAACCTGACTCGGAAGGCCACCAATGATGATCGGGTTGCGATCGGATGCGGAAGCCACGCTGTTCCTTACCTGTCAGAGGGCCGTGAGAAGGCCGCTGCTTCACTGATTTAGCCGTCTGCGCGCTCCCCATCGTCCACCCCAGGGCCGCACACGTCATCTCTACCGATAGGTAACCCGACCGCGACACCGGTACGGTGGCATACGGGACGGGCTACGGACTCGTGCGAGTCTCGTACCCGTATACAGTTCCCAAACGCCCATAGGGGGCACAAGGGTGTGGTGTGTATCACTGTGGGCCAGGATGATGTGCCTGGAGTTGCGGTGACCCGGCCAGGATCGTCACCGTTTCGGCGGTCCCTGCGGCCGGGTACTTGCGCGAACCGCCCCGCCCGTGTGGACTACGGCCAACGCCGCGCGCCCGCGCGTGGCTGAGATATTCCCAAACCATGATCAGGAGGCAAACCGTGAGCGCGACCGCGGACCACGCGGAGGAGCGGACGAACCCTGCCGCCAGGCTGGGGTTCCAGCCCGGGCAGGTGGTCCAGGAGATCGGCTACGACGACGACGTCGACCAGGAACTCCGCGAGGCCATCGAGGGCGTCATCGAGAGCGACCTGGTCGACGAGGACTACGACGACGTGGCTGACGCCGTTGTGCTGTGGTTCCGCGACGACGACGGCGACCTGACGGACGCGCTGGTGGATGCCGGCACGTACATCGAAGAGGGCGGGGCCATCCTGCTCCTCACGCCGAAGACAGGCCGTTCGGGCTACGTCGAGCCGAGTGACATCTCGGAGGCCGCCACCACGGCCGGCCTGACGGCGGCCAAGAGCGTCAGCGTGGGCAAGGACTGGAGCGGCAGCCGGCTGGCCACGCCGAAGACCGCCAAGTCCAGGAGGTAGTCACGGCGGAGGCGGCCCCGGCGGCACTCCCGCCGCCGCGGGCCGCACCCCACCCCGAACCCGGGCGGGCTGACCAGCTCAGCCCGCCCGGCCCACTGCCGTATCCCCCTGCGTAGGGTGTTCCCGGGAACGAACCGGGAACAGCACCCCCGAAGGGACGAACGAGGCGATGGCGATCCAGGTCGGCGACAAGGCCCCCGACTTCGAGCTCAAGGACAATCACGGCGCGCCCGTACGACTGTCCGACCACCTCGGACAGCGGAACGTGGTGCTCGTCTTCTACCCCTTCGCCTTCACCGGCGTGTGCGCCGGGGAGCTGCGCGAACTGCGCGACAACCTGCCGCTCCTCACCGACCGCGACACCCGGCTGCTCGCCGTCTCCAACGACTCCATCCACACCCTGCGCGTCTTCGCCGAGCAGGAGGACCTGGAGTACCCCCTGCTGTCGGACTTCTGGCCGCACGGCGAGGTCTCACGCGCGTACGGCGTCTTCGACGAAGGCAAGGGCTGCGCCGTGCGGGGGACCTTCGTCATCGAACCGGGAGGGCATCGTGCGTTGGACGGTCGTCAACGCGCTGCCCGACGCACGTGACCTGAACGAGTACGTCGAGGCGCTCGACGCACTGTGAGCACGTCCGACACCGCGTGATCCCTCGCCCGGGGCCTGCGGCGGCCGGGAACCCATCACTAGGATCGACACGTTGATCGGACATCCAACGCACGACGGGGCTTCCCGCCCCCGGACATCAATGGAGGACTCGTGGGAGTCAGCCTCAGCAAGGGCGGCAACGTATCGCTGACCAAGGAGGCGCCGGGCCTGACCGCGGTCATCGTCGGACTGGGGTGGGACGTCCGCACCACGACCGGCACCGACTTCGACCTGGACGCCAGCGCGCTGCTGGTGAACAACACCGGCAAGGTCACCAACGACGCCAACTTCGTCTTCTTCAACAACCTCAAGAGCGCCGACGGCTCGGTCGAGCACACCGGCGACAACCTCACCGGTGAGGGCGAGGGCGACGACGAGCAGATCAAGGTCAACCTCGCCGGTGTCCCGGCGGAGGTCGAGAAGATCGTCTTCCCGGTCTCGATCTACGACGCCGAGAACCGCCAGCAGTCCTTCGGCCAGGTGCGCAACGCGTTCATCCGCGTCGTCAACCAGGCCGGCGGCGCAGAGATCGCCCGCTACGACCTGTCGGAGGACGCCTCCACGGAGACCGCCATGGTCTTCGGCGAGCTGTACCGGCACGGTGCCGAGTGGAAGTTCCGTGCCATCGGCCAGGGCTACGCCTCCGGCCTGCGCGGCATCGCGCAGGACTTCGGCGTGAACGTCTGAGACGGTCACGTCCCGGGCGTCGCCCGGGTCCGGCCGCCTCGCACGACTGTTTTGTCCGGCGCCGCACGGTTTACGTGGGGCGCCGGACGCGCAGGACCACCTGAGAGACATCATGGGCCTGTCTTTGGGTTCATCCCGACTCCAAGAGACAGCGCCTGACAAAGCTCCGGTGAGCGGGGGGCTGGTGCGCGCAGCTGCAAGGCGGAGGAGGGAGTCATGGCGGAGCCACGGCGACCGACGACACCGCGGCTGGGGTCCCCCCTGCTCGAAGAGCTCGGGGGAGTGCGTGCCAGGCCTCGCGTCCCCGGGAGGAACCGAAAGACAGGCCCCAAGGGGAGGGACCAGCATCATGGGCGTCACGCTCGCCAAGGGAGGCAATGTCTCCCTGTCCAAGGCCGCACCGAACCTCACGCAGGTGATGATCGGGCTCGGCTGGGACGCACGCTCCACCACCGGAGCCCCCTTCGACCTCGACGCCAGCGCACTGGTGTGCAGCGACGGCCGGGTCATGGGGGACGAGTGGTTCGTCTTCTACAACCAGCTCACGAGCCCGGACGGCTCGGTGGAACACACCGGTGACAACCTCACCGGCGAGGGCGACGGCGACGACGAGTCCCTGCTGGTCGACCTCTCCAAGGTGCCGGCCCGGTGCGACAAGATCGTTTTTCCGGTCTCCATCCACCTGGCCGACGACCGCGGCCAGGCTTTCGGTCAGGTCAGCAACGCCTTCATCCGCGTCGTCAACCAGGCGGACGGCCAGGAACTCGCCCGGTACGACCTGTCGGAGGACGCCTCCACGGAAACCGCGATGATCTTCGGCGAGCTCTACCGTTATCAGGGCGAGTGGAAGTTCAGGGCCGTGGGACAGGGGTATGCGTCAGGGCTGCGGGGCATCGCTCTAGACTTCGGAGTCAATGTTTCGTAAAGCCGACTACGGCAGCGGGGAGAGTCTCCTCCGGAGATCGTCCGGTGGAGCCCCCCTCACATGATGGGGTAGCCAGTGGTTCTGAAAACCTTCGGCTGGTCGTTCGCGGTCACCGCGCTCGGTCTGGTCGCAGCGATCCTTTTCGGGGGGTGGACCGCCTTTGGCATCGTGGCGATCCTGTCGATCCTCGAGATCTCGCTGTCCTTCGACAACGCGGTGGTCAACGCCGGGATCCTGAAGAAGATGAATGCCTTCTGGCAGAAGATCTTCCTCACGATCGGCATCCTGATCGCCGTCTTCGGTATGCGGCTGGTCTTCCCCGTCGTGATCGTCGCCATCAGTGCCCAGCTCGGTCCGATCGAAGCGGTCGATCTCGCCTTCAGCGACAAGGACCAGTACCAGCAACTCGTCACCGACGCCCACCCGTCGATCGCCGCGTTCGGTGGCATGTTCCTGTTGATGATCTTCCTGGACTTCGTGTTCGAGGACCGGGAGATCAAGTGGCTGACCTGGCTCGAGCGCCCGCTCTCCAAGCTCGGCAAGGTCGACATGCTGTCGGTCTGCATCGCGCTGATCGTCCTGCTGATCGCCTCCCTGACCGTCGGCGCCAACGCCCACCAGCACGGCGGCCTCCATGTCGACAAGGCGGAGACCGTCCTCCTCGCCGGTATCGGGGGTCTGATCACCTACATGATCGTGGGCGGACTCTCCGGCTACTTCGAGGACAAACTCGAAGAGGAGGAGGAACGCGAACACGAGGAGGAGGAGAAGGCCGCGCGCGCCGGAAAGCCCCGTACGGCGGTCGCGATGGCCGGCAAGGCCGCGTTCTTCATGTTCCTCTACCTCGAGGTCCTGGACGCGTCCTTCTCCTTCGACGGTGTGATCGGCGCCTTCGCCATCACCAACGACATCGTGCTGATGGCCCTGGGCCTGGGCATCGGTGCCATGTACGTCCGTTCGCTGACGGTCTACCTGGTCCGCCAGGGCACCCTCGACGAGTACGTCTACCTGGAGCACGGCGCGCACTACGCCATCGGCGCGCTCGCCGCCCTGCTGCTCATCACGATCCAGTACGAGATCAACGAGATCATCACCGGCCTCATCGGTGTCGTCCTGATCGGTGCCTCCTTCTGGTCCTCCGTGCGCCGCAACAAGGCGATCGCGGCGGCCGGGGGAACCCCGGAGAAGACCGAGGTCTCGTCCGGGGTGTGACAGCCCTCCGCGTGAGGAACGCTCTGTGCGGGGCGGCCGTCGAGGACCACTCCTCGGGGCCGCCCCGTCGGTCGTTGCGGGGCGGCAGGGCAGCGGGACAGCGCAGGGCAGCGGGGACAGCGGGGTCCCACGAGCGGATTTGGGGCGGGAATGGGCTTTCTGGACGGACTGTGGCGCGGGAAAGAGACCGCCTTCGACTCGGGCAACGCGGCCACCAACGCCATCGAACTGACCAAACGGCACGCGCAGGTGTCCCTGACCAAACAGGGCGCGGCCAACGGCCATCTGCGGATCAACCTGAGCTGGCGGATGCGGACCTCCGATCTGCCCGGCTCCCAGCGGGCGAGCCTGCTGCGGCACCCGCTCAAGGCGCTCAAGCCCCCGGAGGTCGTCGCCCACAGCCAGAGCATGGTCAACGTCGACCTGGACCTCGGCTGCCTGTACGAACTCCAGGACGGCACCAAGGGCGTGGTCCAGCCGCTCGGCGGCTTCCTCGGCGACGTCAACGCGGCGCCGTACGTCAAGCTCAGCGGCGACGACCGGTTCGGCTCGGCGTCCGGCGAGACGATCTACGTCAACCTGGACCAGCGCGAGCACATCAAACGCCTGCTGGTCTTCGCGTACATCTACGACCAGACGCCCGCCTTCGACCGCACGCACGCCATCGTCACGCTGTTCCCGAGCAACGGCCCGCGGATCGAGATAGGCCTGGACGAACGCCATCCACAGGCCCGCTCCTGCGCGGTGGTGATGATCGAGAACGTCAAGGGCGAGATCCTGGTCCACCGCGAGGTGAAGTTCGTCTACGGCTTCCAGGCGGAGCTCGACCGGCTGTACGGCTGGGGCCTGCAGTGGGGCCGGGGCTTCAAGTCGAAGGTGGACCGCTAGCGCTTCCCGCTCCGGCTGCGTACGGCGGATCGCGCGCACGGACCGTCGACCTCCCCGCCGGGTTGTACGGCACACGACGGATTGCCACGAGACGGGACGTGCGTGCGCATCGGGCGCATGTCCGGCGGGCCGGAGACGGACGAACCAGGGGGATCCGTGCGCGGGAGGCACTGCTCCGGTCGGCCGGGCCCTGGGCGGCACGCCCGCCCCGGGCGGCGACGTGTGCGTCCGGACGACGCGCTGACCCACCCGGCGGCGCCACCGGCCGGCCCGCCCGACCACGCCTCGAAGGGGAAACCGCATCCATGCGAAAGGGACTTGTCACCGCCGTGGCCGCGTGTGTCGCGGCATTGCTGTCGCCCACGGCGGCACAGGCGGCACCGCGCACCCTGCGCCTCACCCAGGGCGCCGACGGGGCGTCGAGGCCCCCTCGCTCAGCGCGGACGGCCGCTACGCGGTCTTCACGTCGTTGGCGTCCCACCTGGTCCCCGGTGACACCAACGGTGCCCCGGACGTCTTTCTGCGGGACCTGAGGGCCGGCCGCACGCAGCGGGTCAGCACCGACGCCGACGGTACGCCGGTCCAGGCGGACACCGCGGCCCGGCCGCTCGACGCCCGGGCAAGGATGGTGGCCTTCTCCTCGGCGGCCGACAACCTGGCCCCGGGGCCGCGCGGCCCTGGGACGGACGCCTACGTACGGCGGCTCGGACCTATCGCCCGATGAACTGCGGTCCCTGCGGGGGCAGCCGGAAGTCGGGGTCGGGGACGCCGGGCACGGGGGGCGGGTAGCCGTAGCCGGACGGCGCTCCCGCGGCGGCCGCGGGCGCCGTCTGTGGGTAGCCGTAGGCGGGTCGGCCGGTCGTCTGCGGGTAGCCGTACGCCGGCGGCGCGGCCGGGGGCTGCTGCGGTGGATACCCGTACGCGGGCTGCGGCGGCACCCCCGCCGGCTGCTCGGGCGGCAGCGGCCCGGACAGGTCCGCCGCGATCGGGGCCTGCGGCTGGGTCAGCGCGTCGGGACGGACCGAGGCCCCGGACGTGCCGGATGTGTCCGGCCGGCTGGGTCGGCGGCCGAGGGGTCCTGCGCCGTCTCCGACTCGTCCACCGAGATGCCGAAGTCCGTCGCCAGGCCCCTCAGCCCGTTCGAGTAGCCCTCGCCGAGCGCCCGGAACTTCCAGCCCTCCCCGCGCCGGTACAGCTCACCGCAGATCAGCGCCGTCTCCTGGCCCGTCTCCGGCTTGACGTCGAAGTACGCCAGCGGCTCCGCTTCGGGCGCCTGCGCGTCGAACAGCATGATGCGCAGCGTGTGCACGTGGTCGAAGGTGACGCCGTCCGCCGACGCCACCAGCAGGATCCGCCCGACGCCGTCCTCGACACCGCCGAGGTCCGTCTGGATCGTGTCCGTCAGGCCCTCGGTGACACGCTTCTTGCCGAGCCGCCACACCGTGCCGGACGGGTGCCGGGGCTGGTTGTAGAAGACGAAGTCCTCGTCCGACCGCACCCGGTCGTCGAGCCCCAGGAGCAGCGCGGACGCGTCCACGTCCGGCACACCCTGCCCCGGGGACCAGCGCAGGACGGCGCGTACCGTGGTGGCTTGGAGCGGGACGTTCGACCCCTTCAGCATGGCGTGCGTCATGCGGTCATCCTGCCCTCTCCGTCCTGGTCACGACAATGCGGGGGGAGCGAGACGGTAGGAGAACGACACGGCCGGGTCACTTCGAGTTCACGCCGGCCGGGAACCACCGACATCGTTCCGTACGTACTATTACCGGCCACCTTCCGACATTCCACAGCATGCCCAACGGCCACGGGGGAGTTCTATGCGTCACTTCGGACAGATCGCCCCGGCGGTGCGGAAACGTCTCTTCCACCGGGAGCCGGGCGTGTTCACGCAGGAGTCCCCGGCCCGTCTGCTCTCCACGGCCCTCGGCGCCACGCTGTACAGCCCCGCGACCCGCCCCCGGCTCGCCGACGACGTCGTCAAGCAGGCCGGGCGCGGCGTGGTCTCGATGGTGCTGTGCCTCGAGGACTCCATCGGCGACGAGGACGTGATCGCCGGCGAGGCGAACCTCGTCCGCCAGTTCGTCGATCTGGCCAGGCCGGCGGCCGATCTGCCGCTGCTGTTCATCCGGGTCCGGACCCCCGACCAGATACCGGGCCTCGTCCGGCGTCTCGGCCCCACCGTCGCGCTGCTGTCCGGATTCGTCCTGCCGAAGTTCACCGAGGAACGCGGCGTGCCCTTCCTGGAGGCTCTCGCCCTCGCCGAGGCCGAGAGCGGACACCGCCTCTTCGCCATGCCGGTACTGGAGTCGCCGGAGCTGCTCTACCGCGAGACACGTGTGGAGACCCTCGAAGGCATCCTCCGCGCCATCGACAAGTACCGCGACCGGGTCCTCGCCCTGCGCCTCGGTGTGACCGACTTCTGCTCCCCGTACGGGCTGCGCCGCGGCCCCGACATGACCGCCTACGACATCCAGATCGTCGCCTCCGTGATCGCCGACGTGGTGAACATGCTGGCCCGCGCCGACGGCACCGGATTCACCGTGACGGGGCCGGTCTGGGAGTACTTCCGGATTCAGGAGCGCATGTTCAAGCCACAACTGCGGCAGAGCCCCTTTCTGGAGGTACAGGCCGTGGAACTGCGCGCGACACTGATCGAGCACGCCATGGACGGCCTGCTGCGGGAGATCTCCCTCGACCGGGCCAACGGACTGCAGGGCAAGACCTGCATCCACCCCTCGCACGTGCTGCCCGTGCACGCGCTGTCCGTCGTCAGCCACGAGGAGTACAGCGACGCGCAGGACATCCTCCGGCCGGAGCGCGACGGCGGGGGGGTCATGAGGTCGGCGTACACGAACAAGATGAACGAGGTGAAGCCGCACCGCGCCTGGGCCGAGCGGACCCTGCTGCGCGCCGAGGTCTTCGGCGTCGCCAACGAGGACATCGGGTTCGTGGAGCTGCTCGCGGCCGGCCTGGCGGAGTGACGTACCGGAGTGACCCACCGGAGCGACGGCGAGGGACTCATGGAGAAGGCAGTGAAAAGGCAGTGAGAAGGCAGTGAACGAGGGAGTGCGCCGCGAGGCGCGCGACGGATCGCCGACCGGCGCGGGCGCGACCGGCGCGGGTACGACCGGTGAGGACATGGCCGACGAGGGCACGACCGACGGGAGTGTCTGGTCCGGGAGCTGGGTCGCGGAGCGGCTCGGCGTCGAGCTGGTCGGCGACGACCGGCTGACCGGGCTGCTGGGCCTGGCGCTGCGCCGCAACCCCAAACGAGCCCACCTGCTGGTGTCCAACGTCCTCGGCAAGCACGTGCCCCGGTCGCCGTCCGTCGTGTACGGCCACGGTGTCGCCCTCGGCCGCCGGGTCCGCGAACTGCTCGGCGAGGAGGCCCACCGGGCCGTGGTCCTCGGGTACGCGGAGACCGCGACCGGCCTCGGCCACTCGGTCGCCGACGGCCTGGGCGTCGCCCCCTGCCTGCACTCCACCCGCCGCCCGGTCCCCGGGGTGGCCACGGCGGGCGGCTTCGAGGAGTCCCACTCCCATGCGACCTCGCACCTGCTGCTCCCCGAGGACCCCGGGCTGCTGGCCGGGGACGGGCCGCTGGTCCTGGTCGACGACGAGTTCTCCACCGGCAACACGGTCCTGAACACCATCCGCGACCTGCACGCACGCCATCCTCGGCGGCGGTACGTGGTGGTCGCCTTGGTCGACATGCGCTCGCCCGCCGACGCCGGGCGCCTGGAGGACTTCGCCCGCGGGATCGGCGCCCGCGTCGACCTGGTGACGACCGTCTCGGGCACGGTACGGCTCCCCGAGGGCGTGCTGGAGAAGGGCAGGGAGCTGGTGGCCCGACAGGAGGCGGCGCAGGCGGAGACGCGGGTACAGGCGCAGGAGGCCGTCGCCGACCGGACCGACCGGAGGACGGACCGCGTCGCCCGGGTCGAGCTGGGCTGGCCGGACGGACTGCCCGACGGCGGGCGGCACGGGTTCACGCCCGCACACCGCGTCCGCCTGGACGGCGCCCTGCCCGCCATGGCCGCCCGGCTCGCCGACGCGCTGCCCGACGGCACCCGCCGCGTCCTCGTCCTCGGCTTCGAGGAGCTGATGTACGCCCCGCTCCGTCTCGCCCAGGCGCTGGAACAGAAGCTGGAAGAGGCGCCGACCAGGGTGACCGGCGCCGAGGTGCGCTTCTCGACCACCACCCGCTCACCCGTCCTCGCCGTCGACGACCCCGGCTACGCGATACGCACCCGGCTGGTCTTCCCCGCCCACGACGACCCCGCCGACGGCCCCGGCGAGCGCTACGCCTACAACGTCGCGGGCGCCGGCTTCGACACCGTCGTCGCCGTCGTCGACTCGGCCGCCGACACGCCCGCGCTGCACGCGCCCGGCGGCCTGCTGGCCGAGCTCGCCGCGCACACCCCGCAGGTCCTCCTCGCGGTCGTACCGTCGTACGTACCCGCACCTCCTGACGGACCCGACGCCCCCGAAAGGCCCGCCTCCATGCTGCCCGAGCCCCTCCGCGGCCCCGCCTTCTCCTCGTACGCGCCCGAAGAGGTCGGCTGGCTGCTCCAGGACCTCTCGGACGTCACGCTGGAGGCGCCGACCGAGGAGCGCGAGGAGGCCATCCAGAGCGGCGGCGCGCACTACGCCGAGTCGCTGCCCGTGGAATACCAGCCGAGCGAGCAGTACCAGCAGCTGTTCCACGCGGCCCTGGAGACCTCGGCGGCCCGCCTCGCCCACGCGGTTGGCGTGGTCACCGAAACCGTGCTCGCGGAGCGGTCACCCCGCCCGGTACTCGTCTCCTTGGCCCGCGCGGGCACCCCCGTCGGCATCCTGATGCGCCGCTGGGCCCGGCACCGGCACCGGCTCGACCTCCCGCACTACGCCGTCTCCATCGTCCGCGGCCGCGGCATCGACGCCAACGCGCTGCGCTGGCTGGTCGAGCACCACGATCCCCGGGACGTCGTCTTCGTCGACGGCTGGACCGGCAAGGGCGCCATCACCCGTGAACTCGCGCAAGCCGTCGAGGAGTTCGAGAAGGCCCACGGCGTCACCGGATTCGACCCGGAGATAGCGGTGCTGGCCGACCCCGGCTCCTGCGTACGGACCTACGGCACCCGCGAGGACTACCTGATCCCCTCCGCCTGCCTCAACTCGACCGTCTCCGGCCTCATCTCACGCACCGTGCTGCGGGCCGACCTGGTCGGCCCGGACGACTTCCACGGCGCCAAGTTCTACCGCGAACTCGCCGACGCGGACGCCTCGGTGGCCTTCCTGGACGCCGTCTGCGCCCGCTTTCCCGAGGTCACGGACGCCGCCTGCGCCCAGGCCAAGGAACTGCTCGCCACCGACCGCACCCCCACCTGGGAGGGCTGGGCCGCCGTCGAACGCATCAGCGAGGAGTACGGCATTCACGACGTGAACCTCGTCAAGCCCGGCGTCGGCGAGACCACCCGGGTGCTGCTGCGCCGGGTGCCCTGGAGGATACTGGCGCGGGCCGGGGCGGGCAGCGACCTCGACCACGTCCGGCTGCTGGCCGAACAGCGGGGCGTCCCCGTCGAGGAGGTCGCCGAACTCCCGTACACCTGCGTCGGTCTGATCCACCCCCGGTACACGCGCGGCGCGACCGGCGCCGACGGCAGGGCGGTGACCCGCTGATGCCCGTCCTCGTCGCCAGCGACCTCGACCGCACGCTCATCTACTCCGCCGGCGCCCTCGCCCTGACCGTGCCCGACGCCGAGGCGCCCCGCCTGCTGTGCGTGGAGGTCTACGAGAGCCGCCCGCTGTCCTTCATGACGGAGACGGCGGCCCGGCTCCTCACCGGACTCGGTGGCAGCGCGGTGTTCGTACCGACGACCACCCGCACGCGTGAGCAGTACGGGCGCATCAGCCTCCCCGGCCCCCGCCGGCCTACGCCATCTGCGCCAACGGCGGCCACCTCCTGGTCGACGGCGTGTCCGACCCCGACTGGCACGCCCGGGTGACCGCACGCCTCACCGCCGAGTGCGCCCCGCTCTCCGAGGTGCAGGACCATCTGCTGCGGACCGCCGAACCGGCCTGGACCCTCAAGCACCGGGTCGCCGAAGACCTCTTCGCCTACCTCGTCGTCGAGCGCCGACTGCTGGACGAGGAGTGGGTGAAGGAACTCGCCGTGTGGGCGGAGAACCGGGGCTGGACGGTCTCCCTGCAGGGCCGCAAGATCTACGCCGTGCCGGGGCCGCTCACCAAGAGCGCGGCCATGCGTGAGGTCGCCCGCCGCACCGGCGCCGCCCTCACGCTCGCGGCCGGCGACTCCCTCCTCGACGCCGACCTGCTGCTCGCCGCCGACCGGGGCTGGCGCCCCGGCCACGGCGAACTGGCCGACGCCGACTGGACGGCCCCCGGGATCACGGCACTGCCCGAGCGCGGGGTACTGGCCGGCGAGCGCATCCTGCGGGAGTTCCTGCACACGGCCCGCGCGCCGCGCTGACGGCACGGGGAGGGCCCCGCCGAGGGCGGGGTCCTCCCCGGTACCGGGGAGCAGCCGGGAACGTCAGCCGCAGCAGCCCCCGCCGCAGCAG
Organism: Streptomyces sp. GD-15H; assembly: GCF_045291515.1. NCBI lineage: Bacteria > Bacillati > Actinomycetota > Actinomycetes > Kitasatosporales > Streptomycetaceae > Streptomyces > Streptomyces sp. GD-15H. Next base: position 6,008,407 of record NZ_CP149447.1, read on the forward strand.
CCACCGCCCCCGCCGCCCGCGCGGGGTGCGGCGGACGGCGCGGAGGCGGCACCGCCCACGGCGACCGTGGACAGGAGCTTCACCGTGTCGTCGTGTCCCGAGGGACAGTCGGCCGGGGCGGCGGACTCCGCCATGGGACGGCTCAGTTCGAAGGTGTCGCCGCAGGTCCGGCAGCGGTACTCATAACGAGGCATGCGCACAGGCTAACCGGCAGACCTCTGTTTGTGGCGGGGGAGCGGGGTGCGGGGGCGCCGTGCCGGTCAGCCGGCGGAGCCGCCGCGGTCCTCGCGGATCAGGGCCACCACCTGTGCCACCGACTCGCGGACCGCCTCCGCCTCCGTCAGGAAGTGCCAGTAGTCGGGGTGACGGCCCTCCAGGGCGTCGACGGCCCGCTCCAGGCGGGCCACGGCGGTGTCCAGCGGATGGGCGTGGCGCGGGTCCGGGGTGTGGCGGCCGGCCATGGCCAGGCGCTGGGCGTCCCGGATGGCGAAACGGGTGCGCTCGATCTCCTGCTCGGGGTCCTTCTGCACGGCGTTCAGCCGGCGCAACCGGTCACCGGCGGCGGACACGGCCTCGTCGGTCGTGTTCAACAGCGCCCGTACGGTCGACAGCAGGGCGGTCGCGTCCGCCCACCGCTGCTCCTCGCGTGCGGTTCTCGCCTCGGCGAGCCTGCCCTCTGCCTGGCGCACGTTCTCCGCGGCCACCTCGGGGACGCGCTGCAGGTCCTGCCAGCAGGCGGCGGTGAAGCGGCGGCGCAGCTCGCTGAGGACCGGTTCCACCTGTGCGGACCGGGTGGTGAGGGCCTGGGCGCGGGTCCGCAGGGAGACCAGCCGCCGGTCGATCTCGGCAGCCCGTTCCGGCAGCCGGTCGGCCTCCGCGCGGACGGCCTCGGCCCGGCGCGTGACCTGCTCGGCCCGCTCCAGGGTCTGCGGCACGCCGTGCTGCCCGGCGCCCTGGTTCAGCTTGGTCAGCTCCGGGGAGAGCGCGGCGAGCCGGGCGGCGAGATCGTCGGCCCGCAGCCCCGACCCGCGGGCGGTGTCCAGCGCGTTCGAGGCGGCGAGCAGGGCCTGCCGGGCACGCTCGACGGCGGGCGCGAGCCGGGCCAGCTGGGTCTCGGCCTTGCCGAGGAGGGGGCCCAGCCCGTTGGTGAAGCGGTCCAGTTCCCGCTTGACCCGGTCGAGCTCGCCCTTGGCGGCGGTCAGCTCGGTGCGGGCCCGGGAGGCGACCGAGGGGTCCAGGTCGTCGCGGTCCAGATCATGGGCGTCGACGGCGTCGATGTACTGGTGGCTGGCCTCGTCGATACGGCGGCCGAGCGCCTCGAAGTCGGCGACGGCCCGGCGGGCGGCGGGGGAGCTGTCGACGGCGGTGATCGTCTCGATGGAGATCCGCAGGTCCCGCTGGGCGGTGTCGAGTTCGTAGAACGCGGCCGCCGCCGCGTCCTTGGCGGCCTGCGCCTCGGCCCGCTGGTTCTCGGCCCACCCGCCGAACCAGCGCCGGGTGCCGCCGCCGGCGAACGCGGCGGGCAGCGCCGGCGCCGCCACCAGCGGCAGGGCCATCAGGGCGAGCGTGTCACGGAGCGGACCGGCCGCCCGGCGAAGGCGCACCATGCGCGGGCGCGGCCACGAGGGAGGAGACAGAACACCACGCGTGCGGTGCCCGCGTGGTCTCGACGGCGAGTACGGCTGCTCTGGTGTCGCCGTCACATCCCTCTCCCGTACTGTCGTTCGCCCTGCCCGGTGCCATTGTCCCACCGGTGGAGGACGAACACACGGGTCGGTCAGTTCGTCGTACGGACCGTGAGACTTCCGTCGCCGGTGTGGACGTTCACCACATGGGAACTGGCGTCGTCGCGGGGCACCGACACATGTTCGGCGCCGTCACCGGTCCTGGTCGTCACCCGGTAGGCGGCCCGGGGCAGTTCGACGGTGGCGGAGCCGTCGCCGCTGCGGGACTCCACCAGGTCGGGGACGGCACCCAGCGTCAGGCACAGCGTGCCGTCACCGGTCCGGGCGCGCACGGTGCGCGAGTCGACCTCGGCCCGCAGCGATCCGTCACCGGTCCGCAGGTCCAGGGGCCCGGTGGTGTCGGTGACGTGCACGGACCCGTCCGTCGTGCGGATGCTCAGCGCGTCGCGGAAACCCCGGGCCCGCACGCTGCCGTCGCCCTCCACGACCTTCACGGCGACCCCGTGGGGCACCTCGACGCGGTGCTTGGCGGAGCAGTCGGCGACGATGCCGGAGCACCGCGTGCGCAGTGTCAGCCGGTCGCCCTCCAACGACCAGGTGACCTTCGGGTCCGAACCGAGGGCGACGGTGCCCCGGAACCACCGGGTGACCTCGACCCTGCCCGACGGGTTCCCCTCCGCGGCGACGATCTCGAGCGCGGAGTCGTCGGAGTCGACGGTGAGGGTGCTGCCCGGCAGGTTGAAGGACCGGTGGTCGGGGTCCGTGTCCTCCGCGGCCGCCGCCCCGCAGGCACTCAGCCCCGCGACGAGCACCGCGGCGGCCCCGCCGAGGGCGACCGCGCGCCCGCGCCCGCCCCGGGAGGAGCCGGCGCCGGCGGTACGGGTGGTGCCGGTCGTGTGGTTCACGGTGTGCGTACCGGCGTTGCTGGTCGTTCGGGTCATGACGATCTCCCCCTGGGACGGACGGCGGCGCCCTCCGGCGCACTTCGACCGTACGGACGCGGGCCCCGCCGGGGGATCCGGGCCACTACCGGATCCGAGGTGGGGTTTACCCCCCGGAAGAACCCGGGGTCGCCCCGGAGGAACCCCTGGTGGCAGGGTGCCGGGCCGTCGGCGGGACGGGTGTTTGCCGGACCGCGCCCCGGGCCATGTAGGCTGTCGACTCGGCCTGGGCGGTGCGTCCGGGTCCCGGGTGCGTAGCTCAGGGGTAGAGCGCCTGCCTTACAAGCAGGATGTCGGCGGTTCGAAACCGTCCGCGCCCACCGCGTGGTGATCAAGGGCCTCCGGAGACGTTCCGGAGGCCCTTTTCGCTGTGGCGGCGGTGCCCCTAAGAGGACTGCTCCGTGCCGTCCGGCGGGTTCTCGTGGGCGTGCTTCAGCCGGGAGCGGGCGTGGACCCGGTCGGCGCCGGTGAGCCCCGCCCAGTAGCGATGGGTGCTGACGAACACCACCAGCTCGTGCTCCCGGCGCCGCAGCTTCTCCACCTCGGCCTGTTCGTCGTCGGTCCAGCCGGGCGAGGCGGGGCGCTCGACCAGGCGCCAGCCGGTGCCGTCGCTGAACCCGTCGAGGGGCTCCACCGACCAGGGAAGCCGCTTCAACAGGGCCGACAGCTCGGCCTGGACCTGACGCAACTCCTCCTGACCGGCGAGGAGGTCACTCGGAAAGTCATAGGTCGCAGCCACACCCCGATGATACGCCTGTTCGATTTTGGGTGGCGAGTTACTCGGGGGTCTCCCGGGGGTTCACCCTCATGGCCCGGAGGGGCTTCTCGGGGTGAGACTGGGGGCATGTGCCGGAGTATCAAGACCCTGCGTCCGCCCGCCCTGCCCGAGGAGGCCACCGAGGACGAGATCCGGGCCGCCGCCCTGCAGTACGTGAGAAAGGTGTCCGGCTTCCGGGCACCGGCCGCCCACAACCGCGAGGTCTTCGACCGGGCCGTGGACGCGATCGCCGAGGCCACGGCCCAACTGCTGGACGGCCTGGAGGTGCGCGGCGCGAGCGCGGCGCGGCAGGCGGGGTAGCGGGCGCCTCCGGTCCACCACGACGTCCCAGCCGCGCCGTCCGCTACGCGGCCTCCGCCGGTACCGGGTGCCGGCGCACCAGGTAGGCCGCTCCCGCGCCCGCCGCGAACAGCGCGCCGACCGACACCGCGGTGGCGAGCCAGGTCGCGCCCAGCCAGTGGGCACCGAAGTAACCGAGGGCCACGCTGTAGGCGGCCCAGGACAGGCCCGCCAGCGCCGACCAGGGCAGGAAGTCGCGGGCCCGGCGGCGGGCGGCGCCCGCGCCGAGCGAGACCAGCGAGCGGCCCGCAGGGGCGAAACGGGCGAGGACGACCATGCCGCCACCGCCTCGGGCCAGTGCCGAGCCGAGACGTTCCTGCGCGCCGGTCAGCCGACGGGACCGGGCGATCGCCCGGTCCAGACGGGCGCCGCCGCGCCAGGCGAGGCGGTAGGCGACCAGGTCGCCGAGGACGGAGGAGGTGGCGGCGCAGAGGGTCAGCGCCAGGATGTCGGGCACGCCGGTCGCCGTGCCCGCGGCGGCGGCCGTGGCCGCCGTGATCACCAGGACCCCGCTCGGCAGCATCGGCAGGAACACGTCGAGCAGGACCGAGAGGGCCACCACCGCATAGATCCATGGGCTGCCGATCAGCGACCCGAAACTCTCCACCCGAACTCCCCGTGGCTCCCCCGTGGGCCAGACCGTGCCGCGTTGTCGCGGGGGAGCGGCAGGAGTGGCCTTTACAGCCAACGAGCGTACGCCGGGCATGTGACGGAAAGGTCACGGGGGGTTCATACGTCCGGTGTTGAAGATTCATTTCCCGGACGGCGGGTGGTGGCGGACGGCGGGCACCGCCGACCGCCGTGAGCCGGGCTGTCGGGCCGTCAGGCGGCGACGGGGCTCTGTTCCGTCGGCTTGGACTGCACGGCCTGAGCGCGGGTGCGCCGGGTGAACAGCCGGTCCAGGCCGAAGGCGCCGGAGCCGGTGAACACCAGCAGGAACATGGCCCAGCAGTACATGGCCGCGCCCTCGCCGCTGTTCTGGAGCGGCCACAGGGCCTCCGGCTGGTGCACGCTGAAGTAGGCATAGGCCATGGCGCCCGACGAGATGAACGCGGCGGCACGGGTGCCCAGTCCGAGCAGGACCAGGCTGCCGCCGACGAGCTCGATCACGGCCGCGTACCAGTGGGGCCAGGCCCCGGTCTCGGCGGTGCCGCCGCTGCCGTCCGTGCCGCCGAGCACACCGAACAGTGCGGCGGCGCCGTGGCAGGCGAAGAGCAGGCCGACGACGATGCGGAACAGACCGAGGGCGTACGGCTGGGCGCTGTTGAGGCGTCCGGACATGTGGGGGTCTCCTTCGGTGGACCGGCCCGGAAGGGACCGGGCGGGGACGGGAACCGAGTCGTAGGCCCGTGTGAGGTGCCCCTCACTCATGCTTGCAAGTTCAACGTTTGGCCACGGGAGATCGCCTCTTGAGGAGGTCGCCCGCCCGCCGCCGCACGTGAATACGGCTCCGCCCCACCCGCGCGTTCAACGCTGTGACCGGGTCCACACCCCGTGTCACAGTCGTCCCCCAGTCAACTCACAGGGCCTTCAAGGTTTTTGACGCCTCTTCATCCCTGCATCACCCGCTGGTCGCTCAGCCGGATCTCCGCCACCGTCCTCAGTCGCGCCCTCGTCCGGCGTCCGCTTCCAGTCTCCGGCCTCGTCTCCCCCGGCTCCTCCGTGCGTGCGTGCTCCAGTCGCAGCACCGCCGAACGCCCCCGCATCGTCAGCGTCATGAGCTGGTTGCCGAACCAGGGCCCGCCCGTCTTGCGCCACTTGATCGGCGGCTTCCTGGAGCCACCGTGCCGGGCGAAGGCGCGGCCCAGGGTGCGTGCGGCGGCGCTCCAACCGAAGCGGAAACCCAGCCGTATCGACAGGGGAATGGAGTTGTGGACGGGGGAGCAGGTCAGCTGCACCACCTGGGCGTCCGGGCCGCGCCCGCGTTCGTTCCCGCGCACGTCACCGGTTCCGTCGTTCCCGTCCCCCGTCCCGGCCAGCTAGGCTCGGCCACGTACGCGTGGTGGACGTCACCGGAGAGCACGCACACCGTCGCCGGCGCGTCCGGCCCCGTGCCGGCCTCGGCGATCAGCTCCGCCAACTCCCCGAAGGACTCCGGGAACGCCGCCCAGTGCTCCAGGTCCGCCGCGCGCCGAAGCCACTCCCCGAACCGCGCCCACCGGGGGCCCTTGTCGCCCCGGCACAGCATGGAACTCCACGCCTCGACGTCGTGCACCAGGTGCGGCAGCAGCCAGGGCAGGGACGTGCCGATGAGGAGGTGGTCGTACGAACCGTGCTCGTCCCGTACTTGTTCGCGCAGCCACGCCGCCTCGTCCGGGGCGAGCATCGCACGCTCGCCCTCCGCCAGGACGCGGGCCGCCCTGATGTCCACCATCAGCAGCCGCACCCGGCCGAAGTCGCGCCGGTAGCTCCAGCGCGTGGACGCCGCGTCGGCCTCGGCCTCGGCGGCGAAGGTCCGCAGCGCCTCCGTACCGTCGGGGCTCTCCCGGACGGACGTGTACAGGGGGTCCGCCGCCAGCTCGCGCGGGGAGAGGTTGCCCAGGTGCTGGTAGACCCAGTACGACATCAGGCCGCTGCGCACCCGCTCCCCCCACCAGGAGGTGGCACGCATGTCGGCGACCCAGGAGGCGGAGGTGTTCCAGTCGTCGATGACGTCGTGGTCGTCGAAGATCATGCAGGTGGGGACGGTGGACAGCAGCCAGCGCACCGGGGGGTCGAGCCAGGACTCGTCGTAGAGGTGGGTGTACTCCTCGTAGTCCGCCACCTCGCTGCCCGGGGGGTCCTCGAGGTCGCGGCGGGCGGCGAGATACGCGCGGGTCGCCTCGGACGTCTCATCGGCGTACACCTGGTCGCCCAGGAGGAGCAGCACACCGGGCCGTTCCCCGCCCGGGTCGGCCGCGATGCGGGTGGCCAGGGCGTGCAGCGCGTCGGGGCCGACGGGGTCGTGCTCGCCGGTCGGCGGGGACGCCCAGTGGCAGGAGCCGAAGACGACGCGCATGCCGTCGGCGGGGTCGGCGGCGGGGGTGGCGATGACGGAGGGCGGGAGGGACCGGAAGGGTTCCTCCTCGGTCAGCGGCCACACCCGCGTGTCGTCGAGGAACACCTCGTACGGCGTCGCCGTGCCCGGGGTCAGGCCGGTCACCTCGACCAGCGCGTAGTGGTGGCCCGCGATCTGGAAGGTGCGGGCCGTCCCGCCGGACCCGTCCGCGCAGCGCACCTCGGCGGTGCCCGGCCGGCTCGTCTCGGCCCAGACGGTCGCGGACGAACCGTCGATGTACCTCAGCAGTGGCCCGAGGCGCAGTGCGGTCATGGCGACCCCTTCCTCCGTCGCTCCGTACGGTACGCAGCGACGGAGGTCAGCGGGGAGCACCCGGCACTCAGCAGTTCGCGAGGTACCCCTGCAGGGCGGACTTCTCGGCCGAGTCGACCGACAGGCCGTAGTAGTACTTCACCTGCACCCAGGCGCGCACGTAGGTGCAGCGGTAGGCGGTGCGGGACGGCATCCAGGTGGCGGGGTCCTGGTCGCCCTTGGACTGGTTGACGTTGTCGGTGACCGCGAGCAGTTGCGGGCGGGTCAGGTCGTTGGCGAATGCCTGGCGCCGGGCGGTGGTCCAGGAGCCGGCGCCGGAGTCCCAGGCCTCGGCCAGCGGCACCAGGTGGTCGATGTCGACGTCGGAGGCGGCGGACCAGGTGGCGCCGTCGTACGGGGAGTACCAACTGCCGCTGGTGGCGGCGCAGGAGGAGTTGGTGACGACGTTCGTGCCGTCGCGCTTGAGGATCGTCTCGCGGGTGTTGCAGGTGCCGCTGACGGTGATCCAGTAGGGGAAGAGGTCGCGGTTGTAGCCGGTGCGGTTCTCGGTGGACACGGTGAGCGAGGAGAGGTAGCTGCGGGCGGTGGAGGCGCTGACCGGAGTGGGGAGGGCGGCGGAGGCGCTCGGGCCGTTGAGCATTCCGGCGGAGGCGATGAGTCCGGTGAGCGCCGCGACTATGCTCAGCCGTCGACGCGCGTAGAACTTCGGCATGGGCGAACTCCCTTGTGGGGTGGGTCCGTTGGAGTGCGAGCAGGGGAATGCTCGTCCCCCGGCGTTACGGGAAGGGGTGGGTTTGGTGAGAAGTTAATGACGCGCTCATGACACGTCCAGGTTCAGGACGGTGTGGATGTGGTGCGGGTGCGGTGCGGGTGTGATGTGTCCGCGCGCACAGACGGCCCGCGGCGCCTCGCGTACCATGGACGGCGCAGAGGGGGAGTAGCCCTTCGCCGGACCGTCGACATACTGCTCAGCCCGTCTGAGCCGGCGCCCGGAGGCAGGTCCCGCAGGGGCAGGCCGGCGAGACCTTCGGCAAGCAGTGCACCGCCCGTGCCTCTCGGCGCGGGTGCCACGTGTGCTGCCGTGCCGAGGTGTCCGTGAACGCACAGCACTCTCGGTGGGGCAGCCCCGACCGATCGAGGAACCGTTGATCAACCTGACTGTGACGGCCGTCGTCTTCGGCGTCGTCTTCCTGGCCGAGCTGCCGGACAAGACCGCGCTCGCCGGCCTCGTCCTCGGCACCCGTTACCGGGCCTCCTACGTCTTCGCCGGTGTCGCCGCCGCCTTCGCGCTGCATGTCGCGCTCGCGGTGGCGGCGGGAAGCGTGCTCACCCTGCTGCCGCAGCAGCTCGTGAGCGCGATCACGGGTGTGCTCTTCCTGGGCGGCGCGGCGATGCTGCTGTTCAAGAAGGACGAGGGCGAGGAGGAGATCCGCAACCCGGAGAACCAGTCCTTCTGGAAGGTCTCCGGGGCGGGCTTCATGCTCATCCTGGTCGCCGAGTTCGGCGATCTCACCCAGATCATGACGGCCAACCTCGCCGCGCGCTACGACGACCCGCTCTCCGTCGGCCTGGGCGCGGTGCTCGCGCTGTGGGCGGTGGCCGGGCTGGGCATAGTCGGCGGAAAGGCCCTGATGAAGCGGGTGCCACTGAAGCTGATCACGAGGATCGCGGCGCTGCTGATGCTGGGGCTCGGGGTGTGGAGCCTGTGGGAGGCGGTCACCGGCTGATCGGCCCGAGGGCTGCCCGGGCGCCCCGTGAAGACGTGCGGGTGCGACGCCGGGGCCAACGGTTTGTGAACGGTTGGTGGAGACGCTGGCGGGATGCCGGTCATGTTTTGTATCGTGGATGAACAAAGTGGCTCCCGCCCGTTTTCCCTGACCGGCGGGCGGGGCCGCCTTGTCTCTCCGCCTTGTTCTCCGGGCCCCACTCCCGGCCCACATCCGGACCCGGCCCCCGCGCATTGGAGCTGCCGATGACGGCCACCGCCGTACTCACCGCCCGCGCCCTCCTGCTGGACATGGACGGCACCCTCGTCAACTCGGACGCCTCGGTCGAGCGCGTCTGGCGGCGCTGGGCCGAGCGGCACGGGCTGAACGGGGACGAGGTCATGAAGGTCGTGCACGGGCGGCAGGGCTACGCCTCGATGGCGCTGCTGCTGCCGAGCAGGCCGATGGCGCAGAACCACGCCGACAACGCGCGCATGCTCGCCGAGGAGACCTCGGACACCGAGGGCGTCGTCGAGATACCGGGCGCCCGTGACTTCCTCGCCTCCCTCGACGGCCTGCCGCACGCGCTGGTGACCTCTGCCGACGTCGGCCTCTCCACGGCCCGGATGGCCGCCGCCGGGCTGGCGCTGCCCGAGGTGCGGGTGACCGCCGAATCCGTCGGCGTGAGCAAGCCCGACCCCGAGGGCTTCCTCAAGGGCGCGGCGGAACTGGGTGTCGAACCCGCCGACTGCGTGGTCTTCGAGGACTCGGGGGCGGGTATCGCCGCGGGTCGCGCGGCCGGGATGCGGGTCGTCGGGATCGGTCCGCGCGCCGGATTCCACGCCCCGGACGTGGCCGTACGAGACCTGACGCAGGTGCGGGTCGAGCGCGGGGCGGACGGGGCGATCCTGCTGCACGTCACCGGAGCCGGAGGCGCGGGCGCGTAGCACTCGCGTCCGCCCGGCCCGCCGGCCTACGGCTCCCGGGTCTCCGACTCCAGCCGGGTCCGGGTCTCCGGTCCGTACACGCCCAGGTCGTCGCCGCTGATGCCCCGGGACCACTGGTAGTCGCGCAGGGCGTCCTCCACCCGGCGGTTGAACCGGCCGTGGATCTCGCTGTTGTACAGGTGCAACTGGCGCAGGCGCTGTTGGAGTTCGGTGACCTCCGGTCCGTGGTCGCCGCGGCGCAGTACGGCGCCGGTGTTTTCGCGCTCCTCCTCGTCCGTCCCCTCCTCGGGGGAGTCGGCCGGGGCGGTGGTCGGCGCGGCCGACGACGGCTCCGCCGTGTCCGACGGGGTCGCCGAAGCGCTGGACTCCGACGCCGGGACCGACGGCGACGCCGACGGGCTCGCGCTCTCGGACGGCGAGGCGGAGGCCGACGGCGCGGTGGACGTCGGCGGGGCGGAGGACGCGCTCGTGGCCGGTGCCGCCGAGGGAGGGGCGTCCGGCACGCTCGCCCGCACGTCGTCCGGCAGGGCGCCGTCCCGGGACGGCGGCTGGTACGCGAACAGCCCGCTCGCCCACCCGGCGGCCCCGACCACCGCCACGACGGCCCCGGCGGCCGCGAGCAGCACGGTACGGCGACGGCGGCGGCCCGGCGGAGCGGGTTCCCCGGCGTCCGGGCCCAGGTCCAGGTCCGTGGCCGGCTCCGCCGCGGCGGGCACCGCCCGGGTCGGGCGGGTGGCCTCGAACAGGTGGAGGTCGGTGGCGCTCGGCTCGGTCGTGGGCGGCGCGAGCGGCGCGGTGAGCGGTGTGGGCGCGGGCGTGGCGGAGGGGAGCACGGACGTGGCGTCCGCCGGGACGGCGCGCAGTCGCATGGTCGCGTCGGCGGCCGGCGGTGCGTCCGGTCGGTCCTCGGCCGGGGTGTGGTTCGCGGTCCCCTGTCCGGCTCCCGGCTCGGGCGTACGGCCGCTGTCCGGCGTACCGGCGTCCTCCGGCGCGCTGCCGTCACCCGGCCCCGGCGCGGGGTCGTGCTCGGGTGCGGCGTCGTGCTCCGGTGTGGCATTCGGCGTAGTCGCCGTCCCCCGTCGGCGAGCTCCACGTACGGGCGTACGCGGAGCGGATGGAAGTCCTCCGCCGCTGCCGCCTGAGCCGTACGGGCGTCGCGGAGGGCATCGGACGCGCGCGGCCCGCAGGCACAGGACGGAGTGTTGTCCCTGTTTCTGGGCGTACCGCAGTTCGGGCACGGGGTTCCCGTCGGCTGTTCCACGCGTTGACCCTCCCCTCGTGATCTCCGGAGATTATGCAGATCTTCTCCACACCCCGAGGAGCAAGCCCCCGGAATGAGGGCTTCCGGAGGTACTCAACGGGTGACTCGACAGGCCATACGCGGACATACCGATCACGATGGACCGGGAAACCAGAACCTGTGGAGGTCGTCATGGCCGGGGACGCGCACGGTAGGACGGAGCGGGCGGGCAGCACGCGACCCTCACCCGGTGCCGGCTCCGGACCGCCGCCGCCCTCCTCCGGGGGGCCTCCCTCCGACGGCGGCCCCCCGGAGCAGGTGTCCGGCAACATCGTCGTCTCGATCGGCGCCCTGCTCCTCGGCCTGCTCCTCGCCGCCCTCGACCAGACCATCGTGGCCACCGCGCTGCCCACCATCGTCAGCGAACTGGGCGGTCTGGAACACCTGTCGTGGGTGGTCACCGCGTATCTGCTGGCCTCGACCGCCGCGACCCCGTTGTGGGGCAAGCTCGGCGACCAGTACGGCCGCAAGCGGCTGTTCCAGCTCGCCATCGTCGTCTTCCTGCTGGGCTCCGCGCTGTGCGGCGCGGCGCAGAACATGCCGCAGCTGATCGCCTTCCGCGCGCTCCAGGGGCTGGGCGGCGGCGGACTGGTCGTGCTGTCCATGGCGATCGTCGGCGACCTCGTCCCGCCCCGTGAACGCGGCAAGTACCAGGGCATGTTCGGCGCGGTCTTCGGCACGACGAGCGTCCTCGGGCCGCTCCTCGGCGGACTGTTCACCGAGCATCTGAGCTGGCGCTGGGTGTTCTACGTCAACCTGCCCCTCGGAGTCGTCGCGCTCGCCGTGATCGCGACGGTGCTGCACATCCCGCGCAGATCCACCCGGCACGTCATCGACTACCTCGGCACCTTCCTCATCGCCTCCGTCGCGACCTGCCTCGTCCTGGTCGCCTCCCTCGGCGGCACCACCTGGGACTGGGGCTCGCCGCAGATCGTCGTCCTCGCGGTCCTGGGCGTCGTCCTCGCCGTCGTCTTCGTCGCGGTGGAACGGCGGGCCGCCGAACCCGTACTGCCGCTGAAACTGTTCCGGATCCGCACCTTCACGATCTCCGTCGTGATCAGCTTCATCATCGGCTTCGCCATGTTCGGCGCGTTGACCTATCTGCCGGCGTTCCTCCAGATGGTCCACGGGGTGACCCCGACCATGTCCGGCGTGTACATGCTGCCGATGGTGTTCGGCACACTGTCGGCCTCGACCGCCTCCGGACAGATCGTCAGCCGCACCGGCCGCTGGAAGGTGTTCCCCCTCGCGGGCACCGGCGTCACCACCGTCGGCCTGCTGCTGCTCCACCAGCTCGACGAGCACAGCTCCACCGCCGTGATGAGCACCTTCTTCTTCGTCTTCGGCCTCGGGCTCGGCCTGGTCATGCAGGTCCTGGTACTGATCGTGCAGAACGCCGTCCCCTACCGGGACCTGGGCGTCGCCACCTCCGGCTCGACCTTCTTCCGCTCCATCGGCGCCTCCTTCGGTGTCGCCGTCTACGGCACGATCTTCGCGAGCGGCCTCGAGGACCGGCTCACCGACGCCTTCCGCGGCACCCGGCTCCCGCCCGGCGTCTCCGTGGACGCGCTGGAGGCCGACCCGCGAGGCATGGCGGACCTGCCGGCCGCCCTGCGCCCCGAAGCCGTCCACGCCTACGCCTCCGCCATCACGGACGTCTTCCTGTACGCCGTTCCCCTCGCCCTCCTCGGCTTCGTACTGGCCTGGCTCCTCAAGGAGGACAAGCTGCGTGCCTCGGACACCGCGCCCGACGGCACCGGGACGCCGACCGGCAAACCGGCCGGCAACCCGGTGGAGCGGCCGTCCCGCGACGAGGTGTGCCGCGCGCTGGCGCTGCTCGGCACCCGCGAGGGACGGCGCGAGGTCTACCGGACGGCCACCGCCCGCGCGGGCTACGACCTGCTGCCCGCGACGAGCTGGCTGCTGCTGCGGATCAGGAAGTGCGGCTCGGTGGAGCCGGCCCTGCTCGCCGAGCGCAGCACCGTCCCGCTCGCCGTCGTCCTGGAGGCCGCCCGCCAGGCCGAGATGCGGCACCTCGCCACCCGCGAGGGCCCCGGCCTCGTACTGACCGACGACGGGTACGAGGCCGTGGAGCGGCTGGCGCGGGCGCGGGAGGAGTCCCTGGCCGAGCTGCTCGGCGACTGGTGGGGGCCGGACCGGCCGACCGATCTGGTGCGGCTGGTGCACGAGCTGACGGAGGAACTGAGCGGATCGCGAGCCGAACGCCCGTACGGCGAGCGCCCGGAGGACCCGCGTGGCGAGCGCCCGGAGGCGCCCGTCGGTTGAACCGGGTGGCTCAGGCGAGGCGCTTGGTCAACCAGTGCTCGGCGTACGGCACCGTGTTGTGCGGCTCGGTCTCGGTGAAGCCCAGCCGGGCGTACAGGGCACGGGCCTCCACGAGGTCCGCACGCGTGTCGAGGACCAGCCGGGTGGCCCCCGACGCGCGGGCCGCTTCCTCGGCGGCGCCCACCAGGAGCGCCGCACCGCCCTTGCCGCGCATCGCCTCGTACAGGAAGACCCGGGTGAGTTCGGCGGTCGCGGCGTCCAGCAGCCGGACCCCTGCGCTGCCCGCCGGTTCGCCCGCGTACCGCGCGACCAGCAGATGTCCCCGCGGCGGCACGAGGTCGGCGCCCGACTGGGCGGCGATCTCGCGCTCCAGCTCCTCCGGGTCGGTCCGGTGCCCCTCGTGCAGCAGGTACCAGCGGTCGCTGACCTCGGTGTAGTACGCCCGCCAGAGCGCGGCGGCGACGGGGGAGACAGGGGGTTCGGGGTGGACGGTCCACGTCATGACCGCATTCTGCGTCCATCCGCCACCGGACGCACAACTTCTGTTTACCGGCAGGCCTTTCGGCTACCCGTCCGGTGAACCGGCGCGCGAGAAGCGCCGGTTGGCCGACACACCGGAAGGCACCCATGTCCACTGGCCTGATCATTGCCTTGATCGTGATCGTGGCGGTCGTTGTCGTCGCGGCGGCCGTACTGACCCTGCGCGCCCGCGGTCCACACCACGGCGCGCACCTGAAGCGGCGCTTCGGACCCGAGTACGACCGGGCCGTCGCCCGGCACGACGGGGACGCCGAGGCCGCCGAACGTGAACTGGCCCAGCGCGTACAGCTCCACGGCGACCTGCGGACACGACCGCTGGAGCCCGCCGAACGGGAGAGGTACGAGGCGGGCTGGACGGCCGCGCAGGAGCGGTTCGTCGACTCGCCGCGGGACGCGGTCGCCGAGGCGGACCGGCTGCTCACCGACCTCGCCTCCGCCCGGGGCTTCCCCGACGGCGGACAGTACGAGGAGCAGCTCGCCGCGCTGTCCGTGCACCACGCCCGGCACGTTGACGGCTACCGGCGTGTGCACCGGGTGGCGCAGGCCCGCGCCCACGGCACGCATGAAGGCGGCGCGGGCACCGAGGAGATGCGCGAGGCGATGGTCGAGGCCCGCGCCCTCTTCGACGATCTGGTGCGGCCGTCCCGTCACGACGGCGGAGACCATCGCGCCGACCCGGACGGCACCGGCGGGAGGACGGCCGCACGCGGCCGCTCCCCCGCATGCCGTCGTTGCTCCACCGGCGACAGGCGAAGGAGAGCTGAGTGAGATGACCGACACGCCCCGGCGCCCCGGCGACGCACCGACGAGCGAGGCGCCCCACACCACGACCATCCGCCCGACCGGCCGAACGACCACTCCCGGGACCCACGACGGCCTCACCGAGGACGTGCACGGTGGCCCCCGCCGTGACCTCTACGAGGAGGGCGCCCGCCACGACGGTGACCGCGACCCCGAGGGGACGGACGGCACCCGTCTGCTCCCGCACGACGACTGGCACAAGCTCTCCGAGCAGTTGCGGCACGCCGTGGCCGGGTTCGTGGATGCCCCGAGGGAATCCGTGGAGGAGGCCGATCACGTGCTGCAGGAACTCGCCGCCCGCTTCACCGACGCGGTGACCGAGCGGCGCCGCGCCCTGCGCCGGTCCTGGCAGACCGCGGACGGGGGCGAGGGCCCGAACGCCGCCGTGACCGGCACCGCGACCGGCACCGAGCAGCTGCGCCTGGCCCTGCGGGACTACCGCGGGCTGGCGGAACGGCTGCTGCGCGCCTGACCGGGGCCGGCTCCGAGCAACCGGCAGGCTGTCAGGTGTGCGGGCCCGGTGGCCCGTCCGCCGCCTCCGCCCGGCGCTCCCGCCACTGCCGTACGGCGTCCTCGACGTCGTACGGCTCCTTGCCCGGCGGGGGGCCGGGCGGTGGCTTGTACGTCATGTCGCGGATCTTGACGTTGATCTCCGTGAGGATCTTCCGGACGATCCGTTCGGAGGGGGCCGCGTGGGCCGCTTCCAGGGCGTCCTCGGCCCCCTCGCGCAGGGCCGGTGTCGGCGGCAGCACGGAGTGGCCCTCGCGGGCCGGCTTCGCTCGACCCACCACATCTTCTCGTACGGGGACTCCATGTCGCGGGACAGCGGCCTGCCCGCCCCCGGCAGCCGTTCGAAGTCGCCGCGCGCCTCGGCGTCACGGATCTGCTTGTCCACCCTCCCCCACCCTCAACTCCTTTCGAGCGGGGGACTCCCACCTCGAAATCGCCGTCCGGCGGCTTTCGCCCGGTCATGTGGCCGTTGTGCCCACCGGGCAGACGCGGGGGAACCGGGCGTTTTATCATTCGGCGGCAGCGGGTCGTACCGGTCGCCGCGCCAGGCCGTCCCGGCCACCGCAGGCCGGCACCCCGGCCCGCCAGAACGTCTCAGGAGGAGCGCACGTGCTCGAACTCACCATGGCCGCCGTGTCCGCGGCGGAAGCGGGGGCCACGGCCGGCATGCTCATGGCGGACGCGCCGACCGAGCCGGGCGCCCTGCTGCGCGTGGGCCGGGACAAGTCGGTGTGCCGGCTCTCCACGCCGGACGACTGGCTGTTCGTGTCCAGGGTCCACCTGGAGTTCCAGTGCGCCCAGGACGGCACCTGGTACCTGAGCTGGCTGCGCGGTTCGCTGCCCGAGCCGTCCTCCGAGGTCCGGCTGACCATCGGGGAGCAGATTCACCCGGTCGCCTACGGCGGCAGCGTCGCGCTGCCCCGGGGCGGCAACGGTGAGGTCGTCATCCTGGACCGCGCCGCCCCGCGCAGCGTCAACGTGGGTTTCTACCACGAGGTGTGAGGTTCCGGCTCACTCCAGCACCCGCGCCAGCGCGAAGCCGTCGTACCCCTTGGCGCCGACCGTCTGGACCGCCGTACCGGCCAGCCTCGGGTGGCTGCCGATCAGGTCGAGGGCGGCGCGGGTGCCCAGCACGTCCGGGGCGGTGCTGTCCGCGTCGATCACCCGGCCGCCCCGGACGACGTTGTCGAGGACGATCAGGCTGCCCGCGCGGGTGAGCTTCAGGGCCCACTCCAGGTAGTGCGGGTTGTTGACCTTGTCGGCGTCGATGAAGACCAGATCGAACGGGGGCGGGTTCTCGTCGGCCAGTTGGGGCAGCGACTCCAGCGCCGGACCCACCCGTACCTCGACGAGCCGGTCCAGGCCCGCGCGGCCGATGTTGCGGGTGGCGACCTCGGCGTGCCGCGGGTCGTACTCCAGCGTGATCAGCCGCCCGTCGGCCGGGAGGGCGCGGGCCAGCCAGATGGTGCTGTAGCCGCCGAGGGTGCCGATCTCCAGGATGTACCGGGCGCCCTGCACCTGGGCGAGGAGCTGGAGCAGCTTGCCCTGGTTGGGGGCGACGGCGATGGACGGGAGCCCGGCGGCCTCGCTGTCCCGCAGGGCGGCCGCCAGAGCCTCGTCGTCGGGTGCGAGACGGGCGGCGAAGTAGTCGTCCACCGCGTGCCAGAGCTGCGATTCGCTCATGCCCTTACACCTCTCGTCCTTCTCCATGTGGTTGGTTGTGGTGGGTTCAGCTGACGGATGCGACTGAGGAAGACAACGCCACCGACCCTCCATGTGATCCCTCTCGCGGCCCCGCGGGCAACCCGGCCCCCGCCGTCTGTCGCCTTCCGGACCAAAGCCGGACCAAAAGCAGGACGGACGTCAGGTGAAGCGGGGGTTGCCTGTGTCTCTTCCGGGGGCGACGCGAGCCTCATAAGGTTTGCGGAGGGACCCCACGCGCGGGACGCGTGGGACCAACGGGGCGGGAGGCCGACGAGGCGTGGCGAACGCGGAACACAGGGGGCGACCGGAGGAGGCTTTCGGAGCCACGGCCGTCGGCGGGACCCGGACACGCCTGCACACGGTGCGCCTCGGACTGTGGCTGCTCGCCGCAGTCCTGGCCGTACGACAGGTCGCCGCCGTCCTGACCACCCCGCGCGGGGAGCGGCTCACGGACCTCGAGACCTGGTTCGGGCACGACGGGGTACTGCAGGTCAGCGGCTCGCTCTACGACTCGACCCGCTTCACCGGCACCCCCTTCAGCGGGCTCGTCCTCAAACCGCTCAGCAGATCCGCCGCACAGGCCCTGGGCTGGGGCTGGACCTTCGGCACGCTGCTGCTGGTCGTCGCCCTCGGTCTGGTCGCCGCCCGCGCCCTGCCACAGCCGGTCGGTCGGCGCACGGCCCTGCTGGCCGCACCGGTCGCGATCAGCCTGCTCGTGCTGTCGCTGCCCGTGCGCAACACGCTGTGGCTCGGCCAGACCAGCATCATCCCCGTCCTCCTCGTCCTGCTCGGCTGCTTCGTCGCCCGCGGGCAGCGGGCCGGCGGGGTGCTGATCGGTGTCGCCGCCGCCCTCCAGCCCACCCTGCTGCTCTTCGCCCCGCTGCTGTGGTTCACCGGCCGCCGCCGGGCCGCCGCGGCCTCCGGCGTCGCCTTCGCCGCGGGCACCGCGCTCGCCTGGGCCGCGATGCCGCAGGACTCGTACACCTACTGGGTGCACCACATGGCGGGCGTGGGCCTCGGCGGCCGGGCCGACGACCTGGCCAACCAGTCCCTGCACGGCGCCCTGCTCCGCCTCGGACTCGAAGGCCCCGTCGAGATCGGGCTCTTCCTGCTGCTCGGCGCGGCCGTCGTGACCCTCGGCCTGCGCCGCGCCGTCCGCTACGCCCACGACGGCCAGCTGCTGCTCGCGGTCGCGATCACCGGCTGCACCGCCATCACCGTCTCCCCGACCGCGTGGCGGCACCAGCTGCTGTGGGTGCTGCTCGCCCTCGTCGGCACCGTCGGCAGACGCGCCTCCGACCGGCTGCTGTGGCCGGTGGCCGTCGTCCTGGTGATGACGCTGCCGGCCCAGATGATCCTCCCGAACGTGGCGGCCCTCCACACCGTCCGCGACAACGCGGTGCTGCTCGCCGCGCTCGCCGCCGCCACGGTGATCCCGTTCCTGTCGCGCACCTCGCCGTACTTCCAGTCACCCGTCCCGACCCAGTACGCCCCGCCCGTCCCGACCCGCTTCCGGCACGTACCGCTGCTGCCGTTCCTGCGCCGGGTCCTGAGCCGTCCCAACCTGCTGCTGGAGCTGTTGCTGATCCGGGTCACCTACGCCGCCTACTCCAGGGTGCGGCTCGCGGCGACCGGCGGCAGGGAGCGCGCGGAGGAGCACGCCCACCAGATCCTCGACCTCGAGCGCGCGCTCCACCTGGACATCGAGCACGCGGTCAACCACGCCGTCGTGAAGATCGACTGGCTGCGGCACTTCTTCGACTTCTACTACACGTCGTTCCACTTCCTCGTCCCGCTCACGGTCCTCGGCCTGCTGTACTGGCGCCGCCCGGTCGACTACCGCTGGGCCCGCGCGAGCCTCGGCTTCGCCACCCTGCTCGCCCTGATCGGCTTCTGGCTCTACCCGCTGGCTCCGCCGCGTCTGATGCCGAACCTCGGGATCATCGACACCGTGCACGGCGTCCAGGACTTCTCCAAGCCGGACTACGGCACCCTCACCGCCCTCACCAACCAGTACGCGGCGATGCCGTCGCTGCACTTCGGCTGGTCCCTGTGGTGCGGCGCGGTCATCGCGATCATCGCCCCGAAGCTGTGGATGAAGGCACTCGGCCTGCTCCACCCCCTGTTCACGGTCGCCGCGATCGTCGCCACCGGCAACCACTGGGTCCTGGACGCGGCCGGTGGGGCGCTCGTCGTCGCCGCCGGCTTCGGCCTGACCCACCTCTTCCAGGGACCACGCGCCCGCACGGCCGTGACCGCGGCGACCGGGACCGAGGGCGCGGCGGCGGTGCCGCAACAGGCGGTGCATCCGGAGCGGTCGGCAGGAACAGAGCGAGCGGCGAAGCCGGACCAGGACGTACGGGCGGAGCGAGCAGAACGGGGGGAGAGCCCGGAGCCGGCGGAAAAGGAGCGCGCCTGACCGGGCCGTCCGCACACATCTGAGGGCCACGGGGCTGTATACGCGGGCGTACACTCCCGCCATGGCTGATGCGATGATCCGGGTGCCTGCCGAAGTGCGGGACCGGTTGGCGGTGATTGCGAAGTCCCGGGGGACGTCGATCCGGACACTCGTGCAGGAGTACGCGGAGTCGACGCCGACCGAGGAGGAGCGTCGGGAACGGGCCGAGCGGACGCGGGCGTACCTTGCCGAGCACTTCGACGTCGAGGTGACGGACGACGAGAGCGCGGCGATGGGACGCAGGCTGCGGGAGGCGTTCGCCCGGCAGCAGGGCGAGGCCGCCGGGTGATCCTCCACCATCTCGTCCTCGACACACCGACTCTCCTGGCGCTGTCGGGGAACCGGCAGGTGTCCTCGCTCATCCACCGCGCTCACTTCGAGGCGGAGACCCGCCTGTGGGTGCCCACGTTGTCGGTCCTGGAGGCCGACCGGGAGCGACTGGGGATCGCCGAGCACGTCGGGCAGTTGCAGGTCGTCCATACGGTCGATCTGGACTATCCGGCAGTGCTGGTGGTTGCCCGGCTGGAGCGGGACGGAGTGTCGCCGGGAATGGGGGCGGCGATTCACGCGGCACGGCATCTGCCCGAGTGGGGAGCCGACGCCCTCATCGCCACCGTTGAGGCGAAGGCGTACGAGGGGCGTGGTGTGCCGGTGCTCGATCTCGAGCGCTGAAGCCTCGGTGAAGGGCGAAGGCGGCGGCCCCGGGGATCAGGGGCCGCCGCCTTCGGTATGCGGGGTGGTGCCGGGGGCGGGTGGGTCAGTACCAGTTGTTGGACTGCCAGAAGTCCCAGGCGGCGCAGGGGCTGCCGTAGCGCTCGTTCATGTAGCCGAGGCCCCACTCGATCTGGGTGGCGGGGTTGGTCTTCCAGTCGGAACCGGCCGAGGCCATCTTGGATGCGGGCAGGGCCTGGACCAGGCCGTAGGCGCCGCTGGAGGCGTTGGTGGCGGTCGGGTTCCAGTTGCTCTCGCGCTGGACGATGTTCGAGAAGCACTGGTACTGCGTCGAGTCGCCGACCATCTGCTGCGCGGTCGCCCGGGCCGAGGCCGTGGCCGTGGTGGCCGCCTGCGCGGGGGTGGCGGCGATCAGCGTGCCGCAGGCCGCGGCGGCGAGGGCGGCACCGGCGAGGGCCTTCTTCGGGGTGGCGACGGTGCGGAGGAGGGAAACGGCGGACACGTGGAGCCTTTCTTCGGGTACAGGGGGTCGCCGTAGGCCCGATGCCGGAACACACGTGAGGCGGGGCGGGGCATACGTCGGCGCCGCGGCCCGTGGGGGCACGTCGGCGCCTGGCGACTGCTCCACAGAAACAGTTCCGAAGTTCGTCCGCAATGACCGTATTTACTAGTTGTGGCCGCATTTCATGGAGCTTGCCGGTTTGCGGTCCGCGGTCCTGCGCGCAGGTCGGAGTGGGTGGGGGAGGGGGTGGGGGGTGTGCTGAGGGCTACGATGCCGCTTCGTATGTGATCTGGGCCATGTGGGGTGGTTCACCGTGGTGGGCCGTCGCTGTCACCGTGAGCGGGCGAAGCGATTACTCAGGGGTGCCCCGTGAAGGTGACCGGTGTCTCGAAAGCCGCTCTGCGGGTGGCGCGGCGCAGGGCGCGGAGGACCGGGGCGCCCAGGGCCAGGGCCAGCACGACGGTGAGCAGGGCCCGGCCCAGGTCCCAGCCGAGGGACGTGGCCAGGCAGTACGCCACGAAACGGGCCAGGTTGGCGGGGACCGACGCGTCCGGGTCGAAGGAGATGTTCGAGGCGAGGGCGGCCATGAAGGGCCAGCCCGCCATGTTCATCACCGTGCCGTAGGCGAAGGCCGCCAGAAAGCCGTAGGCGGCGAGCATCCACAGCTCCGCGCGGCCCCGGAGGCGGTCCGGGCCCGGGAGCAGGCCCGCCCCCATCGTGAACCAGCCCATCGCCAGCATCTGGAACGGGAGCCAGGGGCCGACCCCGCCCGTGAGCAGCGCGGACGCGAACATCGTCACCGAGCCGAGCGCGAAGCCGAATCCGGGGCCGAGGACCCGGCCGCTCAGCACCATCAGGAAGAACATGGGTTCCAGACCGGCCGTCCCCGCGCCGATGGGGCGCAGGGCCGCGCCCGTCGCCGCCAGTACGCCCAGCATCGCGACCGCCTTCGGGCCGAGACCCGACTCCGAGAGCGTCGCCGCCACCACCGCGACCAGCAGCACGAGCAGCCCGGCGAAGAGCCACGGCGCGTCCTGCGCGTGGGCGTTGAGGGCGGAGGCGGGCGGGGCCAGGAAGGGCCAGCCGAAGGCGGCCACACCCACCGCGCTCACCAGGGCCAGGGCCAGGAGCGAACGCGGGCCAAGGCGGACGGCCCGCGCCTGGCGCTGCGCACCGGTGGTGGCGGCTGTGGTGCGTGCGGGGGTCATGGCAGGGCCGCCCGCACCTGGGAGACCGTCAGCCAGTGCTGCGGGGCCAGGATCTTGGCCACCTGAGGGGCGAAGGACGGCGATGCGACGACCACCTCGGCCGCCGGACCGTCGGCGATGACCTCGCCCTCGGCGAGCAGGACGACCCGGTGGGCGAGTTCCGCCGCCAGTTCCACGTCGTGCGTGGCCAGGACGATCGCGTGGCCCTCGGCGGCCAGCCCACGCAGTACGGCGACCAGGCGGGCCTTCGCCGCGTAGTCCAGCCCGCGGGTCGGCTCGTCGAGGAGGAGCAGGGGTGGGCGGGCGGTGAGGACCACCGCCAGGGCGAGGGTCAGGCGCTGGCCCTCGGACAGGTCACGGGGGTGCGTGTCGTCCGTGATGCCGGGCAGCAGTTCCGACAACAGGGCGCGGCACGTGCCCGGTTCCGCCTCGGCGTCCCGGTCGGCGGCGGCGCACTCCGCGGCGACCGTGTCCGCGTACAGCAGGTCGCGCGGCTCCTGCGGGACGAGTCCCACCCGGCGGACCAGGTCGCGGGGGCGGGTGCGGTGGGGCACGGCGTCACCGGTGCGGACCGAACCGGCGGACGGCTCGACCAGGCCGACCAGGGCACCGAGCAGCGTCGACTTTCCGGCGCCGTTGCGGCCCATGAGGGCGATCGTCTCGCCGGGGGCGACCGTCAGGTCGATGTGGCGCAGCGCCTGGACACGGTCGCGGCGGACGGCGAGGGAGCGGACTTCCGCCACGTGGACGGGAGTGGAGGCGTCCGCCTTGGTGCGCCCGAACAGGCGCCGACCGGAGGGCGCGGGGGCCGGGGTCTTCCGAGCGGGCTCCCGCGGCGGGGGCGTCGCGTCGGCCAGCCGCTCCCGCAGCCCGGCCGCCCTGCGGCGCGCGTCCCGCACGGTCAGCGGCAGCGGGGACCAGCCGGCGAGCCGGCCCAACGCCACCACCGGCGGGAACACGGGGGAAACCGCCATCACCTCCGCCGGGGCACCGAGCAGCGGGGGCTCGCCCGGCCCCGGCAGCAGCGCCACCTGATCGGCGTACTGGATGACGCGTTCCAGGCGGTGCTCGGCCATGAGGACCGTGGTGCCGAGGTCGTGGACGAGGCGCTGGAGGACCGCGAGGACCTCCTCGGCCGCCGCGGGGTCCAGCGCGGACGTCGGCTCGTCCAGGACCAGCACCCGCGGGTGCGGGGTGAGCACCGAGCCGATGGCGACCCGCTGCTGCTGGCCGCCGGAGAGCGTCGAGATGGGGCGGTCGCGCAGATCGGCGAGGCCCAGCAGGTCCAGGGTCTCCTCGACGCGGCGCCGCATCACGTCCGGGGGCAGGCCCAACGACTCCATGCCGTAGGCGAGTTCGTCCTCGACGATGTCCGTCACGAAGTGGGACGGCGGGTCCTGGCCCACTGTGCCCACGATGTCGGCGAGTTCGCGCGGCTTGTGGGTGCGGGTGTCGCGGCCGGCCACCGTGACCCTGCCGTGCAGAGTGCCGCCCGTGAAGTGCGGGACGAGGCCGCTGACCGCGCCCAGCACGGTGGACTTGCCGACCCCGGACGGGCCGGCGAGCAGGACGAGTTCACCCTCCGGCACCTCGAAGTTGACTCCCCGTACGGAGGGTTCGGGCATGCCGTCGTACGTCACGGAGACGTTCTCGAAGCGGATCACGACGGCTCCTTGCCGGTGTCCTCGGGGGCGGGTGCGACGAAGGCGGGGAGCAGGCCGATCAGTACGGCCGCCGCCGGCCCAGGGGGAGGGTGGGCGCGACCAGCGGCACCACACCGGGATGCAGGGCCGCCGGGTCGCGCGCGGCGGCGAGCGCGAGCAGCGCCGCGACCGCCGCGCCGGAGCCGGCGACCAACCAGGCGCGGACGTCCCAGCGGTCCGGGCGGTAACGGGTGCGCAGGGAACGCCGGCCACCCAGCCACAGGCCCGCGAGCGCGGCGGCGAGACCGACCAGGAGTACGGGAACGCCGTAGACGGCGCCTTCGGCGGTGAGCAGCCCGTAGGTTCCGGCGCAGACGCCGAGCAGCCCGCCGAGGGTGAGGGCGGCGGTGGTACGGCGGACCCCGGCCGGGACCTGTGCGGTACGGCCGTAACCGCGGGCGTCCATCGCGGCGGCGAGCGCGACCGAACGCTCCAACGCGCCTTCCAGGACCGGAAGTCCGACCTGCAGCAGACCCCTGACACCCCGATCGGGCCGGCCCCGCAGCCGACGGGCGGCGCGCAGCCGCTGGACGTCCGTGATCAGGTTCGGCGCGAACGTCAGCGCCACGACGACGGCCACGCCCATCTCGTACAGGGCGCCGGGCAGGGACTTCAGCAGGCGGGAGGGGTTGGCGAGGGCGTTCGCGGCGCCGACGCAGATGAGCAGCGTGGCCAGTTTCAGGCCGTCGTACAGGGCGAACGTGAGGGCCTCGGCCGTGACCTCGCCGCCCAGGCGAATGCCCTGCGCCCAGCCGGGGAGCGGGACTTCGGGCAGGGCGACGAGCACATGCGTGCCGGGGATGGGGGAGCCGAGGACGATCGCGAAGAGCAGGCGGATGACGAGCACGGCGAGCGCCAGCTTGACGAACGCGCCGTAGGAGCGGGCCCAGGGCGCGTTCGGGCGGCGGGTGGCCACCACATACGCCGAGACGGTGACGAGGAGGGCGAGCAGCAGGGGGTTGGTGGTACGGGTGGCGGCGATACCGAGGGCCAGGGCCCACAGCCACCAGGCGCCGGGGTGCAGGGGGTCGACCTGCCGACGGCGCGGGGCGGGGGCGCCCGACGGCACCGGACGTTCGGTGCCGGTGCGCCCCCACGGTTGGGCGTCACCAGGTCCTGTCGTCACACTCCCGTCGCCCGCCCGGAGGGCGGGCCCTGCGGCGTCATGGGGGGCTCCCCTGCTCATGGGGTCCCCCCGCTCGTGGGGGTCCCCCCGCTCGAGCGGGGCCGAGAGTGCGGGAGGAGCCGAGAGCGGGGAAGAAGCCGAGAGCTCGGGGAAGTGCATGGCGTCACGGGGCGGACGGGAGTGTGACGACAGGACCTAGGCACGGCGGCGTACCTGCCAGATCGCCGCCACACCCAGGAACGCCACCACGGCTATCCCGGCGACCAGGCCGAGCGAGGGGCCGCCGTCGTCGTCCGAGGATTCCGACGATGCCGAGGACTTGGCGTCGTCCTCCTTCTCGGGCGCCGGTGCGCTGCCGTCCGACACCTGCTCCCCGCAGCCCTTCTCCGGGTAGCCCGCGATCGCGCACAGCAGGGCGTTGGGGTTGTAGCGCAGGGGCTCGGCGACGGAGGCCAGGGCCTCCGCCGTCGTCGCGTCCGAGGGGACCCGGGCGCAGGCGGTGCGGCCGGCCGGCGGGGTCTCGCCGGCCGGGGCGTCGGCGGCCGTACCGAAGTCGATGACGAGGGCCACCCGCTTCTCGCCGTCCTTCGCCGGGGTCTTCGCGCAGATCGCGGCGAAGTCGGCGGCGCCCCTGGGCTGCGTCGCGTCGGCGGAGTCCTCGCTGACGGCGAACCGGAAGCCCTGGACGTCGCCGTCGGCGGGACGGGCCGTGGACGGGCCCTGGGTGGCGTACGTCCACGCGTCGCCGCCCAGGTCCCAGAACGACCAGTACCGGTAACCGGCGGCCTGCGCCTGGCCCGCGCCCGCCAGCAGCGGCAGGAGCGCGGCCAGGAACAGCACGGCGGCCCGGCGGATCACGACTGCTGCTTCCTGCTCCGGCTGCGCAGCAGGAAGCCGATGCCGACAGCGGCGACGAGGCACACCCCGGCGACGGAGCCGATCCACCAGGGACCGAACCCGGAGTCCGACTCGGCCTTCGTCTCGTCCTTCCCGTCCTGCTCGGGCTTGTTGTCGTTCGCCGTCCGCGAGGACTCCTCGGCGGCCGGCCCGGTCGCCGTGAGCTGCTTCACCAGGTCGGTGCCGCCGAAGGCGCGCGGGTCGGTGCCGGTCGCGTGGGCGGCGAAGATCAGCTGGGCGTAGGCGGCGGGGCCGCTCTGGGCGGCCCAGTCGGCGGCGTTCTTCTCCAGCCAGGCCACGGACTTCGCGGCCGGCCCGGTGGCGCCCAGCGCGGCGAGCGCGACCACCGCGTCGGCGGTGTTGCCGTAGTCGGGCTGGTCCTCGGAGCCGGGGAGGGCGGAGACGAGGTGGCCGTCCTCGGCGAGCACACCGGTGAGGTGGGCGGCGCCGTTGGCGGCGGCCTGCTCGGGTGTGTCCGCCTTCTCGCACGCGGCGTCCGCCGACTCGCCCTTGCCGGGTTCGACCACCAGGCCCGCGCCGAGGGAGCCGACCACGCCCGCCGCCGTGGCGTCGGCGTTGGCGACCAGGTCGCCCTTCTTGTCCGGCTGGAAGGCGAACGCGCCCGCGCCGTCGCCCTCGCTGTCGCACGGCAGCGCCAGCTTCAGCAGGGCGTCGTAGGGGGACTTGCCGTCCTTGACCACCTCGGCCGGCTTCTCGCCCGTCGCGGCGAGCGCGCCGATGACGACGGAGGTGGAGTTGGCGTCGCTGGCCCCGCCCGCCATGTAGCCCCAGCCGCCGTCCTTGTTCTGCACGGACTTCAGCCAGTCGACGGCCTTGCCGGTGACGGCGTCGTGCCCGCCGAGGGCGGCGAGGGCCTGGACGGCGGCGGCGGTCTGGTTGGTGTCGACCATGGTCTTGGCGTCGCACGCCGTGCCGGCGTCCGCACGGTACGGGGCGAACGAGCCGTCGGCGCACTGCTGTCCGGCCAGCCAGTCGACGGACGACTTCGGCGGCTCGACGCCCACCGTGTGCTGGGCGAGCAGGGCGAGCGACTGCCGCCACACGCCGTCGTACTGCGGGTCGCCGTCGCCGTACAGGGCGGCGGGCAGGGCCTGCCGGGACGGTGAGGGGGACGGGGACGAGTCGGCGGCGGCCGGTACGGCGGCACCGATCACGGCGACGGCGGCCAGGACCGCTGCGCTGCTGCGGATGTTCATGATCGGCGGGTGCCTCTCCCTGTGGGGAGCCAGGCAGCACGGGGTACCCCCGGCGGCTCGGCTCCGTATACCTCGACGGTGCCGTGCGCCGGCGGACTGCCGGGCACGTGAGCCGGTCACGATCCGTACGGGGCATTCCGACTCGCCGTCCGGGCGGACGGCTCACGGCTGCGGGTCAGCGCCGGAATTGCACCGGCTTCCCCCGTACGGGTGATGACGACGCGGCCACTCTACCCGTCCGTAAGAAAGTGATCAGGAGTGGCTTGAACCGAGGTGTCCGAGGTCACGTCGCCGATGCGCTTTCACTTGGTCTTGGTGGCCGAGTCCCGGCACAGGGTGTTCACGGATGCTTGTCTGTGGCGCATGGAGGAGGTCACGCGGGCGGTGTGCGCGGACTTCGAGCGCGGGCGGTGGGGTTCGGCCAACGGAAGGTCACCGAAAGGTTCGATGTCACGGAGCTTCATCCTTCGGAGCCGTCAAGTCGATCAGGCGGCACGCCGTCTCGATGTCGATCTTGACCTGGGCGATCGAGGCGCGTCCCGACAGCCAGGTGATCAGGGCCGAGTGCCAGGTGTGCTCGATGACGCGGACCGCCGAGAGCTGGTCCGGTGCGGGATCCTCGAGGCCCATGGCGTCCAGGATGATCCTCGTCGTCCGGCGGGTGACCTGGTCGACCTCCGGGCTCACGCTGCGGTCCGCGAACGTCAGCGCGCGCACCATCGCGTCGGCCAGGTGCGGCTCGCGCTGGAGCGCGCGGAAGGCCAGCATCAGGGTCTCGGCCACCCGTTCGGCGGCCGTTTCGCCCGCCGGGGGCTTCTTCCGCAGGGTGCCGTGCAGGTGCTCGAGCTGGTCCTGCATCGTGGCCACCAGCAGGTGGATCTTGGACGGGAAGTAGCGGTACAGCGTGCCCAGCGCCACCTGCGAGGACTCCGCGACCTCCCGCATCTGCACCGCGTCGAAGCCGCCCCGGCCGGCCAGCCGGGCGCTCGCGTGCAGGATGCGGCGCCTGCGCGCCTCCTGCCGCTCGGTCAGGGGTGAGGCGGGGGATGATCGAGTGGTGCCGGCTTCCATGATTGCCGCCTTGTCAGCCTTGCCGGCCTTGTTCGGCTTGGGTGGCATCGCCGCCTTGGCCGCCTTCTTCATGTGGGCTTCCGCGGGCATGGGCCCCGTTCCGTGACCGTCGGTGAGGGTTGGTGATCGGACAGCATGGCACGCGTCCCGCCGTGGCGTGAATCACCTGATCCACTGCTCACGGCGTCCCTACCTGCCGGTAGATTCGAAGCCTCGGAACGATCAACTCTGAAACTTGTTCTAGGTTAGCGTCCCGACGTAGAGTCGCGGGACCGTGCAGGGAGAAGGGGGCTCAGAGTGACCGCTGAGGCCAGTCAGGCCGGGCCCTCGCGGGGTCCCTCCGCCGTCGATGGCTTGCGACCACTCCGCATCGCACTCCTCACCTACAAGGGAAACCCGTTCTGCGGTGGACAGGGCGTCTACGTACGCCACCTCTCCCGCGAACTCGCCCGCCTCGGACACCGGGTCGAGGTCATCGGCGCCCAGCCCTACCCCGTCCTCGACAAGGGCTACGACGGGCTGAGCCTCACCGAGCTGCCCAGCCTCGACCTCTACCGCCAGCCCGACCCCTTCCGCACCCCGGGCCGCGACGAGTACCGCGACTGGATCGACGCGCTCGAGGTCGGCGCGATGTGGACCGGTGGCTTCCCCGAACCGCTGACCTTCTCCCTGCGGGCCCGCCGCCATCTGCGGGCCCGGCGCGGCGACTTCGACGTCGTCCACGACAACCAGACGCTCGGCTACGGCCTGCTCGGCGACCTCGGCGCGCCCCTGGTGACCACGATCCACCATCCCATCACCGTCGACCGGCAGTTGGAGCTGGACGCGGCCGGGAGCAGGCGGCGACGCGTCTCGGTGCGCCGCTGGTACGCCTTCACCACGATGCAGAAGCGGGTGGCCCGCCGACTGCCCTCCGTGCTCACCGTCTCCGGCACCTCCCGCGACGAGATCGTCGACCACCTGGGCGTACGGCAGGACCGGATCCACGTCGTCCACATCGGCGCCGACACCGACCTGTTCTCGCCGGACGCGTCGGTGCCCGTCGTACCGGGCCGGATCGTGACGACGTCCAGTGCGGACGTGCCGCTCAAGGGCCTGGCCTTCCTCGTCGAGGCGCTGGCGAAGGTCCGCGTCGAACAGCCCGGGGCCCACCTCGTCGTGGTCGGCAAGCGCCCCGCCAAGGGGCCCGTCGCGCGGGCGTTGGAGCACTACGGGCTCGGGGACGCCGTCGAGTTCGTCAAGGGCATCTCGGACGCGGAACTGGTCGACCTCGTGCGCTCCGCCCAGGTCGCCTGCGTGCCGTCGCTGTACGAGGGGTTCTCGCTCCCGGCCGCCGAGGCCATGGCCACGGGCACGCCGCTGCTCGCCACGACCGGCGGCGCGATCCCGGAGGTGGCCGGCCGTGACGGGGAGACCTGCCTGGCCGTCCCGCCCGGCGACGCGGGAGCGCTGGCCGCCGGACTGAACCGGCTGCTCGGCGACCCGGAGCTGCGCGCGCGGCTCGGCGCGGCCGGCCGGGAGCGGGTGCTCCGGCACTTCACCTGGGCCCGCGCGGCCGAAGGCACGGTGGCCCGCTACCGCGAGGCGATGGCCCGCGCCGGGGCCGCAGGGACTGCAGAGGCCGTAGGCGCCGATCCCGTCGCCGCCGGTCCCGTGGCGGCCCAGGCACCCGTCGCAGAAGAACCCGTCACCTTCCACCGCGAAAGCAGGGCCACGTGCTGACCGTCGACTTCTCCCGGTTCCCGCTCGCCCCGGGGGACCGTGTCCTGGACCTCGGATGCGGAGCCGGCCGGCACGCGTTCGAGTGCTACCGGCGCGGGGCGCGGGTCGTGGCGCTGGACCAGAACGGCGAGGAGATCCGCGAGGTCGCCAAGTGGTTCGCGGCGATGGAGGAGGCCGGGGAGGCGCCCGCCGGGGCCACCGCCACGGCGATGGAGGGCGACGCCCTCGCCTTGCCCTTCCCCGACGAGTCCTTCGACGTCGTGATCATCTCCGAGGTGATGGAACACATCCCCGACGACAAGGGCGTCCTCGCCGAGATGGTCCGCGTGCTCAAGCCCGGCGGCCGCATCGCGGTCACCGTCCCGCGCTACGGGCCCGAGAAGGTGTGCTGGACCCTGTCCGACGCCTACCACGAGGTCGAGGGCGGCCACATCCGCATCTACAAGGCCAACGAGCTGCTGGCCAGGATGCGTGAGGCCGGCCTGCGCCCCTACGGCACCCACCACGCGCACGCGCTGCACGCGCCGTACTGGTGGCTGAAGTGTGCCTTCGGTGTGGACAACGACAAGGCGCTGCCGGTGCGGGCGTACCACAGGCTGCTGGTCTGGGACATCATGAAGAAGCCGCTGGCGACCCGCATCGCGGAGCGGACCCTCAACCCGGTGATGGGCAAGAGCTTCGTGGCGTACGCGACCAAGCCGCATCTGCCGCGCGCCGAGGCCGGGGTGGGCGCCAAGTGACCACCTCTCGGACAGAACACCTCGTCCTGCCCGGGGTCCTCACCGCGGGTGAGGCCGCCGACACCGTCGCGGCCATCCTCGCCGTGCAGCGTGAGGACGGGGCGATCCCCTGGTTCCGCGGACACCACCTCGACCCGTGGGACCACGTCGAGGCCGCGATGGCGCTGGACGCCGCGGGCGCCCACGAGGCCGCCGAGCGGGCCTACCTGTGGCTGGCCAGGCACCAGTTGGCGGACGGCTCCTGGTACGCGGCGTACGCCGACGGCGACCCGCTCGACGTCACCGACCGGGGCCGGGAGACCAACTTCGTCGCCTACGTCGCCGTCGGCGTCTGGCACCACTACCTCTCCACCGGCGACGACACCTTCCTGGACCGCCTGTGGCCCACCGTGTACGCGGCGGTGGAGTACGTACTGAAACTCCAGCAGCCCGGCGGGCAGATCGGCTGGCGGCGCGACGACGACGGCACGGCCACCGACGACGCGCTGCTCACCGGCTGCTCCTCCGTCCACCACGCGCTGCGCTGCGCGCTGGCCATCGCCGAGCAGCGGGAGGAGCCGCAGCCGGACTGGGAGTTGGCGGCGGGCGCACTCCGGCACGCGATCCGGCACCACCCCGAGCGGTTCCTCGACAAGGACCGCTACTCGATGGACTGGTACTACCCCGTGCTGGGCGGCGCCCTCACCGACGCGGAGGCCAAGGCCCGCATCCAGGAGGGCTGGGACCGTTTCGTCGTCCCCGGACTCGGGGTGCGCTGTGTGATCCCCAACCCGTGGGTGACCGGCGGCGAGTCGGCCGAACTCGCCCTGGCCCTGTGGGCGATGGGCGAGTCCGACTGGGCGCTGGAGGTGCTCCAGTCCATCCAGCACCTGCGCGATCCGGAGAGCGGCCTGTACTGGACGGGGTACGTCTTCGACGACGAGGCGATCTGGCCGGTCGAGTTGACCACCTGGACGGCCGGCTCGCTGCTGCTGGCCGTCGCCGCGCTCGGCGGCCACGAGGCCACCTGCGCGGTGTTCGGCGGCGACCGCCTGCCCAGAGGCCTCGACCCGGACTGCTGCGCCCTGGACTGAGCGGCTCAAGCCGAGGAACAGGTGGACGACCGCGGCCAGTCCGTATCCGGCGACCACGCGTGCCCACTCCGCGTCGAAGGTGCTGTGTTCCCCGGAGGACACCCCCAGCCCCCTGGCCACGCGACCAGCCGCTCGGTCGGGTCGTGGGCGGGTGCGGGGGCCGGGGGAGACCCGGTCAGCGCCGGTGGAGGCGGTTGGCGAGGGCGTGGCCGAGGAACAGGTAGACGACCGCGGCCAGTCCGTAACCGGCGACGACCCGCGCCCACTCCGCGTCGAAGGTGAACAGATCACGCGACCAGCCGGCCAGCCAGGAGGCCGCGTCATGGACGAACTGCACCAGGTCGTTGGCCCGGTTGGCGTCCAACAGGTACATCAGAATCCACAATCCGAGAATGACGGCCATGATGTCCGCGATCACCGCGACGACCGTCCCCGCGGAGGTGGAACCCGTGCGATTTCGAGGGGACATGAGGTCCGTCTGGCCCCGGAATCCCGATGCAAACCCGAACGACGGTCCAACACCGGGAATCACACGGGAATTCAGCTGTACGACAACGGCCCCCCGCCCGGAAGGGCGGGGGGCCGTACGTCACGGAGTGGGTCAGCCGCGCTGGATGCCCGAGGTGTCCTGGAGCACACCGCGGCGGCCGTCCTGCGTCTGGGCGACGAGGGCCGGGCCGCGCTGCTCGACGGCCAGGTACCAGGTGCCGGGGGCCAGTTCGGCGATCGGCGTCTGCGAACCGTCCTCCGGGAACAGCTGCCGGGGCACCGGAACGGCGAACCAGAACGGCGAGAAGTCGGCGGCGGGCGGCGCGGCCGGCTGACCGTGCTGTTGCTGGTCGGGGAAGGGCTGTCCCGGCTGACCGGGCTGCGGCTGACCGCCGAAACCGGCCTGCTGCGCACCCGGGTAGCCGTAACCGGCGGGCGGCTGGGCGCCGTAGGGCTGCGGGGCGGCAGGGCGGGCCGCCGGCATGAGCGAGCCCTTGAGGGCCGGAACCAGGGGGGTGGCCACGGCGGCGGCAGCCATGATCAGCGTGGCGACGAGGGCCAGGATGAGACCGAGACCCGAGTCGGGCCCGTCGGTGGAGGAGCCGCTGGTGATGTTGTTGGCGCCACCGGCCGGGTCGAAGATGTTGCCGAGCGCGCTCCAGGCGGCGAAGACGGTGAACGCGACGCCGAACTGGCCGAGGTCCAGCCCCGCGGCCTTCGGCGGCTGCGGCAGTCCGCGGGACACGACGACGAGCGCCGCGCCGATGATGCCCGCCAGCACGACACCGAGCACGACCGGACCGCTTCCCCACAGACTGGGGATGACGTCGTCCGGGGCGCCGTCGATCGAGTAGAGGTCGAGGAACGACGCGATGAACAGCAATACCGCTGCTCCGATCACCACGCCGTCGCCTCGAGTGAGGGAGCGGATATTCACTTCAGGTCCTTCTGGTTCGTCTCGTCGTCGGTAGAGGCGTCGCTGTCACCACGTCGCCCTCGGGGCCCGGTGTGAAGCGCGGGGGTGACCCCTCGTCGTAGGGACGACACTATCGTCCGCACGATCGGGCTGTCCGCCTGGATCAGCGCGCTGATCTCTACCCGCGCAGGAAACTCACGATTCCCTCGGAGATCCCTTGCGCCGCTTTCTGCCGCCAGGCACCGCTGGTCAGAAGTGCCGCGTCCTTGCTGTCGCGCATGTTGCCGCACTCGACGAACACCTTGGGAACCGTTGACAGATTGAGACCGCCCAGGTCCTTACGCGTGACGAGACCGGTGCCGCCGCCCACGTAATTGGAGGGCGCGTTGCCGGTGACGCGCACGAAGTTGCCCGCGATGCGCTCACCGAGTTCCCGGGAGGGTCCGACGATCGCCCGGGTGTCCGCCGCGCCGGAGCGCACGGAGCCGGGGAGGATCACGTGGAAGCCGCGGTTCCCGGCGCCCGAACCGTCCGCGTGGATCGACACGGCGGCATCCGCCTTCGCCTTGTTGCCGATCTCGGCGCGCTCGTCGATGCACGGCCCGAACGACCGGTCGGCGTCCTGGGTCAGCTTCACCGTGGCGCCCTGCTCCTCGAGGAGTTCGCGCATCCGGTGGGCGACGTCCAGGGTGAACTTCGCCTCGGCGTAACCGTCGTTGGTGGACGTGCCGGTCGTGTCGCACTCCTTGGAGTTCGTCCCGATGTCCACCTGGCGGTTGATCTCGGCGGTGTGCCGGAAGTTGCCCGGATTGTGCCCGGGGTCGATGACGACGACCTTCCCCTTGAGCGGCCCGGACCCGGCGGGCGGCGCGGAGGCGGAACCGGACGGGGAGCCGGAAGTGGCGGAGCCGCTCGGCTCCTTGCCGTCCGGGACGCCGGACTCGCCCGACGGTGAGGCACCGGCGGAGGACGGCGCGCGCGACGAAGTCGACGCGGACACCCCCGCGGAAGCGCTCCCGCCCCCCTCGCCGTCCCCCGACCCGCCCACGGCCGCGTAGACGGCCCACCCGAGCAGAGCACCCGGTACGAGCGCGGCCAGCGCCACGGTCAGGGGCCCGCGCCGGAAGCGGCGGGACGGAGGCGGCTCGAAGTCGGGGCCTGTGTACGACACCCAGTCACCCTAGCGGCCACGCGTACCGCCCTCGCTCCGATGACCGGGAAGGGGTCCTCGGGAATCCGATCCCCTAGATCCCGGGTCCCGTGCGGCGCAGCACGCGCAGTGAGCCCGTGGCCGAGACGTCCGTGAAGGCGCCGGAGGCCAGGGCACGGAGGTAGAGGCGGTAGGGGGCCTGGCCGGTGAACTCGTCGGCGGGGTCGGGGAAGACGTCGTGGAGGACGAGCAGGCCGCCCTCGGCGACGTGCGGGACCCAGCCCTCGTAGTCGGCCGTGGCGTGTTCGTCGGTGTGGCCGCCGTCGACGAAGACCAGGGCGAGAGGGGAGTTCCACAGGGCCGCGATCACCGGGGAGCGCCCGACCAGGGCGACCACGTGGTCCTCCAGGCCCGCCCCGTGCAGGGTGCGGCGGAAGGTGGGGAGGGTGTCCATCAGACCGAGTTCGGGGTCGACCGTCTCCGGGTCGTGGTAGTCCCAGCCCGGCTGCTGCTCCTCGCTGCCGCGGTGGTGGTCCACGGTGAGCGCGGTGACGCCGGCCTCGCGGGCCGCGTCGGCCAGCAGGATCGTGGACCGGCCGCAGTAGGTGCCGACCTCCAGCAGGGGGAGGCCCAGCCGTCCCGCCTCGGCCGCCGCCGCGTACAGGGCCAGGCCCTCGTCCGCGGGCATGAAGCCCTTCGCCGCCTCGAACGCGGCCAGGATCTCGGGCTCGGGTGCCGGGGGGTTCGGCGTCGGCATCGGTTCCGGCGTCCTCTCGGTCGTACGCGTCTCGGGGTGCCCATGCTGCCGTACTCGCCGGGGGCGGCCGACGGGGGGCTCGTCGGGCGGTCCCGGGCGGTCCTAGGTCGGAAGGACCAGGACCCGCCCGGCCAAATCCCGATGCAAGGGATGCTCGCCGGTTGAGAGCATGGCGTCCATGCTCGATGTCCCGGACACCACCGTCACCCGCACACCCCGCCGCAGCGCGCCTCCTCCGTGGCTGGCGGTGGCGCTCGCGTGCGCCGGTCAGTTCCTCGTCGTGCTCGACATCTCCGTGGTCAACGTCGCGCTGCCGTCGATGCGCACCGGCCTCGGGCTCAGCGAGCAGGGCCTGCAGTGGGTGGTGAACGCGTACGCCATCGCCTTCGCCGGTTTCATGCTGCTCGGCGGACGCGCCGGTGACCTCTACGGACGCAAGCGGATGTTCCTCGTCGGCCTCGGCCTGTTCACGCTGGCCTCGCTGGCGGGCGGACTGGCCCAGGACGGCTGGCAACTCCTGCTGGCGCGGGCGGTGCAGGGGCTCGGGGCGGCCGTTCTGGCGCCCTCCACCCTCACCATCGTCACCTCGGCGGTCCCGGAGGGCCCCGCGCGGGCCCGCGCCATCGCGACCTGGACCGCCGTCGGGGCGGGCGGTGGCGCGGCCGGCGGCTTCGTCGGCGGGGTACTCACGGACGCGCTGTCGTGGCGGTGGGTCCTGCTGATCAATGTGCCGATCGGGGTGCTGTTGCTGGCCGGGGCCGTCTGGTGGCTGGCGGAGGGCCGGGCCGGGGACGGGCGGCGGCTCGACCTGCCCGGCGCGCTGTTCGTGACGGCCGGCCTCGCCACCCTCGCCTACGGCATCTCCCAGACCGAGGCCGAGGGCTGGACGGCGACGCCCACCCTGGTGCCGCTGCTCGCCGGGCTCTTCCTCATTGCGCTGTTCCTCCTCGTCGAGGCGCGGGCCAAGGCCCCGCTGATGCCGCTGGGGCTGTTCCGGGTGCGGTCGGTGTCGTCGGCGAACGTGGCGATGTTCCTGAGCGGCGCCGCGATGTTCTCCATGTGGTTCTTCATGACCCTCTACGCGCAGAACGTCCTCGGCTACACCCCGCTCGAGGCCGGATTCGCCCTGGTGCCGAGTTCGCTCGCCGTGGTCGTCGGCTCCAAGGTCGCGCCCCGGCTGATGCGGGTGGCCGGGGCGCGCGCCGTGGCCGTGCTCGGCACCTTCGTCGCGATGACCGGCTTCGCCTGGCAGTCGACCATGACGGCCGACGGGACGTATCTGACGTCGATCATGTTCCCCGGCATCCTGATGATGCTGGGCGCGGGCCTCGCCGGGACCCCGCTCGCCGCGCTCGCGACCTCCGGCGCGGCCCCCGAGGAGGCCGGACTGGTCTCCGGGCTGATCAACACCTCGCGCACGATGGGCGGTTCGCTGGGTCTCGCGATCCTGTCGACGATCGCGGCGGCCCGTACGGCGGGCAGCGGGACGCCGGAGGCCCTGACCGAGGGATACGCCCTGTCGTTCCGCACGGGGGCGGTGGTGCTGGCCGCCGGAATGGTGCTGATGTGGCTCTGGCTGCCCCGGAGAGCCACGGCGGCGCACTGAGAGCGCCCTGGGGGAGCAGCGGGAGAATTCAGTGGAGAAAGTGGGCGTCGGGCCGGTCGGAGATGTGCCGTGACGGCCCGCGGCGGGGGCCGTCACGGGTGTTCCTCCCCGGCCCCGGATGATCTCCCGGCGCCGGTCGTACCGGCCTCGTCCAGGGCCGGACGGCTCCTGCCGAGCAGCCCCAACCAGCCCCTCTGACCTGGGATTTCACGCCCCCTGCGGATAAGGTCGCCGCATACGGAAGGGGGCCCGGATGGACCGGAGCATACGCACCGTGGACGACGTACTCAGCCTGCTGGACGGCCTGTTCGCACCGGAGGCCGACCGGTGGACGGAACAGGGCGCCGGCTGGTGGGACGGCTTCTACGCCGACCGCTCCCGGCCGGTGCCGTTCTTCGTGGCGAAGCCGGACGCGAGCCTGGTGTCGTACGTCGAGCGGGGCCTGCTCACCGGGGGCCGGGCGCTCGAGGTGGGCTGCGGCCCCGGGCGCAACGCGCTGTATCTGGCCGCGCACGGCTTCGAGGTCGACGCGGTCGACCTCTCCCCGGCCGCCGTCGACTGGGCGCGGGAGCGGGCCCGCGAGACGGGAGCGCGCGGCGTCCGGTTCCACTGCGGCGACGCCTTCGCCCTCACCCGTGACGGCATGGAACTCGCCGGGCCGTACGACCTGGTGTACGACTCCGGCTGCTTCCACCACCTGCCCCCGCACCGCCGGATCAGCCACCTCGCGCTGCTCGACCGGGTCCTCGCCCCGGGCGGCAGGTTCGCGCTCACCTGCTTCGCGGCGGGCGGAATGGGCTCGGAGCTGCCCGACGCGGAGTTCTACCGGGGGCAGGGCGGCCTCCGGGGCGGGCTCGCCTACACGGACGAGTCGCTGCGCCGGATCTTCTCGGAGCTGACCGAGATCGAACTGCGCCGCATGCGGAAGGAGCCGGAGGACTCACCGGTCTTCGGGGAGGACTTCCTCTGGACGGCACTGTTCCAGCGGGGCGCGTGACGGCGGGCCCGGGGTGGAGCCGTGGGCCGTGAGCCGCGGCGGCGGAGCGGCGGTGTCGGCCCCCGCAACGGCGGCGAGCGCGGGGTCGATGACCGTCTCCCCGGTCAGCGCCCGGCGGATCGCCGAGACCAGCTCCCGCACCGACCCGTCCTTGACGAGGAAACCGGCGGCCCCCGCCGCCATGGCCCGCCGCAGATGGCCGGGACGGCCGGACGTCGTGAGGATCAGCACCCGGCAGTCGGGCACCTGGTCGCGCAGTTCGGCGGCGGTGTCCAGACCGCTCGGGCCGCTCGGGCCGGCCGGCCCGAGGTCGAGCAGGGCGACGTCGGGGCGGTGGGTGAGCGCCGCGTCCACGACCGAGTCCCCCGCCGCCACCTGGGCCACGACCTCGATGCCCGGCTCCATCCGGAGCAGTAAGGCGAGCGCCCCGTGCGTCGTACCCGGGTCCTCCGCGAGCAGGACCCGGACGGAGGTGGCGGGCCGGTGGTCCCGGGGCATCTCGTTCACGGACGAAGCGTAGGACGAACGGGGCGAAATGTACCGCTTCGCGTCCTCGCGTCTTCAACTGAACGCGTTCCAGAACCGGGAGACTCCATGCCCATCGACGCAGCCAAGGCGCTCGCCGCCGAACCCCGGACCGAAGAGATCACCTGGGGGCACAAGGACGTCCAGCTCTACCACCTCGGCATCGGCGCGGGCGTCCCCGCCACCGACCCCGACGAACTGCGCTACACCCTGGAGTCCAGGCTGCACGTCCTACCGAGCTTCGCCACCGTCGCGGGCGCCGGAGCCCCCGGGGTGATCGCCGGGCTGTCGATGCCCGGCGTCGACGTCGACCTCGCCCGCGTCCTGCACGGCGGCCAGTCGCTGACCCTGCACCGTCCCCTGCCCGTCGAGGGCACCGCCACCGCGACCAGCCGTATCGCGGCGGTGTACGACAAGGGCAAGGCGGCCGTCCTGGTGATGCGCACCGACGTCGCCGACGCCGACGGCCCGCTGTGGACCGACGACGCGCAGATCCACGTACGCGGTGAGGGAGGCTGGGGCGGCGACCGGGGTCCGTCCGCGCGGCGCGAGGCCCCCGCCGGCCCGCCCGAACTGACGGTGGAGCGGACGATCCGGGAGGACCAGGCGCTGCTCTACCGCCTCTCCGGCGACTGGAACCCGCTGCACGCCGATCCCGAGTTCGCCGAGCTCGGCGGGTTCGAGCGGCCGGTCCTGCACGGGCTGTGCACCTACGGCATGACGCTCAAGGCGGTCGTCGACACGCTGCTCGGCGGGGACGTCACCCGCGTCCGCGGCTACGCCACCCGGTTCGCCGGCGTCGTGTACCCGGGCGAGACGCTGCGGATCCGCATGTGGCGCGGGTCCGGTGAGGGGCGTGGGACGACCGGTGAGGGGCGTGAGGCGCACGGCGAGGTGCGGGTGGCCGTGAGCGCACTGGACAGGGACGACGCGCCCGTGCTCGCCGACACCACCGTCGAACACTTTTGAACTGAACCAGCCCGCAGCCGAGGGGAGCGTGACGGACCGGGAACGGCCCCGCCCGTCGTGCGACGGGCGGGGCCGGCTACCGACCTGTCTACCACCTGATGTGACGTCAGGCAGCCTGCTCCCCGTGCTCGTTCTCTTCAGCAGGCCTGCGGTGACGGCCCCGAGGGGCCACCGTGGCGTCCTGCTGGGAAACCGGTCCGCGGTGCTTGCCCCGCCCGGCGGCGATCTGCCCGCCGTCGGCGGTCTGCGGCTGGTTCGTGCCGGCATCGTTCATCAGAAGGAACTCACCCCGTAAAACTGATCTTTCCTACAGCCGAGCGAGTCTAACCAGCAGGCCACGGTGCGCATCCAGGCGGCCACGCCAGCCGCCACTACTTCGTTACAAGCGGTCCCAGGGGGGCCTGTTGCAGGGGCACGGGGCGGACCGCGGGGGTGGCCGCGGACCTGGGGGCCGCGGCCCCCGTGGACACCGTGCGATCGGTGGAGGCCGGGGACGCCGCTTCCGTCGGGGCGTGGAGGCCGCCCCCTTCTCGCTGCCGCTCCGACGCCGGTGGGTACAGCAGGGCCACCGCGCACGGCACTGCCGGTGTGGCGCACGGCAGCCGCAGTACCCCGTCCGCCGTCCACAGTCCGGTCCCCGCCAGCCACCCCTCGGGCGCCGGGAGATGGCGCACCTGCCGCAGCGCCGGCCGCCACACCCCGACCCAGCTGCCGAGTGCGCCGTCGATGCGCAGTGCCACCGCGCAGTTCTCCGGCGTCAGCACCTGGCCGGGCTGGATCGCGAACGGCGTGACCGCGCAGTCCGGCAGCCGCAGGCACTCCGGGAAGCGCACCGGCAGCGTGCTGCCCAGCACCCCCCAGCCCAACCGGGTCCGTCCCGGTGAGGGCGCGTCCGAGCGGATCAGCAACAGCCCGCTGTCCGGGTCGGCGAGCAGGACCCGGTCGTCGCTCTCCGGGGCGAGCTGCAGCAGCGGCGACACCTCGCCCCCGCGCTCCAGGTCCACCACGACCGACTTGGTGCGTCCGCCGGTCTCCCGGTCCAGGGCCAGCATCCGGCCGGTGCGGTCCAGCCACACCCCGCCCGAGCAGCGCCCCGGGATCTCGGCGAGCCGCTCGGGCCCGAAGGCGCCGCCCGCCACCAGCCACAGTGCCGTCGACCGCGGGCCCACGGCCACGGCGTACGCCCGCCGCCCGCACGGGGCGGGCGGCAGCAGCCGCAGCCGGGTCTCCTCGTCCGGACACGCGACCGCGCCGAGCGACAGCTCACCGGTCCCGGGACCGGTCGGGTACAGGAGGGAGAAGGTGTGCCTCCCGTGGTGCGGCCCGCCCACCGGCCGGTGGAGGAGGACCCGCCCGTCGCCCATGGGCTGCACCTCGGTGCCGGGCTCCTCGGGTCGGCCGCCGGGCAGCGGCACCGCGTAGGGCTCGGGGCCGTCCAGGGTCCAGCGCTCCGGGAACAGGGAGTCGCCGGCGAGGGCGAGGCGCGCGGCGTAGGAACCGTCGGCGGTGAGGACGCAGCCCGGCGCGGGCGTCCCGCCCCCGCGTCCCGGACCCCCCTCGTTCTCCGTACGGTCCTCGTGCCCCGTGTCCGCGTGCCCGGTGTCCGAGTGGCCCGTCGAAGGCTCGATCGCACACATCGTCATCGTTCGGTCACCTCCGGCCACGAACGTAGTTTTCGTACGCGCGGACGGAGGACCCGGCGGCCCCCGCTTCACACATAAGGGTGTTCCAGGAACGATTCACCTGAGGAAACGGGGGCTTATGTGCTGGCGGTCATCGGGTCCGTTCCAGGTGCCCGCACCGGTACTACAGCGCCAAAGGGGCAGGTAGCCTTGCGCTTGTGCCCCGTCTGTCTGAAGTCATCACCGCGCTGGAGACCCTGTGGCCCGCCGAGTGGGCCGAGTCCTGGGACGCGGTCGGCACCGTCGCGGGCGACCCCGACCAGGAGGTTATCCGGGTCCTGTTCGCTGTCGACCCCGCCCAGGAGATCGTCGACGAGGCGGTGAAGCTGAAAGCCGACCTGCTGGTCACCCACCACCCGCTCTACCTGCGCGGGACGACCACCGTCGCGGCCTCCACCTCCAAGGGCCGCGTGGTGCACAAGCTCATCAAGAACGACATCGCGCTGCACGTCGCCCACACCAACGCCGACACGGCCGATCCCGGTGTGAGCGACGCCCTGGCCGGTGCCCTCGACCTGCGCGTCGTACGGCCGCTCGTGCCGGACACCACCGACCCCAAAGGCCGCCGCGGGCTCGGCCGCGTCTGTGAACTGGACCATCCGCTGACCGTCCGCGAATTCGCCGCCCGCGCCGCCGAGCGCCTCCCCGCCACCGCGCAGGGCATCCGCGTCGCCGGCGACCCCGATGCGGTCGTCCGCAGGGTCGCCGTCAGCGGCGGTTCCGGCGACAGCCTCTTCGCCCACGTCCGGGCGGCCGGAGTGGACGCGTACCTCACCGCGGACCTGCGCCACCACCCGGCGTCGGAGTTCGCGGCGGACCATGCCGCCCACCGTCCCCTCGCGCTGCTCGACGCGGCGCACTGGGCCACCGAGTGGCCCTGGTGCGAGCTGGCCGCCGCCCAGCTCGACGAGATCTCCGACCGCCACGGATGGAACCTCCGGGTCCATGTCTCCGCGACGGTCACCGACCCCTGGACCGCCCACGCGGCGTCCTTCGCCCACCCGTCGCCCACCACCGCCCCTCCAGGGAGCGCTTCGCGCGCCCTTCCCCACTCCGATACATCTGGAGCCCCCAACTGAACGCCGCGCCCGCCGACCAGATCCGACTCCTCGACGTCCAGGACTTCGACGTCCGCCTCCAGCAACTCGCGCACAAGCGGAAGTCGCTCCCCGAACACGCCGAGATCGAGGCGCTGACCCGGGACCTCGCCCAGCTGCGTGACCTGTACGTGGCCGCGCAGACCGAGGAGAGCGACTGCGCCCGCGAGCAGACCAAGGCCGAACAGGACGTGGACCAGGTGCGCCAGCGCGCCGCCCGCGACCAGAAGCGCCTCGACTCCGGTGCCGTCTCCTCGCCCAAGGACCTGGAGAGCCTCCAGCGCGAGATCGCCTCCCTCGCCAAGCGCCAGGGCGACCTCGAGGACATCGTCCTGGAGGTCATGGAGCGCCGCGAGTCCGCGCAGGAGCGGGTCGCCGAACTGGCCGAGCGGGTCACCTCCGTCCAGTCGCGGATCGACGACGCGACCGGCCGCCGGGACGCGGCCTGCGCGGAGATCGACGGCGAGGCCGCCACCGTCACCAAGGAGCGCGCGGTCGTCGCCGGGGCCATCCCCGCGGACCTGCTCAAGCTGTACGAGAAGCTGCGTGAGCAGCAGGGCGGCATCGGCGCGGCGAAGCTGTACGCGCGCAGCTGCCAGGGCTGCCGCCAGGAGTTCGCCATCACCGAGCTGAACGATATCCGCCAGGCGGCGCCCGACACGGTGGTGCGCTGCGAGAACTGCCGCCGCATCCTGGTCCGCACCGCCGAGTCGGGGCTGTAGGGATTGTTTCCGGTGCGGGAGTTCATCGTCGAGGCCGACGGCGGGTCACGGGGCAACCCCGGACCCGCGGGCTACGGGGCCGTGGTGAGCGACGCGGTGACGGGAGAGACGCTGCGGGAGGCGGCCGAGTACCTCGGCGTCGTCACGAACAACGTCGCCGAGTACTCGGGTCTGCTGGCCGGCCTGCGGGCCGCCCGTGAGCTGGACCCGGAGGCCACGGTCCACGTCCGGATGGACTCCAAGCTCGTCGTCGAGCAGATGTCGGGCCGCTGGAAGATCAAGCACCCCGGCATCAAGCCGCTGGCGGCCGAAGCGGTGCGGGTCTTCCCGCCCGGCCGGATCACGTACGAGTGGATCCCGCGCGAGCAGAACAAGCACGCGGACCGCCTGGCCAACGAGGCGATGGACGCGGGGGAGCGCGGCGAGGTCGGGCTCTCCCCTGCTCATGGGGGTGTCCCCGCTCGAGCGAAGCCGAGAGTGGGGGAGGAGTCGAGAGCTTGGGGAAGCAGCGCGTCGGACTCTCGCGCCGCGCTGGACACGCCGGGCCCACGGCCCGCGACACCTGAGCCGTCGGAGCCGTCCGGGCGGTCCGGTTCGCCCGGGGACGCGGCCGCCGGTGCGGCACGGGCGCACGCGGCTGAGGCCGCCGCCGGGGCCGCCGCCGGGGTCGCCGGGGCCGACGCCGCTGCCGGAAACGCCCCTGCCGGAAACGCCGCCGCCGACGTCCGGGCCGCGCAGGCCGTGGCCACCCCCGGCACCGAGACGGCCGCCGCCCGCGGTCCGGCGTCGGCCGCCACTCCCTCATCGGGCTGGGCGCCCGCCGACATGGGTCCGCCGGCCACCTTCGTACTGCTCCGGCACGGCGAGACCCCGCTGACCCCCCAGAAACGGTTCTCCGGCAGCGGCGGCAGCGACCCCTCCCTCTCCGACATCGGAAGGGAGCAGGCCGAGAAGACCGCCGTCCACCTCGCCCGGCGCGGCACCGTCCAGGCGATCGTCGCCTCCCCCCTGGCCCGTACCCGCGAGACCGCCGGCGTCATCGCCGCACGCCTGGGCCTCGACGTCACCGTCGACGACGGGCTGCGCGAGACCGACTTCGGCGCCTGGGAGGGCCTCACCTTCGCCGAGGTGCGCGAACGCCACCCCGACGACCTGAACGCCTGGCTGTCCTCCCCGGACGCCGAACCCACCGGCGGCGGGGAGAGTTTCGCGGCCACCGCGACCCGGATCGAGACCACCCGGGACCGGCTGACCACCGCGTACGCGGGCCGCACGGTCCTGCTCGTCACCCACGTGACCCCGATCAAGACCTTCGTACGCCTCGCCCTGGGCGCCCCGCCCGAGGCCCTGTTCCGGATGGAACTGTCGGCGGCCTCGCTGTCGGCGGTGGCGTACTACGCCGACGGCAACGCCAGCGTCCGGCTGTTCAACGAGACGTCCCACCTGCGCTGAGGCCCGCCGCCGCGCGGGCCAGCCGTTCGATCCGCGTCCAGTCGCGAGCCGCCACCGCATCCGGCGGGATCATCCAACTGCCGCCCACACAGGCGACGTTGGACAGTGCGAGATAGTCCGGCGCGGAGTCGGGGCCGATCCCGCCGGTCGGGCAGAAGCGGGCCTGGGGGAGCGGCCCGGCGATCGCCTTCAGATACGCCGTGCCGCCCGACGCCCGCGCCGGGAAGAACTTCATCTCCCGCACCCCGCGCTCCAGCAGCGCCACGACCTCCGAGACCGTCGACACCCCCGGCAGGAACGGCACCCCGGACGCCAGCATCGACTCCAGCAGTACGTCCGTCCAGCCCGGACTGACCAGGAACCGAGCCCCGGCCGCGACGACCTCGCTCACCTGCCCCGGTGTGATCACGGTGCCGGCCCCGACCACCGCGTCCGGCACCTCGGCGGCGATCGCGCGGAGGGCGTCCGGGGCGGCGGGCGTCCGCAGGGTCACCTCGATCGCGGGCAGCCCGCCGGCGACCAGCGCCCGCGCCAGCGGTACGGCGTCGGCGGCGTCCTCCAGCACGACGACGGGCACGACGGGCGCGAGATCCAGCACGGAGGCGGAGGGGCCCGACGAGGGCAGGGATGAGCTCATGGCGTCATCCTGCCTTCAGTGAAGCACCCTGCGCAAAGGGTGTTGCGCTGTGCGCAATGAAATGGTGCGGGTCAGTGAATCTCGTCCACCAGCACGTCCAACGCCCAGGGCGTCCCCGCC
This sequence comes from Streptomyces sp. GD-15H, assembly GCF_045291515.1. NCBI lineage: Bacteria > Bacillati > Actinomycetota > Actinomycetes > Kitasatosporales > Streptomycetaceae > Streptomyces > Streptomyces sp. GD-15H. The sequence continues at coordinate 6,052,762 of NZ_CP149447.1, forward strand.
CGCTCCGGCGCCTGTGCCTCCACCACGTACCCGAGATCCCGCAACGCCTCCACCAGCCCGGCGGGATCCTTCGGCGCGGTCCCCGCCGTCAGCAGGCCGCGGACGATCCGCCCCTTGGTCGCCTTGTTGAAGTGGCTGACCACCTTCCGGGTCGGCGCGTGCAGCACCCGTACCGTCGCCGTGCGGGCGGCCACCTCTCCCTTCGGCTTCCACGCCGCCGCGTACGCGGCCGACCGCAGGTCCAGCACGAGACCGCCGCCGGCCGCCTCCGGCAGCACCGAGGCCATCGGCGTACGCCAGTACGCACCCAGCGCCCCGAGCCCCGGCAGCCGTACGCCCATCGAGCAGCGGTAGGAGGGAATCCGGTCGGTGACCCGGACCGCGCCCCACAGCCCCGAGAACACCAGCAGCGAACGGGCGGCCCTGCGCTTGGCGGCCGGATCGAGGGAGGCCAGGTCCAGGGCGTCGTACAGCACCCCGGTGTAGATCTCCCCGGCGGGCCGGGCGCCGGCGGTCCGCAGCTCCACGTTCTTCGCGACCTCGCCCCGCAGCCCCTCGCTCAGCCCCAGCACCTCGCGCGCCTTGTCCTCGTCACCGGCGCACAGGTCCACCAGCTCGGTGAGGACGGCCTCCCGGGCGTCGGCCAGCCCCGGCAGCGACAGGGACTCCGGCTTCAGCGGGGCGCCGCGGCCGGAAGCGGCCTTGCCTTCGGACGGCGGCAGCAGGACAAGCACGCGTACTCCTCACGGTAGAGCTCAGCCGACAGCGTACGGTGCCCGCCCCTACGCTTGGGCGGCCCGCCGTTCCGCTTCCCGTCGCCTCGTCGCCAGCGCCCGGACCAGGGCGTCGGACTCGTCGGCGTGGAACCGTACGACGCGCACGTCCCGGGGCCGCCCGAAGAAGGTGACGTGGGTGACCGGCTCCGTGAATTCCAGCGTGACCGTGGTCTGCGAGCCGACCTCGACGTTCAGCTCACCGTCGGCCCGCTCGTGGCTCAGCCGCAGCTCACGCCGGACGGAGGCGATCCGCTCCAGCGGTATCCGCAGGTCGACGTGGACGGCGCGGCGAATCCGCAGCGTGCCGGAGTCCGGTTCCAGTACGTGGGGGCGTACGACGTCGGCGGCGTGCAGCGCGACGACGAAGACGACGGTGTACACGTCCAGGAACAGCACCACCGCGTGGACCGTCGGCCAGTCGAGCAGCAGCACGGACATCACCACCGTCTCGACCACGCACACGAACGCGAACCCGAACATCACCACGCCCTGCCCCCGCGCGTACCCGAAGGCCGTCCCACCCGCGACGCCATGCGTCCGCCGCGCCAGCCACCGCACCAGGCTCACCATGAGCCGCAGCTCGTGCCGGGTGAGAACCCAGCCGCCCCGGACGGCCTTCATGACCGCCCGCCCTCCATGACGATCCGCATGGTCCGGCGGATCGCCTCCGCCTGGGCGGGGGCGAAGTCGGCGTAGAAGGCACGCAGGAAGCCGTCGTCCTGGTCGACGGCGGCGTCCCCCGGCAGCAGGTCGGCCGGCAGACACGCGGCGAGGGCGTGGGCGGCCACCTCCACCCGGGGATCGTCCGGTGCGGCGTCGGCGAGCGTGTCGAGCAGCGCGTACGCGGCGAGCGCCCGCTCCCTCCCGCCCGGGGCGCCCATCGCACCGCTGAACGCATCCATGAACCGCGCCCGTTCCTCTGGGGGCGCCGTCGTCTCGATCAGAGCGAGCACCTCCCGGTCCTTGGCGGCCATGGGTGAGCCGGACACGTCCGGCATCTCCCGGAAGAGCGTGGCCAGTTCGGGGAGACCGGCCCCTCGGCGGTCAGCCCGCCCTCCGTCTCCAGCAGGGCCCGCAGCCGCGCCCGGCGGTCCCGGATCGCCGCCTCCTGCCGTGCCAGGTCCTCGTCCAGCTCCGTCAGCACCTCGGCGAGGTCCTTCCCGGCGTCGTCCGCGAGCACGTCCCGCACCTCGGCCAGCCCGAGCCCCAGCTCGGTCAGCCGCCTGATCCGCGCGAGCACGACGGCGTGCCGCAGCGTGTAGTCCCGATACCCGTTGGTCCGCCGCTCCGGCTCCGGGAGCAGCCCCAGATGGTGGTAGTGCCGCACGGTCCGCGTGGTGACACCGACGGCCGTGGCGAGTTCTCCGATCCGCATGCCCCCAGTAGAGACGTTGACGTCGCGACAGGGTCAAGCGAGCGCCTGTGGCGTCTGACGTGGGCCGCGTTCCTGTGCCACGATCGAGGGAACGGTTCCCGATCTCATGGACAGGTGATCAGCCGATGTCCCAGTCTGGCGAGCGACCGAAGGAGGGACGTGACATGACTGCCATGGCCCATGAACCGCTCACGCGGGAAGAGGTCCTGCTGGAGGGCTTCCTCGCCCTGGACACGCCGGAAGGCTTCCGGGCCGAGCTGATCGAGGGGGAGATCGTTGTGACGCCGCCGCCGGACGGGGATCACGAGGACTACATCGGACTGATCGTGGAGCAGGTGCTGGAGCGTTCCCGGACCAGGATGCAGTTCTCCGGGAACAAGGGGCTGAAGCTACGGAGCGGTGGTGGCTGCCCGAAGGACCGCGTGATCCCGGATGGCACTTTTGCCCCAAGGGAGCTGCGGCTCTACCGGGGAGCCGATTCCTGGATGCCCTGTGACGGAGTGGCCCTGGTCCTTGAGGTGACCTCCTCCAAGCCGAAGGCCGACCGAGAGGCCAAGCGCCGCTGCTACGCCCGCGGCGGCATCCCCCTCTACCTCCTCGTCGACCGCGAGGCCGCCTCGATCACCCTGTTCAGCACCCCGGAACGGGACGACTACCGCGAACAGTGCACCCGCCCCCTGGGCAAGCCGCTGTCCCTCCCCGACCCGTTCGCCTTCGACCTGGACACGGCCGACTTCCTCTGATCCTGCGGCCGCGGCACCGAGGCCCCGCTCACGCTCCGTGCCATGGTCGACACGGCAGACGAGCCGGGCGGACGGCCGCGTGGAGACCCCTTGACGGGGATCTTCCCGAGGAACGTCCGGGCTCCACAGGGCAGGGTGGTGGCTGACGGCCACCCGGGGTGACCCGCGGGACAGTGCCACAGAAAACAGACCGCCGGGGGCTTCGGTCCCCGGTAAGGGTGAAACGGTGGTGTAAGAGACCACCAGCGCCTGAGACCGCGTTTGAGATCTCGGCATAGGACAATCGGGCGGTGACGCGGCCCCTGAATCGTGACCGCTCCCTTGAAGAGCTTGAACGCGACGCTGGCCGGCCCCGTCAGCCGACGCCACCCGTCTTGCCGCTACTGCACACGTCTTGCGGCGTCGGCCGATCGGCGAGCTGACCGTCGAGGACATGCGTTTGTTGATCGGGCAGGACATAGGACTGCCCTACCTCCTGCCACTGGCACTGGATGTGCTGCGAGACAACCCGATGGCAGAGGGGGACATGTACGAAGGTGATCTGCTGTCCGCGGTCCTCACCAGGAACCCAGCGGTCTGGACCGAGTCCTCCGAACTCGGCCGAGAGCTTCGCGTGATCGTCTCGGAGTTGACCGACCTACCGCCTGACCTGCAACAGAAGGTTGAGCGGTTCCTGGCGCCATAGAGCACTGATGCGGGACGTTGCCCATGAATGGGCAGACCGGCTTATCTGTGGGACTTCTCGCAGGAGCGGACGCGGGCCCGGCCGCGTCGCCGGTCGGCCGCGGGTGAGGCGACGGACCATGATGCCGATCATTGCCCAGCGGATCATGGTTTCGGAGCGGGCCGGGCTGGTCTCGTAGTCCCGGGCGAGGCGGCAGAGGGCGGTGAGCCACGAGGAAGGTGCGCTCGATCGCCCAGCGCTTGGGCTGGACCCGAAAGCCGTGCTGGCCAGGATCCTTGCGGACGATGTCCAGCTCGCGGCCGAGAACCTGGGTGGTCCAGTCGACCAGGCGGCCGGCGAAGTCCTGGTCCGCCCAGATCTTCCGGATCCACGGGTGGTCGAGTCGGGCCCACAGCAGCGGCCGCTTCGCGTCATCCCGATCCTGGACGCCGGCCGCGACGACATGGACCGCGATGGGCAGGCCGAGGGTGTCGGTGACCAGGAACCTCTTGCGGCCCTCGATGTTGTTGCCCGCGTCGAAGTCCCTGGTCGCCGCCGGGGCGGTGTCGGCGGTGCGGACGGGCTGCGAGTCGATCAGCCCTGCGCTCGGCTCGGCGTTTCGGCCGTCGGCCTCACGGACCCGGCGGCGCAGGACGTCGTGGACGCGCTCGACGGGGCCGTCGTCGTGCCACCGGGTGAAGTATCAGTACGCGGTGGGCCAGGGTGGAAAGTCCTTCGGCAGCTGCCGCCAGGCGTACCCGTTCCGCACCACGTAGAAGATCGCGTCCACGATTCGCCGACGTGGGTGTTTCTCCCCACGCCTGCCCTTCGGGCCTACCCGCGCCGGCGGCAGTGACGGCTCCACCAACGCCCGCTGTTCGTCCGTCAGGTCCGACGGATACCCGCCCCCGACACCACTCATGCAGAGCTCACCGACCGCTCCAGCCCACAGGCACGGCAGATCTCAAACGCGGTTTGAGGTGTTGAGGTGGAGGGCGAGGACAGCTTGGACGAGGGCGGTGATGCGGATGGTGCTGCACCGCAGCGTGCGCAGGAGCCGCCAGGTTCTGAGGACGGCCACGGCCTGCCCGCCGAGTGCCCGGATCTTCGCGTGGGAGGCGGTGACGGTTCGCTGACCTGGGGACAGCTCCTCCCCGCGGCCGCGGCCAGGGGCGCGCACCGTTTCACCGGCCCCTGACAACCCTTGCCGGCCCAGCAGCGGGTGCCGGCTTCGGTCAGGGCGTCGACGATGCCGTGGAGCGCTGGTACTTCCCGACGCGGTCCCGCGGACTTTCGGCCAGCGCTCCGGCCTTCGGTTTCGACCCGCTGCCGGGTCATGGATCGGCGGCGATCCCGCACCACCACGCCTGCTGGTAGCGGTCCCGGGAGCCCGCGGGGAGATCCGGGGCAGAGTGTCCTGCCCGTCGGCCGGGGCTGCGGCCTTGTTCTCGCCTGCCGGTCGGTCAGCGCTCCAGGTCCCCGCGCATCTCGACGAAGAGCTTTCCCGCATCGGCGAGCGTGCTGTCCTCGAAGAGTGCGACGGCCGCCGTGCCCTCGTCGGCCCACCCGCAGATGACGTCGCCCTTCTCGCTCAGCGGGGCGAGCAGGCACTCCACCGAGCCGCCGAGCGGGCCGGGCTCCACCGGCTGCGCTTGGGGTTGCCCCAGCTCGGGGTCCCACTGGATGTACTCGATCATGCCCCGGAACAGGTGCTCACGGCGCTTGTTGGTGTCCTCGGGCACGTGGTCGACGCCCTCGAACAGCACCGGCGCGCCCTGCCCGCCCGGGTCCCCGTAGTTGCCGATGACCAGTGTCATGCCGTCCCGCATCTCGCCCGGGTCGACCGGGGCGTCCGTCAGGGCTTGGTCTCCCGTCAGCTTGTCCAGGCCGCCCGCGCGGGGGGCGTCCACCAGGGTGCGCGGACCGCTTCGCTCCGCCGAAGGCGTCGGCGACGCGGACCCGGAGACCTGCCCGCTCGGGGAGGCGTCGGGGTCGGGGAGACCCGTGTCGTCCTCCCGGCAGCCGCTGACCGCCAGCATCGCCAACACCGCCACGGCCGTCAGACCCGCTCTTGTCGCAGATGCACGCTTCATGAAAACCCCCGCTGTCGCTTCACTCCTGGTGTCCCTCGCCGCTTTGAGTGGCGGCCATGGTCAGTGACGAGTCGTTCCGACCGGATGGTTCCCGCCGCCGGACACGAGGACCTGCCGCACCAGGGCCGTTGACGGTGAAGCAGGTCTACGGGGCCGCCAAGCAGGGCGCCGAGCATGGCTACACCAAGGCGCGGGGCCTGCACTTCCAGATCGTCACCGCCTCACCCCGCTCGCGGCCCCGGTGATCGTGGCGTCCCGGCTGCGCAAGGCTCGGCCGGCTCCGCCAAGGGCGCCGCCCATCTGATCGCCGAGGCCATCAGGACGGTGCGGGCGATGGGCGCCACCGGCATGGTCGTCGTCCGCGCCAACTCGGCGTTCTTCTCCCCAAGGTCGTGGCCGCCTGCCGCCGCGCGAAGGCCCGGTTCTCTCTGGCGGGTGCGCAGCGCACGAAGGTCTGCCAGGTCATCGCCACGACCCCCGAGGACGCCTGGACGCCGGTCAAGTACCCCAAGGCGATCTGGGACACCGACGAGCAACGCTGGATCTCGGACGCGGAGGTCGCCGAGGTGGAGTGCACCGCGTTCACCGGCAAGGCCAAGAAGTACCGCACGACCGCCCGGCTGCCCATCCGCCGCGTCAAGCGCCTGAACGCCGCCCATGTTCCGGAGGGGCAGAAGGAGTTGTTCAAGGTCTGGCGCTTCCACGCGGTGTTCACCGACAGCCCCTTCGAACTGGTCGAGGCCGAGAAGTGCCACCGCGCGCACGCGATCGTCGAGCAGGTTTTCGCTGATCTTGAGGACTCCGCCCTCGGGCACCTGCTGTCGGGGGAGTTCACCGCGAACTCCCCCAGAGGGAGCACCCCCAGCCTGGCTCACCCTCGCCGCCCTCGCACACAACCTCACCCGTGCCCTGGGCGCCCTGGCCACCGCGTTCCACGCCAGGGCCCGCACCGGCACCATCCGCCGCCACCTGATCGCGGTCCCGGCACGGCTGGCCGTCCGCGGACGCACCCTGACCTTCCACCTGCCCGGACGCCGACCTTGGCAGGACGCCTTCGAGGCGCTGTGGACAGCCGTCGGCTGCCGCCTGCGGACCTGACCCCTCGCCGCCCTGCCGGCCCACGACCAAGGACCTCAAAGACCCGCCACCGGGACGGCCACCCGGCGATCACCCACACCCACCAGCGGAAATCCAAGCTGGATTCAGCCGGAAACGCTCACCGGAACCCGCCTGGTGGATCCAGGTTTCAAGGGTTGACGGCCGAAAGGCATCCTTGCGCCGACCGGTCGTTCGACCGAATACTCACCCCCAGCGCTTGTCAGGAGCACGGCATGTTCGGAATCCGGACGGCCGGCCCCTGCCTGCGCCTCACGGGCCCGAACCCCACGAGAGCCCCCTACTTCCTTTGTGGAGGAACGAAAAGTGAGGATCAAGCGCACCACCCCCCGCAGCGGCATCTCGAGACGCACCCGGCTGATCGCCGTCTCCACCGGCCTCCTGGCCGCCGCCGCGCTCGCGATCCCCAGCGCGAACGCGTCCGAAGCACCCACCACCTTCAGCTCCGCCGAGCTCAAGAGCGTCAGCGGCTCGGTGCTGAAGGCCGACGTCCCGGGCACCGCCTGGGCCGTCGACAGCAAGACCAACCGGGTCGTCGTCACCGTCGACAGCACGGTGTCCCAGGCCGAGATCGCCAAGATCAAGCAGCAGGCCGGTGCCGACGCCGGCGCGCTGCAGATCAAGCGCACCCCCGGCACGTTCAGCAAGCTCATCGAGGGCGGCGACGCCATCTACGCGAGTAGCTGGCGCTGCTCGCTCGGCTTCAACGTCCGGGCCAGCAGCGGTGCCGAGTACTTCCTGACCGCCGGCCACTGCACCGACGTCGGGGACACCTGGTACGCCAACTCCGGCCGCACCACGGTGCTCGGCACGACCGTCGGTGTCGGCTTCCCGGGCGACGACTACGCCATCGTCCGGTACACCAACTCCTCGATAGCCAAGCCCGGCACCGCCAACGGCGTGGACATCACCCGCGCGGCCACCCCGAGCGTGGGCACCACCGTCATCCGCGACGGCTCCACCACGGGTGCGCACAGCGGCCGGGTCACCGCGCTCAACGCGACCGTGAACTACGGCGGCGGCCACTTCCTCTCCGGTCTCATCCAGACCAACATCTGTGCCGAGCCCGGCGACTCCGGCGGCCCGCTGTACGGCAGCAACGGCACCGCGTACGGTCTGACCTCCGGCGGCAGCGGCAACTGCTCCTCCGGCGGCACGACCTTCTTCCAGCCGGTGACGGAGGCCCTGAGCGCCTACGGCGTCAACGTCTACTAGCTTGACTCTGAAGCTCCTATAGATCGTCAAGTCGCTGGGGACGTCGATGGTGTGCTGCTGAATGCGCTCGTGACGTGGTGGTAGACCTCGCGTGCGACGAAGCGCTTGAGGCATCTGAAGATGTCCTTCGTCTTGAGCCCTTCGAGAGTGCGTCGTGCGACGTAGTCGCGAGTGAGTGGGTCGTGACGCATGCGGACCAACACGATGGTGTGCAGCGCACGGTTGGCCTGGCGGTCACCGCCACGGTTGAGTCGGTGGCGGTCGGTGCGCCCGGAAGAGGCTGGCACAGGTGCGGCAGCGCACAGGTGGGCGAAGGATGCCTCCGAGACGAGCCTGTCGGGGTTGTCCCCGGCGGTGACCAGCAACTGCCCGGCGGTCTCGGTCCCAATGCCCGGCAGCGCGAGCAGGCCGGGCGCGGTGCGGGCGATCAGAACGCGCAGATCGGCGTCCGCGTCTGCTATTTCTTCGCTCAAGTGCCGGTAGCGCTTGGCCAGACGCTTGAGAGCGAGTTTGACGGCTGTGGCCGGGTCGGTCAGATCGGCGCCGGGACGACTGGCGGCCAGGCGCCGGATCAACTCGGTGGTGTTCAGCGAGCGCAGCGCTTCGCGCACCGGCTCGTCTGCCGCATCCCTTGAGTCTGCTGCTCAGACGTCATCTGGCCGGTCGCGGACTGTCGGCCGGTCGGGTCCGAGTGTTGTCCGGGCGCTGTCCGATGTACCCGATGCCGCGGGCGGCCCGGTCTCCCGCTTGTTTTCCGGAGAAGTCCTGAGACGTAGGAGACTTCGTCGTGGAAAGGTGGAAGTCGAGCCGATCGAGGGCCGCAAGGCTTCCCTCTCCTCCATCATCGGGGCATGCAAAAACTGGCTCTCCTGCTGTATGAGTGGGTCACTCCGTGGCGGGTTGGCGGCCGGGGAGGGCGGGCTTGTCGCCGGCGAGGGTGAGCATCACGAGCGCGATGATCGCGTCCGCGCTGTGGAAGCCGAAGCCGCGGCGGATGATGAGGCGGGTCTTGGTGTTCGTGGACTCGATCAGCCCGTTGCTCATGCCGGTGGTCAAGGCGGCGCGGATGGCGTCGTCATGGCGGCGGATGCGGCGTTGGAGGTCGACGAAGGCGTCGATGCGGCAGCGACGGGCCCAGCCGATCCACCGGTCCAGGGCCTGCAACGCGGCGGTGGGACGGGTCTTGGCCAGCAAGAACACGGCCCGCAGAGCTTCCTTGAGGCGCCAGGCGCGGTGCAGGCGGGGGTCGGTGGCCGCGATCCAGGCGAGCTTCGCGGCCTGGCGGTCGGTGAGGTCGGCTTCGTTCTTCCACAGGGCGAACCGGGAGTCCTTCAGCGCCCGGGCACGCTCGCGGCCGTCGGTGTCGGCGGCCTGGTGGCGGGCCCGGTTCCAGGAGGCCCGGCGCTCGACGTCCAGGGCGTCGGTGGCCCAGGCCACCACATGAAAGGGGTCCATCACACGCAGGGCGGCCGGGGCCCGTTCGGCCAGTGTCTCGGCGATCCAGAGCGCGCCGTCGGCGCTGATGTGGGTGAGGCGGGCGGCCCGCGTCTCGCCGAGGTTGTCGAAGAAACGGGCGAGGACGGTCTTGCCGTGCCCGTCGGCCATCCAGACGACCCGGCCGGTGTCGTGGTCCACGACCACGGTCATGTACTTCTGCCCCTTGCGGTAGCTGATCTCGTCGATCCCGATCCGGACCAGCCCCGTGAGTCGGTCGACGGTCCGGTCGCGGTCGGCGACCACGCGCGCCACGATGCCGCCGACCGTGCGCCAGGAGGTCCGCATCAGCTGCGCGGTCGCGGACTTGGAGCACTCGGCGGCCAGCCACGCGGTCTGCTGGTCGAAGGCACGGGTGTGTCCGGCGTCGTGGCGGGCCCAGGGCACCGCACCGGTCACGATCCCGTGGGTCCGGCAGGCCACCCGGGGTGCGGCGGCCTCCAGGAACACGCGCATCGCCCCGTGGTCGAGGTCCCGCCACCGGCGCCGGCCCCGTCCCGCGTCATAGCCCGGGGCCCGCCGGCGGCACACCCCGCACCGCCCCCGCCGCCGCGCGTCGGGCCGTACCGACACGATCACGCACCGCTCGCTCTCATCGATCCGGACACCTTCGATCACCGTGTGGTCGACCGTCAGCGTCCGCTTCCATATCCTGAAGACAGACACGCCGTTTTCCTGCTTGATCCAACTTGAGCCTCAACACCTCAAGGGTCACAGGGGACGGCGTGTTTCACGTATCAGAGCAGGTCAGGACACCCACTCATACGGCAGGAGAGCCCAAAAACTCGAGGCGCACGAAATGCCCCTGCACAAGGTGTTCAGCAGCGACTACGACTTCCAGATCCCCGACTACCAGCGCCCCCACGCCTGGCAGGAGGAGCAGGCGTCCCAACTGCTGATGGATCTGCAGGAGGCCCTGGACCGCGGGACGGACGAACCGTACTTCCTCGGTTCCATCGTGCTCGTCAAGGACGGCGGGCCCCGAAGGCGGACGTCATCGACGGCCAGCAGCGCCTCACGACCCTGACCATCCTCCTGTCGGTCCTGCGCGACCTCACCGAGGACCCGGACCTGCGCGGCGACCTCGACCGGCTGGTGATGGAGCCGGGCGCCAAGATCCGTGGACTCGCCCCGAGGCCGCGCCTCACCCTACGGAGCCGCGATGCCGACTTCTTCGAGAAGTACGTGCAGACGAAGGGTGCGGTGGACATCCTGCTGGAGCTCCAGGAGGACTCCCTGCGGACCGACGCGCAGAAGGCCGTTCTCCGCAACGCGACGGTCCTGCACCGCAGCCTCACCGCGCTGCCCGAGGAACGCCGGCTGGAACTGGCACAGATGCTCGCCGAGCGGACGTTCCTGGTCGTCGTCAGTACCCCAGACCTCGACAGCGCGCACCGGATCTTCAGCGTCATGAACTCCCGGGGCCTGGACCTGCCGCCCACCGACATCTTCAAGTCGCAGATAATCGGTGATCTCGATGCGGAGGCTTCCGAGGCGTGCGCCATCACCTGGGAGGACGCCGAGGAGATGCTGGGGCGCGACGACTTCGCGGAGCTCTTCCTCCACCTGCGGATGATCTTCGCCAAGAAGCGGGCGGAACAGGAACTGCTCAAGGAGTTCCCGGAGCAGGTGCTCAGCCACTACCTCCCCGGCAGTGCGGAGGTCTTCGTCCACGCCGTCGTGCGGCCGTACGCCGAGGCCTACGCCCAGATCCGGGAGGGCCGTTACGAGTCCGCCTCGGGGGCGGAGGCGGTCAACGCCTGGTTCAGGCGGCTGCAGCAGATCGACAACTACGACTGGCGGCCCGCCGCCCTTTGGGACTGCGTCATCACGAGAACAACCCGGCGTGGCTCGACGCGTTCATGCGGGCCCTGGAGCGGCTTTCGGCCAGTATGTTCGTCCGCCGCGTCTACACGACCCCTCGCGTCACCCGCTACGCCGAGCTGCTGCGGCAGCTCGACGAGGGACAGGGCCTCGACTCCCCGGCCCTCGAGCTGAGGGAGGACGAGAAGGCGGAGACCCGGGCCAGGCTGGACGGCGATCTGTACCTCGTCGGCAGGATCCGCAAGTACGTGCTGCTCCGGCTCGACGAGCTGCTGGCCCGCGGGCAGGGGGTGACGTACGACCACCCGCTCATCACCGTGGAGCACGTCCTGCCGCAGAACCCGAAGGTCGACTCCAGGTGGGTCGAGCTCTTCGACGAGGAGCAGCGCGCCCAGTGGACGCACCGTCTGGGGAACCTGGTCCTGCTGAACCGTGCCAAGAACTCGGCGGCCCAGAACTACGACTTCGCCGCCAAGAAGGCCAAGTACTTCACGGGCCGCGGGGGAGTGGTCCCCTTCGCCCTGACCAGCCAGGTGCTCCAGCACGCCGAGTGGACCCCATAACTGCTCAAGGCCCGGCAGGAAGAGCTGCTGGGTGTACTCGCGGAGGAGTGGCGTCTGTGAGTGCGAGGGCCGGCGCCGTCACGCGCCGGCCCCGCGTCCTCGCCCTCCTCGCCGAGCACCGGTAGGTCGTCCCGAGTGCGGTGACGGACCGCCGCCGCCCCGCTCCGCCGCCGTGCGGAGTCGGCGGCGGTCGGCGGAAGCGGTACGGATCGGGGCGCCATGGGGGAGAGCCCGGGTCCGGGTTGCCCACATCCGCTCGCGTTCGCCCTGTCGTCATACGCGTAATTACGATGCCTTCGTGGCGAAGACGCGGATCAGTATCAGCCTGGAGCGAGCCCAGGCCGAACGTGTCAGGCAGCACGCGGAACGGGTGGGCATGGACGTCTCGGCCTATCTGGTGCATGCCGCAACGCGCCAGATGGCCGAGAGCGAAGCCATGGAGGAACAGTTCGCCGAGGTGGATGCGCTCATCGCCCGGGCGGAGCGGGCAGCGGGTGAGCTGCCCGCCGAACCCGCCCCGGGACCGGCCGCGGAACTGACGGAGCAGGAACGCCGCGAGGTCGAGGAGGCCCTGGGCCTTGCCCACGGCCGGGACCGGCACGGCTGCCGTCCGGGACACGCCGGGTGAGCGCACGGGTGTCGGTCTACGACATCGGCATGCTCATCGCGCTCGCCGACCGCAAGGCGAAGGCGGTGGCTCTCCATGAGGGACTGCGCACGGTTCCGCACGGGCGTTGGTGCTCGGCCCGGTCCTCGCCCAGGGGTGGCGTCCCCAGCCGGCACTGGTGCACGCCCTGTCCGGGGTGCTGAAGGACTGTACCGTCCCGCAGGCCCGTACGTCCGAGCCGCCTCTGCGCGAGACGAAGGCGGGCCGTCCGGAGTGTCTGGCCTGTGCGACGGGCCCGGACCTCGCGGACTGGCGGCGCATCGGCACCGCCCTGGGGCGAGCGGCCCTGCCGGCGAAGAAACGGCCGGCTCCGGTCCCGCCCTTCGGCCGCTTCACCCCGTGGGCGGCGCCAACGGCTCGCGTGGTGCTTCCCGCTCGGCGTCATGGTGTGTCGGGTCGGGACTCGTAGTGCAGGCTGTGGAAACGACCGGCTTCCTCGCGCCCTGCGGGGTCGCCGCCCAGCGCCCGTACCGCCGCGATCGCGTACCGCCGTTCCCGCTCGTCGGTGAAGAGGCGCTGCGGATAGGTGCGGGAGACATCGACGGTGGTGCTCAGACCGTGTGCGGCCAAGGCCCGGACGATCGGCTGGTACGACACCGTCCGCAGCACGAACGCGCTGATCCATACCGGTCTCCGGGCGCCGTCCAGCAGCGCCGTGAACGTTCGGGCGGTGACGTAGCTGCCGCCGCCGGTCAGCGTGATGAGGCCGACCTCGGCGAGCGCGCGGTTCAGCCCGGGGCCGGGCGAACCCTGTTCGAGGTCGTCGGTGAAGGCGGCGTCCAGGAGCCCCGCCTCGAGCGCGTAGTGCACGGCGGGCGCCGAGACGTCCAGGCCGAAGATCGGCACTGCGTCCGGTCGGCGCCGCTCGGCGTAGAACTCCTTGTCCCGTGCTGCCAGCTCCACCGTCGACATCGTCTGGCAAGCAGGGGAGGTGTACCGCTCGTACATCTCCGCCAGCGTCACGTCGTGGTTGAGCAGCGCGGCATTGATCCCGTACGAGCAGCACACGTCCAGCACCGCCGGCCTGTGCGGCAGGCCGTCGTCGAGCGCGGTCCGTTCGGCGGCGACCTGCCGGAAGACAGGCTGGGCGTGCTGCGGGATCTCGTACTCCAGCGGGGCCAGCCGCCTGAAGTACGCGCGCGGATCCGGCCGGTCGTAGATGTCGTCGAACCGCGACTTGCCGCCCCCCGCGCCCTCGGTACCGCCGGAGCCCGCCTCGGCCATGCCGTACTCCTCCCATGGAACACGTCTGTACTCCCATCATGCCCCGCCTCCCACGGCTCGGGATGTCTGCCGCACACGGGGCTCGCAGGGGCACACGGTCGCTCCGGACACGGAACCGGACCAGGAGACGTCGGGAAGAGGTGGGCGAGGGCATCTTGGGAGTGGACCGGCTCCAGGGCGCACCGGAGGGAGCCCTCCTCCCGGAAATGGATCTGCCGATGCCCGACCACCGCGGGATCGGCAGGAAGGCGATCCTCGAACGGCTGCCGCAGCCGGCCCGGACGGATCTCGCCACCGTGGGCGCCTGAGAGCCGGGATCGGCGGCGCCGGCGTCCCAGGCAGGCAGAGATCGCGCTGCGCGCCTACGGTGGGCGAAGAGAGCTCGGCGAGCCGATCGGTGTTACGGAGGAGGCTGCGATGGAAGAGCACTTCGTCTGGGTGACGACGCGGCGCATTCGGCCGGGCACCCTGGAGGACTTCGAGAAGGCGTGGCGGCCGGAACCCGCCCCGCAGGGGCTTCGCCGCGCCTTCGCCTACTGGTCCGGGGACGGACAGGAGATCACCGGGGTGTCGTTCTGGGACTCCCAGGAGGCCTGCGACTCGTGGCGGTCCTCCGAGGCGGAGGCGCAACGGCGTGCGGCCATGGCCCCGTACGTCGCCGAGGAACGGGAGGGCTTCTACCGCGGCCGCGCACTCGGCATCCCCCAGCGGTAGCACTGTGCCGAGCCGTTCCGGCGGCATGCAAGCGGGTCGACGGCGGCATCACACACGTCTCTTTCCAGCTGCTCGGAAAACGCTGGACGGGGCCGATCGTGGCCGTGTCGGTGGAACAGCCCGCGTACTTCGCCGATCTGTGCCGGGAGCTGATCAGGCACCCCGCGCACGTGAGAGCCCTGCCGTCCCGAGGGAACCGGCAGGGCTCTCGCGACCGTACGCGCGTCAGACACTCCGCTTCGACAGGGCCGACCCGACGAACCCCGCCCACGCGTCACGCGACACCGTGAGGACGGGCCCGGCGGTGGGGGGCTCGAGTTCCAGCGCGTGTTCCTCATGTCGGTCGGGGAGGGACAGATGCCCCACCAGCGCATCGAGCAGTACCGGGACACGAATCCGGGCCGCTACCGGCAGGAGGAGCAGCGCGCCCGCTCCCTACGCCGTTGGCCGGCGCGTGGTAGATGCAGTACGGCGCCGAGGCCGCCGCCCAGTCCGGCGGCCCGCCCCGGGCGACCTCCGATCAGCCGGTGCCGCCGCGGGAGAGGAAGCCGGCGAAGGCGAGCGCGGTCGGCGGCCCGGCGATGTCCCACCAGCGGACAACCCCCTGGGCAAGCCACTGCCCCTCCCCGACCCGTTCACCTTCGACCTGAACACCGCCGGCTTCCTCTGATCCCCTGTGGTCGGGGGTGCGGGGTGACGAACGTACGGGAACAGGCCCGCTGGACCAGGGCGCGGCTCGGGATCCGCGGGCCCTCCGTCGACCTGCTCACCGCCCGCTTCGACCGGCACGAGTACGCCCCGCACGCCCACGACGAGTTCACGGTCGGCGTGACCACCGGCGGCCTGGAGGTCATCGCGTACCGCGGTGGACGCATCGTCTCCGGACCCGGCTCCATCGTCGTCCTCGAACCCGGCGAGATGCACACCGGTGGCCCCGCCGCCCCCGAGGGCTATGCCTACCGAGCCCTGTACGCCGCTCCCGCCCTGCTCACCGACGGAACCCACGGCACCGGTCTCCCGCACTTCCGCGAGCCGGTCCTCGACGACCCCGAGCTGGCCGGCGCCCTGCGCCGCGCGCACACCGAGGTCAGCGCCTGCCCCGACCCCCTGGAGACGGAGTCCCGGCTGCCCTGGCTGCTCACCGCCCTCGCGCACCGCCACTCCACCGCCCGCGCGGACACCTGCGCGGTCCCCGGTGCCGGGCGCATCGCCCTCGCCGTCCGCGACCGTCTCGCCGACGAACTGCTCGCCCCGCCCTCCCTCGCAGCCCTGGCCACCGACCTGGGCCTGTCCCGGTACCAACTGCTGCGCGCGTTCCGTACGACGATGGGGATACCGCCCTACGCCTGGCTCGCCCAGTACCGGGTCACCAGGGCCCGCGGCCTGCTGGAGGCCGGGCTGCGCCCCGCCGAAGTGGCCGGGCTCGTGGGTTTCGCGGATCAGGCCCATCTGACCCGTTGGTTCCGCCGCGTCCTCGGGGTGACCCCGGCGGCGTACCGCAACAGCGTTCAAGACACGGGGCGCTGACCCGGCCGAGACTCGCCGCATGACTGCACGCGGCTGGTTCCTGTTCTCCCTGATGGGAGTGGTCTGGGGCATTCCCTATCTGATGATCAAGGTGGCGGTGGAGGAGGTGTCCCCGTCCGGGGTCGTCTTCACCCGCTGCGCCCTCGGCGCTCTGCTCCTGCTGCCCCTCGCCCTACGGCAGGGAGGTCTCACCGGGACCGTCCGCGCCCACTGGCGCCCCCTGCTGGCCTTCGCGGTCATCGAGATCATCGGCCCCTGGTACACCCTGACCTCCGCGGAACGCCACCTCTCCAGCTCCACCGCCGGCCTGCTGATCGCGGGCGTCCCCATCGTCGGTGTGACGCTCGCCAGGTTCTTCGGCGACACGGAGCGTCTCGGCGCCCGCCGCCTCACCGGCCTGGGGCTCGGCCTGGTGGGCGTCGGTGTCCTCACCGTCCCGCACCTGACCGGCGGTGACGCCCGTTCGCTCGCCGAGGTGCTGGTGACGGTGCTGGGTTACGCCATCGCCCCGCTGATCGCCGCCCGTCATCTGAGGCAGATCCCGTCCCTCCAGCTCACCGCGGTCTGCCTGACCCTGGCGGCACTCGTCTACGCCCCGGCCGCGGTGCTCACGCGGCCGGCCGAGCTGCCCTCCGCCGGGGCACTGACCGCCCTCGCGGGCCTGGGCGCCGTCTGCACGGCGATCGCCTTCGTCGCCTTCCTGGAGCTGATCAAGGAGGCGGGGCCGACCCGGGCGACCGTCATCACGTACGTCAACCCGGCGGTCGCGGTGACGGCCGGGGTGCTCCTCCTCGACGAGCCCCTGACCGGGACGGTCCTGGCCGCCTTCGCGCTGATCCTCACCGGCTCGGTCCTGGCGACGGCCGCGGCACCTGGGCCCCGCTCCCGCCCGGTACCATGGTCGACACGGCAGACGAGCCGGGCGGACGGCCGCGTGGAGTCCCTTGCGGGGCTTCCCGAGGAACGTCCGGGCTCCACAGGGCAGGGTGGTGGCTAACGGCCACCCGGGGTGACCCGCGGGACAGTGCCACAGAAAACAGACCGCCGGGGGCTTCGGTCCCCGGTAAGGGTGAAACGGTGGTGTAAGAGACCACCAGCGTCTGAGGTGACTCAGACGGCTGGGTAAACCCCACCCGGAGCAAGGTCAAAAGGAAACACCCCGGTGTTTCTGCGCGGACGTTCGAGGGCTGCCCGCCCGAGTCCGCGGGTAGACCGCACGAGGCCGGCGGCAACGCCGGTCCTAGAGGGATGGCCGTCGCCCCGAGGCCCGCGAGGGCCCGGGGAACAGAACCCGGCGTACAGCCCGACTCGTCTGCCGCCACCTGTGGCTTTACCGTGGAAGGGGCCTCCGATCTGTGTCGGAGGCCCCTTCCGATCTTTCGGGGCTTGCCGCGTCAGGCGGCGAAAGGTCCCTCGGAAGTCCCTCGGACGAAGCTGGAAGTCCCTGAGGCCGGGCCCTGTCACCGAGCCGTGCGCGGTCATGTCCACGCATGGGTGGTGCAGTGGTCAGGTCGGCTGGGGGCGACCGAAGAGCAGGTCGTAGCCCGGCGGCAGCTGGAGCAGGATGCGGTTGACCAGGTCCTCGCCCGCGACGTCGGCCACCACGCTGAGGGCGGCACTGACGTCCCACGTCGCGGTCTTCTCGGTGGCGCCCTCGATCCAGGCCGCGGTCGCCCGGACGAACCGCTCCGGCGAAAGCGGTTCGTGCGCCTGGAGGGGATTGAGCAGAACCAACGACAGTGTTTCCGGCAGCCGGGCGGCCAGCTCGGCGCGCACTTCACCCACCAGATGAGCGCCCAGCAGGGCGAGAACGACGCGGGCGGATCGTTCCGCCTCTTCCTGAGAGGGGTATTCGCCGCGTTCTTGGACCGCAGAGATGAACGCGTCCCAGTTCATGTGCACGACGTCCTCCGAAGTCGACAGACCGACGTCAAGCGGCGCACGCGGGCGGGAACCCCTGGCCCGGGTTCCCGCCCGCCTTGTACCGCGAGGTCAGCCGCTGATCTGCTTGCGCGAGTCGCCGCCGCTGATGGCGATCTTGCGGGGCTTGGCCTGCTCGGCGACCGGGATGCGCAGCCGCAGCACACCGGCCTCGTAGGAGGCGTCGATGCGGTCGGTGTCCAGGGTTTCGCCGAGGAAGAGCTGGCGGCTGAAGGTCCCGGTGGGCCGTTCCGTGATCACGACCTCGCTGTCCTGGCCGACGCTCGGACGGCGTTCTGCCTTGACCGTCAGCACGTTGCGCTCGATGTCCAGGTCGACCGACTCGGGGTCCACACCCGGAAGATCCAGTTCGACGACGAAGGTGTCGCCGTCGCGGAAGGCGTCCATCGGCATGGCCGCCGGCCTCGCAGCGGTACCGAAGACCTGCTGGGTGAGCCGGTCCAGTTCGCGGAAGGGATCGGTTCGCATGAGCATCATCGGTCACTCCTCTCCCGAGACGGGATGCGCATAGCGACAATTCCTATATACCTCACCTCAGCAAACTTGCCAAGCGTCGACTCAATGTTTTGGGAGCAAACGAAGCCGTGGGCGGCTCATTTCGTCGCCTTCGGCCTGCTGCGGCTGTCCGGCACGGACACGCGGGGTGGCCGTATCGGCGGCGCGGGCCCGCGGTGGAGTGGTGTGCGCCGTCCGGTGACTGTCGGAGCCGTGGGCGCTGTGCCCGTCGACCACGACCTCCCCACGCCCGCATCGCCGTCTCAGCCGGGCACGGGAGCACCCGAGCCCCGACCGGATCTTTCCGGACCGAACTCCGGGGCCGGCCGCGGCGTGTGCCTTCGCACCGGCTGATCCGCGTCTCTTGGCGACCGGTCGTGCGTCGCCTCGATGCGCATGCCTTCCAAGGTCCACCGACGTCGGCGCGAGGCGGGAAACAGGTGGTCATTCCAGGGGGATGAGGTGGTCGGCGGCGCCTCCGCGCCACTCGATCAGAAGGACGGTGGCGTCATCGCTGGTCCGCCCGCCGCGCTCCCGCTTCAGAGTGCGGGAGAGCCACAGTGCCCCCGCCCGCATTCCTCCATCCGCGCCTGCGCGTTCGATCGCGTTGACGCAGCGGATGAGCCGTTCCTCACCGAACAGCTCTCCCTCGGCGTCCCGCTCCTCGATCACGCCGTCGGTGTAGCACAGCACCCGGTCACCGCGTTGGAGCTGGTGCTCGCTGATCGGAGGGTGTTCACCGCCCAGGCCGACCGGCAGCGTGGTCGGGCTCTCCAACTGCCGGGCGACCTCGTGGTTGCGGATCAGCAGCGGTGCGGGATGGCCGGCGTTGACCCACTGCAGGCGGCCGGTGGTGACGTCCAGGTCCATCATCTGCGCGGTGACGAAATGCTCGGGCCCGAACTGCTCGGCGATGGCCCGGTCCATGAACGCGTACATCTCGGCCAGGCCGATGCCGACACGTCTGGCGTGTCGGTAGGCGCCGACGGCGACGGTCGCCATCGTGGCGGCGTCCAGGCCGTGGCCCATCGCGTCGATGACGGCCACGTGCAGGGTGTTGTCGTTGAGGGTGTAGTCGAAGCTGTCGCCGGCGATGTTGTAGGCGGGCTCGACCGCCCCGGACACCGCGACCTGCGGCACCGACATGGTCAGCGGCGGCAGCAGGGACCACTGCATCTCCGCGGCCACGCTCATCGGCTCGCGGCGGCGGGCCTGGAAGAACCGGTCGGTGTAGGCGTGCTTGGTGACCAGCATGTCGGCGACCAGACCGGCCAGCCTGCGCAGCAGCCGGCGGTCGTCGTCGTCGACGCTCTCCAGGGTGAGAGCCATCACTCCCACCTCGTCGCTTCCGTCCAGCAGCGGCAGGTACATCCGGACACCGTCGGCCTGCGGAACCTCCACAGGGGCGGCGCGCAGGAAAGCCGTACCGGCCGGGGAGTCGCCGATTCCCTCGGGCTCACCGACCGCCAGTCCTCGGCCCGGCAACGGCACCAGCAGTTCCTGCGCGTAGTCCTGAAGGAGGATCGAAACATCGCGGCCACCGATCCTGGCCACTTCCTCCGCGATCATCGGAGCGATCAACTGCGGCGGCATCTCGTGCGCCCGGTCCAGGAGGACCCCCAGCAGCCGCTCGCCGAACCCTTCCGATCGGTCCGCCATGCCGTTTTCCGGCTGTGGCCCACCTCCTGTCACGGCAGCCCTCTCCTGGTCTCCGGCTGGTTGTCGATCGCCTCCGTGAGGCCACGGAGGTTTCCCGCCCCGGAAGCGTTCGCATCAAATGATCATCGCCCGCAGGTGCCTGACCCGACCTTCGCAAAGGCCCGTAACCCTGACGAATCACCCTAACGGCGCAGGCAGATCAAAAAAAGGTTCCCAGTGCTGCTCGCCGAGGACGGCGTCCTGTCCACCGTGATCGTCTTCCCGGAGACGGCACCGCAGGACGAGGGCGCGCCGACCTCGTGCACCACCTGCGCGACGGCGTGGCCCCGGGGCTGGAGCGCGGTACCGGCGCCGAGATCCTGGCCGGCGGTTCCGTGGCCGCCTCTCAGGACGCTCAAGTGCGTGGCATTGGTTCCTCCGGGTGGGTACGGAATTGCTGACGCATCTCCTGGGAAAACACGTCAGTAAGCAACATCCTGAACCTTTCCGAACAACTGTCCGTGGGGGAGATCGCGGCGCCCGTGGTCGAATGTTGAAAAGGTGAACGACGATGGTGAAATTCTACGATTCCATTCTCTGGACCGCCGGTTCGTCCGGAGGTGGCTCCTGGTCCGGCGGATTTCCGTCGATGCGGGAGTGTGTTTCCGGGAGCAGGCCATCGCGAGGTGGCGAGCCCCGCGTGCCGCAGCGGACGGACCACCGCGAATGCGCTCGTCAGGTGGCCTGGCAAGCCTGCGGGCCACCGTCGGGCGAGTAGCGTCGAGAACTACCGGGAATCGGCTTACCGGGTTTGTTTCGCGGACCGGCTGAGATATCATCTCTCACATGGCGAATGCTAGCCGAGGTAAAGTCGTTCCTGCCGACGTGGGACGTCACCGGGCAGCGACGTCGCCATGATCGGGGAAATACTGGTCCTGGCTTTTGTACTCAGTCTCGACAATTTCCGGGTGGCGATCGCGCTCGGCACCGTCCCCTTCGGTCTGAAGCGCGCGGTGCAGGTCGCGCTGACCTTCGGGCTGTGGGACGCGATCATGCCCCTGGTCGGGCTGTTGATCGGTCGCCGGATCGGGGAGTCCGTCGGGGGCGTCGCCGATCTGGTGGGCGCGGCCGCGCTCGGCGGGTACGGTCTCTACCTCGTCATCTCGGCCCTTCGGAACCCCGAGCCGGACGAGCTGGACCAGCCGTGGGCGCTGTTCGGCATCCCGTTGACGCTGAGTCTGGACAACCTGGTCGCCGGGGCGAGCCTGGGGCTCCTCGGGCTCTCGCCGTGGTTCTCGGCCGCCGTCTTCGGCGCCATGACGGCGGTGATGTCGCTGGTCGGGCTGCGGCTAGGGCGGGCCGCGGCGCGCCTCATCCGGATCCGCTCGGACCTGCTGAGCGGGGTCACCTTGATCATCGCCGCTGTGGCGCTGCCGTTGGTGTTCGGCGGTTAGCCCGGTGTGTGCGGGGGACCAGCGGGAGGTCGTCGGCCCGCGAGCCGGCGTTGGCGGCCTCGACCGCCCGGGTGACCAGGGCGTGGTCGGGCGACAGGTGGCAGACCGGGTCGGTGCGGGCGGCGTCGCCCGTGAGCAGGAACGCCTGGCAGCGGCACCCGCCGAAGTCCAGCTCCCGCCGTTCGCAGCTCCGGCAGGGCTCCGGCATCCAGTCCGTCCCCCGGAACGCGTTCATCACCGGGGACTCGGCCCAGATCCGCTCCAGCGAGTCCTCCCGCACGCTGGCCCGCGGCAACGGCAGGGAGTGGGCGGCCGGGCAGGGCAGGACGTCGCCGTTCGGCGTCACGGTCAGCTGCCGGGAGGCCCAGCCGCCCATGCAGGGCTTCGGGTAGCGGCTGTAGTAGTCGGGAATGACGTAGACGATGTCCACGCGGTCCCGCAACCGCTCGCGAGCGGCCCGCACGGCGACCTCGGCCGCCTCGAGCTGGGCCCGGCTCGGCAGCAGCGCGTCACGGTTCCGCCAGGCCCAGCCGTAGTACTGGGTGTTGGCCAGCTCCACCCGGTCGGCGCCCACCTCCTCGGCCATCGTGAGCACGTCGGCGACACGGTCGATGTTGAGCCGGTGCAGCACCACGTTCACGGTGAGCGGCCAGCCCAGCTCCTTGACCACGCCCATCGCCTCGATCTTGCGCCGGAAGGACGGGATCCCGGCGATCCGGTCGGACACGGCCGGCTCTTCGGCCTGGATGCTGATCTGCACGTGGTCCAGGCCGGCGGCCGCAGCTGCTCGGCCCTCGGACGCGAGAACCCGAGGGCGCTGGTGATGAGGTTGGTGTAGAGGCCCAGGTCGTGGGCGTCCGCCACGATCTCCACCAGGTCGCGCCGCAGCAGCGGTTCCCCGCCGGACAGGTGGCACTGCAGAACCCCCAGGTCACCGGCCTCGGCCAGCACCCGCCGCCACTCGTCGGTGGACAACTCGTCCTGATAGCCCGCCATGTTCAGCGGGTTGGAGCAGTACGGGCAGGCCAGCGGGCAGCGGTAGGTGAGCTCGGCGAGCAGTCCGAACGGGCTATCCATCGGCCATCTCCACGTAGCGTCGGGCGACGAGCCGGGTCAGGAACTGCCGCACCTCGTCGTCGGGGACGGTCCGGTAGCGCGCGCCCAGCTCGGCCACGATCTCGGCCACGGTGTGCCGCCCGTCGCACAGCCCGAGGATGTCCGCGCCGCTGCCGTTCAGCACCACCACCGTCTCGGGGAGCTGCAGGATCTGACGCTGCCTGGTCCGGCAGAAAGTCAGCCGGACATGACGCGCCAACCGGGGCCGGTCCGAGCCGGACACCCCGACGCCGGGTCGGGTGCTGGTTTCGGCCTGGGTCGTTCCGGTAGGGGTCGGGTCCATGAGGGTCACTCCGGGTAGGCCTGGTCGACGGCGTCCATCAGGCTCCACAGGACGTCGCACTTGAACGACAGCGCGTCGACGGCGCGCGCCTGGGACTCGGCGGAGAGGCAGTGCGCGGTCACCACCTCGAGGGCGTGCTCGCAGTCGCGGGGGGCCTGCTCCAGGCGGGCACGGAAGTAGGCGAGGCCCTCGGGGTCGATCCACGGGTACCACCGCTCGAACGCGGCCAGCCGCGCCGCCATCAGGTCGGGCGCGAACAGCTCGGTGAGCGAGGACGCCACCGCCTCCACCCACGGGCGGGTCCGGGCGAAGTTCAGGTAGGCGTCGACGGCGAACCGCACCCCGGGTACCAGGTGCCGGTGGTCCCGGACCTCCTCGCGGGTCAGCCCGGCGGCCTCGCCGAGGCGCAGCCACGCCTCGATGCCCCCCTCGCCGGCGGCGGTGCCGTCGTGCTCGACGATCCGTCGGATCCAGCGGCGGCGGACCTCGAGGTCGGGGCAGTTGGAGAGGATCGCGGCGTCCTTGCGGGGGATGCTCTCCTGGTAGTAGAAGCGGTTGGCCACCCAGCCCTGGATCTGCCGGCGGCTCAGCCGGGCGTTCATCCGGACGTGGAACGGATGCTGGTCGTGGTACCGCCGCGAGTGGGCCCGCAACGCCTCGACGAAGCCGTCGGCGCCGGTCCTCGTGGTTGTTGTCGTCACGGCTCTACACCTGGACCTCAAGGCCGTCCATGGAAACCTCCATGCCGCTCTTCTCCAAAATACGCCGCTCGGGCGTGTCCTCCAGGAGGATCGGGTTGGTGTTGTTCATGTGCACGAAGACCGTCCGCCCCACGCCCAGCGACGGAAGCTGCGCCAGGCTGCCGTCCGGGCCGTCGATGGGCAGGTGGCCCATCTCCCGGGACGTCCGGCCGGCCAGGCCGAGCCGTACGAGCTCGTCGTCGCGCCAGCAGGTCCCGTCGATCAGCAGGCATGCGCAGCCCTCGATCTCCGCGCGCAGCGCCGGCGTCAGCGACTGCACCCCTGGCAGGTACACCAGCGTCCCCCCGCTGCGCTCGTCGGTCAGCCGGTAGCCCACGACGCGGCCGTGGTCCACCCCGGCTCCGAACCGGTCGCGCTTGGTGGTGGGTACGTCGAACGCCCGGCAGGACAGCCCGTCCGCCAGGGCGAGGCCGGCGCCGGGGGTCACTGCCCGCCACTCGACCGGGCAGTAACGCTCGAGCGTGCGCAGAATCCCCGAGCCGACGCACAGGGTCTCGCGCACCGCCGGCGTGGCGTACAGCCGCAGGGCACGGGCCTCGCGCAGCAGAAGCAGGCCCAGCGTGTGGTCCAGCTCGGCGTCGGTGAGCAGCACCGCCTCCAGCGGCGTCGTCCGGTCGTGCGGGCGCAGGCCGGGGAAGGCCTCGATCTGGGTGCGCACGTCGGGCGAGGCGTTGATGAGGAACCAGCGGCGGCGGTCGGCGCTGACCGCGACCGACGACTGGGTGCGCGCGAGGCCGGCCCGGGAGCGGACCGCGGCGCACACCGGGCAGCCGCAGTTCCACTGCGGGGAGCCGCCCCCGCCGCCGAGCCCAGCACGCGCAGCAACACACCGGCACTCCGTTCGTCGAAGACCTGGGTCCGAAGACTTGGATCCGAAGACCTGGGGCCGAGCCGTCGGCGGCGCCGGACCAGGTCCGGCGCCGCACCACGTCCGCTAGTCCTCCAACCGAGCCATGTACATGGTCACCTCGGCCGCGACTGCGATCTCGTCGAACTCGGGGGTCTCCCACACAGCGAGCTGAGACTCCATGGATTCACCTCCTCTCTGCCCGAATGCCCGGCAGACTCCGGTCACGCGCTACGACGATTCCGGGAGGGCGAAGGCGATCAGGGCGCTTCCGTGCCCCGCGCCGAGCATGCCGGGGAGGAACCCCTCGGTCCACCCGCCCCAACCGACCGGCACGGCGATGTACTGCCTGCCGTCGACCATGTAGGTGGTCGGGCTGCTGTGGTGGCCGCTTCCGCACTGGAAGTGCCACAGCAGCTCCCCGGTGCGGGCGTCGAGCGCGTTGAACTGCCCGGCGGGTTCACCGGCGAACACCAGGTCACCGCCGGTGGCCAGCACCGAGGCGCACATCGGGAGGTCCTTGCGCCAGCGCCACTTCTCCTCGCCGCCTGCGTCGAACGCGCTGATGGACCCCGCCATGTCCTCGATGTCCACCTGAACGCCCGCGCCCCAGTACGGGATGCTCTCCTTGAACTCCCGGCGTCGCCGGGTGGCCGTGGCGCCGGTGTCCTGGACCGGGACGTAGAAGAGCCCGGTCTTCGGGCTGTAGGCCGCATGGGTCCATTCCTTGGCGCCGGCCGGACCCGGGTAGAAGTGGACCGGTTCTCCCTCCTTGTCCGGGTACACCTTGGCCGTCACCTGGCCGTCCCTCGTGATCGCCCCCCACGTAATGCGGTCCACGTAGGGGGTGATCTGGACCCTCTCACCGTTCGTGCGATCAAGGACGAAGAAGTAGCCGTTCTTGTCGAAGTGCCCGAGCAGTTTGCGCCCGTCCTGCTCGAACAGGATGCACTCGCCGATGCTGTCGTAGTCCCACACGTCGTGCGGGGTGCACTGGTAGTGCCAGCGGATCTGACCGCTGTCCACGTCGACGGCGATGATGCTGTCGGTGAAGAGGTTGTCGCCCTCGCGGACCTCTCCGTCGAAGTCGGGCGCCGGGTTGCCGGTGCCGACGTACAGCAGGTTCGTCTCCGGATCGAAGGTGCCGGTGACCCAGCAGTTCGCCCCGCCCCGTGCCCAGGCCTCGCCGTCGGCGGGCCAGGTCTCCGAGCCGGGCTCCCCGGGCTTCGGCACCGTGTAGCAGCGCCACTGGTGCTCGCCGGTCTCGAGGTCGAACGCGTCGAGGTGGCCGCGTACGCCGAACTCGCCGCCGGAACTACCGACGATGAGCATGTTCTTCACGACCAGCGGGGCGACCGTGGCGCTCTCCGCGGCCCGGACGTCTCCGTAGGTCTTGTCCCAGACCCGCTTGCCGGTGGTGGCGTCGAGCGCGAGCACACGAGCATTCGCCGCGACGAAGAAGACCTTCCCCTGAGCCACGGCGACCCCACGGTTCACGTTCCCGCAGCACAGGGACACGTCGAAGGGGACCGCATGCTTGTACCGCCAGATCTCCACACCCGTCTTCGCGTCGAGGGCCCAGAGCCAGCCGTCCCAGCCGGAGACGAACATGATCCCGTCGACGACGATCGGGGCGGCCTCGAACGAGTAGGTCGACGAGCCCGCGATCAGCCCGGTCGTGCCGGCCTGGAAGACCCATGCGGGGCCGAGGCGCTTGACGTTCTCCGTGTTGATCTGGTCCAGCGGGCTGTACCGCTGCCCGTTGTAGGCGCCGTAGTAGGTGAGCCAGTTCTGGGGCTCCTCGCGGGCATTGAGTATGCGCTCGTAGTTGACGTCGGCCACTACCGGTGGTGCGACGTCTCCGCCCGGGGTCTTGTAGTTCAGGGTTCCCTGGTCGACAGCCTCACCCGCGTCCACGTATTCAACGGTCATTGCCTCCTCCTTATCTACGGTCGCGGCTGGTCGGGGCGGTCGAGGCGAGCCTCCGGCGGAGCGTCCCCCAGCACGACGATGGCCCCGGTCATTCCCCGGCCCTCGTCATTGCCCGTGGGTGAGCTGAACCAGTAGTAGCCCGGCCCGTCGAGATTGAGGGTCGCCCGTCCTCGCGAATGGTTCACCAGCCAGATGAACTTCCGGTCGCCATTGCTCGGCAGGAGCGCGCAGTGCGTGTTCAGGTCGTCATTGACGAGCTCGAGTTCGATATCGCCTCCATGGGGCATGACCAGAATAGAGGGGTCCCAGGCCAGCTCATCCGGGTTGATGCGAATTGTGGCCTGCATGCGGCCATCCGGTCCCTCAGTGGCCTGTCCAATGCTTCCGGTTCCCAGCACTTGGCCCAGCACTGCTTTGTTCTGTGCGGCCAACCCGATCTTGTCCAGCAGGTCGGCTCGCTCCTGCGCGGTCGTCATCGGGGCTTCACTCTCCTCATCCCGAATCTCTATGTCCACTTCGCATCGGCCACGCTGACGGCGGCACGTCGCGGCCGGTTGCACAGATCCGCCCGGCAGAAATGTTCTCCGAATTAACCTTGAAATTTCCTTTTTTGCGTCGCCCGATGCCCGGCTGTAACCGGTGGTCAAGGAGCGCGCTACGCCGGATGAATCACGCTGAAAAGGGTGAAAGAGTATTAAATTGACAGTCAAGAAGAACGTTACGCCGGATGAATCACACCGACAAGCGTGCGCACCAGTTCGGCCGGCTCATGCCGTTCGTCCGCGACCAGCTACCGTTCGTACCGGATGTGCCACCGTTGGGAGGAGCCGGGCTGCGCCGCGCCGCGCCGGGGCCCGCAGCAGCCCCGATCAATCGTCGCCGAGCAACACCGGCTGACCGGTCACGACGTCTCTCCCGACATCCGGGCCCCGATGGGGATCAGGCGAGGTCGTACCGGTCGAGGTTCATGACCTTGTCCCACGCGGAGACGAAGTCCCGCACGAACTTCTCCCGTGCGTCGTCGCTCGCGTAGACCTCCGCGACGGCACGCAGTTCGGAGTTCGAGCCGAAGACGAGGTCGACGCGGCTACCGGTCCACTTGACCTCGCCGGTGGCGAGGTCGCGGCCCTCGAAGGTCTCCGCGGCCGCGGATGTCGGCTTCCATTCCGTGCCCGTGTCGAGCAGATTCACGAAGAAGTCGTTGGTCAGCGACCCGGGCGCCGAGGTGAAGACGCCCAGCGGCGACTGCTGGTAGTTGGCGCCCAGCACCCGCAGGCCACCCACGAGGACGGTCATCTCGGGCACGCTCAGGTCCAGCAGGTTCGCGCGGTCGACCAGCAGGTGTTCCGACGGCAGCCGGCTGCCCCGGCCGCGGTAGTTGCGGAACCCGTCCGCGGCCGGCTCGAGCGGGGCGAAGGACTCCGCATCGGTCCACTCCTGCGTGGCGTCCGTGCGTCCCGGGGTGAAGGGGACCCGGACGTCATGGCCGGCGGTCTTGGCGGCCTGCTCGACGGCGGCAGCTCCGCCGAGCACGATGAGGTCGGCAAGCGAGATCTTCTTGTCCCCGGTCTGGGAGCTGTTGAAGGACTTCTGGATCCCCTCCAGGGTGCGCAGCACCTGTGCCAGCGTGGCGGGGTCGTTGACCTCCCAGCCCCGCTGCGGCTCGAGGCGGATGCGCGCGCCGTTCGCCCCGCCACGCTTGTCGCTGACGCGGAACGTCGAGGCCGACGCCCACGCGGTTGAGACGAGCTGGGAGACCGATGGCCCGGAGGCGAGGATCCGGCTCTTGAGCGCGGCGATGTCCGCCGCCCCGACGAGCTCGTGGTCCACGGCGGGGACCGGGTCCTGCCAGCGCAGCGTCTCCCGGGGGACCAGCGGTCCGAGGTAGCGCTGGATCGGGCCCATGTCGAGGTGCGTCAGCTTGAACCAGACCCGGGCGAACGCATCCGCGAGCCTGCCCGGGTCCTCCAGGAAGCGCCGCGCGATCGGCTCGTAGACCGGGTCCAACCGCAGCGCGAGGTCCGTCGTCAGAATCGTCGGGGCGTGTGTCGTCGACGGGTCGTGGGCGTCCGGCACGGTGCCGGCCCCGCCGCCGTCCCTCGGGATCCACTGCCACAGACCGGCGGGGCTCAGCTCCAGCTCCCACTCGTGGCCGAACAGGGTCTCGAAGAAGCTGTTGTCCCAGCTCGTCGGGGTGGGTGTCCACGTACCCTCGAGCCCGCTGGAGATGGCGTCCGCGCCCTTTCCGGTGCCGTAGCTGCTCTTCCAGCCCAGGCCCTGTTCCTCGAGGGGGGCGCCCTCGGGTTCGGGGCCGAGGTGGGCGTCCGGGTCGGCCGCGCCGTGGGTCTTGCCGAACGTGTGGCCGCCCGCGATCAGCGCGACGGTCTCCTCGTCGTTCATCCCCATGCGCCGGAACGTCTCGCGGATGTCCCGGGCCGCGGTGAGCGGGTCCGGGACGGTGTTGGGTCCCTCCGGGTTGACGTAGATGAGGCCCATCTGGGCGGCGGCCAGAGGGTTCTCCAGCTTCCGGACGCCGCCGTGGCGTTCGTCGCCGAGCCAGGCGCGCTCGGGGCCCCAGTAGGTGTCCTCGTCGGGTTCCCAGACGTCCGCCCGGCCGCCGGCGAAGCCGAAGGTCCTGAAGCCCATCGTCTCCAGGGCGCGGTTGCCCGCGAAGATCATCAGGTCGGCCCAGGAGATCTTGCGGCCGTACTTCTTCTTCACCGGCCAGAGCAGCCGGCGCGCCTTGTCGAGGTTGCGATTGTCCGGCCAGCTGTTCAGCGGCGCGAAACGCTGCATGCCGGCGCCCGCGCCACCGCGGCCGTCGGCGATGCGGTACGTCCCGGCGCAATGCCACACCATGCGGATCACGAGCGGCCCGTAGTGGCCGAAGTCGGCCGGCCACCACTCCTGCGACGTCGTCAGCACCTCGTCGACGTCCCGCGCCAGGGCGTCGAGGTCGAGCGTCCGGAACTCCGCGGCGTAGTCGAAGTCCTCGCCCATGGGATCGGCCATGGCGGGGTGTTTCCGGAGGATCCTCAGGTGGAGCTGGTTCGGCCACCAGTCGCGGTTGCTCGCACCCTCAGTCGGGTGACTGGGGTGCCCGCCCGAGACAGAGAGGCCGAGGCCGCCCGCGCTCCCCACGTTCGTCTCGCCGACAACGGCGTCCGGACTGTCAGACACGGTAACTTCCTTTCGGGAACAGAGGTCGTGCCGGGAAACTCAGAGGTCCAGCGCGCGACGCACGGCCGGCGCGTTTCGCCGGGAAACCGGCACCATCTCGCTCGTCCGGTCCTCCATGACCAGAGACAGTTCGCCCTTGGGGCCGCGCTCGATCTCCCGGATGCGACTGAGGTTGACCACGTACCGGCGGTGCACCCGCAGGAAGCCGACATCCGCCAGCTCACTGTCGAGCTTGTCCAGGCTCGGAGAAGCGGCTCGCAGTCGTCCCTGATCGGTGGAGAGCCACACGTCGTTTCCCCGCGATTCGGCGAAGGAGACTTCCGGCAGCCGCAGCAGCACCATCCGGTTGTCGCGCGTCGCGACCAGTCGGCGCGGCTGCGCCCGAGGGTGCGCGGGCCCCTCCGCCCGGGGCACCTGCACCCCGTCGGAGTCACCGAACGAGACCAGGTTCCCGATCAGGTGTCCGGACGAGAAGACGGGGCGGATGCTGATCGAGGTCGGCTCGTCGGCGAGGTGGGCGAAGAACTGCGTCGAGCCGACCCAGTCAGGATTGCGGGCTGCCTGCCTGGTGGCATACCGGGCGGCCGCGATCAATTCCGGCAGCCCGGCGTTCCACCGCAGCGTGGGGTCGACCGCCGGGGTCGATGCCGGGACGCCCAGGAGCATGCTTGCCGTGTCGTCGGCTATCACCACCTTGCCCGCGGTGTCCACCGCGGCGAGCGCCGCACTGAAGCGTGTCCTGGCCCGGGTGTAGGCCGCGACCAACTCGGCGCCGCTGTCCCGGGCGCGCCTCTTCAGCGGGTGCTGGGTCATGGTGACCGCGTTCGTCAGCCAGCTTTCCGCGGACGCGGGAAGCCGGCTGCGCCAGCAGCAGATGTTCAGGACCGCGATCGGTTCCCTGGTCACCACGTCACGCACCGCGATGCCCGCGCAGACCCAGTTGTGGAACGCCTGGCACCAGTGCTCCGCGCCCCTGATCGGTACCGGGCCGTGCGCCTCGAGCGCCGTGCCCATGCCGTTCGTGCCGACCGCGCACTCGGACCAGCAGAACCAGGGCGCCAGATTGGAGTCGCCGGCCCTGGCGAGCGTGGCTTGGTCACCCCACTCGGCCAGGACCCGGCCAGTGGCGTCGGCGACGGTGACGACGCCACCGAGGTTGCCCACTTCATGTGCCACGGCGGCGGCACGGAAACCCAGCTCAGCGAATACGACATCGTGCTCGGGCGTATGGTCGGGCGCCGCGACGGCCACCGGGGCCTCTGTGAGGTGGGGATCGATCCGGTATTGCTCTCGGCACCGGTGCCAGGAGATCGCCACCAGGGGCCGGACACCAGGGACCTGATCCTCGCCCTGCACGAATCGTTCCCACGCCGCGAGCACGGTGCCGCTGCCCAGGTTCGCCGAGATGGGCTCGAGTCGATGTAGATCCCTCATGGTTAGGAACCGCCCTTGGTCCATCCCCACGCCCGACGGCGTGCGCGCGGTCCGCTCCGGCCGCCGTTCGTCGCGGCTGGACCTGCAGCGGACCGGGCGCTGCGTCGCGCGTCTTCCTGCTTCGTCACTCGTTCCAGGCTGCGTCACAGACCTGCGCTCCCGCACTCCCCACCCTAGGTACCGTTGTCGGGCTGCGCACGTCCCGCTCCGGGCCGCGGATGCGAAATGTCGCTTCCTGGCCGGCCCCGGACAGCGCGCCCGCGGGCAAGCTGCGCGGCTCGCAGCGGTCGGTCCGCGCGGTGGATCGGTACTCGGAGCGGCACCTGTGCCCAGCCGATCGCCCGGGTGGCGGTCCGGCTTTTGGACGGCATCGGCGCCGCCGCCGTCCCGGTACGGCTGAGGGTGACGGCGGCGCGGGACGACCGTGTCGTCGTGGACGACAGCCGCCGCGCGCGATTGACGGAGCAGCGCCCCAACGGCGCCTTCTGTTCGCCCGGGCATGGACGGCGACCTTCCGCGCCGATCCCGCCGAGGGGCTCACCTCACCCGGGGGCCTGTCCCTGCGATGAGGCGACCCGGGAAAACCGATGCCCGGAGTCACTCGGCCGACAGGGTGCCGTACCCCGCAGGAAAATCAGCGGACTCGAGGGGGCGCGGCGGGTTATGTTCCCTGGTGTTCGAAGGGGGACCAAGTGGCGAAGTTGAACCAGATCATCGCTGTCGAAAAGGGCGTCAAGAGCAAGTCGCTCCAGGACATCACCGCGGCGCACCACAAGGTGCAGAAGCCCGCCCTGCTGGCCGGTATCTCGCGCACGTACCAGCCGAAGGACGAGGAGGGTGAGCAACTGCCGCCCGAGTCCACGCGGGTGCAGGTGCAGGGTGAGGACGTGCTGCGCGAGATGGCGGCCTCGCTGACGCGGCTGTTCGACGTGACGGCGACCAAGGACTGGGCGAACTGCACGGCTCGTGCGGACGTCACGGTCGACGGGCGGACGATCGTCGCCGACGTTCCGGTCAGCTACCTCCTGTTCCTGGAGAAGCAGCTCACCGAGCTGCTCACCTTCGTCAAGAAGCTCCCCACGCTCGACGCCGCCGAGTCCTGGTCCCACGACCCGTCCACGGACTGGTGGAAGACGGACCCGGTGCGCACGATCCGTACGAAGAAGGTTCCGCGCAACCACGTCAAGGCCGAGGCGACGGACAAGCACCCGGCGCAGGTCGAGGTGTACTACGAGGACGTGCCCATCGGGTACTGGACGACCGTGAAGTTCTCCGGGGCGCTCCCCGCACGACGGGTGAACGAGCTGGTGGAGCGGGTCGAGAAGCTCCAGCAGGCCGTGAAGTTCGCCCGTGAGGAGGCCAACGGCGCCGAAGTCACCGACCGGCGGGTCGGCGACGCGGTGTTCGGCTACCTGTTCGGCTGACGCCGACCGCGGGTAGCCTCTGCAATCGCCCCCGCGTGCGAGCGCGGGGGTGCGCGACAGGCGCGGGCCGGATCGAGGACCGGTTCGCGCGAGGAGCGCAAGCTGACACTGAAGTTCAGCCTGAAGAAGCGGCCTTCCGACTGGAAGCCGCGATCAATCTCAGACTCTCGCTCCAGTCTCAGCATCGCCGCCGATCGCCGGAACGACCGGGGACGGACGAACGCCGTCGGATGCGAGTTCGACTCTCGCCTGCACCTCTTGCACGGTGCGGTAGTTCAAAGGAAGAACACGACGGCATGATGACTGATCCGTCCTCTTGAACGCCGCCGGCGTGCGCAATTGGGTGGCATCCCCAGGGGCCCGGGAGCTGGATACGACTCCCGGGCTCCGCCACGTCCGGCGACGACGGCGTAGCCGGACACGGCCCTTTCTCGAACTGAAGTGACCCCTCGGCTCCCGACACCGGAAGGCGCACTGCACCAACGCGCGTCGCAGACTCGTGTTCAGTCAGCCGGTGAGGAGCACACGTGCTCAAAAGACAGTACGGGGGAGTTACCGTGCTCCTCGTGACCTTGGCCTTCAGTTACGTGGGCTACCGCCTCAACGACCGGTCTCCCCACCCACCGTGGGTGATCGGCGAACTGGTGGCCGGGGTGATCGTCACGGCCGTTCTGGCCCGGGTGGGAAAGAAGGAGGGCGACCCGTCCCGGGTCCCGTCCCCTGGCCGGCCGGTCGGCCGGGGCGTCAGCGTCTGACCACGTGCAGGTCGGCCTCGATCCGGGCCACGGTCGCCAGGAGTGAGGGCAGCAGATCGCGGCGGACCGAGTCGACGGAGTCGCGGCTCGCGTGCACGGGGATGCTGACGGCGGCGACGACGGTGCCGTCCCTGTCGCGGACCGGAGCGGAGCGGCCACGGTGCGCAGACCCACCTCGAGTTCCCGGTCCATGATGGCGTACCCCTGCTTGCGGATCCGCTGGAGCTCGGCCGCCGCCTTCTGGGTGGCACTCGGTGACACCCTCACCGGCTGGCCCTTGGGCTGCTCATCGCCACCGTCGCGGGCATCGCCGCCGGCGTGCTGATCACCGTGGCCCCGTATCTGCGCGAGGCGACGTCCAGCACCGTCGAATTCCTGCGGCCGATCCCCTCGGTGGCGCTGATTCCCCTCGCCGTCCTGCTCTTCGGCACCGATCTGCGCTCCACGCCGCTGCTGGTCGTCTGCGCCGCCTTCTGGCAGGTCCTCTACGGAGTCCAGGACCCGGACCCCGTCGCGGAGGAGACCGCCCGCTCCTACGGCCTGGCGACCTGGACCCGGATCCGCCACGTGCTGTGGCCGACCGCCCTGCCGTACGTCGTGACCGGCGTCCGGCTCGCGGCGGCCGTCGCCCTCGTCCTCGCGATCACCGCCGAACTCATCATCGGCACGCCCGGCCTCGGCCCCCGTATCGCCGTCGCACAGACCTCCCACGCCGTCCCCGACATGGACGCGCTGGTCGCCGTCACCGGGCTGATCGGCGTCCTGATCGACCTGGGTGCACGTGCCGTCGAGCGTCGGCCCCGGCCCGGACAGTGCCTGCGCTGCCCGGGCCGGGAGACCCGGTCGCCCGCCCGCCGGCTCAGTGCCGGGCACCCCCGTCGGCGCCCAACGAGCGTTCGGCGACCCCCGCCAGATGCCGGGCGAAGACCTCGCGGGCGTCGGGTGTGAGACCGCGCAGCGCCACCAGGGCCGTGAGCGCGACATCGCACAACTCCGCCTGTACGTCCTCCCATCCGTGGGTGATGCCCTTGCGCGGGTTCTGACCGGTCGCGCCGATCACCGCCTGGGCGACCTCGCCGATCTCCTCGGACAGCTTCAGGACGCGCAGCAGCAGACCCTCCCGGCCGTCGACCGCGCGGTTGGCGTCCAGCCAGGCGTGCAAGGCGTCGACGGACTCCCAGAGACCGGCGGACGGTACGGAGGAGGAGGGCGCGGGGGACACGGAGGGGGTCGTGCTCGGATCGCTCATACGGCAGACCCTGGCACAGGAGACGGACAGCGCCCGGCGGTCCTCCGCGCAGGCCCTGACCGGTGCCGTCGGGAACTCGTGAACATGTCCGAGACCGACAGCGCCCAGGTGTCTCCCGAACCGCTGCCGAAGTGCTGTCCGAACTCCTGTACCGAGCACGGCCGCGTCGCCGCAGGTCGCGGAGTGCGGTCCCGCGGCCCCGGGGATTGCGCGGCGGAGTCGTGGGTTCCTCACACGCGCCGGCTGTCGTCCGCTTCCGTCCGGTGGGCGGCCGGGGCCTTGCCGGGGCCGTCGTCCGTGTCGCGGGGCAGGCCGATGGCGAGGAGCGCGACGTCGTCGTCGAGGTGCTCTGCGGTGTGCCGGTACAGGTCGGCGAGCAGGGCGTCCAGCACGTGGTCCGGGTCCGGTGGGAGGGGGCGGGACAGCCGCGGGACGGGGTCGTAGAAGACCCCGCGGTGGTCGCGGGCCTCGACGACGCCATCGGTGAACAGCACCAGGACCGCCCCCTCGGGCAGGGCGTACCGGTCGACAGGGATGTCCGGGCCGCCGAGGTCGGCCAGACCCAGCGGCAGTGAAGGCGCGCCCGGCTCCAGCGGGCGGGCCCGGCCGCGGTGGACCAGCAACGGCGCCGGGTGCCCCCGATTGGCCGTGCGCAGGGTGGAGCCGTCGGCGGACAACTCGGCGATGACGGCGGTGACGAACGTCTCGGGTCCTGTCCCGCCCTCGGCGGCGTTGGCCTCCTGCACCCGCTCCTCCAGCCAGCGGACCACGCCGGGCAGGTCCGGAGCGCGAAGGGCGGCCTCGTGGAAGGTGCCCAGCAGCGCGTTGACGGTGTGGACCGCGCCCAGGCCCTTGCCGCGGACATCGGCGATCATCAGCCGGACGCCATGGGGCGTGGGGCGGATCGCGTACAGATCGCCCCCGATGGCGGCCTCCCGCGCGGCGGCCTCGTACCGGACGGCCACGGCCAGCGGCCCGATCCGTTTGGGCGGGGAGGGGAGCACCGCGCGCTGGACGGCCTCGGCGACCTCGCGGGCGTTCTTCAGCTGCCGCCGCTCGCGGGCCAGCAGCCGGTTGACGACCGCGGCCAGGAGGGTCAGGGTGACGAAGGTGGAGAACGGGACGATGTCGTCGACGCCGAACGGCAGCCTGCCTTTCACCAGCGGCAGGAGGACCGCGGCGAGGAGCGCCGCCCCGCCGGTGGCGACCGTCCCGGCCAGGGAGAGCCAGGGCGCGACCAGCACGGGGGCGGCCGCCAGCAGGGGGAACACCCTCACACCTCGCGGGGTGAGGAGGTCGAGGACGAACACGCCGAGGATCAGCGCGGCGGGCAGCCATCGAAGCCACCGTTTTTCGCGGGGCGGTGACGCGCGGATGGGGCCCATTCTCCTGCGCTCCGGGGGTGTTCCTGGACGGAATCCGGGTTTCAGTCTCTGCCGCATCCCCGGCCCCGGCGACCGGAACACCACGATGGCAGTGCTAGTGCCGTGACAGAGCCTTCTGCTCGCCCTCCTTCGCCCTGTCCAGGCGTCTGGACCGTGCGCCCACGACTGCCACGGTGACCGCAGCGGTCGCCGCGAAGGCCACCGGGACCATCCAGCCCCGGTTGGCCGTGTGGCCGAGGACGTGGTCCACCGAAAGGCGGCCGGGCCCCGCGAGGGCGAGGCCGACCGCCGTCAGGCCCAGGAGGGCGGCCTGCTCGTAGCCGCCCTCCTGGTTGAAGAAGCCGTTGGGCGTGTGCACGGCGGCCGCGCCCGCCATCGCACCGGCCGCCGCAGCGCCCGCCGCCGGGGTCGCCAGGCCGAGCGCGAGCAACGCGCCGCCACCCGCCTCCGCGAGGCCGCCGCCGTCGCGCCGGCCTTACCCGGTGAGTAGCCGATGGCCTCCATGAACTGGCCGGTGCCCTCGATCCCGCCACCGCCGAACCAGCCGAACAGCTTCTGCGCGCCGTGCGCCGCCAGCGCCCCGCCGTCCCCAGCCGGAGCAGCAGCAGGCCCACATCGCGTCGGTCGTCACAGGTCACGTCGTCTCCCGGGGCAGTCGCTTCGCGTGACCACCGTCGCATCCCGGCGTCCCGCCCGGCCCGCCGCCGCCCGCCGTTCGGGTGGCGGCGGGTGGCGGTGGCCGGCGGCCGGTAGGGCGCTGGCAGGCATGACCATGCAGACCTCCCGCCTCAGCGTCCCCGCCGTCCGCGCCTTCGTCACCACGGTCGACAACCACGACCGGGAGGGCTTCATGGTCCTGCTCGCGCCCGGGGCGACCATGGCGGACGACGGCAGCGACCGCGATCTCGCCGACTGGATCGACCGGGAGATCTTCTCCTCCCGCGGTCACATGGACGTCGACAGCGAGTCCGACGGCGGACGCAGCCTCCTGGTCCGCTACCGCAACAACACCTGGGGCGAGATGCGCACCCGCTGGAGCTTCACCGTCGACGACGACGGCAGGATCAGCCGCTTCGAGACCGGCCAGGCCTGACGGGCCGACGGTTCGAGGTTGCCGGGGCCGACGGCCTGATACAGCAGCCGTTCCACCCCACCGGCGCACGCCCCGCTGTCCCATGCGGGTCCGCCCCCTGCCGGTGCGGTGGAACGGCTGCCCCTCCCCCTGAAGGTGGCCTGCGGAAGCCTTCAGCTCCAAGTGTGAAACTTTGGTGCAGGAAGGTTGAGCATATGTCCGCCGCAGGTCGCAATGCTGCGGACGTCCG
The DNA here is from genome assembly GCF_045291515.1 of Streptomyces sp. GD-15H. Taxonomy (NCBI): domain Bacteria; kingdom Bacillati; phylum Actinomycetota; class Actinomycetes; order Kitasatosporales; family Streptomycetaceae; genus Streptomyces; species Streptomyces sp. GD-15H. The sequence goes on from NZ_CP149447.1 coordinate 6,089,973, forward strand.
TATTCCGCTTGTGTGGATCGGGGGAGTCGGTGCTGCCTGACAGTCCGTCGGCGAGGCAGGCAGGCCCGTGACCGGAGCGGAGGCGGTGTCAGAAGCTATACGGCATCCCCCGGGTAGCGGACGCCGATACGGTCGCGGATGGCGTCGAGCGTCCGCATCACGGCGAGCGTGCCGTCCAGCGGGACGAGTGGGGACTCGGTCTCTCCGGCCCGCAGGGCGCGCATCACCTCGGCGGCCTCGTGGCCGAGCGTGTCGCGGGGCCCGTCCGCCGGGTCGGCCGTGAACTTCTCGGCCTCCCGGCCGTCCCGGTGCAGCACGAACCCGTCCGGGAAGAAGAAGCCGTACGGGATGTCGATCCGGCCCGCGGAACCGGTGATCGACGCCGAGGTCTCCGTACCGCCGACGAGGGAGCAGTGCACCGACGCGAGGGCGCCGTCGTCCCAGGAGAGCAGCGCGCCCGTCTGGAGGTCGACCTTCTCCTCGGAGAGCGTCGCCTTCGCCACGACGTCCGACGGCTCCCCGAGCAGCAACTGCGCGAACGACACCGGATACACACCGAGGTCCAGCAGCGCGCCCCCGCCCAGCGCGGGATCCCGCAACCGGTGCGACGCCGTGAAGTCCCCCGCCAGCCCGAAGTCGGCCCGCACGCTGCGCACCTCACCGATCGCACCGTCGTCGATCAGCGCCTTCAGCCGCCGCACCACGGGATGGCAGTACATCCACATGGCCTCCATCAGAAAACGCCCCCGGTCGCGCGCCAGGGCGACCAGTTCCCCGGCCTCCCGCGCGTTGAGCGTGAACGGCTTCTCGCACAGCACGTTCCGCCCGGCCTCCAGGGACAGCCCGGCCGCCGCCCGGTGCGCCGAATGCGGAGTGGCGACGTAGACGACGTCGACCTCCTCGTCCCGCGCGAGCAACTCCCAGTCGCCGTACGCCCGCTCGATCCCGAACCGGTCGGCGAACGCCCGCGCCGACTCCGCCGACCGCGAGGCCACCGCGACGACCTCCGCGCCCGGCCCCGCGGCAGAGCCGCTGTGTGCCGCAGCCACCAGATCCGCCGTGAACCTCGCGGCGATCCCGCCGGTCGCCAGAATTCCCCAGCGCACGTTCTGCCCCGTCATCCGCCCCACCCCTGCCTGTCCCGCTGCTCGTGTCAGCGCCCGCGTCCTCGCCCCCGGAATCCCTCGCGGTCCCTGGAATCCCTCATGGAAGCGCTCCCACGGCATTGTCGCCGACACCGAGCACTCCGTACGAGCTGAGAGCATAGGGAGCGGATGACTCGGAAAGGGAGGGGCTACATGGCCGAGGGTGGGGCGTCCATATCCCGCTCGACATCGAGCACAGCGCGGGAAGCGGCCGTACCGGACACGGAGGCGGCCGCTTCGCCGCTCCCCGGCACCGCTGCCGGCAAGGGGGACGGAGCGTGAATCCCGGGATCCCGGGGACCCCCGGGCGGGCCGGTCTCCTGGTCACGCTCATCCTGGGCAGCCTGACCGCCACGAGCCCGCTGGCGATGGACATGTACCTCCCCGCGCTCCCGGAGGTCACCCGGTCGCTGGGGTCGACGGCGGCCACCGTCCAGCTCACCCTCACCGCCTGCCTGGCCGGCATGGCGGTCGGGCAGCTGGTGGTGGGGCCGATGAGCGACCGGTGGGGGCGCAGGCGCCCGCTGCTGACCGGACTCGCCGTCTACGTCGTCGCCACCGCGCTGTGCGCGTTCGCGCCCACCGTGGAACTCCTCATCGCCTTCCGGCTGGCCCAGGGCCTCGCGGGCGCGGCCGGCATCGTCATCGCGCGGGCGGTGGTCCGCGACCTGTACGACGGTGTGGCCATGGCCCGCTTCTTCTCCACCCTCATGCTGGTCTCCGGGGTCGCGCCGATCGTGGCGCCGCTGATCGGCGGTCAGGTCCTGCGGGTGACGGACTGGCGGGGCGTCTTCGTCGTCCTCACCGCCCTCGGCGTACTGCTGTCGGTCGTGGTCTGGGTGAAGCTGCCGGAGACACTGGCGCCCGCCGACCGCCACGGCGGCGGGGTCGGCGAGGCCCTCGGCTCCATGCGCCGGCTGCTCGCCGACCGGGCCTTCAGCGGCTACGTACTCACCGGCGGGTTCACCTTCGCCGCCCTGTTCGCCTACGTCGCCGCCTCCCCGTTCGTCGTCCAGGAGATCTACGGCGCCTCCCCGCAGACGTTCAGCCTGCTGTTCGGGCTCAACTCGGTGGGGCTGGTGATCATGGGCCAGGTCAACGGCAAGGCGCTGGTCGGCCGGGTCCGGCTGGACCGGGTACTCGGCCTCGGCCTCGCCGTCGTCCTGGCCGCCGCGACCGCAGTGCTGCTGATGGCGCTGGGCGTGTTCGGTGACGTCGGGCTCACCCCCGTGGCCGTCGCGCTGTTCGTGCTGATGTCCGCCATGGGCATCACGCTGCCCAACACCCAGGCGCTCGCCCTGATGCGCACCAGGCACGCCGCCGGCTCCGCGTCCGCGCTGCTCGGCATGTCCTCCTTCCTCATCGGCGCGCTCGCCTCCCCGCTGGTCGGGATCGCCGGGGAGGACACCGCCGTTCCGATGGCCGTCGTCCAACTGACCGCCGCCCTGGTGGCGCTGGCCTGCTTCGTGGGAATGTGCCGTCCCCGGGGCGGACGGACGAGCGCGGCGGACCCCCTCACCCCCCGCCCGCGCGGAACCGAGCGAGCGGAGGCGGAGAGCTGAGCGCACCGAGACTGCGCCCCGGCACCCCCGAACGAGCCGGGCTCGACCCCCGCGAACTCCGGGCCCTGGTGAGCGAGGTGCACGCCGGCACCACCGGGGAGCGTCCCTGGGCGGCGGGCGCCGTCGTGGCCGTCGGCCGCGGCCCGGTGCTCGCCGTGCAGGAGGCGGTGGGCTGGGCCGTGCGCTACGCGGCGTACGACGAACACACGGACACCGCGGTGGAACTGCCACCGGCCGACCGGGTGCCGATGACCGTGGACACCCCCTTCGACCTGGCGTCCCTGACCAAACTGTTCACCTCGGTGGCCGCCGTGCAGCAGATCGAGCGGGGCACCCTGGGCATCGACGCCCGCGTGGGTGCGTACCTGCCGGACTTCTCCGCGGCCGCCCGGCACGGCATCACCGTCCGGCAACTGCTCACCCACACCTCCGGGCTGCGCCCCGAACTCCCCTTGTACGACTGCGCCGACGACGCGGAACGGCTCGCCCTGCTCCGCGCCGAACGGCCGGTCTCGGCGCCCGGCACGTACCGCTACTCCGACCTGAACATGCTGCTGCTCCAGCACGTCCTGGAACGCCTCACCGGCCGCACGCTCGACACGCTCGTCCACGACGGCATCACCCGGCCGCTCGGCATGACCGCCACGGACTTCGGCCCGTGTCCGGGCGCGGCGGCCACCGAGGACCAGCGGCGGCCGTGGGCCAAGGCGGACCGTGGGATGCTGCGCGGCGAGGTGCACGACGAGAACGCCTGGGCGCTCGGCGGGGTCGCGGGTCACGCCGGCCTCTTCTCCACCGGCCGCGACCTGGCGGTCTTCTGCCGTGCCCTGCTGGCGGGCGGCTCCCACGGCCCCGCCCGCATCCTCGGCCCCGACTTCGTGGAACTGCTCCTCACCCCGCCGGGCCTGGGCTTCGCCGTGGACCAGCCGTGGTTCATGGGGGAGCTCGCGGGGCGCGGAGCGGCGGGCCACACCGGCTTCACGGGCACGTCCCTGGTCCTCGACCGGGCCACGGACACCTACCTCGTCCTCCTCGCCAACACGGTCCACCCCCGCCGCCCCCCGACCCCGCCCAACGGACCCCGCGCGCGTGCGGCCACCCGGGTGGCCCGCGCGGTCCGGGGGAGGTGAATCCGGCCGCCGGCCCGCACCCTAGAATCGCCGGGTGAACGCCCCCGCTCCCGTGTCTTCCGCCGACGCCCTGCGCAGTGCGCTCGCCGGACTGCTCGACGGGCTCCCACCGCGGCAGGCCGCGCAGGCCGTCGAGCGGCTGATCGCCACCTACCGGGGCGCCACCCCGACCGGGGCGCCCATCCTGCGGGACCGCGCGGACGTCGCCGCCTACGCCGCGTACCGCATGCCGGCCACCTTCGAGGCCGTACGGTCGGCGCTGGCGGCGTTCGCGGACGCCGTGCCCGAGTGGACGCCCGGTGACCACGTCAACATCGGGGGCGGCACCGGCGCCGCCGCCTGGGCGGTGAGCGCCACCTGGGACGGGGAGCGGCCGGTGACCGTCCTCGACTGGGCCGAGCCCGCACTCGCCCTCGGCCGGGAACTCGCCGTCGCGAACCCCGCCCTCGAGGACGCCCGCTGGCACCGCTCGCGGATCGGCACGGAGCTCACCCTCGACCGCACCGACCTCGTCACCGTCTCCTACGTCCTCAACGAACTGACCGCCGCCGACCGCACCGCCCTCGTCGACGCCGCCGCCGGCGCCGCGCAGGCCGTCGTGATCGTCGAACCCGGCACCCCCGACGGCTACACCCGCCTCATCGAGGCCCGCGACCGGCTGATGTCCGCCGGCTTCCGGGTCGCCGCCCCCTGCCCGCACAGCCTCGCCTGCCCCATCGCGCCCGGCACGGACTGGTGCCACTTCGCGGCCCGGGTCAGCCGTTCCTCGCTGCACCGCCAGGTCAAGGGCGGCTCCCTACCCTACGAGGACGAGAAGTTCAGCTACGTCGCCGCCACCCGCCTGCCCGCCGCCCCGGCCGCCGCCCGCGTCGTCCGCAAGCCGCAGCTCCGCAAGGGCCAGGTCCTCCTCGACCTCTGCGAGGGGGGCCCGGCCCTGCGCCGCACCACCGTGACCAAACGCCACGGCGACCTGTACCGGGCGGCGAGGGACGCGGCCTGGGGCGACACCTGGCCACCACAGGCCGACGACGACGGGGAATGACGACAGGGCCTGACGAGGGGGACCAGGGCAGGACTAGGGTCGGCTTTCCTGCCCGGAGCCCCCTCCGTCCCGGTCTTCCCGGTCTTCCCGCTCTTCCTGCTGCTTCTGCTGCTCCTTCCGTTGCTCCTGGAGCTTGCGCAGCAGCTCGCGTTTCTGGGCCTGGGGGTCGAGCCCGCCCCCGACGCGCCCGTCGCGTCTCCCGCCGCGCAGGGCCTTGCGGCCGAGGTGCTGCCGGGTGCCGCCGACGCCCAGCATGTTTCCGGCTCCGCCTCGGGACATGGTGATCTCCCTCCGATGAGCGCCCCCTGCGGGCGCACGTGACGAAACGTATCGTCTCGATCCGATCCCTCTCACTGTCAGGCGAGACGCGTCGTCTTGTCAACCTGGTAAATTCGCCCCATGGCCACGAACAACCCCGCACCCCCCGACTCCACCCGCCGCAGTGAGCGCTCCCGCCGTGCCATCTACGACGCGGCCGTCGCCCTGGTCGTGGAGGTCGGCTACCCGAAGACCACCATCGAGGGCATCGCCGCCCGCGCCGGCGTCGGCAAGCAGACGATCTACCGGTGGTGGGCGTCGAAGGCGGACGTCCTGCTGGAGGCGTTCCTCGACCTGAGCGCGCAGGCCGCCCGCGCCGTCGGACAGGAACCGGGGAGCGGCGAGGGGGGCGGGGTACCGGACACCGGGGACCTCGCCGCCGACCTCAGGCTCGTCCTGCGGGCCACGGTCGACGAACTGCGCGACCCGGTGTTCGAGGCGCCGTCCCGCGCACTGGCCGCCGAGGGTGTCGTCAACGAGGAACTCGGCCGGAGGTTCGTCGCCAAGCTGCTGGAACCGCAGCTTCAGCTGTACGTCGACCGGCTGCGCTCCGCGCAGGAGGCCGGAGAGGTCCGGCCCGACATCGACCCGCGCATCGCCCTGGAGCTCTTCGTCTCCCCGCTCGCCCAGCGCTGGCTGCAGTACACGGGGCCGATCACCTACGAGTACACCGACACCCTCGTCGACTACGCCCTGAACGGCCTCGCCCCCCGCTGACCGGGGTCGCCCGCGAGGCCTCCTCGGTCACACCGGCGTGCCCCCGGCGTGTACCTTTCGCCCCCCGGGACGCCCCTTCGTCCTGTCCGTGCACCGCTTGTCCCAGGTACGCCTATTGTGGGCTCCGGCCCCCCGATGCGTACGAGGGTGGGACCATAGGGCATGCTGAGGGGCACGACGGCGAGGCGAGGAGTTAGATGAGCGCGGAGTTCGGCGGCAGGACCGGCAGGCAGGGCAAACTCTCCCGGTGGCTGCGTGGCCGCCGCCCGGAACCGGCCGTCGACGAAGGCGGCCGTGAGGCTCTGCTGCTCGCCGCCGCCGAAGCGGGACTGCCGCTCGCGCCCGCCGCCCACCCCGCCGCCGGATACCGATGTTCGTGCGACCGCGTCGGCTGCCCCACTCCCGCCCGGCACCCGGTGTCGTTCGCCTGGCAGACACAGTCCACCACCGACCGCGCCCAGATCGAACGCTGGGCCCGCCACCAGTCGCAGGCCAACTTCATCACCGCGACCGGCATGGTGCACGACGTACTCGACGTGCCCCTGAACGCCGGTCGCGAGGCGCTTACGCGCCTGCTGGCGGCAGGAGTCGAGGTCGGGCCCGTCGCGGAGAGCGACGACGGCCGCATACTGTTCTTCACCCTCACCCGGGGCACCCCCGAGGACGAGGACGAGTGGTGGCCGTGCGAGCTGGACTGCCATCCCGAGACCATGGACGAGCACCCCGGCCTGCGCTGGCACTGCCGCGGCTCCTATGTCCTGGTACCGCCCGCGCGACTGCCCGGTGACGACCACCGGTCGGTGCACTGGGTACGCGGCCCGGAGCATCCGCTGCCGGACCCGCTGAGCCTGCTGGAATACCTCACCGACGCCTGCGCCCGCCACGCCGTCGAGTACCCCGACCAGGCGAACACGGCCTGGCCCCCGCGCCGTTAGGCCCCTCGTCCGGAGCGTGCCGCCCCGGGGCCCTACTCGCCCTTCGCCGACGTCAGCCCCTGGATCCGCCCCAGGATCTCCACCTGGCCGTCGCCCGGGTCCAGAGCCACCTCGTTGGAGACGAACTCCATCGTCAGGGTCTGCCGGATCTCACCCGTGGTCAGCGCCAGCACCTCCTTGTTCGGCGTCGGCACGGACGCCCCGTCCGCGGCGGTCTGCTTCTCGTAGTGGCGCGTCGTGAAGAAGACCAGCGCCCCGCCGTCCTCGGTGCGCAGCGCCAGGGGCGCGTAGTCGCCGTTCGTCAGCGGCTCGTCGATGTACTGCGTGGCCAGCCCCGGCCGCGCCGACTGCTTCGTGCGCAGCGCCCGCCAGGCGCTGGTGTGCGGGCCCTCGGCGAAGGTGGCGCCGCCGCCCTTCCCGTCCTCGCCGTCCTTCAGGTACGTCGCGTAGTGCGCGCTCAACTCGCCGGGCGGCACGGCGAGATCGGTGGCGTTCGCGGGGACGGCCTCGGCCCAGCCGTCCTTGTCCAGCGGGAACTCGGGTATGTCGTCCGGGGCCACCAGCGTCAGATACGCCGCCTCCCAGGTCTCGTCGAGACCGTTCCGGGTGAACACCAGCAGCCAGCGCACGTCGCCGCCCTTGTTGCCCGCCGCGTCCGCGAGGAACCAGCGGGGCCAGCCGGCCTTCTTGGGGATGGTGAACTTCGCGTCCGTCAGCTTCAGCGGCGAGTGCCCGGGGTTGCCGTCCGGGTTGTTGGCCTTCCCGGCCGTCAGCCGGGCCTTGTCGATGTCACCGAGCGCGCCGGTGGTGTACTCGGCGTCCAGGGAACTGTCGTACGCCTTGTCGGCCTTGTTGTAGGCGGTCGTGAACTCCTGGAGCGCCTGCGCCGCTTCGGCGCGGGTGGTGGCCGGAAGCACCTCGCGCTCGCCGTGCACCACCACGCAGCCGCTCGCCGTCAACGACAGAGCGGTCACCGAGGCCGCGATCAGCGCGCTCCGGTCGAACCCGCGGACCTTTCGAAGACCGACATCCCTGCTCATCCGGTTCCTTCACCTTCCCCTTTCCGGAGGCGAACCCTACCGGGACGAGGTACGGCGCGAACATGCGGACGGGACACAGCGACCACACCGTGACCGAGCAGGAGCGGGAAGCAGCCGGGCCGGGGCCCGCCGACGTCAGCCGTTCCCGGTGGGGATGACCGGTACCGTGCCCCCGCGATGCTTGGATGCCCCGGTGAATACGACGTGGTGCGTGTCTTCCGCGGTCCTCACGGCGGGTGCGGCGACGAACTCGGTGTCGTCCGCGACGGTTCCGTGATGCCCGAGCGGAGCGACCGGCAGGAGTTCGCCGCGAAACTCGGCTCCAGGGAGACCGTGTTCGTCGACGACCCCGAGCGCGGGGTGATCGGCATCTACACTCCGACCCTGCGCCTGCCCTTCGCCGGCCACCCGTGCGTCGACGCGGCCTGGCTGCTCGACGTGCCCGAACTCGACACCCCGGCGGGGGTGGTGGGCGCACGGCGGGACGGGGAGTTCTGCCGGATCGAGGCGCGCGCGGAGTGGGTGCCGCCGCGCACCCTGCGTCAGTACGCCACCGCGGCCGAGGTCGACGACCTGGCCGTACCACCGAAAGGGGTGGGGGCACCTCCCACGCCTTTCGGGCAGTGGGGGAGGATTTACGCCTGGGCCTGGGAGGACGAGGCGGCGGGCCGCTTCCGGGCCCGCGCCTTCCCCGGCCGCATTGAGGAGCGCGGCGACAGCCGCTCCGGTGGAGCCGGTGCCCGCACCGGGTTCATCGACGAGGACGAGGCGACCGGCGCCGCCGCCCTCCTGCTCACCGACCGGCCGGCCCGCGCCCTGAACACCACTCAGGGCGCGGGCTCCCAGATCCTCACGGCACCGCAGCCGCACGGCTGGACCGAGAGCGGCGGCCGGGTGCTCCCGGAGCGCTGAGCCCTGTGCTCAGCCCATCTCCTCCAGCGTCTTGCCCTTGGTCTCCGGCACCCACTTGAGGATGAACGGGACCGCCAGAGTGGCGAAGATCGCGTAGATCACGTACGACCCGGACAGGTTCCACTCCGACATGGTCGGAAACGTCGCGGTGACCAGCCAGTTGGCGATCCACTGCGCGCAGGCGGCGACGCCGAGCGCGGCCGCGCGGATGCGGCTGGGGAACATCTCGCCGAGCAGCACCCAGACCGCCACGCCCAGCGACATGGCGAAGAAGAGGACGAAGGTGTGGGCGGCGACCAGCGCGACGGCGGCCTGGGTGTCGGGCAGCGAGATGTCGGCGCCCGTTCCGGTCTTGTAGGAGAAGGCCCAGGCGACGGCCGCGAGGGAGACCGCCATGCCGGCGGAACCGGTCACGGCCAGCGGCTTGCGGCCGACGCGGTCGATGAGCACCATCGCGATCACCGTGCCGACGATGTTGATGACCGAGGTGGTGAACGAGTAGAAGAACGAGCTCGTCGGGTCGATGCCCACCGACTGCCACAGCGAGGAGCTGTAGTAGAAGATCACGTTGATGCCGACGAACTGCTGGAATACCGACAGTCCGACGCCGACCCAGACGATCGGCAGCAGGCCGAAGCGGCCGCGGAGGTCCTTGAACCGCGGTGCCTTGTCGCTGCGCATGGCCAGTTCGATCTCGGCCACCCGGGCATCGAGATCGACCTGCGCACCTTCGAGCCGGCGCAGCACGTCCTTGGCCTGGCCGGTTCTGCCGACCGAGATCAGGTAGCGCGGCGACTCCGGGATGCGCAGCGCGAGCAGACCGTAGACCACGGCGGGAACGGCCGCGATGCCGAGCATGACCTGCCACGCCTCCAGGCCCAGCAGGCTGCCGCGCTGGTCCCCGTCCGCGAGGGTGAGCACCGTCCAGTTGACCAGCTGGGAGACGGCGATGCCCAGCACGACGGCGGCCTGCTGGAAGGAGACGAGTCGGCCGCGGTACTCGGTGGGCGCGACCTCGGCGATGTACGTCGGGCCGATCACGGAGGCCATGCCGATGGCCACACCGCCCACGATGCGCCAGAAGGACAGGTCCCACGCCGTGAACGGCAGCATCGAGCCGATACTGCTGGCCAGGAAGAGCAGGGCGGCCAGCTGCATCACCCGGAGGCGGCCGATGCGGTCGGCGAGCCGTCCCGCGAGCATGGCGCCGCCGGCCGCGCCGAGCAGGGCGATGGCGATGACGGCGCCGAGCGTGGCGGCGCCGACGTCGAACCGCCCCCTGATGCCCTCGACGGCGCCGTTGATCACAGCGCTGTCGTAGCCGAAGAGGAAGCCGCCCATCGCGGCGGACGCCGCGATGAAGACGACGTGACGCAGCCGGTTCGGCCGGGCCGCGAGGCCTCCGGCAGCGGGCTGCTGTGTTGTGCTCGTCACCTACGAACTCCTGTGATGTGGTGTGTCGTTGCCGTCTGCCTCGGGCGAGGAGCAAGGACAGTGGACGCCGCGGCAGGTGTACGCACCCTGCGGAGGGCGGCGCTCGGTTCGGAAGAAAACTGGTGACCTGCTTCCGGACGCGGGAAGCAGGGTGGCCGATCGGTCGATCGGGGCGCTTGAGCACGCCGGTGCCGTCCGGGGAGGTCGGGGTGTCCGGCGGCTGAGTGACGTTCCGGCCCGTGTGTGCGGCCCGGGGCGGGCCGCACACACGGGCCGGAACGTCCGCGCCCGGGGCGGCGTCCGGCCCGTCCGCCGTCCGGGGAAGGACTGTGCTGCGGAGGGCCGGGCGCCGCCCCGTTCGTGTCATGCCGAGCCGTACCGGCCGAGAGGTCTCGGCGCCGACCCGGTGCACGGGGGCGGGGTCCGTCAGTCGAGGCCCAGGCCGCGTCGGCCGGTCTCGTTGAGCTGGTCGACGCCGAAGCGGTCGGTCCAGGTGCGCTCGTAGTGCTCCTCGGGGAAGTCACTGGGGCTGGAGCCGGTCACGAACGCCTCGAGGACCTTCGCCGAGTACTCCTCGTTGCGGGGACACCAGGGAGCGGCGGGGATGTACATGACGTTGCCCCAGCCCTTCTGGTCGGTGATCGGCGCGACGCTGTGGATCATGTCGCAGTGCCACCAGACGGAGTCGCCCGCCTTGACGTCGGGGATGCCGGTGAGGGCTTCCATGAGGAGCGGGTGCCACTTCTCGTTGGCGGGGAAGACCTGGTTGGTGGTCACGCCGCACATGTCGTCGTCCGCGACGTCCGCGAGCAGCGGCCGCAGCATGAGGTACGCCATGGCCTCGGGGATCGGGACGGTGTGCAGGACGCCCTGGTCGTGGTCCATGTCCGACAGCGCGGTCCAGCCCTGGAAGGTGCGGAACGCCGAGCACATGGTGGAGCCGGGGTACTGGGGTCCGGCCGTGCGGTGGGCGGCGTCCCAGGGGTCGTACTCCTCTACGCTGCCGTCGAACAGGTGGCGGAACGCCTGCTGGTAGGCCTGCGTCAGCCACAGGTCGAGGGTGCCGGGGTCGAGGTGGGTGCCGAGCCCGTTGGAGTCGGCGCCCGGGGGACGGCGGCGGATGCGGTCGGGGTACAGCGCGTCGCGGTTCGGGTCGAACCACCGCACGCCCTCGGACTCGTGCTTCCACAGCGAGTTGAGGAAGGACTGGACGTTGGCCATCCGGTCGCTCTGGCGGGCCTCCATCTGGGCCTGCGACCAGTAGATGGGGTAGATCTCCGGCTTGGAGCCGACGCTGCCGAAGAAGTCGTCGCCGGGACCCTTGTAGCTCTCGAAGAACTCGTTCCGCTCCACGTAGTCCACGATCGAGGCGTCCCAGGCGAGGGCCTGGTCGCGCTCGAAGTGGCCGCGGACGACGAGGCAGCCGCGGCGGCGGAGCTTGTCGAGCTGCTCCGGGGTGACGGTGCCGTTCGCGATGTCCGCGTAGTCGATGACCGGCCACACGCTCTCGCCGCGCTCCTTGTCCGCCTGGATCTCGGCCAGGCGGGCGCGGACGCGCTCCTCGACGACGGCGAAGACCTTCTCGACGGTGCGTCCGGAGGACTCGATGCGGGCGCGCAGCGCGGGCTTGATCTCGCGGATGGCGGCGGCGAGGTCGTCGGGGACGGTCTCCCAGTGCGGCAGGGCGGGGAGAGCGGCCTGCTGGGTGCCGGTTGCCGGCGTCATTGCTCGACTCCTTTGGTCAGGACTCCTTACTAGAAGATCAACGTAGCTGTGCGACCACATTTGGGCAAGAGTCCTGACTAAAATCCTCGACATGTCACTGGCCAAGCCGTCACTCGAGATGCTGCGCGCGCTGACCGACGAGAACGTGCTGCGCGCGCTGATGGAGGAAGGGCGTCTGACCCGCGCGGAGATCGCCGCCCGGACCGGGATCTCCAAGCCGACGGTCTCCGACAGCGTGCGGCGGCTGAGCGAGGCCGGCCTGCTCGCCGACACGGGCGAGCGCACCACCGGCCGCGGCCGGGTCGGCACCTACTACTCGCTGGCCGCGGACACCGGGGCGGCACTGGTGGCGAGCATCAGCCCCGAAGGCGTCGTCGCGGAGGCGGTCGACGCCTTCGGCACCGCCACCGCCCGCGCCGAAGTCGGCCTGGGCCGCGCCCCGGGCCCGCACGCGACCGCCCGGGCCCTGACCGAAGCGGTCACGCTGGTCCGGCCCCGGGTGCACGGCCGGCTGCGTACGGCCGTGGTCAGCGCGGCCGATCCGGTCGACCGGGTCACCGGCCGCCTGGTGCATCTGCCGGACGCCCCGTTCCTGGTCGGAGACCTGGACCCGGCGGCGGTACTGGCCGATCTGGTGGACGGGACGGTGCTGGTCGACAACGACATCAACTGGGCCGCCCGCGCCGAGCGCGCCACCGGATGCGCCCTCGGCGTTGACGACTTCGTCTACGTCCACCTCGGCGAGGGACTGGGATGCGCGGTGGTCACCGACGCGGAAGTCCGCCGCGGACACCACGGGTTGGCCGGCGAGATCGCCCACCTCTACACCGCGGGGCCCCGGGGCACGGCGCTCCCCCTCATCGAGGTCTTCGCCGAACTCGGTCTGCGCCGGGCCGAGTCCACCGCCATCGACGTCGACGCCCTGCGCGCGGCCGCCCTCGGCGACTCCCCGGCGGCGCGGCGGACCCGCGGTGCGCTGGCCCGCGCGGTGGGCGGCGTGCTGGCAGCGGCGGTCGCCCTGGCGGACCCCCGACTGATCGTCCTCGGAGGCCTCTGGGGCGCCGAGCCGGGCATCGCCGAGGCGATCCGCGAGCACTTCGCCGGACTGCCCCGCAGCGTGCCGGTCGCCGCGGCCCAGGTCGCCGAACCCGCACTCGCCGGTGCCCGCGCCCGCGCCGTGGAGGCCCTGCGCACCGCGATCATCACCACGCCGCGCCCGGAACCGTCCGACTGACCCGAAGCGTCCGGGCGGGCGGCGCCCACCCGCGGCGCCGCTGGTGCTCTGACCGGGCAAGTCCGCCGGAAGCTCGCGGTGTTCGGCATGGACGGGCCTCGCCGACCCTCCGTAGGCTGGTGATCACCTACGAAGGGGGGCGGGGTGAACGGCAATCCGCTGTACCACTGGATGGCCTTGGCAGTGTCCACGGCGCTGGCGCTGCCGGTGCCGGTGGCGATACTGGCGGGGTGGACACCGCCGTGGATGCGGGAGCGGCAGGCCGGGATGCGGCTTCGCGCCTACGGCCTTCTGTGCATCTACGCCTTCATGCTCGCCAATGGTGTCCCCCGGGTCGCCGACGCCTCCTTCGAGACGGTCATGGCCTGCATGAACGTGGGGTTGGGCTTCATCGCCGCCGCCGCAGTGCTGCTCCTGCTCGCGGCCCGCAGGGACTCAAGGGCCCGGACAGCCGGCCCGGTCGAACCCCGGGAAGGCTGAGAGACACCTCGCCGCGCCAGACCAGACACGGTCCAGCTGGAGCACATCCCCCAGCGCGTGGTCGCTCCGCTGTATTGGGCGACCCCGGCCCCCCGGCCCGCGGAAGGGGCGGACAGTGCCTAGTGGGAGGGGCCTGCCGGCGCCTCTCCGTACGGCCCGTTTTCGGGCCCGGCGGTGTGCGCGCTCCGGGAGTTGGATCAGGCGGCCGGGCGTGCCTTCGGTGCCCGCAGCGTGCGTGCGAGCCGGCCGAGCAGTACGGCGTTGAACAGTCCGGACAGGGCCGCACCGGCGGAGAAGACCAACGGGCTCAGCCAGGCGAGGGAGGAGGCCCACTCGGCGGGGGAGGCCACCAGGAGGGCGACGATGCTGAGCGGCGCCGTGGTCATGAGCGGCCAGATCCCGGCGAACCCCCGCCGGGCCGCCGGTTGTAGGCGGTACCTCCCTGGAAGACGAGGGTCGCTGCGGCGCGCCGTGATCGCGTCCCGCCGGGTGGTGTGGGGGATCTCCGTGGTCCCGACTCTGCGGGGCCGGGGACTGATGCCTTGCTGAAAAGCGTGAGCAGTCGGCGGGCAAGTGTTCCCAGAGCGCTCAAACGAGCGACATCAGGACAATAGCAGCCAAAGTGCTCACGCTTCCGGGACGGTGTGTCACGCCCGGGGCGCGGGCGCCTGCCCCGGCATCGCACACGTACGAGGCCGCATCCGGCCGAGCCACTCCGCACTCCCCAGATCCTCAATCTCCGAGCTTGCCTTTTACCCTTCTGCCGGGGTGCTTGGTCACTGGTGGACCGCTGCGGTGAGGCGTTGCAGTGCGGCGTGGGCGGGCGGGCCCCAGGTGGGCTTGCCTTCGGGGCGGCCGTGAACGCCGGCGTCTCCGATGTGGATGCCGGCGAGAGCGCGCAGCACCGCCCAGCCGCGGGCGCGGCGCAGGGTCGCGGCGTCCGGGCTTGGCCGGTAGCTCTGGTGGAAGAGGTCGGCGGCACCGTCCGGCAGCAGGATCCAGGCGGCGGCGAGGTCGCAGGCCGGGTCGCCGGCGAAGAGGTCGCCGAAGTCGATCACACCGCAGAAGGCGCCGTTCGTGGTCAGGACGTTGGCCGGGTGCAGGTCGCCGTGGAGCCAGAGACGCGGGCCTGCCCAGTGGGGCGCGGTGGCGGCGTCTTCCCAGATGGTGCGGACGGCGTCCGGGTCGGGGATCAGCCCCCGTGCGGTGGCCGAGGCGAGCCCTTGGGCGAAGTGTTCGGCGGTGTCGGCCAGCGGGCCACCGCGGTCCCGGCCGGCGGGTGCCCCGTCGGGGGCGGGGCGGTGGAAGGCGGTCAGGAAGGCGGCCAGGGCCACGGCCGCCTCCGCGGGGCGCGTGGCGGGGGCGCGGTCGGCGGGCTCGCCCGGGATCCAGGTGGTGACGAGCCAGGGTCGCGGGAACCGTTCGGAGGGCTCGCCGAGGCGCTGCGGCACGGGGATCGGCAGCGGAAGGTGCGGGGCGAGGAGGGGCAGCCAGGTGTGTTCCTTGCGCAGCAGCGCGTCCGCGGACTGCGTCGCCCAGGGCAACCGAACGGCGAGGTCGTCGCCGAGCCGCCACACTTGGTTGTCCCAGCCGAGTGCTCCGAGCTTCAGGGGACGGTCCGCCAGGTCGGGGTGCTGATCGCGCAGCAGATCCTGAATCAGGTCCTCGGTGATGTCCCTCTCGGTGGCCGTCATGTGGAGCAACGGTAGCCGGGGGAGCGGTCTGCCTGGGTTCCGGCGTGAGGGCTGCTCGCCCTGATCCTGCACTCCTTGCCCGGTCGACGTCAGCCCAGGTGTGCGACGAAAGCGCCCCAGGCGGCACGGCCGAACGGGATGACTGACCCGCTGGGGTCCTTGCTGTCACGTATGGGGGCGAAGGCGGGTACTTCGTGCGCGAGTTCAAGACATTCGTTGTTGCCGCCGCTGTGGCTGCTGCTACGCCACTTCGCGCCTGACAGGTCCGGCATGCCATGGCGTGCGGTGTTCATACCCTGTGCTCCTCGGCTCTGCGTCGGATGACCATGCGAGATTCCACGGGGGAGAGCGCAGAAGTACGGGCAGCGTCGAACAACTCCTGATAGCGGCCGACTTCGGCCTCTTGTTCCAACCACATTGAACCGGTGGGATTGTCCGCCAGTACCACGTCCAGCGCAGCTTCCTCGGGGAAGCCCAGTACTACGTACGGCCCGAACATACTCGCATGCGCTCCGCGGGAGAACGGCAGGATCTGGATGGTCACGTTGGGCTGCTCGGACGCGATCAGGAGCTGTTCCAACTGCTCGGACATCACCTTTGGCCCCCCGACCTGCTGGAGAAGTACGGCTTCGGACAGGACCGCCCAGAGCTGGAGTGGCGAGTCGCTGATGAGGCGCTCCTGACGAGCGAGGCGCACCTGGACGAACTGTTCGATCTCGTTCGCCGTTTGCCACTGGTGTGAGGCGACGGTCACCGCGCGGATGTATTCAGGGGTCTGCAACAGGCCCGGCACCAGTTGCGCCTGGAAGGTACGGATGGTTCCGGCCATGGCTTCCAGTGCAATGTAGTCGCGGTAGGTGTCGGCCAGCACCGGTCCGTATTGGTTCCACCACCCCTGCCTGCGACGACGGTTTGCCTTGCGGGCGAGCAGGCTGAGTCTGTCGCGCAGTTCGGCGTCCTCAGCCCCGTACGCGAGCAGCATTGCGGTCAGGTCGGGGATGCGAACAGTCACGCGGCCGTTCTCGATACGGCTGATCTTTCCCTTGGTGCAGTCGAGTGCCTCGGCCGCTTGCATGGTGGTGAGCGCGGCGGCCTCGCGCAGTCGACGTAGTTCATCGCCCAGTTGGCGTCCCAGGACGGTCGACGGGCTGGAGGCAGTGATGTTTGCAGGCATGGCAACAGCTCTAGCAGCGGGAAGGCTGAGATGTGGGGGACTTAACTCGAAAGATGGAATATTAGGCGCTTTTCTACTGGAAACGTTGCTAGTTCACAAGGTGCGCCTTCAGGCTGCCGATGTGCGCAAGCCCAACGGAACTTGCGCAACGCGGATTTCGCCGCTGCCGCCGAGTCCCGAGGAGCCCCATGACCTCATCGAACGACATCGCCTTCCGCCTCTCCCGCAGTCGCGGCAGCGTGCCCCGGGCGCGGGCGCTGCTTCATGCGGCACTCAGTGGCTGGGGGATCAACCAAGAGGTGCTGGGAGATGCCGAGTTGGTTCTCTCCGAGCTGGTGACCAATGCACTGCGCGTGCCGGTGCCGAGTGATCGGCAGATTGGAGTGCGCATCGCACGCTCCATGGCGGACGGGCTGCTGCGGCTGGAGGTGAGCGACGCCGGGGGCGGCTGCCCCGAGGTCCGGGCGCCCGGTGAGGACGAGACGGGCGGGCGCGGGCTGCTGCTCGTGGCGGCGCTCGCGCACCGCTGGGGTTATGAGGAGCGCGCGGCCGGGATCGGGAAGACGGTGTTCGCGGAGCTGAAGGCCCCGGACATCGTGGCTGAGCCTGTGATGCGCGAGATGGCGGCGGTCATGGTCCGGACCGGGCAGGTGGTGCGGGTCCGGGGCGAGTGGCGGAACGTCCTCGGTGTGCGGAATGACCGGTACGCGGCCGGCGGACCCGCCGTGGTGCTCGAGTTCGCCGATGGCACGTCACTGCGGGTCCATGCCGCTGAACCATTGGCCGTACGGACGGACGATTGCTCCGAATGATGTGGTGCCGTGTGCATGCGGCTGTGCCGAGAGGCGTTCCCGGACACGGTGACCCGGTTCGGCGACGGACTCCCGCCGCGTCGGCTGACCCGGGCGCGGAAGGTGGCCGACAGCGACGAGCGCGGCACGTTCGTCACCCCGATCGAGGTCGGGAAGTGCCTTGACCCCATGGGCCGGTATGCGCGTGGAGCGTAGACACGCCCCTGTCAGACCGAGAGGGAGAATTCCTCGCCCAGGGCGTGGAAGACGGCTGTGTTCAGGGCGAAGGCGCGCTGGCATTCGGTGATGACGCGCTGCTTCTCCAGGTCGTCCGCGCGGACTCCGTCCAGCAGTTCGCGGTACTCGCGCTTGAAGGCGGCGGGGTTCGTGATGTCCTCGAAGACGTAGAAGCGGACGCCGTCGCCCTTCTTCGGGAAGCCCCAGGTGCGCTCCGCCTTGTCGCGGATGATCTGGCCGCCGGAGAGGTCGCCGAGGTAGCGGGTGTAGTGGTGGGCGATGTAGCCGGCGGCCACGCGCTCGCGCAGTGCGCGACCCGCTCCGCGTACGCCCGCGTGGCGGGCAGTGCCGTCAGCGTCGTACGCCATTCGGGGCCGCGCAGGTGGGCCAGGTCCTGCTCCAGCGAGGGCAGGCGCAGCAGCTCCGGGCGGAGGAAGGGGCCGGCCACCGGGTCCGACGCCAGCTGCCGCGCGCCCGACTCCAGCGCCTCGTACACGAACCACAGCTGTTCGGTGTAGCGCGCGTACGCGTCCACGCCCAGTCGGCCGCCGAGCAGGTCGCTCATGAACGTCGAGGTCTCCGCCTCCACGTGCTGCTCGTGCGAGGCGGTGCGAATGAGGGTCGAGAAGGTCGAGGAGGAGGAGTCCATGAGTCCAGATCTTTTATGGTCAGGTTCGCCTAAGTCAATGACTTCCCGACGGGTTGTCGGTAACTTTCTCCTCCCTACCCCCTCGCGCCACAAAGAAAGCCCGCCCTCCGAAGAGAGCGGGCCAAAGGGGTGACCGGGTGACCTGGCCCGGGC
Organism: Streptomyces sp. GD-15H; assembly: GCF_045291515.1. Lineage (NCBI taxonomy): Bacteria > Bacillati > Actinomycetota > Actinomycetes > Kitasatosporales > Streptomycetaceae > Streptomyces > Streptomyces sp. GD-15H. The sequence goes on from NZ_CP149447.1 coordinate 6,108,345, forward strand.
TACGGCAGGGTCAGGATGTCCGCGCCCGTGTCCGTCACCACCAGGGTGTGCTCGAACTGGGCCGTGCGCTTGCGGTCCTTCGTCACGACCGTCCAGCCGTCGTCCCACATGTCGTACTCGTGGGTCCCCAGGGTCAGCATCGGCTCGATCGTGAACGTCATGCCGGGCTGGATGACCGTCGTCGCGTGCGGACTGTCGTAGTGCGGGACGATCAGGCCGGAGTGGAACGAGCTGTTGATGCCGTGGCCGGTGAAGTCCCGCACCACGCCGTAGCCGAAACGCTTGGCGTACGACTCGATGACCCGGCCGATGATGTTGATCTGCCGGCCCGGCTTGACCGCCTTGATCGCCCGGTTCAGCGCCTCACGGGTGCGCTCGACCAGCAGCCGGCTCTCCTCGTCCACGTCGCCGACCAGGTACGTCGCGTTGTTGTCGCCGTGCACCCCGCCGATGTACGCCGTCACGTCCAGGTTGACGATGTCGCCGTCGCGCAGCACCGTCGAGTCCGGGATGCCGTGGCAGATCACCTCGTTGACCGAGGTGCACAGCGACTTGGGGAAACCCCGGTAACCGAGCGTCGACGGGTAGGCGCCGTGGTCGCACATGTACTCGTGCGCCACCCGGTCCAGCTCGTCGGTGGTCACACCGGGCGCGATGTGCTTGGCGGCCTCCGCCATCGCCCGCGCCGCGATCCGCCCGGCGGTCCGCATCGCCTCCACGGTCTCGGGGGTCTGCACCTCCGGACCGGCGTACGGCGTGGGAGCGGGCTTTCCGACGTACTCGGGGCGGCGGATGTTTCCGGGTACGGAACGGGTGGGAGACAGCTCCCCTGGGATGAGCAGCGACTGGCCAGACATGGCGGCGAGTCTAATTGAGTGGCCGCGGGGGACCATCTTCCGTAGCGAAAGGAGCCGGTCATGCCCCTGTTCAAGAAGCGAACGGTCGGGAAGCCGGGCGAGTGGTTCTACTGCCTGGAACACCAGAAGGTCGAGGAGGGCCCGGAGTGTCCCGCCAAGGACCGCTTCGGCCCCTACACGAGCCGTACCGAGGCCGAGCACGCCATGGCGACGGCGCGTGAGCGCAACCTCCAGTGGGAGAACGACCCCAAGTGGCACAACGCCCCCGAGGGCGAGCGCGAGGACTGAGCGCGGGCGGGCCGCCGCTCCGGTCGGGCCGCGGCCCCGACCGGAGCTCCTGCTACCAACGGGCCGGTGGCGGGGCCGTCAGGAGGTCCGCCAGCCGGGACACGCGGTCCCGGAAGCGGCGGCCCCGCGGCGGCAGCGCGTTCTCCCCGGCCGCCGCGCTGACCAGGTGCTGCACGGTGTCCAGATCCAGCTCGGCGCCCTCGGGGACGGCCAGCGTCTCGTGCGCCAGCGCCGGAAGCCCACCGTCGCCGACGCCGAGGGACAGCAGCGTCGCACCGGCCCGGCGGGCGTCGGACACCCGCTCCAGCAGCGGGGCCGCGGGCTCCCCGGGCGCCACCACCACCAGCGTCTCGCCCCGCCGCGCCGCCTCCAGCCGCCCCAGACCCACCGCCAGATGCGCGGGATCCGAGGGGCGCGCGCCATGCCGTACGAGCGTCGGGGCCAGCTCCGGCGTGCCCGACCAGGCGGCCTCGTCCACCAGATGCGCCGCCAGATGCCACGGCTCGTACTCCGGTGTGCCCACGATCAGCAGCCCGCCCCCGTGCGACACCACCGATCCCCGCAGCGTCCCCGCGAACCGCCGGGTGGCCCCCAGCCACTCGGTCCCGGCGAGCACTTCGCGCAGCAGCGCGACCCGTACGGCGTCCATGGCACCGCATCCTGCCCCCGGCCGGGCCGTCGCGTCCCGGGTTCGCCGCGGATTCACCGGCCCGGGGACACGGCGGACGGCGGAGTGACGGGGCTCACGCGGGCCGGAAACGGCACCGCCGCGCACGTAGAGTCGGGCCATGACTTCCAGCACCCCCAGTGACAGCGCACAGCAGCCCGCGAAGGCCACCGGCAAGGACCCCTGGGACCTGCCCGACGTCTCCGGGCTCGTGGTCGGCGTGCTCGGCGGCACCGGACCGCAGGGCAAGGGCCTCGCCCACCGGCTCGCCCAGGCCGGCCAGAAGGTGATCGTCGGCTCGCGTGCCGCCGAACGCGCCCGGGCCGCCGCCGAGGAACTCGGGTACGGCGTCGAGGGCGCCGACAACGCGGAGACCGCCCGTCGCAGCGACATCGTGATCGTCGCCGTGCCGTGGGACGGCCACGGCAAGACGCTCGAAGGGCTCCGCGAGGAACTGGCCGGCAAGCTCGTCGTCGACTGCGTCAACCCGCTCGGCTTCGACAAGCAGGGCGCCTACGCGCTGAGGCCCGAGGAGGGCAGCGCCGCCGAGCAGGCCGCGGCCCTGCTGCCGGACTCCCGGGTCACCGCGGCCTTCCACCACCTGTCCGCGGTGCTGCTCCGGGACCCGGAGATCGACGAGATCGACACCGACGTGATGGTGCTCGGCGAGGTCCGCGCCGACGTGGAGATCGTGCAGGCGCTGGCCGGGCGCATCCCGGGGATGCGGGGCGTCTTCGCCTGGCCTGCGCAACGCCCACCAGGTGGAGTCCCTGGTCGCCAACCTGATCTCCGTCAATCGCCGCTACAAGGCACACGCCGGGCTCCGCGTCACGGACGTATGACCCGATGGGGGACACTGGTCGACGAAGCAGTGTCCCCCGACAGGAGCCCAGCCGCCATGCCCCGCCTCGCTCTCTACGCCCTCACCGTCTGCCTCCTCGCCGTCGCCGCGGCCGTCGTGTCCTTCTCCCGGGGCAGCTGGCTGGGCGTCGTCTGGATCCTGCTCGCGGGCCTGTCGTCCAACATGACCTGGTACTACGTGCGACGCGCCCAGGTGGAGAAGAGGCGGGCGGCACAGGACGCCCAGACGGACCACTCCGCCACGTGCTGACGGCTGGCTCCGTCACCGGCTGACGGCCGGCTGCGTCACGCGCCGACCGCGCAGAGTCCGTTCGAGCCCTGCCAGAAGCGGAACAGCTCCAGGCCGCAGTACGTCTCGATCTCGTGGATGCCCAGGGCCGACAGGATCGAGTCGACCGCGTCGAAGAACACACCGTTCACGGCGGGCAGCCACAGCAGCGCGAAGACGAACAGCAGACCGAACGGCGCGAACGGCTCCACCTGTCGCCGGAACCCGTGCGACAGCCACGGCTCGAGCACGCCGTAGCCGTCCAGCCCCGGCACCGGCAGGAAGTTCAGGATCGCGGCCGTCACCTGGAGCAGCGCGAGGAACGCCAGCGCGAACCGGAAGTGGACCGGTACGCCGTCCAGCGCGTCCAGCCAGAACGGTGCCGTGCACACCACCGCGAACAGGACGTTCGTCAGGGGACCCGCCGCCGAGATCAGACTGTGCCGCCAGCGCCCCCGGATCCGGCCACGCTCGATGAACACCGCCCCGCCCGGCAGACCGATACCGCCCATGATCACGAACAGCACGGGGAGCACGATGCTCAGCAGGGCGTGCGTGTACTTCAGCGGGTTCAGCGTCAGGTAGCCCTTGGCTCCGATCGAGATGTCACCGCTGTGCAACGCGGTGCGCGCGTGCGCGTACTCGTGCAGGCACAGCGAGACGATCCAGGCGGCGGTCACGAACAGGAACACGGCGATGCCGGGCTGCTCCGCGAACCCGGTCCAGGTGGCCCATCCCGTGACCGCCGTGACGGTCAGGATGCCCAGGAACACGGGGCTGATCCTCCGGTCGCTGCGGCGGATGGCGGCGGTGGTCATGGGGCTCCCTGGACTGTCTGTCGGGCGCATGGCGGCACGCGGGGGCGGACTGCCCGACCGTACCGGGCGCACCGGGAAAACGTCTCGCGTCGGCCACCGGTTCCGGAGAGGGCGGGGCGGGGGCGCCCCGGTCCGCCCCGCCCCGACCGGCTCCCCGCCCTCACCCGCCCCCGACCTGCTACCGCCCCCGGACCACCGGAGACAATGGGCCCCGTGCGCTATCGCATCCTCGGCACCACACAGGCACTCCGCCCCGACGGCACCGCCGTCCCGGTCGGCGGGGCGCGGCTGCGTGCGCTGCTGACCGTGCTCGCGCTGCGGGCCGGCCGTACGGTGCCGGTGCGGCTGCTCGTCGACGAGGTGTGGGACGGCGCCCCGCCCGCCGACGCGACGGGGGCGTTGCAAGCCCTGGTGGGGCGGCTGCGCCGGGCGCTCGGTGCGGACGCGGTGGCCTCCGGCGACGGCGGCTACCGGCTCACGGCCGCGTCCGACGCCATCGACCTGCACCGTTTCGAGCGGCTGGCCGCAGAGGGCCTGCGCGCGCTGTCCGACGGGGATCCCGGTCAGGGCGGGCGCCGTGCTGGACGACGCCCTCGCCCTGTGGCGTGGTCCCGCCCTCCCCGATCTGCCCGACCGCACCGCCGAGGCGGCCAGGGTCGACACCCGGCGCCTGGACGTCCTGCGCGCCCGGCACGGCGCGGCCCTGGCCCTCGGCCGGGCCGCACAGTCCCTGCCCGAGCTGACCGCCCTGTGCGACAGCCATCCGCTCGACGAACCCCTGCAGGCGCTGCGGCTGCGCGCCCTGCGCGACGCGGACCGTACCGCCGAGGCACCGGCCGCGAACCCCTGGGGGTACCGGGGGAGTTGCTGCGACCGGTGGAACCGCTGCCGGAGCCGGTCGCGCTGCGGCTGCTCGCCGACCGCGGGGCCGCCGCCCGCCCCGGCTTCCGCGTCGACGACGATCCGGCGGCGTGCGCGGAGATCTGCCGACGGCTCGACGGTCTGCCCCTCGCCATCGAACTCGCCGCCGCCCGGCTGCGGATGCCGGCCCCGCGCCAGATCGCCGACCGCCTCGACGACCGCTTCCGGCTGCTCACCTCCGGCAGCCGCACCGTGCGGCACCGCCAGCAGACCCTGCGGGCCGTCGTCGACTGGTCCTGGGATCTGCTCGACGCGGACGAACGGGACGTCCTGCGGCGACTGTCCGTCTTCGCCGACGGCTGCGACCTCGCCGCCGCCGAGGCGGTGTGCGGGCCCGCCGTCCTGCACGCGCTCGGCTCGCTCGTGGACAAGTCCCTGGTGGTGGCGGCCCCTTCGGGTGACGTCGGGATGCGCTACCGGCTGCTGGAGACGGTCGCCGAGTACGCGGCCGAACGACTCGACGAGGCCGGACAGCGGGCCGACGCCGAGCGCGCACATCGGACGTACTACCGCGAACTCGCCCGCACCACCGACCCGTTGCTGCGTGGACCGGAGCAACTCGAAGCCGTTCAACGGCTGGAGCGCGAGTACGAGAACCTGCGCACGCGCTGCGCCACGCCGTCGCCGCACGCGACGAGCACGAGGCGCTGTGCCTGACGCTGTCGCTGATCTGGTACTGGCAGATGCGCGACCAGCGGATCGAGTCCCGCAACCGGTGCCGTGAGGTCATGGCGCTCGGCCCGGACCCGTTCGCCGAACCGGTGCGCCTCGCCACCGCGTTGTGGCAGCGCTGCACCGACGCCCCGCCGCCGATGACCGACGAGGTGCTCGCCGAGGCCCGGCGCGGCGTGCATCTGGCCCATACGGCGCAGATGGAAACGGAGCTGGACGACTGACCGTGGCCATCGCCTCCCACATGCGCGCGGCGTATCTGACCATGGGCGCCACGGCACTGGCCGCGTCCCGGGCGGCGCGCCCGGGACGCGGCCCGTTGCCTCGGTGCCGCCGACGCCTCGCTGCCCCCGGCCATGTCGCCGCCCGCATGGAGCGCGAGGTGCGCGTCCTGGCCGAACGGCGAGCCCGGGCCGTCCTCGGCGATCCGGCCTACGAGACCGCGTACACCGAGGGCACCTCCTCTCCCCGGAGAAGGCCGCCACGCTGGTCTGATCCCGCGTGGTTCCCGGTACGGCGGGGTGTACCGCCCGGTACGGTGCGCCACTTGGCCCGGTGGGTTGCGCGGGCCCGGCGCGGGTACGGCACCCGGCACGCCGGGCGCCTGGCCCGGTGCGCTTCCCGGCACGCGCCGCCGGGCCCGGCGCGCCACCGGGCCCGGCGGCTCACTCGGCATGGCGGGGCTGCCCTGTCCGGTCGGCGGCCCGGCCCGGTGGGATGCCCGCCGGGTCGGGTGGGGCCGGAGGTCAGCTCTTGGTGCGGAACTTGTGGATCGCCACCGGTGCCATCACCGCGGTGATCCCCACCGACCAGGCCAGCGTCATCCACAGGTCGTGCGCGACCGGGCCGCCCACCATCAGCCCGCGCGCGGCGTCCGCCAGCGAGGACAGCGGGTTGTACTCGGTGAAGTTCTGCAGCCAGCCCGGCATCGACTGGGTCGGCGCGAAGATCGACGAACCGAACTGCAGCGGCATCAGCACCAGGAAGCCCATCGCCTGCACCGACTGCGCGTTCTTCATCGCCACGCCCAGCGTGATGAAGATCCACATGAGGGCGGAGCCGAACACCACGGACAGCCCCACGGCGGCGAACAGTCCCGGCCAGCGGGTGATGTCGAAGCCGACCAGGACACCGACGACCATGAGGATCGTGGTGGCGATCAGCATCCGCAGGATCTCGACCGCGATCTTGGCGAACAGCACCGAGCCACGACCGATGGGCAGCGACCGGAAGCGGTCCATGACACCCGTGTTGAAGTCCTGGTTGAAGCCGGTGCCCACCCCCATAGCCATGTTCATGCCCATCATGGCCATCAGGCCGGGCACGATGTACTGGACGTACGCCTCCTGCCCGCCGCCCAGCGCCTGCCCGATCGAGCCGCCGAAGACGTACACGAACAGCAGGGTGAAGACGATCGGGAACAGCACGGCGTCGAACATGGACTCCGGGTCCTGCCGGATCCACAGCAGGTTGCGGCGGACCAGCGCGCCGGTGTGGCGCAGATGGGAACGGAGCGGGATACGGCCGTCCGCGCTGGTCACGGGGGCCACCTCGGGCGCTCCGGGCGCGTCGTGCGCGCCGCCGGGGGTGGTCACGGTCGTCGCGGAGCTCATGCGGCGGTCTCCTCGTGGGTCTCGGCGGGGCCGGCGTCCTGCGGGGCACTGGCACGGTGGCCGGTGAGCGACAGGAACACCTCGTCCAGGCTGGGCAGTTCGGTGGTGATGGAGGCGAGGGTGAGGTCGTGCGCGGTGACGGCGCCGACCACCGCGGTCAGCTGCTCGTCGCTGAGGATCGGGACCAGCACGGCACCCCGCTCGGTGTCCACGGTCACGGTCGCGAGCCCGGTGACGCCCAGGCCGTCGAGGGCGGCGGCGAGCGGGCGCAGCTGGAGCGGATCGGCCGGACGGATCCGCAGGGTACGTCCGCCGACCCTGGCCTTCAGCTCCTCGATGCCGCCGCTGGCGATGACCTTCCCGCGGTCCACGACGGTCAGTTCGGAGGCGAGCTGCTCGGCCTCCTCCATGTACTGGGTGGTCAGCAGCACGGTCACGCCGTCCCCGACCAGCCGCTTGACCTCGACCCACACCTCGTTGCGGGTGCGTGGGTCCAGTCCGGTGGTCGGCTCGTCCAGGAACAGTACGGCCGGCCGGCCGATCATCGAGGCGGCCAGGTCCAGCCGGCGTCGCATACCGCCGGAGTAGGTGGCGGCCGGACGCCGGGCCGCCTCGGTGAGCGAGAACCGCTCCAGCATCCCGTCGGCGCGGGTGCGGGACTCCTTGCGGGGCAGGTCGAGCAGCCGGCCGATCATGTACAGGTTCTCCCAGCCGGAGAGCTTCTCGTCCACGGAGGCGTACTGCCCGGTCAGCCCGATCACCCGGCGCAGCTGCCGGGGCTGGCGGACCACGTCGTAACCGGCGACGGTAGCCCGGCCGGCGGTCGGGGCGAGCAAGGTGGACAGGATCCGTACGAGGGTGGTCTTGCCGGCCCCGTTCGGTCCGAGCACCCCCCTCACGGTGCCCTCGCGCACCTCCAGGTCGACACCGTCCAGCGCCTTGGTCTCGCCGTAGTGCTTGACCAGTCCCCGCACGGTGACGGCGCTGCCCGCGCCACCGGAGTCGTTGTCGTTTCGCGTCATGCCCCGAGGGTGTCATCCCCCACTGACAAACCCCCGACAGCCTTCCGACAGGGCGGGACAGCCTGTAGGCACGGCCGACACCAACAGCCCGCCTGGGGGTACCCCCTGCTCGTAGAGCTTGGGGGAGATTGAGGACGAGGCCGTCCAGGCCGACGGGGGGTCTGGGGGCGCAGCCCCCAGAAACGCCGGCCCTCACGGGGGACGGGCCCGCCGATTGGGGGAAGATCGGCGGGCCCGTCAGTGTGCGGCGTTGGCTCAGCGGCAGCGCTCAGTGGACGGAGTGCTCCTCCTGCGGGAACGTTCCGCCGACGACGTCCTCGGCGAAGGCCTTCGCCGCGCCGCCCATGACCTCACGCAGGTTCGCGTACTGCTTCACGAACTTCGGCACCCGGCCGCCGGTCAGCCCGAGCATGTCGGTCCACACCAGCACCTGCGCGTCGGTCCCGGCCCCCGCGCCGATCCCGACGGTGGGGATGTGCAGGGTCCGGGTCACCTCGGCGGCCAGCTCCGCCGGCACCAGTTCCAGCACGACGGCGAAGGCGCCCGCGTCCTGCACGGCCTTGGCGTCCCGCAGCAGCTGCTGCGCGGCCTCCTCGCCGCGCCCCTGGACGCGGTAGCCCATGGCGTTCACGGACTGCGGGGTCAGGCCGATGTGCGCCATCACCGGGATGCCGGACTCGACCAGCAGCTCGATCTGCCGGTGCGAGCGCTCACCGCCCTCCAGCTTGACGGCGCCGACGCCGGCCTCCTTCACCAGCCGGGTCGCCGAGCGCAGCGCCTGCACCGGCCCCTCCTGGTACGAGCCGAAGGGCAGGTCGGCGACGATCAGGGCGCGGCCGGTGCCGCGGACCACGGCGGCGGACAGCATGGTCATCTCGTCGAGGGTGACGGGCACGGTGGTCTCGTACCCGAGGTGGCAGTTGCCCGCGGAGTCGCCGACGAGTATGACCGGGATGCCGGCCTTGTCGAAGACGGACGCGGTCATCGCGTCGTAGGCGGTGAGCATGGGCCACTTCTCGCCGCGTTCCTTGGCGGTGGCGATGTCGCGGACGGTGATACGGCGCGTGCCCTTGCCCCCGTACAGCGCCTTGCTGCCGTCGGAGGGGACTGACCTGCCAGTCGGGGCAGCCGAAAGCTGCGTCATTGCAACGGCTCCTAACACGTCATCTCGAGGCGCCCTGACGGCGTCCCCGGATCGCTTCCATGGTGGCACTTCGAGCGGGCCGGTGCCTAGGGGAGGGCCGGCGAGTTCCGCCGGGCAATGCCCCGGCAAGGTCTCGGCAAAAGGGTTTCGATACGAGACCGTCTCGTATCGAAACCGCCCTACGGTGGCCGTATGACTTCTCCCGCCGCCCCGGCCCGCCGGATACCGGAACACGTGCACCGGCGCCGCTGGGTGATCCTCGGCGTGCTCATCCTGAGCCTGCTGATCGTCGTACTGGACAACTCGATCCTGAACGTCGCCCTCAAGACGATCTCCACACCCGCCCCCACCGGCCTGGGCGCCACGCAGAGCGAGCTGGAGTGGGCAATCAACGCCTACACGCTCGTCTTCGCGGGCCTGCTGTTCACAGCGGGCCTGCTCGGCGATCGGCTCGGCCGCAAGAAAGTGCTGCTCGGGGGTCTCGTGGTGTTCGGCCTCGGCTCGGCGCTCGCCGCGTTCTCCGGCACCCCGGCGGAGCTGATCGGCTTCCGCGCGGTGATGGGACTGGGTGCCGCGTTCGTGATGCCGGCGACGCTGGCCGTGCTGATGAACATCTTCGAACGCGAGGAGCAGCCGAAAGCCATCGGCATCTGGGCCGGCGGGGTGGGCCTCGCCATCGCCATCGGCCCGGTCACCGGGGGACTGCTCCTGGACCACTTCTGGTGGGGCTCGGTCTTCCTCGTCAACGTGCCGATCGTGCTGACCGCCCTCGCCCTGATGCTGTGGCTGGTGCCGGACTCCCGCGACCCGGACCCCGGCCGGATCGACCCCGTCGGCGTCTCCCTGTCCGTGGTCGGTCTGGTCCTGCTGGTCTACGGCATCATCAAGGGCGGCCAGCTCGCCGACTTCACCGACGCCACCGTGCTGGCGACCGTCGGCGCCGGCCTCGCCGTGCTCGCCGCGTTCGTGGTGTTCGAGAAGCGCAGCACGCACCCGTCCATCGACATGGCGTACTTCGGGAACAAGGTCTTCTCGGCCGCGATCGTCGCGATCGCGCTGGTCTTCTTCGCGCTGTTGGGCGTGATGTTCTTCGCGGTGTTCTACACGCAGAGCGTGCGCGGGTACACGCCGCTGGAGACCGGTCTGCTGATGCTGCCGCTGGCCGCCGCACAGATGATCTTCGCGCCGCGGGCCCGGCTGCTGGTGGACCGCTTCGGCAACAGGGCGACGACCACCGGCGGCATGCTGCTCCTCGCGGCGACGCTGGCCGGGTTCGGACTGCTGGACGGGGACACGCCGATCTGGATCCTCGAGGTGATCTTCTTCCTGATGGGTGCCGCCATGGCGAACATCATGACGCCGGTCAGCGTCGTGATCATGCAGACCCTGCCGCGGGAGAAGGCGGGTTCGGCCTCCGCGCTCAGCAACACCTTTCGCCAGGTCGGCGGCGCCCTCGGCATCGCCGTCCTCGGCTCGGTGCTGTCCACCGCGTACCGCACGCACATCGAGGACGAGCTGGTCCTGCTGCCGCCCGGTGTCCGGCACGCCGCCGGCGAGTCCATCGAGGCCACCCTGGGCGTCGCGACCCGGCTCGGCCCGCGCGGTGACGCCCTGGTCGGCCCGGCGAACGACGCGTTCCTGCACGCCATGCACGTCACGGCGCTGTGGGGAGCGGGTGTCGCGGTGATCGGCGCGATCGTCGTCGCCCTGTTCCTGCCCGGCCGGACACCGGCGCCCGAAGGGGACGAGAGGGAAGAGGAGTTGGTGTCGACGGGGGACTGACAACCGAATGGGTGGTGGGCCGGCCCGCCGGACACCGGGGAGAATCGTCCCAGCCGATCGTCCCCAGCCCCCGGAAAGGACGCAGCACGTGAGCCTCGCCGATACCGGCACCGGTACAGACACCGATCCCCGGCCGGACGGGCCCGCGCGGGGCCGCCCCCGCAGCGAGGCGGTCGAACGCGCCATCATCGAGGGTGCGATGAAGCTCCTGGAGGAGGGTGTGCCCCTCGCGGAGCTGTCCATCGAGCGGATCGCCCGCACCGCCGGCGTCGGCAAGGCCACCATCTACCGCCGCTGGAGCGGCAAGGAGGAACTCTTCGTCGACGTCCTGCGTGCCGCCGAACCCGTCGACCCCGAACTTCCCGGCACCTCCATGCGCGACGACCTCGTCGTCCTGCTGGAGTCCCTGCGCCTGCGCGGCCTCGCCAGCAGGGCCTCGGTGATCCTGCACAACGTGCACACCCAGATGAAGAGCAGCCCGAAGATCTGGACCACCTACCACAACACCGTCATCCTGCCGCGCCGCCGGCTCGGCCTGGAGGTGCTGCGCCGCGGCCGGGAGAACGGCGAACTCCGCGCCGACGTCGACCTCGAACTGCTGAACGACATCGTCGTCGGCCCCCTGCTCGTACGCACCCTCCTGCGCCCCGACGCCGGACTGCCGGACGGCCTCGCCGAACAGGTCGTCGACACCCTGCTCCAGGGCCTACGCCCCGTCAACAAGGCCTGACCTCCCACCAGGACCTGCCACCACGACCTGTCACGGCCGCCTCGACGTGCGCGTTTCGTCACAGAGCGCGCTTTCCATGATCCCGCCCGGAACTCCCGGAGCGGTCCCGCTCGTCCTCGCCTCCGTACGGCCGTCGACGGACGGCGGGAAAGGCGCCGGTCATCCCCTAGGGTCTTACGCACACGGGGGCGACGGTGTGCACGGCAAGGTGTGAGGCAACGGTATGGCGCAGCAGGCGTACATGACGGAGACGGACGACGGAGGCTCGGGGCCCGGGCGCCGGACCCCCGGGTTTCGACGCCTGTGGGACCGTCTGACCCGGGGCTGGCGCGGGGACCGCCGCATCTGGCGCCGGGGCGTGGTCCTGGCCGTGTGCGCGGTCCTGCTCGCCCTGGTCATGCTGGCCCACGCCCACATCCCCAACGCGATCGGCAACCTGGGCAGTCTGATCGAGACGTTCCTGCCCTGGCTGGGGCTGGCCGTCCCGGGCCTCCTCCTGATGGCCCTGGTCCGCAGGTCCGCCACCGCCCTCATCGCGGTGCTGCTGCCCGCGGTCGTCTGGCTGAACCTCTTCGGCGGTCTGCTCACCGACCGGACCGGCCCCGGCGGCGACCTCACGGTGGCCACGCACAACGTCAACGCCGGGAACCCGGACCCGGCCGGCACCGCCCGCGACGTTGCCGCCTCGGGGGCGGACGTCCTGGCGCTGGAGGAGCTGAAGGCGTCCGCGGTCCCGACGTACCGGAGGGCCCTGGCGCCGACGTACCGGTACCACGCGGTGGTCGGCACGGTCGGGTTGTGGAGCAAGTACCCGCTGAGCGACGTGGCGGCCGTCGACATCCGCCTGGGCTGGAAGCGCGCGATGCGGGCCACGGTGACGGCGCCCGAAGCGCAGGTCGCGGTGTACGTCGCCCATCTCCCCTCGGTGCGCGTGAAGTTGGAGGCCGGCTTCACCGCACGTCAGCGGGACAAGAGCGCCGACGCACTGGGCTCCGCCATCGCCAGGGAGCCTTTGGAGAACGTCGTCCTGCTCGGCGACCTGAACGGCACGATGAACGACCGGGCACTGAACGCCGTCACCTCCCAGATGCGTTCCACCCAGGGCGCCGCGGGCGACGGGTTCGGCTTCAGCTGGCCGGCGGCGTTCCCCATGGCGCGGATCGACCAGATCATGGTCAAGGGCGCGGAACCGGAGAGCTCGTGGTCGCTCCCGAGGACGGCGAGCGACCACCTCCCGATCGCGGCCCGCGTGAAGCTCGCCACACCGGGCGGCTGAAACCCCAGGTCGACCCCGTCTGTACGGCCGTCGGCAACCCACGCGTCGATCAGCGGAACACCGGACCTGAGAGACTTTGTTTCGCGCTTAAACATATAAACGTGCGGAACAGCGCGGAACCACGCCTCGAAAGGTCCCCTTCATGCCCCTGGCCCTGCTCGCCCTGGCCGTGGGCGCCTTCGGCATCGGTACCACCGAGTTCGTGATCATGGGATTGCTCCCGGACGTCGCGGACGACCTGGACATCTCCATTCCCAGCGCCGGCCACCTGGTCTCCGCCTACGCCCTCGGCGTGGTCATCGGTGCCCCGCTGCTCGCCGCCGCGACGGCGAGGACGTCCCGCCGCACGCTGCTGATCGCCTTGATGGCCCTCTTCGTCGCGGGCAACGCGCTCTCGGCGCTCGCCCCCGACCACAACTGGCTACTGGCCGCGCGCTTCCTCAGCGGTCTCCCGCACGGTGCCTTCTTCGGCGTGGGAGCGGTGGTCGCCGCCGACATGGTGACCCCCGACCGCAAGGCCCGCTCGGTCTCCCTGATGTTCCTGGGCCTGACGACGGCGAACATGGTCGGTGTCCCCGCGGCCACCTTCATGGGCCAGCACTTCGGCTGGCGGGTGACCTTCCTCGGCGTCGGCGTGATCGGCCTGGCGGCCGTAGCCGCCCTGGCCCTGCTGATCCCGGCGGACCGCACCCCCGCCACCCCCCGGACCGGTCTGCGCGGCGAACTGGCCACCCTGCGCTCCCTTCCCGTCTGGCTGGCCCTCGGCACCACGGTGGCGGGCTTCGGCGGGCTCTTCGCGGCGTACAGCTACATCACGCCGATGCTGACGGACTCCGCCGGTTACGCCGACAGGAGCGTGACGCTGCTGCTCGCCCTGTTCGGCGTCGGCGCGACGGCCGGCAACCTGCTGGGCGGCCGGCTGGCCGACCACTCCCTGCGTGCCACCCTCTTCGGCGGCCTGGCCGCGCTGACGGCGATCCTGACGCTCTTCCCCCTGCTGATGCGCACCGAGGCCGGCGCCGCCGTGGCCGTGACACTCCTCGGCACGGCCGCCTTCGCCACCGGCTCCCCGCTCCAGCTGATGGTCATGGAGAAGGCGGCGGCGGCCCCCTCCCTGGCCTCGTCCGCCAACCAGGCGGCCTTCAACCTGGGCAACGCCGGAGGTGCCTGGATCGGCGGCCTGACCCTCGCGGCCGGCTTCGGGACGACGTCCCCGGCCCTCGCGGGCGCCCTCCTGGCCGCCTTCGGCATCGGCGTGGCCGCGGTGGCCCACAGGGTGGACCGCAGGGCGTCACCCCCCACCGCGGCCCCGTCCCCGAACCGGGACCGCGTCGTCACCGGCCACGTACCCCAGCGGGCGCAGTCCCCGGCTCCTGCTCCCGCCACCCGCTCGTGATCGGCAGCCGACGGTCCTTGCCGAACCCCTTCGGGGAGATCTTCGTCCCCGGCGGGTACTGCCGCCGCTTGTACTCGGCCCGGTCGACCATCCGCAGCGTCTTCGTCACCAACTCCGCGTCGAACCCGGCCGCGACGATCTCGTCCGCCCCCCGGTCCCGGTCGACGTACAGCTCGAGGATCGCGTCGAGCACCGGGTAGTCCGGCAGCGAATCCGTGTCGACCTGCCCCGGCCGCAGCTCCGCACTCGGCGGCTTCGTGATCGAGTTCTCCGGAATCGGCGGCGTCTCCCCCGCTCCCGCGCCGCCCGGTTCCGCCATTCCGCGAGCCGGAACACCGACGTCTTGTACACGTCCTTGATGGGCCCGTACGCCCCCACCGAGTCCCCGTACAGCGTCGAGTAACCGACAGCCAGCTCCGACTTGTTGCCCGGCGCCAGCACGATGTGGCCCTCCTGGTTGGAGAGCGCCATGAGCAGCGTCCCGCGCAACCTGGACTGCAGGTTCTCCTCCGCCAGCCCGGACAGCCCCAGCACCCCCATGTAAGCGTCGAACATCGGCTCGATGGCGACGGTCCGGTAGTTCAGCCCGGTCCGCCGCGCCAACTCCGCCGCGTCGTCCTTGGAGTGGCCGGAGGAGTACCTGGACGGCATCGAGACGCCGTACACGTGCTCCGCGCCCACCGCGTCGCAGGCGATCGCGGCGACGAGCGCCGAGTCGATGCCCCCGGACAGCCCGATCAGCACGGACGCGAACCCGTTCTTCTCGACGTACGCCCGAAGGCCCACGACCAGCGCGGAGTACACCTCTTCGTCGTCGTCGGACAAATCCGCGTGCGTCCCCTTCCGTTCCACCGGATAGGCGGGCAGCGGGGCCTCGGACAGGACGACGCGGTCGATCCGCAGCCCGTCGTCGACGATCTCGCCGGCGGCGGGCGCGTCGGCGACGGCCTCCGGCAGGTCGAGGTCCAGCACCAGGCACTCCTCGGTGAACTGCGGTGCGCGCGCCACGACCTCGCCGTCACCGTCGACGACGATCGAGTCCCCGTCGAAGACGAGTTCGTCCTGTCCGCCGGTCAGCGCGAGATAGGCCGTCGTGCACCCGGCCTCCCGGGCCCGCTTGCGCACGAGCTCGAGCCGGGTGTCGTCCTTGTTCCGCTCGTACGGCGAGGCGTTGACCGAGAGGAGCAGCCCGACCCCCGCCGACCGGGCGGCCGGTACCCGGCCGCCGTCCTGCCACAGGTCCTCGCAGATGGCGAAGGCGATGTCCACGCCGTGCAGCCGCAGTACGGGCAGGGTCTCGCCGGGCACGAAGTACCGGAACTCGTCGAAGACGCCGTAGTTGGGCAGGTGGTGCTTGGCGAAGCCCAGCACGACGTCACCGCCGTACAGCACGGCCGCCGCGTTGCGCGGCGCACCGGCGGGCTGCCCGTACTTCGGCTGCACGGTGGCGCTGCGGTCGAGGTAGCCGACGAGGACGGGCAGTTCCCCGAACCCCTCGTCGGCGAGCCGCACGGCGAGGGAGCGCAGGGCCGCGCGGGAGGCCGCCACGAAGGACGACCTCAGGGCGAGGTCCTCGACGGGATACCCGGTCAGCGCCATTTCCGGGAACGCCACGAGGTGGGCTCCCTGTTCGGCGGAGTGCCGGGTCCGGCGGACGATCGTTTCGGCGTTGCCGGCGAGGTCGCCGACGCGCGAGTCGATCTGATTCAGGGCGAGACGTAGTTGAGGCACGCGACCCAGTCTAATCGTCACACCGACGCGATGGGGTGGTGCGGCTGTGGATCACCCCTCGCCGCACGCCGGCGTGCGGCGGACACGGCGACGCACGCGGTGGCACACGCGCCGGCGGAACCCCGCCCGAAAACTCCACAGGAACTTCTGTCGGATAATTTGAATGCCGGATACGCATTACCTACGCTGCCCGGTATGAGGCTGCTGCGCTCCACCGACCTGGCCCTGCGGGTCCTGATGCGCCTCGTCGTGGCAGGCGACTCCCACCCGACGACGCGTGAGGTCGCGGCGGCCGTGGACGTGCCGTACACCCATGCCGCGAAGGTCGTCGCCGAGCTCCAGCACATGGAGCTGCTCACGGCCCGGCGCGGCCGGGGCGGCGGCCTCGCCCTCACGGAGCGGGGCCGTACGGCCTCGGTGGGCGCCGTGGTCCGCGCCTTCGAGGGGGAGGACGACGTCGTCGACTGCGAGGGCACATCGGCCCTCGCACCGTGTCCACTCCGTTCCGCGTGCCGCCTGCGGGGCGCGTTGCGGCGGGCCCAGGAGGCGTTCTTCGCCTCGCTGGACCCGCTCACGGTGGCGGACCTCGCCACGGGCCCGACGGGCCCGCTCCTGCTGGAGATCTCCCGGACGCCTTGACCTCGCCCCGGTGGACGCCCCCCCGCCCACCCGGCAGCACGCCGTGTCAGCTCTCCTCGGATGTGCTCAGCCCTGCTTGGCCAGCCACAGGTCCGGTCCGAACACCTCGTAGTGGATGTCGGCCGGCGCGACGCCCTTGCCGATCAGCTGCTCCCGCACCGTCCGCATGAACGGCAGCGGACCGCACAGGTACGCGCGCGTGCCCGACGCGACCGGTACGTCCGTGAGGTCGACGTAGCCGGTGGACGTGCCGGCCGGGGCGTCCCGCTCGTACCAGAAGTGCACGGCGGAGTCCGCCAGCTTGGCCGCGTACCCCTCGTGGTCGTCGCGCAGGGCGTGGTCGGCGGGGGAGCGGTCGCCGTGCACGACGGTGACCGGGGCCTCGTGCCCGCTGTCGGCGAGGTGCGCCAGCATCGCGGTCATCGGGGTGACCCCGATCCCCGCCGAGGCCAGCAGGAGGGGGGTGCCGGGCTCGGCGTCGAGGACGAGATCGCCGTACGCCTCGGACAGCTCCAGGACGTCGCCCACCCGCACGCGCGCGTGGAGGTGACCGGAGACCTCGCCCTCGGGCGTTCCGTCCTCGTCGTGCACGCGCTTGACGCTGAACTGCCGTTCGCCGGGACCGGGCGCCCCCGAGAGGCTGTACTGGCGGATCTGCCGGGCGCCGTCGTCGAGGGCGACGCGGACGGAGACGTACTGGCCCGGGTGGAAGTCCCGCACCGGGCCCCCGTCGACCGGGCGCAGCCAGAAGGAGACGACGTCGGCGGTCTCGGTGACCCGCTCGACGACCTCCCAGGCACGCCAGCTCGGCCCGCCCTGCTCCTCGTAGAGCCGCTTCTCGAGGGCGACGAGGGCGTTCGCCATCAGCCAGTAGACCTCCTCCCAGGCGGCCGCGACCTCGGGGGTGACGGCCTCGCCCAGGACCTCCGCGATGGCGGCGAACAGGTGCTCGTGGACGAGGGCGTACTGGTCCGGGGTGACGCCGAGCGAGGCGTGCTTGTGCGCGATGCGCTGCAGCATCGCGTCGGGCCGGTCGTCGGGGTGCTCCAGCAGATGCGTGGCGAAGGCCGCGATGGAACCGGCGAGGGCTTCGCGCTGGGTGCCCGCGGCCTGGTTGCCGCGGTTGAACAGGTCACGCAGCAGCTCGGGGCGGGCGGCGAACATCCCGGCGTAGAAGCGCTCGGTTATCTCGCTGAGGGCAGCTCCGACCGCGGGAAGCGTGGCGCGGACGGTGGCGGCGGACTGCTCGGACAGCATCAGGTCTCCTCGTTCTCGACTGCCTGCACCACCCATTAAAACTTGCATCTGAAATACCAATTAAAGGGGGGTGGGGTCGAGCCGGGCGGGGGGCCCTGCTAATGGGCGACGCGCCGGAGAGGTCGCCGGGAGCGGCTCTTGGAGCCGCGTCGACGGCGGGCCGGAGCGGCGACCGCCGTGACGAATACCGGTCCGAACGGGCAAGATGGACAGCGGGCACGAGGAACCACGGGGCTGCCGGACGATCAAGGTCGGCAACATGCGTGAAACCCGGATGTGGTGGGATGGCCCGACTGCCCGACCGCAGCCCGAGGAGGCCACCCGGCGCGGGAGAGAACAGGCGGTCCGATGGCGAGGATGGGGAAGCGGAAGATGGACAAGCAGCAGGAGTTCGTGCTCCGGACGTTGGAGGAGCGCGACATCCGGTTCGTGCGCCTGTGGTTCACGGACGTGCTGGGCTTCCTGAAGTCCGTGGCCGTGGCCCCGGCCGAGCTGGAGCAGGCCTTCGACGAGGGCATCGGCTTCGACGGCTCGGCGATCGAGGGCTTCGCCCGGGTGTACGAGTCCGACATGATCGCCAAGCCGGACCCGTCGACGTTCCAGATCCTGCCCTGGCGTGCCGAGGCCCCCGGCACGGCCCGCATGTTCTGCGACATCCTCATGCCGGACGGCTCCCCGTCCTTCGCCGACCCGCGCTACGTCCTCAAGCGCGCCCTGGCCCGCACCTCCGACATGGGCTTCACCTTCTACACCCACCCCGAGATCGAGTTCTTCCTGCTGAAGGACAAGCCGCTCGACGGCAGCCGCCCGACTCCCGCCGACAACTCCGGCTACTTCGACCACACGCCGCAGAACGTCGGCCAGGACTTCCGTCGCCAGGCCATCACGATGCTGGAGTCGATGGGCATCTCGGTGGAGTTCTCCCACCACGAAGGCGCCCCCGGCCAGCAGGAGATCGACCTCCGCTACGCGGACGCGCTGTCCACGGCCGACAACATCATGACGTTCCGCCTGGTCATGAAACAGGTGGCGCTGGAACAGGGAGTGCAGGCCACGTTCATGCCGAAGCCGTTCTCGGAGTACCCGGGCAGCGGTATGCACACGCACCTCTCCCTCTTCGAGGGCGACCGCAACGCCTTCTACGAGTCGGGCGCGGAGTACCAGCTCTCCAAGGTCGGCCGCTCCTTCATCGCGGGCCTGCTGCGGCACGCGGCGGAGGTCTCCGCGGTCACCAACCAGTGGGTCAACTCCTACAAGCGCATCTGGGGCGGCTCCGAGCGCACCGCCGGCGCCGGCGGTGAGGCCCCCTCGTACATCTGCTGGGGTCACAACAACCGCTCGGCCCTGGTGCGCGTCCCCATGTACAAGCCCGGCAAGACCGGTTCGGCCCGCGTCGAGGTCCGCTCGATCGACTCAGGCGCCAACCCGTACCTGACCTACGCGCTTCTCCTGGCCGCCGGCCTGAAGGGCGTGGAGGAGGGCTACGAACTCCCGCCCGGCGCCGAGGACGACGTCTGGGCCCTCTCCGACGCCGAACGCCGCGCCCTCGGCATCGAACCCCTCCCGCAGAACCTCGGCGAGTCCCTCACCCTGATGGAACGCAGTGACCTGGTCGCCGAGACCCTCGGCGAACACGTCTTCGACTTCTTCCTCCGCAACAAGAAGCAGGAATGGGAGGAGTACCGCTCCGAGGTCACAGCCTTCGAACTCCGCAAGAACCTGCCGGTGCTGTAAGCGCAGGTCAGCACGGCTTCTGAGCGGATCGGCACCCCGTTGGGCGATGGTTGTTGTCGTTACCCGATGGGGTGCCGCACGACTTGGGGCCGTCTGTGGGCCGTCGTAGGCGCCAGTGACTCAGCCTGAGGGACCACCACAGCCCATCACGCGTCGCTCTTGCTGCTTGACTGCCGTGGATCCAGCTCCCTCTGCTTCAACCTGTCTGGCTCCTTCGCGACCTCTTCGCCCACAGCTTTGCTGAAGAGCAACACGCGTTCTTGCAGGAATCGATCCAGCGCGCTGTAGGTCACAACATCCAGGTTGAACAGCCCCGTCATCGATTCCATGTCGATGTCTCGTTCCAAGGGAGCCCAGTCAACGCGTTCTGCGACAGGTTCCTCTGCTTCCCCATTCACATAGAATAGTTCGCCGCTCGTTACGACGATCGGAAAGCAGAGGCACAAGTGGGCGTACCTTGGCTCGGGGGCTTTATCTCGCGGAGGTCGGAAGGCTTCCACGGCCTTCATTAGCGGCACGGTCAGCGATTCAAAAACGGACGAGTTTTCTGCATCCCACTCCTTATTCTTCAAGTTCATTCGGACCAGCTGGATACCCCTTTTCGTGTCACGATTTGGGCTGCCGGGAAGTTCATGGAGGCCGAGCCACTTCCACGTCTGCATTCCATGCTGGCGAGCTGATCGTTCATCTACGTACTCCAGCCATCGAACTTGACTGACTGGCATGGTGTGCGAGTGCGGCTGACGGTGCGTGTCAACTACGCTAGGATCCCTCCCAAGAACAACATATGGTCCGTCGGAGCGCTTACATTCGATCACTAGTTGAATTGATACCAATATATTCCGAGAGGGGGCTTCCCATACTTTCTTGATGGCGAATACGTCAACTTCACGCGACTTTCCCTCGTCGGGGTCCTTGAACGCTTTTCCGGTGGTTACTGTGAATCCCGCGGACCTCGCCTTGCTGGCTACGCGTTGTTCGAGAAGGTAACCAGTGCGTCCTAGGGCGCTGATCACTTCGTCGCTAGTGGGGGAGGGGAAAGGGCGGCTGCTCATGTGGGCATGATAGTGATGATGCGTTTTCATGGGTAAGCTTTCGGGATAACTGTGACCTGTTTCAGTTATCCCGAAATGCCATGTTCGTTCCCTTATCGCCTGTTGGTGGGGGCTGCGTCAGGCGCGTGTTGGTAGAGGTTGTCTATGGCTTTCCGAGCCCGTGCGTCACTACTCGGCATGAGGTGCGTGTAGACCCGGAGCGTGAACCCCGGATCGTTGTGTCCGAGGTAGTGGCTCAGGGCCTTGATGTTCTCGCCGGCGTCCAGCAGTACCGAAGCGTAGAAGTGCCTGAGGGCGTGCATGCCGTGTTCGCGTGCGGCCTGGTGCCGTTCGCCCGGCCTCGGTGCGGGAATGACTCCGGCCGCGACGAGAGCGGGCTTCCATGTCCGGTCATTGAAGTCGGTCCGCCGGACCGCGCCCGTGCCATCGAGGCGGGTGAACAGCAGTCGCTTGGTGACGGGTGGACCGTCCGGCCGGAGCCACGGCAGCGTGACTTCTACCGGGGCGAACGCCTCCATGTGCCGCTTGAGGATGTGCACCACGCGGTCCGGCAAGGGGACGTCCCGAATTTTGTTCCGCTTCGGAGGGGAGAAGACGAGACCCTCCTTCGTTACTTTCACCTGATTTGCGATGTGTAGCCATCCAGAATCGAAGCCGATTGCATCGACCGGAAGCCCGAAGATCTCCCCTTGTCGGAGCCCGCATCCGCCTCCGAGGTCGACTGTCGCTCGGTAACGCTCCGGCAGAGCTGCCTGCACGGCGAATACGCGGTCTGCGGTCCACGGCACAACGCGGCCAGCCCCCGCAGCAGGGGGCCGCACAGATTGCGCGTGGCAGGGGTTTTTGGACAGGTGTCCGTCGTCAACAGCCGCATTGAGGATCGTCGAGACGTTGTTGTAGATCACGCGCCGGTACGACGACGCAGGGACGGCCCGTTCCAATTCGCTCAGCCAATCCCGGATGTGTTCCGGCTTGAAGGAGCCGAGCGGTCGAGGCCCGAGATAGGGGATGGCATGGCCGCGAATCGCGGACTCTACTGACTCGCGCGTCGTCATCGCGGTGGTCTGCGTAGTCAGCCACTTCTCGGCGTACTGCCGGAACGTCACGCGGCTGGCGGCAGGATCCAGGTACTGCCCCCGGGACATGTCCGCCTCGATGCGGGCGAGCCACTGGTCAGCCAGCCGCTTCTGCCCGTCGGGGAACGACTTGCTCTTCTCGGTCCCGTCCGGCCCGATGTAGCGCGCCCGATAGCGCAGACCCGCGCCATAGCGCTCTGTTCGTACACGGTGAGGTTTCCCGCTGGAGTCGTTCTCGGTCTTGTACCAGCGGTCTTGGATGTGGCCTGCCATGAAGTGGCGGTCCCTTCTGGACATGGGCAGGGAGGGCCACGGCGTGGCCCTCCCTATGTGCTGAGCGGTGACGTGCGCTGTGTCAGGCTGCGACCTGGTCAGCGCTCTTGCGCTGGGCGACGTAGGCGCGGACGTCGTCGGGGTCGTAGCGGACGTGTTTGCCGATGCGGAATCCGGGCGGTCCGGTGCGCTTCTTGCGCCACTGGTAGACGGTTTCGAGGGGCACCTCGAACATCTCGGCGATGTCGTCGGGGGTGAGGTACCGGTCCGGGAGGCCGCCTCGGAGGGTGGCGCGGGCGTCGGTCCGGACGGGGGCGGTCGGGCTCACTGGGTCCTCCGCAAGTTGGAAATACATTCCTCTGAGTCGCGACTCATCGGCACTCAGCGGCACTCAGAGGGGTCTTGAGACGCGATGAGTCGCGACTCAGGCAAATGTGTTTCGCACCGGGTGAGGGTGATCCCGTTGTAGGTGACCACCTGTCGGCCGTACTCGTCTCGCGGCCGGGTGCGGTTGAGCTGGGGCACGACGGACAGCAGGTTGCGGCCGAACACCTGCTTCGTGCCGGGGCGCACGCCGTTGTCCTCGGCCCACTCCCGCCACACGGTCCACAGCGCGTCCACGGGCACGCTGCACGCCGCTCCGGTGGCGCAGCGCTCGCGGACGAACGCGGACGTGGGGGAGGCGGTGTCCTGCATGGTGGTGACCGCTTCACGGCTGGACTTCGGTTCCGTGATCCGGCCCGTGCGCTGGAGACGGGCCAGGCCGTCGAGGGCCCAGTTCAGGATGCCGGGCATCTCCGCGGCGAGCCGGTCGGTGAGGGTGGTGTCTTCTCTGCCGAGCCAGGACACGCGCATGTTGAGCAGCACGAACCGTTTGGCGATCACGCCGGAGGAGTCGCCGAAGTGCGGCAGTTCGTTGGACAGCAGCATCAGCCGGGTGGGCAGCTTGCCGGTCCACTGCTCGCGGTACTTGCGGTCGACGTCGATCGTGTCCTCACCGGAGATGGTCAGCAGCCGTTCCACGACCTGGCTGTTGTCGCTGCCGGACAGCCGGGCATCGGAGATGACCGCGAGCGGCTTGCCGATCAGGGTGGACAGCCCGAAGTTCGTGCCGAGCCCCGCGAGGGTGGGCCCGGCAAGGTTCTCCTTGCCGACCAGCTCTTTCAGCACGCGGGCGATGGTGCCCTTGCCGGAGCGGGACGGGCCGACGATCAGCATGACTTTCTGCTGGTCGGTGCGGCCGGACAGGACGTAGCCGAACCACTCCTGAAGCGCGTGGATCGCGTCGGGGTCGTCGGGCCAGATCTGCCCCAGGAACCGTTCCCACGTCGGGGCCGTGGCGTCGGGGTCGTAGGCGAAGGGGACGGAGACGAGGTTGAAGAAGTGGGGGCCGTGCGGGAGGAGCGCGCGGTCCCGGATGCGCAGCAGGCCGTTTTCACAGGCCACGATCGGACCGTCGTCCTGCTCGCTCGCGTCGCCGTTGGCGTCGAGCCAGACCGGGGCGTCGGTCGCGGTGGGCAGCAAGGTGACGGCCCCGAGCGCATCGAGCAGGTTGCTGATCTTCTGCTTGGTGGGCGCCCACTCCCGCGCTTCCGGCTGTCCGTCCTTGCCGGGGGCGTAGAACACGGCGTGCTCCAGGCGGCGGTACATCGCGGCGCGCATCTGCGCTTCGTCCAGCTCCCGCCAGCTCGTGCCGTTCCACCGCATCCACGATGCGCGCCAGCGTCGGCAGACGAGTTGTCCGTCCTCGGTCTGCCAATCGGGCAGCAGTCGGCGGGCGACGGCCAACGGGTTCGAGGGTGCGGGCAGTTCCTCGCCCTCGATTGTGCGGGGGTCCATCATGCGGCGGCGCTCCCTTCCTGGGGGTTACGGAGCGGGCAGGTGTTGCGGTGGTCGGTGTGGTCGGCGATCAGGGCGAGCACGCGGCGGTGTCCGACGGCGCTGCGGTCCCGCCCGCACGCGCACTTCGACGTGGCAGTCGGGGTGGCACCGCGCGGTGCGGTGATGTGCAGCCACGCCACGGGGCAGCGGCCGTCGCCACGGCGCGGGTCAGAGCCAACAGCAGTTCGGACGCCCTTGCGGGCGGCGCCTGCCGGCTCGCCCACGACCGGCCGGGGTACGGCGGGTTCAGCGGCGTACGGGCCGGTCCGGAGCGAGGGTTGGCCTTCCAAGCGGGGGCGGCCCTGGGCACTCATGCCGCCTCCCGGGGCCGGGCGGTGCGGATGGAACTGTTCAGGGCGCTGCGGATGGTGGTGCGGCACTCGGCAGCGGTGAGCCCCACGGCCTCCCCAGCCGCTTGGAAGGCCTCCTCTGCCACGTTCCGGGGAGGTCGCCCCCCGCGACGAACCGCCCCACCTTGAAGGCGCACCGGTTCAACGTGACGTTGCGCAGCCCCTCCGGCGCGTCGGCGACGACCGCGCATTCGGCCTCCAGGGCGGCCAGCGCCGCCCGGCTGCCGTCCACCGACGGGAGCCGGAGCGGGCCCACGGGGCGCACGGGAGCCGGTTGCAGGATGCTGTGCAGCCATCCGGGCAGAGCGACCGGCACAGAGCCGCACAGTGCCTCGTAGTCCCCGCCCGGGGTGGTGCTGCCGGCGGCGACGACGTAGCCGCCCCACGCGCGGGTGTCGACCGAAGCGGCCACGGTGCCTGCGGTGTTGGCGAGCCGGACGCCGTCCGGTGCGGTGAAGTACAGGTGCTGTCCGCCGCTTGCGGTCCGGGTCCGGTAGGTGGCCGGGACGGCGTGCCCGGCGCGCTCGCAGAGCGCTCCGAAAGTCGTCGCGCCGCACGGCGCGTCCGAACTGCCCTTGTCCTTGGACACGTCCAGGTCGACGACGACCAGCCCCGAGGGGCCGGTGGCGATGCCGACGTTGAACGGCGCCCGCGACCAGGCGGCGCGGATGCGGTCCGGTTCGGTGGTCGCGCGCTGCTCCCACTTGCGGTGCCCGCCGGCGCACGGCCCGGTACGGGTGCAGGTCTTTTCGCCGTGCAGGGCGGGCCGCTTGGTGCCGGGCCGGAGAGGGAAGACGTGCCAGCCGCGTTCGGCAGCGTC
The DNA here is from genome assembly GCF_045291515.1 of Streptomyces sp. GD-15H. NCBI lineage: Bacteria > Bacillati > Actinomycetota > Actinomycetes > Kitasatosporales > Streptomycetaceae > Streptomyces > Streptomyces sp. GD-15H. The sequence goes on from NZ_CP149447.1 coordinate 6,133,476, forward strand.
CAGGGCGGCACGCATCAGGTCCTCGGTCATGCGGCCACCCTCAGCGCGGGGACGAGCTGGGCAAGGACGGTGCGGCCGATGTGCTCGGCATACGCGGGCGGGATGCACTCGCGGATGCCGTCGCGGTTCATCCACTCCACGCCCATCACCCGGCGGGCGTGGTCGACGCCGGAGAAGTTGCCGACGAACTGCCCGTAGTGACCGGGCGGGACGGGGCGGCCCATCTTGGCCTGCGGCACCAGGTGCGCCGGGTGGTCGGGCTGGGTGAGGGTGAAGCCGCCGCCGGTCTCGAAGTACCGGTGCCGGTAGGTGGCCACTCCGAACACCGGCCCGCACAGCATCACCGGGGCGTGCAGCTTCGGGACAGCGCCGCGCACGTTCTCGATGACCCATGGCCGGCCGGTGGTCTCCAGGGCGGTGCGGGTGGGGGCGATCAGGTCGGGATGGGTGTTGCCGCGCAAGCGCTGGCAGTCGCTGTCGTGCTGGCACGGCGGGGAGGCGTGGATGAAGTCGAACGCGGCCCCGTGCTCCAGGACGAATGCGATGGCGTCGGCCTGCACGAAGGCGTACGGGTAGCGAGGCTGCGGGGCGAGGTCGATGCCGGTCACCTCGAAGCCGGCGTCGGCGTAGCCCTTGGCGGCGCCGCCCTGGCAGCAGAACAGATCCAGCAGCCGCGGCCGTCGGCCGTGCACTCGCCGGACGGTGGTGGGTTGGGTCATGCTGGGAGACCTCCACAGGTCAGTTGGATGGCAGGTGGACAAGGGCGGCCCCGGTTTCATTGGCGTGAGGTGGGGCCGCCCTTGGCGTGGCTACTGGTCGGTGTCGGGGTGGTGGTCGGCGGTCACGTACAGGCGCAGGTGCTTGCCGTCGCGGGTGGGGTAGGTGCGTACGGCGCCGGTGGTGAACGTGTCGTTGAGCGCGGTGGTGATGCGTTCGGTGTCGGCGGGGTCGCAGATGACGCGGATCTCGAACACGAAAAGTCCCTTCGAGGGGGGAGGTGCTGGGCATGGCGGAGCGTCAGCAGGTGGGCGATGAGCTGCCCAACCCACGGCGCCGGCGCCGATTACGGCGCTGGCTGGTGGCACTGGCCGTCACGGGTGCCGTGTACGGGCTGGGCGCCGTGTACTGGCATGTGGTGACAGGTGAGTCGTGGGATGACTCGCTGGCGTTCGCGCTGACGCTGACGATCAGTGCGGTGGTCGGCCAGTGGATCGCTGCCGTCATCCGACGCAGGGCCGGTCGAGACGACGGCTGACCGTCAGCCGTGGAAGTGGTTGCGCTTGAACACGGCCTTGCGGATGTTCACCGTGGTGCCGCCCTGGTGGCCGCTGGGACCGAGGACCTGGGCGGCGATCCAGCCGCCGAAGATGACGGCGGCCAGGATGATGAGCTGGCTGATGAACGCGGTGAGCGCGGCGATGAACGAGGTGAGCAGCAGCAGCCCGCCGCACACCGCGAGGAAGCCGACGCCCCCCAGGGCGGCGTTCACGGCCGTCCGCGAGACGGCCGGCTTCACCATGACCGGCTCGGGCTGCGCCGGGGCGACGGCGTAGCCGGTCACGATCCGGCCGTCCGGCAGGACGACGCTCGCCACCGCCGGCACGGTGCCCGGCTGCACCGGCACAACCGGCGCCGGGACGGCGATGGCGGGCGGGAGCGGGGTGAGCCGGTGGACTTCCACGGCCCGCATCACGGGCGGCTGGTGGGTGTGGTCGGGGTACATGCGGAATCCCTTCCGGACATGGGTCAGGGAGGCGGAGGCACCCCCTTCGGGGTGCCGTGTGGAGAGGTGTTTCAGGGGTCTGAGCTGCGTGCCTCCCTGGCTCCCTGAACGATCATTTGCGCTGGTCAGGGCCAGGGAGGCGGGCCAGGGAGGCGGTCAGGGAGTTCTCCCTGCCTCCCTGACCCGCCGGCGGTTCGCTCCCTGTCACCGGTCGGCGGAAGCGGAACCCTCGTCGCGGTTGGCGAGGGCGCGGGCGACGCGGTCGCGGCCGACGACCATGCGGCCGTCGGACTTGTAGGGCTCGGCGCCGGCGTCCTCCAGCACGCGCTTGAGGTCGCCGGGCGTCCACCGCCCGTAGGCGTCCTCGTTGAGCGCGGACAGCCGCTTGAGCACGTCGGCGGTCAGCACGCGGGAGGCGGTGCCGAGGACGGCGGCGATGTCGGCGAGCGGATCGTGTTGCTCGCCCCGCTCGATCACGTGCAGCGTGGTGACCCCGTCGCGCAGGGCCTTGGCGCGCTCGGCGATCTCGGTCGCGGTGTCGGTGTCGATGTAGTGCGTGCGCACCGTGAGGGACGCCTGGCCGGCCGGGATGGCGATCCCGTCCGAGGCGACCACCACCGTGCCCTTGTCCAGCCCCGGGCGCAGCAGGTTCGGCGCCGCCCCGCCGTCGACGGCCTTGTCCCCCAGCGCCATCCGGGCCTGCGACTCGGTGCCCAGGGCGAGGGAGGCGCGGGTGTGGGCGCCCTCGCGCACCAGCTTGGGCAGGTTCTGGTCGGTGGGGTCCTGGGTGCCCTGCCACAGCAGCACGTTCACCGCCCGGCCCTGATTGTGAATCTTGCGGGCGGCCATGAAGTAGCGGGAGGTGGCCTTGGAGCCGCCGTAGGGGCGCTTGTCGGCGTCGAGCAGCGGGCACATGAACGCCACCTGCGCCTCGTCGACCAGCAGGATCAGCGGCGGAAACATCGTGCCGGGCGGCGCGGTCAGGCGGCGTTCCATCTCCGTCACGCCGCCTTCGAGCATCTCGGTCGCCTCGATCACGTGGTCATCGGTCGGCCCCTGGATGAGCACGGTGGCCAGGCCGTCGTACATGGCCCAGTCCCCGGCGCCCTTGAGGTCCGCGATGCGGAACTCCACCGAGCGGTCGAGGGCGAGCCACAGGGCGAGCGCGCGCAGCGCGGCCGTCTTGCCCTGGTTCGACAGACCCGTGATCAGCAGGTGGCGCTGGTACAGGCTCAGCGCGGCGGCGTCGCCGCGCAGGTCCTGGCCCCAGGGGGCGCGGCCCTTGGCGTAGTCGGCGGTCAGCGAGTCGTCGACGGCCAGCGGGGACGGGCCGATCGGCTCGTCCAGCGCGCCGGAGTCGGCCACCCACAGCCGCACCGTGCGGGCCGCCTGGGGGATGGTGATGAACACCTCGTGCTCGTGCCTCGTGAGGTTCTCGGCGAGCTTGCGCCGCTTGTTCTGCACCTCGTTGGTGGACACCCCGGAGGGGAGGGTGACGTCGACCTCGACGCCGCATCCGGCGATCCGGATGGGTCCGAGCATGCTCGCGCCGGCGTCGCCCATCTCCTTGATGGCCCGGGCCAGGGCGGGCACGCCCAGGTCGCGCAGGGCCTTGACCACGATGGACGGCGTGATCGGCTCCCCCTCGCCCGACCGGACGTTGGCCGGCAGGGCCCAGGCGGGGGCGGCGTGCTGCTTGCGGCCGACCGACCACAGGGCCAGCAGGGCCAGGAACGGGCCGATCGACAGCGCCGGACCCCAGACGACCTGCACGATCCGGATCAGCAGCGCGATGAAGTCGACGGTCGCCGACAGGGGCGTGATGACGTCGCCGACCTGGCCGGTGTGGAGGGCCATGACGACGCCGAGGGCGACCAGCACGCCGATGCTCATCCCGGCGCCGACGGCCACGCCCTTGGCGGCCTCCACCGGGGAGTGGAGGAGGTCCATGCGGCGGTGGTGGCGGGCGGCACGGAAGCGCTGCAGCCGCTCCTCCCACTCCTCGGCCGCTTCCAGGTTCCCCGCGGCTTCCGCCGCCCGGATCATCCGCTCGTAGCGGGCGCCGGTGCGGCCGTCCCAGGTGCGGCGGGCCACGATCCGGCCGCCGTTGAGGGTGTAGAGGCTGTGCCGGGCCACCGCCCGGACGGCCGCCCGGGTCGTCTCGTGCGTGACGGCTGTTTTCACCGCGCGTCCGGAGCGGACCCACAAGGGCACGGGCGCCGCCGGGGCGGGGTCCGGTACGACCGTGAGGACGGTGGGGGCGGTGTCCGGGGTCGGGGGGTCGGTGGGCTTGTGGAGGTGGACGACGTTCTCCGACATGCTGGAAGTGCTCCTGACTGCCCCCACTGGGGGCGGGAGTGAGGGAGAGCCGGGGTGGCCGGGTCCGTGGAAAGAGCGGCCACCCCGGCGTGATGGCTGGTCAGAACCAGCCGGACGACTTCCGCTTGGCCTTGTCGCGGGCGGCCTCGGTGAGGAGCCGCTGACGCTCGCCGTGCAGGGCGGTCAGTTCCGCGTTCAGCCGGATCTCGGCGGAGTTGCCGGTGGCGTCCATGCGCTGCTCTTCACGGCCCGCGCTACGGCCCCGGGCCACCTTGTAGCCACCGGCGGCCAGGGCGCGGGCCATCGCCCGGCGCTCACTGCCGTTCAGCGGCCACCACTCGCCCCGGCGGACCGCTTCGAGCTTCTTCGTGGTCGCCTGGATCTCGCGGTCCAGGCGGCGGATGTCGGCGTTGCGCATGGTCAGACGCTCCTCGGAGAGTCGGCGGGGCCGGGGTAGGCGCAGGGCACGCAGGTGCCGAGCGCGGCGGGGATGACGTAGCCCGCATCGCGGCGACACTGCGGGCAGATGCGGCGGGCGGCGTTGGCCTTGGCCAGCGCCGCCCACCGGCCCGGCGTCATCGGCCGGACCGGTTTGGCGGCGTCGATGCGGTAGAGGTAGGCGACCAGCGGACCCCGGCGGCGTGGCCGCTCCAACTGCGCGGCCACCTCCTGACCGCCGGGCCGCAGGCCCTGCGCGCGGAGTTGGCGGCGGGTGGCGTAGCCGTCCGGGGCCAGGCGCCAGCGGAACACCGGCAGCGCCCCCATCACGCCGCCTCAGCCGTGGCGGCGCGTTCGGCCAAGAGCGTGTCCCGCAGAGTCCGCGCGTTCGCCGGCGACGTCCGCAGCGTGCGGCGGATGCCCTCGGCGGTCACCCGCTTGTCCGGCCAGTCGGCCGTCACCGTGCGCGCCTCGGCCAGCAGTTGTTCCGGCGTGCGCTTGGACCGGGGTGATCGGGCCACCTCGGGAAGCCGGCCGGTCGCCCGGCGCGGCGGGGTCGACTCCGCCGGAACCGTCCGGCGCGCGGAACGGGTGGCGGGCTCGATCGGGGCGGGGATCGCGGGCATCGGCTTGAGCGGCGGAATCGACTTGCCCAGGTCGACCGCGACCGGTTCCGGCACGGTCAGCCGGGTCAGCGTCACCGCCGCCTCCGGGGTCGATTCGGGCAGGTCAGCCATAGACTGTTTCGCATCGGTCTCGGTGGATTCCTCCGTATTCGCGGCCGGGGCCGGATCGAGGGCCGTGGCGCCGAACATCGACGCGAGCGCGGCATCCGCGCCGGCTGTGACCCGGTTGCGCTGCACGTCCAGCAGCCTCGATCCCAGCGCCACATCCCCGACCCCGACCCGGCGGGCCAACCGCCACGACGCACGGTCCGACCGCTTCCTGACCCGGTCACTGGGGTGGTGGGTGGCGCGAGCGCGGTGGTAGGCGAGCGCCTGCACCAGATCAGCGGTCCGGCGCTCGTTCTCCGCGTCCAGGCCGTCGGTGTGCACCACGATCCGCCGGGCCAGAAATGCCATGCCCTCGGCCGAGACGGACATGCCCATCGGGGTGAGCGCGTAGATGACGGTGCGCCCCGGGTCGGGTGCGGCCATCGCGCCCATGACGGCGGCGGCGGTCGGCAGCGCCCACAGACCGACGCGCACAACGCGCGGGGAGGACTGGCCGAGCATGGTCAGCCCGAGCAGGACCAGGGCGAGCACGGCGGTGGCGCCCTCGCCGGCGGCGAGCGCCCCGAGCGCAGTACCGGAGCCGTAGGAATGCCCGATGTTGCTGTAGGTGCCGATACCGCCGAACACGCCCGTGGCCAGCATCGGCACGAACGCGGCCGTCAGCACCCCCACCTGAACACGGGTCAGCCTGGTGCGGTTCATCGCGCACCCCCCGCCGTGAGCAGGGCGGCCAGGAGGAGCAGGGCGCCGCCGGCCTGGGTGAGGTCGACCGCGCGGCGCAGGCAGGTGAACTTGGCCACCGCAAGGCGGGACAGTCCGGCGATGTCGGCGGCCCGGTTCCCGCCCACGGCCGTACTGATCTCCTCGGGGGTGAGGGTGGCCCACAGCGGGAAGCCGAAGCGCTCGCGTCGGTTGCCCAGGTTCGGGCGCACCGAGCGCAGCAGCAGCCCGGCCGCGCCGATCAGCAGCGCCAGCCCGATGCCGCCCACCACGAGGGCGGGGAGGGTCGGCGGCAGGTCGCGGGCGACGGTCCAGGTGCCGGCGAGTATTGCGCCGACGAACGCCAGCAGCAGGGCTGTCTTGGCGTCGGTCCGGGCGATCTCCGCCTTGACCTCGGCGTGCGCGGCGGACAGGTTCTTCTCGGTGGCGCTCACGCGGCACCCCCGGCGGGGGTGTCCGGCCCGGCGATGTCCGTCGGGCCGGGGGCGGGCGCGTCGACCAGGCCGATCAGCCGCTCCAGGGCGACCTCGAGCCGGCCGAGCGTGTAGGCCATGGCGCGTTCGTCCAGCAGGTTCACGGTCTGCGCGGCGGCCAGTGCCCGGCGGGCGGCCTCCACGTGGCACCGGTCGCGCGGGGTGAGGTCGAAGCGGGCCATCACGCGGCACCTCCGGGCAGGCTCGCGCCGGCGGTGCGGTTGAGCAGCGCGACGCGGGCGGCGAGCGCCCGGCGGCGGGCCCGGCGGATGCGGCGGGCGTCCAGCTCGGTCGGCGTGCGGTCCAGGGTGGTGATGTGCGCGTCCAGCAGGTCGACGTCCGCCAGGATGACGGGCATCTCCTGCTCGATTGCGTCCAGCTCCGCGGCCGTCGGCTCCATGAAGTCGGCGAACGCGGTAACAGCGTCCTGAACAGTGACGATGTGCTCCATGGGTCGTGTTCTCCCTAGCAGGTGGCAACGGCCCGAACAGAGCCCCCGGTGTTCGCGCACCGGGGGCTCACGCCGTTGAAGTCGGGTTCTCCGGCTCCCCGCCGCTTCGGCCGTACGGACCCCGCTCGAAGAGCGGTCCCGGACGGCCGAAGGAGGCAACCGGCGCGGCGCTGGCCGCCGCGATGCGGTGGAACATGACCGGCCGGCCGTGGCGCTCGTTCGCGCTCACGGACCGGGGATGGAACGGCGCGGCCGTGCCGGTCGCTCACGGCCGCGCCCATCGCTTTCGTCGGCTCACTGCCGCTCCTTTGGTCGTCTGATCAGGGGATACGCACTGCAAGGGGGACCGTGGTCCCCACTCTCCGGCCGTTGCTCGCGGTCACCGGGCCACCTCGCCAGTCGGGCCGAAGCCCTGTCCCCTGGCCTTCAGCGGGATTGCAGCGTCCCCGCCTTCTGCGCGTGCGGCATGAAGCCGCCTCAACCGAGCTGTTTGGTTCGGCTATGCAGTACCTGTTTTACAGATACTGCATGGGGGGCCGTCAAGTGCGTTGACGGAACCTCTTGGTTTCGCGCCTGGACTTCTTGGCGCACATTCAGAATCGCTGCAGATCAGGGGAGTTGGTCACCACACGCATGGACAGCTGTGGGTCGACTGCTACCGTCAAGAGGTCCCTAGATGTCCCACGAAGGGGTGCAGATGCCCAACGAGCGGTTGCGGTCGGCTCTGTTAGCCCGTGGCATGACCGTCCAGAGCCTCGCCGACGAGATCCAGGTGAACGCGAAGACCGTCGAGCGGTGGATCACTCAGAGCAAAGTGCCGTACCGACGGCACCAGTACGCGGCAGCAGCAGCGCTGAAGGTCGACGTTACGACGCTGTGGGAAGACGACCGGAACGTCGACAGCACGGCGGACTTGACGAAGGCAGAGATCAGCACCGTCTACCCGCACCGCCACATGGTGCCGCCAGGACTCTGGCGAGAGATCTTCGGGCGCAGCCAAAAGAGCCTGGACGTGCTGGTCTACTCCGGCCTCTTCCTCTCCGAGGACCCGCTCTTCCATGCCCTACTCAAGGCGAAAGTGGAGGCCGGAGTGAGGGTCCGACTCCTGCTCGGGGACCCGGACTGTGCTGCCGTGAGACAGCGTGGCGAGGACGAAGGCCACCGGATCATGGACGGAAAGATCCGTAACGCACTGCTGCTTTACCGCCCGCTCATCAAGAGCCACCCCGAGATAGCTCTTCGGCTGCACGATTCAACGCTCTACAACTCCATCTACCGGTCCGATGACGAGATGCTGGTGAACCCACACGTCTACGGCATCGGCGCCTACATGGCCCCCGTACTGCACCTCCGTCGACTCCCCGGCGGCGGACTGTTCGACACGTACGCGAATAGCATCGAGCACACCTGGGAGAACGCCCGCCCGGTCACAGACGCCGACTTCACAGGAGCTTGAGCATGGGACGTATCGACTACCTGCACGACCCGGACGCCCCGCCGGCCAACTCGGTGGTTCCTTCCGTCGTCGCCTTCGTCCAGAACAATGCGGGCCAGGTGCTCATGATCCAGCGCTCCGACAACGGACGCTGGGCACTGCCCGGCGGCGGCCACGACGTGGGGGAGTCCATCAACGACACCGTGGTCCGAGAGGTCTGGGAAGAAACCGGCATCAAGGCTGAGGTCGTCGACCTGTCCGGGATCTACACCGACCCGGGCCACGTCATGCAGTACGACGACGGCGAGATCCGCCAGCAGTTCAGCATCTGTTTCCGGGCCCGTCCGGTCGGCGGCGAGCTACGTACGAGCAACGAGACGACGCAGGTCCGCTGGGTCGACCCAGCGGACCTGCGAGAGTTGGACGTCCACCCCACCATGCGGCTGCGTATCGAGCACGCGCTGGACCGGGCGCGGACGGCTCCCTACATCGGCTGACGCTTTGCGGCGGCGACCCGCTCCAGTACGCGCGCCGTGCTCGCCAGAATCTCGGGTTCGGCGCGACGAATGAACGTCCCGATCAGACTGTCGGGCCCGTAGCGGCCGGCAATCTCGTTGATCCGGTCCACGGGGTTGGTGGGGGTGCCGTCGGGCGTGGTGTTCATGTCGCAGTAGCAGAGAGCGTCATTGAGGTGCGCGCTCTGGCGGGGAAACTCGCTCTCCAACTCCTCTCTCAGACCGCGCGCTTCTGCCTCCATCCAAGCGCAGGAGTGGTGCGCTACCAGCTGCACAATGCGCGAGTCTGCGTTGGCCACGTCTCGGAGGTAGCGCGCCCCGTCGAGAGGATGGAAACCCGTCTTCGCGAGATCCGGCGCGTAGCCGATGTCGTGAAGGACGGCCGCGGCCTCCAACAGGTCGGCATCCTCTCCGAGGATGAGCGCGATGGTGCGTGCCCGCTCGGCCACCCCCAGGCAGTGCCGCCACCGCCGCGGCAGCGGCTCGGCGAGCAGGGACTCTGCGAGGGGATAGGCCCACTTCGTCAGCTCCGACAAGCTACGAACGCTCCTCTCGATTCGGCACGGCGCGGACGGTCCGCACCTTGCCCTGTCCTCCACTTGCCAGCACGCCGGCGGCCTCCAACCTGTCGAGTGCCTTGGTAATGGTGGGACGCGACACCCCGAATCGAGCAGCCAGAACGGAAGCGCTTGGGAACGCTGCCCCTACTTCGAGACCTTCATCCGTGATGATGGCCGCGATCCGTTCATCCAGCGAGCGCCGGTCGGGCCTCTCGCCGACCCGTACAACCCGCCACCGCCCACCGGGCACCGGTTCGGCAACACCGTCGCGCTGGAGTACGCCGAAGGCGCGTAGGGCGACCCCCCGCGAGATTTTGTAGTCGCGCATGAGATCAGCAGCAGACGGAAGCTCCGTCATGTGCGGGTCTGCTTCGATCCGGGCCTTCACCGCATCAGCGATCTTCAGGAAGGTCCCCCGAGGGCTGGCCTGCTGCGCCACGCACTCTCCCTCTCAGTTGGCCAAACGTCCTACTCCAGCTTCCCATGCCTGGCGAGGGCGAGGATGCTGGTCAGACTTAGCTGCTCTGCCTGCCTGGTGGGACTTTCTCTGCCTCATCAAGCCGACTGTGCTCCGCTCCGCCGGGCGCGCTCCCGGCTCCGCTGCGGGCGCCGCCCCTGCCTTCGGCCCGCTCCGCCCGCGCTGCGCCGACACGCGCCCACGCGACGAGAGCCGGGTTATGTGTCGATCACCGTAGAGAGCGGCCACGGTCAGAACGAGCCTCCGGCGGGGGCGCTCAGGCTCCGAGATGGCGGGGGCGCCGTTCGCGAGTGCCGACGAGTGGTGGCGTGCGCGGGGTGCTCCCATCCCGTCTGCCATCGACCCAGGCAGAGCCGAGCAGACGCGGCCCCTGGCGTCCAGGTCGTTCGTACAGTGGCGCGCTCCACCTGGACGCCAGGGGCCACGCCCGCTCCACGGTGTGTGGGCCGACGGCAGACGGGATGGGAGCTGGGGAAGGTGGCGGTGAAGGAAGTCGCGTGTGTGGCGGAAGCGTCGTCAGAAGAAGGGAACAGCAGCTCATAGGACGAACGGGGCGACAACACCTCGTGTCATCGCCCCGCATCACGTCAACTGGCCTGCTGCCACCGTTCGCGGTCGTACGGCAGCAGCCATCCGGCGATGTCACCGCCGATACGCCGAACCTCAGGCTCAGGTGTGGCTCCGCGAAGCGGGAGCACGTACACACGGGCCCACTTGTCAGTCATCGGCAGCTCCGCCAGGTATTCCCCGATGTGGTTTGCCAGGCCATGGCCGTCGTCGGGCCTGCATACAGAGCCGACGTAGCAGACCGCTCCGCGGGTATCCTCCGCGATGTAGACGGCACAAGAGGAGTCCGGCATGACCTCTGGCCTAGGGGCCAGCGGCTCTGACATTGTCTGCGCCAGGTGGGGGCCGCACAGGTCCGCGAGGGCGTGGTAGGTGCCATGCTTCATCACGCAGCCTCCTGCTCGTCGTCGCCCTTCTCATTAGCCGAGAAGCCGTTGTAGGTGCCGTGGGCTTCCACTGCGGCCTCCCACCAGTCCTGAGCCTCCGTGGCAAGGTTCTCCAGCTTGTCCTTGAGGAGACGGGCGTGTGCGCGCCCCTCCTGCACGATCAGCGGCACCTCGTTGTCGTCCGTCAGGCCGGCGAGGTTGTCCATCTGCGCCTCCAGCTTGCGCAGCGCGTCCTTGGTCGCCAGGACGGCGTTCCGGTAGTGCTCTCGCACTGTGGCCTTGGGGTCGAGCGTCGCAGTGGTGTTGCCGTCGATGGGGGCAAGCTTGGTGCGCAGGAACTCGTTGTCGATGGGCATCTCCTTCTGCTCACCGTTCTTGCGCGGCTCACCGTTCTCATCGACTTGACGCGGCGCAAGCCCTGCACGGTCGTCTTCGACGATCTGCCGAAGGTGACGGAGGCCGGGCTTCGTGTCCGCCAGAGCCCCGATCACAGTGGCTGCGCTGCGCCGGTCACCGCCAGGCCCCTTGTCGTTTCGGCCGCCGCTGATCGCGCCGTGCTTGGCCAGGACGTAGGCCGCACGGACCCAGAGCTCGGTCGTGGCCGGACGCTCGTCCCGGACTTCCTCCAGCTCCCTCAGGGCTGCCTGGTACAGCTGCTCGGGGGTCCTCTTGGTGGGCTCCCACGCCATCTTCTGTAGATCGTCGGGGAGCGCGTCGGCGAGAGCCTTGCGGAAGCGGGCCACCTCTCCCTCCAGAGCGGCGCCCCGCCGCTCCCTGGCGATGAGCTCGACGGCCAGGGGCAGCTTGGTCTTGGTGGTGACGCGAGGGCGCTTGGAGCGGCCGGTCGGCTCGTTGGTCAGGGCCAGGGCGATCGGCAGGCGCACCGCAGTATGGATCTGCGTGTCACTGGTGGTGAAGAGATAGATCGCCCGGGCGGCGCGGTCATCCAGGAACGGGATGATCTTGTGGGTGGTAGCCTCAGCGACGGTCAGCCGTCCAGCCAGCCAATCCGCCTCGGCATCAGTTGCAATGACGCCAACGGCGCGGGCTGAGATCAGGCACTCTTCGGCCAGCTCGGTGTGCTTGGACTCATCGGACCACTCTGCCTTGGTGTTGAGGTGGTCTTGTGCGACACGCGCCTTGATGGCCTGTGACAGGTCTACCGCACCGGGGACATCGGGGACCACGCCGATGATGAGCTCGAAGTCCGTAACGGCACACCGGATCTTCGCCCTCTCCGTCGGGAGAATGTCTGCGTCGGCCTTGCTGATGTGGCTGTTGATCTCGTCGATGTGGGCCTGCATTGCACTGGCATTGCGCGTGAGGCCGAAGAGAACGTCCTCCGCAGTCACACCCAGGTGGCTGTGGCCGTGAGAGATGCGGGTTGATCCTTCGCGTACGCCGATGAACGTGTTCGGGGTCTCACCGCTGCCGTAGCGGACGGTAGTGGCGACGCCGATCGGCGGGTCCATGATGCCCTGCTCGGCGATGTCAGGTACGGGCTTGTTGCGGTTCCGGGTGGTCTCTACGGTCCAGTCGACCTGCTCGATGAGTGCGGCCCGGCTGTCGACCAGAATCGCCAGCTCTCCCTCGCCGGCTGTCTTCGCGGGCACGAGAGTCGCTGGCGGCGCGCCCTTGGCCTCTGCGAGGGCGAACTGAACCTGGTCAGCGTTGCGCGGGTTCTGCGGGTCCGGCACGAGCCGCGAGGTGTACACCGAGCCGGAGATCACCAGCAGGTACGCCCCCGGAACCCGGCGACGCTGAGGGTTGACGATCTGCGGCAGCACGGCTTCCGGGTCTGTCCAGATGGTCGAGATGGCTCCGGCGACGCGGTCGTCCATACCGCGCTTCTTCAGCGCGGCGCGCACCTTCTTATGAAGCTCAGGGTCAGGGATGGAGGGCACACGGCGGAGAGGCTTGAACAGTTCAGTCCGCTCGCCGTTCACGATCGGCTCGCCGTTGTTCGGGTTGGATGCCACGGGAAGGCCTCCTTCAGGCTCCCAGGTCACCGCGGGAGTACGTCTCCCGCGGAGGTCTGCACGCGGGAGCCGGAGACGCCGAACCGGCCCACGCACCCACCTCCGCGGATCCGGCCCGCATTGGCGAGAGCGGCAGGGGATCACGTCTGGAACTACGTCAGCTCAGCCTCAACACCGGTGATTTGGCGTTATATGGGCCCTGCTCTCCCTGTCGGAAGTCGGCGCTTCCTAAAGGGACGTAGTCACGCGTGTCCCACGTCACTGAGAGCGAGTGTGAACCATACATAGCTGACGACGCAAGGGGGTTATGGTCAGGGCGGACCCCCGCTGCCCTCAACCGCGCGATATGGCAGGGAAGTACGGCAACCACCCCGCCGGTAGTTCGCATCGAGGGGATCAGCCAGTCTCCCTCATCCGTGCCCGACAGCGCACCGCGGTGGATCACGGCAGCGGGCGACCCCGGTGTCGGTGGCCGGCCGTACCCTTCGGTCATGCATAGAGGGGCAATCACACGGGAGTCTGTGCTCAAGGCGATCGCCGAGCACAAAGAGATGGGCCGCGAGACGTTCCTGGAGAAGTACCACTTCGGCAAGGCCCGTTCGTACGTCCTCGTGCACGACGGGCAGGAGTACGACTCGAAGGCCATCGCCGGAGTGGCGCACCAGTGGGACCAGGGAAGAGCCCTGGCTCCCGGCGAGTTCAGCGGCGGTAAGGATCACGCAGCCGCTTGGTTGAAGCGCCTCGGCTTCCAGGTCAAGGCTGTCCAGAACCCCGACTGGGCCCGCGACGAGGTGATCCTGGCCTGCGACCTAGTGATGGCCAACAGCTGGCGCGGGCTGGACATCCGCGACCGGCGGGTCGTGGAGCTGTCCGGCTTGCTTCAGTTGCTTCCGCTGCACGCCGAGGCAGACCGCAACGAGAAGTTCCGCAACCCCAACGGAGTGGCACGCAAGACCTTCGATATCGCTACCCGGCACCCCGACTACCAGGGAAAGGCAACGAACGGCGGCGCGACGGACATCCAGGTCCTGCACGAGTTCCTTACACGTCCGGAGGAGATGACCGAGACCGCACGGCTGATCCGGCTCGGCATCGCTTCAGGAGAACTGCAAGCGCTGCCGCCCGCAGGTGACGAGGAGGCGGACGACGAATACGAAGCTCCTGAGGGTCGGCTGCTCATGCGTCGCCACTGGGCGAGAGAGCGCAATAAGGGTCTCCGCAAAAGGAAGATCAAGTCCGTGTTGCGACGAGGCGGCAGCTTGGCCTGTGAGGCTTGTGGATTCGACTTCGAGGCAGTGTACGGGGACCGCGGAGCCGGATACATCGAGTGCCACCACGTTGTACCTCTGCACGAAGCAGGAGAGGGGACCACCAAGCTCACTGACCTCGCCCTCATCTGTGCGAACTGCCACCGCATGATCCACCGCCATGCACCATGGCCCACACCTGCCCAACTACGAGGAACCGTTGAGCAGCGACGCTTACACGGCAGTGGAGGCCAGAGGGTGGTCATGCAGCAACGTACAGAGGAGCAGGGATCATTGAAGCGTGAGAACCACGGAGCTACTCGATAATGGATGAGCAATTTCTCTTCCACTTCGAATCAACCAATCAGCGAGCGGCGAGCGCGCGTAAAAAGCTGGAGGCGAACCGACTCGGACGGGCCATTCTAGCCGCCCACGAAGACGACCCAGAACTCGCGCTCGCTATTTATTTCTTCACTCCAAGCGTGATCCCTCGAATGGGCGCCATCATCCGGAAGGCCACAGACGAAATCATTGCCACTTCTCGAACGCGCCGCTGGACACTAGACCAGTGTAATGATCAGGAGAAGGGGTATCTCGGGGTAAATATCGAGAACATCGTGCGCGACGAATACCAGCTGAATGAAGGTTCCGTTGGCATGGACTTCGATGTCCGCGGTGTTGATGTCGATTGCAAGTGGTCCCGTAACTTCGGGGGTTGGCAGATACCCCCTGAGGCTGTGGGCCACATTTGTCTTCTGGTGCACGGTGATGATGTCACCGGCGAGATGGCAGTCGGTCTTCTGCGTGTGAGGGAAGAAATCCTTGTAGGCGGTAATCGTGACCTGAAGCGGACCATTCAGAGTCCGGGTGGAATGAGTGAGATCAGCTGGCTGGTAAGGCGTGGTGATGCGCGCCTCCCTGAGAACTTCCTGATGAGTCTCCGCAAGCAGGACCGTGATGCCATTCTCGCACCGAGAAGTGGTGACGCTCGAGCCTTGGAGCTCTTCAAACGCTGCGAAGGCATGGTCATCCATCGGCACACCATCGTGTCTATCGGGCAACAGGTAGACGAGGCACGCCGGTTCCGTGGAGAGACTCGAAGTAAATTGCTTGAAGAAGGCTTCGAAGTTCTCAATGGCCACTGGAAATCTAACCGAGCACGCGCTTGGGAACTGGGTGAAGTGGAGCTCACCGATGGAAGTCAGTGGGTCTGTCTACGAACCGACGGTTCCTCTCCAGCGCGGCGGGCAGCTCTGGATCCGGCCAGAAAAGCGGAATCCCTCGCCTACCGGAAGGTGTTCAGCCAACAGATCGCCGCTGAGCGTAGGGCGAAGAAGCGGGCGCGGAAGGCTGCCAAAGCCGCGGCTGCGCAGGAGTCGGCCAGCCTGGTTGCCCCTGACAATGACGCTGAGTACGCCAAACGGGCGGTTGCGCAGGCCGAGAGTGCGGCTGTCGACCGCGGGCAACAGCTGTTCAACTAGATGCGGCCTAGCAGGGCGGTGGCCGATGAGCCTGGGGGTAGGGGTTCCCAGGCTCTGGACTATACGTGGACTGGTTCTCAAGTACTTAGCTCTGCGAAGCCACTGATCAGTGCGTTGCCCATGCAGCGAAAAGCCCTCCGGAGTCGTTGCAGTACAGCAGCGAAGTACAGCAACCGTGCCACCAGGCCCTCGCCCACGCCAGTCACCGCCGACGCAACCGGAGCCGCCCAGCTGTACACGGCACCGCGCGACCCCCGCCGAACAGAACCGAGCGAACTACAGCGGCAACGCTGATCTACAGCTGAAGGGTTAGCTGCCGCGGATCGTGTTGAGCACCCCAAGGAGATTATAAACGCGTCGTCCATAAAGAATGGTGAGAATGACAACTCCACATCCGCCAATTACATATGTGCCGATTCCGTCTGGAAGTGAGAGGAGTCCAACGCCGATCGCGCAGCCGGCGACCAAGGTTGCGGATATAGCGAGCCGTAGCGGCTCCCAATCGTGTACCGGTTCCAATCCAGTGTCAAAGTCCTCTTCGTCAAGGAGAGCGCCAAGTCTCCCTTCTGTGAAACGGTCGCCAATTTTCATGAGTAGGATGGCCAGAGGTGCTAGTGCGGCGTCTCCCTCCACATCGATGCGTGATTCTGCATTTCGCAACTGAGAGGCAACTAGTCGCGCATGCTTCTTCAGTGCTCGCTTTCGATGTGACAAGACTGGGAGTTGATCACTAGAGCGGTGGAGAGAAAGGATGTCATTTTCGACACGTGACATTTTCTTGGCCAGTTTTCGCATGGCCTCTGGGCGCTTCGTCACGCTCGCTCTCTGTACTTCGGCGCAAGCGACAACAGCATAGATTAGCCCATCCAGGACGCTGTAGCGATGGATTATTCGAGTTTTCTTTGAAAGGGACCAACGCTGTCCTGATGCTGTGCGATAGGCGATAATTGGCGGTAGCCACTGAAACGCAGTCCAGGCGGCGGCCCCCGAGGCCTCAGTATAAACTGGTGAAAAGATGGCTTCAGTAAAACTTCTGAAGTGGCCTATTTTAAGGGTGTCCCAGCCGTGAATAGTGGTCGTAATGAAATTCATGTACCTTCGTTGCGCATCGCCATTAACGTAGCTCATGATCACGGCGTCAACCCAGGAGAGCATGAAGAACGCGCAAAGAAAGATAATGATCGGCACTGTCCAGTTTCGATACCGCCGGGCCCGTAAAATAGCGCGCATTTTTCGCGATGCAGGAGGAAGTGCAAGTTCCTCAAGGCTGACTGTGAGGTTGAGGGTTTCCTTGGGGCGCCTCAAGTCAACACGTCGTCTCATTCGTTCAAGCACATCGACAGATCATGTCATCTCCGCGGAGGATTTTTGCGTAGTTGGTGGATTCAGGGTAGATCGTTAAGTAGCGCCATCCGGTGGAATGTCCATATATGACATGCCTTAGCTAGCGAGCGGCTGTCTGCGATGTCTCACTCATCCTCGCTGGGTCCGGGGGATCCCCTACCAGGTGCGTAGGCATTCCCTGGGCCGTCTGTGGGCCGCCAAAGGGCGGCCCACAGCGGCCAACGACGACCAATGGTGACCCCGCGGCTACTGGCCTGTGCTGGGCCGGCCTCGATCGCGTGAGGTCGCTTCCGACGCGCGCCTCTTCCTCCGCAACAAGAAGCAGGAGTGGGAGGAGTACCGCTCCGAGGTCACCGCCTTCGAACTCCGCAAGAACCTGCCGGTGCTGTAGGCACTCCTGGTGAAATGATCCGCGAAGGGGTGGGAGCGCTCCGGGGCCGTTGATTCCGGGCTGGCAAGCCCGCGCCGGTGACCCGGGGTGCTCCGGCCGAAAACGTGTCACATTTCCGGAAGGTGTCACAGTCGGCGGACGCGTGACCCAGGACCGCCGGGGTCGCCCACAGCGGCGGACGGCCCGACTATGAGCCGTCCCCCACCTCGTTCGTCAGGGGGGCGACCGTCCCGCCCGTATCCCTCACAAAGCGGTTCCACGCAGCCGAGGTGGGGGCGAGCAGGGGGCCGCCGGGGGTCTTGGAGTCCCGGACCAGGACGGCGTCGGGGGCCATGGCGACTTCGACGCAGTCGCTGGGATTGCCGCTGTCGCTGTAGCTGCTCTTGAACCAGGTCGGTTCGAGGTCGTCGCCGACCGATCCCTTGCGGTTCATGTCTCCCCCAGCACCTGTTCGATGAGAGCCGCCGACTCCCGTCCGGTCAGCGCCTCGGCTCGGATGATGCCTTAGCGCAGCTCCAGAATCCTCAGCTGCCGAGGGTCGGTGACGGGACGGCTGCCGAACTCGTCGTCGGCCCGGCCAACCGCTGTGCCGTCCTGGAACCTGAGCACCTGGATCCGCCCTCCGGTTCCCGGATGGTTCCCGTGGGACGTCGGCATCACCTGGATCGACACGAATCGCGACTGCGCCCACTCCAGCAGGTGTTCGAGTTGCCTGCGCCACACCATGGTGCCTCCGACCGGGCGTCGAAGGGTCACCTCTTCTTGCACGAAGCTCAGTTCCGGTGCGGGGCTCCGATCGAAGACGACCGCGCGAGCCGTACGCGCGGCGACCGCCCTGTCCAGCTCGTCCTCCGGAAGCGCCGGCCGTCGCGTACTCAGGAGCGCGCGGGCGTACTCCTCGGTCTGCAGGACTCCGTGGAGGTCGTGGCTGCCACACGACAGAAGCTCCACCGCCTGGGACTCCAGTTTCGCCAGGTCCCGTACCTTCTTCGGGTACCGGACCTTCGCCACGTCCTCCCGCATCGCGGTGAGCAGCCCGCCCGCGCCCAGCACCTCGTCGGCCTTCTCCAGGTACTCGGGGCGGGGAATGCGTTTCCCGCCCTCGACCTTGTAGACGAGGTCCTCCCCGTACCCCACCGCCACCGCGAACTCGACGGCCCGCATGCCCACGGACTCCCTCCGCAGCTTCAACTGCCGCCCCACCGTGGCGATGACGGCGACTCCCCACTCGTCGTCCGGGTCGACCTCCCACCCCGGCTCATCCGCCTCGTCCCTGACCTGTACCGACTCACCGTCCACCGACACCCGCACCCCTTCGTCGTACGCGCCGTATCACGAGGTGTCCCACGCCAGACAGCGGAGTGACGCTGAGTGAGGGGGGAATGGCCCCCTGGCACGCCAACGAGTGATACGGGCCGGATGCGGGAGTGTCATGGAGGGTGGGTGGATCGCCAGGTTCTCGCGCAGGGCGCGTCCGCGCAGCTCCAGGGGGGTGGTCCGAACCGGTGTCACATCGGGGCAAGTGAAGGGAGCCCTGCCACCGGCCCGTACACGGTTCGAGAGGCAGGGCTTCCATCCGGTGGGGGCCTCAGGAGGGGCCGGAGCGTCGCCGGGCCTCGTCCTTGAGGCGCTGGCCGGAGTCACGTGCCTGCTCGGTGACCTCACCGGTCCGGTCGCGTGCCTCGTCCTGAGTGGTGCGCGCGGCCTGCGCCGCGGTGTCCTTCACCTCCGCGGCGGCGCTCTGCGTCACCTCCCTGGCGCCTTCCTTGAGGTGCTGCGCGGACTCTGCGGCGGCCTGCTTCACCGGCTCCAGGGCCTCGCCACCGCGCTGCATCAGCTCGGTGGCCTTCTGCTGCTCGGTCCGGGACGCGGGCAGCATCGAGGATGCCAGCAGACCGACGCCGAAGGCGACAAGGCCGGCGGCCAACGGGTTGCCCCGGGTCTGCCCGGCGGGCCACGTCGGGTGCCTGCTGCACGGCGTCCCCCGCATGGCCGGCCGCGGCGCGAGCCGAATCGGCCGCCTTCCCGGTGCCTTCCTGTACCGAGCCGGCCGCCGACTGCGCGGTGTTCGAAACACCGTGCGCGGTGTGCGACGCGGTGCCCATGACCCGGTCGCGGACGCCCGACATCCTGTCGCGCATCCGGTCCGCGCGGCGGCGCACCACCCGGCCGGGGCTGGTCCGCTCGGCGAGCTGGTCCACGTTCGTGGAGAGTTGGTCGCGAGTGGCCTCTATCTCGGCCCTCACCTGGTCGGGTGACGTGCCCATTCCGCGTTCTCCTTCATGGTCTCGACGGTCTGCTCGGGCTTCGAGGAGACGGTGCGCATCCGTGCGCGGCCCTTCTGGTACAGCACGGCCGCGACGACGGCCCACACCGCGGCGACGATCAGTGCGGCCCAGCCCCCGTCCATCACATTGGCCAGCCCCAGTACGGCGGCCAGCGACAGGAACAGCAGCACCAAGTAGCCGGCGAAGCCGGCGCCGCCGTACATCCCGGCGGCCTTGCCCGCCTTGGTCCCCTCCTCCCTGATCTCGGCCTTCGCCAGCTCGACCTCCTGCCGGAAGAGGGTCTGGAGGTCCGAGGTCACGCCGGAGAGGAGCTGGCCCACGGACCGGTCGTCCCCCTGCGGCTCGGCCGAGTGGGGCGTGGGCGACGTGGAAGACATGTCACACCCCCGGGTGTGCGTGACCCGGCGCGCTGTCCGGCGGCGTCCCCATGGCCGGCGGGGACCGGGCGGCGGCGGCTGGGTGGGGGGCGCGCCCAACCCGTCCCACCCCCGCGACCCGGCGGCGGCCTGCTCCTGCCCGGGCTCGCTGGGCCGCGACTGCGCCTGGGAGGCGGTGCCCGCCGCCTTCCCCAGCCGCCCGACGACCAGTCCGGCCAGCAGCGCGCCGCCGAGGAAGGCCCCGGGGCGCCGACGGGCGAAGCCCTGGAGGTTGGAGACGAGACCTTCGGCCCCCTGCTCCTCCAGGTAGTCGGCGGCACGGTGGCTCCGGTCGGCCGCCTGAGCCGCGAAACCGCGGGCAGCCGAGTCGTTCCGGGCGTGGTCGGCGAGGTCGGCGAGGTCGCTCGCCCACTGCCGCAGTGTCCCGGCCGCGCGCCTGGTCTGCCCCTCGGCCTCGTCCATCACCCGGCTCCGCAGGTCATGGAGGGCCGTGCCGGCCTGCTGCCGAGCCTCGCCCGCCACAGTCCGGGCCTGCTCCGCCGCGGTGCCCGCGACCTGGCTCGCGGCCTGTTTGGCCTGACCGGCCGTCGCGGAGACCTCTGCCTTGGCCTCTTCTCCGGTATCCCTGGTTCCGGTTCGTACGGACTCACTCATCGGCGACTTCTCCTCATCGGATGTCCTGCGTGAGGTCCCGTGTTCCGGACGACCCGGCGCCTGCCGGAAGCCGTACACCGGGCATCCCACGTGACCGTCCGTCCCGCCCCGAGTGGCCATTTGGATGCTTTTGACACGCTTTGCCGCTGAGTGATTTCGGCCGGAAGCCGCCGGGGTCGGCCCTGGCCGGTGAGCCCCGGGAAGTGCGCCCGGGCAACCGGCGGCGCGGTGAGCGGGAGGCCATGGACGTCGGTCGTTCCCCTTCTCCCTTTCCCGTTCTGCGGGGCCGGGGCGGCAACCGGAACCGGTTCTGGCGAGCGCACGGTCCGGAAGCGGCCCGTGCCCGGAGGGGGCGCCACCCGTCCGGACCCTTGGGTCCGGACTCGCGCATGTCCGGCCACCGTGCCCGCGGCACTGGCCCGAATCACCCGACCCGGGGGCTCTTGCCCGCAAAGGCGGGTTACCGGTGATCTCCGACTTTTCGGTTCGGGTGTGTTCTCGGGTGTCAATGGTGGTCGAGTAGGTACTCGTATGGCCGAGATCTTGTGGGCGGGGTCCGAGGCAGGGGCCGGGATAGCCGTACGTGACGGAGTGGTGACGGGATCGTCGATCTAATGCAATCCTCTCGATGGCGCAAAACCGTACCCTGCCGGGACATAATCGCTGGATTGTGCGACGGCGGCTCGGTGGGGGAGCCGATCGACGGATGGACAGGGGCGCTGAATGAACGAGGGATCGGTCAGGGTCGCGGTCGTGGCACGGGGTGCTGTCGCGCGCAGTGGGCTCGCCGCCATGCTGAAGGAAGCGGCCCAGGTGAAGCAGGCCACCGTCTTCCGGCCCGAGGAGTTCACGACGGCGTCGCCCGAGGACGCCGTCCAACTGCTCATCCTCTCCTGCGACGTGCTGGTGCTCTGGTGTGTGAACGGCGTCGGGGAGGGCGAGGACGCGTGGGCCGCCGAACTGGCGGAGGTCGTCCACCGCAACGGGGTCCGGGTCCTGCTGGTGCTGCCCGGTGCCGAGGTGCGGCGCGCCGCGGCCGGCGGGATCGTGCCCTGTGACGGAATTCTGGATCAGGACGCCCTGACCAGCGAGGGGCTCGACGAGGCCTTGCGAATGCCGGCCGCGGGGAACGGCCGGCGCCGGAGCCGACCGGGCAGCCGGTGGTGGTCCCGCGGTCCGGCCGGGGCGCCGTCGGGCCGCGGACCCGGTCGCCGAGGAGGCAGCTCACCGAGCGGGAGAGACGAGTGCTGGAACTGCTGGTCGAAGGGTTCAGCAACCGGCAGATCGGACAGGCCCTCGAGGTGTCCGAGCATGTCGCCAAGCGCACCGTGGCGATCGTGCTGGCCAAGCTCGACTGCCCCAACCGCACGCAGGCCGCCGCGGTCGCCCTGCGTGAGGGGCTCGTGGGTACGGGCTTGGGGGAGGCGCTGGGCGCATAGGGCCCCGGCGGCAGGCCAGGCCCTACGGGTGGCCCAGTACCACTGCCAGGTCGGAGCGGCCGTTGATGCCCAGGGCGCGGTAGGTGTGCGTCAGGTGGAGTTCGACCGTGCGGACGCCGACCGACAGCTCCTTGGAGATCGCCGTGTTCGACCAGCCCTCCGCCGCCAGCAGGGCGACCCGCAACTGGGCCGGACTCAGCCGCGCCCGGTTCGAGCCGGGCTGAGTGGCGAGCCGGGCGGCGACCTCCTCGGTGAGCGGGAACGGCCGTCCCCGCCTGACCGCCTCGTTGAGCAGGCGCCGCGCCTCCGTCGGCCGGCCGGCGTCGAGCAGGGCGGAGGCCAGCGCGACCATCGCCCGTGCGTACAGTCTCCGCGTCGGCATGCCGGCGAGCAGACGCACCGCGGTCCGCAAATGCCCCAGCGCCGTACGGTCGGTGAGGGCCGACCCCGCCCAGAGGTGGACGGCACCGACCGCGCCCGGCGCGCCCCAGGCCCGGGCCGCCGTGAGGCTCTCGACCACCAGGCGGGCCGCCGCCTGCGGGGCCGCGCAGGCGGCCTCCGCCATGGCGAGATGCGAACGCCAGGGAATGACAGCGGGGTTCACACAGCCGAGGGGCCGCAGAATCCGGCCGCACTCGCGCAGGTGCGCCCTCGCCTCGGAGGTCCGGTCGGTGCGCAGGCAGAGGACGCCCCGGGCGAACAGCAGGTGGGCACGGCCCAGACCGTGCTCGTTGCGGTCCGGCTGGGCGTCCGCCTGGGCCGACCGCACCAGGATCGACTCCGCCAGCTCCGTCCGTCCGGACTCCAGGGCGATGAGTGCCTCCACCGCGGTCAGTCTCGGCAGCGCCCGCGGATGCCAATGGTGCCTGGGCACCTCGGCGACCGCCTCTGCAAACCGCTCCCTGGCCTGCTCCAATTCACCGGTTCGCAAGGCGAGTTCGGCGAGACCCAGCAGTGCCTGCCCGGTCACGGGGCTCACCCTGAGCCGTCGAGCCTCGGCCGTGATCCGCTGCAGCCCGGACCGGGCCAGCGCCACGTCCTCGGCGGCGGCGAGCACGCGCGCGGCGAACAACCGGGGAGTGAACAGACCGTTTCCGGCGCGGATCAGCACGCTCCCGGCCAGTCGGCGGGCCTCGCCGATCTCCCGTCCGGCCAGGCAGTGCCGCCAGGCCCCGGCCGCGGCCCGGGTCGCGTCGAAATCCTGCGTCTCCCGGTCGTCCCACCGGCCGAGGGCCAAGGCGTCCGGCGCCGGTGCCGGTCCGGTCGGGCAGGTTTCCACGGTCAGCACGTGCAGGCCGAGCAGCGTACGTCGCTCCACCTCCGACGTCGTCGCCCGCGCCGCCGTCGCGCACAGCGCCGCCGCAGCGTCGCCCCCGGCGTGCAACGCCAGCACGTCGGCGGCGAACAGCAGGGCCCCGGACCGGTCCGGGACGTCGGTCTCCACCAGGATCCGTCGGAACCCGCGCTCGGCCGCCGCCGGCCGCCGCGAGGTCTGCGCCTTCGCCAGTTCCAGCTGTACGTCCGTGCGCAGCCCGTCGGCCGCTCCGTGGTCCAGCGCCCGTTCGAGGAACACCACCGCCGCCTCGTCGTCGCCGGACCGGCGCGCGGCCGTGCCCGCCGCGTACAGCGCGCCGGGCATCCAGGGCTCGTCCAGCGAGGTCCGCGCGGCCAGTCGGCCGAGCACGTCCTGCGGGAAACCCTCGCGGTACGCCAACCGCACCGCACACTCGTGGAGTTCACGGCGCCGGTCGCCGTCCAGGAGGTCGAGTGCCCGGTCGGCCACCAGCGGGTCGTACACCCGGGGCCGTACGACGGAGCCGAGCAGGCCGGTGACGGACGGCTCCGTACGCACCTGCTCGCCGTCCGGCACGGAGATCCCGGCCAGTTCGCAGACCTGGCGGAACGAGAAGTGTCCCGCCGCCACCGCGCTCGCCGCGACGAACGCGACCGCCCGCGCGGACGCCCGCGCCAGCACGGTCCTCAGGTGGTGTCGGCCCATCTGGTCGGTGAGCGCCGCGAATTCGTCGGCGCCGGGCGGCGGGCCGGGCCATCGCCGGAGCGTGGCGCACAATACCGCCGGGTTGCCGCCCGTCGCGGCGATCGCGGCAGGCAGGAGCGAGTCGGCCGCCTCCTCGCCGTACGCCCGGGCGAGCAGCGTCCGTACGGCGTGCTCGGTGAGCGGGAGCAGCGACAACTCGTATCGGGGACCGGCCTCCGCGCCGTGCGGCGCCGGGGCGGAGTCTTCCGGGCCCTCGACGACCACCCACAACGCGGGCCGCGGGTTCGGGTGGCCCGTGGAGGACTTCGTCCGCTCCGCCACCGGCGTGCTCCCGGTGTCGTCGACGAGTATCGCCAACGGGACTCCGGCAGCAGCGGGTTCGGCCTGGAGTGCGGCGGCGTGTTCCTGCCCGGCCGCTGCGACGACGTGCAGGCCGGACCGCCGGGCGAGGGCCGCGCCCTCGGCGAGCAAGGCGCTGCGGCCGGTGCCCGGGCGCCCGCGCACGACGACGGTCGCCGTCCCGCCGTCCACGACCTGGCGCACGGCCCGCTCCAATGTGGCCAGTTCCTCCGTCCGTTCCAGGAGCCCGCCGGGCGCGCCGAGTGAACCCGGTGGCTGCGGCGGCCGGTTCACCGTGCCTCGCCGGGCGCTCGCGCCGCGGCAGGCTGCGGCCCGTGCGCCGGGAACCACTTCGCGAGGCCTGCTCGCCCGGGGACGCCGAGCTTCCGGTACACGTTCGTCAGGTGGTACTCGACCGTGCGTACGGTCAGGCACAGGGCGTCCGCGATCGCCCGGTTCGACTTCCCGGCCGCCGCCAGTTCCGCCACGGGACGTTCGGCATGGCTCAGCGCCGCCGGGGTGTGCCGGCCCTCCGCCGAGCGGAGCGCGCACCGTGCCTGTTCGGCGACGGAGGTCAGGCCGCACCGCACGGCGGTCGCCAGCGCCGCGCGCAGACGAGGGTGCGCACCCCGGTCCGACCGGTGCAGCAGGGCCTTGCCGAGGTGGAGTTCGGCGAGGGAGTGGGACTGCCGGTCGGAGCTTTGGGCCAGTACCCGGGCGCTCTCGGTGAGCAGTTCGACGCGGTCGGCCGGGTCGGCCACCATGCCCCGGGCCAGCAGACCCAGCCCCGTGCTGCGGGCCGTCGGCCATCGCTCGGCCAGATGCTCGCCGAACTCGGCCCGCTGGGCGGCGGCGCCCGGCCGGCCCAGCCGCATGAGTAACTCGGTGCTGTGCACCCACCAGATGGTGAACACCGGGTTCCACACGCCGGCGGCGGCGAGACTGGTCCCGCACCGCTCGAGCAGACGCAGGGCCTGCTCGGGCCGGCCACGGCCGCGCTCGACCAGGGCCAGGGCCGTCAGATGGTGGTGGTACTCCCAGACGCAGTCGTCGAGTCGGCGGCCGTCGAGCCGGAGCAGTACCTCCTGCGCCCGGTCGAGGTCGCCCCGGGCGACCAGGGCGTGGGCGAGGGCGATCGACGCCAGCCGGCTCCGCCCCGACGTGCCCTCTCCCTCGGAGAGACGGGACGCGGCCGACGCCGCCTCGGCGGCCTCGGCCGCCTGGCCCGATTCGAGCAGCACCATGGCCCGTGCCGAAGCGGCGTGGCACTCGGCCCACACCTCCTCGCGCTCGGCGCTGTCGGCGACGGTCCGCTGCAACTGGTCGAGCGCGGTCGCGGTGTCGTCGGCCAGCGCGAGGACCTGCGCTGCGGCGACCCTGGCCCAGGCGGTGCGCGGCCGCCCGGACCAGAGGACCTGACGGGCGTCGGCGATCGCCGTCTCCCGTGCCTCCTGCCCGGCGGCGGTCAGCGCGGTGCGCAGCGCGCGGACGGCGAGGACCACGTGCTCGGTCGGGTGGTCGGTGAAGGCCGGGACGGTGGAGGAGGCGGGCGAGGTGAGGGCGACAGAGACCGGAGAGCTCGCAGAAGCCGCGGGGGCGGCGGGGACGGCAGGAGGGGTGGCCGGAGCCCGCTGTGCCCGTCCGGTCGGTGGGCCGTCCTGGCGGCCGGGGCCCAGCTCACGCAGCAGCGCGTCGAGCGCCGCGGGCCCGTCGGGGGAGTCGTGCACCATGAGGGAGGTGAGCAGGAGCAGGTCGGCGGCGTGGGCCCGGATCAGCGGATCGTCCGTGCCGGGTGGCGTCCCGACGAGGTGGGTGAGGTGTTCCCGGGCGGCCAGGGGATCGATGTCGACCAGCGCGGCGGCGAGGTCCATACGGACGGCGACATCGTCGGTGTCGGCGGCGTGGAGCCGCGTCAGATAGGACACCGCGGCAGCCGGGCGGTCGTGCCGGGCGGTTGCCGCCGCCTCCTTGAGGACGGCACGCATCCAGGAGCGGTCCAGCGTGCTCTGTCCGAGCAACAGGTCGGCCACCTGCTCGGCCGGTTTGGCCGCGTCGTTGAGGATCTCGGCGGCCTGGGCGCGCATCCGCTCCCGCTCGGCCTCGGGCAGGGTGTCCAGCAGCGAGGGGGTGCCGTGGGCCGGTAGGGGCCCGGGGAGCAGACCGCGGATCTCGGCGTCCTCCAGGAGTCGGCCCGTCGCCTTGGACGGGAGTCCGGCCAGGGCGCCGACGAGGTCCGGGTCGGTGCTGCCGAGTGCCGCCGCCGCCCGGGCGACCTCGAGCAGCCGGGGCTCGCGCCGGGCGAGTTCGGCCAGGTCTTCGGCGGCAGGCCGGGCGGTGTCGGCGGGCCAGAGCCCCGCGGCGTCGACGACCGTGCAGTAGTCCCGCGTCGCCAGTTCGTGGAACGCCGCCGCGGCGGGACCCGGCAGTCCGGGGGCAGGTGAAGCAGGACGGTCAGCGGCTGCCGGTACGTGGCACGCATCAGCCGGTCGATGAAGCGGAGCGTGCCCTCGTCGCACCACTGCGCATCACCGATAACGAGGACGAGTGGCCCGCGCGCCAGCAGCCCGCAGACCAACGAGTGGGTCGCGTACCGGACTTCGTGTCCCGGAGGTGAGGTGCCGAGCAGGCGTCGCAGCACGGCGTGCTCCGTGCCGGCCGCTTCACGCCGGCAGCCCACGCGCCGTATGGTCGCCTCCCGTCCGTACGTGGCACTGACATGGTGGGCGATGGCGTCCACCGAGGCATGGCCGGGGGAGCCCAGCATCACCACACAGCGCGCGCCGGGGTGTTCGCCACGGACCGGGCAGGCGGACGGCCCGCGTGGCGTGGCGGCCGGCACGGCAGCGGTTCCTGCCCTGAGCGTGTGGGAGTGGGAAGTAGAGAACGAGGGAAGAGGATGCGCCGACTTTGGTCGTCTCGAACTCATAATCATTACGATATGACAGTGCTATGACTTTTTGTTGATGGTGCAGGGCCTTTTTGTCCAGGTGACTCGCCGGTTCAACTGACCCGGAATTGCCCATACTTGACCGAATCCGCTGGTGAATGGAGGCTCCGTGCGGCTCCTGGAGCGGACACAGGACCTCGACACGGTCCGACGTGCGATGAACAGCACGCAGACTGGCGACACCGTGCTCGTGGCGGTCACCGGAACTCCGGGCATGGGACGTTCGGCCTTCCTCGACACGGTCGCGGTCCACGCGGAACAGCACGGCTTCGTCGTACGGCGAGCCCGTGGCAGCCGGCTGGAACAGGGCCTGCCCCTCGGCCGCCCCGGCCCGGCCCGCCCGGAAACCACCGGCCGCCCGGTCGCGCTGCTCGTCGACGACCTGCAGCGGGCGGGGAGCCGGCCCTGACCCGGCTGACCGCGTTGCTCGCCGATCCGGGGCCGGGCCTGCTGCTCATGGCGGTCGCCGTGTGCGAAGGCGAGTTCGCCACCGAGATGCCGGGTGTGCAGGACATCCTGTCGGCCGCTGACCAGGTGATCCGGGTGGGGCCGCTCGGCGCGGAGGGAGTGCGTGCCCTGCTCGGGGAACGCGGCATCGTCCTCGCCGACGACCAGGTCCACGCCTGGACCCGCGCGACCGGCGGCAACCCGGCGCTGATCATCTCCCTGCTGGAACGTCTGGAACGTCTGGAACGTACGGGCCGCGGTGCCTCCGCATGCCTGCTCGACATCGCCCGTGCCCGGCCCGCGCCCTGGAGCCTGCGGTCCCGTGTGGCCGCGGCCCTGACCGGTCACCCGGAGTCCGTCGGCCGGCTCGCCGCCTGCGCGGCGATCCTCGGCGGAGAGACCGAGACGCACATCCTCGCCCGTCTGGCGGATCTGGACCCGGTCGAAGGGGACGCGGCGGCCAGGGCGCTGGTCAGACTCGGCTGGGCCGCCGACCGCTGGACACCGCCCGTACTGTGGGACTGCGTACGGGAGGCCGCCGAGGAGGGAATCTCGCTCACCGACCGCGACCGACTGCACCGCCGGGCGGCCGAGTTGCTCCATACCTCGGGCGCACCGGCCGAGCGGGTCGTCCCCCATTTCATGGAGGTCGGCCCCGGTGACTGGACCGAGGCCGCACGGGTGATGCGGGAGACCGCCTGCGAAGTGTGGCGCGGCGGCGACGACGCGCTCGCGATCCGCTGTCTGCGCCGAGCCCTGCGCGAGTTCCCGCCCGACAGCCCTCAGCGCGGCGACCTGCTGACCGCCCTCGCCGACGTGGAACGGAACACCGACACCTCCGCGACGCTGCGCCACGTCGGTCAGGCGCTTCCCCTGCTGGGCGCGGTCCAGGGACGCGCCGCGGTCGTGGCCTGCGTGCCGCTCACCCTGTTCCTCTCCGCCCCGCACGCGGCGGCGGAGATGCTGGAACAGGCCGGGGCAGGGCGCGCGGAGCCGACGGTGCCGACGGCCACTTTGGAGGCGTCGGAGCTCGGGCTGCGGCTGGAGGCCCGCGCCCGGCTGTCGCGGCTGGGCGACCCGGCGGCCCAGGCCGCCGCCGTCGAACGGCTGCGAGCCTTCGATCCGGGACGAGCCCTCGATCCGGGACCGGGAACCGGGCCCGGTACCGAGGCCCGGCGAGAACTCATGGCGGTCCTCGTCTTCGCGGGCGTCCTCGGCGGCGGACTGCCCGCCTCCGAGGTCGCCGCCCGCACACGGTGGTTGCTGGAGCACGAACCGGCATCGGCCGCCTCGGAGTACACCGCGTCCGCGCTCACGATCGCCTGCGCGGCCGTCTCGGAGGCGGGTGAACCGGCGCGCTGCTGGCTGGACATGGCGCTCGAGACGGCGCGGCAGCGCGACGACCGGCGGCTGCGCACGGCCGTGCTGAGCTGGCGCGCGCTCACCGCCGTGCACGCCGGCCGGCCCGCCGACGCCCGGGCGGACGCGTGGGAGGCCTGCGCGGCCGCGCCCGACCCGGTGCGGGACCCGTCAGGGGACTCGGTGGGGGACTCCCTGGGGGACCACGACTGGCTGACGGTGCTCAGCCTGACGTCCGTGGCGGTCGAGACGGACGACACCTGGCTGGCGGAGCGGCTGCGGGACCGGCTGGCCCAGGGACAGGGCGCCGGGCAACCGGTGTGCGGACTCGCCCTGCGGGTGCTGCAGATCCCGCTGACCGCGGAGCGTGAACTGCCCGCCCTCGCGGCCGACCTGCAGGACGCCGCCCGCCGCGCCGAGGCGGCGGGCTGGTGCAACCGGACCCTGTTCCCGGTCGACGTGTGGTGCGTGCCCCTGCTGCTCCGCCTCGGCGATCCGGAAGCCGCGCTCCAACTCCTCGCCCGCGCCTGCGACCGGGCACGGCGCTTCGGCGCGCCGACCGCACTCGGCCGGATCCTGCGCATGTGGGGCACCGTCGTGCGCGGTCGCTACGCCCTGTCCCTGCTCGCCGAGTCCGTCGCCGTGCTCAGGGAGAGCTCCAGCCACCTGGAGCTGGGACGGTCGTTGACGGCGTACGGAAACCGGATGCGGGCCGCCGGACGGCCGGGCTCCGACGAGATCCTCGCCGAGGCGGACCGGATCGCCGAGGCGATGGGCGAGGCGGTGCTGCGGCGCTGGACCGACTCGCAGCCGCCGTCCCCGTACGGTACGCCGCCGTGCGGAGGCGTACCGGAGGCCGGCGGGATGCTCAGCGACACCGAGCGGCGGGTCGCCTCCCTGGTGACCCTGGGCCACACCAACCAGGACACCGCCGAGGCACTCGGAGTAACCCGGCGGGCCGTGGAGAAGATCCTCACCAGGCTGTACCACCGGCTGGACGTGGACGGCAGGGCCGGGCTGGTTCCGGCGGTGCGCCGCATGGCCGGAAGGGCGGCCTTCGGCTCGGGCGTGCTCGCCGAGCGGCTGTGATCCGGTGACCGGGGTGCCGGCGTGGGTATGGGTGCCGGGGTGAGGGCCGGTGTCGGTGCCGGTGGTCGGCGACCTGTGCCCGATCGGTGCACCGAACGGGCTACTCGCCGGTAAGCCGGATTGGTCCTGCCGCGGTAACGGAAAATGTGGGTGGAAATGCCGGTAATTCGCGGTTGACCGGAGGTCACCGAGCGGCACCGGGAGCCGTTTCCCGCCCTTCCCGGGGGCCGCTGCGACGGTCTCTCCGAACCCGCTGGGTGGCGACCACAGTCTTTCGAGGGGGTTCCGGATCCCATTGCACGTCAGCGCCCGTACTCCGTAGGCTGGCTCACAGCCAGTGAAAGATTCGGGAGAGGGAGGGAAAGGCCTACATGGCCCACGCGAAGATCAGCACGGTGGACGGACTCCTTCGGGCGGCGGAGTCGCATGCTACCTTGCCCGGGAAAAATCCGTGTTCCGCCGAAACGCTGCATGAAATAGATTCTTCTCTGTTCGACGCGGAAATCTGGAGCGAGAAGTACCGCGATGCGTTCCTTTCGCTTTTCGAACGCTCCGGAATCGCTCTCGCCATTCTTGACCCGAATCTGCGTGTGCGTTCCGTCAACAGCCCCGTGATGCCCCGGTGCGCCCAGCGGCCGGAAGAACTGCGCGGCCGTGAATTCGTGGAGTTCCTGCACCCGAGTGTGCGGCAGCACATGCTGCGTCAGTTCGGCCTGCTCGTGCAGGGACACCGAACTCGTCTCGTCGGTCACTCCGTCGTCCTGTCCGTCTACGGCACCACGGTTTCCGGCAAGATCACCGCGTTCCCGGTGACTGACGGAGCGGGTCGGGTCAAGATGATCGTGGTTCAGTTCACGCCGGAGGAAACGCCCGACGACCGCGAGGCGTACGACGGCTCGCAATGGAAGCTGGCCCCGCTCAGCGCGAAGGTCCTGGAGGGCGTGGCGGCGGGTGACCCGACCGTACGTCTGGCGGCCAAGCTGTTCCTCAGCCGGCAGGGCATCGAGTACCACGTCGGGATGCTGCTGCGGCAGTTCCAGGTGCCCAACCGGACGGCGCTGGCGGCGAGGGCGTACTCGATGGGCATGTTCAGCATCGGCAGCTGGCCGCCGAGGGTTCTCCCCGACTACATCCGCTCGGATCAGCCGGGAACGGAGAACGGGTGGGGCGAGACGCGCGCGCGATCGCGGCAGCGCCAGCCGTCAGGGCGTTGAGCACTTCAGGACGTTGAGCACTTCAGAGCGCTGAGCGCGCAAGAACGAGGACGATGTGAAATTACTGGTCGTTGAGGCCAACAAGCGGGTGTCGGCGGCTCTCGGGGCAGCTCTGGCGGAACAGGGCCTGGAGGCGGTGTGCGCGTCCACCGGCAGGGACGCGCTCGAGCTGCTGGACCGGGCCCGCCCGGATGCCGTCCTGCTCGACCTCGCCCTCCCCGACTGCGACGGCTTCGGGCTGTGTGGCGCGATGCGGGCCGCCAGTACGGTCCCGATCCTGGTGACCACCGCGCGCGGGGACCACCTGTCCTGCGTGCGAGCGCTCGACCTGGGCGCGGACGACCACCTCGTCAAGCCCTACAACCTGGCCGAACTGCTGGCCCGGACGAGGGCGGTGATGCGCCGTGGACGGCCCGCCGAGCCCGCCGCCACCACTGACTCCGGCACCGGCACCGCCCCTGCCGCAGCCACCCCCGAGGGACCCTTCGAGGAGTTGCCAGGAGACCTGCTGCTGGCCGGGCGAGTACGCATCGACCTGCGGGAGCGGGCCGTGCTGGTCGACGGCGCCCCGACCGAACTGCCGGACGACGAGTTCGACATCCTGGCCGCGCTGGCCCGGCGGCCGGGCGAGACACTGCACGCCGACCAGATCGTCGAGGAGGTCCTGCGGGCGCACCGGGCATCGCTGCGCGCCACCCTGCCGACCCGGATCGCCTCGCTGAGGGAACGGCTCGGACCGTCCCGGCTGGTCGAGTCCCCCGAGGACGAGGGCTACCGGCTCTCGGTCCTCGGACCGCACGCCTAGGGACTGCCCGGCGGATCGGGACGTCCCCGGACCGATGGGGGGCGAGGGGGAGGGCGCCGCGTTCCGGCCCGACCGGCAGGCGGTGGAATCCAAGGTGTCCGGAGAGGCCGGGTGGGACGAATTCCCGGATATGGGGTCCCTCGGCGGCCCAGAGGTGCGAACGGTGCAAGTCCGGGCCGGAATCTCTGGGAATTCTTTCAGTGATCGGCGTCGAACCCGGCGAATTCTCGCCAACACGAGGAACGTGGTCGGCGAAGCCGGCCGACGCCGTCCGCGAGGCATGTATCGCCGATTCGCCGGGCGTCCGCCGTGCCGCACGTCACGTGACAACGCATTTTCTTGTGAGGGGACAAAAGTGTCATCAGCCCGGTTCACCCGTCGCCGTCGAATATCAGCCACCGCCCTGGCTCTGGGAACTCTGCTCTGCGTGGGCGCGACGACCGCTCCGGGATACGCGGCGGACTCCGGAACCGTCGTCAACGCGGAAAGCGACAACGCGGTGAACGCGAGTTATCTCGTGGTTTTCGAGGACGGAGCGGAGCCCGATCTCGCCGGCAGGTACGGCGTGCGGGTGCGGGAGAAGTACGACCACGCGCTGCGCGGTGCGCTGATCGAGGGAAGCGCGGAGCAGGCGCGGCGTCTGGCCGGCGCCCCGGGCGTCCGCATGGTCGAGCAGAACACCGTGGTGCACCGCACCCGGTCGCGCACAGTGACGCAGCCGTCCCCGCTGTCCTGCGGACTCGACCGGATCGACCAGAACGCGCTGCCCCTGGACGGCTCCTACGCCTACCCCCGCTCCGCGGGCAAGGGCGTCGACGTCTACGTGATCGACACCGGCATCGACTACGACCACCCCGACCTGCTGCCCCGCGCCA
This sequence comes from Streptomyces sp. GD-15H, assembly GCF_045291515.1. Lineage (NCBI taxonomy): Bacteria > Bacillati > Actinomycetota > Actinomycetes > Kitasatosporales > Streptomycetaceae > Streptomyces > Streptomyces sp. GD-15H. Next base: position 6,166,549 of record NZ_CP149447.1, read on the forward strand.
GGCCCGGCTTCGACGCCTTCGGCGGTGACGGCGGCGACGAGCACGGCAACGGCACCCACATGGCCGGCATCATCGGCGGCACCGAACACGGCGTAGCCAAGCAGGCCGAGCTGATCTCGGTGAAGGTGCTCGACGCGCAGGGCGGCGGAACCCTCGCCGGAGTGGTGGCGGGCATCGACTGGGTCACCGAGCACGCCGACGGGCCGTCGGTCGCCAACTTCGTCATCGGCGCCCCCGCGAGCGAGGTGCTCGACGAGGCGGTGCGCAACTCCCTCGCCGCCGGGGTCACTTACGCCATGTCGGCCGGCGCCAGCACCGACGACGTCGCCAACTCCTCGCCGGCGCGGGTGGCCGAGGCCCTCACCGTCGGCGCCTCCGACTGCGCCGACCAGGTCGCCCCGTTCAGCAACTACGGGAAGGGACTGGACCTCTACGCCCCCGGTGTGGACATTCCGTCCACCTGGCCGGGCGGCGGGACCGTCACCGCGTCCGGCACGTCGGTCGCCGCCGCACACGTGTCCGGTGCCGCCGCGCTCCTCCTCGGCACGGACCCGCGCGCCACCCCGCACGCGGTGGGCAAGGCGCTGACGGGCAGGGCCGTGGACGGCGCGCTCACCGGTGTGCCGACCGACACCCCCAACAAGCTGCTCCGGGTGACCCGGTGAGACCACGCCACCGCGCACTCCCGGCGTACCCGCGGCCCCCTCGCACCCCTCACACTCCTCCAAGGCACCGGGTGGGACATTGCTGACCATCGAAGATCTCGTGAAACGCTACCGGGACGGCACCCGCGCCAACGACGGCATCAGCCTGCGCGTCGAGGCCGGTGAGGTCGTCGGCCTGCTGGGGCACAACGGAGCCGGCAAGACGACGCTGATCAACCAGGTGGCCGGGCTCGTGGTGCCCACGTCCGGCACCATCCGGGTCGACGGATGCGATCCCGTCGCGGAACCCGCCAGGGCCCGCCGGATGGTCTCGGTGATGCCCCAGGCCCACGCGCCGCTGGCCGGGGTGACCCCGAGGCAGGCCATCAGGACGATGGCCCGTATCCGGGGGATGAGCAAGCAGGCCGCCAACGAGCGGACCGGGGAACTCATCGACGCGCTGGACCTCGGCAAGTGGGCCGACACCTCGGGGGAGCGGCTCTCCGGCGGCATCCGCAGGCTGACCGCGTACGGCATGGCCGCGGCCGAGCCCGGACGGGTCGCGATGCTCGACGAGCCGACCAACGACGTGGACCCCGTACGCCGCAGGCTGCTGTGGCAGCAGATCCGCGAACTCGCCGATCGGGGCTGCGCCGTGCTCCTCGTCACCCACAACGTGGTGGAGGCCGAGCGGAGCGTGGACCGCATCGTCGTGCTGGGCTCCGGGAAGGTGATGGCGGAGGGCACCGCCGCACAGCTGCGTGCCCGTGCGGTTGGCGACCTCAGGCTCGAACTGACCGCGGCGGTCCCGGACAGCCTGCCGGACCCGCCGGCCCACCTCCCCGTCGCGGGCCTGCCGCTGCGCGGCTCCCGGCGGCTCGCGGTGCCCATCGGCTCCGGCTCGGCGTCGGCGGCGCTCGCCTGGGCGCAGGAACTCCGCGACGCCGGGCTCATCGACGAGTTCGCTCTGGTGCCGGTCGGCCTGGAGGACGTGTATCTGCAACTCGTCGGCGGCGAGGACGCCCCCGGCGCCCAGAAGAAGGACGAGGAGGGAGACGATGACTCACTGGCTGCGTAGTTACGGCCTGCTGCTGGGGTGGACCGCGCTGCGCAGCCGCGCGACCCTGCCCCTGAACCTCGTCATCCAGACCTGCCTCGCGGTGGGCATCATCGTCGGATTCGCCTACCTGGTGCCCGAGATGGACGACGCCACCGCGCTCTACCTGGCGACGGGCGCCCCGGTGCTCGGGCTCATCACCGTGGGCATGGTGATCGGCCCCCAGGAGGTCGCGTCCTCGAAGCAGGAGGGCATCTTCGACTTCAACCGCTCACTGCCGGTGCCCAGAAGCGCCCTCATCGCGTCGGACGCCACGATCGCGCTGCTCACCGCCCTGCCCGGCATGGTGGCCGCGCTCGTCGTCGCGGGCCTGCGTTTCGATCTGAATCTCGACATCAGCCCGCTGGTGCTCCCCGCGGTCCTCCTGACCGCGTTCACGGCCATCGGCCTGGGGTACGGGATCGGGTACGGGATGGCTCCGCAGGTCGCCCGCATGATGTCCCAACTGGTCGTGTTCGTGGCGCTGATGTTCTCGCCGATCACGTTCCCGGCCTCCCGGCTGCCGGACTGGTTCGAGTCCGTGCACGCGGTGCTCCCGTTCGAGTACATGGCCGAAGCCGTCCGGGACACGCTCGCCACCCCTTCGGACGGTGTCTCGGGTCTTCCCTTCGCCGTCCTGGCAGCTTGGTCCCTCGTCGGGTTCCTCATCACCTACCGGATGATGTCCCGAAGGCCCTGAGGCTTTCGCGCGGACGAGGAACCGAGAACGCGACGTTCCCGGGCGGAGACCCCGCGCCGGGAACGTCGCCGTTCTCAGAGCGGCTTCACCGGCAGCGGTTCCACGACGGACTCCTCCCGCGGAGCGGTCCCCTCGACGACGCGGAACCCGCCGTCCGGCCCCCGGGTCCATTCACGGAACGGCCGGAACCGCATCGGCAGGCCCCGGGCGACGGAGAGATCGGCGCTGTCCATGGCCTGGACGTGCACATGCGGCTGGGTCGAGTTCCCCGAGTTGCCGCAGTCCGCGATGTGCTGTCCCTCGACCACCGTGTCGCCGGCGGAGACACGGACCGAACCGGACCTGAAGTGCACCAGGGCGACGAACGGACCACTGGGGGAGAGCGAGATGATCACATGGTTCCCCGCGATGGCGTGCACGCCCTCACGCAGTCGTGAACCCTGTCCCAGCACATACGGCACCAGCGCCAGCTGCGACCGCCGTGCCTCGTGATCGGGCTCGGAGTCGTGGGCGGCGATGACCGTACCGCTGACCGGCGCCAGGACCGGCCGGCCGAAGGCGTGGAAGATCTCCGGCGGTTCAGTGGCGAGGAAGGTCCGCCAGCTGCGGCTGCCCGCCGTCCGGTGCCGGTCGTCCACGGCGACGAAGTCGATGGCGTAGCTGCTGCCGAGCAGGTCGGTGCCATGGCTGGGGACCCGGCGGGCCGGGCTGTTCCTGACGCGCCACGGTCCGGTGAAGGGCATCGAGACCTCCACGCCCCCCGCCCTCGGGTCATGTCCGGTCGGCTCTCCCGACCGGGCGACGGCGACGGCGGTGCCCCCCGCGGCGAGGGCGGTGGCACCGATCGCGACGGTGCGGGCGACGAAGAGCCTGCGGGCGGGATCGTCGCCGGCCGTCGCCGGACCGGCCGTGCCGGAGCCGGCCGGTCCGGCGGCCGTGCCGGAGCCGGTCCCACCCGACCCGGTGGCGGTGCCGGCCGCGGCCCCGGTGGCGACGTCCGCGGTGAACGCGTCCGGTGCCGGGGCGGCCCGGCGGGCCAGGCGCCGACGGAGCAGGGGGCGGACGACTTCGCCGAGGAGCAGCGCGACGGTGAGGTACAGCAGCAGGGTCGGCCATGCGGAGGCAACCCGGGCCCCGACGCGTCGGACCTCGAAGGGCGGCTCGGCGGGACCGGCCGTCAGTACGAACACGGTGACCGCGGACAGCAGCCACACCAGCGCCGTGCCGAGGCGTCGCCACGAACTGCCCGCGAGCGAGAGGTCCTTGACGAGCCGCCGGTACAGGTACCAGTGGACGAGCACCAGAACGGACAGGATCAGGACGGCGTTCAGGAGTGCAAGGACCATGGGGCTGAGCTCCCGTTGGTAGGGGTGCTGTGCGTGAGGTGCTCGTGGGGCCGGGGCCCGGGGCCGGGCTCGGGCGGTTCGAGGGCGGGCGGCACATCGCCGGACCAAGTATGGCTGCCCACCCCACCTCGTCAACGCACACGAACGCACGGCGAGGAATCCAATGAATGGGCATTCTCCTAGTCGTTCGGCGCCCGGCACGTGCCCCTCGAAGCACCCCTCGGCGGTATCCCGTGAGTTTATGCAGGTCAGCGCTGCTGAGGGGCGGGAAAGGCTCGTTGATCACGGGCCGGCGGGGCGGACTCGATCTGTTGACAGTCGCTGTTCAAGTCGACGAACATGCACATCCATGTGGAACGTGTGAAACAGTCGCGTGTCCCGTGAAGGGGCGGGTGGCTGGCTCTTTGAACTCCTTGTGAATACCGGGGGGCCGTTCAGGTCCGGGGAGCTTCGAATGTAAAGATGCATAATGCATGAATCTGTGTGTCGTATGCCTGACGAGGAACCCCGGCGGCATCGTCGCTGTCGGGGCCGGCCAGATCGAAAACACAGGTCGGAGTAGGTTCAAGGTGGGTGACACCCGGGATGCGCGACGCTCCTGCCGACTGCTGGCCGAAGGGTCGGCACGCGTATTCCGGGTCCGGATAGAACGGCTTCTCCACTGCGCGCCCCAGCCCCGTGAAGGGCCAGGCCGGCTCTTCGGGGCAAGAGGATTCAGGTGCTGAATCAGGGCCTTGTCCGGCCTGGTGCATGCCTTTTCCCGGACGGGATCGCCGGTGCACATCATCGTTCATGACTCCAGGGGATTGCGGTCTTGAGTACTTCTCGTAACTCGGCAGAAAACCTCCCTGTCTTCTCGGAAGACCGGCGGGTCGAGGCTTCCTACCCGATGTCGCCCACTCAGCAGGGCATTCTGTTCCAGTCCCGCCATGGAGGAAGAGGGCCTCTACCACGCGCAGGTCGTGCTCGACGTCGCCCAGGAAATCGACGCCGACGTGTTCCGCCGGAGCTGGGAGTGCGTGACGGCGCGGCACGCGGCGCTGCGGACCTGCTTCCCGGACTCCACGGGCGAGGAAGCGTCGCGGACCGTCCGGGAGAGCGTGGAGGTCCCCCTGGTCCACGAGGACTGGCGCGGCCTCGACGAGGAGCGGCGGGCCGACCGGCGCCGCGCCCTGCTGCGGGAGGACCACGAGCAGGCGTTCGCCCTGGACCGCGCGCCGTTGTGGCGGCTCCACGTGGCCCGTCTGGAGCAGGCGCGGTATCAGGTCGTCTGGAGCCTGCACTACCTGCTGATGGACGGGCGCGGCCAGGAGACGGTACTGCGTGAGGTCGAGCGGACCTACGAGGCCCTGCTCTCGGGATCGTCCCCGACCTGCCGGCGCCGACGCCGTTCGAGGAGTACACCGACTGGCTGAGCCGTCAGGACACGGGCCGGGCCGAGGCGTTCTGGCGGGAGGAGCTGCGGGCGGTCGCGCCGGCCGACCCGCTGCCCGTCGAGTCCAGGACCCCGGCCGGCGACGAGGCGGCCGAGGAGTCGGCCGACGCGCCGGTGACCGTCCGGTACGAGCAGGTGTCCGTCGTCCTGGACGAGCGGGAGACCGCCGCGCTGCGTGCTGTGGGACGGGACCACGAACTGACGCTCACCACCCTCGTCCAGGGCGCCTGGGCCTTCCTGCTGAGCCGCTACCAGAACTCCGACGACGTGGTCATGGGCGTGACCACCCCCGGTCGGCCCGCGGAACTGCCCGGTGCGCGGGACATGGTGGGGCTTCTCATCAACACGCTTCCGCTGCGCGTCCAGGTACCGCCCGCGACGGGCTGGGCCGCATGGATGCGGGACCTGCAGCAGACCTACGCGCGGATCCAGGAGTACGAGTACAGCCCGCTGGTGCGGGTCCAGCAGTGGAGCGGCATCGGTTCGGGCGAGTCGCTCTTCGACAGCGTCGTCCTGGTCGAGGACGAGGCCGAGGACGACGTCCGTGCCGGGCACGGCGGTGCCCTGCGGATGACCCGGGTCCGGGAGGAGAGCCACGCCGCCTACCCCCTGAGCCTGGTGGCCACCCCCGGGGAGCGCCTCACGCTCACGCTCCACTACGACACCCGGCGGTTCGAGGCGCCGACGATCGAACGGGCGGCGGGGCACCTGCGCCGGATCGTCGCCGAACTGGTCGCCCGACCGCACGCCCGCACCGGCGAGTTGGCCCTGCTCGCGCCCGCGGAGTTCGCCCAGCTGGTCCACGAGTGGAACGACACCGACACGCCGTACTCGCAGGACCGCTGCATCCACGAACTGTTCGAGGAGCAGGCGGAGCGGGCCCCCGACGCCCTGGCGCTGCTGTTCCAGGACGAACGATGGACGTACCGCGAGGTCAACGAGCGGGCCAACCAGGTGGCGCACCGCCTGAAGAGCCTCGGAGTGGAGCGCGGGGACCAGGTCGCGATCCTCATGGAACGCTGCGCGGAGATGGTCCCGGCGCTGCTGGGCATCCTCAAGGCCGGTGCCGTCTACGTCCCCCTGGACGTCAACGCCCCCGTCAAACGGTGGCACTGGATCATCGACGCGCTGAAGGCCACCTGCGTGCTCACCCAGCACTCCCTCGTGCCCCGCCTCCTGTCCGCCGACCCGCTGCCGGACCTCGCGCACATCCTGTGCCTCGACCCGGCCGACGACGCCCCGGGCCTTCCGGCCGACAGCCCGTACACCCTCCACACCGCGAACGCCGTCGCGGCCATGCCCCGCGACAACCTCCCGCGCCAGGGCACCGCGCAGGACCCCGCCTACGTGATCTTCACCTCGGGCTCCACGGGCACCCCCAAGGGCGTCTCGGTGACGCACGCCCCCGCGGTGAACCTGATCGAATGGGTCAACACCACCTTCGACATCGGCCCCGACGACCGCGTCCTGTTCGTGACGGCGCTCACCTTCGACCTCTCCGTCTACGACGTCTTCGGCATCCTCGCCGCCGGCGGATCGATCCGGGTCGCCACCAGTGAGGAGATCCAGGAGCCCGCCGCCCTGCTGCGCCGCCTCGCCGAGGAACCCATCACCTTCTGGGACTCGGCCCCCGCGGCCCTGATGCAACTGGTGCCCCTGCTCCCCACGGACAGCGACGGCACCCACGAGGTCGTCTCCCGTTCGCTGCGCCTGATCTTCATGAGCGGGGACTGGATCCCGGTCCACTCGCCGGACCTGATGAGGTCGGTGTTCCCCGCCGTCCAGGTCGTCGGCCTGGGCGGTGCGACCGAGGCGACGGTCTGGTCGAACTTCTTCCCCGTCACGGACGTGGACCCCGCCTGGAAGAGCATCCCGTACGGAAAGCCCATCCAGAACGCCCGCTACTACGTCCTCGACGAGAGCCTGCGCCCGTGCCCGCTCGACGTGCCCGGCGACCTGTACATCGGCGGCCCCTGCCTCAGCTCCGGTTACGCGAACGAGCCGGAACTGACGGCGTCCAAGTACCTCCCCTCGCCGTTCGCCGGCACACCCGGCGAACGCCTCTACAAGACGGGCGACATGGCGCGGTGGCGCCCGGACGGGAACCTGGAGTTCCTCGGACGCACCGACTCCCAGGTCAAGATCCGCGGCTACCGCATCGAACTCGGCGAGATCGACAACACCCTGACCGAACACCCCGTCGTCCAGGACGCGGCCACGATCGTCCGTGAGGACAGGACCGGCGACAGGTCCCTGGTCTCCTACGTGGTGCTGGACCCCCAGCGGGCCCGCTCCACCGTCCAGGAGGACGAGGACGCGCTGTCCGACAAGCGCATCGAACGCTGGCGCGAGGTGTACGACTCCTTCGACGCCGACGCGGCGAAGGACTCCGAGGACGGCAACAACTTCTCGGGCTGGAACAGCAGCTTCACCGGCCTGCCCATCCCGCTGGAGGAGATGCGCGCCTGGCAGGAGGACACGGTCCGGCTGATCCGCGGCTACGAGCCGCGCGCCGTCCTGGAGATCGGCTGCGGCACCGGCCTGCTGCTCTTCCCGCTCGCCGCGGAATGCCGGCGGTACTACGGCACGGACTTCTCCACCGCGGCCCTCGACTCCGTCCGCAACCGCCTCGGCTCCCGTCCGGAACTCAAGGACTCGGTGATCCTGCACCGGCGCGAGGCGGACGCCCTCGGCGATCTGGAGCTGGAACCGGTCGACACCGTCGTCGTCAACTCCGTCGTCCAGTACTTCCCCGACATCGACTACCTGGTCAGCGTCCTCGACGAGGCGCTGTCCCGGATCAGTGACGGCGGACGGATCATCGTCGGCGACGTACGGAGCTTCCCGCTGCTCGACGCCTTCCACGCCGCCGTCGAGGCGGAGCGCGCACCGGACGACACGACCCGTCTCCAGCTGTGGCAGCGCGTCCAGCAACGCGTGCGGCAGGAAGAGGAGTTGACCCTCGACCCGGCGTTCTTCCACGACTGGGCCGCCCGTACCGGCCGGATCTGCCGGGTGGAGATCCGGCCCAAGGGCGGCCGCCACCTCAACGAGATGTCGATGTTCCGCTACCAGGCGGTCCTCCACATCGGCGAGCCCGTCCCGGGTGCCGCCACGACGGCGGCGCCGGACTGTCCCGCGTACGACTGGACCACCGACCGCCTCACCACCGCGGCGCTGCGGGAACTGCTCGCCGACGGACCCGACCGGCTGCGGCTGCGCAATGTGCCCAACGCCCGTGTCGAGGACGCCGTACGCACCCTCCGCTGGCTGAAGGGCGGCTCCGGCCTGGAGACCGTAGAGGCCTGGCGCGCCCAGGACCGGCCCGTCGACGGAGTCGACCCGGAGGACCTGCGGGAACTCGCCGAGCAGTCCGGCTACCTGGCCGTGCCCGACTGGAGCCGACACGGCTCCGACGGCGGGTACGGCGTCCTGCTGACCCGCTTCGGCATCGAACCCGCGCCGGACGCGGCGGAGTTCGTCTCCCCGCCGGAGCCGGAGGCCGAGTCCCGTGACTGGTCGGAGTACGCCAACCAGCCGCTGAAGGCGGAGATCCAGCACCTCGTGGTGCCCCAGCTGCACGCGTACCTCGCCGAGCGGCTGCCCGGCTACATGGTGCCGTCCGACCTGGTGCCGCTCGACGCCCTGCCCATCACCTCCAGCGGCAAGCTGGACCGCCGCGCGCTGCTGCTCCCGCAGGCCTCCGGAACCACGGGGCCGACCGCCGGGCTGCCGGCCCGCAACACCACCGAGGCACTGCTCGTCTCGATGTGGGAGCAGATCCTGGACCGCTCACCCATCGGCGTCCTCGACAACTTCTTCGAGCTGGGCGGGCACTCGCTGCTCGCCGTGCAGCTCGTGGCCCGTATCCGGCAGGTGTTCTCGCTGGAGGTGCCGGTCCGCCTCTTCTTCGACCTTCCGACGATCGCCGAGGTCGCCCGAGAGGTGCGGCGGCGCCAGGAGGAGCTGCAGCCGCAGCCGGCCCGCCCCTCACACCCGTGCCCAGGGACGGCCACCTGCCGGCCACCTTCGACCAGCAGCGGCTCTGGTTCATCGACCGGCTGAGCCCCGGAACCACCTCGTACACCGTCAACTGGCTCGTCCCCCTGCCGACGTCCCTCGAGACGTCGGTGATCCGCGACGCGCTCGGACACATGCTGCGCCGTCACGAACCGCTGCGCACGACCTTCCGCGAGGAGGACGGCCAGGTCTGGCAGGTCGTCGGGGACCGGTGGGACGTCGAACTGCCGACACTGGACCTCTCCGCGCTCCCCGAGGAGCAGAGCGAACAGCGGACACGGGACGAGATCCGCCAGTGGTGGGACCAGCCCTTCGACCTGGTGGAGGGGCCCCTGCTGCGGGCGCGGCTCGTCAAGTGGTCGCCGACGGAGCAGATCCTCGCGTTCAGCGCCCACCACCTGGTGTTCGACGGCTACTCGATCGGCGTCTTCGGCCAGGAGTTCCTGGAGATCTGCCGGGCCCTCGCCGACGGCGAGCCCTGCCCGCTGCCCGACCTCGACGTGCAGTACGCCGACTACGCGGTGTGGCAGCAGGGCCTGCTGGAGGAGGACCGGCTCCACCACCAGCTGGACCACTGGCAGCGGCAGCTCACCGGAGCACCCGAACTCCTGACGCTGCCCACCGACTTCCCGCGGCCGGACGTGCAGAGCCTCAGGGGCGACTTCCTGAGGCGGCAGCTGACGCCGCAGGCGACCCGGCAGATCGCGGAACTGAGCCGCGACTACCAGGTCACGAACTACATCACCATGCTCAGCAGTTACGCCGTCTTCCTGGCGCGGCACAGCGGTCAGGACGTCGTCGTCATTGGCGTGCCGATCGCCAACCGCAACCGCGTCGAGCTGGAGTCCATGATCGGATTCCTGGTCAACACGGTCGCCCTCCGGGTGGATCTGCGCGGCAACCCGACGTTCGAGGACGTGCTGCTCCAGGTCCGCAAGCAGCTGTTCGACGCCCAGAGCCACCAGGAAGTCCCCTTCGAGCGGCTCGTCGAGGCGCTCCGGCCGACCCGCAGTCTCAGCCACAACCCGGTCTTCCAGGTGATGTTCGCCGACGAGAGCCTCCCGCTCCTGGACCACCCGTCGGCGCTGGTCCAGCCGAAGCCGTGGATGCACAGCCTGATCGCCGAGGGCATGAGCGTCGGCGTCTCCCGCTTCGACCTCACCCTCATGATCCAGGCCGCCCCCGAGGGCATGCACTACGGCCTCGAGTACTCCACCGACCTGTTCACGGCGGGGACGGTCGAGCGCATGGCCGACCACTTCGAGGTGCTCCTGCACTCCGCGCTGGCGGATCCCGGACAGCGCGTCCAGCACCTGCCGCTGATCGGTGACACCGAACGCGACCGGATCGTCGACCGGGGCAACGGGCCCCGCAACGCGGCAGCCCTCGAACCGGCGTCGCTCCCCGAGCGGTTCCGGGACCAGGTGCGCCGGACCCCCGACCGGCCGGCCCTTGTGGACGGTGACTCCCAGCCGACCTACCGGGACCTCGACCGGTTGTCGAACCGGCTCGCCCGGCTGCTGCGGGACCGCGGTGTCGGGCGGGAGAGCCTGGTGGGCCTGTGCGTGTCGCGCTCCGTCGAGAGCGTCGTCGCGCTGCTGGCGGTCGTGAAGGCCGGCGGGGCGTACGTGCCGCTGGACCCGACCTATCCGCGGGAGCGCCTGGCCCACATGGCCGAGGACGCGGGGCTCCGGGTCGTACTGGCCGAGCGGTCGGCGGTCGACGCACTGCCGGAGACCGACGCGGTGGTCCTGGTCGTGGAGGACCTGTGGTCCGAGCTGGACGCGTGGCCCGACACCGACCCGGCCTCGGACGTGACCGGCGACGACCTCGCGTACGTGATGTACACGTCTGGCTCCACGGGCCGCCCGAAGGGCGTGGCCGTGACGCACGCCGACGTGGCGGCGCTGGCGCTGGACAGCAGTTTCGAACAGGGGCACGAGTGCGTCCTCATGCACTCCCCGCAGGCCTTCGACGCCTCCACGTACGAGCTGTGGACGCCGTTGCTGTCCGGCGGCCGGGCGGTGATCGCCCCGCAGGGCGCGCTGACCTCGGAGGTACTGCGGGAGCGGGTGGCCGCGCACGGCATCACGGCGGTGTTCCTCACGGCCGCGCTGTTCCACCTCTTCGCCGAGGAGGACCCGGGCTGCTTCGAGGGCTTGGGCGAGGTGTGGACCGGCGGGGAAGTGGTACGGACCGAGGCGGTACGACGGGTCCGCGACGCGTGCCCCGGGCTGGTGGTCGTGGACGTCTACGGACCGACGGAGACGACGACCTTCGCCACTTGCCACCGCATCGAACCGCAGGACCCGACGCCGGCGGTGGTACCGATCGGCAGGCCGCTGGACAACACACAGGCCTATGTGCTGGACGGCATGCTGCAGCCGGTCCCGGTGGGTGTGGCCGGTGAGCTGTATCTGGGCGGGGCGGGGCTGGCGCGTGGTTATCTGGGCCGGCCGGAGCTGACGGCGGAGGCGTTCGTGGCGAATCCGTTCGGTGAGGCGGGCAGCCGCCTGTACCGGACGGGGGACCTGGCCCGCTCCCTTCCCGACGGCACCATCGAGGTGTTCGGGCGGATCGACGACCAGGTCAAGATCCGGGGCTTCCGGGTCGAGCTGGGCGAGATCGAGGCGGCACTGGCCCAGCACCCCGCGGTGAGCGGAGCGGCGGTCCTCGTCCACCAGGAGGGTGCGACCAAGCGGTTGGTGGCGTTCGTGGTGGGGCGCGAGGCGGTGCCGGGTGAGGTGTTGCGGTCGTTCCTGGCGGAGCGGTTGCCGCACTACATGGTCCCGGGTGTGTTCGTGCCGTTGGACGTCTTGCCGCTGAGTCCGAACGGGAAGGTGGACCGGGCCGTGCTGGCCGGGTTGCCGTGGGAGGAGCACGCGGCCGGCGAGCGGGAGTTCGTGGCGCCCCGGACGGAGGTGGAGGAGAAGCTGGCGCTGGTGTGGGGTGAGGTGCTGGGCACCGGCCAGCCCGTCGGCGTGCACGACAACTTCTTCTCGCTGGGCGGGGATTCGATCCTGAGTCTGCAGGTGATCTTCCGGGCCAAGCAGCTGGGCCTGTATTTCACGGTGAAGCAGTTGTTCGAGTTCCAGTCGATTGCCGAGTTGGCGCCGGTGGTGGAGTCGCGGGACGCGGCTCGGGTGGAGGCGGAACAGGGCCTGGTGACGGGCCGGGTGGAGCTGACGCCGATCCAGCGGTGGTTCTTCGCGCAGGAATTCGCCGTGCCGGCGCATTTCAATCAGTCGGTGCTGGTGGAGGTGGAAGCGGGGCTGTCGTCGGATCAGTGGCGGCGGGTGGTGCGTCGGGTGCTGGAGCAGCACGACGGGCTGCGGGCGCGCTTCTTCCGGGAGGACGGGGACTGGTGCTCCGAGCTGACCGGGATGCCGGAGGAGGTGCCGTGGCAGGTCGAGGACCTGTCCGCGTGTGCGGCGGGTGAGCGGGAGGCGCGGCTGCTGGAGGTCGCGCGGGCCGTGCAGGCGGGCATGGACCTCTCCCGGGGCCCCCTCTTCCGCGCCGTCCTGTTCACCGGACTGGACGAGGACAAGCAGAAGCTGCTTCTGGTTGCGCACCACCTGGTGGTCGACGTCGTCTCGTGGCGGGTGATTCTCGAGGACCTGGACGTGCTGACGGGCCAGGTCCGGCGGGGGCAGGAGCAGGCGCTGCCGGAGAAGTCGAGTTCGTGGCGGCAGTGGGCGGCCCGGCTGGCCGAGGAGGCCGGCAGCGAGACGACGGCGGCGGAGCTCCCGTTCTGGGAGAAGCAGTCGGTGCCGTCGGCGCGTGATCTGCCGCTGGACGGCTCGGGTGACGGCAACACCATCGGTGGCAGCCGGGTGTTCGAGGCCGTGCTGGGCGCGGAGGAGACCCGGGCGCTGCTGCGGGACGTGCCGTCGGTGTTCGGCACGCGGATCAACGACGTGCTGCTGACGGGTGTGGCCTCGGCGGTCGGTGCCTGGACCGGGGACGGCCGGGTGCGGGTCGATGTCGAGGGACACGGCCGGGAGGACCTGTTCGAGGACACCGACGTGTCCCGCACCACGGGCTGGTTCACCACGATCTCCCCGCTCGACCTGCCCGTTCCCGCCTCCGGCGGGCTGGCGGACGGGCTCAAGGAGATCAAGGAACTCCTCCGCGCCCGTCCCCGTCAGGGCATCGGCCACGGCCTGCTCGCCCACGGCGGAGCCGACTCCCCGCTGCTCGGGGCCGTACCCGCGCAGATCAGTTTCAACTACCTGGGCCAGTTCGACGGTTCCTTCGCCGGCGGCTTCGCCGCGTCGTCCGGAGCGGCGGGCTCGGACTGGGACGCCGGCAACCGGCGGCCGTATCTGATCGACATCGTCAGCCACGTCCGGGACGGCCGGCTCCACATGGAGTGGACCTACAGCGGCACGGCGCACCAGGAGGAGACGATCCGGCGGGTCGCCGAACGGACGCTCGACGTCCTCGCCGCGCTCGCGGACGAGACCCGGCGCCCGGACGTCCAGGGCTACACGCCCTCCGACCTCGAGCTCTCCGGGCTGGACCAGGAGCAGATCAACGGACTGGTCGGCGATCTGCGCGCCCACCCCGCATGGCGGGCGAGCGGCCTGCCCCGTCCCCTGGAGGACTGCTGCCCGCAGACCCCGGTTCAGCAGGGGCTCTGGTTCCAGAGCCAGTTCGCGCGGGGCGAGGGCGTCTACCACGTTCAGCTGATTCTGCGTATCGAGCAGGAGCTGGATGTCGAGGCGTTCCGGGAGAGCTGGGCGCAGGTCATGCGCCGCCACCCGATCCTGCGGACCGGGTTCTGGACCACCAAGGACAACCAGGCGCTCCAGCTGGTCTGGGCCGACCTGCCGGTTCCGCTGGAAATGGTGGACTGGCGGTCCGAGAGCGACGACGGACGGCGGAAGCGCCTGGACGCCTATCTCCTCGAGGACCGCACCCGGGGCTTCCAGCCCGAGGACGCCCCCCAGTGGCGGATGCTCCTCGCGCGTACCGCCGACGACCGGTACGAGCTGGTGTGGAGCGCCCACCACACCATCCTGGACGGCTGGAGCATCAGCCTCGTCCTCGCCGACGCCGTCCAGTGGTACGGCGCCCTGGTCGAGGGCCGGCACCTGGAGCAGGCGCCGCCACGGCCGTACCGCGACTACGTCGGTTGGCTCCAGGAGCAGGACCTCCAGGAGGCCGAGGACTACTGGCGCGACACCCTCCAGGGCGTCGAACAGGCCGAACCGCTGAGCGTCGAGCGGCACGCGGCCGGTCAGGCCGAGCCGTCCGCGGCGGGTGGGCAGGCCGAGTACAGTTTCCTCTTCGGCACGGAGGACACCCTGCGGCTGCAGCAACTGGCCCAGGCCCACCAGCTGACCCTCAACACGGTGCTGCAGGGCTGCTGGGCGCTGCTGATCGGCCGCTACTCGGGCCGGGACGACGTCGTCTTCGGCACGGTGGCGTCGGGGCGCCCGGCCGAGATCGAGGGCATCGAGCGGACCGTCGGCCTCTTCATCAACACGCTTCCGCTGCGGGTGAGGATGCCCGGACAGAGCCCCGTGCTCGCCTGGCTGCAGGAACTGCAGGAGCAGAACCTGCGGATGCGCCAGTACGAGTACAGCCCCCTGAACAAGGTCCAGCAGTGGAGCGGGCTGCCCAAGGGCGCGCCCCTCTTCGAGACCCTCTTCGTCTTCGAGAACTACCCGGTGGAGAAGGACGACACGGCCGTCCTGCGCTACGACCTCACCCGCTCCGAGGAACGCATCAACTACCCCCTCGGAGTCGTGGCCACCGTGCCGGACGGACAGCAACGGCTGCACATCGTGGTCCAGTACGACACCGCGCGGTTCGATCCGGAGACGGTCGAGCGCATGCTCGGGCACCTGAGCAGCGTCTGCTCCCAGATCGCGCGGGAGCCCGAGCTGCGGCTGAGCGACATCAGCGTCCTGACGGACGAGGAGCGCCGCCAGATTCTCCGGCAGGGCAATGCCGTGCCCCTTCAGCGGACGGACGAAGCGGACCTCGACCTGTCCGCCCTGGCGGCGGGAACCGCCGAAGAGCGAGAGCTTCTCGAACAACTCGTCGCAGAAGTTCAGGGAATGTCGCCGAGCGATCTCCAGGCCCAGATTCTGAATACTTCCCCGGCTACCGAGACGAGTGACCACCATGAGTGAACTGCTTCCTCAGCTCGAGAACCTGACCCCCGAGCAGCAGGCCCTGCTGCGCCTGCGCCTCCAGCAGATCAAGCAGCAGGCGCAGCGGCCGGCGCCCCTGCACGAGCTGTTCGCCGGACAGGCCCGCCGGAACCCTGACCGGGTGGCCGTCACCTACGGCGACTCCCAGGTGAGCTACGGCGTGCTGGACCGGTTGTCGAACCGCCTCGCCGGTCTGCTGCGGGACCGCGGTGTCGGGCGGGAGAGTCTGGTGGGCCTCTGCGTGCCCCGCTCGATCGAGATGGTCGTCGGGCTGCTGGCGATCGTGAAGGCCGGCGCGGCGTACGTGCCGCTGGACCCGGCCTATCCGCAGGACCGCCTGGCCTACATGGTCGAGGACGCCGGACTGGGGGTCGTGCTGGCAGGGCGGGCGGCGGTCGGGGTGCTGCCGGAGACCGACGCGCCGGTGCTGGTCGTGGAGGACCTGTGGTCCGAGCTGGACGCGTGGCCCGACACCGACCCGGCCTCGGACGTGACCTGCGACGACCTGGCGTATGTGATCTACACCTCTGGTTCCACGGGCCGCCCGAAGGGCGTGCAGGTCACCCACCGTGGTATTCGGGGCATCGCGCGCTGGCAGAACGAGAACTACGGCCTGGACACCCCCACGCGCGTCCTTCAGGGCACCTCCCTGAGCTTCGACATCTCGGTGTGGGAGCTCTCCGCCGCACTCCTCTCCGGCGGCACGCTGGTGCTGCCGCCGCCGGACCTGCAGATGATCGGCACCGACCTCGCCGACTTCCTGACGGAACAGGCCGTCGAGAACATCAACCTCACGCCGGCGGCGCTGTCCACGCTGCCCGTGGAGTCCCTGCCCTTCCTGAAGTGCGTCTCCGTCGGCGGTGAGGCCTGCCCGCGCGAGCTGGTTCGCACCTGGTCCGAGGACAGGCTGTTCTTCAACGGCTACGGCCCGTCGGAGGCCACCATCGCCGTCAGCGTCGCCCGTTACACCCCCGACCTGGAGCGCGTCCACATCGGCCGTCCCATCGACGGGGCGCAGATGTACGTCCTCGACTCCCGCCTCCAGCTCCAGCCGGTGGGTGTGGCCGGTGAGCTGTATCTGGGCGGGGCGGGGCTGGCGCGTGGTTATCTGGGCCGGCCGGAGCTGACGGCGGAGGCGTTCGTGGCGAATCCGTTCGGTGAGGCGGGCAGCCGCCTGTACCGGACGGGGGACCTGGCCCGGTTCCTTCCCGACGGGAACGTGGAATTCCTCGGACGGGTCGACGACCAGGTCAAGATCCGGGGCTTCCGGGTCGAGCTGGGCGAGATCGAGGACGCCCTCACCCAGCACCCCGACGTGACCAGTGCCGCCGTCCTCGTCCACCAGGAGGGTGCGACCAAGCGGTTGGTGGCGTTCGTGGTGGGGCGCGAGGCGGTGCCGGGTGAGGTGTTGCGGTCGTTCCTGGCGGAGCGGTTGCCGCACTACATGGTCCCGGGTGTGTTCGTGCCGTTGGACGTCTTGCCGCTGAGTCCGAACGGGAAGGTGGACCGGGCCGTGCTGGCCGGGTTGCCGTGGGAGGAGCACGCGGCCGGCGAGCGGGAGTTCGTGGCGCCCCGGACGGAGGTGGAGGAGAAGCTGGCGCTGGTGTGGGGTGAGGTGCTGGGCACCGGCCAGCCCGTCGGCGTGCACGACAACTTCTTCTCGCTGGGCGGGGATTCGATCCTGAGTCTGCAGGTGATCTTCCGGGCCAAGCAGCTGGGCCTGTATTTCACGGTGAAGCAGTTGTTCGAGTTCCAGTCGATTGCCGAGTTGGCGCCGGTGGTGGAGTCGCGGGACGCGGCTCGGGTGGAGGCGGAACAGGGCCTGGTGACGGGCCGGGTGGAGCTGACGCCGATCCAGCGGTGGTTCTTCGCGCAGGAATTCGCCGTGCCGGCGCATTTCAATCAGTCGGTGCTGGTGGAGGTGGAAGCGGGGCTGTCGTCGGATCAGTGGCGGCGGGTGGTGCGTCGGGTGCTGGAGCAGCACGACGGGCTGCGGGCGCGCTTCTTCCGGGAGGACGGGGACTGGTGCTCCGAGCTGACCGGGATGCCGGAGGAGGTGCCGTGGCAGGTCGAGGACCTGTCCGCGTGTGCGGCGGGTGAGCGGGAGGCGCGGCTGCTGGAGGTCGCGCGGGCCGTGCAGGCGGGCATGGACCTCTCCCGGGGCCCCCTCTTCCGCGCCGTCCTGTTCACCGGACTGGACGACGATCAGACCGCCCCTCGCCTGCTGCTCGTCGCCCACCACCTGGTGGTCGACGCCGTCTCGTGGCGGGTGATTCTCGAGGACCTGGACGTGCTGACGGGCCAGGTCCGGCGGGGGCAGGAGCAGGCGCTGCCGGAGAAGTCGAGTTCGTGGCGGCAGTGGGCGGCCCGGCTGGCCGAGGAGGCCGGCAGCGAGACGACGGCGGCGGAGCTCCCGTTCTGGGAGAAGCAGTCGGTGCCGTCGGCGCGTGATCTGCCGCTGGACGGCTCGGGTGACGGCAACACCATCGGTGGCAGCCGGGTGTTCGAGGCCGTGCTGGGCGCGGAGGAGACCCGGGCGCTGCTGCGGGACGTGCCGTCGGTGTTCGGCACGCGGATCAACGACGTGCTGCTGACGGGTGTGGCCTCGGCGGTCGGTGCCTGGACCGGGGACGGCCGGGTGCGGGTCGATGTCGAGGGACACGGCCGGGAGGACCTGTTCGAGGACACCGACGTGTCCCGCACCACGGGCTGGTTCACCACGATCTCCCCGCTCGACCTGCCCGTTCCCGCCTCCGGCGGGCTGGCGGACGGGCTCAAGGAGATCAAGGAACTCCTCCGCGCCCGTCCCCGTCAGGGCATCGGCCACGGCCTGCTCGCCCACGGCCCGTCCGGTTCCGCCACCGGGATCGACCCCACGACCACCGCCCAGATCAGCTTCAACTACCTGGGCCAGTTCGACGGTTCCTTCGCCGGCGGCTTCGCCGACTCCATGGGAATGGCCGGCTCAGACACCGCCGGAGACAACCGGCGGCCGTATCTGATCGACATCGTCAGCCACGTCCGGGACGGCCGGCTCCACATGGAGTGGACCTACAGCGGCACGGCGCACCAGGAGGAGACGATCCGGCGGGTCGCCGAACGGACGCTCGACGTCCTCGCCGCGCTCGCGGACGAGACCCGGCGCCCGGACGTCCAGGGCTACACGCCCTCCGACCTCGAGCTCTCCGGGCTGGACCAGGAGCAGATCAACGAACTGGTCGGCGATCTGCGCGCCCACCCCGCATGGCGGGCGAGCGGCCTGCCCCGTCCCCTGGAGGACTGCTGCCCGCAGACCCCCGTCCAGCAGGGCATGTGGTTCCAGAGCCAGTACGCGCGGGGCGAGGGCTTCTACCACGTCCAGAATGTGTTCCGCATCGAGCAGGAGCTGGATGTCGAGGCGTTCCGGGAGAGCTGGGCGCAGGTCATGCGCCGCCACCCGATCCTGCGGACCGGGTTCTGGACCACCAAGGACAACCAGGCGCTCCAGCTGGTCTGGGCCGACCTGCCGGTTCCGCTCGAGGTGGTGGACTGGCGGTCCGAGAGCGACGACGGACGGCGGAAGCGCCTGGACGCGCACCTCCTCGAGGACCGCACCCGGGGCTTCCAGCCCGAGGACGCCCCCCAGTGGCGGATGCTCCTCGCGCGTACCGCCGACGACCGGTACGAGCTGGTGTGGAGCGCCCACCACACCATCCTGGACGGCTGGAGCATCAGCCTCGTCCTCGCCGACGCCATCCAGTGGTACGGCGCCCTGGTCGAGGGCCGGCACCTGGAGCAGGCGCCCACGCCCCCGTACCGCGACTACGTGGCCTGGCTCCAGGAGCAGGACCTCCAGGAGGCCGAGGACTACTGGCGCGACACCCTCCAGGACGTCGAAGAGGCCACCCTCCTGAACCTGGGGACGCGTCCGGAAGCCGACAGCAATGCCCCGGGCGAGCCGGCTCCGTACCTCTGGGCCGAAGACTTCCTGGACGAGGCGGAGACCGCGGAGCTCCAGAGCTTCGCCCTGCGGCACCGGCTCACCCTCAACACGGTGCTGCAGGGCTGCTGGGCGCTTCTCCTCGGCCGCTACGCCCGCACCGACGACGTCGTCTTCGGGACCGTCGCGTCGGGGCGCCCGGCCGAGATCGAGGGCGTCGAGCGCATGGTCGGCCTCTTCATCAACACGCTTCCGCTGCGGGTGAGGATGCCCGAGCAGAGCTCCGTGCTCGCCTGGCTGCAGGAACTGCAGGAGCAGAGCCTGCGGATGCGCCAGTACGAGCACAGCCCGCTGAGCGAGGTCCAGCGGTGGAGTGGGCTGCCCGCGGGCGCGCCCCTCTTCGAGACCCTGTTCGTCTTCGAGAACTACCCCGAGGGCGACGGCGACGGCGAGACCGCGCTCCGTCTGGAGGCGCTCGGCTCGAAGGAGCAGACCCACTACCCGCTCAACACCGCCATCACCGTGGGCGAGCGCATCGGCATCAACATCCTCTACGACACGCGCCGGTTCGACGGCCGCTCGGTCGAGGCGATGCTCGCGCACCTCAAGCAGATCTGCCGCGAACTGGTGACCCAGCCGCAGCAGAGCCTCGCCCAGGTGAGCCTGCTCACCGACGCCGAGCTGACCCGGGCGCTGGAACAGTGGAGCAGTGAGTCCACGTCGCCCGTCGAGGACGTCCTCCTGCACGAGCTGCTCGCCGAGCAGGTCCGCCGGACGCCGGACTCGGTGGCGGTGGTCCACGAGGACGGACACCTCACCTACGCCGAGCTCGACGCCCGCGCCAACCAGCTCGCGCACTGGCTGCGCGGCCGCGGCGTGGGACCCGACGTGCTGGTCGGGCTGTGCATGGACCGCTCGCTGGAGGGCATCGTCGGCCTGCTGGGCATCCTGAAGGCCGGCGGCGCCTACGTGCCGATCGACCCCCGCTATCCCCTCGACCGCATGCGGTACGTCGTGGAGGACTCGCGGCTGCGCCTGATACTCACCCAGCGGCACCTGCTGCCGCGGCTGCCCGAACTGCCGGACGGTGACCTGACGACGCTCTGCCTGGACTCCGACTGGTCCGCCGTGGCCGCCGGGCCGAGGACCGCGCCGTCGACGGCCGTGACCTCGCGGAACCTGGCCTACATCATCTACACCTCGGGATCGACCGGCCTGCCCAAGGGCGTCATGGTCGCGCACCGGAACCTGCAGCACGTGGTGCCGTGGATCCGGCACAACCCGTGCTTCGACCGGCGGCAGAACGTCCTCCAGGTCGCCTCCACCAGCTTCGACTTCTCCGTCTGGGAGATCGTCCTGCCACTCGTGACCGGTGGCACGCTGCACATTCCCGCACCGCACACCCGCATGATCGGCACCGATCTGCAGAAAATGCTGTCCGAGCGGGCCATCGAGAGCCTGAACTTCACGCCGGGCGCCCTCGCCACACTGCCGACGGACGACCCGCTGCCCCAGCTGCGCACCCTGGTCGTCGGCGGAGAGGCGTACTCGGCGGACCTCATCAGGACCTGGGCACCGGGCCGTACCTTCTTCAACGTCTACGGGCCGACCGAGACCACGATCTTCGCCACCGGTACGCACACCGACGAGAACCTGGACCTCATCCACATCGGCCGGCCGATCACCAACGCCCGCTTCTACGTCCTCGACCCGTACCTGCGGCCCGTGCCGCCCGGAGTGCCCGGCGAACTCTGGATCGGCGGCGCGGGCGTGACCCGCGGCTACATGAACCGTCCCGACCTCACCGCCGAGTACTTCGTCGCGGACCCGTTCGGCGACGAACCCGGCGGGCGCCTCTACCGGAGCGGGGACCTCGTCCGTTATCTCCCCGACGGGAACATCGAGTTCATCGAGCGCATCGACGGCCAGGTGAAGATCCGCGGCTTCCGGATCGAGCTGGGTGAGATCGAGGCCGTGCTCGAACAGCACCCGCTGGTACGCAACTGCGCCGTGCTCGCCCAGCCGGACGGCACCGGCAAGCGGCTGGTCGGCTATGTGGTGCCGGCGTCCGAAGGCGCCCTGGACGCCGACGACGTCACGGCGATCGAGCAGACGCTGCGGGCGCACCTGAAGGAGCAACTGCCGGCGTACATGGTGCCGTCCGCCTTCGTCACGCTCGACGAACTGCCCCTGACGGGCAACGGCAAGCTGAACCGCCGGGCACTTCCGCTGCCCGACGAGAGCGCCACGCCGGCCCGTACCGAGGCCTCGCTGCCGAGGACGGCGACGGAGGCGAAACTGGCGGACATCTGGTCCGAGGTGCTGGGCCACAGCCCCATCGGCGTTCTCGACGACTTCTTCTCGCTGGGCGGACACTCCCTGCTCGCGGTGAAGGTGGCCGCACGCGTCCAGCAGGCTTTCGGCGTCGAACTGCCGGTGCGGGTGCTCTTCGAGCAGCCGGCCCTCGCCCAGGTCGCCGCCGAACTGGACCGGCTGCTCCTGGAACAGCAGCCGTACCCCGCACTCGACCTTGTCCCGGTGACGCGGGACGAGCCCGTCCCCGCCACGTTCGACCAGCAGCGGCTCTGGTACATGGACCGGCTGGTCCCGGACAGCCCGCTCTACACGGTGGGCTGGCTGCTGCACCGGCCCGAAGCGACGGACCCCGCACGGCTCGGGCGGGCCCTCGAAGCGCTGATCGCGCGCCACGAGGTCCTGCGCACCACGTTCCGCGAGAACGGGGGACGCGTGTGGCAGGACATCGCCCCGGCCGGGACCGTCGTCCTGACCGAGGCCGACCTGTCGGCCGAGCCGCCGCAGCGGCGGGTGGAGTCGGTGCAGGCCGTCGCCCGCGAGCTGTGGCTGGAGACCTTCGACCTCACCCGCGGGCCGTTGTTCCGTACCCTGCTGATCCACCTGCCCGAAGGTGAGTCGCTCCTGGTCTTCAGCGCGCATCACGCGGTCTTCGACGGCTACTCGGTGGGCATCCTCAACGAGGAACTGCTGCGGCTCTACGACCTCCTCGCTGACGCCGACGCCACCCTGCCCGAGCCGCCGGCCGTCCAGTTCGCCGACTACGCGGTGTGGCAGCAGCAGTGGCTCGAGGAGGAACGCCTCCGGCCGCACCTGGAGTACTGGAAGGAGCAGCTGGCCGACGCACCCGCGCTGATCTCGCTGCCGACCGACCACCCCCGGCCGGCGGTGCAGAACTACCGTGGCGCCAACCTCACCTCCGCCCTGCCGGCGGAGCTCCTCGAGCAGCTCAGGAAGGTGAGCGTCGAGCACCAGACGACCGACTTCGTCACGTTCCTGAGCGCGTTCGCCGTCCTGCTCTCGCGCTACAGCGGGCAGGACAAGGTGGTGATCGGCATTCCGGTCGCGGGCCGCGGCCGCATCGAGACCGAGCCGATGATCGGTTTCCTCGTCAACACGATCGCGCTGTGCGTGGACCTGGAGGGCGACCCGGACTTCGCGGACGTCCTCCACCAGGTCCGCTGGAAGCTCCTGGAGGCGCAGAGCCGGCAGGAAGTGCCGTTCGACCGGATCGTCGAGGAGCTGAAGCCCGAACGCAGCCTCAGCTACAGCCCGGTCTTCCAGGTGATGTTCACCGGGCTGGACAAGCTCTTCGAGGAGCTGCCCGAGACCCGGCAGCCGGCCTGGATCCACGATGTGACGGACGACGGTGTCGGCGTCGCCAAGTTCGACCTGGGCATGAGCATCCAGCAGCGGGACGGGGAGCTGCGCTTCACCTTCGAGTACAGCACCGACCTCTTCGAGCGGGACACCGTCGCAGGCATGCAGGAGCACCTGCGGAACCTGCTCGCGGCGGCCGTGGCGGCACCGCGCACGTCCGTCGCCCGGCTGCCGCTGCTCGCGGACGAGGCGCGCGGACGCATCCTGCGGGAGCGGAACGCCACCGAAGACCCGGGCGCGCTGCGGCCCGTCGCCCTCCACGAGCTGTTCGCCGAGCAGGTCCGCCGGTCGCCCGACCGGGTGGCGCTGTCCTACGAGGACCAGCAGCTGACCTACGCCGGACTGGACCGGCGGGCCGACCGGCTGGCGAGGACCCTGCGCGACCTGGGCGTGGGGCCGGAGTCCCGCGTCGGGGTCTGCATGCGGCGCTCCCTCGACCTGGTGACCGCGCTGCTCGCCGTCCTCAAGGCCGGCGGGGCGTACGTCCCGCTGGACCCCGACTATCCGCAGGAGCGACTCGCCTTCATGGCCGAGGACGCCGAGGTGCGGCTCGTCCTGACCCAGCCCGGGACCCGGGACAGCGTCGGCTTCCTGAGCGACGGGAGCGACGGCGGCGTCCGGCTCCTCGAACTGGAGGAGGACGAGGCCTCCTGGCCGGAGGCGAGCTCCGAGCCGCTGGACGTCACCGTGAACCCGGACGGCCTGGCCTACGTCATCTACACCTCCGGCTCCACCGGCCGCCCCAAGGGCGCGATGCTGTCGCACCGAGGCATCTGCAACCGTCTGCTCTGGATGCAGGACGCCTACGGCATCGGTGAGGACGACCGTGTCCTGCAGAAGACCCCGTACAGCTTCGACGTCTCGGTCTGGGAGTTCTTCTGGCCGCTGATCACCGGTGCGCAGCTGCACGTCGCGCGCCCCGAGGGACACCGGGACCCGGCCTATCTGGCCGACCTGATCGAGCGACAGGGCATCGGCGTCCTGCACTTCGTGCCCTCGATGCTGCAGGCGTTCCTCCAGCAGCCGACCGTCGGCCACCAGTGCCGGGGCGTCCGGCACGTGATGTGCAGCGGGGAGGCACTGCCCCCCGAGGTGCGCGACGAGTTCCTGCGCACCCTGCCGGGCACCCGGCTGCACAACCTCTACGGGCCCACGGAGGCGTCGGTCGACGTCAGCTTCTGGGAGTGCGAGGACGTGCCGGGAGCGACCACCGTCCCCATCGGCCGTCCGGTCGCCAACACCCGGCTGTACGTCCTCGACGAGGCGATGGAACCGGTACCCGACGGCGTCATCGGCGAACTGTTCATCGGCGGCGTCCAGTTGGCGCGCGGCTATCTGGGACGCCCGGACCTGACCGCCGAACGCTTCGTGGCCGACCCGTTCGGCGACGGCCGCCTCTACGCCACCGGTGACCTGGCCCGGTACCGGGCCGACGGCGCCATCGAGTACGCCGGCCGCAAGGACCACCAGGTCAAGATCCGCGGCTACCGCATCGAGATCGAGGAGATCGAGGCCGTCCTGGCCGACCACCCGGCCGTCCGGTCGTGCCTGGTCGTCGTCCACGAGGTCACCTCCGCCGACAAGCGCCTGACCGCCTTCGTCACCTGGCAGGACGGCCAGGAACCCGGTCCGGACGCGCTGCGGGCGAGTCTGCTCGAGCGGCTGCCGGAGTACATGGTGCCCACCTACTTCGTGGTGCTGGACGAGTTCCCGCTCACGGCCAACGGCAAGGTGGACCGCAAGGCGCTGCCCGCGCTGTCCGACATCGTGCGGCAGACGCAGGCCGACGACGAGCACGTCGCGCCGACGACCGAGACGGAGCAGGTCCTGGCGGACCTGTGGGCACGGCTCCTGGACCTCGACCGGGTGGGCATCCGGGACGACTTCTTCGCCCTCGGCGGCCACTCCCTCCTCGTGGCCTCCATGGCGACCGAGGTGCAGGACAGGTGGGGCATCACGCTCATGCTCACCTCGGTCTTCCAGAACCGGACGGTCGAAGCGCTCGCCCAGGTCATCGACCAGAGCGTCGACGAGGGCGACAGCGAGGAAGAGGACGCGGCGGAACTGTTCGACCTGCTCTGAGAATCGCCGGCGCGCGCCGTGCACCGCGGCGCGCGCCGGCCAGGCACAAGGAGAGAAGACCATGTCCGCAGCCGAGGCATCGTCCACAGCTGAGACAGCGCCCGCGGCCGAGACGTCGTTCGCGGCCGAGACGTCCATGACGAGCCCCCGGATCGCCGCGGTGGCGGCGGCCGTCGAGGCCGGGGACCACGACGCCGTCGACGCGTTCTGGAAAGAGGTCGCCGAGGCCGGCTCCCCCTGATGGAACCGGCCGGCGACGACGACTCCCTGACCCTGGTGACCTTTCTGTGGCGGGACCCGGGGGACACCGAGAACGTGATCGTGCTCTTCTGCAGCGCGCCGAGCGGCGACCTCAGGGAGTTCCGCATGGAGCGGCTGCCGGGCACCGACCTCTGGTACCGGTCCTACCTCATGCCCTCCGAGCTGCGGACCACCTATCTGCTGTCGGTCAACGACGCGATGGTGCCGTTCAGTTCGTACGCGGAGGTGCTGCGGCGCCTGCCCGAGTACCGGCCCGATCCGCTCAACCCCCGCGACTACACGCTCATGGGCAACCCGAACCAGTTCAAGGTGTCGGTGCTGGAGTTGCCCGCGGCCCCGAAGCAGCCGTGGAACATCGCGCGGCGCGGGGTGCCGAAGGGCCGGAGCCAGATGCAGACCATGGACAGCTCCGTCCTCGGCACGCGGCACCACGTCAGTGTCCACACGCCGCCCGGCTACACCGCCGACGGCGACGACTACAACGTCTTCGTGCTGTTCGACGGATGGTCGTACTACAACTTCGCGGCCATCACGACCGTGATGGACAACCTCCTCTACGCCGGCCGCATCCCCCCGTACGTCCTGGTGATGCACACCAACGAGGACCAGGAGATCCGCGCCCGCGAGCTGACCTGCCACGATCCGTTCAACGAGTATCTGAACCAGGAGCTGATGCCCTGGGTCCACGCGAACTACCACATCACGTCGGACCCCGCGCGGACCGTCGTCGGCGGCTCCTGCTTCGGCGCGCTGGCCGCGATGTACGCCGCCTACCGCACACCCGAGAGGTTCGGCTGCGTCATTTCCCAGTCGGGGTCGTACTGGTGGCCCGGAAAGGACGTCCCGGAGAAGGAGGAGGAATGGCTGACCCGACGTTTCGAGGAGTCACCGAAACTCCCTCTCCGATTTTCCATGGACATCGGAAGCCTTGAACGCGCGATTGTCGACTACGATCCGATGACGAGCCATCAGAACATGGTGGAAGTCCTCGAGAAGAAGGGGTACGAGGTCGACTACCGCGAATTCCTGGGCGGACACGACATGGTCTGCTGGCGCGGCACCATCGTCGATCGACTGCGCTCCTTCCACCCCAGCCGATAACGACTGTCGAACAAGCGGAACTCCCCGGGAAGTTCAGCCGGATTTCCCCTTTCGGGCCCCGTGCCGAGACTGTTCGGCGATTCAGTTGGAAAGCATCGAGAAAGCATGCGAAAGGTCAGCCAGATGAGTGGAGCCACGATCACCGTGCTGCCGGGGGACGGTGTCGGTCCCGAGGTGACGGCCCAGGCACTGGACGTGCTGCGCGCCGTGGAGGAGACGTACGGACACCGCTTCACCGTCCACAAACGCCGGGTCGGCCTGGACGCCATCGCGGCCGAGGGCGTCGCGATATCCGACAGCACCTTCGAGGTCTGCGGGCAGAGCGACGCGATCCTCTTCGGCGCGATCGGCAGCCTGCCGGCCGGCACGGACCGGGGCGACGGCCCCCGGCCCGAGCAGGCTCTGTTCCGGCTCCGCAAGGAGTTCGGCTTCTTCGCCAACCTGCGGCCGGTGCGCCCCTTCGAAGCGCTGTACGGGGCGTCCTCGATCAAGCCCGAGTACCTCAAGGGCGCGGACATGATCTTCGTACGGGAACTGTCGGCCGGGCTCTACTACGGGCGCCTGGAATCCGTGCCCGGCAAGCCGAGCGAGATCCGCCGCACGCCGCACGGCACGGACGCCATCGACACCCTCCTGTACACCGAGGAGGAGATCGAGCGGGTCGTACGCGCCGCGTTCGACATCGCGCTGCACCGGGAGCGGAAGGTCACCTCGGTCGACAAGGCCAACGTGCTCAGCTCCTCCGTCCTCTGGCGCGAGGTGGTGGAACGGGTGGCGGCCGACCACCCCACCGTGGCCTACGAGCACATGCTCGTCGACGCCTGCGCCATGCGGCTGATCAGGACCCCGTCGGACTTCGACGTCATCGTCACCGAGAACCTGTTCGGCGACATCCTCACCGACGAGGCGTCGATGCTGACGGGCTCCATCGGCATGCTGCCGTCCGCGAGCCTCGGGACCCGCCGCACCGCCGGCGGCACCTTCGGACTGTACGAGCCGATCCACGGCTCCGCCCCCGACATCGCCGGCCAGGACAAGGCCAACCCGGTGGGCGCGATCCTCTCCGGCGCCATGCTGCTGCGCCACTCCCTGGGCCTCGCCCGGGAGGCCGCCGCCGTCGAGGAGGCCGTCGCGGCCGTGGTCGGCGAGGGATTCAGGACCCCGGACCTCGCGGAGCCGGGAAGCACGGTCGTCGGCACCCGGGAGATGGGCCGGCGCATCACCGAACGGCTGCGGCAGGCCTGAACCCGCCGGACTGCCCACCCGGCGGGGCGAAGCCCGCGGCCACCGCCGCGCACGCCCCGCCCGACGAACAGACGACTGGAGTTGCCCGCGCATGACGACGTCACAGACTTCCTCCCCGGCCGCGCCGACCGGTCTCGACGAGCAGCGCCGACTGGTGCGCGAGGCCCGCGAGGAGATGGTGCGGCGCCACCGGGACGGGCAGGGTGACACCGCCGAGCCGCCCATCCGGGTCATGGCACGTCTCGTCGACGACCTCGAACGGGAGTGCGCGGCCCGCGGGTTCGACCCCATGGCCACCCGGCTCGAGATCGTCAACCGGACCATCGGCGACGTCAACGTACGGCTCATCACCGAGCGCGAGGGCGAGGAGGGCGGTCCCCAGGACTACCGGCTCCTCGGCGACGAACTCGGCATCGCCCTGCCCGGCGAGGACCTCAGCGGCTGGACGGCGTCCGGGAAGGGCTACCACTGGCTGCGGGACCGGATGACGGAGGAGGAGCGGCTGCTCCTCGACGCCGGATACGACCCCCGCGTCTACGACATCCAGGGCGTCGGCAACCCACTCCTGCGCGGCCGGCTGGCGGCGGACATGCGGCAGTGGGGCGTCACCGCGTCCGCGGACCAGGTGGCACTCGGTCTGGGAGCCACGGACTGCATCGACAAGATCCTGCGAGGACTGGCGCTCTTCGCCCGGCGCCGCTCCGAGTCGCCCGGCGCGGTCCTCTTCGCCGCTCCCGGATTCAACATGCCGGAACTGCAGGCCGTGACCTACGGGTACCGGCTGCACCGGGTACGGACCCGGGCCGAGGAGCAGTTCAAGCTGACCGACGAGCTCCTCGCCCGGCACCTGCGGGAGAACCCGGACATCACCGTCGTCTACCTGACCGTGACGAACAACCCGACCTCCCTCGCGTACACGCCCGACGAACTCGCGGCGCTCATGGAGGTCGTCCGGCGTTTCGCCGACCGGGGACACCACGTCCACGTGCTCGCGGACCTCGCCTACGTCGGCACCGGCCGCCCCGCCGAGGACGAGGCACGCATGCGCGGCCTGGCCTCGGTCCCCGAGGTGAGCGACCGGATGATCTACGTGAACAGCTTCTCCAAGACCTTCACCCTGACCGGAGAACGATTCGGCTGGGCCGTCTTCGGCGACACCGAATTCTCCGTCGCCATGCGATCGAGCTGGATGAACAGTGTGAGCTGCCTTCCCGGGGAGTGGCAGCTGCGCTTCATGGCATATCACACACTCTTCAGCCGGCATCCCGAACTGCTCGAGAAGATCCGTGGGCTCTACCGGCTGCGCCGTTCCCGGCTGCGCACCCAACTCCATCTCTTCGACGAGGAGCACCACCTCTTCGAGCACATCCATCTCGCCGACGACGCGACCATTTACACCTGGAGCCGGCTCAGGCCGGGTGAGGACTGCTTCTCGGTCCTCGAGAAGACCGGTGTCGCCGGAATTCCCGGATCCACCTTCGGCTATTCCGACGACTACATCCGCTTCTCGGTCGGAATCCACCCGGTCGTCATGGACTGACCCACGCATCGTTTCCTCGTCGCGCCGTCGACGGCAAAAGAGTTTCCGAAATGGAGAGACCATGCAGAAGGACGCACAAGGAACCACGGACAGCACCGCAGGTGACATCAACTCCCTCGACGTCCCGGTGAACTTCAACTGGAACCGGGACCCGAGCCCCCTGACGCCGCTGCCGACGAGCATCCCCGGTGAGCCGCTGGCCGGTCAGGTCGCCAAGGCCCACGTCCTCTCGGAGTGTCTGCGTGACGGCCTCCAGGGCATATCCGGCTACCCGTCGGTCGACGACATGATGCGTTACCTGCACCTTCTCCACGGCTTCGGGATCAAGTACGCCACCGTCGGGATCTACCCCGGCAACGCCGACCGGATCAACGAGCGGATGAAGCAGCTGCTGGCGCGGATGCGGGACGAACTCCCCGGCATCGTGCCCTCCGTGCTCTCCATGTGCACGGAGGATTCCCTCAAATGGACCGTCGAGTGCAAGGAGATCCACCCCGCGCTCGAGTCCGTCGTCTTCATGGGCAGCGCGCCGTCGAGACGCCTCGTCCAGGGCTGGGACCTGGACTTCATCCTGACCAGGATCGAGACGTTCATCAAGAAGACCGTGGAGATGGGCATCCCCGTCATCGCGGGCACCGAACACACCACCCAGACCTCCCCCGAGGACCTGCGGGCGATCACCCGCACCCAGGTCGAGAGCGGCGCCTACACCGTCGCCCTCGCCGACACCATCGGAGTCATCCGGCCGCTCGGCACCTACCGGATCATCCGCTTCATCCGCGACGAACTCGACGCGCTGGGCGTGCCGGACATGCAGGTGGACTGGCACGGCCACCGCGACACCGGCAACGCCCTGGGCAACGCCATGGCGGCGGTCGCGGCCGGCGCCAGCCGGATCCACGTCGTGTCGCGCGGGGTGGGCGAGCGCTCCGGCAACGCCTCCCTGGAGGAGATCGTCCTCAACTTCGCCGCGATCCAGGCGGAGGCCGGCCTTCCCGTCTCCTGGGACATGTCCCGACTGCTCGAACTGATCACCTGCTACCAGGAGATGGTCGGCGTCGAGCCCCCGGAGCACGGCGTGCTCGGCAAGCGCTACAGCCACACCTCCTCCGGCATCCACACGGACGCCATCCTCAAGGCCCACCACCTCGCCGACCGGGCCCGAGCGGCGGGCAACCCCGGACTCGAGGCCCGGCTGCTGGAGATGTCGCGCACCGTGTACTCCGCCGTGGACCCGGCGTCCGTCGGCGGCGCCCTGTCCGTGGCCGTCAGCCCGTGGAGCGGCCAGAGCTCCGTGCGCCTCGCCTGCATGCTGAGCGGACGCGACCCCCGCGAACTGTCCACGGAAGCCGTCCAGGGACTGCTCGCCCGCGCCAACGAGCTGGGCCGCGAACTGACTTCCGAGGAGCTCGCAGCGGGCTTCGCGAAGACGCCCGCCGCCCACCCGGCCTGAGCCGAGCCCTCCCTCTCGTCACGCAACGCCCCCCAAAAAGGAGACACCGCACGATGCCACGCACGATGTTCGACAAGATCTGGGACGCACACGTGGTGCGTGACGAACCCGGCGAGATACCGATGCTCTACATCGACCGGCACCTCACGCACGAGGCGACCTCACCGCAGGCGTTCGCCGGGCTGACCGAGCGCGGCCTCCCGGTGCACCGCCCCGAGACCGTGGTCGCGGTGATCGACCACAACGTGCCCACGGTGCCGGGACGCCGGCTCATCGACGTCATCGACCAGCAGAGCGTCATCTGCATCGAGAAGATGGAGGACAACGCCCGCGACTTCGGCGTCCAGCTCCTCGGCATGAACGACGACGACCAGGGCATCGTGCACGTCATCGGCCCCGAACTCGGCCTGTCGCTGCCCGGCATGACCGTCGTCTGCGGCGACTCCCACACCTCCACGCACGGCGCCCTCGGCATCTTCGCCATGGGCATCGGCACCAGCGAGGTGGAGCACGTCCTCGCCACGCAGTGCCTGCTCCAGCAGAAGCCCCGGACCATGAACATCCGCATCGACGGCACCCTGGCCCCCGGGGTGACCGCCAAGGACATCGCCCTGGCGATGATCCGCCGGCTCGGCACCGACGTCGGCACCCACCACGTCATCGAGTTCACCGGCTCCGCCGTGGAGTCGCTGACCATCGAGGGCCGCATGACCCTGTGCAACATGGCCATCGAGGCGGGGGCACGGGCCGGCATGGTCGCCCCCGACGACGTCACGATCGAGTACGTGCGCGGCCGCCGCTACGCGCCCTCCGGAGAGCTCTTCGAGCTCGCCGCCGAGCAGTGGAAGCAGCTGGCCGCCGATCCCGGCGCCCGCTACGACGCGGAACACCACCTGAACGTCGACGACCTGGTGCCGCAGGTCACCTGGGGCACCAACCCGGGCATGGTCGCCGACATCACGGGCACCGTCCCGGACCCGGCCACCGAGAGCGACCCCGCCCTGCGCGCCGAGATGGAGAAGGCCCTGGAGTACATGGGCCTGGAGCCCGGCCAGCGGGTCGACGACATCGGCGTCGACACCGTGTTCATCGGCTCGTGCACCAACTCGCGGCTGGAGGACCTGCGGCTGGCCGCCCGGTTCGTCGACGGCAAGAAGGTGGCGCCCGGCGTGCGCGCCATCGTCGTCCCCGGCTCCATGGCCGTCCGCCGCGAGGCCGAGGCGGAGGGGCTGGCGGACATCTTCCGCGAGGCGGGCTTCGAGTGGCGTGAGCCCGGCTGCAGCATGTGCATCGCCATGAACGGGGACCGCCTCTCCGCCGGCGAGCGCTGCGCCTCGACGAGCAACCGCAATTTCGAGGGACGTCAGGGCCGGGGCGGCCGCACCCATCTGGTCAGCCCGGTGACGGCGGCCGCCACGGCCGTGGCAGGCCGTTTCGCCGACGTCCGCGACGTGTAGAGGAAGGACCCCCATGGAGAAGTTCATCACGCACGACGGCACCGCGGTGCCGCTGATGCGGTCCAACGTGAACACCGACGACATCGTCCCCGCCCGGTTCCTCAAGTCGATCAGCCGCACCGGCTTCGGCCGGCACCTGTTCGGGAACTGGCGCTACCTCGAGGACGGGACCACTCCCGACCCGGACTTCCCGCTGAACGCGCCCCGGTACGAGGGCGCCTCCGTCCTCGTCGCGGGGGAGAACTTCGGTTGCGGCTCCTCCCGTGAACACGCGCCCTGGTCCCTGCGGGAGTTCGGCTTCCGGTGCATCGTCGCGCCGAGCTTCGCGGACATCTTCCACAACAACTGCTTCAACAGCAGCATCCTCCCGGTCCGGCTGGAGGGGAAGGAGGTCGAGACGATCGCGAAGGGCCTGGCGGACGGTGCCTCGCCGACGCTGCACATCGACCTGCCGGCCCAGACCGTGACCACCGCGGACGGGCAGACCTTCCGCTTCGAGATCGACCCCTTCAAGAAGAGCTCCCTGATGGAGGGGCTCGACAACATCGGCTGGACCCTCTCCCACAAGGACCAGATCCTCGCCTACGAGCAGCGCCGCGGGCAGCAGGCGCCCTGGCTCTTCCCCCGTTCCGCCTGACCCGGCGGCCGCGTACCGCAATCCCGACAGCACAGAGCCCGACAGCACAGAGGCTGGAGCCCGGCAATGGAAGCACAGCAGATGAAGGTCCTCGTCAACGACGAGGAGCAGTACTCCTTGTGGCCGACCTACCTCGCCGTCCCCGACGGTTGGCGAGAGACGGGGACGGCCGGCTCGAAGGAGGAGTGCCTCGAGTACGTCAAGGAGGTCTGGGTCGACATGCGCCCCAAGAGCCTGCGCCTGCAGATGGAGAAGACGGCCGGCTGACGACCGGCCCGGTCAGGAAATGTTCGCGACAGTGACAGAGGAGCCACTCATGGACGAACTCGTCGGACGCCTCTCGGTCGAGGGGCAGAAAACAGCGGTCGGCGGCCCGTCGCCCTCGGTGCGGGACCTTCAGCGGCGTATCACCGAGATGGGATACGTCTTCATCAAGTTCACCGACACCGACGGCGGCACCGACCTCGGTGTACGCGTCGACGAGGCGGCCAGCGACCTCGGCGGGGCGGACTTCGACAAAGGCACCGGCAGCGTGCACATCGAGGGCACGCTGACGCTCAACCTGGTGAAGGTGCGCTGTGTCACCGACATCGAACTGTCGTCGCTCAGCGGCACCGGGCACCTGGTGGCGCTCGAGGAGGCCACCGTCGGCGCGCGGTAGCCCTCGGCGTCCGGAGCCCCCACGACGGGACGTCCCCTCGCGTCCCGGGGGCTCCCCCGCGCGAGCGGCGGGACGGGTTCCCTCACCCGTCCCGCCGCTCGCGGGCGGCCTTCGTCCTACTTCCGGCCGTCGGCCCGGGTCGCCTGTGCCGCCAGGTCCGCCAGGAGCCGGTGCAAGGGTTCCGTCGCACGGCGGCGGTACTCCTGGACGGCCCAGCCGTTGCCGTCCGGGTCCTTGAAGTACATGAACGTGGCGCCGTCGTCCGGGGCGTACTCGACCGGCTCGGAGACCTCCAGGCCCCGTCCGGTCAGTTCGGCGCGGGCCGCCTTGATGTCGGCGACGCAGAGCTGGAGGCCCTGGTAGGAGCCGGGGGCGGGGCGGGGACCGCCCGTCATCTCCCAGATGCCGTCGCCGAGGGCGATCGAGCAGCCGGAGCCGGGAGGAGTCAGCTGGACGATGCGCATGCCCGGCATGACCTCCTGGTCGATGTCGACGTGGAAGCCGACCTTGTCCCGGTAGAAGTCCCGCGCCCGATCGATGTCACTGACGGGCAGCGGGAGCACTTCGAAGGTCATGTCCATGGGCACGGCTCCTGTGGCTGTCTGGCTGGCTGTCCGGGCTGGCTGGCTGCCCGGCGGGCGTCGGCACCGGCATCACGTGAACCGCCACCTCGTCTGGCTGAACGGCTCCCCCTTACCGAAGCCGAAAACGGTACGCGGCGCCACCGAGAACACGACGGCGTGTCCCGGGCCGTGGTGGAAGTACCCGTCCCGGACCTCGAAGTGCCAGAAGCTGCCGTACTTCCTCTCCCACGCCGCCGCCAGTTCGCGCAGCCGGCCGTCGTCGGCGACCCGCACCGCCTCGCCCTCCACCGTCAGGTCGTAGCCCCGGTTCCAGGTGTTGGTGCCGGTCGTCAGGACGACGTGCGGGTTCGCCGCCAGGTTGCGGGCCTTGCGCTCCCCCGGCCCGGTGCAGAAGTGCAGCGCCCCGTCCGACCAGACGGCGGGGAGCGGGGTCACATGGGGGCGGCCGTCCGGACGGACCGTCGAGATCCAGAACAGCTCCGCCCCGGCGAGCAGCGTCCGGACCTCGGACCAGGGGAGCGCGGTCGCCTTCGGATCGCTGTAACGCGGGTCGACACGGGCCTCCGGGGACGTGGGGGGAGTGCCCGTCCCGGGTGTTCGGTCGGTCATGAGTACCTCGGCAATCGGGTTCGGGGCGGCAGGATTCTCTTTCTCCTCGAAAGGTCAGACACCGCACGCCCCCGGAACTCATCGCACGCCGTCCCGGGGCCGGGCTCCGACGGTGCCGATAGGCTCGTCGCCAGTACGACCACCGTGATCCGAGGACCGAGGGAGGCCGGGGATGACGTCGGCGCCGGGGCGCAGGAGCAGTACCTTCACGCGGCTGCTGCGGCACGGTTTCACCGACCCGTCCGCCGCCGAGCGGCTGCTGGACGCTCCCGAGCTGGTGCCCGTGCGCGACGATCCGGTGCTGCTGGACGCGCTCGGCGCGACCGCCGACCCCGATCTCGCGCTGCACGGGCTGGTCCGGCTGCTGGAGGCGCAGACCACCGCCCCCGCCCGGCAGGAAGTGCTGGACACGCTGATCGCCGCCAAGCCGCTGCGCGACCGGCTGCTCGGTGTGCTCGGCGCCTCCGAGGCCCTGGCCGACCACCTCGCCCGGCACGCCGGCGACTGGCGGGCACTCGTCACGTACGAGGCGCGGGACCTGCACCCCGGCCTGACCGAGTTCGAGCACGGCCTCGCGGACGTCACCGACCCCGTGTCGCTGCGCGTCGCCTACCGGCGCTGCCTGCTGTCCATCGCCGCCCGGGACGTCTGCGGCACCATCGAGGTGTCCGAGACCGCCGCCGAACTCGCCGACCTGGCCACCGCCACCCTGCGGGCCGCCCTCGCGCTCGCCGAGGCCGACGCGCCCGAGGACACCGCCCTGTGCAAGCTCGCGGTGGTCGCGATGGGCAAGTGCGGCGGGCACGAGCTGAACTACGTGTCGGACGTCGACGTCATCTTCGTCGGCGAGGCGGTGGGCGGCGCCGACGAGGACAAGGCCCTGCGGGCCGCGACCCGGCTGGCCTCGCACATGATGCGGATCTGCTCCGAGAACACCGTCGAGGGCACCATCTGGCCCGTCGACGCCAACCTGCGGCCCGAGGGACGCAACGGCCCCCTCGTCCGCACCCTCGCCTCGCACCGCGCCTACTACCAGCGCTGGGCCAAGACCTGGGAGTTCCAGGCGCTGCTCAAGGTCCGCCCGGTGGCCGGCGACCCCGCCCTCGGCGAGGAGTACGTCGCCGCCCTCCAGCCGCTGGTGTGGCAGGCCGCCGAGCGGGAGAACTTCGTCGCCGACGTCCAGAAGATGCGCCGCCGGGTCGTCGAGAACATCCCGACCGCCCAGGTCGACCGCCAGCTCAAGCTCGGCCCCGGCGGGCTGCGCGACGTCGAGTTCGCCGTGCAGCTGCTCCAGCTGGTGCACGGCCGCACCGATCCCTCCCTGCGCAGCGGCACCACCCTCGACGCACTGAAGGCCCTCGCCGCCGGCGGCTACGTCGGCCGCGCCGATGCCGCCCAGCTCGACGCCGCCTACCGCTTCCTGCGCTCCCTCGAACACCGCATCCAGCTGTACCGGCTGCGCCGCACCCACCTGGTCCCGGAGGAAGAGGCCGATCTGCGCCGCATCGGCCGCTCCCTGGGCATGCGCAACGACCCGGTGGCGAGCCTGACCCGCGAGTGGAAGCGGCACACCACCGCCGTACGGCGGCTGCACGAGAAGCTGTTCTACCGGCCGCTGCTCGACGCGGTCGCCCAGCTCGCCCCCGGCGAGGCCCGGCTCAGCGCGGAGGCGGCCCGGGAGCGGCTGGTCGCCCTCGGCTACGCCGACCCCAGCGCCGCCCTGCGGCACCTGGAGGCGCTGGCGTCCGGCGTGACCCGCAAGGCGGCCATCCAGCGGACCCTGCTGCCCGTGCTGCTCGGCTGGTTCGCCGACTCCGCCGACCCGGACGCCGGCCTGCTCAATTTCCGCAAGGTTTCGGACGCGCTCGGCAAGACCCCCTGGTACCTGCGGCTGCTGCGGGACGAGGGCGCCGCCGCCGAGAACCTGGCCCGGGTGCTGTCCGCCGGACGGCTCGCCCCCGACCTGCTGATGCGCGCCCCCGAGGCGGTGGCCCTGCTCGGCGACGGGGAGGCCGGGGGCCTCAGGCCACGCTCCCGCGCCCACCTGGAGCAGGAGATCCTCGCCGCGGTGGGCCGCGCCGACGGCGCGGCCCAGGCGGTCACGGCCGCCCGCGGGGTACGCCGCCGCGAGCTGTTCCGTACGGCCGCCACCGACATCATCGGCTCCTACGGCACCGAGTCCCAGCCCGCCGAGGCCGACCAGGGCGCCCTGGTGGACCTGGTCGGCGGCGCCGTGTCCGACCTGACCGCCGCCACCCTCGCCGGCACCCTGCGCGCGGTCGTCCGGGAGGGCTGGGGGACACCCTCCCCACCCGCTTCGCGATCATCGGCATGGGCCGCTTCGGCGGCCACGAGCTGGGCTACGGCTCCGACGCGGACGTCCTGTTCGTCCACGAACCGCGCGACGGCGTGGACGAGCGGGAGGCGGCCGACGCGGCAGGCAAGGTCGTCGCCGAGATGCGCCGACTGCTTCAGCTGCCCAGCGCCGACCCGCCCCTGCTCATCGACGCCGACCTGCGTCCGGAGGGCCGGTCCGGGCCGCTGGTGCGCACCCTGAAGTCGTACGAGGCGTACTACCGCCGCTGGTCCCTGGTATGGGAGCGGCACGCGCTGCTGCGCGCCGAGCACGTCGCCGGCGACGAGGAACTCGGCCGCCGCTTCATCGAGCTGATCGAACCGCTGCGTTACCCGACCGCCGGGCTCGACGAGGAGGCGGTGCGCGAGATCCGCCGCCTGAAGGCCCGGATGGAGTCCGAACGGCTGCCGCGGGGCACCGATCCCAAGCTGCACGCCAAGCTCGGTCCGGGCGGTCTGTCCGACGTGGAGTGGACCGTGCAGTTGATGCAGCTGCGGCACGGCGCGCGGGAGCCCGGCCTACGCACGACCAGGACCCGGGAGGCGCTGGCCGCCGCCCACGCGGCGGAGCTCATCTCCGCGGAGGACGCGGGCACCCTCGACGAGGCGTGGGTGCTGGCCACCGGCGTGCGCAACGCGGTCATGCTGGTCCGCGGGCGGGCGGGGACACCTTCCCCGCCGACCCCCGCGAACTGGCCGCCGTCGGCCGCTACCTGGGCTACGGTCCCGGCCACGCCGGCGACATGCTCGACACGTATCGGCGCACGACCCGCAGGGCGCGGGGCGTGATGGAGGAACTGTTCTACGGCGGGTCGTAGGCGCCCGGGGTGCGGGAGCCGTCCGGGGTGCGGGTGCCGCCCGGGACCAGGGCGGCATCCGGGGCACGGGGACCCACCACGCCCGCGTTCCCGCTGTCCGGGCCCCTGCTGTCCGGCTCCTGGCCGTCCGGGCCCCCGTCTCCGCTGCCCGTGCCGACGAGGCTCCCGCCGCCGTCGTCCGGTACGCGTCTCGGCAAGGCGTACGGGCGGCCGCCGTACCAGACCGTCGCCAGCGCGTAGCCGAAGGCGAGGCAGAGCAGGCCGCCCACCGCGTCCAGCCAGAAGTGGTTGGCGGTGGCGACGATGACCACCAGCGTGCCCGCCGGATACAGCAGCCCCAGGACCCGCACCCACGGGACGGTCGACAGCGCGAAGAGGGTCAGCCCGCACCACACCGACCAGCCGATGTGCATCGACGGCATCGCGGCGTACTGGTTGGACATGTTCTTCAGGTCGCCGGAGGCCATCGACCCCCACGTCTCGTGGACCACGACGGTGTCGATGAAACCGCCGCCGTTCATCAGGCGCGGCGGGGCGAGTGGGAACAGGTAGTAGCCGGCCAGGGCGACGGCCGTGGTCGAGAACAGCACCAGCCGGGTCGCCGCGTAACGACCGGGATGACTACGGTAGAGCCATACCAGGACACCCAGCGTGACCAAGAAGTGCAGTGTGGCGTAGTAGTAGTTCATGCCGACCACGAGCCAGGTCACCGAGTGCACCGCGTGGTTGACCGACTGCTCGAAGGCGAGACCGAGCTGCCGCTCCAGGTCCCAGAGCCAGTCCGCGTTGCGCAGTGCCTTGGACTTCTGCTCCGGCACGGCGTTGCGGACGAGTGAGTACGTCCAGTAGCTCACCGCGATCAACAGGACCTCGAACCACAGCCGCGGCCGGCTGGGAGTGCGCAGACGGCGCAGGAGCCCCTGCCCCGTCCCGCTTTCGACGGGCTGCGCTGCGGCCCGGTCTCCCCGGCCTTCCAGCGTGGTCACCGTCGTTTCACCCATGGGCACAGAGTCTGCCAGAAAAGCCCCTCCCGCAGATCATCACCCGGTCGGTGCCGACCCGCATGTTCCCCCTGGGCAGAGGCCCGCCGCCTCCTGCCGGGGCGGTACGCGCGAGGGCGTTCCTCCGTCCTAAGGACGATTTCGGTCCCCAGGGGCCGAAGCGGTCGAACCGCGCACCACCAGCTCCGGCATGAACACGAACTCGCTGTGCGGAGCGGGCGTCCCGCCGATTTCCTCCAGCAGGGTGCGCACCGCGGCCTGGCCCATCGCCGGGACCGGCTTGCGGACCGTGGTCAGCGGCGGATCGGTGAAGGCGATCAGCGGGGAGTCGTCGAAGCCGACCACCGAGATGTCCTTCGGCACGTCCAGACCGCGCTGCCGCGCCGCCCGTATCGCACCCAGCGCCATCATGTCGCTGGCGCACACCACCGCCGTGCACCCGCGGTCCATGAGCGCCGTGGCGGCGGCCTGGCCGCCCTCCAGGGTGTACAGGGAGTGCTGGACCAGCTCCGTCTCCACGGTCTGGGCGTCCAGGCCCACCTGGTCCTGCATGGTGCGTACGAAGCCCTCGATCTTGCGCTGCACGGGCACGAACCGCTT
This sequence comes from Streptomyces sp. GD-15H, assembly GCF_045291515.1. Taxonomy (NCBI): domain Bacteria; kingdom Bacillati; phylum Actinomycetota; class Actinomycetes; order Kitasatosporales; family Streptomycetaceae; genus Streptomyces; species Streptomyces sp. GD-15H. The sequence goes on from NZ_CP149447.1 coordinate 6,205,970, forward strand.
CGGTCCGAGCGCCAGCCCGATGCGGGTGTGGCCGAGGGAGGCGAGATGCGTGACCGCGAGCGCCATCGCCGCCCGGTCGTCGGGGGAGATGAACGGCGCCTGCACCTTCGGGGAGAAGCCGTCGACCAGCACGAACGGCACACCCCGGCCGCGCAGTCGCTCGTAGCGCTGCATGTCGGCGGTGGTGTCCGCGTGCAGCCCGGAGACGTAGATGATGCCGGCCACCCCGCGGTCCACGAGCATCTCCGTCAGCTCGTCCTCCGTCGACCCGCCCGGGGTCTGGGTGGCGAGCACCGGCGTGTAGCCCTGGCGGGTCAGCGCCTGCCCGATGACCTGGGCCAGGGCCGGGAATATCGGGTTCTCCAGCTCCGGGGTGATCAGACCCACCAGACCCTCGCTGCGCTGCCGCAACCGCACCGGGCGTTCATAGCCCAGGACGTTGAGGGCGGCGAGCACGGACTGGCGGGTGGTGGCGGCGACGCCCGGCTTGCCGTTGAGCACGCGGCTGACGGTCGCCTCACTCACCCCGGCCTGAGCAGCGATGTCGGCAAGACGTGTGGTCACAGCACCGGACTGTATCGGTCGGCCCACTCGTTGCACACCGGCCGGACGCCTGGTGCGTGCCGTCGAACGGCCCGCTGCGGGCTGCTGGGTCATCGCTGTCCCTCATGTCGTGGTCGGCGTGTCGTGGTCGGCGTGTCGTGATCGGCGTCCGTACCGCAACGGATGATTCCCCCGGCGGAAACGGATGGCAAGTACTTGCAGAGTTTTGCACAACAGTCCGAACTCCGGTTCTGCGGCCGGAAACCCGGGGTCAGGCGGCGGTCGAGGAGCCGTCCGGACCAGGTCAAGGGGAGGTCACGACGGCATAACTGTCGAGCCTTCCTGCAAAATTTTTCAGCAAGGTCTTTCGGAACGGTTGCATCGCTGTTACGTTCACGTCGCCCGGCGGCCCCATCGGCGCGGTCGGCAGTCGGCAGGACGGCAGACGGGGCCGCACCCTGCACACACGGGCTTCACACCCTCAAGGAGAACTCATGCGGCGTGGCATAGCGGCCACCGCGCTGGTGGCGTCCCTCGCCCTCACAGCGACGGCCTGCGGCGGAGACAGCGACAGCGGCGACACGGCCGACGGTCCGGTCACCATCACCTGGTGGGACACCTCCAACGCGACCAACGAGGCACCGACGTACCAGGCCCTGGTCAAGGAGTTCGAGGCCGCCAACAAGGACGTCAAGGTCAAGTACGTCAACGTCCCCTTCGACCAGGCGCAGAACAAGTTCGACACCGCCGCCGGTTCCAAGGGCGCCCCCGACGTGCTGCGCTCCGAGGTCGGCTGGACCCCCGCCTTCGCCAAGAAGGGCTTCTTCCTGCCGCTGGACGGCACCGAGGCCCTGAAGGACCAGGCCGCGTTCAAGTCCAACCTGGTCGAGCAGGCGACGTACGAGGACAAGGTCTACGGCGTCCCGTTCGTCACGGACACCCTCGCCTTCGTCTACAACAAGGAACTGTTCGAGAAGGCCGGCGTCGAGGCTCCCAAGACCTGGGACGACCTGAAGAAGGCCGCCGCCACCCTCAAGGACAAGACCGGTGTCGACGGCTACTGGGGCTCCACCCAGGCCTACTACGCCCAGTCCTTCCTCTACGGCGAGGGCACCGACACCATCGACGCCGACGCCGAGAAGATCACCGTGAAGTCGCCCGAGGCCAAGAAGGCCTACGGCACCTGGCTGGACCTCTTCGACGGCAAGGGCCTGCACAAGGCCGACACCACCGCCGACGCGTACGCCCACATCCAGGACGCGTTCGTCAACGGCAAGGTCGCCTCGATCATCCAGGGCCCGTGGGAGATCACCAACTTCTACAAGGGCTCGGCCTTCAAGGACAAGGAGAACCTGGGCATCGCCACCGTCCCGGCCGGCTCCACCGGCAAGGCGGGCGCCCCGACCGGCGGCCACAACCTCTCGGTCTACGCCGGCTCCGACGCCGCGAAGCAGAAGGCCGCGCTGAAGTTCGTGAACTTCATGACCTCGGCCAAGGCCCAGGAGACCATCGCGCTGAAGAACTCCACGCTGCCCACGCGTGACGACGCCTACACCGACAAGGTCAAGGCCGACCCGGGCATCGCCGGCTACCAGACGGTCCTCGAGGCCGCCCAGCCGCGCCCGGCGCTGCCCGAGTACAGCTCGCTGTGGGGTCCGCTCGACGAGGAACTGCCCCAGATCGCGGGCGGCAAGGAGTCCCTGGACAAGGGGCTGAGCGACGCGGAGACCGCCATCGCCAAGCTGGTGCCGGACTTCAGCAAGTAAGCCCGCGTTGCCGCCGGATCCTGTGCCATGAGGGGAGGATCCGGCGGCCACCGGCCTGTGTGCCGAACCCCTTGATCATCCAGAAGGTGCCGAACCATGACAGTCGCCATCGACCGCGCGACCGGCAAGCGCAGCGGTGACCGCCCGCCCCGCGCCGGTCGGGCCGGCCGCCTGAAGCACGCCTACCAGAAGTACTGGTACGCCTTCGCCATGATCGTGCCCGTGGTCGTCGTGCTCGGCGTCCTCGTGCTGTATCCCCTGGCGTACGGCTTCTACCTCACCCTCACCGACGCCAACAGCCTCAACTCGGCCCGCACCATCGGCGTCAACGAGATCGAGGCCACGTACAAGTTCATCGGCCTGGACAACTACGCCGACATCCTCTGGGGCGAGACGTCGTACGACCGCTTCTGGTCGCACTTCATCTGGACGATCGTCTGGACGGCGGCCTGCGTCGGCCTGCACTACACCATCGGTCTGGGCCTGGCCCTGCTGCTCAACCAGAAGCTGCGCGGCCGCACCTTCTACCGGCTGATCCTGATCCTCCCGTGGGCCGTGCCCACCTTCGTCACCGTCTTCGGCTGGCGGTTCATGCTCGCCGACAGCGGCATCATCAACTCGGGCCTGGAGTCCCTGGGCCTGCCGACGCCGCTGTGGCTCGAGGACACCTTCTGGCAGCGGTTCGCCGCGATCATGGTCAACACCTGGTGCGGTGTGCCGTTCATGATGGTCTCCCTGCTCGGCGGCCTCCAGTCGATCGACGGGACGCTGTACGAGGCGGCCGAGATGGACGGGGCCACCGCCTGGCAGCGGTTCCGCCACGTCACCCTGCCGGGCCTGCGCTCGGTCAGCTCCACCGTCGTGCTGCTCGGCATCATCTGGACCTTCAACCAGTTCGCCGTCATCTTCCTGCTGTTCGGCAACACCGCGCCGGACGCGCAGATCCTCGTCACCTGGGCCTACTACCTGGGCTTCGGGCAGCAGCCGCGCGACTTCGCGCAGTCCGCGGCCTACGGCATGCTGCTGCTGGCCGTCCTGATCGTCTTCACCTCCTTCTACCGCCGCTGGCTGAACCGCAATGAGCAGCAGCTCGCGATCTGAGGCAGGAGCCCCCATGAGCACCCTCGACACCCCACCGCCGGCCGTGGTGACGGGCAAGCCGGCCGGGAGGACCACGCCCCGCCTGCCGGGACACGGCGGCGCGGTGAGATCAGCCGCGGCGGCGCCCTCGGCTCGCACGGCATCCTGATCGTGGCGAGCCTCGTCGCGCTGTTCCCGGTCGCCTGGCTGGTCTTCCTGTCCCTCGGCCCGGACAAGGACGATTACCTGCGCCCCGGCGGCATCTGGGGCAAGATGACGCTGGACAACTACGCGTTCGTGCTGCAGAACACGAACTTCTTCGACTGGCTGAAGAGTTCGCTGATCGTCTCGCTCGGCACCACCGTCATCGGCGTCCTGGTCGCCGCCACCACCGGGTACGCGGTGTCCCGGATGCGGTTCCCCGGGTACAAGAAGTTCATGTGGGTCCTGCTGGTCACCCAGATGTTCCCGGTGGCCGTCCTGATGGTCCCGATGTACCAGATCCTGTCCGACCTTCAGCTGATCGACACCTATTTCGGCCTCATCCTCGTCTACTGCTCGACCGCGGTGCCGTACTGTGCGTGGCTGATGAAGGGCTATTTCGACACCATTCCGTTCGAGATCGACGAGGCGGGCCGGGTCGACGGGCTGTCCCCGTTCGGCACGTTCCTGCGGCTGATCCTGCCGCTCGCCAAGCCGGGCCTGGCGGTCGCCGCCTTCTACAGCTTCATCACCGCGTTCGGCGAGGTCGCCTTCGCCACGACGTTCATGCTCGACGACGAGAAGTACACGCTCGCCGTCGGTCTGCAGAGCTTCGTCAGCGAGCACGACGCCCAGCGCCACCTGATGGCCGCCACCGCGGTCCTGATCGCGATACCCGTCTCCGCGTTCTTCTACCTCGTGCAGAAGAACCTGGTGGCCGGCCTCACCGCGGGCGGCACGAAGGGCTGACGCCCTCCGTCCGGCGACTCCCGCGCGCTGTGCCGCGCGGGGTAGGCGGCCGCGGTGTCCTCCCCGAGCTCTTCGAGCAGGGGGGACCCCAAACCCCGCCGGCACCGCGGCCGCCTCGTCTCCCGCCGCCCGTCCCCCGCCTCCTCGGCCCCACTCGCCTCCCTGACCGACCCCACGTATTCAAGGACGACATGAGCCAGCAGCACGCCGCCGCCCCGGCCCCCACCCCGACGACCGACGCTGCCGTAGCCACCGTCGCCAGGCGCCACGACTGGTGGCGCGACGCGGTGATCTACCAGGTGTATCCGCGCAGCTTCGCCGACAGCAACGGCGACGGCATGGGAGACCTGGAGGGCATCCGCTCCCGCCTGCCGTATCTGCGCGACCTCGGGGTGGACGCCGTGTGGCTCAGCCCCTTCTACGCCTCGCCGCAGGCCGACGCCGGCTACGACGTCGCCGACTACCGTGCCGTCGACCCCATGTTCGGCAACCTGCTCGACGCGGACGCGCTGATCCGGGACGCCCACGAACTGGGCCTGCGGATCATCGTCGACATCGTGCCCAACCACTCCTCCGACCAGCACGAGTGGTTCAAGCGTGCGCTCGCCGAGGGCCCCGGCTCGCCGGCGCGGGACCGCTACCACTTCCGGCCCGGCAAGGGCGCGAACGGCGAACTGCCGCCCAACGACTGGGAGTCGATCTTCGGCGGCCCGGCCTGGACCCGGGTCACCGAGCCCGACGGCACCCCGGGGGACTGGTACCTGCACCTCTTCGCCCCGGAGCAGCCCGACTTCAACTGGGAGCACCCGGCCGTCGGCGACGAGTTCCGCTCCATCCTGCGGTTCTGGCTGGACATGGGCGTCGACGGCTTCCGCATCGACGTCGCCCACGGCATGGTGAAGGCCGAGGGCCTGCCGGACCTGGGATCGCACGAGCAGCTGAAGCTGCTGGGCAACGATGTCATGCCGTTCTTCGACCAGGACGGCGTGCACGACATCTACCGGCAGTGGCGGCTCATCTTGGACGAGTACTCGGGCGAGAGGATTTTCGTCGCGGAGGCCTGGACGCCGACCGTCGAGCGCACCGCCAACTACGTCCGCCCCGACGAGCTGCACCAGGCGTTCAACTTCCAGTACCTGGGCACCCACTGGGACGCCGAGGAACTGCGCGAGGTCATCGACCGCACCCTGGACGCCATGCGCCCGGTCGGCGCCCCCGCCACCTGGGTGCTGTCCAACCACGACGTCACCCGGCACGCCACCCGCTTCGGCAACCCGCCCGGCCTCGGCACCCAGATCCGGCTGCCCGGCGACCGGGAGCTGGGACTGCGCCGGGCCCGCGCGGCGACGCTGCTGATGCTGGCGCTGCCCGGCTCGGCCTACGTCTACCAGGGCGAGGAACTGGGCCTGCCGGACGTCGTGGACCTGCCGGACGAGGTGCGCCAGGACCCGGCGTACTTCCGGGGCGAGGGCCAGGACGGCTTCCGCGACGGGTGCCGGGTGCCGATCCCGTGGACCCGCGCCGGTTCGTCGTACGGCTTCGGGTCCGGCGGCAGCTGGCTGCCGCAGCCGGAGGACTGGGGCGAGCTGAGCGTCGAGGCGCAGACCGGAGCGGCCGGTTCGACCCTGGAGCTGTACCGCGCCGCGCTCGCCGTGCGCCGGGAGCAGGCCGACCTGGGTGCGGGTGACGCGGTGGAGTGGCTGCCGGCGCCGGAGGGTGTACTCGCCTTCCGCCGCGGGGAGTTCGTGTGCGTCGCGAACACCACGGGGGAGCCGGTGACGACTCCGGCGTACGGACGGGTCCTGCTCACCAGCGGCGACGCGGCCCCGGCGGCCGACGGAACGAACGTACCGGCCGACACGACGGTGTGGTGGACGCGGGCCTGACGACCCGCCCCGCCGAAGGGCCCGCTGTTGCCTCCTGGGAGCGGCGGGCCCTCGCCGTGCGCGGAGTGTGCTGTCAAGTCCGCTGCTCACTCCGCCGGTTCACCTCACGCACCCTGGCACTCAGCTCGGCGGTGCGACGACCTTCCCGCGGCGCCCCGCCAACTTGCGCGCCGTGCCCGGATTGCAGCGTCCGAGGTCCACCAGCGGCGGCAGATAGCCGCTGGCCAGCGAGACGGTGTCGAGCCCCAACGAGGGCAGGAGCACACCGGCGTCGTCCAGTGCCCTGGAGAGTTCGTTCCTGGCCCCGTCGGCGTCCTGGATCGCGGCTGCGCGCCTCGTACGTTCCTGTGGTGCCATGAATACGGTGTTTTTCCTTCGTGATGCCCCCGACTCTCCCCACGCTCATCGGTACGTGACGCTACGCTCACCAGTGGTAATGGTTTTCGTTGCACCGGATCGAAAACGGGGGACAGACGATGCCCGCGCCGAAGGAACTCGACCCGTCACCTGACGATCCGACACCACTCCGACGAAGGCAGGAAGGAGGGGCCGCGCCACCTCGGGCCCGTGGAACCCGACGTCCCCGCAGCGCATGCGAAGACCCTCAGCCTCACCGGAAGGGCAAACCAGGGCAATCCGCCGGATCACCTGCGGCCGTCAGGCCGCAGACGAATCGAGGTTGGAGATCATTTCGTTAGGGTTTCCAAAGGCCCGCCGCCCGAAAGGGCAGCGGACCGCGGGAAGTTACTTCGACAAGTTACGATCCCCGCTGGCTGCGCTGCAGCGCCTTCGCGGCCGCGCGCCGGTCGTCGGCCAGGACGTCGACCGGTGTCCCGGCGCCCTCGCTCGGGGTGTCCTGCCAGGTGCGGAGCTTCTCCACCAGCGCGGTCAGCCGCGGATCACCAGGCTTGACGTCGATGTAGAAGAGGGACTCGTCGGTACGGCGGTCGTCGCCGCCCCAACGCACCACGCCGTCGAGCTCGGCGAGGATGTCGCGGATCACCACGAGCTGCGGCGGGAAGAACCCGCCCTTCGCCCCCGCGGGATAGAACTCCGGGCGGATCCGCACGGCCGTGCCGGAGGCCTGATTGCCCTCGGGCAGCCCCTTGTGGACCTTGCCCGGACTGCGCCAGCCGGTCACCTCGCCCTTGCGGAGCTGGTCGACCTCGTAGTGGAAGCGGCGGATCACATGGACCAGCACGGTCTCCACCTCTCCGATGCGGACGGCGACACCGCTGAGCGGGGTGCCGGGAACCGGGCGGGTCCAGACGCTCCCGCCGCCGTCCGTGGTCTTCTCCATCTCCCAGCCGTTGGGGCTCGGCCTGCCGCTGCGCACCCGGTCCCGGTTGCGCTGGTAGCGGCTCAGGGCCTTGCGGATGTCCTCACCGGTGGGTGTGGTGGCCGAGGAGTCGGCGTACACCGGTGTGGAGAGCACCACCGACCCGGCCACGGAGGCCAGGAGTGCCGCGCTGGCCACCGCGCCCGACCGGGCGAGCAGGCTGCGACGGGACAGATTGGACTTGGTCATGGGTTCCCTTTCGGAGTGGTCTGCTCTATGCGGCGTCCGGTTCCCTCGCGGGCCACACCGGCCGCCGCCCCGGTGATCAGGGCCAGCGAGGCCAGCGCGCCCACGGCAGGGTTGATCCACGGCGGGATGGGGGAGTAGCTGCCGCCTTCGTCGATGCGGCAGACGAAGCGGAGCGGGACGAAGCTCGTCTCGTAGCTGTCGACCCGGGCCGCCTTCGCCTCCCCGCCCGCCTTCACACATGCCTTGCGCAGGTACACGCCCTCGTCGGAGGGCATGTGGAGCACGCCCCACAGATACACGCAGACGGCCGCGCAGACGCTCAGGACGATGCCGGCCCTGAACCAGAGTCTGCCGGTGCCCGGCAGCTGCTCGCGGCGTGCGACGGACGAGCACAGGTAGGCGATCAGGCTGACGACGACCAAGAGTCCGACCAGCAGGACGAAGACGAACGCGATCGTGCCGATGCCGCCGCCCGCGCTCTCGCCGGACGCCCGCGTGATCGGGGGCACGCCGGGGGTCACCGCATCATCCTGTTGTACTTTTCGAAGATGTAATAGAGCGGCATGCGCTTGCGGGCGTCGGTGAAGGCGGGCTCCTCCGGCCCTTGGTACCGGCGCAGGACCTCGTAGATCTCCGAGTCCGTGTAGTCGAGCGTGGGGATCCGGTCCAGGGCCTCCTCCTCGTCACCGCCCGGCTTGCCGTCGGCCGCCCAGATGTGAGCGTGGCCGACGCTGGTGAGGGCGAAGTCGTTGTCGGTGCGGAGCTGGTCCCACACGCTGAAGATGTCGGCGTCCTTGGCCGTGTCCTTCGGCGTGCCGGTGACCAATCCTCGGCGGATGGAGTTGTTCCAGGCGAGGATGCCGACGAAGCCGAACATCTGGGCCACGCCAGTGCTGCTGTCCCGCAGTTCCTCGACCTTGGGCAGGTCCTTCGCCCAGTCCGGTATGTAGCCGTTGTGGTAGAACCACACCCCGGCGTCCTTGCCGAGGTCCTCGTTGCCGTAGTGCCGGAACTCCCAGAACGCTGTGGTCTGGATGAGCGCCTTGCGCATGCCGTACGCCCGTGCCGTGTTGGTCACCGCGACGTCGCCCGAGATGATGGTCTCCAGGCACTCGGTGGTGGTGTAGAAGCGTCCGTCCGACTCGGGGAAGCCGATGGACTCCATGTAGTTGCGGATGTCGGCGAGCAGCCCAGGCCAGTACGCCGTGTTGAACAGGACGTCCTGGCTCTTCAAGGCCGGCGGGTCGAAGGAGCCCTGGCCCGTGTCGCGGCCGGAGGCTATGTTGATGTCGATGTTGATGGCGCCGGACCCGGAACCGATGGTCCGGGTGACGATCTGGTCGTAGGCCCAGTCGGCGGGCAGCGGATAGCCGAAGTTGCCCGAGAATCCCGACGACATGTCGGAGACGAACGAGGCCGTCGCGTGTCCGGCCTCCCCGACCCGGGTGCACACGTTGCGCGGCCCGTAGACGCCGACCTCGAAGACGTTCCCGTTGCCCGCCATCGCGTCCTCGATGCCCTTGAAGTACGGGAGCACGTGGTCGGTGACCTGGTAGTCGAGGGCGTCGAAGTCGACCGCGAAGAAGATCCGGGTCCCCCGCTTGAACCCGTGGTCGAGGGCCGCGTTCACGGCCGCCTGCCCCGCGGCACGTCCGGACGGATAGGTGAAGCCGTCGGCGTCCCGGCCGTAGGTCTGGTAGATCGGGAAGCAGCGCAGCCCGCTGTCGGCGATGGTCTGCAGCTCACCCGGCTGGATCGCCTTCTCGGGCAAGCTGGTGGTGCTGGGGTTGGTCAGATAGCGCCCGACGTACTTGATACCCGCCGCCTTCAGCGTCTGGGCCCGGTCCGGGGTGATCTTGGTGACACCGTCGCAGGCCTCGCCGTCGCGGTCCTGGTCCCCGTAGGAGACCAGGAGAGAGGCCCAGGTGGAGAAGTCTCCGCTGCCCGTCACGGGCAGCTTGACGAACGCCTGGAAGTCGCTGACGGCGGCTGCCAGCGCCGAGGTGAAGGTACTGGTGAAGGAGACCGGGCGCTGGTTGAGGACCATCCCGGCGGAGAACAGCTGCACCCACACGCCGGTGGAGCCGGAGGACACCGTGTGCTCCCTCAGTCCCGCCCGCGTCCCCGGCCCGAACACGCCGTTCGCCACGCCGTCGGCCATGCCCAGGGTGTACTGGACGGCGAACAGCATGGACTTGGCGACATCGCGCGAATGGTGGCCGTCGCAGGGGATGATGTAGTAGTCCCGCCGGCCCACGAACCGGCCGTTGAGCCACTGCTGCACGCTCCGGACGGTGCCCGAGCCGCCGTTGACGGTGACGTAGGCGTCCATGTTGAGCAGGCCCTTGAACACCTTCGGTGTCAGATCGCCGCCCGGGTAGATCTGGTCGACGCCCATGTCGGACTTGAGCTGGGCCAGGGAGGTCTCGACGCGGGAGCTGAAGGTCCCGTCGATGCCGCCGCCGTCGTAGCCCTTGCAGTACAGGCCCGCCTGGATGATCCGGCAGAAGTCCCCCGAGGGGACCGTCGACGCGTTGATCGCCGGGTACTTCGCCTGGAGCGTGGACAGGGTGGTCGGGCCGAAACTGTTGGAGAGGGAGCCGATTCCCAGCTCGTATTGGAGTGCCCGGGTGAGGGCGTACATGGTGTTCCAGCCTGTCTGCCCGTTTTCCTCCACCGTCATACCGATGACACTGCCGTAGGTTTCATTCACGAATCTCTGCGCTCGGAGCACCATTTCGTCGGCCATGCCGCACATCCTTACTGAGAGTGAAAGTGAGTGGAGCCGAGAAGGCGCTGTCCCATTAATGCAATTGGGCGTTGGTGACAGAGCGTCAGCTCAGGTATCGCCTCATGTCGCCCCGGCGAATGGCCGTTGTCAGACCGGCGTGGCCGTGCCGGTGGCCTGCTTCCAGGTGGTGAAGCGCTGGTTCATCTCGGCGCGGTAGCCGGGTGCGGTGAGGCAGCAGCAATGCGCTCAACGGGAACCGCCGGCCCCGACGGTCACGCGGACCCTTCACCTCCGCCAACCGCCGCAGCAGCATGCTCGGCTCCGAAACGCCGGACACACACTCCACCACGGCAGCAGAGTGGAAGACTGACGATTCATCGAAGCTCCGTTGGCTCAGGGCGACTTGCCCGGTTACCCACCCCAATGGAGCTTCGATCTTGTGGTCACGCCCCGCTCACCTGCGGAAGCGCCCCGCGGTCCAGCCCTCACCGTCAGCGATGCTGATCTGGACCGAGTACGTCGCATCCCGCTTGTAGGTATTGGCTACCTCGATCTCGGTACGCACACCGCTGCTCTCCGGTGTGGCACGCACGATCAGGTCTCCGTACTCCAAGACACGCGTACGGCCTTCGGAGTGCACCGAAGCCACAGGCGATGGACGCACTTGCGGCCTGCTCTGCTCCGCGCTCGGAGTCGCCGACCGCTGCGACGCGGGGCCCTGTCAGCGGCGCCGTCCGTACACCCGGCAGCCGGCACACACGTCGTCGTCAGGCACAGTGCCCGGACCATGTACGGTCCGGGCACCACTGCAACAGACCTCACTGAGCGGAATCCGCCATCTGCTTGCGCGCCGCGGCGATTTCCTTGCCGTGCTGTTCCTTGATGCCGGTCAGCTGGCTCTTGTTGCCGGCGATCTGCTTGCCCTGGATCGCAGACTCCACACCGAACCAGATCTTCACCAGATCCGTCTGCTTCTTGCAGTCGATGTCGTCGACCGCCAGAGCGATGGACTCCTGCGTCGGCTCCCCGTCGTTGGTGACACCCTGGTCCATCGCCTTGTACGGATCGGCAAGTCCCTTGTGTCCCTTGCCGTCCATGCATGAAGACCACGCGGCGATGGCCTTGAAGACCTTGTCGTCCTTCATCGACTGCACCAGGCTGTCCCCGGCGAGCTGCGCCACGAAGGTCGGGTCGGCTTCCTGTACGCCGAGTTGATTCTTGGACCAGCCGATGCAACCGCCCGTCTTCAACTTCTTTCCGTTGTACTCCGCCCGAGCGGGCTTCGTGCCCTGGCCGGGGCTGGCGAACGGCTCTCCCGCCTTGGGGGCCTTGGGCGGTTCGGGCTTGGTGTGGCCGGTCAGGACCTCGACCTCGACACCGGACAGATCACGCAGGGTCTGCTTGGTGTGCTCCTGCAGCGCCGGGGGAGCTCGTAGCCGTACTTCTCGGCCTCGGCCCGGTCGGTGATGCCATAACGGCGTTCAATGTTGGCGTCGTTGTCACTGGGCGGCGGGTTGGCGCCCGCTCGCGGCAGCGTCAGGTCGATGCCATAGTCCTTCATACAGGACTGCTGAAGATCGCTGGCGGCCTGCTCGACGGTGACCTGCTCCTCGTAGGAGGCCATGTACGCCTCCAGTGGAAGGGTCAGATCCTTGGTCAGGCCACTGGTGGGGGTCTTCTTGGGCCAGTTTTCCTTGTTCACGATCGGTTTGCCGTCGGCCGCGTTCTGCGTGGTGTCCGGGGTCGTGCCGGAGGAGCAGGCACTGACCAGGAGAGCTGAAGCGGTCAGGGCTACTGCGGTGGCGGTCCGCTTGATGTGCTTCACGGGGGGTTCCTTCTTATGCGAAGTGGGAGGACGCGTTGTTGTTCTTCAGGGCGGAGATCAGGTTGGTGATGTTGCAGTCTCCGTAGGGCCCGTTCTTCGCGAAGTACTGAGATGTGCCGCCGTAGCCGGAGTTGTAATACACGCGGTAGTTGTCGGCTGGGGCGCAGTTCTCCACGGACGCCGCATTGTTTTTCATGTACTGGCCGTTGCCATTGCCGCCATTGCCGAAGACGTACCGGTAGGTCGTCAGCGTCGATCCCTGGTACTGGCTCGTACCCCAGTGGTCGGAAACGTTGCTGTAGTACATCGTGAACGCCGACTTGTAGTAGCCATTCTGGATGGCAATGTCCTTCGAGTTGTAAAACAGCCGCAGATCACCGTACGAGCAGGTGATCCATGGAACGTCACAGTTGTCCATGACGGTGTATTCCGCCGCATTCGCCGGACCGGCGGTCGCCATCACAGCTGCCACTGCTGCGAATGACGTAGCGCAGGCGGCCATCTTCTTCTTGAAGCGGATAATCCTCATCGCATCTCCATCGATAGATCATTTGTGCGAGAAGGATCTTCACACGCAGGTGGGTGTCATGGCCAGGGTGTGTCAATTTAACGGCTGATCTTGGTTGTTGGGTGGCCAGTTCGTAGCCGGGGTGAGGCCAATGAGCCTTTCCCGGTAATAGATCACGACGTTGTGTGAACTTTCAGATGGTGCGGTCGTACTCGAGTCGGAGCAGGACGAGGGCCGCGGCGGTGATCTGGGTGATCCGGCCGGGGTCGAGGCTGACCCGCCGCAGGGCCTTGAAGGTGGTCTTGAGCAGGGAGTGACCCGTTCGCACACGCCGTGGATGCCTCGGATGACCTTGTTGAAGGTCTGCTGGGCCTCGGTCAGCGTGCCTCCCGCGGGCTTCTTGACCGGGTGGCGGAAGCCGTCCCCGGCGTTCTCGTACTCGAGATCGACCAGGGTCGGCATGCCCGGCCGGTCGGCGAGGCGGTCGAGCGCGTCGATCAGGCCGTCGTGGCGCGCGGGTGGTGTCGTGCTCGCGGCCGGGTCGCACCGGCGAGCCCCGGATCGGCCGGCCGTCGGGGGTGGAGACGACCTGCACGTTGCCGCCGTGGTGCCGAGGCTTCCCGGACCACCACAGGTCGCCCCATGGGGGCCCGGGGCCGCGACCCGGTCGGTGCGGATGACCGTGCCGTCCAGGCTGAGGTGGGTCAGGCCGGCCGCCTTCGCCCGCTCCAGCGCGGTGTGCAGATCCGATGCCCCGGCGGCCAGGACCATCAGCCCCTCGTGCCGAGAGCGGTAGGCGGTGGAGGACGACAGGCCGTTGTCCCGAGCGAGTCGGGTCCAGGCGGGCGCCGCCGAGGAACCAGCGCAGGAGGAGCACGGCCTGCCGGAAGCAGCCCGGCGGGTGCCGATCGCCGCGCCGAAGGTGGTGTGGGTGCCGCACTCGGTGAACGTCACCACCCGGGCCTGCGGGAAGGGGGTCTCCTCCCGGGTGCTGCCGGGCTTGCCGAAATACTCCCGGTTGGCGGCCGTGTCGGGCAGGTCGAGAACGAAGCCGTCCACGGCCACCAGCCGGAAGCTGTTCAGGAACACGCCGGGGGTGAGCAGGCTCTCGGCCGGCTCGGCCACCTGGTCGTACACGTCACGCACCACCTCGAAGCCCAGCCGCTTGCGGGCCCGGGTGATCCCGCCCGAGGTGGGTTCCTCCCACGTGGCGGCCCAGCCGCCCAGCTCCCGCATCCGCTCGGTGAGTTGGGCCATGACCTGCTCGTAGTCGTCATCGGCGTACAGGGCCAGCGCGCACGCGTACAGGACCATCAGATGCGCGGGCAGTTTCGAGTCCGACCGCTTGGGCTGCTTGCCGTGTGCGCGCACCGCGTCGTCGATCACATCGCGCGGGATCCACGCGGCCGGCACCCCGAACGTCACCGCGTCCTACAGACGCACATCACCCGTTGCCTGACCAGGCTCGGTACGTTTGACGGCAACGTCAGCGGACGACCGCTGCGACGGGCAGATCGTCGTTGCCGTCGTCGGCTCGGCCGAGGACGGTGCCGAGGGTGTCGATGGCTTGGCGTTGGAGGCAGAGTCGGACGTGGGCGTGGCCGAGGAGTTCCCTGATGGTGACGAGGTCCACGACCTGTTCCAGGAGCAGGGTGGCGGTCGAGTGCCGAAGGCCGTGAAGCGGATGCGGCGGAGGCCGACCTGGCGGAGACCGCCGATGTGGTGTAAGCGGTGCTCCACCTGGCGAGGGCACCTGGAACGGAAGACGCGTTCGCCGAGAGCCCGGGGTGCTGCAACTGCTGACGCGTGGGCGGGTGCGGGCAGACCTGCCCAGCTGATCCCGGGCGCGGGCCGACCTTGTGCCCCGGGAGCGCGTATTTTCTTGCCGCGACTTCACACGGAGTGCTGCCCTTTCGGAGGGTGAAGCTTTAACATCTGCGTCACCGCAAGGTTTCTGAAGCTTTCAGCAAGAAGCTTCAGGGGCCTTCGCACTCCCCACACCCTTCGACTCCCCACACCCTTCGATGAAGAAGGAAACCCCACATGGCACGCAGAACCCTTGCCGGGGTCGCCGCCCTCGCGGTCGCCTCGGTTGTCATGACCCCGACTGTCGCGGAGGCCGCGCCGCCCGGCAACAAGGACGTCACCGCCGTCCTCTTCGAGTGGAACTTCAACTCGGTCGCCCGCGAGTGCACCACCACCCTCGGCCCCGCCGGATACGGCTCCGTCCAGGTCTCCCCGCCCGCCGAGCACATACAGGGCGCGCAGTGGTGGACGTCGTACCAGCCGGTGAGCTACAAGATCGCCAGTCGGCTCGGCGACCGCACCGCGTTCCGGAACATGGTGAACACCTGTCACGCGGCCGGCGTGAAGGTCGTCGCCGACACGGTCATCAACCACATGTCCGCGGGCAACGGCATCGGAACCGGCGGCTCGGCGTACACCAAGTACAACTACCCGGGTCTGTACTCCTCGAACGACTTCGACAACTGCACCTCGCAGATCACCAACTACCAGGACCGCTGGAACGTCCAGAACTGCGAACTGGTCGGTCTCGCGGACCTCGACACCGGCGAGGAGTACGTCCGCAAGGCCATCGCCGGGTACCTGAACGACCTGCTCTCCCTCGGCGTCGACGGCTTCCGCATCGACGCGGCCAAGCACATGCCTGGCCGCCGACCTCGCGAACATCAAGTCCCGGCTCTCCGACCCCGGCGTGTACTGGAAGCAGGAGGCCATCTACGGCGCCGGCGAGGCCGTCCAGCCCACCGAGTACACGGGCAACGGAGACGTGCAAGAGTTCCGGTACGCCTACGACCTCAAGCGGGTCTTCAACAACGAGAACCTCGCCTACCTGAAGAACTACGGTGAGGGCTGGGGCTACATGAACAGCTCCGTCTCCGGTGTCTTCGTCGACAACCACGACACCGAGCGCAACGGCTCCACGCTCAGCTACAAGGACAACGCCAACTACACCCTGGCCAACGTCTTCATGCTGGCCTGGCCCTACGGCTCCCCGGACATCAACTCCGGTTACGAGTTCTCCGACCCCGACGCCGGCCCGCCGAACGGCGGTCAGATGAACGTCTGTTGGCAGAACGGCTGGAAGTGCCAGCACGCCTGGCCGGAGATCAAGTCCATGGTCGCCTTCCGTAATGCCACGCGCGGCCAGGCCGTGACGAACTGGTGGGACAATGGGAACGACGCCATCGCCTTCGGCCGGGGCAACAAGGGCTTCGTGGCCATCAACCACGAGTCGGGCTCACTGACCCGCACCTACCAGACCTCGCTGCCCTCCGGCACGTACTGCAACGTCCAGAACAACACGCAGGTGACGGTGAACGGTTCGGGGCAGCTGACCGCCACCCTGGGCTCGAACACGGCCCTCGCGGTGTACGCGGGCAAGTCGTCCTGCTGAACACGCGCCGGTCGCGCCGCCGTCCACGGGGCGGCGGCGCGACCGGCGTCCGCATGAAACTCCTTACCGTTACTTTCAAGACCCTTGCTGTAAAGCTTTCAACGGCGATAGCGTCACGCCCGACGCCCGGTGACGTGGCCGAAACAGGCCGTGCCGTGGCGTGGGGTCGGACCCCAATGTGCCGTAATCGCAAGGAGTGCACACCTGTGATACCCAGATGGCCCGCGCCCCCGGGGCGCCGCACCGTGCGGGGGAGGCGGATCGCCGCCGTCACCGCGGCCGCCCTCGCCGCGGCCCTCGTGCAGCCGCTCGCCGTCGGCGCCGCCCGCGCCGCCACACCGCCCGCACCCCCCTCGGACGCGAAGCTCGCCAAGGCGCCCGCGCGGCACGACCTGACCCGTGAGCAGTTCTACTTCGTGCTGCCGGACCGGTTCGCCAACGGGGACCCGAGGAACGACCGCGGCGGGCTCACCGGTTCGCGCCTCACCACCGGGTACGACCCCACCGACAAGGGCTTCTACCAGGGCGGCGACCTCAAGGGCCTCACCCGGAAGCTCGACTACATCAAGGGGCTCGGCACCACCGCCATCTGGATGGCGCCGATCTTCAAGAACCAGCCCGTCCAGGGCACCGGCAAGGACGCCTCGGCCGGCTACCACGGTTACTGGATCACCGACTTCACCCAGGTCGACCCCCACTTCGGCACCAACAAGGACCTCGAGACCCTCATCGACAAGGCCCACGACAAGGGCATGAAGGTCTTCTTCGACGTCATCACCAACCACACCGCCGACGTCGTCGACTACGAGGAGAAGTCCTACGACTACCTCTCCAAGGGCGCCTTCCCCTACCTGACCAAGGACGGGAAGCCCTTCGACGACGCCGACTACGCCGACGGCGCGAACAAGTTCCCGCGCGTCGACGCCGATTCCTTCCCGCGCACCCCGGTCGTCCCCGCCGCGAAGAAGGACGTCAAGGTTCCGGCGTGGCTCAACGACCCGGCGATGTACCACAACCGGGGCGACTCCACCTTCGCCGGAGAGTCCAGCGAGTACGGCGACTTCTCCGGCCTCGACGACCTGTGGACCGAGCGTCCCGAGGTCGTCGACGGCATGGAGGAGATCTACCAGCGGTGGGTGAAGGACTTCGACATCGACGGCTTCCGGATCGACACCGTGAAGCACGTCAACATGGAGTTCTGGACCCAGTGGGCGACCGCCCTGGACGCCTACGCGGCCAAGAAGGGGCGCGACGACTTCTTCATGTTCGGCGAGGTCTACTCCGCCGACACCGACGTCACCGCCCCGTACGTCACCCAGGGCCGCCTGGACGCCACCCTCGACTTCCCCTTCCAGGAGGCGGCCCGCCAGTACGCCTCCCAGGGCGGCAGCGCACGGAAACTCGCCTCGGTCTTCGGCGACGACCACAAGTACACGACCGACAAGGCCAACGCCTACGAGCAGGTCACCTTCCTCGGCAACCACGACATGGGCCGCATCGGGACGTTCCTCAAGCAGGACAACCCGAAGGCGTCCGACGCCGAACTGCTGAAGAAGGCCATGCTGGCCAACGAGCTGATGTTCCTCAGCCGCGGCAACCCGGTCGTCTACTACGGCGACGAGCAGGGCTTCACCGGCGCCGGCGGCGACAAGGACGCCCGCCAGACCCTGTTCGCCTCCCGCACCGCCGACTACCTCGACGACGACCTCATCGGCACCGACCGCACCCACGCCGAGGACACCTACGACACGAAGGCCCCGCTCTACCGGCAGATCAGCGCCCTCGCGAAGCTCCGCAAGGCCCACCCGGCCCTCACCGACGGCATCCAGCAGCAGCGGTACGCGGCCGACGGCCCCGGCGTCCACGCCTTCTCCCGCACCGGCACCGGCAAGGACACCACCGAGTACGTGGTCGCCTTCAACAACGCCGACGAGAAGAAGACCGCGACCTTCGCGACCGATTCCGCCCGCATGACGTTCCGCGGCATCCACGGCACCGACGCCTCCGTGACCAGCGACGCCGACCGGAAGATCACCGTCACCGTCCCGGCCGGCTCGGCGATCGTCCTCAAGGCCGCGGGCAGGCTCGCCGAACCCGCCACGAAGCCCACGCTCACCCTCGAGGCCCCCGACGCGGGAGCCACCGGCACCGTCGAACTCACCGCCGACGTCGAGGGCGGACAGCTGAACCGGGTCGTCTTCGCCACCCAGACCGGCAACGGAAAGTGGCAGACCCTCGGCTCCGCCGACCACGCCCCCCACAAGGTCACCCACACCATCGGCGCGGACGTCCCGGCCGGCACCGCCCTGCGCTACAAGGCCGTCGTGATCGACTCGGCCGGACGCACCGCGAGCGCGACGGCCGCCTCCACCACCGGCACCCCGCCCGTCGAGGAGCCGCCCAGCGCCGCCTCCCGCGACTACGCGATCGTCCACTACAAGCGCGCGGACGGCGACTACGACGACTGGGGCCTGTACGCCTGGGGCGACCTCGCCGAGGGCGAGGCCACCGAATGGCCGAACAGCCACCCCTTCACCGGCCGCGACGCCTACGGCGCCTTCGCGTACGTCAAGCTCAAGCCCGGCGCCTCGAACGTCGGCTTCCTCGTCATCGACAAGGACGGCACCAAGGACGTCTCCACCGACCGCACGATCGACGTCACGAAGCACGGCGAGGTCTGGATCGAGCAGGGCGAGGAGACCGTCACCACCGAACGCCCCGAGTACCCGGCGCAGGACACGACCAAGGCGGTGCTCCACTACCACCGCGCCGACGGGAACTACGACGGCTGGGGTCTGCACACCTGGACCGGCGCCGCGAACCCCACCGACTGGTCGAACCCCCTGAAGCCGGTGAGGACCGACGCGTACGGCGCGGTCTTCGAGGTGCCGCTCACCGAGGGTGCCACCAGCCTCAGCTACATCGTCCACAAGGGCGACGAGAAGGACCTGCCGTCCGACCAGTCGCTCGACCTCAAGGCGAACGGCCACGAGGTGTGGCTGTTGAACGGCCAGGAGAAGTACCT
Organism: Streptomyces sp. GD-15H; assembly: GCF_045291515.1. Taxonomy (NCBI): domain Bacteria; kingdom Bacillati; phylum Actinomycetota; class Actinomycetes; order Kitasatosporales; family Streptomycetaceae; genus Streptomyces; species Streptomyces sp. GD-15H. The sequence goes on from NZ_CP149447.1 coordinate 6,225,231, forward strand.
GCTGCCGCAGCCCGCCGGTTCCGCGGCCGCCCTCGACCTGACCACCTCCAAGGCGGTCTGGATCGACCGGGACACCGTCGTCTGGGACGGCTCCGAGACCGCCGCCTCCACCCAGCTCCTCGCCTCCCGTACCGGCTCGATCAAGGCGCAGGACGGGACGCTCGAAAGCGACGACGCACGCTGGCTGCGCCTGGCGAGGGCGCCCCTCACCGACGCCCAGAAGGCGAGGTTCCCGCACTTGAAGGACGGCACCGCCTGGACCGTCGACCCGCGCGACCGGGACCGCGTACGCGAGGCCCTGCGCGGCCAGGTCGTCGCCTCCCAGCGGGCCGCCACCGGCGCCGTGCTCGCCGCGACCGGCGTGCAGACCGCGGGCGTCCTCGACGACCTGTACGCGACCGGCGCGACCGAGGCGGAGCTCGGCCCCGTCTTCCGCGACGGCCGGCCCACGCTCTCCGTGTGGGCACCGACCGCGCAGGACGTCTCGCTGGAGATCGGCGGCTCCACCGCCCGCATGCGGCGCGACGACGCCACCGGCGTCTGGTCCGTCACCGGCCCGAAGTCCTGGAAGGGCAAGCCCTACCGGTACGTCGTGAAGGTGTGGGCGCCCAGCACCCGCGAGATCGTCACCAACAAGGTCACCGACCCGTACTCGCTCGCCCTGACCACCGACTCCGCGCGCAGCCTCGTCGTCGACCTCGGCGACCGGAGCCTCGCCCCCGAGGGCTGGTCGACCCTCGACAAGCCGAAGGCCGTACCGCTGAGGGACGCCCAGATCCAGGAGCTGCACATCCGCGACTTCTCCGTCGAGGACCGCACGGCGAAGCAGCCCGGCACCTACCTCGCCTTCACCGACAAGGACAGCGACGGCTCGAAGCACCTGCGTGAGCTGGCGAAGGCCGGCACCTCGTATGTGCATCTGCTGCCCGCGTTCGACATCGCGACCATCCCCGAGAAGAAGTCCGACCAGGCCACCGTGGACTGCGACCTGGCCTTCCACCCGGCCGACTCCGACAAGCAGCAGGAGTGCGTGGCGAAGGCCGCCGCCAAGGACGCCTACAACTGGGGCTACGACCCGTACCACTACACGGTCCCCGAGGGCTCCTACGCCACCGACCCGGAGGGCACGACCCGCACGGTCGAGTTCCGGAAGATGGTCAAGGCGCTCAACGAGGACGGCCTGCGCGTCGTGATGGACGTCGTCTACAACCACACCGCGGCGAGCGGCCAGGCGGACACCAGCGTCCTGGACCGGATCGTGCCCGGCTACTACCAGCGGCTCCTCGCCGACGGCTCGGTCGCCAACAGCACCTGCTGCGCCAACACGGCCCCCGAGAACGCCATGATGGGCAAGCTCGTCGTCGACTCGGTCGTCACCTGGGCCAAGGAGTACAAGGTCGACGGCTTCCGCTTCGACCTCATGGGCCACCACCCGAAGGCCAACATGCTCGCCGTGCGCAAGGCCCTCGACGCACTGACCGTCGAGAAGGACGGTGTCGACGGCAAGAAGATCATCCTGTACGGCGAGGGCTGGAACTTCGGCGAGATCGCCGACGACGCCCGCTTCGAGCAGGCCACGCAGCGGAACATGGCCGGCACCGGCATCGCCACCTTCTCCGACCGGGCCCGGGACGCCGTGCGCGGCGGCGGCCCCTTCGACGAGGACCCCGGCGTCCAGGGCTTCGCCTCCGGCCTGTACACCGACCCCAACTCCTCGAAGAGCAACGGCACCGAGGCCGAGCAGAAGGCCCGCCTCCTGCACTACCAGGACCTGATCAAGGTGGGCCTGAGCGGCAACCTCGCCGACTACCGCTTCACCGACACCAGCGGCAAGGAGGTCAAGGGCTCCCAGGTCGACTACAACGGCGCCCCCGCCGGCGACGCGGACGCCCCGGGCGACGCCCTCGCCTACGCCGACGCGCACGACAACGAGTCGCTGTTCGACGCGCTCGCCTTCAAACTGCCGACCTCCGTGAGCGCCGACGACCGGGCCCGCGCGCAGGTCCTCGCCATGGCGACGGCCACCCTGTCCCAGGGCCCGGCGCTCTCCCAGGCCGGCACCGACCTGTTGCGCTCCAAGTCCCTGGACCGCAACTCCTACGACAGCGGCGACTGGTTCAACGCCATCCGCTGGAACTGCGCGGACGGCAACGGCTTCGGCCGCGGTCTGCCGCCGGCCGCCGACAACGCCGACAAGTGGCCCTACGCCAAGCCCCTGCTGGGCGCGGTGCGGGTCGGCTGCCCGCAGATCGAGGGCGCCTCGGCCGCCTACCGGGACCTGCTGAGGATCCGTACGACGGAGAAGGCCTTCTCCCTCGACACCGCGGGACAGGTGCAGTCCCGGCTGTCCTTCCCGCTGTCCGGAAAGGACGAGACACCCGGAGTGATCACGATGCGGCTCGGTGACCTGGTCGCCGTCTTCAACGCCACGCCGGAGCAGCGGGAACAGCGCGTCGACGCCCTCGCCGGTACCGGCCACCGCCTGCACCCGGTGCAGGCCGCGGGCTCGGACCCGGTGGTGAAGACCTCGTCCTACGCGGCGAAGACCGGCACCTTCACCGTCCCGGCCCGCACGGTCGCGGTGTTCACCACGGCCGACTGACTGACGGCGGCGGCTAAGGTGGGCCCTCCGACCTGCAACCGAAGGGCCCACCGATGCCGCAGATCACCGTCGACTACTCCGATCAGCTGAGGGCCGGCTTCGACTTCGACCGGCCCGCCTTCGCGCGGGACCTGCACACCGCCGTCGTGGAGATCGCGGCGGCGAAGCCGGCGGCGTGCAAGACCCGGTTCCGCCGGACCGAGGACGTCGTGGTCGGCTCCGACATCGACGGCCATGCCCTCGTGCACATCCACATCGGACTGCTCCCCGGGCGGACCGAGGAGACCAAGGCCCGGCTCACGGAGGCCGTCCTGGAGTTGGTGCGGCAGCACGTGAAGTCCCTCGACGGCACGGTCCTGCACGCCTCCGCGGAGGTACGCGAGCTCGACGCGTCGTACCGGAAGTTCGAAGAGTAGCCGGGCACCCGGTCAGGACGAGGAAGCCAGCGCGATCAGCCGGGTGACCAGGTCGACGAACGGCCCGTCACCCGGCTCGTCCTTGAGCAGGCCGCGCAGCAGCGCGCTCAGCTCCTCGTCGTGCGCCGCGGCGACGGCGGCGAGCGCCGCGAAGTCGTGCACCAGCTGGGCCTCCAGCTCGGCCCGCGGTATACGCCGGCCGTCCAGCCAGATCAGCGCCGTCGACTCGGCGAGCGAGATCCAGGAACGCACCACCAACTCCAGCCGCGCGGGTGGGTCCACCGCGCCCATGTGCGACAGAATCTGTTCGTACGCCCGCTGCCGTACGGAGTTGACCAGCGCGTTGGTGGTCGAGGAGCCGACCGCCGGGCCGCCGCGCATCAGGGCGGAGAAACCCGGCCCGTGCTCGTCGACGAAGTCGAAGTACCGGCCCATCACGCGCAGCAGCCGCGCCCCCAACGGGCCCTCGTGCGGCTCCACGAACCGCGACGCGAGGTCGTCCGAGGCACGCCTCAACGCGGCCTCGTAGAGGCTGAGTTTGCCGGGGAAGTAGTGGTAGACCAGTGGGCGCGAGATACCGGCCGCCGACGCGATCTCGTCGATGGAGACATCGTCGGGCGAGCGGCGGCTGAACAGTTCGAGGGCGACGCCGATCAACTGCTGCCGACGCTCCTCGACTCCCATTCTGCGGCGTACCCCGGTAGTCATACACACAGCCTACCGATCGATTCCGGACTCGAGCGGTTCGGACCGGGCGGCGGTGATCATGGTGTTAGCGGAGCCCGGTGATCGAGCCCCCGTCCTCCAGGGTGCCCTCAAGGTCGGCCTGAGCGCCCTGTTCGGCCTCGACGGTCAGCAGGTTGCCCCGCACGGTGCCCTCGACACCGCCCGTCGCGGTGACGGACGTCGTGTCGCGGCTGCCGGCGGCCAGTAGGTACCAGGCGCCCGCCGGGGACTTCCACAGCACCCCGGCCAGCACCCGCGGCTCACGCGCCCCGCACTGCGGGACGTCCTCGGCCTTGGCCACCACCGTCCCGAACGGCCCGCCCGGCGTGTGGAACTGCGCCAGCACCCGGGCGCCACCGCCCCGCCAGGTCTCGGCCCGTGTGCACGCCCAGTCCGCCGAACCTCCCCCGCCGTCCGGCAGCGGCTGCTCGGCGAACGCCCACGCGTTCACGCTCCGTACGCCCGCCGAACGCACCGAGGCCAGTGAGCACGCGAACGGCGCCCAGGTACGCAACGCCTCGGCGCCGGAGGCCTCACCGGCGGCCCCGGGCCGTCCCGCGGTCAGCCGGGCCGGGACCAGCTCGGCGAGGTCGGTCACCAGCCGGGTGCCGGCCTCGTCGGTCAGCTCCAGCACGTTCCACGAGGTGCACGGGCCGGCCCTCAGGGCCGGGCCGGCCAGCGGCGGGGTGACGCCGTCGGTGAGCGTGAGGTCCGTCGCGTCGGCGTCGGGCTCGCGAAGGTCCCGCCGACGGGTCTCGCGCACCCAAGGGGCCGTCAGGTAGCGGACGTTGCCGTCGGTCCGGCTCAGCACCACCGCACTCGCCCCGGCCCTGCCCGCGCCGTCGACCCGGGCGAAGTCGAGGGCGGCGCCCCGGGTGCCGTCCTCGGGCTCGGCGTACCTGGCGATGCGCAGACCGTCGTGGAGGATCACCACGCGCGCGTTGTCGACCGTCCCCGCGTACAGCAGCTGGGGCGGTCCGGCCAGGCCGCCGGACGGGGTGCCCGGCGTCGTCGACACCTGGACCCGCTCGCCGGGCCGGGTCCACACGGCGAGGGCGCGGCGCAGCAGGTCCGCGTCGCCGGTCAGGTCGCCGCGGGCGGGCCACACGGAGAAGTCGGTGCGCGCGGAGGTCTTCCAGGCAGCGTGGGAGACCCGGGTCAGCTTCGCCGGGTCCAGAGCGGCCTGCGCGGCCGGGTTCCGCGCGTACGGCGGCGCGGCGGCACCGTCGGGCCCCCAGCCGTCACCCGGCGGCCCGAGCAGCGCGCCGCAGACGACGAACGCGGCCCCGGCGGCCAGTGCGGCCTTCAGATGCCGGCGGCGCCGCAGCAGATCGGTGGGCCGGGCCTGGAGCGAGCAGGGGTCGAACGCGGGAGAGCCGAGCAGTTGGTACTCGGCCGGCACCCCGTCGGCCTCGCGCAGCGCGGCGGCCGCGTCGGCGACGCCCGCGTCGGTGAGCACCTTGCGTACGTCGCCGTCCGCGAGCCGCTCGAGACCCCGCAGCACGTAGGCGGCACGGGCCGGCCCGGACAGGGCGGACAGCCGCTGGTCCAGGGCGAGTTCGTCGGCGCCACCGGACCGCGGGTGCAGCCGCAGGCCCCACACCTGGGGCAGCGGCGGCGGCAGCGGCGCCCGCCTGCGCCACCTCGGCCACACCCCGCGCCCGAGCGACCCGCCCGCCCGCAACGCCGTACGCACCACCTGGAGCCGGACCAGTGCGTACCCGGGGTCGCCGTCCCGCCCGGCGGAGGGGGCGGACTGCGGGGCCTGGGCGGACTGGGCGGCCTGGGCGGGGATCACGGGCGCCGCGGTGCGGCCACGGGGCAGCGCGCGCTGGGCCAGAGCGTGCGCGGTCAGCACCCGCCGGCTCCGGCCCGGACCCGTCGGCAGCAGCAGGTAGGCGAGCCGGACGAGCCGGGGGTAGTGCTCGGCGAGCGCGGCCTCGGCCTGTTCGACATCGACGACCGGGTGGTCGGGGAAGAGTGCGCGGGGCGCTGGGCGGCATGCGGTGACTGCACGTCCAGCAGAACGAGCGAATCGGTCGATGGTCACCTGGCTGCGGAGCGTCGCCGTCCGGCCCGGGCGGGCCCTCATCGGCCGGACTGCTCCTCCCCATCGACCAGCGACCGGGCGTAGGCGGCCATCGAGCGCTGGTACCGCGGCAGATGAGGGGCGAGAGCTCCGAGGACCAGAGACAGCCCCTCGCGGTCCCGGCCGAGGCTCGACAGGCACAATGCGAGACAGGCCCGTACGGCGTCGTCCAACTCATCCGAGAAAGCGTCCAGTTCGGGCGTCAGGAGCTGCACTCCCTCCTTCGCCCGGCCGATGTTCCGCAGGGAACTGGCCAGTTGGATCTTTGCCCGGCGCGCCTTGTATCCGCTGAGGTCGGCGAGTCCGCCCTCCAGTGCCTGCCGGTAGAGCGGAACCGCATTGTCCGAGCGTCCCGTCGAGTCCCAGGCGCAGGCCCGCTCGAACGGCCCGAGCGGACTGCCGTCGGGCAGCTCGGCGGCGAGCGCGTCGATCACAGCGCGGAAGGCGGGCGCCTCGTCCTCCGCGTAGTCGTCGAACGTCGCCCAGGCGGCGGCCACGCGAGCTTCCCAGTCCCTGTTCACCGGGCCACCCTCGCACGCGGCCGCGCTCCGACGCACCCGAGATCGAAGATTCCGGCGCCCGGGATTGAGCAGTCCGGACGCCGGAGCCGTATCGAAGGCGGAGAGCCCCCCGCCGGGGCTCCGTGCGGCATGTCGCCGGAAGGACCGGAGGAACTCATGAGGCTGACCCGACCGATGCTCGCGCTGACCGGCGCGGTGGCGGTACTGGCGCTGGCGGGCTGTGGGTCCGGCGGTGCGGGCGGTGACGGGAAGAGCGAGGTGCCGGAAACGGCCACCGGCAGCCTGGAGCACCTGGCCGCCGAAGCGAAGTGCGAGCCGGACATGCAGACCGACGCCGACACGATCCGCCAGGCCATCTGCAAGACGGGCAAGGAGCAATACGTCCTCGCCACCTTCGCCACCGACCGCGGCCAGCGCGAGTGGATCAACACGGCCAAGGACTACGGCGGTTTCTACCTCGTCGGCCGCAAGTGGGTCGCCGTCGGTGAGGAGAGCGTGCTCGACGGCCTGCGCGGCCGGCTCGGCGGCGACGTGGAGGAGGGCATCGACCACAGCAGCATGGACCACGGCGGCGGTGCGCACGCGTCCGGTCACGCCGGGCACGGGGGCTGAACGAGCGCACCGGGCACACCGGACACCCGAGAGGGGGGCCGGTGGCGGGAATCCCGCCACCGGCCCTCCTCTTTCAGTGGGCGACCGAGTGGACTACGTGCAGTTCTTGCCCTGGTTGAGGCACTTGACCACCTTGTTCATCAGGCTCTCGTCCATGACGTTGATGAAGTCGTTGTGGTCGGTGATCGGCTTGTGCAGCTGCTCCGGGAAACTGTCCACGGCGTACGGGTTCTTCACCTGACCGTTCTCGATGGTCGGGGTGGGAACGTCGTACACCAGGCGGACCTGGAGCTGCGGGATGGCCTTGAAGCCGTTCGGGCAGTTGCCGTCCGCCCCGGCGAACGCCACGTGGGCACGGTGGTTGGCGCTGTCGATGTTCTGCCCGTCCCAGCAGCTCTGGAAGTTGGACGTGCGCACCACCTGGCTGCCCTCGGGGCACAGCACGTACTTGTCCGTGGCCTGCCGGTCCTCGAAGCCGGTGCAGCTGTACGACGTGTTGGCGTTCGTGAGGCCGTTGGTGAACGCCTTGGCGTCACCGGTGATGATGCGCAGGAACTTCGGCATCGCGACGACCTTGCTCCGCTTGTTGCCGACGAACCGGAGCTCCGCCTGACTGGCCTTCAGGATCTTGCCGACGTTGCCCTCGGCGCCGCCGCCCTGGTCGTTGGCGTCGAACTCCTGTGTGCCGTCCTGCACACGCAGCACCGGCCAGAAGTACGAGGACTTGTCGCCCTGGTTCTGGCAGCTGGTGTCGGCGTTGCCCAGGTCGTCGTCGCCGGCGAACGCGGTGTTGCTCTGGTTGCCGACATAGTCGTGCATGTGGTGGGCACCGTTCCCGACACCGGGGGCCACGATGACGTTGTCGCTGTTGAACAGGTTGTTCTCGTTGACACCGCACTTCGTGGTGAAGGTACCCCTGGAGCCGGATCTCCCGTTGGCGGCCAGACCGTTCGGCAGGTTGCGCGAGTTCGGCTGGACGTCGTTGATGTCGACGAAGTCGTCGGCGAACGGGCCCGCGGCGCCGTTGCCGTTGTCGTTCGGGTCCTGCCCGTCGCCCTGGTCCTGGCCGTCGCCGCTCTGGCCGTCGCCGTTCTGGCCGTCGTTCGGCTGCGGCTGGTCGGCGGGGCGGCCGGAGCAGGAGGCGAGTCCGTCCAGGTTTCCGGGTGCCTGGCCGCCCGCGCGGTTGATCTCCAACTTGATCCGGTCGAGGAGCACCTTACGCCGGTCCTTGAGCGGACCCAGAATGGCATTCTGGACGTACTGCGCGTCCCCGGCCTGCGCCTGGCGCGTGGTGATCAGGCGCAGGTAGGCGTCGGTGATCTGCTGGTCCATCGAGGCCAGTTCACCGTCGACCTCACCGCGGGCCCGGCCCGGCACGTTGGAGAGCTGCTGGCCGACGTCCGGGCAGTCGATCGTGGCGACCTGCGCCGCGGTCGACTTCGTCCGGTTCTGCGACGGGTCCGACTCGTGAGCCGAAGCGTAGAAGTTCGCCCAGACCAGCCCGCCCCCACCGAGCGCTAGGGCCGCCGATGCGGCCACGGCTTTGGCGGCCAACGGCATACGGCGTTTTCTTGTATTGCGTCCCATGGAACTCCTCTGACCTTCCTTGCGGGGCATCCCATTGCGGGGCATCGAGGCGCCCGACAGGAGTGAAGCGGCTCCCTTGAGTACGGGAGCCGCCCCACGGGTGTTCACCCGTCCCGGGAATTGATGAGAAGTTCGTACGGCACTCTGGTTTCAACGCCCCCTGAAGTAGAGGGAGTTGCTGATCGCGAACGCCGGGTGAGAGCGCGGGTCCGGTTTCACCGGCCCTGGTCGGGATACGCGAGAACCACCGGCACGCGACGGTTGTCGTCGTCCGGGACCGCCACTCCCGGTTCGGCGAAGATGTGCGCGGTGTGCTTGGCGACGGCCCGTTCCGTCACCACCGGCCTGCCGGCGATCGCCGGGTGGGAGCGCCCCTGCGCCCTCAGCTCCAGCACCTCCCCTCCCGGGGGTCAGCCGCGCCGGCGGCGATCGTCGCCCGACCGCCGCCGGCAACTGCTGGATCACCCAGCAACTGCTGGATCACCAGCGGATCCATCACCGTGCTCCCGCAGTGCGGCCTTCGCGAGGCCCTTCGCACGCCCGGTGCCGCTCTTCGTGTCGATGGTCATGACGCAAAGTCTGTCCGAGCACCGACACCCGGCTCACCGGCCCGACCCCCCTCGGGCACGGGGTGGTGCTACGTGCACCAGGGCGGACGCCGGGCCTGCCCTACAGCTCGCCCCGGCCTCCCTCCGCCGCGAGTACCCTCGCCTCCACCTCCGGGTCGAGCCCCTTGGACGTCCGGTCCGGACGCTGGGGTGCCGTTCCGCCGATGGCTCGCAGCCAGCGCCAGGTGTCGGCCACGGTCTCGACGACGGGACGGCAGCGCAGCCCCGTCGCGACCGCCCGGGAGACGTCCGCGGAGTGCAGGGCGTCGTGCAGTTCGCTGTCCGGCGGCACCCACACCGGCAGCTGCGTCCACGGTTCGATGCCGGCCTCCAGGATTACCTCCGGCGCGGTCCACCGCAGCTCGGCCGCGCCCCCGGTCACCTCCGCGCACGCTTCCAGCAGCGAGCCGATCGTGGCGTGCCCCTGCGGGCCGATCAGGTTGTACGGCCCGCTCAGCTCCTGCTCCGCAGCCCCGAGGATCCACTCGGCGAGGTCGCGGACGTCGATGTACTGGACGGGCAGGTCGCGCGGCCCCGGAGCGAGGACCGGGCCGCCGCGTGCCATCCGGTTCAGCCATCAGGGCAGCCGGCCGACGTTCTCGTACGGCCCGAGGATCAGCCCCGCCCGTACCAGCACCGACCGGTCCGCGCCGAAGGCGTCCACGGCGGTCAGTTCGCCACCCCGCTTGTCCTGCGGGTACTCGGTGTGGTCGGCGTCCGCGCAGGCGTCCGCCACCACGGGCGCCCGCTCGGTGTACCCGGCGGGCGCGGGCCACTCGTACACCGAGCGGCTCGACACGTACACGTACCGTCCGGCGCGGCCCCGCAGCAGCCGGGCCGTGTCCCGGACGGCGCGCGGGGCGGCCGACCAGGTGTCGACGACGACATCCCACTCACCGGCCGCCTCGTCGAGGGCGGCCAGGCCGTCGACGGCGGTCCGGTCGCCCAGCAGCGACCGGACGCCCGGCGGGGCCTCGTGCCGCCCCCGGTGGAAGACGGTCACCTCCCAGCCCCGCCCGAGCGCCGCCTCCACGACGGCCCGCCCCGCGAACTCCGTACCACCCAGCATCAGAAGCCTCATACCGTCCGACTCTGCCGGGTCGGGCGGGCCGGGGGAACGGGGTCTGCTGAGGGCAGAGCAGAGCGGGGACAGGCCGCCCTCAGGGGGCGTACTCGTAGCCCACCCGGCGCACGGTCTGGATCCTGCTGCGGTGCTCGGCGCCCAGCTTGCGGCGCAGCCGGGCGACGTGGACGTCGACGGTGCGACCGTCGCCCACATGGCCGTGGCCCCACACGGTGGTGACCAGGTGGTCGCGGGTGTGCACCCGGTCCGGGTGCGCCACGAGATGGGCGAGCAGCTCGAACTCCAGTCAGGTGAGGTCGAGTTGCCGCCCGTCCACCTCGGCGGTGCGCCGCACGGTGTCGACCCGGATCAGCTCGTCGGCCTCAGGGGCCGCGGCGGGGGCGGACGACGGGTCGGGGTCCGATACCGCGGCCGGGAACGGCGGCTGTCGGTCGGCGGGGACCAGCACCAGGTAGCCGACCATGGGCGGGCGTCCGGGCGGGACGGGCAGGGTGTGCTGCGGTGCGGGCAGCCAAGTGGCTCCCGGAGGGAGCAGGTCCGCGACCGTGACGACCCCGTCCGGGGCGACGGCCCGCAGTCGGTGGCGGGGACGACCGTTCACTGGGGCGGTACGGGGCGCGTTGAGCGCGGCGGGTGAGGAGGATGCCGAGGCCACCGAGGTCACGGAGTTCGCAGCGTGCGCGGAGTTCGCGGGGGAGAGGGAACGAGTGGTCGCCATGAGGGGTCGGCTCCTTCGCGCGAAGGGTTCGTCGAGAAGACTCGACAGCCACGAGTTCGTGGTCGGGCTGGTCGAGGACGTACGCGGTTCGCGCCGACGGAAGGCCGGGAGGTACGGCGTCAGAGGGCCGGCGCGGTCGTCGCGCGGCAACACCCCCGGTCGAAGTCGTCGTGCTGACGGGAGGGCCAGAAGGGCTCGAGGTCCTGACGACCTGTCGCGACGAGCTCCCGGAAACCGTCCATGCCCTCATTGCAGCAGACTGAGGCCCTCAGCAGGAGCCCCGGTGCACAGCGTGGACCGTGGGGGCGTGTCGACGGGCCCTCGCCCCCGAACGCAGGGAGCCCTTCCCCGCTCTCGACGGCGGCCGAGCGGGGAAGGGCTCCCGTCACACCCCGAAGCGGCGACCCGGGTCGGGGCGGCATCGTGGCACGCCCCGCCCCCCGAACCGGGTCTGCGCCCCAAGGGGCTTGTGAGGGCCCGAGGTCAGCCCACCTTCTCGATGAGCGCCCGGCGGATCAGGAACCTGCCGGGCTCCCGGACCTGCTCGAAGGCCGCGTTGTTGAGCAGGGCGCAACTGCCGGACACCCCGGTGACCTCCACGGTCGTGGACTTGTTGTTGTCCAGGTTGGTGACCTTCAGCTTGGTTCCGGCCGGGAACTGGTTGCTGGACGCAGCCGGGGCGCCGTCCTCACCGGAGAGGGTGACCGTGGAGCCGTTGCACACCTGCTCGCCGGAGGCCGCCGCGCCGTCGCCGCCCGGGTTCTGCGCGGCGTCGTCCCCGCCGGCCTGCTCACCGGGCGCGGGCTGCGCGGGCTGCTCCGGCTGCGCGGTTGGGGAGTCCTGAGCCGACTCCCCAACCGTGCACCCGGACGCCCTCTGCTTGAGCTCGATCTCGGCGATGACCGCTTCGCGGTTGGCGATCCGCGCCTCGGACTGCGCATCGGGATCGGCCCGTTGCCCCTCGATGAACTTCTGGTTGTTGCCGAGCGCCGTGGCGAGACCCTGGCAGACGCTCGAATCGGCCGCCGACTTGGTGGTGGGCGCCGCCGTCTGGGAGGCGTTCGACGTGGTCGCCATGACGAAGGCACCGCCTCCGGCCACCGTCGCGGCGCTCAGCAGCAACGCGAGCCTCTTCCTGGGGCCGAGAGTTCTCCTGCGCGGCATGCGCGCCTCCTGAAGCGGTAGGGGAACGTACGCCGCTATGTACGAGATGCCGAACGAAGTTACTCAGCGGTCCGGCCGACTCCCCGAAGTGGCCTGCGTCACGCACAGGCCGCCGTCACGTGTCGGGAATCAGGAATCAGGCGTCCCGCGGGACAGGGCGTCCCGTACCGCCTCCTCGGTGCGGGCCACGACCGCCGTGCCGTCCTCGGCCGTGATGATCGGGCGCTGGATCAGCTTGGGGTGCTCGGTGAGCGCCGCGATCCAGCGCTCGCGGGAACCGGCGTCCCGCGGCCACTCCTTGAGCCCGAGCTCCTTGGCGGCCGCCTCCCCGGTGCGGGTGATGTCCCACGGCTCCAGCCCCAGCCGCTCCAGCACCTCACGGATCTCGCCTTGACTCGGCACGTCCTCCAGGTAACGGCGGACGGTGTAGTCGGCGCCCTCGGCGTCCAGCAGGGTGAGGGCGCTGCGGCACTTGGAACAGGCCGGATTGATCCAGATCTCCATGCCGCCCACCGTACGCCCCACGCTCCCGCCAAGCCGTTGTTCGAATTCCCCCTCACCCTCAGCGGCACCTTCCGAACCGGGCGTTCCGCAGCCGGAATCCCCTTCTTCACCTGGGCGTTCGACGATCTCTCCAGGTTCCCCGGATGTCAGTGCCGGGCAGTAAACTGGAAGCAGTGTTCGAGGGTGTCGCCGAGATCGGCGTGGATCTCGGTGGGTGCCCCGACCGCGACAGGAGGATGCCTGTGCCCGCTGCCGCACTCAAGCCGAAGCCCCTGCCCACCCAGCCCACCGCGAAGCGTCCCGTCCTGCTCGAAACGCCCTGCGCGCCCGTCGAGAAGCGGCCGCTGCCGCCGGGCCGCCCGCGGGAGTGGTACGTCACGCACAACCGCCGGCTCAAGGCGATGCGGCTCGCCATCGCCCTGCTCGACTCCGGCGTCTACCTGCCCGACCAGGCACCCAACGAGAAGATACGCAGCACGGCGGAACTGATCGGCGTCCACCCGCCGTCGGGCACGACCTGCCACATGGTCCGAGCTCTCATGCGCTACAACCGCTGAAGCGGTACCGGGCCCGGGTGCTCCTCGTGGGCGCCCGGACCCGTGATCAGTACGGGCGGAAGTCGATGTAACCGAGGAAAACGATCACCGCGGCGACACAGCCGAGGACCACGGCCGTGGACACCCATGACGACGAGCCGCGGGACGCCCTGTGCTCCGGCTCACCGCGGAACGGGACCGGGCCGGGCGGATTGTCCTTCCAGCGCGCGGCGAGCATCCGGGCGCGGGCCGACGGCTCCTTGTGCTCGGCCGTGTCCGCCCACTTGATGTCGAACTCGCGCTCCTCGTCGTCCCTCTCGGGCATCCCCGTGAACCTCTCTCGAACAACAGTGTCAGCTCCCATCATCCCTCCCGGAGCCCGACGGGAAAAGCACGTTCCGGACACACGACGGCGCCCCTGCTTCCGGTCTTCTCCTGGAAGACCGGAAGCAGGGGCGCCGTACCACTGTGACGCGGCGCGTCAGTGGATCACACGTCGAAGAAGTGATGATGCAGCGCCGCTACCTCGTGGCCCTGTTCAGGGGGCCGCTGTGACCAGCGAGGACGCTGTCGTTGTTCGTCGTTGTTGGTAGTCGTTGGCCACCCTCGGACGGCCCACAGACGGCCCGGTGATGGGTGCAGACCTAGAGGAGATCGTATATATCCTCATCCGGCTCCGGAACCAGGTCATCGAATGCCCGCAGTAGTGGGTAACCTACGTCTGGCTCGACTGCGGCGATATAGCATGCCCAGCCCAACAGACGAGGCCGAAGCATCACCTCGCCCGCGCCGCCGAACTCTTTCATATAGGTGTAGTAACCGAATTTGGATATCACGTGCAAGATCCATCGCATCTTACGCTTTACCTGACGCGGGATCCGCGGCCCGCCCGATTCGCCGACGTACAAGCCGGTGACGTATTGTGGACCACCGCGGCGCATGAAAGCGGTTTTGCGCGTGTTTACCGACCAGCCAGCGTCGTCGAGGATTTGAGCGATATCCACTGAATGGCGGTCAGTGACATCGCCAGAGAATGTGAGATCGTCCACATAACGCGTAAACGACAAGCCCTCTGACTGTGCATACTCGGCGAGGGACCGGTCTGTGTTCAGGAAGGCCAAATTAGACAAGAGGGGTGAAGTGCTAAGTCCGATTGGTAGCTTGCCGCCGATAGTGACGAGATTGACGGCAATGTCCGCGGCCTTCTCTTCGTAACCTTGCTCTCGCAACGTAGTCTTTATTGTTGCGGCGTCAATTGACGGAAAGAAATCCTCAAGATCCATGCGCAAAACGCACGGTTTTGCTAGGTGCTGACTGGCATTGCTGATCGTAGAACGTCCGCGAACAAATCCGTGAACATGATTGGGCGGATCATACGAGAACAGGTGTAGAAAGCTTCGATGCAAATTCTTGCTAATGGCATCGAAGGGTCGCCTCGGATTAAATACTTCTCGTATTCCGCCGTGCTTCTTGCGGTATATCCGCTGATCGTAGAACCGTCCGGCACCCGCAGGAAGAGCCAAGGATAGCGCTTCTAGAATTTCGACCGATACGCCGGCTTGCTCCGCCAGGTCATCAACCAAGTATGGCACTGCCCCCCCTGTGATGGGACAAAGCGAGGTAGGGTCGCACTCCCATGCAAGGACTATCATGCAACGCACGCGAACTCGCGCACAACGTTGACCGCGACCCTACCTCGCGCGCGATCCTATCATACTTCAATGAAGTGGGTCCTTCCGGCTAGAGATGCGACCGTGCTCGAATGAATAGAGCATGGAAATGGACGGCTCAATCTCGCGGAATCCCCTATAGGCCCAGTCTTTCGGTTTTGTGGTGCAGTCCGCTTGGATCCATCTACTTACTGCTGCCATGACATAGTCGATGATGGCCGTAGACATGTAGTCGCTCTTGGCGACCATTGTGATATTCAACTGCGGCAATGGTGCGGCTTTGCCGATCGTTTTGTAGGCCTGCTTGGCGACGTTACCGGGAAGTCGGCGAATAATTGCCGCCATGCCTTCGCTCTGCTCTATGTAGCAAAGCAACTCGGATTCGCGGCGATGACGGATCAATAGATCACTCAGCAATTTCACATACATGGACTCGATCGCCCCGGATTCCGTGTCGCTAGGGACACCTGTTCGATCGGTTACGACCATGTATGACCGAAAGAAGATGGTCCGCATGAGCTCTAAAAATGGACTGGAGACTTCTAGCGGATCGGTCGAACTGTGAAAACCGTTCTTGCGAAATTCTTCGAAGCTGGGAAGGCCGGCCAGGCTACTCTTCGCAGATAGCCTTTTATGCAAATCCCGAATCTTTTCCTCTATGTCATCTGCATCTTCACCCAGTTCAACCGCGCCGACGATCAGCGGCTGGGAGGTATTTCCGTTTCCTGACTCGTCCATAAATAGCTTCATCGCAAAGAGCCTTTCGTGAGGCCTGCCGCAAGGCCGCCAAGCCGTCCGCGTCGTCGCGCTGGTATCGACAGCCGCGGGAGTTGCACCTTCATCGGATACGGGACAACCCCTAGTTCTACCGGCTGGGTTTCCTGCCTGGGCTACAAGCCCATGGCCGTGCCTGGCGAGTGTCCCGGGAGGCGCCCAAGGCTGATCCAGTGTGCTGACGTTGCCGTCAGATTCTGCCGTCACGACTTCTTCGTCTGTTCAACGCCAACAGCGTTGGACACGCGATGCATACTATGCCTGCTCTCCGTCGACTTGCGCCCGAGTCAACAAGTATTCGCTGAACCTTTGAGCCTTTGTCGCTCGCTCTAGGATTACGCCCTCACGCTCAAGATATACCGCCGACCAAGTCTTGAGCTTCTCAAAAAGATCCTTGATTTGCCCCTCGTTGATTCCTGCATTCTTGCGCGCAAGGGAGCGGAGCATTTGCGGCCGCCGAATAGGGCCCCCATTCAACTGTTCCACAATCAGCATGGACAGGTGAAACTTGAGGTTGCTCTTCTGTGAAACGTTCGCTTCTGCAGCTTCGGACAGGAGGAAGTTATCCACCTGACGTTGCAGCTTGGCAGCCCAAAGATAGATCTCGAGATCGATGGACGAGTTGAATACTGAACGGTAGTCATCGTCATTCTTTAGGAGCGATGAAGGTTTACCGCGCGATTTATCAGGTCGGGCCAACCCCATTCCGGTAATACTCGCTCCGACGAATTGAATGCTCACGATCTTCGCAGGATCCTTGCCGTCATTCTTGTAAAATCCTTTCCTTCTGTCGTAGTACCATCCTTGAGTTAGAAAGTATTCCTCGATGTTTCGCTGAACCTCATCTGTTGCGCGAAGGGAAGCGTCCGTGATCGCCGTCTGGCGATTTGTTGCCCTGATTACCAAATCTCGCGTTGCTGCGTCATCTGTGACGATGATGCGGACCAGTAGCATGCGCTCTTCTGCCTCCGCTGCATCGCCACCTCGGAGTGAATTGAAGATCTCGTGACTTGTCTGCAGTCCATTTACGATTTGGATGTTGGACAGCGAGTAGGTCTTAGCTGTACTCGTGGCTTCACTGCAAATCAGTGTGACGCCGTTGTTTAGCCACCAAAACTCTGGGCTATCGGATGACGTCAAGGACTGCCGGATCTCCTGATTTACCGAGACGTTCCCCTGGTAATCTCTAACGTTCCACTCAAAAAGGTGCCTACGTAGGCGTCCGTTCTCGTCAACGATTAGATTGTAATAATCTTTCAGTTTCACAAGGGCGACATGAGATTTGCCGCTCGTGGCACTTTCCTGGTAATTCATGGCAAAGGTGTAAGGTGGGCGTTCGTTATACCTTGCCAGTAGCTCCTTATCGCCAAGCAGTTCTACAGAAACTTTCCGTGCATCCGGGACTGCCGATTGAATCACATGCCTCAGGGCGTTTAGTTTCGCCTCGAATTGGGGGGTGATGTTCCGTGAGTCGCCAGGAGCTGCGTACACTACATTCACGCTGATGCGCGGCCTACGGGTAAGCAGTTTCTCCCACGCGTCTCGAAATATTCCGAAGCGCACAAGTACTGTGGAGTTGTACAAAGACGACAAAGAATCAAGAGGTTGTGAGAGGTCCAACAGGCGACGCAGCGTGTTTTCAAGCTTCTCTGCCACCTCCTCGGCGAAGCTTGGGGTTCGCTTGGCTTGAACTACCCATAGTTCCAGATTCCTGTCCTGCCCGAATTCGGTTGGGCGGCTTTTCTGTGCGACAACGTCAGAATCTTCGTCCAGTAGGGCGTCGTCAAAGAAAACATAGACTGCATCAATCGCGCCATCTTGGCCCCCTCCCACGATCCCTGCTTCGATTTCTTCGATTCCAAGCCCAAACGGCCTCAGCGCTAGCTCGGATGCGAAAATTTCAAAAGCAGTTCCTCCGTCAACGGTGGGAAGGTTGTCTTCCGTCCATGCGTCGAAGATTCGCATGATTAGAGTCTGAGCATTACTGGGCATCTTTGGCATGTAGCACCTCGGGGAGAAAGTAATTTTTCTGGAGAAGATGTCATTCAGAGGTCTTTTGGCCCATGTGCCCTCACCTCTTCCCGGGTGTCATCTGTCCCGGCGTCGCCACGCAACGGAACCCGGTGTCATCGTCGTGCATCGTGTCGTTGGCATCATTGGGAACGGCCGGGATCCCGCGGAACAAAGGGCTCGTGAAGGCGCTACCGCGGAGCTCGTAGCGACCGGGCTCGGTCGCTGTCACAAGCCACTCCCACACGTTGCCTACCATGTCGTAAACCCCGTAGGGCGATACGCCGCTGTGGTATCGAGAGACGGACGTTGTGCGCTCCACGCCGGTCTCTCGGACGTTGCATTTTGCGGCAGTCTTCTGGTCTCCCCACGGGAAGGTGCGGCCGGCGGTGCCCCGTGCTGCCTTCTCCCACTGTTCGGCTGTCGGTAACGACTTCCCTGCCCACGTCGCGTACGCATTTGCGTCTCGCCATGTCACGTGCACAACGGGGTGGTCGTACAATGCACGCGGACATCGGCCGTTCTCCCAGTGCTCAGGCACGGGGTGTCGAGTGGCCGCGCAGAACCGCGCGTAGTCGGCGTTGGTTATCGGGAAGGTGTCGATGTGGAATTCATCCACCCACACCGGTTCGTCGTCCTCCCCCGACAGGAAGATTCCTTCCGGGACGTGCGCCATGAGTTTTCCATCACCGGGATGTTTCACGTACTCGCCGCTGCTCGTCTGTTCTTCATCGGGTTCGATGAGCGCTTGAGTAGGGACATCGTCCACCGCGAGGATGCCGACAAAACGACCCTGAGCATCCCGGTCAGCCTTGGCGAGCAGGGTGTCCAAGGCCGCTTGATTCACCATGCGCAGAGTGGCCTGTTCGCCGTCTGCCTCCCACCGGGAGACGATGCGATCGGACACCCCGAGCTTCTCAGCGAACTCCATGAGGCTCATCCGTACGGCTTCACGCAGCGCCTTAACTTCACGTCCGGTCCATTTTGTAACAAGTGGCATGGGCTACCTCTGTCGTGTGCTGCCGCCCCTGGTAGGGGCGGCAGCACGTGTCTACAGACGCTCGCCGGGGATGCCGGCGTAGGCGTCACGCAGTGCGGCGAGCACGGGGTGGTCCTGCGGGAACTGCACGTCATCGAGTGCGCTGATAGAACGCACGCCGATCGTCGTGTTCGTGGCGAATGCGGCTGCCATGTTCGGGACGTCGGCGAGCCGCACCGGAGCGGTGATCTGCTTCGGAGCGTCGAGGCTCTGGAGCAGCAGCATCGTCGTGCCGGGCAGCACGGGGGCGTCCGGCCAGATGACCGTCCCGCCCTGGTCGACGAAGCCAAGGTTCCAGGTGCCGCCCTCGGAAATCCGACCGTCCGGCTCGATGAATGCGGCGTCGTCGAACCCGGCGAGCTGGGCATCACGGCGAAGCCTGAGCTGAGGGTGAAGGCCGATGTGCTTCACCTCCGCGCTGTCGCGGGTGAAGGTGAAGGTCTTGGCCGTGAGGGGCGGAGGCGGCATGGCGCCTGCAGGCCGCAAGTTCACCAGGATGTGCGGGTCTTTGGCGTCGCTGGGGCGCCCCATGTCGAGCGCAGGATCGAAGACGGTGACGCGGAGGCCAGCAACCCCAGTGACACCCTGGGCTGCCTTGCGGATGTAGTTCAGCGTCCGCTCTCGGTCCAAATCGACGCCGAAGACGATGCGGCAGTCCCGCACCAAACGGTCCAGATGGAGCGACAGGCCCCGGACGGTGCCGTCCTCCATCCGCATTGACGTGAAGTGCCCGTAGTTCGTGAGGGCGAGGCCCTGGAGGTCGTCGAGGGTGACGGGTTTTCCGTTTAGTTCGGCCATACGACCAGTCTCGCAGCCGGTCAGGCTGCGCCAACACCCCCTTGAGGGCTGAAAGTTCGGATTAGTTCGGTGCGAGAGCGGCGGGAGTACGTACTCACGGCGCGCCCGCCGGGACACTCTGAGTGCATGAAGAAAAACGCACCGCGAGAGACGCTAGGCGCCGGGCTTCCCCTCAGCGGAACCCATGGCCGCTTCAAGCTGCCTGACGCGCTCGACGAGGCCAGCCAGTTCGGTCGAGACGCGCGTGACCTCAGCTTGCAGGTCGGTCAGGCGTTGGGCCGCCTCACGGGGCCCCTGCTCGCCAGGGGCGGTCTCGCGGACGTAGGTGCCACTCCCTGCGACACCTTCCACCAGCCCCTCGTCCCGGAGCTGCATGTAGGCGTTCTGCACGGTCATCAGGGATACGCCGAGCTTTTTGGCGTAGGCCCGGCCACCGGGGAGACGGTCCCCAGGGCCGAACGTCCCTGCGGCAATCTCATCTCGGATTCTGGCGGCGATTTCCCGGGCGTTGGGCTTCCTCGTCGGCTGTGAGTCCACCCCAAAAGCGTACTTGACCTAGGTCGTTTGGAATCAGACTGCGTAGCACTTGACGCCCCACAAGTGACCTAGGTAGCTTTCATATCAACGGCAAGTGACCTAGGTCGTTCTGCTTCTTGGGTGCTTTGACCTGGGAAGTTGCCCGGTCTCGACGTGTCCGCCAGCGGACGCGGAGGGCTCAGCACGACTGCACGAATGCACAGGGCGGGGACGCTGCAATCCCGCTAAAGGCCAGGTAGGACGCAATGGGCTTCGGCCCGACTGGCGAGGTGGCCCGGCGACCGCGAGCAACGGCCGGAGGGTGGGGACGAGGTCCCCCTTGCAGTGCTTGATCCCTGTTGACCGATAGAGAGAGGAGCCCCCGATGAGGCAGTTAAGTACCTGGGCGCCGCCGGTGCTGGACCGGCACTGACGGCCATGCCCTTCGCGTCTCCCTGCTCCGCCACGACAGCGCACCGGGACAGCCGGTGAGTCGCGGAGTCCAGGCCACCCGCGCGGCGGATGCCGCGGCCGGTTGCCTCCCCGTCCGTCCGGCCTCGCGCCGTACGGACGGGGCGGGGGAGCTGGATCTCCCGGTTCTAACGGCGTGCGGCCCCGGTGGTAGGACACCGGGGCCGCTGTGTTGAGCCGTTCCTGTCTGAGAGGAACACGACCCAATGAGCCACATCGTCACTGTTCAGGACGCCGTTACCGCGTTCGCCGACTTCATGGAGCCGACGAACGCCGAACTGGACGCGCTCGAGCGGGAGATGCCCGTCATCCTGGCGGACGTCGACCTGATCGACGCGCACATCGTCACCCTGGACCGCATGCCGACCGAGCTGGACGCGCGCCGCATCCGCCGGGCCCGCCGCCGGGCGCTGGCCGCGCGGGTCGCGCTGGTCAACCGCACCACGGGCGCGACCCTGCCGGGGGGTGCCGCATGAGGGGCCGCTTCGACCTCGCGCCGCGCGACCGGTGCCACGTGGAGGCTGCCCGCCGGGCCCTGGCCGACGCGGCAACCGTGAACCTGCTGGACGAGACCGCCATGGCCTACACGATCGGCCGGCTCGAGGTCGCCCTGGAGCGGCTGATCGGCCTGGTCGACGCGACCGCCCCCGGCCCGACGGACATCGCCGGGCCGGACGCTCCCGCCGGGGGTGCGGCATGAGCACCCCGACCCGCACCCGCCTGACCCGGGCACAGAAGATCGTGCTGAGCATCGCGTTCCTGCCGATGCTGGCCACCGGGGTGGCCGGCGGCATCGGCACCTACAGCAACATCAGCCACGCCTACGGCGCCGGCACCGCGCTGGGGGCGGTGGCGGCCGGTGAGGGCGCCACCGCCGTGCTCGCCCTGGTGCTGCTCGGGCTGACCATGCTCGGGCAGTCCTCCCCCTGGCCGGTCCGGGTCGGGCTGTGGGCGCTGCCGGCCGCCGCCGCGGTGATGGCCGCCATGGCCGGCCCCGACCCCGGCCGCACCGTGATCTACGCGGTGACCCCGATGGGCATGTGCGCCTCCGCCGAGGGCATGGCGTTCCTGGCCCGGCGCATCGTGGTGCACACCGACGGCCGCGACGCGGAGGCCGAGGCCCGCGCCGCCGCGGTGGTGCGGGAGCTGGCCTATCACCGGGCGGTGGCCGCCAACCACCCCGACGAGAAGACCCGGGGGAAGTCGGAGCGGACCTCGTGGAGGCTGGCCCGCCGGGTCGGCCACGGTGACCACTCCCTCGGGATCCGGCTGCTCGATGTCCAGCGGGCTCGGGTCACCGCCGGCGCCGACGCGGCGCTGGGATCGATGTTTTCCGCCCCGGGTGCGAATGCGGAGGAATCGGCCGAGACCGAGGCGAAACGGTCTATGGCTGACCTGCCGGAATCGACCCCGGGCCCGATCACGGTGTCGGTGGTGCGGGTGCCCGATCCGGTGCCGGTCGACTGCATCAAGTCGGCCCTGCCGGTCAAGCCGTTCCCGGCGGTCGAGTCGGCTCCCCTCGCCTCGATCGAGCGGCGCGCGGTGGCCGCCGAGTCGGCCCGCCCGCGCCGGGCCACCGGCCGGATTCCGCAGGCGGCGAAGTCGACCCGTCCGAAGCGGACCCCGGCTCAACTGCTGGCCGAGGCGCGCACGGTGACGGCCGATTGGCCGGACAAGCGGGTGACCGCCGAGGGCATCCGCCGCACGCTGCGGACGTCGCCGGTGAACGCGCGGACGCTGCGGGACACGATCCTGGGCGAACGCGCCGCGGCTGCTGCCGAGGTGGCGTGATGGGGGCGCTGCCGGTGTTCCGGTGGCGGCTGGCCCCGGACGGCTACGCCACCCGCCGCCAACTTCGTGCCCAGGGTCTGCGGCCCGGTGGTCAGGAGGTGGCGGCGCAGCTGGAGCGGTCACGCCGCCGGGGCCCGCTGGTCGCCCACCTCTACCGCATCGACCTGGCCAAGCCGGTGAGGCCGATGACGCCCGGCAGGTGGGCGGCACTCGCCGCAGCGAACCGCGCACGGCGCACCTGCCCGGTCTGCCGGCGCGATGCCGGCTACGTCATCCCCGCCGCGCTCGGCACCTGCGTGCCCTGCGCCTACCCCGACCCCTGCGACTCCCCAAGGAGTGCCTGACATGGGCAAGCCCGACACCCGCCGCCTGGACCGCGAGATCCACCAGGCCACCCGCAAGCTGGACGCCGTCCGCCGGCGCGAGCTGTGGCCGCTGGACGGCCGCGAGCGCCGCGCCGTCGCCGGTGCCGCCGTCACCGGCGGCTACCGGCTGCACCGGGGCGAGAGCACCGGCCGCGCCGAACACACCATGGACACCGCCTGGACCGCCGCCGAGACCCGGCTCATCGCCGAGATCACCGCCCTGCAGACCGAGCGGCAGCGCATCGTCACCGAGGCCGCCCGCGACAAGGCCACCAAGAAGTCGTCGGGGTGGTGGTGACCGTGCCCGCCACCAAGACGCCGCCGGGTGAGTGCCCGCAGTGCTGGCAGCACGCCCACGACCGGCGCATCCACCGCAAGCTCAAGCCGCGTGAGGACTGCCCGCAGTGCGTGGACCACATGGTCAACGGCTGCCCGTACCTCGTGCCCAAGAAGTTGTCGGGGTGGTGGTGAGCGTGCCGCGTACCGCCGGCAGGGCTACGCCCGCCCTGATTTCGCACTTTCACTGCCCGGACTGCGGGCCGCTGGTGTGCGGCGTGACCCGGGCCGTCTGCGGCCAGGTGATCCCCGCTCCGGTCGTCGGTGACGGCCCGGAACGCAAGTGCCCGGCCTGTAAGGCGGCACTGCGCGCCCACAAGAACGGCCACCGCCGCTGACCCCTGAGCGCCGGCCCCTGCCCGGCCGGCGCCCCTTCTCGTCTTCCCGCCCCGTTCGGGGCAGTCAGGAGCCTTCCCGTCATGGGTGACACCGTCGTTCACCTGCACAAGCACACCGACCCGCCCGCCGACACCGCCACCGTGACCCGGCTGACCGTGGTCCCCGACCCGCCGGCGCCCGCGCCCGTGCCGCTGTGGGTGCGCTCCGGCCGCGCCGTCAAGCGCATCGCCACCGACGAGCGGACCACGACCACCGCGCGGGCGGTGGCCCGGCACACCCTCTACGTGGCCGGTGGGGCGCGGATCGTGGCCCGCCGCACCTGGGACGGCCGCACCGCCGCCCGCTACGAGCGCTACATGCGCACGGCGGAAGCCGCGGGGAACATGGAAGCGGCGGCGGAGTGGGAGGAGCGCGGGCAGCGGTACCGCGACGCGCGCCACCGCCGCCGCATGGACCTGCTCCACTCCCCCGTCGACGCCGCCAAGGGCGTGTTGGTCGGCACCGGCATGGGCATCGGGGGCCTGGTCGCCCTCGGAGTGGTGCTGGCCATCGCCAACAAGGATCTCGGCGACGTCGTCACCCCGCTGATGGCGGTCATCGAGTTCATCCGGCTGCTCATCACCATCGTCACCGTGGTGTGGGGCCCGCTGGTCACCATCGGCCCGTTCCTGGCCCTGCTCGCCCTGTGGGCCGTCGGCCGCCACCAGCAGGCCGCCCCCCAGTGGGCCCTCCCGGCGAACGTCCGGTCGGGTGAGGGGGAGCCGGTCACCCCGTCCATCGTGGTCAAGGCCCTGCGCGACCTCGGAGTCCCGGCCCTGGCCCGGGCCATCAAGGAGATGGGCGACGCCGGCGCCTCCATGCTCGGACCGATCACCATCGCCGGATGCGGGGTGGAGGTCGACGTGACCCTGCCCTCGGGGGTGTCGACGATCGAGGTGCAGAACAAGCGCCGCAAGTTGGCGGAGAACCTGACCCGGCACGAGCACGAGGTGTTCATCACCATCCCCCAGGCGGCCCGCACGGTGCGGCTGTGGGTGGCCGACTCGGGGGCGCTGGACGAGCCGATCGGCCCGTCCCCGCTGGCCGTGGACGAGTCGCTGACCGCCGACTACGCCAAGGGCCGCGCCCCGTGGGGGCAGGACCTGCGCGGGGATGCCGCCGCGCTGAGCCTGTACCAGCGCCACCTGCTGATCACGGGCCTGTCCAACCAGGGCAAGACGGCCGCGCTGCGCGCGCTGGCCCTGTGGCTCGCCCTCGATCGCACCGTCGAATTCCGGGTGGCCGACCTGAAGGGCGCCGGCGACTGGGCCATGTACGACGGCCTGGCCACCGTCCTGATCCAGGGCCCGACCGATGACCACGTGATCGAGGCCACCGAGATGCTCGAAGGCGGCGTGACGGAGATGGAACGCCGCCTGACCGCGCCGCCCGGCACGACGTTTCCGCCGCTGATCCTGCTGGTCGACGAGGCGCAGGTGGCGTTCATGTGCCCGCTGCTCGACGCCGACAAGCGCCCCTACGGCGGCTCCAAGGCCACCAGCCGCTACTTCATGGCCGCCCGCAAGATTCACAACCAGGGCCGGGCGGTCAACGTGCTGCTGTGGCAGGGCACCCAGGACCCCACCGACCAGAACCTGCCCAAGCTGGTCCGCGAGGGCGCCCACACCCGCGCCTCCCTCGCCCTGGGCACCGAGTCGCAGGCCCGCATGGCACTGGGGGACAAGGCCGTCGACGGCGGCGCCGCGCCGAACCTGCTGCGCCCGGGGCTGGACAAGGGCACGGTCGTGGTCGCCTCCGACGGCATCGCCATCCCGGCCGGACAGGCGTCGATCACGGTGCGCACGCACTACATCGACACCGACACCGCGACCGAGATCGCCAAGCGAGCCAAGGCCCTGCGCGACGGGGTCACCACCCTGCACGTGATCGAGCGCGGGAAGGAGCATGACCCGCTCGCCGACATCGCCGCCGTCCTCGGCACCGCCTCCCGCGTGCTGACCGCCGATGTCCTCAAGCGGCTGTCCGCGCTCAACGAGGACGCCTACGGGCGGTGGACGCCCGGCGACCTCAAGCGCGTGCTGGAGGACGCCGGCGCCGAGCCATACAAGTCCGACGGCCGCATGGTCGTCGGCCGCGACCGCGTCGCCCGCGCCCTCGCCAACCGCGACACCGACGGTTCCGCTTCCGCCGACGGATGACAGGGAGCCGACCCCCACACGGTCAGGGAGGCAGGGAGAACTCCCTGACCGCCTCCCTGACCCGCCTCCCTGACCCTGACCAGCATCGATGATCTGTCAGGGAGGCAGGGAGGCACGCAGGTCAGACCCTCGAACACCCCTCCCCAGCGCCCCCGGCAGGGGGTGTCTCCGCCTCCCTGACCCATGTCCGGAAGGGATTCCGCATGTACCCCGAACCCACCCACCCCGTGCCCGTTCAGCGGGACGTGACCACCTACCAGCCCACCCCGCTCCCGCCCACCGTCGTCCACCCGGCGCCGGTCGTGCCGGTGCAGCCGGGCACCGCCCCGGCGGTGGCGAGCATCGTCCTGCCCGACGGACGCGTCGTCACCGGCTACGCCATCGACGCCGTCCGCCCGGAGCCGGTGACCGCGAAGCCGGCCGTCTCCCGCACGGCCGTGAACGTCGCCCTCGGAGGCGTCGGCTTCCTCGCCGTCTGCGGCGGGCTGCTGCTGCTCACCTCGTTCCTCGCCGCCCTGACCGCGTTCATCAGCCAGCTCATCATCCTGGCCGCGGTCATCTTCGGCGGCTGGATCGCCGTCCAGGTCCTCAGCCCGAGCGACCACCGGGGCGGCACCACGGTGAACATCCGCAAGGCCACGTTCAAGCGCAACCACTTCCACGGCTGACCAGGAGGAACCCCGCGTGTTCGACGACGACCAGTACTGCGACGACTGCGCCGCCTACGGATGCCCCGGTCACAAAATGTGCGACGAGTGCTCGGGCGACATCTGCAACGAGTGCGGCGGCTGCGACTGCCCCGACTCGCCCTGCCCCGGCTACACCGCCCACTACACCGGCACCGACCTCTAGCTACGCCAAGGGCGACCGCCCCTCTCGCCAAAGATGCGCGGTCGCCCTTGCCAACCAGCACCCATCAAGGAACTGGAGACCTCCAGCATGACGCAACCCACGCCCCCTCCGCTGCACCCCCAGCACACCGCGCTGAGCCTCGCTGAGTCCGGCGTGCCCGTGCTGCCGCTGCGCCGGGGCAAGGTCCCGTTCGGCAACTGCCCCTCATGCGCGGACAACGCGTGCGGCGGCCGGCCGAACATGAAGAGCGCGGGCCCGTGCCGGTGCCCCGGCGTCTGCCACGCCTGGGCCGCCGCCACCACCGACCCGGCCGTCATCGCCTCACCCTCGTGGACGACGGCGTGGCGGCGGGCCGTCTCCGTCGCCTACCACCCCGGTGGCGCCGGGCTGACCGTGGTGGACCTGGACGACGCGGACGCCATTGCGTGGGCCCGTACCGCCCTGCCCGCCACGCGGACCGTGGAGACGACGCGCGGCGAGCACTGGATCTACCGGGGCACCATGGGCTCGTCCAACGCCGTCCGCCCCGGCGTCGACATCAAGTCGACCATGGCCTACGCCCGGTGGCTCGGGCCCGGCACCGGCACCATGACCGCCCTGCCGGACGCCGTCCGCGCGCTGGCCGTGAAGGAACCCCCCATGGTCCAGCCGATGCCGCAGGCCGTCGCCGTGCCCACACGGTCCGGGAACGGGGAGTGCCCGCACCGCACGCCCGCCTACCTGGACCGGGGCATCGCCATGGCCGAGCAGCGCATCACCGAGGCGTCCAGCGCGGTGCACGCGACCGTGTATCGGACGTTCCTCGCCGTGCTGTCCACGCACGGCCGGTGCGGCTGCCTCACCGACGCCCACACCGCGCGGCTGTTCACCGCCGCGCAGGCCAAGGGCGAAACCCCGCGGCACTGCACGGACGCGTGGACCAACGCCCGCACCCGGTTGGGACTGTGACCATGGCCGACGACGACAAGACCCCCGCCCGCGAAATCATCACCGACTACGCGCAATCCCACTTCCGGTACTTCCGCACCGCCGACGGGACCGTGTACGCGCAGCGCAACGGCCACCCCGTGGCCCGCCCGATCCGCTCCCAGGGCACCACCGGCAGCCACCGCCAGGAACTCATGGTCGGACTGTTCAAGGACGGCATCGGCGTGTTCAACGGCACCGCCATGAAAGAGGCATTGGACTTGATCGAAGCACTCGCGCTGACCGAGGACGTGCAGCCCGTGCACATCCGCGTGGCCCCCGGATTCGACGGGGCGACGTGGCTGGACCTGGGGCGCAGCGACGGGCAGTCCGTGCGCATCCACCCCACCGGCTGGGACATCCGCACCCCGGACCCGCAGGAAGTCTGCTGGCGTCGCACCCAGCTCACGGGGGAAATGCCCCTGCCGGTCAAGGACACCGACGGCAAGGGCATCGATCTGCTGATGCGGTTGTGCAACTTCGCCACCGCGGAGACCGAGTGCCTGGCCATCGCCTGGCTCATCGGCTGCCTGGGTCCGGCCGTGCCCGTCCCGGCCCCGTTCCTCACCGGCCCGCAGGGCGCGGGCAAGTCCACCGGTGGGCGAATGCTCGTGCGGATCATCGAGGGCATGACCGGGGACCTGCGCCGGGCACCGAAGGACGAGGAGAACCTGATCACGGCGGTGGCGGCCGGTTGGGTCACCGCCCTGGACAACCTCTCGCACATGACGCCGGAGCTGTCGGATGCGATGTGCTGCATCGTGACCGGGGCAGAGAACGTCAAGCGTGCCCTGTTCACCGACGGGGACGTCTTCCGCATCGGCTACCGCCGCCCCCTGCTGCTGACCGGCATCGACGTCGGCGTGATCCGGCCCGACCTCGCAGAGCGACTGTTGCCCCTGCGGCTGGAACGCCCCCGGGTTCGGCGCACCGAGGCGGAACTGTGGTCCGACTTCGCCCAGGTGCTGCCCGTCATCCTCGGCTCTCTCCTGGACCTCACGGTGCAGGTGCGGGCAGCGGAGGCGGACATCCCGACGGATCTGCGCATGGCCGACTTCGCGCACCTGTGCGCGCAGCTGGACGCGGCCACCGGTCTGGGAGCTCTCGCTGCCTACCGGGCCAGCCTGGACGACCTCAACGACGACGTCATTGAGGGCGACCTGTTGGCACAGACGGTGCTCAAGCACGCCGCCGGCATCGACCCGGGCACCGAGCAGCGGATGACGTCGGCCGAATGGCTGCACAGCCTCACGGGCCTCTACACGAGCGAGGACTTCCGTCCCCTGCCCAAGGGGTGGCCGACCACCGGCAAGGTGCTCTCCGACCGGCTCAAGCGCCTTCAGCCCACCCTCGCGGCCCGGGGCGTCCTCATCGACTGGGGGCGTACCAAGACGTCCCGCTATATCGAGATCGCGCGGCCGTCCGCCGCACCGCCCTCGCCGGAGCAGGAAGCGGCCTTCTGACCGCGCGGCACCACGCCCGCTCATACAAGCAAGAGGAGCACCCGGCAGCGCGTGCTCCTCTTGCTGTTCGGCGGCGGCGCCGCCCTGCCAGGGTCGCGCCGCGCAGCGGCTCCCTCTTCGCGCTCTGAGCCGCGCACCACAACAGACACCACCCCCCTCTTTGTCCGAAGTAGGAAGCGTTGCGTCACCTGCGTCACCCGCACCCCGAAAACGGCCGGTGACCTGCCGGAAGACGGGTGACGCAGACGGTCGATTCCTGCGTCATCCTGCGTCACCTGCGTCACCCGATGACGGAGGTCTGTGTCACCGGTGACGTACCCCCACCGTGCTGCGTCACCGCGAAAGCGCAGGTCAGGTCGGCGAATGACGCAGATGACGCAGGTGACGCAGAAATCCGCACCTCGGACAGACGCAGGCTGCTGGGCCACTGAATCCAACTCCATTCGCAGGCTCCGCCCTCTCTGGAGGTCCCAAAGTGCCGACCGTTGTCCCGACCGATCCCCGCGCGACCCTCCGCGGCGGTCTCCCGGGCCGGTACCTCACCCCCGACGACATCGCCGACATGTTCGGCGTACCGCTCGAAACCGTCTACCAGTGGCGCAGGAAACGCACCGGACCGCCCGGCTTCCGGATCGGTAAGCACCTTCGCTACGACCCGGCCGACGTGCGCGCCTACGTCAGCCAGCGCAAGAGCGCCTGCCAGAGCGCCGCATAGCCAACCATCCCCAGGACAGCAGGGAGAGCCACCGCGGGTGGCTCTCCCTGCTGTATGTCGAGAGGACCGCCGCCGTATGGCTGGCCACATCCAAGACCGCTGGTACAAGACCGAGACGGCACCCAACAGAAAGACGATCAGAGTAAAGACCGACCGATACGGGACGGGCTTGCGCTACCGGGCCCGCTACGTTGCCCCGGACGGAAGCGAACGCAGCAAGTCGTTCCCGGACAAACAGAAACGTCTCGCGGAGGCGTGGCTGACGCAGATCGCGGCTGACATGACCCGGGGCCAGTACATCGACCCGTCGGCCGGCAAGGAGACGTTCAGGGAGTTCGCCACTCAATGGCTGGCATCCCAGACCACGGACCCTTCCACGATCGTGAACATGGAGCTGAGGTTCCGGCTCCACGCCTTCCCCTACATCGGTTCTCGCTCCCTGAGCGCCTTCCAACCCGCCCATATCCGCACGTGGGCACGGGCCCTCGCAGACTCCGGCATGGCAGCGTCGTATCAGCGGACGGTCTTCGCGAACGTCTCCGCTGTGTTCGGCGCCGCCGTGGATGACGGCATTCTGACCCGGAATCCCTGCCGCGCAGGCTCCGTACGCGCGCCCAAGCTGGACCGGCGGAAGATCAAGCCCTGGGCGCGTGACCGGGTGGTCGCCGTCCGGGGTGGACTTCCGAGCCAGTACGCGACGGCCGTCGACGTCGGTGCCGGGTGCGGTCTGCGACAGGGCGAGATCTTCGGGCTGGCCGTTGACGAGGTCGACTTTGTTGAAGGAGTCGTGCACGTCGTGCGGCAGGTCAAGTTGGTGGGGCCGCAGATGGTGTTCGCCCCGCCCAAGGGCGGCAAGCTGCGAGACGTGCCCCTGCCTAATGTGGTGTCGGAAGCGCTCGCCGCGCACATCACGCGCCGGCCCCCATCGACGTCACTCTGCCGTGGAAGACCCCCGACGGCCCGCCCGTTACCGCGAAATTGCTGTTCTACTCGCGGGAGCGTAAGGCACTGAACAGGAACTACTTCAACATGTACCTCTGGAAGCCTGCCCTGATCGCCGCCGGCGTCATTCCGGAACGGGCGCCGGGGGAGCGGTTCAAACCGTCGCGTGAGCACGGCATGCACGCCTTGCGGCACTACTACGCATCGGTGCTGCTCGACTCCGGGGAGAACATCAAGGCCCTGGCCGAGTACCTGGGTCACTCCGACCCGGGATTCACCCTCCGGACGTACACGCACCTGATGCCGAACAGCCGGGATCGGGCTCGCCGAGCCATTGACGCCGCATTCGGCGTACCCGACGCGGACGACGGCCCTGGGGAGGGCGACGTGCCGTCATAAGCGGCGGCGGGCCAGAAACAGGCCGTCGGCCGTGCCCTTCCACGCAGGAAGAGACACGGCCGACGGCCCACAGACGGCCCAGGGGAGCGGTTACCCGCTCTGACCTGGGGCGATATCACACGTCGAAGTAGAGCTCGAACTCGTGCGGGTGCGGGCGGAGGGCCAGGGGGGCGATCTCGTTCTGGCGCTTGAAGTCGATCCAGGTCTCGATCAGGTCGGACGTGAAGACGTCGCCCTGGAGGAGGTACTCGTGGTCGGCCTCGAGGTGGTCGAGGACGGCGGAGAGGGAGGTCGGGACCTGCGCCACGTTGGCGTGCTCCTCGGGAGCCAGCTCGTAGAGGTCCTTGTCGATCGGCTCGGCCGGCTCGATCTTGTTCTTGATGCCGTCCAGGCCCGCGAGCAGCAGGGCCGAGAACGTCAGGTACGGGTTGCCGGAGGCGTCCGGGGCGCGGAACTCGACGCGCTTGGCCTTCGGGTTCGAGCCCGTGATCGGGATACGCATCGCGGCGGAACGGTTGCGCTGCGAGTACACCAGGTTCACCGGGGCCTCGAAGCCCGGCACCAGGCGGTGGTACGAGTTCACCGTCGGGTTGGTGAAGGCCAGCAGCGACGGGGCGTGCCTGAGGATGCCGCCGATGTAGTAGCGGGCCATGTCCGACAGGCCGGCATAGCCCTGCTCGTCGTAGAACAGCGGTTCGCCGCCCGCCCACAGCGACTGGTGGACGTGCATGCCCGAGCCGTTGTCACCGAAGATCGGCTTCGGCATGAAGGTCGCGGTCTTGCCGTTGCGCCAGGCGACGTTCTTCACGATGTACTTGAAGAGCTGCAGGTCGTCGGCGGCGGCGAGCAGGGTGTTGAACTTGTAGTTGATCTCGGCCTGGCCGGCGGTGCCCACCTCGTGGTGCTGGCGTTCGACCTTCAGGCCGGACCGGGCCAGCTCCAACGAGATCTCGGCGCGCAGGTCGGCGAAGTGGTCGACCGGCGGGACCGGGAAGTAGCCGCCCTTGTAGCGGACCTTGTAGCCGCGGTTGTCCTCCAGCGCGCCGGTGTTCCAGGCGCCCGCCTCGGAGTCGATGTGGTAGAAGGACTCGTTCTCGGACGTCTTGAAGCGCACGCTGTCGAAGACGTAGAACTCGGCCTCGGGGCCGAAGAACGCGGTGTCCGCGATGCCGGTGGAGGCCAGGTACGCCTCCGCCTTCCTGGCCACGTTGCGCGGGTCGCGGGAGTACTGCTCGCCCGTGATCGGGTCGTGGATGAAGAAGTTGATGTTCAGCGTCCTGTCGCGGCGGAACGCGTCGAGCCTCGCGGTCGAGAGGTCCGCGCGCAGCGACATGTCGGACTCGTGGATGGCCTGGAAACCACGGATCGAGGATCCGTCGAAGGCCAGCTCCTCGTCCGGGTCGAACGCTTCGGCAGGCACTGTGACGTGCTGCATCACACCCGGGAGGTCGCAGAAGCGGACGTCGATGAACTTGACGTCCTCGTCCGCGATGAACTTCTTGGCCTCGTCGGCGTTCTGGAACATCCAGCTCCTCCTACTCCCGACCGTCCCGCCGGGGTGGTAGATCGTTCGTGCGGCCAGTGCGGGGGGCCCACGTGGTACTCGACCCTAGGGACGGGGCATTTCTCGGGCGTGACCCATTTGTTTCGCACAAGTTAACCGGCACATCTCTCACGGTAGTCCGGACACGCGT
The DNA here is from genome assembly GCF_045291515.1 of Streptomyces sp. GD-15H. Taxonomy (NCBI): domain Bacteria; kingdom Bacillati; phylum Actinomycetota; class Actinomycetes; order Kitasatosporales; family Streptomycetaceae; genus Streptomyces; species Streptomyces sp. GD-15H. Next base: position 6,257,736 of record NZ_CP149447.1, read on the forward strand.
CGCCGTCGTGCTCCGGACCGCGCCTCGTCCCGCACCCCGCCGTCCCCCGCTCATATTCGGGCGCAGTACCGTGTAGGAGTGGACAACAGGCAGGCAATCGGATCGTGGCTTTCCGGGCCGCGCGAGGCCATGGAAGACGCCGGCGCCGACTTCGGGCACCGTGGTGAGCAGCTCGGGCTGCCGGAGCACGGGCCGGGCTCCCTCGCAGGCCCGGGCCGGAGGCTGGGCGCCCTGGCCGTCGACTGGGGCCTGTGCGTGCTGATCGCGTACGGGCTGATCACCGACGGCTTCGCCGGGCAGGCGACCAGTAACTGGGCGCTGCTGGTGTTCTTCGTGCTGAGTGCCCTCACCGTCGGCACGGTCGGGTTCACCCCCGGCAAGCGCCTGTTCGGCCTGCGCGTCGTCGCCGTCGACAGCGGTCGGGTGCAGCCGCTGCGCGGTCTGGTCCGCTCGGCGCTGCTCTGCCTCGCCGTCCCCGCCCTGATCTGGGACCGCGACGGCCGCGGCCTGCACGACCGGCTGGCCCGCACGGTCGAGGTCCGGATCTGAGCCGGTCCGGTCCCGAGGACGGCGACGGCACCGCGGTGCATGACGAGCCATGACGAGGGGGTGCCCGGAATCATTCCGGGCACCCCCTCGTCATGGCTCGCGTCGTATGCGAGGTCTCAGCGGGCCTTCGGGCCGCCGCCCTTCGGGAGCTTCATCCCCTTGGGCATGGGGCCCTTCGGGAGCGGCATGTTGCTCATCAGGTCGCCCAGCGCGCGCAGCCGGTCGTTGGTCGTGGTGACCTGCGGGCCGGTGAGGACACGGGGCAGCTTGAGCATGGTCGTGCGCAGCTTCTTCAGCTCGACCTGGCCCTCGCCCGTGCCCACGATCATGTCGTGCACCGGGACGTCCGCGACGATGCGGTTCATCCGCTTCTTCTCGGCGGCGAGCAGGCTCTTCACCCGGTTCGGGTTGCCCTCGGCGATCAGCACGATGCCGGCCTTGCCGACCGCGCGGTGCACCACGTCCTGGTTGCGGTTCATCGCGACCGCGGGGGTCGTCGACCAGCCCCGGCCGACGTTGTCCAGCACGGCCGCGGCGGCGCCCGGCTGTCCCTCCATCTGCCCGAATGCCGCCCGCTCGGCCCTGCGCCCGAACACGATCGCCGTCGCGAGGAAGGCGAGCAGGAAGCCCAGGATGCCGAGATAAACGGGGTGGCCGATCAAGAAGCCGATCGCGAGGAAGACACCGAAGGTGACGATTCCGATAGCCGCGAGTACAAGACCGATCTTCTTGTCGACCCTGCGGGTCATCTTGTAAGTCAGAGCGATCTGTTTCAGTCGCCCGGGGTTCGCAGCGTCCGCTGCGGTTTCCTTCCTCGCCATGCCACGAAGTCTACGTGTCCCCGGGAGCGGGGATGACGGCAGTGCCTTCGGAGGTCTCAGAGCCCCCGGAGGCGCCCGCCGGAGGACTCAGAAACCGGTGACGGTCGGGGACTGGTCGAGTACGCGCTCCGCCTCCACCCGGTCCTTGGCGCGACGGCGGTCCTCCAGGACGGAGGTCCAGGCGTTGCGGCGGGCGGTGCGCTGGCCGCTGCTCATCAGCAGTGACTCGACGGCGCGCAGCGCGGTGCCGAAGGACGGGATGGCGGTGGCGCGGACCGGCGCGGTCTGCATCGTGGAGGTCCCCCCTCGAAACGTCTTCGGGTACGGGTGCGGGTACGACTGTGGGTGCGGCCGTGAGCACGAGTGCACACGGCGTGATTCCAGGGTCACTGATTGGTGTTACCAGGGCGTGACCCGCCGGTCAAACGCACATGAAGCCCCGGTTCGGGCCTCACGAACACCGACGCGGCCCCGGCGCACGTCCTCATCTGCGAGGACGGCCGGGACCGCGTCGTCTCGGGCATTACTGGCCAGTAGTTTCTTGTGCGCGAGTTCACACGCATGCCGTACACGGCGCCCTCGGGTCCCGCGCGAGCGCGGACCCGAGAGCGCCGTGTCAGACGGCCTGGGCGGCGATGTACGCACCGCGCTTCTCGACCGCCATCCGGTAGAGGCGGCCGGCCCGGTACGAGGAGCGGACCAGCGGGCCGGACATCACGCCGGAGAAGCCGATCTGCTCGGCCTCCTCCTTCAGCTCCACGAACTCGTGCGGCTTCACCCAGCGGTCGACGGGGTGGTGGCGCACCGACGGGCGCAGGTACTGCGTGATGGTGACGAGCTCGCAGCCGGCGTCGTGCAGCTGCCGGAGCGCCTCGCCGACCTCCTCGCGGGTCTCGCCCATGCCGAGGATCAGGTTCGACTTGGTGACCAGGCCGTAATCCCGGGCGGCGGTGAGGACCTTCAGGGAACGGTCGTAGCGGAAGCCGGGGCGGATCCGCTTGAAGATGCGGGGCACGGTCTCGACGTTGTGCGCGAACACCTCGGGCCGGGAGGAGAAGACCTCCTCCAGCTGCTCCGGGACGGCGTTGAAGTCGGGGGCCAGCAGCTCGACCTTGGTGCGGCCGGACTCGCGCCCGGCGGTCTGCCGGTGGATCTGGCGCACGGTCTCGGCGTACAGCCAGGCGCCGCCGTCCTCCAGGTCGTCGCGGGCGACACCGGTGATGGTGGCGTAGTTCAGGTCCATGGTGACCACGGACTCGCCCACTCGGCGCGGCTCGTCACGGTCGAGCGCCTCGGGCCTGCCGGTGTCGATCTGGCAGAAGTCGCAGCGCCGGGTGCACTGGTCGCCGCCGATGAGGAAGGTCGCCTCGCGGTCCTCCCAGCACTCGTAGATGTTCGGGCAGCCGGCTTCCTGGCAGACCGTGTGCAGGCCCTCGCTCTTGACGAGGTTCTGCATCTTCGTGTACTCGGGCCCCATTTTCGCCCGGGTCTTGATCCACTCGGGCTTGCGCTCGATCGGGGTCTGGCTGTTGCGGACCTCCAGGCGCAGCATCTTGCGTCCGTCCGGTGCGACTGCGGACACGTCGGCTCCCTAGCTTCGATTCTTCGGCGTACCCCAGGGTACGCCCGTGTTTGATGGGTCTGACGGTCAGGCCGACCTCCGAGACCCGGGGGCCATTCCTGCCGCGTCGGGCGGTCGTACCGCCGGGTCAGGCGGGGTGCGGACGATCTCCCGCGGCTTCAGGTCGGCGTGCTCCAGGATGTCGCGCAGATGCCGCTCCACCACGGGGAGCACCTCCTCGATCGTGATGTCGCGGCCCAGTTCGCCCGCGAGGGAGGCGACGCCCGCGTCGCGGATGCCGCACGGGATGATCCGGTCGAACCACTTGTTGTCGGGCTGCACGTTGAGCGCGAAGCCGTGCATCGTGACGCCCTTGGCCACCCGGATCCCGATCGCGGCGATCTTGCGGTCCTCGCGGCGCTGGCCGGCGTTGGAGGGGGCGTACTGGGGGCCGTTCAGGCGGGGGTCGAACTCCTCGTCGTCCAGGCGGGGGTCGAAGTCCAGGGAGAGTCCGCCGAGCGCCGGACGCTGCTCGACCGGGTCGCCGAGCACCCACGCGCCGCTGCGTCCCTCGATCCGGGTGGTCGTCACACCGAACTCCGCGCAGGTGCGGATCAGTGCCTCCTCCAGACGCCGCACGTGCGCCACCACGTCCACCGGGCGGGGCAGCTTCTGGATCGGGTAGCCCACCAGCTGGCCGGGGCCGTGCCAGGTGATCTTGCCGCCGCGGTCCACGTCGATGACCGGGGTGCCGTCGAGGGGGCGCTCACTGTCCTGGGTGCGCCGGCCGGCCGTGTAGACCGGGGGATGCTCCAGCAGGATGACGGTGTCGGGCACCTCGTCGGCGAACCGCGCCGCGTGCACCCGGCGCTGCTCGTCCCAGGCCACCTGGTAGTCGACGGCCTCGGCCCCGAAGCCCATTCGGACGAACCGCAACTCACTCACGGCGAGCGCCTCCCGGAAGGTAGTAAGGCAGGACGTAGTAAGGCACGAAACGTGCCCAAGCCACTGTACGACCGTACGACCGGCTTTCCTTCCGGCGCCCGTTCCGATGCCCGCGCGGGCCCCGTGCCGGTCGCTGCCCGTCAGCCTCAGGGGAAATTCTCACACGATCGGATGAATGCGGGTCGAAATGTGCGACCAGGTGTTTACTCTCCGCTACATTCGCGCCGTCCAGAAGGCCATAAGGGCTGCTCACAGGTAATCCGGGCACCAACGTTCGCCGGAAGGCAGGAGACCGCACCACAGATGACGGAACGACCCGCGCAGCGCACCCCCAACCGCCAGCTCGCCGCGCTCATCGCAGAAGCGGGGTTCTCCCACGCGGGACTCGCCCGTCGCGTGGACCAGCTCGGTCTCGAACACGGGCTCGACCTGAGATACGACAAGACCTCCGTCACCCGCTGGCTGCGCGGGCAGCAGCCCAGGGGGACCACACCCGCACTGATCGCCGAGGTCTTCACCCGGCGCCTCGGCCGCCGGCTCACCGCCCAGGACCTCGGCCTGGACGCCTGCGCCCCCGTCTACGCGGGCCTGGAGTTCGCCGCCGCTCCGGAGGAGGCCGTCGACATCGTCAGTGGGCTGTGGCGCAAGGACTCCGGCAGCCACGCCGAGCTGCGCAAGATCGCCTTCACCTCGGCCGGGCTCGTCGTGCCCAGCCGGGACTGGCTCATCGGCCGCGCCGACGAGAAGGTGGCCCGCGCCGAGCCGCCGGTCCGCGTCCCCGCCCAGATCCGCCCCACCGGGCCGCCCGAGTTCGGCACCCGCCGCCGGGCAGCCGAACGCGGCCCCGGCCAGCGGGTCACCGGCGGCGACATCGCCGCGCTGCGCTCGGTCGGCGAGCTGTTCCGCACCCTCGACGACGCCTACGGCGGCGGCCACGCCCGCCAGGCCCTGGTGCGCTACCTGGAGCACGAGTGCGAGCCGATGCTGCGCGGCACCTACGACGAGCAGACCGGCCGCCGTCTGTTCGCCGCCGTCGCCGACCTGACCCGGCTGGCCGGCTGGACGTCGTACGACATCGGCGCGCACGGGCTCGCCCAGCGCTACTTCGTGCAGGCGCTCCGCCTCGCGCAGGCCGCCGCGGACCGGGCCTACGGTGCGTACGTGCTGGTCACCATGAGCCGACAGGCCGTCTACCTCGGTCACGGGCGGGAGGCCGTGCAGCTCGCGCGGGTGGCCCAGCAGGGGGCGGGCGGCTCCGCCCCACCCGCCGTGCAGGCCCTGCTGCACGCGGCCGAGGCACGCGGGCACGGGGTGCTCGGCGAGGTGCGGGCCTGCACCGCGGCCCTGGTGCGCGCCGAACGTGCCCTGGAGAACGCCCGGCCCGGCGACGAGGTCCCGCACTGGGTGCGGTTCTTCGACGAGGCCCAGCTCGCCGACGAGTTCGGCCACTGCCACCGCGACCTCCGGCAGTTCCGCGCCGCGGCCCAGCACGCGGAGCGCTCGCTGCAACTGCGGGCCCCCGGCCACGCCCGCAGCCGCCTGTTCTGCCGGGTCGTCCTCGCCACCGCCCGCCTCGGCCTCGGCGAACTCGACCAGGCCTGCCTGCTCGCCGCCGAGGCGGCCGGCCAGGCGTCCGAGATGCGCTCGGTACGGGCCGTGGAGTACGTCCGGGACTTCGAACGCAGACTGGAGCCCTACCGCGACGCGGCACCGGTACGCGTCTACCGCGACAAGATCGCGGCGTACTGCTGAGCCACTGCGGTCGCCTGGGCGGCGGATGCGTCGGGCGCGGCGGAGGGCCGCTGGTGTGCCGTCGGCCGGGTGGCGCGTGGTGGGGCCGCCACGTCCCTCCGGGGGTGGTCACCGAAGGGACGTGGGGCGGCTCGAGGTGTCGGCCGGTCAGGCCGCTCGGGCCGTGGGAAGGGGGTCCGCCGGGTGCATCGGGCGGCCCGCGCCGAGGTCCGTGAGGATCGCGGCCGAGGCGCGGCGGCCCGAGTGCAGGGCACCCTGCACGGTGCTGGTGTCCCGGTGGTCGCCGCACACGTACAGGCCCGCCAGCAGCCGCACCGGGCGCCGCAGGTCGTGCGGCGGCCGCATGGACGGGACGGCCTCGGCGGTGTGATACACCCCGAGCGTCTCCCAGCGCGCCGTCGACGTGCCGTACAACCTGGCCAGGTGCATGCGCACACCGGTGTCGACCTGGGCCCCGGGCGGTCCCAGGACCGTGGACGAGATCAGCGCGCGGTCGGCCGGGGCCCGGGACGGGTCGACCCGGCTGACCACCGCCGTGTGCGCCACCGGGCCGCCGCGGTCGGCGTCCAGGAGCAGCGAGGTGCCGGTCGCCGGGGGCTCGTCGGTGGCGTGGTGCACCACCGTCACCGGGTGGAAGTCAGGCACCCGCAGTCCCGGCAGCAGCTCCGCGGCGGCGCGCGCGTCCGTCGCGATCAGCACCGCGCGGCAGTGGAACTCGCCGTGCTCGGCGGTGGTCACCGACGTCGTGGAGACCGAGGTGACCCGGACGCCCGTGTGCACCGTGCCCGGCGGCAGCCCCCGCGCCAGCAGTTCCGGCAGGGCCTCCGCGCCGCCCTCCGGCACACACAGCCGCCCGGCCGCGAAGGCGCGCAGCGCGAGATCCGCGCACCGGCTGGACGTGGTGAGGCCCGGGTCGCACAGCAGGGCGGCGAGCAGCGGACGGAGGAAGTCGTCGACGGTACGGGTCGGCAGGCCCCGGGCGGTGAGTGCCTCTGCGGCGGTCAACTCGGACCGGGCCAGCAGCCGTTCCACCGGCGTGTCGGCCAGCCGGGTGAACGCGGCGCCCAGCCGGGCCTGGTCGACGGCCGTGCCCAGCGGGGCGGCGGCCCGGCTCCGGGGCATGGACACCTGCCGTCCGGGGACGGCCGCCGGCCTCCTGGGCACGGACCCCGCCCGGGGGGCGCTCGCGAGGGCGCGCACCGTGTGGAGTGCGCCCCTTGCGCCCCTCGCGCCGGTCGGCACGCCCGCCCGGTGGTGGCGTCCGTCGCTGTGCAGCAGGACACCGGGCGTGAACGGGCGCAGGGCGAGCCCGTCCCAGCCAGCGGCCGGCCGCAGTTCGGGATACGCCGTGGACAGCAACTGCCCGATTCTGTCGAGCCGGAAGCCGTCGACCTTCTCGGTCGCCATCCGGCCGCCCACCGCGTGGGCGGCCTCAAGGACCATGGTGGTGACTCCAGCGCTGGTCAGGCGTCGCGCCGCGGAGAGTCCGGCAACCCCGGCCCCCACGACGACGACGTCCGCCCGGTACGTGGGCTCAAGCACGTGCCCCTCCTCGAGGTTGCGCGGACGCTGGAGACGTCATGCCCCCAACAGGCCCCAGGAATACCCGAGTTCTGGTCGAGGTTAGGTCCGTGACGGATCGCGCGGAGTCGCGCATCGGCAGGGGCACGGGCGCACGGCGGTCGCACACGCACGCCGGACGGCCACCGCACGGCCTCCAGGGGCGCACCGGCTCCGGCCACCCGCCTCCCGCACCCCCGGCCACCCACCCCCTCGATTCCCGCCCCTCCGAGGGGAAAGAGGTCCGCGTTTCAGGCCTACTGACGTGAGGTCACAGTGCCGCGCGGATCGCGCCGTCGATCTCCGGGAACGCGAAACGGAACCCCGACTCCAGCAGCCGTTTCGGCAGCACCCGGGCACTGCCCAGCACATCCCCGGCCATCTCGCCGAGCACGGTCCGCAACAGCGGCGCGGGCACCGAGAACACCGCCGGCCGGTGCAGCACGCGCGCCATCGCCTCGGTGATCTCACGGTTGGTCACCGGATGCGGCGCGGTCAGGTTGAACGGCCCCGACAGCCCGTCGGTGTCGAGGAGATGACGCAGGGCGGCCACCTCGTCGTGCAGCGCGACGAACGACCAGTACTGGCGCCCGTCGCCCAGCCGCCCGCCCAGTCCGGCCCGGAACAGCGGGAAGAGCCTGCTCCACGCCCCGCCCTCGCGGGCCACCACCAGCCCGGTCCGGGCGAGCGCCGTCCGCACGCCCGCCTCCCGCGCCGGTGCTACTGCGGCCTCCCACTCGACGCACAGCTCCGGCAGGAAGCCCGTGCCCGCCGGCGCGCTCTCGTCGACGGCCCGCTCACCGGTCTCGCCGTAGTAGCCGATCGCGCTGCCGTTGACGAAAACCCGGGGCCGTACGTCCTCCGCGAGCCCGGCGACGGCCTCGGCGAGCGCCGCCGTGCCCCGCACCCGGCCGGTACGGATCCGCTCCTTGTACGCGGGCGTCCAGCGCCGGTCGCCCACCCCGGCACCGGCGAGATTGACCACGGCGTCGCACCCGGCGAGACCGGCCGCGTCCACGGATCCGTGCTCCGGGTCCCACCGGACCTCGTCCGCCGCGCGTGGCTCGGCCCGCACCAGGCGTACCACCGTGTGCCCGTCGGCGGTCAGGGACCGTACGAGCGCGCCGCCGATGAGACCGGAGGCGCCGGCCACCGCGATGCGGGAAGACCGGGAGGGTTCGGAGGATGCGGCACTCATGGCGACCATCCTGCCCGCCGCCCGGACGTCACCGCGGGCGCCCCGCGCGAGCGGTCGTAAAGTGACCCTCATGCCCGAGCCGTTGATACGCGCCGCCCGCCCCACCGACGAGGGGGAACTGGCCCTGCTCGACCGGGAGACCTGGTCCCTCCTGCACGCCGTCACCCCGCCGCCGCAGCCGCCGTACGACTCCTTCTTCAGCGAGCGGTCCGGCCCCCGCGACCACCTCGTCGCCGAGTACGACGGCCGCGTCGTCGGCTATGTGCGCCTCGGCTTCCCCACGGAACTGGCCTCCCACAGGCACGTCCAGCAGATCCGCGGCCTCGCCGTCGCCGACGCGGCCCGCGGCATGGGCGTGGGCCGGGCGCTGGTACGGGCGGCCGTCCAGCAGGCCCGGGAGCGCGGCGCGCGCCGCATCACCCTGCGCGTCCTCGGCCACAACTCCGCCGCCCGCGCGCTCTACGAGTCCGAGGGCTTCGTCGTCGAGGGCGTCCAGCCGGAGGAGTTCTGCCTCGGCGGCAAGTACGTCGACGACGTGCTCATGGGGCAGTCCCTGCTCCGGCCTCCGACCTCCGACCTCTGATGCCGGGTGCTCGAGCGGAGTCCTACGACGTCACCGGGGCGCCCGTGTCCACCGGTGCCGTCGCGTTCGCCGCGCGCTCCGCGTCGTCGGCGACCTCGTCCGCCGTCAGCACATAGCCGGTCTCCGCGTCCGAGGTGGAACGGGCGAACACCACGCCGTACGCCCGGCCGTCGGTGGTCAGCAGGGGGCCGCCGGAGTTGCCGGGGCGCACGGTGGAACGGATCGAGTAGATCTCGCGGATGACCACCCGGTCGCCGTAGATGTTCCGCCCCTTCGCCTGCACCCGGTTGGCGACCGTCGCCGCCCGCAGGTCCAGATCGCCGTCCTGCGGATAGCCCGCGACGACCGCCGAGTCGCCGCGGCCGGCGTCGTCGTCGAACCGAACGACGGGCGCCCGCAGTTCGGGGACGTACAGCACGGCCACGTCCTTCTGCGGGTCGAACAGCACCACCCGGGCCTCGTACGCCCGCCCGGCGCCGCCGACCCGCACGGTCGGCTCGTCGATCCCGGCCACCACATGGGCGTTGGTCATCACGCGCTCCGTCGCGTACACGAAGCCGCTGCCCTCGCGGCCCTGGAGGCCCGCGACGCCCTCGACCTTCACCGTGCTCCGCTGGGCGACCCGGGTGGCGGCCGCGGTGACACTGTCGCCGGAGGGCTCGGCGACCTCGGCGGTCGACTCGTTCTCGAACGGGTTGAAGACCTGCGGGAAGCCCGCCTCGGTCAGCGCCGAGGTGGCCCGCGAGAACCAGGCAGGCGTGGTGTCCGGCATCACCCCGTGGACCGCGCCGAGCAGCCGCGAGTCCCGGATCGCGGAGTTGATCAGTGGGGACGAGGAGGCGCCCAGCACGGACGCGGCCACCCAGGCCACGATCAGCACGGCCACCGAGTTGGCCGCGGCCCCGCCGACCCCGTCCGCCACCCGCAGTGGCCCCCGGTCCAGCTCCCGCCGCAACCGCAGCGCCGGCCGACCCGCCAGTTCATGGCAAACCGCGGCCGGCAGCAGCACCGTGAACACGGCCGTCACCGTCGCCGCGGTCGTCCCCGGGGTCACCAGATCCATCACCCAGGGCAGAACCCACACGCCGACGACCGCACCGCCCACAAAACCGGCCAGCGAGACACAGCCGGCCAGCAGACCGCGCCGGTAGCCGGACGCCGCGTAGGCCAGGACGACCAGCAACAGCAGAATGTCGAGCAGCTCCACGCACGCCGCCTTTCTCTCGGGCCCCCTCATACGTGGGGGAGGGGCCCGGTGGTCAGCCACGCGCGCGGGGGACCACGGAAGCGGTCACGCGCGCGTGCACTCGGAAGAACGCGGCGGACCAGGGAGATGGTTCCACCGGTCGGCACAGCACACGTCGCGGACGCGGTGGATCCGACCGACATTGAAACCATGCGTGTCCTCACGAGACCGCGGGGAGTGCGGCGGCGCTCTGCTTCCCGGACACCCCACCGCCCCGGCAGCACGGGCCCGCCCAGAGGCGTCAAGGTGCTGCTCGGCTGCCTGCCGGGCATCGCCGCGGCCGTCGCGCTGGTGCTGTGCGCGTACGGCGTCGAGCGGGCCGCGGAGTCCTCGGCCGCCGTGGCCCCCGCCACCGCCCGCAATGCGGCCCTGTACACGGCGCCCAAGCCGCCCATCGTGTCCAGAGCGGCCTGGACGGCCGGCGCCGCCCACGACCAGCCGCCCCCGCGCTACGACGACGAGGTCGTCGCCGTCTTCATCCATCACACCGACTCGCCCAACGACTACGAATGCGCCGAGGCCCCGGCCAACATCCGCAGCGTGTACGAGGGCCAGACCTCCGGCCGGGACTGGGACGACATCGGCTACAACTTCGTCGTCGACCGCTGCGGCACCATCTACGAGGGCCGGGCGGGCGGGACCGACCGGCCCGTCACCGGTGCCCACACCCAGGGCTTCAACCACCGCACCGCGGGGATCGCCGCCCTCGGCACCTTCACCGCCGGGGTGCCGGTGCCGCCCGCGATGGAGCGCGCGATCGGCGAACTGGCCGCCTGGAAGCTCGGCCTGTCCGGCACCGATCCGCGCGCCGACGTCCGGCTGGTCTCCAGCAACGGCGCCAGCCGGTACGCGGCCGGCACCACCGCCATGCTGCCCGCCCTCGCGGGCCACAGCGACGGCTACATGACCAGCTGCCCGGGCGCCGCCCTGCAGGCCCGCCTCCCGGCGATCAGGGAACGAGCCGCGGAACTGCAGGGCCGCCGGCCGGACGCCCGGCGGCAGGAGGACAGCCGGATCGTGGGGTCCGCCGGGGAGCGGGACGGGGGACAGAGCGGAGGACAGGACGGGAACCAGGGAGGGAATCAGGTCCGGAACCGCTCCCAGAGCCGGGGGTAGCGCTCGGCGAGCCGGGACTCGTTCTCGAAGTCGACCGGCGTGCCCTCGGGTTCCGCGGGGCCCGGCGGGAGGTCCAGATCGGGCGCCACCGTTCCGGTGAGCTGCTCGTACGCCTCGTCCGCCGCGTAGCCGAGATCCTCGGCGTCGCCGTCGACCTCCTCGTCGAAGTCGTCCAGCAGGTCGGCCAGGGCGTCCGGATCGTGCAGCGCGCCCTCGAAGACCTCACGGCCCTGGCCGATCAGCCAGCACCGGAAGAAGTCGAAGGCGTCGTCGCTCGCCCCGCCCAGCAGCACCCAGGCGGCGCCCCACAGGTCCCAGCGGTAGGCGCGGTGATAGCGGGACTCGAAGTGCCGGGCGAAGTCCAGGACCGACTCCGGGTCCAGCCGCGCGAGCCGTTCCACGAGCAGGTCGGCCTGCTCCTCCGGGTCACCCTCGGCGTCCTCGCGGGTGGTGTCGACCAGCTCCCAGAACTCCGTCTCGTCCATCACGGGTCAAGCATCGGCCCTGGAACCGGGGGACGCACCCCGGAGTGTCACCCGGATTGCTCAGGGGCAGGGGCAGGTGCGGGGCCGGGGCCCGTCCCGTACAGCCGGGCCAGCCGCACGGCCTGGGCGGCGAACCACTCCCGCAACGACGCGGGCGTCAGCACCTCCACCTCGGGACCCAGCGCCGTCAGCTGGGTGTGGGCGACCTCCTCGGACTCCACCGGCAGGGTCACCGTCACCCACCCGCCGTCGTCCCCGCCGGCCCCGGCCGCCTCGGCCAGTGCCTCCCGTGCGGCCGCCGCGTCCACGGCGTGCGGCAGCAGGCGTACCCCCTCGGGCGACAGCCGCACCTCCACCTCCGTCCGCAGGATCGAGCGCGCGAACTGCTCAGCCCGCTCCTCCCAGAACGCGGGCAGCTCGAACTCCCGGTCGCGTTCGAAGCGTTCCGCGCCCGCCTCCACCGCCGTGAACCGGTCGACGCGGTACACCCGGAAGGCCCCGTGTTCCGGCACCCGCGCACACAGGTACCAGACGCCCGCCTTGAGCACGAGCCCGTACGGTTCCAGCTCCCGCGCGACCTCCCGCCGGTGCTCCCCCTCCCCGCGCCGGTAGCGCGCGGTGACCCGGCGGTCGTCCCACACCGCGTCCGCCACGGCCGGCAGCAGCTCGGGCGTCCCCGGCTCACGGAACCAGCTCGGGGCGTCCAGATGGAAGCGCTGAGCCGCCGTCCGCGACGCGTCCCGCAGGGAGGGCAGCAGCGCCGCCGACACCTTCAGCCGGGCCGCGGAGGCCGCGTCCTCGAGCCCCATCTCCCGCAGAGCCCCCGGCACCCCGGACAGGAACAGCGCCTCCGCCTCGCCGCGGGCCAGCCCCGTCAGCCTCGTCCGGTACCCGCCGACCAGCCGGTAACCTCCGGCCCGCCCCCGGTCCGCGTACACCGGCACCCCGGCCTCCGACAGCGCCTGCGCGTCCCGGATTACCGTCCGCTCCGACACCTCCAGCTCGCGCGCCAGCTCGGCGGCGGTCATGGAGGGCCGGGACTGGAGCAGCAGCACCATCTTGATCAGCCGGGCAGCACGCATACGGCCCATCATGCGGCAGGAGGCCCCCGCCGCGGCGGGGGCCTCCTGCCCTCATCCGTAGCACCCGGGTGCTACAGGCCGTACTTCTCGCGCGCTTCCTTCACGGCCGTCGCCTGCACCTCGCCGCGCCGGGCGAGCTGCGCCAGGGCCGCGACGACGATGGACTCGGCGTCGACCCCGAAGTAGCGGCGGGCCGCCTCGCGGGTCTCCGACAGGCCGAAGCCGTCGGCGCCCAGCGAGGTGTAGTCCTGCTCCACCCACTGCGCGATCTGGTCGGGGACCTGGCGCATGTAGTCGGAGACCGCCAGCACCGGACCCTCGGCGCCCTGGAGCGCCTGCCGGACGAACGGCTCCCGCTCCTCGCCGCGCAGCAGCGCCTCGTCCGCCTCCATGGCGTCCCGGCGCAGCTCGGTCCACGACGTCGCCGACCACACGTCGGCCGCCACGCCCCACTCCTCGGCGAGCAGCCGCTGCGCCTTCAGCGCCCAGTGGATCGCCGTACCGGAGCCGAGCAGCTGGATCCGCGGGGCGAGGGGGGTACCTCCCTGCTCGAGCGAAGCCGAGAGATTGGGGGAAGGCACCGTCAGCCCCGCCGACTCCGCCGTGTTGAAGCGGTACAGGCCCTTGAGGATGCCCTCGTCGATCCCGGGGGCCGCCGGCTTGGCCGGCTGCCGCAGCGGCTCGTTGTAGACCGTCATGTAGTAGAAGACGTTCTGGTCCTCGTCCGGGGCCGCCGCGCCGTACATGCGGCGCAGACCCTCCTTGACGATGACGGCGATCTCGTACGCGAACGCCGGGTCGTACGTCAGCGCGGCCGGGTTGGTCGCGGCGATGACCGGGGAGTGGCCGTCGGCGTGCTGGAGGCCCTCACCGGTGAGTGTGGTGCGGCCGGCGGTGGCGCCGACGAGGAAGCCGCGGCCGAGCTGGTCGCCGAGCTGCCACATCTGGTCGGCCGTGCGCTGCCAGCCGAACATCGAGTAGTAGATGTAGAACGGGATCACCGGCTCGCCGTGCGTCGCGTACGACGTCGAGGCGGCGATGAACTCGGCCATGGAACCGGCCTCGGTGATCCCCTCGTTGAGGATCTGGCCGTTCTTGGCCTCCTTGTAGTACATCAGCTGGTCGCGGTCGACCGGCTCGTACGTCTGGCCCTTGGGCGAGTAGATGCCGAGCGACGGGAAGAGCGACTCCATGCCGAAGGTCCGCGCCTCGTCGGGGACGATCGGCACCCAGCGCTTGCCGGTCTCCTTGTCGCGGACCAGGTCCTTGACCAGGCGGACGAACGCCATGGTGGTCGCCACGTTCTGCGAGCCGGAGCCCTTGTCGAAGGCGCTGAACGCCTTGTCGGCCGGGGCCGGCAGCGGCGCGACGGGGTGGACGCGGCGGGCCGGGGCCGGGCCGCCGAGAGCGGCGCGGCGCTCCTGGAGGTAACGGACCTCGGGGGAGTCGGCGCCCGGGTGGCCGTAGGGGACCACGCCGTCGACGAAGTCGCTGTCCTTGATCGGCAGGTCGAGGCGGTCACGCATCGCCTTGAACTCGTCCACCGACAGCTTCTTCATCTGGTGGTTGGCGTTCTTCGACGCGAAGCCCTCGCCGAGCGTGTGACCCTTGACCGTCTGGGCCAGAATCACGGTCGGCGCGCCCTTGTGGGCGAGCGCGGCCCGGTAGGCGGCGTAGACCTTGCGGGACTCGTGGCCGCCGCGCGAGAGGTGGAAGCACTCGAGGATCTTGTCGTCGCTCAGCAGCTTCGCCATCTCGACGAGCGCCGGGTCCTTGCCGAAGAAGTCCTCGCGGATGTAGGCCGCGTCGCGGGTCTGGTACGTCTGGACCTGTGCGTCGGGTACCTCGCGCAGGCGGCGTACGAGCGCGCCGGTGGTGTCCAGCCGGAACAGCTCGTCCCAGGCGGTGCCCCACAGGCTCTTGACCACGTTCCAGCCGGAGCCGCGGAACTGGGCCTCCAGCTCCTGCACGATCTTGAAGTTGGCGCGGACCGGACCGTCGAGGCGCTGCAGGTTGCAGTTGATGACGAAGGTCAGGTTGTCCAGGCCCTCGCGGGAGGCGAGCGTCAGAGCGGCGGTGGACTCCGGCTCGTCCATCTCGCCGTCGCCGAGGAACGCCCACACGTGGGAGTTCGTCAGGTCCTTGATGCCGCGGCTGGTCAGATAGCGGTTGAACCGCGCCTGGTAGACCGCGGAGATCGGGCCGAGGCCCATCGACACCGTGGGGAACTCCCACAGCCAGGGCAGGCGCCGCGGGTGCGGGTACGACGGGAGGCCGTCGCCGCCCGCCTCACGGCGGAAGTTGTCCAGCTGCTTCTCGCCGAGCCGTCCGTCGAGGAAGGCACGGGCGTAGATGCCGGGGGAGGCGTGGCCCTGAATGTACAGCTGGTCGCCCGAGCCGTCGCCCTCCTTGCCGCGGAAGAAGTGGTTGAAGCCCGTCTCGTAGAGCCAGGCCGCGGAGGCGAAGGTGGCGATGTGGCCGCCGACGCCGTACTTGCTGCCGCGGGTCACCATCGCGGCCGCGTTCCAGCGGTTCCACGCGGTGATGCGGGACTCCAACGCCTCGTCGCCGTCCACCGCGGGCTCGGCGGAGGTGGGGATGGTGTTGACGTAGTCGGTCTCGAGGAGCTGCGGCAGTGCGACGCCGGCGTCCTCGGCGCGCTCCAGCGTACGGCGCATCAGGTACGCGGCACGGTGCGGCCCGGCCGCCTTGGCGACGGCGTCCAGGGAGGCCTGCCATTCGGCGGTCTCCTCGGGATCGCGGTCCGGGAGCTGGTCCAGCTCGCTCGGCTGGATGGCCTTGGGGTCGGTCATGTCGCCGCCTTCCTCAGTCGAAGGGGGTTCCCTCATCGGTAAGGGTTCGGGGGTGCCCTTGGTCTTTGGCAGGACAGGGCTGGGGCTCTGGTGGAGACCCCGCTGGTGACAATAACTCCCTGATCGATGATCGATCAAAGGGAGAGGGCCAAAAGAGTCTCGATATCGAGAAATTGGCATCCTGTGCCGGAGATTTGGGCACGCGGTGCCGCGTTTTCCCTGCTCACCCCAGTGGCGACCGGCCGTTCGGGCGGGGTGCGAGGTGGCTCGGAAGCGCCGAACGCCGGTGGGGCCGGACGCGCGGACGGCGTCCGGCCCCACCGGCGTTCAGGGCGGACCTGTCATGCCGTCGCCGGCTGCGGCGGCGCCGCGGTCTCCGTCCGGTCGGCGGCGGTCTGCCCGCCCTGCTCGTGGTCGGCGCGTTCCCGCTCGGCGCGTTCGTGTCCCTGGTGCTGCCGCGCCGCCTGCTCGCGGGTGATCACCTCGGTGGCGGCGCCGACGGCGACCGCGATCGGCCAGCCGATGGCTCCGGCGGCGGTCATGCCGCCGAGGACGCCGTAGAGAGCCAGCCTGCGGGGCGAGGGGAGCAGGGACGCGGCCGTGGACACGGGCGCGGCCTTGCGGGCCTGGGAGAACATGTCGCCCGGGGTCACGTAGGGGATCGGAACCCGGGCGTGCGCGGTGCGCAGGTGCAGCACCTTGCCGCCCGTCCGCTTCTCCTCGGTGTGCTCCGTCGGGGTCTGCCGTGGTTCCGGAGCGCGGGTCTCCTCGGCCTGGATTCCGGCCTGCGGCGGGGCCGGCGGTTGCGGTTGCTGGGTCTGTGGATCCGGGGAAGTCATCTCCGTCCTCTCCTGCCGTGAAGCGTGAGTGGCGAGGGGTCTTCCTGGCCGCCTTCCATCAAAGCGCGCGGATAAACCCACCTGAACGGACAATTCGGGCGGTCTGGTTCGGGGATTTCTCAGGCGTATGCGGCCGCCGGGCGCTCGCTCGTGCCGAAGGCCTTCCAGAGCTGGACGGCCAGCCGAACCACGGCGGCCTCGAGCAGGGCGACCGCCACCTGGGTCAGGATCGTGGTGAGGATGTGCGGCATGGTCCGCCGCCTTTCGTGTGTGTCGTGCCGGGTACGACTCCTTTGTCCGCCCCGATGTCATCCAGCAGGCTGCACGCGGGTGTTCTGCAGGTGAACTTTTCCCAGCGCCTCGGTGGCACCCCGGGCCACGAGGGGTACGAATACCGAACCCGCCGCCGACGCCAGCGCGATCGTCCAGGCCGCGGGGCCCAGGGGACGGCTGCCGAAGAAGTGGCTGAGCCCCGGCACGCTCACCACCACGCCCAGCACCACCAGGGACCCCACCACGGCCGCGGCCACCACCGGATCACGGCCCGCGCCCTGGAGCGTCTGGAACAGTTGGGAGGTCACCAGGGCGACCAGGGCGACCGTGTCGGCCCGCCCCCGGGTGCCGGTGGCCCGGGCGGCGATCCAGGCGGCCGTGGCCGCCACCGTGGTGACGGCGGCGCGCAGTCGGATGTGGCGGGTCAGGGCCTTGCCGAGCGAGGCCTCCGGGCCCTCCGCGAGCAGCCGGTCGGGGCGGTCGGCGGGCGGCCGGGCGGCGATGGCCATGGCGGGCAGCATGTCCGTGAGCAGGTTGACCAGGAGCAGCTGACGGGCGTTCAGCGCACTGCGCCCGGTGAGCAGCGTGGTCGCCAGCGTGAAGACGATCTCTCCCAGATTGCCGCCGAGGAGGATGCCCAGCGCCCTGCGCACCGAGCCCCACATGGCCCGGCCCTCGACGAAGGCGTCGACGATGGTCTCGATCCGGTCGTCGGTGACGACCACGTCGGCGGCGGCGCGGGCCGCCGGCGTGGCCCGGGAGCCGAGGGCGATGCCGACGTCGGCGATCCGGATGGCGGGCGCGTCGTTGGCACCGTCGCCGGTGACGGCGACGGTGCGGCCGGCCGAGCGCAGCGCGGTGACGATACGGACCTTGTGCGCCGGGGTGACCCGGGCGAACACGGTGACGTCCGGCAGCGTCCCGGCGAGCGCCGCGTCGTCGAGGGCGTCCAGCTCCGCCCCGGTCATCAGGCGCGGCTCCTCCTCGGGCCGCAGCTCCCGGGCGATCGCGGCGGCGGTGCTGGGGTGGTCGCCGGTGAGCATGACGATGCGCACCCCGGCCCGGGACAGCCGGTCCACACTCTCCGCGGCGGTGGGCCGCACCGGGTCCGCGAGGCCCAGCAGGCCCAGCAGGCACAGCCCGTCGACGACCTCGTCGTCGAGGTCCCCCAGGCCGGCGGGGGCGGTGTCGTCCTGCGGCGCACCCGCGGGCAGGACCCGCTCGGCGACCGCGAGCACCCTGAGGCCGCGCCGGGCCAGCCGGTCGATCTCCGCTTCCGTCTCCGCGCGCGGCCGCTCGTCGAACGGCTCGGTGGCGTCGCCACGGCGGACCCGGTCGCAGCGGGCCAGTACGACCTCCGGCGCGCCCTTGACGACGATCCGCGCCTCGCTGTCGGACCGCCCCAGCACGGCGTGGTAGCCGCGCCCCGGCTCGAACGGCAGCTCGGCCAGCCGCTCCCAGCTGTCCGTACCGAGCCCGGCGGCCCGGGCCGGAGCGGCGCCGAGCGACTCGGCCCCGTCGGCGATGGCCCGGTCGGTGGGATGGGCGAGTGTCGCGGCCGCGCCCGGCGGACCGGCCAGGGCGGCCGTGGCGACGATCCGGCGCAGCGCCGGGGTGAGCCGGTCGGGGCCACCGCGCCGCAGGCCGTCGGAGACCTGCTGGAGGCTGATCCGGCCCTCGGTGAGCGTGCCCGTCTTGTCGAAGCACAGCACGTCGGTGCGGCCCAGCGCCTCGATGGTGGAGGCGCTGCGGACCAGGGTGTCGCGCGCGGACAGCCGACGGGCCGCGGCCAGCTCCGCGACCGTGGCGACGAACGGCAGCCCCTCCGGTACGGCCGCCACGCACAGGCTGACCGCGGACCCCAGGGCGGCGCCCAGGGGTCGTCTGCGCAGCAACTCGACGGCGAAGAGGGCGACCCCCGAGGCGACGGACAGCGGCAGGAACCACCGGCCCAGCGCCTTCAGCCGCCGCTCCACCCCGCTCTCCGGCGGCGCACCCTCGGGACCCACTTCGGCCGCGCTGCCCGCTTCGGTGGCGGTCCCGGTGGCGACGACCACGCCGAGCGCGTGGCCGGCCGCCACCGTCGTGCCCTCGTAGAGCATCGAGGTGCGGTCCGCGACCGCCCGGGCCGCGGTCGGCGCCGCGCTCTTCACGACGGGCAGCGACTCGCCGGTGAGGCTGGACTCGTCCACCTCCAGACCCTGCGCCCGCACCACCCGGCAGTCCGCGGGGACCGAGTCCCCGGCCCGCAGTTCGATCACGTCCCCGCGCACCAGGTGCTCGCCGGCCGCCTCCACCGCCTCCGCCCGGCCGGGCCAGGCGCACCCGCACCCGCACCGAGGTGGCCTCGACCAGCCGCTGCGCCGCGTCGTCGGCCTGCTGCCGCTGCACCCCGCCGACCAGCGCGTCCACGCCGAGCACTCCGCCGATCAGCACGGCGTCCAGTACGGAGCCGAGTGCCGCCGAGATACCGCCGCCGATCGCCAGGACGGGCGTGAGCGGATTGGCCAGTTCCTCCGCGACCCGGCTGATCAGGGTGACGGCACCCTCGTGCCGCTCGCGGCCCGCGGACTGCCGGCGCCGGGCGGCCTCGGCCTCGTCCAGCCCCCGGGACGAGGTGCCGAGCCGGGACATCACCTGGCGTACCGCCATGGCGTGCCAGGGGGTGCGCTCCGCGGCGGCCGGGGCCGGACGCCCGTGCAGCCGCCATCCCGCCCAGAAGCCCGCGGCGACTGAGGCGATGATCACCCCGTCGGACACCAGACGGGCCCGCGTCCAGGCCCGCGGGCGGGGCACGAGCAGGGCGAGAGCCGAGCCCGCCACGGCGCCGGCGCCCTCCAGCCGGGCACACAGCCGGGCGATCCGCCGGGCCTCCGGCAGGGCCGTCAGCAGCAGGTGGACGACCTCGGGCGGAGCGGCGACGTCGGCGTCCCACGGCACGTGCCGCGGGACGGTGATCGATCCGATGCCCAGGTCCGCGCGGACGAGCGCGCGCCGGGTCCGTGCCGAGAGCACCGCGACCCCGTGCCCCTCCGCCTGGAGGGAGTGCACCAGGGCGGCCGTACGCCGGTGCCCGGTGGGCGCGGCCTCCTCGAGCCCGAACCGGCGGTGCAGCCCGGGCGGGCCGCCCACCAGCCGCACCTCACCGCACTCCCGTGCAGCGCGCACCAAGTGATGCGCAAGCGGGTGCAGTTGGGGGACCAGGGCGGCCACGGCCACCGGCGTGTCCTCCCGCAGGACGAGCACGACCTGCGCACCCTCCTCGGCCCACTGCCGGATCCGCGCGGCCGCCTCCGCGGGCACGCCGCCGTGGGAGTCGGCCTCCGTACCGCTGAACGGCCGTAGTTCCCAGCCGTCCCGCCGCTTCGGCGCCAGGGAGTCGGCGCCGTGCCGGGGGCGCCTCCCGTCCCGCCCGTCCGGTTCGATCAGCTCGTGGATCCGTACGTGGATCTCGTCGTCGTCCGGGCCGCTGTCCGCCGAGCCGCCGCCCTGCGGACCGGGCTCGGACCACCCGGTCTCCGGCCCACGGTCCGGGCCGCCGCGCGCCTCACGCCCGGGCTCGCCGGGCCCCGGGGTGCCGTGTGGGGGCAGGCGCAGTACGCCCTCGACCGTCCAGTCGCGGTCGGCCAGCACCCGGGCGTCGAGGACCACCGTGTCGATCCGGTCCAGGCGGCGCAGCACCTCCGGCCGCAGCACCAGCGCCCCCCGATCGGAGAGGGCCCGGCCCACCGAGCATCCGAATGCCTCCCGGCCGAACCGGGGGGCGAGAGGCATCCCCGCGATCAGCAGCGCCAGCCCCCGGTCATGGCTGCGCAGGCCGACCGACGTCAGACCGTACGCCGCGAGCGACACCGGTGCCGCCACGTTGGCGTACCGGTCGCCCGGGCCCGGCGGCAGCGGCGCGGGGCGCCCGGAACCCGGCACCGCGTCGTGGCGGTACGCACCCTCCTGCACGCCCAGCCTGCGCGCCCAGGCCGCCCACGCCCCGCGACGGGCCTGCACCTCCGCATACCGGGCGGCGGCCAGCACGGTGGTCACCGCGGCACCCACCGGCCGGAAGGACAGGGTGGCCGTCAGCAGGTTCACCGCAGCGAAGCCGCGTTCCGTGGCCGGCTCGCCGATCCGGTGGGCGATGCCGTCACGCAGCCGCGGCGTGGACTCCACGAACTGGATCGCCGACGTCACCAGTGGATGCAGACCCCGCAACCTGAGCACGCCGCCGACCGACGCCACCCCCACCGCCAGCAGCCCGGTGCCGAGCCGGGCGGCCGCGCCGATCCGTGGTCCCGCGGCCCCGGGGTAGCCGACCGGGGGCCGCCCCCGGTCCGCGCTCCCGTCGCGCGGGGCTTCCTCGGCGGCGGCGTCGGCGGCCGCGACGACGTCGGCGACGGCCGCAAGGTCGGTCTTCGGCCCGCAGCCCACGTACACACAACCCAGCGTGCCGTTCACCTCCGCGCGGCTCACCCCCGGCACCCGGCGCAGCGCGGCCTCCAGCCCGCGCGCCGCCGCTGCCGTACCGGGCCGCCCCAGCCGCCGGACCGCGATCTGCACGCCTCCCGGGGTTCGCCAGAGGCCGGGCACACGCGGCTGTGCCACCGGCCCGGTCGACGGAAGCGCCGCCGGGACGGCGGCCAGACCCCGCGCGACGGACCGGGCCGCCGATACCGTCGAGGCCACGGCGTTCCGCGTCGAGGACAGGACGGACCCGGGAAGTACGGAGGACAGCTGTGTCGGGATCACATGGCCTCCACCACCGGCCGACGGGGGCGTTGGTCGCCGCCCTGGGGAACGACGCGGCTCTCCCCAGTATCGGCACGTTCCGACAGCTTCGCCCGGCGCAGCGACGCAGGAGGGACGGGGCGGCTGGTGCCAGGACCGACCGCAACGGGCGGATTCGGGGATCAGGCGGGCGCGTCGGCGGCGTGCGGCGCGCAGCCCAGCACATGCTCCTTCACCAGGCGGCCGATGTCCGGATCCTGCCGTCGGAACGCCGCGACCAGCTCTTCGTGCTCCTCGGCGTAGGACTGCTGGACCGTGCCCAGCCAGCGGATGGACAGGGCCGTGAAGACCTCGATGCCCAGTCCCTCCCAGGTGTGCAGCAGCACCGAGTTGCCGGCCGCGCGGACCAGTTCACGGTGGAAGGCGACCGTGTGCCGCACCTGGGCCGTGCCGTCGGCCGTGCGGTCGGCCTCGTAGAGTGCGGCGACATGCGGCTCCAGCGCCGAGCAGTCCTGCGCCAGCCGCTCCGCCGCCAGCTCCGCGGCGATCGCCTCGAGACCTGCCCGTACGGGGTAGCTCTCCTCCAGGTCGGTGGCCGAGATGTTCCGCACCCGCACGCCTTTGTTGGGCGCCGACTCGATCAGCCGCAACGACTCCAGCTCGCGCAGCGCCTCCCGCACCGGTGTCTGGCTGACCTCCAGCTCGGTCGCGATCCGCCGCTCCACGATCCGCTCGCCCGGCTGCCAGCGCCCGCTGATGATCCCTTCCAGGATGTGCTCGCGGATCTGTTCGCGCAGCGAGTGGACGACGGGCGCGGTCATGAGTGCTCCTTGGACAGGGTTCGTGAATCCGGGGCAGCCGCCCGAAAGGCCCGGTCGAGGGGCGGCGGACGGGCGACGGACAGGACCCTTGAGGGCGATTGACCCTTAGACAATACGGCTGACCCGGCGTCCCGGAGGGGCGCACGGGGTGCTTTCGCCCAGGTGAGACGAGGCTTACACGGCGCATACGACGCGGCTCACGCCGTGCCTACGACAGTGCCCCCGCCGGGAGCCTGGGAAGCTCCGGACGGGGGCACCGGTGGCCGTGGATCAGCGGCCGCGGATCACAGGCCGAGCTCGACCTCGAACTCGCCCGCCTCCAGGATCGCCTTGACCGCGTTCAGGTAACGGGCCGCGTCGGCACCGTCCACCAGTCGGTGGTCGTAGGAGAGGGTCAGGTAGGTCATGTCGCGGACGCCGATGACCGTGCCCTCCTCCGTCTCGATGACGGCCGGACGCTTGACCGTGGCACCGATGCCGAGGATCGAGACCTGGCCCGGAGGCACGATGATCGTGTCGAACAGCGCGCCGCGCGAACCGGTGTTGCTGATGGTGAAGGTCCCGCCGGACAGCTCGTCCGGGGTGATCTTGCTGGCCCGGACCTTGCCCGCCAGCTCGGCCGTGGCCTTGGAGATACCGGCGATGTTGAGGTCACCGGCGTTCTTGATGACCGGGGTCATCAGGCCCTTCTCGGAGTCCACCGCGATACCGATGTGCTCGGTGTCGAAGTAGGTGATGGTCCCCTCGGCCTCGTTGATCCGGGCGTTGACGGCCGGGTGGGCCTTCAGCGCCTGGGCAGCGGCCTTGACGAAGAACGGCATCGGGGAGAGCTTGACGCCCTCACGGGCCGCGAACGACTCCTTGGCCCGCGCCCGCAGCTTCATCAGCCGGGTGACGTCGACCTCGACGACCGAGGACAGCTGCGCCTGCTCGCGCAGCGCCTTGACCATGTTGTCGCCGATGACCTTGCGGATCCGCGGCATCTTCACGGTCTGGCCGCGCAGCGGCGAGGCCTCGAGAACCGGGGTCCGCTTCGCCGCGGCCGGAGCGGCGGCCGGAGCCGCGGCGGGGGCGGCGGTCTTCGCGGCCTCCGCCGCGGCGACGACGTCCTGCTTGCGGATACGGCCGCCGACGCCGGTGCCCTTGACGCTGGACAGGTCGACGCCGTGCTCGGCGGCGAGCTTGCGCACCAGCGGGGTCACGTAGGCGCCTTCGTCGGTCGGCTGCGCGGCGGCCGGGGCGACCGGAGCGGCAGCCGGGGCGGCCGGAGCCGGCGAGGGGGCCGGGGCAGGAGCCGGAGCCGGGGCGGCCTGCGGGGCAGGAGCCGGGGCCGGAGCCGGGGCGGCCTGCTGCGGAACCGGGGCGGGCTCGGGCCGCTCCGGGGCGGCCGGAGCCGCCGGGGCCGGAGCGGTCGCCGGGGCGGCACCCGGAGCACCGATGACGGCGAGCTTCGCGCCCACCTCGGCGGTCTCGTCCTCGCCGACCGTGATCTCCAGCAGCACACCGGAGGTGGGCGCCGGGATCTCGGTGTCGACCTTGTCGGTGGAGACCTCGAGCAGCGGCTCGTCGGCCTCGACACTGTCGCCGACCGACTTCAGCCAGCGGGTGACGGTGCCCTCGGTGACGGACTCGCCGAGCGCGGGCAGGACCACATCCGTGCCCTCGGCGGAGCCGCCGCCGGCGGCGGCCTCGGCGGTGGGAGCGGGCGCCGGGGCGGCCTGCTCGGTGGAGGGGGCCGCCGAGGCCGGCTCGGGCGCCGGTGCGGCGGGCTGCTCGGCGGCGGGTGCCTCAGCCACCGCGGGGGCGGCGGCAGCCGCACCGCTGCCGTCGTCGATCAGGGCCAGCTCGGCACCGACCTCGACGGTCTCGTCCTCGGCGACCTTGATGGAGGACAGCACACCGGAGGTGGGCGCCGGGATCTCGGTGTCGACCTTGTCGGTGGAGACCTCGAGCAGCGGCTCGTCGGCCTCGACGCGCTCGCCCTCGGCCTTCAGCCACCGGGTGACAGTGCCCTCGGTGACGCTCTCACCGAGCGCCGGAAGGGTTACGGAAACCGCCATGGTTTCGGTTGCTCCTTAGAAGTGCGGAAGTCTGTGTCGTCGTGCCCGTGACCGAAGGCGTCAGTCGTGGGAGTGGAGGGGCTTGCCCGCGAGGGCCAGGTGGGCCTCGCCGAGCGCCTCGTTCTGCGTCGGGTGGGCGTGGACGAGCTGCGCGACCTCGGCCGGCAGCGCCTCCCAGTTGTAGATCAGCTGGGCTTCGCCGACCTGCTCGCCCATACGGTCGCCGACCATGTGGACGCCGACCACGGCACCGTCCTTGACCTGGACGAGCTTGATCTCGCCGGCGGTCTTGAGGATCTTGCTCCTGCCGTTGCCCGCCAGGTTGTACTTCAGGGCGACGACCTTGTCCGCACCGTAGATCTCCTTGGCCTTGGCCTCGGTGATGCCGACGGAGGCGACCTCCGGGTGGCAGTACGTCACCCGCGGCACGCCGTCGTAGTCGACCGGGACGGTCTTCAGACCGGCCAGCCGCTCCGCCACCAGCATGCCCTCGGCGAAGCCGACGTGCGCGAGCTGGAGCGTCGGGACGAGGTCGCCGACGGCGGAGACGGTCGGGACGTTGGTGCGCATGTACTCGTCGACGAGGACGTAGCCGCGGTCCATGGCGACCCCGGCCTCCTCGTAGCCCAGGCCCTGCGAGACCGGGCCGCGGCCGATGGCGACGAGGAGGACCTCGGCCTCGAACTCCTTGCCGTCGGCGAGGGTGACCTTGACGCCGTCCTGGGTGTACTCGGCCTTCTGGAAGAAGGTGCCCAGGTTGAACTTGATGCCCCGCTTGCGGAAGGCGCGCTCCAGCAGCTTCGAGCTGTTCTCGTCCTCGACCGGGACGAGGTGCTTGAGGCCCTCGACGATCGTGACGTCGGTGCCGAAGGACTTCCACGCGGAGGCGAACTCGACGCCGATGACGCCGCCGCCCAGCACGATCGCGGACTTCGGCACGCGGTCCAGGACGAGGGCGTGGTCCGAGGAGATGATCCGGTCGCCGTCGATCTCCAGGCCCGGCAGCGACTTCGGCACGGAGCCGGTCGCCAGCAGGACGTGGCGGCCCTGGATCCGCTGACCGTTCACATCGACGGAGGTCGGCGACGACAGCCGGCCCTCACCCTCGACGTAGGTCACCTTGCGCGAGGCGATCAGACCCTGCAGGCCCTTGTACAGGCCCGAGACCACGTCGTCCTTGTACTTGTGGACGGCCGCCATGTCGATGCCCTCGAAGGTGGCCTTCACACCGAACTGCTCGCTCTCGCGGGCCTGGTCGGCGATCTCTCCCGCGTGCAGCAGGGCCTTGGTGGGGATGCACCCGTTGTGCAGGCAGGTACCGCCGACCTTGTCCTTCTCGATCAGGGCGACGTCCAGGCCCAGCTGCGCCCCGCGCAGGGCCGCGGCGTAACCACCGCTGCCACCGCCGAGGATCACTAGGTCGAAAACAGTGCTGGCGTCGTTCGCCACGTCACGTCCTCCATGCATGTGCGCCACGCCGGTCTCCAGTGACCGGTCGGCGGCTGGTGTCCGGCCGCTTCTTGCCTTCGGCCCTTCGGTGGGGCCCTGTCCTGCCGAGCCCTATCCTCGCACTTGTCCGCGCCGAACGAGACGTGGGGCAGGGGTGTGACACGTCCCACGTTCGAACGCCCGCCCGTCGCACGCGCGAGGGCTTCTGTGACGACACGCGCCGACACACGCGGCGAATCCGCATGACGCGCCTGCCGGGGCCCCGTCCCACCCGCGCACGGGGCTCCGCCGGCAACCGGTCGACGACACCGGTCGGCTCAGCCCAGGTCGCCGGCCGCCGTCTGCTCCGCGAGGCGGACCAGCGTCCGTACCGCCGAGCCCGTACCGCCCTTGGGGGTGTACCCGAAGGGGCTGCCCTCGTTGAAGGCCGGGCCGGCGATGTCGACGTGGGCCCAGGTGATGCCCTCGCCGACGAACTCGCGCAGGAAGAGCCCGGCGACGAGCCCGCCGCCCATCCGCTCGCCCATGTTCGCGATGTCGGCGATGGCCGAGTCCATCCCCTTGCGCAGGTGCTCCGGCAGCGGCATCGGCCAGGCGGGCTCGCCGACCTCCTCGGCGGCCTCCAGCACCGCCGCACGGAAGGCGTCGTCGTTCGCCATGACGCCGAACGTGCGGTTGCCCAGTGCCAGCACCATCGCACCGGTCAGCGTCGCGACGTCCACGATCGCGTCGGGCTTGTCCTCGGAGGCGGCCCACAGCGCGTCCGCGAGGACGAGACGGCCCTCGGCGTCGGTGTTGAGCACCTCCACCGTCTTGCCGCTGTACATGCGCAGCACGTCACCCGGGCGGGTGGCGGAACCGGAGGGCATGTTCTCGGCCAGGGCCAGCCAGCCGGTGACGTTGACCTCGAGACCGAGGCGGGCGGCGGCGACGACCGCGGCGAACACGGCGGCGGCACCGCTCATGTCGCACTTCATCGTCTCGTTGTGCCCGGCCGGCTTCAGCGAGATGCCGCCCGAGTCGTAGGTGATGCCCTTGCCGACGAAGGCGAGGTGCTTCTTCGCCTTGGCGGACGTGTACGACAGCTTCACCAGCCGCGGACCCGACGCCGAGCCGGCGCCGACGCCGAGGATGCCGCCGTGGCCGCCCTTGGCCAGCGCCTTCTCGTCGAGCACCTGCACCTTGATGCCGTGCTCCTTGGCCGCGGTCTGGGCGACGGCGGCGAACGCCTCGGGGTCGAGGTCGTTGGGCGGGGTGTTGACCAGGTCGCGGGCCCGGTTGAGCTCCTCGGACACCGTGGTGGCGCGCTCCACAGCCGCCTTGAACGCCTTGTCCCGGGACGTGTCGCAGAGCAGCACGGCCTCGGCGAGGGGCGCCTTCGCGTCCTTCTTCCGGCCCTTGCCGCCGTTGTCGCCCTTGTTCTTGTGGGCGTTCTTGTTCTTGTAGGCGTCGAAGGAGTAGGCGCCGAGCAGCACGCCCTCGGCGACCGCGCCGGCGTCGGCCGCGTCCGTCAGGGGGAGGGCGAACGCGGCCTTCTTGGACCCGGCGAGGGCGCGGGCGGCCACACCGGCCGCCTTGCGCAGTGCCTCGTGGTCGGGCGCGGCGTCCTTCTCGGGCGGGGTGCCCAGGCCCACCGCGACCACGAGCGGCGTCTTGAAGCCGGTCGGCGCGGGGAGCTTCGTCACCTCCCCCTCGGCACCGGACGCGCCGAGGGTCTCCAGGACGCCGGCGAGCCCGCCGTCGTAGGCCTTGTCCACGGCTTCGGCGCCCGGTGCGACGACCAGGCCCCCGGGCCCGGACGCAGTGTCCTTGGCAACACCGATCACGATCGCGTCGGCCTTCAGGCCGGGGATCGCGGCGGTGCTGAGAGTGAGAGCAGTCACGGTGGTGAATTCTCGCTTCCGATGTGAAGTTGCTGTGGCCGAAAAGTGTGGGTCGACCGGGTCCGGCGCCGACCCTAACGGCGGCTTGGCGGTACGGTCCCGGCGGGGCCCTCCCCGGTACGGTGCACACTCCGGACGAGCCTACGCGCGTCTGCGCGTGCGCTCCCTCGCCCGGGTCTTCACCGTTCGGTGACGCGGCGGACGTCTTCGGGCCCCGCCCGCGGATCGCCGGACGGCGGCGATCCCCCTCGGAGCCGCCCCCGGCATCCGTTGCCGCCGTCGCCACCCTCTTGGAGACCATCGGTGAGACGCGCATGAGGCGACCCGTAGGACGACACGGCGGCCTGCTCGCCGCGATCTTCGCACTGGTCCCCCTGCTGCTCGCGGCCTGCACGTCCGCCCCGGCCGCGGGTTCGGGTTCCGGGGGGCACGGGAAAGGAGAGGGCGGGGCGAGTGCCGCGCCGGCGGACGGCCCCCGCTGGCAGCCCCGGCCCGGCACCGGCTGGCAGTGGCAGCTCAGCGGGCGCCTCGACGCCTCCATCGACGTGCCGGTCTACGACATCGACGGCTTCGACCACTCAGGGAACACGGTCGCGGCGCTGCACCGCGACGGCCGGAAGGTCATCTGCTATCTGTCCACGGGGGCCTGGGAGGACTTCCGCCCCGACGCCGGGGACTTCCCCGACGCGGTGCTCGGCCGCGGCAACGGCTGGGAGGGCGAACGCTGGCTCGACATCCGGCGTACCGACGTCCTGGAGCCGATCATGGCCGAGCGGTTCGACATGTGCCGTGACAAGGGCTTCGACGCGGTGGAGCCGGACAACATGGACGGCTACCGCAACCGCACCGGATTCCCGCTCACCGCCGCCGACCAGCTCCGCTACCACCGCCTGATCGCCAGGCTGGCCCACGAACGCGGCCTGGCCGTCGGCCTGAAGAACGACCTCGACCAGGTCCCGCAGCTGGTCGGCGACTTCGACTTCGCGGTCAACGAGCAGTGCGCCCGGTACGGCGAGTGCGCGCGGCTCGCCCCGTTCGTCGAGGCGGACAAGGCCGTCTTCCACGCCGAGTACGAACTGCCCACCGACCGGTTCTGCGCCGACTCCCGGCGGCTGAGGCTGAGTTCCATGCTGAAGAAGTACGAACTGGGGGTCTGGCGCCGCGCCTGCTGAGGCCGGTGCGGGCCGCCGGTTCCTCAGCCCAGGGCCGCGACGACGAGCGCGGTCGTCGCCGCGGTCTCCGCGAGCGAGCCGAACACGTCACCGGTGACCCCGCCGAAGCGGCGGACGCAGTGCCGCAGGAGGAACTCCGCGGCCGCGACGGACAGCAGCACCGCGAGGACGGCACGGACGACGCCGTCCACCCCGAGCAGGGCGCCCCCGGCAGCCGCCGCGCAGGCCGCCGCGAGCGCGACGCCCACCGCAGCCGCCGGCGGGACGGCCCCGGCGACGGCGGCACCCAGCCCCTTGGGCCGGGCGGGCGGCACCCCGGCGCGGGCGGCGAGGGTGAGGGCGAGCCGGGCCGTGACCGCCGCGACCACGGCGGCGAGCGCACCCCGGGTCCAGGAGTCGCCGTACGCCTGGGCCAGCGCGGCCACCTGCGCCAGCAGCACGAGGACGAGGGTGAGCACGCCGAACGGCCCGATGTCCGACTGCTTCATGATCCGCAGCGCGTGCTCGGCCGGCTTTCCGCTGCCGAGCCCGTCCGCGACGTCGGCGAGTCCGTCGAGATGCAGCCCGCGCGTGAGCGCGGCGGGCACGGCGACGGTGGCGACGGCGGCGAGCGGCGCGCCCGCCCCGAGGAACAGCAGCAGCAGTCCGCAGACGGCGGCCACGGCGCCGACCGCCAGCCCGGCCAGCGGGGCGCACAGCATGCCGCCGCGCGCGGCCGGGCGATCCCAGCGGGTCACCTCGACGGGGAACACGGTAAGGGTGCCGAAGGCGAAGCGGAGGCCGTCGGCCAGGGAGGTCAGGAAGGGCACGGGCACCGGCGCAGATTACCCGGCGGTCAGCAGGGCACCCCCGGCGGCCGTGGATAAAGTGCGCTTATGGGACATTGGTTGCAGCGAAACATTATCGAGCCGGGCAAGCTGCCGCTGCTGCTCGCCCTCACCGCCTTTGTCCTCACCTTCGTGATCACCCGGGTCGTCACCCGGCTGATCCGGGCCGGCAAGGGCCCCTTCGGCAACGTCGAGACGGGCGGTGTGCACATCCATCACGTCGTGCCCGGCGTGATCCTCACCGTCGTCGGCGGCTTCGGCGCGGTGGCGGGCAGCCGGCACGGCTTCGGCTCGGCCCTCAGCGCCGTCGTCTTCGGCATCGGCGCCGGCCTGGTCCTGGACGAGTTCGCACTGATCCTGCATCTCGACGACGTCTACTGGACCGAGGCCGGCCGCCAGAGCGTCGAGGTGGTCGTCCTCACCGCCGCGATGGTCGGACTGCTACTGGCCGGGTTCTCGCCGTTCGGCGTCAACGACCTCTCCGAGGACGAACTCCAGAACCGCGGCGGCGTCGCCCTGAACGTGGCGGTCAACTTCCTCTTCTCCCTGATCGCCCTGAGCAAGGGCAAGGCGAGGATCGCCGTCTTCGGCGTGATCGTGCCCGTCGTCGCCCTGATCGGCTCGCTGCGCCTGGCCCGTCCCGGCTCCCCGTGGGCCAGACGCTTCTACCGGCGCCGGCACCGCGCCCGCGCCAAGGCCGTCTTGCGGGCCTACCACCACGACCTCCGCTGGTCGGGCCCCCGCCGCGCCCTCCAGGACTGGATCGGCGGCAAGCCCGACCCCGACCCGCCCCGCTCCGTCGAACGCGGCTGACGGCGCCGGGGGGTGCTTCGGGGCCGCCGCCCCGGTCGCCGCGGTCGCCGGCTATCCGGACTTCGAGCCCGTGGTCGGCTCCGGCTGCTCATCGGCCGCCGGCGCCTCCGGTCCCTCCGACGCGTCAGCCGCCTCCGACGCCTCCGGCACGT
The DNA here is from genome assembly GCF_045291515.1 of Streptomyces sp. GD-15H. Taxonomy (NCBI): domain Bacteria; kingdom Bacillati; phylum Actinomycetota; class Actinomycetes; order Kitasatosporales; family Streptomycetaceae; genus Streptomyces; species Streptomyces sp. GD-15H. Next base: position 6,288,455 of record NZ_CP149447.1, read on the forward strand.
CTGATTCCTCCGCCTCCTCCGGGCGCTCGGGGAGTTCCGCGGCCAGCGCGGCCGCCGCCTGCACCAGGGGGAGGGCCAGCAGGCCGCCCGTGGCCTCGCCCACGGTGACGCCGTGCGTGAGGAGCGGCTCCAGCGCCATCCGGTCCAGCGCCTTCGCCTGCCCCGGCTCACCGCTGTCGTGCGCGGCCAGCCACCAGTCCGGCGCCCGGAACGCGATCCGCTGCCCCACCAGCGCGCACGCCGCCGTCACGACGCCGTCGAGCACGACCGGCGTCTTCCGTACGGCGGCCTGCAGCAGGAAGCCCGTCATCGCGGTCAGATCGGCACCGCCTACCGTCGCCAGCAGCCGCAGCTGGTCGCCGAGCACGGGCCGGGCCCGCCGCAGCGCGTCGCGGATCGCCGCACACTTGCGCATCCAGGCCAGGTCGTCGATCGCCAGCCCGCCGCGCCCGGTGACCACGGACGCGTCCGTCCCGCACAGCGCGCCCACCAGCACACCCGCCGCCGTGGTGCCGCCCACGCTCACATCGCCGAGCACCACCAGGTCCGTACCGGAGTCGGCCTCCTCGTCGGCCACCGCGACCCCGGCCCGGAACGCCGCCTCGGCCTCCTCGAGGGTCAGCGCGTCCTCGATGTCGACGCGTCCGCTGCCGCGCCGCACCCTGTGCCGTACGACGTCCTCGGGCAGGGTCGCCGGATCGCAGTCCAGGGCCATGTCGACCACTCGTACCGGCACCCCGAACCGCCGGGCCAGCACGGAGACCGGACGGCCGCCCTCCAGCACCTCGCGCACCAGCTCCCCGGCGCTGCCCGCGGCCCGTGCCGAGACGCCCAGTTCGGCGATTCCGTGGTCACCGGCGAAGAGGACGACCCGCGGCCGCTCGACCGGCCGCACCGGCACGGCGGACTGTGCGGCGGCCAGCCACTCGCCCAGTTCGTTCGAGCCGGCCCAGCGACCCGGGCGGCACGATCTGGCGTCCGCGGCGCGCCTCCGCGTCACGGCGCACCCCGCCGTCCGGACGCTCGATCAGGTCGGTGAAGTCGTCGAGATTAAGCGAGCTCATTCGCCGAACAGTACCGGCCCGGATCGAACACCACGGAGTCCCAGGTCCCGTCGTCGATTTTCCGCCCGCCGGGCGACGCCACCCCGACGTCGTTACGCCTCGGAGGGCCATCCGATCCGTAACGTTTTGCAGTGGAATGTCATACACGCGTCCCGACGTTCCGCTCGCCCATCCGCCCGACCCCCCGGGAGCCGCCCATGTCCGTGCCCGACGCACCCATCGCCGCCCCGTCGGCCGCCGTGCCCGGCGCCGTTGCCGTACCCGCCCAGCAGGCCTCCGCGCGGGTGCACGAGCCGCGTCGCGAGGACTGCCCCTGGTGTGGCTCGGCGCGGCTGCGCAACCGGCTGCGCACCGGTGACCTGCGGCGGCACCGGCCGGGCCGGTTCACCGTCGACGCGTGCCGGGACTGCGGGCACACCTTCCAGAACCCCCGCCTCACCGCCGAGGGCCTCGCCTTCCACCGGCGGGTGCTGCGCGGGGCCCCCCGGGACGCCGTCACCGACCGGGTCCTCGCGCTGCGCGACGCCCCGCGCCGCCGCCGTGCCACGGCCCGCGCGATGCTGCGCTTCGGCGAACCGGAGAGCTGGCTGGACGTCGGCACCGGTCACGCCCGCTTCCCGTACACCGCGCGGGAGCTGTTCCCGTACACCGCCTTCGACGGCACCGACCTCACCCCGCGCGTCGAACGCGCCCGCGCCCTCGGCCGGGTGGAGGAGGCCCACATCGGCCCGCTGACGTCCCCACGGCTGCGGGCCCGGGTGGCGGGCCGCTACGACGTGGTCAGCATGCTGCACCACCTCGAACACACCACCGACCCGAGGGCGGAACTCCACGCCGCCCTCGACGCCCTGCGCCCCGGCGGTCATCTGCTCATCGAGACGCTGGACCCCCGCAGCGCATTCGCCGCCCTGTTCGGCCGGTGGTGGCTGTCCTACGACCAGCCCCGCCGACTGCACCTGCTCCCGCCGCGCAACCTCCGCGCCGAACTGGAGCGGCTCGGCTGCGAGATCGTCACCGCCAGGCCCGGGCTCCCGTTCAGGTCAGGCTCCGGGCACCGCGCGGTGCACGTTCCGTACGACCTGGCCGGTGCCACCGCGCTGGCCCTCTCCCACGCCCTGCCCGCCCCGGACGCCCCCTGGCGCGCCATCCCGCCGACCCCGTTCCAGCGGCATTCGCGCACCGTCCTGCTGCGCGCGAGCGCCCCGGTGGTGGCCGCCGCGGCACTCACGGACCTCGCGCTGGCCCCACTGCTGCGGCACACCCCGTTCGCCAACGCGTACCGGATCATCGCGAGAAAGCCCACGGGCTGACCCGGCACGCCCGCTCACCCCTTCAGTATCAGCGCCTGTCCCGCCACCACCAGCAGCACTTGCTCGCACTCCTGCGCGAACGCCGCGTTCAGCCGCCCGAGTTCGTCCCGGTACCGGCGGCCGGACGCGGTGGCGGGCACGATGCCCGAGCCCACCTCGTTGGACACCGCGACCACCGTCCGCCGGGTCGCGCGCACCGCGTCCGTCAGCTCGCGCATCCGCTCCCTGAGCGCCCGTTCCCCGCCGTCGGCCCACTCCGCGTCGTCCCACGCCCCGACGGAGTCCATCGCGTCCGTCAGCCACAGCGACAGACAGTCCACCAGCAGCGGCGGCCCGTCGTCCTCCAGCAGCGGCACCAGATCGCAGGTCTCGACGGTCCGCCACGACCCGGGCCGCCGCTCCTGATGGGCCGACACCCGGGCCGTCCACTCGGTGTCCCCGTTGCGGGACCCGCCGGTCGCCACATACAGCACCTCCGGAAGCGACTCCAGCCGGCGCTCGGCCTCCACCGACTTGCCCGACCGGGCCCCTCCCAGCACCAGCGTCCGCCGCGGCAGGTCGGGCACGTACTCGTAGGCGCCCACCTCCAGCGTGGTCCCGTCCGGCACGGCGCGCGCCCCGGCCGCCGCGAGCCGGCGGCGCGCCTCCGCGCCGGGCGGCACGTCGTGGTCCAGGTGCACGGCGACGACATCCGTCGTCGGCCCGACCGCGCCCACCGCCCGCAGCCGCGCCAGCGCGTCCGGGCGCCCCACGACGTCCAACAGCACCATGGCGTACGGTTCGGCGGGCTCCTCAAGGCACGGCCGGCGCCGCGCCCGGCGGCAGATACAGCAGCCGCTGCCCGTCCGGGCCGGTCACCGCGTACCCGGTGCCCGGCGAGTCCAGCGCCACCGCCCGCACCCTGTGGCCCGTCAGCAGCGCCAGCTCCCGCCCGTCCGGCACCCGGCCGGGCTGCGGCAGGCCGGCGGGCAGCTCGACCGGGGGCCCGTCGTGCGGATGGGAGAGCAGCACCTGGCGCACACCGCCGAGCGAGTGCCCCGCACGGGCCGCCGCGAAGGCCACGCCCGGCGTGAGGTCGAGCAGCAGCGAGCCGTCCACCAGCAGCGCGGTCGCCGCGCGCGCGTGCGGACCGGTCGCGGACGCGCACGCGGCGCAGGGACAGTCGGGGCGGGGCAGTCCCGCGGGGGCACCGGTACCGAGCAGAGTGAGTTCCACGGACCCGATTTTCGCCTGTCCCCACGGCTCCTGCGCGTCCGACCGGGCGGCTGCCCCGCGTGATCCGTCGTACAGGACCCACGTCCTGGCTCAGGGCCTGTCCGGCGGATCATGCCGCAGACGCGGGGTCCGGCACGTACTCCCCGAGCTCTTCGAGCAGGGGGGGACCCCCAGTGGCGTTGTCGTCACTCGCCGACCCCCCCGAGCTCTCGACGAGCTCGAGCAGGGGGCGCCCCTCTCGCGTCGACTCCCTCCTCCGCCTTGCAGCTGCACGCTCCCCCACGCTCGAACACCCTCACGCGGGGGTACCCCCATCGCCCCCGCCCACCTGCACTGATGAGGCGCTGTCGATTTCCCGCGACCTGATCCGCCGGACAGGCCCTAGGCTCTTGCCGGAGCCGGACCGAGATCCGGCTCCTGTTGTGCAGTGTGCTGACACCCACGGAGGCGTACATGGCGGCATGGACGTGGCGGTTCGAGAAGGCCGACGGGACGCAGGTCGAGCCCGCGGTGACGCCGGAGGAGTTCACCACGCAGGGGGACGCCGAGTCCTGGATCGGGGAGAACTGGAAGGCTCTGCTGGAGGGTGGTGTCGACCAGGTGCGGCTGCGGGAGGACGCCACGGAGATCTACGGGCCGATGAGCCTCCACGCGGACCAGGTGAGCCCCGAGGTCTGAGCTCACGGGCGGGGGCCCCGGCCCTCGCCCGCCCCGCGCCCGCGTCAGCCCCGTACGCCGCACAGGTGCAGCAGCGACGCCACCCCGCGGTAGGGGTCCGTCCGCCCGGCCCGCTCCTCGACCGCGAGGAGGGTCGCCAGGTCGTCCGGGACGTCGGAGGCGCGCGTGTCGTCCGCCGCCGTGTCCGTGAAGACCCGCACGCCGTACCAGGTGTGCAGCGGCGCCCCGAGCCCGGCGAGCGTCGCCGTCAGCTTCTTCAGCCGGTCGGCCCGTATCTCGAGCCCCGACTCCTCGTCCACGTGGCAGGTCGCGTCGAACGCGGTCAGCGCGCCCGCCCAGTCGCCGCACAGGCCGGACCGCATCGCGGACGCGTCACCGTTGCGCACCAGCAGCGACAGCAGTCCGCCGGGGGCGAGCATCCGGGCCAGCCCCGCCACCAGCGGGTCCGGCTCCGCCACGTACATGAGCACGCCGTGGCAGAGCACCACGTCGAAGCCGCCCGGCAGGAAGTGCACACCGGTGTCCCGGCCGTCGCCCTCGATGACCCGCATCCGCTCCCGGATGCCCTCCGGCTCCCGGGCGAGCGCCGCACGCGCGGCGCGGAGCATCTCGGGGTCCCGCTCCAGGCCGGTCACCGAGTGACCGGCCCGTGCCAGACGCAGCGCCTGTGAGCCCCGGCCCATGCCCACGTCGAGCACGCGCAGCCGCCGCCCGACCGGGAACCGCCCCACTATCTGCTCGTCCAGTTGGCGGGCCACCAGCTCCAGCCGTACGGCCTCCCGCAGGCCACCGGGCCCGCCCGGTCCCCCCGGGGAGGCCGGCGCGGGTACCGCGGGCCGTGCCGGACTCGCCGGCGCCGGGGGGGCCTCGCCGTCGGCGAACGGCAGGGTGCTCAGGGCCGCTCTCCGCGCTTGACCTGGGGCTTGGGCAGCCGCAGTCGGCGCATCTGGAGCGAACGCATCAGCGCGTAGGCGACGGCGCCGCGACGCCTGTCGTCGGGGAAGCGCTCGGCCAGCAGCTTCTTCAGCCGGAAGCCGGTCACGAGGGAGTCGAGCACGATCGTCACGATCACGACCAGCCACAGCAGCAGCGCGACGTTCTGCAGCTGGGGGACCTGGATCATGCTCAGCACCAGGATGACCACGGCCATCGGCAGGAAGTACTCCGCGATGTGGAACCGCGAGTCGATGAAGTCACGCGCGAAGCGACGCACCGGCCCCTTGTCACGGGCGGGCAGGTAGCGCTCGTCGCCGTTGGCCAGCGCCTGGCGCTGGCGCTCCATCGCGGCTCGGCGCTCGTCACGCTGCCGCTTGGCGGCCTCCTTGCGCGTCATCGACGTATTGGTCACGCTGCGGCGCTGGGTCTGGGCCACGCTGCGCTTGGGCGTGGGACGGCCCTTGGGGGCCTCCGGGTGGCGGGTCTGCTTGGAGTCGGTCACCGTCGCCTTGTCGGCGTGGGCCTTCTCTTCCTTGGCACGGCTACGGAACACAAAACCCAAGGGTACGGGGTCTGTGCGGTTGGACCCCAGTCCCGGGGGAACGATCCGGCAACACCAGTCGTCTGTAGGAGGACAGAGAGGGCGTTGCGTACCTCTTGGGGTGCGTTGTCCCGTCCGCCTCGGGGGTCACCTACTCCCTGGGCCGGAGCGGGCGGCCACTCAGTCGTCCTTGGGGATGAGCGCATCCGTCCCCGAACAGTGCGGTAATGGATGCAGGGCCCGTACTGTGGGTTCTGTCGCAGAGCTGTGAGCCGGAGTCGGTCAGAAGGGGGCGCGCGAAGCCCATGAGCGGTGTCATGAAGCGTATGGGGATGATCTTCCGCGCGAAGGCGAACAAGGCCCTTGACCGGGCCGAGGATCCGCGCGAGACCCTCGATTACTCGTACCAGAAGCAGCTGGAGCTGCTCCAGAAGGTCCGCCGCGGTGTCGCCGACGTGGCGACCAGCCGCAAGCGCCTGGAGCTCCAGCTCAACCAGCTCCAGTCGCAGTCGGGCAAGTTGGAGGACCAGGGGCGCAAGGCGCTCGCGCTGGGCCGTGAGGACCTGGCCCGCGAGGCGCTCTCCCGCCGCGCCGCCCTCCAGCAGCAGGTGACCGATCTGGAGACGCAGCACGCGACGCTCCAGGGCGAGGAGGAGAAGCTCACCCTCGCGGCCCAGCGGCTCCAGGCCAAGGTCGACGCCTTCCGCACGAAGAAGGAGACCATCAAGGCCACGTACACGGCGGCCCAGGCGCAGACCCGGATCGGCGAGGCGTTCTCCGGCATCTCCGAGGAGATGGGCGACGTCGGGCTGGCGATCCAGCGCGCCGAGGACAAGACCGCCCAGCTCCAGGCGCGGGCCGGCGCCATCGACGAGCTGCTCGCCTCCGGCGCCCTGGACGACCAGTCCGGCATGCACAAGGACGACATCCAGGCCGAGCTGGACCGGCTCTCCGGTGGTACGGATGTGGAGCTGGAGCTGCAGCGCATGAAGGCCGAACTGGCCGGAGGCCCCTCCGCCGAGCAGCAGGCCATCGAGGGCGGCAGCGAGCAGTCCCAGGCCCAGCAGCAACCGCAGGACACCCCGCGGTTCGACAAGCAGTGACCACCGCACGGGAAACCGTGCCGACGACCGAGGTTCTCGCCAGGACCCAGGAGGCCGACATGATCGTACGGATCATGGGGGAGGGGCAGGTGGCTCTGGCCGAGAGCCACCTCGCCGAGCTGGACAAACTGGACGAGGAACTCCTCGCCGAGATGGACACCGGCGACGGCCCCGGCTTCCGTCGCACCCTCACCGCCCTGCTGAACAGGGTCCACGAGCTCGGTGAGCCACTGCCGGACGACGCCCTGGAACCCTCCGACCTCATCCTCCCCTCCCCGGACGCCACCCTCGAGGAGGTCCGGGAGCTGCTCAGCGACGGCGGACTGATCCCGGGCCCGTGAACCGCAGGCCCGTGAACCCCGGGCCTGCCGAACCCCGCACGGGCGGTCCACGACCGGGCCCCGCGCACCCGGCGCCGCACCGGACGTCACGGCGGCGCCGGGGACGCCGTACGGTGAACGGTCGTGAGCACCCTCCAGCGCGCCCGGTGCCGGCTGCGCGCACATCCCTTCGCCCTGGACGCCGCCCTGGCCGCGGGTGTCCTGGCGTGCATGGTGGCCGGATCCTTCGTGGACCCGCACGGCCCGCACGGCGTCACCTGGGAGCTGAGCACCCCCGACCCGCTCAGCCTGGTCCTCATGGCCCTCGGCGCCGCCGCGCTGGTCCTCCGACGCCGGGCCCCTCTCGCGGTCCTCGCCTTCACCGGCGCCGCCTCCGTGGTCGAGTCCGTCACCGGCGACCCCCGCGTCCCGGTCGCGATGTGCGTGGTCGTCGCGCTCTACACCGTCGCCTCCACCACCGACCGGCCCACCACCTGGCGGGTCGGCCTGCTCACCATGACCGTCCTCACCGGCACCGCCATGACCGCCGGCCCCCTGCCGTGGTACGCCCAGGAGAACCTGGGGCTCCTCGCCTGGACCGGGATCGGCGCCACCGCCGGGGACGCCGTCCGCAGCCGCCGCGCCTTCGTCCAGGCCATCCGGGAGCGCGCCGAGCGGGCCGAACGCACCCGCGAGGAGGAGGCCCGCCGCCGCGTCGCCGAGGAACGCCTGCGCATCGCCCGCGACCTGCACGACGTGGTCGCCCACCACATCGCCCTGGTCAACGTCCAGGCCGGGGTCGCCGCTCATGTCATGGACAAGCGGCCCGACCAGGCCAAGGAGGCCCTCGCCCACGTACGGGAGGCCAGCCGCTCGGCGCTGGGCGAACTGCGCGCCACCGTCGGCCTGCTGCGCCAGTCCGACGACCCCGAGGCACCCACCGAGCCCGCCCCCGGCCTGGACCGCCTCGACGAGCTCGCCGGCACCTTCCGCAGCGCGGGCCTGCGGGTCCTGGTCGCCCGTGAGGACCAGAGCCCCGCGCTGCCCGCCGCCGTGGACCTGGCCGCCTACCGGGTCATCCAGGAGGCCCTCACCAATGTCCAGAAGCACGCCGGCAGCGAGGCGAAGGCGGAGGTCAGCGTCGTCAGGGTGGGCCCCCACATCGAGATCACCGTGCTCGACGACGGCACCGGCGACGGCGCTGGAGCAGCCGGCGGCGGCCGCGGTGAGGGCGGGCACGGCGGCGGTGAGGGCGGGCACGGCCTGCTCGGCATGCGGGAACGCGTCACCGCCCTGCGCGGCACCCTCACCACCGGCCCCCGCTACGGCGGCGGGTTCCGCGTCCATGCGATCCTGCCCGTCGAGCCCCGTACGTCCGCAGCCCAGGACGGCCCGTGACCAGCGCCCCCGGGGGAATCCGTATGACCATCCGAGTCCTGCTCGCCGACGACCAGGCGCTGCTGCGCAGCGCGTTCCGCGTGCTCGTCGACTCCGAGCCGGACATGGAGGTGGTGGGCGAGGCGTCCGACGGCGCCGAGGCGGTCCGGCTGGCCCGGGAACAGCGTGCCGACGTCGTCCTCATGGACATCCGGATGCCGGGTACCGACGGCCTCGCGGCCACCCGCCTGATCAGCGCCGACCCCGAGCTCGACGGGGTCCGTGTGGTCATACTGACGACCTTCGAGGTCGACGACTACGTGGTGCGGTCGCTGCGGGCCGGCGCCTCCGGCTTCCTCGGCAAGGGCTCCGAACCCGGGGAACTGCTGAACGCCATCCGGATCGCCGCCGAGGGGGAGGCGCTGCTGTCCCCGGCCGCCACCAAGGGCCTGATCGCCCGCTTCCTCGCCCAGGAGGGCACCACCGACGACGCCGACCGCGACCCGGCCCGCGCACAGCGGCTCGACTCGCTGACCGTGCGGGAGCGCGAAGTGCTGATCCAGGTCGCCGGCGGTCACTCGAACGACGAGATAGCCGCACGCCTGGAGGTCAGCCCGCTGACCGTGAAGACGCACGTCAACCGGGCCATGGCCAAGCTGGGCGCCCGCGACCGGGCCCAGCTGGTGGTGACCGCCTACGAATCAGGGCTGGTACGTCCAAGGGTGGAGTGAACGCCACCGCGTGTACTGCGCCGGGAGTAGCCGCCGCCCGAGGAACAGGACCTCGGGCCTACGGATCGGCCCTTGCTGATGCGCGAGTGTGGAGAGCGGGCGTCCGACCGCGTCCTCCCTGCCCCTCCGGGTACGTCCCGTACTCCTGACCGTACCGTCACCGGCGTTCCACAACGCCGGTGACGGTACGTCAGGCCGTGCCGGTGCCCGTACTGCTGACCGCTCACAGAAGAGAGACCCGTCACCCATGTCCTGGCTGGCCAGATTCAGCCTCGCGCAACGGGCGCTGATCGGACTGATGTCGATCATCGCGCTCGTGTTCGGGGCGATCGCGATACCTCAGCTCAAGCAGCAGTTGCTGCCCACCATCGAACTGCCCATGGTCTCCGTGGTGGCCCCGTACCAGGGCGCGTCCCCCGACGTGGTGGAGAAGCAGGTCGTCGAGCCCATCGAGGCCCATCTGGAGGCCGTCGACGGCATCTCCGGTGTCACCTCGAAGGCCAGCGAGGGCAACGCCGTGATCATGGCGTCCTTCGACTTCGGCAACGACACCAAGCAACTCGTCGCCGATGTCCAGCAGGCCGTCAACCGGGCCCGCGCCCAGCTTCCGGACGCCGTGGACCCGCAGGTCGTCGCTGGTTCCACCGACGACATCCCGACCGTGGTCCTCGCCGTCACCTCCGACAAGGACCAGCAGGCCCTCGCCGGCCAGCTCGACCGGACCGTGGTGCCCGCGCTGAAGGACATCGACGGCGTCGGCCAGGTCATGGTGGACGGCGTGCGGGACCTCCAGGTCACCGTCACCCCCGACGACGCGAAGCTGGCCAAGGCCGGTCTCACGCCGCAGGCGCTGACCCAGGCCCTCCAGGCGGGCGGCGCGACCGTCCCGGCCGGTTCCTTCGACGAGGACGGCGCCAACCGCACCGTCCAGGTGGGCGGCGGCTACACCTCGATCCAGCAGATCGAGGACCTGATGGTCACCGGCGAGCCCGGCAAGGGCAAGCCGGTCCGCCTCGGTTCGGTGGCCGACGTGGAGCAGCGGGAGGCCACGGCCGACTCCCTCACCCGCACCAACGGCAGCCCCAGCCTCGCCGTGGTGGTCACCATGGACCACGACGGCAGCGCGGTCACGATCTCGAACGCCGTGGACGACCTGCTGCCCGGCCTGCGCGAGGACCTCGGTTCGGGCGCCGAGCTCACCGTCGTCAGCGATCAGGGCCCGGCGGTGTCCCAGGCCATCGAGGGCCTGACCACCGAGGGCGCGCTCGGCCTGGTCTTCGCGGTCCTGGTGATCCTGGTCTTCCTCGCGTCGATCCGCTCGACGCTGGTCACGGCGGTATCCATCCCGCTCTCCGTGGTCCTCGCCCTGATCGTGCTGTGGACGCGCGACCTGTCGCTGAACATGCTGACCCTGGGCGCGCTGACCATCGCGATCGGCCGGGTCGTGGACGACTCCATTGTTGTTTTGGAGAACATCAAGCGGCACCTCGGCTACGGCGAGGAGCGCCACACGGCGATCATGAAGGGGGTGCGCGAGGTGGCCGGCGCGGTGACCTCCGCGACGCTCACCACCGTCGCCGTCTTCCTGCCGATCGGCCTGGTCGGCGGCATGGTGGGCGAGCTGTTCGGCTCCTTCAGCCTCACCGTCACCGCCGCGCTGCTGGCGTCCCTGCTGGTGTCGCTGACGGTCGTCCCGGTCCTGTCGTACTGGTTCCTGCGGCCCCCGAAGGGCACCCCCGAGGACGCCGAGGAGGCCCGCCGGCTGGCCGAGGAGAAGGAGGCGAAGAGCCGCCTCCAGCGCGGCTACCTCTCCGTGCTGCGCTTCGCCACCCGGCGCAGGCTGGCCAGCGTGGCCATCGCGGTCGTCGTCCTGATCGCCACGTTCGCCATGGCGCCGCTGCTCAAGACCAACTTCTTCGACCAGGGCGAGCAGAAGGTCCTCACACTCCGTCAGGAGCTGAAGCCGGGCACCAGCCTCGCGGCGACCGACGCCCAGGCCGAGAAGGTCGAGAAGCTGCTCGGCGAGACCGAGGGCGTCAAGGACCACCAGGTCACGATCGGCTCGTCCGGCTTCATGGCGGCCTTCGGCGGCGGTACGGACACCAACCAGGCGACGTACCAGGTGATGCTGGAGGACTCCGCCTCCCACGAGGACGTGCGGGACAGCCTCGAGAAGGGTCTCGCCGGCCTCGACGGCATCGGCACCACCACCGTCGCGGCCGGCGACGGCTTCGGCAACCAGGACCTGAGCGTCGTCGTCAAGGCGGCCGACCCGCAGGTGCTGCGCAAGGCGGCCGACCAGGTGCAGGAGGCCGTGGCCTCGCTGGACGACGTCACCGACGTCACCAGCGACCTGGCGCAGAGCGTGCCGCGCGTCTCGGTCGAGGCCGACTCCCGTGCCGCCGCGGCCGGTTTCAACGACCAGACGCTCGGCGCGGCCGTCGCCCAGGCGGTACGGGGCACCCCGGCCGCCAAGGTGGTCCTGGACGACACCGAGCGGGACGTCGTCATCCGGTCGGAGCGGTCGGCCACGACCCTGGCCGAGCTGAAGAAGCTGCCGCTCGGCCCGGTGAAGCTGGGTGACATCGCCACCGTCGAGCTGGTGGACGGCCCGGTGTCCATGACCCGGATCGACGGCCAGCGCTCGGCCACCGTCACCGCCCGACCGACCGGCGACAACACCGGCGCGGTCAGCGCGGAACTCCAGACCGAGATCAACGCGCTCACCCTCCCGGCGGGCGCGACGGCCGAGATCGGCGGTGTGTCCGAGGACCAGGACGAGGCGTTCGCCAGCCTGGGCCTGGCCATGCTGGCCGCGATCGCGATCGTCTTCCTGCTGCTGGTCGGCACCTTCCGGTCGCTCGCCCAGCCGCTGATCCTGCTGGTGTCCATCCCGTTCGCGGCGACGGGCGCGCTCGGCCTGCTGCTCGTCACCGGCACCCCGATGGGCGTCCCGGCGATGATCGGCATGCTGATGCTGATCGGCATCGTGGTGACCAACGCGATCGTGCTGATCGACCTGATCAACCAGTACCGCGACCGCGGCTACGGCGTCGTCGAGGCGGTGATGGAGGGCGGCCGTCACCGGCTGCGCCCGATCCTGATGACGGCCCTGGCGACGATCTTCGCCCTGCTCCCGATGGCGCTCGGTGTCACCGGCGAGGGCGGCTTCATCGCCCAGCCGCTCGCGGTGGTGGTGATCGGCGGCCTGATCACGTCGACGCTGCTGACCCTGCTTCTGGTCCCGACCCTCTACGCGATGCTGGAGCTCCGCAAGGAGCGGCGCGCGAGGAAGCGGCGCGCGAAGAAGCGGGCGGCGAAGAAGGGCGTGACTGCGCAGAAGGAGATTTCGGAAGAACCGGAGCCGGCCCAGGTCTGACTTTCATCAGTACGACGAAGGGGCGCCCCGTGAACTCACGGGGCGCCCCTTCCGCATGCGTGCCTACGACTTGAGCGAGTTGACGAAGACGTCCCAGGCGGCGGCCGGGACGACGATGACGGGGCCGTGGGGGATCTTGCTGTCGCGCACGGGGACGATGCCGGGGAAGTCCCCTGTGATCTCGATGCATTCGCCCCCGTTGGCGTTGCTGTAGCTGCTTCGGCGCCAGCGGGCAGAGATCAGCTCGGGGCTGTGTCGCATGGCTTGTAGTCCTCCATCGCCTGTCGGATCAGCTCCGCCGAGGCGGCCGGCGAGAGGGCCTTGGCGCGGAGCACTTCGTAGTGCCGTCGCCACTTCTTCACCGAGTCCCGGTCCTCGTAGAGGTGACCGACCTCGATGCCCTCTTCGTAGGCCACGGTTGAGCCGTTGGGAAGGGTCAGCAGGGTCAGCGCGCCGCCCATCAGGTAGTGCGCACCAACGCTGAAGGGCATCACCTGGACCTTGCTGTCTGGAGTATCCATCTGTTCGAGCAGCCAGGCCAGTTGCCTGTACATGCTTTCCCGGCTGCCGAAGGTACGCAGGAGCACGGACTCGTCGATGATCGCCCATCGCAGCGGGGGCTTGGCCGAGCGGATCCTCTCCTGCCGGGACATCCGCGCGTTGACACGTTCCTCCACCTGGTCGGGCAGCAACTCCTCCCGCAGGCTGAGCTGGGCGTCGGCGTACTCCCTGGTCTGCAACAGCCCTGGCAAGGCCTGCGCCCCGAAGTTCTCAATGACCTCCGCCTGTGCCTCGAAGTCCATGAACCGGCGGTACTGGTCCGGATGCGCCTCGCGCTTGGCCAGCTCGTACAGCCCGTGGAAGTGCTGGTCCGTGCCGAACGCGGCGTCCAGCCGGTCCGGCAGGTCCGGCGGCGGCATCAGCTCCGCCGTCTCGACGCGGGCCAGTGTGCTCTTGCTGGAGTTGAGGATGTCCGCGAGCTGTAGCAACGACAGCTGGGCGGCCTCGCGGTGACGGCGTTGCTCGGCGCCGAAGTAGTGGCGGGCGGACAGGTAGGGGCTCAAGGTCTGTGGCTTGAAGGTCATCGGCTGCCTCTCTGGCTGATCGTCCCGTTCTCCACGCTGGGACGCGGCGCTCCTGTTGCGGGCGGGTGCCTCAGCGCGACGATGACGGCACAGACAGTAAGGAATGTAGATCCGGCCCGCAGCGAAACGGCCGGATCTCACCGGAGGGAGCGACAGGATGATCCGCGACGGACGGGACGGTACGCCACTGCGGCTGCTGCCGTGGACGACACCGGAGGGTGCCCCCTGCTACCTGAGCACGGACGATCCGTACAGCCGACTGTCCTGCCTGGCCGACGATTTGGAGGCCGACCTGCTCGATTCCGCCGAGACGGTCCTGACCCAGGCCAAGCCGCTGCTCGCCGACGAGCGCGCGGGGGAGCGGGAGTTGCGCTTCGCGGGCACACGCCTCGCCGAAGCACTCGCGGACGCACTGCGGATCGCGGTGAGCCGCGGCGCCCGCTTGCCGGAGCTTTGAACGGGTCAGCCAGCGGTACCGTCCGGTGCCGTGGTGGGGTCGGGCAGCTCGTGCCCTGGCTCCGCTGGTGGAGCCAAGGGCAGTGATCAAGAATTCTCAAGATCCCCGACAGAATCGCCCCTTGTCAGTGCGGTGCGCTTCACTGCCCGCCATGGAGCTCACGCAAGCGACCGTCAACGGCCTGCTGGCCCGACTCGGCCCGGAGGGCGGCTACCTGTACCTGCCCAGTGACCTGGACCCCCAGGAGCTGACCGACCTATGGGCGTTCGGCTACCAGAACCGGGCGAGGGTCGGAGTGAGCCTCGCGGAAGTCCTCACGACTGAGGCCGTGCCGAAGCTGCAGCGCCTGCTGGATCGGGAGAAGCTGTTGCTGGCCATCAAGTCCCCCGAGAGGCCGTCCATTCGGCGCTGGGGCGCTGTGCAGTCGGAGCTGGTGCTCATGGCAGACGTGAATCCCCGGGAGCGGGTCGAGCAGCTGCTCTCGTTGCTCGACCGAGGTGACACGTTCGCCGAGAACTTCGACCGGTGGATCGCACTGCGCCGCGAGCATGCCGCCTGACGGATTCAGGCATCGAGCCCTCATGGCATTCTGCACGGCCCTCGACTGATGACCTGCCGAGGAATCGTGCCAGGCCGGTACCAGGCCGGCCTCCGGCCCGGTACCGGCCGGAGGCCCACGACATGTGGGCGCGGGCATCCCCTCGCCCACCTCATGATGCCGCCCCTCACTCCCGAGGGACGGCTCGCCCTTACGGCAGTGCCAGCATGCGCTCCAGGGCCAGCTTGGCGAACGCCTCGGTCTCCTTGTCGACCTCGATGCGGTTGACCAGGTTGCCCTCGGCGAGGGATTCCAGGGCCCAGACCAGGTGGGGGAGGTCGATGCGGTTCATGGTGGAGCAGAAGCAGACCGTCTTGTCGAGGAAGACGACCTCCTTGCCCTCGGGGGCGAAACGGTTCGCCAGTCGGCGCACCAGGTTCAGCTCCGTGCCGATGGCCCACTTGGAGCCGGCCGGGGCCGCCTCCAGGGCCTTGATGATGTACTCGGTCGACCCGACGTGGTCCGCCGCGGCCACGACCTCGTGCCGGCACTCGGGGTGGACCAGCACGTTCACGCCCGGGACGCGCTCGCGCACGTCGTTGACCGAGTCCAGGCTGAAACGGCCGTGCACCGAGCAGTGGCCCCGCCACAGGATCATCTTCGCGGCCCGCAGCTCGTCCGCCGTCAGCCCGCCGTTCGGCTTGTGCGGGTTGTAGACGACGCAGTCCTCCAGGGACATCCCCATGTCCCGCACCGCCGTGTTGCGGCCGAGGTGCTGGTCGGGGAGGAAGAGGACCTGCTCGCCCTGCTCGAAGGCCCACTCCAGGGCGCGCTTCGCGTTGGAGGAGGTGCAGATGGTGCCGCCGTGCTTGCCGGTGAAGGCCTTGATGTCGGCGGAGGAGTTCATGTACGAGACGGGGACGACCCGCTCGGCTGTCCCGGCCTCGGTCAGCACGTCCCAGCACTCCGCGACCTGCTCGGCGGTGGCCATGTCCGCCATGGAGCAGCCGGCCGCGAGGTCCGGCAGGACGACCTTCTGGTCGTCGCCGGTGAGGATGTCGGCGGACTCGGCCATGAAGTGCACGCCGCAGAACACGATGTACTCGGCCTGCGGGCGCGCGGCGGCCTCCCGCGCCAGCTTGAACGAGTCGCCCGTGACGTCGGCGAACTGGATGACCTCGTCGCGCTGGTAGTGGTGGCCGAGCACGAAGACCTTGTCCCCGAGCTTCTTCTTGGCGGCGCGGGCGCGTTCCACCAGGTCCGGGTCGGACGGCGAGGGCAGGTCGCCGGGGCACTCCACACCCCGCTCGCTCCTCGGGTCGGCCTCTCGGCCGAGGAGCAGCAGGGCGAGGGGCGTCGGCTGTACGTCGAGCTCCTGGGTCTGGGCGGTGGTCACGACACGCACCCTTTCTGTCTGTTCTGCGGCTCGCCGGGCCCGTGAAACACGGCCCGGCGGGACAAGCGGGACACTGGTTCGACGACTTCTCGTCGAATTGACGCTATCTATCATATCCGGTTCACGTCAGTTTGACGACGGCCATAGCGTCCATGTGACGTGAATCCCGGCGCCCCGCCGTTCATTCCCGAAGTCCCGCCGGAACAATTCGAAGGGGCCCACGCGAACCGTTTTCCGCCCGCCGGGGCGTGTGCGAGCATGAAGACGGAGCCGAGAGAACAAGCTCCCGGCCCGGAATGAATCCGCGGCCCCGCCGGTTGCAACCGTCGGCAAGCAGTCTCCGTACAACCCGGGAGAGATGTAGATGTCCGTATCGGACGAGACCACCACCGCCACCGACGGCATCATCGTGACCGACGCCGCCGCGGCGAAGGTCAAGGCGCTGCTCGACCAGGAAGGCCGTGACGACCTCGCCCTGCGCGTCGCCGTCCAGCCCGGCGGCTGCTCCGGCCTGCGCTACCAGCTCTTCTTCGACGAGCGTTCCCTCGACGGCGACGTGGAGAAGGACTTCGACGGGGTGAAGGTCGTCACCGACCGGATGAGCGCCCCGTACCTGGGCGGCGCCACCATCGACTTCGTCGACACCATCGAGAAGCAGGGCTTCACCATCGACAACCCGAACGCCACCGGCTCCTGCGCCTGCGGCGACTCCTTCAGCTGAGCCGGGCCCGTTCCGTGCGGGACCCTTCCCGGAAGGAACGGCACGGCACATGACGAAGGCGGCGGCCCCCTCCGACGGGGCCGCCGCCTTCGTGCTGTCCGGACGTTCTCAGCGCTTCATCGCGTCTTGCCGGACCCGGAGGGTGCCGTGGGCAGCCGCGCGCCGTCCTTGTGCAGCGGCACCGGCTCGCCGTCGGCGTCCACCACCTCACGGGCCGCCAACGGCGCGTCGAGCCGCACCGTCTGCTGGTACTGCTTGGCGATCAGGATGCACACCTTGCCCGGCCAGGGCGTCTCCGTCACGGTGACGGTGACCCGGTCCCCGCGCTCGTTCGCCGTCGTCTCGTAGTCGGCGCAGACCCCGCCCGCGAAGGTCACCGTCAGCTCACTGCCCTCGGCGGTGTAACCCTCGACCCGGACATCGCGCGTGGACGGCGCCGAGGTCGGCTCGTCACCGCCGCCCGGCTTTGTGGACCCGGTGCCGGACTCCCCTGGCCGCGCCCGGGGGGCGAGGTACTCCGGGTCGACCGCCGGATAGGTCACCGTGCCGCCGTCCTGCGCGGCCGTGGGCCGGACCTCGAAGAGCCAGGACGGTACGAGCGTCTGCCGCCCGTCCACCGAGTGCGAGGCCAGCCCGAACACCGCCTTCTCGACGGTGACCGTGTCCTTGGCCGGCAGGGGCGTCGCCGTGACACACGGCTCCGGCTGCTCCTGCTGCTCGCCCTCCAGCGGTACGGGAGTGGCGCAGCCGCCGATCTCCGCACGGTCATCGGCGCCCGGTGCCGTGTTCATCAGTTCCAGCGCCTTCCCGGCGCTCACCACGGGGTACGTGTCCCCCTTCACCGGCGTCGACAGCCGGCCGCTGCCGCCGACGATCTCGCCCCCGGCACCGACGACCACACCGGTCGTCCAGCCGTGCGTCGGCAGCCCGCCGATCTCGGGTTCCGCGTTCACCACCCGCTTGACGCCCATGACCTGGCTCGCGTCGAGCTTCGCGTCGTCCTGGCCCAGCGCCTTCAACACGGGCGCGGCGGCCTTCCTCGCGGCCTCCTCGGTCACCGCCGGGGTGCCGTCGGCCGGGGGCGTCCGGCACGCCTCGCCCTTGCAGTTGTCGGTGCCCGGCGCGTACCGGCTGAACGTCCAGGTGCCAGGGGCGTCCCGGTCCACCCGCAGCGTGGGTCCACTGCCGTCCTTGCCGCCGATCCGCCAGGCACCGCCCTCCGCCACCGGCTTCCCGTCGACGTCGAGCGCCTTCGCCAGCCCGGCCACCTGCGCCTGGGTGATCTGCCCCCGGGCGAGGTACACCGGCGCCGAGTCGGGACCGTCGGGGAGAGCGCCGTCGGCGCGGTAGGTGGCGCCGTACGGGTTGGGCTCCCCGGGCGCGATGC
The DNA here is from genome assembly GCF_045291515.1 of Streptomyces sp. GD-15H. Lineage (NCBI taxonomy): Bacteria > Bacillati > Actinomycetota > Actinomycetes > Kitasatosporales > Streptomycetaceae > Streptomyces > Streptomyces sp. GD-15H. Next base: position 6,306,693 of record NZ_CP149447.1, read on the forward strand.
CGTGCGGCCCGCCCTCGGCGTAGGCGTCGAGGGTGAGCGGCGGGGGAGTGGCGTCCCCGTTCGCCCCCGGCGTTGTACCACTGCCCGAGCCGCCGGAGGCACTGGCGGCGAGGTAGGCTCCGCCGCCCCCGACCAGCAGCACGGCCGCGGCCACCGACGCGATCAGCACCGGCGACCGCCGCCACCCGGCTCCGCCGCGACCGTCCCCACCGCCGTCTCCGTCACGACCGGCGTCGCCCCCGGACTCCGTGTCGTCCGCCGATGGCGTTTCGGGCTTGTTTTCCGGGGTCTTCGCGTCCTCGAAATCCGGCGGTTCGGTGGCGCCGGCCTTCACGTCGCCGCTTTCCGGGCCCTTGCCGCCGTCCGCCTCCGGGGCGGCGGCTTCCGGCGCCGGGGTCTGCGGCTCGGCGGTGTCGGCCTTCGCGTCGCCGGAGTCAGGGCCTTCGGACTCCGGTTGCCCGGCCCGGGGCCGGTGGGTCTCCGTGGGACCGCTCTCCGGGCCCTTGCCGCCGTCAGCCTGCGTGGCGCCGGCTTCCCGTGCCGTGGTCGTCTCCGTGTCGTCCGCCGCCGGTTCCGGCGCCTTCCCGGCACCGGCCTCGACGGCGGCCTCGGGCGTGGCGGAGCCGGACGCGGGGGTTCGGTCCGGAGCCTGCTCCGGGGCGTCCTCCGTCGCGCCGTCGGCCGAAGCGCCCCCGGTGTCGCGCGCGCTGCCGGAGGCCCTCGCCCCGGCGTCGTCGTTGTCGGGTCGCTCGGTGTTCACCGCATCGCTCCTTCGGCTGCACAGCTGTCCCTGAAGACCCTTCCCGGTCGCACCGGGACTGCTGGTGGGTCGTATCCCGCATCCCCTTTACGGGGGACAGCGATGGGACGCAGCGGGGGAGCGCACGGTTCCCCTCCGGTTCCCCGGAAGCCGTGATCCTGGCCGACGAAGGCTCGGCTCAGTCGCCGTACTCCGACATCGCGTCCAGCAGCCGCGCCGAGGACGACGGCACGGACACGCCGTGGATCAGGGACGGGGGCACCGGCCGGGCGTCGCCGCGGTCCGGCGCCGTCCAGCGGGGAGCCATCCGGGCGCAGTCGTCGCGCAGTGACTCCAGGTCGCCTTCGAGGTCGGCCTGCGTGGGGGCGTGGACCTTGAGGTTCGTCATAGCCGCACCGTACGCATGTCGAAGGTCACGAAGAAAGGGCTACTATCGGGTAGTTTCGTCGGCTTCAAACGGACGGCTCCCACCCGATAGCGTGAGGTGTCAATCCCCCCTCCCTCAGGAGAGTCCACGCCGTGCGCATCGCAGTCACCGGCTCCATCGCCACCGACCACCTCATGACGTTCCCCGGGCGCTTCTCCGACCAGCTCGTCGCGGACCAGTTGCACACGGTCTCGCTTTCCTTCCTGGTCGACAAGCTCGACGTGCGCCGGGGCGGCGTGGGCGCGAACATCGCCTTCGGCATGGGCCAGCTCGGCACCCGGCCGATCCTCGTCGGCGCCGCGGGCTCCGACTTCGACGAGTACCGGGCCTGGCTGGACCGGCACGGCGTCGACACCGCGTCCGTCCGCATCTCGGAGACGCTGCACACCGCCCGTTTCGTGTGCACCACGGACGCCGACCACAACCAGATCGGCTCCTTCTACACGGGCGCGATGAGCGAGGCCCGGCTGATCGAGCTGAAGACCGTCGCCGATCGGGTGGGCGGCCTCGACCTGGTCTCCATCGGCGCCGACAACCCGGAGGGCATGCTCCGGCACACCGAGGAGTGCCGCACCCGGAACATCCCGTTCGCCGCCGACTTCTCCCAGCAGATCGCCCGGATGAGCGGCGAGGAGATCCGGGTACTGCTGGACGGGGCGACCTACCTCTTCTCCAACGAGTACGAGAAGGGGCTCATCGAGACCAAGACGGGCTGGACCGACGCCGAGATCCTCGCCAGGGTCGGCCACCGCGTCACCACCCTCGGTGCCCGGGGCGTACGCATCGAGCGCGCCGGTGAGGACCCCATCGAGGTCGGCTGCGCCCAGGAGGAGCGCAAGATGGACCCGACCGGCGTGGGCGACGCCTTCCGCGCCGGGTTCCTTTCCGGACTGGCCTGGGGCGTCTCACTGGAGCGCGCCGCGCAGGTCGGCTGCATGCTCGCCACCCTGGTCATCGAGACCGTCGGCACCCAGGAGTACCAGCTGAGCCGCGCCCACTTCATGGAGCGCTTCGCGCAGGCCTACGGCGACGAGCCCGCGGCCGAGGTGCAGAAGCACCTGGCCTGACGCCCCGGGCGGGCGCCCATTTTGTTCGGGGCTCTCAGGAGAGCCGGCGGACCACATAGGCCGAGCCGTGGTCCGCCGGCTCCTCGCCCGCGTACTCCTGCCCGCGCATCTCGCACCACGCCGGGATGTCCAGCCGGGCCGCCTCGTCGTCCGCGAGGACCCGTACCGTGCCGCCCACCGGCACGTCGCCGATCACCCTGGCCAGCTCGATCACCGGGATCGGACAGCGCCGGCCCAGCGCGTCCACCACCAGGGCGCCGCCTCCCCCGTCGGTGCGCTCCGCAGCCCCTGCGGCCCCGGCCGCCACCGGCGCCCCCAGCTTCTCCCGCACCTCCGCCACCACTCGGGGCAGGACGGTCAGGAACCGCTCGACGTCCTCGGACTCCGTCCCCGGCGGCAGCGAGACCCGGACGTTGCCCTCGCTGAGCACCCCCATCGCCCTCAGCACATGGCTCGGGGTGAGCGTGCTGCTCGTGCACGAGGAACCGGACGAGACGGAGAAGCCCGCGCGGTCCAGCTCGTGCAGCACTGTCTCCCCGTCGACAAAGAGACACGAGAAGGTAACGATCCCCGGCAGCCGTCGCTCCGGATCACCGACCACCTCCACGTCCGGCACCAGGGCCGGCACCCGCGTCCGGATCCGCTCCGTCAGATCCCGCAGCCGGGCCGCCTCCTCGGCCGCCTCGGCGCGCACCGCCCGCAGCGCCGCCGCCGCGGCCACCACCGCCGGGATGTTCTCGAACCCTGCGGCCCGCCCCGACTCCCGCTCGTCCAGCGGCCCCTGGGGAGCGAACCGCACCCCCTTGCGCACCACGAGCAGCCCGACGCCCGACGGGCCGCCCCACTTGTGGGCGCTCGCCGTGAGCAGCGACCAGTCGCCCGCCACCGGCCCCCAGCCCAGCGACTGGGCCGCGTCCACCAGCAGCGGTACGCCGGCCGCCCGGCACGCCTCGGCCACCTCGGCCACCGGCTGCACGGTCCCCACCTCGTGATTGGCCGACTGGAGACAGGCCAGCGCGGTGTCCGGCCGCAGAGCCGCCGCGTACGCCGCGGGATCCACGGCCCCCGCACGGTCCACCGCGACCTCGGTGACCGACCCGCCCCCGGCCTCGTGCACTTCCGCCGCATGGAGCACCGACGAGTGTTCGACCGCGGACACGACCAGGTGCGGTCCGACACGTCGCCGTCCGGCCAGCGCCCCCTCGACCCCGACGTGCACCGCCCGCGTGCCGGACGGGGTGAACACCAGCTCGTCCGGGCGGCATTCCACCGCCTCGGCGGCCGCTTCGCGCGCCGCGTCCAGCAGCAACCGGGCCCGCCTGCCCTCCCGGTACAGCCGTGCGGGATCCGCCCACCCCTCGTCCAGTGCGGCCTGCAGGGCCTGACGGCCGACGGGGTGGAGGGGAGCGGCGGACGCGGCGTCAAAGTAGGCCATAAGGCAACGTTAAGTCGTGGCCCGGCCGCTGAACGGCGAGGGGGTCATGCGCCTCCGCGGTTCCGCCACGGGGAAGGACGAACGACCCGCCTCCTCCGTACCCACATCAGCCCCGCCCCACACCCGCCCCGCCTGCCGAGTCTCCCCGTACGAGCGGTACTTTCAGGCGAGAGGGCGCTCCCCTTCCCGTCCCTTCGGGGTGACGGGCGGCGCGTATGCCCCCCTCCCCGCGAGCCTCCGAAAGGCGTCGGCTAGGGTTTGGTCCGCATAAACATCCAAACCCCTGCCCGACGCAGGGCGGCGACCGACCAGCGAGAAGGCCAGGCCGCAGCCGTACAGCGCGGGCGAGACTCTCGGGAAGGCGCTACGTGAGTCCCAACGGCTCCGACCGCTCGCCGCGGCGCCCGACGCGGCGGAAGCTGCTGCAGGCACTGACCGCGGGCCTGGTCCTGGCAACCGCCACCGGTTGCACATGGGAGGACTTCCCCCGCCTTGGTATGCCCACCCCCACGTCAGAGGGGGCCGAGCGAATCCTCTCCCTGTGGCAGGGATCCTGGGCCGCCGCGCTCGCCATCGGCGCGCTGGTGTGGGGCCTGATCCTGTGGAGTGCTTTCTTCCACCGGCGCAGCCGCACCAAGGTCGAGGTACCTCCGCAGACCCGGTACAACATGCCCATCGAGGCGCTGTACACCGTGGTTCCGCTCATCATCGTGTCGGTCTTCTTCTACTTCACGGCCCGGGACGAGTCCGAGCTGATGAAGCTCGAGGCCAAGCCCGACGTCACCGTCAACGTCGTCGGCTTCCAGTGGAGCTGGTGCTTCAACTACGTCGAGAACGTCGACGGTTCCTCCGGCGACGCGAAGACCGCCAAGGAACTCGACGCGATCCCGGACCGCTACAAGGAGGCATTCCCGGCCAACGCCGGCGGTGTCAACGACTGCGGTGTCCCCTCCACGCGGAACCCGCAGACGAACAACCCGGGCCCCACCCTGTGGCTGCCCGAGGGCAAGCGGGTCCGGTTCGTCCTGACCTCGCGCGACGTCATCCACTCCTTCTGGGTGGTGCCGTTCATGATGAAGCAGGACGTCATCCCGGGCCACACCAACGCCTTCGAGGTGACCCCCAACCGTGAGGGCACCTTCCTCGGCAAGTGCGCCGAGCTCTGCGGCGTCGACCACGCCCGGATGCTGTTCAACGTGAAGGTCGTCTCCCCCGAGCGCTACGAGGCGCACCTCAAGGAGCTCGCGGAGAAGGGGCAGACCGGTTACGTTCCCGCCGGCATCGCGCAGACGAGCCACGAGAAGAACCGGGAGACGAACAAGCTGTGAGCATCCTCAACGAACCCCAGGGTGCCGCGGTAGCTGTGGACTCCTATGAGAACGAGCTGCCAGTACGGCGCAAGCAGCCCGGCAACATCGTGGTCAAGTGGCTGACGACCACGGACCACAAGACGATCGGCACCATGTACCTGGTGACGTCGTTCGTGTTCTTCTGCATCGGCGGTATCCTGGCGCTGGTGATGCGCGCCGAACTCGCCCGGCCCGGTCTGCAGATCATGTCGAACGAGCAGTTCAACCAGGCGTTCACGATGCACGGCACGATCATGCTGCTGATGTTCGCGACGCCGCTGTTCGTCGGATTCGCGAACTGGATCATGCCGCTCCAGATCGGCGCGCCCGACGTCGCCTTCCCGCGGCTGAACATGTTCGCCTACTGGCTCTACCTGTTCGGCTCGCTGATCGCGCTCGGCGGCTTCCTCACCCCGGACGGGGCCGCCAGCTTCGGCTGGACCGGCTACGCCCCGCTGTCCGACGCGGTCCGCTCGGTGGGCGCCGGCTCCGACATGTGGATCATGGGTCTGACCCTCCAGGGCTTCGGCACCATCCTCGGCTCGGTCAACTTCATCACCACCATCATCTGCATGCGCGCCCCCGGCATGACGATGTTCCGCCTGCCGATCTTCACCTGGAACGTGCTGCTCACCGGCGTGCTGGTGCTGCTGGCCTTCCCGGTGCTGGCCGCCGCGCTGTTCGCGCTCGAGTACGACCGGAAGTTCGGCGCGCACATCTTCGACGCGACCAACGGCGGGGCGCTGCTGTGGCAGCACCTGTTCTGGTTCTTCGGCCACCCCGAGGTGTACATCATCGCGCTGCCGTTCTTCGGCATCGTCTCCGAGATCGTCCCGGTCTTCTCCCGCAAGCCGATCTTCGGCTACATGGGGCTGGTCGGCGCCACCATCGCGATCGCGGGTCTGTCGGTGACGGTGTGGGCGCACCACATGTACGCCACCGGCGGCGTGCTGCTGCCGTTCTTCTCCTTCATGACCTTCCTGATCGCCATCCCCACCGGGGTGAAGTTCTTCAACTGGATCGGCACCATGTGGAAGGGGTCGCTGAGCTTCGAGACGCCGATGCTGTGGTCCATCGGCTTTTTGGTGACCTTCCTGTTCGGCGGGCTGACCGGCGTCATCCTGGCCTCGCCGCCGCTGGACTTCCACGTGACCGACTCGTACTTCGTCGTGGCGCACTTCCACTACGTGGTGTTCGGCACGGTCGTCTTCGCGATGTTCGCCGGCTTCCACTTCTGGTGGCCGAAGTTCACCGGCAAGATGCTCGACGAGCGGCTCGGCAAGGTCACCTTCTGGACGCTGTTCATCGGCTTCCACGGCACCTTCCTGGTCCAGCACTGGCTGGGCGCCGAGGGCATGCCGCGCCGCTACTCGGACTACCTCGCGGCCGACGGCTTCACCGCGCTGAACACGGTCTCCACGATCGCCTCGTTCCTGCTCGGCATGTCGCTGCTGCCGTTCTTCTACAACATCTGGAAGACCGCCAAGTACGGCAAGAAGATCGAGGTCGACAACCCGTGGGGCTACGGCCGCTCCCTGGAGTGGGCCACCGCGTGCCCGCCGCCGCGGCACAACTTCCTCACCCTGCCGCGGATCCGCTCCGAATCCCCGGCGTTCGACCTGCACCACCCGGAGATCGCCGCCCTCGACCAGCTCGAGAACGCCGGTCCCGGTGAGAAGGTCCTCTCCGGCGGTAAGGAGGCCGGCAAGTGAAGATCCAGGGCAAGATGTTCATGTGGCTGAGCCTCTTCCTGCTCGTCGTGGCGGTCGTCTACGGCGTGTGGTCGAAGGAGCCGGCGGGCACCACGGCCCTCTTCCTGGCCTTCGGCCTGAGCATCATGGTCGGTTTCTACCTGGGCTTCACCGCCCGGCGGGTCGACGTGGGCGCGCAGGACAACAAGGAGGCGGACGTCGCCGACGACGCCGGCGAGGTCGGGTTCTTCAGCCCGCACAGCTGGCAGCCGCTCGGTCTGGGCCTTGGTGGCGCCGTCGCCTTCCTGGCCATCGCCGTCGGCTGGTGGCTGATGTACTTCGCGCTGCCGCTGATCCTGCTCAGCATCTGGGGCTGGGTCTTCGAGTACTACCACGGTGAGAACCGCACCCAGTAGCACATGTTGCGCGCCGCAGGGCCCGGACACTCCGTCAGGAGCGTCCGGGCCCTGCGTCTGCCACATCAAGCGTCACTCGTTCGAGTCGCCCGGCGCGCCGGAGTTGACAAGGCTCCCTAGCGTGAGCTCATGAGACGTGATCCGCGAATTCGCACCGCCGTCGGCTGCACGCTGCTGGTGATCGCCCTCGATGCGGGCGTCGCCGGTTGCTCCGCCGCCGGCGATCCGCTGTCCGCCGAGCCCTATGACGCGGCGGACCAGATCTCCTTCAGCGGCCCCACCGCCGAGAGCGGGACGGCCGACCCGGACAAGCCCCTGGAACTCGTCGCCGAGGACTCCGGCGGACGCATCACCGACGTCACGGCCGTGGACACCAAGGGCCGCCACGTGGCGGGCGAACTCGCCGCCGACGGCAGCCGCTGGCACAGCACCTCCCCGCTCGTCGCCGACGCGAGCTACACGGTCCGGGTGAGCACCGAGGACGAGGGCGGGGCCCCCGGCCGCAAGGTCCTCACCCTCGTCACCGGCAAGCCCACCACCAAGCGCCTCGGGGTCACCTTCGGCCCCGAGGCGGGCACCTACGGCGTCGGCCAGCCGCTCACCGCCGAGCTGACGGCACCGGTCGAGGACCCCGCCCAGCGCGCCGTCGTGGAGCACGGCCTGAAGGTGTCCTCCACGCCCTTGGTGGACGGCTCCTGGCACTGGGTGGACGACAAGAAGCTCCACTTCCGCCCGAAGGACTACTGGCCCGAGAACGCCACCGTCCGGATACGCAGCACCCTGGAGGGCATCAGGATCAACGACCGTCTCCGGGGCGACAGGGCCGAACCACTGACGATCAGGACCGGCGACCGCGTCATAGCCGTCACCGACGTCGCGTCGCACCAGCTGACGGTCTACAAGAGCGATGAGAAGATAAGGACGATCCCCGTCACCGCCGGCAAGCCCGGGTTCGAGACGCGCAACGGCGTCAAGGTGGTCCTCGGCAAGGAACGCACCGTACGGATGCGCAGCAGCTCCATAGGCATAGCCGAGGGCTCGTCCGAGTCGTACGACATGTCCGTCGACTTCGCCACCCGGGTGACCTGGAGCGGCGAGTACGTGCACGCCGCCCCCTGGTCCGTCGGCTCCCAGGGGTACGCCAACGTCAGCCACGGCTGCGTCGGCATGAGCACCGGCGACGGCGAGTGGTTCTTCAACACCGTCCGCAGGGGTGACCTCGTCACGGTCGTGAACTCGGGCGGCGACGAGATGGAGCCGTTCGGCAACGGCTTCGGCGACTGGAACCTCAGCTGGACCGAGTGGCGCGCGGGCAGCGCCCTGACGGGCGGCGCCGCGGCAGGCCACGCCCCCGAGGAGAAGGCGCGACTGCGCCCGCAGCCGGCATGAGGGCCGCACCGCGAGCGCCGCGTCCGTGAGGACCGCGCGTTCAGGCGTTCAGGGCGCTCTTCTGCCGTAGCAGGGAGGCGAGGGCCGAGGCGAACTCCACCGGCTCCACCGGCAGCGTCACAGCCGCCTCCGCACGGCTCCAGGTGGCCAGCCAGGCGTCCTGGGGTCGGCCGATGAGCAGCAGCACCGGCGGGCACGCGAAGATCTCGTCCTTGATCTGCCGGCACACGCCCATGCCGCCCATGGGAGTGGCCTCGCCGTCCAGGACGCAGACGTCGATGCCGCCCCGGTCCAGCTCCTTGAGGACGGCCGGGGCGGTCGCGCACTCCAGGAACTCCACGACGGGCACGTCCGGGCCGGCCGCCGGCCGGTGGCGAGCCGCACCTGCTCCCGGGTGTGGGCGTTGTCGCTGTAGACCAGCACCGTGGCGGTCGCCTGCATTGTTCCTCCACGCTTCTGAGGGGGCTCGGCATCGTCGGGAACCGCGCGTGCCGATGGCGCGGATGCTACCCCTTCCGGCAGCTTGTCAACACTGGTTCGGACGCCGCTTCGGTGGGCCATCCGGGCCCTGCACGAGGGGCGAACGCGCCTAACAGCACCCCCGGGGTGAGGGCGGGATAAGCGACCGACATAATGTCGGCGTGGCGACAGTAACGACAGTAGACACCGGGCACGCGCACCCGTCGGTCAATCGACCGAACCTCACCAGCGTCGGAACCATCATTTGGCTGAGTTCCGAGCTGATGTTCTTCGCGGCCCTCTTCGCGATGTACTTCACCCTGCGATCGGTGACCGGACCCGACTTCTGGTCGGAGAAGGCCGACACCCTGAACTTCCCGTTCTCGGCGACGAACACCACGGTCCTGGTGCTCTCCTCCCTCACCTGCCAGCTCGGCGTGTTCGCAGCCGAGCGCGGTGACGTGAAGAAGCTCCGGGCGTGGTTCATCGTCACGTTCATCATGGGCTCGGTCTTCATCGGCGGTCAGGTACTGGAATACACCGAGCTGGTCAAGCACTACGGCCTGACCATCTCCTCCGACCCGTACGGGTCGGCCTTCTACCTGACCACCGGCTTCCACGGCCTGCACGTTCTGGGCGGCCTGATCGCCTTCCTGTTGGTCCTTGGCCGGACCTACGCGGCTAGGAGGTTCACCCATGACCAGGCGACGGCGGCCATCGTCGTGTCCTACTACTGGCATTTCGTCGATGTCGTCTGGATCGGCCTTTTCGCCACGATCTACATGATCAAGTAGGCGGGCTCGTATCCGCGCGCTCGAAGAGCGCAACCACCAGAAGCATCGACGCAGAAAATCCTGACACCGGGGTAATCCGTGAAAAAGCTCTCCGCACGACGACGCCACCCGTTGGCGGCGCTCGTCGTTCTGCTCCTCGCGCTGGCATGCACCGGGGGGCTGTACGCCGTGTTCGCACCCGCGAGCAAGGCGCAGGCCGACGAAACCGCCCAGTCCCTCGCCATCGAGGAGGGCAAGAAGCTCTACGCCGTCGGCTGCGCCAGCTGCCACGGCACCGGCGGTCAGGGCACGACCGACGGCCCCAGCCTGGTGGGCGTGGGTGCCGCGGCCGTTGACTTCCAGGTGGCCACCGGCCGGATGCCGGCCGCCACCTCGCAGAGCGCGCAACTCCCGCGAAAGAAGGCCGTCTACAACCAGGCCGAGATCGACCAGCTGGCGGCGTACATCGCCTCCCTGGGCGCCGGCCCGGCCATTCCCACCGAGGAGCAGTACAGCCCCGAGGGTGCCGACATCGCCAAGGGCGGTGAGCTGTTCCGCAACAACTGCGCGCAGTGCCACAACTTCACCGGCAAGGGCGGTGCGCTCACGCACGGCAAGTACGCCCCGAGCCTGGACGACGTGGACCCCAAGCACATCTACGAGGCCATGCTGACCGGCCCGCAGAACATGCCCTCCTTCCCCGACGGTTCGCTGTCGGAGCAGAATAAGAAGGACGTCATCGCCTACGTGAACGCGGTCAACGGCAAGGAGACCGCGAGCCCCGGCGGCACGGCGCTCGGCGGGCTCGGCCCGGTCTCCGAGGGTCTGTTCGCGTGGATCTTCGGACTCGGCGCGCTGATCGTGGTCGCCGTCTGGGTCGCCGCTCGGACCGCAAAGGCCAGGAAGTCATGAGTAGCCAAGAGACTCCCGAAGAGAAGCTGCCCGCAGCGCAGGGCCCCGCGCACGGCGCGGTCCGCGTCGCGGACGAGAAGAACCCGTTCGCCGACCCCGGGCTGCCTCCGCACGAGCCCCGGGTCCAGGACATCGACGAGCGGGCCGCCAAGCGGTCCGAGCGCACGGTCGCCCTCCTGTTCACGCTGTCGATGCTGGCCACCGTCGCCTTCATCGTCGCGTTCGTGACGATCCCGATCGACAAGAACGTCTACATCTTCCCGCTCGGTCGGATCGGCGCGCTGAACTTCGCGCTCGGTACGACCCTCGGCGTCGCCCTGTTCGCCATCGGCGCCGGCGCGGTCCACTGGGGCCGCACGCTGATGTCGGACCACGAGCTCACCGACGAGCGGCACCCGATCTCCGCTCCGCCGGAGGTCCGCGAGAAGGTCATGGACGACTTCCGCCAGGGCGCCAAGGAGTCGGTGATCGGACGGCGCAAGCTGATCCGCAACACCATGTTCGGCGCGCTCGCCCTGTTCCCGCTCTCCGGAGTGGTGCTGCTGCGTGACCTCGGGCCGCTGCCCGAGGAAAAGCTGCGCCACACCCTGTGGTCCAAGGGCAAGCTGCTCATCAACATGAACACGAACGAGCCCATGCGGCCGTCCGACATCATCGTGGGCTCGCTGACCTTCGCCAAGCCCGAGGGCCTGCAGGAGCAGGACCACGAGTTCATGACCGAGATCGCCAAGGCCGCCCTGATGATCGTCCGTATCCAGCCGGACGACATCAAGGACAAGCGCGAGCTCGAGTGGTCGCACGAGGGCATCGTCGCGTACTCGAAGATCTGCACCCACGTGGGCTGCCCGATCTCCCTGTACGAGCAGCAGACGCACCACGCGCTGTGCCCCTGCCACCAGTCCACCTTCGACCTCTCCGACGGCGCCCGGGTGATCTTCGGTCCCGCCGGACACGCCCTGCCGCAGCTGCGTATCGGTGTGAACGACGAGGGCTACCTCGAAGCGCTCGGCGACTTCGACGAGCCCGTCGGTCCTGCATTCTGGGAGCGCGGATGAGTACCACGACCAGCAGCACGAACCCGTCGGGCGCGAACCGCTCCCGCGGGAAGGCGCCAGGCGAACGGGTCGCCGACTGGGCGGACAGCCGGCTCGGGATCTACTCCCTGGCCAAGGCCAACATGCGCAAGATCTTCCCCGACCACTGGTCGTTCATGCTGGGTGAGATCTGCCTCTACAGCTTCATCATCATCATCCTCACGGGTGTGTATCTGACGCTGTTCTTCCACCCGTCGATGAACGAGGTGGTGTACCACGGCAGCTACGTCCCGATGCAGGGACAGCTGATGAGTGAGGCCTACAAGTCGACGCTGGACATCAGCTTCGACGTCCGTGGCGGTCTGCTGATCCGGCAGCTCCACCACTGGGCCGCGCTGATCTTCGTGGCCGGCATGTTCGTGCACATGATGCGCGTGTTCTTCACCGGCGCGTTCCGCAAGCCGCGGGAGGTCAACTGGCTGTTCGGCTTCCTGCTGCTCGTCCTGGGCATGTTCACCGGGTTCACCGGCTACTCGCTCCCGGACGACCTGCTCTCCGGCACCGGTATCCGCTTCACGCAGGGCGCGATCCTGTCCGTGCCGATCGTCGGCACGTACATCTCGTTCTTCCTCTTCGGCGGGGAGTTCCCGGGGGACGACTTCATCGCCCGGTTCTACTCGATCCACATCCTGCTGTTGCCGGGCATCATGCTCGGCCTCGTGGTGGCGCACCTGATCCTGGTCTTCTACCACAAGCACACGCAGTTCGCGGGCCCCGGCAAGACCAACAAGAACGTCGTGGGCATGCCGCTGCTGCCGGTGTACATGGCCAAGGCCGGAGGCTTCTTCTTCCTGGTCTTCGGTGTGCTCTGCGTCGTCTCGGCGGTCGCCACGATCAACCCGGTCTGGAACATCGGCCCCTACCGGCCGGACCTGGTCTCCACCGGAGCCCAGCCCGACTGGTACATGGGCTTCTCCGAGGGCCTGGTCCGGGTGATGCCGGGCTGGGAGATCAACTTCTGGGGCCACACGCTCGTCCTGGGTGTGTTCATCCCGTTGATGGTCTTCGGGCTGGTCCTGGTGTCCATCGCCGTCTACCCGTTCATCGAGTCCTGGGTCACCGGGGACAAGCGCGAGCACCACATCCTGGACCGCCCGCGCAACGCCCCGACGCGCACCGCCTTCGGCGTCGCGTGGATCACCTTGTACTTCATCTCCCTCGTCGGCGGTGGCAACGACCTGTGGGCCACCCACTTCAACCTGTCGATCAACGCGATCACCTGGTTCGTCCGCATCGGGTTCTTCGCCGGGCCCGTGGTGGCGTTCATCGTCACCAAGCGGATCTGCCTCGGCCTGCAGCGCCGGGACAAGGACAAGGTGCTGCACGGCCGCGAGTCGGGCATCATCAAGCGCCTGCCGCACGGTGAGTTCATCGAGGTCCACGAGCCGCTCAGCCAGGAGCAGCTGCACACCCTCACGACGCACCACCAGTACTCGCCGGTCGAGATCGGCCCGCTGGTCGACGAGAACGGCGTCGAGCGCAAGGTGAAGCCGACCGAGCGACTGCGCGCCAAGCTCAGCAAGGGGTACTACGGCGAGGAGTCCCAGATTCCGAAGCCGACGGTCGAGGAGTACAAGGAGATCACGAGCGGCCACGGCCACCACTGATCACCTGTTCCGCTGAACACCTGTTCAGTGGGCCACACCCAAGTCGCCACACGACGCCGAAGGGCCCCCGTCCGCAGACCGGACGGGGGCCCTTCGGTGTGCTCCGGGCTGGATAAGGTGGGAGACGAACCCCCTAACCACCTGTCTATGACCCAGGAGCGGCAGATGAGCGCTGTGACCCCCGCAGGAGGCAATACCGCGGCGGGCCGCTCCTGGCCCGCTCTGCTGAACGGACTGCTGGACGGACACGACCTGTCCGCCGACGACACCGCCTGGGCGATGGATCTGATCATGCGCGGTGAGGCCACCGACGCGCAGATCGCCGGGTTCGCCGTGTCCCTGCGGGCCAAGGGCGAGACGGTCGACGAGATCGCCGGCTGCGTCCGGGCGATGTACGACCACGCCATCGCGATCGAGGTGCCGGGGGAGACCGTCGACATCGTCGGCACCGGCGGCGACGGCGCCAAGACGGTGAACATCTCCACGATGTCCTCGATCGTCATCGCGGGCACCGGGGCGAAGGTCGTCAAGCACGGGAACCGGGCCGCCTCCTCCGCGTCCGGCGCCTCGGACGTCCTGGAGAAGCTCGGCGTCAACCTGGAGCTGACCCCGCGGCGGGTCGCCGAGGTCGCCGAGCAGGCGGGGATCACCTTCTGCTTCGCGGTGAAGTTCCATCCGGCGCTGCGCCATGTGGCCGCCGCGCGAGGACAGCTGGGCATCCGGACGGTGTTCAACTTCCTGGGCCCGCTGGCCAACCCGGCCCGGGTGCGGGCCCAGGCCGTCGGGGTCGCCGACCCGAGGATGGCGCCGATCATGGCCGGTGTGTTCGCCGAACGCGGCCACTCCTCGCTGGTGTTCCGCGGTGACGACGGTCTCGACGAGCTGACGACCACCGGCACCTCGCGGGTGTGGGTGGTCCGGGACGGCAAGGTGACCGAGGAGCGCTTCGACCCGCGCGACGTCGGCATCGAGCCCGTGCCGCTGGAGGCGCTGCGCGGCGCCGACGCCTCGTACAACGCGGAGGTCGCCCGGCGGGTGCTGGACGGAGAGCGGGGCCCGGTGCGGGACGCGGTGCTGCTGAACTCGGCGGCGGCGCTGGTGGCGCTGGAGCCGGGCACCGGGACCCTGGTGGAGCAGATCCGGGCCGGGATGGCCAAGGCCGCCGACTCCATCGACTCGGGAGCCGCCAAGCGGGTCCTGGAGCGCTGGGTGGCGGTCAGCAACGCGTGAACCGCCGCCGCGTCCGGCCATTGGCCGGCCGCCCAGCCGCACCTGACGCGACATGGGCGCGGTCCGGAACCGTCCGGGATCCGGACCGCGCCCTGCGCGTGGTGGACCGTGTGGCAGGATGTCGGACCAGGTCATGAGTGACAGCCATCAGGCCCCGGCCGGCTGTCCGGCAACCCTCCGTCCGCGGCGCCTCCAACATCACCGGCGAGCTGTGGCCCGTACGGGAGCTGGCCGCCGCCCACGCGCACGGCGCCCGGATCGTCCTGGACGCCGCCCAACTCGCCCCGCACCGCGCGGTGAGCTGCGTGACCTGGACGTCGACTGGGTCGCCTTCTCCGGGCACAAGCTGTACGCCCCGTTCGGCTCCGGTGTCCTGGCCGGCCGCGCCGACTGGCTGCGGGAGGCCGAGCCCTACCTCGCGGGCGGCGGCGCCAGCCGCACCGTCACCCGGCGCGAGGACGGTTCGCTGGACGTCCTGTGGCACGACGGCGCGGCCCGGCACGAGGCGGGCTCGCCCAACGTCATCGGCGCCCACGCCCTCGCCTCGGCCTGCAAGGCGCTCGGCGAGGCCGGGTTCGACGCGCTGGCCGCCCGCGAGGGGCGCAACCGCCTCAGCCGTCTCAGCTGTCCAGGCCGATCGCGAACGCGGCCTCCAGGTCGTGCTGCGAGTACGCGCGGAACGCCACGTGCGTGTCGGTCCCCTCCACGCCCGGGATCTTGCTGATCCGGCCCGGGATGACCTCCGCCAGGTCCTCGTGCTGCCGGACCCGCACCATGGCGATCAGGTCGTAGGTGCCGGTGACGGAGAAGACCTCGCTGACGCTGTCCAGCGCGGCGATCTGCTCCGCGATCTCGGGGATCCGGTCCACGCTGGTCTTGATGAGGACGATCGCGGTGATCACGGCTGGTTCTCTCCCTCGGGGGCCGGAGCTGGGGCGGCTCTCACTGTAGTCGTCCCTCTGAAACGCGCCCACGCGCAGCAGAAGCCCAGCCCGAAGCCCACCAGGTGCGCCAGATACGCCACCCCGGGACCGTCGGAGGCGGGCATCGCCGCCAGCCACTGCAACACCGCCCAGAACGGCAGCACGACCCAGGCCGGGAAGCGCACCGGCAGGAAGAACAGGAACGGCAGCAGACTGGTCACCCGCGCCCGGGGGAACAGGAAGAGAAACGCGCCGAGGACCCCCGAGATCGCCCCCGAGGCACCGACCAGTGACTGCTCGGAGTCCATGTGGGCGGCGGCGTACCCGAGCAGGGCCAGGTAGCCGCAGCCGGCGTAGAACAGCAGGAACTGCAGGCGGCCCATCCGCGCCTCGGCCATCGTCCCGAAGACATGGAGGAAGAGCATGTTGCCGAGCAGATGCACCCAGCTGCCGTGGACGAACAGGGCCGTGGCGGGGGTGAGGGCGGTGCCGGGGGAGCCTTCGAACAGTTCTGCGGGGATCACGCCCCAGCGACGGAAGTGGCTCCGCTGCGCGGCCAGCAGCTCCTCCCCGGACCCGTACGCCGGATCGAGCCCCGAGGCCGGCCCGATCAGGAAGACCAGGCAGCACAGGACGATGAGGGTGTGGGTCACCGGTGCCGACGGGCGCCTCAACGCCCTGGCGGCCGACGTCCCCCAGTGACGGATCATGGACACAGAGCATGACGTAACGGGACGCAACCGCACAGACCGCCTCGCCGCCGTGGACGGGCGGGCGGCGAAGACCCGCCAGGCCGTAGGGTTACGTGCCACACGCGCCGGGGTGCCCGGCGCGTCACGGACACTGGAAGGAAGGCGAAGAACCACGATGACGGTCCCCCTGCCGACTGCCTCGACGCGGTGGCGCTGCACCCTCTGCGGCAACCTCACCCGATTCGACGTGACCCGCTCGTCCAGGGTCGTCGAGTACGTCCACCTCGACCTGGCGGGGGAGCCGAAGGTCGAGGAGCGCGAGGTCCTCGGTGAGACGATCGAGTCGGTGCGGTGCCGCTGGTGCAACGCCGTGGATCAGGTGGAACTCGTCGACAGGCCGGGTGCCGGCTCTTGAGTGGAGTGGGCCCCGCTCGGAAGACCCCGCGCGCGGGGTCACACAAAGGCATTGGGGTGTGACGGATGGTGGAGACCGCGGGCGGGAGGCCGGAGGACGGCGCCGCTGAGGTGCTCGACCGCCCGTTGCCCGACGGTGTGCGCCGCCGGGTCGTCCAGATCGTCTCCGACGGCTTCGGCGGGCTGACGGTCACCGAGCTGCCCGCCCGGCTCCGGCAGTACGCCCGGTTCACCCCGAACCGCCGCGCCAAGTTCGCCGGCAACGTCATGGCCGCCGCGCTGGAGAGCGAACCACTGTTCCGCCAGCGCATCGCGGAGCGGCTGAGAGAGGCCCAGCCGGAACTCTCCGGCGCCCTCGACTCAGGCTCCCCGCCCCCGGCCGCGGATCCGCTGGACGTGGCGGCCGCGGCCTATGTCATACGGCCGCCCGGCTGGGTCAAGCTGGTGACCGCCGCCGGCGAGGAGGCCCAGCGGGCCGACGCCGAGCGCGCCGACGAGGAGAACCGGGCCGAGGTGGAGCGGCTGCGCGCCGAACTCGCCCGCGCCCGCGAGCACGCCAGGTCCGAGACCGAGCGGCTGCGCGGCGACCTGGACTCGGCCAGGAAAGAAGTGGACTCCCTGCACCGCAAGCTGCGGTCCGCGCTCAGTGACGTCAAGCGCGGCGCGGCCGCGCTGCGCAAACTGCAGGGGGAGCTGGAAGCCGTCCGCGCCGACGGGCAGGCGCAGGTGTCCGCCGCCGAGAGCGAGAGCCGGCGGCTCAAGGCGCGTCTCGGAGAGTCGGAGGCCGCCCTGGAGGCCGTCCGCCGGGCCGCCCGGGAGGACCGCAGCGTCGAGGACATGCGGGTACGGCTGCTCCTGGACACCGTGCTGGAGGCCGCCCAGGGGCTCCGGCGCGAGCTCGCGCTGCCCCCCGTGTCCGTCCGGCCCGCCGAGACCGTGGACGCCGTCGAACCGGGGCGCATGTCCCCCAAAGACATCGCGGCCCGCGCGCTGTCCGAGGGCGACCCGGCCATCCTCGATCAGCTGCTGGCGCTGCCGCAGGCGCATCTCGTCGTCGACGGCTACAACGTCACCAAGACCGGTTATCCCCAGATGCCGCTGGAGAAGCAGCGCCTGCGGGTGCTCGGCCAGCTCGCCCGGCTCGCCGCGCAGACCGGCGCCGAGGTGACCTGCGTCTTCGACGGGGCCGAACTGGCCGCCCCCGTGCTGCTGGCGCCGCCGCGCGGGGTGCGGGTGCTGTTCTCCAAGCCCGGCGTCACCGCCGACGAGCTGATCCGCCAGCTGGTCCGGGCCGAGCCGCCGGGGCGGCCGGTCATCGTCGTCTCCACCGACCGCGAGGTCGCCGACGGAGTCGCCCGCGCGGGTGCCCGCCCGGTTGCGTCGGCGGTCCTGCTGAAGCGCTTCTCCCGGGCGTAGGGCACAGGGCGCGAAGCCCGGCGGTGGCGGCGGCACGGTACGTCCCATCCAGAACGTAAGTCCCAACCGCAACGTACCTGTGGATTGCCCGAATTGATGTGGTATTCGCGCGACGTAGCGTCAATCCCATATCACTGCAGGTGAGTTGAGGGTAAAGAAACGCACTGTGACGTAGATTTTGTGCCCGAGGATTTGAACTGATCACAAGAGAATCACTAGGGTCAGGCCTCGAACCTCCGCTCGGGTGATCGTTCACATGGGGTGGCGACGGCGGAGGCCCCCGCCCACCGGCGTGTCGGTAGGCGGCTGGAGGAAGAAGGAGCTCGCCTCCGTGGCGTCCCACCGTCGTCCCAAGCAGCCGAACCGGGCACGTGTGACCGTGCTCACGACCGCTGCCGCAGCTGCCGTCGTCCTGAGTTCGCAGGCCGCCAACGCGGCCCCCAGCGAGAAGCCGAGCAAGGACGAGGTGAAGGCCAAGGTCGACAAGCTCTACCAGCAGGCGGAGCAGGCCACCGAGAAGTACAACGGTGCCAAGGAGAAGCAGGAGAAGCTCCAGAAGGAGATCTCCACCATCCAGGACAACGTCGCCAAGGGTCAGCAGGAGCTCAACGAGCTGCGTGACGGCCTCGGTTCGATGGCCAGCGCCCAGTACCGCAGCGGCGGCCTGGACCCCTCGCTCCAGCTCTTCCTCTCCGCGGACCCGGACGACTACCTCGACAAGGCGTCCACCCTCGACCAGCTCAGCACCCAGCAGGTCGACGCGCTGAAGAAGATCCAGGAGAAGCAGCGCGAGCTGGCCCAGCAGCGCTCCGAGGCCTCCGGGAAGCTCGAGGACCTCGCCTCCACCCGCACCGAGCTGGGCAACAAGAAGAAGGAAGTCCAGGGCAAGCTGGGCGCCGCGCAGAAGCTGCTCAACACCCTCACCGCCGAGGAGAAGGCGCAGCTCGCCGAGGAGGAGGAGCGCGCCACCCGCGCCAGCGAGCGGCAGGTCCTCAAGGCCACCGACACCGGCACCGGCACCTCCGCCCCGGTCTCGAGCGGCTCCGGCCGCGCCGGCGCCGCCTTCGCCGCGGCCCAGAGCAAGCTCGGCACCCCCTACGTCTACGGCGCCACCGGCCCGTCCTCCTTCGACTGCTCGGGCCTCACCTCCTGGGCGTACGCCCAGGCCGGCGTCGGCATCCCGCGCACCTCCGAGGCGCAGACCGGCGCGGGCACCAGGATCTACTCGGCCAGTCAGCTCCAGGTCGGCGACCTGGTCTTCTTCTTCAACGACCTGCACCACGTGGGTCTCTACGCGGGCAACGGCCAGATCATCCACGCCCCGCGCAGCGGCACCGTCGTCCGCTACGAGTCGATGAACACCATCGGCGGCCCGTTCATGTTCGGTGTCCGCGTCTAGGGCCGGACAAGCCCAGGGTCTGTCGGACCCGCCTCGTACTCCCGCCGGTCGCGGCGGGGCCGCGTGCCTCCGTTCGGGGGAATCGTGGCCCGCCGTCCGGCCCCACGCCCCGCCTGTGACCTGCGGTCAGAGGCGGGGCGTCACCGTGCGTGGCCGTCGAGGTCATTGGTCGGCCGCCCGCCTCGGGGGCTACTGTCTGCCGCGTTTCCCTGTCCGTCAGCGGAAGGAGCGCGGTCCCCGTGGGGTCCCATCGACGCCTTGCACCCTCCCCCGGTCTCGACCGGGGCACCACCGTCGCCGTAGGTCTCCTGTCCGCGGCGGCAGCCGCCCTGGGCACCGTACCGGCGACGGCCACCCCGCACGACGACCTCCGGGCCGACGTGGACCGCCTCTACGAGGAGGCCGAGCGGGCGACCGAGGCGTACAACAAGGCCGCCTCCCGCGCGGACACCCTGCGGGAGCGGGTCAACACCGCCCAGGACGGGATCGCCCGGCAGCAGGAGCGTGTCAACACCCTGCGGGAGTCGCTCGGTTCGCTGGCCGGCGCGCAGTACCGCTCCGGCGGGCTCGACCCCTCCCTCACGCTGCTTTTCTCCGAGGACCCGGAGGACTACCTCGAGCGGGCCTCGGTGCTCGACCGGCTCACCGTCCGCCAGGCCGGCTGAAGGAACTCCAGAAGGCCAAGCACTCCCTGGACCAGGACCGCGCCGAGGCGTCCCGCGAACTGGGCGAGCTGGAGCGGAGCCGCAAGGCGGCCGCCGCCCACAAGAAGACCGTGGAGCGCAAACTCGCCGAGGCCAGGCGGCTGCTCGACGCCCTCTCCGACGGCGAACGCGCCGCCTACGACCGGGCCACCCGCTCCGGCCGCGCCGATGTGCCCGGCCCGGTCGGCCCGCTCGGGGCCGCGGCCGCCTCCGGCCGCGCGGCGGCCGCCGTCGCCGCCGCCCGCTCCGCCCTCGGCTCGCCCTACGTCTGGGGCGCCAACGGGCCCTCCGGCTTCGACTGCTCCGGCCTGATGCAATGGTCGTACGCGCGCGCCGGGGTGGCCCTGCCCCGTACCTCGCAGGCCCAGCGGCACGCCGGCCGGCAGATCCCGCTCTCCCAGGCCCGGCCCGGCGACCTGGTGCTCTACCGGTCCGACGCCAGCCATGTCGGGATGTACGCGGGCAACGGTCAGGTGATCCACGCGCCCCACCCCGGCGCCCCCGTGCGCTACGACCCCGTCGGGATGATGCCGGTCTCTTCGGTCACCAGGGTCTGACCGGAGCGGCCCGCACCCGTACCCTCACGAGGGTGGCTGGTCGAGGGTGGGTGCCGGGTGCGCCGGTGGCGGCGCTGTGTCTGCTGCTCGTCTCCCTGGTCGGATGCGGCAACCGGCCGGCCGTCGACGGCGCCCGCGCCGAGGTGCAGGCACTGCTCGACCGGCGGGCCGGGGCCGTCCTCGGCCACGACGCCGCCGCCTACGCCCGTACCGGCACCCGGGCCGGGTACGACAGCCTGCGTGAGGTGCCGCTGGCCGACTGGACCTACAGCGTGACCGCGATGCGCCGCACGGGCGACACCGCCACCGTCGACGCCGACCTCGGCTACCGCGTCGCGGGCTACGACCGGGCCCCGGTCACCACCGCCCGCACCCTGCGCCTGACCCGGCACGACGACGGCCGGTGGTCCGTCGCCTCCGACCGGCCGGCCGAGAAGGCCGGCCGGCAGCTGTGGGACCAGGGCGCGGTGCGTGCCGTGCACGGGGAACGGAGCCTGGTGCTCGGTGTCGGGCAGCCCGACGGGAAACTGCGCGACTACGCCGAACTGGCCGACCGCGCGGTGCCGTCGGTGGCCAACGCGTGGGGCCCGCGGTGGGAACGGCGCGTCGTCGTCCTGGTCCCGGGCTCCCTGGAGGACATGGCGGGGCTGCTGGACTCGCCCGCCTCCTCCTACCGGGGGATCGCGGCCGTCACCACCGGCGAGACCGGCGCCGACGCGAGGGCACCCGCGGACCGGGTCATCGTCAACCCGGACGCCTTCGGGCTGCTCGGCGACTCGGCCGGCAGGTCGTGGTCACCCACGAGACCACCCATGTCGCCACCCGCGCCCACACCACCGCCTCGACCCCGCTGTGGCTGTCGGAGGGCTTCGCCGACTGGGTCGGCTACCGGGGTGGCGACCGCGTCCCGGCCGAGGTGGCGCCGGAACTCGCCCGTGCGGTGGGATACGGAGAAGTGCCCTCCGGGCTGCCGGCCGACGACGACTTCGGCTTCTCCGGCGACGCCGACGGCCTCGCCCGCGCCTACGAGAGCGGCTGGATGGCCTGCCGCCTCATCGCGGAGCGCTGGGGCGAGGAACGCCTCGGCGCGTTCTACCGCGCCGTGGGCGCGCACGCGGAGCGGGACGGCGCGGTCGCGGACGCGATGCGCCGGACCCTCGGCACCACACCGGAGGCCTTCACCATCGCCTGGCAGGACTACCTGCGCGAGCAACTCGGCTGACCTGGTCCCGGGCGTCCGTCGCACGGGGAACCCAGCCCCGGGATCAGGAGGAAACCGGTGCCCTCGTGGTGCTCCGGGGAGGGGGAGCGGAGGCCGAGGGTGGGAGCCTTCGGGGGACCGTCGCGCGCCACAGGGTGCGGGCGGCGAGGAAGGTGGCGGCCACCAGCAGGCCGTTGCGGAGGAACAGCAGGGCGATGCCGAGCGGATCACTGGCCACGACGTGCGCGAACCACAGCGGGAACTCCAGCACCGTCACGAACGACGCGGCCAGCACCAGGGCCACCGGCAGCCGCATCCGGCTCTCACGGTGGCACAGGCAGACCGCGGCGAGCCCGACCAGCCACACCAGGTACTGCGGGCTGATCACCCGGCTGGTCGTGGTGAACATCAGCACCGCCACGAACGCGGCGTCGGCGAGGGTGTGCGGCTCGAAGCGGGTGGCCAGCAGACGCCACAGCACCAGCCAGGCCAGGGCCGCCCCGGTCAGGACCATGGCGCCCGTGCTCACCCAGGTCACATAGGGGCCGAGGAACTCCACCGAGCCGTAGTTGAGCAACACCCGGCCGTCCCAGCCGTGGTGCCGGGCGACATGGAAGACCAGCGCGCCCAGCGACTCCACCTCCGTGCCCCGGTCGCGCTGAGAACCCAGGAACGCGAACGCGCCCGGCATGAGCACCGTGAAGGCGCCCGCCACCGCGACACCGGTCACCGCGGCCGACACCCACGCGGAACGCCGGCGGACACCGAGCAGCAGCATCACCGGCCACACCTTCAGCAACGCGCCGAAGGCCGCCAGCGCCCCCAGCAGCCGAGGACGCCGGGCACCGGCCAGCAGCGCGGCCACCGCCACCGCGGTCACCATCACGTCGTAGCGGGCGTACACCGTCGGCCCGAGCAGCGGCACACCCGCCACCCACACCCAGGCGCCGCGACGGCTCCGGCCCGGCCGTCGGCCCGCGTACAGCAGCAGTACCAGGGTGGCCAGGTCGGCGAGGAACACCAGGACGAAGAACGCCGTGGCGTACTCCAGGAACGGCAGCAGGCCGGGGGAGAGGATCGCCAGCGCCGCCGCGGGCGGGTACTGCCAGGTCACGTCGTCCAGCGGGAACGTTCCGGTGCGCAGGACGTCGTACCAGCCCCGGTAGATCCCGGACACGTCGCTGGTGACGTCCGGGCCGGGGAAGACGACCACCTTCAGGACCCACAGCAGCAGGACGGTCCTCGTCAGTCCCCAGAGGACCAGCGGCCAAGCCGGGGATCCGCGCGAGCCCCTCGTGTTCACGTGATCCCTGCCCGTCGGTGTGCGGTCCTGAGGGACCATGATGTCCCGGCGGTCTGTGAGCGTGCCACAGCGGCCCGCCGTACCCCCTCGCCGTACTCGTCGTGCTCACCGGTCCGGTGCCGGGTCCCGGCGGTTCGGTAGGGTCGGCGACGATGCACAAGACCCTGATCGTGACCAACGACTTCCCGCCCCGGCCCGGCGGCATCCAGGCATTTCTGCACAACATGGCGCTGCGGCTCGACCCGGAACGGCTCGTCGTCCACGCGTCCACGTGGAAGCGTTCCCGGGAGGGCGTCCGGGCGACCGCCGCCTTCGACGCGGAGCAGCCCTTCACCGTCGTACGCGCCCGTACGCCGATGCTGCTGCCGACCCCGCAGGCGACCCGGCGTGCCGCCGCCCTGCTGCGCGAACACGGGTGCACCTCGGTGTGGTTCGGGGCGGCGGCGCCGCTCGGGCTGATGGCGCCGGCGCTGCGCCGGGCGGGCGCCGAGCGGATCGTGGCCACC
Source organism: Streptomyces sp. GD-15H (assembly GCF_045291515.1). Classification (NCBI taxonomy): domain Bacteria; kingdom Bacillati; phylum Actinomycetota; class Actinomycetes; order Kitasatosporales; family Streptomycetaceae; genus Streptomyces; species Streptomyces sp. GD-15H. The sequence goes on from NZ_CP149447.1 coordinate 6,330,417, forward strand.
ACCCACGGCCACGAGGCGGGCTGGGCCCAGCTTCCCGCCGCCCGGCAACTGCTGCGCCGGATCGGCGAGTCCACGGACACGATCACCCATCTCGGCGAGTACACGCGCGCGCGGATCGCGGGGGCGCTCACGCCCGGGGCGGCCTCGCGGATGGTGCGGCTGCCGCCCGGGGTCGACGAGAAGACCTTCCATCCCGGCTCCGGCGGCGACGAGGTCCGGGCCCGGCTCGGCCTGACCGACCGTCCGGTGGTCGTCTGCGTCTCCCGGCTGGTGCCGCGCAAGGGGCAGGACACGCTGATCCGCGCCATGCCCGCGATCCTGGCCGCCGAGCCGGACGCCGTGCTGCTGATCGTCGGCGGCGGGCCCTACGAGAAGGACCTGCGCCGGCTCGCCCAGGACACCGGAGTGGCCGGCTCCGTCCGCTTCACCGGCGCCGTGCCCTGGTCCGAGCTGCCCGCCCACTACGGCGCCGGGGACGTCTTCGCGATGCCCTGCAGGACCCGGCGCGGCGGACTGGACGTGGAGGGGCTCGGCATCGTCTACCTGGAGGCCTCCGCGACCGGCCTGCCCGTCGTCGCCGGTGACTCGGGCGGCGCCCCCGACGCGGTCCTCGACGGCGAGACCGGCTGGGTCGTCCGGGGCGACACCCCCGCCGAGTCCGCCGACCGCATCATCACCCTCCTCGCCGACCCCGAACTCCGCCGCCGCATGGGGGAGCGGGGCAGGGCCTGGATCGAGGAGAAGTGGCGCTGGGACCTACTGGCCGACAAACTGAAAACCCTGCTCTGACCGCACCCCGGCCCCTCCGGCCGAAACCCGGCCCCTCCGGGGGCACCTCCCTGCTCGAAGAGCTCGGGGGAGTTCGAGGAGCGGGGGGCCAGGGGCAGAGCCCCGGGGCTGGAAGGGACGGCGGGGGCGAAAACACCGTCACCAGCCAGAACCGACGGCCTACTTCGCGTAGATCGCCTCGATCTCGTGCGCGTAATCCTTCGCCACCACATTCCGCTTCAGCTTCAACGACGGAGTCAAATGCCCCGACTCCTCCGTGAACTGCACCGGCAGCACCCGGAACTTCCGCACCGCCTCCGCCTTGGAGACCGCCGCGTTCCCGTCGTCGATCGCCGTCTGGATCGCGGCGAGCAGATCGGGGTCCTCGGTCAGCGACGCCGCCGTGGCCCCCTTCGGCTTGCGGTGCTCCGCCGCCCAGCGGACCAGGAACTCCTCGTCGACGGTGACCAGCGCACCCACGAACGGCCGCCCGTCGCCGACCACCATGCACTCCGCGACCAGCGCGTGCGCGCGGATACGGTCCTCGATCACGGCCGGCGCGACGTTCTTGCCGCCCGCGGTCACGAGGATCTCCTTCTTGCGCCCGGTGATCCGCAGATACCCGTCCTCGTCGAGGGTGCCGATGTCGCCGGTGTGGAACCAGCCGTCGGCCAGCGCCTCCTCGGTCGCGCCCGGGTTGTTCCAGTACTCCTTGAACAGGTGCTCGCCGTGCAACAGCACCTCGCCGTCGTCGGCTATGCGGACCACCGAGCCGGGCAGCGGCTGTCCGACCGTGCCGATCTTCTGCCGCTCCCAGGGGTTGAACGTGGTGGCCGCGCAGGACTCGGTGAGGCCGTACCCCTCCAGTACCGTGAAGCCGATGCCGCGGAAGAAGTGGCCGAGGCGCTCGCCCAGCGGCGCGCCGCCGGAGATGGCGGCCTCACCGCGCCCGCCGAGCACCGCGCGCAGCTTGCCGTACACGAGCCTGTCGAAGACCTTGTGCTTGATCCGCAGACCGAGGGACGGGCCCGACGGCGTGTCCAGCGCCTTGCTGTACGCGATGGCGGTGTCCGCCGCCTGGTCGAAGATCCGGCCCTTGCCGTCGGCCTGCGCCTTGGCGCGCGCCGAGTTGTAGACCTTCTCGAAGACCCGCGGCACGCCCAGGATCAGCGTCGGCCGGAACGCGGCCAGTTCGTCGGTGAGCTGCTTGATGTCCGGGACGCAGCCCAGTTTGATCGGCGCCATCATCGGCGCGATCTGCACCAGCCGGCCGAAGACGTGCGCGAGCGGGAGGAAGAGCAGTACCGAGCACTCGCCGGTGCGGAACAGCGGGCGCAGCCGCTCCACGATGTTGCCGCACTCGGCGAAGAAGCTGCGGTGGGTGAGCACGCAGCCCTTGGGACGGCCGGTGGTGCCGGAGGTGTAGACGATGGTCGCCGGGTCGTCGGCCCTGGCGACGGAGCTGCGCTCCTCGACCGTCTCGTCGGTGACGTCCTGACCGAGCCGTCCGAGCTCCTCGAGGGCACCGCCCGCGATCGCGCCGCCCTCGATCTGCCACACGTGCTTCAGCGCGGGCAGCCGGTCGCGCAGCGACTCCACCGCGGCCGCGTGGCCGTCGGTCTCCACCACGCAGGCGGTGGCGCCGGAGTCGCTGAGGATCCAGGCCACCTGCTCCGGTGAACTGGTCTCGTACACCGGCACGGTGACCGCGCCGGCGCTCCAGATCGCGAAGTCCAGCAGTGTCCACTCGTAGCGGGTGCGGGACATCAGGCCCACCCGGTCGCCGGGCTGGACACCGGAGGCGATGAGCCCCTTGGCGGCCGCCCGTACCTCGCCGAGGAAGACGGTGGCCGTCACGTCCTGCCACACGCCGGCGACCTTGCGGGCGATGACGGCGACATCGGGGTGCTGCGCGGCGTTTCTGCGGACGATGTCGGTCAGATTGCCGTCCGCGGGGACCTCGTACAAAGCCGGAAGGCTGAACTCGCGCAAGACTGCTGCTCCTCTTAGGGCGCCGGCGCCACGACGTTGTGCGATGCGACGACGGTGCGGTCCAAGGCTCGGGCGGGTGCTCGAGGGATCAGCTGTCGAAAACCCGAGCATGAGTGGACTGCCCGGACGTTACCCGCCGGTATGGGTCTGCGACAGGGGGCCCCGGCGAGATGTTCGCTGCGTCACACAGCTGGGTGTTCCCTCGCGCACAGTATTCCACCGCCTCCCCGCCGAGCCAGTTACCGCAGGTCCGGCCACCACTGTTCACACAGGACGGACACGCCTACCCTTGATCGGCATGGCTTCCGGACCAGAAGGAGACCGGCGCACACGCGTCCATGTGGTCAGCGATGTGCACGGCAACGCCCGTGACCTGGCCCGCGCCGGTGACGGCGCGGACGCCCTGATCTGCCTGGGCGACCTGGTGCTCTTCCTCGACTACGCCGACCACTCCCGCGGCATCTTCCCCGACCTGTTCGGCGTCGAGAACGCCGACCGCATCGTGGAACTGCGCACCGCCCGTCGCTTCGAGGAGGCGCGCGTGTTCCAGTCCCGGCTGTGGGCGGGCATCGGCACGGACCGCGCCGGGGCGATCGAGAAGGCGGTGCGCAAGCAGTACGCCGAGATGTTCGCCGTCTTTCCCGCGCCCACGTACGCCACCTACGGCAATGTCGACATACCGGCTTTGTGGCAGGAGTACGCGGGACCCGGCACCACCGTCCTCGACGGCGAACGGGTGGAGATCGGCGGCCGGGTGTTCGGCTTCGTCGGCGGTGGGCTGCGTACCCCCATGCGCACGCCCTACGAGATCAGCGACGAGGAGTACACGGCGAAGATCGAGGCCGTCGGCGAGGTCGACGTGCTGTGCACGCACATCCCGCCGGAGGTCCCGGAGCTGGTGTACGACACCGTCGCGCGCCGCTTCGAGCGCGGCAGCCGGGCCCTGCTGGACGCCATCCACCGCACCAGGCCGCGGTACGCGCTGTTCGGGCATGTGCACCAGCCGCTGGTCCGGCGCATGCGGATCGGGGCCACCGAGTGCGTGAACGTGGGGCACTTCGCGGGCAGCGGCCGGCCCTGGGTCCTCGAGTGGTGAGGATGCCCCGGGTCGGATGAGTGGCGGTCGGATCAGCTGCACCCGCCGGGTGCGCGATAGCCTTCCGCTGCACGGGCGTGCGCGTGGGCCGCGCACGGCGATCCGAACCACGGGCCCGCATCTGGAGGAGCCACGGCGATGGCGGAACACACCAGCTCGAGCATCACGATCGAGGCGGCACCGGCCGATGTCATGGGGGTGATCGCCGACTTCGCCCGCTATCCGGACTGGACCGGCGAGGTGAAGGAGGCCGAGGTCCTCAAGTCCGACGACCGGGGCCGGGCCGAGCAGGTGCGCCTCGTCATGGACGCCGGCGCGATCAAGGACGACCAGACCCTCGCGTACACCTGGACGGGTGAGCACGAGGTCTCCTGGACGCTGGTGAAGTCCCAGATGCTGCGCTCCCTGGACGGCTCCTACCTCCTGACGCCGGCCGGCGCGGGCACCACCGAGGTCACCTACCGGCTCACCGTCGACGTCAAGATCCCGATGCTCGGCATGATCAAGCGCAAGGCGGAGAAGGTCATCATCGACCGGGCCCTGGCGGGACTGAAGAAGCGGGTGGAGTCGGGCGGGGAGCCGCCGGCCACCGAGGCCGGCGGGAAGCCGGCGGCGGACTAGGGCCTGTCCGGGAGGGGAGCGGCGCCGGCCGGGCCCGGGCACGGGCCCGGGTACCGTTCACCCTCATGCGTACCCTCCTGATCACGGGCCCCGGCGGCAACGGACGTACCACCGTCGCGGCGGCCACCGCGCTCGCCGCCGCCCGTGCGGGCGCCCGCGTGCTGGTGCTGGGCACCGACCGGGCGGACACGCTGGGCGCGGTACTGGGGACGCCCGTGGGCGCCGAGCCCGTCGAGGTCGAGCAAGGGCTCACCGCCCGGCGGGTCGACGCCGGTGCGGACTTCCGCGCCGACCTGGCCGCCCTGCAGGACCGGGCCGCCACGGTGCTCGACCTGCTCGGCGCGTCCCGGCTCGACCCCGAGGAGCTCAGCCCGCTGCCCGGCGCCGAGGAGCTCTCCGTGCTGCGCGCCCTGCGGGACGCGGCGCTGTCGGAGACGTACGACCTGCTCGTCGTCGATCTCCCGCCCACCCCGCAGGCCCTCGCCCTCCTCGCCCTCCCCGAGGAACTCCGCCGCTGCCTGCGCCGCCTGCTCCCGCCGGAACGCCGGGCCGCCCGCGCCCTGCGTCCCGTACTCGGCCGCCTCGCCGGGGTCCCGATGCCCGCGGAGTGGCTGTACGAGACGGCCGCCCGCTGGGACACCGAGCTGGCCGCGGTCGAGGCCGTCCTCGCCGATCGGGACACCGCCGTACGGCTGGTCGCCGAACCCGGTCCCGCCGGCGCCGACGCGGTACGCGCCGCGGGCCTGGGCCTCGCCCTGCGCGGACTGCGCACCGACGCGCTGGTCGCCGGGCGCCTCCTGCCCGGGGACGTCGAGGACAGCCGGCTCGCCGGCCTGGTCGCCCAGCAGTGCAAGACCCTGGACGAGTGGCGCGAGACGTACGACGTCCACCCGGTCGCCCACCTGGGACGCGACCCGCGAGGCCCGGACGACCTCGCCCAGCTCGCCGTACCCGGCGTGCTGGGCGTCAAGGGGACGCACGCCACGGTCGAGTGGCCCGTCACCGGCCTTCTCCACTCCCGGCCCCCCTCGAGCGGGGAGCCTCCCGCCACCGACGACGGCGTACTGGTCTGGCACATCCCACTGCCCGGCGCCCGGCGCGAGGAACTGGACCTGCTCCGGCGCGGCGACGAACTCACCGTCACCGCCGGGCCGTTCCGGCGGACCGTCCCACTGCCCTCCGCGCTGCGCCGCTGCACCGTCGACGGCGCGGCCCTGCGCGAGGGCGAGCTGCGCATCCGGTTCCGGCCGGATCCGCGGCTGTGGCCGCGGACCCCGTGAAGCCGGTACGGCCGTTCGGGTAACGTCGGAGGGGCCCACCGTAGTCAGGAGTCCCTCATGAGCGATCAGCTCCCCCGTCCGACGCCGCCGGGGACGCGCCCGTGGACGACGAGGTACGCGCCGTGGACGAGGCGTACACCGCCTCCGACGCGGACGCCTGGGCGACGGCGTGCGCCGAGGACCTCGAGGAGGAGAAGGCCCGCCGCCGCGCCCAGTACGGACCGCCCCCCGGCTCGGCGGCCGAGGAACTGCGCAAGCTCGTCGACGCGGTCGCCGAGAAGTTCGGCCAGCTCACCGGCGGCCTCCAGTCCCCCCTGTTCGGCGCGGTCGCCGGACCGGCCGCGCAGCAGGTGGTGCGCCAGGTCGTCCAGCAGGCCAAGGCGGCCGTGGAACCGGTCGTCGAACGTAACCCGGATGTCTTCGACCACCTCGCCGCCGCGGGCAATGAACTCCTCGCCGCCTACCGCTCCGCGGTCCAGGACCAGGAACGCCGCTGGGCGACCCGGGACACCCGTGCCTGGAACCCGGACGAGGCCCGGGACGAGGGTGGGAAGGGTGACGCGGGCCGGGACCGGGGCGACGAGCCGGGGCCCGGCGAAGAACGCATCGACCTGGACTGATCCGGTGGGCGGCCCCGCCGGTGCCGGAGACCCGTACCCGGCGGCAGCCCGTGCCCGTGCCGGAAACCCGACCGCAGGGCCTCGGGTACCGTGGGCGGTAGCGGGGCTCGACCGGAACTGAGGGATTCATGGGACTCACCATCGGCGTCGACATCGGCGGCACCAAGATCGCGGCCGGCGTGGTCGACGAGGAAGGCAACATCCTCTCGACCCACAAGGTGCCGACCCCGGGCACGCCCGACGGCATCGTGGACGCCATCGCCTCCGCGGTGGAGGGAGCACGCGCGGGCCACGACATCGTCGGCGTGGGCATCGGTGCGGCCGGATACGTCAACCGCCAGCGCTCGACGGTGTACTTCGCCCCCAACATCTACTGGCGCAACGAGCCGCTCAAGGAGAAGGTCGAGGCCCGCACGGGTCTTCCCGTCGTCGTGGAGAACGACGCCAACGCCGCGGCCTGGGGCGAGTACAAGTTCGGTGCAGGCAAGGGCCACCGCAACGTCATCTGCATCACGCTCGGCACCGGCCTCGGCGGCGGCGTGATCATCGGCAACAAGCTGCGCCGGGGCCACTTCGGCGTGGCCGCCGAGTTCGGGCACATCCGGATGGTGCCGGACGGGCTGCTGTGCGGCTGCGGCTCGCAGGGCTGCTGGGAGCAGTACGCCTCCGGGCGCGCCCTCGTCCGGTACGCCACCCAGCGCGCCAACGCGACCCCCGAGAACGCGGAGACGCTGCTCTCCCTGGGGGACGGCACCCCCGAGGGCATCGAGGGTAAGCACGTCTCCATGGCCGCCCGCCAGGGCGACCCGGTGGCCGTCGACTCCTACCGCGAACTGGCCCGCTGGGTCGGCGCCGGCCTCGCGGACCTGGCCTCCCTCTTCGACCCGTCCGCCTTCATCGTCGGCGGCGGTCTCTCCGAGGAGGGCGAACTGGTCCTCGGCCCGATCCGCAAGTCCTACAAGCGCTGGCTGGTCGGCGGCAACTGGCGCCCGGTGGCCGAGGTTCGCGCCGCCGAACTCGGCAACAAGGCCGGCCTGGTCGGTGCGGCGGACCTGGCCCGGGAACCCGACCCCATCATGTGACACCCCCTCACCCACCCGGCGGCGCCCGCCTGTTCCCCTTCGGGGACCACGGCGGGCGCCGCCGTAGCGGGTCGGGCGTATCTTGATCCGCATGGCGACGACTCCGCTGCTGCCCGATTCCCGGACCGAGGCCGATGGTTCGGCCGTTGTCCGGGTGCTGAGTTACAACATTCGTTCGATGCGGGATGACACCGACGCGCTGGCCCGGGTGATCGGGGCGTGTGCGCCCGATCTGGTGCTCGTGCAGGAGGCGCCGCGGTTCTTCCGGTGGCGCAAGAAGCTGGCGCGGCTCGCCTCCGCCTCCGGACTGGTCACGCTGTCCGGGGGCGCCACGGCAGCCGGGTCCGCCGTCCTGTGTTCGCTGCGGGCGACCGTCGAGCGCACCGAGGACGTGCTGCTGCCGCTCACCCCGGGGCTACACCGGCGCGGCTTCGCCACCGCCGTCGTACGGTTCGGCGGTGCCCGGCTGGGGGTGCTGAGCTGTCATCTGTCGCTGGCGAAGGACGAGCGGTACGAGCAGGGCGGCATGCTCCTGGACCGGCTCGCCGGGATGGGTGTGGAGCACGCGGTCGCGGGCGGTGACGTCAACGAGCGGCCGGACGGCCGCACCTTCCGGCGGCTGGGCGCCTCCCTCACGGACTGCTGGGCCGCCGCGCCCTGGGGCGGTGAGTACACCTCGACGCCCACCGAGCCGCATCAGCGCATCGACGCCCTGTTCGCCACGAAGGGCGTCGAGATCCTGGGCTGCGGTGTCCCGCTCGACCAGCCGGGGGTGACCGAGGCCGATCTGAGGGCGGCCACCGACCACCTGCCGGTCCTGGCCGCCCTCAGGGTGCCGGCCGGGTAGTCCGCGGAGGCCGCGTGGGCGAGGGGCCCGCTCTCAGACCACCGCGCCGCGGCCGGGATCGTCGTCGTCCTCGTCGCCGGTGCGCATCCGCATCACCAGGGTGGCGAAGCCGCCCAGGAAGCCGCCGATGCAGAGCGTGGTCAGCCACCAGGTCATCTCCCAGCCGAGCAGGATCGCCAGCATGAGCAGCACCGGGCCGCCCAGCACCCCCAGCCAGGCGAACTTGGAGGTGATGTCGGACTCGGGCAGCGGCGGCGGCTCCGGCGGTACGAAGTGGCCCTCGTCGCCGTCGTCGAAGTCGTCGTCCGAGGGCTCGGACACGCTGTAGTCGCGCGGGCCGACGCCCGGCGCGAAGGCGATGGAGCCGCCCAGCGGCTTGGCCGGCTTCTCCCGGTCTTCGTCGGGGCCCCGGCCTGCGCCGCCCCCTCGTCATTGGTGTCGGACTCCAGCAACGCGAGGTCCTCGACCGACTTGAACGGCTTGACGCCCGCCGGGTCCGGCGGCTCGTCCCCGTACCCGGCGACGATCGCCGCCCACGCGGCGTCCTCGTCGAAGGGGACGGCCTGCTCCTCCGGACCTCGGCCGTCACGGCCCTGGCCGGCCTCGCGTGCCTCCCGGTCCTCGCGCCCTTCGCGGTCCTCGCGGTCCGAGTCGTGCTCAGCCACCTGTGGTCGTCCCTTCCTTGCCGAGACCGGGCTCGTTGACGGCGCCGGGTGCGAGCCGGCCGATGAACGCGGTGCTCTCCTGGAAGATCCGCTCCGCGTCGTAGTCCAACGTCGCCACGTGATAGCTCTGTTCCAGCAGGATCTCCGTCACGTCGAGCGACGAGACCCGGCCGAGGATCCGGGCCGAGTCCGCGGGCGGCACCACATGGTCCTGCGGGCTGCGCAGAAGCAGCAGAGGCTGGGTGACCTGGGGCAGTTCGCCGTCGAGCAGACGCAGGAAGGTGCGCAGGGAGTGGGCCGCGTGCAGCGGCACCCGGTCGTACCCCAGCTCCGTGACCGACGGGTTCGCGATGTCGCTCGCGATCCCCTTCGTCGCGGGGATCAGGTGGCGGACCACGGGCAGCGCGTGCGCGGTCAGTCCGTGCACCTTGTTCGCCGGGTTGACGACCATGACGCCGCTCACCGCGTCGCCGTGCCGCGCGGCCAGCCGCAGGGCGAGCGCGCCGCCCATGGACAGGCCGGCCACGAAGACCCGAGCGCACCGGTCCCGCAGCAGCCGCAACTCGCGGTCCACCTCCGCGTACCAGTCCTGCCAGCCGGTCAGCCGCAGGTCCTGCCAGCGGGTGCCGTGCCCGGGGAGCAGGGGCAGCGAGACGGTCAGGCCGTGTTCGGCGAAATGCTCCGCCCAGGGGCGCAGCGACTGCGGTGAACCGGTGAAGCCGTGGCAGAGGAGGACTGCGGTCTCCCCGCCCTCATGGCGATACGGCTCGGCTCCGGTCAGGAGCGGCACCTTGGCCTCCCGGTCTGAAAGTCGTAGGAGTCATAGGAGTCGTGAGAAGGGGCTGTACGGCATGACGGTCATGGCACGGGTGCCATGGGCCGGGCCCGCACACGAGTTGCAGGACCTTCACCGTACGCGACCGCACTGACACCGACCAGGGTCGTCGGAGCCATTGACGGCGCCCCGGGATAAGGTCTGACCCATACGCACAGGAAGGCACTCGGTTGTTGTACGGCGCGATGAAGGTCACCGTCGGAGGGTCGCTGAAGCTCGCCTTCCGGCCCTGGGTGGAGGGCCTGGAGAACGTACCCGCCGGGGGCCCCGCCATTCTGGCCAGCAACCACCTGTCGTTCTCCGACTCCTTCTTCCTGCCGGCCGTGCTCGACCGCAAGGTCACCTTCATCGCCAAGGCCGAGTACTTCACCACGCCCGGGGTGAAGGGACGGCTGACGGCCGCCTTCTTCAAGGGCGTGGGCCAGCTCCCGGTGGACCGCTCCGGCGCGCGTGGCGCCGGTGAGGCGGCGATCAGGAGCGGCATAGAGGTACTCGAACGCGGCGAGTTGTTCGGCATCTACCCCGAGGGCACGCGCTCGCCCGACGGGCGTCTCTACCGGGGCAAGCCGGGCGGCCTCGCGCGCGTGGCGCTCGCCACCGGCGCGCCCGTGCTCCCGGTCGCCATGATCGACACGGAGAAGGTCCAGCCGCCCGGGAAGGTCGTCCCGAAGCTGATCCGGCCGGGCATCCGCATAGGCAGGCCGTTGGACTTCAGCCGCTACCACGGTATGGAGCACGACCGTTTCGTGCTCCGCGCGGTGACCGACGAAGTCATGTACGAGATCATGAAGCTCTCCGGCCAGGAGTACGTCGACATCTACGCGACCGCCATGAAGCGGCAGCTCGCGGAGGCGGCCAAGGCCGGCAAGGAAGCGGAGAAGGCCGAGAAGGCGGCGAGGGCGGAACTCGCCCGCACCGAGAAGGCGGAGAAGGAAGCCGAGCGGCAGGCGAAGGAAGCGGCGGAGAAGGAAGCACCGCGGGACGAGGCCGCCGAGCAGCGGCGGTCCGACCCCTGGAATCCGTAAGCGGGTCCGGGGGCGGGAGTGGGGGAGGGCATGCCCAGGGGCGGGAAAGTCATGAGGATGTCGGTCGAGCAGCCGCTGTGGCGCGCGCTCGCCGGCTACCGGGTCCTCGCCATGGTCTACGCGATCGGCTTGTTCGCCACCGCCTACGAGGAGTTCGAGCGCCCCTGGCTCGCCGTGGCCTACTTCGCTGTGCTGGCCGGATGGACGCTGGCCACCCTGCCCCGGGTCGCGAACGCCGCCCGCTGCACCAAACGCTTCCTCACCGCCGACCTGACCATCGCACTCGCCGGCATCCTGCTCACCCCCGTCGCCGACGCCCACGAGCGGGTCCAGGCGGGCGGCCCGACCATGCCGTCGATCTGGACCGCCGGCTCGGTGCTCGCCTTCGCCATCAAGGGCGGCTGGCGCTGGGCGGCCCTCGCCTCCACCCTGGTGGCCGTCGCCAACCTGGTCGAGCGCGGCGGCCCCGCCCGCGACACCGTGCACAACGTGATCCTCGTCTGGGTCGCCTCCATGGCCATCGGCTACGTCGTCGAGGTCGCCCGTGCCTCCGAGCGCACCCTCGCCCGCGCCCTGGAGATCGAGGCCGCGACGAGGGAACGGGAGCGGCTCGCGCGGGACATCCACGACAGCGTGCTCCAGGTGCTCGCGATGGTGCAGCGGCGCGGCGCGGTGATCGGCGGCGAGGCGGCCGAACTGGGCCGGATGGCCGGCGAGCAGGAGGTGGCGCTGCGCACACTGGTCTCCGGCGGCCTGGTGCCCGTACCCAGGGCCTCGCGGGACAAGGCCGGGGGAGCGGTCGTACGCGCCGTGGAGGACACCACCGAGGAGGCCGGGGACGGCCCGGAGGGCGACACCGGGGACGGCCCCGTCGACCTGCGTGCCCTGCTCGCCCCGTACGCCGGTGCCCTGGTCAGCCTCGCCGAACCCGGGGCGCCGGTGCCGCTCGCGCCGGCCTCCGCGCGGGAGGTCGCCGCCGCCGTCGGGGCCGCCCTGGACAACGTACGCAAGCACGCCGGGCCGGACGCCCGGGCCTGGATCCTGGTCGAGGACGAACCGGACGAGGTGATCGTCACCGTCCGCGACGACGGACCCGGCATCCCCGAGGGCCGGCTCGCCCAGGCCGAGGGCGAGGGGCGGCTCGGGGTGGCCCTGTCGATCCGGGGACGGCTGCGCGACCTCGGCGGCGACGCGGAACTGGTCTCGGTGCCCGGACAGGGCACGGAGGTCGAGTTGAGGGTGCCGAAGGGCAGGAACGACGAGTGGGACGTGCGGGGGAAGGCGGAGCGACGATGACGGACACGGCAACCGGAGGGCACGGCGGGCAGGGCGGCCCGGACCCGGTCAGGGTGATGGTGGTCGACGACCACCCCATGTGGCGCGACGCCGTCGCCCGCGACCTGTCCGAGTCCGGCTTCGAGGTGGTTGCCACCGCCGGTGACGGCGACCAGGCCGTGCGCCGCGCCAGGGCCGCCGCGCCCGACGTCCTCGTCCTCGACCTGAACCTGCCCGGCAAGCCCGGTGTCCAGGTCTGCAAGGAGGTCGTCGCCGCGAACCCCGCCCTGCGCGTGCTGGTGCTCTCGGCGAGCGGCGAGCACGCCGACGTCCTGGAAGCGGTGAAGTCGGGTGCCACCGGCTACCTGCTGAAGTCGGCCTCGACCCAGGACCTGCAGGACGCGGTGCGCCGTACGGCGGTCGGCGACCCGGTGTTCACCCCGGGCCTGGCCGGACTGGTCCTCGGCGAGTACCGCCGGCTGGCCTCCGATCCGGCACCCGCCCCGGAGAGCGGCGGAACCAAGGCGCCCCGGCTGACCGACCGGGAGACCGAGGTGCTGCGCCTGGTCGCCAAGGGCCTCAGCTACAAGCAGATCGCCGAACGGCTCGTCATCTCCCACCGCACGGTGCAGAACCACGTGCAGAACACCCTGGGCAAGCTCCAGCTGCACAACCGTGTGGAACTCGTCCGCTACGCCATAGAACGCGGTCTCGACGACGAGTAGGGCCTGTCCGGCCCCAGCACACCCCTCTCCAGCCCCGTATATTCGCGCAGCGGCAATGATTCCGGCACGACCCCCGGAGGGAACCCGTGGAAATACTCGCGTTCGGTGTGCAGTCGGACGAGAAGCCCATGATCGAGCGGGCCTTCCAAGGCCACCACGAGGTACGTGGCCTGGACGTCTTCCTCAACGAGGACACCGCCCTCATCGCGACCGGCCACGAGGTGATCTCCACCAGCGTCAACTGCGACCTCGGCGCCGAGGTCCTGGAGAACCTGGCGGCCGGCGGCACCCGGATGATCGCCCAGCGGTCCACCGGCTTCAACAACGTCGACCTGAAGACGGCCGAGCGGCTCGGCCTGACGGTCGCCCGGGTGTCGTACTACTCGCCCCACTCGGTCGCCGAGTTCGCCTGGACCCTCGCCATGGCGGTCAACCGCCGGATCGTCCGCGCCTCCACCCGCACCCGCGACTTCGACTTCCGCCTCGACGGACTGATGGGCCGCGACATGCACGGCCGCACCGCCGGCGTCCTCGGCACCGGCAAGATCGGCGAGGCGTTCGCCCGGATCGCACACGGCTTCGGCATGCGGCTGCTCGGCTGGGACGTCGCCGAGAACCCCGCCTGCCGGGAGCTCGGCATGACGTACGTCCCCAAGGAGCGGCTGCTCGCCGAGTCCGACCTGGTCACCCTGCACGTTCCGCTCGTGCCGGAGACCCACCGGCTGATCGACGGGCCCGCCCTGAGGACGATGCGGGACGACGCGATCCTGGTGAACTCCAGCCGCGGCGGACTCGTCGACACCGCCGCCCTCGTCGCCGAACTGCGCGCGGGCCGCTTCACCGGCGTCGGACTGGACGTGTACGAGGCGGAGGCGGGCCTGTTCTTCCTCGACAAGTCCCTGGAGGCCCTCGAGGACGACACCCTGGCCCGCCTCATCACCTTCCCCAACGTCCTGGTGACGTCCCATCAGGCGTACTACACCGTGGACGCCGTCAGCCAGATCATCGAGACCACGGTGCGCAACGTCCTCGACTACACCGAGGGCCGCCGCTCGGAGAACGTCCTCGTACCGCGGAGCTGACCCATCAGCTCCGCGACGAGAGCCGCACCGTTCAGGGTGAGCACCGACTCGGGGTGGAACTGCAGCGACGCGAAGCCGGGGCCGCGCAGGGCGTGCACCTCGCCGTTCGCCGCGCGGCTCACCTCGACGTCGTGCGCGGTCAGTTCCGCCGCCGCCTCGTCGTCGCAATGGGCGACGAAGCTGTTGTAGAAGCCGACCGTCTCCGGCCGCCCGAACAGGTCGATCTCGGTCTGCGCCCCCTGGTACGGCACCTCCTTGCGGACCGTGTCGAGACCCAGCTCGGCCGCGATCAGCTCGTGGCCGAGGCAGACGCCGAGGACGCCGTGCCGGCTGTCCCTGAGCACCGCGGCGGTCAGGCCGCGCAGGAACCGCATCTTCGGGTCGGCCGTGTCGGACGGGTCACCGGGGCCGGGCCCCAGCACCACCGGCCCCTCGTGCCCGAGCGCCGCCTCCCGCAGCCCCGGTTCGTCGTACCGCCGGACGGTGACCGCGAGCCCCGACGAGCGCAGCACGTGCGCGAGCATCGCCGTGAAGGTGTCCTCCCCGTCGACGACCAGGGCGTGTCCCCCCAGCGCGGCCGACGGCTCCCGCATCCGCAGCCAGAACGGGGCCAGCGAGGCCCGCCGCCCGTCCAGCGCCGCCCGCACCCGCGGATCGTCGGCCAGCCGCGGCCGTACGGACTCCTCGCGCGGCCGTGCCGGGCGCACCCCCAGCGCGGTCAGCACCCCGGCCGCCTTCGCATGGGTCTCGGCGACCTCGCCCGCCGGGTCCGAGCCCCGCACCAGCGTGGCGCCGACCGGCACCCGCAGCCGCCCGGCCGCGTCGATGTCGGCGGTGCGGATGAGGATGGGGGAGTCGAGGGTCTGGGCGCCCACGGACCCTTCCCGCCCACCCCCCGCGGACCGTCCGAGCAGCGCCAGCGCGCCCGCGTAGTACCCGCGCCCGGTGCCGTCCCGCCCGAGGGGCTCGTACCGCTCGATCACCCGGCAGGCGTTCTGCACCGGCGACCCGGTGACGGTCGCGGCGAACATGGTCTCCTTCAGCACCTCCCGCACATCCAGCGAGGACCGGCCGCGCAGCTCGTACTCGGTGTGCGCGAGATGCGCCATCTCCTTCAGCCGGGGGCCGACCACGACCCCGCCCATGTCACCGACGGTGCACATCATCTTGAGCTCCTCGTCGACGACCATCGACAGCTCCTCGATCTCCTTGCCGTCGGCGAGGAAGTCCAGCAGGTGCTCGGGGGTCGGTCCCCCGGCCGGGTAGCGGTACGTGCCGCTGATCGGGTTCATCACGACGGTTCCGCCGGACGCCCGCACGTGCACCTCGGGGCTCGCACCGACCAGCGTCCGCCCGCCCGTCTCCCACCCCCGCCCTTCCAGGGATGGCCCTCCGGGCCCTTTCTCGTTTCCGGTGCACACCACGAACGTCCAGTACGCGCCCCGCTCGCCCTCCAGCAGCCGCCGGAACAATGCCAGCGCGTCGGCCCGCCCGAACCCGGGGATCTCACCCTCGTAGGTCCGCCGGATCACGAAGTTGGCGCCCTCGCCCCGCCCGATCTCCTCCCGCAGCACCCGCCCGACGATCTCGGCGTACGCGTCGTCGTCGACGTCGAAGCCGCCGTCCTCCACCCGGACGTCGTGCGCGGGCAGTTGTTCCAGGGCATCGGTGAGCGGGATCTCGTGGCGCTCCTCGGGGGTCAGCACCAGCAGCGGGGTGCCGTCGTCGCGCACGTCGAAACCGCGCTCCCGGATCTGCCGGAAGGGGATGAGCGCCAGCCCCTCGTCGGGCAGGTCGGCCAGCCGGTCACGGGGGGTGACGGGGCCGAGCAGCAGCTCCACCACGGTGTCGTCGTGGCCGGGGGTGCGGCGGCGCAGCAGGGCGAACGGGCGGGGGTCGTCCAGTAGGTCGAGCAGGTTCATCGGTCGTGGTCCCTCGGTGAGGGAGGGCCGGCCCGTCGTACGCGGCCGCAGCGCGGGCCGCGAACGCCGAAGGCCGCCCCTCGGGCGGCCTTCGCGGAGTCTTGCGTACGCGCGATGAGTCAGTGGGCCGCCGGAGAAGCGGTCCACCACCAGTTCAGGACGGAAGGGTTCTGAACCGAACCGTTCCGGGTCGAAAGCGCGAACATGCGACGCACCTTAGCGCATGCCTCTCGCATGGTCCTCACGTGTCCACGGAGGGTATCCCCTGTCTCACTTGCTGGGCATGGCCCGGAAGGCGCCCTCCCACCCCGTAATGTTGAGGCGTGACCGTGAACGCTAAGACCAGCCCGAGCGCTGACAACACCTGGCGAGACCTGCCCGCGGCGCAGCAGCCCGAGTACCCCGACACCGAGGCTCTGCGCGCAGTGATCGCGGACCTCGAGTCGTATCCACCGCTCGTCTTCGCGGGCGAGTGCGACCAGCTGCGCGCCCGGATGGCGGCCGTCGCCAAGGGAGAGGCGTTCCTCCTCCAGGGCGGCGACTGCGCCGAGTCCTTCGACGCGGTGTCCGCCGACCACATCAGGGCCAAGCTCAAGACACTGCTCCAGATGGGCGCCGTACTGACGTACGCCGCGTCCGTGCCCGTCGTGAAGGTGGGCCGGATCGCCGGCCAGTACTCCAAGCCGCGCTCCAAGTCGACCGAGACCCGCGACGGCGTGACCCTGCCCACCTACCGGGGCGACTCCGTCAACGGCTTCGACTTCACCGAAAAGGCCCGCGTCCCGGACCCCGAGCGGCTGAAGCGCATGTACCACGCCTCGGCCTCCACGCTGAACCTGGTGCGCGCCTTCACCACCGGCGGCTACGCCGACCTGCGCCAGGTGCACGCCTGGAACCAGGACTTCGTGAAGTCGTCCCCGTCCGGCCAGCGCTACGAGCAGCTCGCCCGCGAGATCGACAACGCGCTGAACTTCATGCAGGCCTGCGGGGTCGAGCCGGAGGAGTTCAAGACCGTCGAGTTCTTCTCGTCGCACGAGGCGCTGCTGCTGGACTACGAGTCGGCGCTGACCCGCGTGGACTCGCGCACCGGCCGGCTGTACGACGTCTCCGCGCACATGGTGTGGATCGGTGAGCGCACCCGGCAGCTGGACCACGCGCACGTCGAGTTCGCCTCGAAGATCCGCAACCCGATCGGCGTCAAGCTCGGCCCAACCACCACCGCCGAGGACGCGCTGCAGTACATCGAGCGGCTCGATCCCGAGCGGGAGCCGGGCCGGCTGACCTTCATCGTCCGGATGGGTGCGGACAAGATCCGCGACAGGCTTCCCGAGCTGGTCGAGAAGGTCACCGCCTCCGGTGCCACCGTCGCCTGGGTGACCGACCCGATGCACGGCAACACCTTCGAGGCGGCCTCCGGGCACAAGACCCGCCGCTTCGACGACGTGCTCGACGAGGTGAAGGGCTTCTTCGAGGTCCACAAGGAGCTCGGCACCCACCCGGGCGGCATCCACGTGGAACTCACCGGCGACGACGTCACCGAGTGCGTGGGCGGCGGCGACGAGATCTTCGTCGACGATCTGCACCAGCGCTACGAGACCGCCTGCGACCCCCGGCTGAACCGCAGCCAGTCGCTGGACCTGGCGTTCCTCGTCGCCGAGATGTACCGGGACCAGTGACCCGGTAACCCAGCCACCGGCGTCACCGGCCGTTCACCTGCCGCAACGGCGAGCGAGGGGTGGGGCGCGGATCACACGGGATCCGCGCCCCACCCCACTTTCATGCCCTTTGGGCGACAGGTAAGGTTAGGTTAGCCTCACCGACCCGGGGTCGGTGTGGCACGACCCAGCACTACGTCGGGAGGCGAACCGCGTGTATATCTGCAGTTGCTTCGGCGTCACCGAGCAGCAGGTGAGGAAGCACGCGGAGGACGGTGCCTGTACTCCCCGCCAGATAGCGTCCGCCTGCAAGGCGGGCACGGACTGCGGTTCCTGCGTACGCCGTATCCAGGCCCTGCTGGGGCGGGGCGGGTGCCCGCGCCGCGACCTGGTGGGCCAGGGCGAGCCGGCGCTCGCCGAACTCACCGGGCTCGACGAAGCGGCCTGATCCCGCTCGGCCGGTCCCCGGCCGTCGGCGGTCCCGCTGCCCGGCCGTCCCGTTCTCGGCCGTCCCGTTCTCAGCTGTCCGGCTGCTCGATCACCTGGGCGATGTAGAGCGCCTCGCCGAGCTTCTCCACCAGGTCCAGCTGGGTGTCGAGGTAGTCGATGTGGTGCTCCTCGTCCGCGAGGATCGACTCGAAGATGTTCGCGGACGTGATGTCGCCCTTCTCGCGCATCACCTTGATGCCGCGCCGAAGCCGGTCGATCGCCTCGACCTCGATCTGCCGGTCCGCCTCGAACATCTCCTTGACGGTCTGGCCCACCCGCACATGGAAGAGCCGCTGGTAGTTCGGCAGCCCTTCCAGGAACAGGATGCGGTCGGTCAGCAGCTCGGCGTGCTTCATCTCGTCGAACGACTCGGCCCGCGTGTACTTCGCGAGCTTGGTCCAGCCGAAGTTCTCCTGCATCTTGGAGTGCAGGAAGTACTGGTTGATCGCGGTCAGCTCGGCGGTCAGCTGCTCGTTGAGGAATTCGATGACCTCGGGGTCGCCCTGCATCGCAGCGGCTCCTTCCACACGAATGAACGGGCCAGGTGCGCCGAATGATTCCACCGGTGGAGAAGATCGTCCAGTAAGTATCTCCTTACTGAGTAAGGAGATACTTACTGCTCTTTGGTGGAGATTGTCCGAGTTCATGTGGCCCCGGTCCGATGCGTCACGCCGGGTCTGTCAGGATGGAAGCATGGGTCAGCCTGCGGAACGCGAATCGGGGGAGCGCACAGCAGAGGGAGCGGCGCGGTTCGAGCTCCCGCCGGGGCAGCGACTGCAAAAGGGCTGGCCGGTCACGCACTACGGGCCCGTCCCCAGGTTCCGGCCCGAGCGCTGGGAGTTCAGGGTGTTCGGCGCCACCGCAGACGGCGACAAGCACTGCTGGAACCATGGGGAGTTCACGGCCCTGCCGTACCACAGCGTCGTGGCCGATCTGCACTGCGTCACGAAGTTCAGCATGCTCGGCGCCGAATGGGGCGGGATTCCGGCCCGTACCCTCCTGGAACTCGCTCCGCCCGCGCCCGACGTCACCCATGTGATGGTGTGGGCCGAGTACGGATTCAGCTCCAACCTGCGGCTGGCGGACTTCTCGTCCGAGCAGGCCCTCTTCGCCACCCACAAGGACGGCGAACTGCTGACCGCCGAGCACGGGTTTCCGCTCCGTCTGATCGTCCCCCACCTCTACGCCTGGAAGGGACCGAAGTGGGTCCGCGGCGTGGAGTACATGACCGCCGACCGCCGCGGCTTCTGGGAGGAGCGCGGCTATCACAACGTCGGCGACCCCTGGAAGGAACAGCGCTACTCGTACCAGGAGGAGCCCGGGGACGGCCCCGAAATCTGACCGGGGCCGTCCCCGGGCGGCCCCGGGGCCCTAATCCCGGAGTTTCTTCAGACGCTCCACGTCCGCCGCATGCCCCTGCTTGCCGCCGGGGGTCTCGATGACCAGGGGTACGCCCTCGGTCGCCGGATGCGTCATCAGCGTGCGGAACGGGTCCTCGCCTATGTGGCCTCCGCCGATGTTCGCGTGACGGTCCTTGCGCGCGCCGACCACATCCATGGAGTCGTTGGCGTGGATGAGCTTCAGCCGTCCCTCGCCGACCGTGTCCACCAGCAGGTCCAGTGTCTGACGCATCCCGCTCGGCCCGGTCAGATCGTGTCCGGCCGCGAAGACGTGGCAGGTGTCCAGGCAGACACCCAGCTTCGGGTGGGCGTCCAGCGCCTCGAAGTACGGACCGAAGTCCCAGACCCGCGAGCACAGGGAGGCGCCCTGGCCAGCCGTCGACTCCAGCAGCAGGAACGGGTCGTCGTCACGGGTGAGCTCGTCGAGCAGCGGCAGCAGGTACTCCCGTACCTGCCTCAGCGCCACCGACCGCTCCCGTCCGCCGGTCGCGCTGCCGGTGTGCACCACCACACCCCGCGCCCCGATCGCGCGCCCGCGCCGCAGCGAGTGCCGCAGCGACTCGGCGGACCGCTCGGCGGTCGCCTCGGTGTGGGAGCCGAAGTTGATCAGATACGGAGCGTGCACGTACGCCGGGATCGACGCCGCCGCACACGCCTCGCGGAACGCCGCGTCCTGCCGGGGGTCGCCGGTCGGCGTCGCCCAGCCGCGCGGGTTGGCGACGAAGACCTGCACGGCCTCCGCGCGCAGCTCACGGGCGTAGGACAGGCCGACGGAATGCAGACCGCCGGCCACGGGGACATGGCCGCCGACCGGGTTGCGGGCAGGGCCGGACAGGTGGTTCTTCACCCTTCCAGGGTGTCATGCCCCGAGTCGCCGGAGCCCCGGAGCCCCTTGTCAGCGGATCTTGAGGGTGATCGTCGAGCCCTTGGGCGCGGTGTCCCCGCCGGACACGGACTGGGCCTTGACGGTGTCACCGAACAGACCGAGCAGCCCGCGGTCCTCCTTGACCCGGAACCCGGCTCCCTCCAGCTTCCCGGTGGCCTCGTCCACACTGTCGCCGACCACGTCCGGAACCCGGATCATCTCGGGTCCCTTGGACAGCGTCAGCGTCACGGTGTCCCCCTCGGCGGCCTCACTGCCGGCCTCTGGGCTCTGCAGGGCCACCCGGCCCGCGTCGTGCTCGGAGGTGACCCGCTCTGCGGCGGTCCTCACCTCGAGGCCGGCCTCCTCCAGCTCGGCGCGCGCGTCGTCCAGGTCCTGGCCGATCACCTCGGGGATGTCCACCGGGCTGCCCTTGCTCACGGTGAGCGCCACCGCCGAGCCCGCCCGGACCTCCGTGTCCTTGCCCGGCCGGGTGGAGATCACGAAGCCCTTGGACGCGTCCTCGCTGAACTCCTGGGTGACCATGCCGGGTTCCAGACCCGCGTCCTTGAGCACGGACCGTGCCTTGTCCAGCCGGTAGCCGTCGACATCGGGCACCCGCACGGTCTGCGGCCCCTTGGAGAGAGTGAGCGAGACCGAGTCGGTGCCGCGGATACGGGCACCCGCCTCCGGATCCGTGCTGATCACCGTGCCCCGCTTCACGGTGTCGCTGTACGCCTCCCTGACCTGGCCGACGCCCAGTCCGGCGTCCGCCAGCCGCTCCCGGGCCTCCTTCTCGGTCTTCGCCAGCAGCGGCGGGACCTCGGTGAACTGGCCGGAGTTGATGTACCACAGGCCTGCCCCGGCGCCGAGCACCAGCAGCACGGCGACGACGATCGCCATCGGGCCGCGCCGCAGCAGCGGACCCCGCAGCGACGCACCGCGCCGGGGCGGCGGTGGCGCCGGGGACTGGAGCCGGCTGGTGTGGTGGTCCTCGTCGACGGGCAGCGGGCGGGATGGGGGTCCCCCCGCGTGAGCGAAGCCGAGCGTGGGGGACGTCAGCGCGCGCGGGATGACGCTCGTACGGTGCTCTGCGCCCTGGACGTGCTGGTGCTCCGACGTCAGCGCCTGCGGCGGCATCGCGTCCAGCTGCTCGGCGTCGAGCCCGCCGCGCGCCTCGCGGACCTGCGCGAGGAGCGCCACCGCGTCGTACGGGCGGACCTCCGGGTTGCGCGCGGTCGCCGACGCGACCAGCTCGTCCAGCGCGTACGCCATACCGGGTACGGCGACCGACGGGGGCGGCACGTCGTCGTGCAGATGCTTGTAGAGCACGATCGCGGGGGAGTCGCCGTCGTGCGGCTTCTCACCGGTCAGCATCTCGTACAGCAGGATGCCGCACGCGTAGACGTCCACGCGGGGGGCGGCGGTACCGCTCTCGATCTGCTCCGGCGCCAGGTACGAGACCGTACCCAGCACGGTGCCGGTGGTGTTCGTCACCGTGTCCACGGCCCGGACCAGCCCGAAGTCGGCGACTTTGACCCGGCCGTCGTCCCCGATCAGCACGTTCTCCGGCTTCATGTCCCGGTGCACGAACCCGGCCCGGTGCGCGGCGCCGAGCGCGGCCAGCATCGGCTCCAGGATGTCCAGCGCGGCCCGCGGCTGCAGCGCACCGCGCTCGCGCAGCACGTCACGCAGGGTGCAGCCGGCGACGTACTCCATCGCCAGGTAGACGTACGCCCCGTCGGTGCCCTGGTCGAAGACCTGGACCACGTTCGGATGGGCCAACCGGGCGACCGACTTCGCCTCGCGGATGAACCGCTCGACGAAGGAGCCGTCGGCGGCGAGCGCCGGGTGCATCACCTTGAGCGCGAGCACGCGGTCCAGACGGGTGTCCACGGCCCGGTAGACCGTGGCCATCCCGCCGACCGCGATACGCGCCTCGACGCGATACCGGCCGTCGAGCAGCTGCCCGACCAGAGGGTCCTGAAGGGTCGTGTCCACGCAGGGGAGTCTACGAGGAGCCGCCGACGGCGCCGACCGGATCGGTCCGGACCGGGGCGCGACTGCAGCCGACCTGTGACGCAACCCACGGAGGGACGCTCCGCGGCCGCCGACGGTGCTCGGCCCCCATGAGGAGCCCCCGCCTCTCGACCGGCTGGAAACGGATGGTGCGCAGGTGGGAGGACCTCTCAGAACGCCGGCCGCTCCGGATCCAGCACGGCAAGGCCCTCCGCAGGAGAAGACGCCTCGGCGAAGTGCCGTCGTGGAATCCGCCCCGCCCGCCGGGCCAGCCGTCCCGCCTCGACCGCGCTCCGCATGGCGACGGCCATCAGTACCGGCTCCTGCGCCCGGGTCACCGCCGAGGCGAGCATCACACCCGCGCACCCCAGCTCCATCGCCAGCGCC
The DNA here is from genome assembly GCF_045291515.1 of Streptomyces sp. GD-15H. Taxonomy (NCBI): domain Bacteria; kingdom Bacillati; phylum Actinomycetota; class Actinomycetes; order Kitasatosporales; family Streptomycetaceae; genus Streptomyces; species Streptomyces sp. GD-15H. Next base: position 6,353,064 of record NZ_CP149447.1, read on the forward strand.
GCGTCCGACGCCGTACCGGCGCCCGCGTCCAGGATCACCGGCACGCGCGCGTGCTGCGTGATCAGCTCGAAGTTGTGCGGGTTGCGGATGCCGAGCCCCGACCCGATCGGCGACCCGAGCGGCATGATCGCCGCACAGCCGGCGTCCTCCAGCTTCCGCGCCAGCACCGGATCGTCGTTGGTGTACGGCAGCACCGTGAACCCGTCGTCGACCAGGGTCTCGGCCGCCTCCAGCAGTTCGATGGGGTCCGGCAGCAGGGTGCGCTCGTCGGCGATGACCTCCAGCTTGACCAGGTCGGTGCCGAGCGCCTCCCGCGCGAGACGGGCGGTGAGCACCGCCTCCCCCGCGGTGAAACAGCCGGCCGTGTTCGGCAGCACCCGGATGTCCAGCCTGTCCAGTACCGAGAGTACGGAGCCGTGCACCGAGGGGTTCACCCGCCGCATCGCGACGGTCGTCAGCTCGGTCCCGGACGCCACCAACGCCCGCTCCAGCACCTCGAGGCTGGGCGCCCCGCCGGTGCCCATGATCAGACGGGACGTGAAGGACGTACCGCCGAGGACGAACGGATCGTCGGCCATGATCAGCCTCCCTGCACGGCGGTCAGGACTTCCACCCGATCCCCCCGGCGAGGGGCGTGAGCGGCCACTGCGCGCGCGGGACGACCGTTTCGTTGAGGGCGGCGGCCACCCCGGAGTGAGCCTCGGTCAGCGTGCCGACCAGCGCGTCGAGCGCCGTGCCGGGAGCCACCTCGCGAGGCTCTCCGTTGACCGAGACCATGACCGGGGCATGCGTAGCGGTGTTCGCCGAAGTGTTCACAGGAGTGTTCATACGGGCTGCTCCGTGAGTGCGGCGGCGGTCGTGGTGAACCGCCGGGGGATGAAGGGGCGGGCCTCCGCCGGGAGTTCACCGGTGGCCAGGAACTCCGCCAGGGCGTCGCCGGTGACCGGAGTGAGCAGCACACCGTTGCGGTAGTGCCCGGTCGCCAGGACCAGCCCCGCCAGCCCGGACGGGCCGAGCAGGGGCGCGTTGTCGGGGGTGCCGGGGCGCAGCCCGGCCCGGGTCTCGGTGAGCGGCAGCTCGGTGATGCCGGGGACCAGTTCGTGGGCGTCGCGCAGCAGCTCGTACACCCCGCCCGCGGTGACGGTCGTGTCCCAGCCCTGCTCCTCACTGGTCGCCCCGATCACCAGCTCCCCGCTCTCACGCGGCACCAGGTACACATGGCTGCCCCGCACCACCGCCCGCACCGTACGGCTCAGGAACGGACCGAACCGGTCGGGCATCGCCAGCCGGACCACCTGCCCCTTCACGGGACGTACGGGAGGCAGCAGGTCCGCGGGGATGCCCGCGAGCCGCCCGCTGAGGCTGCCTCCGGCGAGCACCACCTGCCCGGCGGCCAGCCCGGTGCCGTCGGCGGTGACCACGCCCGTGGCCCGCTCCCCGGAGACGGTGAGCCGGTCGGCCCACGCGCGGTGCAGGACCACGCCCGCCCGCTCGCAGGCGGTCACCAGTGCCGCCGCCAGTCGCCTGGGGTCGATCTGGTGGTCGCCGTCCACCCGCAGCCCGCCGCGCACACCGGGTGCGAGCATCGGCTCGAGGCGTCGGCACTCCCGCCCCGACAGCCACTGCGCGTCGAGCCCCGACTGCTGTTGCAGGGAGTGCAGTTCGCGCAGATGGGCGCGGTCGTCGGCGTCCAGCGCGACCGCGAGCGTGCCGCACCTGCGGTAGCCGAGGTCGTGGCCGGTGGCCTCGGTGAGCTCGGCCGCGAAGTCGGGGTAGCGGAGCGCGGAGGCGAGGTTCAGACCGAGCAGAGCCTGCTCTCCGTAGTGCAGTTCCGTGACGGCGGCCAGCATCCCGGCGGCCACCTGGGCGGCGCCACCGCCCGGCTCGGGGTCCAGCACGGTCGTGGCCAGCCCGCGCTGCGCGGACCGCCAGGCCGTGACCAGACCGATGATGCCGCCCCCGACGACGAGGACATCGGGGGGCGCTGCGAGGTGTGTGTGGGCGGCATGGGCGTCCAGCCCCTCCCTTCGCCGGCATGACCCGGATCAGGTTCATACGGTCGGAGGCCGCAGCCTCCCTCTCAGCCCGGTGCGTCCGGGCTCCCGCGAGTGTCTTACGTTGGCCACCCTAGCCCGCGTATCAACGAACGTGTAGGGAGCCTTCGCATGGCCGGTTCGCTCGACGGTCTCGTCCTCGCCCCCGTCGCCGACCAGGCGCCGGGCCAGGTCGGCACCCGCACCCGGTTCGCCTACCACGAGCAGGACGGCGCGATCCGGGCCGAGTACGCGGGCGGTGACGTCGTACGCGGGTACCTGGTGGGCACCCGCGAGGAAGACCGGCTGGACTTCCGATACGTGCAGCTCAAGCGGGACGGCAGCACGTCCTCGGGGCACTGTGTGTCGACGGTCGTGGAGCTGCCCGACGGGCGGCTGCGGCTGGAGGAGAACTGGGAGTGGGAGTCGCAGCCGGGCAGCGGGACCAGCGTGGTGGAGCAGCTCATGGGCCCCGGGGACTGACTGACCGATGGTCAGGTGTCTATGGTGATCAGGTGAGCGAGCAGACGCAGGAACGGGGACCGTCCGAGCCACGGCGCGTGGTGGTGACGGGGGCCGGAATGGCCGGTGTGCAGACCGCCGTCGCCCTCCGGGAGCAGGGATTCACCGGCACCGTGACGCTGATCGGCGCCGAACCCCACCAGCCGTACGACCGGCCGCCCCTGTCCAAGGCGGTGCTGCTCGGCAAGGCGGAGGACTCCGCCTTCGACGTCGACTTCGAGGCGCTCGGCATCGAGCTGCGGCTCGGCTGCGAGGTGCTTGGGCTGCGCCCCGCCGACCACGAACTGGACACGGAGGCCGGGCCGGTCCCCTACGACGTCCTGGTTGTCGCGACCGGCGCCGAACCGGTCCGGCTGCCGGGTGCGGACGGGGTTCCGGGCGTCCACCTACTGCGCACCCTGGACGACGTCGAACGGTTGCGGCCGGTGCTCGCGCGCCGGCAGGACATCGTGGTCGTCGGCGCCGGCTGGATCGGCGCGGAGTTCGCCACGGCGGCGCGCGAGGCGGGCTGCGCGGTCACCGTCGTGGAGGCCGCCGGCCGGCCGCTGGCCGAGGCACTGCCCGCCGAGGTGGCCGCCCCGATGACCGCCTGGTACGGCGACGCCGGAGTGGCGCTGCGGACGCACGCGCGCGTGGAGCGCGTCGAGCCCGGCGCGGTGGTGCTGGACGACGGCTCGCGACTGCCCGCGGGCGCCGTCGTCGTCGGGATCGGGGCCCGTCCCGCCACCGCCTGGCTGGCCGGCTCCGGAGTCGAGCTCGGCGAGCGCGGTGACGTGGTCGCCGACCCGCACCTGATGACCTCCGTGCCGGACGTGTACGCGGTCGGCGACTGCGCGTCCTTCCCCTCGGGGCGGTACGGCGAACGCCTGCTGGTGCACCACTGGGACAACGCCCTGCAGGGCCCGCGCACGGTCGCGGCGAACATCCTCGGGGCGGCCACCGGCGAACCCCCGGCGGTGTACGACCCGGTGCCGTACTTCTGGTCCGAGCAGTTCGGGCGCTTCGTCCAGTACGCCGGACATCACGCGGACGCCGACCGGACGGTGTGGCGCGGGGACGCCGACGGGCCGGCCTGGACGGTCTGCTGGCTCCGCGACTCCCGGCTGGTCGCGCTGCTGGCGGTGGGCCGCCCCCGCGACCTGGCCCAGGGACGCCGGCTGATCGAGGCGGGCACGGTGATGGACGCGGAACTGCTGGCCGACCCGGCGAGGCCGCTGAAGTCGGCGAAGGGGTGAATCCCGGCCCCTCGGGCCGACACGTCCGTCCAGGGTGATCCGCCGGACGGGCCCCAGGTGGAGGGGCTCGGCTTCCGACTGTCGGTGCCAGATGGCACGCTTGTCCCGTGACCGAGATTGACGCAAAGATCGATGCTCTCGTCCCCGCCTGGCTCACCCTGCCCGACATCGCCGAGATGCTCGGCGTCGAGGTGACGCGCGTCCGGCAGCTGGTCAAGGAGGGCCAGCTCATCGCCGTACGCCGAGGTGAGAACCGCGCACTGCACGTCCCCGCCGCCTTCATCGACGAGGACAAGGTTGTCAAGGGCCTCTCCGGGACCCTGACGCTCCTGCGGGACGACGGCTTCACGGACGAAGAGATGCTGGAATGGCTCTTCACCCCTGACGAGAGCCTGCCGGGCACGCCCGCGCAGGCGCTGAGCGAGAACCGTGGCACGGAGGTGAAGCGCCGCGCCCAGGCGCTCGCCGTCTGACCCCACGACGAGACACCCGGACCCGTACCCGCATCGGGACGGGACCCGCATCCGGTTCTGAACCGTCGCCCGGCGCCGCTGTCCCAGGGTGCCGGGCCCGGACCCGCGACCGTCCGGCACCCCGTGCCGGCGCCGTCGTGGGCCGCGCTCCACCCGGTCCCGGGTCCGCCCCGGTCCGGCCGCCACCGACACACGGGGGGACACCCGCATGTCAGTTACTGCCGCAGGCACCACCGCGCGCGCCCGGCTCTCCGACGCCCTGGTCTATCTCTGCACCGACGCCCGCAAGCGGCAGGGCGATCTCGCGGAGTTCCTGGACGCGGTCCTGGCCGGTGGCGTCGACATCGTGCAGCTGAGGGACAAGGGCATGGAGGCCGGGGAGGAGCTGGAGCACCTGGCGGTCCTCGCGGACGCCTGTGCCCGGCACGGCAAGCTGCTCGCGGTGAACGACCGTGCGGACGTCGCCCACGCCGCCGGCGCCGACGTACTGCACCTCGGCCAGGGCGACCTCCCCGTGCCCGCGGCCCGAGCCGTCCTTGGCGAGGACGTCCTGATCGGCCGCTCCACGCACGCCGAGTCCGAGGCCGCCGCGGCGGCCGTGCAGGAGGGCGTGGACTACTTCTGCACCGGCCCCTGCTGGCCCACCCCCACCAAGCCCGGCCGCCACGCCCCCGGCCTCGGCCTGGTCCGGTACGCCGCCGCCCTCGGCACCGAGCGCCCCTGGTTCGCCATCGGCGGCATCGACCTCGGCAACCTCGACGAGGTACTGGAGGCCGGTGCCCGCCGGGTCGTCGTCGTACGGGCCGTCACCGAGGCGGACGACCCGGGCGCGGCGGCGTCCGAGTTCGCGAAGCGGCTGCGACAGGCGCCCCCGGGCACCCGCCACTGACCGACTCCGGACCCGCCCCGGCGCCCCGGGCCCCCGCTCGGCGCAGTGCGTCCCAAGGGGTGGACAACAAGTCGGCAATTCCGGCAAATCCCCCGCATCCGGTTGGGGGACCGGCGCCCCCTGGCTAACCTGCCCATATGGCCCTTGGAACTGCATCCACCAGGACTGATCACGCGCGCACCGTGCGCGACATGCTCGCCGCCGGAGAGACGACGTACTCCTTCGAGTTCTGGGCCCCGAAAACGGAGAAGGGCGAACGGAACCTGTGGAACGCGCTCCGCAGGGTCGAGGCCGTGGCTCCCAGCTTCGTCTCCGTGACCTACGGCGCCGGCGGGTCCACCCGCGCGGGCACCGTGAAGGCCACCGAACAGATCGCCGGAGACACCACGCTCACCCCGGTCGCCCACCTCACCGCGGTCAACCACTCCGTCGCCGAACTGCGCAACATCATCGGCCAGTACGCCGACGCCGGCATCCGCAACATGCTCGCCGTGCGGGGCGACCCGCCCGGCGACCCGATGGCCGACTGGATCCCGCACCCGAAGGGGCTGACCTACGCCGCCGAACTCGTCCGGCTCATCAAGGAGTCGGGCGACTTCTGTGTCGGCGTCGCCGCCTTCCCGGAGATGCACCCCAGGTCGACCGAGTGGGACACGGACGTCGCGCACTTCGTCGACAAGTGCCGGGCGGGCGCCGACTACGCGATCACCCAGATGTTCTTCCACCCCGAGTCGTACCTGCGCCTGCGTGACCGAGTCGACGCGGCGGGTTGCGAGACACCGGTGATTCCCGAGGTCATGCCGGTGACCAGTGTGAAGATGTTGGAGAGGTTGCCGCAGCTCAGTAACGCGTCGTTCCCGGATGCCCTGAAAGAGCGGATCCTCGCAGCGGCGGACGATCCGGCGGCGGTACGCTCCATCGGTATCGAGTTCGCCACGGAGTTCTGCGCGCGGCTGCTGGCCGAGGGAGTGCCCGGACTGCACTTCATCACGCTCAACAACTCCACGGCGACGCTGGAAATCTACGAGAACCTGGGCCTGCATCACCCACTGCAGGCCCAGACCGGTCGCACCGGTGTACGACACACTGCGTAGCGGCCGCTGGGAGAGGGGCGTACATGGGCTGGACGGTCCTCTACATCGCATTCGGCGTTGTCGCGTTGTGGCTGCTCGGCGAGGTGCTGCTGCAGTACAAGGCACGCCTGCGCTGGCGGCTGCTCGCCTTCGCCGGCTTCCTGGGTGTGGTGCTCGGTGTGCTGCTCCAGGCCGTCCTCGTCATCGGACTGGGCGCCGCGGCCTTCGCGATCGGCCAGACCTACGTCACCCTGTCGTTCCGCCGCGGCTTCGCGGCCGGCTGGGTGGTCAACGCCCCGGTGCTGGCCGCCGTCAAGGGCGGCCGAGGTGACCGCGGGCGGCAGGAACCGACCCTGGAGGTCTCCGACCTGGAGGCCACCGACGACGGCTACGGCCATGGCCACGGGGGCGGCTACGGCGACGAGGCCGCCGACTACCGCACCGACCGGAACGCCTACGCCGCGGACGACTACGACCGCGACGACGTGTTCACGCCGGCGCGCACCGAGCAGCCGACGGCCGCCGAGACCACCGCCGTCTACGAGCCGCAGCCCATGCCCGACGACACCGGCTCGTACGGCGTCTACGGCGAAAACGGGTACGGCACCCCGGGCCAGGACCAGTACGCGGCGACCGCCCAGAGCCACGACCAGGACTACGCCACCGACCAGAACCACGCCTACGACTACTCCGGTTACGGCCAGCAGCAGGCCGCCTACGACACCACGGGCCCGCAGCGGCAGTACGCCGCCTACTCCGACCCGTACATCGGCAACTCGAGCTACGGCGACGCCTCGTACGACACCGGTTACGCCGACCCGCAGCAGTACGGCCAGCAGGGCTACGGCCAGGACCAGTACGCAGGCGGCACCTACGGCGGCGAGACCCCGGCCGCCGGCCTGTGGGTTCCGCAGCAGCGCAGCACCGACGACCTGTACGGCGGTGAACTCCCGCAGGAGCAGCCGTACCCGTACCAGGACGACGGTCAGACGGGCGAGGCACCCGGGAACGGCAACGGGTACGACGAGCAGCAGTACCGTTACTGATCCGCGCGGATCCGAGAGGGTCCCCGCCGTTCACTGGGAGCCGCGGAACTCCGGCCCCTCCACGATCAGTCCGGCGACCAGCGCCCCCGACATCCCGGCGTGCGGCAACCCCCCTCCGGGGTGCGACCAGCCGCCGACCGTGAACAGCCCCGGTACGCGCGTGCGGTTGGACGGGTGAAGCAGCCGTCCGCCCGCCGCGGCGAGCGCCGGTACGGGCACCGCTCCGCCCTCCGCGCCCGTCGCCTCCGCGATGTCGGCCGGGGTGCGCACCTCGTGCCGGACCAGACGGTCGCGCAGGCCGGGTACCGCCCGCTCGGCGGCGGTGATCATGCGCTGCGCGTGCTCGTCCAGGCCCGGCCCGGCGCCCGTGGGCACCACCGAGGTGAGGGTGACCGCCTCATGGGCGTCGTCGGGGACCAGCGCCGGGTCGTCGGGCCGCAGGACCGTGACCGTGGGGCGTGCGGGCAGGCTCGCGGGGGAGCCGGTCAGGGACTCCAACTCGGCTTCCCGGTCCTCCGCGTGCACGACCGTCCGGTGCGGTGTCCCCTCCGGACGCCCCCCGCGCAGTGCCAGCAGCACCGTCAGACGGCTCGCCGCCCCGGTCCTGCCCAAGACCTCGCCGTCACCACGCACCCGTGTCCCCCGGGTCAGCCGGTCAAGCACCGCGGGCGTCACCCCGGCGACCACGTGGTCGGCCTCGGCCACCGCTCCGCCCCCGGGCCCGGCGCCGGAGACCGGAGAGGGGCCCTCGGTGAACTCCACGCCCGCCACCCGGCCGTCCTTCTCCAGCACCCCGGTGACCTCGGCGCCGAAGTGGAACTCCACCCTGCGGGCCACACACCGTTCGTACACCGCGCGGGCCAGCTCCCGCATGCCGCCGCGGACGTACCAGGTGCCGAAGGCGTGCTCCATGTACGGCAGCACCGCCGCGCTCGCCGGGGTGGACCGGGGGTCGAGGCCGTGCTCGAGCGCGTAACTCCCCAGCAGGGAGATCAGCCGGGGATCGCGCAGCTCCCAGGCGCCGATTTCGGCGAGCGTGCCCGCCGTGCGCGTGCGCAGCAGCTTCTTGTGGGGGACGGCCGGGTAGGGCTCGCGGTCGGCGAGCACCCGCCAGTTGGGCCACAGCGGCTCCTCCAGGAGCGGTCTGCGGGTCCTGTCCCAGGCCTCGCGGGCGCGCACCAGGAAGTCGCCCCAGCGCTGTCCGGCGGCGGGACCGAGGGCCTCGTGCAGGGCGGAGACGACGCCCGCGCGGGACGCGTTCGGCAGCGAGACACGCGTACCGTCCGCGAACACGTGGTGGGACGACGGATCGACCTGGACCAGGTCGACGCAGGCCTCCAACGGCTCCTTGCCGGTCTTGACGAACAGATCGCGGTACACCGCGGGCAGCGGGAGCAGCCCGGGGCCGGTGTCGAACGCGAAGCCGTCCCGCTCCAGCCGGCGCAGCGCGCCGCCGTACGTGTCCGTCCGCTCGTACACCGCCACCCGGTGGCCCGCGACGGCCAGCCGGGCAGCGGCCGCCATCGCGCCCATCCCGGCGCCGATCACCGCAATCCGTGCCATGCCAGGGACTTTATCCGCCCCCACTGACACCCCCGGCCCCGAGTACCGTCGCCCCCGCTCCGGTGACCAGCCGGCGACACGGCGTCGTGGGAGCGGGTGCGCAGGACTGAGTATCCGTACCTAATTCCCGAGATGAGTACGCGCGCGGATGGCTGACGACCTGCGGAAACGAGAGAGTGGAGACCACGGAGAGGGGCACGGCTCCGGGACCGGCGACACGGGGCGCCGGAAACGGTCCGGCCCGCGATCCGCTCCTTCCGCCGGCGTCGTCGGCGGGAGCGAGGCCCGGGGGACGACCGCGACGGGGGACGCACGGGGAACCACGGGGGAGCAAGGAAGGCGCCGGTCCGGCGGTGGCTCGCGGGGGACGCAGCCACCGCCGGCCCGGCGCCTTCGTGCGCGCCGGGTCACAGAACCGGGTGGCCCCGCCCGACCGGTCGGCTCAGTGGCGGCCGCCCACGCGCCCCTGCAGCAGCCGGGACAGCGCCGCATGCACCTCGTCCAGGGAGCGCTCCGGCTGGAAGGACTGCCAGTCCAGCGCGGCCACCAGCACCATGCCGACCAGCGCCGCCGCCGTCAGCGGAACGTCGATCTCCGCGCTGAACTCGCCGTTCTCCACGCCCTCGCGCAGCACGTCCTCGACGACCGCCACGGCTTGCCGCCGCACCACCTGCAGCGTGGACTGCCAGGCCCGGTTGGTGCGCCACAGCTCGGCCACGTACAACTGGGTGAAGGCCGGGTAGCGGTCGATGAAGACGAGCCCCGCGCGGATCATCGCGTCCAGGGCGTCGCCCCTGCCGCCGCCCTGGACGGCCGTCCGGGCGGCCGCCTCCCGCAGCGAGGCGGTGAGGAGCCCGACCCCGTGCCGCAGCAGCTCCTCGAAGAGGACCGACTTGCTCGCGAAGTTGTAGTAGACCGTGCCCTTCGCGACCCCTGCCCGCTCGGCGATCTCGTCCACCGTGGTGGCGGAGAAACCCTGTTCGGCGATGAGGGTGACGGCCGCCTCGTAGAGCTTCTGCCGGGTGGCCTCGCGACGGGTGCTGCCGCCCGACGTGGTGCTGCTGCGTTCCATGGCCCTGATTGTCACAGGACCGCCGCCCCGCCCCTCCACAGGCTCGGCCCGGGAGGCAGCCGGTCCGGGCTCGAACTGTCGAACGAGACAGAACCCCAGGTCGGAACGGATTGTCAGTGCCATACCGCACGATGCGCACATACGGCACCCGGTAGCAGGGAATGCCGTCACGAAGACGACAGGAGGTTCGTCATGGCCCACTCCTCCGCAGCAGCCGCCCGTCGGCGCCGCGCAACCGGCCCTGCCCCCTCACTGACCGGCCCGGCGGGCGATGTCCACCCCGTGCTGCGCCGTGCCACCGCCCCGCCCGCCGCCCTCGACCTGCTCGCCCAGGCCCGTGCCGGACTCGACGAGGCCACCGTCCTCGACACACCCAACGAGCGCTATGCGGCGGCCCACCTCGCCGCCCTGCGCACCGCCGCCGCCGTGCTCGCCGCGCGGGGGCGGCCCGAGACCTCGCCCCGGGCCCGGACCAGGATCCGGAGCGCCTGGGAGGTGCTCCCCGAGATCGCGCCCGAACTCACCGAGTGGAGCGCCCTGTTCGCTTCGGGAGCCCGGCGCCGCGCGCGGGCCGAGGCGGGCATCCGGGACGCGGCGAGCGGCCGGGACGCCGACGACCTGATACGGGACGTGGCGATGTTCCTGCGCCTGGTGGAGCGGATGCTCGTCCTCCAGCCGGTCCTCCAGCCGGTCCTCCCGCAGCCCCGCACCGACGCGGACCGCTCGGACCGGCCCTCCCACTCCGTCCGCTCCGACCACCCCGACGGCCACGACCCCGGCGGCGGCGTGGACCGGGACATGCCCGACGCCGGCTGACCCGCGCGCGGGTGCACCGGCGCCCGCCACCGCGGGGCGGCCGGGGAGCCGCCCCGCGGTGGTCGGGGACCGCGGCGTAGGCAATAGGGTGGAAGAAGCCTGAAGCCTCCGCCGTTCCCCGTGTGTCCGGGCCGGGGAGGCAGCCCGATCGCTCCGCCGTGGACGAGGCGGTGCCGCGCCGAGGAGTCAATTGCCGTGTCGGACACCCTGCGCCCCCGCGCCGCTCTCCGTACCGCCGTGGTCTGGGAGATCCTCCAGGACGCCCTGGAACGCCGGGCCGAGGCGACCGGCCGGCCGGGGCTGGACGTCCTCGACACCGGCGGTGGCAGCGGCCACTTCGCGGTGCCCCTGGCCCGTCTCGGTCACCGGGTCACCGTCGTCGACCCCAGTCCCAACGCGCTGTTCGCCCTGGAGCGCCGCGTCGTCGAGGAGGACGTCGCCGACCGGGTCAGGGGCGTCCAGGGCGACGTGCACGGCCTCTTCGACGTGGCCGAGCGCGGCGGCTACGACGCGGTGCTGTGCCACGGCGTCCTGGAGTACGTCGACGACCCGGCCGAGGGCGTGCGCAACACGGTGGCGGCCCTGCGCCCCGGAGGTGTCCTCAGCCTGCTCGCCGCCGGCCTCGGTGGCGCCGTGCTCGCCCGCGCCCTGGCCGGTCACTTCAAGGAGGCCCGGCAGGCGCTCGATGACCCGAACGGCCGATGGGGCACGGGCGATCCCGTGCCGCGCCGCTTCACCGTCGACCGGCTCACCGCTCTGGTCGAGGACGCGGGACTGCGGGTCGGTGCCGTGCACGGGGTGCGGGTCTTCGCCGATCTCGTCCCCGGCGTGCTCGTGGACACCGAGCCCGGAGCCCTGGAAGCGCTGCTGAAGCTGGAGACCGCGGCGGCGGAACTGGACGCCTTCCACGCCGTGGCCACCCAACTCCACGTGCTCGGTGAGGCTCGGGGGAACACCGAGGCCTGAGTAATCGCCCGTGACGCGTCGCTGATCAGCGACGCGTCCGTCGGCCGGCCTGCGCATGGAGTGCGCCACAGGCCCCCCGAATGGCGGCGGGGCACCGTATGATCGAGGGAGACCGTCCGGCATGACGGCTCGGCCAACGGGGAATGAGAAGCCTCGAGTGGACCGGGACGCGCATGGCGGGTCCCGGTCGGCCAATTGGCGCAAAGGGGCGGGTTTCACGGGGTCGATTCCCTGCCTATCCTGAAGGGACCCCCCGGGTCGCCCCGGCGACTTGCACGATGAGGAGGACGCCGTGCCGCTCTCGGAGCACGAGCAGCGCATGCTCGAGCAAATGGAGCGAGCGCTGTACGCCGAAGATCCCAAGTTCGCGTCGGCGCTCGAGGGAAGTGGCCTGCGTACGTACACCCGTCGGCGGGTCTACCAGGCGGTCGCGGGCTTCCTCGTAGGTATTGCGCTCCTCATGGCCGGAATGGTCGCCCAGCAGGTCTGGCTCAGTGTGGTGGGCTTCCTCGTCATGCTGGGCTGCGCGGTTCTCGCCGTGACGGGCTGGCGCAAGGCCCCGAAGCCCGGTGAGCAGGTCGTCGCAGCCGAGGGCTCCACGGGCCCGCCGCAGTCCGGCCGTCAGGGCAGGCAGCGGCGCTCCGTGATGAACCGCATAGAGGAGCGCTGGCAGCGCCGCCGCGACGAGCAGGGCGGCGGGCAGTAGCTCCCGCACCCGGCTCCCGTACATAGCTCCAGGACACACCCGAAGACATACGTCAGGGGTGACCACCGGGCCGGTGGTCACCCCTGACGTATGTTCCGCACCCGGGGCGCGGGTACGCACGCGGGCGCCGGTGGGTACGTACGACCGCACGACGGAGGAGGGGCAGGACGACCGGAATCGTCCTGTCCCTCCCCGCGCCGGGGTTCGGAGCCGGGGGCCTCACGGCCATGCTCGGCGCCTGCTTCACTCCCGCTTCACCCCTGCTGCCGAGAGGGCTCCCGCGGCGGTTTCCGCCACGTGGGCCGCAGCGCGAGGGCGCGTTCCCGGACGCCGGCCCACCGGGCCGACGCCGTCCACACCACCCGCACCGTGGAGCGCGGGGCGAACAGCGCGCGCAGCCGGGTGCCACGGCCGACCGCGGACCGCAGGCCGGCCGTCACCCGGCGCACGTCGTCCCCCGGCCCCACCGCGGGGCGCGGCCGGGGCGCGTAGAGGACCTGCTCCACGGCGTCCGCCACCCGGTGCGCCGAGGCCGCGGCCTCCGGGTCGAGCCGGCCGAGCCGGACGATCCTGGCCGCCGCCTTGCGCGGGGTCAGCGACTCGTCCGGGGAGATGCCGAAGTCCCACGCGGTGTCGGTCAGCTCGTCCCAGACGGCCAGGACGTGCGCGGCCGCACCCGCCTCCGAACGGCCGTGCGCGCCCAGGCGCACCGCCCGGGTCCACAGCCGCCACAGCATCGGCGCCAGCGGCAGCACCAGGACGGCGAGACCCGCCAGCGCCCACGCCGGCACCAAGTACCACTTGGGCCCGTCGCCGTCCGTGGGCAGCGCCGCCAGCGGCGCCTCGCTCCCGCAGTCACGGTCCAGCCTCCTCTGCTCCACCGTGCAGCCCTCGCTCGCCGACGGGGCGGCCGAGGGCTCCGAGGACGCGGCCTCGGAGGGCTGGGCCGGGTCGGGCAGCGCGCTGTCCGAGGTGTCCGGCACGGTGTAGGAGGGCGCCGAACCACGGGTGGGGGTCGGCTCGAAGCGGGTCCATCCCACGCCCTCGAAGTACAGCTCCGGCCAGGCGTGCGCGTCCCGCAGCCCCACCGACACCGAGCCGTCCGCCTGCGGAGTGCCGGGCGCGAAGCCCACCGCGACCCGGGCGGGTATGTCCAGGGACCGGGCCATCGACGCCATGGCGAAGGAGAAGTGGACGCAGAAGCCCTCCTTGTCCCTCAGGAAGCGGGCGACCGCCTGCGAGTCGCTGCCGACGTCGACCTCGGTGTCGTATTGGAAGCCGCCGGTCGAGGCGAAGTACTCCTGGAGCTTGACCGCCCGGTCGTAGGCGTTCGTCGCCCCCTCGGTGACCTGGCGGGCGGTCCGGGACACCACCGCGGGCAGCGAGTCCGGCAGCTCGGTGTAGTCCCGCTCCAGGGCGGCCGGCGGCGCCGACGAGTCGGCCAGTTGCTCCGCCGTGGGCTGCACGTCGAGGCTGCGCACGCTGTAGGTCAGTCCCCGGGTGTTCTGGCCGTGGTCGCCGACCAGCGTCATCCCGACGGGCTCATAGCGCCAGTCGCCCCTGATGTCCACCCCGCTCGGCGGATACGGCATCGGCAGCCAGTCCTGCCCGTACCAGTCGGCGGTCGAGACCGTCGTGGCGATCTCCGCGCGCTCGATGTCCGGGCCGAGGCCGGCCGGAGTCGGGAAGGCGCCATCGGGCACGGTGGTGATGGACCGCTTGGACGGCTTCCAGGTGGTGCCGTCGAAGTCGTCCAGGGACACGATCCGCAGGTACAGGTCCGAGACATCGGCCAGTTCGGTGCGCACCGACATGACCTGGCGGTCCTCGTCCACGTTCAACGAGTCGCGCAGCGACACCAGCGGGTTCACCGCGGAGATCGTGCCGCCCCCGCCGGAGCCCGAACCGACGCCCGAACCCGCCGGGTCCAGCAGGCCGCCGTTCATCGTGGGCAGGGCGAGCGGCGCCACCAGGGCGATGCCCACCGCCAGCAGCCCGATCCGCCGGCCGGTGCGCACCGGGGCGAGGGCTCCGGTCGACTCGGTGGCCGGGCCCCGCGCCGCCCCGCCGAAGACCCGCCCCCACTGGGAGAGCCGCTCACGCCCCTCCGCGAGGAGCAGCATCAGATAGCCGGCCGCCGCCAGCAGGAACCACAGCCAGTCGTTGCCGCCGTCGGACAGCCCCGCGGCGACCGAGTACAGCGCGAGCAGCGGAAGGCCGGCCGGGGCCGCGCTGCGGAAGGTCACCGCCAGGGTGTCCACCAGCAGCCCGATCACCAGGACACCGCCGATCAGCATCAGCCGGATGCCCTCGGACAGCGGCGCCGGTATGGCGTAACGGCCGACGTCGGTACCGCCCTGTTCGAGCAGCTCGGCGAAGAAGCGGAAGGCGCCCGGACCCGGCACCAGACCGGCGAACGCGTGCTCACGCGCGAACACCAGCGTCAGCAGCGCGAGCGCGACCAGCGCCTGCACGGCCACGGTCAGCGGGCGGGCCAGCGGCACCCGCCGGGCCAGCGCGCCCACACCGGACTGCACCGCCAGGAGAAAGGCCGCCTGCACGATCCAGGAGGCCGGCTTGACCAGGGGCAGCAGCGCGCACGCGGCCAGCAGCGTCGCCGCCCACGAGGCCAGCGGCAGCCGTAGTCGCCCGCTCACCCTGCTCCCTCCCCACCGCTCGCCGCCGCCAGGCCCGACCGCTCCCGGTCGGCCAGCCGCCACTGATCCTCCAGGGAGGCGCCCCGCGGCACGCTCACGACCGTCCAGCCCGCTTCGCGCAGCATCCGCAGTCCCTCCCCGCCCCCGGCCAACGGACCGGACACGTCCGCCGGTTCCCGCAGCCAGGTTCCGCTGTCCAGCACGAAGGCGGCGGCGCCCCCGCTGCGCTGCCGCATCCGGGTGAGCACCGCCGCCTGCTCTTCGTCGAGATCGCCGAGGAAGGCCACCAGCAGCCCCTCGTTCCCACCGCGGACCACGTCGTAGGCCCGGGACAGGCCCGCCCCGTCGGAGTGGTCGACCACGGCGAGGGTGTCCATCATCAGCCCGGCCGCGTCCGCCGACTCCTGGCTCGCGCCCGCGAACCCGTCGGAGCCCTCGCCCGGCACCGAGTTGCCGGTGTCGGTCAGCAGCCGCACCGAGAAGCCCCGCTCCAGCATGTGCACCAGTACGGAGGCCGCGCCCGACACCGCCCACTCGAACGCCGAGTCGGGGCCCGCACCGTTGTAGGCGATGGCGCGGGTGTCCAGCAGCACCGTGCAGCGGGCCCGCTGCGGCTGTTCCTCGCGGCGCACCATCAGCTCGCCGTAGCGCGCGGTGGAACGCCAGTGCACCCGGCGCAGATCGTCGCCGTAGCGGTAGCCGCGCGGGATCACGTCGTCCTCGCCGGCCAGCGCCAGCGAACGCTGCCGTCCGTCGCCGTACCCCTTCACCTCACCGCTCAGCCGCACCGGCGGCAGCGGTCGCACGCGCGGGATCACCGTCAGCGTGTCGTACGTCGAGAAGGACCGGGTCAGCTCGCACATCCCGAACGGGTCGGACAGGCGCAGCTGCAGCGGGCCGAGCGGGTAGCGGCCGCGCAGGTCGGACCGGACCCGGTAGGACACCTCGCGGCGCCCGCCCGCCTCCACCCGGTCCAGCACGAACCGGGGGCGCGGGCCGAGCACGTAGGGCACCCGGTCCTGGAGCATCAGCAGGCCCGTGGGCATCCGGGAGACGTTGTCCATCCGCAGATGCACCCGCGCCTCGGAGCCGGCGGGCACCCGCGCGGGGACAGCCGGCGGCTGCCCGCGACCCGGTAGCGGGTGCGGTAGAGCACACCCGCGCACATCAGCGGCAGCACCGCCAGCAGCAGCCCGACCCGCAGCAGATCGCTCTGCCCGAGCACGTAGGCGCAGACCGCGGCGGCCGCACCGGCGGCCAGGAAGGAGCGCCCGCGGGTGGTCAGCCCGGCCAGAGCCGTGCGCAGGCCGCCCTTGTCACCGCGGTCGCCCTCCGCGCGGACCGATCCCGCGGTGGACATCACAGCCTCCGCGGCGGCTGCTGGCCGTGCCCCGGACCGCCCCGGCCCAGGCCGATGCCGGCCTGGGCCGGGGCGGCGGCGGGCACCGGGGTGCGCTGCAGGATCTCCTGGACCACCTGCTCCGCGGTGCGGCGGTTGAGCTGGGCCTGGGCGGTGGGCAGCAGCCGGTGGGCCAGCACGGCCACGGCGAGCGCCTGCACGTCGTCCGGCAGCGCGTACTCCCGGCCGTCCAGCGCCGCGGACGCCTTCGCCGCGCGCAGCAGGTGCAGCGTCGCGCGCGGCGAGGCACCGAGTCTGAGGTCCGGGTGCGCGCGGGTGGCGGCGACCAGCTCCACCGCGTACCGGCGCACCGGCTCGGCGACATGGACGGCGCGCACCGTTTCGACCAGCTTCAGGATCTCGTGCGCGTGGGCCACCGGCTGGAGGTCCTCCAGCGGGGAGACACCGCCGTGCACGTCCAGCATCCGCAGCTCGGCCTCCGCGCTCGGGTAGCCGACCGAGACACGGGCCATGAACCGGTCGCGCTGGGCCTCCGGCAGCGGATAGGTGCCCTCCATCTCGACCGGGTTCTGCGTCGCCACCACCATGAAGGGGCTGGGCAGCTCGTAGGTCTTGCCGTCGATGGTGACCTGGCGCTCCTCCATGGACTCCAGGAGCGCGGACTGCGTCTTCGGCGACGCGCGGTTGATCTCGTCGCCGATCACCACCTGCGCGAAGATGGCGCCCGGTTTGAACTCGAAGTCGCGGCGCTGCTGGTCCCAGATGGACACACCGGTGATGTCCGACGGCAGCAGGTCCGGTGTGAACTGGATGCGCCGCACCGAGCAGTCGATGGACCGCGCCAGTGCCTTGGCCAGCATCGTCTTGCCGACTCCCGGGACGTCCTCGATGAGCAGATGTCCCTCGGCGAGCAGCACGGTCAGCGAAAGCCGTACGACCTCGGGCTTGCCCTCGATCACGCCCTCCACCGAATCCCGCACCCGCTCGACCACGGCGGTCAGATCATTCCCCACGCTCGGCTGCGCTCGCGTGGGGGGACCCCCAAGGCTCGCTCGATCGTCATAGGTCGGCACCCGGCCCTCCTCGGCCTTTCCCCTCGCTCCCAAGGAACAAGGGCCCCAAATGTCCGGGCCGACACTTCGCTGTGCGGCCCGGCTCACCCCGAATCACGGACACCGCGCGGGAAAAGTTCCGCGCGGCACCCCTCCCGCATTCTTGCCGCCGTTACCGATTCGTGTCACTCGCCCGGGGGTAACCGGCGGCGACATGTCGGGTCGTGAGGCCTTTGTGGAACCCGGAGACCGGGCCACCCTTGGGGCGGGGCGGCAGGTCAGGCGGGGTCGATCTCGCGCAGCAGGCCGGTCTTCACGTCGAAGACGAATCCCCGCACGTCGTCGGTGTGCAGCAGGAACGGCGAGGTGCGCACCCGCTGCATCGACTGCCGTACGTCCTGGTCGACGTCGCGGAAGGACTCCACGGCCCAGGCGGGACGCTGGCCGACCTCCATCTCCAGGTCGTGCCGGAACTCCTCGGTGATGGACTCCAGGCCGCAGTTGGTGTGGTGGATGAGCACCACACTGCGGGTGCCGAGCGCGCGCTGGCTGATGGTCAGCGACCGGATCACGTCGTCGGTGACCACACCGCCCGCGTTGCGGACGGTGTGGCAGTCGCCGAGCTCGAGACCGAGCGCGGCGTGCAGGTCGAGCCGGGCGTCCATGCAGGCCACCACGGCGACGCGCAGCACGGGGCGGGCGTCCATCCCGGGATCGCTGAAGGCGCCGGCGTACTGCTCGTTGGCGTTGACCAGGCGGTCGGTGACCGTGCCGTGGCCGACCATCGCACTTCCGGAGCTCGCGGGAACCGATGCAGAAGTCGTCATAGCCATGACGGTACTGGCCACATGCTCTCCGGTCCTGCTGTGAGACAGGACAAAGAACGTCATCAGGCTTTGGAGTGAGATGACCCACAAGGGGGGTGTGAGCCTCCTCGTACGGGTGGTTTCCCCGACGCGGGTTGTCCTCACGCCGAGGGCCGCGCCGCACAGGCCGGTTGATTGACCGGGTGACACCGTGGACTAAAGTGACGCGAAGCGGGAGGCGAGACTCTCCCCGCTGCACTGATTTCCCCGGAGACCCGGGCAGCGTCCCGGAGATCTCCCCGCGTGCGCTGCGCGTACGTACGGCTCGGCCTCCTCCCGTTCCCGGCCGGCTGACGCCTCCGGCGCCGGCAGGCCGCCCCGTCGACACCGGGGAGGGGCGGGGACCCGGCGGTGCGTCACGCCGCGCCGGACCTTGAGAGGGCCCAGATCCAATGGGGCGCGAAGCGTTTGCGAACACGGGCGGGCACAGTCGGCACGTCCCGGTGATGCTCCAGCGGTGCCTGGACCTGCTGGCGCCCGCCCTGGAGCAGCCGGGAGCGGTGGTCGTCGACTGCACCCTCGGCCTCGGCGGCCACAGCGAGGCCCTGCTGACGCGGTTCCCCGAGGCGCGGCTGGTCGCCCTGGACCGGGACAAGGAGGCCCTGCGCCTGTCCGGCGAGCGGCTCGCCCCGTTCGGCGAGCGCGCCACCCTGGTGCACGCCGTCTACGACGAACTCCCCGACGTGCTCGACCGGCTCGGCATCGCCCGCGTGCGGGGCGTCCTGTTCGACCTGGGCGTGTCCTCCATGCAGCTCGACGAGGCCGACCGGGGCTTCGCCTACGCCCAGGACGCCCCGCTCGACATGCGCATGGACCAGACGGCCGGCGTCAGCGCCGCCGACGTCCTCAACACCTACCCGCCCGGCGAACTCGTCCGCATCCTGCGCGCCTATGGCGAGGAGAAGCAGGCCAAGCGGATCGTGGCCGCGGTGGTGCGCGAGCGGGAGAAGCAGCCGTTCACCACCAGCGCACGCCTGGTCGAGCTGATCCGGGACGCGCTCCCGCAGGCCGCCAAGCGCACCGGCGGCAATCCGGCCAAGCGCACCTTCCAGGCCCTGCGCATCGAGGTCAACGGCGAACTCTCCGTACTGGAGCGGGCCGTCCCGGCCGCGGTGAAGGCGCTCGACGTCGGCGGCCGGATCGCCGTGCTGTCGTACCACTCCCTGGAGGACCGGCTGGTCAAGCAGGTGTTCGCGGCGGGCGCCGCCATCACCGCGCCCGCCGGGCTGCCCGTCGTCCCCGAGCGCTACCAGCCCCGGCTCAAGCTGCTCACGCGCGGTGCCGAACTTCCCACCGAGGAGGAGATCGCCGAGAACCGGCGGGCCGCCCCCGCGCGGCTGCGGGGTGCCCAGCGGATCAGGGAGCACCTTGGATGAGACGCGTGAGGCACAGGGGACACGTGAGGCGGTTACGACACGTGGGCCCGGCGCCGTGCGGGGCATGCGGGTGCGGAAGGCAGGCGAACCCAGGGGAGCGTGAGTGAGCAGGAAACCCGAACTGAAGGGGAGGGCGGCCCGTCTCGCGGGGCTCCTCCCCACGGGACGGGCCCAGGCGGCCCGCACCCCCTTCGTGCTGCTCGTCGTCCTCCTCCTCGGCGGTGGGCTGATCGGGCTCCTGGTGCTGAACTCGGCACTCAGCGAGGGTGCGTTCAAACTCGACGACCTCGAGCGGGAGACGAAGAGCCTCACCGAAGAGGAACAGGCCCTGCAACGGGACATCGACGCCTACTCCGCCCCCGACGCCCTGCAGCGCCGCGCACGCGAGCTCGGCATGGTGCCCGGCGGCGACCCCGCCTTTCTGAGCCCCGACGGCACGGTCAAGGGCGTCCCCGGCCCCGCCTCCGCCGTCCGCGCCCCCCTGGTGCTCGCCCCCGAGGCACTGGCCACCGCGACGGCCCCGCCCCCCGACGCGGTACCGAGCACGGCGGCCGCCCCCCGACCCCCGCGGTCACGCCCACGCCCGCATC
Organism: Streptomyces sp. GD-15H; assembly: GCF_045291515.1. Lineage (NCBI taxonomy): Bacteria > Bacillati > Actinomycetota > Actinomycetes > Kitasatosporales > Streptomycetaceae > Streptomyces > Streptomyces sp. GD-15H. The sequence goes on from NZ_CP149447.1 coordinate 6,373,359, forward strand.
GACTCCCGGCAGGTGACGGAAGTGGTCGACAACTTCGGCAGGCGACCGCCGCGCCGCCGCGTGCCCGGTCCCGCCAAGCCCGCCCGCCCGAGCGCCCGACAGCGCTCCGGCCCCGGCCACCGCCCGGCCCGCCGCCCCGGCCCGCCCCGCCCGGCGGCCCCGAAGGTCATCCGGCTGGGCAACCCGCGCCCCCGCCTGCGCCTGGTCGGCCTCGCCCTGACCCTGGTCCTGAGCGTCTTCGTCGTACGCCTGCTCCAGGTGCAGGCCGTCGAAGCCGACACCTATGCGGCGAAGGCCGGACAGAACCTCCAGGTCGGCCAGGTGCTGGACGCCGAGCGCGGCGAGATCACCGACCGCAACGGCGTCGCCCTGGCGACCAGCGAGGACGCCTACGACATCACCGCCGACCCCACGATGTTCGCCCCCGACCAACTGGAGATCGCCGACGGTCCCGAACAGGCCGCCGCCCTCCTCTCCCCGATCCTCGGCCAGGACCAGGACAAGCTGGTCGAGAAGCTGCGGCCGGACAACAAGGCCCTGCGCTACGTCAAACTCGCGAGCCGCCAGACCCCGCAGGTCTGGAAGCAGATCAAGGATCTGAAGGCCGCACTGGCGAAGAAGGCGGAGACCGACACGTCCTCCGCCAACGTCCTCGCGGGCGTCCTGTCCGTGCCCACCAGCAAGCGGGTCTACCCGAACAACGAGCTCGCCGCCGGGATACTGGGCTGGGTCAACGCCGAGGGCAAGGGCGGCGGCGGCATCGAACTCCAGCTGGACAAGCGGCTCGCCGGTGAGGACGGCAGCATCCGCTTCGTCCAGTCCGGCGGCCGTCTGGTGCCGACCGCGGGGTCCAGCGAGACACCGGCCGTGCCCGGCAGCGACGTCGAGCTCACCATCGACCGCGACATCCAGTGGGCCGCGCAGCACGCCATCAGCGAGCAGGTCGAGAAGTCCGCGGCCGACCGCGGCTACGTCATCGTCCAGGACACCCGCACCGGCGAGGTCCTCGCCATGGCCAACGCGCCCGGATTCGATCCGGGCGACCTCTCCGAGGCCGATCCGGCGGCGCTCGGCAACGCGGCCCTCCAGGACGCCTTCGAGCCCGGGTCCACCGCCAAGGTCATGTCGATGGCGGCCGTACTGGAGGAGAACGCGGCCACCCCGCAGACGCACGTCGTCGTGCCCAACCGGCTGCACCGCGGCGACCGGCTGTTCAAGGACGACATCGACCACCCGACCTGGTACCTGACGCTCAACGGGGTGCTCGCGAAGTCCAGCAACATCGGCACCATCCTGGCCACCGGCCAGCTCGGCAAGACCCAGGCCGCCGCCAACAAGGTCCTCCACGACTACCTGCGCGCCTTCGGCCTCGGCAGCCACACCGGACTCGGCTTCCCCGGCGAGACCAAGGGCATCCTCGCCCCGCCCGACGCCTGGTCGACCTCGCAGCAGTACACGATTCCTTTCGGCCAGGGCGTGTCCGTCAACGCCATGCAGGCCGCGTCCGTCTACTCGACCATCGCCAACGGCGGCGTACGCATCGAACCCACGCTCGTACGCGGCACCAAGGGACCCGACGGACGCTTCACCCCCGCCCCGAGACCCGAGAAATCACGGGTGGTCAGCGAGAAGACGGCGAAGACCCTCGCCCGGATGCTGGAGTCGGTCGTGGACGACGAGGAGGGCACCGGAACCAAGGCGCGCATCCCCGGCTACCGGGTCGCGGGCAAGACGGGCACGGCCAACCGCGTGGATCCGGCCACCGGCAAGTACCACGGCTACACCTCCTCCTTCGCCGGGTTCGCGCCCGCCGACAAGCCCCGGATCACCGTCTACTGCGCCATCCAGAACGCCACCGAGGGCAGTTACTTCGGCGGCCAGATCTGCGGACCCGTCTACAAGAAGGTCATGGAGTTCGCCCTCAAGACCCTCCAGGTGCCGCCGACCGGTGCCGAACCGGCCAACTTCCCGGTCACCTTCACACCCTGACCGGCCGCGAACCCCTCGCGTCCGGCCGGCATGGAACCACCCAGGAACAGCCCGTGACAACGATCACCCCCGATCCCGGGAACCGGGACACTCCCCGCCGCGTACCGGGCCCCTCGTCCCCGCCGCTCCCCCCGCCGGACGGGACCGCGCGGGGCCCCCGCTTTGGCTCCGCGGCGGGTGTGCCCGGTACGCTCACCGCCGTGCCACACGCTGATCAGTCCCAAACCACTCAGAAGGGTCAACCCGTGACATTTCCCGGGCCACCCCGGCCGGCGCGGGTCTCCGCCACACCCCTCGCGGAACTCGCCGGTCAACTGGGTGCCACCGCGCCGACGCAGACCGCCGACGTCACGGGCATCACCCACGACTCGCGCGCCGTACGCCCCGGCGACCTGTACGCCGCCCTCCCGGGTGCCCGCGCGCACGGCGCCGACTTCGTCACCCAGGCCGCCGGCCTCGGCGCGGTCGCCGTGCTCACCGACCCGAGCGGCGCCGCACGCGTCGCCGCGGCCGGACTGCCCGCGCTGGTGGTCGACGACCCCCGCGGGGAGATGGGCGAACTGGCGGCCACGATCTACGGCCACCCGGGCCGCGATCTGCTCCAGATCGGCATCACCGGCACCTCCGGCAAGACCACCACCGCCTATCTCGTCGAGGGCGGCCTCAGGTCCGTCCACAGCACGGACGAGGAGGGCCGGCGCGAAGCGCCGTCGGGGAGGGCGGTGGTGGGCGACGGGTAGGGCTGATCGGCACCGTCGAGATGCGCATCGGCGACGAGCGCATCAAGTCCGAACGCACCACGCCGGAAGCCACCGACCTCCAGGCCCTGTTCGCCGTCATGCGTGAACGCGGGGTCGACGCGGTCGCCATGGAGGTCTCCAGCCATGCCCTGGTGCTGGGCCGGGTGGACGCCTGTGTCTTCGACATCGCCGTCTTCACCAACCTCAGCCCGGAACACATGGAGTTCCACTCCGACATGGAGGACTACTTCGCGGCCAAGGCGCGGCTCTTCACCCCGCAGCGCAGCCGGCTCGCCGTGGTCAACGCCGATGACGAGTACGGCCGCCGCCTCACCAAGGAGGCCGGCGTCCCCGTCCTCACCTACTCCGCGGAGGGGCACCCCGACGCCGACTGGCGCGCCGAGGACGTCGAGGTCGGCCCGACCGACTCGACGTTCACCGTGATCGGCCCCAAGGGCGAGCGGATCACCGCCCGGTCGCCGCTGCCGGGCCCGTTCAACGTGGCCAACACCCTCGCCGCGATCGCCGCCCTCGCCGCCGCCGGACTCGACCCGCAGGCCGCCGCCGACGGTGTCGCCGCCGTCCCCGGCGTGCCCGGCCGGCTGGAGCGGGTGGACGAGGGCCAGCCGTACCTCGCGGTGGTCGACTACGCACACAAGACCGACGCCGTCGAGTCGGTGCTGCGCGCCCTGCGCAGGGTCACCGAGGGCAAGGTGCACGTGGTGCTCGGCTGCGGCGGCGACCGGGACGTCACCAAGCGCGAGCCGATGGGCGCCGCGGCGGCCCGGCTCGCCGACACCGCCGTACTGACCTCCGACAACCCCCGCTCCGAGGACCCCCTCGCCATCCTCGCCACCATGCTCCGGGGCGCGGCCTCCGTGCCCGCCCACGAGCGCGGCGAGGTGCAGGTCTTCGAGGACCGGGCCGCGGCGATCGCCGCCGCCGTCGCCCGCGCGCAGCCCGGCGACGCCGTGCTGGTCGCGGGCAAGGGCCACGAGCAGGGGCAGGACATCGCCGGGGTGGTGCGTCCCTTCGACGACCGCCAGGTGCTCCGCGAAGCTATCCAGCAGACCCAGGGATGAACTTGTGATCGCCCTCTCCCTCGCCGAGATCGCAGAAGTCGTCGGCGGGCAGACGCACGACATACCGGATCCGTCCGTCCAGGTCACCGGAGGTGTCGTCCGGGACTCGCGGGAAGCGGGTCCGGGCAGCCTCTTCGTCGCCTTCGTCGGCGAACGCGTGGACGGCCACGACTTCGCGGCCGCGGTCGTCGAGGCGGGCGCGGCCGCCGTGCTCGCCTCCCGCCCCGTGGGCGTGCCCGCGATCGTCGTCGACGACGTCCAGACGGCGCTGGGCGCCCTCGCCCGGCACGTCGTACGGCGCCTCGGCGCGACCCTCGTCGCACTGACCGGCTCGTCCGGCAAGACCAGCACCAAGGACCTCATCGCGCAGGTGCTGCGGCGCAAGGCGCCGACCGTCTTCACCCCCGGCTCCCTCAACAACGAGATCGGGCTACCGCTGACCGCGCTCACCGCCACCGAGGAGACGAAGTTCCTCGTGCTGGAGATGGGCGCCCGCGGGCTCGGCCACATCCGCTACCTCGCCGGTCTGACACCCCCGAAGGTCGGCCTGGTGCTCAACGTCGGGACCTCCCACATCGGCGAGTTCGGCGGCCGCGAGCAGATCGCCCAGGCCAAGGGCGAATTGGTGGAGGCCCTGCCGCCGGCCGAGGAGGGCGGCACCGCGATCCTCAACGCGGACGACCCGCTCGTACGCGCCATGGCGCCCCGTACGAAGGCGAAGGTGCTCCTTTTCGGCGAGACCGACGAAGCGGACGTTCGGGCCGAGAACGTGCGACTCATGGACAGCGGACAGCCCTCGTTCAGGCTTCACACACCCTCCGGTGCAAGCGATGTGACCATGCGCCTGTACGGTGAGCATCACGTGTCGAACGCGCTCGCCGCGGCCGCCGTCGCCCACGAGTTGGGCATGTCCGCAGACGAGATCGCACTCGCGCTCTCCGAAGCGGGCTCCCTCTCCCGCTGGCGGATGGAGGTCACCGAGCGCCCGGACGGCGTGACGGTCGTCAACGACGCCTACAACGCGAACCCCGAGTCCATGCGAGCCGCCCTGCGCGCGCTCGCGGCCATGGGCAAAGCCTCACAGGCGAAGGGGGGCCGTACGTGGGCGGTGCTCGGCGAGATGGCCGAGCTCGGGGACGAGGCGCTCGCCGAGCACGACGCGGTCGGACGGCTCGCCGTCCGGCTCAACGTCAGCAAGCTCGTCGCGGTCGGGGGCAGGGAAGCCGCCTGGCTGCAACTGGGCGCATATAACGAGGGTTCGTGGGGTGAGGAGTCGGTGCACGTGTCCGACGCACAGGCGGCTGTCGACCTGTTGCGCAGTGAATTGCGCCAGGGAGACGTCGTTCTCGTGAAGGCGTCCCGTTCGGTCGGTCTCGAGAGCGTGGCGCAGGCGCTGCTCGCGACCGATTCCGAGGGTGAGGTCGTCGCCCGATGATGAAGCAGATCCTGTTCGCAGGAGTCATTGGCCTCTTCCTGACGCTGGTCGGCACCCCGCTGCTGATCAAGCTGCTCGCACGCAAGGGGTACGGGCAGTACATCCGTGACGACGGCCCGCGCGAGCACGCCAGCAAGCGCGGTACGCCGACCATGGGCGGTATCGCCTTCATCCTGGCGACGGTCGCCGCATACTTCCTGGCCAAGGTGATCACGGGCTCCCTGGACCCCGATGTCGACGCGTCGCCGACCTTCTCGGGTCTGCTGGTACTCGGCCTCATGGTGGGCATGGGCATCGTCGGCTTCCTGGACGACTACATCAAGATCGTCAAGCGGCGTTCGCTGGGCCTGCGGGCCAAAGCGAAAATGGCCGGCCAGCTGATCGTCGGTATCGCGTTCGCGGTGCTCTCGCTGCAGTTCGCGGACAACCAGGGCAACACCCCGGCGTCCACGAAGCTGTCGTTCATCACCGACTTCGGCTGGACGATCGGCCCGGTGCTGTTCGTCGTCTGGGCGCTGTTCATGATCCTCGCGATGTCGAACGGCGTGAACCTGACGGACGGCCTGGACGGTCTGGCCACCGGTGCCTCCGTCCTGGTCTTCGGCGCCTACACCTTCATCGGCGTCTGGCAGTTCCAGGAGTCGTGCGTCAACGCGCAGACCCTGACCAACCCGGGTGCCTGTTACGTGGTGAGGGACCCCCTCGACCTCGCGGTGGTCGCCTCCGCGCTGATGGGTTCCTGCCTCGGCTTCCTGTGGTGGAACACCTCACCGGCCAAGATCTTCATGGGTGACACCGGTTCGCTCGCGCTCGGCGGTGTCCTCGCGGGCCTCGCGATCTGCTCCCGCACCGAGCTGCTGCTCGCCATCCTGGGCGGCCTGTTCGTCCTCATCACCATGTCGGTGGTCATCCAGGTCGGCTCCTTCAAGCTCACCGGGAAGCGCGTCTTCCGCATGGCGCCACTCCAGCACCACTTCGAACTCAAGGGGTGGTCCGAAGTCCTTGTGGTGGTCCGCTTCTGGATCATCCAGGGCATCTGTGTGATCGTCGGACTCGGCCTCTTCTACGCGGGATGGGCAGCGGACAAGTGACCAACTGGCAGGGCAAGCACGTCACCGTCGCCGGGCTCGGCGTCTCCGGCGTCCCGGCGGCGAAGGTGCTGCACGGGCTCGGCGCGAGGGTCATCGTCGTCAACGACGGCGACGACGCACGCGCGCGCGAGCAGGCCGCCGAACTGGAGGCGCTCGGCATCGCCGTGCGCCTCGGTGACGGTGCGACCCTGCCCGACGGCACCGAGCTGATCGTCACCGCCCCCGGCTGGAAGCCGGACAAGCCGCTGTTCGCGGCGGCGGACGAGGCCGGGGTGCCGGTGTGGGGCGACGTCGAACTCGCCTGGCGGCTCAGGAAGCCCGACGCGGCACCCTGGCTCGTGGTCACCGGCACCAACGGCAAGACCACGACCGTCCAGATGCTCACGTCGATCCTTCGTGCCGCGGGCCTGCGTACGGCCGCCGTCGGCAACATCGGCGTCTCGCTCCTCGACGCGGTGCTCGGCGAGGAGCAGTACGACGTGCTCGCCGTGGAACTGTCCAGCTACCAGCTCCACTGGGCGTCCTCCCCCGCGCGCACTCGGCGGCGGTGCTGAACCTCGCCCCCGACCACCTCGACTGGCACGGCTCCATGGAGGCGTACGCCGCCGACAAGGGCCGTGCCTACGAGGGCAATCGGGTCGCCTGCGTCTACAACGTCGCCGACAAGGCCACCGAGGACCTGGTCCGCGCTGCCGACGTCGAGGAGGGCTGCCGCGCCGTCGGTTTCACCCTCGGTACCCCCGGCCCCTCCCAACTCGGCGTCGTCGAGGGCATCCTGGTCGATCGCGCCTTCGTCGAGGACCGGCACAAGAACGCCCAGGAGCTCGCCGAGGTCACCGACGTCGACCCGCCCGTCCCGCACAACATCGCCAACGCCCTTGCCGCGGCCGCCCTCGCGCGCGCCTTCGGGGTACCGGCGGCGGCCGTACGGGACGGGCTGCGGGCCTTCACCCCGGACGCGCACCGCATCGCGCGCGTCGCCGACGTGGACGGGGTCTCCTACGTCGACGACTCCAAGGCGACCAACACGCACGCGGCACAGGCGTCGTTGGCGGCCTACGAGTCGATCGTGTGGATCGCCGGCGGACTCGCCAAGGGCGCCACCTTCGACGAACTGGTCGCGGGGTCGGCGAAGCGGCTTCGCGGCGCCGTCCTGATCGGCCGGGACCGCGAGCTGATCCGCGAAGCCCTGGCGCGACACGCCCCGGAGGTACCCGTGGTCGACCTCGGCCGGACCGACACTGGGGCGATGCTCCAGGCTGTCCAGGAGGCGAAGCGGCTCGCACGGCCCGGCGACACGGTGCTGCTGGCCCCGGCCTGCGCCTCGATGGACATGTTCGCCAACTACAACAGGCGCGGTGAGGCGTTCGCACAGGCGGTGCGCGAACTCGGTGCCTGACCCGGCCGCCTGCGCCGGGCGACCTTGGGAGGGACCTGTGGGACCGTCGAGGCACCGTGGGGCGCACGGCGGAGGCCGCCATGCCCAGTAGCCGCACCGGACGGCCGCCCGCGCGGCGGGCACCCCGCCCGCCCGTCGTGCCCCGGCCCGCCCGCGAGAACACCGTCCGTACCCTCTACACGCGGGCGCGCAGGGCCTGGGACCGGCCGCTGACCGCCTACTACGTGATCCTCGGCGGCAGCGCGCTGCTCACCGTGCTCGGCCTGGTGATGGTCTACTCGGCCTCCCAGATCACCGCGCTGCAGAAGTCGCTTCCGGGCTCGTACTTCTTCCGCAAGCAGCTCCTGGCCGCCGGCATCGGGGCCGTGCTGCTGCTCGCGGCCGCCCGGATGCCGGTGAGGCTGCACCGGGCGCTGGCCTACCCGATCCTCGCGGGCGCCGTCTGCCTGATGGTCCTGGTGCAGGTGCCGGGGATAGGGATGGCGGTCAACGGCAACCAGAACTGGATCGACCTCGGCGGCTCCTTCCAGCTCCAGCCCAGTGAGTTCGGCAAGCTCGCCCTGGTGCTGTGGGGCGCCGATCTGCTCGCCCGCAAGCAGGACAAGCGGCTGCTGGCCCAGTGGAAGCACATGCTGGTGCCGCTCGTACCGGCCGCCTTCATGCTGCTCGGACTGATCATGCTGGGCGGCGACATGGGCACGGCGATCATCCTGACGGCGATCCTGTTCGGCCTGCTCTGGCTGGCGGGGGCCCCCACAAGGCTGTTCGCCGGCGTGCTGGCCGTCGCCGCGCTGATCGGCGCGCTCCTCATCAGGACCAGCCCGAACCGCATGGCCCGGCTCGCCTGCCTCGGCGCCACCGAGCCCCAGGCGGGCCCCGTCGACTGCTGGCAGGCCGTGCACGGGATCTACGCTCTCGCGTCCGGCGGGATCTTCGGTTCCGGACTGGGTGCGAGTGTGGAGAAATGGGGCCAACTGCCAGAAGCCCACACTGACTTCATCTTCGCCGTCACCGGTGAGGAACTGGGCCTGGCGGGGACGCTGTCGGTACTCGCCCTGTTCGCGGCCCTAGGCTATGCGGGTATCCGCGTGGCCGGACGCACGGAGGACCCCTTCGTGAGGTATGCCGCGGGAGGCGTGACCACCTGGATCACGGCCCAGGCCGTGATCAACATCGGTGCGGTCCTCGGACTGCTGCCGATCGCCGGTGTCCCGCTCCCGCTGTTCTCCTACGGAGGATCCGCCCTGTTGCCGACCATGTTCGCCATCGGGCTGCTGATCGCCTTCGCGCGTGACGAGCCCGCTGCGCGGGCGGCGCTTGCGATGCGGCAACCTCGCTTTGGTAGAAAGCGGGCCGGGGAATCTCAGCAGTCCCGGAGATGGAACACGATGCGACGGCGCGCCACGGCGGCACGCTCGTCCGGAGAGCGGTGAATTTCGGTGCATGTCGTACTCGCCGGCGGAGGAACCGCGGGCCACATCGAGCCCGCGCTCGCCCTCGCGGATGCCCTGCGCAGGCAGGATCCGACCGTGGGCATCACGGCCCTGGGCACGGAACGCGGCCTCGAGACACGTCTGGTACCCGAGCGCGGGTACGAACTGGCGCTGATCCCCGCCGTACCGCTGCCGCGCAAGCCCACCCCCGAGCTGATCACCGTCCCGGGCCGGCTGCGCGGCACCATCAAGGCGACGGAGCAGATCCTGGAACGCACCAAGGCGGACGCCGTGGTCGGCTTCGGCGGCTATGTCGCGCTGCCGGCCTACCTCGCCGCCAAGCGGCTCGGTGTGCCGATCATCGTCCACGAGGCCAACGCCCGCCCTGGCCTGGCCAACAAGATCGGCTCCCGGTACGCGGCCCAGGTCGCCGTCTCCACCCCGGACAGCAAGCTGCGCGACGCCCGCTACATCGGGATTCCGCTGCGCCGCTCCGTCGCCACCCTGGACCGGGCCGCCGTGCGCCCCGAGGCCCGCGCCGCGTTCGGGCTCGACCCCAACCTGCCCACGCTGCTGGTCTCCGGCGGCTCGCAGGGCGCCCGCCGGCTGAACGAGGTCGTCCAGCAGGTCGCGCCGTGGCTGCAGCAGGCCGGGATCCAGATCCTGCACGCGGTCGGCCCGAAGAACGAACTGCCCCAGGTACAGCAGATGCCGGGAATGCCCCCCTACATCCCGGTAAGTTACCTGGACCGGATGGACCTCGCGTACGCAGCGGCCGACATGATGCTCTGCCGCGCGGGCGCGATGACCGTCGCCGAACTCTCCGCCGTCGGGCTCCCGGCCGCCTACGTCCCGCTGCCCATCGGCAACGGCGAGCAGCGGCTGAACGCCCAGCCGGTGGTCAAGGCCGGCGGCGGCCTGCTGGTCGACGACGCGGAGCTGACGCCGGAGTGGGTGCGGCAGACCGTGCTGCCGGTGCTGTCCGACCCGCACCGGCTGTACGAGATGTCCCGCGCCGCCGCCGAGTTCGGCCGCCGGGACGCCGACGACCTGCTCGTCGGCATGGTGTACGAGGCGATCGCCGCCCGCGCGCGGCACTAGGACAGGCCCTGGACGCGTGGGTGAACGCGGATGACGGGAGGCAGGACTCGTGGCCGGATCGACGACCGCCGAGCGCGGTGAACGTCAGCGGGAGTCATCCGGCCCGCCGCCCGTCAGGCGGTGGGGGCGGCGGCACCTTCGTCTGATCATCCTCCTGGCCGTCGCCCTGGTGTTCCTCGGGAGCGGGACGTTCTGGCTGTTGTACGGCTCCGACCTGGCCAGGGTGGAGCGGGTCTCCGTGTCCGGGGCCCGTGTCCTGACCCCCGGGCAGGTGCGCGAGGCCGCCGAGGTTCCCGTCGGGGACCCGCTGGCCATGGTGGACACCGAGACGATCGCCTCGCGACTCCGCCAGGAATTGCCCCGCATCGGAACAGTTGACGTGGTTCGTTCCTGGCCGCACGGAATCGGGTTGAAAATCACCGAGCGCACCCCGGTTCTCCTGATGGAAAAGGGAGGGGAGTTCATCGAGATCGACGCCGAGGGTGTCCGGTACGCCACGGTTTCGAAGGCCCCGCACGGCGTTCCCCGGCTGGAACTGACCGTCCGCCGAAGCGGCACCACGGCCGCGAGTCTGCGCCGCTTTGACGAGGGGCGGCTGGTGCGGGAGGCGGTGCGGGTCGCCCGCGACGTCCCGGACTCCGTCGCCCGTGCCACCCGGAGCGTCAACGTCCGTACCTACGACGACATCTCGCTGAAGTTGACGGGCGGCAGGGAGGTGGCCTGGGGGAGCGCGGAGGAGGGCGCCGCGAAGGGTCGCACCCTCACCGCTCTGCTGAAGGCGGCGCCGGACGCACGGCACTTCGACGTGAGTGTTCCCACCGCCCCTGCGTCATCAGCGGGTTGACGTACATCAGTGCAGGTCAACCCCCTGGTTGGGCGGTGCCACGGCTGATCACATAGGGTGAAAAGAAAAACGGGAGGTTCGGCGTGTTCGTTGAACGCGCGCCACTTGTCGACTTAGTGTCCTGTTCGGAAGACTCCAGGGAGCAGGCACACTGGTAACCCTAAACTTCAACGTTAGGGTTCGGGTCGGTGATACGGACCGTCCCCATCGGCATCAGTCGTCGGATCACGGCAAGGCCGTGAGACGGCGACACGTAACTCGAGGCGAGAGGCCTTCGACGTGGCAGCACCGCAGAACTACCTCGCAGTCATCAAAGTCATCGGTGTCGGCGGCGGTGGTGTCAATGCCATCAACCGGATGATCGAGGTCGGTCTCAAGGGCGTCGAGTTCATCGCCATCAACACCGACGCGCAAGCCCTGTTGATGAGCGACGCCGACGTCAAGCTCGACGTCGGCCGTGAACTCACCCGCGGACTCGGCGCCGGAGCCAACCCGGCTGTGGGCCGCAAGGCGGCCGAGGACCACCGCGAGGAGATCGAGGAGGTCCTCAAGGGGGCCGACATGGTCTTCGTGACGGCCGGTGAAGGCGGCGGCACCGGCACCGGCGGCGCCCCCGTCGTGGCCAACATCGCCCGCTCGCTCGGCGCTCTCACCATCGGCGTGGTCACCCGACCGTTCACCTTCGAGGGCCGGCGCCGCGCCAACCAGGCGGAGGACGGCATCGCCGAGCTCCGCGAAGAGGTCGACACCCTCATCGTCATCCCCAACGACCGGCTGCTGTCCATCTCGGACCGCCAGGTCTCGGTCCTGGACGCCTTCAAGTCGGCGGACCAGGTCCTGCTCTCCGGCGTCCAGGGCATCACCGACCTCATCACCACGCCCGGTCTGATCAACCTCGACTTCGCCGATGTCAAGTCGGTCATGTCCGAGGCCGGTTCGGCCCTCATGGGCATCGGTTCGGCCCGCGGCGACGACCGCGCGGTGGCGGCGGCCGAGATGGCGATCTCCTCACCGCTGCTGGAAGCCTCCATCGACGGGGCCCGGGGCGTGCTGCTCTCCATCTCCGGCGGCTCCGACCTCGGCCTGTTCGAGATCAACGAGGCCGCCCAGCTGGTCAGCGAGGCCGCCCACCCGGAGGCCAACATCATCTTCGGCGCGGTCATCGACGACGCCCTGGGCGACGAGGTCCGGGTCACCGTGATCGCGGCCGGCTTCGACGGCGGCCAGCCGCCGTCCAAGCGGGACAACGTCCTGGGCTCGTCCTCGGCCAAGCGCGAGGAGCCCGCCCCCGCGCGGCAGCCCGAGAGCAGGCCGTCCTTCGGCTCGCTCGGCAGCGTCACGCCCAGGGAGGAGCCGGAGTCGGCCCCCGAGCCGGTCAGTGACATCCCGGTGGCCCAGCCGCCGGTCCCGCCGACGAGGGCCTACTCGGACAGCGCGGCCGAGGAACTGGACGTCCCGGACTTCCTCAAGTGAGAGGACTGCGCGAGAGCGTGCGCGGCGCGCACTTCGCCTTCACCAACCGGTGGGGCGGGGTGAGCGCCGCTCCGTATGCGGAGCTCAACCTCGGCGGAGCGGTCGGCGACGACCCCGACGCCGTACGCGTCAACCGCGAACTGGCCGCGAAGTCCCTGGGTCTCGACCCGGCCCGGGTGGTGTGGATGAACCAGGTGCACGGCGCCGACACGGAGGTGGTCGACGCGCCGTGGGGCGACCGTCCGGTTCCCGAGACCGACGCGGTCGTCACCGCGCGACGGGGCCTCGCCCTGGCCGTGCTCACCGCCGACTGCGTGCCGGTGCTGCTCGCCGACCCCGTCGCGGGTGTCGCCGCGGCGGCCCACGCGGGACGGCCCGGACTGGTCGCGGGAGTGGTCCCCGCCGCCGTGCGGGCCATGACCGGACTCGGCGCCGATCCGGCCCGGATCGTCGCCCGCACCGGGCCCGCCGTCTGCGGCCGGTGCTACGAGGTGCCGGAGGAGATGCGGGCCGACGTGGCCGCCGTCGAACCGGCGGCGCACGCCGAGACGAGCTGGGGTACGCCGGCGGTCGATGTGGCCGGGGGCGTGCACGCCCAGCTCGAACGGCTCGGGGTGCGCGACCGCGAGCGGTCGCAGGTGTGCACTCTGGAGTCGGACGATCACTTCTCGTACCGGCGCGACCGCTCCACCGGGCGGCTCGCAGGCTATGTGTGGCTGGACTGATGGGGTATGACGGACCGTAAGGAAGAACTCGCCGCGAACCTCGCGGATGTGGAGCGACGAATCGCCGCCGCGTGCGCGGCCGCCGGGCGCGGGCGCGACGAGGTGACCCTGATCGTGGTCACCAAGACCTTCCCCGCCCGCGATGTGCGGATTCTGTCGGAACTCGGTGTGCGTCATGTCGCCGAGAACCGTGACCAGGACGCCGCCCCCAAGGCGGCCGAATGCTCTGATCTGCCCCTTTCTTGGCACTTTGTCGGACAACTCCAGACCAACAAGGTGCGATCCGTGGTCGGTTACGCGGATTTCGTGCAATCCGTCGACCGTGCCCGCCTTGTCACGGCTCTCGCCAAGGAGGCCGTGCGGACCGGACGCGAACTCGGCTGTCTGGTCCAGGTCGCGCTCGACGCCGATGAGCCTGCGGCGGGAAGGGGCCGGGGTGAGCGCGGCGGTGTCGCGCCGGGCGACGTCGCGGAGTTGGCCGATCTGATCGCCGGGGCCGAAGGGCTGCGGCTGGACGGGCTGATGACCGTCGCCCCGCTCACCGGGGAGTACGCCGGGCGGCAACAGGCGGCGTTCGAGCGCTTGATGGATTTGTCGACCGACCTGCGCAGGGCTCATCCGGCTGCGAAAATGGTCTCCGCGGGGATGAGTGCGGATCTCGAACAGGCTGTTGCGGCCGGAGCGACACATGTGCGCGTCGGCAGTGCGGTACTCGGAGTCCGCCCCAGGCTCGGGTAACGTCGCCAGGAAGTCGGACCACAGTAGAAAATATGGTCATTGCCGCTGATTGGCGGACTTGAGGACCTTGTGGATCGCGGGCACTCGGCGGTCGTCAGCGGATCCACCACAGAGCGGAGGGCACGGAGCATGGCCGGCGCGATGCGCAAGATGGCGGTCTACCTCGGCCTCGTGGAGGACGATGGGTACGACGGCCGCGGATTTGACCCAGACGACGACTTCGAACCCGAACTCGACCCGGAGCCCGAGCGGGATCGCCGGCGGCACGAACCGTCACACCAGTTGCACGGAGCGCATCAACTTCAAAGGGACGAAGAGGTGCGAGTCGCGCAACCGCCCCCGCCCCGCGAACCGGTTGCCCGGTCCGCTTCGCTTCCCGCTGAATCGGCACGCCCGGCGCGCATCGCGCCCGTGGCATCCATCACACAAGAACGCGCGAACCTGGAGAAGAACGCACCGGTGATCATGCCCAAGGTCGTGTCGGAGCGAGAGCCTTACCGGATCACCACACTGCACCCGCGGACCTACAACGAGGCCCGTACCATCGGGGAACACTTCCGTGAGGGCACTCCGGTGATCATGAATCTTACCGAGATGGATGACACGGACGCGAAGCGACTTGTCGACTTTGCGGCCGGTTTGGTGTTTGGTCTTCACGGCAGCATCGAGCGGGTGACGCAGAAGGTGTTCCTGTTGTCGCCTGCTAACGTCGATGTCACGGCGGAGGACAAGGCCCGTATCGCAGAGGGCGGGTTCTTCAACCAGAGCTGAGACGCAGGACCGGACAGAAGTACGGCACAGGGGAGAGGGATCAACAGACCATGAGCGTGTTCGCGCAGGTGATCTACATCGCGCTGATGGTGTTCCTCATCGTGCTCATCTTCCGCCTGGTCATGGACTATGTCTTCCAGTTCGCCCGCTCGTGGCAACCCGGCAAGGCGATGGTGGTCGTCCTGGAGGCCACCTACACTGTCACCGATCCACCGCTGAAGCTTCTGCGGCGGTTCATCCCGCCGCTGCGTCTCGGGGGCGTGGCGCTCGACCTGTCCTTCTTCGTGCTGATGATCATTGTCTACATCCTGATCTACCTCGTGGGCAGTGCGCTGAGGTGACTGTGGACGACATGGGCCTGCCGACTGCCGATGACTACGTTGAGGTGAAGAGATGCCGTTGACCCCCGAGGACGTGCGGAACAAGCAGTTCACGACCGTCCGCCTCCGAGAAGGCTATGACGAGGACGAGGTCGATGCCTTCCTCGACGAGGTCGAAGCCGAGCTGACGCGCCTGCTCCGAGAGAACGAGGACCTGCGCGCCAAACTGGCCGCGGCCACGCGCGCCGCTGCCCAGAACCAGCAGAACATGCGCAAGCCTCCTGAACCACAGGACCAGCAGCAACAGCAGGGGCAGCAGGGGCAGCCACCTCAGGGCATGCCCCAGCAGGGCATGCGAGGTCCCGGCGGACCGGTGCCCGCCGGCATATCGGGCCCGCCGCAGCAGCAGATGGGTGGCCCCATGGGTGGTCCGCCCCAGCTGCCGAGCGGTGCGCCGCAGCTGCCTGCCGGCCCCGGCGGTCAGGGTGGCCCGCAGGGTCCCGGCCCGATGGGTCAGGGTGGCCCGATGCAGGGGCAGATGGGGCAGGGCGGCCCGATGGGTCAGGGTGGCCCGATGCAGGGGCAGATGGGGCAGGGCGGCCCGATGGGTCAGGGCGGCCCGATGCAGGGGCAGATGGGTCACGGTCCCGGTGGCCCGATGGGCGGCCACGGCGGCCCCATGGGCGGCCCTCCCGGCCTCCCCGGCCAGCAGGGCGGCCCCGGTGGCGACAGCGCGGCCCGCGTGCTCTCGCTGGCCCAGCAGACCGCCGACCAGGCGATCGCCGAGGCCCGTTCCGAGGCCAACAAGATCGTCGGCGAGGCGCGTTCGCGTGCCGAGGGTCTCGAACGTGACGCCCGTGCCAAGGCGGACGCCCTGGAGCGGGACGCGCAGGAGAAGCACCGCGTCGCGATGGGTTCCCTGGAGTCCGCCCGCGCCACGCTGGAGCGCAAGGTCGAGGACCTGCGCGGCTTCGAGCGCGAGTACCGCACGCGGCTGAAGTCCTACCTGGAGTCGCAGCTGCGTCAGCTGGAGACCCAGGCGGACGACTCGCTCGCCCCGCCGCGTCAGCCGGCCGCCGCGTCGCTGCCGCCGTCCCCGGCGCCCTCGATGGCTCCGGCCGGTGCCGGTGCGCCGTCCTATGGCGGCAACCAGCCGATGGGCGGCGGTCCGGGCGCCCAGCCCGGTCCGTCCTACGGCAGCCAGCAGCAGATGCAGCCGGCGATGACCCAGCCCATGGCGCCGGTGCGCCCGCAGGGGCCGTCGCCGATGGGCCAGGCCCCCTCGCCGATGCGCGGGTTCCTGATCGACGAGGACGACAACTGACGGCCTCACGGCCATGAGTACGGCCTGGCGGCCGGCAGCGTTCAGGGCGGGGCCCCGGGGTTCGACAACCCGGGGCCCCGCCCTTGTGCTACGCGCGTTCGGGTTCTTTGCGGCGGTTGTTCGAGGCCCGGGGCAGCTGCCCGGCGGACACCACGCCGAGGGCCCGGGTCCGCCGAGAAAATTCGGCGGACCCGGGCCCTCGGGTGTGCTGGGCGACGCGGGACGCGCCGGGCGGGTGCCCGGTGTGCTTACGCCTTGCGCAGCCGGAACCTCAGGGACAGGCCCTCGTCCGTGAACGCCTGCCCGTAGGAGTCGTCCGCCTCGCCCTGGGCGAAGTCCGTCGCCAGGACCTCTTCGGCGATCAGAGCGGAGTGCTCGGTCAGGGCCGCGACGGTGGCGGCCTCCGTGGCCGTCCAGCGCAGGGCGATCCGGTCGGCCACGTCGAGGCCGCTGTTCTTGCGGGCCTCCTGGATCAGCCGGATCGCGTCCCGGGCCAGGCCCGCGCGGCGCAGCTCCTCGGTGATCTCCAGGTCCAGGGCGACCGTGGCACCCGCGTCGGACGCCACCGACCAGCCCTCGCGCGGGGTCTCCGTGATGATCACCTCGTCCGGGGCGAGGGTGATCGTCTCACCGTCGACCTCCACCGAGGCGGAGCCCTCGCGCAGCGCCAGGGACAGCGCGGCGGCGTCCGCGTCCGCGACGGCCCTGGCCACGTCCTGGACCCGCTTGCCGAACCGCTTGCCCAGCGCGCGGAAGTTGGCCTTCGCCGTCGTGTCCACCAGCGAACCGCCCACCTCGGAGAGGGACGCCAGGGACTCGACGTTCAGCTCCTCCGTGATCTGCGTGTGCAGCTCGGGATGGAGGGCGCCGAAGCCGCCCGCCGCGATCAGGGCGCGCTTCAGCGGCTGGCGGGTCTTGACCCCCGACTCCGCGCGGGTGGCCCGTCCCAGCTCCACCAGGCGGCGCACCAGCACCATCTGTGTGGACAGCTCCGGGTCGATCGCGGTCAGGTCCGCCTCGGGCCAGGAGGACAGATGGACCGACTCCGGGGCGCCCGGGGTGACCGGCACGACCAGGTCCTGCCAGACCCGCTCGGTGATGAACGGGGTCAGCGGGGCCATCAGCTTGGTGACCGTCTCCACGACCTCGTGCAGGGTGCGCAGCGCGGCCTTGTCACCCTGCCAGAAGCGGCGCCGGGAACGGCGGACGTACCAGTTGGACAGGTCGTCGACGAACGCGGACAGCAGCTTGCCGGCGCGCTGGGTGTCGAAGCCCTCCAGCGCCCGGGTCACCTGGTCGGTGAGCGCGTGCAGTTCGGAGAGCAGCCAGCGGTCCAGCAGCGGACGGTCGGCAGGCGCCGGGTCGGCCTCGGACGGGGCCCAGCCGGAGGTGCGCGCGTACAGCGCCTGGAAGGCGACCGTGTTCCAGTACGTCAGGAGTGTCTTGCGGACGACCTCCTGGATGGTGCCGTGCCCCACCCGGCGAGCAGCCCACGGGGAACCGCCGGCCGCCATGAACCAGCGGACCGCGTCCGCGCCGTGCCGGTCCATCAGCGGGATCGGCTGCAGGATGTTGCCCAGGTGCTTGGACATCTTGCGGCCGTCCTCGGCGAGGATGTGGCCGAGGCAGACGACGTTCTCGTACGACGACTCGTCGAAGACCAGCGTGCCGACCGCCATCAGTGTGTAGAACCAGCCGCGGGTCTGGTCGATGGCCTCGCAGATGAACTGCGCCGGGTAGCGGGCTTCGAACAGCTCCTTGTTCTTGTACGGATAGCCCCACTGCGCGAACGGCATCGACCCCGAGTCGTACCAGGCGTCGATGACCTCCGGCACGCGCGTGGCCGTCTTCGCGCAGCCGTCCTGCGGGCAGGCGAAGGTGATCTCGTCGATGAACGGACGGTGCGGGTCGAGGCCCGACTGGTCGGTGCCGGTCAGCTCGGTCAGCTCGGTGAGCGAGCCGACGCAGGTGAGGTGGTCGTCCTCGCAGCGCCAGATCGGCAGCGGGGTGCCCCAGTAGCGGTTGCGGGACAGCGCCCAGTCGATGTTGTTGTTCAGCCAGTCGCCGTACCGGCCGTGCTTGACCGAGTCCGGGAACCAGTTGGTCTTCTCGTTCTCCTGGAGCAGCCGGTCCTTGATGGCCGTGGTCCGGATGTACCAGGACGGCTGCGCGTAGTACAGCAGCGCGGTGTGGCAGCGCCAGCAGTGCGGGTAGCTGTGCTCGTACGGGGTGTGCCGGAAGAGCAGGCCCCGGCTGTCCAGGTCCTCCGTCAGCTTCTCGTCGGCCTTCTTGAAGAAGACGCCGCCGACCATCGGGACGTTCTCCTCGAAGGTGCCGTCCGGGCGGACCGGGTTCACCACCGGCAGACCGTAGGCGCGGCAGACCCTGAGGTCGTCCTCACCGAAGGCGGGGGACTGGTGGACCAGACCCGTACCGTCCTCGGTGGTGACGTAGTCGGCGTTGACGACGTAGTGGGCCGGGGAGTCTGCGGAGAACTCCACCAGCTCGAACGGCCGCTGGTACGTCCAGCGCTCCATCTCGGCACCGGTGAAGGTCTCACCGGTGGCCTCCCAGTCCTCGCCGAGGGTCTTGGCGACCAGCGGCTCGGCGACGACGAGCTTCTCCGTGCCGTTGGTGGCGACGACGTAGGTGACCTCGGGGTGCGCGGCGACCGCGGTGTTGGAGACCAGGGTCCAGGGCGTGGTCGTCCACACCAGGAGCGCGGCCTCGCCGGCCAGCGGGCCGGAGGTGAGCGGGAAGCGGACGTAGACGGACGGGTCGACGACCGTCTCGTAGCCCTGCGCCAGCTCGTGGTCGGACAGGCCGGTGCCGCAGCGCGGGCACCAGGGGGCGACACGGTGGTCCTGGACCAGCAGGCCCTTGCCGAAGATCTCCTTCAGCGACCACCAGACGGACTCGATGTACTCCGGGTCCATGGTGCGGTAGGGGTCGTTGAGGTCGGCCCAGTAGCCCATACGGGTGGTGAGCTCTTCGAAGGCGTCGGTGTGGCGGGTCACCGACTCGCGGCACTTGGCGTTGAACTCGGCGATGCCGTACGCCTCGATGTCCTGCTTGCCGGAGAAGCCGAGTTCCTTCTCCACCGCCAGCTCCACCGGGAGACCGTGGCAGTCCCAGCCGGCCTTGCGGCCCACGTGGTAGCCCTGCATGGTGCGGAAGCGGGGGAAGACGTCCTTGAAGACGCGTGCCTCGATGTGGTGGGCGCCCGGCATGCCGTTGGCGGTGGGCGGTCCCTCGTAGAACACCCACTCGGGGCGGCCCTCGGACTGCTCAAGGCTCTTGGCGAAGATCTTCTGTTCCCGCCAGAAGTCGAGCACGGCGTGCTCGAGGGCGGGCAGGTCGACCTGGGCTGGCACCTGTCGGTACGTCGGCGTTGTCATCAGCGGGCTTCCTCCGGCGGACTTGCTGCCTTCCGTCCGGAGGGACGAGAGCTGTGTCGATCCCTGCGCCGCCGTCGGCGCGCTCCCGCGGTACCACCCTCCTTGGCTCCCCGGTGCGTCGTGTGCTCCGGTGAGCCCCCTCATTGGGGTCGCGATGCCGGTTCTACTCGCCCGGTGGGCCGTGGGCCGAGCCCACTGTCCAGGACTTTCCTCCGGCGGCTCCGGGGTGATCTTCACGTCGGGCTCGCCCCCGGGCTCACACCGTCCCCGGGTCGCTCTGGGCTGCGTACGCCGCTACTCGTCCCCATCCACGCTTCTCGCTCCGCCCAGTGTACGGCGCGGAGGCGACAGCGGCCGACCGGTTGTCGGGCGGGCGGCAGGCGGGGGCCGTACGCCCGCCGCCCGGGTGCCGCGGAGACTCCCTATGGGGCGACATGCACCTGAATAGCGCGGTACGTGTGTTCGGATTCTCGGAGGTCTGGTGTGATGGCATACCCGGCGGGGAGCTGGGCACAACGCATGCAAGTCCGCCGCGCGGCGTCGGCGGGGCGGGCGGATCGGGCGGTGTGCCCCGTTGCCGCGGGGCTCGAGTCGATTTATCGTCCCAACACGATTCGCGCGCAAGATCACAGTATGTGAAGGGGCCGCGGCCATGGTGGCGAAGAAGACCGCCGATGAGAAGTCGGCGTCCAGCAGGGCCGCGCCCGCTTCCGGCGGCGGAGCCGAGGGGGCGGGCAGGAGGAAGAACACCCAGGGGGGCGGGAAGGCGACGGCGGAGAAGGCGGCCGTGAAGAAAACGGCCGCGAAGGAGGCGGCCGCGAAGAAGACGGCGGGAAAGGCCGCGAAGGGAACGGCGGGGAAGAAGGCGGCCGCGAAGAAGGCGGTCTCCGCAGCGGCGGCGGTCGGCAGCGCGGGCAGGAAAGCGGCCGGTGAGGGCGCGAGGGCCGGTGCCGGGCGGACCGGTGCCTCGGAGGGCACCGGGGAGCGGACCGACCGGGGCGCCGCACGTAAGGGCACCACCAGGACCGGCGGGGGCACACAGGACATGGCCGGGCGCGGCACGGCCACTGACGCGGGCGCGGCCCAGACCGCGACGCAGACGGGAGCGACCACGGTGGGTGCTAAGAAGACTCCTGGTACGGCGACGGCGGCGAAGACCGCCGTGCCCAAGGCACGGATCGAGGCGGTGGAGCCCGGCGATCTCGCGGTACGTCCGGGCGAGGAACCCTGGACACCGGAGGAGGTCGAGGCCGCGCGGGCCGAACTGGGGACCGAGGTGCTGCGGCTGCGCGAGGAGATCAGCTCGTCCGAGCGGTCGCTGGCCGGCCTGATGCGGGACTCCGGTGACGGCGCGGGCGACGACCAGGCCGACACCGGTACGAAGAACATCACGCGGGAGCACGAACTGGCGCTCGCCGCCAACGCGCGCGAGATGCTCACCCAGTACGAGCACGCCATGCAGCGCCTGGACGCCGGCACCTACGGCCTGTGTGAGAACTGCGGCAATCCCATCGGGAAGGCGCGTATGCAGGCCTTCCCCCGGGCCACGCTGTGCGTCGAGTGCAAGCAGAAGCAGGAGCGCCGCTACTGATCACCTCCTTATGCCTCCTGAGCACGAGGGCCGTGCGGGGTGTGTCGTACCCTCGTCCTCAGTCAGGCACCTAGGTTGAGGGACTCACGTGGCAGAGGCGGAGCGCATCATCGGTACGCCGGAGACCCCGGACGCGGACCGGGACGGGCAGGACCGTGCCGAGCACGACCGGGCCGAGGAGGTCCGGGCCGATGCCCAGGACGCGGAGGCGGCGGCCGGGACCCCCCGCGGCAAGCGGCGGGTGGCCGTGCTGTTCGCCGTCGCCGTCGTCGCCTACGCCCTCGATCTGATCAGCAAGATGATCGTGGTCGCCAAGCTGGAGCACCACGAGCCCATCGAGATCATCGGGGACTGGCTGAGGTTCGAGGCCATCCGCAACGCGGGCGCGGCCTTCGGTTTCGGTGAGGCCTTCACCGTGCTCTTCACGGTGATCGCGGCGGCGGTGATCGTGGTGATCGTCCGGCTCGCCCGCAAGCTGTACAGCCTGCCCTGGGCGATCGCGCTGGGGCTGCTGCTCGGCGGTGCCCTCGGCAACCTCACGGACAGGGTCTTCCGCTCCCCCGGCGTCTTCCAGGGCGCGGTCGTGGACTTCATCGCGCCCAAGCACTTCGCCGTCTTCAACCTGGCGGATTCGGCGATCGTCTGCGGCGGCATCCTGATCGTCCTGCTGTCCTTCCGGGGCCTCGACCCGGACGGGACCGTCCACAAGGACTGACCGACCGACTGAACGCGCGTACGGGGTTGTCGTACCGGTCCGGCATACTCGACGGGTGAGCACCATTCCCGAGATCCGTACCCTGCCCGTGCCCGACGGCCTGGAGGGCGAGCGCGTCGACGCCGCCATCTCCCGCATGCTCGGCTTCTCCCGGACCAAGGCGGCCGAGCTCGCCGCCGCGGGAAAGGTCACGGTCGACGGATCGGTGGTCGGCAAGTCGGAGCGGGTGCATGGCGGCGCCTGGCTCGAAGTGGAGATGCCGCAGGCGCCCGCGCCGGTCCAGGTGGTCGCCGAGCCCGTCGAGGGCATGGAGATCGTGCACGACGACGACGACGTGGTCGTCATCGTCAAGCCGGTCGGGGTCGCCGCCCACCCCTCGCCCGGCTGGACCGGACCGACCGTGATCGGCGGTCTCGCCGCCGCCGGGTACCGCATCTCGACCTCCGGCGCCGCCGAGCGCCAGGGCATCGTGCACCGCCTGGACGTCGGCACCTCCGGTCTCATGGTGGTCGCCAAGTCCGAGTACGCCTACACGTCGCTGAAGCGCCAGTTCAAGGAACGCACGGTCGACAAGCGCTACCACACGCTGGTCCAGGGCCACCCCGACCCGACCAGCGGCACCATCGACGCGCCCATCGGCCGTCATCCGAACCACGACTACAAGTGGGGTGTCATCGCCGAGGGCAAGCCCTCCGTCACGCACTACGACCTCGTCGAGGCATTTCGCGCCGCCTCCCTCCTCGACGTCAAACTGGAGACCGGCCGCACCCACCAGATCCGCGTCCACATGGCAGCCCACCGGCACCCCTGCGTGGGCGACCTGACGTACGGCGCCGATCCCACGCTCGCCAAGCGGCTCCGCCTGACCCGTCAGTGGCTGCACGCCGTCCGGCTCGGCTTCGAGCATCCCGGGGACGGCCTGTGGGCGGAGTTCACCAGCGACTACCCCGAGGACCTGCAGCAGGCGCTGGACCAGGTCCGGGAGGAGACGTACGCGTGAGCACCCCGTACGTGGTCCGTGAGGCGGTGGAACCCGGCGACCGGGAGGCGTGCTTCGCGGTGCGCAAGGAGGTCTTCGTCGCCGAGCAGGGCGTGCCGGAGAACCTCGAGTACGACGCGCACGACTCCGGCGCCGTGCATGTGCTGGCGCTCGGCGAGGACGGCACGGCGCTCGGCACCGGGCGTCTGCTGCACGGCGAGGCCGCCGCCGCGAAGAACGGCGGTGACGCGTCGGCCGGTGCCCTGGGCCGGCTCGCGGTGATGCGCCGGGCGCGGGGGCTCGGCATCGGGGCGGCGCTGGTGCGGGGCGTCGAGGAGGCGGCCCGCGCGCGCGGACTCACCGCCGTCGACCTGCACGCGCAGACCCATGCCCTGGGGTTCTACGGGCGGCTGGGGTACGAGGCGTACGGGCCGGAATTCTTGGACGCGGGCATGCCGCACCGGGCGATGCGGCGCGTTCTGTAACCGGGGCGTCGAAAACCGGGGCATCGAACGGCCTGGTGAGGGCATGGGCGTGGCAGGCTGGAAGCCCGCTGTCCGACCGTCGACCCGCCCGGAGCACTGACCGTGGATCAGTTGGCCTTGCTGTTCACCGTGTTGCTCGGGGCCGTGGTGAGCGTCCCGGTCGGGGACAGGCTGGGGTTGCCGGCGCCGGTGCTGATGACGGTCTTCGGGATCGCCCTGGCGCTGCTGCCGTTCGTCCCGAACGTCGACATTCCGCCGGACCTGATCCTGCCGTTGCTGTTGCCACCCCTGCTCTACGCCGCCGTCCGCCGGACGTCCTGGCGCCAGTTCGCCGCGAACGTCAGACCGATTCTCCTGCTGGCCGTGGCGCTGGTGTTCGTCACCACGCTGTGTGTGGCCGTCGTGGCACACGCGATCGTGCCGGGTCTGCCGCTGGCCGCCGCCGTGGCCCTCGGCGCGCTGGTCGCGCCACCCGACCCGATCGCGGCGACCGCCGTCGCCGGGAAGCTGGGGCTGCCGCGCCGGCTGGTGTCGATCCTGGAGGGCGAGGGCCTGTTCAACGACGTGACGGCGATCGTCCTCTACCACGTGGCGATCGCCGCCGCCGTGAGCGGCACCTTCTCGCCCTGGAAGGCGGGGCTGGAACTGGTGCTGTCCGCCGTGGTGGCGGTCGCGGTCGGTCTCGCGCTGGGGTGGGGGGCAAACAAACTGATGGGCCTGCTCGGCGACACGACCCTGCAGATCGCGATGAGCCTGCTGGTGCCGTTCGCCGCCTACGCCCTGGCCGAGGAACTGCACGGCTCGGGGGTGCTCGCCGTGCTCACCACCGCGCTGTTCCTGGTGGAGTACGCCACCGACGCCGACGACGTCATGACCCGGCTCGCCGGGCACGCCTTCTGGGACATCGTCGACACGCTCGTCACCGGCGTCGCGTTCGGGCTGGTCGGCCTCGAACTGCACAACGCGCTCAGGACCGCGGCCGGCCACTGGGGCGAGCTGATCCGCTGGGCGACGGCGATCGTGGGCGTGGTCGTCCTCGTCCGGCTGCTGTGGCTGCTTCCGGCGACCTGGCTGACAAAGCGGCTGCACTCCGCCCGGGACATCGAAGAGGAGATTCCGGTCGGCTGGCGCGAGGCCGTGGTGATGTGGTGGTCCGGGATGCGCGGGGTGGCCTCTGTGGCGTTGGCGCTGGCGATTCCGCTGGAGACCGATGCCGGGGACGCCTTTCCCGTCCGGAGCGAGATCATCTTCATCGCGTTCGGTGTGATCATGACGACGCTGTTGCTCCAGGGGGTGACCCTGCCGTGGATGGTGAAGCGGCTGGGGGTGGAGGCCGACACCGGGCGGGAGAAGGCGTACGAGCGGGATCTCGCGGTACGGGCGGCGAGGGCGGCCAAGCGGCGGCTGCGGGAGATCGAGGAGGTCGAGGAGCTGCCGGAGGAGCTGTCCGAGCAGATGCTGCGGAGCGCCTTCGACATCGGGATGCGGATCAATCCGGACATGGCGGGTGACGAGCGGCGGGAGTCCCACCGGCAGCGGGCCCGGCGGGCGAAGCGGGTGCGGCGGATCCAGGGCGAGATGCTGAGCGCCGCCCGGCACGAGGTGCTGGCGGCGCGGAGCGAGGCGGGGGCCGATCCCGGAGTGGTGGACCGGGTGCTGCGGCATCTGGATGTGCGGAGTATGCGGTGAGTTCGTCGCCTGACGCGGCCTTCTGTTCGTAGGGTCTGGGTATGAGGAGAAATGTGGTGATCAGTGGGGGCGGTACGGGGATCGGGCTGGCGGCGGCACAGATGTTCGCCGCGGACGGGGACCAGGTGCTGCTGCTCGGACGGCGCCGGGGCGTGCTGGAGCGGGCCGGGGCCGGGGTGCCGGGGGCGTCGGTGTATGCCGCCGACCTCGCCGACCCGGTGGCCGTGCGCGGTGTCAGCGGCTTCGTGGGCCGGGAGTTCGGGGCCGTCGACGTGCTGATCCACAGCGCCGGGGGCAACGGGCTCCTCGAATCCCCGGCCCGGGGCGACGACCCGCTCGACGCCGTCGCCCACCACTGGACGGTCAACTTCCGGCTCAACCTGCTGACCGCCGTACTGCTCACGGAGGCCCTGAAGGACCGGCTCGCCGAGCCCGGCGGGCGGGTGCTGTTCCTGAGCTCCATCGCCGCCTACCGGGGGTCCGGGCAGCTCGCGTACGCGGCGGCCAAGGCCGGGCTGCACCCGTACGCCCACGACCTCGCCCGGAAGCTGGGGCCGCACGGCATCACGGTCAACGTGGTCGCGCCCGGCTACATCGAGGACACCGCGTTCTTCGGCGACGGCATCGACGAGGAGCGGCGGGCGCGGCTGGTCGCCGAGACGTCCGACGGCCGGGCCGGGACGCCCGGGGACGTGGCCGCCACCCTGCACTGGCTGGCCTCCCCGGGCGCCGCACACATCACCTCGCAGATCATCCAGGTCAACGGCGGCGCGGAACGCGGCCACTGAGACCCCGTCAGCGCTTGTCGGCGCTTGCCGGTGTTTCCCGCTTCCTGGTGGTGTCGTGCGGGCCGCGGGCCGCCGGTACGGTGCCGGGGAAGCGGCGGTGGCCGTCGAGGTCCGGTGCCAGGTCCGGCGGCAGTTCCGCGGCGGCCGTGCTGACCCGGGGCAGGGCGTACGGGTGCTCCTCGGTCAGCCAGCGGATCATCTGCTCGCGGACCGTGACCCGTACCGTCCATATGTCGTCCGCGTCCCTGGCCGTCACCAGGGCCCGCACCTGCATGGTGCTGGGCGTGGTGTCCGTGACGGTCAGGTTGTAGGCGCGGCCGTCCCAGGCCGGGCACTCACGCAGGATGTCGCGGAGCCGGTCGCGCATCGCGTCCAGCGGGGCGCTGTGGTCGAGGTGCCAGTAGACGATGCCGGTCATCTGGGGTGTGCCGCGCGACCAGTTCTCGAACGGCTTCGACGTGAAGTACGACACCGGCATGGTGATCCGGCGCTCGTCCCAGGTGCGCACGGTCAGGAAGGTCAGGGTGATCTCCTCGACCGTGCCCCACTCGCCGTCCACCACGACCGTGTCGCCGATGCGCACCATGTCGCCGAAGGCGATCTGCAGTCCGGCGAACAGGTTGCCGAGCGTGGACTGGGCGGCGACACCGGCGACGATACCGAGGACGCCGGCCGAGGCCAGCAGCGAGGCGCCGGCCGCGCGCATCGCGGGGAAGGTCAGCAGCATCGCGGCCACCGCCACCACCCCGACGAGCGCCGAGACCACCCGCCTGATCAGCGTCACCTGGGTGCGCACCCGGCGGACCCTGGCCGGGTCGCGCTCGCGGTGCACGTTGGCGTACCGGGTGTACGAGGTCTCGACGACGGCCGCCGCGATCCGGATCGCCATCCAGGCGACCGATCCGATCAGCACCAGTGTCAGGATCCGCCCGACGCCTTCCCGGTGGCCCTCGAACAGCTGGGCCTGGTCGTACGAACCTCTCAGCAGGGCTGCGCAGATCAGCAGCTGGTAGGGGATGCGGGCGCGGCGGAGCAGCCCCCACAGCGGGGTCTCGTGATGCCGTTCGTCGGCCTTGCGCAGCAGTCGGTCGGTGGCCCAGCCGAGCACCAGGGTGAGCACGACCGAGCCGCCGACCACGATCAATGGGCGGAGCACGTCTTCCATGTCCTCGAACCTAACCGGCCTCGCGTGGAGTGAACATGTGAGGTGCGCACCGTCGTGGGGTACGGTCCCGGACCGGCGGCGGCACACCCGGTAGGCCGACCGGGCCGGCACCGGTCGTCACACCCGGCTGGCACCATGGGCGTCATGAACATCATGCTGTTTCACTCGACCTATGGTCGGCGGCCCGCGGTTTCCCGGGCCGCGGACCGGCTGCGTGCCGCCGGACACGAGGTGTGGACGCCCGACCTCTTCGAGGGCCGTACGTTCGACACGGTCGAGGAGGGCATGGCCCACCAGGAGTCGATCGGCAGGGACGAGGTGCTGAGACGGGCCGTCCTCGCCGCCGCGCCCTATTCGGAGCGGGGGCTGGTGTACGCCGGGTTCTCCTTCGGTGCCTCCGTCGCCCAGACGCTGGCCCTCGGCGACGGCAAGGCGCGCGGGCTGCTGCTTCTGCACGGCACCTCGGACATCGCGGCGAACGCCGAGGTGGACGACCTGCCGGTGCAGTTGCACGTCGCCGAGCCGGACCCGTTCGAGACCGACGACTGGCTGAGCGCCTGGTATCTGCAGATGGGCCGCGCCGGAGCCGACGTCGAGGTGTACCGGTACGCCGGGGCCGGCCACCTCTACACCGACCCCGAGCTGCCGGACCACGACGAGGAGGCCGCCGAGGCCACCTGGCGGGTGGCGCTCGGCTTCCTCGACTCGCTGGAGGACTGATCCGGCCGAGGACCGGCCCGGCAGGGGTCGGACCGGACGGCAGGGGGTCAGACCGGGTGGTAGGCGCGCTCGACCTGCTGCGTGCCGCTGCGGGTCCGGTACGAGCGGGCCCACGCGGACGTGGCGGCCGGGTCGGTGCGGCCGGACAGCACGTAGTAGTCCATCTGCGCCCGCTCGGCGGTGATGTCCAGTACGCCGTAGCCGTGGCGGTCGGTGTCGACCCAGTGGACATGCCGGTTGGTGGCCTTGATCAGCGGTGAGGCGACCGCGGAGACGGTGCCCTCGGAAACCCCGACGATGTCGTCGAGGTTGTCGGAGGTGACCGAGGTGACGACGAACTCGGTGGCCGCCGACGGGGACAGCGGATAGGTGCCCGCGTTCACCGGTACGTCGTTGGCCCACGCCATGTGGATGTCGCCGGTGAGGAAGACCGTGTTGCCGATCGCGTTCGTCCGCAGGTGGGCGAGGAGTTCGCGGCGGTCGTCGGTGTAGCCGTCCCACTGGTCGGTGTTGAGGGCGAGGCCCTCCTGCGGCAGGTCCAGCAGCTTGGCGAGCGGCTTCAGCAAACTGGCGGGGAGCGCGCCGAGGGCGAGCGGTGAGATCATCACCGAGGTGCCGACCAGCCGCCAGGTGGTGTCGGAGGCCGACAGTCCCGCCTTCAGCCAGTCGAGCTGGGCACGGCCGGTGAGCGTACGCTCCGGGTCGTCGACCTCGCCGTCGCCGAGCGAGACCTGCTGGGAGCGGAAGGAACGCAGGTCCAGCAGCGAGAGGTCGGCGAGCCTGCCGAAGCGCAGCCGGCGGTAGGTGGTGCCGGCCAGCGCGGGACGCACCGGCATCCACTCGAAGTAGGCCTGCTTGGCGGCGGACTGACGCGCGGCCCAGGTGCCCTCCGCGCCCTCGGTGTGGTTCTCGGCGCCGCCCGACCAGGTGTCGTTGGCGAACTCGTGGTCGTCCCAGATCGCGACGACCGGCGCCTTGGCGTGCAGCGCCTGGAGGTCGGGATCGGTCTTGTACTTCGCGTGCCGGACGCGGTAGTCGGCGAGAGTGACGATCTCGTGGGCGGGCGCGTGCGGGCGGACGGTCCGGCCGCGCGTGCCGTACTCGCCGATGCCGTACTCGTAGATGTAGTCACCGAGGTGCAGCCAGGCGTCCAGGTCGCCGCGGGCCGCGAGATGGCGGTACGCCGAGAAGTGCCCGGCCTCCCAGTTGGAGCAGGAGACCACGCCGAAGCGCAGACCGGTCACGGCGGCGTCGGCGGCCGGGGCGGTGCGGGTGCGGGCGACGGGGGATTCGGTGCCGCCGGCGGAGAAGCGGAACCAGTAGTCGGTGGCCGGCTGGAGGCCGCGGATGTCGGCCTTGACGGTGTGGTCGGAGGCAGCGGTGGCGCGGGTCGAGCCCCTCGCGACGACGGCGGTGAACGCCTTGTCCCGGGCGACGGTCCAGCCGACCTCGGTGTCCGGGCCGAGTCCGGAGCCGGGTATCGCCTCCGGTGTCGGTGTCACCCGCGTCCACAGCAGGACGCCGTCCGGCAGTGGATCGCCGGAGGCCAACCCGTGCAGGAAGGCGGGGGCCTGGGCGGTGGCGGCGCGGGCGGGCGGCGCGGTGGTGAGCGGTCCGGCCAGGACCGCGGTCGCGGCGGCTGCCTTGACGACCGTACGGCGGCGCGGAGTAAGGGAGTCGGCGTCCGTGGAGGCGAAGACGGTGCTCTCGGATGATCTGTGTCGACTGGTCACAGCCGATCAGGTTACTGACAGGTACATGGAAAAGCGGGCGAACTCGCGAAAGTTCGCCCGCTCTTCGGCGCGGGGACCGCCTGCCGAAAGTCAGGCCTTGAGGGCCTTGTCGAGCGCCGCGGTGAACTCGGGGACCGTCATGGGCGCGTTCTGCCCGTCGGAGCCGGTGAGCTTCTCACCGTCCATCTTCAGCGTCGGGGTGCCCTGGACATCGCTGTCGTCGAACTTGGCGGACATCTCCAGCGCCCACTTGTCGTAGGTGCCGTCCTCCACGGCCGTCTGGAACTCCTTGTTGCCCTTCAGCTCCTCGACGGAGTTCGCCACCTCGATCAGGTAGGAGTCGTCCTTGAACTTGTCCTGGCTCTCCTCGGGGTGGAACTCGGCCGAGTAGAGCGCGGACTTGTAGGCGAGGAACGCCTCGGGGCTGACGTTCAGCGCGGCGCCCAGGGCGCTCAGCGCGTTCTTGGAGCCCTCGCCGGTCAGGTTGCGGTCCAGGAACGAGGCGCCGATGAACTGGACCTTGTACTTGCCGTCCTCGACGTCCTTCTCGATCGCCTTGCCGACGCCCTGCTCGAACGTGGCGCAGATCGGGCAGCGCGGGTCCTCGTACAGCTCCAGGGTCTTCTTCGCGTCGGCCTTGCCGATGACGACGGTCGTGCCGTTCTCGCCGCTGCTGTTGGCCGGCTTGACGAGCTTGGCGTCCGCCGCGGCTTCCCACGCGCCGGGCTTGTTGGCCTGGACGACGGCGTAGCCGATGCCGCCGGCTATGGCCAGGACGCCGACGATCGAACCGGCGACGACGAGCTGGCGCTTGACCTTGGCCTTCTTGGCCTCGCGCTCGCGCTCGATGCGCAGGCGCTCACGGGCCGCCGTCTTCGCCGCCTGGCTGTTCCGCTTGCTCATGGTGATGCTCTCCACAGGGGACGCGCACAGTGTGTGCGGGAAATGTATGGGGGACTACGGGTGCTCGGACATGTCGCCGACGCCGGGGGCGGAGGCCGCCTCAGCCTCGGGCGAGGGCGGCGGAGCACGGTGGGCCGCGTCGTCCCAGGGAGCGCACGAGGAACCGGTCCACGGCCGCGGTGGTCCGGAGGGCCGGGCGGTGCGGCCGTCGGGCCTCCGGGGCCCGGCGCACGGTCACCGCGGTGACCGCCAGCAGCAGCGGCCGGAACGTGCTCGCCGCCATCGCGCCCAGCAGTTGGGCCAGCGCCCGCTCGCCGCGGTGCAGCCAGGCGGCGGCGAACAGGCCGACGCCGATGTGCGCGCCGAGCAGCAGCCAGGCGGTGGCAGGGGCGGCCTGGGCGAGCAGGCCGGCGAACCGGTCACCGCCGTCGGCCGCGGTGCCGGCCACCCGGGCCAGGGGGGTGCCCACGCTGCCGCCGTCGCCGCACAGCAGGTCGAAGCCGACCGAGCGCAGCGGGCCGGCGACCGGGCCGCCCATCCGGCCGTAACAGATGTGCTGCCCGGTGGTGAAGACGGTGTCGGCGGCCAGCTCCAGCGGGATCAGCAGGGCGGCGATCCGCCCGAAGGAGCCTTCCCGGCCCGCGAGGGCGTAGGCCAGGAGGAACACGGCGGCGGCGACCGTCGTCACCGTGTTCAGCGGCAGCGGAGCCCCGGACAGCAGCACGTGCGACGCGGTGCTGAGGGTCACGACCATGGTCGTGAACAGCGCCGCGCGCACGGCTCTGAGCGGGGCTCCGGGTATGTCCATGATGGGAACGAGTGTGTCACGTGCTCCGGTAAGGGATCCCTAAAGGGCTCCTGTGGGCTGTGTCTCCCCAGGCGGGAGGAAGGTCACAGTCCCTGGATCCTGCCGTTGCGGAACAGGTCCAGGAAGATCTGGTGGTCACGACGCGCGCGTGCGCCGTAGCCGTGCGCGAAGTCGACCAGCAGGGGCTCCAGCCCGTCCTCGTCGGCCGCGATCGCCGCGTCGATGGCGCGCTCGGTGGAGAACGGCACCAGGGACTCGCCCGGAGGTGTCGTCCGCCGCCGCGTGCATCGTGGCCGTGGCCCGGCCGAGATCGGCGACGACCTGGGCGATCTCCTCCGGCTCGTCGATGTCGCCCCAGTCCAGGTCCACGGCGTACGGCGAGACCTCGGCGACCAGCTGCCCCGCGCCGTCCAGCTCGGTCCAGCCAAGCCACGGGTCGGCGTGCGCCTGCAGGGCGCGCTGGGAGATCACCGTGCGGTGGCCCTCGTGCCGGAAGTAGTCCTGGATCGCCCGGTCGGTGATGTGCCGGGAGACGGCCGGGGTCTGGGCCTGCTTGATGTAGATCACGACGTCGTTCTCCAGGGCGTCGCTGTGCCCTTCCAGCAGGATGTTGTACGACGGCAGTCCGGCCGAGCCGATGCCGATGCCGCGGCGGCCCACGACGTCCTTCACACGGTAGGAGTCCGGGCGGGCCAGCGAGGCGTCCGGCAGCGTCTCCAGGTAGCCGTCGAAGGCGGCGAGGACCTTGTAGCGCGTGGCGGCGTCGAGCTCGACCGCGCCGCCGCCGGAGGCGAAGCGGCGCTCGAAGTCACGGATGGCGGTCATCGAGTCCAGCAGTCCGAACCGGGTCAGCGAGCGGGCGTCGCGCAGCGCGTCGAGCAGCGGACCCTGCGCGGTGTCCAGCGTGAACGGCGGCACCTCCTCGCTCTTCGCGTCGGTCGCCAGCGCGTGGATGCGCTCCCGGTACGCGGCCGTGTAGACCCGCACCAGCTCGGTGATCTGCTCGTCGCTGAGCGCCTTCGCGTAGCCGATCAGCGCCATGGAGGCGGCGAAGCGCTTGAGGTCCCAGGTGAAGGGGCCGACGTAGGCCTCGTCGAAGTCGTTGACGTTGAAGACCAGACGGCCGTTGGAGTCCATGTACGTGCCGAAGTTCTCCGCGTGCAGATCGCCGTGGATCCACACCCGGGACGTCCGGTCGTCCAGGTACGGTCCGCCCCGATTCTCCGCGTCCAGGTCGTGGTAGAAGAGGCACGCCGTACCCCGGTAGAACGCGAACGCCGTGGCCGCCATCTTCCGGAACTTCACGCGGAACGCGGCCGGGTCGGCGGCCAGGAGCTCGCCGAAGGCGGTGTCGAGAACGGCGAGGATCTCCTCGCCGCGGTGCTCGTCGTTGAGCTGCGGGACCGACATCGCTGAGTGCCTCCTGGTGCGGGACGTTTCGGGGACGGCTGATCCGCCCCCCGGTCAACGTGCGGCACGTCACCCGAGTGCCCGCGCCGCCCGCCCGAAGGTACGTCCGGGGGCCCTCGGGTGTCAGTGCCGGGGCATAGACTTCGACGTTGACCACCGGACTGTCCACCGGCCGGTCGCCGAGTGTCCATCCGACGCCCGGCCACCGCCCCTCGACGAGGCGCTTCGCGCCACAGCATTCATCCTTGGAGGCCGCACCGTGTCGAAGCCGCCCTTCACGCACCTGCACGTCCACACCCAGTACTCGCTGCTGGACGGTGCCGCGCGGCTGAAGGACATGTTCAACGCCTGCAACGAGATGGGCATGAGCCACATCGCCATGTCCGACCACGGCAACCTGCACGGCGCGTACGACTTCTTCCACAGTGCGCAGAATGCCGGAGTCACCCCGATCATCGGGATCGAGGCGTATGTCGCGCCCGAGTCGCGGCGCACCAAGCGCAAGATCCAGTGGGGCCAGCCGCACCAGAAGCGGGACGACGTCTCCGGTTCCGGCGGTTACACCCACAAGACCATCTGGGCGGTCGACAGCACGGGCCTGCACAACCTCTTCCGGCTCTCCTCCGACGCGTACGCCGAGGGCTGGCTGCAGAAGTGGCCCCGGATGGACAAGGAGAGCATCGCCCAGTGGTCCACCGGGCTCGTCGCCTCCACCGGCTGCCCCTCCGGCGAGGTCCAGACCCGGCTGCGCCTCGGCCACTTCGACGAGGCGCTCAAGGCGGCCGCCGACTACCAGGACATCTTCGGCAAGGACCGGTACTTCCTGGAGCTGATGGACCACGGCATCGACATCGAGCACCGGGTCCGCGACGGCCTCCTGGAGATCGGGAAGAAGCTCGGCATCCCGCCCCTGGTCACCAACGACTCGCACTACACGTACGCGCACGAGGCGACCGCGCACGACGCGCTGCTGTGCATCCAGACCGGCAAGAACCTCTCCGACCCCGACCGCTTCAGGTTCGACGGCACCGGCTACTACCTCAAGTCCACCGACGAGATGTACGCCATCGACTCCTCCGACGCCTGGCAGCAGGGCTGCGACAACACCAGGCTGATCGCCGAGATGGTCGACACCACGGGCATGTTCGAGAAGCGCGACCTGATGCCCAAGTTCGACATCCCGGAGGGGTACACCGAGGTCAGCTGGTTCCGCGAGGAGACCCTGCGCGGCATGGAGCGCCGCTTCCCGGGCGGCATCCCGGACGACCGCATGAAGCAGGTCGAGTACGAGATGGACACCATCATCTCGATGGGCTTCCCCGGATACTTCCTCGTCGTCGCCGACTTCATCATGTGGGCCAAGAAGCAGGGCATCGCGGTCGGCCCCGGCCGTGGCTCCGCCGCCGGCTCGATCGTCGCCTACGCCCTCGGCATCACCGACCTCGACCCGATCCCGCACGGCCTGATCTTCGAGCGGTTCCTCAACCCCGAGCGCGTCTCCATGCCCGACGTCGACATCGACTTCGACGAGCGCAGGCGCGTCGAGGTGATCCGGTACGTGACGGAGAAGTACGGCGCCGACAAGGTCGCCATGATCGGCACCTACGGCAAGATCAAGGCGAAGAACGCCATCAAGGACTCCGCGCGCGTGCTGGGCTACCCGTACGCCATGGGCGACCGGCTCACCAAGGCCATGCCCGCCGACGTCCTCGGCAAGGGCATCGACCTCGACGGCATCACCAATCCCTCGCACCCGCGCTACAACGAGGCCGGCGAGATCCGCGCGATGTACGAGAACGAGCCGGACGTGAAGAAGGTCATCGACACCGCCAAGGGCGTCGAGGGCCTGGTCCGGCAGATGGGCGTGCACGCGGCCGGCGTGATCATGTCCAGCGAACCCATCGTCGACCACGCCCCGATCTGGGTGCGGCACACCGACGGCGTGACCATCACACAGTGGGACTACCCCCAGTGTGAGTCGCTCGGCCTCCTGAAGATGGACTTCCTGGGCCTGCGCAACCTCACGATCATGGACGACGCCATCAAGATGGTGAAGGCCAACAAGGGCATCGACCTGGAGATGCTCGCCCTGCCGCTGGACGACCCCAAGACCTTCGAACTGCTCTGCCGCGGTGACACCCTCGGTGTCTTCCAGTTCGACGGCGGCCCGATGCGCTCGCTGCTCCGCCAGATGCAGCCCGACAACTTCGAGGACATCTCCGCCGTCTCGGCCCTCTACCGGCCGGGCCCGATGGGCATGAACTCACACATCAACTACGCGGAGCGCAAGAACGGCCGCCAGGAGATCACGCCGATCCACAAGGAACTGGAGGAGCCCCTCCAGGAGGTGCTGTCGGTCACCTACGGCCTGATCGTCTATCAGGAGCAGGTGCAGAAGGCCGCCCAGATCATCGCGGGCTACTCGCTCGGCGAGGCCGACATCCTCCGTCGCGTGATGGGCAAGAAGAAGCCCGACGAACTGGCGAAGAACTTCGTCCTCTTCCAGGAGGGCGCCCGGAAGAACGGCTACAGCGACGAGGCGATCCAGGCGCTGTGGGACGTGCTGGTCCCCTTCGCCGGCTACGCGTTCAACAAGGCCCACTCCGCCGCGTACGGGCTGGTGTCGTACTGGACCGGGTATCTCAAGGCGAACTACCCGGCCGAGTACATGGCCGCGCTGCTCACCTCGGTCAAGGACGACAAGGACAAGTCGGCCGTCTACCTCAACGAGTGCCGCCGCATGGGCATCAAGGTGCTCCCGCCGAACGTCAACGAGTCCGAGTCGAACTTCGCCGCGCAGGGCGACGACGTGATCCTCTTCGGCCTGTCCGCGGTCCGCAACGTCGGCACCAACGTCGTCGATTCGATCATCAAGTGCCGCAAGGCCAAGGGGAAGTACGCCTCGTTCCCGGACTACCTCGACAAGGTCGAGGCGGTCGTCTGCAACAAGCGGACCACGGAGTCACTGATCAAGGCGGGTGCCTTCGACTCCATGGGGCACACCCGCAAGGGCCTCACCGCCCAGTACGAACCGATGATCGACAACGTGGTCGCGGTCAAGCGCAAGGAGGCCGAGGGGCAGTTCGACCTCTTCGGCGGCATGGGCGAGCAGGAGACCAGCGAGCCCGGCTTCGGCCTCGACGTCACCTTCACCGACGACGAGTGGGACAAGACCTACCTGCTCGCGCAGGAGCGGGAGATGCTCGGCCTGTACGTCTCCGACCACCCGCTGTTCGGGCTGGAGCACGTCCTGTCCGACAAGGCCGACGCGGGCATCTCCCAGCTCACCGGCGGCGATTTCGGCGACGGCGCGGTGGTCACCATCGGCGGCATCATCTCGGGCCTCCAGCGCAAGATGACCAAGCAGGGCAACGCCTGGGCGATCGCCACCGTGGAGGACCTCGCCGGGTCCCTCGAGTGCATGTTCTTCCCTGCGACCTACCAGCTCGTCTCGACCCAACTCGTCGAGGATGCCGTGGTGTTCGTCAAGGGCAGGCTCGACAAGCGCGAGGACGTGCCGCGCCTGGTCGCCATGGAACTCCAGGTGCCCGACCTGTCCAACGCGGGCACCAACGCGCCCGTCGTGCTCACCATCCCGGCCACCAGGGTCACTCCGCCGATGGTCAGCCGCCTCGGCGAGATCCTCGGCCACCACAAGGGCGACAGCGAGGTCCGCATCAGGCTCCAGGGGCCGACGAAGACGACGGTGCTGCGTCTGGACCGGCACCGGGTCAAGCCGGACCCCGCCCTGTTCGGCGACCTCAAGGTCCTTCTCGGCCCGTCCTGCCTGGCGGGCTAGGACCAGGGGCCCGGTGCGCGCCGGGCCGGTCGGCCGACGGGGAGGAGGAGAGGTGTAAGAGGGGTGCGCCCGTCACCGGGCGCACCCCTCTGCATGTGCCATGCGCGGGGTGCTCAACGGCCCCTCACGCAGGCGTCAGTTGTGGCCGAAGCGCTTCTGCCGGCCCTTGCGGTCGGCGTCGCCGGGAGTGATCTGCGGGCCGTACTGCTCGGTCTGCGGCTCCGCCGCGGCCGGTTGTGTCGCCTGCGGGGAGCGCCCGATCGGCTGCTTCCGCTCACGGTTCTTGTTCTTGGCCATGGTGATGCCTCCTGTGGGGGATCTAGGGGCCAGGGCCGGGACCAGACTCACATAGCGGAATGACGGTCGCATGTCGGACAATTACCCTGTGTGACAGGGTGGATAGGCGAAGGAAGTGTGGAAACGCCACGCCGAAGATCGAGTTCGGACCGTTAACCCCGGCGTGGTCGGGCAGACTCGAAGCAAGCCCGAAGCAAACCTCCCGGAAAGAGGGTGGATCGCGTGGACCGCTGCATCGTCCTGGTGGACGCCGGGTATCTGCTGGGGGCCGCCGCCAGTCTCCTTGCCGGGGAGCCCTCGCGGTCCCGCATCACCGTCGATCACGCGGCCCTCATCCAGGGGCTGCGCGACCGTGCCGAGTCCGATACGAGTCAGCCCCTGCTGCGGATTTACTGGTTCGACGGCGCCCCCGACCGCGTGCCGCAGCCCGAGCACCGTCGGCTGCGGGTGATGTCCAGGGTAACCGTGCGGCTCGGGGCTCTCACGCGTAGTGACGGCCGTTGGGCGCAGAAGGGCGTGGACGCCGCCATGCACGCCGAGTTGACCGAGCTGGCCCGCAACGGGGCCTGTTCCGACATCGTCCTGGTCACCGGCGACGGCGACCTGCTGCCCGGCATGATGGCGGCCAAGGAGCACGGCGTCGCCGTCCACCTGTGGGCCGTGCAGGCCGCCGACGGCGACTACAACCAGTCCGAGGACCTGGTCGCCGAGGCCGACGAACGCCGGGTGCTGGACCGCGCGTGGATCACCAAGGCGGTGCGGGCCAAGGACCACTCCGGGGTGTGCGCTCCGCCGCCCCCCGCCCGTCCCGACATCGCCGCGATCCTCTCCGCCCCGCTGCCGGAGTCCGCGCCGACCACCGAGCAGGCCGAGCAGGAACCACCGCACCCGGTCGGCGCCGGGCGCAACGGCACCGGCGAGCGGTCGCCCGTCACCAAGGGCGTGCCCACCCCCAAGGATCTGGCGGCCCTCCGCGGCCCCAGTGCCCCGTCCCCCACCAGCCGCAGTCCGCCACCCTGCGCTGGTCCTCCGACAAGGGCTGGGTCGACCGGCCCGTCACCGAGCCCCCCGAGGCCGCCTCGATGCCGACACTCGCCCAGCTGACCACCGCGGAGCAGCGGTGGGCCGACCGCGAGGAGGACATCACCACGGTCGGCGGGGACCCCTTCGAGGTGGGGCAGGTCTTCGCCCGCCGCTGGGTGGACCGGCTCGGGGACCAGAACGGCATCCAGAGACTGTCCGCCATGTACCCCCGCATCCCGCACCGCATCGACGGCGAGCTGCTGCGCTACGCCGCCCGCTTCGGCCTGCTCGCCCACAAGGACGACCAGATCGACGAGCGCGACCGGTACGCCATCCGCGCGGGCTTCTGGCGCGAACTGGACGTGCGCACGGGGACGGAGCGCGCCGCGGCCGGGGAGTGATCGAGGGCCGCGCCCCGGTGTCCGCGCCGCCGTGCCGGTGGTCTCCTTGCGGCGGGTTCGTCGTTCTACCGGTGGATTTGGGGCGGTCGGCCGACCCGGAAGCGGACTCGGGTCGCGGACCCCGTAGTCTCGTGCCCTGTGAGCACGCGCGCGGTACACGCATTCCGGCACGATGGCGACATCGTGTGCGCGGTGCGCGGGCTGACCAAGACGTATCCGGCGGCCCGCGGACGCCGCGGAGTGCCGGCGACCCCCGAGGTCCGGGCCACCGACGACGTGACGCTCGACGTCCGGCGCGGTGAGATCTTCGGTCTGCTCGGGCCGAACGGGGCCGGCAAGTCCACCCTCGTACGACAGCTCACCGGTCTGATGCGGCCCGACCACGGCAGCGTGCGGATCCTCGGCCACGACGTCGTGCGCCACCCCGAGCGCGCCGCGCGGATCCTCGCCTACCTCGGACAGGAGTCCACCGCGCTCGACGAGCTGACGGTGTCACTCGCCGTCGAGACCACCGCGCGGCTGCGCGGCCTCGACGCGAAGCGGGCGCGTACGGACCGGGACGACGTCCTCGACGAACTGGGGCTCACCCCGATCGCCGGGCGCCCCCTGAAGAAGCTGTCCGGCGGTCAGCGCCGGCTGGCCTGCTTCGCCACCGCGCTGGTGGGGGAGCGGCCGCTGCTCGTGCTCGACGAACCCACCTCCGGGATGGATCCGGTGGCGCGGCGCGCCGTGTGGTCCGCCGTCGACCGGCGCCGGGGCGAGCACGGCACCACCGTGCTGCTGGTCACCCACAACGTCATCGAGGCCGAGACCGTCCTCGACCGGGTCGCCGTCCTCGACCGGGGCCGGGTGATCGCCTGTGACAGCCCGGCCGGGCTGAAGGAGCAGGTCGCGGGCGAGGTGCGGGTCGACCTGGTGTGGCGCGAGGCGGCCCCGCTGCACGTGCCCGAGGTGGCCGCGCTCGTGGACCGCGCCGTCGGGTCGGGCCGCCGCTGGACGCTGCGGCTCGCACCCGAGGAGGCCCGTACGGTCGTCGCCACCGTCACCGGCGGTGCCGCCTTCGCCGCGCTGGACGACTTCACGCTCGCCACGCCCAGCCTGGAGGACGTGTACCTGGCGCTGGGCGGTGCCGTGCGGCAGGGACTGGTGAAGGCGTGAGCGACGGCGGGGCACTGAGCACACCGGGCGGCGTATCCGTACGGAAGAGGACGACTGCCGGAGTGGATCCGGGTGAACCTCCGAGGGAACCTCCGTTGGAAGGGGAGCAGCGCGACGTGAGCGTACCCGCCGATGTCCTGCCGGGCGGCGCCCTGGCCGTGGAGGAGGCCGCGCCGGAGCCGGCCGTACTCGGGCCGCGGGCGCGGCTGTGGCCCTCGCTGGCGGCCGTGTACCGGGCGCAGCTGTCCCGGGCGCGGGTGGCGCGGATCCCGCTGCTGTTCGTGGCGACCTTCCAGTCCATCGGGATCATGATCCTGATGCGCGGGGTCGTGGACGGCGGCGGTGAGGCGCGGGCGGTGGTCGCCGGATCGTCCGTCCTGGTCGTCGCCTTCGTCGCGCTCAACCTGCTCGCGCAGTACTTCGGGCAGTTGCGGGCCGGCGGCGGCCTCGACCACTACGCGACGCTGCCCGTCCCGCCGACGGCGGTGGTGCTGGGGACCGCCGGCGCCTACGCCTCGTTCACCGTGCCGGGGGCCGTGGTGACCGCGGCCTTCGGATGTGTGCTGTTCGGGCTGCCGCTGGCGCATCTGTGGGTGCTGGCCGCGGTGATCCCGCTCTCGGGAGCCGCGCTCGCCGGGCTGGGTGCCGCGCTGGGGTTGCTCGCGCCGCGGGCCGAGTTCGCCACGCTCCTCGGCCAGCTGGGCATGTCGGCGGCACTGCTGCTGGGCGTGCTGCCGGCGGAGCGGATGCCGGAGGCGGTGCGCCTGGCCCGGGACCTGCTGCCGTCGACGTACGGCGTCGAGGCCCTCGCGCGGACCTTCGCGCCGCATCCCGACTGGGCCCTGGTCCTGGGCGACCTCGCCGTGTGCGGGGTGGTCGGTGTGCTCTCGCTGGCCGTGGCGACCTGGGCGTACCGCAGGGCCGCCGTCCGGTGACGCCTTCGGTGACACGTCCGGTGCCGCGGCGCACAGCCGGGCCTGGCACGATGTCAGGGTGAGCGCACCTCTGACACCCCCGCCGCCTCCGCATGGACATTCCCCGCACGGCGCGTGGCAGCCGCCGTCCGCCGGCCAGGTGGCCGCCGCGTCCACCGGCGGGTCCACCGGCCCCGGCCCCGCCGGGTCCACCGGTCACGGTGGCCACACCGGCTACGGCTGGTACGAACAGGACGGCCCCGGGATGAGGACGGAACTGCGCGAGGCCGCCGTGACCGCGGTGGCGGTGGCGCTCGGCGGGGTGCTGCTCGGCGTGCTGTGGTGGTGGCTGGCGCCGCGCGTGCCGCTGATGGGCGACGTCGTGGGCGACAACTGGGTCGTCTACCTCAAGGACACCGAGGGCGAGCAGGCCATCGGCGTGGACGGGACGTTCACGCTGCTCGCCCTGGGGCTCGGCGCGGTGAGCGCGCTCGCCGTGTTCCTCGTGCGGCGGCGCGGGGGCGTGCCGCTGGTGGTGGCGCTCGGGGTCGGCGGGCTGCTCGGGGCGCTGCTGGCGTGGCGGCTCGGGGTGTGGCTCGGGCCCGCGCAGGACGTCGTCGCCCACGCGAAGGACGTGGGCAAAGGGACGACGTTCGACGCGCCGCTGAAGCTGAGCGCCAAAGGAGCGCTGCTGGCCTGGCCGCTCGCCGGGCTGGTCGTCCACCTGGGCCTGACCGCGCTCTTCGGCCCCCGCGACCCCGATCCCTGTCCGCCGGCGGCCCCCCACGTTCCACGGTGGCCGGACGGCGGAGCCCCGGGAGCGTAGCTCCCCGGCGGGCCGGGGCGGGGCGTGCGGGGCCGGGTTCAGGCGGGGCGCCTGCCGTGGTTCGCGCGGCTCTTCCTGGTGCGCCACTTGCGTGTGCGGGTTCTCTTCGACATGCCTCTTCTGGTTGACCGAAGAAGCGGGGGCTCGTCGAGGACTCAGGCACGCCCGATCGGGGCGAGTACCGCCGAGGTCAGCTCGGCCAGGTCGCCGGGGGCGAGTTCGACCTCCAGACCGCGGCGGCCGGCCGAGACGCAGATCGTCTCGTGCAGGCCGGCCGAGTCGTCCAGGACTGTACGGAGCCTCTTGCGCTGGCCCAGGGGCGAGATGCCGCCGCGGACGTAACCCGTGGTGCGTTCCGCGAGGGCGGGGTCGGCCATCGCGGCCCGCTTGCCGCCGACCGCCGCCGCCAGGCCCTTCAGGTCCAGCTGCCCCGCCACCGGGACCACCGCCACCGTCAGCGCGCCGTCGACGTCCGCCACCAGCGTCTTGAAGACGCGGTCCGGGGAGACCCCCATCGCCTCGGCCGCCTCCTCGCCGTAGGACGGGTGCGCGGGGTCGTGGTCGTAGGAGTGGACCGTGAACGGCACCCCGGCCGCGGTGAGCGCCACCGTCGCGGGCGTACCGCCCGGCTGCTGCTTCTTGGACTTCTTCGCCATCCCCGCCCCTGTCTCTGTCCCTGTCTCTGGCTCCGGCCATGTGCCCTTTGCGGCTGTCCTCGTCCGGGGCGGTGGCACAGT
Organism: Streptomyces sp. GD-15H; assembly: GCF_045291515.1. NCBI lineage: Bacteria > Bacillati > Actinomycetota > Actinomycetes > Kitasatosporales > Streptomycetaceae > Streptomyces > Streptomyces sp. GD-15H. The sequence continues at coordinate 6,415,363 of NZ_CP149447.1, forward strand.
CGTACGTCAGTTGAGATTCGTCGGGCCGCGGGTCAGCTCCGCCGCCGGCAACGACGGCAGGTTGCGGATGATGGCCGTCTCCGTGCGAAGGAGTCTCAGCTCGTCGCGGAGCCGGGACGCCGTGTCCGGTGCCTGCAGCAGACGCTGCTTCGTCGGCGTGTCGAGCATCATCGCGGCGGCGACCAGATACGACACCACCCCTGGCTCGTCCGGCAGTTCCGCGCCGGTCGCCAGCGACCGCTCCCGCGCCCCCGCCAGTCGCTTCTGGTACTGGCGGAACGCCCGCAGGACCCCCTCCGCGAGCGCCCCCGCCTCCTCGCCGGGTTCCTCGGCCACCGGTTCCAGCTCGGCCGTCAGGAACGGCCCGGAGGCGTCGACCGACAGCAGCCGCATCCGGGTCGTCCCCGTCGCCAGCACCTCGAAGGTGCCGTCGGGCCGCTCCCGGATCGTTGCCGTGTCGGCCACACAGCCCACCTTGTGGAAGGCCCGCAGCGGGTCCGGGCCGAAGCCCGCCGCCGGGCCCCGCTCGGGTACGGCCGTCGGGTCGGGCATGCCGGGGGCGCTCGGGGCGACCTCGTGGCCGTCGCGGATCGTCACGACGGCGAACCGGCGCGGCTCGTCCTCCGGGGTCTTCAGAAGCTCGCGCACCATGGCGCGATAGCGCTCCTCGAAGATGTTGAGCGGAAGCACGAGCCCCGGGAACAGCACCGAGTTCAGGGGGAAGAGCGGAAGCCGGACGGTGGTCACGACGCAAAAGCCTAATGGTCGCCGAAGCGGACCCGGCCGCCACGTTCACTCCGTGGATGCCCGGAGCCCGTGGCGAAGGCGGCGGAGGGGGCGGCGGCGGGGCCGACGGCCACCGCCGCGCACACACCCCGGCGCACCTCCAGGAACCGGCCGAGGGGATCGTCCGCGTCCCGGTCCCAGGGCGAGGAGGTGGCGTACGGGCCGGTGAGGCGCAGTTGCTCCAGGGCGTCCGGCCACCGTTCCAGGCGCAGGAGGACGTAGGCCAGCAGGTTGCGCAGCTCGGCCGGCCGGGGTGGGCCGCCGGAAGCCGGGCGGACAGGGACGCGGCGCGGTCGGCCGCCGCTTCGAGCCGAGCGCGCGGTACTTCGGGACCGCGGCCGTCGGTGAGGTAACCGAAGGCCGCCCGCAGCGGCAGCGCCTGCGTGAGCGAGCCGTCCGGTGCGTCCTGCGCGGCCTGGTCGGCGAAGTCGAAGCACTCGCGGTGCGCGCCGTGCCAGGACGACGCCAGGTAGTGCAGGGCCGCCACATGGCAGCCGTAGTGGTGCGGGGCGCGGCGGACCGCCGCCTCCCACAGTTCCTGGAAGTACCGGTGTCCGGCGCGTGCGCCGCGGGCGTGGTCCAGGGCGAGCCGCCACGGCACGGGGTCGCGGTGGTCGGCCCGGGCGGCGGCCGTGATCAGCGGGCTCACCTCGCGCAGCGCTTCGGCGCGGGCCGGCGAGTCCCAGGCGCGGTGCACCGCCCGCTGGGCGTCCACGAGCAGCCCGTCGGGGTCCTGCGGGTCGAGGGCACGCCAGGTGTCCAGCCACTCGGGACGCGAGCGCGCGAAGGCCGCGAGCTTGCGCACATACCGGTCGCGGTGCTCCCAGGCCCCGCCGCGCCGGGTGGCGGCGAGCAGTCCGGCGGCGGGCGCGGGGTCGCCGGCGGCGGCCCCGACCATTGCCGGACCCAGCGCCTCGTCGGGCGCGTCGAGGAGCACCTCGTCGTCGGCGGGCAGCACGGGGGCGAGGGGCGAGGCGGTGCCTGTCTTTCCTCGCACCCGGGACGCACGGGTGAACGCATGCAGCAGAGCCATGGTGTCGACCATTGAAAGACCGCAGGTCACAGCAGCGCCAGACCCTTCACGGAAGTCACAGAAGGTTGTACGCCACCCGGTCAAGGCCGGGCAAAAAGGCTCTGGGGCCAGCGGGGCCAGCGGGGCCAGCGGGGTCGCCAGGATTGCCGGGGTCGCCAGGAGCGCGGGGGTTGCCGGGCCCGCTGGGAGCAGTCGGGGGCAGTCGGGGATTGTCGGGACCGCTGGGGCAGCCAGGGCTGCCGGGGCCGGCCTGGGGCTGCCGGGCGGCTTCGCGTCGCGTCCGGGACCGGTCCGGGCCGAAGCGGCCGGGATCGCAGAGCCGCCGAGTGTCGCAGGAGCAGCCACAGGGTTGCCGGGCCGGCCTGGGGCTGCCGGGGGCTGCTCCGGGGCCGCTCCAGAGCGTGTCCGGGTGGGGTCCGGTCCGTTCCGGAGCGGATCGGTCCGGGCAGAGGGCGGTCAGAAGCGCCGCAGGGTTCGGGTGGCCCCCGCTGCCACCGTTGTGGCGAGGACCCAGCCCAGCAGGATGAACGCCGCCGCGAGCCACTGCCAGCCGCCGCGCAGCTGCCAGAACCCCACCTGGCCCAGGTCGATCACCGGCAGCAGCAGGTCCAGGGCGAAAAGGGCGGGATTCCACGCCGGATGCTCGCCGTCCTTGAGGGGCGGATGGTACGCGTGCGCGAACGCCAGCGAGCCGCCCGCCCACAACACCGCCATCCACACCGCGGCCCGCCCCGGCCGGTAGCCGTAGGCGACCGTCCAGTCCTGCGCGTAGCCCCACAGCTTGGCCGCCGGCGGCAGGCTCTCGCGGCGCCTCCGCTGCTTGGCGAGCAGCACCTCGCGGGCGTCCTCGTCCTCGCCGCCCGCCCGCAGCACGGCGGCCAGCCGCTCGTACGGCTCCGGGGTGTACTCGGCGCTCGCCGCGGCCACCCACTCCAGCCGCTCCACCAGCGGGAACGGTCCGCGCGGCACGAGGGTCTCGTAGGCGAAGCCGCCCATGTGCAGCCGGCCGGGCCCCGGCCAGCTGTCCGCCCGGTCCACCAGATTGACCACCCGCGCTCCCGACAGCGTCACCCGCCCACGGGCCGGCCGCTCCCCGAGGAACCGCAGCTCCGGCGTCTGCACCCGGCGCAGCGACAGCTCCTGGTCGTCGGTCAGGGTGAACCGGGCCCGCTCGAAGTCGACCGCGTCACCGAACCGCCCGTCGTCCAGCCGTACCCCGCCCCGGCACTCGAACCGCTGTATCCGCGTCCCGCGCGCCGGTGTCATCCCGCTCCTCGCCTGGGAACCGACCCCGGCGGGCGTCAGATACAGCGACCGCTCGACGGTCAGCTGGGGCGCGTTCAGTGCGAGCCGGGCGGACGGGTTGTCCAGCAGGGCCCCACGCAGACTCAGCGAGACACCTATCTGCGCGCTGCGCAGGCTCAGTTCGCCGTGCGACTCCAGCAGCTCGGCCTGGAGGTCCTGACCGACGGTCATGCCGTCGGCGGCGATCGAGCGGCCGCTGCGGTCGCGGTGCACGACCGCCTGGTTGAGCAGCAGATCCGTACCGATCTGGGCGTCGGTCAGCCGTATGCCGCCCAGGAACCGGCAGCGCGGCAGATGCAGATCGCCCTCCGTGTGCAGCCGGGCCGCCTCCAGACGCGGCACCGAGCAGCCCACCAGTCGCATCGTCGTGAACCGGGCCTCCGGCAGCAGCACGTCCCGCTCGAAGCGGCAGTCGCGCATCTCGACGTACGGCGCCACCGTGCCGCCCGCGAGGTCCAGCACCCCGCTGATCCGCACTCCGACCAGCTTCAGCGAGGAGACCCGGCCGGCCAGCGCGGGCGGTCCGTCCAGCAGGAGCCAGCACACGACGCGGGCCCGCACGGTCCGCTCGGGCCCCCACGGGTGCCCTCCGTGCGGATCGTCGACGACGCTGTCCCCGCTGCTCAGGTCGTACACACCGCCGTTGCGGAAGGCCTGCCACATGCCTGCCTCCACGGCGGTGAGGCCGTCCGGCGGCTCCCCGGCGCGCGGGCCCTCCCCCTCGGTCACGTCCTTCCCCTCCTGCCTCGCATACTGGTGAGTTCGTCTCTTCGTACAACTCGTACAACAGTTCATGCCCACTGGGTGACCCCTCGAACACAGAAAGTGAGAAGGATCTTCTCGATGTTCACGAAGCGTCACCGCGGGGAATCCGTATCAGCCACTGGAACGCCCGCACGGCGTCCGGCGCGGGTCTGAGAGAATTGAGCACGTGATCTCCCGAATCGATCTGCGCGGCGACGCCCTCCCCGAGGGCCCCGCCCTGCGTGCCCTGCTGCCCCGAGCCGACTTCGACGTCGCGGCCGCCCTGGAGAAGGTGCGGCCCCTCTGCGAGGACGTGCATCATCGGGGCGACGCGGCGCTGATCGACTCCGCCGAACGGTTCGACGGCGTGCGGCTGGAATCCGTCCGGGTACCGGCGCGGGCCCTCACCGACGCGCTGGAACAGCTGGACCCGGCCGTGCGCGCGGCCCTCGAGGAGTCCATCCGCCGCGCCCGCCTCGTCCACCGCGCACAGCGCCGCACCAGCCACACCACTCAGGTCGTGCCCGGCGGCACGGTCACCGAGAAGTGGGTGCCCGTCAACCGCGTGGGCCTGTACGCGCCCGGCGGTCGGTCCGTCTACCCGTCCTCCGTGATCATGAACGCCGTCCCGGCCCAGGAGGCCGGCGTCGAGTCGATCGCGCTGGCCTCGCCACCCCAGAAGGAGTTCGGCGGCCTGCCGCACCCGACGATCCTCGCCGCGTGCGCGCTGCTCGGCGTCGACGAGGTGTACGCCGCGGGCGGTGCCACCGCCGTCGCGATGTTCGCCTACGGCACCGAGTCCTGCCCACCCGCCACCATGGTCACCGGCCCCGGCAACATCTGGGTCGCCGCCGCCAAGCGCTACTTCACCGGCCGCATCGGCATCGACGCCGAGGCCGGCCCGACCGAGATCGCGATCCTCGCCGACGCCACGGCCGACCCGGTGCACGTCGCCTCCGACCTGATCAGCCAGGCCGAGCACGACCCGCTGGCCGCCGCCGTCCTCGTCACCGACTCCGCGGACCTCGCGGACGCCGTGGAGAAGGAACTGGCGCCCCAGGTCGCGGCCACCAGGCACGTCGAGGACCGGATCGCCCCCGCGCTCGCCGGCAGGCAGTCCGCGATCGTGCTGGTCGAGGGCCTCGACGAGGGCCTGCGCGTGGTCGACGCCTACGGCGCCGAGCACCTGGAGATCCAGACCGCCGACGCCGCCGCGCTCGCCGACCGGGTGCGCAACGCCGGCGCGATCTTCGTCGGCCCCTGGTCCCCCGTCTCCCTGGGCGACTACGCGGCCGGCTCCAACCACGTCCTGCCCACCGGCGGCTGTGCCTGTCACTCGTCGGGCCTGTCCGTCCAGTCCTTCCTGCGCGGCATCCACATCGTCGACTACACCGAGGACGCGCTGGCCGACGTCGCGCACCACGTGGTCACGCTGGCCGAGGCGGAGGACCTGCCCGCGCACGGCGCGGCGATCAAGGCGAGGTTCGGCTGGAAGGTGCCCGAGAGCAAGTGAACGACACGAACGTCACCCTCGACGATCTCCCCGTACGGGACGAGCTGCGCGGCAAGTCCCCCTACGGCGCGCCCCAGCTGGACGTCCCCGTACGGCTGAACACCAACGAGAACCCCTACCCGCTGCCCGAACCGCTCGTCGAGCGGATCGCCGAGCGGGTCCGTGTGGCCGCCCGGCACCTCAACCGCTATCCCGACCGGGACGCGGTCGAGCTGCGCACCAGGCTGGCCGAGTACCTCACGAAGACCGGCTCGCACCCCGTCGGCGCCCGGAACGTCTGGGCGGCCAACGGCTCCAACGAGGTCATCCAGCAACTGCTGCAGACCTTCGGCGGACCGGGCCGCAGTGCGATCGGCTTCGAGCCGTCGTACTCGATGCACGGACTCATCGCGCGCGGCACCGGCACCGGCTGGATCTCCGGTCCCCGGGGCGAGGACTTCACCATCGACGTGCCCGCCGCCGAGAAGGCGATCGCCGAGCACCGCCCGGACGTCGTCTTCGTCACCACCCCCAACAACCCCACCGGCAACGCGGTCCCGGCCGAGACGGTCCTCGCGCTGTACGAGGCCGCCCAGGCGGCCAAGCCGTCGATGGTGGTCGTGGACGAGGCGTACATCGAGTTCAGCCACGGCGACTCCCTGCTGCCGTTGCTCGCGGGACGCCCGAACCTCGTCGTCTCCCGCACCATGTCGAAGGCGTTCGGCGCGGCCGGCCTGCGTCTCGGCTACCTCGCCGCGCATCCTGCGGTCGTGGACGCCGTGCAGCTCGTCCGGCTGCCCTACCACCTGTCGGCGGTCACCCAGGCGACCGCGCTGGCCGCCCTGGAGCACACCGATACGCTGCTGAAGTACGTCGAGCAGCTGAAGCGGGAGCGGGACCGGCTGGTCACCGAACTGCGTGACCTCGGCTACGACGTGACCGCGTCCGACGCGAACTTCGTCCAGTTCGGCACGTTCGCGGACGCCCACGTGGTCTGGCAGAAGATCCTCGACCGGGGCGTCCTGGTCCGGGACAACGGCGTACCGGGATGGCTGCGGGTCACCGCGGGCACCCCGGCCGAGAACGACGCGTTCCTCGACGCGGTCCGTGAACTGGTCAGTTACGTGGGGGCCACCCCCACACCCCGAAGGAGCAGAGCGCATGAGCCGCGTAGGACGCGTGCAGCGGACGACGAAGGAGACGTCGGTCCTCGTCGAGATCGACCTCGACGGCACCGGAAAGACGGAGATCTCCACCGGGGTCGGTTTCTACGACCACATGCTCGACCAAATCGGCCGGCACGGTCTGTTCGACCTGACCGTGAAGACCGAGGGCGACCTGCACATCGACTCCCACCACACCATCGAGGACACCGCCCTCGCCCTCGGAGCCGCTTTCAAGCAGGCGCTCGGCGACAAGGTGGGCATCTACCGCTTCGGCAACTGCACGGTCCCCCTGGACGAGTCCCTCGCCCAGGTCACCGTCGACCTGTCCGGCCGCCCCTACCTCGTGCACACCGAGCCCGAGAAGATGGCGCCGATGATCGGCGAGTACGACACCACGATGACCCGGCACATCCTGGAGTCCTTCGTCGCCCAGGCCCAGGTCGCCCTGCACGTGCACGTGCCGTACGGGCGCAACGCGCACCACATCGTGGAGTGCCAGTTCAAGGCGCTGGCCCGAGCCCTGCGGTACGCGTCCGAACGCGACCCCCGCGCGGCGGGCATCGTGCCCTCCACGAAGGGCGCCCTGTAGGCATGAACGGCCTGTCCACCGCCCTGATCGTCGTCGGCCTGTTCTTCGTCGGCGGGGTCGTCTCGTTCGTCAAGCAGAAGATGCCCAAGGGTGTCGTCGTGGTGCTCGCGATCGGCGCCGCGATGTGCCTCACCGCCGGCATCCTCCGGCTGGAGGTGTGACCGTGAGCGCCACCAAGAGGGTCGTGGTCTTCGACTACGGCTTCGGCAACGTCCGCTCCGCGGAACGCGCCCTCGCGCGCGCGGGCGCCGACGTGGAGATCACCCGCGACTTCGACACGGCCATGGACGCCGACGGCCTGCTCGTCCCGGGCGTCGGCGCCTTCGCCGCCTGCATGAAGGGCCTCAGGGAGGCCAGAGGCGACTGGATCATCGACCGCCGGCTGTCCGGCGGCCGGCCCGTGATGGGCATCTGCGTCGGCATGCAGATCCTGTTCGCGCGGGGCATCGAGCACGGCGTCGAGACCGAGGGCATGGACGAGTGGCCCGGCTCGGTCGAGCCGCTGCGGGCCGACATCGTGCCCCACATGGGGTGGAACACCGTGGACGTGGCGGCCGGCTCCGAGTTGTTCGCAGGCCTGGACACGGACGCCCGCTTCTACTTCGTGCACTCCTACGCCGTCCACGACTGGACCCTCCACGTGGACAACCCGGTGATGCGGGCGCCCAAGGTCACCTGGTCCACGCACGGCAAGCCGTTCGTCGCCGCGGTGGAGAACGGTGCCCTGTGGGCGACGCAGTTCCACCCCGAGAAGTCCGGCGACGCCGGAGCCCAGCTCCTCACCAACTGGATCGGAACCCTGTAGCGACATGGCCAAGCTCGAACTCCTCCCCGCCGTCGACGTCCGCGACGGCCAGGCCGTCCGCCTCGTGCACGGCGAGTCCGGCACCGAGACCTCCTACGGATCCCCCCTGGAGGCAGCGCTCGCCTGGCAGCGCTCGGGCGCCGAGTGGCTGCACCTGGTCGACCTGGACGCCGCGTTCGGTACCGGCGACAACCGCGAGCTGATCGCCGAGGTCGCCCGCGCGATGGACATCAAGGTGGAACTGTCCGGCGGCATCCGCGACGACGCCTCCCTGGCCGCCGCCCTGGCCACCGGCTGCACGCGCGTGAACCTCGGCACCGCCGCCCTGGAGAGCCCCGAGTGGGTCGCCAAGGTCATCGCCGAATACGGCGACAAGATCGCCGTCGGTCTCGACGTACGCGGCACCACCCTCCGCGGACGCGGCTGGACCCGGGACGGCGGCGACCTCTACGAGACGCTGGAGCGCCTCGACAAGGAGGGCTGCGCGCGGTACGTCGTCACCGACATCGCCAAGGACGGCACCCTCCAGGGCCCGAACCTGGAGCTGCTGAAGAACGTCTGCGCCGTCACCGACCGCCCCGTGGTGGCCTCCGGCGGTGTGTCGTCGCTGGACGACCTGCGGGCCATCGCCGAGCTCGTCCCGCTCGGCGTCGAGGGCTCCATCGTGGGCAAGGCCCTGTACGCGAAGGCGTTCACCCTGGAAGAGGCCCTGGAGGCCACATCTTGAAAAAGGGCACAGTGCGATGACAGCCGAAGCCGTACGGCGCGTGCGGGGCGAGAGCCCCTGGGAGGACTCCTTCGGCTGCGCACGCGCCGTCGCGGCGGGCGACCGCGTCCTGGTGGGCGGCACCACCGCGTTCAAGGGCGACGTGCTGTACGGGGAGGGCGACCCGTACGAGCAGGCCAGGATCGCCTTCGGCGCCGCTCTGGAGGCGATCGCCGAGTTCGGACTCGGCGTCGACTCCGTGATCCGCACGCGCGTGCACCTCACGCACTCGCGGGACATCGACGCGGTGGGCCGCGCCCACAAAGAGCTGTTCGACCCGGTGCGCCCGGTGACCAGCCTCCTGGTGGTGGAGGGCTTCATGGACTCGCGCGTACTGGTGTCGATCGAAATCGAAGCATTCCGAGGACACCAGAGGCACTCGGCGGACATAGAGGAGCACGATTCATGACCCTGGCGGTCCGAGTCATCCCCTGCCTGGACGTGGACGGCGGCCGGGTCGTCAAGGGCGTCAACTTCCAGAACCTGCGCGACGCGGGCGACCCCGTCGAGATGGCCAAGGTGTACGACACCGAGGGCGCCGACGAACTGACGTTCCTGGACATCACCGCCTCGTCGGGCAACCGCGAGACGACCTACGACGTGGTGCGCCGCACCGCCGAGCAGGTGTTCATCCCGCTGACCGTGGGCGGCGGCGTCCGCACCACCGAGGACGTGGACAAGCTGCTGCGGGCGGGCGCCGACAAGGTCGGCGTCAACACCGCGGCGATCGCCCGCCCGGACCTCATCCGGGAGATCGCCGAACGCTTCGGCCGCCAGGTCCTCGTCCTGTCGGTCGACGCCCGCCGCACCGAGTCCGGCGGTTCCTTCGAGGTCACCACGCACGGCGGCCGCCGGGGCACCGGCATCGACGCCGTGGAGTGGGCCCACCGGGCCGCGGAGCTGGGCGCGGGCGAGATCCTGCTCAACTCCATGGACGCGGACGGCACCAAGGACGGCTACGACCTGGAGATGATCGCCGCCGTCCGCAAGCACGTCACCGTCCCGGTGATCGCCTCGGGCGGCGCCTGGCCTCGCCGACTTCCCGCCCGCGGTCGCCGCAGGCGCCGACGCGGTCCTCGCCGCCTCGGTGTTCCACTTCGGCGACCTGCGCATCGGCCAGGTGAAGCAGACCCTCCGGGAAGCGGGCCACCCGGTACGGTGACGCCCCACCCGGCAGGCAGTGGCCCCGGCCGTCTCGAGACGGCCGGGGCCACTGCCTGCCGGGCGACGCATGCGCCGCCCGGCGCTCAGTCCTTGGGCTGGGAGAGCTGGACCAGGTTGCCCACCGTGTCGTCCAGGAGGGCGGTGACGACCGGGCCCTGCTCCTGCGGCTCCTGAACGAAGATCACGCCCTCGCCGCGCAGCCGCTCGTACTCCGCGCGGAGGTCCGCCACGGAGAACACCATGGCGGGCAGGCCCGCCTCACGCACCGCCCTGCGGTACGGCTCCGCGATGGGCCCCTGGCCGGGCTCCAGCAACAGCTCCAGGTCCCGCTGGGCCCCCTCGGGAGCCCCGACCGTGATGAACAGTGTGCCGCCGCCCAGGTCCATCCGGGTACGGGTCTCGAAGCCGAGGACATCGGTGTAGAACGCGTGCGCCTTCGCGACGTCGTCGACATACACGCTGGTCATGGCGACCTTGATCATGGGACTTCTTCTTCCGATCTCTCAGGTGCCTCAGATCTACCAGATCTCCCAGGTGAACGAGGTCTCAGATATCGAGCTGCTTGGACTCGCTCAGCTTCGCGATCGCGTCCGCGTCGCCCTCCACGTCGACCTTGGCGGCGCCGTGCCGCCCGTAGGCGAACAGCACCAGCTCCGACGGCTCGCCGGTCACCGTGACCACGGGCGTGCCGCGGCGGGCCACCACGGTCTGGCCGTCCGGGCGGCGCAGCACCAGGCCCGTGGGGACGCCGCGGCCCATCAGCCGGGCGCTGCGCTCCAGCCGGGACCACAGAGCGTCCTGGAACACCGGGTCCAGCTCACGCGGCGTCCAGTCGGGCTGGGCACGGCGCAGGTCCTCCGTATGGACGTAGAACTCGACGATGTTCGACAGCTCGTCGACCTGCTTGAGGTTGAAGGGGGAGAAGCGCGGCGGGCCGGTACGGAGCAGCTGGATCAGCTCCTCGTACGGCTTGGCGGTGAACTCCGCCATCACCCGCTCCAGACGCGGCGCGAGCTGCTTGACCAGCATCCCGCCGGCGGCGTCGGGGCGGCGCTCGCGCACCACCACGTGCGCGGCGAGGTCACGGGCGCGCCAGCCCTCGCAGAGAGTGGGGGCCTCCGGGCCCACCGTCTCCAGCAGATCGGCCAGGAGAAGTCGTTCACGCTTGGCATGGGTCGACATGTAGTCAGCCTACGGTGATGCGCCCGGTCCGCCCACCCGTCACCCGGCCCCCGCCCCTCATCGAGGCGCGTCGCGCCGTTCCTTCGCCCACCCGTCACCCGGCCCCCGCCCCTCATCGAGGCGCGTCGCGCCGTTCCTTCGCCCACCCGTCACCCGACCAGCCCGCCTTCCCAGTCGGTGGACGGGACCCGGGCGCACCCGTCCCGCGCGGCACAATGGTTCCCATGACCAGCACGTCCCGGACCAGCCGCCTCGACCCGCAGATCGCCGCACGGCTCAAGCGCAGCCCCGACGGCCTCCTGCCCGCCATCGCCCAGCAGTACGACACCCAGGAGGTGCTGATGCTGGGCTGGATGGACGACGAGGCGCTGCATCGCACGCTGACCACCGGCCGCTGCACCTACTGGTCGCGCAGCCGCCAGGAGTACTGGGTCAAAGGGGACACCTCCGGACACGTCCAGCGCGTGAAGTCCGTCGCCCTGGACTGCGACGCCGACACCCTCCTGGTCAAGGTCGACCAGGTCGGTGCCGCCTGTCACACCGGCGCCCGCACCTGCTTCGACGCCGACGTGCTGCTCACGGACATCCGCTCGGACGGCGCCGGTGCCGGCGTGCCCGTCTCGGATCAGTAAGGTCGGCCGGCATGGACCTCGAGACGTTCCGCAAGCTCGCCACCGACCGCCGGGTCATCCCGGTCACCCGCAAGCTCCTCGCCGACGGCGACACCCCTGTCGGCCTCTACCGCAAGCTCGCCGCCGAGCGCCCCGGAACCTTCCTGCTCGAGTCCGCGGACGGGGGCACCGCCCACGCGTTCAGCAGTGGGGGAGGAGGTTCCTGGTCCCGGTACTCCTTCGTCGGCGTCCGTAGCGCCGCCACCCTCACCGAGCGCGCCGGGCAGGCGTACTGGGAGGGCACCCCACCCGTCGGAGTGCCGACCGAGGGCGACCCGCTCACCGCGCTGCGCGCCACGCTCGAGACCCTGCACACCCCGCGCGACCTCGCCCACGACCTCGGTCTGCCGCCCTTCACCGGCGGCATGGTCGGCTACCTCGGCTACGACGTCGTACGCAGGCTGGAGAAGATCGGCCCCGGCGAACGGGACGATCTGCGACTGCCCGAACTGACCATGCTGCTCACCAGCGACCTCGCCGTCATGGACCACTGGGAGGGCTCCGTCTGGCTGATCGCCAACGCGATCAACCACAACGACCTGGACACCGGAGTCGACGAGGCCCACGCCGACGCCGTGGCCCGCCTGGACGCCATGGAGGCCGACCTCACCCGCGCGGTGGCCCAGCCCCCGACCGTCCTCCCGCCCTCCGAACTCCCCGAGCACACCGCGCTGTGGGGCGGCCCCGACTTCCGCGCGGCCGTCGAGGACATCAAGGAACGCATCCGCGCGGGAGAGGCCTTCCAGGTCGTCCCCTCCCAGCGGTTCGAGACCCCGTGCACGGCGAGTGCCCTGGACGTCTACCGGGTGCTGCGGGCCACCAACCCGTCGCCCTACATGTATCTGTTCCGGTTCGACGACTTCGACGTCGTCGGATCGTCCCCCGAAGCACTCGTGAAGGTCGACGACGGGCAGGCGATGGTCCACCCCATCGCCGGCACCCGGCCCCGCGGCGCCACCCCGCAGGAGGACCAGGCCCTCGCGGAGGAACTGCTCGCCGACCCCAAGGAGCGCGCCGAGCACCTCATGCTCGTCGACCTGGGCCGCAACGACCTCGGACGGGTCTGCGAGCCCGGTTCCGTCGAGGTCGTCGACTTCATGTCCGTCGAGCGGTACTCGCACGTCATGCACATCGTCTCGACGGTCACCGGCCGGGTCGCGGCCGGCCGTTCCGCCTTCGACGTGCTCACCGCCTGCTTCCCGGCCGGCACCCTCTCCGGGGCACCCAAGCCCCGAGCCATGCAGATCATCGACGAACTCGAGCCGTCCCGGCGCGGGCTGTACGGCGGCTGCGTCGGCTACCTGGACTTCGCGGGCGACTCCGACACCGCCATCGCCATCCGCACCGCGCTGCTGCGCGGGGGCACCGCGTACGTCCAGGCGGGCGCCGGAATCGTCGCCGACTCCGACCCGGTGGCCGAGGACATCGAGTGCCGCAACAAGGCGGCCGCGGTGCTGCGAGCCGTGCACACGGCGAACCGACTGGGCACGGTGTGAGAGGGACCCGAGAGGAGCCCCGGGTGACGGTTCGCGCACGGGTCACGCGATAGTGGAGTACGTGACTGCTGTACCTCCCCCCGTCCCGAGACCGCCGGTCCCGCCCGTGCCGGCCGCCTCAGTCTCGCCGTCGCCCTGCTGTGCGGGGCCCTGGGCGCGGCCGTGGCCCTGCTCGCCACCCGGCAGCAGTGGTCCCAGGGCACCGCTACGGTGGCCGGCAGCGCCTTTCCCCTGACCGCCAACGGCAGCGACGTCACCGGCGTCCCCGCCGCCCTCGCCGTGGTGGGCCTGGCCGCGCTCGTCGCCGTCTTCGCCGTCCGCCGGGCCGGCCGCCTCGCCGTCGCCGCGCTGCTCGCCCTGTCCGGGGCGGGTACCGTCACGGCCGCCCTGCTCGGCGCCTCCGACAGCTCCGCGCTCGACGACAAGGCCGCCGAGGTCTCCGGCGACACCTCCGCCACGGTGGAGGCCCTCAGCCACACGGCCTGGCCCTACGTCGCGGCCGCGGGCGGCCTGCTGCTCCTGCTGGCCGGCGCGCTCGCCCTGCGCTACGGCCGGCTGTGGCCCGCGATGTCCGGCCGCTACGAGCGCGGCGGCGCCCCCCGGCCGCGCCGCGCGGCCGCCGCCGACCCCGACCGGCCCGAGGAACTGTGGAAGGCCCTCGACCGCGGTGAGGACCCGACCGGGACCTGAACCGGGCCGCACCGTGGCCCGGCCGAGCGCCGGGAAGCGTGTTCGCCGCGCGGGGGAGCACCCCCGCTGACGGCGCGCACGCGGGTGCGGGACAATGAGCCTGAGCGTCCTGCTCAGACAAGTACACAGCAACGAGGAGCAAGCAATGGCGGGCAGCAGCCACGGTCACACCCCGGCCGCCTGGACCGGTGTCATCATCGCCTTCATCGGTTTCTGCGTCGCGAGCATGTTCATGGTGATGAACTCGCCGGTCGGCTTCTGGGCCGGCATGGGCGTCGTGCTGCTCGGCGGTGCCATCGGCGGGATCATGAGCAAGATGGGCATGGGCAAGCCGGAGCACGTCCACCCCCTGAACCAGGCCACCGGCGACCGCGACCGGCCCGCGCCGAGAGCTGAACGCCGGGAGCACTCCGGACGGGGCGGCCGGCACACGGGTGCCGCAACCGCCCCTGACGCGTGCGCGCGGGGCACAATGCACCCTGTGAACGCCGTCAGCCCCCGTACGCCCCGTGCGTCCTGTGCGCCCCGCGGCAGGGCCGCACGACTGGCCCTCCCCGCCGGGGCGATCGCCGCTGTCGCCGGAGCCTTCGCCTACGTCGGGGCGGTGGACCCCAACGAACCCGGCCACTACCCCGCCTGCCCGCTGCTGCGCTTCACCGGCCTGTACTGCCCCGGCTGCGGCGGGCTGCGCAGCGCGCACGCCGTCGTCCACGGCGACCTCCTGGCGGCCCTCCAGGCCAACGCGCCCGCCGTCCTCGGCTATGCGGCCCTCGCCGTGCTCTGGACCGCATGGGTGGTCTGCGCGGCGCGCGGCAAGCCCCTGCGCATCGACCCCCCACCCGTACTCCTGTGGTCCCTGGGGGCGCTGGTGCTGGTCTTCACGGTTGTCCGGAACCTGCCGTTCGGTGGCTGGCTACACCCTTGATCAACTGGTGAACGTCCAGCTAGTGGGACCGCCGTCCACCGGATGCGAGGGGTACGCCCCGCTGCGGATACCATCGCAGTGACCACCGGTTTCGTCCGGCGACCCGACCATGAGGGCGGGGCGCCCCGGGACGGAAACGAACGCACTGAAGACGGACCGTCTGGAAGGGGGCCTCTCGCGTGAGTGTGCTCGACGAGATCATCGACGGAGTCCGTGCCGACCTCGCGGAGCGGCAGGCGCGCGTGAGCCTCGACGAGCTCAAGGAGCGCGTGGCCAAGGCCCCCGCGGCCAAGGACGGCGTGGCCGCCCTGCGGGGCGAGGGCGTCAAGGTGATCTGCGAGGTCAAGCGCTCCAGCCCGTCCAAGGGCGCGCTCGCCGCGATCGCCGACCCGGCCGGACTCGCCGCCGACTACGAGGCGGGTGGCGCGGCCGTCATCTCCGTCCTCACCGAGACGCGCCGCTTCGGCGGTTCCCTCGCCGACCTGGAGGCCGTCCGCGCGCGCGTGGACATCCCCATCCTGCGCAAGGACTTCATCGTCACCTCGTACCAGCTCTGGGAGGCGCGGGCGCACGGCGCCGACCTCGCGCTGCTCATCGTCGCCGCCCTCGACCAGCCGGCCCTGGAGTCGCTGATCGAGCGCGCCGAGTCCATCGGGCTCACCCCGCTCGTCGAGGCGCACGACGAGGAGGAGGCCGAGCGCGCGATCGACGCGGGCGCCAAGGTCATCGGCATCAACGCGCGCAACCTCAAGACCCTCGAGGTCGACCGCGGCACCTTCGAGCGGATCGCCCCCGAGCTCCCGGACCACCTCGTCAAGGTCGCCGAGTCCGGCGTCCGCGGCCCGCACGACCTGATCGCCTACGCCAACGCCGGCGCCGACGCCGTCCTGGTCGGCGAGTCCCTGGTCACCGGCCGCGACCCGAAGACGGCGGTCGCCGACCTGGTGGCGGCGGGCGAGCACCCGGCGCTGCGGCCCGGCCGCGGCTGACACCCCGGTAGGCTCGGCCCCGATGACACCGCCGATCACCCCAGCCAGGGACCCGTACGCGCGCCTCGCCCGCGGCTGCCGCCCGCGCGGCTGCCGCGCGCCCGCGCGCCGGGTCCACGGACGTCGGGTCCGGTACGTCATCGGCGACGAGCCGGGGCAGGTCAACGGCATGCGATGGCAGCGCCCCTTCCAGGGGTGCGGGACTGTGCCCGAATACGCGGCTCCGCCGCGCGGGCGTGACAAGCCACACGCGGCCCGCAGTGGCCCGACAACCCCGCCCCCACGGCGATCAGTGCCCAAAAACGACGCTCACCGTGAGGTTTCCGCATGCCCAGCCAGTTCTTCATCCCCGACCCGGAGGGTCAGACTCCGAGCGCCGAAGGCTACTTCGGCGCGTTCGGCGGCAAGTTCATCCCGGAGGCGCTCGTCGCCGCGGTGGACGAGGTCGCCGTCGAGTACGACAAGGCCAAGGCCGACCCCGAGTTCGCCCGCGAACTCGACGACCTGCTGGTGAACTACACCGGCCGCCCGAGCGCCCTCACCGAGGTGCCGCGCTTCGCCGAACACGCCGGTGGCGCCCGGGTCTTCCTCAAGCGTGAGGACCTCAACCACACCGGCTCCCACAAGATCAACAACGTGCTCGGCCAGGCGCTGCTCACCCAGCGCATGGGCAAGACCCGTGTCATCGCCGAGACCGGCGCCGGCCAGCACGGCGTCGCCACCGCCACCGCCTGCGCCCTGTTCGGCCTCGACTGCACCGTCTACATGGGTGAGATCGACACCCAGCGCCAGGCCCTCAACGTGGCCCGGATGCGCATGCTCGGCGCCGAGGTCATCGCCGTGAAGTCCGGCAGCCGCACCCTCAAGGACGCCATCAACGAGGCGTTCCGCGACTGGGTCGCCAACGTCGACAGCACGCACTACCTCTTCGGCACCGTCGCCGGACCCCACCCCTTCCCCGGCCTGGTGCGCGACTTCCACCGCGTCATCGGCGTCGAGACCCGCCGCCAGCTCCTGGAGCGCGCCGGACGACTGCCCGACGCCGCCATCGCCTGCGTCGGCGGCGGCTCCAACGCCATCGGACTCTTCCACGCCTTCATCCCGGACGCCTCGGTACGCCTCATCGGCTGCGAACCCGCGGGCCACGGCATCGAGAGCGGCGAGCACGCGGCCACCCTCACCGCGGGCGAGCCCGGCATCCTGCACGGCTCGCGCTCCTACGTCCTCCAGGACGACGAGGGCCAGATCACCGAGCCGTACTCCATCTCGGCCGGGCTCGACTACCCGGGCATCGGACCCGAGCACGCCCACCTCAAGGACTCCGGCCGCGGCGAGTACCGCGCGGTCACCGACGACGCCGCCATGCAGGCGCTGCGGCTGCTGTCGCGGACCGAGGGCATCATCCCGGCCATTGAGAGTGCCCACGCGCTGGCCGGTGCCCTGGAGGTCGGCAAGGAACTCGGCAAGGATGGGCTGATCGTGATCAACCTGTCCGGCCGGGGCGACAAGGACATGGACACCGCCGCCCGCTACTTCGGGCTGTACGACACCGACGCGGAGGTCGCCGCCGACGCGGACACCGACACCGCCGAGATCGAGGGGGACGCCAAGTGAGCGGGAACGTACAGCTGCTGAGCGACACCCTCGCCGCGGCGAAGGCCGAGGGCCGGGCCGCCCTCATCGCCTACCTCCCGGCCGGATTCCCGACCGTCGACGGCGGCATCGACGCCGTCAAGGCAGTCATCGACGGCGGTGCCGACGTCGTGGAGGTGGGCCTGCCGCACAGCGACCCCGTCCTCGACGGGCCCGTCATCCAGACCGCCGACGACATCGCCCTGCGCGGCGGCGTACGGATCGCCGACGTGCTGCGCACGGTCCGGGAGGCGCACCGGGCCACCGGGAAGCCGATCCTCGTCATGACGTACTGGAACCCCGTCGACCGCTATGGCGTCGAGCGGTTCGCCGCCGAACTCGCCGAGGCGGGCGGCGCCGGATGCATCCTGCCCGACCTGCCCGTCCAGGAGTCGGCGCTGTGGCGGGAACACGCCGACAAGCACGGGCTCGCCACCGTCTTCGTCGTCGCGCCCAGCAGCAAGGACGAGCGGCTCGCCGAGATCACCGCGGTGGGCAGCGGCTTCGTCTACGCCGCGTCCCTCATGGGGGTCACCGGCACCCGCGAGTCGGTCGGCGCGCAGGCCGAGGACCTCGTGGCGCGCACCCGGGCGAGCCGCGCCGACCTGCCGGTGTGCGTCGGGATCGGCGTCTCCGACGCCACCCAGGCCGCCGAGGTCGCCCGCTTCGCCGACGGCGTGATCGTCGGCTCCGCCTTCGTCAAGCGGATGCTGGACGCCCCCGACCCGGCCGCCGGAGTCCAGGCCGTCCGGGCGCTCGCGGGCGAACTCGCCAAGGGTGTGCGCGGACAGGCGTGACCACGCCGTTTCCGGGCCGGACACCGCGGGTGGCCGGTCAGCCACAGGCCGTCAGCGGATAGTCATACGGGTCCCTCGTACGGGTGGACCTGGGGCCGGGGAGGCGCGGTGCGCCTCCCCGGTTCGTTCTGCGGGGTGTGAGCGAGAAGAATCATGAGGGAAAGCGCACCGCCCGGGAGCGGCTGGCGGTCGAGCGCGAGAAGCAGAAGACGGCGGACAGTCGACGCCGCACCCTGATCGTGGGTGCGAGCGTGGTCTGTGTCCTGGCGCTCGCGGCGGTGATCGGAGTCGTCGCCGCCAACGCCGGCAAGGATGGCGGCAGTGAAGAGGCCGGCCCGGTGGTGGCGCCCTCGGGGGCGCTCGGCAAGGACGGCCTCGCCATCCCGGTCGGCAAGGAGAGCGCCAAGTCCACGCTCACCGTGTGGGAGGACTTCCGCTGCCCCGCCTGCAAATCCTTCGAGCTGGCGTACCGCCCGACCCTGCACGAGCTGACCGAGTCCGGCCAGTTGAAGATCGAATACCACCTGGTCACGCTCATCGACGGCAACATGGGCGGCACCGGCTCCCGCACCTCCGCCAACGCGGCGGCCTGCGCCCAGGACGCCGGCAAGTTCGCCGAGTACCACGACGTGCTGTTCGACAACCAGCCCCAGGAGGCGGACGACGCCTTCGCCGACAACGACAAGCTCATCGAGCTGGCAGGCAAGGTCGACGGCCTCGACACGCCCGCCTTCCGCGGCTGTGTGGAGGACGGCACGCACAACAGCTGGGTCGGAAAGTCCCAGGAGGCATTCCAGAAGGGCGGCTTCTCGGGCACACCGACCGTCCTGCTCGGTGACAAGAACATTTACCAGGACCAGACGATGACGCCGGCGAAACTGAAGGAGATGGTGCGGAAGGCCGATCAGCAGTAGGCGCGAACGCCCTCCCGTTATGGACCCGTAGCCGGGCCGCCCACCGTGTGACCGGTCCGGCACGGTAGCGTCGACCCTGCCATGGAACTTGCCTACATTCCCAGCCCGTCGAGCGGGGTGCTGCACCTGGGCCCCATCCCGCTGCGCGGCTATGCCTTCAGTATCCTCGCCGGTCTCTTCGTCGCCCTCTGGATCGTCGACCGCCGGTGGGTGGCGCGCGGTGGCCAGAAGGGCACCGCCTGGGACATCGCGTTCTGGGCCATCCCGTTCGGCCTGGTCGGTGGTCGTCTCTACCACGTCCTCACCGATTACCAGCTCTACTTCGGCGAGGGCCGCGACTGGGTCGACGCCTTCAAGATCTGGGAGGGCGGTCTGGGCATCTGGGGAGCCGTCGCCCTGGGCGCCCTGGGTGCCTGGATCGGCTGCCGGCGCCGGGGCATCGCCCTGCCGCCGTACGCCGACGCCGTGGCCCCCGGTCTGGCGCTGGCGCAGGCGCTCGGACGCTGGGGCAACTGGTTCAACCAGGAGTTGTACGGGCGGGAGACGGATCTTCCCTGGGCCCTGCACATCACGTCCACGGAGGGCGGCCGGGTACCGGGGTACTACCACCCGACGTTCCTGTACGAGTCGCTGTGGTGCGTCGGTGTCGCCCTGCTGGTCATCTGGGCGGACCGTCGCTTCAAGCTCGGGCACGGGCGGACGTTCGCGCTGTACGTCGCGGCGTACTGCGCGGGCCGGTTCTGGATCGAGTACATGCGCGTCGACGAGGCCCACGACATCCTGGGCCTGCGGTTGAACAACTGGACCGCGATGATCGTGTTCGTGCTCGCGGTGGTCTACATCGTGGTATCGGCGAAGAAGCGGCCGGGCCGCGAGGACGTGGTGGAGCCGGGCGCGGCTGCTGCCTCCGGCGGTGCGGCCGACGCCTCCGGTGGGACCGAGACCGGCGAGAAGGGCGAGGCGGACTCCCCGGAGGCGAAGGACGACGCCGAGCCGACGGAGGACACCGAGGCGGGAGAAGACACCAAGACCAAGAAGGACGCCAAGACCGGGAAGGACGCCGAGCCGGAGGACGGCACGGCGGATGCGGCCGAGGCGGATGCCGCGGGCGCGGATCCCGGGGACGTCCGCTCCAAGGACGGGGCCGGGTCGGCGAAGAAGAGCTGACGGCCTGCTGACCTCCTGCGACAACGACGCCGTGGGGCGCCCGGAACCTCCGGGCGCCCCACGGCGTGTGTGGCCCTCAGGCCCGGCGGGTCAGGGACAGGACGCGCTGGGCGGCCGTCACCACCGCCGCGTCGATGAAGCAGCCGTCGGAGAGGGCCTGGGCGCCCCGTTCGTCGCCCGCCGCCTCGACGATCCTCTCCGCCCGTTCGATCTCTTGCTCCGTCGGCAGATAGGCGCGCTCGATGACCGGCAGCTGCCGGGGGTGGATGGCGGCGCGGCCCAGGAAGCCCAGGGCGCGGCCCCGGGTGCAGGAGGCGAGAAGGCCGTCCAGGTCGCGGGTGTCCGGATGGACGGACTGGGTGGGCGGGGCCAGACCGGCCGCCCGCGCGGCGACGACCACGCGGGAGCGGGACCAGTCGAGGCCCGCGTCGTCCCCCACGCCCAGGTCGGCCCGTAGATCCGCCTCGCCGATCGAGATGCCGCGCAGGGACGGGTGGGCGGTGGCCACGGCGTGGGCCCGTTCGATGCCGAGGGCCGTCTCCAGCATCGCGTACAGGGGGAGCGCTGCGCCGTGGGCGGACACGGCCCGCTTCGCGGCCCGTACGACGTCGGTGGGTGAGGACACCTTGGGCAGTCGGAGGCCGGCCAGGCCCCGGGCCGGGGCGACGGCGGCGAGGTCGGCCTCGCCCCAGGGACCGGTCAGGGCGTTGACACGGACGTGGACCGGGACCGGCTGTGGGTCGCGCAGCAACTCGGCGGTGGCGGCACGGGCGTACGCCTTGCGGTCGGGGGCGACCGCGTCCTCCAGGTCGATCACCACCACGTCGGCCCCGGAGACGAGGGCCTTCGCCACCACCCGCGGCCGGTCGCCGGGGGCGTAGAGCCAGGTCAGTGGGGCCTTCGCCCTCGTCCGTGGCACAGCCCCCGTCACAGTGCGCCCTCCGCGCGCAGCGCCGCCAGTTCGGCCGGGGTGAGGCCCAGTTCGGTCAGGACCTCGTCGGTGTCCGCGCCGTGCGGGCGGCCCGCCCAGCGGATCGCGCCGGGGGTGCGGGAGAGCCGGAAGAGGACGTTCTGCATGCGCAGCGGGCCCAGCTCCGGGTCGTCGACCGTGGTGATGGTGTTCAGGGCCTGGTACTGCGGGTCGGTCATCACGTCCCGTACGTCCTGGACGGGGGCCACCGCGGCCTCGGCCTTCTCGAAGGCCGCGAGCACGTCGGTGCGGGTGCGGCGGGAGATCCATCCGCCCACGGCCTCGTCCAACGTGTCCGCGTGCCGGGCCCGGTCGGCGCCGGTGGCGAACCACGGTTCGTCGATCAGTTCGGGCCGTCCCACCAGCCGCATCACCCGCTCGGCGACCGACTGGGCAGAGGTGGAGACGGCGACCCAGGTGCCGTCGGCGGTCAGGTAGGTGCCGCGCGGGGCGTTGTTCTGGGAGCGGTTGCCGGTGCGGGGCTGGACATGGCCCAGCTGGTCGTACCAGGTCGGCTGCGGGCCGAGCACGGTGAGGATCGGTTCGATGAGGGCCATGTCGACGACCTGGCCCTCGCCGGTGTGCTCCCGCCCGGCGAGCGCGGTGAGCACCGCGTACGCCGTGGTCAGACCCGCGATGGAGTCGGCCAGCCCGAACGGCGGCAGCGTCGGAGGCGCGTCCGGTTCACCGGTGATCGCGGCGAAGCCGCTCATCGCCTCGGCGAGGGTGCCGAAGCCGGGGCGAGGGGCGTACGGGCCGAACTGGCCGAAGCCGGTGACCCGGACCAGGACCAGCCGGGGGTTGGCGGCGGACAGTTCGGGCCAGCCCAGGTCCCACTTCTCCAGGGTGCCCGGCCGGAAGTTCTCGATGATCACGTCGGCGGTCCGGGCGAGGCGCAGCAGGGTCGCCCGGCCGCCGGGCGTGGACAGGTCGAGGGTGATGGTCCGTTTGTTGCGGCCGAGCATCTTCCACCACAGCCCCACGCCGTCCTTCGACGGCCCGTGGCCGCGGGAGGGGTCCGGTTTCCTCGGGTGCTCGACCTTGACGACCTCCGCGCCGAAGTCGCCGAGCAGGGTCGCGGCGAGGGGCCCGGCGAAGAGGGTGGCGAGGTCCAGGACGCGCAGGCCGGTCAGCGGGGGACCGGCGGGGGCGGGGGGCCGGGTCATGGGCGGCAGGCCTCCAGGTGGGTCAGACGGGCCAGGGTGTCGAAGCCGATGCCGTTGAAATCGCCGACGGAGGTGGCCAGCCGGTTCTTCAGCGGGCCCGTCCAGCGTTCGGGGAGCGCGGTGGGGGAGCCGGCGAGGAGAGCGGCGATGCCGCCGGCGGTCGCGCCGCCCGAGTCCGTGTCCAGGCCACCGGACACGGCGCGGCAGATCGCGCCGGTGAAGTCGCCGTCCGCGTGGGTGAGGGCGGCGGCGATCAGCGCGGTGTTGGGCACGGCGTGCACCCAGTGGACGTCCGCGTGCCGGGCATGGATCTCGTCGATGACGGTGGCGAAGTCGGCGTGCTCGTGCGCCAGTCGCACGGCGTGGCGCACGGCGCGGGCGAGCCGGGAGCGGGGCGGTACGACGGCGAGACCGGCCCGCAGACAGGCATGGACGTCCTGGTTGCCGTTGCCGTTGCCGCTGTCCGCGGCGGCGGTGGCGATGACGGCCGCGGCGAACATCGCGGCGTAGACGCCGTTGGCGGTGTGGGTGAGGGTCGCGTCGCGATGGGCCTGCTCCGCCGCGCCCGCCGGGTCCCCCGGATTGGTCCAGCCGTGCACGTCGGCGCGGATCAGCGCGCCGATCCACTCGCGGAACGGATTGCGGTGCCGGGCGGTGCGCGGGGGTTCCAGGCCGCTCAGGAGGTTGCGGTAGGCGATGCGTTCGGCGGTGAAGGCGCGGCCCGCCGGGAGTTCGTCCAGCCAGAGCCGGGCCACGTCCGCGGTGGTGAAGTCCCTGCCGTACCGCTGGAGCAACAGCAGGTTGAGGAGCGGGTAGTTGAGATCGTCGTCCTCGGGCATGCCGTCGATGTTCTCGGCGAGGGACGTGGCCGCGGAGCGACGGTTCCAGGGGTACCGGGCGGCCAGTTCCCCGGGAACTCCGCGGGCGGTGAAGTAGCCGTTCAGAGGCCAGTTTCCGGTTGCCCGGGCGAGCCGGCGGATGCCGTCGAGGGGGAGCTTCTCCACGGGCTTGCCGAGCAGGCAGCCGACGGCCCGGCCGAGCCAGGCGGCTTCGAGGCGGTCGGTACGGCGGTGACCCGCGTCGAAGTGATCGGGAGCCGGCGGACCGGTGCCGAGGGGGGAGGGCCAGTGGGGGCACAGGGACTTGATCGCGGCGAGGTCCGTCGGCTCGTCGTCCGCCAGGCTGCTGGGCAGGTCGGCGAGTTCGTCCAGGAGGTCCCCGGCCAGCAGCCGGAGGTAGCGGGAGGCCGGCCGCGGGGAGGCGCCGGCGCGGAGCGGGGCCTCGGGGCCGCCCGCCGCGCGCCAGCGGGCCGCGACGGCCGAGGGCGCCCTGCCGTCCTGGGTCGCCTGGCGCAGCTCATGGCCGATCAGGTCCTCCGGCTGGACCCAGGTCAGTCGGAGCATGCCGGGCCTCCCAACTCGACGAACGCCCGTTCGTGCGCTCGGCGTCGGGACACGTCGCGCGCGAAGATCTCGCACGTCACCGCGGTCAGCGCGGCCGCGGGTTCCCAGAGGTCGAGACGGCTGGCGTCCGCCACGGTCTTCGCCCAGCCCTCGGGGACCGGCGAGCCGAGGGCGCCCGTCACCGCCCCGGCCATCGTGGCGATGGAGTCGCAGTCCCGGCCGTAGTTCACCGCGCCCAGCACCGCGTGCCGGAAGTCGCCGCGGGCCACCACCACCATGCCCAGCGCGACCGGGAGTTCCTCGACGGCGTGCAGCCGGGACGGCCGGCGGGCGCCCAGCGAGGGGGAGCGGTAGTCGGGGCCCACGGTGTCGTACGGGGCCACGGCCTCCCGCAGCGGGCGCAGTGCGGACTCGAAGTCCGGGTGTCGGGACGCCTCTTCGCAGACCCGTTCGATCGCCTCCCGTGTGCCGTCCTTCGCCAGCGACAGGCAGGCGTCGACGACCGAGCCCGGACTCGCCCCCGGCGCGCACGCCGCTGCCACGGCCGCGGCGAGGACCCCCGCCGCCTCCCGGCCGTACGACGACTGGTGGGCCCCCGCGACGTCCAGCGCCTCGGCGTACGCGCCCACCGGGTTGGCGGAGTTGACCAGGCCGACGGGGGCCATGTACATCGCGGCACCGCAGTTGACGATGTTGCCGACGCCCGCCTCGCGCGGGTCGACATGACCGTAGTGGATCCGGGCCACCAGCCACTTCTCCGCGAGGAAGATCCGCTGGAGCGGGAGCGCCTCCGCCTCCAGTTCCGGGATCCAGCGCGGGTTGCTCATCAGGTCCGGCACCAGGTGGTCGGCGACGGCATGGGCGTCCAGATGGTCCCGGACCCGCGCGTACACCCGGACCAGGGCATGCGTCATGAGCGTGTCGTCGGTGACGTGTCCGTCGCCCTTGTGGTAAGGGGCGATGGGCCGGGCGGTGCGCCAGGCGTCGCCGTTCCAGGGGCCGACGACACCGTGGACGCGGCCACCGTGGCGTTCGGCGATCTGCTCGGGGGAGTACCCCTCGACGGGGCCGCCGAGCGCGTCGCCGACGGCGGCTCCCACCAGCGCGCCGGCGATCCGCTCGTCCAGGGGCGCACCCCGGCCCCGCTTCTCATCCTCTTTGAGCGTCATGCCCGAATCATCCTCCTGGTGGGGGCGGTTGCGCGGCTTCCAGGAGTCCGGCGAGTTCCACCAGGTCGGTGCCGGTGAGCCGGGGGAGCGCGCAGCCGGAGAGGGTGCGGCAGCTCTCCCGCCAGGATCCGGGGATCGCCGCGCCGCCGCCCAGCGCGCCGGTCAGGGCGCCGGCGAGGGCGGGGGCGGAGTCCGCGACCCGGGACAGGCAGGCCGCGGCGGGGACCGCCTCCGCGATCCGGCCGTGGGCGGCGGTGGCCAGGGCGAGAGCGACGGGGACGGTTTCGGCGGCGGCGACACCGTAGCTGTAGACGTGGTCGACGATCTGGTGTTCCAGGAGCGGTACGAGGGCGAAGGCGCCGTCGGTGTCCGCGGCGAGCCGCAGGGCGTGCCGGGCGTTGCGGCCGATCTCCGTCTCCTCGGGCAACTCGGCGACCGCGGCGGTCACGCACGCCTCCACGTCGGCTCCGGCCAGCGCGAGGGCGACGGCGGCGGCCATCGCGCGGGCGCCGTGGACACCGTCGCCGTCCTGGGTGTAGCGGGCGTCGAACTCGGCGAGCGCCGCGGCGCGTTCGGGGTCTCCGGCGTGGGTGACGGCCAGGACGCAGGCCCGTACGCAGGCCGCGTCGTCGAAGTAGTGCGGGTTGTCGTGGCCGGTGGCGGGCGGCCGCAGCCCCGTGGCGAGGTTGCCGAGCCCGGCCCGTACGGAGATACGGGCGCGCAGGGGGAGCACGGCCGACTCGATCTCGGGGGCGCGCGCGGCCGCCGCGGCGACCTCGTCGGCCACGACGTTCCAGGTCAGGTCGATGGCGGCCCGGGTACGGCGTTCCCGGCTCAGGTCCCTCAGGGCGCTGTCGTGGCCGGCCAGCAGGACCGCCTCGGCCGCGAACGCCGCCCACTCGGCGTCGTCTGAGGGGCCGAGCCGCAAGGGCTCCGGGGGCTGGTTGAGGGCGATCGGCACGGGGAGGGTGGTGGTCGCGTTCTGCTCGGCGAAGACGTCCAGTTCCCGGGTGAGCCGCCGGGTCCACTCGGGCATCCGGGCAGCCCGGTGCCGTGCGGCGGGCCAGCCGGCGGCGTCACCGGCGGCGAGGCCGAGGAGCAGGCCCTCGATGCGCGTCCGCGGTGGTGGGGCGGGGGATGCGGACTCGGCCGAGTCCTCGGGCCGGTGGTTCCCAACCGCGCCACGCGTGCGGGTCCCGTGGCCGGGCACGGGCGGCACTTGCGGGGCGCTCTCGCCGTCGACGGCGGACGAGGGTGCTGTGGCTGTGGGCGGAGACGGGGGCGGGGCGGGGGGCGGGGTCATGTCGGGGCCTCCGTTTCGTTGTCCGCTGCCAGGACGAAAGTGCCTGGTGTGAGCAGGTCCGCGATGTCCAGGACGTGGTGGCCGGCCATCGCGGGGAGGCAGCTGCCGAGGGCCGGTCCGATGGCGGCGGCCCAGGCCTCCGGGATCGCGCGGGCGCCTCGGGTCGCCCCCGCGAGGGCACCCGCCACGGCCGCCGTGGTGTCGGCGTCGCGGCCCATGTTGACGGCCGTCAGCACCGCCTGTTCGAAGTCGCCGTCCGCCGCCGCATACGCGCCGAAGGCGAGGGCGACGGCTTCGGGGGCCAGGTCGGTCCAGGGGTAGCCACCGATCACGACCGCGGAGCGCACCGCGCGTTCGCCCAGGTGGGCGGCGGTGACGGCGCGGCGCAGGGAACGGGCGGTCCAGGAGTCCTCCGGCACCAGAGCCAGCGCGGAGGCGACGACGGTGACCACCGGTGCTCCCGCCATCGCCGCCGCCACGCCCGCCGCGACCGCCTGGCCGCCGTAGATGCCTTCGCCGTCGTGACTGATCGAGCCGTCGACGGCCGCCAGCCGGGCGGCCTCGGCGGGACGGCCGGCCGCGAAGACGCCGTGCGGTGTCGCCCGCATCGCCAGCCCGTCGCTCCAGGCATGGCGGTGCTGGGCGGAGACGGGGGCGGCCAGTCCCCGGCGGAGGTTCTCCAGGGTGCCGCGTTCGCTGAAGCCGGCGCCGCGGAAGGACCCCTCGGCGCGGTCCGAGATCCACTCGTGCCAGGCCGCCCCGACCTGCTCCGGGGTGAGCGCGGAGCCGTGCCGGGCCAGCAGCAGGCCGGTGAGGATCGCGTACTCGGTGTCGTCCGTGCCCGCGGGGTGCTCCGCGACGTACCCGGTGATACGGCCCCACCGGGCGCGGATCTCGGAGGGCCGCATGTTCTCGGCCGGGGCGCCCAGCGCGTCGCCGACGGCCAGGCCGAGCAGCGCGCCGCGTGCCCGCTCGCGGAGTCCGACGGAGCCCCCGGGCGCCGGGGCGGAGGGGATGCGGGCGATCGATGCCATACGCGGCTCTCCTCTCAGGGGCGCCCCGAGAGGCGCGAAGCCCTTTGCGGAACTGTCCCCGGTGAGGTGTCCGGCGCAGCCTCACCCGCCTCAACGTCACCCGGTCGACATCTGCGTGCCCCTTCACACAGACGTGCAGAATCCGCAAAACCGCAGGTTAGCCCAGCCTTTCCTTGCTGGCGGGGGGAATCAGTGGGGGTACCTTGAGTGTTGTAAAAAACTAGAACGTGTCTAAAAACTGTCCAAAGGGGCGTCCGGTCTCCAGGCGCTCCCGCGAATTCCCTGGGGGGCTGTATGGCGCTCATCGAGACCGAGGCGACGCTGCACGAGGCGCACCGCGACAACCACACGCACCGTGACGTGAACGGCGGCTGGCTGCGCCCCGCCGTGTTCGGCGCGATGGACGGACTGGTCTCCAACCTCGCGCTGATCACCGGCGTCGCCGGTGGCTCGGTCGGTCAGCAGACCATCGTCCTCACCGGCCTCGCGGGCCTCGCGGCCGGCGCCTTCTCCATGGCCGCCGGCGAGTACACCTCTGTCGCCTCCCAGCGTGAGCTCGTCGAGGCCGAACTGGCCGTCGAGCGGCGCGAACTGCGTAAGCACCCCAAGGACGAGGAGGCCGAGCTCGCCGCCCTCTACGAGTCCCGCGGTGTCGAGCCGGAGCTCGCCAGTGAGGTGGCCCGGCAGCTGTCGAAGGACCCCGAGCAGGCGCTGGAGATCCACGCCCGCGAGGAACTGGGGATCGACCCCGGCGACCTGCCCTCGCCCACCGTGGCCGCCGTCTCCAGCTTCGGCGCCTTCGCGCTGGGCGCGCTGCTCCCCGTACTGCCCTATCTGCTCGGCGCGAGCAGCCTGTGGCCCGCCGTGCTGCTGGCCCTTCTGGGACTCTTCCTGTGTGGCGCGCTGGTGGCCAAGGTGACCGCGCGGACCTGGTGGTTCAGCGGGCTGCGGCAGCTCGCCCTCGGTGGCGCGGCGGCCGGCGTGACCTATGCCCTGGGCGCGCTGTTCGGAACGGCCATCGGATGACCCGGCTCCACACCCGACCCGGACGGGCGATCCGGTTCGGACGGCCCGGCCGGGTGACGCGGCTCGCGTCACCCGGCTCGGACGCCCCCGGGTGGGCCGGCTCCGCTTTCGTGCGACGGACCGCGCAAGTACACGTTATTCATCGGTTTCGACCGTGTGACGACGGGGCATGAGCCGAAAGCGCTACGGGCAATGAGGCCTGTGACGCACCCGCGCGGGGGGCGAAGACGCCCCCTCCGCCTTCGGACCGGCGGACATCGATCTGTTCGCCTCCGGCACCCACAGCCTCCACCGTCAGGTGCGGAACCCCGCCGTGACCTGCAAGGTGTCCGCATGAGGGAACGGAAAATCCCGCTATCCGGGAACCGATCCCTCGTGTGATCTGCACGAAATTTCGCAGCCACACAGAGGGCCAACGTCGTTCCTCGGCACTTGCCACATGCCACATGCCACACGACGACGACGGGAGAGCCGATGCGTATGCCGCGCCGGCCGTGCCAGCATTCCGCGCAAGGTCAGAACTGGTCCTCCATGGACGCCCGCCCAGCGCCCCAGGGTCTGTACGACCCCCGCGACGAGCACGACGCCTGCGGCGTGGGCTTCGTCGCCACCCTCACCGGCGAGGCGTCCCACACCCTGGTGGAGCAGGCGCTCACCGTCCTGCGCAACCTGGAGCACCGCGGCGCCACCGGCTCCGAGCCCGACTCCGGCGACGGCGCGGGCATCCTCTCCCAGGTCCCGGACGCCTTCTTCCGCGAGGTGGCCGGGTTCGAACTGCCCGAGGCCGGCGCCTACGCCGTCGGCACCGCCTTCCTCCCGGTCGACACGGCCGACGAGACCGCCGCCCGCATCGAGGAGATCGCCCGCGCCGAGGGCCTGACCGTCCTCGGCTGGCGCGACGTGCCCGTCGCACCCGAACTGCTGGGCGCCGCCGCCCGTTCCACGATGCCCGCCTTCCGCCAGATCTTCGTCACGGACCACGTGTCGACGGGCATCGACCTCGACCGCACGGCCTTCGCGCTGCGCAAGCGCGCCGAGCGCGAGGCCGGTGTCTACTTCCCGTCGCTGTCCGCGCGGACCCTCGTCTACAAGGGCATGCTCACCACCGGCCAGCTGGAGCCCTTCTTCCCGGACCTGTCGGACCGCCGCTTCGGCTCCGCGATCGCGCTCGTGCACTCCCGGTTCTCCACGAACACCTTCCCGTCGTGGCCGCTCGCGCACCCCTACCGCTTCGTCGCCCACAACGGCGAGATCAACACCGTCAAGGGCAACCGCAACTGGATGCGCGCCCGCGAGTCCCAGCTGGCCTCCGACCTGTTCGGCTCCGCCGACCATGGGCACAGCGGCTCCGCCGACAAGGGCATCGAGCGCATCTTCCCGGTGTGCACGCCCGACGCCTCCGACTCCGCCTCCTTCGACGAGGTACTCGAACTGCTGCACCTCGGCGGGCGCTCGCTGCCGCACTCAGTGCTCATGATGATCCCGGAGGCATGGGAGAACCACGCCTCGATGGACACGGCCCGCCGCGCCTTCTACCAGTACCACTCCACGATGATGGAGCCCTGGGACGGCCCCGCCTGCGTCACCTTCACCGACGGCACCCAGGTCGGCGCCGTACTCGACCGCAACGGCCTGCGCCCCGGCCGCTACTGGGTCACCGACGACGGCCTGGTCGTCCTCGGCTCCGAGGTCGGCGTGCTCGACATCGACCCGGCGAAGGTCGTCCGCAAGGGCCGCCTGCAGCCCGGCCGCATGTTCCTGGTGGACACCGCCGAGCACCGCATCATCGAGGACGACGAGATCAAGGCCCGGCTCGCCGCCGAGCACCCCTACGCGGAGTGGCTGGAAGCCGGCGAGATCGAACTGTCCGACCTGCCCGAGCGTGAGCACATCGTGCACACCCACGCCTCGGTCACCCGCCGCCAGCAGACCTTCGGCTACACCGAGGAGGAACTGCGCCTCCTGCTCGCCCCGATGGCCAAGGCCGGCGCCGAACCGATCGGCTCCATGGGCACCGACTCCCCGATCGCCGCGCTGTCCGACCGCCCCCGACTGCTCTTCGACTACTTCACCCAGCTGTTCGCGCAGGTCACCAACCCGCCGCTGGACGCGATCCGCGAAGAACTGGTCACCTCCCTGCGCAGCTCCCTGGGCCCCCAGGGCAACCTGCTCGAGCCGACGGCCGCGTCCTGTCGCTCCGTCGTCCTGCCCTTCCCGGTCATCGACAACGACGAGTTGGCCAAGCTCATCCACGTCAACGCCGACGGCGACCTGCCCGGCTTCAAGGCCGCCACCCTCTCCGGCCTCTACCGGGTCTCCGGCGACGGCGACGCCCTCGCCGCCCGTATCGAGGAGATCTGCGCCGAGGTCGACGCCGCCTTCGGCAACGGCGCCCGGCTGATCGTCCT
Source organism: Streptomyces sp. GD-15H (assembly GCF_045291515.1). Classification (NCBI taxonomy): domain Bacteria; kingdom Bacillati; phylum Actinomycetota; class Actinomycetes; order Kitasatosporales; family Streptomycetaceae; genus Streptomyces; species Streptomyces sp. GD-15H. The sequence goes on from NZ_CP149447.1 coordinate 6,446,155, forward strand.
GTCCGACCGGCACTCCGACGCCGAACACGCGCCGATCCCGTCGCTGCTGCTCACCGCGGCCGTCCACCACCACCTCATCCGCACCAAGCAGCGCACCCAGGTGGGCCTCCTCGTCGAGGCCGGAGACGTCCGCGAGGTCCACCACGTGGCCCTCCTCATCGGCTTCGGCGCCGCCGCCGTCAACCCGTACCTGGCGATGGAGTCCGTCGAGGACCTCGTCCGCGCGGGCACCTTCCTGTCCGACATCGAGCCCGAGAAGGCCATCCGCAACCTCATCCACGCTCTCGGCAAGGGCGTTCTGAAGGTCATGTCCAAGATGGGCATCTCCACCGTCGCCTCCTACCGCGGCGCCCAGGTCTTCGAAGCCGTCGGCCTCGACGAGCGGTTCGTCGAGAAGTACTTCCACGGCACCGCCAGCAAGATCGGCGGCATCGGCATCGACGTCGTCGCCCAGGAGGTCGCCGCCCGCCACGCCAAGGCGTACCCCGCCTCCGGCATCGCCCCCGCCCACCGTGCGCTCGACATCGGCGGCGAATACCAGTGGCGCCGCGAGGGCGAACCGCACCTGTTCGACCCGGAGACCGTCTTCCGCCTCCAGCACTCCACGCGCTCCGGCCGCTACGACGTCTTCAAGCAGTACACCGACCGCGTCAACGAGCAGTCCGAACGCCTGATGACGCTCCGCGGCCTGTTCGGCTTCACCTCCGACCGTGACCCCCTCCCCGTCGACGAGGTCGAGCCGGTCTCCGCGATCGTCAAGCGGTTCTCCACCGGCGCCATGTCGTACGGCTCCATCTCCCAGGAGGCGCACGAGACCCTCGCCGTCGCCATGAACCAGCTCGGCGGCAAGTCCAACACCGGCGAGGGCGGCGAGGACCCCGAGCGCCTGTACGACCCGGCCCGCCGCTCATCCATCAAGCAGGTCGCCTCCGGACGCTTCGGCGTGACCTCCGAATACCTGGTCAACTCCGACGACATCCAGATCAAGATGGCCCAGGGCGCCAAGCCCGGCGAGGGCGGCCAGCTGCCCGGCCCCAAGGTCTACCCGTGGATCGCCAAGACGCGTCACTCGACGCCCGGTGTCGGCCTCATCTCCCCGCCGCCGCACCACGACATCTACTCCATCGAGGACCTCGCCCAGCTGATCCACGACCTGAAGAACGCCAACCCCGAAGCGCGCATCCACGTCAAGCTGGTCTCCGAGGTCGGCGTCGGCACAGTCGCCGCCGGCGTCTCCAAGGCCCACGCCGACGTCGTCCTCATCTCCGGCCACGACGGCGGCACCGGCGCCTCCCCGCTGACCTCGCTCAAGCACGCCGGCGGCCCCTGGGAGCTCGGCCTCGCCGAGACCCAGCAGACACTGCTGCTCAACGGCCTGCGCGACCGGATCGTCGTCCAGACCGACGGCCAGCTCAAGACCGGCCGCGACGTCGTCATCGCCGCCCTCCTCGGCGCCGAGGAGTTCGGCTTCGCGACCGCCCCGCTGGTCGTCTCCGGCTGCGTCATGATGCGCGTCTGCCACCTGGACACCTGCCCGGTCGGCATCGCCACGCAGAACCCGGTGCTGCGCGACCGGTTCACCGGCAAGGCCGAGCACGTCGTGAACTTCTTCCGGTTCATCGCCGAAGAGGTCCGCGAACTCCTCGCCGAACTCGGCTTCCGCTCCCTCGAGGAGGCCGTCGGCCACGCCGAGGTCCTCGACGTGACCCGCGCCGTCGACCACTGGAAGGCGCAGGGCCTGGAACTGGCCCCGCTGCTCCACGTCCCGGATCTGCCCGACGGCGCCGTCCGCCACCGGATCGTCCCCCAGGACCACGGACTGGCGAAGGCCCTCGACAACGAGCTGATCAAGCTCGCCGCCGACGCGCTCGCCGCCGACGGCGCCCCGGACGCCCAGCCGGTCCGCGCCCAGGTCGCCATCCGCAACATCAACCGCACCGTCGGCACCATGCTCGGCCACGAGGTGACGAAGAAGTTCGGCGGCGCCGGCCTGCCCGACGACACCATCGACCTCACCTTCACCGGCTCCGCCGGCCAGTCCTTCGGCGCCTTCGTCCCCCGCGGCATCACACTGCGCCTGGAGGGCGACGCCAACGACTACGTCGGCAAGGGCCTCTCCGGCGGCCGCATCGTCGTCCGCCCCGACCGGGGCGCCGACCACCTCGCCGAGTACAGCGTCATCGCCGGCAACACCCTCGCCTACGGCGCCACCGGCGGCGAGATGCTCCTGCGCGGCAAGGTCGGCGAACGGTTCTGTGTCCGCAACTCCGGCGCGCTGGTCGTCTCCGAGGGCGTGGGCGACCACGGCTGCGAATACATGACCGGCGGCCACGCGGTCGTCCTCGGCGAGACCGGCCGCAACTTCGCGGCCGGCATGTCCGGCGGCGTCGCCTACGTCATCGACCTCGACCGGGACAACGTCAACGCCGGCAACCTGGACGCCGTCCACGAGCTCGACGACACCGACCGCGCCTGGCTGCACGACGTGGTGCGCCGGCACCAGGAGGAGACGGGCTCCACCGTCGCCGAGAAGCTGCTGGCCGAGTGGGACAGCCCCGACGGAGGCGCCGCCCGCTTCAGCAAGATCACCCCCAGTACGTACCAGGCAGTGCTCGCCGCCAAGGACGCCGCCGAGCGAACCGGACTCTCCGAGTCCGACACCCACCGGAAGATGATGGAGGCGGCGACCCATGGCTGACCCGAAGGGATTCCTGAACCACGGGCGCGAGGTCGCCACCTCCCGCCCGGTCACCGAACGCGTCAAGGACTGGAACGAGATCCACGTCCCCGGCTCCCTGCTGCCGATCATCAGCAAGCAGGCCGGCCGCTGCATGGACTGCGGCATCCCGTTCTGCCACAACGGCTGCCCGCTGGGGAACCTGATCCCCGAGTGGAACGACTACGCCTACCGCGAGGACTGGTCGGCGGCCTCCGAGCGACTGCACGCCACCAACAACTTCCCGGAGTTCACCGGCCGCCTGTGCCCCGCCCCCTGCGAGTCGGCGTGCGTCCTCGGCATCAACCAGCCGCCCGTCACCATCAAGAACGTCGAGGTCTCGATCATCGACAAGGCGTGGGAGACCGGCGACGTCGCCCCGCGGGTCCCCGGACGCCTGTCAGGCAAGACCGTCGCGGTCGTCGGCTCCGGCCCCGCCGGCCTGGCCGCCGCCCAGCAGCTGACCCGGGCCGGCCACACCGTCGCCGTGTACGAGCGGGCGGACCGCATCGGCGGCCTCCTGCGCTACGGCATCCCCGAGTTCAAGATGGAGAAGCGGCACATCAACCGCCGTATCGAGCAGATGCGCGCGGAAGGCACCAAGTTCCGCACGGGCATCGAGATCGGCCGTGACATGCCGGCCACCGCACTGCGCAAGCGGTACGACGCCGTCGTCCTCGCCGTCGGCGCGACGACGGCGCGCGACCTGCCGGTGCCGGGCCGCGAACTGGGCGGCATCCACCAGGCCATGGAATACCTGCCGCTGGCCAACAAGGTGCAGGAGGGCGACTACGTCGCCCCGCCGATCTCCGCCGAGGGCAAGCACGTCGTCGTCATCGGCGGCGGCGACACCGGCGCCGACTGCGTGGGCACCGCCCACCGCCAGGGCGCCGCCTCCGTCACCCAGCTGGAGATCATGTCCCGCCCGGACGAGGAGCGGAACCCGGCGACCCAGCCGTGGCCGACCTTCCCGATGCTCTACAAGGTCACCTCCGCGCACGAGGAGGGCGGCGAGCGGGTCTACTCCGTCTCCACCACCCACTTCGAGGGCGACGTGGACGGCAACGTGCAGCGGCTGCACCTGGCCGAGGTCGAGTTCGTCGACGGCAAGCCCACCCGGAAGTCCGGCACCGAGCGGACGATCCCGGCCCAGTTGGTCACCCTCGCCATGGGGTTCACCGGCACCGACCGGGACAACGGCCTCGTCGAGCAGTTCGGCCTGGATCTCGACGAGCGCGGTAGCATCGCCCGCGACGCCGACTTCCAGACCAGCGTGCCGGGCGTCTTCGTCGCCGGTGACGCCGGCCGCGGCCAGTCCCTCATCGTGTGGGCGATCGCCGAGGGACGCTCCGCCGCACACGGCTGCGACCGCCACCTCACCGGCGCGAGCGACCTGCCCGCACCGATCCGCCCCACCGACCGCTCACTGATGGTGTGACGGCTCGCCCCGCCCACCACCACGCGGGCGCGGACCGCATCGCACAAGGGACCTGACGGCCCCCCACAGAGGTCCCGTACAACGGCGTACGGAACACCAGGTGGCGCCTGCCCGCCCGTCCCCGACCGGACGAAACCGGGCAGGCGCCGCCGCATCTCCGTTCAGGGAATCCGGAAGGTGCTCCCGTTCACCTGCCACGTCAGCGGCGTCGCCAGCTCCAGGTTCCCCTCCCGCAGGAACCGGCGCTGGGCGGTGTCGATCCGGGACGTGTCGGCACCCGGCTTCCTCGCGAGCACGGCCGCGCGGCGCACGTCGAGGAACACCTCCAGGAACGCCTTCTCGCCGCCGCCCTGGCCCGGCGTCCTCGCCTTGCGCATGGCCTGCTCCCGCATGCCGTAGAAGCCGTCGGGGCCGGTGTCGGGGCCACGCCGGACCATCGCGTCGTAGTACACGAACTGGCCGAGCGTGCCGAGACCGTCGAGCTTGGCCATGCGCACCGCCGGGTCGAAGTAGACCCGGTCGCGCTCGGCCTCCTGGGCCGCGCGGAACGCGGGCTTCTCCGACTCCGCCCGCCAGGCCTCCGGGAAGCCCGGGTCCAGACCCTCGTGCGAGTCCGTACCGTCAACCTCACGCAGCGCGGGCAGGAACTCCGCCAGCCCGTTGTCCGGGTGCTCCTTGGTGTAGCCCTCGACGAGAGCGAGCAGATCGTGGGTGCCGGTGGTGAAGCCGACGATGCCGGCCGTGTAGCCGACGCCGTCCCCGACGTCCTCGATGGAGCCGTAGGTCTCGCGCCAGCGCAGCGTCGAGTTCTCGGCGCTCGCCACGATCTGCTGGGCGAGTTCCTTCTTCGCCGGATCGGCCAGGCCCGGCGGCCGGCTCGCCACCAGCGCGTCGTCCTTGGCCGCCTCCGACTCGGCGCGCTCCTTGGCCTGCTCGCGCGCGTTCGGTGAGGCGGACACGGCCGGGCCGTTGCCGGCGGTCCCGCCGTCGGACCCTCCGGGCATCAACATGTACACGGCCGTCGCCACCACGGGCACGGCCGCGATCAGCAGGGCTGGACGCTTCACTGGGAAACACCTCCACCGGTCAGAACCGACACCTTGACCACCGCCAGGACGACGAGCAGCGCGAGCAGCACCAGACACGCTCCCGCCTGCAACAGCGCACGGTGCCTGCCCCTGGGCACGTACGCGAAGGCCACCGCCACCGCACCGCCCGCCAGCAGCCCGCCGAGGTGCCCCTCCCAGGACGTGACCACCGCGGAGACCACCAGCCACAGCAGCAGCCCGGCCATGAACCGGTTGACCGCGCTCATCTCGGCACCGACCCGACGCGCCATGACGTAGTACGCGGCCCCCACCCCGAAGATCGCCCCGGACGCCCCGACCACGACCTCCTGCGGCGCGAGCAGCAGCACCAGCACCGAACCGCCCAGCGCCGACAGCAGATACAGGGCGAGATAGTGGACGCGGCCCAGCATCGACTCGACGGCCCGGCCCAGGTTCCACAACGCCACCATGTTCATCACGATGTGCAGAATGCCGAACGTCCCCCCGGTGAGCGGCAGATGCAGGAACGCGCCGGTCAGCAGCCGGTACCACTCCCCGCCCACCACACCTTCCGGACGGAAGTCCTCGAAGTACGCGCCCTCGACCCACACGTAGTGCCCGCCGTCCGGCCCGAGCAGCCTCGCGCCCAGCATCGCGAACCGGTCCACGACCTCCGGCAGCGCCAGCTCCGTCAGATAGGCCAGCACATTGACGACGATCAGTACGTACGTCACCACCGGCACCGCCGAGACCCGGCCGCCCACCACGGTGCGGGCCTGCCGCATCGACCGCACGCCCTCCTTCACGCACTCGGGGCACTGGTGGCCCACGGCCGCCTCCCGCATGCAGTCCGGGCAGATGTACCGCTCGCAGCGCACACAGCTGACGCGGCACTCCACCTTGGGATGGCGGTAACAGGTGGTGACGGTGGACTCGGAATCCACGAGCCGGCTCCTTGTGAGGGACGGGACGGACGAGCCGGTGGGGGCGGCGGCGAACAAAAGTATCGAACACCGGTGCAGTGACGCGGAAGCGGGGTCGGGGCGCATACCCTCGGGACCAGTCCCGGGGACCGAGCAGCAGGTCCCGGCGACCGGAGGGGGAGACCACATGGCCGCGATCAGCCTGAACAAGATCGAGGAGACCGCGCCCGCGCTGGTCAGCCTGTACAAGACCGCGGGGCACGCACTGACCGAACACGGGCTGGACGGGCTGCGTGCCGCGGTCTACCTCGTGGTCGACCACTCCGGCTCGATGAAGCCGTACTACAGGGACGGCAGCGTACAAGCGCTCGCCGACCGGGTGCTGGGCCTGTCCGCGCACCTCGACGACGACGGCATCGTGCCGGTGCTGTTCTTCTCCACCGACGTCGACGCCGTCACCGACCTCTCCCTCGCCGACCACCAAGGGCGCGTCGAGCGGATCGTCGCCGGGCTCGGGCACATGGGCAGGACCAACTACCACCTGGTGATGGACGCCGTCATCGACCACTACCTCGACAGCGGGTCGACCGAGCCCGCGCTCGTCGTCTTCCAGACCGACGGCGGCCCCACCAACCGGCCGGCCGCCGAACGGTACCTGTGCAAGGCGGCCAGGCTGCCGCTGTTCTGGCAGTTCATCGGCTTCGGCGACCCGACCAGCCGGCAGTTCGACTACCTGCGCAAGCTGGACGACCTGGCCGTACCGGACAAGCGGATCGTCGACAACGCCGGGTTCTTCCACGCGGGCACCGATCCCCGCGAGGTGTCGGACGCCGAGCTGTACGACCGGCTGCTGGGCGAGTTCCCCAAGTGGCTGGCGGACGCCCGGGCCCGGGCAATCGTGAAGCCGTAGCCACTCACCCCTACGTGTCGCACTCCAGCACAGTCCGGCACAACCCGCACCGCACCCGCACCCGCCCCCGCACCGGAACCCTGATCCGCTGAAGGCAGGTCGGACACGGAAACGACACCCGCAGCACCCCCTGGCCGTCACCGCCGGACGTGAAGCTGTACGGCACATCCTCCGGGGCCGACGACGCCGGGACGCCCGCGGCCCGCTGCTCCCGAGCATGCCGGCGGTCCCGCGCGTACCGCCGGCGCCCCACCCGGCCGGCGGCCGTCAGCGGGGGCTGCTGCCCGTCCCACCGCGCCAACGCCATCCCCTTCACATACGCCGTATAAGCCTGCGCACTGGTGAACCACACCGACGGATCCTCACCGAACACCAGCGACCGCTTCGCCAGCACATACCCGAACTCCTCCGGCGTGAGATACCCCAGTTTCTGCGACGACACCCCGTCCTCCCGGAACGCGTCCAGCAGCAGCCACCCCGCCCCCAGATACGTCGCCGCCGTGTCCGTCAGGATCTCGTTATCCCGCGTACCGGGAAACGACAGCCCCAGACGGTGCAGATACACATGCATCACCTCATGCGCCAGCGCCGCCCCGATATCCCGCCGATGCGTCCGGAACCGATCATTCAGCTCCACGAAATACTCCGGACCAGCCGCAAGCTCGACATTCGCCGCATGCCGCATCTCACGAAAACCGACGATCAACCGCGCATCCGGCAATCGGTAGTGCCGCACCAGTTCCCGCGCCACCCGCTGCGCCCCCAGATGAAGATCATCTATGTCGCCGAACGCCACATCCACCGGAGCCACACTGGTCGAAAACGACCGCACCGTGTCATACGACAAACGCCGGTACACCGCCGTAACGGCCGACCGCACCGTCTCCAGATGCGGAAAGCCGTGCTCCACCGGTCCGCCGTTCGCCACGCCTCACCCCCAAGACGCCCAGAAACCGATTCCACCTTACGACCCCGCCCCGACAACCGCCCTCGACCGTCCACACCCCGAACACCACACCCCGCACCCACCACCGCCCCGTAGGCTGACCCCCCATGACCACCAGCAACACCGGTACCGGAGACGTCGACCCCGCAGTCCGCGAGGAACTCGCCCGGTTGCGCGACAGCATCGACAACATCGACGCCGCCGTCGTCCACATGCTCGCCGAACGCTTCAAATGCACCCAGCAGGTCGGCCGCCTCAAGGCCCGGCACCAGCTGCCACCCGCCGACCCCGCCCGCGAAGGCCGACAGATCACCCGGCTGCGCACCCTCGCCGAGAACGCCAAACTCGACCCGGCCTTCGCCGAGAAACTCCTCAACTTCATCATCGCCGAGGTCATCCGCCACCACGAGCGCATCGCCGACGACACCACCAGGAACACCACCGGCCACTCCACGCCCACCACGGACTGACTCCCCCGAAACCCGCAGAGGTGCACGTCGGGGAGCTCAACAACACCGGACATAAGCCGCGTGCCGATCCGCCTCTGTGTCATGCAGACGGCATCGGGCAGCATGGCCTGCATGTCCGTACTGACGCGCGACGAAGCGCACAACCGAGCACAGCTCCTCGATGTCCACCGCTACACGATCGAACTCGATCTCACCACCGGTGACGACACCTTCGACTCCCACACCCTGATCCGGTTCACCGTCCTCGCAGACCAGGACAACACGGACACCTTCGTCGAAGTCAAGCCCGCCGAGCTGCGCTCCGTCACCCTCGACGGACACCCCCTGAACCCCGAAACCCTCGACGGCAACCGACTGCCGCTCAAGAACCTCACCCCCGGCGAACACGAACTACGCGTCGACGCCACCATGCACTACTCCCGCACCGGCGAAGGCATGCACCGCTTCACCGACCCCGCCGACGGCGAGACCTACACCTACACCCAACTCTTCATGGACGACGTCCAGCGCGTCTTCGCCGCCTTCGACCAACCCGACCTCAAAGCCGTCTTCGAAGTGACCGTCACCGCCCCCCACAACTGGACGGTCCTCGCCAACGGCATCACCGAACACCTCGGCCAGGGCCGCTGGAAAGCAGCCCCCACCCCCCTCATCTCCACCTACCTCGTCGCCGTCGCCGCAGGCCCCTGGCACTCCGTACGCACCGAACACCGCGGCCTGCCCTTCGCCCTCCACTGCCGCCGCTCCCTCGCACCCCACCTCGACACCGACGCCGACGAACTCCTCGACATCACCCGCGCCTGCTTCAACCGCTACCACGAGAAATTCCAGGAGCCCTACCCCTTCGACTCCTACGACCAGGCGTTCGTCCCCGAATTCAACGCCGGCGCCATGGAGAACCCCGGACTCGTCACCTTCCGCGACGAATTCGTCTTCCGGTCCGCCGTCACCGACACCCAACGCCAGACCCGCGCCATGGTCATCGCCCACGAAATGGCCCACATGTGGTTCGGCGACCTCGTCACCCTCACCTGGTGGGACGACATCTGGCTCAACGAGTCCTTCGCCGAATACATGGGCTACCAGACCACCGCCGAAGCCACCCGCTTCACCCACACCTGGACCGACTTCGGCGTCACCCGCAAACCCTGGGGCTACGACGCCGACCAACGCCCCTCCACCCACCCCGTCGCCCCAGAAAACGTCCAGGACACCGCCTCCGCCCTCCTCAACTTCGACGGCATCTCCTACGCCAAGGGCGCCTCCGCACTACGCCAGCTCGTCGCCTGGCTCGGCGAAAAGGACTTCCTCGCCGGCATCAACACCCACATCGCCCGGCACAAATTCGCCAACGCCACCCTCGCCGACTTCATCGACTCCCTCGCCTCCGCCACCGACCGCGACGTCCACGCCTGGGCCAACGCCTGGCTGCGCACCACCGGCGTCGACACCCTCACCCCCCAACTCCACACCGACAACGGACACTGGCACCTCACCATCCGGCACGCAGACGGCGACAGCCGCCCCCACCGCATCACCCTCGGCCTCTACGACCACGACCTCGACGACACACGCGGCCTGACCCTCCGCACCCGCCTGGAAGCCGACCTCGCCCCCCACGGCGACACCACCCTCAGCGCCGCAGGCCCACGCCCCGCCCTCCTCGTCCTCAACGACGGCGACCTCACCTACGCCAAGATCCGCTTCGACGACGAGTCCTCCCAGACCCTCCGGACCCGCCTGTCCGGCCTGCCCGACCCCCTCACCCGCGCCGTCATCTGGAACGCCCTCCGCGACGCCGTCCGCGACGGCGAACTCCCCGCCACCACCTACCTCGACATCGCCCGCACCCACCTCCCGCACGAAACCGACCTCGCCCTCGTCCAAGGCGCCCTCGCCTTCGCCACCACCCACATCGCCGACCGCTACGTCACCCCCGAACAGCGGCCCGCCGCCCTCGCCACCCTCACCGACCTGTGCCGCGACCTCATCCGCCGCACCGAGGACGGCGACAACCCCGGCCTGCGCCTCATCGCCGTACGCCACCGCATCGACACCGCCGCCCACCCCGACACCATCGCCGCCTGGCTCGCCGACGGCACCGTCCCCGGCGGCCCCGAACTCGACCCCGAACTGCGCTGGCGCATCCTCACCCGCCTCGCCGTACTCGACGCCACCGACGAAACCACCATCGCCGCCGAACTCGCCCACGACCCCAGCGCCACCGGCCAGGAAGGCGCCGCCCGCTGCCGCGCCGCCCTGCCCCACGAAGACGCCAAGGCCCGCGCCTGGGACGCCATGTTCCGCACCGACGACCTGTCCAACTACCTGTTCACCGCCACCGCCCAGGGCTTCTGGCAGCCCGAACAAGCCGACCTCGTACGCCCCTACGTGGCCCGCTACTACAAGGACGCCGTCGCCCTCGCCGCCCGCCGCGGCCCCGCCCTCGCCGACGCCGCCGGCCGCTGGGCCTTCCCCGCCCACGCCGTTGACCCCGAAACCCTCCGCCTCGGCGAGAAATGCCTCCGCAAGGCCGACCCGACCCCCGCCCTCCGCCGCAAACTCGTCGACCAGCTCGACGACCTGGCCCGAGCACTGCGCGTACGCCAGGAATAACCCGCGGACGCTCCGCTGTCGGGGGCGCCACACCCCACGGACCACACCCCACGGCGCCCCCGACAATACGAACTTGTGACCGACATATGGAAGACGGCCATCAATGCTCATACGAGCAACCGGCCGCGCAATTCAGTACTTGCCAATAACCATTCATACACAGTCCGCCGAACGGTCACATGTGACCTCATCACTACCCACCGGTAAGCCCTAGGCTCACACCATGCGCCGAGCAAAAATCGTCTGCACACTAGGGCCCGCCACCGACACATACGACCAGATCAAAGACCTGGTCGACGCCGGAATGGACGTCGCCCGACTCAACCTCAGCCACGGCAGCCACGCCGAGCACGAGGAGCGCTACCACCGCGTACGAAAAGCCGCCGACGAAACCGGCCGCAGCGTCGGCCTCCTCGCCGACCTCCAAGGCCCGAAAATCAGACTCGGCCACTTCACCGAAGGCCCCGTACTCCTCGAACACGGCGACACCTTCACCATCACCGTCGAAGACGGCACCCAAGGCGACCGCCACACCAGCGGCACCACCCACGCCGGCCTCGCAGACGACGTCACCCCCGGCGAACGCATCCTCATCGACGACGGCAAAGTCACCCTCGAAGTCACCGACATCGACGGCCCCCGCGTCCACACCACCGTCATCGAAGGCGGCATGGTCTCCGACCACAAAGGCCTCAATCTCCCCGGCGTCGCCGTCTCCGTCCCCGCCCTCTCCAAAAAAGACGAAGACGACCTCCGCTGGGCCCTGCGCACCGGCTTCGACACCATCGCCCTCTCCTTCGTACGCAGCGGACGCGACATCAAAGAAGTCCACCGCATCATGGAAGAAGAAGGCCGCCACCTTCCCGTCATCGCCAAAATCGAAAAACCCCAAGCCGTCGAGAACATCGACGACATCGTCGCCGCCTTCGACGCCATCATGATCGCCCGCGGAGACCTCGGCGTCGAAATGCCCCTCGAACAAGTCCCCATCGTTCAAAAACGCGCCATCAAACTCGCCAAACGCAACGCCAAACCGGTCATCGTCGCCACCCAAATGCTCGACTCGATGATCGACAACGCCCGCCCCACCCGCGCCGAAGCCTCCGACGTCGCCAACGCCGTCCTCGACGGCACCGACGCCGTCATGCTCTCCGGCGAAACCAGCGTCGGCAAACACGCCATCAACACCGTCCGCACCATGGCACGCATCGTCGAAGCGGCCGAAGAAGACCTCCTCGCCAAAGGCCTCCCACCCCTCACCGAACGCAACAAACCCCGCACCCAAGGCGGCGCCGTGGCCCGCGCGGCAGCGGAAATCGGCGACTTCCTCGGCGCCAGGTTCCTCGTCGCCTTCACCCAGTCCGGCGACACCGCCCGCCGCCTCTCCCGCTACCGCTCACCCATCCCCCTCCTCGCCTTCACCACCGACCCCGCCACCCGCTCCCAGCTCAGCCTCACCTGGGGCGTGGAGACCTTCCTCGGCCCCCACGTCGAATCCACCGACGCCATGGTCGACCAGGTCGACGAGCTCCTGCTGCGGTACGCGCGCTGCGAGAAGGGCGACACGGTCGTCATCACGGCCGGCTCCCCACCGGGAGTCCCCGGCTCGACGAACCTCGTCCGAGTCCACCACGTCGGCGAGGACGACAGCCCCAAGTAGCCTTGCCAGGTCCCCGGTTCAGTACTTGGGGCCCACATGACGGTCCATGAGGGCGACGGAGGCCTTCTTCGCAATGGAGACGTTGCGAGAGTTCGGCTGCCGCCATTCGACACCCACTTGGTCCAGGGACCCGGTGAAGAGGCCGATGATGTCGGCTGAGCTTGTTCTTTATGGTCCGGGCTCGAACACCGGGTAGGACACTGTCACTCACCTGGGCATTCGCCGGACAGGCGGACGGCCTCCGCATGAGCATGCGTTCTGTCACCGAACCACACTCATACGAAGGCCGCAGGGGTGAGTCTGCTGCATCACGATGCCCGGCACGAGGCGTTCGACTTCACATCACACTTCCGGGAGGACCTCTACGCCTGCCTGACCCGGCGCGGTGACACCCTGTTCGAGCTCTGCGACGCGATGCTCTGCGAGAACGGGCCGGTGACCTCGCCGGTGGACCTGACACTGCTGGCCGAACACCGTCGCGGACACGGCGCGCTCTACGACGCGCTGAACTGTGGCCGCATCGACGCCGCACGGCTGCGCCGCGCGCTGGCCGTGCTCCCGCAGCCCAAGGCCGCCGACAACCGGCTCGTCCTGGCCGTCGACGTCAGCCACTGGCTGCGACCCGACGCCCCGTGCAGCCCGGACCGCCTGTTCTGCCACGTCTACGGACGCAGCGGACGCTCCAGTGACCAGCTGATCCCGGGCTGGCCGTACTCGTTCGTCGCCGCTCTGGAGAAAGGACGCACCTCGTGGTGCCAGATCCTGGACGCGCTCCGTCTCGGTCCCGACGACGACGTCGCCGAGGTCACTGCCCGCCAGGTGAGCCGGGTGGTGGCCGACCTGATCGACGGCGGCCAGTGGGAGGACGGCGACCCGGACATCCTGGTCGTCTGCGATGCCGGCTACGACGCCCCACGCATGGCCTACCTCCTCAAGGGCCTGCCGGTGGAGGTGCTGGGGCGCATGCGCGCGGACCGGGTGATGCGCAGGCCCGTCCCTGCCACCTGGACACAGCCGAGGCAGGGAGGCCTGCTGCTGAAGCACGGTGCGGAGTTCCGCTTCGCCAAGCCCAACACCTGGGGCGAGCCGGACCAGGCGACGGTGCAGGTCACCGACCGGTACGGCACCGCCCGGGCGATGGCCTTCGACCGCCTCCACCCGAAGCTGACCACCCGCAGCGCATGGATCGACCACACCGGTGAACTCCCCCTCATCGAGGGCACTGTGATCCGACTCGAAGTCGACCACCTGCCCGGCGGCCAGGACCCGCTGCCCGTCTGGCTGTGGTCCTCGAAGACCGGCATGACCAGCGAGGATGTCGACCTGCGCTGGCAGGCGTTCTTGCGCAGATTCGATCTGGAGCACACCTTCAGAATGATCAAGCAGACGCTCGGCTGGACCCGGCCGAAACTCCGCAGCCCCGAGGCGGCCGACCACTGGACCTGGCTGGTCATCGCCGCCCACACCCAGCTCCGCCTCACCCGTGATGCCGCCGCCGACCTCCGCCATCCCTGGGAGAAACCGGCCGAGCCCGGCCGGCTCACCCCCGCCCGCGTCCGGCGGGGGTTCCGGAACATCCGCCCGCACCTTCATTGCCCGGCCCGCGCACCGAAACCCTCAACACCCGGGCCGGGCAGGCCACGTGGATCGAAGAACCGCCACCCGGCAACCCGCCATGACGTCGGCAAAACGACCAGACGTCCCGAGAGCATCACTGAACGGAATCAGCACAAAGACCGCAAAGGTTAAATTTCAAGCTGAGAGATTGGTGAAGAAGTACCGTGGGTACTCGGACCGCTTCCGCTCCCCGCCGACCGTCCGAGTCGCCCAGTTGGTGATCCGGCACCCATCGGAGTGGATGAGACCGCAGACGAATTCCCACGGGTGAGCGTCGACGACGGCCCGCTGCCAGGGATCGAGGACGATCGGCCGCTCATGCTTCTTGCCTGGGCCGTGCTGGGGGAAGAGTCGTGGCCAGTAGGGGGAGTAGCTGGTGACCGCCACACATCCCTGCTTCGGCTGTACGTGGAGGCCGATGCCGGGGCGGACTCGGGAAATGGCTTCACGGCACTGCTCGATCAACCCTGGCCACGCGTCCGCGCAGACGATACGCAGGTAATAGCCGGAACGCGGGTGCGCGCTGATGCAGCCATCGCCGAGGTAGAGGCCGAGAAGATAAGAGTACGCGTACTCATCGGCAGGTGGTCCAGGATCGGGAGACGCCATTCGAGGCAAGGGCTCCAAGCGGTGCTGCCAGGACCTGATCGCGGCGCGTGAGATGCCTGTCTCGCGGCTCACCGAGTTGAGGCTGCGACCCTGATCCACCAGGGCGAGTGCTCGCTTGCGAGTGTTGAGGTCGTACATACGCACACGATGCGCAAATGATCGTCGCGACACGCGACAAAAAGCGGATGTTCACGAGAACGGGGACATCCGCTTTCGATGACAACCTTGGATTCGGAGGAAAAGTGCCCCGGGTCGGATTCGAACCGACGCTGTATGGTGTTTGAGACCATCGCCTCTGCCTCTGGGCTACCGGGGCGCCCTTTGAAATGAAGGCTGGCGGTCACCCGCCGTGCCCCCACCTTACCGCAGCTGGGTACGCTCTTGTCAGCAGTACCGGTCTGCCCCGCACCAAGGAGCCCACGTGAGTGCCCCCGAGTCGCCCCAGCCAGTAGACGTGCCCGATGACGACAAGGCGCACGTGCCTCCGATGACGACGCGTGTCGTGATCGCCGAGGACGAGGCGCTGATCCGGCTCGATCTCAAGGAGATGCTGGAGGAGGAGGGGTACACGGTCGTCGGTGAGGCCGGTGACGGTGAGCGGGCGATCGAGCTGGCGCGGGAGCACCGGCCGGATCTGGTGATCCTCGATGTGAAGATGCCGAAGCTGGACGGTATCTCGGCGGCGGAGAAGATCGCCGAGGAGGGTATCGCGCCGGTGTTGATGCTGACGGCGTTCTCGCAGCGTGATCTGGTGGAGCGGGCGCGGGATGCGGGGGCGATGGCGTATCTGGTGAAACCGTTCTCGAAGAGTGATGTGGTGCCGGCGATCGAGATGGCGGTGTCGCGGTTCACGGAGTTGCGGGAGCTGGAGCGTGAGGTCGCGGATCTGAGTCTGCGGTTGGAGACGCGGAAGTTGGTGGATCGGGCGAAGTCGGTGTTGCAGACGGTATACGGGTTGTCGGAGCCGGCGGCGTTCCGTTGGATTCAGAAGACGTCGATGGATCGGCGGATGTCGATGCAGCAGGTGGCGCAGGCGGTTATTGATGATGCGGCGGAGAAGGCGTCGAAGGGTTAGTGGTTGGTGGGAGTGGTGAGGCCCGCGTCCCGTTGGTTGGGGGCGCGGGCCTCAGGTTTTTGTGGTGGGTGGGGTCAGTCGACGCCGAGGTAGGCCTTGCGGACGGATTCGTCGTGGAGGAGGTTCTGTCCGGTTCCGGAGAGGACGATGTTGCCGACTTCCATGACGTGGCCGTGGTCGGCGAGGGAGAGGGCGGCTTGGGCGTTCTGTTCGACGAGCAGGATGGTGGTGCCCTGGGCCTTGAGTTCGGCGATGGTCGCCATGATTTTCTGCATCATGATCGGTGAGAGGCCCATCGAGGGTTCGTCGAGCATGAGGAGTTTGGGCTGGGACATGAGTGCTCTGCCCATGGCGAGCATTTGTTGTTCTCCGCCGGAGAGGGTGCCTGCGGCTTGTTTGCGTCGTTCTCCGAGGATGGGGAAGAGGTCGTAGGAGCGTTGGATGTCCTTTTCGATGCCTGTTTTGTCGTTGCGGAGGAAGGCGCCGAGGCGGAGGTTGTCCTCGATGGTCATGCGGGGGAAGATGTGCCGGCCTTCGGGGGAGTGGGCGAGGCCGTGGGCGACGATGTCGTGGGCGGGGATCTTCTTGAGTGATTTGCCGTTGAATTTGATCTGGCCGCCGACTGGTTTGAGGAGGCCGGAGAGGGTGCGGAGGGTGGTGGTTTTGCCTGCGCCGTTGGTGCCGATGAGGGTGACGACTTCGCCGGCTTCGACCTTGAAGGAGATTCCCTTGACGGCTTGGATCTTGCCGTAGGCGACTTTGAGGTCTTCGACTTCGAGGAGTGCGGTCATCGGTCGTTCTCCTTGCCGGGCGCGGCGTCCGTGGTGGGCTCGGCGGCTGCTTCCGCGGCTTCGACTTCGGCTGCTTCTTCGGCGCCGGGGTCGTTCGCGATGGGTTCTCCGATGTAGGCGGCGATGACGCGTTCGTCGGCCTGGACGGTGGCGGCGTCGCCTTCGACGAGTTTCTGTCCTTGGACGAGGACGGCGACGCGGTCGCAGAGGTTGAAGATGAAGCGCATGTCGTGCTCGATGACGAGGACGGCGATGCCCTTGTCGCGGATGGCGAAGACGAGTTCTTCGGTGTCGCGGGTTTCTTGGGGGTTCATGCCGGCGGTGGGCTCGTCGAGGAGGAGGAGTCCGGGTTCGCTGGCGAGGGCGCGGGCGATTTCGAGTCGGCGTTGTTCGCCGTAGGGGAGGTTGCGGGAGAGGTGTTCGGCCTTGTCGGCGAGGCCGACGAACTCGAGGAGTTCCATGGCGCGTTCGCGGGAGGCGGCTTCGGCCTTGTGGAAGCCGGGGCCGCGCAGGAGGGCGGACCAGAGGCCTTCTTTGGTGCGGGTGTGGCGGCCGACGAGGACGTTTTCGAGGACCGTCATGTTGCCGAAGAGGCGGATGTTCTGGAAGGTGCGGGCGATGCCGGCGGCGGTGACTTTGAAGGACTTGGGGGAAGGACTTTGTCCTTGTAGCGGACTTCGCCTTCGGTGGGGATGTAGAGGCCGGTGAGGCAGTTGAAGAAGGTGGTCTTGCCGGCGCCGTTGGGTCCGATGAGGCCGACGATTTCGCCGCTGCTGACGGTGAGGTCGACGTCGCGGACGGCGGTGAGGCCGCCGAAGCGCATGGTGACGCCTCGGGCGTCGAGGATGGTCTCGCCGGTGGGGGCGGTCTTGGTGGTGGTGTCGGTGGTGGTCATCGTGGTCAGGCCCCTGCCTTGCTGAGGACTGTGGGTGCTTCGGCCTCTGCGTGGAATTCGAGCTGGCGACGCCGGTTGGGGATGAGGCCTTCGGGCCGGAAGCGCATGAGGAGGACGAGTGCGAGGCCGAAGGCGATGAGCTGGTAGTCGCCGAGGAACTGGAGTTTGGCGGGGATGAGGTAGAGCAGGGCCGCGCCGACGAGGGGTCCGCTGATGGTGCCCATGCCGCCGAGGACGACTGCGGCGAGGAGGAAGGCGCTGTTGGGGGGACGACGTGGGCGAACATGTACTGCTCGGGGGTGACCGTGTAGGTGACGTGGGCCTGGACGGTGCCGGCGAGGCCGGCGAGTGTGGCGCCGAGGGCGAAGGCGATGAGTTTGACGCGGAAGCCGTTGATGCCCATGGCGCGGGCGGCGGTTTCGTCTTCGCGGATGGCGACCCAGGCGCGGCCGATGCGGGAGTCGCTGCTGCGTCGGAAGACGACGACGACGACCAGCGTGATGAGGAGCATCAGCAGGAAGTAGTTGGCGAATCGGGCGATGGTGAAGCCGGCGATGGTGTGTTCCTGGCCGAAGTCGAAGCCGAGGATGTTGATGTTGGGGATGGAGGAGATGCCGTTGGAGCCGTTGGTGATGTCGGGTCCGGAGGTGCCGTCGGTGTTGAGGACGGCGAGGCGGAAGATTTCGCCGAAGCCGAGGGTGACGATGGCGAGGTAGTCGCCGCGGAGGCGGAGGGTGGGGGCTCCGATGAGGACGCCGAAGATCATGGCGACGGCTGCGCCGAGGAGGGCGCTGGCCCAGAAGGGGAGTTGGATGTCGAAGGGGCTGGAGGGGCTTCCGGAGACCATGGCGGCGGTGTAGGCGCCGACGCCGAGGAAGGCGACGTATCCGAGGTCGAGGAGGCCGGCGAGGCCGACGACGATGTTGAGGCCCAGGGCGACGGTGGCGAAGATGAGGATGTAGACGCCGATGGTGGCGTACTGGTCGTCGGACTGGGTGAAGGGGAAGGCGGCGGCCGCGACGAAGGCGCCGATCAGGGTGACGTTGCGGTGTTTGGCGGTGATCGCGGAGACGCGGTCGATCAGCCCTGCTTTGGCGAGGGCGGCGAAGCCGAAGCCGGCGGTGATGAGGAAGCCGACGAAGAGTTCGTCGTATGAGGTGCCGATGCCGTAGGTGAAGACGGTCAGGCCGGTGGTGAGGGCGCCGACGATGATGAGGATTTCGGCGTAGGCGGGGAGTTCGCGTGCGGTCCTGGTGTGGCCGGTGGCGATGGCTGCGCGCAGGGTGGTGAAGGCGTGCCGCGTGTGGTGGCGGAACTGGTCCCAGCCGGTGTCGTCGGGGTCGTGGAAGTCGGGTTCGGGCCGTTCGAAGGGCAGGGCGAGGGCGCCGGCGAGAGCCGCGAGGGTGGCGATGGCCGCGATCCAGGCGCCGGGTTCGAGGTGGACGACGCCGCCGAGGGTGGCACTGATGGCGATGATCGTGTACCAGGCGGTGGCGAAGGTGCCGGTGGCGGCGAGTTTGATGGCGCTGTCGGCTCCTGCGGGGGTGAGCCAGCGCAGGCCCTTGGTGCCGTAGGAGGCGAGGCCGAAGAGGGTGGTGAGGGCGCCGCCGACGAGGACGAGGACCTGGAGGCCGCCGGGGTAGCCGTAGACGGTGAGGTCGCCGGGGAAGGCGGAGGTCCAGGTCCAGGCGAGGAAGGTGGAGATGACGGCGAGGGCGCCGCCGGCGGTGGCGAGGGCGCGGCCGATGTGCTCCGGGATGCCGATGAGGCCCTTGGTGGGCTCGGCGGTGGGGGAGTCGGGGGTCTTTGCTGTGGTGGTTTGTGTGGTCATCGGTGTCACGCCCTGTCCGCGACGCGCTCGCCGAGGAGGCCTTGGGGCCTGAAGAGGAGCACGAGGATGAGGAGTACGAACGCCCAGACGTTTGCCCAGGACTGGCTGCCGAACTGCTGCATGCCGGGGATGTCGGAGATGTAGGCGGTGGACAGGGCTTCGGCGATGCCGAGGACGAGGCCGCCGAGCATGGCTCCGTAGATGTTGCCGATTCCGCCGAGGACGGCGGCGGTGAAGGCCTTGAGTCCGAGGATGAAGCCCATGCGGAAGTCGATCTGGCCGTACTTGAGGCCGTAGGCGACTCCGCCGACGGCGGCGAAGATGGCGCCGAGGGCGAAGGCGACCACGATGATGCGGTCGGTGTTGACGCCCATGAGCTTGGCCGTGTCGGGGTCCTGAGCGGTGGCCTGCATGCCGCGCCCGGTGCGGGTGCGCATGACGAAGTAGCCGAGGATGGCCATGCTCAGGGGGGCGGCGCAGAGGACGAAGACGTCGCCGGTCTGGATGGTGATGGTGCCGATTTCGAAGGGTCCGCCGGGGATGCTGGGGAAGGTGCGGGCGGACTTCGCTTCGGGGTACCAGGCCCATACCGCCTGCTGGAGGGCGAGGGAGAGGCCGATGGCGGTGATGAGGGGGGCGAGGCGGGGGCCGCCGCGCAGGGGCCGGTAGGCGAACCGTTCCGCTCCTACGGCCACGGTGGTGGAGACGATCATGGCGCCGATGAGCATGAGCGGCAGGGCGATCAGCATGGAGGTGCCGTCGGGCAGGATGTAGACGTAGACCGTGAGTGCGCCGAAGGCGCCGGTCATGAAGATCTCGCCGTGGGCGAAGTTGATGAGCTGGACAATGCCGTAGACCATTGTGTAGCCGAGGGCGACCAGCCCGTACATGGATCCCAGTAGCAGGCCGTTGACCAGCTGCTGCGGCAGTTCGTTCACCGCATGTCCTCCGAGACGTTCGGAAAGTTCGAACGGATGGGGCCGGATGTGAGTGCGCGGGGCGCCTGTGGTGCGGCGCCCCGCGCGGCTCGGTTGGTGCGGCTGGATCAGCCGGTGTAGGTGCCGGACTTGACGTCGTTCCAGTCGCCGTTCTCGACGGCGTAGACGGTGAGCTGCTTGTTGGTGGCGTCACCGAACTCGTCGAAGGAGACCTTGCCGGTGACTCCGTCGAAGGAGACGTTCTGCATGGCGGCGGTGACCTTTTCGCGGGCGTCGTCGGGCAGCTTGCCGTCGTTGTCCTCGACGACCTTCTTGACGGCTTCGATGATGGCCCAGCCGGAGTCGTAGCTGTAGCCGCCGTAGGCCTCGTAGGCCTCCTTGTAGCCCTCGGTCTTGTAGTTGGCGACGAACTCCTTGGCGGAGGGGAGTTCTTCGACGGGGGCGCCGACGGAGGTGGCGAGGTCGCCGGTGCCGCTGGCACCGGCGAGCTTGATGAAGTCGGCGCTGTAGATGCCGTCGCCGCCGACGAGCGGGATCTTGGCGCCGGCGGCCTTGATCTGCTTGCTGAGCGGCAGGCCTGCGGGTATTCGCCGCCGAAGTAGACGACGTCGGCGCCGGAGGACTTGACCTTGGTGGCGACCGCGGAGAAGTCCTTGGTCTCGGGGTCGATGTGCTCGGTGCCGACGACCTTGCCGCCGAGCTTCTTGAACTCGGCGGTGAAGGTGGCGGCGAGGCCGGCGCCGTAGGTCTTCTTGTCGTCGATGACGAAGACCTTGCGCTTCTTGGAGTCGTTGTACAGGTACTGGGCGGCGAACGGGCCCTGGATGGCGTCCGTGGTCGCGGTACGGAAGTACGACTTGTACGGGCGGGTCTGGGTCTTCTGCCAGTCGGTGCCCTGGGAGAGGGCGGGGTTGGTGTTGGCGGGTGAGACCTGGACGAGCTTGGCGTCGTCGAAGACCTTCTGCATGGATTCGGCGACGGAGGAGTTCAGCGGGCCGACGACGCCGAGGACTTCGTCGTTGGCGACGAACTTGGTGGCGTTCTGCTGGCCGGAGGAGGGCTGTGCCTGGTCGTCGAGGGCTTCGACCTTGAAGGTGATGCCGTCGACGACCTTCTCCTTGTTGGCGATCCTGGCGGCGAGGTCCACGGAGTTCTTGATTCCGAGGCCCAGCGCGGACAGGTCGCCGGTCAGCGGCGCGTCGACGCCGATGACCACGGTGGTGCCACCGTTGCCGGAGTCCGAGCTGCCACCGCCGTCGTCGTCGCGTGAGCCGCAGGCGGTGAGGGTGAGTGCTCCCGCCGCCAGAGCGGCGGTGATGGCGATGAGCGAACGTTGACGCACGATCCAGTCCTTTCCCCTGACGGCCGTTTCCCGGTGGAAACGGCCGAGTCGAGCGCTGGGCCGAAGTGACAATCAGGCGGCGCGGTGACTGGCCGTGACTCTAAGCGGGTGTGGGGAATGTGGAGGAGGGTCTGGCCAAGGCTGTGACTCTCTTGTTATGACACGACGTATTGCAGAGCGGTACTGAGTGGGGGGTACGGCGGAATTCCCGCCGTTTTGCGCTGTCGGGATCATGAGAAACCGCAGGACCGGGCGGGGGGTGTTCAGGCGCATCAGGGGTTTTGGTGATTACTCGAATTGGTTGCTGCAGGTGACCTGTAAGGTCTGGGAGAAGTCCCGCGCGGGGCGCGATCCGGAGGCGAAGCGGAATAGCTGTATTGCACACGTAATACGTAGAGTTACAGCCAGGGAGGAGGGTTCGACGTTCCGTGAAACGTTTCCGCGCTCCGTGACGCGCAAGCCTGGTAGTGCTCTTGCGGGGGGAGGGCCTGTTCTTTGTCCGAAAAGAGGTGCATGGGTCAAAGGCCGGGCAAGACCTGGGTATGGCTGAAAATATGCGGGTGTCGGTGACCGGATGGTCGGATTCCAGATGGAGTTCGACGATGAACCCGAAATTCCGTTTATCTTCTCTCAGGCGTGTGACCTGCGGTTTCAGATAGGTGATAGTGGTCACTTGGGAGGGGGTGGCGGGGCCGCCCAGGATGTGTGGTGCGGGCCGGGGGAACTGCGGGGGAGGGGCGGTCAAGTCACCGGTTCCGTCGCCGGGCTCCACGGGGCCGATGCCGCTCATCGCCAAGGCCCTTCCGCCGGACCGCCCGCGCGGTGCCGCTCGGCGCAGGCCTCGCGTACCTGACGGTCGATCATCTCATGCGCGGTCTGGGCGCCTTGGTGTTCCCTGACGGGACGTGCGACGTCCACCGCTTCGCGCAGGATGTCGTACTGGCCGTTGGACAGGCCCATCGACTGGTAGTCACCGTAGGCGGTGCCGTTCAGCACCTCGTGGGCCCAGTGGGCGACGAGCCGCACGCACACGTCCTCGGCGGAGGTTGCCGACGGTGAGGGTGGGGGCGGGGTGCCGGTGTGACCGGCTCCGGACGGACCGCAGCCGGTCGCCAGGACGACCGTCAGGAGCGGTACCGCGGTGAGCAGGGGGCCGAGTGCCCGCACGGCGGGCCGAGAGGCGCCTCCCCGCTTCATGCCCAGAACGGTAGAGCGCCCACCGCCTGTGGGCAATGGCGGTGCGGGGCCGCGAGGTGAGGCCGGGTCGTGGCGGCGCCGGGAAACGGGTGGGCGGGAGCGGCTCACGGCCGCCCCCGCACACCCACGCGCCGGTCAGTTCGTGGCGCCGGCCGCCCGCTCCGCGTCGCCCGGGTTCACGTCCCGCAGCAGACAGGTCAGCCGCGCGGTGCACACCCGCTTGTCCGCCTCGTCGCTGATGACGATCTCGTACGTCGCCGTGGACCGCCCCCGGTGCACCGGGGTGGCGACCCCGGTGACCAGGCCGGAGCGGGCGCCCCGGTGGTGGGTGCAGTTGAGGTCGACGCCCACGGCGATCTTGGAGCTGCCGCCGTGCAGCATCGACCCCACCGATCCCAGGGTCTCGGCCAGTACGGCGGAGGCGCCGCCGTGCAGCAGCCCGTAGGGCTGGGTGTTGCCCTCCACCGGCATCGTCCCGACGACCCGGTCGGCCGAGGCCTCCAGGACCTGCACGCCCATGCGCGTGCCGAGATGGCCCGCGGAGAAGAACGCTTGCAGGTCCATGCCGAGCGCGGCGTACTCGTCGATGACCTCTTGCGGGAACTTCACGTGCTGCTGCTCTCCCATGGGGCCCTGCTCCGTTCGTCGTTCGTCGTGATCACTACGGCATGCGGCACTGCGGCACCGCCGTACTGCGGCAGTGGCCACTGAGCAAACGCTCAGTCGGTCGCCGATTGTTCCAGACGGACCACGACCGACTTGCTGGCCGGGGTGTTGCTGGTGTCCGCGGTCGCGTCCAGCGGCACCAGAACGTTGGTCTCCGGGTAGTACGCGGCGGCGCAGCCGCGGGCCGTCGGGTAGTGCACGACGCGGAAACCCGGCGCCCTGCGCTCCACGTCGTCCTTCCACTCGCTGACCAGGTCGACGTACGAGCCGTCCACGAGCCGCAGCTCCCGCGCGTCCTCCGGGTTGACGAGCACCACGCGGCGGCCGTTCCTGATGCCCCGGTAGCGGTCGTCGAGGCCGTAGATCGTGGTGTTGTACTGGTCGTGCGAGCGCAGCGTCTGCAGCAGCAGCCGTCCCTCGGGCAGTTCGGGGTACTCCACCGGCGCGGCGGTGAAATTGGCCTTGCCGGTGGCCGTGGGGAAGCGCCGTTCGTCGCGTGGGGCGTGGGGGAGGGCGAACCCTCCGGGGTGCGCCACGCGCGCGTTGAAGTCCTCGAAACCGGGGATCACGCGCGCGATGCGGTCACGGATCGTCGCGTAGTCCTTCTCGAACTCCTCCCACGGGATCCTGCTGTCTGCGCCGAGGACCCGGCGGGCCAGCCGGCACACGATGGCCGGTTCGGACAGCAGCTGCCCGCTCGCCGGTTCGAGGCGGCCGCGGGATGCGTGCACCATGCCCATGGAGTCCTCGACCGTCACGAACTGCTCGCCGCTGCTCTGCAGATCGCGTTCGGTCCGGCCCAGGGTCGGCAGGATCAGGGCACGCGCGCCCGTGACGGCGTGCGAGCGGTTCAGCTTGGTCGACACGTGCACGGTCAGCCGAGCCCGGCGCATCGCGGCCTCGGTGACCTCCGTGTCGGGGGACGCGGAGACGAAGTTGCCGCCCATGGCGAAGAACACCTTCGCCTGCCCGTCGCGCAGCGCGCGGATGGCCCGTACGACGTCGTAGCCGTGCTCGCGCGGGGGTGCGAAGCCGAACTCCTTCTCCAGGGCGTCCAGGAACTCCGGTGCGGGCCTCTCGAAGATGCCCATGGTGCGGTCGCCCTGCACGTTGGAGTGGCCGCGTACCGGGCACACGCCCGCGCCGGGACGGCCGATGTTGCCGCGCAGCAGCAGGAAGTTGACGATTTCGCGGATCATGGACACGGAGTGCTTGTGCTGGGTGAGGCCCATCGCCCAGCACACGATGACGCGCTTCGATTCGAGGACCATGCGCAGGCACTGCTCGATGTCGCCGCGCGTGAGGCCGGTCGCGGCGAGCGTCGCGTCCCAGTCGGCGGCACGGGCGGCCTCGGCGAACTCCTCGTAGCCGTGCGTGTGTTCGCGGACGAAGTCCTCGTCGACGGCGCCGGGCGTGTCGACGATCAGCTTGTTGAGGATGCGGAAGAGGGCATGGTCGCCGCCGAGGCGGATCTGCAGGAACAGGTCGGTCAGCGCGGCGCCGGTGGTGAGGCCCTTGGGGGTCTGCGGGTTCTTGAAGCGCTCCAGGCCCGCCTCGGGCAGCGGGTTGACGGTGATGATCCGCGCGCCGTTCGCCTTGGCCTTCTCCAAGGCGGACAGCATGCGCGGGTGGTTGGTGCCGGGGTTCTGTCCGGCGACGATGATCAGGTCGGACTTGTAGAGGTCCTCCAGCAGGACGCTGCCCTTGCCGACACCGATCGTCTCGGACAGGGCGGAGCCGGAGGACTCGTGGCACATGTTCGAGCAGTCGGGCAGGTTGTTGGTGCCGAGCTCACGCGCGAAGAGCTGGTAGAGGAA
Organism: Streptomyces sp. GD-15H; assembly: GCF_045291515.1. Classification (NCBI taxonomy): domain Bacteria; kingdom Bacillati; phylum Actinomycetota; class Actinomycetes; order Kitasatosporales; family Streptomycetaceae; genus Streptomyces; species Streptomyces sp. GD-15H. Next base: position 6,471,661 of record NZ_CP149447.1, read on the forward strand.
GGCGGCCTCGTTGCTGGTACGTCCGGAGGTGTAGAAGAGCGCCTCGTCGGGGGAGTCGAGGGCGGCGATCTCCTCGGCGACGATGTCGAAGGCACGCTCCCAGGTGACCGGCTCATAGCGGTCGCCGCCCTCGGGGAGGTACACGGGGTGGGTCAGGCGGCCCTGCTGGCCCAGCCAGTAGCCGCTGCGGCCGGCCAGGTCGGCGACGGGGTGCCCGACGAAGAACTCGGGGGTGACCCGGCGCAGGGTGGCCTCCTCGGCCACGGCCTTCGCGCCGTTCTCGCAGAACTCCGCGGTGTGCCGGTGCTCCGGCTCCGGCCACGCGCAGCCCGGACAGTCGAAACCGTCCTTCTGGTTGACGTTGAGCAGGGTCAGCGCCGTCCGTTTCACGCCCATCTGCTGGTGCGCCGTACGCAGGCTGTGGCCGATCGCCGTGAGGCCCGCTGCCGCGTGTCTCGGCTCGGTGACCCGCGGCGCGTCCTGGACCGGATCACCCTTGGGCGGCTTTGTGGCCATCGCGCACTCCTCTTCGCGTACACGTGTGACGTACACCTCCGATCTTCGCACGCGACGGTGACGTCGACGGGGCCGGCGGACACCGGAGGGAAGGGGGACGAGGACATTCGCCGTGAACGGTTGCGGATGGTTTCGGATGGTTGCGGACGGGCGTCGACGGTCGTCGGCGGAGTGGAAGGGCGGTCGGGGCCGCGGGCGCCGGCGCGGTCGGCGTGCGCACGCCGGCCGGGCGGCTCGGGGCCGGTGAGGGCGGTCCCGGTGCTGCGGGGCGTCCCGTGGCGCGGGGGCGGGGCCGAGTGTCAGTGGCGCGTGGCAGGATCGGGGGCGTGGCAGAGACAGCAGCGAAGAAGACCGACCAGACCTCCGGCGAGGCCCGTCCGCGACTGATGCTCATGGACGGGCACTCGCTGGCCTACCGCGCGTTCTTCGCGCTGCCCGCGGAGAACTTCACGACCGCGACGGGCCAGCCGACGAACGCGATCTACGGTTTCGCGTCGATGCTGGCGAACACGCTGCGCGACGAGGCGCCCACCCACTTCGCGGTGGCCTTCGACGTCTCCCGCAAGACCTGGCGGTCGGCGGAGTTCGCCGAGTACAAGGCGAACCGCTCCAAGACGCCGGACGAGTTCAAGGGACAGGTCGAGCTGATCGGGGAGCTGCTCGACGCGATGCACGCCCAGCGCTTCGCCGTCGAGGGCTTCGAGGCGGACGACGTCATCGCCACGCTCGCCACCCGCGCCGAGGCCGAGGGCTTCGACGTGCTGATCGTCACCGGCGACCGGGACTCCTTCCAACTGGTCTCCGAACACACCACGGTGCTGTACCCGACCAAGGGCGTCTCCGAGCTGACCCGGTTCACCCCGGAGAAGGTGTTCGAGAAGTACGGGCTGACCCCCGCGCAGTACCCCGACTTCGCGGCGCTGCGCGGCGACCCGTCCGACAACCTGCCCGGCATTCCCGGCGTCGGCGAGAAGACGGCCGCGAAGTGGATCAACCAGTTCGGTTCCTTCGCGGACCTCGTCGAGCGGGTGGACGAGGTCAAGGGCAAGGCCGGGCAGAACCTGCGCGACCACCTGGAGTCGGTCAAGCTCAACCGCCGCCTCACCGAACTGGAGCGCCAGGTCGAGCTGGGCAGGGGCGTCGCCGACCTGGAGCGGATCGCCTACGACCGCAAGGCCGTCGCGATGATCCTGGACACCCTGGAGATCAGGAACCCGTCGCTGCGTGAGCGGCTCTTCGCCGTCGATCCCGGCGCGGAGAAGGCCGAGGTCGCCCCGGTCGTCGCGGACGGGGCGGAGCTGGACGGCACCGTCCTGGGCGCGGGCGAGCTGGCCGGCTGGCTCGCCGAGCACGGCACCGCGCCCCTCGGCGTCGCCACGGTCGACACCTGGGCGCTGGGGACCGGCTCGGTCGCCGAGATCGCCCTGGCCACGGCCGCGGGGCCGGCCGCCTGGTTCGACCCGGCCGAGCTGGACGAGGGTGACGAGCAGGCGTTCGCCGCATGGCTCGCCGACGCGGACCGGCCCAAGGTGTTCCACAACGCGAAGGGTGCGATGCGGGTCTTCGCCGAGCACGGCTGGAGCATCCAGGGCGTCTCCATGGACACCGCGCTCGCCGCCTACCTGGTCAAGCCGGGCCGCCGCTCCTTCGACCTGGACGCGCTGTCCCTGGAGTACCTGCACCGCGAGCTGGCGCCCGCCGCCGCGGCAGACGGCCAGCTGGCCTTCGGCGCGGACGACACCGCCGAGGCCGAGGCGCTGATGGTGCAGGCCCGCGCGGTCCTCGACCTGGGCGAGGCCTTCGAGGGCCGCCTCCAGGACGTGGGCGCCGCGGATCTGCTGCGGGACGTGGAGCTGCCGACGTCCATCCTGCTGGCCCGTATGGAGCGGCACGGCATCGCGGCGGACCGGGCCCACCTCGAGGCCATGGAGCAGATGTTCGCGGGCGCTGTGCAGCAGGCCGTGAAGGAAGCGCACGCGGCGGCGGGACACGAGTTCAACCTGGGCTCGCCCAAGCAGCTCCAGGAGGTCCTCTTCGGTGAACTCGGCCTGCCGAAGACGAAGAAGACCAAGACCGGGTACACCACCGATGCCGACGCCCTGGCCTGGCTGGCCGGCCAGACCGACAACGAGCTGCCGGTGATCATGCTCCGGCACCGTGAGCAGGCGAAGCTGCGCGTCACCGTCGAGGGCCTGATCAAGGCGGTCGCCGCGGACGGCCGCATCCACACCACGTTCAACCAGACGGTCGCCGCCACCGGCCGCCTGTCGTCGACCGACCCGAACCTGCAGAACATCCCGGTCCGCACCGACGAGGGCCGCGCGATCCGCCGCGGCTTCGTCGTCGGCGAGGGCTACGAATCCCTCCTCACCGCCGACTACAGCCAGATCGAACTGCGGGTGATGGCCCACCTCTCCGAGGACGCCGGCCTCATCGAGGCGTTCACCTCCGGCGAGGATCTGCACACCACCGCCGCCTCGCAGGTGTTCGCGGTCGAGCAGTCCGCGGTCGACGCGGAGATGCGCCGCAAGATCAAGGCGATGTCGTACGGCCTCGCGTACGGACTGTCCGCCTTCGGCCTCTCCCAGCAGCTGAACATCGAGGCGGCCGAGGCCCGCGCCCTGATGGACGCGTACTTCGAGCGGTTCGGCGGGGTACGGGACTATCTGCGCCGAGTGGTCGACGAGGCCCGGGCGACGGGCTACACGGCGACGCTCTTCGGCCGTCGGCGCTACCTCCCCGACCTCAGCAGCGACAACCGCCAGCGCCGCGAGGCGGCCGAGCGGATGGCTCTGAACGCGCCGATCCAGGGCACGGCGGCGGACATCGTCAAGATCGCCATGCTGAACGTGGACCGAGCACTGCGCGAGGCGGACCTCAAGTCCCGCCTGCTTCTCCAGGTCCACGACGAAATCGTCCTGGAGATCGCCCCCGGCGAGCGCCCGGCCGCGGAAGAGCTGATCCGTCGGGAGATGGCCGACGCGGTCCAGCTCCGTGTCCCCTGGGCGTCTCGGTCGGCGCGGGCCCGGACTGGGAGTCGGCGGCGCACTAGCCCTGCCGGGCGGAGTGGAGAGGTTGTTGCAGAGGGTGCTTGACGGCACCCTCCGTCGTGACCTGGTGATGCCTCACGCGGCGGCAGGCCGCCCGAGGTGCCGGCCCGGTCCAGTGCGCGGCCACGGCATCAGCCCGCCGGGCGTAGACCGCCGCAGGCACCAGGGCCCCGCCGTCGACGGCACCCGAGGTGGGTCCACCCGTCCGCCGCGCCGCGTGGCGGGGTTTGTCGGGGGCGCCCCTCGCCGTGTCTTTCGCGGTCCGGGGCCGGCGCACCGTGTGCCGGCCACGCCCATGCTCCGCCCCCGTAAGGGGGTTCACCCGCGTGGACCTCGCGGGCAGGCCGTTGCGGGGTCCGGGCGCCAGGATGCGGGGCATGGGTATACGCATGCCTCACCGCAGAGCGGCACCCCCGCCGACCGACGCCGACGGACCCACCCTCGAGGCGTTTCCGCCGGTTCCGGTCTTCGCGGCCGCCGCAAGTACCGCCCGTACTCCCGCCCCCCTCACGACCGCGTTGCGCCGCGCCGGCCGATGGTGCACCGGCCGTGCCGCCACCGCCGCACTCCCCGCCCCGTTCCCCGGTGCCGGCGAGCCGCCCCCGTGGCGGCTGTGGGCCGAGCTGACCCGCAGCTACCTGGCGCTCGTCCTCACCCTGCTGCCCCGGCCCCGCCCCGTCCGCACCGTCACCGTGTTCGTGGCGGCCGGAGAGACCCTCAGCGTGCGGCCGTACGGCTCGGCCGCCCCGTACCGACGTCATCGGGGTCCCCGGTGGCCGGGACCGGACGCAGCGCCCTGACCGCCACGGCGTACAGCGGCAGTGCGACCACGAGCCCGGCGCCCGCACCGAAGCACACCGTGGGGATCAACTCCCAGGGCTTCGCGGTCGCACCCCAGTAGTCCCACCACCGCGAGGCCCGCTGCACGGCCCCCGCCAGCGCACAGCCGCCCAGCAACGCGGCAGCCCCCCACCGGTCGGCCGCGGACAGCGACGGCACCCCCACCGGCCCGGGCCGGGGCGTCGCCCGGTTCAGCGCCCGCGCCAGGAACACGACGGTCACCACCGCGGCCACCGCCGAACCGCCGTACTGCAGGTACCAGTACAGCGGCGAGCCCGCGATCTCCCGTCCCAGGACGGGGAAGACCCGCATCCCCCACCGGTCGAGGTGCGTGAACGCGTCCCACACCACATGCGTCAGCGCACCGAGCACGGCCGAGACGTACCAGCGTGCCACCAGAGAAGCCCGCACGCGCGCGTGCGGCGTGCCGCAGCGCGACAGGGCGGCCGTCCGCCCCTGCCGGGACCGCGGCAGCAGCGCCACGAGCGGTTCGCGTATCAGGAGCCACAGACCCACCAGCACCCAGGCGATGCACACATCCACGGTGAGAACGCCCGGGAACGAGTGGGTGAAGTCTCCGAACTCCATCGCTCCGGACAGGACACTGGCCGCGTAGTAGGTCAGGTCCGGAGCGAAACTGCCGGCCACGAGAACGGCCGGCACCAGCGGTCCCCGGCCGGTCCCGTCGGTTCGTACGGCGGGCAGGATCGCCGCCGCATGGCTCAGCGTGAAGGGCAACTCGGCTCCTCGGGTGCGTTGTTTACCGGGCTGGTCGGTCCCGGTGCTCGGCGGGCCCCAGTATGCGCGCCACGCCGTCCGTGCCCCGTGAGGGCACGACTGTGGCCAACCGGTGAATACCGGGCATGAACGGGTGTGCGGGCAAAGGATGTTGTCGTAGGGTCGCGGGAGTCGCCGTGTCAGGTGCAACCGGCGGGGCGGGCTGAATCGTCACAACTGGGCGAGCGTGACAGACGTTGACGGATGCTCCGGCGTCCACGGGGAGGGGTTCACTCTATGGCGGCGCATTTCGGCAGGAGGCTGCGCAAGGGAGCGGCAACCACCGCCGTGGCGGCGGCCGCTGTGGCGGCCCTGTCCGCGTCCCAGGCTCCGGGTGCGACGATCGACGACCCGGGCGGACGGGCCTCCTCGGACGCCGCCACGGCACCCGAGGAGAGCGCCGACGGTCCCGGCGCGACCGGCAACTCGCCCTACTACACGGACCTGCCGCCGCTCAACAGCCCCAACCCCTCCCCGTCCGCGAGCACCGACCCGCTCACTCCGGGCGCTTCCGAGGCGGGCATACCCGCGACCGTCCTCGACGCCTACAAGAAGGCCGAGGCGGCGCTGCGCGAGTCCAAGCCCGGCTGCCACCTGCCCTGGCAACTGCTCGCCGCCATCGGCAAGGTGGAGTCCGGCCAGGCCCGCGGCGGGCGCGTCGACGCCGAAGGCACCACGACCTCCCCGATCATCGGCCCGCAGCTCGACGGCAACGGCTTCGCACTCATCCGGGACACCGACAACGGCGCGTACGACGGCAACAGCGCCTACGACAACGCCGTCGGCCCCATGCAGTTCATTCCGTCCACCTGGGAATGGGCGGGCCGCGACGGCAACGGCGACGGCCGCAAGGACCCCAACAACATCTACGACGCCGCCCTGGCGGCCGGCCACTACCTGTGCCGCTTCGGCTGGGACCTGTCCGACCAGGCGGACCTCAACAAGGCGATCCTCAGCTACAACCAGTCGACGGACTACCTGAACACCGTCCTGTCGTGGCTGGAGTACTACCGCAAGGGCACGCACGAGATTCCGGACGGCACCGGAACCCTTCCCGACGACCGCAGCGACGACCACGTCACGCGCCCCGCCCCGTCAACGCCGACGCAGCCGGGCACCACCCCGTCGGCCCCGGACACCTCGCCGAAGCCCAGTCCCAGGCCCGACAAGCCGGGCGGCGGCAGCAGCCCGAGCCCCAAGCCGTCGGCCTCGTCCCCGGGCACGCCGAGTACGCCGCCGAGCACGACACCGCCCACGACGCCACCACGGCCCAGCACGCCCCCCACGCCCACCGACACGGTGGACCACCTGGAGAACGCCGGCACGGGGAAGCTCACCGCGATGGCGGGCGACGCGTTCACCGAGAGGATCAGCACCCGCGCGGAGACGGGCGAAGGCAGGGCCGTCGCGAAGGTGCGGATCCGCTTCACCGTCCTCGGCGACACCGACACCACCTTCACCGGCGGTGAGAGCGTGGCCACCGTCGTCACCAACGGTTCCGGCGTCGCCGTGGCGCCCGCGCTCCGGGCGGGCGAGAAGACGGGCGACGTCACCGTCCGCGCCACCGTCGTCGGCCGCGTCGTCCCGGGTCTCGACTACGGGGCCACCGTCACCGAGCGCGCCGCCGACACCGTCGTGCGCACCGGTGACGAGGCACTGACCTGCACGCCGGGCGGCGAGTTCGCCCACCGGGTCGAGGTACGGGCCACCCACGACGGCGCCGCGGCCGACAAGGTCGCGGCCACCGCCACGCTGATCACGTCGGCCGACGACCCGACCGTCAACGACAAGGGCCCCTACTTCCAGGACGCCGACGGGAAGGCCGTCCGCACCCTGAGCGGCCTGGAGACGGACGCGGACGGTCTCCTGACGCTGCCGCGGCTCTACGCGGACGACACCACCGGCACCTTCCTGCTCCGCGTCACCACTGCGGGCGGCGCGACCCTCACGGTCGAACTGACCGTGGTCGCGGCCGAGATGGCGTCCCCCAGCCCCACCACCGGCGCATCGCCGGCCCGTACCCGTACCTGTACCGGCACGGTCAGAGGGCGCCACTCCACGGAGTGGCGCCCCGGAGGCCCGCGGTCGCCGCCCCGCGCGACCCAGGGCCGCGTCGGAGGCGGAGCAGGAGCAGGTCACCGCCTGAGCCGCGCGTTGGTGTGCCGGGTCGGCTCGGCCGCAGCCGGGTCCTCGGGCCACGGATGCCGGGGATAGCGACCGCGCAGCTCGGCCCGTACACCCTTGTACCCGCCCTTCCAGAAGGAGGCGAGGTCGGAGGTGACGGCGGCGGGCCGCCCGGCAGGGGAGAGCAGATGCACCAGCAGAGGCACCCCGGCCACTTGCGGCGACTCCTGGAGCCCGAACATCTCCTGGAGTTTCACCGCGAGCACCGGCCGCCCGGGGTCGGAGTAGTCGATCCGGATCGCGGACCCACTGGGTACGGTGATCCGCTCGGGGGCCAGCTCGTCCAGCCGGGCGGCCTCCCCGGACGCCCACGGCAGCAGCCGGCCGAGGGCCTGGCCGGCGTCGATCCGCGCCAGGTCGGCCCGGCGCCGGGCGCGGCTCAGCTCGGGCTCCAGCCACTCCTCCACGCGCGCGTGGAGCGCCTCGTCGGACACATCGGGCCAGGGATCGCCGAGCCGGCCGTGCAGGAAGGCCAGCCGCTGTCGCAGCACGGCCGCTCCCGTCGGCCACCGCAGCAGCCCGAACCCCTCCCGCCGCAGCCCGTCCAGCAGCGCGGCCCGCACGAGGGCGGGCCCCGCGTCGAGGCGGGGCCGTACCGCCAGCTCCACCGCCCCCAGCCGCTCGACACGGCGGGCGACGACATCGCCGTCGGCCCAGTGCACCTCCTCGCGTGTCTCCAGCAGGGCCCCGGCCGCCCACCGCGCGGTCTCCTCGTCGACGACCGCGCCGAGCTGCACGCGCGCGTGCCCCCGTCCCACCGGCCGGTCGGCGGCGGCGACCGCGATCCAGGGAGCGCCCCGCAGCCCGGTGCCCTCGCCGGCCTCGGCACGCGTCCCGGACACCATCAGATACGAACCGCCCTCCGCGCGGGCGATCCGCTCGGGAAACGCGAGCGCGGCCACCAGCCCGACACGGGCGCCCTCCCCGCCCTCCGTTCCCCCGTCGGCACAGGCGGCGTGGCGTGGACGCCTTCCGGGGAGATCTCCGAGGCGAGGGACCGCAGTCGGCGCACCTCCGTCCGCCACCGCTGTGCGTAGGCGTCTCCCCTGCGCCGCGCGGCGCGCAGCACCTCGGCGAGGTCGTCCCCGTAGCTCCGCGGTGCCTCCTCGCCGATCAGCGCGACCACTTCGGCGGCGAGTGCGCGGCCCACGGCCGGTGTCGCGTCCAGCAGCGCCCGCCCCAGCCGGGGATGCAGACCCAGCCGGGCGAGCCGGGTGCCCCGCTCGGTGGCCCGCCCGTCGGCGCCGACGGCCCCGATCGCCGTCAGGACGGCCCCGGCCGCCGCCATCGCCCCGCGCGGCGGCGGATCGAGCAGCGCGAGCCCGGAGGCGTCCGGATCGCCCCAGCAGGCCGCCTGCAGCGCGAACGCCGTCAGGTCGGCCACCTTGATCTCGGGGGAGGGGAACCGGGGCAGCCGCGCGTCCTCGGCCTCCGCCCAGCACCGGTACACCGCACCCGGCGCCTCACGCCCGGCCCGCCCCGCCCGCTGCCTGCCCGTCGCCTGCGAGGCCCGTACCGTCGTCAGCGCGCTCAGCCCGCGTGCGTGGTCGACGCGGGGCTCACGCGCGAGTCCCGCGTCCACGACCACCCGGACCCCTGGCACCGTCAGCGACGACTCCGCCACCGAGGTCGCCAGCACCACCCGGCGCCGCTGCCCGGGTGCCAGCACCGCGTCCTGCACCGCCGCCGGCGCCCGCCCGTGGACCTGGAGCACCTCGACCTCTCCGAGCTGGCCCAGCTGCCCGGCGACCCGGGCGATCTCGCCCACCCCGGGCAGGAACGCCAGGACGTCGCCTTCCCGTTCGGCCAGCGCACGCCGGACCACCGACGCCACATGCGCCAGCAGCACCGGGTCGACCCGCATGCCGTGCGGCGGCCGTACCGGCCGGGCGGGAGGGGCCCACACCACCTCCACCGGATGGGCCGTGCCGTGCGCCTCGACCACAGGCGCGTCGCCCAGCAGCCGCGCCCAGCCCGCCGCGTTGGTCGTCGCCGACGCGGCCACCAGACGCAGCTCCGGCCGCAGGGTCTCGCGCACGTCCCACAGGAACGCCGCCGCCGTGTCCGCGTCCAGATGCCGCTCGTGGCACTCGTCGAGCACCACCGCGTCCACCCCGGTCAGTTCCTGGTCCCGCTGCAGCCGCTGCAGGAGCACGCCGGTCGTGACGACCTCCACGCGCGTGTGCCGCCCGACCGCCCGCTCCCCGCGCACCGTGAAACCCACGGACTCGCCGGCCTTCTCGCCCAGCAGCCAGGCCATCCGCCGGGCCGCCGCCCGCGCCGCGATCCGCCGGGGCTCGGCGACCACCACCCGCCGCGCGGGCCCGCCGCCGACCAGCCCGGCCAGCACCAGCGGCACGAGGGTCGTCTTGCCGGTGCCGGGCGGTGCGACGAGGACGGCGGTGCCGTGCGCCTCCAGAGCGCCGGTCAGCGAGGGAAGGGCCTCGCGCACCGGGAGGGCGCCGAGAGCGTCGTAACGGATCACACACTCAGTCTCGTACGCACACGAAGATCGCCGTGCCCGGGATCAGGCGGCCGCGCAGCGGGGACCAGCCGCCCCACTCGGAGGTGTTCCACTCCGGCCACTCCGGCTCCACCAGGTCCACCAGGCGAAAGCCCGAGGCGGTGATGTCGCGGACACGGTCGCCCAGCGTCCTGTGGTGCTCGACGTACACGGCGCGGCCCCGCTCGTCCTGCTCGACGTAGGGCGTGCGGTCGAAGTAGGACCCGGAGACGCTCAGTCCCTCCGGGCCGGGTTCGTCCGGGAACGCCCAGCGGACCGGGTGCGTGACGGAGAAGACGAACCGGCCTCCGGGCCGCAGCACCCGGCGCACCTCGCGCAGTACCACCCGCGGGTCGGCGACGAAGGGCAGCGCCCCGTACGCCGAGCAGGCCAGGTCGAAGGAGCCGTCCGCGAACGGCAGGGCGCCCGCGTCGGCGCACACCAGCGGAAACGGGCCCCCGATGCGCAGCGCGTGCTGCAACTGCCGGTGCGAGATGTCCAGGGCCACCGGGCGCGCGCCCTGCGCGGCCAGCCAGCGCGAACACTGGGCCGCGCCGGCGCCGAGCTCCAGGACGTCGCGGTCCTTCAGGTCCTCCGGCGGGCCGAGCAGTTCGGCCTCCACCTCGTCCAGCCCCTCGGGGCACCACACGAAGCGGTCGTCGCCGAGGAACGTGCCGTGCTCGACCTGGTACTCGTCCGCGTTGCGGTCCCACCAGCCCCGGTTGGCGCGGGAGCTCTCGGTGACGCCGGCGTCCCGTCGGGTCGCCTCGGGTTCGGTCGCTTCGGGCTCTTGGATGATCGGCTCCATCGTCGTACTCTTCCGTCCAGTTGCCCCGGCTGTCGCCACAGGGGGCGCGCGGGGTCCCGTGTGGCGCGGGGTCCCGCGTGGCCTCGAGGCGGCATCTGACATGCGGCTCTACCCCCAGGAGGGGGAATTGTGCCGGTTATGCGACGATCCGCCCCGGGTGGGGGCTTCGCGCATTGACCCTGCCCGGCTGCCCCCGTATGCTACAAGTTGCGCTGCGGGCCTGCGCGCCTCAGACGTAGCAGGCTGCGCTCGCATCTGTTGTATGTCCCCTCGGTTCTCGAGGCGCCGCCGGGTCACCCGGTGTCTGGAACGGCGCTTCTTTTGCTGTCCGGCTTCTGCAGAGCGAAACGGGCTCCGGCGTAGCAGTACCTACGATTCACTGTCCGTACCGGAGCCCTTTCCCACATGACGAGCAGCACCGAGACCACCGCCACCACCCCGCAGGTTGCGGTCAACGACATCGGTAACGAGGAAGCCTTCCTCGCCGCGATCGACGAGACGATCAAGTACTTCAACGACGGCGACATCGTCGACGGCGTCATCGTGAAGGTCGACCGGGACGAGGTCCTGCTCGACATCGGGTACAAGACCGAAGGTGTCATCCCGAGCCGCGAACTCTCGATCAAGCACGACGTCGACCCCAACGAGGTCGTCGCCGTCGGTGACGAGATCGAAGCCCTTGTTCTCCAGAAGGAGGACAAGGAAGGCCGCCTGATCCTCTCGAAGAAGCGCGCCCAGTACGAGCGCGCCTGGGGCACCATCGAGAAGATCAAGGAAGAGGACGGCATCGTCACCGGTACCGTCATCGAGGTCGTCAAGGGTGGTCTCATCCTCGACATCGGCCTCCGCGGCTTCCTCCCGGCCTCCCTGGTCGAGATGCGCCGTGTCCGCGACCTCCAGCCCTACGTGGGCAAGGAGCTCGAGGCGAAGATCATCGAGCTGGACAAGAACCGCAACAACGTGGTCCTGTCCCGCCGTGCCTGGCTGGAGCAGACCCAGTCCGAGGTCCGCCAGACGTTCCTCACCACCCTCCAGAAGGGTCAGGTCCGTTCCGGCGTCGTCTCCTCGATCGTCAACTTCGGTGCCTTCGTGGACCTGGGTGGCGTCGACGGCCTGGTGCACGTCTCCGAGCTGTCCTGGAAGCACATCGACCACCCCTCCGAGGTCGTCGAGGTCGGTCAGGAAGTCACCGTCGAGGTTCTCGACGTCGACATGGACCGCGAGCGTGTCTCCCTGTCGCTGAAGGCGACCCAGGAAGACCCGTGGCAGCAGTTCGCCCGCACCCACCAGATCGGCCAGGTCGTGCCCGGCAAGGTCACGAAGCTGGTTCCGTTCGGTGCGTTCGTCCGCGTGGACGAGGGCATCGAGGGTCTGGTCCACATCTCCGAGCTGGCCGAGCGCCACGTGGAGATCCCGGAGCAGGTCGTCCAGGTCAACGACGAGATCTTCGTCAAGGTCATCGACATCGACCTCGAGCGCCGTCGCATCAGCCTCTCGCTGAAGCAGGCCAACGAGGCCTTCGGTGCCGACCCGTCGGCGGTCGAGTTCGACCCGACCCTGTACGGCATGGCCGCGTCCTACGACGACCAGGGCAACTACATCTACCCCGAGGGCTTCGACCCCGAGACCAACGACTGGCTCGAGGGCTACGAGGCTCAGCGCGAGGCGTGGGAGACCCAGTACGCCGAGGCGCAGTCCCGCTTCGAGCAGCACCAGGCGCAGGTCATCAAGTCCCGCGAGGCGGACGAGAAGGCCGCTGCCGAGGGTGGCGACACCGCGGGTGCGGCTCCGGCCGCGTCCGGTGGTGGCGGCTCGTACTCCTCCGAGGGCGGCGACAACTCCGGCGCCCTGGCTTCGGACGAGGCGCTGGCCGCGCTGCGCGAGAAGCTGGCCGGCGGCCAGAGCTGAACGGCAGCAGGTGAGCGGTAACCATTGAGCGCACGCTCTTGGGCCGAGGGCCCGCACCCCACCGGGGTGCGGGCCCTCGGCGTGTCACCCGGCCGGTCCCGGCCCGCCCGGCCCCGGCCCTCCGGCCCGCCCGGTCCCGCCTTCCCGGCGCTGCCCGGGAGGGCGGTGGTAGGTGAAACCCCGGTAGGGCGAGGCCGATCGGAGAGGCGATCCGGGAATGCCGGTGCCGCGCGTCACGTTGTCCACTAGGAACACGAGGAGGAGCGGTCACGGTGCTTGATCCGCAGGGTTTGTACGCATGGGAGCCGAAGGGGCTGGCCGTCGTCGACATGGCGCTCGCCCAGGAATCGGCCGGACTTGTCATGCTCTACCACTTCGACGGGTACATCGACGCGGGCGAGACCGGCGACCAGATCGCCGAGCGGCTGCTCGACTCGCTGCCCCATCAGGTGGTCGCCCGATTCGACCACGACCGGCTCATCGACTACCGGGCCCGGCGCCCGCTGCTGACCTTCACCCGCGACCGCTGGACCGACTACGAGGTGCCCGCCCTCGAGGTGCGGCTGGTCCAGGACGCCACCGGGGCACCGTTCCTGCTGCTGTCCGGGCCCGAACCGGACGTCGAGTGGGAGCGGTTCGCCGCCGCGGTGCAGCAGATCGTGGAGCGGCTCGGTGTCCGGCTGTCGGTGAACTTCCACGGCATCCCCATGGGCGTCCCGCACACACGCCCGGTGGGCATCACCCCGCACGGCAACCGCACCGACCTCGTCCCGGGCCACGCCAGCCCCTTCGAGGAGGCGCAGGTGCCCGGCAGCGCTGAGGGACTCGTCGAGTACCGGCTCATGCAGGCCGGACACGACGTGCTGGGTGTCGCCGCTCACGTGCCGCACTACATCGCCCGTTCCGCGTATCCGGACGCGGCGCTGACCGCCCTGGAGGCCGTCACCGCCGCGACCGGCCTGGTCCTGCCCGGCGTGGCGCACTCCCTGCGCACCGACGCCCACCGCACGCAGACCGAGATCGACCGCCAGGTCCAGGAGGGCGACGACGAGCTCACCGCCCTCATCCAGGGCCTCGAGCACCAGTACGATGCCGCCGCGGGCGCCGAGACCAGGGGCAACATGCTCGCCGAGCCGGTGGAGATCCCGTCGGCGGACGAGATCGGGCTCGAGTTCGAGCGGTTCCTCGCGGAGCGCGAAGGCGACGGCTGAGGCAGGGCCGCCGCCGTCCGCCGCGGGCGGAGAACAGGGCTCTCGGTCCGCCCGGCCCCGGGTCCCGCCCACGTCGCTGCCGGTGGCAGGCCCTAAGCTTCGGGTCATGCTGACGGTGGGCCTGACCGGCGGGATCGGAGCCGGCAAGAGCGAGGTGTCGCGGCTGCTCGTCGAGTGCGGGGCCGTACTGATCGACGCGGACCGCATCGCGCGCGAGGTCGTCGCACCGGGGACGCCCGGACTCACGGCGGTCGTGGGGTCCTTCGGCGAGGGCATCCTCGCCGAGGACGGCAGCCTGGACCGGCCGAGACTGGGATCGATCGTCTTCGCCGACGCGGAGAAGCTCGCCGTCCTCAACTCGATCGTCCACCCCCTGGTGGGTGCCCGGTCCCGTGAGCTGGAGGAAGCCGCCGCCGAGGACGCCGTCGTCGTCCACGACGTACCCCTCCTCACGGAGAACGGCCTCGCTTCCCTCTACGACCTCGTGATCGTGGTCGACGCGAGCGCCGAGACCCAGCTCGACCGTCTCGTGGGCCGCCGCGGCATGAGCGAGGAGGACGCACGCGCGCGGATGGCCGCCCAGGCGACGCGCGAGCAGCGCCGGGAGATCGCGGACATCGTCATCGACAACGACGTCCCCCTCGAGACGCTGGAGCGGCGGGTGAAGGACGTATGGGCCGAACTCGTCCACCGGGAGCGGGCAGCCCGGCGGCCCGCGCAGGAATAGGCATCACCGTCCGGGGCGTTGAACCGGTTCGACGAGGGAAGGATGCAGCTGTGCCCGAGTTCAGTGGTCCGACCGGACGTACGCCGGAGACGCATGTCATCGACTTTCGTGCCGCCGAGCAACTGCTCGCTTCGCGGGACCCGCGGGGTGCGGTGAAGCTGCTCGACGGTGTCATAGACGCGTATCCGGAGAACACCGCGGCGCGGTTGCTGCGCGCGCGTGCTTTCTTCGCCGCGGCCCAGCTACGGCCGGCCGAGCTCGAGTTCTCCCTCGTCCTGGAGCGCGAGCCGGACAACGCCTTCGCACACTTCGCGCTCGCCCGTACCTACCAGCGGCAGAGCCGGCCCGACCCGGCCAGGCGCCATTTCCGGCTGGCCGCCGCGCTGGACCCGAACCCGGAGTACCTGAAGGCCGCGAGCTTCGACAGCTGAACGGCCCGCGCCGCCCCTGGACACACGGTCACCGCGTGTTTCTGGGTGGTTCATACGGGGGCACCTCGCGGCCCGGCTGATAGTGCGGTCCCTGACGGAGGCGCCGGACGACCACGATCAGATCGATCGTGACGATCAGCCACAGCACCCCGCACAGGAGAGCCCAGCCCGGGTGGCCGACGCGCACGAACGCCACCGTCCCGGCGATCGTCCACACCTCGCCCCACACACTCAGCCAGAACCGCATGCGCAGCGCACTGCGCGCGGTCCTGGGCTCACTGCCCGTACGCATCTCGTCACCACCACTCCTGACTTCACCGTACCGCCCGGCCGACGAGGACGGCGCCTTCACTCGGTCGAGTGAACCGGAGGAGAAGGGGAACGGGCTTGCGGATCCGGTCCGTTGGACGGGCATGGAGCTGAAGACGCGTGAGGGATACGAGGGGACGGGCCCCGGGGCGATCACCCCGGACGGCTGCGCGGTGGAGCTGTACTCGCGACTGCCCGTCGGTGACGAGCCGGACATCATCGCCGCCGCGGTTCCGGCGGGGGCGCGCATCCTGGAACTGGGCAGTGGTGTGGGGCGGATGACCCACGCACTGCTGGAGCGCGGATTCGAGGTCACCGCGGTGGACGAGTCCGCCGAGATGCTGGAACGCGTCCGTGGGGCCCGGACCGTATGCGGCCCCATAGAGAAGCTGCGACTGGACGAGGCGTTCGACGTGGTGCTCCTCGCGTCGTTCCTGGTGCACGCGGGCGACCCGGAGGTGCGGCGGGGACTGCTGCGTACCTGCGTGCGGCATCTGGCGAAGGGAGGATGCGTACTGATCCAGCGGGAGGGCGAGGACTACCACACGAATCTGCCGCGCGAGCGGGTGGACCCGGCCGGTTTCACCGTGCGGATCGTGTCGGCGGAGCCGGTCGGCGACGGGGTCGACTCGGTGCACGCGGAGTACGTGTTCCCGGACGCGGTATGGACACAGACGTTCCGGTCGCGGCGGTTGACGAAGGAGCAGTTCGAGGAGGCGCTGGGGGAGGCCGGCCTGGAAGTGGACCGGTATCTCACGGAGGACCGGATGTGGGTGAGGGCGGTGGTGCCGGAGACGCGGTGACACCGCTCATCCTGATCGTGGGCCCGCCCTGGACCGGCGCCGTTCGTTCAGGGGCGCGGCGCCGTGCCGCCGGGTACGCCCGAACCGCCCAGGCCGCGCAGGCGTTCCAGCTCGCGGCGGTCGCGCTTGGTCGGGCGGCCCGCGCCGCGGTCCCGGACACCGGCGGGGGCGACGGCGTCGCGGGGCGGGGGCGGCGGGGAGTTGTCGACATAGCACTGGACGGCCACCGGGGCGCCCACCCGCTTGCGGATCAGCCGCTTGACGACGACGACCCGCTCCCGGCCCTCGTGCCGCAGCCGCACCTCGTCACCGACGCGCAGGGAATGTGCGGGCTTCACCCGTTCGCCGTTCACCCGCACATGGCCGCCCCGGCAGGCGGTGGCAGCGAGGGAACGCGTCTTGAGCAGGCGCACGGACCAGATCCAGCTGTCGGTACGAACGGTCTCGCCGGCCTGCGGCCCAGCAGCCTCGGCAGCGGCCACAACGGCGGCGGTCTTCGGGTCCTCAGAAGCCATGGTCCCGACCTTAGCCCTCCGGGGCGGCCGAGCGAGAAGGGATTTCGCCGGAACCCAAGATTCCAAAAAAAGTTTTGCAAAAAAACTTTTGGAATATTGGGGGTCCGGCCTACGCTCGCCGCATGATGAGTGACGAGCAGAGGCGGGTACTGGACCCCGAGCGGGACACCGCCGCGCTGAAGGCGCTCACGCATCCGTTGCGGATCCGGCTGCTCGGGCTGCTGCGGCAGGACGGGCCGGCCACCGCCAGCGAGCTGGCCGAGCGGACGGGGGAGTCGTCGGCGTCGACCAGCTACCACCTGCGGGTGCTGGCGAAGTACGAGTTCATCGCCGAGGCCGAACACCGCGACGGGCGGGAACGGCGCTGGCGGGCCGTGCACACTCTCACCTCCTGGAGCAACGAGGCGATGGAGTCCTCGGCGGCGGGCCGCGCCTACGTCGGCATGGCGCGGCGGCGGCAGATCGAGTACCTGGAGGTGTCCCTCGTCCGGCACGAGGCCGACCTCGCCGCCGGGCGACTGGGGCAGGAGTGGGTCGAGCCGTCCGGGATCGGCGACCTGATGCCCCGGCTCACCCCCGAGTCGCTCGCCGAACTGTGGGACGTCGTCGACGGCAAGCTGGCCGAACTCACCGCACGCGACGCCGACGACCCCCGCGCCGCACGAGTCGTGCTCGTCACCGCCGGACTGCCCCTCGCACCCCTTGCCGATGCGCCCGCCGACCCGACAGTCTCAGCGTCCGCCGATGCGCCCGCCGACCCCGAGGGAACGTCGTGAGTGACGAGTCGCCGGAGATCCGGACGGCCCGGCGCCGCTACGTCACCGTCTGCGCGCTGTTCTGGCTGCCCCCGGGCCTGGCGATGGCCCCGCTGGTGCTGCTGTTCACCGAGCGGGGCATGGCCCTCGCCGCGATCGCGGGGTTCTACGCCACTCACTCCCTCACCGTGGCCGCGTTGGAACTGCCCACCGGAGGACTCTCCGACGTCCTCGGGCGGCGCCCCGTCCTGGCCGTGGCGGGCGGGCTCAACGCGATCGCGCTGCTGATCCATGCCCTCGGCACCACCGCCTGGGCCCTCGCCCTCGGCATGGTCTTGATGGGCACCGCCCGCGCACTGGCAGCGGTCCGGCGGAAGCCTGGTACGTGGACACCGTCCAGGCGTCCGCCGGCCCGACGCCGACCTGCGCACCGGCCTCGCGCGCGGTAGTTCCGCGACCTCCGCGGCGCTCGCCGCCGGCCTCCTGCTCGGCGGGGCCCTGCCCTGGCTGCTGGGCCGGGGCCCCGACCTCGGCGCACGCCTGGCCGAGGCGACGTCCCGGGCGGTGCTGCCCCTGTCCGTCCCCGTACTACTGGGTGCGGCGGTCGAGATCGTCCTCGCCTGCTACGTCCTGACCGCCCTGCGCGAGCCACCCCGGCCGCCGGCCACCGCGCGCTCGGTGCTGCGCGGCATCCCGGGCGCCGCCCTGGACGGAGTGCGCCTGGGCGGCAGAGATGCCCTGGTCCGCCGGATCCTGCTCAGCGCCGCCGCGGCGGGCGGCGCCCTGGCCGCGATCGAACTGCTCATGCCGGGGCGGGCCGTGACGCTGACCGGCGCCTCCGAGTCCGGAGCCATGCTGTTCGCCGCGCTCGCCTTCGGAGGGTTCGTCTGCGCGGGCGTCGGCAGCCACCTCGCACCCTTCACGGCCCGGGTCACCGGCAGCGGAGCGCGGGCGGTACTGGCCGGCCTCGGCACGAGTGCGACGGGGCTGGTGCTGCTCGGTGTGACCGCCGCCTTCCCCCATCCCCTCGCCACCGGCTTCGTCGTGGTCGGCTTCGGACTGGTCTACCTCGGGTTCGGCGTGGCGGGCCCGAACGAGAACGACCTGCTGCACCAGCGCGTCTCCAGCACCGGCCGGGCCACCGCGCTGTCCGTCCAGTCCCTCGCCCAGCAGTCGGTCGGCGCGCTCACCGGCGTGGCCGTGGGAGCCATGAGCCCCGGACCGCTGCCCTGGCTGCTGACGGCGGCCATGCTGCTCTCGGGAACTCTCCTGTGGCTGCGCGAGCCCGACCGGCCCGCCGTGACGACGGCGGCGCGCGGCACCACCCAGCCGGTGCCGTGAGCCCGCGGGCGGCGGTCCGTCCTACCGTGGAACCGTGGACCCCAGCGGCCTGCCCGGCCCACCCGACAGCCACGCCCTCGCGGACCTTTCCGACCTCGACCGGCGCATCGCCGGCTGCCGTGCCTGCCCGCGGTTGGTGGACTGGCGGGAGGAGGTCGCCCGTACCAAGCGCGCCGCGTTCGCCGACTGGACGTACTGGGGCCGGCCGGTGCCGGGATTCGGGCCGCCGGACGCCCGGCTGCTGATCGTCGGGCTGGCGCCCGCCGCGCACGGCGGCAACCGCACCGGCCGGATGTTCACCGGGGACCGCTCCGGCGACGTGCTGTACGAGGCGTTGTACGACATCGGGCTCGCTTCACAGCCGACAGCCACGCACGCCCGGGACGGTCTGGAACTGTACGGCGTACGCATCACCTCACCCGTGCACTGCGCCCCGCCCGCCAACAAGCCGACCCCCGGGGAACGGGACACCTGCCGGCCCTGGCTGGTCCGGGAACTGCGTCTGCTGCGGCCGACGCTGCGGGCCGCGCTCATCCTCGGTGCCTTCGGCTGGCAGGCCGCGCTCCCCGCGTTCACCGAGGCGGGCTGGACCGTGCCCCGACCCCGCCCGGCCTTCGCCCACGGCACCCACGTCACCCTGAACCCCCAGGACGCTCCCGCCGCCCTGCACCTCTTCGGCTGCTTCCACGTCAGCCAGCGCAACACCTTCACCGGTAAACTCACCCCCGAAATGCTCCGGGAGGTACTCCGCGCGGCGGCCGAGACGGCGGGGCTGCCCACGCGGAAATGAGAGGAGCCCGCGCGGCACGGTCCGCTACGGTGCCGCGATGGGGCTGTATCCGGAGATCGAACCGTACGACCACGGCATGCTCGACGTCGGTGACGGCAACCGCGTGTACTGGGAGACCTGCGGGAACCCGCACGGCAAACCCGCGCTGGTCCTGCACGGCGGCCCGGGAAGCGGTACGAGCCCCGGCCTCCGGCGCTACTTCGATCCCGCCGCATACCGCATCGTGCTGCTCGACCAGCGCGGCGCCGGACGCTCGACACCCCGCGCCGCCGACCCCGCCACCGACATGAGCGTCAACACGACCGCCCACCTCATGTCCGACCTGGAGCGGCTGCGCGCCCACCTCGGGATCGAGCGGTGGCTGGTGTGGGGCGCGTCGTGGGGATCGGTCCTGGGACTGCGGTACGCGCAGACGCACCCCAGGGCGGTGTCCGAGCTGGTGCTGACGGGAGTGGCCACCGGTTCCCACCCCGAAGTGGCCCTGCTGACCCGAGGACTGGGAAAACTCTTCCCGGAGGCCTTCGCACGCTTCGTCGGCGGACTGCCCGCCGACGAGCGCGACGGCAACCTGGCCGCCGCCTACAGCAGACTGCTGGAGTCCCCCGAGCCGGAAGTGAGAGAACGGGCCGCGCGGGCCTGGACCGACTGGGAGACGGCGACGATCCCCGCGCCGCCCGGCTCGGTCGGGCGGTTCGAGGACCCGGAGTTCCGCATGGGCTTCGCCCGCACCGTCACCCACTACTGGGGCCACGACCACTTCCTGGGCGAGGGAAACGACGAGGGTGTGGTCCTCCGCGACGCGCACCTGCTGAAGGGCATCCCCGGCACCCTGGTCCAGGGCAGTCTCGACTTCGGCAACCTCCTCGGCCTCGTCTGGCGCCTCCACCACGCCTGGCCGGACAGCGAACTGGTGGTGGTGAACGAGGCCGGGCACGACGCCGGAGCGACCGGGGACGACGTACTGGTGGCAGCGACCGACCAGTACGCGCGCCCCAGGACTGACGATCCGCCCTACGGCCGCCACACGTACCGCACGTCCGGCTCCCGCTCCTCGTTCCCGCTGCCGTCCGTCCACTCCACGGCCTTGAAGCCGTGCCGCTCGTAGAAGCGGTGCGCGGGCGCGTTGATCTGGAAGGTCGACAGGGAAAGGCCCTGCGGGCCGCGTTCCTTGGCCAGCGCGACGAAACGGTCACCGATCCCGCGCCCGCGCCATTCGGGGGCGAGGTACAACTGCTCCACCTCCTCACCCTCCAGCACCATCACACCGACGACACCGCCGCCCTC
Organism: Streptomyces sp. GD-15H; assembly: GCF_045291515.1. NCBI lineage: Bacteria > Bacillati > Actinomycetota > Actinomycetes > Kitasatosporales > Streptomycetaceae > Streptomyces > Streptomyces sp. GD-15H. Next base: position 6,492,413 of record NZ_CP149447.1, read on the forward strand.
CGCCTCCGCCACCCATGTCTCGTGCAGCGGCACGAGGACGTGACGGAAGTAGCCGTACACCTCGTCGTCGGACCGCGGCCGGACCACGCTCGGCAGCGCGGCGGTGAAGGACCGCAGCCAGACGTCGGCCGCGGCGTCGGCATCGTCGGGCGAAACGGCCCGGCGCAGCGTCACGGCCCGGTCGTCGGCCCTCACGAGACCACCGCCGTCGTGTCCGGGACGACGGCCGTCGCGGTGATCTCGACGAGCTGCCCGGTGTAGCCGAGACAGGCCACACCGATCAGGGTCGACGAGTGGGGCCCGGCGCTCAGCCCGGACGCTTCCACCACGTCCCACACGGCGGAGAGCACCGCGGGCTCACTGCTCACGACGTACACGTCCGTCACCACGACATGTTGCAAGTCGCTGCCCACCGCGCGCAGTTGTTCCTCGAGGTTGGCCACCACCCGCTCGGCCTGCCGCACCGGATCGCCCTCCCCGACGAGTTTCCCGCCGGCGTCGAGCGGAACGGACCCGGCGAGGAACGCCAGCCGGGTGCCGGCCTCGACGACGGAGGCGTGGGAGTGGGCGGGCGGCGGGAAGAGACTCGGGACGGTGACGCGCTGGATCACAGGAGCTCCGGTCTTCGAGAGGGACGGGGCAGACGACCCACCGAGCATGGGGGCACACGACGCGCCACCGCATCCGTATTTCGCTCCGTCGCGCCTGTACCGAACCCTGAGGGTTCGGTACAGGCGCCGTCGCAGGGCAAGAGGAGGAGCAGGAACGGGGCCCGTCCCGCGACGGGCGCGGGACGGGCCGTGGTGCTCAGTGCCGCGTACGGCTCACGAAAGGTCGGGCCGTTCGGTGACGCGGATGGCGTTCACCAGTGTCTTGCCCGAGTTCGCGACGAAGCGGACGTTCAGCACTCCGTCGGTGACCGTCACCGTGTAGGTGCGCTGCAGAGCCGGTGTAGGTGCCGGCCTCAAGGGCGATGTCCAGACTCGGCTCGACCTCCTTGCCCTCCGCGACCACGTCGAAGACCCGGGCGGTCGGCTTCGTCGACGACAGCTCCGCGAAGTCCAGCTCCACGGTGTATACGCCGTTCGGAACGTTGCCGAAGCGGTACTCGTGCATGCCCTCACGGGCCGTCGTGAACCGCTGGGGGTCCTGAGTACCGGCGATCGCCTCCTTCGTCGACTTCGTCTTCGTGGTGCCGAGGTACCCGAAGGGCCCGTTGCCGTACGCCCGGTCCGGCTGCCAGCTGTCGCCGCGGGCGTCCGTCGACGAGGAGCCGGTGCCGCTGTCGAGCGCCTGCTGGTAGCCGGGAACGACCAGCTTCACCGGGACCTTGAGCTCCGGGGCACGCCCGCTGTCGGAACGCACCAGCAGGTCCGCCGAGAGCACGTCGCCGGGCTTGTGGCCCGTGGTGTCGAAGCCGAGCTTCGACGTCTGCTCGGCGCCCTTCGCCAGGTCGCCCCGGGCGGGCGAGACCGTGAGCCACGGCACGTCCCGCGCCGCGCCGTCGACGGCTTCGACGATCGTGTACGGGGTCGCGGAACCGGTGTTGGACAGGGTCACCGTCCGTTCCCGCGTCTGGTCGGCGGGGGCGATGACCGTGACCTGCTTCTGGTCGAGCGCGACCCGGCCGGTGGCCAGGGAGGCACTCGCGTCGGCGGCGCGGCCCGGCTCCACGGTGACGGCCTTCTCCTCGCCGGTGTATCCCGTGGCCGAGAACGCCAGCGTGTGCGCGCCCGTGTCCAGCTGCAGCGCGTACCTGCCGTCGGAGTCCGTCGTGGTGTTCGTCGAGCCCGTGGCCACCTCGACGCCGGACACCGGCCCGTTGTCGTTGTCGTCCGTGACCGTGCCGAGCACGACACCGGACTTCGTCGTGCGGAAGGCGACGCTGAGGCCGTCGGAGATCGCCTCGGAGTTGTAGGAGTATTCGAAGGCGTCCGTACCGGTGGCGTTCTCGACGCCGACGGTGGCGCTCCTGCCGGTGGAGTAGCCGCCGGTGGTGTCGGCGATGTCCTTGTACCGGTAGGTGACGGAGCCGTCCTCGCCGATCTCGGCGGAGAAGGAGAACGGGACGCCCTGGTCGTACCAGTTCACGATGTCCCGCCACTCGACGACGAGCGTCCGGTTCGGGTACTCGCCTCTGACCGTGGTGTAGACGCCGCCGGCGTCGGCGCGGACCAGCAGGTCGTCCCAGAACGGGTAGAGAGCCGCGTTCGGGGTGGTGGTGCGGGGCAGAGTGGTGTTGGCGTTGCTGGAGTTGGCCGCGAGGAAGTTCAGGTATCCGTTGGTGCTGACCCAGGCCGACTGGTAGGTCTTGCCGTAGAACGGAACCGGGAACGGCAGATCGATCTTGACGTTGGCGGAGTCACCGCTCAGGTTCAGCTTCTCGGTGCCCGCCACCCAGGGCTCGGCGCCGGTGGCGCACGCCGTGCCGAAGGTGTCGAGACGGTCGGGCAGGCGCACATCGGCAACCGTGTCACCGGTCACCGACACCTCCGCGCTCCCCGGCGTCACACAGCGCGAGTCGTGCGTGGCGTTCAGCGTGTACGTGCCGTGCGGCAGGGTCGCCTCGTAGCGGCCCCGGGCGTCCGCGGTGGCGGTCACCGGCGTGCCGGCGAAGGACAGCTCGGCGCCGCCCGCGGGGCCCGTCGAGGAGGTGACGGTGCCGGACACCTTGGCGGACGGAGCGGCGGTGAGGGTGAAGTCCCGCACCGTGTTCTGACCGTCGCTGACGGCTGCCGTGCCGGTCGCGTCGGTGTGACCGAACTTCTTGACCGTCAGGTCGTACTCGCCCACCGAGAGGGCGGGGAAGGTGTAGTCGCCCTCGGCGTCGGTGACGACCGTACGGTCGATCGGTCCGTCGGCGACGACCTGGGCGCCCGCGACGGCGTCGCCCGCGACGGTGACGGTGCCGGTCAGGGAACCGGTCGCGCCGCGCGGGGCGTCGCTCACCGCGGCGTAGGCGTCGAGCCGGCCCTCACCGAAGACGTTGTTGTCCTCCGCGGTACCACCACAGGTCAGGGCGGACACGTCGATCGCGGTGCCGTCGAGGAGCGCCTCAGTGGCCGACACGTCGCCGTGCAGGGAGGCCGACGCGGACCAGACCAGAGCGACGGCACCGGCGGTGTGCGGGGACGCCATCGACGTACCGCTCAGCGAGCTGTAGCCACCGCCCGTGTAGGCGGAGCGGACATTGACGCCGGGCGCGGCCAGGTTCGGCTTGATGGTGCCGTTCTCGCCCGTGCCGCGTGAGGAGAAGCTCGCGATGGCGTTACCGCTGTCGAACGCGCCGCTCGCGTAGCTGCTGACGTAGGAACCGGGGGAGCCCGCCGTGTTGCAGCCGGGGCCGCTGTTGCCGTTGGAGAAGGCGGGGAAGATGCCCGCCGTCCGCCAGGAGGTCACCACGTCCTGGTACCAGGGATCCTGAACGCTCGATCCCCACGAGTTGTTCACGATGTCCGGGGCCAGATCGGGCCGGGGGTTGGCGCCGTCGGCGTCGGTCGGCGCGACCACCCACTGCCCGGAGGCGAGCAGGGACGCGCGGGAGCAGCTGCTGCTCTCGCAGCCCTTGGCGGCGATCCAGGTGGCGCCGGGGGCGACACCGATCTGGTTGCCGCTGCCGTCGTCGCCGACCATGGTGCCCATGGTGTGGGTGCCGTGGCCGTTGTTGTCGCAGGGGCTGTCGCCCGCGCACACGTTGGCCGGGTCGAACCAGTTGTAGTCATGGGAGAAGGAGCCGTCGGCGTTGCGGCCCCGGTACTGGTCCGTGAGCGCCGGGTGGTCGTACTGGACGCCGCTGTCGATGTTGGCGATGACGACGCCCTCACCGCGCACGCCGTACGTGCTCCACACCTGCGGGGCGTTGATCCGGTCGACACCCCACTCGACGCCGTCGACGGTCGGCTCACTGCTGCCCTCGGCCGGTGTGTCGAGCTTGATCGTCTGGTCGGCCTCGATCGCCTGCACCTCGGGCAGCTCGGCGATCTTCGCGGCGAGCTCCATGTCGCCGACGACCTTGACGGAGTTGTCGATCCAGTACGGGACGGCGTCCGATCCGGCCGCCCCGGCCGCCTTGAGGACACCTGACTGGGTGTCCTGCGCGACCTTCTTCTTGGCCGTGAGCACGGCCTTGGCCTTGGCCGTCTTGCCCTCGGCGCGCTCGGCGACGGAAAGGTCGGCTTCCTTCTTCATGACGACCCAGAAGGTCGTCTTGTCCTTCTCGTCCAACTGCTTGAGCAGTTTCTGCTCGGCCTTGGCGCTCAGCAACTCCTGCGCCGTGGGGGCGACTGGCTCGGCGGCTGCCGCGACTCCGGCGCCCCAGGGCAATAACACCAGGGCTGCCAGAGAAGCCAGAGCGGTCCGACGTGGAGATCTTCGAGAGGATGCCACGGGTCTCCTTGATCTGGGAGGGCGGGGTTTGCCCACCGGTGAAGGAAGGATGACGTGGGGGGTTGCGCCGCCTGATGTGAAACATCTCCTGTGGGTGAGGAGTTGTGCGCACAACGTGACGACGCATCATGATGACCATGATGTGCCGGGCATGACAAGAGTGCGGTGTTTCCCGCTGTGCCGGATGTGCGAAGGCGCCCGGCGCGTCAGACGATGCGTGGCGGCACGGCCGGGGCGACCGATCCGGTGCCTGACGGGCCCGCGCACCACCGCGACGTCTCGCCGCCAGGTATGTCGTTCGACCGTGCGCGGGCGTCCCCGTACCCTGCTCGTCGGCCGACCGCACTGCCCGATGACCGTTGTCGACTGCCAGGAGCCGCCACCGTGTCGCCCTCTCCGTCCGACCGGGCCTTCCTCGACGCGACCGCCGACCGGCTCGCCGCCCTTCCCGGCGTCCGGGCCGTCACCCTCGGCGGCTCACGCGCCCAGGGCACCGAACGGCCCGACAGCGACTGGGACTTGGCGGTCTACTACCGGGGAGCCTTCGACCCGGACGACCTGCGCGCGATCGGCTGGAAGGGAGAGGTCTCCGAGATCGGCGGCTGGGGTGGCGGCATCTTCAACGGCGGCGCCTGGCTGAGCGTCGACGGGCGCCGCGTCGACGTCCACTACCGTGACCTCGACGTCGTCGAGCACGAGCTGACCGAGGCGGAACACGGCCGCTTCCGGGTGGAACCGCTGATGTTCCACCTTGCCGGCATCCCGACGTACCTGCTCGTCGCGGAGCTCGCGATCAACAGAACGTTGCGCGGCGACCTCCCCCGCCCCGCCGCCTACCCGCAGGCCCTGCGCGAGACCGCCCCGCCCCGCTGGTACGGCACGGCCACCGCCACCCTCGCCTACGCCAAGGCCGGCCACGCCCCCAAGGGTGCCCTCACCCAGGTCGCGGGAGCCATCGCCGTCGCCGCGACCCACACCGCGCACGCGGTGATGGCGGCGCGGGGGGAGTGGGTGACGAATGAGAAGGGGCTGGTCGAGCGGGCGGGGCTGACCGACGTGGACGCGCTGACGGAAGGCCTGACGCGGAGCCCGGACGATCTCGTCCGGGCGGTCGTCGACGCCGAAGCGCTGCTGCGCCAGTCCGTGTCCTGCGCTCCTTCGTAGGTGTGGAACTCGTCCAGCACCACATACGCGATCTCCGTGTCCTGCCACAACGGCCGGTTCCCGCCGCGCTGGAGCAGCAGGTCGAGCACCTCGTAGTCGGTGATCAGCACGTCCGGCGGCGAGACGCGCATCTCCTCGCGCCGGGTCAGCACCCGCCGGAAGTCGGTGTCCGGCCGGTCGCCGATGTACAGCCCCGCCGTGACCTGGGCGAGGTCCGGCTCCGCGAGGTACTCGCCGATCCGCCCGCCTGGTCGGTGGCGAGCGCGTTCACCGGATACAGCAGCACGGCCTTGACCCCGCGTCGGCCGCGCGCCTTCTCCCGCCGGCAGTGGTCCGGCACCGGAACCAGGAACGACTCGGTCTTCCTGACGGCCCGGCGTTCGTGTTCACGGCCGGTGCTTCGGCAGGCGCACGGCCATCGGCAGCGCCAGCGCCATCAGGCCCGCCCCGCACAGCAGTGTCGTACGGAATCCGTCCGTCGCCGTCAGCAGCGAAGCCGTCAGTGCCGTGCCGACGGACGCGGCCACCTGGGAGACGATGTTCAGCGCCGTGCTGCCGGCGGCGACCTCGGTGTCCGCGAGACCGCGCGTGGCGGAGGCGATGACGGGCATGTTCGTCATGCCGACCCCGGTGCCCATGACGGCGAGGGAGGCGACCAGGCGCCAGTACGGGACGTCGGAGCCGGCCTGGACGGCGAAGGCAAGGAAGCCCGTGACGGCGACCAGGACGCCCGGTACGACGATCGTGCGCGGCGCCATACGGTCCGAGATCCGGCTGGAGATCTGCATCACCGTGCCGCTGCACAGGAACTGGGGCACCATCAGCAGTCCGGCCTGCGTGGCGGACAGACCGCGCTCCTGCTGCCAGTACAGCGGCACCAGGATCATCGAACCGAAGTACGCGGCCGAGAACGGCACCATGGTCGCCACCGCACGGCCGACCGACGCCCTCCGCAGCAGCCGCAGGTCGAGCAGGGGGTGGGCCGCCCGCAGCGCCCGCACCGCGAAGGCGGCCACCAGCACCGCACCGGCGACGACCGGGACGACGGCCCCGGGGGCGCCGAAACCGCCGCGCTCACCGCCCAGGGTCAGCCCGTACAGCAGGAGGGCCAGGCCCGGGGGGAGCGTCAGCAGTCCGGCCAGGTCCAGCGGGCGGCCGGTCCGCTCGCCGTCGCCGCACATGACCCGGGCTCCGAGCAGCAGGGCGAGGGCGCCGACCGGGACGTTGACGAAGAAGATCCAGCGCCAGGACAGCGCGTCGGTGAGGACGCCGCCGAGGACCGGACCCGCCATCGGGCCGACGAGGACGGGGATGCCGAGGACGCCCATCATCGTGCCCGTGCGTTCCGGCGGAGCGGCGCGCAGGACGACCGTCATGGCGACGGGCACGATCATGCCGCCGCCGAGTCCCTGCACCACGCGGAACGCGATCAGCGAACCGACGTTCCAGGCGAGGCCGGTGAGCCCCGAGCCGACGGTGAAGAGCGCGACGGCGGTGAGGAAGACCCGCTTGGCGCCGTACCGGCCCACCGCCCACGCGGTGACCGGGATGACGGTCGCCAGCGCCAGCGAGTAGCCGGTCACCGTCCACTGGACGACGGACAGGGGCGCGTCGAAGGCGCGTGAGAGGTGGCCCAGGGCGACATTGACGATGGTCATGTCGAGCACCGTCATGAACGAGCCGAGCACCACGACGCCCGCGAGGGCCAGGGCGTGCCGGGGGACGGCGGGCAGGGGCGGCCCCCCGCTCCCGCCTCTTCCCCGGTCCGCGCCGGGAGGGCGGTGCTCATCGCGCTCCGTACGCGGCGTGGGCGCGCCCGGCTCGCAGCGTCCGCCCCCACCAGGTCAGCTGGTCCAGCATCGCCTTGCCCGCTCCCTCGGGGATCTCGGGCCGCAGCAGTGAGCCGTCCTCGGCGAAGTTCTCCCACGCGTTGTGGAAGCTCACCGTGTCCCGCATCGTGACGCTGTGCAGTTCGGCGAAGACCAGTCGCAGATGCTCGACCGCGCGCAGGCCGCCGGCCAGGCCCCCGTAGGACACGAAGCCGACAGGTTTGGCCTGCCACTGGTCGAACGGCCCGGCCTCAGCTGCTTCCTGTGGGAGGGGGACCGGGTCTTCCACACCTACTCGACCTACGAACGCGGCCTCAACGGACTCGGCTCGACCACCCTGCTGGACCTCACGGCACTCGGACGGCAGGAGGAGTGGGAGGAGCCCAGGGGGCGCGCGTCGGCTTTCGGAGCGCCTGCGGGCAGCGAGCGCATCCGCTATCACGACGAGGAAGACGAGGAAGACGAGTACGAGGGGTACGACATCTCGTACGGACGGTGACCGCATGTCCGGGAGAAGGGAGAGCTCGCTCACTCCTGGCGGTGAACGGATTTCAACTACGTCTCAGTAGCGTCACTGGGCGAGGCGTTCCCCCGTCGTTGGCGTTTAACTCTACGAGTACACGCCGGATGGGAGGCAGCAGGTGAACGGGCGAACGGTGCTTGAACGCTTTCCCGCGGGTGGGCCGCGGGGGTCCTGGCCGGCGGAGGAGTTCGCGCGGGCGCGGCGTCTGGAGGGCCTGCCCGCCGAGGTCGTCATGGACCTCGCGACCGACATGTTCCTGGTGATCGTCCGCAGAGGCGACGGCGGCGCCCACGCGGCCGCGTGGGCTGATCCACACGGCACTAGGCCGTGACCGGGCGGGACCAGCTCGGGGTGGTGCCCGTCAGGCGGCACACCGCCAGGTAGAGCGGTATAGGCGGGGTGTACGGGAGCGTGCAGTCGGGGCGGTGGATCAGGTGGGGGAGGTCCGGGGCATCGGGCACGACGGCACCGGTGTCGTAGCGCGCGGGGGCGGGCCACTCCAGGGCGTAGTCGGAATCGGACGGAACCAGCCACCACCAGTGCGCCTCATCGGCGTAGACGCACCCCACCCGGGGCAGCCGGGGCATGACCAGCGGTCCGAAACGGGCCGGTACCGCCACCGCGTCGCAGCCCATCGGCGCCGTCATCCCGTCGGGGACGGGCAGTCGCCGGGGCAGTGCGACCGGGGCGTGCAGCCCGCGCTGGAGGTGGACCAGCGTGTTCAGACTCAGTATTCGAGCGCCCGTCACGCCCGCCCTCCGTCCCGGCTGTGACGGCGCGTGGATATGCGCTCGCGCTGATGTGCGTTCGGGGCCCTCGCGGATGTCGCGGGCTTTGGGGCCGCCGCGGCGCGGTGCCGCTGCTGGGCTTTCTCGCCGTCGTCCGAGCCGTCGGAGGGGCCCGGCTTGGGCCGCTCGCCCCAGCCGAGGTCGTTGTGCGGCTCGTCGGGAGGGCGCGGCGTGTCCGCCTTGCGGGGCAGCTCGGCCCAGACCAGCAGTCCGGGACCGTGCTCGTGGGCGCCCCAGGCGTGGCACATGGCGTCGACGAGAAGCAGACCCCTTCCGTGCTCCTCCTCCGGCTGCTGCCGGGTGTTCGCCCGGGGCCGGCCGGGGGCGCAGCCCTCGTCCCGTACGGCTATGCGCACCAGGCCGTCGCCGTCGTGCAGCTCGCAGACGATGTGGCTGCTCGCGGTGTGCACGATGGCGTTGGTGACGAGCTCGGAGACGACCAGGGCCGCCGTGTCGCAGGTGTCCTCGCAGACCGACCAGCCGGTCAGCCGGGCCCTCGTCAGGCGTCTGGCCTGCGCGGGGGAACCCGGATGGGCGGCCAGTTCGAAACGGAACCGGCGTTGGGCGGCAGCCCCTGCGGGGTCGGTGGCTCCCGGGGCGGGGCCGAGACCGAAGAGGCTCGCAGCGGCGTCTGTTCCTAAGGGCACGGACGGAATCACGCCTGCCACTATCGCCCCGCCCTGCACACTTGGCAAGTGTCACTCTGAAAAATCCAGAGTGCTGTGTGACGGTTTGGATGGCCGTGGCACACTGCTCGCAACAGCACCCCGCGCGGCGCCAGTTGAGGCTGCCGAAGAAATGTTCGAATGGGTGAATGGTTCTTCGAACAGCTCCCGGATTGGCGCCGCCGGGCTGTCAGGAACCCTTTTCGTGGAGGTGGAGCGTGAGTGAACCGCGGTCCGCGCCGACGGTCGGCCAGGTCGTCCTCGGCCGGCGTCTGCTGGATCTGCGGGAAAGCGCCGGCCTCAAGCGTGAGGAGGCCGCTCGCGTCCTTCGCGTCGCTCCCGCCACGGTCCGCCGCATGGAGATGGCCGAGGTCGCGCTCAAGATCCCGTACCTCCAGATGCTGCTGAAGGCGTACGGCGTCTCCGACGAGGAGGCCGAGGCCTTCGTGCAACTGGCCGAGGACGCCAACCGGCCCGGCTGGTGGCAGCGCTTCCACGAGATCCTGCCCGGCTGGTTCTCGATGTACGTCAGCCTGGAGGGCGCGGCTACCCTCATCCGCAGCTACGAGCCCCACTTCGTCCCCGGACTGCTGCAGACCGAGGACTACGCGCGTGGCGTGCTGCGCTCGGGTGCCATCGGGCAGACCCGTCCCGAGGACATCGAGGGTCACGTCGCCCTGCGCATGCAACGGCAGGAGCTGCTCACCCGTGACGACGCGCCCCGGCTGTGGGTCGTCATGGACGAGACGGTGCTGCGCCGCCCGGTCGGCGGCCCGGAGGTGATGCGTGCCCAGATCGACAGACTTCTCGACGTCACGAAGATGCCCAACGTGACGCTGCAGGTCGCCCCGTTCGCCGGCGGGCCGCACCCCGGTACGTACGGGCCGTTCGTGCTGTTCCGATTCGGCATGCCCGAACTGCCGGACATGGTCTACAGCGAGTACCTGACCGGCGCCGTCTACCTGGACGCGCGTGCCGAGGTGGCGACCCACCTCGAGGTCATGGACCGCATGGCGGCGCAGGCCGCCACAGCACATCGCACGAAGGTGATCCTCAGGGATCTCCGCAAGGAGCTGTGAATGAACCACCTCAAGTCCCTGTCCATGGCGCTGGGCTCCCCCCTCCCGCTGCCCAAGCCGCGGGTCCGCACCGGGCGGATCTACAACGGCATGCCCGCGCGGGAGCTGGGCAGCGAGGGCTGGCACAAGCCGTGGAGCGGCGGCAACGGCGGCAACTGCCTGGAGGCGATGAAGCTCGACGACGGCCGGATCGCCGTACGGCAGTCCACCGACCCGGACGGACCGGCGCTGATCTACACCTCGGCCGAGATGACGGCCTTCATCGAGGGAGCGAAGGCGGGAGAGGCGGATTTCCTGCTGTCCTGACGCTTGCTGACCGTCCTACCTCTGCCTTCCGACCTTGCTTTCCCCGTTGGCCTGTTCCCCCTCTTCCGCACGTCCCGCCGGCTTGGCACTGAATTGATCACTAACAGTTGCAGACACTTACGGAGTTCGTCATGACCGGGCAGAAGCACCCCGTCGAGATCGACACGAGCAAGCCGCACACCGCGCGGATGTACGACTGGTACCTCGGCGGGAAGGACAACTACCCGGTCGACGAGGCCATGGGCAGGCAGATGCTCGCCCTCGACCCGAGAGTGCCGGTGATGGCCCGGGTGAACCGCGCCTTCATGCAGCGCGCCACGCGCTGGCTGGCCGGCCAGGGGATACGCCAGTTCCTCGACATCGGCACCGGCATCCCCACCGAGCCCAACCTCCACCAGATCGCCCAGCAGACCGCACCCGACGCCCGCGTCGTCTACTGCGACAACGACCCCATCGTGCTGGCCCACGCCGGGGCGCTGCTGCGCGGCACGGACGAGGGGGTGACCGAGTACCTCCAGGCCGACGTGCGCGAGCCGGAAACCATCCTGGAGGGCGCGCGGAAGATCCTCGACTTCGACCAGCCGATCGCACTGTCGCTCATCGCGCTGCTGCACTTCGTCTCCGACGAGGACGGCGCCCACGAGTTGGTCGGACGGCTCCTGGCCGACCTGCCCTCCGGCAGCCACCTGGTGATCTCCCACGCGACCTCCGACTTCACCCCCGAGGAATCGAAGGCGGCCACCGAGAAGCTCAAGGCCGCGGGCGTCACCCTGGCCCTGCGCTCCCGCGAGGAGTTCACCCGTCTCTTCGACGGCCTCGAACTGGTCGAACCCGGTGTCCAGGTGCCCCACAGGTGGCATCCCGAGCTGGGCGAGCCCGTGCCCGGCCAGGACGACGGGGTGATCCCGGGATACGGGGCGGTGGGGCGCAAGGCGTAGGTCGTAGCCCGCGGGTCGTAGCTCGCGCGGATCGCGGATCGCGTGGGCCGTGCGGGTCGTCCGCGGGTGGCTCCCGTCGGCGCGTCATACCGTCATCGGGCGGTCGTACGGGCCGATGGGAGCCGGGAGCCGGGTGGTGCCGTCGGTCAGGTGACGGTCGACGGCCGCCGCCACCGCCCGGCCCTCGGCGATCGCCCACACGATCAGCGACTGCCCACGGGCGGCGTCCCCCGCGGCGAACACGCCCGGCACATTCGTGGCGAAGCCGGCGTCGCGCGCGATCGTTCCGCGCGGCTCCAGCTCCAGACCGAGCCCGCTGACGAGCCCGTCCCCCCGGTCCGGTCCGGAGAAGCCGAGCGCGAGGAGGACGAGGTCGGCCGGGAGAACACGTTCGGTGCCCGGTACGGGGCGGCGCTCCGCGTCCACCTCGACCAGGTGCAGCGCCCGGACCCGCCGGTTCGCGTCGCCGGTGAGGCGTAGCGTGGACGCCGCGAACAGCCGCGCGTCCGAGTCCTCGGCGGCCGCCGGTGCCGTCCGCAGGGCGCGGGCCTCCTCGTGCGCGGCGGACAGCCGGTAGAGCTTCGGGTACGTCGGCCAGGGCTCGGTGTCCTCGTCGCGAGCGGTGCCCGGCCGGTCGTAGATGTCCAGCTGGGTCACGGACGCCGCTCCCTCCCGCACGGCCGTACCCAGACAGTCGGCGCCCGTGTCGCCGCCGCCGACGATGACGACATCCCTGCCCGCGGCGGACAGCGGGGACGTCTCCAGATCCCCCGCACAGACCCGGTTGGCGAGCGGCAGGTATTCCATGGCCTGGTGAACACCGGTCAGTTCCCGTCCCGGTACGGTCAGTTCACGCCACGCGGTCGCTCCGGTGGCGATCACCACGGCGTCGTAACGCGCCCGCAGCTCGGCGGCGTCGACATCGCGCCCGACCGTCGTGGACGTACGGAACTTCGTCCCCTCGGCCCGCATCTGCTCGACGCGCCGCTCCAGATGACGCTTCTCCATCTTGAACTCGGGGATGCCGTACCGCATCAGCCCGCCGATCCGGTCGTCCCGCTCGTACACGGCGACCGTGTGACCGGCCCGGGTCAGCTGCTGGGCCGCGGCCAGACCGGTGGGGCCCGAGCCGATCACCGCCACCGTCCGGCCGGAGAGCCGGTCCGGCGGGGCCGGTGCGGCGAAGCCCTCCTCCCAGGCGCGGTCGGCGATGGCGCACTCGACGTTCTTGATGGTGACGGCGGGCTGGTTGATGGCCAGCACACATCCCGCCTCGCAGGGCGCCGGGCAGAGTCTGCCGGTGAACTCGGGGAAGTTGTTCGTGGCGTGCAGCCGCTCCGCCGCGGCCCGCCAGTCCTCGCGCGAGACCAGGTCGTTCCAGTCGGGGATCAGATTGCCCAGCGGGCACGCCTCGTGGCAGAAGGGGACGCCACAGTCCATGCAGCGGTCGGCCTGCCGGCTGACGAGGGGCAGCAGCGCGCCGGGGACGTAGACCTCGTTCCAGTCACGGACCCGCTCCTCGACGGGCCTGCGCGGCCAGTCCTGGCGCGGCGTGGTCAGGAAACCCTTGGGATCGGCCATGGCCGTCTTCCTTGCGTGCGCGGGTGACGGGCCAGGCGTCGTGGGGCGGCGCTCCTCGGCCGTGGGGCGGCATCCCTCGGATGCGCTCTCCCCGGCGCTCTGCTCCTTGGCCACGATACGGCTGCTCCAGTGTGCCCGCAGGACTGCGGACAGCGCTTTCCGCCTCCGTCAGGTGAGGGCCAGTACGTAGACCACCGCGGCACCCGCCGAGGCGACCGTGCGCACGTGGTTCCACAGCGTCCACTCGCGCACATAGGCGGTCCAGTACGCGGAGGCGTCCGCGGTGCCCGGGGCGAGCCCGGCCAGCACGTTGTTGCGCGGCACGTTCGCGACCAGGGTGACCCCGAACCCGCCGAACAGATACAGCGCGCTGCCGGCCAGCAGTCCGACCGCGCCCTCGTCCGGCCACCTCACCCACGTCACCACGGCGATCGTCACGCACAGCAGTGCCGAGCCGAGGAACACCAGCATGAAGGGCGCCCGCACCGCGGCCACGTTGATCGACTGCATCGCGGCCACGCCCCGCGCGGGCGGCAACGCCGCGAGCCCTCTCATCACGAACGTCGAGAAGCAGCAGAACGCTCCCGCCACCAGCCCGGTTCCGAGCACCCCCAGCACCGTCAGCACGAAGTACGGTCCCTCGATCACGTCGTCCACTCCCGCCCGTCCGGCGGCCGGGACCCTTCCCCGCCGCCCACCGTCATCACCAGCGAAGCCGGAGACGGGCCCGGTGCCCATGGCCGAGCGTCGCGAGACCATACGCGGACGTCCAGCGCACCTCCGGCGGAGATCCCGGTGCGGGAGGCGTCGTCGTCGGCGGCCGGCGCATCATGGCCGTGTGCGATTCGAAGCGATCACCTGGGACCGGCTCGGCGACCTCCTCGCCGAGCGCCTGACGACGCTGAGGACGGCCGACGGCGGCCCCTGGCCGCGCGTCGCCCTCGACGGCGCCCCGGCCGGCCGCCCCGGAGACCTCGCCGAACGCGTCGCAGAGTCCCTGCGCGTCCGCGGGCGCCCCTCCCTCGTGGTGAGCACGGACGGTTTCCTGCGTCCCGCCTCGGTCCGGCTGGAGTACGGCCACCGGGACCTGGAGTCCTACTACGACGGCTGGTACGACACCGGCGCCCTCTGGCGCGAGGTGTTCGGACCCCTCGAACCCGGCGGGAGCGGACGCGTCCTGCCCGACCTGTGGGACCCGGTCACCGACCGCGCCACCCGCAGCCCCCGTGTCCCGCTGCCACCCGGCGGCGTACTGCTGCTGCACGGCCCGCTCCTCCTGCGGCACTGGTTCCCCTTCGACCTGAGCGTCCACGTCTCGCTCTCCCCGGGCGCCCTGCGCCGCCGCACCCCCGAGTCCGGGCACTGGACCCTGCCCGCCTTCGAGCGCTACGAGCAGGAGACCGACCCGGCCGGCACCGCCGACGTCCTGGTGCGCGCCGACGACCCCCAGCGCCCGGCCTGGCACGGCTGAGACCGGGTACGGCTGAGACCTCACGCGCACATGCGCGGGGGACCGGGCGGAAGTCCGGGGCCCGGGTGACGCGGTGGACAATGGAGAGCGCCGGTACTCGCGGTGCGCCCCGCGCCGCGCCGGCCATCCGGTAGGGGAGGCACCTCATGACCACCGCCGGAGACATCATGCACCGCGGCGCCCAGTGGATCCCCGCCCACGAGACACTCGACCGCGCCGCCCAGCTGATGCGCGACCTGAATGTCGGCGCGCTGCCCATCAGCGACGAGAACGAGCGGCTCTGCGGCATCCTCACCGACCGCGACATCGTCGTCGGCTGTGTCGCCATGGGCCACGACCCGGCCAAGACCACCGCGGGTGAGATGGCCAAGGGGACACCGCGCTGGATCGAGGCGGACGCCGACGTCAGCGAAGTCCTCCAGGAGATGCAGACGCACCGGATCCGCCGGCTTCCCGTCGTCGACGACAAGCGTCTGGTCGGCATGATCAGCGAAGCCGATCTCGCCCGGCACCTGACGGACGACCAGCTCGCCACCTGGGCCGAGAACGTCTACGCCAGGACCACGACCGGCTGACCCCCCGTCCCTCGATCCCGTCCGCCTGGCTCCCGGCTGTGGACACGCACGGGGCCGGAGCGTCACCTGTGCCGGGCAAACCAGGCAAATGGGATGATCGCGGCATGACGCGAACCGACGGGTACCCGCTCGACCACCGGCAGGCCGAGGCGGCGGAGCACCTCGACGCCTTCGCCGACCTGTTCGATCCCACCACGTTCCGGTATCTCGAAGCGGTCGGCGTCGGACCCGGCTGGCGCTGCTGGGAGGTCGGCGCCGGCAGTGGCTCCGTGGTGTCCTGGCTCGCCAAGAAGGTCGGACCGACCGGACGGGTGCTGGCCACCGGCACCGACATCGCCCGGCTCGCCCCGGCCGCCCGGCCGCCGGTGGAGGTACGCATCCACGACATCGGCACGGAGGAGCCGCCGGCGGGCGGTTTCGACCTGGTGCACGTGCGGCTCCCGCTCATCGGCGTGGCGGACTGCGAGCGTGCGGTGCGGTCGATGGTCGGGGCCCTGCGTCCCCGCGGGCGTCTTCTGGTCGAGGACACCGACCCCGCCCTGCAGCCCCTGGTCTGCCCGGACGAGTACGGTCCCGCACAGCGGCTCGCGAACCGGCTCCGGCAGGGCCTGCGCAAGCTCCTCAGTGACCGGGGAACCGACCTCGCCCATGGCCGCAGACTCCCGCGCCTGCTGCGGGAGACCGGACTGACCGAGGTACGGGCCGACGCGTACTTCCCGGTCGCGGCACCGGCCTGTGAGGCATTGGAATCCGCCACCATCCGCCTCGTCCGCGACCAACTCGTCACCGCGGGCATCGCCACGGCCCAGGACATCGACCGCCACCTCGCCAACGTCGCCTCCGGCACCCTGGACCTGGCGACGGCCCCGATGATCTCGGCCTGGGGACGCAAGGCGTAGACCCGGGGACCGTCGGGTGTCCGGACGCTCACCCGGTCGAGTGGTCGGCCGGGCGGTCGTGGTGCGTCACGTGGGTGAGGGCGGACGGCCGCCCACCTGCCGCACCGCCAGCGCACCCGCCCTGCATCCCTCCGCCGCCGCGTGCTGCGGACCGGCGCCCGCCATGAGGGTGGTGAGGAACGCGCCGGTGAAGGCGTCGCCGGCGCCCGTGCTGTCCCGGGGCGTCGTGGCCACGGCGGATACGCGGGCGCACACCCGGCCGGACCGGGCCAGCAGCGCCCCCTCGGCGCCCTGCTTGGTCACGACCAGTGGGACCCGCCGGCTCAATCGGGCCGCCGCGTCCGCCGCCTCGGGCACCCCGGTGAGCAGGCATGCCTCGTCACGGCTCGGCAGCAGGACGTCCACACCCTCGACCAGGGCCAGGAAACGGTCCGTACCCAGCTCCGCGAGGAAACCTGCCGACGCCGGATCCAGGCTCACCGGCACTCCACGTGCGCGTGCCGACCTCATGGCCACCGCCACGAACGCCCTGCTCGGTTCGGCGAACAGCAGATACCCCGACAGATGCAGCCGGGCCACCCCGTCCAGCAACGCGTCCGACCAGTCACCGGGTTCGAGCCGCAGCGAGGCGCCACTGTCGGTGAGGAAGGTCCGCTCGGCCGCCGCGCCTTCGTCGACCAGGCAGATCACCGTCCCGGTCGGTGCCCGCGGATCGATCACCAGCGAGGGGCGCACCCCGCGGGCGATCAGCTCCCGGGTGTGCCACGTCGCCGAGTCCTCGCCCACCCGCCCGAGCAGCCGCACCTCCGTGGTGCCCCAGCACGCCGCCCAGCAGGCCACGTTGGCTCCCGCGCCACCGGGGACCGTCCGTATCGCCGCCGCCGTGTCCGTACCGGGGGCGAGCGGCCCCCGGTGCCGGGCCACCACGTCGGTGAGGACGTCACCGACGACCAGCAGCGCACCGGAACGTCCGCCGGCCGCCCCCGCCGTCCGGCCCGCGGCACCGGTCCCGTCACCCGGCAAGGGTTCTGTCACGCCCCGGCCCAGGCCGCCGCGACGCGTGCCGCCAGTCGTACGTTGCCCCGGACCGCCGCCAGATTGGCGGCGAGGGAGGCACCGTCGGTGTGGCGCACCAAGTGGTCGAGCAGGAACGGAGTGACGGCCTGACCGGTGACGCCCTCCGCCTCGCACGCGCGCAGCGCCTCGCCCAGCACGCGCGCGTGCAGCCCGGGATCCAACTGCTCCTCCTCAGGCACAGGGTTGGCCACGATCAGCGCCGACTCGGGCCCGCCGAGCGCGTCCTGCGCCCGCATGACCCCGGCCACCTGTTCCGGGGTGTCCAGCCGCCAGTCCACGGGGTGCCCCGAGTCCGACAGATAGAAGCCGGGGAAGCGGTCCGTGCCGTACCCGGCGATCGCGACCCCCAGGGTCTCCAGCCGCTGCAGCGTCGCCGGTACGTCCAGGATCGACTTCACCCCCGCGCACACCACGGTGATCCGGGTCCGCGCGAGAAGCCCCAGGTCGGCCGACTCGTCCTGCGTCACGGTCCACTCGCGGTGCACCCCGCCGAGCCCGCCGGTCGCGAAGACCCGTACGCCCGCCAGCGCCGCGAGCAGGGCGGTGGCCGACACCGTGGTGGCGCCGCTCGCCCCGGAGGCCACCGCGAGCGGCAGATCACGATGGCCGAGCTTGCGGATGCCGTCCTCGCCCGCGACCCGCTCCAACTGCTCCTTGTCCAGGCCGACCCGGGGCCGCCCGTCCAGCACCGCGATCGTGGCGGGTACGGCACCCTCCTGCCGCACCGCCGCCTCCAGCTCCGTCGCCACCCGAAGGTTGCGTGGCCGGGGCAGCCCGTGCGCGATGATCGTGGACTCCAGGGCCACCACGGGCCGACGCGCGGCGATGGCCTCCTGCACCTCTTCGGACACCGTCAGGATCACGCGCCGTCTCCCGTCTGTTGCTCCTCCCTCATCTCTGGCGGGCCGGATGCCGGCCCAAACCCCTTGCGCCCCGTCACGGACGTCACGGAGCCTGTACCCATGACGGACAGCACGGCACGTCTCGACCACGTCGTCCTCTGGGTGCGGGACCCGATCGCCGCCACCGGCTTCTACGAGGAGGCGGTAGGCCTGGAACCGGTCAGACTCACCGACTTCTCCGTGGGTGAGGCGCCCTTCCCCTCGGTGCGGGTCAACGAGGAGACTCTCCTCGACCTCATGCCGCTCACCATGGCGGAACGTATGACGATGCTCCCCGGCGCGGCCGACAGCTCCGGCCACCCCGTCAACCACGTCTGTCTGTCCCTGCCCGCCGACGACTTCGAGGCACTGCGCGGCCGCCTCGAGGAACGCTCCGTACCGGTGACGGACTTCTCGCACGACTCCTTCGGAGCGCGCGGTCCGGCCAGGCGCAGCTTCTACTTCCGCGACCCCGACGGCAACGTGCTCGAAGCACGGCACTACGACTGACGCGCCCGTCAGAAGAGTGGTTCGGGCAGCACACCCTCCAGCGCGAGCAGCCGGCGCTTGGTCTCCACCCCGCCCCCGAACCCGCCGATGCCGCCGCCGCTCTCCACCACCCGGTGGCAGGGCACGACCACCGGCAGCGGATTCGCGCCCATCGCCATGCCGACGGCCTGGGCGCCGCCGGGCTGACCGACCCGCCCGGCCAGATCGCCGTACCCGACGACCGTGCCGTAGGGAACACCGGTGGCCAGCTCCCGCAGGACCTTGCGGTTGAAACCCGAGATCCCCGAGATCAACGACCAGTCCAGCGGCAGGTCGAAGTCGTGGAGCTCGCCCGCGAAGTACGCCTCGACCTGGCGTATCGCCTCGGCCAGCAGCGGGGAGCCGGGCTCCTCGACGGGCTCGGTGCCGAGCCGGGACGCCAGCCGCTCCAGTGCGCCGTCGCGCACCTCGGCGGTGGCGTGGAACATGACGCTGACCAGGCCCTCACGGGTCGCGGCCAGCAGCAGCGGGCCGACGCCGGTGCCGACGACGGCCCACACGACCCGCTGTTCGTACCGCCCATGGCTGTCCATGCGCCCCACCGTACGACCCGCCACTGACAACGCCGGGCGCGAAGGGCGTGGTGCGGTGGACGGTCAGCCGTCCACCGCGTCCCGCACCACGTCGGGTGTGTTGCTGATGATCCCGTCGACCCCGAATCCCGCGACCCGCCGGGCCGCCGCCGCGTCGTTCACGGTCCAGGTGAGGACCTCCAGCGGTTTGCCGTGCGGTCCGCGGAAGGCCTGGACCGCGGCGACGTAACCGCTGGACAGGGAAGTGTGCGGGGGATTGATCTGGTCGGCGAAGCCCGCGTACGCGGGCAGGTCGCCCACAGGGGGCGTACCGATGAAGCCGGTCTTCACCCCGGGCTTCAGCTCATGGATGGTCCGCACACTGTCCGCGCTGAAGCTCTGCACGACCAGCCGGTCCCTCAGATGCGCGCGGTCGAGCCACCCTTCGTTGCTCAGGACCTTCAGGGTCTCCCGCTCGATGCCGGGGTACAGCTCCGGGTTCTTGAGCTCCAGCAGCAGCTTCTGGTCGTGCCGCTCGACACGGTGCACGAACTGCTCCAGCGTCGGCACGCGCGCGCCCGCGTACGCGGGGTCGAACCAGCTGCCCGCGTCGAGACGGGCGATCTCCGCGGCGGTGAAGTCCTTCACCTTCCACGGTGACCGGCCGGGGAAGACCGCCTCGACGTCCGTGGTGCGCGCCAGGCTGTCGTCGTGCAGGACGACGAGTTCGCCGTCCTTGGTGCGCTGGACGTCGTTCTCCACCCAGTCGATGCCGAGTGCGGCGGCCTTGTCGACGGCTGGCAGTGTGTTCTCGGGCGCGTATCCGGAGGCGCCCCGGTGGGCGATCACCACGGGCGGCGTGCCACTGTCGGCGGCACGCGCGGGGGAGAGGGGAAGCAGGAGGGCGGTGGTTCCCAGGAGCGCGGTGGTCGAGGCGACAACGGCGCGCGTGTACATGCGAACTCCTCGCGTCGAGCGGTCAGGACATCACGGACAGCTCAACTGTGACAGCAGACGGTCAACGCGGGACGGGTGCAGGATGACCACGGATTGAACAGCCTTGCCCCAACTCCGCACACGGGGGCCGCACAAGTGCGGCAAGGACGTGTTTCTTTGCCGGATAGTCGTTCGACCATTCCGGTAGCAGTCATACTCTCTGCGTCAACCCTGACCGCCGACGCGGTCCTGGGAGGGGGTCACGACACACACGATTCCGGGACGCAAACGGCGGGAAAGGGCAGCCGCGCATGCAGAGCACGGTCGACGGATTCAACTACGGCCTGGTCACACCGGTGGTGGCCTTCCTCATGGCCTGCCTCGGCGGTGCCCTGGGCCTGCGGTGCGCCACCAGACCCCTCGTCGTGGCCCGGTCCTGGCGCCCGGGCTGGCTCGCCCTGGGCGCGGCGGCCATCGCCTCCGGCATATGGACGATGCACTTCATCGCGATGATGGGCTTCACGATCGAGAAAACGCCCATCCACTACGACCGCGTGATGACGCTCGCCAGCCTGGGCGTCGCCCTCGTCATGGTGGGTCTCGGGATCTTCGTCGTCGGCTACCGGGGCGCGACCGGGACGCCGCTGTTCACCGGGGGCACCATCACCGGCCTCGGTATCGCATCCATGCACTACCTGGGCATGGCCAGCATGAGCCTCGACGGAACGCTGGAGTACGACACCCTCACCGTCGCCGCGTCCGTCGCCATCGCCATGGTCGCCGCCACCGCCGCCCTGTGGGCGGCCGGACAGGCCAGAGGCTTCCTGGGGAGCGTGGGCGCGAGTCTCGTCATGGGCCTCGCGGTCACCGGCATGCATTACACCGGCATGGCCGCCCTGGAGGTCCACATCCACGGAACGGCCGACCCCACCGCGGGAGAGTCCGCGGCCTCCCTGCTCGCGCCCATGATGCTCGGCCCGCTCGCCCTCCTCGTCCTGGCCGGCATCGTGGTGATCTTCGACCCGCTGGTAATCATGGGGCGGCGCAGCCCGGCCCCCGCCGAGCACAAGCCCGGCGTCCCCGCCCACCACCGGCACCACTCCTCCCCGGCACACCGCCGGCTGCGCGCCCGCGGCCCCGTCGAGCACCGCTCCCGCACCCCGCAGAAGCGCTGACCGCAGCCTTCCACCGGACTGATCGGGTCCCGTTGTCAGTGGCGAGTCGTACGGTGGGTGACATGCGGCCCGTTTCCCAGATCGAACGCACGGTGGCGCCCTTCGAGGTCGTCAGCCCCTACCAGCCCAGCGGCGACCAGCCGGCGGCCATCGCCGACCTCGCCCGGCGCATCGAAGCCGGTGAGAAGGACGTCGTTCTCCTGGGCGCGACCGGCACCGGCAAGTCCGCCACCACCGCGTGGATGATCGAGAAGCTCCAGCGCCCCACCCTGGTGATGGCGCCGAACAAGACGCTGGCCGCCCAGCTGGCCAACGAGTTCCGCGAGCTGCTGCCGAACAACGCGGTCGAATACTTCGTCTCGTACTACGACTACTACCAGCCCGAGGCGTACGTTCCGCAGTCGGACACCTACATCGAGAAGGACTCCTCGATCAACGAGGAGGTCGAGCGGCTGCGCCACTCCGCGACCAACTCCCTGCTCACCCGCCGCGACGTCGTCGTGGTCGCCTCCGTCTCCTGCATCTACGGCCTCGGCACCCCGCAGGAGTACGTCGACCGCATGGTGCCGCTCCGCGTCGGCGAGGAGTTCGACCGGGACGAGCTGCTGCGCCGCTTCGTGGACATCCAGTACACGCGCAACGACCTGGCTTTCACCCGCGGCACCTTCCGCGTCCGCGGCGACACCATCGAGATCTTCCCCGTCTACGAGGAGCTCGCCGTCCGCATCGAGATGTTCGGCGACGAGATCGAGGCGCTCTCCACGCTCCACCCGGTCACCGGCGAGATCATCAGCGACGACCAGCAGCTGTACGTCTTCCCGGCCTCCCACTACGTCGCCGGCCCGAGCGCATGGAGCGGGCCGTGGGCGACATCGAGAAGGAGCTCACCGAGCGCCTGGCCGAGCTGGAGAAGCAGGGCAAGCTCCTGGAGGCCCAGCGTTTGCGGATGCGCACCACCTACGACCTCGAGATGCTCCGCCAGATCGGCAGCTGTTCCGGCGTCGAGAACTACTCGATGCACTTCGACGGCCGCCTGCCCGGCTCCCCGCCGAACACCCTGATGGACTACTTCCCGGAGGACTTCCTCCTGGTCATCGACGAGTCGCATGTCACCGTGCCGCAGATCGGCGCCATGTACGAGGGTGACGCCTCCCGCAAGCGCACCCTCGTCGACCACGGCTTCCGGCTCCCCTCCGCCCTGGACAACCGCCCGCTGAAGTGGGAGGAGTTCCAGGAGCGCATCGGTCAGGCCGTGTACCTGTCGGCCACCCCCGGCCAGTACGAGCTCTCCCGCTCGGACGGCGTCGTCGAGCAGATCATCCGCCCCACCGGCCTGGTCGACCCGGAGGTCGTTGTCAAGCCCACCGAGGGCCAGATCGACGACCTGGTGCACGAGATCCGCACGCGCGTGGAGAAGGACGAACGTGTCCTGGTCACCACGCTCACCAAGAAGATGGCCGAGGACCTCACCGACTACTTCCTCGAACTCGGCATCCAGGTGCGCTATCTCCACAGCGACGTCGACACCCTGCGCCGGGTCGAGCTGCTGCGGGAGCTGCGCAGCGGCGAGTACGACGTCCTCGTCGGCATCAACCTGCTGCGTGAGGGCCTCGACCTGCCCGAGGTGTCCCTGGTGGCGATCCTCGACGCCGACAAGGAGGGCTTCCTGCGCTCCGGCACCTCCCTGATCCAGACCATCGGCCGGGCCGCGCGCAATGTCTCCGGCCAGGTCCACATGTACGCCGACAAGATCACCCCGGCGATGGAGAAGGCCATCGACGAGACCAACCGCCGCCGGGAGAAGCAGGTCGCCTACAACCAGGCCAACGGCATCGACCCCCAGCCGCTCCGCAAGAAGATCAACGACATCGTCGCGCAGATCGCCCGCGAGGACATCGACACCGAGCAGCTGCTCGACTCCGGCTACCGCAAGACCAAGAAGGACGGCGGCGCGGCCAAGGCACCGGTGCCCGCGCTCGGCAAGGCGGCCAAGGGCACGAAGGGCAGGGCCAAGGGCGCCGAGCCGGTGCCCACCGACCGCCCGGCGGCCGAACTCGCCGAGCAGATCGAGGAGCTGACCTCGCGAATGCGGGCAGCCGCCGCCGACCTCCAGTTCGAGATCGCGGCCCGGCTGCGCGACGAGGTCTCCGAGATGAAGAAGGAACTGCGCCAGATGCGCGAGGCCGGCCTGTCCTGACGGCGCCGCGCGCCGGCGCCGGGCTTCCGCGGCTCTCCGTCCCGCACGGGATGTGTTGCAAGACCGACACAAAGTGCGGACCGGGGTACGTCGCTGTCAGTGCCCCTGCGTAGGGTTCTGGTCAACCGCGGTTCCGCGGCAACAGGGGAAGTCCGAGAGGGGAATCAGCGCGTGACCGTCAACATGACCAAGGGTCAGGCCATCAGTCTGCAGAAGAACGACGGCGGCAGCCTGACCGCGGTCCGTATGGGTCTCGGCTGGCAGGCGGCTCCCCGCCGCGGCCTGTTCGGCTCGCGTACCCGGGAGATCGACCTGGACGCCTCCGCCGTCCTGTTCGCCGACAAGCAGCCGGTCGACGTCGTCTTCTTCCGCCACCTGGTGAGCGACGACGGCTCCGTGCGCCACACCGGCGACAACCTCGTCGGTGGCGTCGGCCAGGGCGGCGACGACGAGGCCATCCTCGTCGACCTGTCCCGTGTCCCGGTCCACATCGACCAGATCGTCTTCACCGTGAACTCCTTCACGGGCCAGACCTTCCAGGAGGTGCAGAACGCGTTCTGCCGGCTCGTCGACGAGACCAACGGCCAGGAGCTGGCCCGCTACACGCTGGCCGGCGGCGGCGCCTACACGGCCCAGCTCATGGCGAAGGTGCACCGCTCGGGCACGGGCTGGACGATGACGGCCCTCGGCAACCCGGCCAACGGCCGCACCTTCCAGGACCTGATGCCGTCGATCCTGCCGGTGCTCTGAGCAGCACCGCACGCGACAGCCGCACCACACGCGACACAGGGGGACGAAGGCGATGACGGCTGAACTGGTGCGGGGGCAGAACCACCCGCTCTCCCAGTCCCGTCTCGAGATCCGGGTCTCGGCCGGTACACCGATCGTGACCGCGGCCGCGCTCGGCGACGAGAACGGCCGGATCCACGGGGTGGAGTGGGTGGCCCACCCGGGCGCGCCCACCCAGCCCGGCCTGGAGGTGTCCCGGCAGGCCGCGGCCGACCACCGGCTCGCGGTGGACCTGGACGCGCTGGCGGACGCGGTCCACCGGGTCAGCGTGCTGCTCGCCCTGCCCGCCTCGGCCGACGGCCAGGGCCCCGCCCGCTTCGGTGCCGTCGCCGCCCCCTTTGTTGCGGTCACCGGGCTGGACGGCACCGAAGTGGCCAGCTACACCGTCACCGGCCTGGGCGCCGAGTCGGCCGTCGTCGCCCTGGAGCTCTACCGGCGTCAGGGCGCCTGGAAGGTCCGTGCGGTCGGCCAGGGATACGCCGGTGGCCTGACCGAACTCTTCACCGACCAGAGCCTGCCCCAGGCGCAGCGGCTCGCGGGCAGCATCGACGAAGCGGTCGCGCGGGGTCTCGCCCGCTCCGTGCAGGCGCCCCCGTCCCGTCCGTCCGACGGCGACCGTTCCCGGCAGACGGCCATCCCGGCCCGCCGCCCCGACCAGGGCGCCGGCACCGCACCGCAGGGCGCCCCCGGCCCCGTGCCGCCCGCGTACGGCGGTCAGCCGGCCGGCCTGCCGGGACAGGGCGGACCGCAGCAGGCGTACCCCGGGGGAGCCGCCGACCCGTCCGCGGCGACCACCAGTGGCCCGATCGACTACAGCCACCCCCGCCGGCAGAAGGCCGCTCCGCCGCCGCCCCCGTCGATCGCGCCCCCGGCCCAGACCGGGCAGCACGCCCAGCCCGTCGCCGGTGACGCGACCGGCTGGTCCATGGACGAGCGCCTCTACAACCAGGTGTGGGGCATGTTCGAGGACCTGGCCCGCACCACCGCCGCCTACCGCAGCGCCGTCGACTTCGCCGAGTCACGTATGGACAAGGAGCTGGAACAGGTCCTGTCCGACCCGCGCAGCCGGATCGGGGGCCAGGGCGACGCCGCGCGCGAGGCGGCCAGGGCACGGCAGGCCCAGCTCGTCGACCAGGCGAGGGAGGCCCTCGACCGGGACCTCGCCCAGCTCGTCGCCGAGGCCGACGTCGTCGAGCCCGCCCTCCCGCCGGCCTACGCGCGCTGGGACAACCCCGTCTGGCACGCCTACCGGGTGCCGATGGAGATTCCCATGGCGCTGCGCTTGGGCGACCTCCGGCTGCCCGAGGCCGACCGCATCCGCATCCCGATGCTGCTCCGGCTACCGCTGGAGCGCGGTCTGTGGATCGACAGCGGACGCGCCGACGCGCTGGACGAGTCGTTCACCGACCCCCACGACATGCGACGCCTCGCCGTGGAGACGGCCGTGTCCCACGCGGCCCGGCTGCTCGCCGTCTATCCGGCGGGCGAGTTCACCGTGCACGTCATCGACCCGGCCGGATCGGGCGCGCAGCCGCTGGCACCGCTGACGCGGACGGGTGTGCTGGCGGCCCCGCCCGCCCAGGGCGCCGCGGGTGTCGCGGATGTCCTGGGCCAGGCTCACCCAGCGGGTCGACCTGGTGCAGATGGCGCTGCGCGGCGGAGCGGCCGACTCGCTGCCGCCCGGCTTCGACACCTCCCAGCAACTGCTGATCGTCAACGACTTCCCGCACGGCTTCGACGACCGTGCCGTGAACCAGCTGCGGTACCTCGCCGACGAGGGCCCGTCCGTCGGCGTCCACCTGATGATGGTCGCCGACCGTGAGGAGTCCGCCGGCTACGGCCCGCTGCTCGATCCGCTGTGGCGTGCGCTGCTGCGGCTGACGCCGGTGGCCGACAGTCATCTGGCCGACCCCTGGGTCGGGCACGCGTGGACGTACGAGCCCCCGCTGGTGCCGCCCGGCAGCCAGGTCCTCCAGCAGGTGCTCACCCGGGTCGCCGAGGCCCGCCGCGCCTGGCGGCCCTGACCGCGTCTCGGTTCGGCTGACTGGGTGTGTCCCACCCCTTGGACCAAGTTCCCATGGCACCACCTCTCATCTGCCACTTTGGCCTTTCTTTTACCTATCTCTTTACCAATCCTTGGGCATGGGGGTAAGGTTTTCCGCACGGAGGGGAGTACTCCCTGTCTGTGCGGCGACCCCGTCAATACGGATCAGGCCAGATCCCGGGGCGTCGGCCCGAGTAGCTGTCCGGCGCTGTGGAGTGCCGGCAACCCGGGTGGAAGAGACCTCCGGCAGCGACGACGCTGACTTTTGCCGTGAGACGTATCTGCCGGAGGCGTAGTGGATGTTTCCCTGACCCTGTGGGTCCTGACAATCATGGGCCTTGTCGCCCTCATCTCGATCGACTTCTTCATCGGCCGCAAGCCGCACGACGTATCGATCAAAGAAGCTGGGATCTGGTCCATTGTCTGGATCACCCTGGCCGCGCTCTTCGGAGTCGGCCTGTGGGTCTTCGCCGGAAGCCGGCCCGCCGGTGAGTTCTTCGCCGGCTTCATCACCGAGAAGTCGTTGAGCGTCGACAACCTCTTCGTCTTCGTCCTGATCATGGCGAAGTTCGCGGTGCCGTCTCAGTACCAGCAGCGGGTGCTCGGCGTCGGTATCGTCATAGCCTTGGTGCTGCGGACCATCTTCATCGCCGCGGGCGCGGCGATCATCGCCAACTTCTCGTGGGTCTTCTACCTCTTCGGTGCCTTCCTCATCTGGACCGCCTGGAAGCTCATCAAGGAGGCCAGGGCCGACGAGGAGGACGAGGAGTTCGAGGAGAACAAGCTCCTCAAGGCCGCCGAGCGCCGGTTCGGCGTGGCCGACCGGTACCACGGCACCAAGCTGTGGATCGAGCAGAACGGCAAGCGGGTCATGACCCCGATGCTGGTCGTGATGCTCGCCATCGGCACCACCGACGTGCTCTTCGCGCTCGACTCGATCCCCGCGATCTTCGGCCTGACCCAGGACCCGTACATCGTGTTCACCGCGAACGCGTTCGCCCTGATGGGCCTGAGGCAGCTGTACTTCCTCCTCGGCGGCCTGCTGAGGAAGCTGGTCCACCTGTCCTACGGACTGTCGATCATCCTCGGTTTCATCGGCGTGAAGCTGGTGCTGCACGCACTGCACGAGTCCGGGGTACACGTTCCCGTGATCAGCATCCCGGTGTCGCTGGGCGTGATCTGCTCCGTCCTGGTCGTCACCACGATCACCAGCCTGCGGGCCTCCAAGAAGCAGGCCCAGACCGAGGGTTCCGACAAGAACAGCGTCAACGTCTGACCCCGTCCGTCACCGGACAGGACATCTCCGGGAGCGGGGCGCGGCCCACAGCCGAGCACCGCTCCCGGTATCTGCCTGTCTCCCGCCGGATCACGACAGAAACCTCAGCGGAAGGAATCGCGGCCACGCTCGCTGCCGCCCGTCACTGACCGTTCCTCCAGCAGTAGAGGAGATCATGCGCGACAACGACTACCCCAGAACGACAAGGAACGTGGGAGCGAGGGAGCTCGCCGAACACCGGCGAGACCAACCGTACTGCCCGAGACCCCCCGGCAGCGCGGACGTTGAAGTGGGCGGTGCGACGAGCGGGCCGTCAGGGCACAGAGAGACCGGAGTGCGGCGCTCATTCCCCTCCGAGGGCCTCGCTTCATGAGCAGGTGGATCAAAGGGCTGACGAACCGGTGGACGACCGTGGTGCCGGTGCTCGCCGCGGTGCTCCTGGTGTTCACCTGGGGACGCGAACTGCCCGGAGTGGTCATCGCCGTGGCGATCGTCGTGCTGGCGGCAGCGGTGCTGGCCGCCGTGCACCATGCGGAGGTGGTGGCCCACCGGGTCGGTGAACCCTTCGGTTCACTGGTCCTCGCGGTCGCCGTCACGATCATCGAAGTCGCGCTGATCGTCACCTTGATGATCGACGGCGGGCCCGAGACCGCGTCCCTGGCCAGGGACACCGTCTTCGCAGCCGTGATGATCACCGTCAACGGCATTCTCGGTCTGAGTCTTCTGGTCGGCTCACTGCGTCACGGCACGGCCGTCTTCAATCCGGAAGGCGCCGGCGCGGCGCTCGCCACGGTGGCGACGCTGGCGGGGCTCACCCTCGTGCTGCCGACGTTCACCACCAGCAAGCCGGGGCCGGAATTCTCCGCGGTGCAGCTCACCTTCGCCGCGGTCACCTCACTGATTCTCTACGGCTTGTTCGTCGCCACCCAGACCGTTCGACATCGTGACTACTTCCTGCCCGTACAGAAGCTGGGCAAGCAGGGCATGCCGGTCACGAAGGTCGAGGACGACGACGAGCACGCCGAAGCGCCCTCCAACCGCACCGCTCTGATCAGCCTCGGCCTGCTCGGCCTGGCCCTGGTCGGGGTGGTCGGCCTTGCCAAAGGAGTCTCGCCCACCATCGAGTCCGGTGTATCGGCTGCAGGGCTGCCCCACGCCGTCGTCGGTGTGATCATCGCGCTGCTGGTCCTGCTTCCCGAGACCATCGCGGCCGTGCGTGCCGCGCAGCGCAATCGTGTGCAGACCAGTGTCAATCTCGCACTCGGTTCGGCGATGGCCAGTATCGGACTGAGTATCCCCGCGGTCGCGCTCGCGTCCTTCTGGCTCTCCGGTCCGCTCGTCCTGGGCCTCGGCAACACCCATATGGTGCTGCTCACCCTGACCGTGGTGGTCGGCGCCCTGACCGTACGCCCCGGCCGGGCCACACCGCTCCAGGGCGGGGTGCACCTGGTGATCCTCGGCGCCTATCTCGAACTGGCTCTCAACCCGTAGCACCGACCCCGAACCGCCTCCGGGCGGGCGCGCACCCCGCAGCACACGCGCGGGCGCACCCCCACCCGGAGACGGTTCCGTCGGCACCCTCGGGGGCCCGGCATGCGCCCGGGGCACCGTGATAGACCGGTCTCCGAGCAGCGTTCCGGTGACGACCGGCCGTTGCGACCGGCTTCATGCCGCTTCATCGCGAACCTTCCGAAAGGACCGGACGAACTGTGCGCCGCAACCTGGCCGATGCCCCGATCATGATTCTCAATGGCCCCAATCTGAACCTGCTCGGGCAGCGTCAGCCGGAGATCTACGGCTCCGAGACGCTCACCGATGTCGAGGCGCTGTGCGTCGAGGCGGCGGGCGCGCACGGCGGCACGGTGGATCTGCGGCAGTCCAATCACGAGGGCCAGTTGGTGGACTGGATCCACGAGGCGCGGCTGAACCACTGCGGCATCGTGATCAACCCCGGTGCCTACTCGCACACCTCCGTCGCGATCCTCGACGCCCTCAACACCTGTGACGGCCTGCCCGTGGTGGAGGTCCACATCTCCAACATCCACCGGCGCGAGTCTTTCCGGCACCACTCCTACGTCTCGCTGCGGGCCGACGGGGTCATCGCGGGGTGCGGGGTGCAGGGCTATGTGTTCGCCGTGGAGCGCATCGCGGCGCTGGCCGGCCCGGGCAGGGCACAGGCGTAAGTCCCGATCGCCCGGAGGGCGTTCCTCACCTGTGCCGGCCCCACACCCGTGCCGGCGTCCGCCGCGTCACCCGGTGGCGCTCACCAGCCCCGTGCGCGCCACTCCGGCAGATGCGGACGTTCCGCCCCCAGCGTGGTGTCGTCGCCGTGTCCGGGGTAGACCCAGGTCTCGTCCGGGAGCACGTCGAAGATCTTTGTCTCCACGTCGTGGATCAGGCTGGCGAACGCCTTCGGGTCCTTGTGGGTATTGCCCACACCGCCCGGGAACAGGCAGTCCCCGGTGAACACATGGGGATGCCCGTGCGGATCGTCGTAGACGAGGGCGATCGAGCCGGGCGTGTGGCCGACGAGATGGCGCGCGGTGAGTTCCACCCGCCCCACCCGGATCGTGTCGCCGTCGTCGACCAGGACGTCCGTCGGCACCGGGATGCCCTCGGCGTCGTCCCGGCCCGCGTGGGTGCGCGCGCCGGTGGCCGCCACGACCTGGGCGAGTGCCTGCCAGTGGTCGCCGTGCCGGTGGGTGGTGACGACGGACGCGATGCCGTCGTCGCCGATCGTGCCCAGCAGGGTGTCCGCGTCGTCGGCCGCGTCGATCAGCAACTGCTCGTCGGTGGCCCGGCAACGCAGGAGATAGGCGTTGTTGTTCATGGGCCCGACCGCGACCTTGGTGATCATCAGGTCCTTGAGTTCGTGCACGTCGGCCGGTCCGCCGACCGTCACCTGCCCGTTGTAGGTCATGGCGGCCAGCCTATAGCGGAGGAAGGGCGGGCGGCGTGCCGGTCTTCACCGTCAGTCCGGAGTCACCGCGGCGTCCGGCGAGCCAGCCGAGCAGGTCGGCGGCCGGACCCTCGACCTCGACCGGGTCGCCCGGTGCCCCGCCGCCGGTGGTCCAGGTCCGGCCGTCACTCGTGGTCAGCCGCGTCGTGGGCATGTCCTCGTGGCCATTGAACCGCGCCACCAGGAAGCGGATCTCCCGTTCGGTGAACTCCGTCGACAGATCCTCCAGCTCGTAGCCGATGCCGAGGTCCACGTGGTGCAGTTCCACCTCGACCCAGCGCCGGAACGGAACCCGGTCCGCCCGGTCCGTGACGCCGTTGCGCAGTGCCACGGTGCGTGACCAGTCCGCAGGTGCCGCGCCCACCTCCTGGAAGCGGGCCCCGGTCTCCCGCAGATCCGCGAGCTGGACGTCGAGGGGGCGCGGGGCGCCCCGCTCGATGTCGGCCTCCCGGGCTTCGGCGGAGGGATACATCGGACGCCCCTCCAGGACGTTCACCAAGGCGTCCGCGTTGCGGGCCAGGTGGGCCAGCACATGTCCACGCGTCCAGCCGGGAAGCCGTGACGATTGGGTCACAGCGGCGTTGTCCAGTGCGCCGACCGCACTGAGCAGCCGCTCGGTCGCTTCATGTACAGCTGCCAGGTCATGAGCGTGATCAGTCATGGGGCCGACCCTAGTCCCGTCACACCTTTGGGCGAAGGTGGCGAAGGAGGGCCGTAAATCGAATACACGTGCCATAAGCTCGGGTGCGGCGTCGGGCATGCTGGAGAGCCGGGGATTGTTGTCAACCCGTGAATCCGACCGGCGTTGTCAGTGGCTCGCCCTAGTGTGGGAAAACACGGGGGGCCCGCCCCTGTCACTTCTCTCAAGAAAGGTGCGGACCGGCGTGGCCGACCGTCTCATCGTCCGTGGAGCACGCGAGCACAACCTCAAGAACGTCTCGCTCGACCTCCCGCGCGACTCGCTCATCGTCTTCACGGGCCTGTCGGGGTCGGGCAAGTCCTCGCTGGCCTTCGACACGATCTTCGCCGAGGGCCAGCGGCGCTATGTGGAGTCGCTCTCCTCGTACGCCCGGCAGTTCCTCGGCCAGATGGACAAGCCGGACGTCGACTTCATCGAGGGCCTGTCCCCGGCGGTCTCCATCGACCAGAAGTCGACCTCGCGCAACCCGCGCTCCACGGTCGGCACCATCACCGAGGTCTACGACTACCTGCGGCTGCTCTTCGCGCGCATCGGCAAGCCGCACTGCCCCGAGTGCGCCCGGCCCATCACGCGCCAGTCGCCGCAGGCCATCGTCGACCGGGTGCTGGAGCTGCCGGAGGGCAGCCGCTTCCAGGTGCTGTCGCCGCTGGTGCGCGAGCGCAAGGGCGAGTTCGTCGACCTCTTCGCCGACCTCCAGACCAAGGGCTACTCCCGCGCGCGGGTGGACGGCGAGACCGTCCAGCTCTCCCACCCGCCCACGCTGAAGAAGCAGGAGAAGCACACCATCGAGGTGGTCGTCGACCGCCTCACCGTGAAGGACAGCGCCAAGCGCCGCCTCACCGACTCCGTCGAGACCGCGCTCGGCCTGGCCGGGGGCATGGTCGTGCTCGACTTCGTCGACCTCCCGGAGGACGACCCCGAGCGCGAGCGCATGTTCTCCGAGCACCTGTACTGCCCGTACGACGACCTGTCCTTCGAGGAGCTGGAGCCCCGCTCCTTCTCCTTCAACTCGCCCTTCGGCGCCTGCCCCGAGTGCACCGGCATCGGCACGCGCATGGAGGTCGACCCGGAGCTGATCGTCCCCGACGAGGAGAAGAGCCTCGACGAGGGCGCCATCCACCCCTGGTCGCACGGCCACACCAAGGACTACTTCGCCCGTCTGGTCGGCGCCCTCGCCAACGCGCTGGGCTTCCGTACGGACATCCCCTTCGCGGGTCTGCCGCAGCGCGCGAAGAAGGCCCTGCTCCACGGCCACAAGACCCAGGTCGAGGTCCGCTACCGCAACCGGTACGGGAGGGAGCGCCGGTACACGACGTCCTTCGAAGGCGCCGTTCCCTTCGTCAAGCGCCGGCACAGCGAGGCCGAGAGCGACGCCAGCCGCGAGCGCTTCGAGGGCTACATGCGCGAGGTGGCCTGCCCCTCCTGTGTGGGCACCCGCCTCAAACCCATCGTTCTCGCCGTCACCGTCATGGGGAAGTCGATCGCCGACGTCTCGGCCATGTCGATCAGCGAGTGCGCGAACTTCCTGGGCGGCCTGAAGCTGACCGCCCGCGACAAGAAGATCGCCGAGCGCGTGCTGAAGGAGGTCAACGAGCGGCTGCGCTTCCTGGTCGACGTCGGCCTCGACTACCTCTCGCTGAACCGCGCCGCGGGCACGCTCTCCGGTGGTGAGGCCCAGCGCATCCGCCTGGCCACCCAGATCGGCTCCGGCCTGGTGGGCGTCCTGTACGTCCTCGACGAGCCGTCCATCGGCCTGCACCAGCGCGACAACCACCGGCTGATCGAGACCCTGGTCAGGCTGCGCGACATGGGCAACACGCTCATCGTCGTCGAGCACGACGAGGACACCATCAAGGTCGCCGACTGGATCGTCGACATCGGGCCGGGCGCCGGTGAGCACGGCGGCAAGGTCGTGCACAGCGGCTCACTGAAGGAGCTGCTGGACAACGCGGAGTCGCAGACCGGCCAGTACCTGTCCGGCAAGAAGGCCATCCCGCTGCCGGACATCCGCCGCTCGCACGACCCGGCACGCCGGCTCACGGTCCACGGCGCCCGCGAGAACAACCTGCAGGACATCGACGTGTCCTTCCCCCTGGGTGTGTTCACCGCGGTCACCGGAGTCTCCGGCTCCGGCAAGTCCACCCTGGTCAACGACATCCTGTACACCCATCTGGCCCGTGAGCTGAACGGCGCCCGCAGCGTCCCCGGCAGGCACACGCGTGTGGACGGCGACGACCTCGTCGACAAGGTCGTGCACGTCGACCAGTCGCCCATCGGCCGCACCCCGCGTTCCAACCCGGCGACGTACACCGGTGTCTTCGACCACGTCCGCAAGCTGTTCGCCGAGACGACCGAGGCGAAGGTCCGCGGCTACATGCCCGGCCGCTTCTCCTTCAACGTCAAGGGCGGACGCTGCGAGAACTGCGCGGGCGACGGCACGATCAAGATCGAGATGAACTTCCTCCCGGACGTGTACGTCCCGTGCGAGGTCTGCCACGGCGCCCGCTACAACCGGGAGACCCTGGAGGTCCACTACAAGGGCAAGTCCATCGCCGACGTCCTGAACATGCCGATCGAAGAGGCCATGCACTTCTTCGAGGCCGTCCCGGCGATCTCCCGCCACATGAAGACGCTCCACGACGTCGGTCTCGGGTACGTCCGGCTAGGCCAGGCCGCCACCACCCTGTCCGGCGGTGAGGCGCAGCGGGTGAAGCTCGCGAGTGAACTGCAGAAGCGCTCCACCGGCCGCACGGTCTACGTCCTGGACGAGCCGACCACGGGCCTGCACTTCGAGGACATCAGCAAGTTGCTGGCGGTCCTCTCCGGCCTGGTCGACAAGGGCAACACGGTCATTGTCATCGAGCACAACCTCGACGTGATCAAGACCGCCGACTGGGTCGTCGACATGGGCCCCGAGGGCGGGGCCGGCGGCGGCCTGGTCGTCGCGGAGGGCACGCCCGAGCAGGTCGCGGCCGTCTCGACCAGCCACACCGGCAAGTTCCTCCGTGACGCCCTGGGACCGGAGAGGATCAGCGACGCCGCCTCGGTGCGGGCCCCCCGCAAGACGGCGGCGAAGAAGACCGCGGCGAAGAAGACGGTCGCCGCCAAGGGGACGACCCGGGCGGCCAAGGCCTGACCCGCGCCGGGCCGCGGGTCCGGCCCCGGTCGGGTCCGACCGGCCGGGCGACCGGCTCGCGTGGACGCGCGGGGCCCGCGGGAACATCCCGCGGGCCCCGCGCGAGAACTCGGCCCGACGGCTCGGACGGTGCGCTCAGCCCTCCAGCTCGTGGGCGTACGGAGGTTCCGCGCCCGCGCGTGAGCAGGTGATCGCCGCCGCGCGGGCCGCGAAACCGAGCAGATCCCCCAGCCGTCCCCGCCCAGAGCGGACGCCCCCCGCTCACTGAGCGCGTCTCGGGTCGCCAGGCTGTGCAGCAGCGCCGCGTTGACCGTGTCGCCCGCGCCGATCGTGTCCACCACCTCGACCCGCTCACCCGGCACGGAGTACTCGCCGCCGTCCCGTGTGAAGACGGTCAGCCCGTCACCGCCCCGGGTGACCACGACCGCCGCCGGACCGGCCGCCAGCCACTGTTCGGGGGTGCCGCCGAGCCACCGGGCGTCCTCCTCCGACAGCTTCAGCAGCGACACCGACGGCAGCCACCTCCTGAACCGGGCCCGGTAGGCGTCGGCGTCCGGAATCAGCCCCGGCCGGATGTTGGGGTCCAGCGTCGTGAACACGCCGCGTGTGTGAGCGGCGCGCATCAGTTCCTCGTACGCGCTCGCCCCCGGCTCCAGCACGAGCGAGCAGGTGCCGAAGGACACCGCGCGGGTACCGGGCGGCAACGCCTGGGGCGCCGTGAACAGCCGGTCCGCGGTCCCCTCCACGTAGAACGAGTAGGCCGCGGAGCCGTCCGTGCCGACCGTGGCGACGGCGAGCGTCGTCGGTTCGTCGCCCCGCTGCACCGTCGACACCGCCACGCCGGTCCCGCGCAGCCGGTCCAGCAGCGCCTCACCGAAGGCGTCGCGGGACACCCGGGAGCAGAACGCGGCGGGGGAGCCGAGACGGCCCAGCGCCACCGCCGTGTTGAAGGGGCCGCCGCCGAGCGCCGGCGTCAGTGCCGCGAGCGCGCCCGCACCCCGCGGTACCAGGTCGATCAGTGCCTCACCGGCTACGACGATCACGAGGGGTTCCCTTTCTCGGGCTGCTGGGTCTTCTGTTCGGGCCGCCGCGTCCGCGGGGGCCGTGCGCACTGTTCCGGTCGGTCCGGGCAGCCGCAGGACGTGCGGTGCACGAAGGTGCAGGGGAGCCGTACCGTCCGCGCCGGCCGGTCCGGTACGGCGAGACGCTCCAGGAGCACCTGGATGGCACGGGCGCCGATTCCCCTGCTGGGCTGGGCGATCGCGGTGAGCCGGGGCGAGAACAGATCCGCCCAGGTGAAGTCGTCGAAGCAGCACAACGCGATGTCCTCGGGCACGGAGAGACCGTGGGCGCGCAGGGCGCGCAGCGCGCCGATCGTCATGGCGTTGTTGGCGGTGACCAGTGCGGTCGGGGGAGCGCCGAGGGACAGCAGGGCACCGGTGGCCCGTCCGGCGCCGGCCGACTCGGAGTCGCCGTGCACCAGGAGCCGCTCGTCGAACGGCAGCCCCGCGCCCGCGAGACCGTGCCGGTACCCGGTGATCCGCTCGGACGTGGTGCTGAACCCCGGCAGCCCCGCCACCAGGGCGATCCGGCGGTGACCGAGCCCGGCGAGGTGCGCGACCAGACGGGCCACGGGTTCCGCGCTCTCCGCGCAGACCTGGTCGAAGCGCGGGCCACCGTCCCCCGGGTCCTCGACCACCCGGTCGAGGAACACGGCCGGCACCCGGTGACGCCCGAGGTAGGCGAGGAGCTCGCGCGGATGCGCGGAAGGCGCGACGATCATGCCCTCCACCCGGCGCTCGTGCAGCAGTTGGACGACCTTGCGCTCGTGCTCCGGGTCGTCGTGCGGGTCGGCGATGAGCAGGCTGTAGCCGCGCTCCAGGGCAGCCGCCTCGACACCCTGGAGGATCTCGGTGAAGTACGGGTTGCTGATCGCCGACACCGCGAGCCCGATCGAGCGGGTGCGGGAGGTGACCAGCGAGCGGGCCAGGGTGTTCGGGGTGTAGCCGAGCTCCTCCACGGCGTCCAGGACCGCCTGACGAGTGTGCGGGAGCACCGGTCGTGTGCCGTTCAGGACGTGCGAGACGGTCGCGACCGAGACGCCGGCGCTCCGCGCCACGTCCGTCATGGTCGCCATCGCCCGCTCCCTTTCGTGTGCCGGCTGCCGCCGCGGCTCCGGGACGAGGAAAGGTAGCCCATCCAGCAGCAGACGTAAACGTTTGCGTAAACGCTTACGTGCCCCGTGGAAGCCCGCCCGCCCGATGGCTCATCCACTCCCCGCCCGGAAACCGGAACGAACACCCCCGGTATGGTCGGCCCCGTACAACCGTCCGACCAGTGGAGTTCCCATGCCCGGCCGACCCGCCGCGAGCCGTCGTACCGTCCTCAGAGGCGTGGCCCTCACTTCAGTCGCCGGACTCGGCCTCACCGCCTGTGGGGGCCCCGACGAGAAACCCGCGCCGCCGACCGGGCCCGTCGAACTCGGCGCGGAGAGCGGGATCGCTCCGGGGAGCACCAAGCTGTTCCGGGACCACAACGTCGTCGTCAGCCGGAGCGGGGACGACTCCTTCACGGCTTACAGCACCGTCTGCACGCACGCGAGTTGCGCCATCAGCAAGCTGGAGGGGACGAAGCTGATCTGCCCCTGCCACGGCAGCGAGTTCGACGCCACTACCGGCAAGGTGCTGCGCGAGCCTGCGGTGGCCCCGCTGACACCGCTCTCCGTGGAGGTGCGGAACGGCACGATCGTCGCCGGGCCGCAGACCTGACCGAGCCGACGGCCCGGCTCCGGCCCCGGCAGCGGCTCCAGCCCCGGCCTCAGTCCCAGTCCCAGCCGATTCCCACGTACCCCGACCGCACCCGCGGTTCGACCAGGTGCACCGAACGGTGCAGGTCGCTCACCGCCAGCTCCTGGTGGCCGCCGCGCGGTGCCGCCGCGGAATGCTGGGTGAACCGGTGGCAGCGCGCGGGCAGCGCCCCGGCGTCGAAGCACACCTGGAGCGCGTACTGGCCACCGGGGGAGTCCGTCTTGTGCGCGTACTCGCGTGAGACACCGGCCGTGCCGTCCTCGACGGCGTGGCGGAAGAGGAACGTCTCACCGGCCCGCAACCGGGTGTCGAAGAGCAGCTCGGCCGCGAGCACGCCGGTGTCCTGCTGCCAACGGACCCGGCCGGTGCGGCAGTTCTCCAGGGCGTGCACGGTCATCCGGGCCGGCGCGGAACCGGGGTCGCCGTGGTGGACGGCCACGAAGCGGTCGATGCCGTCCCGGTGCGCGCGCACGATGTGGTGCGACTCGCGCTCCGCGAGCTCGCGGTGTGCCCCGATCAGGACCCGCTCGTGGTGCGCCAGCGTGTGCAGCCCGCTGTCCCGCGTGACACCGAGCTCGGCCAGCAGTCCCGCCAGGACGCCCGAGGCCTCCACCAGCGAGCGGTAGGAGCGGCCTGCCGGGCCGCGGTCCGGCGCCTGATCGCCGGAATCCGCGAGCAGGCGGATCAGCGACTCCTCCGGCAACTGCAGGATCTCCTCCAGCGCCCGTACGGCGCGCAGCGATTCGGGGCGCTGCGGGCGGCGGGCGCCCTGCTGCCAGTAACTGAGGCTGGTGACGCCCACCTTCACACCGTGGCGCGACAGATGGTGCTGCACACGTTGCAGCGGCAGCCCGCGGGCGGCTATAGCGGCCCGCAGGGCGACATGGAAGGGCCCGCCGCGCAGGGCCGAGTCCAGTTTTGCGGTGGTGGTGTCCGTGTGCGGTGTGGCGTGCGGCATGCAGGGGCCTTTCTCTGAATGTCCACAACGGCTGGTCAGACCGTTCGCTCGGGGCACCCCGGGTCCGCCCCCGTCGGCGCGGCGGAGCGTGCACATCCGTACGCCGTCGTTCAGGGCCCCGAGTTCCCCGCATTGAAGCGTGTTGACCAATTCCCGACAACACCTGATGCCCAACAGAGACGCACCCGCACGGTACGTACGCGCGGAGCACACAGGTCAGGGGCCGTACCGGACCCGAAGGTCGGTACGGCCCCTGAGACCCGCGAGCCCGGCGTGCTCCAAACGAGAGGCCCTAGGAGCGGTCGGTCCGGCCGTGGTCGTCCCGATGAGGGGGGCGCAGGCGCTTGGCGCGCACGATGTCGGGATCGCGCGGGTCGAAGGGGCCGAGGGAGCCGAAGGGCGGGGCCGTCTCGTCCGCGTACCGGCGCGCGCGGGTCGGCGGCCGTCGTTTCTCGATCCGCGTCTGTCGCATTCGACCAGCCTCCGACTCGTGACCGCGTCCGCTTCCCGCCCTGAGGCCTGTCATCAGGCCGAACCCCCCACCTTCCCGCTTCCCGACGGCCGTAACCCTTCCGGAGCGGCATCCGGCCGGTGGTTCCGCGGCCCCGCCGCGGTGTCGGTCTCCGCCAGTAGGGTGTGAGACATGGCCGACCCCTCCAGTTACCGCCCCAAACCGGGTGAGATCCCCGACTCACCGGGGGTCTACCGGTTCCGCGACGAGCACCGCCGGGTGATCTACGTCGGAAAGGCGAAGAGCCTGCGCCAGCGCCTGGCGAACTACTTCCAGGACCTCGCCGGGCTCCATCCGCGCACCCGCACCATGGTCACCACGGCCGCCTCCGTGGAGTGGACGGTGGTGTCCACGGAGGTCGAGGCGCTCCAGCTGGAGTACTCCTGGATCAAGGAGTACGACCCCCGGTTCAACGTCAAGTACCGCGACGACAAGAGCTACCCGTACCTCGCGGTGACGATGAACGAGGAGTTCCCGCGCGTGCAGGTGATGCGGGGTCACAAGAAGAAGGGCGTCCGGTACTTCGGTCCGTACGGGCACGCGTGGGCGATCCGCGACACCGTGGACCTGCTGCTGCGGGTCTTCCCGGTGCGCACCTGCTCGGCCGGTGTGTTCAAGAACGCCGCCCGCACCGGTCGTCCCTGCCTGCTCGGCTACATCGGCAAGTGCTCGGCACCCTGCGTGGAGCGGGTCTCCGCCGAGGAGCACCGCGAGCTCGCCGAGGAGTTCTGCGACTTCATGGCCGGCCGCACCGGCACCTATCTGCGCCGCCTGGAGCAGCGGATGACCGAGGCGGCCGAGGACATGGAGTACGAGCGGGCCGCCCGTCTGCGTGACGACATCGGCGCCCTGAAGAAGGCCATGGAGAAGAGCGCCGTCGTGCTCGCCGACGCCACCGACGCCGACCTGATCGCGGTCGCCGAGGACGAGCTGGAGGCGGCCGTCCAGATCTTCCACGTCCGGGGCGGACGCGTGCGCGGCCAGCGCGGCTGGGTCACCGACAAGGTGGAGGAGATCACCACCGGCGCCCTCGTGGAGCACGCCCTGCAGCAGCTGTACGGCGAGGAGACCGGCGACGCCGTGCCGAGGGAGGTCCTGGTCCCCGCGCTGCCCCACCCGGTGGAGCCGGTCCAGGAGTGGCTCGCCGGGCGGCGCGGGTCGGGCGTCTCCCTGCGGGTCCCGCAGCGCGGGGACAAACGGGCCCTGATGGAGACCGTGCAGCGCAACGCCCAGCAGGCTCTCGTCCTGCACAGGACCAGGCGCGCCTCCGACCTCACCGCGCGCTCACGCGCGCTGGAGGAGATCGCCGAGGCCCTCGACCTGGACAGTGCCCCGCTGCGGATCGAGTGCTACGACATCTCGCACTTCCAGGGCGACGACGTCGTGGCCTCCATGGTCGTCTTCGAGGACGGGCTGGCTCGCAAGAGCGAGTACCGCCGCTTCCAGATCAAGAGCTTCGCCGGCCAGGACGACGTCCGCTCCATGCACGAGGTGCTCACCCGCCGCTTCCGGCGCTACCTCGCCGACAAGGAGAGGACCGGCGAGTGGACCGACGGGGAGGCGGCCGGTGCGGACGGATCACCGGGCACGGACCGGACCGCCGGCGCCGAGGGGACCGGCGGAGCGGACAGGACCCGCGCCGGCGGCCCCGGCGAACCGCCCGCGAGTACGCTCACCGAGGACGACGGCCGCCCCAA
Source organism: Streptomyces sp. GD-15H (assembly GCF_045291515.1). Classification (NCBI taxonomy): domain Bacteria; kingdom Bacillati; phylum Actinomycetota; class Actinomycetes; order Kitasatosporales; family Streptomycetaceae; genus Streptomyces; species Streptomyces sp. GD-15H. The sequence continues at coordinate 6,532,821 of NZ_CP149447.1, forward strand.
GCGCTTCGCCTACCCGCCCCAGCTCGTGGTCGTCGACGGGGGCGCCCCCCAGGTGGCGGCGGCCCGGAGGGCCCTGGACGAGCTCGGCATCGACGACATTGCCGTGTGCGGCCTCGCCAAGCGGCTGGAGGAGGTGTGGCTGCCGGACGACGACGACCCGGTGGTGCTGCCCCGCACCAGCGAGGGCCTCTACCTGCTCCAGCGCGTCCGTGACGAGGCCCACCGCTTCGCCATCAGCTATCAGCGCGTCAAGCGGGCCAAACGCTTCCGGTCCGGTCCGCTGGACGATGTGCCCGGCCTCGGCGACACCCGCAAGCAGGCACTGATCAAGCACTTCGGGTCGGTGAAGAAGCTTCGATCGGCGACAATCGAGCAGATCTGTGAAGTTCCGGGCATAGGTCGTAAAACGGCTGAGGTGATCGCCGCGGCCCTCGCCGGGGCGGCCCCGGCCGCCCCCGCCGTGAACACGGCGACGGGCGAGATCATGGACGATATGGATGTCATGGACGACACGCATGGCATGGATGACGGGGAAGAACCCGGGAAGACGGCGGGTTCTCCCGGGGAGCCCGTGTCCGCGGGCGCCCCGGACGACCGACGGGGGCTGGAGAGATGACCGAGCACGAGACACACCAGAACGCAGGCCATGACACACCGCAGGACGCGGACCGGGGCACACGCGACGAGACGCGTCAGGACGACGGAGCACAGGTGAGTACGGGCAAGGAAAACGGGGCCTCCGAGACGGCGATCCCCGAGCTGGTGATCATCTCCGGCATGTCCGGGGCCGGCCGTTCCACGGCCGCGAAGTGTCTGGAGGACCTGGGCTGGTTCGTCGTCGACAACCTCCCGCCCGCGCTGATCCCCACCATGGTGGAGCTCGGCGCCCGCTCCCAGGGCAATGTGGCCCGGATCGCGGTCGTCGTCGACGTCCGCGGCCGGCGCTTCTTCGACAACCTCCGCGAGTCGCTCGCCGACCTCGACACCCGCGGTGTGACCCGGCGGATCGTGTTCCTGGAGTCCTCCGAGGAAGCCCTGGTGCGCCGCTTCGAGTCGGTGCGCCGCCCGCACCCCCTCCAGGGCGACGGCCGCATCGTCGACGGCATCGCCGCCGAGCGGGAACTGCTGCGCGAACTGCGCGGCGACGCCGACCTGGTGATCGACACCTCCAGCCTCAATGTGCACGAGCTGCGCGCCAAGATGGACGCCCAGTTCACCGGCGACGAGGAGCCCGAGCTGCGGGCCACCGTGATGTCCTTCGGCTTCAAGTACGGCCTCCCGGTCGACGCCGACCTGGTGGTGGACATGCGGTTCCTGCCCAACCCGCACTGGGTCCCGGAGCTGAGCCCGTTCACCGGCCGCCACGAGGAGGTGGCGGCGTACGTCTTCAACCAGCCCGGCGCCAAGGAGTTCCTCGACCGGTACGCCGAGCTGCTGCGGTTGATCGCCGCGGGCTATCGCCGTGAGGGCAAGCGCTATGTGACCATCGCCGTCGGCTGCACCGGGGGCAAGCACCGTTCGGTCGCCATGTCGGAGAAGCTCGCCGCCCGCCTCGTCGCGGAGGGCGTGGAGACGGTGGTCGTCCACCGGGACATGGGCCGGGAATGACCGCACGTACTCCGCGGCTGCACCGGCTGCGCCGGGCGCTGCCCGAAGGGCGCGTCGGCCGGCCGGTCGAGGCCCGCGGTGCCAAGCCACGACGCCGGGGCACCCAGCCCAAGGTGGTGGCCCTCGGCGGCGGCATGGGGCTGTCCGCCTCGCTCGCCGCGCTGCGCCGGATCACCGGCGACCTCACCGCCGTCGTCACCGTGGCCGACGACGGCGGGTCCAGCGGGCGGCTGCGCGACGAACTGGGCGTGCTGCCGCCCGGCGATCTGCGTAAGGCGCTGGCCGCGCTGTGCGGCGACGACGACTGGGGTCAGACCTGGGCCCGGGTCATCCAGCACCGCTTCCAGTCCAAGGGCGACCTGCACGAGCACGCGGTCGGCAATCTGCTGATCGTCGCCCTGTGGGAGCAGCTCGGCGACCACGTCCAGGCCCTGGACCTGGTCGGCCGGCTGCTCGGCGCGCACGGGCGCGTGCTGCCCATGTCCGCTGTGCCGCTGGAGCTCCAGGCGCTGGTCAAGGGGCATGACCCCGAGCGTCCGGACGCCGTGGACACCGTCCGGGGCCAGGCGACCGTCGCCCTCACCCCCGGTGAGGTGCAGTCCGTGCACCTCGTGCCGAACGACCCGCCCGCCGTCCCCGAGGCGGTCGCGGCGGTCCTCGACGCCGACTGGGTGGTGCTCGGACCCGGCTCCTGGTTCTCCTCGGTCATCCCGCACCTCCTGGTGCCCGAACTGCTGGAGGCGCTCGTCGAGACGAAGGCGCGCCGGGTACTCTCCCTGAACCTCGCCCCGCAGCCCGGAGAAACCGAGGGCTTCTCCCCGCAGCGTCATTTGGAGGTTTTGGGACGACACGCCCCTAAACTCGCCCTGGACGTGGTGCTGGCCGACGAGGCCGCCGTGCCCGACCGCGATTTGCTGACCGAGGCCGCGAAGGGGTTCGGCGGTGCCGCGGTCGAGCTGGCGCCGGTGGCCCGGCCCGACGGAAGCCCCAGGCACGACCCGGAGCTGTTGGCCGCCGCGTACGACCGTATTTTTCGGATGCATGGAAGGATCGGCCCATGGCGATGACGGCAGCGGTGAAGGACGAGGTTTCCCGGCTCCCCGTCACCCGGACCTGCTGCAGGAAGGCGGAGGTCTCCGCCATGCTGCGGTTCGCCGGCGGCCTTCACCTGGTGAGCGGGCGCATCGTGATCGAGGCGGAGCTGGACACGGCGATGGCCGCCCGCCGCCTCAAGCGGGACATCCTGGAGATCTTCGGCCACACCTCCGAACTGATCGTGATGGCGCCGGGCGGGCTGCGCCGCGGTTCGCGCTACGTCGTCCGGGTGGTCGCGGGCGGCGACCAGCTGGCCCGCCAGACCGGCCTGGTGGACGGCCGGGGCCGCCCCATCCGCGGCCTGCCCCCGCAGGTGGTCTCGGGGGCCACCTGCGACGCCGAGGCGGCCTGGCGCGGGGCCTTCCTGGCGCACGGCTCCCTCACCGAGCCGGGCCGCTCCTCCTCCCTGGAGGTGACCTGCCCCGGCCCCGAGGCCGCGCTCGCCCTGGTCGGCGCCGCCCGCCGACTGTCGATCGGCGCCAAGGCCCGCGAGGTGCGGGGCGTGGACCGGGTCGTCGTCCGTGACGGCGACGCGATCGGTGCCCTGCTCACCCGGCTCGGCGCCCACGACTCGGTGCTGGCCTGGGAGGAGCGTCGGATGCGCCGCGAGGTGCGCGCCACGGCGAACCGGCTGGCCAACTTCGACGACGCCAACCTGCGCCGCTCGGCCCGTGCGGCCGTCGCCGCCGGTGCCCGGGTGCAGCGCGCCCTGGAGATCCTCGCCGACGACGTCCCGGAGCACCTCGCCGCGGCCTGGCCTGCGCATGGAGCACAAGCAGGCCTCCCTGGAGGAACTGGGCGCGCTCGCCGACCCGCCGCTGACCAAGGACGCCGTCGCCGGGCGGATTCGCCGGCTGCTCGCCATGGCCGACAAGCGCGCCGCCGACCTCGGTATCCCGGGTACGGAGGCCAACATCGGCGAGGAACTCGCCGACAACCTCGTCGGCTGACCCACCCACGGCCGACCGACCACGAACCCGGACGCTCCGGCCCGACCGGCAGCGGCCATGTGGGTACGGACGGGTGCACGGTCGGTCGGCGATCGTCAAGTGGGCCCGGAGGTTTCCGGCCGAGCCGGAAGGGGCCGCGCGGCCCTGGTGAGCGGGTCTGACAGGGCACGCGGGGACTGGGCGGTCCGTGCCCTACTGGCCGGTAAGGGACGCCCTGCCGGGTATGGGTCGACTCAATGCCACGGCCGGGGCCCCGGAGAGGTAGGGTCGGGAGTGGTCGGGGACATCCCATACAGCACGCCGGCGACTTCAGCCGGCGCACCAACGAGGAGATCGGTTCGTGACGATCCGCGTAGGCATCAACGGGTTTGGCCGCATCGGTCGGAACTACTTCCGCGCATTGCTCGAGCAGGGCGCAGACATCGAGATCGTGGCGGTCAATGACCTGGGTGACACCGCGACCACTGCCCACCTGCTGAAGTACGACACCGTTCTGGGGCGCCTCAAGCAGGAGGTCTCCCACACCGCCGACACGATCACCGTCGACGGTCGGACGATCAAGGTGCTCTCGGAGCGCAACCCCGCGGACATCCCGTGGGGAGAGCTGGGCGTCGACGTCGTCATCGAGTCGACCGGCATCTTCACCAAGAAGGCCGACGCCGAGAAGCACATCACCGGTGGTGCCAAGAAGGTCATCATCTCGGCTCCGGCCAAGGATGAGGACGTCACCATCGTGATGGGCGTCAACCAGGACAAGTACGACCCGGCGAACCACCACGTCATCTCCAACGCCTCCTGCACCACCAACTGTGTGGCGCCGATGGCGAAGGTGCTCGACGAGAACTTCGGCATCGTCAAGGGTCTGATGACGACGGTGCACGCGTACACGAACGACCAGCGCATCCTGGACTTCCCGCACAAGGATCTGCGCCGCGCCCGTGCCGCCGCCGAGAACATCATCCCGACGACCACCGGTGCCGCGAAGGCCACCGCCCTGGTGCTGCCGCAGCTCAAGGGCAAGCTGGACGGCATCGCGATGCGCGTCCCGGTCCCGACCGGCTCGGTCACCGACCTGGTCGTCGAGCTCAGCCGCGAGGTCACCAAGGAAGAGGTCAACGCCGCCTTCCAGAAGGCCGCCGAGGGCGAACTCAAGGGTCTCCTCGAGTACACCGAGGACCCGATCGTCTCCTCCGACATCGTCAACGCCCCGGTCTCCTGCACGTTCGACTCGTCCCTGACCATGGTTCAGGACGGCAAGAGCGTGAAGATCATCGGATGGTACGACAATGAGTGGGGCTACTCCAACCGCCTCGTCGACCTCACGGTCTTCGTCGGCAACCAGCTCTGATCGTGGAGCAGACCGCCTGATATGAGTGCAGGGCTCGGCCGGCGCGCCAAAGCGCTGTCCGAGCCCTGACGCACGTATCGGAGCGGTCGACCTCTTCCGATCACGAGCGATCACGAGCGAACACAAGCTCTCTTCCAGGAGTCCCCTCATGAAGACGATCGACGAACTCCTCTCCGAAGGGGTCGCGGGCCGACGGGTCTTCGTCCGCGCCGACCTCAATGTGCCGCTGGACGGCAGCACCATCACCGACGACGGCCGCATCCGCGCGGTGCTGCCCACCGTCAAGGCCCTCGCCGAGGCGGGCGGCCGGGTGGTCGTCGCCTCGCACCTGGGCCGCCCCAAGGGCGCCCCGGACCCCGCCTTCTCGCTCGCCCCGGCAGCCGCGCGCCTCGGTGAACTCCTCGGCGCCGATGTGGCGTTCGCGACGGACACGGTCGGCGACTCCGCCACCGCCACCGTCGCCGGCCTCGCCGACGGACAGGTCGCGGTCCTCGAGAACCTGCGCTTCAACGCCGGCGAGACCGCCAAGGACGACGTCGAGCGCGGGGCCTTCGCCGACCGGCTCGCCACGCTCGCCGACCTCTACGTGGGCGACGGCTTCGGCGCGGTGCACCGCAAGCACGCGTCCGTGTACGACCTTCCGGCCCGCCTGCCGCACGCCGCGGGCTTCCTCATCGCCACCGAGGTCGGCGTTCTGAAGAAGCTCACCGACGACGTCGAGCGGCCCTACGTGGTCGCCCTCGGCGGCGCCAAGGTCTCCGACAAGCTCGCCGTCATCGACGAGCTGCTCGGCAAGGCCGACCGCATCCTCATCGGCGGCGGCATGGCGTACACCTTCCTCAAGGCCAAGGGCTACGAGATCGGCACGTCGCTGCTCCAGGAGGACCAGCTGCCCGCCGTCACCGAGTACCTGGAACGCGCCGAGAAGAACGGCGTCGAGCTGGTGCTGCCGGTCGACACGCTGGTCGCCGAGGAGTTCCCGGACCTGAAGACCAAGGCTCCGGCCCATCCCACCACCGTCGCCGCGAACGCCATCCCGGCCAACCGGCAGGGCCTGGACATCGGCCCCGAGACCCGCACCCTGTACGCCTCGAAGCTCGCCGACGCGGCCACCGTCTTCTGGAACGGTCCCATGGGAGTCTTCGAGCACCCCGACTACGCCGAGGGCACCAAGGCGGTCGCCCAGGCCCTTCTCGACTCCCCGGGCTACACCGTGGTCGGCGGCGGCGACTCCGCCGCGGCCGTACGCATCCTGGGCTTCGACGAAAAGGCATTCGGCCACATCTCGACCGGAGGCGGCGCCTCCCTCGAATACCTCGAGGGCAAGACGCTCCCCGGCCTCGCCGCACTGGAGGACTGACCCTCAATGACCGCTGCTGAAAAAGGCCGCACGCCGCTGATGGCGGGCAACTGGAAGATGAACCTCAACCACCTCGAGGCCATCGCCCATGTCCAGAAGCTCGCCTTCGCCCTGGCCGACACGGACTACGAGGCCGTCGAGGTCGCGGTCCTGCCGCCCTTCACCGACCTGCGTTCCGTCCAGACCCTCGTCGACGGCGACAAGCTGAAGATCAAGTACGGCGCCCAGGACATCTCGGCGCACGACGGCGGCGCCTACACCGGCGAGATCTCCGGCCCGATGCTGTCCAAGCTGAAGTGCACGTACGTGGCGGTCGGGCACTCCGAGCGCAGGCAGTACCACGCCGAGACCGACGAGCTCGTGAACGCCAAGGTCAAGACCGCGTTCAAGCACGGCATCACCCCGATCCTGTGCGTCGGGGAGGAACTGTCCGTCCGCGAGGCCGGCAACCACGTCGCCCACACCCTCGCCCAGGTCGAGGGCGGTCTGAAGGACCTCTCCGCCGAGCAGGCCGAGTCCGTCGTGATCGCCTACGAGCCCGTTTGGGCCATCGGCACCGGCAAGGTCTGCGGTGCCGGGGACGCCCAGGAGGTCTGCGCCGCCATCCGCGGCAAGCTCGCCGAGCTGTACTCGCAGGACGTCGCCGACCAGGTCCGCATCCAGTACGGCGGCTCGGTCAAGTCCGGCAACGTCGCCGAGATCATGGCGCAGGCCGACATCGACGGCGCCCTCGTCGGCGGTGCCTCGCTGGACGCGGACGAGTTCGTCAAGATCATCCGCTTCCGCGACCAGTGAGTATGCGCTAGCGGCGATCCGTCGTACCCTTGCGGGGTCCAGTCCTGTACTGGACCCCGCGTCGTCCATCCGAATCCGAGGAAGTTGGTCCAGCCGTGGTTTTGGGGTTCTCGATCGCCCTGATCGTCTTCAGCCTGCTGCTGATGCTGCTGGTGCTGATGCACAAGGGAAAGGGCGGCGGCCTCTCCGACATGTTCGGTGGCGGCATGCAGTCCTCCGTCGGCGGCTCCTCGGTCGCCGAGCGCAACCTCGACCGGATCACCCTCGTGGTGGGTCTGCTCTGGGCCGCGTGCATCGTCGTGCTGGGCATCATGCTGAAGACGAACAGCTGACCCGGGAGAACGATCCGTACGCATCGGATACGCATTCCATACGTAAGGCCCCATGTCCGGTACGCGCAGCACAGCGCGGCCTATCATGGGGCTTGCGTCTGGATGGGGGAGCGGTAACTCCAATCACTGGACGCGCGTTGGGCCTTACGTAGACTGAGGCGCTCGCAGCGAAGCGGAACGCCGACTCGCTTCGCCGCACCATCACGCAGGGAGTTACGACCGTGGCAAGTGGCAACGCGATCCGGGGAAGCCGGGTCGGGGCGGGGCCGATGGGCGAGGCCGAGCGCGGCGAGTCCGCGCCGCGGCTGCGCATCTCCTTCTGGTGTTCCAACGGGCACGAGACCCAGCCGAGCTTCGCGAGCGACGCGCAGGTGCCCGATACCTGGGACTGCCCCCGCTGTGGCTTTCCGGCCGGCCAGGACCGTGAGAACCCCCCGGACCCGCCCCGTACCGAGCCGTACAAGACGCACCTCGCCTATGTGCGGGAGCGGCGCAGCGACGCGGACGGCGAGGCGATCCTCGCCGAGGCGCTCGCCAAACTGCGGGGCGAGATCTAACAGTTGCGGCAGTCGTCGCAGTCGCCTCAGTAGTCGGCCGGGCCGTTCATGGCCGGCTTCTTCCTCCCGTCCGCAGCCCCACTCGCCGTCCCGCCCGTCGCCGTGCTGATACCCGGGGGCCGGACGGCCGTATCTGTTGGCGTGCCCCACGACGGCGGCACGACAGGTCACGTCCACCGCTGATCAATTAGGTTGGAACCGGCAGCGGGGCGGATACGCAGCACAGGCAGCAAGGAAGAAGGCTGAGTCCGAGATGAACGCAGACGGCCGTACCAGGCTCGACCAGACCCCCGAGTGGACCGCACTGGCCAAACACCACGAGGAGCTGGGACACGTGCGGTTGCGCGAGGTGTTCGCCGCCAGTCCCGACCGCGGCACCGCGTACACCCTCCGGGTCGGTGACCTGTACATCGACTACTCCAAGCACCTCGTCACCGACGAGACCCTCCGGCTGTTGCGTGAACTGGCCGCGGCCACCGATGTGTTCGGGCTACGCGACGCCATGTTCCGCGGGGAGCGGATCAACACCACCGAGGACCGGGCCGTCCTGCACACCGCGCTCAGGGCGCCGCGGGACGCGGTGATCGAGGTCGAGGGGGAGAACGTCGTACCGGGCGTGCACGCCGTCCTCGACAAGATGACCGCCTTCGCCGACCGGGTCCGCTCCGGGGAGTGGACCGGCCACACCGGCAAGCGCATCCGCACCGTGGTCAACGTCGGCATCGGCGGCTCGGACCTCGGCCCCGCGATGGCGTACGAGGCGCTGCGCGCCTACACCGACCGCGACCTCACGGTCCGCTTCGTGTCCAACGTGGACGGCGCCGACCTGCACGAGGCGATCCGCGACCTGGACCCGGCCGAGACGCTGTTCATCATCGCGTCCAAGACGTTCACCACCATCGAGACGGTCACCAACGCCACCTCCGCGCGGACCTGGCTGCTGAACGCGCTGGGTGGAGGAGAGGCCGCCGTGGCCAAGCACTTCGTCGCCCTGTCGACGAACACGGAGAAGGTCGCCGACTTCGGCATCGACACGGCCAACATGTTCGAGTTCTGGGACTGGGTCGGCGGGCGCTACTCGTACGACTCGGCGATCGGCCTGTCCCTGATGATCGCCATCGGCCCGGCCCGCTTCCGGGAGATGCTCGACGGGTTCCGCCTCGTCGACGAGCACTTCCGGACGGCTCCCGCCGAGTCCAACGTGCCGCTCCTGCTGGGCCTGTTGGGCGTCTGGTACAACAACTTCCTGGGCGCCCAGTCGCACGCGGTGCTGCCGTACTCGCACTACCTGTCGAAGTTCACCGCCTATCTCCAGCAGCTCGACATGGAGTCCAACGGCAAGTATGTCGGCCGGGACGGGTGCGAGGTCCGGTGGCAGACCGGTCCCGTGGTCTGGGGCACGCCCGGCACCAACGGGCAGCACGCCTACTACCAGTTGATCCACCAGGGCACGAAGCTGATCCCGGCGGACTTCATCGGCTTCGCCGAACCGGTCGCCGAGCTGAGCGACGACCTGAAGGCGCAGCACGACCTGCTGATGGCCAACTTCTTCGCCCAGACGCAGGCTCTGGCGTTCGGCAAGACACCGGACGAGGTGCGGAGCGAGGGCGTGGCCGAGGAACTGGTGCCGCACAAGACGTTCAAGGGCGACCACCCCACGACCACGATCCTCGCGCGTGAGCTGACGCCGTCCGTCCTCGGTCAGCTCGTCGCCCTCTACGAGCACAAGGTGTTCGTGCAGGGCGCGATCTGGAACATCGACTCCTTCGACCAGTGGGGTGTCGAGCTGGGCAAGGTGCTCGCCAAGCGCGTCGAGCCCGCGCTCACCGAAGGCGCCGGAGTGCCGGGCCTGGACGCCTCCACCCAGGCCCTGGTCGCCACCTACCGGGAGTTGCGCGGCCGGCGGTGAGCACGGTGCGGGAAGCGGGCGGCAGGGCGCCGTCCGCTTCTCGTAGAATCCTCGGCGATCATGGAGGCGAACGCTCGGGGGAACACGAAGTGGCACGCACGCGCGGCAGTTGGACAGGCGGCACGCTGACGGCCGGATCCTTCCTGTTGCCCCACAAGGTCGCACGGGCGGTGTTCCATCCCGCGTGGATCCCGGATTCGCTCGATCCGTCCATCGAGCGACTCAAACGCTTGCGGATCATCGCCGGCGTGGTCGCGTCGCTCGGTGTCTACACCTTCATCCAAGGCGGTTTCGACTTCGCGGAGCTGCTGGAGAACACCATGATCGCCTCCGCGGTCCTGCTGATCATCACGCCGCTGACGGCCGGCGTGATGCTCCTCGTCTGGCGGCGTACCGGTACCGTGCGGCAGTTGCGGGCCCCGCTGCTCAACTGCCTCAAGCTGCTCCTGCTGTTCATCGGTTGCGTGATGGCGCTGGTTCTGCTGACGCAGACGTCGGACTCGTCGGCGGGCGTGCTGCTGTCCCTGGCCACCGCCCTGGTGCTGCTGTGGATGGTCGTCTTCGTGGTCTGGGGAGCCGTGCGGGTCTCCGGCAACTTCTTCGGCACGGCCGCCGTGCACCGTTCGCTGCCCGCCCTGCTCGCCACCGTCACCAGCTGGCTGATGGCCATCCCCGACCTGGTCACCGGCGATCTGCACGGGCTCAGCCTCACCATGGGCATCGTCTTCATCCTGGGCGCCCCGGTGACGGTCACCGCGATCGCGCTGCTGGAGACGGGGCGGCTCAAGCGGCGCTACGGCATCCGGCTGAAGGCGCACCCGGCGACCATGGGGCCGGTTCCCGGCCTCGTTCCCCGAGGCCGGCGCCTGCGGCGGACCGTCCGCCCGTCCCGCCGCAGGGCAACCCCTACGGCTCCCCGCCGCCTCCCCCGGAGGCGGCGACCCGTACGCCCCCGGGATGCGGAACCCCTACGCACCCGCACCGCGGAACCCCTACGCCCCGCACCCGCGGAACCCCTACGGAAGCTGATCCGGCGGGGCTTCCCCCCGTCGCCGGCCCCGAACGGCGCTCCGGCGGTCCGTCAGGCGACCGCGGTCAGTGTGTCCGCCAGGCGGCGGCGGGCCGCGCGGGCGGCGGGGAGAACGGCCAGTACGGCGGCGCCCAGTACCGCGGCCGTGCCGAGCAGCAGCAGGAGCACGGGGGAGGGCCCCCGGGCGATCCCGGCGCCGATGCCGCTCGACCTTCCCTGGACGTCGATCAGCCAGAGCGCCAGCGGCAGCCCCAGGGCCGTGGCGACGAGCACGGCGGCCAGTGCCGTACAGGACGTGGCCGTGACCGTGATCGCGGTGATCTGCCGTGGGGAGAGACCGATGGCCTTCAGCGCGAGCAGGTCCCGTTCGCCCTCGCGTACCGTGCCGCCGATCGCGGTGAGCAGTTCGATCAGCCCGATGAGCGCGAGCACGACGATCAGCCCAAGGGCGACCACGCGCAACGGGGACAGCCCGTCGGCCGGGTTGGTCGCGGTGTGCACGTCCAGGTGGCCGCCTCCGGCCCTGGTCAACCGGTCGGCGACGGTCCGCGGGTCCGCGCCGGGGTCCAGCCGGAGCTGGTAGAGGGTCGGCCGCAGGTCGGGGTCGTTGCCGCGGAGGGTGTCGAGCGAGGTGGAGATGACCCGGCCGGCGTTCTCCGGTTCGATGCTGCGGCCGACGATGTGCAGGATCTGCGGCCGGTCGCCGACGGTCATGCGTACCCAGTCGCCGATCTGTACGTGCAGCAGGTCGAGCAGCCCCTGTCCGGCCACCGCCTCGTCGGGTCCGTGCGCCGCGCGGCCCTCGGCCAGGGCGAACGGGTACGGCTCCTGGTGGGTGCCGTAGCCGCGCAGGGCGATCGTGGCGGTCTGGCCGGGCACCAGGGCGGCCACCTCGACGCCCGGGTGGGCGGCGGCGACCTGCGGATCACGCTCCAGCAGGGCGCGGGCCTCCCCGTCACTGAGCGAGGCGTCCGCGCGGACACTGAGCGCGGTGGGCAGGCCCATCCGCTCCGGGCTGCTGTGGAAGCGGTCGATGGTGGCCCACGCGCTCAGCGCCACCACGATCAGCAGCAGTGGCAGCGCCAGCCTGGCCACCGTGCCCAGCGCACGCGGGCGGCGGGTGAACGCCTTGTGCCAGCCGAGGACCAGTGCGGGCGGCACCCGCGCCCCGAGTGCCCGCCGCGCCACGCCCGTCAGCCCGCCTGCCTCGGGTGCCGCCGGCCTCGGCACCGGCACCGGCGGCACCCGGCCCGCCCGCCACGCCGCGAGCCCGGTGGTGGCGCCGATGAACAGCACCGCCCCCACGGACACCACGAACAGCGCCAGGGTGTGTCCGGGCAGCCCCTGCCACACGCCGACCGCTTCCCCGAGCCGCCCCGGTATGCCGCTGCCCAGCGCCTCGGTCAGCGCGGCGGCGGCCACGGCACCCAGCAGGGCGTAACAGAGATGCTGGAGCAGGAAGACGCGGACGACCTGTCCCGGGGTGAAGCCGATCGCCTTGAGGACGGAGATGTCCCGCAGATGCCCCCGGATCCGGGTGCTGATCGCTCCGTGCACGGCGAAACCGGCGGCGACCAGCGCGCCAAGGCCGAACAGCCCCAGCACCTGGCCGAGCAGCCGGTTGTCGCCCTGCGCCTCGGCCCGCGCCTGCTGCCAGGTGGAGACCTCGCCGATGGCACCCGCGCCCAGCACCGTCACCGCCCGCTGCACCGCGTACCCGGTGTCGGCGGGGTCGGTCAGCCGCAGTCCGGTGACCTGCCCGTCGGGGTCGGTCACGGCCGACGGCAGCGCCCACACCAGGCCGGGCTGTTCCCCCGACCGGTAGCGCGGCTCGGCGCTGTCGGCGACGCCCACCACGGTCAGTGTCCGCGCGGTACCGGGCACGGTGAGGGTGTCGCCCGGCGTGGTGAGCAGGGCCCGGGCGAGACTGCTCTCCAGGACCACGCCGTCGGGGGTGCCGGGGTCCAGCCAGCGCCCCGAGGTGATCAGCGGGCGGCCGATGCCGGGCTGTTCGGCGGTGCCGCGCAGTTCGGCGGAGGCACGGCTGCCGCGTGCGGCGAGGGTGACGGCGGCGGTGGGGTAGGGGCCGTCGACGGACTCCACGCCGTCCAGGCCGGCCAGCTTCGTGGCGTCGGCCGGGGCGGTGGTGTGCAGCGTGACGTGGGCGCCGCGCGCCTGGGTGAAGATTCGCTGCCAGGGGTTGGTCGCGTACTCGAACAGGGCCGTGGCCAGCAGCAGGGAGGCGACGATGCCCGCGGTGGCGAGAACCAGGAACAGCGCCTCACCGCGGTGCGTGCGCAGATCGGAGTGTGCCCAGCGCAGGGTCGCTCGCACCGGCGTCAGCCCCTTCGCTCACGCCGGACGTCCGGACCGTCGTACACCCGCATGTCAGTCCTTGAGCTCCAGCACCCCGGAGATGCCCCGGCCGCGCGACGGCGCTCCGTCGAGTTCCGCGTCGTCGGCGATCCGCCCGTCGAAGAAACTGATCACCCGGTCGGCGGCGCTCGCCAGCCGGGCGTCATGGGTGACCAGCAGGATCGTCTGGCCGCGCTGGTGGAAGCGGGACAGCAGCCGCATCACCTCGCGGGTGCCCTTGCTGTCCAGGCTGCCCGCGGGTTCGTCGGCGAGCAGCAGCGGCGGATGGTTGACCAGGGCACGGGCCAGCGCGACCCGCTGCTGCTCACCGCCGGACAGCTCGCCCGGCATGCTCCGCTCCTTGCCCGTCAGGCCCAGCTCGGCCAGCAGCCCCTCCCGCTCGGCGCGGGCCCTCCTCGGCGGTGTCCCGGCGAGCAGGGCCGGCAGTTCCACGTTGTCGGCGACCGACAGGTCGGAGACGAGGTTGAAGAACTGGAAGACGATCCCGATGCGCTTCCTGCGCTCCACCGCCCAGCGCGCCTCGCTGTAGGCGTCGGTGCACTTGCCGTCCAGCCAGATGCTGCCGGAGTCGGGCCGCTGGAGCCCGCCGAGCAGATGCAGCAGGGTCGACTTGCCGGCGCCGGACGGCCCGGTCACCGCCACGAACTCGCCGCGCGTCACCCGCAGGTCGATCCCGCGCACCGCGTGCGCTGGGGCTCCCTCGCCGTGGTGTGTCTTGACGAGGCCTTCGGCGCGCAGCGCGGGAGGGGGACTCTCGCTCACTCCAGCTCCTCCAGCTCTTCCTGGCACCGCTCCAGCCAGTCGAGGTCGGCCTGCAGGTGCAGCATCGCGCCCTCGATCAGCAGATGGGCGACTCGGTTGTCCCGGTCTTCGGCGGCGGCCAGCTTCGACAACTGCCGCATGGTGTTCAGGTACTGGCGCCGCTGCCGGTTGATCAGGGAGATCTGGTCGGCGAGCCCGCTCTGCGGTGCGAGGGCGACCTTCATGAAGAACTCGTCCCGCACCCGCGGCTCGTCCGAGGTCTCCTCGAACCAGGCGCGCAGCGCCTCCCACCCGGCGTCGGTGAGGTGATAGACCTTCTTGTTGGGCCGGCTGGCCTGCTCGACGTCCTCGCCCTCGATCAGCCCCGACTTCTCGAGGCGGCCCAGGGTGACGTAGATCTGGCCGACGTTCGGCTGAGGGTACGCGGAGCCCAGCAGTTGCTCAAGGTCCTGTTTGAGCTCGTAGCCGTGGGCCGGGCCGCGGGCGAGCAGGGCCAGGAGGGACTGCCGCACTGGTGCTCTCCTCCCCGCATCCTTCGTGCCATGTGCCACGCGCCCGATGCCATGCTTCTCGCGCCTGACGCAATGTGGCGCGGGCCCTAGTATCGCCCATACCTAACAGGTATACATGGCCTCTGACCCCGGCAAGGGTGCCCGGGTGCCGGTGCACAGGGAGGAACCTATGCGGTGGATCCATGCCGCGGGTAGGGGCCTTCTCGTCCTCGCCGTGCTCCTGACCGTGTGCGTGGCCTCCGGCGCGAGGGCCGAACAGGCCGCTCCCGCCGGCGGTCGCGGTCCGCTCACCCTGGCCACCGCCGGGGACCTCACCGGCTATCTCGGCCCGCTGCTCGAGGGCTGGAACCGCACCCACCCCGGCGAGGAGGTCACCCTCGTCGAACTGCCCGACTCGGCCGACGAGACCCGCGCGCAAATGATCACCGAGCTGCGCGACGCCGGCCGGGGCCGCTTCGACGTGCTCAACATCGACGTCAGCTGGACCTCGGAGTTCGCCGCGGCCGGCTGGATCCGCCCGCTGCCGCGTGACCGCTTCCCGCTGGACACGTTCCTGCCGCGCGTGGTGGACACCGCGACCTACGGCGACCGGCTGTACGCCGTCCCGTACGTGACCAACGCCGGTCTGCTCCTGTACCGCCAGGACGTCCTCGACGCGGAGGGCGTGGCACCTCCGCGCACCTGGGCCGAACTGGAGCGGGCCGCGAAGACCCTCGCCCCGCGGCACGGCCTCGACGGCTACGCGGGCCAGTTCCTGCCCTACGAGGGCCTGACCGTCAACGCGGCCGAGGCCGTCTACTCGGCGGGCGGCACCATCCTCGGCGACGAGGGCGAGCGCGTCACCGTGAACTCCCGGGCGGCCCGCGAGGGCATCGGGTTCCTCGCCCGCGGGGTCCGCGAGGGCTGGATACCCGACGAGGCGCTGACGTACAAGGAGGAGGAGTCCAAGCAGGCCTTCCAGGACGGCCGACTGCTCTTCCTGCGCAACTGGCCCTATGCCTACGTCGCCGCGTCCGCCGAGGGCTCCGCGGTCGCCGGGAAGGTCGGCGCCGTACCGATGCCAGGGCCGGACGGGCCGGGTACGAGCGTCCTCGGCGGCTCCAACCTCGCCGTCGCCGCCCATGCGCGGCACCCCGACTCCGCCGCGCGGCTGATCGCGTACCTCACCAGCGAGAGCGTCCAGCGCCAGGTCCTCACCCGGGGCGCGCTGCCGCCCGTACGGGCGGCGCTGTACGACGATCCGGAACTGGTCCGGCGGTTCCCCTACCTGCCGACGCTGCGCGAGAGCGTGCTCGCCGCCGCCCCGCGTCCCAAGAGCCCGCACTACGACCAGGTGAGCCTGGTCGTGCAGGCGGTGGTGCACGACGCGATGACCGGGCGACAGACGCCCGGTGCGGCGGTGCGGCGGCTGGCGCGCGAACTCGCCGCCGTCTCCGCGCGCTAGACAGCCGTCCGGGCCCCTTCCTCCGGACCTCGCACCCCGACCGGTCGCCTCTAGTTACCCGTTAAGTAACGCGGACGTCTCAACTGCGCCCGATATGCCTCGGTAAGTAGGCGTTCGTTCCTAGTAATTGTCCGGCAGGTTGGGTTCGTTCATTGACACCCTCACGACACCTCTACCTAACATGCATGCATAACGGCGACGGATACCGCCGGCCGGGAGTCCCGGGTCTCCGCACGCACAGACGGGTCGACGGGGTGAGTCTCAAGCGCATCGGCACCCACCACTGGTGGCGCGACGCAGTGATCTACCAGGTGTACGTCCGCAGCTTCCTGGACAGCACCGGTGACGGCATCGGTGATCTCGCCGGGGTCAGGGCGGGCCTGCCCTACCTGAAGAAGCTCGGCGTGGACGGGATCTGGCTGAGCCCCTTCTATCCCTCGCCGCAGCACGACCACGGCTACGACGTGGCCGACTACTGCGACGTCGACCCGGTCTTCGGCGACCTCGCCGAGTTCGACCTGCTGGTAGGGGCCGCCCGGCGGCTCGGCATCAAGGTGCTGCTGGACATCGTCCCCAACCACTGCTCCAGCGAGCACCCCTGGTTCCGCGAAGCACTCGCCGCGGCCCCCGGCAGCCCGGAACGCGCCCGTTTCCACTTCGCCGACGGTCGCGGCCCCGACGGCGCCGAGCCGCCCAACAACTGGCACGCCATGTTCGGCGGGCCCGCCTGGACCCGGGTCACCGAGCCGGACGGCCGGCCCGGCCAGTGGTACCTGCACATGTTCACGCCCGAACAGCCGGACTGGAACTGGCGCAACCCCGAGGTCGCCGCCGACTTCGACCGGACCCTGCGGTTCTGGCTGGACCGGGGCGTCGACGGCTTCCGCATCGATGTCGCCGCCGGCCTGTTCAAGCACCCGGAACTGCCCGACTCCCCGGACCCGGAGGCCGACGCCCGCACCCGGGACTCGGTCAACCCGCTGGCCTGGAACCAGCCCGAGGTGCACGACGTGTGGCGGCACTGGCGCGCGGTGTGCGAGGAGTACACGCGGCGCGACGGCCGTGAACGGCTCCTGGTCGGCGAGGTCTCCGTACCGACCGCCCGCGAACACGCCCGGTACGTCCGCCCCGACGAGCTCCACCAGGCCTTCTTCTTCGACCTGCTCGGCGCCCCCTGGGACGCCGACGCCTTCCGCAAGGTCATCTCCGAGGCCATGCAGGACATCGCCGGCACCGGATCGACCGTCACCTGGGTCCTCAACAACCACGACCAGGTCCGCACCGTCACCCGCTACGGCGAACCCACGCCCCAGGGCAGCGGCCTCGGCGCCGCCCGTGCCCGCGCCGCCGCACTGCTGATGCTGGCGCTGCCCGGCGCCGCGTACGTCTACCAGGGCGAGGAACTGGGCCTGCCCGAGGTCGTCGACCTCCCCGACGACGTGCTCACCGACCCGATCTTCCGCCGCACCGGCAGCCGGGCCCGGATCCGCGACGGCTGCCGAGTGCCGCTGCCCTGGTCGGGGCAGGCCTCCCCGTTCGGCTTCACCTCCGGTGCCGAGGGGGCCGAACCCTGGCTGCCGCAGCCCGAGTGGTTCGCCGAACACGCCACCGACCGCGCCCTCGCCGACACCCGCTCCTTCTGGCACCTGTACCGCGACGGCCTGCAACTGCGTGCCGCACTGCCCCAGTTGGGTGAGGGCACACTGCGCTGGCTGGAGACCGGGCCGGACGTCCTGGCCTTCGTCCGCGCCGACGACCTGGTGTGCGCCGTCAACTTCGGCACCGCGCCCGTACCCGCGCCGGTCTCCGGCACCCCGCTGCTGGCCAGCGGCCCGTGCCCGGCCGGGGTCCTCCCCGGTTCCACGGCGGCCTGGTGGATCAACGGCTCCTGAAGCCCGCTCACTTCACATATCCCGAAAGTATCCGAACGTTTTCCGAAGGGACATCAACGATGATGCGACGACGTACCACCCTGCTCACCGGCTGCACCGCCCTCGTGCTCGCCCTCGGCGCCACCGCCTGCGGCTCGAGCGAGCCCGTCTCGGCCGGCGGTGGTGACAAGGCGCTCGGCGGCCAGACCGTCTCCGTCGCCGGTGTCTGGTCCGGCAGCGAGCAGAAGAACTTCCAGAAGGTGCTCGACGCCTTCACCGAGAAGACCGGCGCCAAGACGGAGTTCGTGTCCACCGGCGACAACGTCTCCACCGTCGTCGGCAGCAAGATCGAGGGCGGCAACGCCCCCGATGTCGTGATGGTCCCCCAGGTCGGCGTGCTGAAGCAGTTCGCCGAGGAGGGCTGGCTCAAGCCGCTGGACAAGAAGGTCCAGGGCACCGTGGAGAGCAACTTCGCCGAGGTGTGGCAGAACTACGGCAGCGTCGACGGCACGCTGTACGGCCTCTACTTCAAGGCCGCCCACAAGTCGACCGTCTGGTACAGCCCCGAGGCCCTGGAACAGGCAGGCGTCACCCCGCCGAAGACCTACGACGCCATGCTGAAGGACGGGCGCACGATCTCCGACTCCGGCCTCGCCGCCTTCTCGGTCGCCGGACAGGACGGCTGGACGCTGACCGACTGGTTCGAGAACGTCTACCTCTCCCAGGCCGGGCCTGAGAAGTACGACGCCCTCGCCGCGCACGAGATCAAGTGGACCGACCCGACGGTGGTCGAGGCGCTCACCACGCTCGGCGAACTCTTCAAGGACAAGCAACTCATCGCGGGCGGCCAGAAGGAAGCCCTGAACACCGACTTCCCCGGCTCGGTGGAGAAGGTCTTCGGACCCGAGCCGGACGCCGCCATGGTCTACGAGGGCGACTTCGTGGCCGGCGTCGCCAAGGACCAGTTCGGCAAGGCCATCGGCACCGATGCGAACTTCTTCCCGTTCCCGCCGGTCGGCGACGGTGAGGCCCCGGTGGTCAGCGGCGGCGACGCGGCCGTGGTGCTCAAGGACGGCAAGAACGCCGAGGCCGGCATGGCGCTCCTCGAGTACCTCGCCACCCCGGAGGCCGCCGCCGTGTGGGCCGAGGCCGGCGGCTTCCTCTCCCCGAACAAGGAGCTCGACCTCTCCTCCTACGGCGACGACGTCACCCGCGCCACCGCGGAGTCCTTGATCGAGGCCGGCGACTCGGTCCGCTTCGACATGTCGGACCAGGCCCCGGCGGCCTTCGGCGGCACCAAGGGCGCCGGCGAGTGGAAGATCCTCCAGGACTTCCTGCGTGACCCGTCCGACCCGAAGAAGACGGCGGCCAAGCTGGAGGGCGCGGCGGCCAAGGCATACGGGAACTGACGACCATGACCGCCACCCTGGTGAAAGAGGCGAGCCCGCCGGCTTCTTCGCACCCCGATCGTGCCCGCCGCCGGCGCCTGCGCCGGCGGGGGCGGATCGTCGCCGTGCTGTTCGTGCTGCCCGCCCTGCTTCTGCTGGGCGCGCTGGTCGTGTACCCGGTGCTGTTCTCCGTCGGCCGCAGCCTCTTCGACGCCTCCGGCACCCGGTTCGTGGGCGGTGAGAACTACCTCGAGATGTTCCGCGACCCGACCACCCTCAAGGCCGTCCGGAACACCGCGATCTGGGTCGTGATCGCCCCCACCCTGCTCACCGGCCTGGGACTGATCCTGGCCGTGCTGGTGGAGAAGATCCGCTGGGCCACCGCCTTCAAACTGCTGCTGTTCATGCCGATGGCGGTGTCCTTCCTGGCAGCCGGCATCATCTTCCGGCTCGCCTACGACGACGACCCGGACAAGGGCGTGCTGAACGCCGCCGCCGTCACGGTCCACGACGCCTTCAAGGGCAGCTCCTCCTACCCGACGGCCCGCGCCCGCGAGGCCGTCGGGGGCGGGGAGGGGGCGCCGGGCCGGGCCTGACCAAGGAGGCCGACGGCGCCTACACGACCGGCGCGGACCTCTCGCCGGGCACCGTCACCGCCCTCGGTCTGGTCGGTGTCGCACCCAAGGACCTGCCCGACGACGCCGCGCCCGCCCACCCGGCGGCCACCCGCCAGGAGGCGGGCGCCGACGAGGTCCGCGGAGTGGTCTACCTCGACTTCACCCCCGGCGGGGTAGGAGAGCCGGGCGTGGTCGACCGGCAGGAGAGCGGGCTGCCCGGAATGACGGTCGAGGCGGTCCGCGACGGACGCACCGTCGCGAGCACGACGACCGCCGCCGACGGCTCGTTCCGCTTCACCGGCCTGGACAGCGGCTCGTACGCGATCAAGCTGCCCGCCGCCAACTTCGCGCCCCCCTACGACGGCATCTCCTGGCTCGGGCCCACCCTGGTCACCCCGGCGATCATCGGGTCCTACCTGTGGATCTGGACCGGGTTCGCGATGGTGCTGATCGGCGCGGGACTCTCGGCCCTGCCGCGGGACGCGTTGGAGGCGGCGCGGATGGACGGCGCGAACGAGTGGCAGATCTTCCGCCGGATCACCGTCCCGCTGCTCGCACCGGTCCTCACCGTCGTCTTCGTGACCCTGGTGATCAACGTGATGAAGGTCTTCGACCTCGTCTACATCATCGCGCCCGGACCCGTGCAGGAGGACGCGACCGTGCTCGCGACCCAGATGTGGCTGGTGTCGTTCGGCGGCGGCAACGACCAGGGGATGGGCAGCGCGCTCGGCGTGCTGCTCCTGCTGCTGGTCGTCCCCGCCATGGTCTTCAACGTCCGCCGCTTCCGAAGGAGTCAGGGATGAACGCGATCCGGCGCGGCCTGGGCAACGCCGTGGTGCAGGCGTTCCTGGTCGTGATCGGCCTGGTGTGGATGACCCCGCTGGCCGGCCTGTTCCTCTCCTCGCTGCGGTCCGCGGAGGACACGGCCAAGGGCGGCTGGTGGACGGTGCTCACCAGCCCCGGGCAGCTGTCCTTCGACAACTACGCGGCCCTGCTGAAGAACGCGGGGATGACGCAGGCGTTCTGGAACACCGTGCTGATCTCGGTGCCGACCACGGTCCTGGTCGTGGTCGTCGCGGCGCTCGCCGGATACGCCTTCGCCTGGCTGGACTTCCCCGGCCGCGACGCGATCTTCCTGCTCGTGGTGGCGCTGCTGGTGGTCCCCGTGCAGGTCGGGCTGCTGCCGGTCGCCAAACTCTTCGGCCAGCTGGGGCTGTTCGGCACCATCCCCGGTGTCGTGCTGTTCCATGTGGCGTACGGGCTGCCGTTCGCGGTGTTCCTGCTGCGGAACTACTTCGCCGAGATGCCCAAGGAGATGCTGGAGGCCGCCCGGATGGACGGCGGCAGCGAGTGGCGCATCTTCACCCGGCTGATCCTGCCCGTCGGGCGTCCGGCGATCGCCAGCCTCGCCATCTTCCAGTTCCTGTGGGTCTGGAACGACATGCTGGTCGCCCTCCTCTTCGCCGACAGCTCCTCGCAGCCGCTGACGGTCGAACTCCAGTCGCAGATCCGCCAGTTCGGCAGCAACATCGACGTGCTCGCGCCGGGTGCGTTCCTGTCCCTGGTGGTGCCGGTCGCCGTGTTCTTCGCCTTCCAGCGGCACTTCGTCCAGGGGGTGATGGCGGGCTCGGTGAAGTGACGGACACCGCCCCACCCGGAAGCCACCCCGCCCGGAAACACACGGACCCCCGCCTCCTGACGGAGCGGGGGTCCGACACGTGCGGTTCGCGCTCCGCGCGCTACGCCGACGCCGGCGGATACAGCGCCCGCGGCAGCTGCGAGGCCGCCGCCGCGTCCAGCAGCCACAGCGTGCGGGCCCTGCCGTACGCGCCCGCCGCCGGGGCCTGGATCTCGCCCGCGCCGGACAGGGCGATCGCCGCGGCCTCCGCCTTGTCCTCGCCGGCCGCCAGCAGCCACACCTCCCGGGCCGCGCGGATCGCCGGGAGGGTGAGCGTCACCCGGGTCGGCGGCGGCTTGGGAGCCCCATGGACGCCGACCACCGTGCGCTCCGTCTCCCGCACCGCGGGCAGCTCCGGGAAGAGCGACGCCACGTGCGTGTCCGGGCCGACACCCAGCATCAGCACGTCGAACGTCGGCACCGCTCCGTGGTCCGTCGGGCCCGCGGCACGGGCCAGTTCCTCTGCGTACGCGGCCGCCGCCGCGTCCACGTCGGCGCCGTGCGGTCCGTCGGACGCGGGCATGGCGTGCACGCGCTTCGGGTCCAGCGGCACCGCGTCGAGCAGCGCCTCACGGGCCTGAGTGACATTGCGCTCCGGGTCGCCGTCCGGCAGGAACCGCTCGTCGCCCCACCACAGGTCGATCCGGCTCCAGTCGACCGCGTCCCGGGCGGGCGCGGCCGCGAGCGCGGCCAGCAGACCGTTGCCGTTGCGGCCGCCGGTCAGCACCACGGACGCCGAGCCCCGCGAGGCCTGCACGTCCACGACCCTGGTGATCAGCCGGGCCGCCGCGGCCTGCGCCATCAGCTCCTTGTCGCGGTGCACGACCAGCTGCGGTGCCGTACTCACTTCGCCTCCACCTTCTTCAGCGGTGCCTGCGCCGTCGCCTCGACCGCGGAACCTTCCGCAGCCGGTCCGCCGGGAGCGGCGCCCGCCGCTCCTTTGGCCGGCGACTCACCCGCCGGCCTCCCGGAGTCACCCGACGCCTCGTCCAGGGCACGCGACACCTCGTCGAGCGCGGTCGACGCCTCGGTCAGCCCGCGCGACACCTCGTCCAGAGCACCGGACGACGCCTTCGTCGCGCCCGCCCCTGTCGCCGGATTCCTCAGCCGCTCGACCCCGTACCGCAGGGCCGACGCGTACGTGTCGTCCGGGTCCAGCCGGCGCAGCTCCTCCGCGATCAGCTCCGCGGTGTCCCGGCGCTTGAGCGCCACCGCCCGCTTCGGCTGGCCCTGGATGGACAGCGTCGCGAGCGAACCGTCGGCACGGTCCAGCACGATCGGGCCGCAGTCGGTCGACAGGCGGACCGCGGTGAGCCCCGGGCCGCTCGACAGCGCACGCTTCACGGGCACGCCCAGCCGGTCCGCGAGCCACATCGCCAGCAGCTCACAGCTCGGGTTGAACTCCTCACCCTCGACCTCCACGCCCTGCACCTCGCAGGTCACCTGGTCCAGAGCCGCGGCCAGCATCGAACGCCAGGGCGTGATCCGGGTCCAGGACAGGTCAGTATCGCCCGGGGTGTAGGAGTCGGCGCGGGCCGCGAGCTCCCGCACCGGCTGCTCGCAGGCGTAGGTGTCGGTCACCCGGCGCTGGGCCAGCGCGCCCAGCGGGTTGCCGGCCGGGTTCAGCGGGGAGTTGACCGGCCACCAGACCACCACCGGGGCGTCCGGCAGCAGCAGCGGCAGCACCACCGACTGGGCGTGGTCGGCGACCTCGCCGTACAGCCGGAGCACCACCGTCTCACCGGTGCCCGCGTCCGCGCCGACCCGCACCTCGGCGTCCAGCCGGGACTGCGTACGGTCGCGGGGGAGCGGGACACGCGCTTGATGACGACCAGGGTGCGCGAGGGATGCTCACGCGAGGCGTCACCGGCGGACTTCAGCGCGTCGTAGGCGTTCTCCTCGTCGGTCACGATGACCAGGGTGAGCACCATGCCGACCGCCGGAGTGCCGATGGCCCGGCGGGCCCGCACCAGCGCCTTGTTGATCTCGCCGGCCGTGGTGTCCGTGAGGTCTATCTTCATGGCCGGCGCCAGCTCCGTCCGTCTCGCTCGAGCATGTGGTCCGCCTCGACGGGCCCCCAGGTACCGGCCGAGTACTGGGCGGGCCGGCCGTGGTTGTCCCAGTACTCCTCGATCGGGTCGAGGATCTTCCAGGACAGCTCGACCTCCTCGGTGCGCGGGAAGAGATTGGAGTCACCGAGCAGGACGTCGAGGATGAGCCGCTCGTACGCCTCCGGGCTGGACTCGGTGAACGACTCGCCGTAGGCGAAGTCCATCGACACGTCCCGGATCTCCATCGACGTACCGGGGACCTTGGAGCCGAACCGCACCGTGACACCCTCGTCCGGCTGGACGCGGATCACGATCGCGTTGGAGCCCAGTTCCTCGGTGGCCGTCGTGTCGAACGGCGAGTGCGGCGCCCGCTGGAACACCACCGCGATCTCGGTGACCCGGCGGCCCAGCCGCTTGCCGGTGCGCAGGTAGAAGGGCACACCCGCCCAGCGGCGGTTGTCGACGCCCAGCTTGATCGCGGCGTACGTGTCGGTCCTCGAGGAGTCGTCGATGCCCTCCTCCTCCAGATACCCGACCGCCTTCGCGCCGCCCTGCCAGCCCGCCGCGTACTGCCCGCGCACGGTGTCCCGGCCCAGGTCCCTGGGCAGCCGCACGGCGCCGAGCACCTTGGTCTTCTCCGCGGCCAGCGCGTCCGCGTCGAAGGAGGCCGGCTCCTCCATGGCGGTCAGCGCCATGAGCTGGAGCAGGTGGTTCTGGATGACGTCACGGGCGGCGCCGATGCCGTCGTAGTAGCCGGCCCGGCCGCCGATGCCGATGTCCTCGGCCATGGTGATCTGCACGTGGTCCACGAAGGACCGGTTCCACACCGGCTCGAACATCTGGTTGGCGAAGCGGAGCGCCAGGATGTTCTGGACGGTCTCCTTGCCCAGGTAGTGGTCGATCCGGAAGACCTGGTCCGGGGCGAACACCTCGTGGACGATCGCGTTGAGCTCCTCGGCCGACGTCAGGTCGTGGCCGAAGGGCTTCTCGATCACCGCGCGCCGCCAGGAACCGCTGCTCTGGTCGGCCAGCCCGTGCTTCTTCAGCTGCTGGATGACCACCGGGAAGGACCGCGGCGGCACCGACAGGTAGAACGCGAAGTTGCCGCCCGTGCCCTGCGCCTTGTCCAGCTCCTCGATGGTGCCGCGCAGCCGCTCGAAGGCGTCGTCGTCGTCGAAGGTGCCCTGGACGAAGCGCATGCCCTGGATGAGCTGCTGCCAGACCTCCTCGCGGAACGGCGTGCGGGCGTGCTCCTTGACCGCGTCGTGGACCACCTGCGCGAAGTCCTCGTGCGCCCACTCGCGGCGGG
Organism: Streptomyces sp. GD-15H; assembly: GCF_045291515.1. Lineage (NCBI taxonomy): Bacteria > Bacillati > Actinomycetota > Actinomycetes > Kitasatosporales > Streptomycetaceae > Streptomyces > Streptomyces sp. GD-15H. Next base: position 6,557,813 of record NZ_CP149447.1, read on the forward strand.
CGAACCCGACCAGCGAGAAGCCCGGCGGCAGCAGACCCCGGTTGGCGAGGTCGTACACGGCCGGCATCAGCTTCTTGCGCGAGAGGTCGCCCGTGACGCCGAAGATGACCAGGCCCGACGGCCCCGCGATACGCGGGAGCCGTCGGTCCGCGGGGTCACGCAGCGGGTTGCTGCTCGACAAGGTGTCAGCCCTCCGAAGGGGCGAGGCGCGCGAGCTCCGCCTCGGTCGACTTCAGCAGGTCGTTCCAGGACGACTCGAACTTCTCGACGCCCTCGTCCTCCAGCAGCTGCACCACGTCGTCGTACGCGATCCCCAGCCGCTCCACGGCGTCGAGGTCGGCGCGAGCCTGCTCGTAGGTGCCGGCGACGGCGTTGCCGTTGATCTCGCCCTGCTCCTCGGTGGCCACCAGGGTCGCCTCCGGCATGGTGTTCACCGTGTTCGGGGCCACCAGGTCGTCGACGTACATCGTGGCCTTGTAGGCCTTGTCCTTCACGCCGGTGGAGGCCCACAGCGGACGCTGCTTGTTGGCGCCCTCACGCTCCAGCGCGCTCCAGCGGTCGGTGGCGAAGACCTCCTCGTACGCCTGGTAGGCCAGGCGCGCGTTGGCGACGGCGGCCTTGCCGCGCAGTGCCTTGGCCTCGTCGGTGCCGAGCGCGTCGATCCGCTTGTCGATCTCGGTGTCCACGCGGGACACGAAGAACGACGCCACCGAGTGGATCTTCGACAGGTCCAGGCCGCGCTCCCTGGCCTTCTCCAGGCCGGTCAGGAACGCGTCCATGACCTTGCGGTAGCGCTCCAGGGAGAAGATCAGCGTGACGTTGACGCTGATGCCCAGGCCGATGGTCTCGGCGATCGCCGGGATGCCCGCCTCGGTCGCCGGGATCTTGATCAGGGTGTTGGGCCGGTCCACCAGCCAGGCCAGCTGCTTGGCCTCGGCGACGGTGGCGCGCGTGTCGTGCGCGAGACGTGGGTCGACCTCGATGGAGACCCGGCCGTCCTTGCCGTCGGTGGCGTCGAAGACCGGGCGCAGGATGTCGGCGGCGTCGCGGACGTCCGCCGTGGTGATCATCCGGATGGCCTCTTCGACCGTGACCCTGCGGGCGGCGAGGTCGGCGAGCTGCTGCTCGTAGCCGTCTCCCTCGGAGATCGCCTTCTGGAAGATCGACGGGTTGGTGGTGACGCCCACGACGTGCTGCTGGTCGATCAGCTCGGCGAGGTTGCCGGACGTGATCCGCTTGCGCGACAGGTCGTCCAGCCAGATCGCGACGCCTTCCTCGGAAAGGCGCTTCAGTGCGTCTGTCATGGAATTACATCTCCTACGTGTCGTGTGTGAGCGTCAGCGCTGGGCCGCGGCGAGTGATTCCCGGGCCGCGGCCGCCACGTTCTCGGCGGTGAAGCCGAACTCCTTGAACAGCACCTTGCCGTCGGCGGACGCGCCGAAGTGCTCCAGGGACACGACGCGCCCGGCGTCCCCGACGTACTTGTGCCACGTCAGACCGATCCCGGCCTCCACCGCGACACGGGCCCTCACGGCCGGCGGCAGGACGCTGTCCCGGTACCCCTGGTCCTGCTCCTCGAACCACTCCACCGACGGCATGGACACCACGCGCGTGGGTACACCGGCGGCCTGCAGCTGCTCGCGCGCCTCGACGGCGACGTGCACCTCGGAACCGGTGGCGATCAGGACGACCTGCGGCTCACCACCGTCGGCCTCGAACATCACATAGCCGCCGCGCGCCGCGTCCTCGTTCGGCTCGTACGTCGGCACGCCCTGCCGGGTGAGGGCCAGACCGTGCGGGGCGCCCTTGCCGAACTCCTTGGTCCAGCGCTTGAGGATCTCGCGCCAGGCGATCGCGGTCTCGTTGGCGTCCGCCGGGCGGACGACGTTCAGGCCGGGGATGGCGCGCAGCGAGGCCAGGTGCTCGATCGGCTGGTGGGTCGGGCCGTCCTCGCCCAGACCGATGGAGTCGTGCGTCCACACGTACGTCACCGGCAGGTGCATCAGAGCCGACAGCCGCACCGCGTTGCGCATGTAGTCGGAGAACACCAGGAAGGTGCCGCCGTAGATCCGGGTGTTGCCGTGCAGCGCGATGCCGTTCATCCCCGCGGCCATGGCGTGCTCGCGGATACCGAAGTGGAGGGTGCGGCCGTACGGGTTCGCCTCGGGCAGCGGGTTGCCCGCCGGGAGGAACGACGACGTCTTGTCGATCGTCGTGTTGTTGGAGCCCGCCAGGTTGGCCGAGCCGCCCCACAGCTCCGGGACGACCGCGCCGAGCGCCTGGAGCACCTTGCCGGACGCGGCACGGGTGGCGACCGCCTTGCCCGGCTCGAAGACGGGAAGCGTGTCCTCCCAGCCCTTGGGCAGCTCACCGGCCGCGATGCGGTCGAACTCGGCCGCGCGCTCCGCGTTGTTGCCCCTCCACTCCTGGAACGACTTCTCCCACTCGGCCCGTGCCCGCTTGCCGCGCTCCAGCGCGCCGCGGGTGTGGCCGAGGACCTCGTCGGTCACCTCGAAGGTCTGCTCCGGGTCGAAGCCCAGCACCCGCTTGGTGGCCGCCACCTCCTCGTCACCGAGCGCCGAACCGTGGGAGGCCTCGGTGTTCTGCGCGTTCGGGGCCGGCCAGGCGATGATCGAGCGCATCGCGATGAACGACGGTCGGTCGGTGACCTTCTTGGCCTCCTGGACGGCGTCGTAGATCGCGTTCGGATCCAGGTCGCCGTCCGGCTTAGGGGCCACCCGCTGCACGTGCCAGCCGTAGGCCTCGTACCGCTTGGTGACGTCCTCGGAGACGGCCGTCTCGGTGTCGCCCTCGATCGAGATGTGGTTGTCGTCCCACAGCAGGACCAGGTTGCCGAGCTTCTGGTGGCCGGCCAGCGAGGACGCCTCCGCGGAGATGCCCTCCTGCAGGCAGCCGTCACCGGCGATGCAGTAGATGAAGTGGTCGAAGGGGGACTCGCCCGGGGCGGCCTCCGGGTCGAACAGGCCGCGCTCGTAGCGGGCGGCCATCGCCATGCCGACCGCGTTGGCGACGCCCTGGCCCAGCGGCCCGGTCGTCGTCTCCACGCCCGTGGTGTGCCCGTACTCCGGGTGGCCCGGCGTCTTCGAACCCCAGGTGCGGAACGCCTTCAGGTCGTCCAGCCCCAGACCGAAACCGGCCAGGTACAGCTGGGTGTAGAGAGTCAGGGACGAATGGCCGGCGGACAGGACGAAACGGTCCCGTCCGACCCAGTCGGCGTCCGAGGGGTCGTGCCGCATCACCTTCTGGAAGAGGGTGTACGCGGCGGGCGCCAGGCTCATCGCCGTACCGGGATGGCCGTTGCCGACCTTCTGTACGGCATCGGCGGCCAGGACGCGGGCGGTGTCCACGGCCCGCTGGTCCAGTTCGGTCCACTCGAGGTCTGTGGTGGTCGGCTTGGTGCTCACCCTGAGTCAGGGCTCCTCTCCACATGTTTTCGGATGCCGGATGAGTACACACCGGCGAGGTCGAGCCTACCCCCGTAGGGCGTGCATCCCCCGAGTCGTTCCAGACTGCGGGTAGTCCCGGCGATCCGCCCCCTGACAGGGAAGTATTCTCATTCGGCAGATGAATACGGAGCCGCTCATCCGGCTGCTCAATCGAGCTCGGATCTCTGCGGTGAGCGGCCGTTTCCCCCACGACCCGACCCCCGCGAATGTTCCGGGTCTGGGCAACGTCTAAGGTGGCGTGGTACGCGCGAGCCTTTACCTCCACTTCACAGGGGGAGGGCTTGCTGGGAACTCTGTCAGGGGTGCGAGTGACGGCCGTTGAATCCCGTCCTGCGGGGGTTATCGGGACGAGCCAGAGCCCGAGTCACCGGCCGTTCGGGGCCCGTGTCAAGGCGTTCGTGGCGCTGACCAAGCCGCGGATCATCGAACTGCTGCTCATCACCACGGTTCCGGTGATGTTCCTGGCGCAGCAGGGTGTGCCCGACCTGGGGCTGGTGCTGCTGACCTGCCTCGGCGGCTACCTGTCGGCGGGCGGCGCCAACGCGCTCAACATGTACCTCGACCGCGACATCGACGCGCTGATGGACCGCACCTCGCAGCGTCCCCTGGTCACCGGCATGGTCAGCCCGCGCGAGTGCCTGGCCTTCGGCATCGGCCTGGCCGTCGTCTCGACGCTGCTGTTCGGCCTCACGGTCAACTGGCTGTCCGCCTGGCTCGCCCTCGGCGCGCTCCTCTTCTACGTCGTCGTCTACACGATGATCCTCAAACGGCGTACCTCGCAGAACATCGTGTGGGGCGGCATCGCCGGCTGCATGCCGGTGCTGATCGGGTGGTCCGCGGTCACCAACTCGATGTCCTGGGCGCCGGTCATCCTCTTCCTCGTCATGTTCTTCTGGACGCCGCCGCACTACTGGCCGCTGTCCATGAAGGTGAAGGAGGACTACGCGCGCGTGGGCGTGCCGATGCTCCCGGTGATCGCCAGCAACAAGGTGGTCGCCAAGCAGATCGTGGTCTACAGCTGGGTCATGGTCGCGGTGTCGCTGCTGCTCACCCCGCTCGGCTACACCGGCTGGTTCTACACCGCGGTCGCGCTGGCCGCGGGCGGCTGGTGGCTGTGGGAGGCGCACGCGCTCCTCAACCGCGCCAAGTCCGAGGTGGCCGGCGGCAAGCTCAAGGAGATGCGCCTGTTCCACTGGTCCATCACCTACGTGTCGCTGCTCTTCGTGGCCGTCGCGGTGGATCCCTTCCTGCGGTAGTCCGCCCCAGAGACGTTCCGACGGGCGGGGTCCGTGGCCAAGACCACGGACCCCGCCCGTCGCCGTTTGATCTACCCGTCGGTAGCATCCTGGTCATGGCAGACAAGCAGCAGGCGGACCCGGCGGCCGAGCGGAACAGCGGGCAGCGGGCCGAACAGAGGACCGAGCGCAAGGCCGAGCGGAAGGTGGCCCGGCTCGTCAAGCGGATCAACGGCTTCGCCACGGCCCACGGCGGCGCCGAGGGACAGATCGCCTACCTGGGACAGCGCGGCGCCCGGATCGTGCTGGTCGGCGAGGACGGCGACTGGGGCGATCTGGTCGCCCACTCCTACGCGATCGCCGAGAAGGCGGCCGAGAAGGCGGGGATCACCCTCCACGAGAACCTCGACGGCGAGTTCGCGGCCAAGGTCAGGACCGGCCCGTACGAGTGGACCCGTATGGCCGGCCTCCAGATCGGCGGCCCGGCCAACGGCTGACCCGGCGGCCGACCGTCCACGGCAGGCACCGTGTCGGACGTCCCGCAACACCTCCGCCCCGGTTCACCCGTTAGAGAGCTGTACAAGCCGACGCGGCGTCTTTCGTGGGGAGCCCGGATGATCGACATGCCGTCCCTCGTGGACCAGTACTGCCACGGCGTCCTGCGCACCGAGCTGGGCCTCGGCACCTTCGAGGCCCAGCTGGTCCGCACCGAGGGCCCGCCCGCCCCGGGGACCACTCTGTTCGACACCCAGACCGGTTTCGCCGTACGCCGCTGGTGCCCGCCCCTGCTCGGCCTGGAGCCGCACTGCCCGCCCGCCCGCTATCTCGCCCGGCGCCGTGAACTGGGCGTGGCCGAGACGGCCCGCCTGCTGCTGCGGGCCAGCGGCATCACCACCTACCTGGTCGACACCGGACTGCCCGGCGACCTCACCGGCGCGGCCGAGCTGGCCACGGCCGGCGCCGCTGAGGGCCACGAGATCGTGCGTCTGGAACAGCTGGCCCAGCAGGTCGCCGACACCTCCGGCACCGTGGAGTCCTTCCTCGCCAACCTCGCCGAGTCCGTGCACGGAGCCGCCGCGCACACCGTCGCCTTCACCTCCGTCGCCGGCATGCGGCACGGGACGGCGCTCGCGCCCGAGCCGCCGGGGCCCGGAGAGGTGCGTGGCGCGGCCGCGCGGTGGCTGGCCGCACGCCGGGTCGGGGGCGAGCTGAGCGACCCGGTGCTGCTGCGGCACCTGCTGTGGATCGCCGTCGCCTCGGGCCGGCCCCTGCAACTGCACGCGGGGCTCGGCGCGCCCGGCAGCTTCCGGGTGGAGGGCACCGACCCGGTGTTCCTCGACGGGTTCGTCCGGGCCACCGCCGGGCTCGGCACCGACCTCGTCCTGCTGCACGGCTACCCGGACCATCGCCACGCCGCCCACCTGGCCGGCGTCCACCCGCACGTCTACGTCGACTCCGGCGCCGCCCTGGCCCGCACCGGCGCCCGCGCGGCGACCGTCCTCGAGGAGGTCCTGGAACTCGCCCCCTTCGGCAAGATCCTCTTCTCCAGCGGCGCCCAGGGGCTGCCCGAACTGCATGTCGTGGGCGCCCGGCTGTTCCGTGAGGCGCTCGGCCGGGTGCTCGGCGCGTGGGTGACCGAGGGAGCCTGGTCCCAGGAGGACGCGCAGCGAGTGGCCGGGATGATCGCGTCGGGGAACGCGGACCGGGTGTACGGGCTGGACTGACGGCTACGGACCGGACCGACAGCCCGGGGGCCCTGCGGCCACGGCCCCGCGGGCTCAGGCAGTCGTCAGCTTCGTCTCGGTCGCCGGACCCTGCAGATCGGTCACGGCCTCGGGCCGCTCACGCAGGGACAGCAGGACCCGCACCACCCATATCCACATCACACAGGAGCCGAACATGTGGGCGCCGACCAGGACCTCGGGAAGATCGGTGAAATACTGGACATAACCGATCACGCCCTGTGCGAGCATGATCAGGAACAGCTCGCGGGTGCGGTGCAGCGGTTCCTTGGGGGCGTCGACGGCCTTCAGGACGAACCACAGGGCGAACGTCAGCGTCACCACGATCCACGCCAGCACCGCGTGCACCTTGCTGACCGTCTCCCAGTCCAGCGGCATCCGCTCGACCTCGCTGGAGTCACCCGCGTGCGGTCCCGAGCCGGTCACCACGGTGCCGACCGCGATCACCAGGACGGCCGCCGCCACCAGGAACCACACCAGCTGCCGCACGGCCGTGCCGACCAGCGGCCGGGGCTCCCCGTCGCCCTCGCGGACGCGCTGCCACATCACCGTGGCCACCGCGATCAGCGCCGAGGAGAGCAGGAAGTGCGCCGCGACCGTGTACGGGTTGAGACCGACGAGGACCACGATGCCGCCGAGGATCGCGTTGCCCATGACGATCCAGAACTGGGTCCAGCCCAGCCGGGTCAGGCCGCGCCGGTACGGCTTCTGGGAGCGCACGGCGATGATCGCCCAGCCGACGGCGGCGCACAGCACGTACGTCAGCATGCGGTTGCCGAACTCGATGACCCCGTGCAGGCCCATCTCCCGGGTGCTGGTGAGCGAGTCGTCGGTGCACTTGGGCCAGGTGGGACAGCCCAGGCCGGAGCCGGTCAGCCGCACGGCTCCACCGGTGACCACGATGACCACCGCCATGACGAGCGCGGCGAGGACCGCCCGCCGGACCGTCCGGGGGTCCGGGGTCCAGCGTGCGGCGATGAAGGCGAGCGGGTTGCGCAGGATTGCCTGGGCGTCGGCGCGGGTCACGTTTGGCACGCTTCCCATCGTAGGGCGCCGCTTGTGCACGCTTTCACGAGGGTCCGCCCTGTCGCGGTCCCGTCCCGTTCTTCCTGTTCTTCCCGCCCGCTCACCTGCTTCTTGCGGGGATGTCCCGGCGTGCGCGCCGGGGAGGAATTGCATCCGGATGTTGCGACGCGGGGCGTCGTCGTGTCCGGTTCAGGGCGCGGAGCGCCCGTGCGGTTGCCTGGAGCCCGAGGTGATGCGGACGCGCGTGCCCGTGATCGCTGGTCGGGGTGGTGGCTGTGCGATCGGGTACGCACGTGCGGCGGTCGCACATACGCTCCTGACGGAGGGGTCGGATGCCATATGTCCCGGGCCGGGACCGTGAGAGGGAGGGGGCGGCATGGTGCGGGTGGGGGCGGTCGCGGAGGCCGGGCAGGCCCGCTGCACCTACCGGCTGCGTGTGTCGTCGTCCGCGCGTACGGCGCTGGTGGCGGAGTGGGACCGGTGCCGGTGGATCCGGAACGAGTGCGTGGCCGAGTCCAAGGCCGTGCACGTCCGCAACCAGGCCCATCCGGAAGCGAAGCTGACGTGCGGCCCGGCGCAGCTCGACCGGATACCGACCGAGGCCCGCACGAAGCCGGCGTGGCTGCGCGAGGGCTCCTCGGTGGTGCGGCAGCAGATCATCCGGGACTTCGGCAGGTCCCGCGCCGAGGCGCTGAAGGACATCAGGGACCGGCTCCCGCAGCGGCGCCGGGCCGGGATGCCGAAGCACAAGAAGAAGCGCGGGGCGCTGCCCACGCTGAACTGCACCCGGCGCGGGTTCCGTCCGACGGACGGGCGCCTGCACCTGGTGGGCGGCATCGTGCTGACGGTGGTGTGGTCCCGCGATCTTTCGGGTGACCCGTCCGGTGTGCGCGTCCATCAGGACGGCACCGGGGCGTGGTACGCCAGTTTCGTCGTCCCCGCCACCGCCGAGCCGCTGCCTGCCACGGGCCGTGTGCTCGGTGTGGACTGGGGCGTGACCGAGACCGCCACCACGAGTGGCACCCACGACCTTCCCCATGCCCAGCACGGAAAGAAAGCGGCGGCGAAGCTGTCGCGGTACGACCGGATGATGGCCCGGCGCCGCCCGCCGAAGGGGCAGCCCGGCTCGAAGGGACACCACGAAGCGAAGCGGCTGCGCGCCAGGGCCTACCAGAAGGCTGCCCGGCGACGCCCGCATGGGGTCTCCCCTGCTCGGAGCTTGTCGGAGAGTTCGGGGAAGGGCCAAGCGAGTCGTGACCGACCACGACGCGACCGCGGTCGAGGACTTCCGCCCGAAGTTCCTGGCCAGGACCACCATGGCGCGCAAGGCCGCCGACGCCGCCATCGGCGCCACCACGCAGGCCCTGATCGAGAGGGGCCGCAAGCACGGACGCGATGTCCGGTTCGTGCTCCCCCATAGCCCGAAAGGCATGGGAGGTGCCCCCCTCGCGCATACCACGATGGACTGCGCCCGGTGCGGAGCGGATGGACTGCGCCCGGTGCGGAGCGAGAGCCAAGCACGCACTGCCGCTGGGAACGCGCACCTGCACCTGCACCGCATGCGGAACCGTGAGCCCACGGGACAAGAACTCCACCCGCGTGATGCTCCTCCGGGCCGGTCTCAACCCGGCTGATGCCGAGGGGGTAAGACCCGACCGCTCGTTGAGCGGCCGGGCAGCCTGAGTCAGGAATCCCCTTCCTGAGCTCGCGAAGGGAGGGGAGGATTCAATCCCAGCGGAAGAACCTGCCGGCGGCCGCGAGCCCCGCCGCCGCCCATACGGCGAGGATCCCGAGGTTGCCCCAGGGCAGTCCCGCCCCGTGCTGGAGCACGTCCCGCAGGCCCTCCGACAGCGCCGCGATGGGCAGCAGGCCGAGGACGTTCTGCGCGGCGTCCGGGAAGGTGTCCAGCGGCACGACGACCCCGCCGCCGACGAGCAGCAGCAGGAACACCAGGTTGGCGGCGGCGAGCGTGGCCTCGGCCTTCAGGGTGCCCGCCATCAGCAGACCGAGCCCCGAGAAGGCGGCCGTGCCCAGCACCAGCAACAGCACCACGGCGAGCGGGTCGCCCTGCGGCGACCAGCCCAGCCCGAACGCGATCACCGTGAGCAGGACGATCTGGAGCACCTCGGTGACCAGCACCGACAGCGTCTTCGCGGTCATCAGCGCCCACCGCGGCAGCGGCGAGGACGCCAGCCGCTTCAGCACCCCGTACCGGCGCTCGAAGCCGGTGGCGATGGCCTGCCCGGTGAACGCCGTCGACATCACCGCCAGTGCGAGGACACCGGGGGCGAGGAAGTCCACGGCCTCGCCCTCACCGGTGTCCACGATGTCCACGGTGCTGAACAGCACCAGCAGCAGCGTGGGGATGACCACGGTGAGCAGCAGTTGCTCGCCGTTGCGCAGCAGCATCTTCGTCTCGAGCACGGCCTGCGCCGCGATCATGCGGGGAAGCGGCGCCGCACCCGGCTTCGGCGCGTAGGCGCCGGTCCCCGTGCGCGCCGGATTCACCGGATCCACCGGATTCACGAACGCAGCTCCTTGCCGGTCAGCTCCAGAAAGACGTCCTCGAGGGTGTGTCGTTCGACCGAGATCCGGTCCGGCAGCACGCCGTGCTGTGCGCACCAGGACGTGACCGTGGCGAGCAGTTGCGGGTCCACCTCGCCGACGACCCGGTACGAGCCGGGGGTCAGCTCGGCGGCCTGGGAGTCGGGCGGCAGGGCCTTGAGCAGGGAGGCCACGTCCAGCCCCGGCCGGCCCGAGAAGCGCAGCGTGTTCTCGGCGCCGCCCCGGCACAGCTCCTCGGGGCTGCCCTGGGCGACCACCCGGCCGGCGTCGATGATCGCGACGTCGTCGGCGAGCTGCTCGGCCTCGTCCATGTGGTGCGTGGTGAGGATGACGGAGACGCCGTCGGCGCGCAGATCCCGTACGAGGTCCCAGGTGGCGCGGCGGGCCTGCGGGTCGAGTCCGGCGGTCGGCTCGTCCAGGAACACCAGCTCCGGGCGCCCGACCACGGCCATCGCCAGCGCGAGCCGCTGCTGCTGGCCGCCGGAGAGCCGCCGGTACGTCGTACGGCCGCAGGAACCGAGCCCGAGGCGTTCGATCAGCGCGTCCACGTCCAGGGGGTGCGCGTGCAGTTTCGCCATGTGGCGGAGCATCTCGTCGGCCCGCGCGCCCGAGTAGACGCCGCCGGACTGGAGCATCACGCCGATCCGGGGCCGGAGCGCGGCCGACTGCCGTACCGGGTCCAGGCCCAGGACGCGCACCGTGCCGGAGTCCGGCCGCCGGTATCCCTCGCAGGTCTCGACCGTGGTCGTCTTGCCCGCCCCGTTGGGTCCGAGCACGGCCGTCACGCCCTGCCGTGCCACCAGGTCGAGGCCGTCCACCGCGGTCTTCGTGCCGTACCGCTTCACCAGGGCCTGCACCTGGACCACGGGCTCACTTCGCATGGGTCACGAGTCTAGGTACGTGCCGGGGGACTCGTACCTGGGGGTTGCGGGAACGCGTTTGTACGGGGCCGGTGCAGCTCCGGCCACCGCCGCGGTACGCCACCGCGTCCGCCACCGGGAACAGCCGTGCCTCGGCGGCTTTGACCCGGCCGCGTACGGGGCGTAGCCGGGCGTGGTGGCCCGGACGGTCTCCCACCGGGCCTCGGGCGCCGGCGGATCGCGCCACCGAGCCGGGTCGAAGAGGTCGCCGGACTGGACGGGAACCATCGGCGTGCCCTCCGGGCCCACCGCGTCGAGCAGCCTTTCCACTCCCGCGACCGGGCCGTCGGCGACCCGGCCGAGCGAGCTGGGCGAGGAGCGCACGAAGAGGGTCCAGCCGGGGCGGGCGCCGAGCTCGCCGAGCCCGGGGCCGAGAGTGTCCCGGGTGGCAAGAGGGCCGGTCGGCGGGGGTGCGGGCATGCCCGGGAGTGTTCCGGAAGCGGCGCCGGGACGCCACTGATCGATTGATCGAATATCGTTTCCGCAGGTCGGATTAGGTTTACCTAAGTGACGCAGCGCACTCCGGGGCTGACGGGCGCGGCTTGCCCGGCCCGGATGAATTACGCAACAATGGCGTTGTGAAATACGTGGGCGCGGCTCCTCAGGAGGAACTTGCGACCGGTGAGCGGTCCACCCGCAACCGGGTCGCTCGGTCCGTGCTGGACCACGGCCCGTCGACGGTCTCCGAACTCGCCGAGCGGCTCGGGCTGACCCAGGCGGCCGTCCGTCGCCACCTGGACGCCCTGGCCACCGACGGAATCGTGGAGGCGCGCGAACGACGGGTCTACGGAGCACGCACCCGCGGGCGCCCGGCCAAGGTCTTCGCACTCACGGACTGCGGGCGGGACGCCTTCGACCAGTCGTACGACAAGCTGGCCGTGGACGCCCTGCACTGGATCGGCGAGCAGGGAGGCGGCGACGAGGCGATCGCAGCGTTCGCCCGTGCCCGGATCGCCGCCCAGGCGGACGCCTACCGCGAGGCGGTCGGGGCCGCGGCCCCCGAGGAGCGGACCCGGGCGTTGGCCAAGGCGCTCAGCGCGGACGGGTACGCTGCCACCGCGCGCAGCGCCCCCCATCCGCAGCAGGGCGAGCAGCTGTGCCAGCACCATTGCCCGGTCGCCCACGCCGCCGAGCGGTTCCCGCAGCTGTGCGAGGCGGAGACGGAATTTTTCGCCGAGCTGCTCGGTACCCATGTGCAGCGGCTGGCCACCATCGCGCACGGCGACGGTGTCTGCACCACCTTCATCCCGAAGGGCTCGCAGGCGGCGACGCCCGCACCGCAGCCCGTACCGCGGTCCGCCAGGACCGCACGCACCTCACAGACTTCGAAGACTTCTGCGAAGAAGACTTCGCCGCACACCCACAATGCATCTGCAAGCACGGCCGGGAGGAACCCCGCATGACTCTCCCCACGGAGACTGCCCACCCCGAACTCGAGGGCCTGGGTAAGTACGAATTCGGCTGGGCCGACTCCGACGAGGCAGGCGCCGCGGCCAAGCGCGGTCTGAACGAGGACGTCGTCCGCGACATCTCCGCGAAGAAGAACGAGCCGGAGTGGATGCTGAAGCTGCGGCTGAAGGGTCTGCGCCTGTTCGACAAGAAGCCCATGCCGAGCTGGGGCTCGGACCTGTCGGGCATCGACTTCGACAACATCAAGTACTTCGTGCGTTCCACCGAGGCGCAGGCGGCCTCCTGGGAGGACCTGCCCGAGGACATCAAGAACACCTACGACCGGCTCGGCATCCCCGAGGCGGAGAAGCAGCGCCTGGTCGCCGGTGTCGCCGCGCAGTACGAGTCCGAGGTCGTCTACCACCAGATCCGCGAGGACCTGGAGGAGCAGGGCGTCATCTTCCTCGACACCGACACCGCGCTGAAGGAGCACCCGGAGCTCTTCCAGGAGTACTTCGGCACCGTCATCCCGGTCGGCGACAACAAGTTCGCGTCGCTGAACTCGGCCGTGTGGTCCGGCGGGTCGTTCATCTACGTCCCCAAGGGCGTCCACGTGGACATCCCGCTGCAGGCCTACTTCCGTATCAACACGGAGAACATGGGCCAGTTCGAGCGGACGCTGATCATCGTCGACGAGGACGCCTACGTCCACTACGTCGAGGGCTGCACCGCCCCGATCTACACCTCGGACTCGCTGCACAGCGCCGTCGTCGAGATCATCGTCAAGAAGGGCGGCCGCTGCCGCTACACGACGATCCAGAACTGGTCGAACAACGTCTACAACCTGGTCACCAAGCGCGCCGTGGCCTATGAGGGCGCGACCATGGAGTGGGTCGACGGCAACATCGGCTCCAAGGTGACGATGAAGTACCCGGCCGTCTACCTCATGGGCGAGCACGCCAAGGGCGAGACGCTGTCCATCGCCTTCGCCGGTGAGGGCCAGCACCAGGACGCCGGCGCCAAGATGGTCCACATGGCCCCGAACACCTCGTCGAACATCGTCTCCAAGTCGGTGGCGCGCGGCGGCGGCCGTACCTCCTACCGCGGTCTGATCGAGATCGGCGAGGGCGCTCCCGGTGCCAAGTCCAACGTGCTGTGCGACGCGCTGCTCGTGGACACCATCTCCCGCTCCGACACCTACCCCTACGTCGACGTCCGCGAGGACGACGTGTCCATGGGCCACGAGGCGACCGTCTCCAAGGTCTCCGAGGACCAGCTCTTCTACCTGATGAGCCGCGGTCTGTCCGAGTTCGAGGCGATGGCGATGATCGTGCGCGGCTTCGTCGAGCCGATCGCCAAGGAACTGCCGATGGAGTACGCGCTCGAGCTCAACCGGCTGATCGAGCTGCAGATGGAAGGCGCGGTCGGCTGATCCGCCGCCCCGCCCCGTCGGCCGGTCCTCCCGTCCCGTCGGACAGCACACGTCTCACTCAGAAAGAGAGCACTACGACAGCCATGGCTGAGGCTCAGAATGCCCCCAAGTCCTCGACTGCGCTTGGACAGGGGGGACCCCCGCCGGTGGGCTCCACCACCGCCGGCTCGATCGCGGTGGCCGCCGAGTCGACCGTCGCCACCCGCATGAGCGCGCCCCCGTCCTTCGACGTGGCGTCCTTCCCGGTCCCGCACGGCCGTGAGGAGGAATGGCGGTTCACCCCGCTGGAGCGGCTGCGCGGCCTGCACGACGGCACCGCCGTCGCCACCGGCGAAGGCGTCAAGGTCGTCGTCGAGGCGCCCGAGGGCGTCCGCGTCGAGACCGTCGGCCGCGACGACGCGCGGCTCGGCCGGGCCGGCAAGCCGGTCGACCGCGTCGCCGCCCAGGCGTACTCCGCCTTCGAGCAGGCCTCGGTCGTGACCGTGCCGAAGGAGACCGTCCTCACCGAGCCGATCCGCATCGCGGTGCACGGCGAGGGCGGCACCGCCTACGGCCACCAGGTGGTCGAGCTCGGTGCCTTCGCCGAAGCCGTCGTCGTCATCGACCACACCGGTGACGCGGTGCTCGCCGCGGGCGTCGAGTACGTCCTCGGCGACGGCGCCAAGCTCACCGTCGTCTCCGTCCAGGACTGGGACGAGAAGGCCGTGCACGTCGCCCAGCACAACGCCCTCGTCGGCCGCGACGCCTCCTTCAAGTCGGTCGTCGTCACCTTCGGCGGCGACCTGGTCCGGCTGCACCCCCGGGTGGCCTACACAGGCACCGGCGGCGAGGCCGAACTGTTCGGCCTGTACTTCACCGACGCAGGCCAGCACCAGGAGCACCGCCTCCTGGTCGACCACAACGTCCCGCACTGCAAGTCGAACGCCGTCTACAAGGGCGCGCTCCAAGGTGACGACGCGCACGCCGTGTGGATCGGTGACGTGCTCATCGAGGCCAAGGCCGAGGGCACCGACACCTACGAGATGAACCGCAACCTGGTGCTGACCGACGGCGCCCGCGTCGACTCCGTGCCCAACCTGGAGATCGAGACCGGTGAGATCGTCGGCGCCGGCCACGCCTCCGCGACCGGCCGCTTCGACGACGAGCAGCTCTTCTACCTGATGGCCCGCGGCATCCCCGAGAAGGACGCCCGCCGTCTGGTGGTCCGCGGCTTCTTCGCCGAACTGGTCCAGCAGATCGGCGTCCCGGACATCGAGGAGCGCCTGATCGCCAAGATCGAGGAGGAGCTGGAGGCATCGGTCGCATGACCTTCCAACGCGCCTGCGGGCTGAGCGAGCTGGAGGAGGACACCCCGAAAAGGGTGGAACTCGACGGCACGCCGGTCTCCCTCGTGTACACCGAGGGCGAGGTGTTCGCGATCAACGACATCTGCTCGCACGCGAACGTCTCCCTCTCGGAGGGCGAGGTCGACGACTGCCACATCGAGTGCTGGCTGCACGGCTCGCGCTTCGACCTCCGCTCGGGCAAGCCCGACAGTCTTCCGGCCACGCGCCCCGTCCCCGTATACCCCGTAAAGATCGAAGGGGACGACGTGCTCGTCTCCCTCACCCAGGAGTCCTGAGGCACCCATGGCAACGCTTGAAATCCGAGACCTGCACGTCACCGTCGAGGCCGACAACGCCACGAAGGAGATCCTCAAGGGCGTCGACCTCACCGTGAAGCAGGGCGAGACGCACGCCATCATGGGCCCCAACGGCTCCGGCAAGTCGACTCTCGCCTACGCCCTCGCCGGTCACCCCAAGTACACCGTGTCCGGCGGCACCGTCACCCTCGACGGCGAGGACGTCCTGGAGATGTCCGTCGACGAGCGCGCCCGCGCCGGCCTGTTCCTCGCCATGCAGTACCCGGTCGAGGTCCCCGGCGTCTCCGTCTCCAACTTCCTGCGCACCTCCGCCACCGCCATCCGCGGCGAGGCGCCCAAGCTGCGCCACTGGGTGAAGGAGGTCAAGGAGACCATGGAGCGCCTCCACATGGACCCCGCCTTTGCCGAGCGCAACGTCAACGAGGGCTTCTCCGGCGGTGAGAAGAAGCGCCACGAGATCCTCCAGCTGGAGCTGCTCAAGCCGAAGGTCGCGATCCTCGACGAGACCGACTCCGGCCTGGACGTCGACGCGCTGCGCGTCGTCTCGGAGGGCGTCAACCGCGTCCGCGAGTCCGGCGAGGTCGGCACCCTGCTGATCACGCACTACACGCGCATCCTGCGCTACATCAAGCCCGACTACGTCCACGTGTTCGCCGACGGCCGGATCGCCGAGTCCGGCGGCGCCGAGCTTGCGGACAAGCTGGAGAACGAGGGCTACGAGGTATACGCGAAGGGTGGCGCATCCGCGTGACACAGCTGCCGGGCCTTCTCGACACCGAGGCGATCCGCAAGGACTTCCCGATCCTGGACCGCCAGGTCCACGACGGACGGAAACTGGTCTACCTGGACAATGCGGCGACCAGCCAGAAGCCCCGTCAGGTACTGGACGCACTCAGCGAGTACTACGAGCGCTACAACGCCAACGTCCACCGCGGTGTGCACGTCCTCGCCGAGGAGGCCACGGCACTGTACGAGGGCGCGCGCGACAAGGTCGCCGCGTTCGTCAACGCGCCCAGCCGCAACGAGGTGATCTTCACCAAGAACGCCTCCGAGTCGCTCAACCTCGTGGCGAACATGCTCGGCTGGGCCGACGAGCCCTACCGGGTGGACCACGAGACCGAGATCGTCATCACGGAGATGGAGCACCACTCCAACATCGTGCCGTGGCAGCTGCTCGCGCAGCGCACCGGCGCCAAGCTGAAGTGGTTCGGCCTCACCGACGACGGCCGGCTCGACCTGTCCAACATCGACGAGGTCATCACCGAGAGGACGAAGGTCGTCTCCTTCGTGCTGGTGTCCAACATCCTGGGCACGGTCAACCCGGTCGAGGCGATCGTGCGCCGCGCCCAGGAGGTTGGCGCCCTGGTGTGCATCGACGCCTCCCAGGCCGCGCCGCACATGCCGATGGACGTACAGGCCCTCCAGGCCGACTTCGTGGCCTTCACCGGCCACAAGATGTGCGCTCCGACCGGCATCGGCGTCCTGTGGGGCCGCCAGGAGCTGCTCGAGGACCTGCCCCCGTTCCTCGGCGGCGGCGAGATGATCGAGACCGTATCGATGCACTCGTCGACCTACGCCCCCGCCCCGCACAAGTTCGAGGCGGGCACCCCGCCGGTCGCGCAGGCGGTCGGCATGGGCGCGGCGATCGACTACTTGAGTGCCATCGGCATGGACAAGATCCTCGCCCACGAGCACGCACTCACCGAGTATGCCGTCAAGCGGCTGGCCGAGATCCCGGACCTGCGCATCATCGGCCCCAGCACGGCCGAGGACCGCGCCGCCGCGATCTCCTTCACGCTGGGTGACATCCACCCGCACGACGTGGGCCAGGTGCTCGACGAGCAGGGCATCGCGGTCCGGGTCGGCCACCACTGCGCGCGGCCGGTCTGCCTCCGGTACGGAATTCCCGCGACCACGCGAGCGTCGTTCTATCTGTACTCCACGCCGGCCGAGATCGACGCTCTGGCCGACGGACTGGAGCACGTACGGAACTTCTTCGGCTGAGGGGTTGGCGAGCGATCGCATGAAGCTGGATTCGATGTACCAGGAAGTCATCCTGGACCACTACAAGAACCCGCACGGGCGGGGCTTGCGGGATGGCGACGCCGAGGTGCACCACGTCAACCCCACGTGCGGCGACGAGATCACGCTGCGCGTGAAGTACGACGGCACGACGATCAGCGATGTCTCCTACGAGGGGCAGGGCTGCTCCATCAGCCAGGCCTCCGCCTCCGTGCTGAACGACCTGCTGGTCGGCGAAGACCTCGCCAGGGCGCGGAAGATCCAGGAGACCTTCCTGGAACTGATGCAGTCCAAGGGGAAGATCGAGCCCGACGACGCGATGGAGGAGATCCTGGAGGACGCGGTCGCGTTCGCCGGGGTGTCCAAGTACCCGGCCCGGGTCAAGTGCGCCCTCCTCAGCTGGATGGCGTGGAAGGACGCGACGGCCCAGGCCCTGGGCTCCGACGCCGAAAGGACAACGGCATGAGCGAGACCGTGGAGATGAAACCGGCTTCCGAGGAGGAGGTCCGCGAGGCCCTGATGGACGTCGTCGACCCCGAACTGGGCATCGACGTCGTCAACCTCGGCCTGATCTACGGCGTCCACGTCGACGACACCAATGTGGCGACCATCGACATGACCCTCACGTCCGCGGCCTGCCCGCTGACGGACGTCATCGAGGACCAGGCCAAGTCCGCGACGGACGGCCTGGTCAACGAACTGCGCATCAACTGGGTCTGGATGCCCCCGTGGGGCCCCGACAAGATCACGGACGACGGCCGGGAACAGCTCCGGGCGCTCGGCTTCAACGTCTGAGACACCGGCCGTACGGTCGCCGCATGGCCCCCGGCACCTGTGGATCCACTGGATCACGGGTACCGGGGGCCATTGCCGTGCCCGGGACCCGCGTCGTTACGTACAGCCGTACGCATCGTTGTGTACGCTCGTACACATGGGATACCTTCTGCTCGCCGGGGCGATCGCCGCGGAGGTGAGCGCGACCACCGCCATGAAGTACAGCGACGGCTTCAGCAAGCTCTGGCCCTCACTGCTGACCGTGCTCGGCTACGTGGTCTCCTTCGCCCTGCTCGCCCAGACGCTGCGCACCCTCTCCATCGGCACCGCGTACGCCATCTGGGCCGGAGTGGGCACCGCCGCCATCGCCGCGATCGGCGTCCTCTTCATGGGGGAGGGGCTCACCGCCGCCAAGGCCCTCGGTATCGCGCTGATCATCGTGGGCGTGGTCGTGCTCAACCTGGGGGGCGCGCACTGATGGCCCGGCGGTACGACCCCGAGCGGCGCCGGCGGATCATCGACGCGGCGATCCGGGTGGTCGGCAGGAGCGGCATCGCGGGGCTCAGCCACCGCAGCGTCGCCGCCGAGGCCGATGTGCCGCTCGGCTCCACGACGTACCACTTCAAGACCCTCGACGAGCTGATGGTCGCCGCACTGCGCCAGGCGAACGAGGGCTTCGCCAAGGCCGTCGCCTCGCGCGGCGGCCTGGAGGACACGCGCACCGACCTGGCGACCGAACTCGCCGGGCTGCTCGGCGAATGGCTCGCGGGCGAGCGCACCGGCGTCGAGCTGGAGTACGAGCTGTATCTGGCCGCCCTGCGCCGGCCCGCGCTGCGCCCCGTCGCGGCCGAGTGGTGCGAGGACGTCACCGTGCTGCTGTCCCGTCGCACGGACCCGGTCACGGCCCGCGCCCTGGTCGCCCTGATGGACGGCATCTGCCTCCAGGTACTGCTGACCGACACGCCGTACGACGAGGCGTACGCGCGCGACATGCTGGACCGGGTCATCCCCCACGACTGAGCGGGTGCCGGTGGTGTCGGCGTCCTACGCTCCGGGCAGGCCCGCCCGGCACCTGAGACGGCGCGGCACCGGTTCGCATCGTCGGGCCCCCGCCGGTTAGGTTGCCCACATGACCGACACGACTGCTCAGAGCACCACCGGCGCAGTGGCCGCCGGCCTCGCCACCCTCGCCGCCGACGGCACCGTCCTCGACACCTGGTTCCCCGCGCCCGAACTCTCCGCCGCCCCCGGTCCGTCCGGCACCGAGCGGCTGTCCGCCGAGCAGGCCGCCGGGCTGCTCGGCGCCGGCGCGACTGCGGCGATCGGACCGGACGCGCGCCGGGGCGTCGAAGTGGTCGCGGTCCGTACGGTCATCTCCTCGCTCGACGAGAAGCCGATCGACGCGCACGACGTCTACCTCCGTCTCCACCTGCTCTCGCACCGTCTGGTCAAGCCGCACGGCCAGAACCTGGAGGGCATGTTCGGCTTCCTCGCCAACGTCGCCTGGACCTCGCTCGGCCCCGTCGCCGTCGACGACGTCGAGAAGGCGCGGCTCAACGCCCGGGCCGAGGGCCTGCACCTGGCTGTCACGTCCATCGACAAGTTCCCCCGCATGACGGACTACGTCGTCCCCAGGGGCGTCCGCATCGCCGACGCGGACCGGGTCCGCCTGGGCGCGCACCTCGCCGAGGGCACCACGGTCATGCACGAGGGCTTCGTCAACTTCAACGCGGGCACCCTGGGCACCTCGATGGTCGAGGGCCGCATCTCCGCGGGCGTCGTCGTCGGCGACGGCTCGGACATCGGCGGCGGCGCCTCCACCATGGGCACGCTGTCCGGCGGCGGCAACGTGATCATCTCCATCGGCGAGCGCTGCCTGATCGGCGCCGAGGCGGGCGTGGGCATCCCGCTCGGCGACGAGTGCGTGGTCGAGGCCGGCCTGTACGTCACCGCGGGCACCCGCGTGACCATGCCCGACGGCGAGGTCGTCAAGGCCCGCGCGCTGTCCGGCGCCTCCCACATCCTCTTCCGCCGCAACTCGCTCACCGGCACGGTCGAGGCCCGCCCGAACAACGCGGTCTGGGGCGGCCTCAACGACATCCTGCACAGCCACAACTGACCACCGACGGCCGCCCGACCCGACGGCATGTCGGCACCGGTCAACACCGAGCGCCCTCCCACGGCCCCGGAACGGCCCGGGAGGGCGCTTGTGTGTGATTGCGGGCATCGTCCTCTGGTCCGAGCGGTGATCCATAAGGAGAACGGCTGGGCGGCCCCGGTCGTCCGTACCCCGTACGCCTGTTCGTTCGATCGGCGGAAGGGGCCCGGAACGTATTCGCCCTGCCGGCTTCTGCGGCCCTGTTCGCCGTCCCCGTGTGGGTCATCGCGGTGCTCGTCAAACCGCTGTCCGTCCTCCTGCCGGGCCGGCGCCCCGACCGGGGCGTACGGCTGCTGCGTTGGGGCGCCGGCATGGCGGCGGCAGCGGCGGTCATCCTCCTGGGCATGGCGTTCGGCACCGTCGAATTCTCCGACCACGAGCCCCGGTCGAGGAGGACTCCTCCCCGCGCCCGCCTGTCGCGACGTCGCCCCCGCCTTGTGGGACACCTCGTCGGCCACCGCACCTCGTATCTGCCACCGGCTTTCAACTGCGCCCTGGACGACGGGACGACGTACCCGGGTTCCGGAGTCTGTGCGTGGCTCGATGGCCTCGTCGTGGCCTTCGCGGTGGCCTCGGTCCTGCGTGCAGTGGGCGCCAGGTACACGACCGACCGGCAGATACAGGCGCCAAACCTTGAGACGCCGGAATGATCTGCATGAACAAGACCACTGGAACCTGTCTCCTGGCTCCGGTGCCTCATGCACGGTGATCTCTGCCCGTGGTGGTGGGTGACCGATGAATCCGGTGGACCGCTGCGGTCTACCCCGCGGTGGCCATGCCGAGGGGCGGGCACGCTGCGCATCACCGTCAGGCGAGTAGCTGAGACGCGAGGAGTACCGTGATCGTCATTGCCGGGAAGCTGTGGGTGGACGCTGCCGACCGCGACGCCTATCTGGCCGGATGCTCGAGCGTCGTCGAGCAGGCCCGGGCTGCCGTCGGATGCCTTGATTTCGCTCTGTCGGCCGACTCGGTCGAGCCGGACCGGATCAACGTCTACGAGCGTTGGGAGACCGATGAGGATCTCGCACGCTTCCGTGGAGCGGGCCCGGAACCCGAGCAGGCGGCTCGGGTTCGCGACGCCGAGGTGAGCAAGTACCGGATCTCCGTTGTCGAGGCCCCGTAGGCCGTGCCCCCACCGTCACGACCGGGGCCGGACGAGGAACGCGGCGGCGACCGTCCCGGCCGGACCGATGCCGCCGGCGCCAGGCACGGGCCCGTGGGAACTTTGACGTCCCTCGCCGTCCCTCGACGTCGTCCTACGCGCCGTGAGGGGCGGGTCCGCGCCCGGGGTGGCGGTCAGGCTGTCACGAGTTCCTCGTAGAGGGACCTGAGGGTGGCGGTCGTCTCGGGGGGTGCGGGGCGCAGGGGTGGGCGGGTCGGGCCAGCGGGGAGGTTCAGGGTGGTGAGGAGGGCCTTGGCGGTGACTGTGCCGGGGAGGCCGTTCGACATCATCGCCTCGATGAGGGCGGTCGCCCGCTGCTGGAGGCCGGCCGCGCGGGTGGTCTCGCCCGCGTCGAAGGCGTCCAGAACGCTTCGCAGGTGGCCCGGGACGACGTTCGCGACCGTACTGATGTAGCCCGAGCCGCCGACCGCGTACAGGGCCAGGAGGTGTTCGTCGCAGCCCGCGTAGTAGGCGAGGTCGGTGCGGGCGAGGATCTTCTGGGCGGCCAGGAAGTCGTACGAGCAGTCCTTGACCGCCACGATCCTGGGGTGCTCGGCGAGCCGGAGCACGGTGTCGGGTTCGATGCGGGTGCCGGTCCGGGCCGGGATGTCGTACAGGGCGAGGGGCAGGCCGGTGCTGTCCGCGATCTCTCGGAAGTGCGCCTCGACCGCGTCCTGCGGTGGCCTGCTGTAGTACGGGGCGACGACCAGGAGACCGTCCGCGCCGGCCTTCTCGGCCTCGCGGGCGAGTGCGGCGGTGTGGAGGGTGTCGGCGGTGCCGACGCCGGCGACGATCGACGCGCGGCTGCCCACGGCTTCCCGGACCGCCGCGACGAGGGCCGACTTCTCCGCGTCCGTGGTGGTCGGGGACTCGCCCGTCGTACCGGAGAGCACCAGGCCGTCGCAGCCGTGGGTCACCAGGTGGTCGGCCAGTCGTCCGGCGCCGTCCAGGTCCAGGGCGCCCGTGGGGGCGAAGGGCGTGACCATGGCGCACAGGGCGCGGCCGAAGGGGGGCGTCGATGGGGTGTTCATGGGGTTAGTGTCTGCCCGGGCACTGCATAGCTTCACTTAATTTTCCTACCCATTATTGGTAAGTGCCGGTAATGGGTGCTGGTCGGGAGTAGGTGCCGTGCGGTCCGGGTACTCGGGAGGCCCGACCGAGAGGAGGCGGAGCATCGTGACCGCAACCATCGAGCGGCGACCGGTCCGCGACGAGGACCACACCGTGGGTGAGCTCGTCGGACAGGCCACCGAGCAGGTCTCCCGGCTGGTACGGCAGGAAATGGCCCTGGCCAAGGTGGAGCTGGCCGAGAAGGGCCGCCGTGCCGGACGTGGCGGCGGCATGCTGGGCGCCGCGGGCGCCTTCGCGTACGCGGGACTGCTCGCGGCGGCCGCCAC
This sequence comes from Streptomyces sp. GD-15H, assembly GCF_045291515.1. NCBI lineage: Bacteria > Bacillati > Actinomycetota > Actinomycetes > Kitasatosporales > Streptomycetaceae > Streptomyces > Streptomyces sp. GD-15H. Next base: position 6,580,744 of record NZ_CP149447.1, read on the forward strand.
CGGTGCGGCAGCGCTCGCGCTGGTCCTGCCGGTGTGGGCGGCGGCGCTGATCATCACGGCCGTGCTGTTCCTGATCGCGGGCGTGCTGGCCATGGCCGGCCGTGGACAGTTGCGGCGGGCCACGCCGGCGACCCCGGAGCGGACGCTGGGCAGCGTGAAGGCCGACGTGGAGGAGATCAAGGGAAGGGCACACCGATGACGCGGGACGTGACGGGTGCGGGTGCGCGTGGGGGAGCGGTGGCCGGTTCCGGGTCCCATATCGAGTCCGAGGATTTCAGGGCTCGTCAGGGTGCCGCCCGCGGGGCCAAGGGACCGGACGAGCTGCGTCGCCAGATCGAGCAGACGCGGCACGAACTCGGCGACACAGTGGAGCAGTTGGCCGGCAAGATGGATGTGAAGGGACGTGCTCTGGCCCGTGCGGAGGAGCTGCGCGACAAGGCCGGCGCGATGACCGTGCAACTGCGCAGCAACGCCGCGGGCGCCGGTCAGGCCGGGTTGCGGTACCGGCGGCCGGTGCTGATCGTCGGGGTGGCGGCGGGCATGGTGGCCGCTGCCGGGGTGGTGCTGCGGCAGCGCGGCGCGCTGATGCCGCCCGCGGGGCGTCATACGGGGCGTTCCGTACGGCATTACGCACGGCGTTACGCACGGCGTTACGCAGGGCGTAACGCGGGGCGCTCCACCCTCTCGCGTCGTCTGCACTCCTTGACCTGAACCTCGGTTGAGGCTGGAGGCTGGAGGCTGGGGGCCGTACGCCGTTCCCCGAGGAGTGGAGACAGCTGTGACCCGTCGTACGGCCGAGCCCCCCGACCCCGCCGATCCCCGGATCGGCGTGTCCTTCTTCAGCACCTGGCGGATCGGAACGCCCCAGCGCCAATGGGAGACCGTCGAGGCGATCGGGCGGGCCTGGGAGCGCCGCGCCTGGCCCTCCGGTGATCTCCTCGGGTACCACCTCTATGTGGGGGAGGACGGGGAGACGCTGCTGCACTACTCCCAGTGGGCCGGTGAGCAGGCGTACGAGGCGTTCGTGAAGACGCACCGGCAGGAGCGGGTGGACGAGATCGACACCGCTGTGGCGGGCATCGAGCGGATGGGCCTGCACCGGTACCGGCACTACCGCAGCGGCGCCCGGGCGGGCGTTCCGGGATGTGTCGTCATCGTCGACGTCGAGTTCGAGGCAGCGGACGTCGAACGGCTGCGGGCGTGGGTCGACGCCGTCTTCGAGGCGCTGGGCGGTGAGGAGAAGCCACATCCCGGGGGATCTCCGCCCACTTCCATCTGAGTGTCGACGGGACCCGGGTGCTCAACTACGCCGAGTGGGAGAGCGCTCAGGCACATGGGGACGCCATGGCCTCCCCCGGGGACGGGGTGGGGTCCGCCACCGCGCTGTGGGAGCGGGTGCAGGGCTGGCCCGGGCTGAAGAGCAGCACCGTTCGGCGGTATGAGCATGCTCTCGGGCTCGTACCGGGCCGGCCGGCTGAACGGGGCGTTCGGCCGGCCCGGCGTGGGTGCTACGGGCGGAAGCGCAGGATCTGCGGGTCGTGGTCGCTGATCTGGTCGTGGAACTCCGCGTTGAGGTGCACGCTGTCGTACGAGAACGCGCCGCCGCGGATCGACGGGCTGATCAGGATCTGGTCCAGGACCTGGCTGTTGCCCTGGTAGACGTACGAGTAACGCTCGCTTCTCGGCAGGGACTTGACCGCCGACCAGAGTGTGCCCCGGCCCTCGAGGATCTTCGTCGTCGTGGAGAACTCGAAGTCGTTGATGTCGCCCAGGGCGACGACGTCCGCGTTCTTCTGCGTCTTGAGGATCTTCGCGGTGAAGTCGTGGACCGCCTTCGCCTGGAGGTGGCGCTGGGTCTCGGAGCCGCGCGACGGCGGCTGGTACTGCGAGGTCAGGCTCTGGTCGCCGCCCTTGGAGGCGAAGTGGTTGGCGATCACGATGACCGTGCGGCCACGGAAGACGAACTCGCCGGCCAGCGGCTTGCGGCTGTCCTCGAACGCCTCGGACGTCGGGTCGATCCGGCCGGGGGAGTGCGTCAGGGCCGCCTTGCCGCGCACCCTGGTCACGTCGACGGGCGTCATGGCGTCGCCGCCCGCGCGGTCGGTGAAGGAGACCCGCTCCGGGTGGAAGAGGAACACCTGGCGGATGTTTCCGCCCGGCTGTCCGCCGTCGGCCTTGTCCGCCGGGTCGACGGAGCGCCAGCCGTAGCGCGGGCCGCCCGCCGCCTCGATCGCGTCGATCAGCTCGGCCATCGTCTCGTCGGCGGCGACCGTGCCGTCGTCGGTGGAACCGTTGTTGTCCTGGATCTCTTCCAGGGACACGATGTCGGGTGACTTCAGGTGGTGCACGATCGCTTCGGCGTGCGCGGCGAAGGTGTTGTCGGACGGGTCGAGGTTCTCCACGTTGTAGGTGGCGACCGCCAGTTCACCGTCGTGCTGCCGGCGGGTGGACTCGCGCTGCCGGCCCTTTCCCTTCAGCGTGCCGAGTTCGCTCGCCACCAGCGTGTAGCCGCCGAACTGGTTGAAGTCCAGCGGGCCCGCGGTGGTGCCGGCGAGGGTGTCGCCGACGTTCGCGTCGGGGAAGTCCGCGGCCGGGCCCAGGGACTGGATCTGCAGGCGGCCGGTGTTCTGGGCGTCGTAGGAGCCGTAGACCGTGCCGCCGCGGCGGTTGCGGTTCTCCCACGGCTTCACGGTGACCCAGAGTTCGGTGTACGGGTCGGTGGCACCGACCACGCGGGTGTCGGAGACCTGGACGTTCATGCCCTCCAGGGACTCGTAGAAGTCCAGGGCGTACCGCTCGGGGCGCAGCGGCAGGGCGTTGACGGAGCCGTTCGTCGCGGTGTCCCCTGTCGGGGTGTAGGCGGCGGGAACGGATCTCGCGTCGATCCTGGTCGCCGCCGGGACCGGGTTGCCGCGGGAGACCACGGTGAACGTGGCGCGGGTGATCTCCGTCAGCGCCTGGTTGCCGGAGGACGTGCCGCCGGGGACGTACTCCGTGACCGTGCCGGAGACCGTGACGGCGTCGCCGACGGCTACGTCCTTCGGGGTCGAACCCGTGAAGACGAAGACGCCCTCGCTGGTGGCCGGGTCGGCGTCCGGGGCCGGGTCCTGGATCCAGAAGCCGCGGGACGAGCCGTAGGCACGGACACCGGTGACGATTCCGGCCACATCGGCGACCTGCTGCCCGACGTACGGGGATATCCGGGTGTCGCCCTGGATGTCGTGGATGCGTACGGACTCCGCGTGCGCGGACGAGGTGAGGGCGGCCAACTGGGTGGCGGTCGCCGCGCACACGGCGGCGACGGTGAGCGCGGCGAGACGCGCGGACGGCTTACTCGGCAACGGATTCCCTCCGGGATGTGAGCAGTGCCGGGACGAGGGTGAAGGACGCGTACGTGTGGGGACATCGGGAGCGGTCGGAGCCGGTGGTGCAGTTGGGGCAGGTGGGACGCGCGCAGCGGGTGCGGGGCGCGAAGGCGCCGACGTGGAGGACCCCTCGGTCCCCGCTCTTCCCGCGGTTCCTCCCAAGGTGCCCTCCGCGGAGGCCACCCGCGGCGTCCGTGGGTGGCCTCCGGCTCCGGTGAACAACTGTCCGCCGACTTCTACGCGCGTCAATCTCCAGCCTGGCCAAGCCACTTGTCAAGGTTTCGGCCACGTACGAGGGCTGAAGGAGAGGTGAGGAGGGCGGCTTGGGTGGAAATCCGTCTAGGCTGAGCGGTTGAGTCGCAAGAGGCGCCGAGGACAGCACCTAGGAGAAACAGCCGATGTCAGACAGCTCCATCCTGCCGCCGGCGCGGCTGCACCCCGAAGCGGAGCTGGCGCGCGAAGCACTGTCCACGCCGTTGCTGTCCCGGGCAGCCCGGCTCGCCCGCTGGGCCGGACCCACGACCCGGGTCGACGCCGGAGGCGGGCTGGTCGACGAGCAGCTGCCCGCGGCGGCCGAGGCGCTCGGCCTGAGCGGCGAGGAGGCCGCCGCCGACGCCAGTGAGGCATGGCGCGTCGCCGTGGACGCCGGGCTCGTCGACGTGGTCGACGAGGAGGAGGGCACCGTCACCGCGGGCGCCGACCTCGCCCTGCTCACCGGAGGCTCGCCGCAGGACGTCCTCACCGTCTGGCTCGCCGCCCTGGAGACGGTGCTCGCCGACGCGAGCGTGCCCGACCTGGACGGGCTCGTCGACGCCATCGCCGCCGGGGACGGACCCGGCGAAATCGACCTCTCCGCGCTCGACTGGGACCCCGAGGCCGAGGCGGAGTTCCTGGACGGCGTGCTCCGCAACCTCTACCTGCTGACCGCCGGGGAGGAAGGCCCCGCCGGGGCACCGGTGCCGCTGCCCGCGCTGGCCGCGTCCGTGCTCGTCCCCGACGACATGCCGGAACCCACCAACGACGTCCTGCAGCAGGTGTCCGACGCGATGATGCGGCTGGACGACCAGTTCCGCATGCTGGAGCCGGCCGGACTCGTGGAGTACCGGCCGGTCGACGAGGCGCTGCTGGTCGAAGGGGACCAGGAGCCCGCGGAGCCGCAGGACGAAACCGACGTCTCCCGCTACGGCGTGGTGCGGCTGACCCCGCTCGGACTGTACGGACTGCGCGCCCGCCTGCTGGAGGCCGGGTTCGACGCGCCGGCGATCGGGGACCTCACGGACAAGGGCGCCGACGCGCTGCTCGACGGCACCGCCGCGTTCCCGCCCGCGGCGGCCCACGCGGAGACCGAACAGTGGCTCGCCCGCCGCGAACCCCTCGCGGCAGCACGGGAGTTGCTGGCCGCCGCGCGCGGGAGCGACGAGAACGCGCCGCTGCGGCGGCTGCAGTGCCAGCAGGCGCTGTCGCTGGTCGGCCTCTCGGCCGGGCCCGCCCTGCGCGAGGTGCTCGACGACGCCGAACTCGGCGGGCTGGCCCGCGTGTGGCTGACCGAGCACGGGGCGACGGACGTACCGCCGCCCTCCGAGGCCATGATCTTCTGGCTGACCATCGACACGGTGGCCGCACAACTCGCCGCCGAGGGCAACTCCGAGGAACTGCGGGCCCTGGTGGAGGGTCTGGCCCGTCAGCACAGCGGCTTCTTCGCCACGGCCTGGCGGGTGGAGCACTCGGCCACGGCGGACGTGCTGGAGGCGATGGGCCGGCTGCACCCGGACAAGAAGATCGCCAAGGAGGCCCGCAAGGCGGCCTTCAAGGCTCGGTCGCAGCACGGGGGTTGAGGGGCGCGCCCCGCTCGGGGCAGGCTTGGGTTCCGCACCCTCGCCGACGGCGCGGGCGTCCTCCAGGCGCCCGAGTGCTACGAATCCGGCGGCCGGTTCATCGACGATCTCCCCCGTGCCACGAGGACCGGCACGGTGTACGGCGTCGACTGGGTCGAGGTACCGGACCGCGACGCGCGGACCGTCTCCGTGCGCGAGCAGTTCGAGCCGGCGGGATCACCCGTGGCCGCAAACTGGAGGGCATGTGGTGGGGCGTACTTCGTCTCCTCGTACGTCCGCGAGGAGAGACCCGTCCAGCCCGACGGTCAGGTCTGGTTCTACGACCCGAAGCCCCGCACGGTGACCCTGAAGGTCCTGCTCGGTGTCAACCGGAACCCTGCCGCGGACGGCGGCCTGGTCATCGCAGAGGACGGCGACGGCGTGCAGCACCTGGTCGGCGCCACCGACAGCGGACGCACCTGTCCCATCGCCCGCAACGACCTGAACATCGGCACCGGGGAGGAGCCGGAGTTCAGCGAGTTCACCGGCGTCACCTTCTCGCCCGACGGAAAGACCCTGTGCGCCAACATCCAGGAACCGGGCATCATGCTCGCCGTCACCGGCCCCTGGAAGCGCCGGAAGCGCCACTGACAGTCACGGCAGCGACGACCACCACGACAGCCGCACCCCGAACGCTCTCCCGCGGCCCGCACGATCCGTGCGGGCCGCGGTCTTGTTCGCGAGCCCAGTGACATCTAACATTTCAATCATGGAGGCCATTCGACCCGTGCCGCGCACCCTGCTCAGGGACCGCGCGCATGCAGCGATCCGGGACGCCATCGTGGCCGGGGAGATCGAGCCCGGGGAGGTGGTGCGGGACGCCGAGCTCGCCGAGCGGCTCGGGCTGTCCCGCGCGCCGGTGCGCGAGGCGTTCTCGCGGCTGGTCGACGAGGGGCTGCTGGAGAGCAAGCCGCAGAGCTACACCCGCGTGACCCCCCTGGTGGCCGGCGACGTGCGGGACGCGGCGGCCGTCGTCGGCGCCATGCACGAACTGGTCACCCGCGTCGCCGTACCGCGGCTGCGGGAGCCCGATGTGGACCTCATGCGTGCAGCCAACGAGCGGTTCGCCGCCGCAGTACGGGCCGGTGACGTGGACGGCGCGCTGCGCGCCGACGACGAACTGCACGACGTACTCGTACGGGTGAGCGGCAACCGCGCCGCCGCCGCGACCGCCGCCCGTTACACGCCCCTCATCCGTCGGCTGGAACGGCAGCGCTTCGGCGAGGGCGGCACCTGCCGTTCCGCCGGGCTGCACGAACGGCTGATCGAGGCCTGCGCGGCCGGAGACCCGGACGAAGCGGTCCGGGTCACGGCGGAGATCTGGCGGGGCCTGGAAGAGCTCGCCGACGTTCCCGAGGCTCCCTGACGGAAGGATCACCCATGTCCCTCTCTGCTTACGAGCGTTACCCCCTGCTCTTCGGACCCTCGCCCGTGCATCCGCTGGAGCGGCTGACCGGACACCTCGGCGGCGCCGCCCTGTGGGCCAAGCGCGAGGACTGCAACTCCGGTGTGGCCCACGGCGGCAACAAGACCCGCAAGCTGGAGTACCTGGTCGCCGACGCGCTCGCCCAGGGCTGCGACACCCTCGTCTCCATCGGCGGGGTGCAGTCCAACCACACCCGCCAGGTCGCCGCCGTCGCCGCCCGCGCCGGGCTCAAGTGCGTACTGGTGCAGGAGAGCTGGGTGGACTGGCCGGACTCTGTCTACGACAAGGTCGGCAACATCCTGATCAGCCGGTTGGCCGGCGCCGATGTGCGCCTGGTGCGGGCCGGGTTCGGGATCGGCTTCAAGGAGAGCTGGGAGCAGGCGCTGAGGGAGGTCGAGGAGGCGGGCGGCAAGCCCTACGCCATCCCGGCCGGTGCCTCCGACCACCCGCTCGGTGGGCTGGGCTTCGCCAACTGGGCCTCCGAGGTCGCCGAGCAGGAGCGGGAGCTGGGCGTCTTCTTCGACACCGTGATCGTGTGCTCGGTGACCGGATCCACCCAGGCGGGGATGGTCGCCGGTTTCCGCGCCCTGGAGGAGGCGGGCGGGCGCTCCCGGCGGGTGATCGGTGTCGACGCGTCGGCGGCACCCGTCCGCACCCGCGAACAGATCGCGCGGATCGCGCAGAACACCGGCCGGCTCATTGGCGTCAAGGCGGAGTTGACCGAGGGCGACGTCGAGCTGGACGAGCGGTACCACGCGGGCACCTACGGAATCCCCGACGAGGCGACGCTGGACGCGATGCGGCTCGCGGCCCGCACCGAGGGGATGGTCACCGACCCCGTGTACGAGGGGAAGTCGATGGCCGGGCTCATCGACCTGGTGTCCCGGGGCGAGATCGGGCGTGAGTCGACCGTTCTCTACGCCCACCTGGGCGGGCAACCGGCGCTGAACGCGTACAGCGCGCTGTTCTGACGCCCCGTCGGTGGGCCCTCGATAGGGTACGGCGAGGGCCGCCGGATCGAGGAGGGGCTGATGGCGCAGGTCAGGCCCATGCGGGCGGACGCCAGGCGCAATTACGCGCGGCTGCTGGAAGTGGCGGTGGAGGCGTTCGCCGCGCATGGTGAGGGTGCCTCGCTCGACGACATAGCCAAGCGGGCCGGGGTCGGCTCCGGCACCCTCTACCGGCACTTCCCCACGCGCCGGGCGCTGCTGGAGGCCGCTTACGCGGACCGTATCGACCACATCGCCGCGCGCGCCGGCGAACTGGCCGAACACCTGCCGCCGGGCGAGGCGCTGGGCCAGTGGCTGAACGAACTCGGCGCCGGCATGACCCAGCTCCGCGGACTGCGGGCCCTGCTCGGCGCGGCCGTCTCGGGCGGCGGCCCGACGAACGACGCCACCGACTGCTGCGACCCCCTGAAGGACGCCGTGACCCGGCTGGTCGGCGCGGCGCGGGAGGCGAAGACACTGCGCCGGGACATCGAGCCGATCGACGTGCTGCGCCTGGCCCACGGGGTGGCCACGGCGTCGGAACTGGCCGGCGGCGAGGGGCAGCACCTGCGCCGGTATCTGGGGTGGCTGATGGAGGGACTGCGGCCGTAGTCCCTCCGGTCCGGGACCGGCGGTCCGGGCGCCCCCTGCGGACGGGGGCGCCCGGGCTCGTACGCGCGCTCAGAGGGACTGGGCGGCCGGCTTGACCATGCCCCTCACCGTGCGGGACTTCACGAAGTCGCCGAGGGCGGTCATCTCCCACTCGCCGGAGTACTGGCGGATCAGCTTCGCCATTATCACGCCCGTCTGCGCTTCGGCGGAGGTGAGGTCGAAACGGACCAGCTCCTCGCCGGTGGTGGCGTCCAGGAGGCGGCAGTACGCCTTGGCGACCTCGGTGAACTTCTGGCCGGAGAACGAGTTGACCGTGAAGACCAGGCCGGTGACGTCCTGGGGGAGGCGGCCGAGGTCGACCGTGATCGTCTCGTCGTCCCCGCCGCCCTCGCCCGTGAGGTTGTCGCCGGAGTGCCGGATCGCGCCGTTCACGATCTGGAGCTTGCCGAAGTAGCAGCTGTCGATGTGGTTGCGCTGCGGGCCGTAGGCGATGACCGAGGCGTCGAGGTCGATGTCCTTGCCCCGGTACGCGGGCTCCCAGCCGAGGCCCATCCGGACCTGCGAGAGCAGCGGGAGGCCGCCCTTCATCAGCGAGACGGTCTGGTTCTTCTGGAGGCTGACTCGGCCCTTGTCCAGGTTGATCTTCCCGGTGCCGGGCGCGGCGGCGGGCGGCGCCGGGGGAGCGGCGGGCGCCGGCGGGGCCTGTGGGGCGGACATCGGCGGGGCCGGGGGACTCACCGGCGGCTGCATGGCGGGCGGGGGCGGAGTGACCGGCTGGGCGGGGGCGGCCGGTTCCTCGACCGTGACTCCGAAGTCGGTGGCGATGCCGGCCAGGCCGTTGGCGTAGCCCTGGCCGACCGCGCGCGCCTTCCAGGCACCGTTGCGCAGATAGATCTCGACGATCACCAGGGCCGTCTCGGCGCTGAGGCTCGGGGGAGTGAAGGTGGCCAGGACCGCGTTGTCGTCCGCGCTCCGGATGGTCGCCGTCGGTTCGATACCCTGGAACGTCTGGCCCTGGGCGTCGGGGCTCGCGGTGACGACGATCTTCTCGATGCCGGGCGGAACCGCCGTGGTGTCGATCGTGATGGCGTCGGGGGCGGTGCCGCCACCGGAACGGTAGGTCACACCGGGGCCCGCGGGCTGGTTGTAGAAGATGAAGTCGTCGTCGGAGCGCACCTTGCCGTCGGCGGTGAGCAGCAGGCCCGATACGTCGAGCCGCACCGGGGCGGCGACGTCCACCGTCACACGGGCGGTGGGGAGGGGGATGTTCGAGCCGGGGGTCATAGCTGTCATGCCGGGTGAACGAGCGGGGGCGTTTTGCTGTTCCCTGACCTGTGGCCCGGCCGGGGAAGAGGCTCTCAGCCCCGGTTGCGGGGCGCCCCAAGGGTGCTCGCCCCCGCCGCCCTCTCCCTCCCCGACCCTGGGGCTCCGCCCCAGACCCGACCCCGCCCACCCACCACCCGACTCGGTCGATCGAGAGGGAACGGCCAGGACACTCAGCCCGTCCGGGGCGGGGCGGGGCGGCCGGGGCGAGGAACCCCTACGGCACCACCACGGTCTTCCTCCCCACCCCCCCGCGCGAGCTGCTCCAGCGCCTCCGGGTAGCGGTCGAGCGGGATGCGGTCGCTGATGAAGACGTCCGGGTCCAGGACACCCGTCGCGAAGAGTTCGGCCGCCACCGCGACCGGGATCTCCGAGAGGAACGAGTGCATCATCCACACGGCGATCGGCAGGTTCATGGAGGTGTAGTCGTCCAGTGGTCGACGGTGGCGAGGGTGCCGGGGCGGACCCGGCCGCCGAGCAGCAGCACGGACACGGTGCCGGTCCCGGCGAGCGTGCCCGCGACCGGCAGGGAGGCGGTGACCACGGTGAGCGGCCGGTCCTGGGGCAGTGCCTCGGCGATGAGCCGCGGGGTGAAGCCCTCGTCGATGAAAACCGCCTCCGCGTCGCCGAGCAGTTCGGCCGCGGCGTTCGCGACCCTGCGCTTCTCGGCCACGTGGCTGGTGGCGCGGAAGGCGAGCGTGGTCTCGAAGGCGGCGCTCTCCAAGGGATAGGCGCCGCCATGGGTGCGGCGCACCAGGCCGTGGTCCTCCAGAGCGCGCAGGTCCCGTCGTACGGTCTCCTTGGCCACGCCCAGGTCGGCGGCGAGCGCCGTGACGTCGACCGAGCCGGTGGCGCGCGCCACCCGCACGATCTCACGCTGGCGCGCTTCGGCCGTTCTGTCGCCCATGGCCGAACACCTGCTTCCTGATCTCGCTGCCCGCTCGGGCCCCGTCGGGTCCTTGCAGGCAGCTGTACAGGCGGTGCGCGTAGCTGACCAGGCCTGTTGCGGACCCGGTCATGCCCGTTTCCGCCCGTTCGACTCCGGCGATGCCCGGCTCGGATCTGCGCGGGGGCGGAGCGCAGCACGGAAGCGGGCATCGCGGATGCCCGAACAAGGCGGCGGGCGGGCCCGTTCGGTGTCCGCCCGCCGGTGGGAACGTCGGATTTCCGCCGCGGCCACGCGCGCGTGCCGTCGATGTGCCGGTACCGGGCCCGCGGTTTCAGCGGCGTGTCGGGCCCGTGGTCTCAGTACGGCCAGATCGGCGGATCGGTCACGAAGTGGCCGCCGACGCGCGCGTGCGCCTCGTTGTCCGGGTCCAGCTCGCCCCGCTCGGCGACGAGCTTCGCGGCGAACGGCTCGGAGTCGTCCTGCGGGTCGTAACCGAGCGCACGCGCGGAGGTGAGGTCCCACCACAGGCGTGTGTTGGCGGACGAGCCGTGGACGACCGTGTGCCCGACGTGCTCGGCGGTCAGGGCCGCGTGCAGGAGGCGGGCGCCGTCGGCGGGGCTCATCCAGACCGAGAGCATCCGCACGCTGGTCGGCTCGGGGAAACAGGACCCGATGCGCACGGAGACGGTCTCCAGGCCGTGCTTGTCCCAGTAGAGCTGGGCGAGGTCCTCGCCGAAGCACTTGGAGAGGCTGTAGAGGGTGTCCGGGCGGTGCGGCGTGTCGACGGGAATGAGCGGGTCGCCGGCCAGGGGACGGGGCGTGTAGCCGACGGCGTACCTGACCGACCTGGCAGCGGAGGCGGCGGTACGGCCCGGGGCGCGCGGCACCGAACTGGAATCCCTCGGCTGGTACGGGCTGGCACATCTGCACGCCCACGACAAGACCGCCGGGGTCGGCCTCGGGGACGCCGGGCAGTACCTGATGTCCCTGTGCTTCTGCCCGTCCTGCCGCGAGGGCTACGGGACTCAGGGACTGGACGCCGGTGGGTTGGCCGCGTCCGTACGGGTCGCGCTGGAGCCGGTGTGGCGGGGGGCGCCCTCCGGTGGGGAGGGCTGGGCGGGAGTCGAAAAGCTCCTCGGTGAGGAGACGGCGGCCGCCACGCGCGCGTGGCGCGACGCCACGGCCCGCACGCTCCAGGAGGCGGCGGTCCGGGCGGTACGCGACGCGGCCCCCGAGGGCTTCCAGGTCCTCCTGCACGCGGACCCGGTGCCGTACCACTGCGGCGCCAACGCCGGCGTCGACCCCGTACACATCCTCTCCGTCGCAGACGGTGTGGTCGTCCCCTGCGCCGGCGGCCCCGGCCTGCTGACACCGTTCGCACAGGAGAACCACCGGGGGAGCGTCCTCGCCGCAAACTTCACGGTGGTCTCCGGCATGGGCGGCAGTCCCGGCACCCTCGCCGCGGACGCGGCCGAGGTCCGCCGGCTCGGCGCGACGGAGCTGCGCCTCTATCACACCGGACTGGCCTCGGACGGCGACCTGGAGCAGGTGGGCGCGGCACTCGCCGACCTCTGAGAACGCTGAGAACCTCTGAGAGCCCCTGAGGAGTCCGGGACCCGCGACGCGATGAGTTTCGCGTGCGGGGGCGGTCCACCCCTCAGGAGCTGAACCACTCGCAGCGCCGTGCGCGGTGCTGCGAGTGGAAACGTGAGGAGCAAGCCCATGACAGACCCGATTCTCGACCTCGGACCGCAGGCGCGGATCGTGGCGCGACTCGCCGAGGGCGTCACCGACGCGCAGCTCGCGGACGGGACGCCCTGCCCGAAGTACACGGTGCGCGACATCCTGGGCCACCTCGTCGGGCTGTCCGTCGCCTTCCGCGACGCCGGGCGCAAGGACCTCGGCGCCACCACCGACACCAGCCCGGACGCCGCCGTGCCGGACCTCCGGCCCGGCTGGCGCGAGGAACTGCCCCGGGTGCTCGACGAACTCGCCGACGCCTGGCGGGGCCCCGGGGCCTGGACCGGCATGACCAGGGCCGGGGGCGTCAACCTGCCGGGCGAGGTGGCCGGGGCCGTGGCCGCCGACGAACTGGTGATCCACGGCTGGGACCTGGCCCGCGCCACCGGCCAGCCCTACGCACCCGACCCCGCCGCCCTGGAGGCCGTGCACACCTTCCTCCTCGCCGCCGCGGCGGAACCCGGCCGGGACGGCGGCGAGGGCATCTTCGGCCCCGTAGTGCCGGTGCCGTCCGACGCCCCGCTGCTGGACCGGACCGTGGGGCTGAGCGGCCGCGATCCGGGGTGGACGCGAAAGGCCTGATCCAGGGAGCCCCCGAGACCCTCCGAGCGGCCGGGCATCCGTCACTTCCGAGTGACGGATGCCCGGCCGCGCCGCGTTCGCGATATTGCGGAAGCACATGGGTCCGGCCGCGAATCCGACCACGGGGACGGCCGGGAGCGGTGTGGACAGCCCTTCCCGGACCGCGTGAACGGCAACCAGGACTTCCTTTGTCAGAAGCATTGACGAAACCCCGGGCCGCTCCTAGTTTCATCGCGTCGTACTTCGTACGTCATATATGAGACGCGATATGTGAGATTCGAGAGGCGCGCATGACCTCTGTGCCCATGCCGATCCCCTCCCGCACGCAGTACGTGCTGGAGGAGATCAAACGACGCATCCTCACCGGCCGGCTGACACCGGGCCAGGCCCTGGTCGAGGCCGACCTCGCCGCGCAGTTCGGGGTGTCCAAGACCCCGGTGCGGGAGGCCCTCAAGACCCTGGCCGGTACCGGCCTGGTCGTGATGAGCCAGTACAAGGGCGTCACGGTGCGCACGGTCGACGCGGACATGGCGCGTGCGGTCTACGACGTGCGACTCCTCCTCGAACCCGAGGCGCTCCGGCGCGCCGTCCGGCGCGGTGCCTCCCTGGACGCCGCACGCGACGCGCTGACCCGGGCCGACGAGGCCACCGACACCGCCGAACGCTCCCTGAGCAACCGCGAGTTCCACCGCGCCCTGTACATGCCGTGCGGCAACCCGCTGCTCGGCCGGATGCTCGACGAGGTCCGCGACCAGGCGGCACTCGTCTCCGCCGTGGCCTGGGCCGCCGACCCCTCCTGGGAGCGGGAGGCGAGCGAGCACCGCGAGATCCTGCGGCTCGCCCTCGACGGAGACGCGAACGGCGCGGCACGCGCCCTGCACGCGCACATCGCGTCCTTCGTGCGCCGGGCCTTTCCCGACGCGGACCTCGACGCGGACCTCGACACCGAGGAAGCCCGAGCAGGCCAGGAAGCCGGAAAGGCTCCGGAAGCCCAGGAAGAGGACGGCCAGGCATGACGACGACGTTCGAGACCCAGCGGGCGGCCCTGGCCGGCGTGGTGGCGATCCCGGTGACCCCGTTCGCCGAGGACGGCTCCGTCGACCCGGCCGGCTACCGGGCCCTGCTGCGTCGCCTCCTCGACGCCGGCATCACCACCCTGACCCCCAACGGCAACACCGGCGAGTTCTACGCCCTGACGCCCGAGGAGCGGCGCACCGTCGCCGAGCTGACCATGGAGGAGACCGGTGACGGCTCGTCCGTCCTGGTCGGCGTGGGCCACGACGTACCGACCGCGGTCGCCTCCGCACGGCACGCCCGTGACCTCGGCGCGCGGATGGTGATGGTGCACCAGCCCGTCCACCCCTACGTCTCCCAGAGCGGCTGGGTCGACTACCACCGCGCCATCGCCGAGGCGGTGCCCGACCTGGGCGTCGTCCCCTACATCCGCAACGCCCGGCTCACCGGCACCCGCCTCGCCGAACTCGCCGACACCTGCCCCAACGTCATCGGCGTGAAGTACTCCGTACCGGACGCGGCGAGGTTCGCCGCCTTCGCGCGGGACGCCGGCATCGAGCGGTTCGTGTGGGTCGCCGGGCTGGCCGAGCCGTACGCACCCTCCTACTTCTCGGCGGGCGCCACCGGCTTCACCTCCGGCCTGGTCAACGTCGCCCCGTCGGTGTCGCTGAACATGATCGGGGCGCTCAGGTCGGGCGACTACGCGACCGCCATGAAGGTCTGGGAGCAGATCCGCCGCTTCGAGGAACTGCGCGGTGCCAACGGTTCCGCCGACAACGTCTCCGTCGTCAAGGAGGCCCTCGCCTCCCTTGGCCTGTGCCGCCGAGACGTCCGCCCGCCGAGCAGGCAGCTGACCGAGCAGGAGCGGGCCGAGGTGGCCGCGATAGCCGCGGGGTGGTCCGTATGAGCGTCCCCGACGAGCGGCGCAAGCGATCCGGGGAACTGCGCAGCCACCAGTGGTACGGCACGGACGGGCTGCGCTCCTTCAGCCACCGCGCCCGCACCCGCCAGCTCGGCTACCTGCCCGAGGAGCACCTGGGCAAGCCCGTCATCGCCCTCCTCAACACCTGGTCCGACATCAACCCCTGCCACGCCCACCTGCGTGACCGCGCCCAGGCGGTCAAAAGGGGTGTCTGGCAGGCCGGCGGATTCCCGCTCGAGTTCCCGGTCTCCACGCTCAGCGAGACCTTCCAGAAGCCGACCCCGATGCTCTACCGCAACCTCCTCGCCATGGAGACCGAGGAACTGCTGCGGTCCTACCCGGTCGACGGCGCCGTGCTGATGGGCGGCTGCGACAAGTCCACGCCCGCCCTGCTCATGGGCGCGGCCAGCGTCGACCTGCCGACGGTCTTCGTCCCGGCCGGACCCATGCCGCCGGGCCACTGGCGGGGCGAGGTGCTCGGTTCCGGCACCGACATGTGGAAGTACTGGGACGACAAGCGGGCGGGCGTCATCGGCGACTGCGAGATGCAGGAGATCGAGAGCGGCCTGGCCCGCTCGCCCGGCCACTGCATGACCATGGGGACGGCCTCCACGCTGACCGCCGCCGCCGAGGCCCTCGGCGTCACGATCCCGGGCGCCTCCAGCATCCCCGCCGTCGACTCCGGGCACGACAGAATGGCCGCCGCGGCCGGGCTGCGCATCGTCGGACTGGTCCACCGGGACCGGAAACTGAGCGACATCCTCACCGCGGAGGCCTTCGAGGACGCGGTGACGACCGTCCTCGGCCTGGGCGGCTCCACCAACGCCGTGATCCATCTGATCGCGATGGCAGGCCGCGCGGGCGTCGAACTCACCCTCGACGACTTCGACCGCCTCGCCCGCACCGTCCCGGTGCTGGCCAACGTACGGCCCGGCGGACAGACGTACCTGATGGAGGACTTCCACTTCGCGGGCGGTCTGCCCGGCTTCCTCTCCCGGATACCGGACCTGCTCCACCTGGACCGGCCCACCGTCTCCCACGACACCCTGCGCGAACAGATCGCCGGCGCGCAGGTGCACCACGACGACGTCATCCGGCCCCGGGACAAGCCGGTCGCCGACGAGGGCGGGGTCGCCGTACTGCGCGGCAACCTCTGCCCGGACGGCGCCGTCATCAAGCACATCGCCGCCGAGCCGCACCTGCTGCGGCACACCGGCCCCGCGGTCGTCTTCGACGACTACCGGACCATGCAGCGCACCCTCAACGACCCGGCGCTGAACATCACCGCCGACCATGTGCTGGTACTGCGCAACTCCGGCCCCAAGGGCGGGCCCGGGATGCCCGAGTACGGGATGCTGCCCCTCCCCGACCACCTGCTCAAGCAGGGGGTGCGGGACATGGTGCGGATCTCCGACGCCCTGATGAGCGGCACGAGTTACGGCACCTGCGCGTCGCGGGCCGGCCGGTCGGTCGGTACGTCACCCGGCCCGAGCTGCCCCTCGGGCTCTCCCCGCGCCCCTATCTGCACCCCGTCACCACCCTGGCCGGCACGGCGGTCACCGAACTGTCCCCCGCGGACCACACCCACCACCTCGGCGTCGGCGTCGCCGTTCCCGACGTCGAGGGGCACAACTTCTGGGGCGGACGTACCTACGTCCGCGACCAGGGCCCGACCGAACTGGACAACCACGGCTCCCAGCGGCACACCTCCTTCCGGCTGCGGGACCCCGACGGCTTCGTGGAGGAGCTGCGCTGGATCGCCGCGCCGGGCGAGCTGCTGCGGGAGCGCCGTACGGTCGCCGCCACCGAACTCACCGACACCGCCTGGGCGCTGGACTTCACCTTCTCCCTCACCAACGTCACCGGGGCCCCGCTCTCCCTCGGCAGCCCGGCCACCAACGGCCGCCCCGGCGCGGCTTACGGCGGCTTCTTCTGGCGGGCCCGCAAGGAGGCGACGGCACCGGACGTCTTCACCGCCGCCGCCGAGGGCGAAGCCGCGGCGCACGGCCACCGGGCCGACTGGCTCGCCCTGGCCGGCACCCGCTGGACGCTGGTCTTCGCCGGCGCCACCGAACCGACCCGCCGCGACCCCTGGTTCGTGCGCACCGCCGAGTACCCCGGCGTCGGCTCCTCCCTCGCTCCCGACGAACGGCTGCCGGTCCCGCCCGGGGGGACGGTGGTCCGCCGTGTCGTCACCGTCGTCGCCGACGGCCGGCTCGGCCGGGACGACGCCGCCGCCCTGGTCCGCAAGGCGGTGAGCCGATGAGCGCCGAGCCGGCGGACGTCACCTACCGGAACCCGGTCCTGAACGCCGACTGGTCCGACCCCGACGTGATCCGCGTCGGCGACGACTTCTACCTGACCGCCTCCAGCTTCGGCCGCGTCCCCGGACTGCCGCTGCTCCACTCCCGCGACCTGGTCAACTGGACACTCGTCGGCCATGCCCTCGAACGACTGCAACCCGAGAGCGAGTTCGCGGTCCCCCGGCACGACTGCGGGGTCTGGGCACCGTCCCTGCGCCACCACGACGACCGGTTCTGGATCTTCTGGGGTGACCCCGACCAGGGCATCTTCCAGGTCGACGCCCCTGAGATACGGGGGCCCTGGACCCGCCCCCACCTGGTGAAGGCCGGCAAGGGCCTCATCGACCCGTGCCCGCTGTGGGACGAGGAGAGCGGCGAGGCGTACCTCGTGCACGCCTGGGCCAAGTCCCGCAGCGGCGTCAAGAACCGGCTCACCGGCCACCGCATGCATCCCCACGGCACCGAACTCCTCGACGAGGGCAAGGTGATCGTCGACGCCGACCGCATCCCCGGCTGGTTCACCCTGGAGGGCCCCAAGCTCTACCGGTACGACGGCTGGTTCTGGATCCTGGCGCCCGCCGGGGGAGTGGAGACCGGCTGGCAGGGCGCCTTCCGGTCGCGTGAGTTCTTCGGGCCGTACGAGGAGAAGGTCGTCCTGGAACAGCGGGACACCGACGTCAACGGCCCCCACCAGGGCGGCTGGGTGCGCACCCCGTCCGGCGAGGACTGGTTCCTGCACTTCCAGCAGCGCGGGGCGTACGGCAGGGTCGTGCATCTCCAGCCGATGCACTGGGGCGGTGAGGGAGGCCAGCCGGTGCTGGGGGACGCCGGCGCGCCGGTCGCCGGGCACCGCCGACCGGACCTGCCCGCGCAGCCGGCCGCGGGGCCCGCCACCGACGACGACTTCCCCGGAGGCCGCTACGGCCGCCAGTGGCAGTGGACCGCCAATCCCCGGGACGGCTGGGCCACCCAGCACTCCGCCGACGGGTTGCGGCTGACCTGCGTGCGCACCGCCGACGCGCACGACCTGCGCAGGCTGGCGAACGTGCTCACCCAGCGGCTGCCCGGCATCCCGTGCACCGTCGACGTGGAACTGCGGCTCGCCAGCCAGGAGCCCGGGGCACGGGCCGGCCTCGCGGTCCTCGGCGACGCTTACCGCTGGATCGGACTCCAGCGGGGACCGGACGGCACGGCACACCTGGTGCACCGGTTCGCCGAGACGGTCGCCGCGGGGGCACCTCCCACGCCTTCGGGGCAGTGGGGGAGGGAACGCGACGCCGACCGTCCGCGGCTCGCCCCCGAGGGCCGGGCGCGACTGCGGATCGAGGCCGGTGCCGGAGCCCGCTGCCGCTTCTCGTACGACACCGGTGACGGCTTCCGCCCCTCCGGGCAGATCTTCGCCGCCACCCCGTGGCGCTGGGTCGGCGCCCTGCTCGGAAGGCCACCGACCCGAGCCGCTACACCGAGCCCTGGACGACGTACCGGGAGCACCTGCGGCTGTACGTCGCCGGGGCCAGGGCCCGCGGGGCGCGGCCCGTGCTGGCCACCGCCGTGGAGCGCCGGAGGTTCGACACGGCCGGCGACGCCGTGCCGAGCCACGGCGCGTACCCGGCGGCGATGCGGGCGCCGGCCGGCGAGGAGCGGGTCGCGCTGCTCGACATCCAGGCCCTGTCGCTGGCGCTGTGGCAGGAGCTGGGCGTCGGGGAGACCAAGGAGTACTTCAACTGGACGGCGACCGAGCAGGACAACACGCACTTCAACCCGCCCGGCGCGATCGCCGTGGCCCGGCTGGTCGCCCGGGAGCTGCTGCGCACCCGGGTGCTCGCACCGCGGGGCGTGCGCCGGCTGCACGAGGTGATCCCCGAGTCCTGGATCACCTGGCCGGACGCCGCCGCCTGACACCGGCACCACGGATACGCCGGCACCACGGACACACGAGAAACGAGAAAAGGGAGAGCCGCACCATGAACAGACCGATGTGGCATGAGCATGCCGCAGCGAGAGCCGCCTCGCTGGCCGGCTGCACCGCCCTCGTGCTGGCCCTGACCGGCACCGGCGCCCAGGCCCACTCCGGCCCTCACCCCGGCCCCCGCGACGCCGCCCGGCAGACGCTCGACGCGAACGACGGCTGGGCGTCCCAGGGAACCGGCACCACCGGAGGCGCCGACGCCACCGCCGCGCACGTCCACACCGTCAGTGACTGGGCCGGGTTCAAGTCGGCCCTGACGGACGGCGGCAGCGCGCCGAAGATCCTCAAGCGGTGGAACGACTCGCCGCTCACCGCCGAGAACAACCGCGTCAACGGCGAGCGGATCGACCTGATCGCCGTGCACAACGCGGAGCGCCCCGAGGGGACCCTCCGGTCCGGCGCCGGCTGGACACCCACCCTGCGTACCGCCGTTCACCCGGTGCAGGCGGTCCCGGCACTGGTCAAGCACGGCGCGGGAGCGGGCCGCATCCGCTGACGTCCCCGCGCCCACCGTCGCCGGGGCGGGCGCGCTCCACCCCCACTGTGGCGCGCGCCCGCCCCGGTCCTCCCCGTACCGAAGGAGCCCCGCATGCCTTCCTTGCTGCCCCCGGCCCGGCCCCAGCTCATCCCCGCCCAGGCCGCCGCCCACCTGCGCGAGACCTACCTCGGCGACCGGCGCCCCCGGACCGGCAAGTGATCCCCGCCCCCGGGCCGCCCGGCCTCCATCCGGCACTCAAGGACGACTTGACGTTCCCACTCGCCTGGGGCACCTCACCCGTCCGGGACTTCCCGGCGTGGCGGCGGGCGGCCCGGGAGAAGACCGAGGAACTGCTCGTCGTCGAGGACCAGGACGGCACGCCGTACGCGCCCGAGTTCACCGCGGGTCCCCGAGGGGACGGCTGCACCCGCGAGTCCGTGGAGCTCTCGCTCACCCGGTACGGCAGGGTCCGCGGGCCCTGCTCACCCCGCGGGGCACCGGGCCCTTCCCGGCCGTGCTTCTCCTGCACGACCACGGTTCCCGCTTCGACGTCGGCAAGGAGAAGGGCGTCCGGCCCTGGTACGACGACACCCGGCTCGCCTCCGCCGAACAGTGGGCCGAGCGGTACTTCGCCGGGCGCTTCGCCGGCGACGAACTCGCCCGGCGCGGCCATGTGGTGCTCTGCCTGGACGCCCTCGGACGGGGCGAGCGGGGGCCGCTGGTCCACGAGCGGCAGCGGGAACTGGCGAGCGACCTCTTCCACCTCGGCTCTCACCCGCCGGACTCCACGCCTGCGAGGACCAGCGGGCCGCCGCCTTCCTGGCCGGCCTCGACCGGGTGGACGGGCACCGGGCCGCCGCCCTCGGCTTCTCCATGGGCGGCTACCGGGCCTGGCAGGTGGCCGCGCTCAGCGACCACATCGCGGCGGCGGCGAGCGTGTGCTGGATGACCGGCCTGAAGGAAAGGAGATGATGGTGCCCGGGAAAAACACGCTGCGCGGGCAGTCGGCGTTCCACATGCTCCACCCCGGGCTCGCCCGGCACCTGGACATCCCCGACGTGGCGAGCATCGCGGCACCCCGGCCGATGCTGTTCTTCCACGGCGGGCTCGACGCCCTGTTCCCCGCCGACGGGGTGCGTACCGCCTACGGCAAGCTGCGTGCCGTCTGGCGCTCACAGGGCGCAGAGGACCGACTGCGGCTGAAGACGTGGCCGGACGGCCACGTCTTCGACGACGCGGTGCAGGACGAGGTGTACGCCTGGCGCGACTCCGTCCTGTGAGGGCCGCCCGCCCTCAGGCGCTCATGGAACCCGTGCGGAGGGGCAGGGGGCCCGCCGGGCTCAGGAACCGTGCACAAAACCCGCCTCGTAGGCGGCGATGACGGCCTGGGTGCGGTCCCGGCTCCCGGTCTTCGCCAACACCTGCGCCACATGGGTCTTCACCGTGGCGGGGCCGACCCCCATCAGCCGGGCGATCTCCACGTTGGTCAGCCCGGTCGCCATGTGCCGCAGCACCTCGCTCTCGCGCCCGGTCAGCCTCGCCGCCCACGCCGGAGCAGTGCGGGTCGCGTGCTCGGTGGCGAGTGCGCGCACCGCCGCCGGGAACAGCAGCGTGTCGCTGCGCGCCACCAGCCGGACCGCACTCACCAGCGCGTCGGCCTCCGCCCGTTTGAGCAGGAACGCGGCGGCTCCGACGCGCAGCGCGTCGTACACGTAGGAGTCGTTCTCGAAGGTGGTGAGGACGACGATGCGCGGCGGCCGGTCGAGGCCGGTGAGGATCTGCTCGGTGGCGCGGATGCCGTCGATCTCCGGCATCCGTACGTCCATGAGGACCACGTCCGGTCTTTGCTCCCGCACGACCGACACGGCCTGGGCGCCGGTGGCCGCCTCGCCGACCACCTCGAGATCCGGCTCGGCGGAGAGGATGGCCCGCAGGGCGGTGCGTACCATGCGCTCGTCGTCGGCGAGGACGACACGGACCGGGGTGGGGCTCGTCATGGGTGGTGTCCGGATTCTGTGAGCAGCGGCTCCGCCCGGGCGCCGGGCCCGGGGCGGACTGTTCGCGTGCGGCGGCCCGAGGCCTCGGGCCGCCCGGAGCGTCCCGCGGGTCCAAGTCGTTCAGGTCGCGGCCCGCATCGGCAGCCGTACGCGCAGCCGCCAGGTGCCGTCCGCCGGGCCCGCCCGGACGGTGCCGCCCAGCAGCCGGGCCCGGTCCCGCACACCGCACAGGCCGTGACCGCCCCCGGGGCGGGCGGTGGAGGCGGCGCCGAGGGGGTCTCGACCGTGATCTCCAGATGGCCGTCCCGCACCTCGACGCACAGGGTCACGGTGCCCCTCTCACCGGCGTGCTTGAGGGCGTTGCTCAGTCCCTCCTGCACGATGCGGTACGCCTCGCGGGAGAGGATCGGAGGCAGCGCGTCCGGCGGTGTCCCGATCGCGGCCGCCACCTTCAGTCCGCTCGCCCGGGTGGCCCACAGCAGAGCGTCGAGGCCGGCGGCCAGGGTGGGTGCCGGCGCGGTGCCGTTGGCCTCGTCGTCGCGCAACACACCGAGTACGGCGTCGAGTTCGCCCACGGTGCGGCGCGTGGTGTCCTCGATGGCGGCGAGGGCCTCACGGACGAACCCCGGGTCGGTGTCCAGGACCCTGCGCGCCGCGCTCGCCTGGAGGGTGACCGCGCTCAGCGCGTGCCCGACCGAGTCGTGCAGCTCGCGCGCCAGCCGGTTGCGTACGGCGAGGTCGGCGGCGCGCGCCTCGGCGGCGGCGAGCCGGTCCTCGGGGGTGGGGCCGAGCAGCGTCGGAGCCCAGCGGGCCAGCAGCGCGCCGCAGCCGGCCGCGCAGCCCGCCAGCGCGAGGAGCGAGGCCACGCCCGCGACCGGCGAGAGCGCCAACGCCCAAGCGTGATCCAAGACTTCGGGCAACCCGAGCGGACTGTCCCGCAGCCCCGCGAAGAGCGGCAGCACGATCAGTACGGCGGCGAACGGCGGCACCGCCAGCGACATCCCGGCGACGGTCGCGCCCAGCCCCAGGTGCAGCGTGTACCAGGCCGCCGTACGGCCCTTCGCGGCCCGGGTGCGGGCGGGCCCGTCGGCGAGCCGGTCCCCGTCGACCCCGCACAGCCAGCGCACGGCGGCGGTCTCCAGCGACCGGGTCAGCGGAAACAGGGAGGTGACCGCGGCGAGCGGCAGGCCGACGGCGAACGAGGCGAGCTGAAGGGGGAGCGTCGAGAAGACGGCGGTGCCGCCGGTCGCGGGACCGATGACGACCGAGCCGACGAGCACGTACGGCATGGCGAGCGCGCCCCCCAGGATCAGATGGATCCAGCGCAGGCGCGCCCGTCGGCCGAACAGCGGCCGCGCGAACGCCCTCACGTCACCGGACGCTTCACTGCCCCGGCGGACCGCGCCGCGAGGAAACGGACGCCGACGGTGGCGACGAGCAGGCCGACGATCATCTGGCCAGCGTAGGCCAGGAGCATCAGGCGGGTCGGACGGTCGGCGGGATCTCCCCCGGTGACCAGCGCGGCCACCGCCATCCAACCGCCCCAGCAGGCCACGGCACCGGAGCTGATCCCGGCGAGGGCCAGCGGCACCCGCACCGGGAGCACCCGGCCGCGCCCGAAGGCCAGCAGGGCGCCGCCGGTGACCGCGGTGAGGAGGAAGACCACGTACAGGGACTCCAGGACGTGGAAGTCGCTGCCCCGCTCCGCGACGAGGCCCGCACTCAGCCCGGTCGTGCCGCCGCCGGCCCAGACGAGCCGGAGCGTCAGCGGGAACAGGGCGAGCACGCCCGCCACGACCGCGGTGACCCGCTGCGCCGTCCCCAGGAGCCCGGCGGGCAGGTCTCCCATCCGGCCGCGCCACAGGTGGCCCCAGCGGTCGCGGGCGTACAGCACGAACAACGTGCCCAGGGCGAGGCCCTGAACGATGAATCCGGTGTAGACGACGGCGAACACCCACTCGTGCAGGAAGGGTTCGTCCTCGCCGCCCGCCGTGCCCGCGGTGCTCCCGCCGAGCGCGCGCACCAGCAACTGCAGCGGATAGCCGGTCATGATCGGCGCGAGCAGTCCCGTCGCGACCCACATCGGCGGCGCGAGCAGCCACGCGGGCACCCTGAGGCCCCACGGCCGGGTCAGCAGCAGGGCGAGCACGATCACGGCGCAGTCCATGAGGATTGTCAGGACGTTCGCGACGACCATCCCGGTGGGGTGGTCCAGCAGCGGACTGCCCGCCGGGACGCCGACGTGACTGCCCGCCACCCAGGCGGTCTTCAAAGCGAGGTACGGCAGGCAGGCCAGGACGGCGACGGCGCGCAGCAGCCCGCGGGAGCGGGGAGGGCGGGGCCGTCGGTGGCGAGGGCGGAGGCGAGTGTCTGCGACATGTCCTCAGGCTCCCGCGAGGCCGCCCACGGACACGTCCCGCTCGGTGACGATCCGCCTCCCCCGCGTGGGGGAGGGCGCCGTTCAGCCGGTCGACGTGAGGACGAGTTCGTCGATCTCGGTGCCCCGCGCGGGCGCGTATCCCGTGTCCCGCGCGAAGACCCGGAAACCGCACTTCTCCAGCACCCGCAGCGACCCCGCGTTGTCGGCGGCCACGCGCGCGTACAGCGGGCGTTCGGTCACCTCGGCCAGCAACTCCCGCAGGGCCGCCGTCGCGATGCCCCTGCCCCAGTACGCGCGGTCGACCCAGTACGTCACCTCACGCTCGCCCGGCTCTCCGTACACCGCCGCGTTGCCCACCACGTCGCCGTCGCACAGCACCGTGCGTACGACGACGTCCGGCGCGGTGCGGATACGGGCCCAGTGGGCCTCGAAGGCGTTCCGGTCGGCCGGGTCCTCGGCGGTGAAGGCCGCCATGCGCAGGGACTCCGGGTCGTTCGACTGCCGGTAGAAGACCGGCAGGTCGCTGTCGTGCACCGCGCGCAGGGCGATTTCCAAGGTCAGAGTCTCCGGGTGGCCAGGGTCAGCCGGTCGCGTGCGTCGAACAGGGCGTCCTTGACCATCTGCTCGTGCGCGGGGGTGAGCCTGGCGACCGGCACCGAGCAGCTGATCGCGTCCCGCGCGGGCGTGCGGTAGGGGATCGCCACCCCGAAGCAGCGCAGCCCGAGCGTGTTCTCCTCGCGGTCCACGGCGATGCCCTGCTCGCGCACCTGGTGCAGTTCCTCGATGAGCTTCTCCCGGTCCGTGATGGTGTTCTCGGTGAGGGCGGGCAGCGTCTCCGGGAGCATCTTGCGCACCTGCTCGTCCGTGTACGTGCTCAGCAGCGCCTTGCCGAGTGACGTCGAGTGCGCGGGCAGCCGGCGGCCGACCCGGGTGAAGGGGCGCAGGTAGTGCTGCGACTGCCGGGTGGCCAGATAGACGACGTTGGTGCCGTCGAGCCGGGCCAGGTGGATGGTCTCCGTGGTGTCGTCCGAGAGCCGGTCCAGTGTCGGGCGGGCCGCCGCGACCACCTCGTCGCCGTCGATGTAGGACGTGCCCACGAGCAGCGCCCGCACGCCGATGCCGTACCGCGTGCCCGTCGCGTCCGTCTCCACCCAGCCGAGGTCGACAAGGGTGCGCAGCAGCATGTAGAGACTGGACTTGGGATAGCCGACGGCCTCCTGGACCGCCGCCAGGGAGTGCATACCGGGGCGCCCGGCGAAGTACTCGAGCAGTTCAACGGTCCGCACCGCGGACTTGACCTGCGCGCCGCCGCCCGTCTCGCCAGCCGACATGCCCTTTGACCCTCCGTTCGACGAGAAGCTGAAGTTATAGTCTCCAGCAGCACATTCATCACCAGAGACGGTGTTCAGTATATCGAACGCCGCTGATGGGTGACGTACATACTGCGGCATTGAAGGCGGCAGTCAAGTGGAGGGACTCGCGGTGGCAGCAGCACCAGTCTGGAGTGTCGACCCCCGAACCGGGAAGCAGCGGGAACAGGTTGCGGTGGAGGCCACAGCTCAGGAGGTGGACGCCGCCGTCCGGGCCGCGCACAACGCGCGGGGCGCCCTGGCCGACCGCACCGTCCGCGCGGCCTTCCTGCGTTCCGCCGCCGACGAACTCGAGGCGGCCGGGGACCGGCTCGTCGAGGCCGCCGACGCCGAGACCGCTCTCGGCCCGGTCCGGCTGACCGGCGAACTCGCCCGCACCTGCTACCAGCTGCGGGCCTTCGCCGGCATCGTCGACGAGGGCGCCTTCCTCGACGTCGTCATCGACCACCCCGACGACACCGCGACCCCGCCCATCCCGGACCTGCGCCGTTACAAGGTCCCGCTGGGTGTCGTCGCCGTCTACTCGGCCTCCAACTTCCCCTTCGCCTTCTCCGTCCCCGGCGGCGACACCGCGAGCGCGCTCGCGGCGGGCTGCCCGGTGGTCGTCAAGGCCCACCCCGACCACCCGGGCCTTTCCGAGCTGGTCGCCAAGGTGCTGCGCCGCGCGGCGGCCCGGCACGACATCCCCGAGGGCGTGCTCGGTCTGGTGCACGGCTTCGAGGCCGGCGTCGAACTGGTCCGGCACCCGCTGGTCGCGGCGGCCGGCTTCACCGGCTCGGTGCGCGGCGGACGCGCCCTCTTCGACGCGGCGGCCGCCCGCCCGGTCCCGATCCCGTTCCACGGCGAGCTGGGCTCCCTGAACCCGGTCCTCGTCACGGAGGCCGCCGCCGCCGAGCGCGCCGAGGCGATCGGCGCCGGTCTCGCCGGTTCGATGACGCTGGGCGTCGGCCAGTTCTGTGTGAAGCCGGGCCTCGTCCTCGCTCCGACGGGCGCGGCCGGCGACCGCCTCGTCAAGTCCCTGACCGACGCCGTCAGCGACACCGACGCCGGTGTCCTGCTCGACCACCGCATGCGCGACGACTTCGTCGCCGGGATCGCCGAGCGCGCCCAGCTGCCCGACGTGGAGTCCCCGGTGACCCCGGGCTCGGGCGGCGAGCACACCGTCAGCGCCGGCTTCCTCACCGTCCCGGCGAGCAGGCTCGCCAAGGACGGCGAGCACGACCTGCTGCTGGAGGAGTGCTTCGGCCCGGTCACCGTCGTGGTCCGCTACGAGGACGACACCGAGGTCCGCGCCGTGCTCTCCCGCCTCCCCGGCAACCTCACCGCCACCGTCCACCTGTCCGAGGAGGAGGGTGCGGGCCAGGGCCGGGGCGCGGAGATCCTCGCCGAACTGACCCCGCTCGCCGGCCGGGTACTCGTCAACGCCTGGCCGACCGGCGTCGCGGTCGCCCCGGCCCAGCACCACGGGGGCCCGTACCCGGCGACGACCTCCACCTCCACCTCGGTCGGCGGCACCGCCATCGAGCGCTGGCTGCGTCCCGTCGCCTACCAGAACAGCCCGGCCGCCCTGCTGCCGCCGGAACTGCGCGACGACAACCCGCAGGGACTGCCGCGCCGTTTCAACGGCAGCCTGGAGCGCTGAGCGCGCGTCCGGCACCGCACGGCACGCAGGGTCCGTCCGGCACGATCCGCCGGACGGGCCTGTGTACGACGGCAGTTGACACGCCGGGAACCACCATCCTCCCGGGAACGTCCTGCACTGCGTGATCAGAGCGCACCGGACCGTGGACTCCCTGGTGATCAGGACCGCCCTGGCGGCCGAGGCCGCGGACATCGCCGCGCTGCACCTGCGCGCCCGGTCCACGTACTACCCGGACGGCCTCCCCGACCACGGCACCGACTGGCGGGCGCGCTGGCGGGAGACCGTCGAGCGCCCCGACGGGCAGGTGCTGTGCGCGGTGCGGGACGGCCACCTGGCCGGCATCGCCTCGTTCCGCACTCCGCCGGGGGTCCCCGCCGACACGGTCAAGCTGTTCCAGTTCCACGTCGACCCGGGGCACTGGCGCACCGGCGTCGGCACGGCCCTGCACGCCGCCTGCGCCGAGGAGTGGCGGGCGAACGGCAGACGGACCGCCGTGCTCGAGGTGCACACCGGTAACCGGCGGGCCCAGGCCTTCTACGCCCGCCGAGGCTGGGCCCCGGACCCGGAGCGCCCGCCCGCCGAGCACGACCACCACCTGCGCTTCGCCGTGGCCGGGGGAATGAAGCGCACCGGTTGAACGTTCACGCAGGCAGCGGAGGGAGTCTCCGTGTCCTCACGACCGGGAGAGTGCCCGAACGATGCGTGTCGAAATCTGGTCGGACATCGCCTGTCCCTGGTGCTATGTCGGTAAGGCGCGATTCGAGAAGGCGCTCGGTGGGTTCCCGCACCGTGACGACGTCGAGGTGGTGCACCGCTCCTTCGAGCTGGATCCCGGCCGGGCCAAGGACGACATCCAGCCCGTGCTCACGATGCTGACCAAGAAGTACGGCATGAGCCAGGCACAGGCCGAGGCCGGTGAGGACAACCTCGGCGCCCAGGCCGCTGCCGAGGGACTGCCGTACCGCACCCGGGGCCGTGACCACGGCGGCACCTTCGACATGCACCGCCTGCTGCACTTCGCCCGGGCCCGGGGCCGCCAGGTGGAACTGCTCGACCTCCTCTACAAGGCGAACTTCGCCGAGGAGCGGTCCGTCTTCGGTGACGACGAACGTCTCCTCGAACTCGCCACCGCCGCCGGCCTCGACACCGACGCCGCCCGCGCGGTCCTCGCCGACCCGGACGCGTACGCCGCCGAGGTGCGCGAGGACCAGCGGGAAGCCGCGGAACTCGGCGCGCGGGGCGTGCCCTTCTTCGTCCTCGACCGCAAGTACGGCGTCTCCGGCGCCCAGCCCGCCGAGGTGTTCACCCAGGCACTGACCCAGGCCTGGGGCGACCGGCCGCCGCTGAAGCCGATCGACGGCGGCTCCGGCGCGGCGGACAATCAGGACGGCGGGGAGGTCTGCGGCCCGGACGGATGCGCAGTGCCGCAGAGCTGAACCGTCCGCGCCCCCCGCTCACCTGCAGGTCAGCGGGGGTGCGTGGGTGTTCCCAGGTAGTACCGCGCAGAATGCGGTGAAAGACGGGAGTTCCCCGAGCCCGGCCGCAGAGCGGTCCCGTGGCTCCACCCACCGCTGGAAGCGGCGGGCTTCCCACCCGAAGGTTGCGGTCCAGCCCGAACCGACCCCTTTCGGAGCGGACGGAAATTACCATGGCCGGGCAAGCGACTCCCCTTCCGCCTGAAGCCGAGGGACCCCTCGCTAGGAGACTGATGGAGATCTTCGCAAGCCTCGTCCGTGCCGAGTTCACCCCGAAGAACACCTTCCTGAACACCGCGAGCAGTGCCCTTCTGCCCGCGCGTACGGTGACCGCCCTCGAGGAGGCCGTGCGGCTGAGGGCCGAGGGCGGACCGCTGGATCCGCTGTTCGACGATGTCGAGGCGTGCCGGGCCGCCTACGCCCGGCTGGCCGGTGTCCCCGTCCAGCGCGTGGCGGCCGGCGCCACCGTCACCCTCTTCACCGGGCTGATTGCGGCCTCACTGCCGCCGGGCGCCGAAGTACTCACCGTCGAGGGCGACTTCGCCTCGGTGCTCAACCCGTTCCACGTACGCGGCGACCTCAAGGTGCGGGCCGTGCCCTTGGAGCGGCTCGCCGAGTCCGTCCGTCCGGACACCGCCCTGGTCGCCGCGAGCGCCGTGCAGTCCGCCGACGGCCGGATCGCCGATCTGCCCGCGCTGCGGGAGGCGGCCGGGGAGCACGGCGCGCGCACCTACGTCGACTTCTCCCAGGCGGCCGGCTGGCTGCCGATCGACGCCGGTGCCCACGACTACTCCGTCTCCATCGCCCACAAGTGGCTGCTCGGCCCGCACGGGGCGGCCTTCCTCGTCGTGCCGGAGGACTTCGGCGATCTGACGCCGGTGCAGGCCGGGTGGGTCGCGGCGGAGAAGCCCTGGGACAGCTGCTACGGGCCCGTCACCGAACTCGCCCACTCGGCCCGCCGGTTCGACGTGAGTCCTGCCCTGTTCACCTACGCGGGGCTGCGTGCCTCCCTCGAACTCGTCGAGGAGATCGGCGTGGACGCGATCCACGCCCATGACCTCGCCCTCGCCGACCGCTTCCGGGCAGGACTTGTCACGCTGGGCCACGAGCCCGTGCCCGCACCCGGCTCGGCCATCGTGTCCGTGCCGGAACTGGGCCGTCTCCAGCCGGAGTTGGACAGGGCCGGCCTCGCGTTGTCCGACCGGGCCGGCCATCTGCGGGCGTCCTTCCACCTCTACAACACCCCGGCCGACGTGGACCGGCTGCTGGACGCCCTGTCCGGCTGAGGACGCCCCGGGAAGCCGCACTCGCCCGGCCACGCGCACGGCAGCGGGCCGGTGCCCCCGCCCACACGAGGAGGCCCGGCCCGCAGTCACCGTCGCGCGCGCACGTCACGCGTGCGCGGCACCTGTTTCAGGTCCCGCGCTCACGTCACCGGCGTGAAGTCCCGTGCCCCGATGTACTCGGGACGCCGGACCGGCGCCGCGAACGGCTCGACGGCCGTGTTCTCGACGCTGTTGAACACGATGAACACGTTGCTGCGCGGGAACGGCGTGATGTTGTCCCCGGAGCCGTGCATGCAGTTGCAGTCGAACCACGTCGCCGAGCCGGCCGCGCCGGTGAACAGCTTGATGCCGTACTCGGCCGCCAGCGAGGTCAGCCCCTCGTCGGAGGGCGTGCCCGCGTCCTGCA
This sequence comes from Streptomyces sp. GD-15H, assembly GCF_045291515.1. Taxonomy (NCBI): domain Bacteria; kingdom Bacillati; phylum Actinomycetota; class Actinomycetes; order Kitasatosporales; family Streptomycetaceae; genus Streptomyces; species Streptomyces sp. GD-15H. Next base: position 6,610,786 of record NZ_CP149447.1, read on the forward strand.
TCTGCAGCGACTTCTTGTAGTTGTCCTTCGGTGTGGCCCCCGCACACCCGAGGAACGTCTTGTGCGACCCCGGCATGATCATGAGTCCGCCGTTGGTGTCGAAGTTCTCGGTCAGCGCGATCGACACGGACACCGTCCGCATCCGCGGCAGACCGTCCTCGGCGTGCCAGGTCTCGAAGTCCGAGTGCCAGTAGAAGCCACTGGCCCCGAAGCCCGGCTTGACGTTGATCCGGGACTGGTGGACGTACACGTCCGAGCCGAGGATCTGGCGGGCCCGGCCGACCACCCGCTCGTCGCGCACCAGTCGCGCGAACACCTCGCTGATCCGGTGGACCTCGAAGACCGACCGGATCTCCTTGGACCGCGGCTCGACGATCGACCGCTCGTCGGCCCGGATCGCCGGGTCGGCGATCAGCCGGTTCAGTTCGTCCCGGTAGACGGCGACCTCGTCCTCGGTGATCAGCTGGTCGACGGCGAGGAAGCCGTCACGCTCGAACGACTTGAGGTCGGCCGGAGTGATCGGGCCGGGCGCGTCCGGGGCGCCCCAGACGACCGGGTCCTGCCGCGGGGTGAGTACCTCGGCGGGGCCGCGGGTGGGATAGAGGTCGGGGACGTGAGTCTCGGTGCTGGGGGTCGCGGTGGTCATGGAACCTCACACCTCCTCGGTGAGCAGCGGGTAGACGCCGTTCTCGTCATGGTCCTCCCGTCCGGTCACGGGTGGGTTGAAGACGCAGATGCAGCGGAAGTCCTTCTTCACCCGCAGCGTGTGCTTCTCGTGCCCGTCGAGGAGGTACATGGTCCCGGGCGTGATCGTGTGCGTCAGCCCGGAGTCGTGGTCGGTGAGCTCTGCCTCTCCTTCCACACAGACGACGGCCTCGATGTGGTTCGCGTACCACATCGATGTCTCCGTACCGGCGTACAGGATGGTCTCGTGCAAGGAGAACCCGACGTTCTCCTTGGCGAGGACGATGCGCTTGCTCTCCCAGGTGCCCGACGCGGACTTCACATGCCGGTCGGTACCTTCGAGCTCCTTGAAGGAACGGACAATCACGGTACTGCGATGCCTCCTCGGTGGTGGTGATGGTGCCTGCGGGCCGTCCGGGCGCCGGGCCGAGGCCGGGGCCCGGACGGTTTTCAGCAGGTGGTTCAGGTGGTTCAGGTGGCGCGGAGGGTGGTTCAAAGAGACCGGCCGGACGGCTCAGGCGGTTTCTCGGACGGCGCGGGCCAGCGTCGTCAGCCCCTCGTCCAGCTCGTCCGGGGTGATGGTCAGGGCCGGGAGGAGTTTGACGACCTCGCTCTCGGGGCCGGAGGTCTCGATCAGCAGTCCGAGCTGGAAGGCACGCTCGGCGATCCGCCCCGCGCGCTCCTTGTCGTGGAACTCCAGGCCCCACACCAGCCCACGACCGCGGTACTCCTTCACGTCGGCGAGGTTCTCCCCGGTGATGGCGGTCATCGCCTGCTCGACCTGCTCACCGCGCGAACGGGTCTGCTTCTCCATCGCCGACCCGTCGGCCCAGTAGGCCTCCAGGGTGGCGGTCGCCGTGACGAAGGCAGGGTTGTTGCCGCGGAAGGTGCCGTTGTGCTCACCCGGCTCCCAGACGTCCAGCTCGGGCTTGAACAGGGTCAGCGCCATGGGCAGGCCGTAGCCACTGATCGACTTGGAGACGGTGACGATGTCCGGCGTGATGCCCGCCTCCTCGAAGGAGAAGAAGGCGCCGGTACGGCCGCAGCCCATCTGGATGTCGTCGACGATGAGCAGCATGTCCTGGCGTTCGCACAGCTCGGACAGGGCGCGCAGCCACTGGGGCCGGGCGACGTTGATGCCGCCCTCGCCCTGCACGGTCTCGACGATCACGGCGGCCGGCTTGTTGAGGCCGGAGCCCTGGTCCTCCAGCAGCCGCTCGAACCAGAGAAAGTCCTCGACCGTGCCGTCGAAGTAGTTGTCGAACGGCATGGGTGTGCCGTGCACCAGCGGGATGCCGGCCCCGGCCCGCTTGAAGGCGTTGCCGGTCACGGCGAGCGAGCCCAGTGACATGCCGTGGAAGGCGTTGGTGAACGACACGATCGACTCGCGCCCCTTCACCTTCCGCGCCAGCTTCAGGGCCGACTCGACGGCGTTGGTGCCCGTCGGGCCCGGGAACATGACCTTGTACGGCAGGTCGCGCGGGCGCAGGATCCAGTTCTGGAAGGACTCCAGGAACGCGCGTTTGGCCGTCGTCGACATGTCGAGCCCGTGCGTGACGCCGTCCCGCTCCAGGTAGTCGATCAGCGCCCGTTTCAGTACGGGGTTGTTGTGGCCGTAGTTGAGTGAACCGGCTCCGGCGAAGAAGTCGAGGTACTCGTGGCCGTCCTCGTCGTACATGCGGCTGCCGTGCGCGCGGTCGAAGACGGTGGGCCAGCCACGGCAGTAGCTGCGCACCTCGGACTCAAGGGTCTCGAAGACGCTCAGATCGGGCTGGGTGATGGTCACGACGAATCGCTCCTCGTTGGCGTGGGAGGTCGAAGGGAGTCGGGGATCGACGGAGTGACGCACTTCTTCGTGCGCGAGGGGCCGAAGGTCAGGGGGCGAGGGGGCCGATGCGGTACAGGACCTCGGGGTCGTGCGGTCCGTCGGGGAACCGGTCGGACTCGAACAGCACCTCGCGCTCCAGCCGGGCGCCGTGGCGCTCGGCGAACGCGGTGAACAGGCGCTCGGAGGCGGTGTTCCCCGGGGTGATGGTGGTCTCCACGGTGGTCACTCCGTGTTCCGCGGTGGTCCGTGCGACCAGACCGTCGAGCAGAGCGGCGGCCAGACCGCGGCCGCGGTGCGCCTCGTCCACCGCGACCTGCCAGACGAGCAGGGTGTGCGGGCTGTCCGGCCGTACGTAGCCGGTGACGAAGCCGATCGGTTCCCCGTCGGCGTCGCGGGCGACGGCCGAGGTGGCGGCGAAGTCCCGGCACCACAGGAGATAGCTGTACGACGAGTTCAGGTCGAGGGTTTTCGAATCCCTCGCTATCCGCCACAGCGCGGCTCCGTCCGCCAGGGCGGGGGGGTCGATCTGCGGGTCTGCTTGAGCGGCAGTCATGTGAATTTAACTTACCGAGGTAAATTCAAAATTGCATCGGCTGCCGGGGTTACCTGGTGGCTTGAACTATGTTATCGCGCGGGCGTGAAGCCGCAAGCGGAAGCTCGGCGAGATGCCCCGGTTTGCGTGGAATATAAGGTGCAAATCGGTCGCGCTGTGGGACCGGTCACAAATGTGTAACTCCCGTGACGGGAGTCCTGGATGCACCGCTTCCCGCTCGCGGAATCGTTGCGTTTAGGTCCGAAAAAAGCGGGCAGAAGGAGATGGGAAGCTGCCCTGAAAGGTAATATTGAAATAAGCGGGAGAATGCTGGGTGGAAATGCCTCCGATTGCTTCCGATAACCCCATGGAATTCATGATTCGGTCACCTGTGGCCGGTCACTCACGTGCCGGTCGTGCCGTCGATGCGCTCCCGCAGGAGATCGGCGTGACCGTTGTGCCGCGCGTACTCCTCGATCAGCTGGACGAGCACCCGGCGCAGACTGACCTCGGCCCCCGCGATCGGCCCGTCCACGATCCGCCCGGTGTCGTCCAGCTCCCGCCCCGCGCAGAGCTCCCGACCGCGCTCGACCTCCCGGCGCCAGATCCCCAGCGCCTCGTCGAGCCCGCGCGCGGGATCCAGGGCGTAACCGGTCGGGTCGTCGAACACCGACGGCACGCCGAGGCCGGCGACCACCCGCCGGAACCAGTTCCGCTCCACCTCGGCGAGGTGCTGCACCAGGCCCAGCAGGGTCAGCTCCGAAGGCTCGACGGAGGCACGCCGCACCTGTGCGCCGTCCAGCCCCGCGCACTTCAGCTCCAGCGTCCCGCGGTGGTGGTCCAGCCAGTCGATCAGCATGGACCGCTCGTCGCCGGTCAACCCCGCGGTACCGGGCGCTTGTCGGGGAGCAGTCGCCGGGGCTGGGGCGATTCGGCTGCCATGGGGGGAGCACGGCACGGCGCCGGCCGGACCGGCGCGGGAGACGAAGGAGTCCCCAGGCTTACCGCCAGGCGTCGTCGGCCGCGCTCAGGGCGCCCCGCACGTCCACCGTCAGGCCCCGCTCCGCCAGTGCGGTGCCCAGGGCCGCCAGGCTCGCCCGTACCGCGCCTCGGGTCGCGTCGGAGCCGTAGTGGTTGACGCGGATCATCTCCTTGGCCAGCGCGCCGCCCCCCGCGGCCAGCGGGAGCGCCGGGTCCACGGCCAGGGCGTGGGCCACCAGCTCCGCGGCCACCGTGCCCGACGGGGCCCGCAGGGTGGTGGCGACCGGAGCCGCCTCCGACGCCTCGTGGACGTACGGCACCAGGCCACCGCCCAGCGCGAGCGCACCCGCCCGCGTCGCCGCGGCGGCCGCCGCGTGCCGTGCCGTCACCGTGTCCAGGCCCGCCGCCTCGATGCGCTCCACGCACGCCTCCAGCGCCAGCATCTCCAACTGGGCCGGCGCGTGCGGCAGCGCCGTACGGCCCCCGTCGATCCAGCGCTCCTTCCAGTCCAGCAGCGACAGGTACGAGCGGCGCGGCGCCCGCGGGTTCGCCGCCATCCGGGTCCACGCCCGCTCGCTCACCGACACCGCCGACACACCCGCCGGACCGCCCATCGCCTTCTGCGCCCCGATCACGCACAGGTCCACGCCCCACGCGTCCGGCAGCACCGGCTCCGCCCCGATCGACGCCACCGCGTCCAGGTAGAACAGTGCCCCGTGCGCCCGCACCGCCTCACCGATCTCCGCGACCGGGTTGGTGTTCCCGGTGGCCGCCTCCGCGTGCACCAGGGAGACGAAGTCGATCTCCGGGTGCTCGCCGAAGGCCTCGCGGATCTGCCCGGCCGTCACCGCCGTGTGGAACGGCACCGCCAGGTCGATCACCGTGGCGCCGCAGTCCCGCAGCCAGTCCCCGAAGGTCTGCCCGTAGGGGCCCGTGACGACGTTCAGGGCGGTCGTGCCGGGTCCCGCGGCCGCGCGGATCGCGCCCTCCAGCGGCAGCAGCGCCTCGCCTTGCATGATCACGACATCCTGCGCGGTGCGCAGCAGCCGCGCCACGCGGTCCTCGATCGAGGCGAAGTGCGTGGCGCTCAGCGGGGCCAGACCGAGGAAGGGGTGGGTGCTCACGGCGGTGCTCTCTCCAGATCGCGGCTTCACGAGGTCGTGCCGCCACGAGGTCGTGCCTGCACGAGGTCGTGCCTGCACGAGGTCGTGGGGTACATGTGTGAGCGTACGGGAGCCTGTCCGACGCCGGGTTCTTAGGTCGGACGGCTCTTCAGCCATCGGTTTGGTTTGAGGTACTGAAACCTCTCCTTATAATCAGAACCCACAGTTCCCTGACAGGAGGCCCACGTGAAGACGCTCCTCGGCCGCCGGACCCGTGTTCTGGCCGCCACCACCGCGACGGCCGGGCTGGTGCTGCTGACCGCCTGCACCTCCAGCGACGACGGAGACGGCGCCTCCAAGACCGCGGCCGGCGGTGTCGAACTCGTCAAGGCGGGGCAGCTCACCACGTGCACCCACCTCCCGTACCCGCCCTTCCAGTTGGAGATCGACGGCAAGGTGCAGGGCTTCGACGTGGCGGTGATCGACCTGGTCGCCGACGACCTCGGCGTGAAGCAGCAGATCCTCGACACGCCGTTCGAGAACTTCAAGACCGGCGCCTTCCTCAACTCCGGCGAGTGCGACCTGGCCGCGGCCGGCATGACCATCACCGAGGAGCGCAAGAAGAACGTCGACTTCTCGGACCCGTACTTCAACGCCACCCAGGCCGTCCTCGTCGACAAGAAGGCCGGCGTCACCTCGCTGGCCGACGTGAAGTCCGAGAACGTGAAGCTGGGCGCCCAGGCGCAGACCACCGGCGAGGACTACGCCAAGAAGCAGGGCTTCGACCCGGTCTCCTTCGAGTCCTCTGACGCCGTCCTCAACGGCCTGCGCACCGGCCAGGTCAAGGCCGTCGTCATCGACTTCCCGGTGGTCCAGGGCTGGCTGAAGGACAAGGCCAACGCCGACGCCTTCGAGGTCGTCGACAACCTCGACACCGGCGAGCAGTACGGCTTCACGGTGAAGAAGGGCAACACCGGGCTGCGCGACGCCATCAACAAGGCGCTCTCGGACGCCAAGGCCGACGGCACGTACAAGAAGCTGTACGAGCAGTGGATCGGGCCGTACGACGAGTCGGCCGCCGACCCGTCCGCCACCTGATCCCATGGCCGACACGAAGGTAGAACCGGAGCTGAGGAAGAAGGGCCTGACGCGGCGACAGAAACGCGGTCTGTCACGCGGCGCCCAGTACGTTGTCTTCGTCGCGGCCGTGGTCGCCTTCGCGGCCTCGGCCGACTGGGGCCGGCTGCAGAACCAGTTCGCGCAGGCCGACATCGCCGAGCGGATGTTCCCGGACGTCATCACCCTGGCGCTGAAGAACACCGTGATCTACACGCTGACCGGCTTCGCCGTCGGACTCGGCCTCGGCATGGTCATCGCGCTGATGCGGCTGTCGTCGGTCGGCCCGTACCGCTGGCTGGCCGGCGTCTACATCGAGATCTTCCGGGGCCTGCCCGCCCTGCTGATCTTCATCTTCATCGGTGTGGCAGTGCCGCTCGCCTTCCCCGGCACCGAGATCATCGGCGGCACCTACGGCAAGGTCGCCCTCGCGCTCGGCCTGGTGGCCGCCGCCTACATGGCCGAGACGATCCGCGCGGGCATCCAGGCCGTGCCCAAGGGGCAGATGGAGGCGGCCCGGTCACTGGGCTTCTCGCCCGCGCGCGCCATGATCTCGATCATCATCCCGCAGGCGTTCCGGATCATCCTGCCGCCGCTCACCAACGAACTCGTCCTGCTCTTCAAGGACTCCTCGCTGGTGCTGTTCCTCGGCGTCACCCTGGAGGAGCGCGAACTGTCCAAGTACGGCCGCGACCTGGCCAGCCAGACCGCCAACTCCACCCCGATCCTGGTCGCCGGCCTGTGCTACCTGCTGATCACCATCCCGCTCGGCTTCGTCGTACGCCGTATGGAGGCCAAGGCCCAGGAGGCCGTCAAATGAGCCGACCGGACAGGCAACCGGAGAACCGGCCGGAGGGCGGCCCGGAGATCCGGGTCAGCGGACTGCACAAGTCGTTCGGCAGCAACGAGGTACTGCGCGGCATCGACCTGGAGATCCGCCAGGGCGAGGTCGTCTGCGTCATCGGCCCGTCCGGCTCGGGCAAGTCGACCCTGCTCCGGTGCGTGAACCTCCTCGAGGAGCCCACCAAGGGCCAGGTGTACGTCGGCGGTACGGAACTCACCCACCCGGACGTCGACATCGACGCCGCCCGCCGCCGTATCGGCATGGTCTTCCAGCAGTTCAACCTGTTCCCGCACGTCACGGTGACCGAGAACCTCACCCTGCCGCAGCGCCGGGTGCTCCGGCGGGGCAAGGCGGAGGCCGCCCGGATCGCCGCCGCGAACCTGGAGCGGGTGGGCCTCGCGGAGAAGGCGAACGCCTACCCGTCCTCCCTCTCCGGCGGCCAGCAGCAGCGCGTCGCCATCGCCCGCGCGCTGGCGATGGGCCCCGAGGTGATGCTGTTCGACGAGCCGACCTCGGCGCTCGACCCCGAGCTGGTGGGCGACGTGCTGGCGGTGATGCGGATGCTGGCGAACGAGGGCATGACCATGATGGTCGTCACCCACGAGATGACCTTCGCCCGCGAGGTCGCCGACCGGGTCGTCTTCATGGACGACGGGGTGATCGTCGAGGACGGCACCCCCGAGCAGGTCATCGGGAACCCGCGCCACGAACGCACCCGCCACTTCCTCTCCCGCCTCCTCGACCCCGCCATGGCGGACGTGGAGGAGGAGACCTCGGACCAGGTGGGCGGGTCCGGGTAGCGGCTCATTAGGGTGCTGTCCATGAGCGAACGCGCGGTGCTGCACGTGAAGGGGCGGATCCTCGCCGGACCCGACGAGGACCAGGTCCACGACGAACTGTGGGTGGTCGACGGCCGGATCTCCTACGACCGCCCCGGCGGCGCCCGCGACGTCCGGACCGTCGAGGGCTGGGTGCTGCCCGGACTGGTCGACGCCCACTGCCACGTCGGCCTCGACCAGCACGGCGCGGTCCCCGCGGAGATCGCGGAGAAGCAGGCGCTCACCGACCGCGACGCCGGTGCCCTGTTGCTGCGGGACGCGGGCTCGCCCTCCGACACCCGCTGGATCGACGACCGCGACGACCTCCCGAAGATCATCCGGGCGGGCCGCCACATCGCCCGCACCCGCCGCTACATCCGCAACTACGCCTGGGAGATCGAACCCGACGACCTCGTCGCATACGTCGCCCAGGAGGCCCGGCACGGCGACGGCTGGGTCAAACTCGTCGGCGACTGGATCGACCGCGACCTGGGCGACCTGTCGGCCTGCTGGCCGCGCGGCGCCGTCGAGGCGGCGATCGCCGAGGCACACCGGCTGGGCGCCCGCGTCACCGCGCACTGCTTCGCCGAGGACTCCCTGCGGGACCTGGTCGAGGCCGGCATCGACTGCGTCGAGCACGCGACGGGTTTGACCGACGACACCATCCCGCTGTTCGCCGAACGGGGCGTGGCGATCGTCCCGACCCTCGTCAACATCGCCACCTTCCCGGAACTCGCCGACGGCGGCGAGTCCAAGTTCCCGCGCTGGTCGGCCCACATCCGCCGACTCCACGAACGCCGCTACGACACCGTGCGCTCCGCCTACGACGCCGGCATCCCCGTCTTCGTCGGTACGGACGCGGGCGGCTCCCTCCCGCACGGCCTGGCGGCGGCCGAGGTCGCCGAACTGGTCACCGCCGGCATCCCGCCCGTCGACGCCCTCGCGGCCGGCACCTGGGCCGCCCGCGCCTGGCTCGGGCGTCCCGGCCTGGAGGAGGGCGCCCCTGCCGACCTCGTGGTCTACGCGTCCGACCCGCGCGCGGACGTACGGGTGCTCACCGACCCGCGCCGGGTGGTACTGAACGGGCGCGTGGTCGGCTAGGGTCCTTCGTCCGGATCAGGCCGGACCCCGCGAGCCCGGCATGATCCGAACGAGAGGCCCTGGCGCTGGGACCGCACAGGTCGCCGGGTTGACGGTCGAACACCGCTCCTCGGTCACGGCACCGGCCGGGACGGCTTGCCACACCTTGCCGCCGAAGAAGACCTGCACCTCCTGGACGAGCCCGTCCCGGACAGTGATCGCCTCGATGCCGCGGTGCCTGTCGCCGTCGTGGGCTCGTCCTCGTCATGGACGGAGACGAGCTCTTCGTCTGCGGGCGTGACGTGCGGCAACTGCTGCTCCTTCAAACGGTCGGCGGGCGGGAGACACCGCTCGAAGAACGTCGCCCTGTCGATGTGGTCGTCCTGCGGACCGGTGAAGGAGAAATCGCCGGCGCAGAGCGCGAAGGCCGCGTTGCGGTCCTGTGACCCGCAGTGCGGGAACGCCGCTTCCACGACGGCTCTCGGACTGTCGACCATCCGGGCTCCCCGGACGGACGACTGGCCCTGTTCCGCCACCGCACAACCACGTTTCGCGGGGAAACCCCGCCGGCGGGTGACGCGGGGGTGGCGGTGGGGAACAGCCGTGCCCCGGGATTCGAACGTGTCGGCGGGTTCGCCACGAAGGGGTGAAGTGTCTGCGGATCGCTGACGGCCGTCTCCCGGGACGGTCATTCTTTCCGGGTCCCACTCAAGTCTCATGGGGGTCCCACCACCTTGAACAGCACCAACTTCCGCATGTATGCACGCCGTTGGGCCGTCGTCACCGCGGCCACCGCCCTCGCCGCGGGTCCCGCGGCGCTGACCGGAGCGGGCTCCGCGCAGGCCACCGAGGAACACGGCAGCGCGAGCGCGGCCGTCCTGCGCACCGGGCTCGACGTGGCCCTGCTCGACAAGAGCGTGAACGTCCCGCTCACCGTCTCCCTCAACGAGGTCCACGCGCCGCGGAGCGCGCAGAAGACCGTCCTCACCGCGGATCTGGAGGGCGTCGACAAGGGCCGTCCCTTCAGCGTGCTGCGCGCGGAGGTGGCCGACGCGAAGGCGACGGTGGAGGGGGAGCGGGCCGAGTCCTCCACCACCCTCGTCAAGGCCCGGGTCCATGTGCCCGGACTGCCGCTGCTGTCGCTGATCGAGCTCGAGAAGGTCACCTCCAAGGCCGTCTGCGAGGCCGGCCGGACCCCGCTCGCCTCGGCCACCCTGCCCGGCTCGGTGACCGTGCTCGGCAAACGCGTCACGCTGACCTCCGCCGGCACCACCGAGGTCACGGTGCCGGGCGTCGGCGAGGTCCGCCTGGACCTGTCCAGGACGGAGACCACGTCCCGCACGGCCGCCGCCACCGCGCTCCGACTCAAGGTCGCCGTGGATCCGTCGAAGCTGAACGTCGCCGAGGTCAACGGCACCGTCACCCTGGCCGAAGCGAAGTGCGAGGCCCCGGCCGCCCCGGCCGAGCAGCCCGCCGACCCGGCCGGTCCGGCCGAGGAGCAGGCGGCCCCGGCGGAGTCCGGAGAGTCCAAGACCGCCGACGTGCGGCCCCAGGGCACGCGGGCCGAGCAGGCGGCCGAGGCGGACCTGGCCGAGACGGGCGGCGACTCGACGACCCCGTACATCGCGGGCGCCGCCGTCGTGCTCCTCGCGGCGGGTGGCGCGGGAGTCGCACTCTCCCGCCGGGGCCGCCGCAACTGAGGACGGACAGCCGTACGTCGACGTGGACCGGCGCTCCCACCGCCGGTCCACCGGGACACACGGCCGATCCCTCTCCGCGGGCGCGCAGGGCAGGGCAGGTCAGCTTGCGTCCAGCGCCCGCTCCAGCGCCCCCAGGAAGGCGTCTGTCGTCTGCCGGTCGCGTACCGCGAGGCGGAGCCAGTTCTGGTCCAGGCCCGGGAAGGTGTCTCCGCGGCGTACCGCGAAACCGAGGTCGCGGAGCCGGCGGCGTACGGCGGTCGCCTGCGGCAGGTGGAGCAGGACGAACGGGGCCTCGGCGGGGCCCACGACCCGGAGACCGCGCGCGGCGAACTTCTCCAGCCCCACGATCAGACGGGACCGGTCGGCGGCGATGCGGTGGGCCGCCCCGGCCGCCTCCGTCAGTGCCCTGGGCCCCACGCACGCCTCGGCCGCCGCCAGCGCGGGTGTGGACACCGGCCACAGGGGCTGCGCCCGCTCCAGCACCATGATGGTCTCCGGCGCGGCAAGGACGTAACCGATGCGCAGCCCCGCCAGCCCCCACGTCTTGGTGAGGCTGCGCAGGACCACAAGGCCCGGTACGTTCGATCCGGCCGGCCAGGGCCTCCCGCTCGTCCGGCACCGCGTCCAGGAACGCCTCATCCACGACCAGCGTCCGCCCGGGACGGGCGAGTCGGGCGATCGTCGCGGCCGGGTGCAGCACCGACGTCGGGTTCGTCGGGTTGCCGATCACCACCAGGTCCGCGTCCTCGGGGACCGCCGCCGGGTCCAGCCGGAAACCGTCCTCCTCGCGGAGCAGCACCCGGTCGACGGTGTGCCCCGCGTCCCGCAGCGCCGCCTCCGGCTCCGTGAACTGCGGGTGCACCACCACCGGCCGGCGCACCTCCAGTGCCCGCGCCAGCAGCACGAACGCCTCCGCCGCCCCCGCCGTCAGCAGCACCCGCCGCACCGGCAGCCCGTGCCGCGCCGCCACCGCCGCCCGCGCGGCCCGTCCGTCCGGGTAGGCGGCGAGCGAGGACAGTGACGCGGCGATGTGCTCCCGCAGCCATGCCGGGGGCGTGCCCGCGCGGACGTTCACGGCGAGGTCGACCAGCGTGGCGCCGTCGTCGCGGACCTCGGCGTCCCCGTGGTGCCGCAGGTCGTGCGCGCCGGCCTCGGGGTCAGTGCGCATGGGAGTGCGCGTGGCCGTGCCCGTGAGGGTGGTGGCCGTCGTCGTCCGGGTGGAAGTGCGGCTCCTGCGGCAGCCCGACCTTGTCCTCGAAGCCCGGCAGCGCGATCCGGTACACGCAGCTGTCGCAGTTCATCCGCAGATCGCCCTTCACGGCCTCCGCGTACCGCTCCCTCACCAGGTCCAGCAGCTCCGGCTCCGGCCCGATGACGTCCGCCGACCGCACCTCCGTCTCCGGGTGCGCCGCCGCCCACTCCCCGGTCTGGTGCCGCACCCGGTCCGGCAGGATGCCGGTGAACAGGAAGTACGGCAGGACGACGATCCGCCGGGCACCGAGCCGCGCGCACCGGTCGAGCCCGCTCGGCACGTCCGGCGCCGCCAGCGACACGAAAGCCGTCTCCACGGCCCCGTAGCCGCGTCCCTCCCACAGCAGCCGCGCCGCCTTGAACACCTCGGCGTTGGCGTCCGGGTCCGTCGAACCGCGCCCCACCAGCAGTACCGTCACCTCGGCGGGGTCCCAGGACGGGTCCACCGCCTGCCGAAGCCGCCGCTCCAGCACGCTCAACAGGGCGGGGTGCGGGCCCAGCGGACGGCCGTAGGTGTACGAGATCCCGGGGTGGCGTTCCTTCTCACGGGCCAGCGCCGCCGGGATGTCGCCCTTGGCGTGCCCGGCGGACACCAGCATCAGCGGCACGGCGGCGAACCGCCGCACCCCCTGGCCGACCAGCTCGGCGACGGCCTCGCCCAGCGGTGGCGGGGACAGCTCGATGAAGCCGCCCGCGACGGGCAGTTCGGGGTGACGGCGACCCAACTCCCTTACGAAGTCACGGAACGCCTGCGCTCCGGCGTCGTCCCGGGTGCCGTGTCCGGCGATGAGCAGCGCGGGCGGGGTGGTCACAGGTTCTCCTCGGGTGCTTCGGAAGCCTTGGATGCCTCGAACGGAGTGGGGTGGTACAGCAGGGCGTTGAGCGCGGCCGCGGCGACCGCCGAACCGCCCTTCTCGGACACGTTGCTCACCGCGGGCAGCCCGCTCTCGCGCAACGCGGCCTTGGACTCGGCCGCTCCGACGAAACCGACGGGCAGCCCGATGACGAGCGCGGGGGAGGCGTCCAGGGTCAGCAGTTCCTCCAGGGCGGTCGGTGCGCAGCCGATCACCCAGAGGGCCCCGGGGCCGACCTCCTCGTACGCCAGGCGCATCGCGTGCGCCGAACGCGTGCGGCCGGGCCCGGCCTCGGCATCCCCGAGACGGCAGACGGTCCCGCGCCGGGTGATCCCGGCCGCGACCATCTCCACGTCCACGACGACGGGCGCCCCGGCGTGCAGCACCGCGTGCGCCTTCGCCAACTCGCCCTCCTCCATCACGAGATCGTCCGCGTACGCCAGATCGGCCGCGGAGTGGATGATCCGCTCCACGACCGCCCGGGTCAGCGGCGGGAAGTGCCCGGTGTCCAGCCGGGCGCGCAACCGGCGGAAGGACTCCTGCTCGATGGGATGGACCACGCGCTTCACCTGGGCTCCTCCTGCCAGCGGTAGCCGCGCGGGGTGACCATGCGCCCCGCGATCTCACGGGTCGCCGTGTTGCCCACGGTCACGACCGTCATCATGTCGACCGTCGCCGGGTCGAGCGCGGCGAGCGTGGTCAGGCGACTCGACTCGTCGGCGCGGGACGCGTTCCGTACGACACCCACAGGCGTCGTCGGCTCCCGGTGCTCGGCGAGGATCGCCAGCGCCTTCGGCAGCTGCCAGTCACGGCCCCGGCTGCGCGGGTTGTAGAACGTCACGACGAGGTCCGCCTCGGCCGCCGCCCGCACCCGCCGCTCGATGACCTCCCACGGCGTGTGCAGATCGGACAGACTGATCGACACGTGGTCGTGGCCCAGCGGCGCGCCCAGGATCGCGCCGGCCGCCAGCGCCGCCGTCACCCCGGGCACCCCGACCACGTCGATGTCGTCGGACGCCTCGGCGAGCGCGGGGGAGGCCATGGCGTACACGCCCGCGTCCCCACTGCCGATCAGCGCGACCGCCTGCCCCCGGCGGGCCTCCTCGACGGCCGTGCGCGCCCGCTCCTCCTCCGCACCGAGCCCGGACTCCAGAATCCGGGTGCCGGGCCGCAGCAGATCGCGGATCTGGTCGACGTACTGGTCGAGGCCCACCAGCACGGACGCGCCCCGCAGTTCCGCCTTCGCGCGCGGGGTGAGCAGGTCCCGGGCACCCGGCCCGAGCCCGACCACCGCGAGCCGCCCGCGCCCCGGCCGCCGTACGACGGCACAGGTCGCCATCGCCGGACTCGCCGCCGACTTGCGCTTGGGCACGAGGAGTTCGCCCCCGCGCCGCAGCGCGGCGGCCTCCGCGACCGACGGGGTGCCCACGGCGGCGAGCGGCGCGTCGGAGGGGTTCGGCACCTCGACCCGCGCCAGCTCCTCGGCGGCGTACGTCACCAGCGGCACGTCGAGCCGCCGGGCCGCCTCCACGATGCCGGGCTCCTCGGACTTCGCGTCCACGGTGGCCAGTTCGGCGAGCGACGCGGCCGACAGCCCGGCGTCGCGCAGGGCTCCCTCGACCAGCGCGAGGACCTCGCCGACGGGGGCGCCCTTCGAGGCACCCACCCCGACGACGAGGGTGGGCGGCCGGAGGATCGCCTCCCGCCGCCCCGCCTCGACCAGCCGGTCCGTGAGACGGATCCTGTACGCACCCTCGTCCGCGACCGGCAGCGGGGGCAGCGGCCAGGGCACGTCGGTGCGCAGCGCCACCGCCTCGCCGTCCAGCAGGGCGCGCGACACGGCGGCCACGTCGCCCTCCACCGGGAGGCCCAGCGTGTCCAGACCGGGCAGCCCCGCCGCATCGGTCGCCGTGGTCACCACCGGCTCGGCGCCCAGCGCCTCGGCGACCTCGCGCGCGAGGTCGTTCGCCCCGCCGCCGTGCCCGCCCACCAGCGACACCGCGAACCGGCCGCCCTCGTCGACACAGACCACGCCCGGGTCGCGCGCCTTGTCGTCCAGCAGCGGCGCCACCAGCCGCACCACGGCGCCCGTCGCCAGGAAGCACACGAGCTGCTCGCACTGCGCGAACGCGGTCCGTACGGCGTCCCCGACGGGACCCTCGTACACTCGTGTACGGTCCGGCCACGCGGCGGCCAGTCGGTCCCGTGCGGCGGCTCCCGCCGCGGTGGCGGAGATGAGGCCGATCACTGGGTGCCCCCGCATGGTGACTGGTGGAGTCGCGAATCGCTGAGCGAGAACCGAGCCAGCACAGTAGTAACCTCCAACAACTTCATGAACCGGGCTGGTTTCAGCCCGGCTGGTGCCGATCGCGTAAGACTCGGCGGTTCGACGGACCGACGAGCAGCGTGAGCCAGGGATCTCCCCCACCTACGGAGGAGAGGATTCGATGAGCGGCCCCTTCGATCGCCCCGGGCATCTGATGCCCCACAGCAGGAAAACGGGATTGGCCGCCGCCAGCCGGGTCACGTCCCCGGGCAGCGGCGCGAGCCGCGACGACTGCAACAGCACCCCGTCGCAGGTGAAGCCGGCACCGGTCAGCGCCTCGCGCACGGCCGGCACCCGGTCCAGGGCGGCCAGGGCGACGACGACCGTGCGCCGCGCCCGCCGCGCGCACGCGGTGACGACGGCGGGCAGCTCCCGCCCGCCCCCGCCGACGAACACGGCGTCGGGGTCGTCCAGGTCGGACAGCACGGTCGGCGCCGCCCCGTGCACCACGCGCAGGTCCACCCCGTGCGCGAGGGCGTTGGCGCGGATCCGCCCCACCCCGTCCGCGGTCTTCTCCACCGCGGTGACGGCGGCGCCCAGCCGGGCGCACTCCACGGCCACGGAGCCCGAACCCGCGCCGATGTCCCACACCAGTTCGCCGGGGCGCGGCCCGAGCCGGGCCAGGGCCAGCGCCCGCACCTCGAACTTGGTGATCATCGAGTCCCGGTGGGCGAACTCGGCCTCGTCCAGAGCCCAACCGGAGGGCCGTTCGCAGGAGCCCGCGACGGTCCGCGCGGGACCAAGTTCCCGCGACTCGTCCAGGCACAGCACGACGCTGACCGCCGGCCCCCAGTCCCGTGCCGCCGCAACGGCGGGCGTGACCCGCTCCACCCGTTCCCGCTCAGGGTCGCCCAGCGCGGAGGCGACGACGAGGACACGGCCGGGGGAGTACCGGGCCAGCGCCGCCCCCAGCTCCGCGGGACCGGTCCCCGGTCCCGTCAGCACGGCGACCTTCGGGTACGCCCGGCACAGATTGACGGCCGTACGCGGATCCCGGCCGTGCGCGCTGACCACCACGGCGTCGTCCCAGGGCAACCCGACCCGTGCGAAGGCGGTGGCGACGGAGGAGACACCCGGCCGCACGTCCAGCCGCTCGGACCCGAACCGCTCGGCCAGCGCCCGTACGATCCCGAAGAACCCCGGGTCACCGGAGGCCAGCACGACGACCGGACGCTCCTCGGCGACGTACTTCTCGACGGTGTCCAGGGCGGGCGCCAGCGCCCCGAGGACGACCCGTTCGGCTCCCTCCGGCAGCCGAACGGCGTCCAGGTGCCGCCGCCCGCCCACGACAAGCTCCGCCCCGGCGAGCACGGCCTCCTCGACCGGCGCCCCGGTACCCGTGCCGACGACCGTGATCACGTGTGCGCACCCCGGGTGCGCAGCGCCCTGCGGGCCTCCGGGTCAGCCTTGCGGTAGCCGTGGAAGTGACCAGGGTGGTACAGGTGCGAGCGGGTGCCGTGCGCGTCGAGGGCGGGGCCGACCAGGAACAGCGTGTGCTTCCAGAGCTTGTGCTCCTTGACCGTCTCCTCCAGCGTGCCGATCGTGCACTTCACGATCAGCTCCTCCGGCCAGGTCGCCTGGTACGCGACAACCACCGGCGTGCTCGTCGGGTAGCCGCCCTCCAGCAGCTCCCGCACCAGCTGCCCGCTGCGCGCGGCCGACAGGAAGATCGCCATGGTGGTGCCGTGCCGCGCGAACTCGCGGACCTCCTCCCCGGGCGGCATCGGTGTCTTGCCGCCGCCGAGCCGGGTCAGCACCACGGACTGCGCCACCTCGGGGATGGTCAACTCCCGCTGCGCGAGCGCCGCGACGGCGGAGAAGGACGACACACCGGGCACGACCTCGGTCGCGATGCCGAGGTCCGCGCACCGGTCGAGCTGCTCCTGCGTGCCGCCCCAGAGCGCCGGATCCCCAGAATGGATCCTGGCCACCCTCAGCCCCTGAGCGCGCGCCCGCTCGTACACGGCCACGACGTCCTCCAGCGACATCGTCGCCGAGTCGAGGATCTCGGCGCCCTCACGCGCATGATCGAGGACCTCCGCCTGGACCAGGCTGGCGGCCCAGATCACGATGTCGGCCTCGGCGATCGCGCGCGCGGCGCGCAACGTCAGCAGATCGGCGGCGCCGGGGCCGGCACCGACGAAGGTCACCTTGCCGGTGGGGGCATCGGCCATGGGGAAACGATCCTCTCCTGCGGTTCCCGCGGTTCGTGTGATGTCCGTGGTTCCTGTGATGTCTTCGAGGGGCCCGGGTGGCCGGATGCCGTCGCCCGGCTGCCCGCTCACAACTTGCCGCCCCGCCCACCGTCACGCCGGGGCGGCGCGATGAGCGTCGACAGGTAGGGCAGGGGCGACCCGTCCAGCTCGGCGGCCGGCCGGACGAACTCCTCCGGCAGCCCGAGGGCCGACCCCCACACCGCGTCGCCGAGCCGCCCGCTCTCCCGCAGCGCTTCGGCCACCTCGCCCGCCCGCCGCCCGAACTTGTAGGCGACGACCGTGCCGGGCCCGGCCAGCGCCTCCTTGAGCACGGCGGCCCCGGCGGTCACCGGCACCAGGGTGAGCGGTTCGGTCCCCTCGGTGAGCACGGCCCCGGAACGCGCCGCCAGATCCTGCATCGCGGTGATCCCGGGCACGGTCTCGACCACCGTCCCCGGCACCGACTCCGCGACGGTCTGGGCGAGATACGTGAACGTCGAGTACACGTTGGGGTCGCCGATGGTCGCGAACGCGACATGGCCCCGATCCCGCAGCAACCCGGCCACCCGCTCACCGGCCGCGTCCCAGGCCGCCTCGCGCCGCGCCCGGTCGGTGCGCTCGTTCAGCGCGAACACCACCCGGACGACCTTCTCCTCGGGCACGTAGTGCAGCACGGTCGCCTCGGCCCGTCCGCGCTCGCCCACATCTGTTCCGTCAGACGCGGCCATCACGGGGACGACGACGACATCGGCGGCGCGCAGGACGTTCACCCCCTTGACGGTCACCAGTTCCGGATCTCCGGGGCCGACCCCGACCCCGGTCAGCATGCTCCTGCCGCTCATGACGTCCGGCACCTCTCCACGAACCGACGGGCCACACCGGGCTCGGACGCCCAGTGCGTGTGCAGATAACTCGCGTGCACACCGCGCTGTACGAAGCCTTCGACGCGCGGCTCAGGGACCCGCACACCCCACGCGGGCGTGTCCCCCGCGCCGGGCTCGACGACGGTGCGATGGAACTCGTGCCCCCGCATCCGCGTACCGGCGCCGGCCAGCGCACTGTCGGACAGGGCCACGGCGTCCCGGTAACCGAGGGTGAGCCGCTC
Source organism: Streptomyces sp. GD-15H (assembly GCF_045291515.1). Taxonomy (NCBI): domain Bacteria; kingdom Bacillati; phylum Actinomycetota; class Actinomycetes; order Kitasatosporales; family Streptomycetaceae; genus Streptomyces; species Streptomyces sp. GD-15H. The sequence goes on from NZ_CP149447.1 coordinate 6,629,203, forward strand.
GCTCATCCGCGCGGAGGCGTCCAGCACCCCGCACATGGGCAGACCGTCCAACTCCCGGCACAGGTACAGCAGTCCGGCACACTCGGCGGCGACCGGCGCACCGCTCAGGGCCAGTTCGGCAACGGCCTTGCGCAGCGGCTCGTTGGCCGACAACTCGGAGGCGTACACCTCGGGAAATCCGCCACCGATCACCAACCCGCGGGTTCCGTCGGGCAGTTCCTCGTCCCGCAACGGATCGAAGACGACGACCTCGGCCCCGGCGGCGGTGAGGAGTTCGGAATGCTCGGCATAGGAGAACGTGAATGCGGCCCCGCCGGCGACGGCGATCACTGCGAGCCCGTCCGGGGGTGTCCCCTCGGGGGGAGTTCGAGGACGAGGCCGTTCAGGCCGAAGCGGGGCTCTGGGGACAAGGCCCCCGGAGTCGGGAAGGGGGAGGGGCGGCGGGGGCGAAGAAACAAGAGCCTCAGCCGCATCCCAAGCCGCACAGGCCAACACCCCCGCCCCCCGCGCCAGCCCCACCAACGCCTCCAGGTCACACCCCTCGGCCACCTGGGCAGCCATCGCACCGACGGCGTCCACCGCCCCGTCCCGCCGCTCGGCGACCGGCACCAACCCCAGATGCCGCGACGGCGTGTCGACCTGGGCGGCCCGCCGCAGCACACCCAGCACGGGCACGCCGACGGAGTCGAGTGCCTCCCGCAGCGACACCTCGTGCCGGTCCGACGCGACCTTGTTCAGGATCACGCCCCCGACCCGTACCTCCGGATCCCACGTCACGAACCCGTGCACCAGCGCCGCCACCGACCGCGACTGCGACGAGGCGTCCACGACCAGCACGACCGGTGCCCGCAGCAGCTTCGCCACGTGGGCCGTCGACGCCAACTCCCCTTCCCCCGCAGCCCCGTCGTACAGCCCCATCACGCCCTCGACGACCGCGATGTCACACCCGCGCGCCCCGTGCAGGAACAGCGGCGCGACCCATTCGGGCCCGCACAGATACGCGTCCAGGTTGCGCCCCACGCGCCCGGTGGCCAGCGCGTGGTACCCGGGGTCGATGTAGTCCGGCCCGACCTTGTGCGGGGACACCGCGAGCCCCCGCGCGGTGAGCGTGGCCATCAACCCCGTGGCGACGGTGGTCTTGCCACTGCCCGAAGAGGGCGCGGCAATCACCAACCGGGGTACGGAGGTCACCACTCGATGCCCCTCTGCCCCTTCTGCCCGGCGTCCATGGGGTGCTTGACCTTGGACATGTCGGTCACCAGGTCGGCGAGGTCCACCAGCTTGTCGGGCGCGTTCCGCCCGGTGATCACCACATGCTGGGTCCCGGGACGCTCGCGCAGCACGGACACGACCTCGTCGGTGTCGATCCACCCCCAGTGCATCGGGTAGGCGAACTCGTCGAGCACGTACAGCTTGTACGTCTCGGCGGCCAGGTCGCGCTTGACCTGCTCCCAGCCCTCGCGGGCCTTCTCCTCGTTGTCCATCTGCGAGTCCCGCTGAACCCAGGACCAGCCCTCGCCCATCTTGTGCCACCTGACGCTGCCGCCCTCGCCGGAGGCGCCGAGCACCCGCAGCGCGTTCTCCTCGCCGACCTTCCACTTCGCCGACTTGACGAACTGGAACACCCCGATCGGCCACCCCTGGTTCCAGGCCCGCAGCGCCAGCCCGAACGCGGCGGTCGACTTGCCCTTCCCGATGCCGGTGTGCACGACGACCAGAGGCCGGTTGCGCCGCTGACGTGTCGTCAGTCCGTCGTCCGGTACGACACTCGGCTGCCCCTTCGGCACTACGCGGCCCTCCTCGAAGTCCCCTGTACGTCCCTGACCAGCCCGGCGATCGAGTCCGCCCGCAGTTCGTCCAGCGTCACCGCCGTACCGCCCAGCTCACCCGCGAGCTGCCCGGCGAGCCCCAGCCGCACCGGCCCCGCCTCGCAGTCCACGACCACGGACGCGGTTCCGTCGGCGGCGAACAGCCGCGCCGCGCGCCCGGCGAGGGCGACCGGTTCGGGGCCGCCGGTGGCCCGTCCGTCCGTCACCACGACCACCAGCGCCCGCCGCGCGGGGTCCCGCAACCGCTCCACGCGCAGCACGTCGTGCGCCCTGAGCAGCCCGGCCGCCAGCGGCGTACGCCCACCCGTCGGCAGCGACTCCAGCCGGGACGCCGCCGCGTCCACGGACGAGGTCGGCGGCAGCGCCACCTCGGCCGCCGAACCCCGGAACGTCACCAGGCCCACCTTGTCCCGCCGCTGGTAGGCGTCCAGCAGCAGCGAGAGCACAGCCCCCTTCACGGCACTCATCCGCTGCCGCGCCGCCATCGACCCGGAGGCGTCCACGACGAACAGCACGAGGTTCGACTCACGCCCCTCACGCGTGGCCTGCCGCAGATCGTCCCGCCGCACCACCAGCCCGGGCCCGGACCGGCCCCGGACCCGCTGATGCGGGGCCGCCGCCTGCACGGTCGCCGAGAGGTGCAACTTGGTCAGCGCCCCCTGCGGCCTTCGCGCTCCGGTGGTCCGCCCCTGCTCGGTCCGCGCGCGGGAACGCCGCCCGGCGGCTCCCTGGCCGATGCCCGGCACGTTCAGCACCTTCGTCCGGAACGGCTCCGCGGCCCGTACGGCGGACTGCTCCCCGCCGCCGGGCCCCGCCTGAGGCTCCCCGCCCTCACCAGCCTCGGGCCGTGCAGCGGTGTCACCCTCGCCCCGAGGGCCCTCATCGGGTGCCGGCTGCCCGCCCGGGCCACCGTCCGGTCCCGGGTCGGGATCGTCCTCGCCCCCGTCCTCACCAGGCCCGCCGAACTCCTCCAGCGTCTCGTCGAGCTTGTCCTCGTCGAGTCCGGGCGCGTCGAACGGCGAACGACGCCTGCGGTGGGGCAGTGCCAGCAGCGCGGCCTGCCGCACGTCCTCGGCAAGCACGTCGGTGCGCCCCGCCCAGGCCGCCAGCGCGGTCGCCGTGCGGGCCATCACGATGTCGGCCCGCATACCGTCCACCTCGAAGGCGGCACAGGTCGCCGCGATCTGCCGCAGCGCCCCGTCACCGAGCCGCACCGACGGCAGCAGCTCCCGCGCCGCCACGATCCGCGCCCGTACGGCGGCCTCCTCGTCGGCCCAGCGGGCGGCGAAACCGGCCGGGTCGTCGTCGTAGGCGAGCCGCCGCCGTACGACTTCCACCCGCTGGTCGGGCTCCCGGGAGGCAGCCACCTCGACGGTCAGACCGAAACGATCGAGGAGTTGGGGTCTGAGCTCTCCCTCCTCCGGGTTCATGGTTCCGACCAGCAGGAAGCGAGCGGCGTGCCGCACGGAGATGCCTTCCCTCTCGACGTACGAGGCACCCATGGCGGCGGCGTCCAGCAACAAGTCGACCAGATGGTCGTGGAGCAGATTGACCTCGTCGACGTAGAGGATCCCGCGGTGCGCGTCGGCGAGCAGACCGGGCTCGAATGCCTTGACGCCCTCAGCGAGCGCCCGCTCAATGTCGAGCGCTCCGACCAGCCGGTCCTCGGAGGCACCGACAGGGAGTTCGACCATACGGGCGGGCCGCGACTCAAGCGCTCCCGACTCGTGCGGCCCGTCCGGGCACTCGAGGCCGGGGGAATCGGGACGACACGAGAAACGGCACCCGGAGACGACCTCAACCGAGGGCATGAGCGCTGACAGAGCACGCACCGAGGTGGACTTGGCGGTGCCTTTCTCGCCCCGCACCAGCACGCCACCGACCGCGGGGCTTACCGCATTGAGGAGCAGCGCCATGCGGAGATCGTTCTGACCGACGATGGCGGTGAAGGGATAGGGCGTGCTCACGCAGTGATCACTCCTTCAGGTGGCATGGCGCAGGGTCGATCGAGATCGGGCCGCATCCATGTCATGGTCAAGGTCTGCTCCCCGCGCATGCGGGGATGGTCCGCGGTCCAGCAGTTGGGGACGCAGTTCGCCGTGATGCTCCCCGCCGACGCGGGGGTTCGGAGGGCGCTCATTCGTCGCCCTCCAGATCGCCCTCGAGTTCGAGGTAGGTCGCCCGGAGCCGGTCCAGGGTCTCCTGGTCCGGCTCCGCCCAGAGGCCTCGGTCTGCGGCCTCCAGCAAGCGTTCGGTGATGCCTCTCAAGGCCCAGGGATTCGACTTCCGCATGAAGTCCCGGTTCTCGGCGTCGAAGACGTACTCGGCGCTGAGCTTCTCGTACATCCAGTCGTCCACGACCCCGGCCGTGGCGTCGTAGCCGAAGAGGTAGTCGACGGTCGCCGCCATCTCAAAAGCACCCTTGTAACCGTGCCTCCGCATGGCGCTCATCCAGCGGGGGTTGACCACTCGCGCCCGGAAGACGCGGTGCGTTTCCTCGCCCAGCGTGCGCGTCTTCACCTGGTCCGGTGTCGCCGAGTCCCCGACGTACGCCTCCGGGCTCGCGCCCGTCAGGTGCCGCACCATGGCGACCATGCCGCCGTGGTACTGGAAATAATCGTCCGCATCGACGAGGTCGTGCTCACGCGTGTCGACATTCTTCGCCGCCACCGCGATCCGCCGGAACGCCGTCTCCATGTCACCGCGCGCCGCCCGGCCGTCGAGCCCGCGCCCGTAGGCGTAGCCGCCCCAGACCGCGTACACCTCGGCGAGGTCCGCGTCGGAGCGCCAGTTGCGGGCGTCGATCAGCGGCAGCAGACCGGCACCGTACGCGCCCGGCTTGGAGCCGAAGATGCGGGCCGTGGCCCGGCGCCGGTCGCCGTGCTCGGCGGTGTCCTCGTCGGCGTGGGCGCGGACGTAGTTCTGCTCGGCGGGCTCGTCCAGTTCCGCCACCGCCCGTACCGCGTCGTCGATCAGCCCGACGACGTGCGGGAACGCGTCCCGGAAGAAGCCGGAGATGCGGACCGTGACGTCGATGCGCGGCCGGCCCAGCTCCTCCAATCCGACCACCTCGAAGCCGGTCACCCGGCGCGAGGCGTCGTCCCACACCGGACGGCAGCCCAGCAGCGCCAGGATCTCGGCGATGTCGTCGCCCTGGGTGCGCATCGCGGACGTGCCCCAGACCGTCAGGCCGACGGACTTCGGGTACTCACCCGTGTCCTGCAGATACCGCTGCACCAGAGAGTCCGCCAGCGACTGCCCGACCTCCCAACTCAGCCGGGACGGGATCGCCTTGGGGTCGACGGAGTAGAAGTTCCGGCCGGTCGGCAGCACATTGACCAGCCCGCGCGTCGGTGAACCCGACGGGCCCGCCGGGACGTAACCGCCGTCCAGCGCCCGCAGGATGTGCCCGATCTCGTCCGTGGTCCGGGCGAGCCGGGGGACGACCTCGGTGCAGGCGAACTCCACCACCGCCACCGCGTCAGGGAGTTCGGCGCCCAGCACCTCGCGCACCAGCGGCGCGCTCTCCTCGACCGCCCAGCCGCGCTCCTCCATGCCCTCCGCGATCCGCCGGCACAGCTGCTCCAGCAGGTCGATCGCGTCGGAGGCCGACCGCGCCGGACCGTCCACCCGCTCCGTCAGCTCCGCCGGCACCTTCAGCGGGGCGCCCGGCTCGGCCAGCAGTTCCTTCTCCACCAGCCCGAAGTGCTCGGCCAGCGAAGCCCGAAGCCCCGGCAGCGCGTTCGCCCGGCCGCCCCACACCTGCGAGGCGCGCAGCACCGCCAGTACGAGGTTCACGCGCGGCTCGCCGACCGGGCCGCCGCCCAGGATGTGCAGCCCGTCGCGGATCTGCACGTCCTTGATCTCGCACAGATAGCCGTCGATGTGCATGACGAACGAGTCGAAGTCGTCGTCGTCCGGCTGGTCGTCCACGTGCAGGTCGTGGTGCAGTTCGGCGGCCTTGACGAGGGTCCAGATCTGCGCCCGTACCGTCGGCGCCTTCTCCGGGTCCAGGTCGGAGACGAGCGCGTACTCGTCCAGGAGCTGCTCCAGCTTGGCCAGGTCGCCGTACGTGTCGGCACGCGCCATCGGCGGCACCAGGTGGTCGACGACGGTGGCGTGCCCGCGCCGCTTGGCCTGGGTGCCCTCACCGGGGTCGTTGACGATGAACGGGTAGATCAATGGGAGGTCGCCGAGGACGGCGTCCGGCGCGCAGTTCGCGCTCAGCCCGAGGCCCTTGCCGGGCAGCCACTCCATGGTGCCGTGCTTGCCCATGTGCACGACCGCGTCGGCGCCGAAACTGTTCTCCAGCCACCGGTAGGCCGCCATGTAGTGGTGCGACGGCGGCATGTCGGGGTCGTGGTAGATGGCGATGGGGTTCTCGCCGAAGCCGCGCGGCGGCTGGATCATGACCACGACGTTCCCGAACTGGAGGGAGGCCAGCACGATGTCGTCGCCGTCGACGTACAGCGAGCCCGGCGGCTCGCCCCACGCCTCGGTCATCGCGTCCCGCAGCGTCGGGTCCAGCTTCTCGAACCAGGCCCGGTAGTCCGCGAGCGGCACCCGCGCGGGCGCGGCGGCCAGCTGGTCCTCCGTCAGCCACTCCACGTCGTGGCCGCCCGCCTCGATGAGCCGGTGGATCAACTCGTCGCCGTCGTCGGGGTACCCATGCACCCCGTACCCCGCGTTCCGCAGCGCGTCCAGCACCCGCACCGCCGAGGCGGGGGTGTCGAGCCCCACCGCGTTGCCGACGCGGGAGTGCTTGGTCGGGTAGGCGGTGAAGACCAGCGCGAGTTTCTTCTCCGCGTTGTCCAGGTGCTTCAGCCGGGCGTGCCGCACCGCGATCCCCGCCACTCGCGCGGCCCGCTCCGGGTCGGCGACGTACACCGGTACCTCGTCCGGACCCTGCTCCTTGAAGGAGAACGGGACCGTGATCAGCCGCCCGTCGAACTCCGGAATGGCGACCTGCATCGCCGCGTCCATGGGGGACAGCGCGGCGTCGGACTCCTCCCAGGCATCCCGCGACGACGTGAGACAAAGCCCTTGCAGCACAGGCACGTTCAGATCGGCCAGCGCCCCGATGTCCCACGCCTCCTCGTCTCCGCCCGCCGACGCCTGCGAGGCGTGCGTGCCGCCGGACGCCAGCACCGTGGCGACCAGCGTGTCCGCCCGCCCGAGGATCTCGTACAGCCCGGGGTCGGCGCCGCGCAGCGAACCGCAGTACACAGGCAGGGCGTTGGCGCCGTGTGCCTCGATCGCGTCGCAGAGCGTGTCCACGAAGGCGGTGTTGTCGCTCAGTTCGTGCGCCCGGTAGAAAAGCACGCCGACCGTCGGACGGCCTTCCCGCACGGGCCGCGAACCGCGGACGCCGTACTCCGGCATCTTCCGCGGCTCCTCGAACCCCTCGCCGGTCAGCAGCACCGTGTCCGACAGGAACCGGGCCAGCTCGGCCAGGTTGTCGGGGCCGCCCTCGACGAGGTACTTCAGCGCCTCCGACACGACACCCGCGGGCACCGACGACTCGGCCATCAGCTCCGCGTCCGGCACGGCCTCCCCGCCCAGCAGCACCGTCGGGATACCGGACGCCCTGAGCGCCGCGAGCCCGTCCTCCCAGGCGCGTTTGCCGCCCAGCAGCCGGACGACGGCGAGGTCCGCGCCGTCCAGCAGCGCGGGCAGTTCGGCCGCCACGTCCACGCGGGTCGGGTTGCCGATCCGGTAGGAGACGCCGGTGGCGGCGCGGGCCGCCAGCAGATCCGTGTCGGCGGTCGACAACAACAACACTGTGCTCATGCGGGCGCTCCCGGTGGAATGAAAGGCAGTCCTTGCGGCGCGCCCGACTCGATGAGCCGCCAGAGCGCGTCCGTGTCCGCGTGCTGTTCGATCAGGTCGCCGAGCCGGTCGAGCTGCTCCTCGCGCAGCGCGGCGAACGAGGTGTCGGGGGCCGGTACGAAACGGCGCCCCGTGGCGGCGGCCACCTCGCGCAGAAAGGCCCGGCGGAAGCCGTCGGACTCCAGTGAGCCGTGCCAGTGCGTGCCCCAGGTCTGTCCGACCCGGCAGCCGTCCAGGCTGTGTCCACTGTCGTCGGAGAGGAATGCCACCCCTCCCATGACGTCGGCGACCCCGTGATGGATCTCGTACCCCTCGACCCGCTCGCCGAGGGCCTCCCCGGCGGGCCGGGTGAGGGTCTTCTCCCGGGCGAACCGCACCCGCACGGGCAGCAGGCCGAGCCCGTCGACGTGCCCGGCGCGGCTCTCGACCTCGTCCTCGATGTGCTCGCCGAGGATCTGGTACCCCCCGCAGATCCCCAGCACGGGCCGTCCCTCGGCCACCCGCCGTTCCAGGGCGTCCGCCAGCCCCCGCTCGCGCAGCCACTCCAGGGCCCGCACGGTTCCGCGGGTCCCCGGCAGTACGACGAGGTCGGCGTCGGCCAGTTCCTCGGGCCGGTCCACGAACCGCACGACGACGCCCGGTTCGGCGGCCAGCGCGTCCACGTCCGTGAAGTTGGACATCAGCGGCACCGCGCACACGGCGACCCGCAGCACGTCCTCGCCAACCGGTGGGGCGACGGCCGACTCCCGCACGGCACCGCGCAAGGACACTGCCAGCCCGTCCTCCTCGTCGATGCCGAGCCCGTGCCGGAAGGGCAGTACGCCGTACGTGTGCCGCCCGGTCAGGTCGTGCAGCATGTCCAGGCCCGGCTCCAGCAGCGTCACGTCGCCCCGGAACTTGTTCACCAGGAACCCGGCGACCAGCGCCTGGTCCTCGGGGGAGAGCAGGGCGACGGTGCCGAAGAAGGAGGCGAAGACGCCGCCGCGGTCGATGTCGCCGACGACGAGGACGGGGAGTCCGGCGTTCCTGGCGATCCCCATGTTCACGATGTCGGTGCGCCGCAGGTTGATCTCGGCCGGGCTGCCGGCCCCCTCACAGATCACCGCGTCATACGTGCTCCGCAACTGTGCGAGGCAGTCCAGCACCGTGCCCAGCAACTGCTGTTGCCGCCCGCCGTGGTAGCCCCGCGCGCTCAGCTCCCCGACCGCTCTGCCGAGCAGGACGACCTGGCTGCTCCGCTCGCCGCCCGGCTTGAGCAGCACGGGGTTCATCAGCGCGGTCGGTTCGACCCGGCAGGCCTGGGCCTGCATGGCCTGCGCCCGCCCGATCTCGGCGCCCTCGCGCGTCACGAACGAGTTCAGCGACATGTTCTGCGCCTTGAACGGCGCGACCTTGACGTCTTGCCGTGCCAGCCACCGGCAGATCCCGGCGGTCACGACGCTCTTGCCGGCGTCCGAGGTGGTACCGGCGACCAGCAGACCCCCACCGCTCATGACGTACTTCCCTTCCCGACGAGCCGCGTGCCGACGAGCCGCGCGGCGGCACCGGCGCCGAGCGCCAGCCAGCCCACGCGGCGGGAGAGGCGTACCGCCCGGTCGATGTCCGCCACGGTCACGGCCCGGCCGGCGCCGTTGAGGACGGGCCGGTGCTCGACCCGCCCGGCGTAGGACAGCGTTCCGCCGAGCCGCACGCCGAGCGCGCCCGCGAAGGACGCCTCCACGGGGCCGGCGTTGGGGCTGGGGTGCTTCGCGGCATCCGCGCGCCACGCTCGGACTGCTCCCCGCGGGTCCGGCCCGGCGATCGCGGCGAGTACGGCGGTCAGCCGCGCCCCGGGCCACCCGGCGACGTCGTCGAGGCGGGCGGAGGCCCAGCCGTAGCGCAGGTGGCGGGGGGACTTGTGGCCGACCATGGCGTCCAGGGTGTTGACGGCCCGGAATCCGAGCAGTCCCGGCACACCGGCGACGGCGCCCCACACGAGGGCGCCCACCACGGCGTCGGAGGTGTTCTCGGCGACGGACTCCACCACCGCGCGGGCGATCCCGTCGGCGTCCAGCGCCTGCGGGTCCCGCCCGCACAGGTGCGGCAGCCGTGCCCGCGCCGCCTCGATGCCCTCGGCGGTCCCGGCCCCCAGGGCCCGTTCGACGGTGCGGGCCTCCCGGGCCAGCGACGTCCCGCCGACGACGGCCCAGGTGGCGGCGCCGGTCAGGGCGACCGAGGCGGCGGGGGAGGACCGTACGCACCGGGCGGCCAGGCTCCCCAGAGCGAGGGCCCCGCCGACGCAGACGGCGGTGTGCAACGCGCCCCGGCCACGGTCGTCCCGCCACAGCACCCGTTCCACGGCAGCCGCGGCCCGCCCGAAAGCGGCGACCGGATGTCCCCGGCGGGGATCACCGAGGAGCAGGTCGCCGAGGAGGCCGGCGGCGGCACCGTACGCGAACTCGCGAGCGGTACCCACGGGTTCAGCCGGTGGGGGATCCGGTGGAAGTGGTCGCCCCGAGCCGGGGCGGAGCGTCGCTGGTCAACCTCAACAGGCAGCCGGGCATGGCGATATGTCCTCACTCAGGGTGTCCACGCCCTGGTTCGACGAGACCGGCGGTGAGAGTTCCTGGCTCCCGGGGTGTGCACCCCGGTGACAGTGGCGGGACCGCGCCGGACTTTCACCGGCTTCCTCTCCTGCCGCCGTATTGGCATCCGGCAGTCCACCACGGTCCGGAAGAACCGTCAACTTGCCTTTGACCTGCGAGGCTGAAGTGTGCTGAGGCCCACAGAGGGGTTCCGGTGGGGGAACGCGAACGGGCGGTGCGGGGCGCGAAGCCCCGCACCGCCCGTCGGACGGAGACGACCCGGAATCAGGCCATGATCAGAGAGATCCCGTACGCCACCGCTGCCGTGCAGGCCGCGAAGCAGGCGTAGGCGCCGACGACCGCCAGGGCCGCGGACTCGCCCTGGGCCGTGGCACGCTCACGGCGGGACAGGCCGACGATGCCGAGGGTGAACAGGGCCACCAGGGCCACGGTGACCACGAGGCTGACGCCGAAGACGGAACCGAGGGCCGCCCAGTCGATCTTCATGATGCTCTTCTTCCTTCGTGTCTTCCTTCGTACCGGGGTGCGGTCAGACGGTGGTCTTGGCTGCCGGGGCCGGGATGGTGGCCGAGAACTCCTCGGTCACGGTGCCCGCCGGGGGCGGGGTCACCGCGGCCATGGCGGCGGTCACCACGCCGACCGGCTCCTCGACGGGGTCGTCGTGGTCGTTGACGTTGGTGTGGTCGACGATCTCACGCCGGGAGATCTTCCAGATCGCCGCGCTGGAGGCGACCAGGAAGACGGCGACGATGGCGGTGCCCCAGCTGCCGGTTCGGCAGACCAGTTCGGCGATGGCCGCGACCAGGGCCGCCGCCGGCAGCGTCAGGCCCCAGGCGACGAACATCCGGGTGGCCGTCGACCAGCGGACGACACCGCCCTTGCGGCCCAGGCCCGCACCCATCACGGCACCGGAGACCGAGTGCGTGGTGGAGAGGGAGAAACCGAGGTGGGAGGAGGCCAGGATGACCGTCGCGGCGCTGGTCTGGGCGGCGAAGCCCTGCTGCGGCTGGAGGTCCGTCAGGCCCTTGCCCATCGTGCGGATGATGCGCCAGCCGCCGAGGTAGGTGCCGAGCGCGATGGCGACGCCCGCGGACACGATGACCCACAGGGGCGGGTCGGAGTCCGGGGCGAGGGTGCCGCCGGCGATCAGGGCCAGGGTGATGATGCCCATCGTCTTCTGCGCGTCGTTGGTGCCGTGGGCCAGGGAGACGAGGCCGGCGGAGGCGATCTGGCCCGCCCGGTAGCCCTTCTCGGACGCCTTGCCGTCGGCCTTCTTGCCCAGGCGGTAGGTCAGTCGTGTCGCGAGCATCGCGGCGAGGCCGGCGACCAGCGGCGCGGCGATCGCGGGGATCAGTACCTTGGTGACCAGGACGTCACCGTGTACCGCGCCGAAGCCCGCCGAGGCGACGGTGGCACCGATCAGGCCGCCCATCAGGGCGTGCGAGGAACTGGACGGCAGACCGACCAGCCAGGTCAGGAGGTTCCAGAGGATCGCGCCGACCAGTGCGGCGAAGATGACCTCGGGACGGATGCCGGCCTCGTCGACGAGGCCTTTGGAGATCGTGTTGGCGACCTCCACGGAGAGGAAGGCGCCCACCAGGTTCAGCACGGCGGACATGGCCACCGCGACCTTGGGCTTGAGAGCACCGGTCGAAATGGTTGTCGCCATCGCGTTCGCGGTGTCGTGGAAACCGTTCGTGAAATCGAACGCGAGTGCGGTTACCACCACAATCGCGAGGATCAGCGAGAAGCTTTCCATTTACCCAGGCAATCGTTCGAAGTCATTGGCGCGTTGAACGTAGGTAACCTGAGTGAACGGAAGATGAACTGGGATGGGCATCGGGATGACCGTGATGGGTGCGGTCGCTCCATCGGACGGCCGCACCTCCACCATGGCCCGCGCGCGGCGGTGCGGCTGAAGGGCTGTGCGCCGTCGACGGGTGTCCGCGGCCGATCGCGGAGCCGTTGAAGAGACCTTCGTCACCCGGCAGGATCGCGGCATGGCTGAGCAGCGAGGAGACGTGAGTGACGAGGAGGCGCGTGCCTGGACCGGCCTCGTCGAGGCCGCCCGCCGGACCGTCTCCGACGGGCTCGTCGTCGGCACGTCCGGCAACGTCTCGGTGCGGGTCGGTTCGACCGTGCTGGTCACACCGTCGGGAGTGCCCTACGACCGGCTGACCCCGGACGACGTGACAGGTGTCGACCTCACCGGCCGACAGGTCCTCGGCACCCTGGTCCCGACCAGCGAGCTGCCCATGCATCTCGCGGTGTACCGCACGACCGGCGCCCATGCCGTGGTGCACACGCACGCCGTGCACGCGACGGCGGTCTCCACGCTCGTCGACGAACTCCCGCTCGTCCACTACATGGCCGCCGCGCTCGGCGGGCCCGTCCGGGTCGCCCCGTACGCGACGTACGGCACGGACGAGCTGGCCGAGCACATGCTGCGCGCCCTCGACGGACGCACCGGCTGCCTCCTGAGGAACCACGGCACCCTCACCCACGGCACGACCCTCGATCAGGCCTACGACCGCACCGCCCAGTTGGAATGGATGTGCAGGCTCTGGCTGACCGCCTCGTCCGTCCCGGGTCGGTCCCCGGCCCTCCTGTCGGCCGACCAGCTGGCGGAGGTCGCGGACCGCCTACGGGGCTACGGGCAGGGCGGCTGAGCCGGCACCCCGGGCGGACGCCCACTGGCCGGGTGGCCGGTCCGCCGGGACACTGGGTTCGTGCGCACTGCCAGAGCGACGGCCGCTGCCGTCACCGCCGTGATAGGGGCCGGAGCCGCCGCGGTGGCGGCCTGGCGGCTCGCCAGCGACGCCGCCCTCAAGGCGCCGCCGGGCAGACCGCTGCCCACCGAGCCCCGGCTCACCGTGCACGGCACCGCCGCCGGCCAGGTCAGTCTCACCCGGCACCTCGCCACGCTGCGCCCCGGCCGCTACGGCCTCACCGGTGACGATTCCCACGCGGTCGTCGGACCCGTCCTGGAAGGCATGTCGGACTCCGCCGACACCGTCGTGCGCCGTCTCGAACGCGTCGTGCGGGGCACCCTGAGGCCCGGCGACCGGGTGTGGCTCACCCCGAACCTGCACATAGGCGACCCGGGCACCGCGCTGGGCCTGGACCACACGGACGTCGACGTCCCCGGCGAACTCGGCCCCCTCCCCGCCTGGTTCCTGCCGGGCGTCCGGGAGACCTGGGTACTCGCGGTGCACGGCCTCGGCACCACCCGGGAACACCCCATGAACGTCATGGAGTTCCTGCACCGCCACCACTTCCCGGTGCTCACCCTCACCTACCGGGGTGATCCGGGCGCACCACGCTCACCCGACGGCCTCAACCACCTCGGCGAGACCGAGTGGCGCGACCTCGACGCGGCGATCCGCCACGCGCTGGACGCCGGTGCCCGGCAGGTCGTCCTCCTCGGCTGGTCCACCGGCGCGACCATGGCGCTGCGCGCCGCAGCCCGCTCCACCCTGCGCGACCACGTCGCCGGGCTCGTCCTCGACTCCCCGGTGCTCAGCTGGGAATCGACCCTGCGCGCCCTCGCCGCCGCCCGCCGCACCCCGGGCCCGCTGTTGCCGCTGGCGGTCCGCGCCGCCCAGGGCCGCACCGGCCGCTACGGCGACCACCACCCCGGCACCGCGGGGCCGGAACACGTCGACGTCCCCACCCTGATCGTCCACGGCCCCGGCGACGTGGTGGCCCCCTGGCAGCCCTCCCGCCGTCTGGCCGCCGCCCAGCCCAACACGGTCACCCTGCTCACGGTCGAGGACGCTCCGCACGGCGCCATGTGGAACGCCGACCAGCATGCCTACGAAGAGGCCCTGCGCCGCTTCCTCACCCCCCTCATGTGACCTCCGTGCCCCTTTCATGTGACCTCCGTGCCCGCCTCGCCGCCCCGGCGGACGGCCGGGCGGCCGGTGCAGCGGGTCCTCGCCGGAGATTCCGCTCGGGGCCGTGTCACCGGCCCGTTCCCGCCCTCCGACCGCCCGCGCGACCCGGTGCGTTGGCCCTCTCCGTCGCCGCCCGTGACATTCCGTTTGGGTTTTCGGACCGTCAACCGCAAGACTGCACCCGTGACGTCCCGTATCCCGCGCGACTCCAGGCTTCGACTTGTCCGCCCGCGACCCCTGGCCGCCGCCCCCAGGGCGATGAACCAGCAGCGCTCGCGCCGTCCCGCGCCGCGCCCTCCGGAAGGCACACCGGCCCCCGCGGAGCTGGCCAGAATGGCACGCTCCGGTCTGGCCGGCGCGGCCCGCGTCGCGCGCTGGGCCGACGCCGCCCTCGGCCCCGGCCGGGGCAGCGCCACCGCCGCCGGCAAGGCCACCCTCTCCGGCGCGACCGCCGAATGGGCGGCCGGGGAGCTGGGTCTGACCCCGGCTCAGGTCCGGGCCGACTGGGACACGGCCCGGCTCGCCGGTCTGGTCGAGGTGCACGGCGACACGGCCCGTCCCGGCTGGCGGCTGCGCGCCTGGAACCGCGACGACAGTGCCGTGCTGCGGGGCTGGGTCGCCCTCTTCGACGCCTGGTCGCTGGCCCACCCGGAGCCCGAGGGCCACGAACCCGCCACCGTCGGCGAGGTCGTCTCGGCCATGCCGCAGGTGCTCTCCTTCCTCCAGCTCTCGGCCGGGCCCGTTCCCGTGCCGCAGCTCCTCGACCTCCTGCAGCAACGGGTCACCGAACTGCGCACGGAGCGCTGCGAGGTCGACTACGCGCCCCACTCCGCCGACACCGCCCACCCCGGATCCGATACCGGGCCCGAGCCCGCACTCCGCTCCGCCCGGCCCGCGCCGGTCGAGCCGGGTGCTGCCGACGCCCCGCTCGCCCCGCTCCTCGAATGGGCCCTGCGCGCCCTCGCCGCGGTGGGCGCCCTCACCTACGGCGAGGGGCAGGCCACGCTCACTCCGCTCGGCAGCTGGGCGGTCTGGGTCAAGCTGGAGCAGATCTGCGTCGCCGCGCAGAGCCCCGCCGGGAACATCGAGCAGGGCGCCGAGGACATGCTCCGCGGCTGCGCCCAGCTGCGCCCCAACGCGGCCCGCGCCGAGTACCGCGCCTGGCTCGCCGCCCGCCCGGTCGCCGGCGCCGTCACCGAACTGCTCGACGCCGCCCGGGGCGAGGACGCCCTGCTGCGCGGCCTCGCCTTCGAAGCGCTGCGGGCGGTCGGCGCCCCCGCCGAACCCGAGGTCCGCGCCGTGCTCGGCGAGCCGACCCTGCGGCCCTACGCCCTGCTGTGGCTCGCCGAGCACGACGGCGCCGACCCCGAGGACGCCCACGAGGTCCTCACCCGGGACGAGGCCACCTGGCTGTGGGTGGACACCGCCGCCGCGGTCGCCGACCACGGTGAGGCCCCGCTGCTGGTACGGCACCTGGAGTCCGCGGTCCAGCCGACCGTCCCCGCGCTGCTGGACGAGGTGCGCGCGGTCGGACACCCGCGCACCGTGCAGGTACTGGTCGCGCTCGCCGCCGCGCACCCCGACCCGGCCCTGGCCAAAGCCGTCCGCCGGGCGGCCTTCCAAGTGCACACCGGAGGCTGACACCACCACCGCCGTCCCGCAGGGCCCCGCGAGATCCCGCAGGACCGCCCGCCCGGCCCCGCGGGCCCGCCGACCCGGGCCCTGCCGCCTGGGCCCCGCCCGGTTCAGGCGCGGCCCCGGCTCAGGCCCCGGTCTCGGGCGCGTACGTACCGAAGCTCCAGATGTTGCCCTCGATGTCCCGGGCCGTGTAGTCCCGCGAGCCGTAGTCCTGGTCCGTCGGAGGCATCAGGATCTCCGCGCCCTGTTCCACCGCCCGCCTGTGGTGTGCGTCGACGTCATCCACGACGATGTACACCCCGGCCGGACCCGCTCCCTTCATCGCCGTGTCGAACACGCCGCCGCGGCCCTTGGACCCCAGCATCACCGCGCCGTTGCCCTGCACCAGTTCGGCGTGTATCACCGAGCCGTCCTCGCCCTCGTACACCGACAGTTCCGTGAAACCGAAGGCTTCCGTGAGCTGCCGGATCGCCGCCTTCGCGTCCGCGTACAGCAGCGTCGGGAAGATGCTCGGACGCCTGCCACCCGTGCCTGCCATGGTCCTCTCCTCACCTCCCGCCGCCGGATGTCCCGCGACGGGAAAATCACCGGAAACTCGACCTGCCGCGCAGTCTGGCACCGACCACCGACAACGCCCCGCGACCCGGCCGGGCGCGGGCATCGAACACCCGCACCCCGGGAAAGTGGTTGCGCGGCCCCGTTAGAATGGCCCGCATGGCCATTCTCCTTGTGCATTAGACGGCGGGAACGCCCTCAGCCGCCCACCGCCGACTTCCCCCGGGCTCCGTTCGAGCAGGGGACCCCAACGCCCTGGAGTCTGACCCGTGATCTCCGCCTCCGGCATCGAGCTGCGCGCCGGTGCCCGTGTCCTCATCGAAAGCGCCACCTTCCGCGTCGCCAAGGGCGACCGCATCGGCCTGGTCGGCCGCAACGGCGCCGGAAAGACCACGCTCACCAAAGTCCTCGCCGGCCAGGGCATCCCCGCCGCCGGCAACGTCACCCGCTCCGGCGAGGTCGGCTACCTCCCCCAGGACCCCCGCACCGGCGACCTCGACGTGCTCGCCCGCGACCGCATCCTCTCCGCCCGCGGACTGGACGCCCTGATCCGCAAGATGCGCGAGAACGAGCAGCGCATCGCGAACGGCCAGGGAGCCACCCGTGACAAGGCGCTCAGGCAGTACGAGCGCCAGGAGACGGAGTTCCTCACTAAGGGCGGGTACTCCGCCGAGGCCGAGGCCGCCACCATCGCCGCCGCGCTGAACCTGCCCGACCGGGTCCTGGGCCAGCCGCTGCACACGCTCTCCGGCGGTCAGCGCCGCCGTGTCGAACTGGCCCGCATCCTGTTCTCCGACGCGGACACCCTGCTGCTCGACGAGCCGACCAACCACCTCGACGCCGACTCGATCGTCTGGCTGCGCGACTACCTCAAGACCTACCGCGGCGGCTTCATCGTCATCTCCCACGACGTCGACCTGGTCGAGACGGTCGTCAACAAGGTGTTCTACCTGGACGCCAACCGCTCCACCATCGACATCTACAACATGGGCTGGAAGCTCTACCAGCAGCAGCGCGAGGCCGACGAGAAGCGCCGCAGGCGTGAGCGGCAGAACGCCGAGAAGAAGGCCGCGGCCCTCAACGCCCAGGCCGACAAGATGCGCGCCAAGGCCACCAAGACGGTCGCCGCGCAGAACATGGCCCGCCGCGCGGAGCGCCTGCTGTCCGGCCTCGAGGACGTCCGCCAGTCGGACAAGGTCGCCAAGCTGCGCTTCCCCGAGCCCGCGCCCTGCGGGAAGACCCCGCTGACCGCCGAGGGCCTCTCGAAGTCGTACGGCTCCCTCGAGATCTTCACCGATGTCGACCTGGCCATCGACAAGGGCTCCCGGGTCGTCATCCTCGGTCTCAACGGTGCGGGCAAGACCACCCTGCTGCGCCTCCTGGCCGGAGTGGAACAGCCCGACACCGGCATGGTCGTGCCCGGCCACGGACTCAAGGTCGGCTACTACGCCCAGGAGCACGAGACCCTCGACCGGGACCGCACGGTGCTGGAGAACATGCGCTCCGCCGCGCCCGACATGGACCTCGTCGAGGTCCGCAAGGTGCTCGGCTCGTTCCTGTTCTCCGGCGACGACGTCGACAAGCCCGCCGGTGTCCTCTCCGGCGGCGAGAAGACCCGCCTCGCGCTCGCGACCCTCGTGGTCTCCTCGGCGAACGTGCTCCTCCTCGACGAGCCCACCAACAACCTCGACCCGGCAAGCCGCGAGGAGATCCTCGGCGCGCTGCGCACCTACAAGGGCGCCGTCGTTCTGGTCACGCACGACGAGGGCGCCGTCGAGGCGCTCCAGCCGGAGCGGATCATCCTGCTGCCGGACGGCGTCGAGGACCTGTGGGGCGCCGACTACGCGGACCTCGTCGCCCTCGCCTGAGCGGTCTCGGTCCGCCGCGCGAGTGAGGGCAGGGGTGACCGCGGGAGTGACTGCTGACACGATCGCCGGCGTGACCCACCGCGTATGGATCATTCGGCTCATCGGTGATCCATCATTCGTGTGAGATCTCCTCGTACCGAGGTGTGTCCTCCACGTGTTTCGCGGCCGAGCCCCTGATCCACCGGGGCTCGGCCGCGACGTCTTTCTGACCTGGTACTTCGCGGGACAACCCGTTCGGTGGTGTCGTCGGCACCCGGTGGAATCTCTTACTCCGTTTGTGGGGATGCGCTCCTGTCGTCACAACCTTGTCGCACGGACCTTGCCGAATGGGTGGCCATCGGGCCCAAGAGGGGTGATCATGAGGAGACCAGAGCGCACTTCCCATGAGGAGGCACGGGTGGCCGAGACTCTGAAGAAGGGCAGCCGGGTGACCGGCGCCGCGCGCGACAAGCTCGCGGCAGACCTGAAGAAGAAGTACGACGCCGGTGCGAGCATCCGGGCGTTGGCCGAGGAGACCGGCCGCTCGTATGGCTTTGTGCACCGCATGCTCAGCGAGTCGGGCGTCACGCTCCGAGGGCGTGGCGGGGCGACGCGGGGCAAGAAGGCCCCTTCGGCCTGATCCCGGGCGCCGCCCCTCGACCACGATGGTGGCCACCCGGTCGGCCGACTGACCGGCCGGGTGGTTACTGTGCAGTCACTTAGCTGTGCCGCAGGACGGCTCGACGCCGTCGTACGGCGCGGAAGACGACCGCACCCATCGGAGGCGCCCCATGGCTTCGTCCGCCCAGGACCTCGGTCCGGTACTCGACAAGGACGGCGTACGGCTCACCGTCGACGACGCGATCGCCACGGTGACGCTGACCAACCCGGCCAAGCGCAACGCGCAGAGCCCCGCTCTGTGGCGCGCGCTGACCGAGGCGGGCCGGCTGCTGCCGGGCTCCGTCCGGGTCGTGGTGCTCCGGGGTGAGGGCAAGTCCTTCTCCGCCGGGCTCGACCGGCAGATGCTCACGCCCGAGGGAATCGAGGGTGAAACCTCGTTCATCGACCTCGCGCGCGGCGGCGAGGCCGAGCTCGACGCGACCATCGCCGAGTACCAGGAAGCGTTCACCTGGTGGCGGCGCAGCGACCTCGTGTCCATCGCGGCCGTGCAGGGACACGCCATCGGGGCCGGTTTCCAGCTGGCCCTCGCCTGTGACCTGCGGATCGTCGCGGACGACGTCCAGTTCGCCATGCGCGAGACCAGCCTGGGGCTGGTACCGGACCTGACCGGCACGCATCCGCTGGTCGGCCTCGTCGGTTACGCCCGCGCGCTGGAGATCTGCGCGACCGGGCGGTTCGTCACGGCCGAGGAGGCCGTGAGCACCGGGCTGGCCAACCTCGCGGTGCCGGGCGACGAGCTGGACGCGGCGGCGCGGGACCTCGCGGCGGCGCTGCTGGCCGCGCCCCGGAGCGCCGTGATCGAGACGAAGGCGCTCCTGAGCGGTGCCCAGGAGCGTACGTACGAGGAGCAGCGGGTCGCCGAGCGCGCGGCCCAGGGCCGCAGGCTGCGGGATCTGGCCGGTCTCGGCGAGTGAGCAACCAGCGCCTCACCGAGGAAGGACCGGTGAGGCGCTGGGGGTGTCAGTCGAGCGCCGTGACCAGTACCGCCACTGTCGGATGATCCGGCAGGGCGGCCGACACGGCCGAGCGGACCGCTCGGGCCACGTCCACTGTCCGGTGGTCCGCCAGGGCGGCGAGGTCCACGCGTGCGTGGCGGCGGGTCATGGAGGGTCCGCCGGGCGGCTGGTGAGCCGTCAGGTGCACCGGGCGGCCCAGGGGGCTCGTCAGCCGGGACACTCCCGGGACGGCGAGCGCCGCGGCGGCCACCCGACTTTCGTCGGAGCCACCGGGCTCCGGCGCGCCGAACGGCGAGGCGTCAGCCGATTCTTCCGCGGACCCGCCCGTGGACCGGGCGGACCGGTCGTCGGACGGGACGTCGGCCGCCGACCCCGCACCTGCCGCCGACCCCGGTGGGGGCCCGGCCTCCGGGTCCAGCAGTTCGGTCACCCGCAGGTCCACCTCCGCCACCACCAGCCCGATCCGCTCCGCCGCGGCCCGCGACAACACCGCCCGCAGACGGTCCGCCGTCACCGGCAGCGGTTCTGCCGCCGTGGCCGCGAACCGGGCCGTCACCCGCAGCGCGCCCGGTGGCAGGGCGCTCGGCGGGGGCGGCACCACCGGCTCCCCGGCGTCCTGAGGGGCGGCGAGCGCGATACGCAGTCCGGCCAGGCGCACGCCCGGTTCGTCCCGCTCCACCGCGCGCCGCAGGGCGTCCCCGGCGGCCGCTTCGGAGATCCACGCGCCGTCCCGCGGTCCGCCCAGAGGGAGGATCCTGCCCAGCCCCAACTGCTGTCGCACTGTCCGAGTCCACCGGTCTGCCGTCATTCCTCCAGCTTGCCGTATCCCTGGCGCGCTATCACGCAACCGCGCATACGGTGGTCACGTGGACGACGACCGGAAGGGACGTACGCCGATGACCGACATGACGGAGGGCGGCTCGACGAGGGCCACCGACATGGAGAAGACCGTGCCGGACACCTCCGCGCGCCAGGGGCCGGGCGCCCGGCGTGGCGGAGGCGACCCCGCCACCCGTGGCCGCACCACGATCGCCGACGGCGTCGTGGAGAAGATCGCCGGTCTCGCCGCGCGGGACGTGTTCGGCGTGCACGCCATGGGCAGCGGCCTGTCCCGGACCTTCGGGGCCGTGCGCGACCGGGTGCCGGGCGGGTCGAAATCGGCGACGCGTGGCGTGAAGGTCGAGGTCGGCGAGGTACAGACCGCGCTGGATCTGGAGATCGTCGTCGACTACGGCGTGTCCATCAGCGATGTCGCCAAGGCCGTGCGGGAGAACGTCGTCGCGGCGGTCGAGCGGATGACCGGCCTCGAGGTGGTCGAGGTCAACATCGCGGTGAGCGACGTGAAGCTGCCGGACGAGGAGGACGAGGAGCCGGAGAGCCGTCTCCAGTGAGGCGAACCCCTGAGGAGCTGAGGAGCGCATCATGAACATGGCCGTGGTCGGCATGATCGCCGGCATGGCGCTGGGCTTCGCCGGATACTTCGGCGGGTTCGGGGCCTTCGTGCTGGTGGCCGCGTTGGGGGCCATCGGTTTCGTCGCCGGGCGGTTCCTCCAGGGGGACCTGGAGCTCGGTGACTTCTTCCGTACCCGTGACGATCGTCGGCGGTGACACCGGTGAGCACGGCGGAAGACTGGTCCGACGACGCCCGCGTCGTCGTGCCGCCGCGCGAGCGCGGTGCGACCAGGATCGCCGACCGGGTGGTCGCGAAGCTCGCCTCCCGGGCGGCCCGTGAGGCGCTCGGACCGCTGCCCCCGGACGCCGAGCCGCCGCACGCCACGGTCGTCGTCCACCGCGACGACACCGCGCGGATCCGCGTCCACATCGAACTCGGCTACCCCGGCGACATCGGCAGCCGGTGCGGGCAGGTACGCCGCCAGGTGGTCGAACGGGTGTCCGCGCTGGCGGGCATGCGGGTGCCGGAGGTCGTCGTCCAGGTGGAACGGCTGCACCTGGCGGCGGCGCCGGGAGCGGCACGGGGGAGGGTCCGATGAGCGAACCCGGAGCTGTCGAGCAGCCCGCGGGTACCGTCCTGGAGAAGACACCGCCACCCGCGCCGGAGGGCGCCGCGGCCCGCGGCGCCCGGCGTTTCTGGTCGGCGCGCAGGGTCCCCGCGGGCCTGCTCGCGCTGCTGCTCCTGGTGGTCGTGGTGGCGTTCCTGTACGACATCGCCGCGGTGCGCGCCGACCGGCCCGCGATGAGCTGGCGCCGGGAACTGGCCCGCCAACTGGCCGAACGGCCACTGGACGACGTCTGGGTGCTGCTGGGCGCCGGGGTCGCCACCGCCCTCGGACTCTGGCTGCTCCTGCTGGCCCTCACCCCCGGGCTGCGGGCCCTGCTCCCGATGCGCCGCGCCCACCACGACGTACGCGCCGGACTCGACCGGGACGCGGCGGCGATGGTGCTGCGGGACCGGGCCATGGAGATCGCCGGGGTGCAGGCGGTGCGGGTACGGGTGGCCCGCAAGCGGGCCGACGTCCGCGCGGTGTCGCATTTCCGTGAACTGGACGACGTACGGGCCGATCTGGACGCGGTACTCGCCGACGCCGTCAGGGGCCTGGGGCTGTCCCGGCCGCCCGCCCTGTCGGTACGGGTGCGGCGTCCCGGCCGGAAAGGGTGAGGCTGGTGATCAGGGTCGTCAACCGTGTACTGCTCGGGATCGTGGGCCTGCTCCTGGTGGCCCTCGGCGGGTCCGTGCTGGCCATCGGGCTGGGGGCGCCGGCGCCCTCCTGGTGGCTGCACCACGGACGGCACGACGTACTGCTGGACGACGCCGAGCGGACCCGGTGGCGGGACGCGGGCTGGTGGTGGCCGGTCGTGATCGCCGCGCTCGCGGTGCTCGTCCTGCTCCTGCTCTGGTGGCTGGTCGCGGTGGTGCGCCGACGCCGGCCGGCCGAGGTGTTCGTCGACACCGGCGACGGCGAAGGCGCGGTCCTGCGCGGCCGGGCCCTGGAGGCCGTACTCGCCGAGGAGGCGGACCGGCTGGACGGTGTCGACCAGGCCCACGTCCGGCTGACCGGCCGCCGCGGTGCCCCGCGGACCCGCGTCCGCCTCCGTCTGGAACCCCACGTCGACCCCGGCACCGCGCTGAACACCCTCACCACCGGAGCCCTGGCCCACGCCCGCGAGGCGGCAGGCCTGACCACCCTCCCGGCCGAGGTCCGCCTACGAGCGGTCAAACACCGCCCGGAACGCGTCAGCTGAGCACGCCCCCGACCCGCAACCGGACAGGCCCTAGAACCCGTGCCGTGTCCCGCCGTCCACCGGGACCATGACGCCGGTGAGGTAGGAGGCGGCAGGGGAGAGGAGGAAGGCGGCGGCGCGGCCGAACTCGGCCGGGGTGCCGTAGCGGCGCAGGGGGATGAGGGACTGGGCCGCTTGGCGGGTGGCCTCCGGGTCGGCGGAGAGGGCGTCGAGTTCACGGACCCGGTCCGTGTCGATCCGCCCGGGAAGCACGCCCACGACGCGGATGCCGCGCGGGCCCAGCTCGTCCGCGAGGGACTTGGCGAAGCCGGCGAGTCCGGGGCGCAGGCCGTTGGAGATGGTCAGGCCGGGGAGCGGCTCGTACACCGAGCCGGACAGCACGAAGCCGATGACCCCGCCCTCGCCCAGCTCCGCGGCGGCGGCACGGGCCAGTCGTACCGCGCCCAGGAACACCGACTCGAACGCCGACTGCCACTGTTCGTCGGTGGTGTCGGCGACGAACCCGGGCGGCGGCCCGCCCACACTGACGAGGATGCCGTCGAAACGGTGGAACCGCTCACGCGCGGTCGCGATCAGCCGCGCCGGTGCCTGAGGGTCGGCGTTGTCGACCGCCACGCCGACCGCGTTCGGCCCGAGACCGGCGACCGCCTCGGCGACGCTCTTCTCCTCCCGCCCCGTGACGACCACCTTCGCACCGTCCGCGACCAGCTCACGAGCCGCGGCGTTGCCCAGTCCGCGGGTCGCCCCGGTGACGATGTACACCCGGTCCTTCAGTCCAAGATCCATGGCCCTATCCTGCCTCCTCGACCCCGAACAGGGTGAGAGCGGTGTCCACCAGGCCGATATGACTGAACGCCTGCGGAAAGTTGCCCAGCAGCCGCTCATCTTTGGTGTCGTACTCCTCCGCCAGCAGACCCACGTCGTTGGCCAGCCCCAGCAGCCGCTCGAACAGCTCGCGCGCCTGATCCTTCCGGCCCGCCATGTGCAGGGCGTCCGCGAGCCAGAACGAGCACACCAGGAACGTGCCCTCCTTACCGGGCAGGCCGTCGACGGGCGCGGCGTCCGGGGTGTAGCGGCGTACGAACCCGTCCTGCCCCAGCTCCGCGCGGACCGCGTCGATCGTGCCGAGCACCCTGGGGTCGTCGGGCGGCAGGAAACCCACCCGGGGGATCAGCAGCAGCGCGGCGTCCAGTTCACGCGAGCCGTAGGACTGCGTGAACGTGTTCCGCTCGGGGTCGTACCCCTTCTCGCACACCTCACGGTGCACCTCGTCGCGCAATGCGCGCCAGCCGTCGATGTCGCCCTCGAGGTCCGGGCTCTCCTCCAGGGTGCGCACGGCACGGTCCGCGGCCACCCACACCATCACCTTGGAGTGCACGAAGTGGCGGCGGCCGCCGCGCACCTCCCACAGCCCCTCGTCCGGCTGCCGCCAGGCCGTGCGCAGGAAGTCCAGCAGTACCCTCTGCAGGGCCCACACGTCCGGGTGCGGGGACAGGCCGGAACGCCGGGCCAGCGCCAGCGAGTCCACGACCTCGCCGTACACGTCCAGCTGGAGCTGGTTGACGGCGTCGTTGCCGATCCGTACCGGGACGGCGCCGCCGAAGCCGGACAGCCACGGCAGTTCGGCCTCGGGCAGCCGTCGCTCGCCCGCCAGCCCGTACATGATCTGCAGGTCCGCGGGGTCGCCCGCGACCGCGCGCAGCAGCCAGTTGCGCCAGGCCTCCGCCTCGTCCTGGTACCCGGCCGCCAGCAGCGTGCTCAGGGTCAGTGTGGAGTCGCGCAGCCAGCAGAAGCGGTAGTCCCAGTTGCGCACCCCGCCCGGATCCTCCGGCAGTGAGGTGGTGGCCGCGGCGACGATGCCGCCGGTGGGGGAGTAGGTGAGCGCCTTGAGCGTGATCAGGGACCGGACCACGGCGTCCCGGTGCGGACCGGCGTAACGGCACCGGGACGCCCACGCACGCCAGTCGGCGATGCTGTGCCGCAGCGAGGAGTACGGGTCGACCAGCGGCGGGCGCGGCTCGTGGGAGGGGTGCCAGGTGAGGACGAACGCGACCCGCTCGCCCGGACCGACCGTGAACTCGGATTGAGTGCACCGGTCCTCACCCCAGGTGGGCACCTCCGGCACACTGCGCAGCCACACCGAGTCCGGCCCCGCGACCGCCACCCGGTGGCCGTCGGCCTTGCGCACCCAGGGCACCACCGAGCCGTAGTCGAAACGCAGCCGCAGCGTGCTGCGGACGGTCACCTCGCCGCGTACGCCCTCGACGATGCGCACCAGGTCGGGGGCGCGGTTGCGCTGCGGCATCAGGTCGGTGACGCGCACCGCGCCCGCGTCGGTCTCCCACTCGGTGTCCAGGACGAGGGTGTCTTGGCGGTAGGCGCGGCGCGTGGACCGCTCGGCGCCCAGCGGCGCGATGCGCCAGTGACCGTTGGTCTCGTCGCCGAGCAGCCGGGCGAAGCAGGCGCCGGAGTCGAAGCGGGGCAGGCAGAGCCAGTCGACGGACCCGTCCGCGCCCACCAGGGCAGCGGTCTGTTCGTCGCCGATGAGCGCGTAGTCCTCGATACGGTGCACGAAGTGCGGATGCCCGGCCGCCGGGGCGGCAATCAGGGACGAAGCCGGGGGAGAGCGACGACCGTCGCGGTGGTGGTGACGGTGCGCGTGGCCGCACCGTCGCCCGGCGCGCTAGACCGCCGAGGGTTCGGTCTCCTCCGTGTTTGCTGACCCGGCCTCCGCCTGCTCCGCACGCTCCCGTGCTTCGCGGCGGACCAGGATCACCCAACCGATGGGGACACCCGCGGTGAACAGCCACCACTGGACGGCGTACGCCATGTGCGGGCCGATCTCGTCGTGCACGGGGGCGGCGATCTGCTCCGGGGTGTCACCGCTCGGCTCGGGCTCCGTCAGCTCGACGTAGCCGCCGAGGACCTCCTTGCCGAGCCGCTGGGCCTCCAGCTCGCTGTTGATCAGCATGATCTGCCGGTCGGGCAGGCCCTCGAGGTTCTTGATGCCGCTGTCCTCGGTCGTCTGGTCCTGCATCAGCCGCCCGGTGACGGTGATCTCCCCCTCGGGCGGTGCGGGGATCTCGGGGAACGCACTCTGGCTCGGACCGTCCGCGGGAACCCAGCCCCGGTTGACCAGCAGGATCTTGCCGTCCTCGAGGACGAACGGGGTCAGGACGTGGTAGCCGACCTCGTCGTCCGCGTTGGTACGGCGGCGCACGACGACCTCGTCGGCGGTGTCGAAGCTTCCCCTCGCCGTCACCCTGCGGTACAGGTGTTCGTGCTCGACCTTCGCTCCGGGCGAGGTCAGGGACTCGGCGGGCACCGGCTCGACCGCCAGGGAATGGGCGATCACCTGGTTCAGGGCGACCCGGCGCTCATGACGGTGCAACTGCCAGAAGCCCAGCTCGATCATCGTCGGGATGAGCACGAGTGCCAGGAGGGTGAGGATCACCCACTGGCGGGACAACAGGAAGCGGTACACCCCTCGACCGTACAACCAGAGCAGTGGGGTGTATTCAGGCGGGTACGTCCTCACACCCGGTCGACGATCCCCGTCCTTCCCTCCGCACGTGCGCGGTGGGCGTCGCAGTACCCATGGCCCTCGGCCTCCACGCCCCAACCGATGATCTGCACCCGGCGGTGCTCGGCACCGGTGGCCGGCGCTACGGTTCCTCGCGCCGGCCCTCCCGCTCCCCGGCGAACTCGTCCAGTTCGCCGGGGCTCAGCCGTTTCCCCTCGTCGCGCAGGACGACGGGCCAGTGGGCGGTCCGGACGAGCTGCGGCTCCTTGCCGGTACCGGCCCGCTCGCCGAGCGTCTCCACCGCTTCCTCGGCGGCAGCACCAGCGATGTCCCACTTCGCTCCCAAGAGCCCTTGCCGGGCGCTCCCGGGGCAGCGAACGCCAGGTCAGTCGGTCAGCTCTTGGGCACGACCTGCACGTCGATGTCGACCCGGATGGTGGGGCCAACGGCGGCTATACCCCGCGCCAGCATCGTCTGCCAGTTCACCTCGAAGTCATCGCGGTGCAGTTCGGTGGTGACCCGGCAGGCCGCCCGGGCCTCGCCCTGCATGCCGTTGCCGAGCCCGAGGTACTCCATGTCCAGCGTGACCGTACGCGCCACCCCGCGCAGCCACAGCTCACCGATGACGTCCCACCGGTTGCCGCCCCGGGGCACGAACTGGTTGCTGTAGAACTCGATGGTCGGGAACCGCGCCACGTCCAGGAAGTCCGCCGACCGCAGATGGTCGTCGCGCATCCTCATATTGGTGTCGATGGTCGCCGCGTCGATCACCACGTGCATCGCCGTCTGCGCCGCGTCGTCGGTAATCCGCACCACCCCCGCGAAGGAGTTGAACCGGCCGTGCACCCGGGCCAGTCCGATGTGCCGCGCGGTGCAGGCGATCGAGGAGTGCGCCAGATCGATCTCCCAGTCGCCCGGCGCGGGCATCTCCAGCGGCTGTGCCACCTGCAGGGTCACATCGCCGAGTGAAGCGAGGGAGTTCTCGGTGACCGTGCACGGCACCCGGTACGGCATGTACCCCTCGGCGAGCACCGCGAGCCGGTACTCCCCCGCCGGAACCGTGGCCACGAACGATCCGAAGGGGTCCGTCCCGCCCTCGACCAGTTTGCGTCCCACGGTGTCGCTGACCGCGAACCGGGCGTGCGGCACCGGTTCGTTGGCCGGGCTGAGGACCCGGCAGCTCAGCACCCCGGCATTCGAGGGAGTCTGCACAGCTGCCAGGGGGCCCGTCTGATGCTGTTTCGTTCGGCTTGCCAACCAGCGGCCCATCATGTGCGACACCCTCTGCGTAACGTCAAGAACACCGATTGCCGGACACGTATTCGATCACCCTCGAGGCTTTGAATGCAATAGGCAATTACCTTGATGTTTTCTCGGTGAAACAATTGACGCGAATGGGGTTGATCTGGGTGCTCCGAGTCGGGTCGGACAGCGGCGGTCCGGGTGGGACAGACGTGAAGCCCCTGGCGGACGGTTCTCGCCACAAGATCGTCCGCTGGACCAGAGGCTTCACGTTGGTCACCCGTGTCGCCGTGCTCGATGTCCCGCGCCACGCGGTGGAGTGCGTGGCCGGCTGCTGGCCGCCCACCGCCGGATCGGCACGCCGAAAGGCTCGTGGGCGCTGGGCCCCTTCCGGCCGGCCGTGTTCGTGCTGCGCTGGTTCCGCGAAGCCGGCTGTGTGCACTGCCTGGCCCGCGATGCGGGAATCTTGCAGGCCACCGGCTACCGCTACCTGCACGAAGGGATCGACGTCCTGGCCGACCGCGCCCCGAACTGCCCGAGGTCCTGGACCGCTGCCGCGCGCAGGAGATGAGCCACGTGGTCCCGGACGGCGCCTCGCCATGGGTCTCCGCTGCGGAACCCGGCAGCGTCCATGACCTGCGTGCCGCCCGCATCCATGCCGTGCCCGCCCTTTACGCCGGCAGCCCGCAAGGGCCTGTCGACGCCGGTTGCACGGACGCCGGCAAAGGCGTCCACACCCCTTTCCGCCCCCACGACCGGCTTCTGCGTGGCATCCGCGCCCTGGGCGAGCGAGCCGCCACCGAGCTCAAACAGCGATCGCGCGCTGCAGCACGTCGCGATCAGCCCCAGTCGGATCGGACGCGTCGCACAGGCCGCACTCGTCTGCAACACTTCATGGAAGTGAAAACCGCTGAGGAAACGTCACTGGAGCTGATGGAATTGAAGTGACAGTGCTACGCCCGCCACATGTGACGTTCGGTGGGCGTAGCGCTGCCGGCTTGCGAGTGCCTGTCCCGCCTCTGATGATGAGGCTTATGACACGTTGCGAAGTGTGTGGGAATGACTACGCGTTGGCGTTCACCGTCGAGACTCAGGACGGGGCACGTCACGTCTTCGATTCGTTCGCCTGTGCGATCCATCGCATGGCCCCCATCTGCGAGCACTGCCGGGTGCAGATCATCGGCCAAGGCGTCGAGGCGGATGGGCACTGGTACTGCGGCGCGCACTGTGCCCGCGCGGAGGGCAAGGTCGGCATCGTGGACAAGGTGGGTCCTGCTGTGTAGTCGACGGACCCCTTGGAGTTCGGATCAGGGTGCGAAAAAGACCGACTCGGGCCGGGTCGAACCGGCCAGCGCGACCTTTTTGGCCTGCACCGGGTACCAGGTGTCGGGACTGTCGAGGATCGGGTCCCAGTGACCCATGACGATCTCGTCGTCATCAACGTAGGCGATCTCTTCGTCGTGGGTCCGAATGCCCCGGTTTCGCGGGGCGAGGATCATGGCCTCAGTGCCGCCCCGAGTGAAGTGCTTTCCCGTGGCGGTGTTGATCGTATTCTCGGCAGCAAGCCGCTTCATGACCGTGGCCGCTTTGTCGCCGGCGATGCGTTTCTCCACGGTCTTCTTCCTGATCCTGGAATTCTTGGGGTCGAGTTTTCTCGGGTTGTCTTCGAGCCGGCCGAACAGGACGCCCTTGCACTCCTCCTCGGCTGCTTCCTCGGGAGTGAGCAGCCCTGCCTTCATACGTCGCCATGCGCCGCAGGGTGCGCCCGTGAGTCCGGTGCGGGCGAGTGGGTGGCGGGCGAGTCGCCGGTAATCACCCGTCCCTACGGTCGTCCGCCCTCCGGCGGGCAGGCGGACGGCGCCGCCCCTCGGCGCGCGGACGGCACCCTGCTCGCCGTCGGCTCGGTCAGCGCTCCGACGCGGGTTCGACGTCACCGAGCAGCTGGCCGAAGGCCGCCTCGTCCACGACCGGGGTGCCGTACTGCCGGGCCTTGACCACCTTGGACGTGCCCGAGTCCGGATCGTTGGTGACGAGGAGGCTGGTCAGCCGGGACAGGCTGGTGGCGACATGCAGCCCGGCCTCGGTCGCCCGGTCCTCCAGCAGGTCCCGCTCCACGGAGGTGTCACCGGAGAACGCGACCCGCATGCCCTGCTTGAGCGGCTCGCCCGGCCGGTACCGGCCCGGGTTGGGGTAGGGGCAGGCGGGCCGTTTGCGGGAGGGGCGCCAGCTGGTGGGCCGATGACCGCCGCCGTACCCGGCCTGCTGTCCGATGCCGGGCCGGTCGGTCCACTCCGTCAGCGGCAGGCACTCGTGCAGCGGCAGCCGTATCCCGCTCACCGCCGCGGCCCGCAGGCTGGGCCGGAACGCCTCCGCCAGCACCCGCGCGTCGTCCAGCGCGTGGTGCGCGCGCCGCTGCACCACACCGAAATGCGCGGCGAGCGACTCCAGTTTGTGGTTGGGCAGCGGCAGCCGGAGCTCCTTGGAGAGGACGATCGTGCACAACCGCTGCTTCACCGGCGCCTGCGCGCCGGCGCGGGCGTACTCGCGGGCGATCATCTGCCAGTCGAAGACGGCGTTGTGCGCGACGAGGACCCGGCCCTCCAGCCGGGTGGCGAACTCTCCGGCGACGTCACCGAAAAGGGGCGCCCCTTCGAGCGCCTTGCTCGTCAGACCGTGGATCCACACCGGGCCGGGGTCCCGCTCCGGATTGACCACCGTGTACCAGTGGTCCTCGACCTCGCCGTGCGCGTCCAACTGGTAGACGCCCGCGGAGACGATGCGGTCGTCCCGGGCGAGCCCCGTGGTCTCCACGTCGACGACCGCGTATCCCCGCGGATACGAGGCCGGCCAGGCGGTGGGGGAGGACGCTGCGGTCGTGAGGTCTTCGAGCATGGTTCATGAGGATACGGGCCACGACTGACATCCCTGTCTGTCAGGTACCGTGCGGGCCGGTCTGTTCGGATGCCGGGAATGTCCGGACGGGTGTGGCGGGAGCGCCGCCGTGCGGGCCCGTCGCCCGGCCTCACCAGCGGATCGGTACCGGGAGCGCCGTCAGGAGGCCCGACACCGCCACCACCAGGGCCAGCAGATAGGCCTCCGCCCGCGCGGGACCGCGGGCGCTCAGCGGTCCCGCGCGGGCCAGCCGGATCCGGGCCCACAGGGCGAGGGCCGCGACACCGGCCATCAGGATCACCTTCGCGAGCAGGACGCGCCCGTACGCGGTGTCCGTCAACTGCTCCAGGATCGTCCCCGGCGGCATCCGGCGCAGTGAACTGCACACCCCGGTCGCGGTGATGGCGACCAGCAGAACGGCCGCCACGCGCGCGTACAGCCCCAGCAGCACGCCCCCCGCTTCCGAGCCCCGCCACGCCCGCATGGTGCGCAGCGCGTACAGCAGGCCGCCCACCCAGAGTGAGGCGCAGGTCAGGTGAATCAGTGTCAGGCCGGATCCGATCAGCGGGGTGTACTCGGTCTTCGGGTGCGCGCGCAGGGCCTCGGCGGCGACGACCGCGGCCAGCGGCCAGGCCTGCGTGCCCGGACGGCCGGAGGCGGCGCACAGGGCCGCGACGAGGAACGCGTTGACCTCCAGGAGGGCCAGCTTGCCGTCCCGGGAGTCGTACAGGCCGCCCACGTCGATGGCGGCGAGGCTTTCGGGAACCAGGTTGCCGGTGGCCACGACGGAGGCGAGTCCGATGGCGGCCGCGAAACCGACGGCGTTCGCGACGGTGGACCAGCTGCGGGGCACGGCCGGGGGCGCGTGGGGCACGGAAGGCAGGAGCCGTTTCACGAACAGTTCGCCGACGGGTACCGCCAGGGCCGCGAACAGCACCGTCCGCAGCAGGGCTATGCCGCCGGTGCCGGGCGCCGGGGCCTCACCGGTGCCGTGCAGGGCGGGGGGCGGGCCGAGGAGGGGTATCAGCGCCGCCAGCGCCACCAGCACGAGTACGGCGACGGCCGGGCCGGTGCCGGAACGCCGCGCGCCCCTGTGCGCACCGGTCACCCCGGACCTGGGATTCGTCAGAGTCACCCCAGGATCTTCACAAGCGCTCACAGGACGGGCAAGCGTGGGATGAGGAGGCGGGGGGCAATTCGCGCCAAGGTCGGATGTGGCCCTCTGGGCGTGCTCGTACGGCTGCCGACACCGCCCGCGGTCCGTCGTTCCCGACGCCGTCCCCCACCGTCATCCCCACCGCGCGGTGTCGGCCCCCCACGGTCCGGGTGGGCGGGTCCAGTCACGGGGCCCTCCGGCGAACGACACCGGGGGCCGGGCGTACCGCAGCCTCCCCTGCACACTGTCCGCCTCCGTGAGCCATGCGCCGGCGGACCCGCCCGCGACCGGGGCGGGAGCGGCCGCTGCCCCTCCGGTCGGCGCAGGCGTGTGTGCGGCTCCTTCCCGCAGCCAGCCCGCCGTCCGCGCCAGCGCCAGCCCCACGAACCGGCTGCCGCCCTCGTCCGCCTGCTCGGTCAGCGCCCGCAGCACCGCCGCCGCCAGCAGATACCCCGTGCCGTGGTCGAGGGCCTGCGCCGGGAGCGCACCCGGCCGCTCCGCCGAACCCTCGCTCGCCGCGATCCCCGTGGCCACCTGCACCAGGCTGTCGAAGCCGCGCCGGTCGCCCCACGGCCCGTACGCACCCCACGCCGACAGCTGCGCCACGACCACCCCGGGCCGGCGCTCGGCCAGTGCCTCGGGGCTCAGCCCGAGGCGGTCCAAAGACCCCGGCCGGTACCCGGTGACCACCACGTCCGCCGTCGCGAGCAGCTCCTCGAAGACATCCCGGTCGGCCGTCAGATCCAGCAGGGCCGAGCGCTTCCCGAACCCCGTGTCGACGTGCTGGTCGGGGAGTTCGGGCAGCCGCGGGGAGTCGAGGCGCAGCACGTCCGCGCCGAGCAGGGCCAGCGTGCGGGTGGCGACCGGTCCCGCGACGACCCGCGTCAGGTCCAGTACCCGCAGCCCCGCCGCGGGCAGCAGCGGACCGCGGCCCACGGGGGTGAGCACGCGCGCGGGTGCGGCGTCCAGCCGCCCGCGCTCCACCAGCGGACGCTCCGCCACCGCCGCGGCCTGCCCGTGCGCCGCCCACTGCGCGGGCGTCCGCAGCGCGGCGGCGAGTCCCCCGGCGGCGTACACGGCCTCCTCGACCTCGACGGCCGACCGCTCGGCGAGCGCCGCCGCCACCGCCTGTGCGTCCTCGGGCGTGCCCAGCGCGGCGAGCAGCCGGGCCCGGTGGTGGGGGTAGTTGGCGTGGGTGCGCACCCATCCGTCGGCCGTGCGCCAGAAACGCGACAGCGGCGCGAAGGCCACCGGGGCCCGCCCGTCGACCAGCAGATGCCGCTCGCTGACGAACGCCGCAGCCACCGCTCCGTCGTCCACCCGCACCGCGGGCGTCCCGGGCACGCCGGGACGCCCCGTAGGAGCGCGTCCCGAAGGCGTACGCGCCGCCCGCCGCGCGCCCAGTTCGGCCGCGGCCAGCGCGCACGCGCCCACACAGGCGCGCGCCAGCTCCCGTACCGGCAGCCGCGCGGGAAGCACTTCGGGCCGCTCGACGGTCGACACGCGCGTGAGGAGGGCCGGATCGCCGCCCAGTGAGGACCACGCGGCCGCGATGCCGATGCGGGGTTCGGTGTCGGTCATCGGGTTACCTCCGGGGAGACTCGGGCCTTCACATCGGGGTGGGGGTACGGCCCGCGCGAGGGGGGAATCGGATTCCTGCGAACCGGCGTCCAGCACCGCCCGTGCGGCATGAGCCGATCATCGCACTCGGGCACCCGCTGGTGACCTGTCCATGGGCCCACCCGTACGGACCCCGGGACACCGGAAGGGCCGGGCGGATCGCCCGGCCCTTCCACTTCCACAGGCCACGCGGTACGACTACCGCGTCACCGCGTCCAGCGCGTCGACGATGCCGAAGCCGTAGAAGCCGTTGACCCGCTCGCCGCCCTCACACGTCGCGTCCTGCACTCCGTCGCCGTCCTGGTCGTAGGAGGCCGGGCAGCCCGGGTTGTCCGCCTGCGCCTTCAGCAGCGCCTGCAGCATGGCCGGGGTCGCCCGCGGGTGCTTGGACTTCAGCAGCGCGGCCACACCGGCGGCGTGCGGCGAGGCCATCGAGGTGCCCTGGAGGAAGGCGTACCCGTTGTTCGGCATGGTGGACAGGATGCGGCCGTTCTTCGACGGCGTGTCCGGCAGCTGGTAGCGGCTGTCGCCGCCCGGTGCCGCGACGTCCACCACGCGGTTGCCGTAGGTGGAGTAGAACGACTTGGCGTTCTGCCCGCCGGTCGCGCTGACCGTGACCACACCCGGCAGCTGGGTCGGCAGGTCCAGGCACTCCGACGGGTCGATGGTGCGCGTCACCGGCGTGGTGTCGTTGGGGCTGGAGGCGTCGTCGATGGCGTCCGAGGCCAGGTCGTGGTTGGAGTTGCCGGCCGAGGCGACGTGCAGGGTGCCCTTGCGCTGCGCGTAGAGCTGGGCCCGGTTGACCGCGTCGACGATCGCCTTCTGGTCGGGGTCGTCCTTGCAGTTGTACAGCCACGGGTCCACGTAGTAGCTGTTGTTCGTGATCTCGACGCCGTGGTCGGCGGCGAACACGAAGGCGCAGACGACGTTCTCCGGGTAGAAGAGACCGTTGTTCGGGTCGCTCACCTTGATACTGGACACCTTCACGCCGGGCGCGACACCGGCGACGCCGATGCCGTTGCGGGCCGCGGCGATCTCACCGGCCACGTGGGTGCCGTGGTAGTCCTCGTCCGTGTACGGGCGCCAGGCGCCCTCGCTGGTGTCCGCCTTGCCGCCGACGCAGTTGGCCGACTGGGCGGCGGAGAAGTTCGACTTGAGGTCGTCGTGGGTGTCGTCGACGCCGGTGTCGATCACGGCGACGGTCACCTCGCGGCTGCCCGGGTTGATCTGTGCGGCCTGGTCGGCGCCGATCGCCCGCAGGTCCCACTGGTCGGCCTCGAGGGGCTCGCTGCCGGGGACCTTGTCCGAGGCGGCCTTCGTCTTCGCGGCCTCGGCGTCCGTCATGTAGTCGGCGGCGCCCACGTCGGTCGTCCCGGCCGGGGTCAGCGGCGCGGTACGGGTGGCCCCGGCGGACTGCACTCCCCGCGCGGCACGAATCTCCTTGCCGAAGTCCGGGTTCGCCGAGTGGACGACGATCACACCGATCTTGTCGTACGTGACCACGACGGTCCCGCCGGCCGCGGCGATCGCCTTCTTCACCGACGCGATGGTGCGGTGGTCCGCCTTGGTGTTGACGACATACGCCAAGGCGGGCGCGTCCGTCGCCTGCTCCGCCACCGACACCGCCTGCGGAGCTGCCGACGCCGCCACCGGCAGGAAGCCGAGCGAGGCGGTCAGGGACAGCGCGACAGGCACGGCGAGGGCGAGACGGCGTCTGGAACGCAGATCAGCCATGGGATCTCCACATCATCCGGAAACAAAACCACCCGCGGCACAGGTGGTGCTCGGGCAGGTACATGACGGGTGGTGCAGGGTGAAGTTATCCCGTGCTCTCGCCGGCCAACAACGTTTTGCCGTAACGACTTCGGAAAACGTCCCCCGAAAAGAAAGCGCGGACCGTTGAACCGGTGCTCGCGTGGCGCCGTGACGTTGTGCAGGGAGCGCGAGGACACTCGCCCCCGTCCCCGTCGTAACCGCACCCGCAACGCGAGGAGACTCCGTGGCCGCCGAAGCACCACCCCCCTCAGCAGAGGAACACAAACTCCCCACACCCGAGGAGTTCACCGCGGTGCAGGAGAGCGCTGAGTTCGGTGAACTGCGCCGTTCCCACCGCTCCTTCGCCTTCCCCCTGACCGTCGGCTTCATCCTCTGGTACCTGCTGTACGTGCTGCTCTCGAACTACGCGGGCGGCTTCATGGGCACGGAGCTGTTCGGCAACATCAACGTCGCCCTCGTCTTCGGTGTCCTGCAGTTCGTCACCACGTTCCTCATCGCGTGGTGGTACTCCCGGCACGCCGCCGCCAATCTCGACCCCAAGGCCGAGGCCATCAAGACCCGTATGGAGGGCGGCGCATGAGCCCCTCGATCACGCACATCCAGCTCGCCGCGGGCGAGGCGGGCGAGCACCGCCCGCTCATCATCACCCTGTTCGCGCTGTTCGTGGTCGCGACCCTCGGCATCACCGTGTGGGCGGGCCGGCAGACCAAGGACGCCGCCGACTTCTACGCGGGCGGACGCCAGTTCAGCGCCTTCCAGAACGGACTCGCGGTCTCCGGCGACTACATGTCGGCCGCGTCCTTCCTCGGCATCGCCGGCGCCATCGCCCTCTTCGGCTACGACGGCTTCCTCTACTCCATCGGCTTCCTGGTCGCCTGGCTGGTCGCCCTCCTCCTGGTCGCCGAGCCGCTGCGGAACTCCGGCCGCTACACGATGGGCGACGTCCTCGCCTACCGCATGCGCCAGCGGCCCGTGCGCACCGCGGCCGGCACCTCCACCATCGTGGTGTCGATCTTCTACCTGCTGGCCCAGATGGCGGGCGCCGGCGTCCTCGTCTCGCTGCTGCTCGGCATCACCTCCGACGCCGGGAAGCTCCTCATCGTCGCCCTCGTCGGCGTCCTGATGATCGTGTACGTCTCCATCGGCGGCATGAAGGGCACCACCTGGGTGCAGATGGTCAAGGCCGTGCTGCTCATCGGCGGCACCATCCTGATCACCTTCCTGGTGCTGCTGAAGTTCAACTTCAACATCTCCGACCTGCTGGGCAAGGCCGCCGAGAACAGCGGCAAGGGCGCCGCCTTCCTCGAGCCCGGCCTCCAGTACGGCGGGAGCGACATCTCCAAACTGGACTTCATCTCCCTCGGCATCGCCCTGGTGCTCGGCACCGCCGGCCTGCCGCACATCCTGATCCGCTTCTACACGGTGCCCAACGCCAAGGCCGCCCGTAAGTCCGTGAACTGGGCCATCGGCATCATCGGCGGCTTCTACCTGATGACCATCGCCCTCGGATTCGGCGCCGCCGCGCTGATCTCCCAGGACGAGATCATCGCCTCCAACCCGTCCGGCAACACGGCCGCCCCGCTGCTCGCCCTGCATCT
This sequence comes from Streptomyces sp. GD-15H, assembly GCF_045291515.1. Taxonomy (NCBI): domain Bacteria; kingdom Bacillati; phylum Actinomycetota; class Actinomycetes; order Kitasatosporales; family Streptomycetaceae; genus Streptomyces; species Streptomyces sp. GD-15H. The sequence continues at coordinate 6,666,027 of NZ_CP149447.1, forward strand.
GGGCGGCGTCGACTCGGCCTGGGGCGCGATCCTGCTCGCCACCATCTCGGCGGTCGCCTTCGCGACGATCCTCGCCGTGGTCGCCGGTCTCACCCTCGCCTCGTCGTCCTCCTTCGCGCACGACATCTACGCCAACGTCATCCGCAAGGGGAAGGCCACCGAGAAGGAGGAGATGAGGGCGGCCCGCTGGGCGACCGTCCTCATCGGCGTCGTCTCCATCGCGCTCGGCGCCCTCGCCCGCGACCTGAACGTGGCCGGCCTGGTCGCACTGGCCTTCGCGGTCGCCGCGTCCGCCAACCTGCCGACGATCCTCTACAGCCTGTTCTGGAAGCGGTTCACCACCCAGGGCGCCCTGTGGTCGATCTACGGCGGTCTCCTCGTCGCCGTCGGCCTGGTGCTGTTCTCACCCGTCGTCTCCGGCGACCCGACCGCGATGTTCCCCGACGTCGACTTCTCCTGGTTCCCGCTGAAGAACCCGGGCCTCATCTCCATCCCGTTCGGTTTCCTGATGGGCTGGCTCGGCACGGTCCTGTCCAAGGAGGAGCCGGACGTCAAGAAGTACGCGGAGCTGGAGGTCCGGTCGCTGACCGGCACCGGCGCCCACTGACCCGCACCGGCGGCCGGGCCGCGTCGTACGGAGCTCTCCCGGAGCTCCGTACGACGCGGCCGCCGTACATCCCGTCGTCTCGGACCGCTGTGCTTGTCGGTGCCGTCACGTAGGCTCGCAGATAGCCGGAGTACACGTGATCCGAGTGATCCGAGTCGAGGGAGGGGGCCCACGTGCTCATCGACACGTACGGCCGAGTGGCCACCGACCTGAGGGTGTCACTGACCGACCGGTGCAATCTGCGGTGCACCTACTGCATGCCCGAGGAGGGCCTGCAGTGGCTGGCCAAGCCCGACCTGCTCACGGACGACGAGATCGTCCGCCTCATCGACATCGCCGTCACCTCTCTCGGCATCGAGGAGGTCCGCTTCACCGGCGGTGAACCCCTGCTCCGCCCCGGCCTGGTCGGCATCGTCGAGCGGGTCGCGGCCCTGGAGCCCCGCCCCGAGATGTCCCTCACCACCAACGGCATCGGCCTCGGGCGCACCGCGGCGGCCCTGAAGGAGGCGGGTCTGGACCGGGTCAACGTCTCCCTCGACACGCTCCGCCCGGACGTCTTCAAGGCCCTCACCCGCCGCAACCGCCACCATGACGTCATCGACGGCCTGTACGCGGCCCGCGAGGCCGGGCTGACCCCGGTGAAGGTCAACTCGGTCCTGATGCCGGGACTCAACGACGACGAGGCCCCCGACCTGCTGGCCTGGGCCGTGGAACACGACTACGAGCTGCGCTTCATCGAGCAGATGCCCCTGGACGCCCAGCACGGCTGGAAGCGCGACGGCATGATCACCGCCGGCGACATCCTCGCCTCCCTGCGCACCCGCTTCGAGCTGACCCCCGAGGGCGAGGAGGCCCGCGGCTCCGCCCCGGCCGAGCGCTGGCTGGTCGACGGCGGCCCGCACCGCGTCGGCGTCATCGCCTCCGTCACCCGCCCGTTCTGCGCGGCCTGCGACCGCACCCGCCTCACCGCCGACGGACAGATCCGCACCTGCCTGTTCGCCACCGAGGAGACGGACCTGCGCGCAGCCCTGCGCTCCGACGCGCCCGACGAGGAGATCGCCCGGATCTGGAGGCTGGCCATGTGGGGCAAGAAGGCGGGCGCCGGTCTCGACGACCCGTCGTTCGTGCAGCCCGACCGCCCGATGTCCGCCATCGGCGGCTGAAGCGCCGAAGGACCGGGGAGGGGCAGGGCGCGAGGCTACGCCTCTTCGGGGGCCCGCCACTCCTCGAAGCGCACCACGTCCTTCAGGAACCCGCGTACGCCGAGGAACTGCGACAGATGCTCCCGGTGCTCCTCACACGCGAGCCAGGTCTTACGGCGCTCCGGCGTGTGGATCTTCGGATTGTTCCAGGCGAGCACCCACACGGCGGCGGCACGGCAGCCCTTGGCGGAACAGATCGGCGTCTCGGGATCAGGGTCCATCACACCGCCGACCCTAACCCGACCGGCCCAGGGGAAACGGCCGGGAGCACCTGTCACACCCGGAACAAAGGCGACGCCGGGCAGCCACGGGGGGAGCTGCCCGGCGTCGGTCCGTCGCTCCGACGGGGGATGCGGAGCGCGTACGAAGTATGTCATGGGTCACCCCGCCCCCGGCACCGGAACAACATGATTGAGCTGAGCATTTCCTGAGCTTGGCGGGGAAGCGTCTTCCGCTTCCGGCTGGTCATGGTCATGTTCCGAAGGTCATGACGGCTCGGGCCGCTCCGTTCGTGTACCGGGCGTGGGCTCGGCCGCCACATCCTCCGTCCCGGATTCCGCCGCACCGTCATCCGTCCGCGACGGCTCGATCATCGGCCGCACCTGCGTCGCCAGGTAGGTCGACGGCAGCGACGGCGCGTTCTCGCGCCCGGCGTTGGCGATCACCACCGCGATGTACGGCAGCAGCATGCCGAGGGCCAGCGCCACGATCGCGACGTGCCGTTCCACGTTCCAGAGCGTCGCCGCGAGGATGACCGAGATCGTACGAATGACCATCGAGATCACATACCGGCGCTGCCGCCCGCGCACATCGTCGTGGAGGCCCGCCCTGGCACCGGTGATCCGGAACACCTGGACGCTGCCGCCATGCTGCTTCCGCATCACGTTCCACCATCCGCCCGTATCGGACTCTCCCCGCCTCCGACCGTCTCGCGACCGGCCGGGGCGCCGGGCCTGCACAAAGACCACGTTACGCCGCGCCCACACCGCCCACGAGACCGGGGCACCCTGTTCCGCCGCCCGTCCATCCCCCGGGTCCGTCCGCCCTGCCTGCGCCGAAACGCATACGGCGCACCCGACATGCGGCGCAAAGGGTCCGGGCCGACACTGGCCGTAACGCTCGCGTCTAGGCGTACCAGGAGGCAGTCATGGGCTGGTTGTGGGCGATCATCGTGGGATTCGTGCTCGGTCTGATCGCCAAGGCGATCATCCCCGGCAAGCAGCACAGCCCGCTGTGGCTGACCACCATTTGCGGCATCCTCGGCGCCATCGCGGGCAACGCGCTCGCGCGCGGCTTCGGTATCGAGGAGACCGCGGGCATCGACTGGGCCGGCACATCTTCCAGCTGGTGGCGGCGGTCGTCATCGTCTTCGTCGTCGACATGCTCTACATGCAGATGCGGGGCGGCCGCAGGCGTCAGCGGGCCTGACGTACGGGCCCGCCGAGGCGTCGCCCGGTGCCGTCCGAGGTGGTGCGTCCCCGTCGGGTGCCCGGGCGACCGGACGGCGGCGGCTCAGGCGGCCGTGACCTCCACCGCCGCCAGGTTCTTCTTGCCCCGGCGCAGCACCAGCCAGCGCCCGTGCAGCAGGTCCTCCTTCGCGGGGACGGCGTCCTCGGCCGTGACCTTGACGTTGTTCACGTAGGCGCCGCCCTCCTTGACCGTGCGCCGCGCGGCCAACTTGCTGGGCACCAGGCCGACCTCGGCGAACAGGTCGACGACCGGACCGAGCTCGGCGACCCGGACATGCGGCACCTCCGAAAGGGCCGCCGTCAGTGTCCGCTCGTCCAGCTCCGCCAGCTCACCCTGACCGAACAGCGCCTTCGACGCGGCGATCACGGCGGCCGTCTGGTCGGCGCCGTGCACCAGGGTCGTCAGCTCCTCGGCCAGGGCGCGCTGGGCGGCACGGGCCTGCGGACGCTCCGCCGTCTGCCGCTCCAGCTCCTCCAGCTCCTCGCGGGACTTGAAGGACAGGATGCGCAGGTAACGGGAGATGTCCCGGTCATCCGTGTTCAGCCAGAACTGGTAGAACGCGTACGGCGTCGTCATCTCCGGGTCGAGCCAGACGGCGCCGCCCTCGGTCTTGCCGAACTTGGTGCCGTCCGCCTTCGTCATGAGCGGCGTCGCGTAGGCATGGACGGTGGCGCCCGGCTCCAGCCGGTGGATCAGGTCCAGGCCCGCCGTGAGGTTGCCCCACTGGTCGCTGCCGCCCTGCTGGAGCGTGCAGCCGTGGCGCCGGTACAGCTGGAGGAAGTCCATGCCCTGCAGGAGCTGGTAGCTGAACTCCGTGTAGCTGATGCCCTCGGAGGACTCCAGACGCCGCGCGACGGATTCCTTCGTCAGCATCTTGTTGACGCGGAAGTGCTTGCCGATGTCCCGCAGGAACTCGATGGCGGAGAGGTTCTGCGTCCAGTCGAGGTTGTTGACCATCTCGGCCGCGTTCTCGCCCTCGAAGGACAGGAACGGCTCGATCTGGCCACGCAGCCGGTCGACCCAGCCGGCGACGGTCGCCGGGTCGTTCAGTGTGCGCTCGGCGGTCGGGCGGGGGTCGCCGATCTGGCCCGTGGCCCCGCCGACCAGCGCCAGCGGCCGGTGACCGGCCTGCTGGAGCCGGCGCAGGGTGAGCACCTGCACCAGGTGCCCCACGTGCAGTGACGGCGCGGTCGGGTCGAAGCCGCAATAGAACGTGACGGGACCGTCCGCGAGCGCCTTGCGCAAAGCGTCCTCGTCGGTGGACAGGGCGAACAGCCCGCGCCACTTCAGCTCGTCGACGATGTCCGTCACGGTTCTCGTGTCTCCTCGATGATCTTCGGTTCGCCGGTCCTCGGCCGGTCGGGTGACCACCGGGGCGAACGACTACGAGGTTATACGCCCTGGCTGACAGAACTCATATTGAAATCGGGGACGCGCAGCGGTGGCATCGCGGCCCTGGTGAACCAGTCGCCCCACTCCCGGGGCAGCGTCCTCTCCGTACGCCCCGCCTCCGTGGCACGGCCCAGCACATCCACCGGCGACTCGTTGAACCGGAAGTTGTTGACCTCGCCGATGACCTCGCCGTTCTCGACGAGGTAGACGCCGTCCCGGGTCAGACCGGTGAGCAGCAGCGTCGCCGGGTCCACCTCGCGGATGTACCACAGGCAGGTCAGCAGCAGGCAGGGCCCACGATGATCCGTGGCCGCGACCATCTCCTCCAGGGAGCGGTCCTCGCCCCCGTCCAGGATCAGGTTGTCGATGCCCGGGGCCACCGGCAGCCCGGTCAGGGCCGCGCTGTGCCTGCTGGTCGTCAGACGGTTCAGCTCGCCGTCGCGCACCCAGTCGGTGGCCGTCAGCGGCAGCCCGTTGTCGAACACCGACCGGTCGCCCCCGGAGGAGTGGGCGATCACGAAGGGCGCCGACTCCAGCCCCGGCTCGGCGGGGTCGCTGCGCAGGCTCAGCGGCAGCCCGGTCAGCCGCTCGCCGATCCGGGTGCCGCCGCCCGGCTTGGAGAACACCGTGCGGCCCTCGGCCGCGTCCCGGCCCGAGGCCGACCACAGCTGGTAGATCAGCAGGTCCGCGACGGCGGTCGGCGGCAGCAGCGTCTCGTACCGGCCCGCGGGCAGCTCGAGCCGCCGCTCGGCCCAGCCCAGCCGCACGGCCAGCTCGGCGTCGAGCGCCGCGGGGTCGACGTCCTCGAAGTCCCGCGTGGCACGGCCCGCCCACGCCGAGCGGGTACGGTCCGGCGACTTGGCGTTCAGCTCCAACGTCCCGCCCGGCTGGTCGTGCCGCAGCCGCAGCCCCGTGGACGTACCGAGGTAGCTGGAGACCAGCTCGTGGTGGGCGAAGCCGTACAGCTCCCGGCCGCCCGCACGCGCGCGTGCGAACGCCTCACCGAGCGCCGGCGCGAAGTCGGCGAACACGGCGGAGGAGGTCTCCGCGGGCGCCTCCGTGAATTCGGGGGACTCAGTCACCCCCGTCACCAGCGGCTGGGCGTCCTCGGCCGGCCCGGCGCCCCGCGCGGCGGCCTCGGCGGCCCGTACCAGGGGCTCCAGTTCGTCGGCGGTCACCGCGGACCGGGACACGACGCCGGACGCCGTACCCTCCCGGCCGTCCACCGTCGCGATGACGGTGAGCGTGCGCCCGCGCGTGACACCGTTCGTGGTGAGCGAGTTGCCCGCCCAGCGCAGGTTGGCACTCGACTGCTCGTCGGCGATCACGACACAGCCGTCGGCCCGGGACAGCTCCAGAGCACGTTCGACGAGCTCGTGCGGCTTGGTGGTGGTCAACGAAGTAATGCCGTCAGGCACACGCGCGCTCATCGGCCCGTCCCCTGCGTGGTGTTCAGAATGCCGACTCCCTTGAAGAGGGCGGACGGGCAGCCGTGCGAGACCGCCGCGATCTGCCCCGGCTGGGCCTTGCCGCAGTTGAAGGCACCCTCGAGGACATACGTCTGCGGACCGCCGACCGCCGCCATGGAGCCCCAGAAATCGGTGGTCGTCGCCTGGTAGGCGACGTCCCGCACCTGCCCGGTGAGCCGCCCGTTCTCGATGCGGAAGAAGCGCTGCCCGGTGAACTGGAAGTTGTACCGCTGCATGTCGATGCTCCACGACCGGTCACCGACGACGTAGATGCCCCGGTCCACGCCCCCGATCAGATCCTCGGTCGACATCCCGGCGGGATCGGGCCGCAGCGACACATTGGCCATGCGCTGCACCGGAACATGCCCGGGGGAGTCCGCGAACGCGCACCCGTTGGACCGCTCGAACCCGGTCAGCCTCGCGATCCGCCGGTCCAGCTGGTAGCCGACCAGCGTGCCGTCCTTCACCAGGTCCCAGGACTGCGCCTCGACGCCCTCGTCGTCGTAGCCGACGGTCGCCAGACCGTGCTCGGCGGTGCGGTCGCCCGTGACGTTCATCAGCTCCGAGCCGTACCTGAGCCTGCCGAGCTGGTCGAAGGTGGCGAACGAGGTGCCCGCGTAGGCCGCCTCGTAACCGAGGGCGCGGTCCAGCTCGGTGGCGTGCCCGATGGACTCGTGGATCGTCAGCCACAGGTTGGACGGGTCGACGACCAGGTCGTACAGGCCCGGCTCGACGCTCGGCGCGCGCATCTTCTCGGCGAGCAGCCCGGGGATCCGCTCCAGCTCGCCGTCCCAGTCCCAGCCGGTGCCCGTCAGGTACTCCCAGCCACGGCCGACGGGTGGCGCGAGGGTACGCATGGAGTCGAACTCACCGCTCGACTCGTCCACCGACACGGCCGTGAACACCGGGTGCAGCCGCACCCGCTGCTGGGTGGTGACGGTGCCCGCCGTGTCGGCGTAGAACTTGTTCTCGTGCACGGTGAGCAGCGAGGCGTCCACATGGTCGACCCCGCGCGCCGCCAGCAGCCGCCCGCTCCACTCGGCCAGCAGCCCGGCCTTCTCCGCGTCGGGCACGGTGAACGGATCGATCTCGTACGAGGAGACCCACGTCCGGTCGGCGTGCACGGGCTCGTCGGCCAGCTCCACCCTCTCCTTCGACCCGGCCGCCCGGATCACCCGCGCCGACAGCTGCGCCATCGCCACGGCCTGCGAGGCGACCTTGGCAGCGGCGTCGAGGGTGAGATCCACCCCGGACGCGAACCCCCACGTCCCGCCGTGCACCACGCGCACCGCGTACCCGAGGTCGGTGGTGTCCGACGACCCGGCCGGCTTGGCGTCCCGGAACCGCCAGGACGCGCTGCGCACCCGCTCCAGACGGAAGTCCGCGTGCTCCGCCCCGAGCGCCCGCGCCCGCGCGAGCGCGGCGTCGGCGAGGGCGCGCAGCGGCAGCGCCAGGAACGACTGGTCGACTTCACGGGGCATGAAGGAGATCTCCCTGGTGCTCGGTGAGCGCGGCGTCTTCGCTGTGAGGGCAGTGAACCACGGCGAGTGACGTGCTGCAGCCACCGCCCGTACCGTCCGTTGACGACACGTGGCTGCTGACGCGGACGGGCAAACTGCAGAAGTCCCCGCCGTCGGCTCCCTGGAGGCCGTGAGGCTGGAGAATTGCACCCGTGCGTCCGTTGTGGCGTCGCGGGCGCAGGTGGTTTTGATTCGTTTGTTCGCCGTATCGGCCCACCGAGGACCTGCGTCCTGTTCTGGCCACCGGACGAGTTCGCCGGACTGCTGCGGCGCTCGCCGTCCGCCGTGGACGCCTACGGTGACGACCAAGCCGGCCATCTGCGGCAGGTCGAGCGCCCCTGCGCGAACTGTCCGTCCAGGGGACCACGCACCTGGCGGTCGGCCGGGGGACGGTGAGCGGCCTCGAAGCGCATGTGAACGACAGCGGCGGAGTCCTCGACACCGCGTCGGCCCGGTCCGCCTACCGGCTGAACTGGCTCGCGGGGGGACAGGCGGCCGCCTGTCCCCCGCCTCCCCCGCCGCGCAACGGCCGGTGCTGGTGCGGCGGACCTCATGGGGCACTTTCCCAAGACGGTGGAGGACCTGGACGCCCGGATCACCGAGATCCTCCTCACCCGGGAGGTGCGCGACGGAGCGGCCTTGCTGGTCGGGCGCCTGAGGACGCTGGACGCGATCCATGTGGCCGGCGCACTGTCACTGCGGGACGATCCGACGCCCTGGTGAGCTATGACCGCATAATGCTCGAGACCGCTCGTGCCGAAGGTCTGCACGCTCACGCACCTGATATGAACGACTGAAGACCGGGCCGTTTCTGTAGGGACCCGACAGTGAGTCCCCTCGGCCACTGTTGGTGCCCGAATGCCCTCCGGCACGTGGCGACCGATAGGTTTTCGGAGAAGGCGCCTGTCTCGCAGGGGCTCCAGACCGCTATCGAAAGGGTGATCCGTTGAGCCGCTCGGTTCTCGTCACCGGAGGTAACCGGGGCATCGGCCTCGCCATCGCCCGCACGTTCGCCGATGCCGGTGACAAGGTCGCGATCACGTACCGCTCGGGTGAGCCCCCCACGGGCTTCCTCGCCGTCAAGTGCGACATCACCGACAGCGAGCAGGTGGAGCAGGCCTACAAGGAGATCGAGGAAGCGCACGGTCCCGTCGAGGTGCTGGTCGCCAACGCCGGCATCAACAAGGACCAGTTGCTGATGCGGATGTCGGAGGAGGACTTCACGTCCGTCGTCGACACCAACCTCACCGGCACCTTCCGCGTCGTCAAGCGCGCCAACCGCGGCATGCTGCGGGCCAAGAAGGGCCGCGTCGTGCTCATCTCGTCGGTCGTCGGGCTCCTCGGTTCCGCCGGGCAGGCGAACTACGCCGCCTCCAAGGCCGCGCTGGTCGGCTTCGCGCGCTCCCTCGCCCGTGAGCTGGGCTCGCGCAACATCACCTTCAACGTCGTCGCGCCCGGTTTCGTCGACACCGACATGACCAGGGAGCTCACCGAGGAGCAGCAGACGAAGATCCTCGCGCAGGTGCCGCTCGCCCGGTACGCGCGGTCGGAGGAGATCGCCGCGGCCGTGCGGTTCCTCGCCTCGGACGACGCCTCGTACATCACTGGAGCCGTCATTCCCGTTGACGGCGGACTGGGAATGGGTCACTGAACGACATGAGCGGAATTCTCGAGGGCAAGCGCGTCCTGATCACCGGTGTGCTGATGGAGTCCTCCATCGCCTTCCACACGGCCAAGCTGGCCCAGGAGCAGGGCGCCGAGATCATCCTGACCGCGTTCCCGCGGCCCACGCTGACCGAGCGCATCGCCAAGAAGCTCCCCAAGCCCACCAAGGTCATCGAGCTCGACGTGACCGACGAGGAGCACCTGGGCCGCCTCGCGGACGTCGTGGGCGAGGAGCTCGGCGGCCTCGACGGCGTCGTGCACTCCATCGGCTTCGCGCCGCAGGACGCGCTCGGCGGCAACTTCCTCAACACGCCGTTCGAGTCGGTCGCCACGGCCATGCACGTCTCGGCGTTCTCCCTGAAGTCGCTGACCATGGCCTGCCTGCCGCTGATGCAGAACGGCGGGTCCGTCGTCGGCTTCACCTTCGACGCGCAGTACGCCTGGCCGCAGTACGACTGGATGGGCCCGGCCAAGGCCGCCCTGGAGGCGACCAGCCGTTACGTGGCGCGTGACCTGGGCAAGCAGAACGTCCGCTGCAACCTGATCTCGGCGGGCCCGATCGGCTCCATGGCCGCCAAGTCCATCCCGGGCTTCAGCGAGCTGGCCACCGTGTGGGACACCCGTGCCCCGCTGGAGTGGGACCTGAAGGACCCGGAGCCGGCCGGCCGCGGTGCCGTCGCCCTGCTGAGCGACTGGTTCCCGAAGACCACGGGCGAGATCGTCCACGTGGACGGCGGTCTGCACGCCATCGGCGCCTGAGCGTCGCCGATCTGGCCCGAAGCGGCCTGCGAGGGCCCGTACCCGGGAGGGGTGCGGGCCCTCGGCACGTCACCCGTTCGGCTCAGCAGGGCAGGCGGTGCGCGGCGCCGGCAGGTCATTGTGGAGCAACAGGTCACTGTGGAGTACGCGTACACCGCGTGATCCCCGCCTGATCTCCCTCCCAGCACGGCCGAGGAGGTCCCCCTTGTGCGCTTCCACCGCCTGGCCTCAGTGACCTTCACCGTCGCTGTCGGCATCGCTCTCGTGCCCGCCCTGGCGTACGAGGCGATGCCGCACGAGGCGACGTCGCACGCGCGCGTGCAGCCGGCCGCCGGGTCGTCGTCCGACGGCGCGGAGTCCGACGATCCGTTCGGAGCCGCCTGCCGGATCGAGACCGACGGCTCCCGGGTGACCGCGTACTGCCACAACCCCTATCCGGACACCGACCACGTGAGCCTGCACATCGAGTGCGTCCAATGGTGGGACCTCGACAGCGACAGCGCCCCGGTGGCCGCCGCACCCGCACAGACCGTGCGGCTGACCGGACGCTGCTGGAAGGAGGTCCGGGCCGTGTGGATCAGCCACCGGAAGGCGGACTGAACCGCCCCGGACGGCACACCAGCGAGTGGGCGGCGGCCTCCTCGGCCGCCGTCGCCGCGTCGCCCGCGCGGATCGCGTCCAGCAGCCGCGAGTGGTCCGTGTGAGTCTCCGGGGTCAGCTCCTGGCCGACGTCGTCGCGCAGCCAGTCCCGCAGCACCTCGCTCAGGTCCGCGTACAGCGCGGTCAGCACGTCGTTGTGCGACGCCGCCACGACGGCCAGGTGGAACGTCGTGTCCGCCGCCACGAACTGCTCCGCCGCACCCGACTCCCAGGCCTCCTCACGGTGCAGCAGCAGGGTGGCGAGCTGTTTGAGGTCCTTCTCGGTGCGCCGCTCGGCGGCCAGCCGCGCCGCGGACGACTCCAGGGTGGAGCGCAGTTCCGCGATGTGCCCGGGGTCGGCGTCGGCGAAACGGCGCTGCATCACCCCGGCCAGCTCGCTCGTGGTGACGACATACGTGCCCGAGCCCTGGCGGATGTCCAGCAGCCCGTTGTGTGCCAGCGCGCGCACGGCCTCGCGGACTGTGTTGCGCGCCACCCCGAGCTGCTCGACCAGCTCCGGCTCGGTCGGAATGCGGGAGCCGACCGGCCACTCGCCCGAGGTGATCTGGGCGCGCAGAGCGGCGATGACCTGCTCGGACAGCACAGAACGACGGGGGTGGCTCAGGGACATGACACACCTCCGCGCAGCAAGGGCACCGGCGTCGGACGGCAGCCTCGGCATGGACAACCAATCATCCTATGATTCTATGATGTACCTCATGGCTGGTGAGGAAACCCGGACGCTCAAGTCCACGACCGTACGCATGGCGGCTCCGTCCGAAGTCCGGGAGACCGAAGCCCGGAAGACCGGCGATCCGGAAACCGGGGGTACCGCCCCGCGCGCGTGGACGATGCGGCTGCTCGTCGTCGGCATCGTGCTGGCGGCGCTGAACCTCCGCCCCGCCATCACCAGCCTCGGCGCGCTGCTCGAGGAGGTCCGGACCGACCTCGGCATGAGCGGCAGCGTGACCGGGCTGCTCACCTCCGTGCCCCCACTGTGCTTCGCCGTCTTCGGCGTCACAGCCCCGCGGCTGGCCCGCCGTTTCGGACCGGGCGCGGTGGTGTGCGCCGGCATGGCCGCCATCGGCGCGGGCCTGCTGATACGCCCGTTCACGGGAGGCACGGCGGGCTTCCTGGCCGCCAGTGCCCTCGCGCTCATGGGCATCGCCGTCAGCAACGTCCTGATGCCGGTCATCGTCAAGCAATGGTTCCCGGACCGGGTCGGCTCCATGACCGGCCTGTACTCCATGGCCCTCGCCCTGGGCACGGCCGCGGCCGCCGCGGTGGCCGTGCCGCTGACCGAGGCACTGGGCGGGAACTGGCGGTCGGGACTCGCCCTGTGGGCGGCGCTCGCCGCGGCCGCCGTACTGCCCTGGATCCCGTTCGTGGGAAAGCGGGGCAGGCCACCGGCCGAGCGGGCCCTCGTGCGGGTACGGCCGAGGCGTGAGCCGGCGACCCGACCTGCCCGCGAGGAGCGCTCGCCGGAGCAGCACACACCGGGGGAGGACGCGGCGCGGGAGAGGTCGCCCGAGCCGTCGTCCGCGGGCGTGGCGGCGTCGTCGGGCGCGTCGGCGCCCGAGGTGCGCATCACCCGCAGCCGGACCGCCTGGGCGCTGGCCGTCTTCTTCGGGCTCCAGGCGACCGTCGCCTACATCACCATGGGCTGGATGGCGCAGATCTTCCGGGACGCGGGCGTGCCCGCGAGCACGGCCGGGCTGCTGCTCGCGTTCATCATGGTGATGGGCGTGCCGCTCGCCTTCGTCATCCCGCGCCTCGCCACGCGCCTGCCGCAGCAGGGCCCGATCGTGCTCGTGCTCGGCGGGAGCGGCCTGGTCGGCTACGCCGGTCTGTACTTCGCACCGGCCGCCGGGGCCTTGGCCTGGGCGCTGCTGCTGGGCATCGCCAACTGCGCCTTCCCCCTCGCGCTCACCATGGTCGGGATGCGGGCCAGGTCCGGCGCGGGCGTGGCCAAGCTGTCGGCCTTCGCCCAGAGCGTTGGCTATCTGATCTCCATCCCGGGCCCCCTTCTGGTGGGCGTGCTCTACCAGCACAGCGGTGGCTGGGGCCTACCGCTCGCGCTCATGGCCGGCCTGATGATCCCGCAGATGATCGCCGGTGTCCTGGCGGGCCGTGACCGCACGGTGGAGGAAGAGGCGGCGGCTCGCTGAGCCCGCTCCGTCCGACCCCGGGGCGCGCCGCAGCGGTGACAGGTGCGAGACTTGCCCCATGCCAGTCCTCGACCCGAACCCGCAGAACGGCCAGAAGAAGCTGCTGCTCGTCTTCGGCACGTTCTTCGTCATCTTCATCGTCATCGGTGTGATCGCGAGCATCCTCGCGCCGTGACGCCCCCGGCGCCGGCCCTGTCCGGGGGCCATGGCGGTGCTGGCACCCCTGTCCCCTAGGGGGCCGGGCTCAGGGTCAACTGGGTGGGTCACCGGATGGATCGAGGGCCGAGGAGTACATACCTTCGAGAGGTGGCCGCGAGACGCGGCACGAAGCACTCGAAGAGCGGAGCCCCCCATGTTGGCGCGCACCCACACCCGGACCCACCCGGTACTCCGGGGCGGCGTCGACGGCCGGCTGCCGTGGTGGGCCCTCGCCCTGCCCACACTCGCCTTCGTCGCGCTGCTCGCCCTGATCCTGAACCCCGCCGACGCGCACGCGACGACCGCCGAGCCCGGGATCACCCACCTCCTCGAGCGTGCTCAGCAGTTCATAACCCGCTGAGCACCGCTGGAAGCGGCCGTCAACTACCTGCGCCTCATGGCCTGTTTCATGCGAAGCTGGTTCCCATGAGCGTCGCAGAACCCCGCAGGATTGTCCTTTTCCGGCATGCGAAGGCCGACTGGCCACCGGTGACCGACCACGAGCGCCCACTCGCCGAGCGCGGCAGGATGGACGCCGCAGTCGCCGGACGCAAGCTCGCCGACACCGCCATCGCGTTCGATCTGGCCCTCTGCTCCACCTCGACCAGGACCCGGGAGACGTGGAAAATCGCGGTTCACGAGTTCCCGCAGCGCCCGAAGACGGTCTACGAGGAGCGGATCTACGAGGCCTCGCCCGGTGAGCTGATCACCCTGCTGAACGAGACCCCCGACGACGCGCAGAACGTGCTTCTGGTCGGCCACAATCCCGGCGTCCAGGGAGCCGCCGAGATCCTCTCCGGGTCGGCCGAGGGGGACGCGGGCGAGCGGATGAGTCGTCGTGGCTATCCCGCCGCCGCCTTCGCCGTGCTGTCCTTCACCGGCTCCTGGAAGTCCCTCGAGCCCGGGGGCGCCACTCTGCTCGACTACTGGGCACCCAGCGAGTGACCCACGCGCCATGACATGACCCACGCGCCATGACAGAGGGGCCCGGCACCGACCGGCGTCGACCCGGCGCCGGGCCCCGCACGGCCCGTGCACCGCAAGGCCTGGAACCGGATGCTCGCGGACCGGGTACCGCAGGCCCGCGCGCGGCTCAGTCCAGGTCCAGGATGTCCGCAGCCTCGACCTCTTCGCGCGTGATGCCCAGCAGATACAGGACCGTGTCCAGGAAGGGGAAGTTCACCGCGGTGTGGGCCGCCTGGCGCACCACCGGCTTGGCGTTGAACGCGACCCCGAGACCCGCCGAATTGAGCATGTCCAAGTCATTCGCGCCGTCGCCGATCGCCACGGTCTGCGACAGCGGAACCCCCGCCTCGGCCGCGAACCGGCGCAGCAGCCGCGCCTTGCCCGGGCGGTCCACGATCTCGCCCATGACCCGGCCGGTCAGCTTTCCGTCGACGATCTCCAGGGTGTTGGCATGGGCGAAGTCCAGCGCCAGCCGCTCCTTCAGATCGTCCGTGATCTGGGTGAACCCCCCGGAGACCACGCCCACCTGGTAGCCGAGCCGCTTCAGCGTGCGGACCAGGGTGCGGGCACCCGGTGTCAGCCGTACCTCGCTGCGCACCTTGTCCACCACGGAGGCGTCCAGCCCCGCCAGCAGTCGCACACGCGCGTGCAGCGACTCCTCGAAGTCCAGTTCCCCGCGCATCGCCGCCTCGGTCACCTCGGCGACCTTGTCCTCGCAGCCGGCATGGGCGGCGAAGAGCTCGATCACCTCGTCCTGGATGAGTGTGGAGTCCACGTCCATGACGACCAGGCGCTGGGCCCGGCGGTGCAGACCGGCCGCGACGACGGCGACATCGACCCCGAGCTTCGACGCGTCGGTCACCAGGGCGGTGCGCAGCGGTTCCGTCTCCACGCCGGACACCGCGAACTCCACCGCGGTCACTGGGTACTTGGCGAGCCGGAAGACACGGTCGATGTTGGCGCCGGTCTTCGTGATCCGCGCGGCGATCGCCGCCGCGGTCTCGGCGGTGAGGGGGTGACCCAGCACGGTGACCAGGGAACGGCCGAGTCCGCGCGGACGGTTGTCGCCGATGCCGGAGATGATCTCCGCCTGCATCTTCATCGACTCGGCCCAGTTGTGGACGGTCGCCCGCAGATTGCCCTCCAGCCCCTGCGCCGGCTGGGTCACGAGCACGCACAGCACGATTCGGCCACGGGTGACGACCTGCTCGATGTCGACCACGTCGACGGAGTAGGCGGCGAGGGTGTCGAGGAGACCGGCCGTGATGCCGGGCCGGTCCTTGCCGAAGATCTTGACGAGGAGTGTGGGAACGTCCGAGGTCTGCGATGCGTTCATGGTGTTCTTACCGTATCGGGCACGCAGTGCCCTGCGCGCCCGAGGTCCGTCTGGCGGACAGCGAACTCTCGGCGTCGCCGAGGTGTCCCGGACCTTGCGGCCTCACCCGCGACGGAGAGCGGGCTCCCGACGCCCTGCGACTCCGCCTCCGGTGTGGTCGGCGGTCACCGACGCTCCGCGTCGCTTTCCTCCTCCGCCTTGGAATTCGAAGCCGCATGACGCCGCTCGCTGATCCACTCTCCATCGCGGGTGAGGCCGTTACACGCCTTGGGCGCCGCCTGCCCTACCGGCCCCCGCCGGGGTGGCGCGGTGCCGGGGAGGGGACGGCGCCCGCCGCCCGCAGCGACCGCAGGAAGAAGTACGACAGCAGCAGCGCGCCCACCGGACTCACCCCCAGCGGCGTGACCCCGACGGCCGTGCTCGCCTCCGCGCCCGACAGCCCGAACGCCGACACCCCGCCGGACGGCGTGACCGGGCCGCCGGCCGCCGGAGCCACCACCGCGGCCGTCATCGGCCCCAGCGAATCCGCCGAGTCCGCGTCCAGCAGACGCAACCCGAGCGCCGCCGTCCCCGCCCTCCCGATCAGCGTCCAGCTCACCGCGGCGACCGCGGACATCACGACATCCACCCACGGCACGCGCGTGCCGTGCCCCGCGGTACCGACACCCGTGGCAGCACTCATGGCAGACCCCCCGATCCGCGGCGCGGCACGCGGTGGCCGCGCATGTCCCCCTCGCGTGGATTACCGCTCTCCGGTCCGGTTTCCACCCCGTCAACGGAAGTGCTGAAAGCGTCCGAGAGCCCCCTTTACACGGCCCGGCTTTCGGTCCGGGGGCCGAGCCTGAAATAGTTCCCCCCGATGTTCGACATCCCTAGACTCCCTGCGACGGGGGAAATTCGGGGGACAACTCAGTGGGGCATGGAGTGCCGGAACTCGTACTGGAATCAAACGGACGGACCTGGACGCTCGATCCGTCCAGGTCGTACACCCTGGGACGCGATCCGCAGGGGGATGTCGTGGTGGACGACGCCAGGGTGTCCTGGCGACACGTCACGGTCAGCTTCAACGGCCGCAGTTGGGTCGTCGAGGACCACGGCAGCACCAACGGCACGTTCGTGCAGGGGCAGCGGATCCATCATCTGGAGATCGGCTCCGGCGCGGCGCTGAACCTGGGCAACGCGACCGACGGGCCGCGCGTGACCCTGTCCGGTGCTGCGGCCGCCTCGCCGCAGGCACAGCCGCAGCAGCCGTACGCCGCGCAGGGGGTACAGGGGGCGAACCCGGGTTGGGTCCAGCAGGGGCAGCAGCAGATGCAGCATCAGAGGCAGCAGCCGGGAGCACAGGCCGGCTGGCAGCAGCAGTCGGTGCCGCAGCAGCCCGCGCCGTATGTCCCGCAGCAGCAGGGACCCGGTGGCGCGGCGGGGGCGCCGCCGGTGTACGGCGACCGCAGTCCGACCACGTTCCACCAGTTCTCGCTCGGCCGCGTGATGCGGATAGGCCGTGCCCTGGAGAACGACCTGGTCGTCTCCGACCTCCAGGTCTCCCGCAACCACGCCGAGTTCCACTCGACGCCCGACGGTCGCATGGAGATCCGCGACCTGGGTTCGCACAATGGCACCTATGTCAACGGTATGCCGATCGCCAAGGGCGGCACGCAACTGCTCGGCCCGGCCGACATCGTGGGCGTCGGCCACTCGACGTTCCGGATCGTCGGCGACCGGCTCGAGGAGTTCGTCGACACCGGTGAGGTGTCCTTCTCGGCCCGCCACCTCACCGTCACGGTCGACGACGGCAAGCAGATCCTCAAGGACGTCTCCTTCGGCGTTCCGGAGAAGTCACTGATCGCGGTCATCGGCCCGTCCGGCTCCGGCAAGTCCACCCTGCTCAAGGCGCTCACCGGGTACCGGCCCGCCGACCAGGGCGAGGTCCTCTACGACAACCGGAACCTCTACAAGCAGTTCGCCGAACTGCGCCAGCGCATCGGTCTGGTCCCGCAGGACGACATCCTGCACAAGGAACTGACCGTCAAGAAGGCGCTCGCGTACGCGGCCAAGCTCCGCTTCCCTGCCGACACCACGGCCACCGAGCGCGACGCCCGCATCGACGAGGTGCTGCGCGAGCTGAAGCTGGACATCCACAAGGACAAGAAGGTCACGTCGCTCTCCGGCGGCCAGCGCAAGCGGGTCTCGGTGGCGCTGGAACTGCTCACCAAGCCGTCGCTGATCTTCCTCGACGAGCCGACGTCGGGCCTCGACCCGGGCATGGACCGCGATGTCATGCAGCTGCTGCGCGGGCTCGCCGACGACGGGCGCACCGTCCTCGTCGTCACCCACTCGGTGGCCGAGCTGGCGATCTGCGACAAGCTCCTGGTGATGGCACCCGGAGGTTCGGTCGCCTACTTCGGTCCGCCCGAGGAGGCGCTGAACTTCTTCGGCTACGACACCTGGGCCGACGTCTTCTCCGCCTTCGAGAACTACCGCGACTACGACTGGGCAGGCCGCTGGAAGGGCTCGCAGCACTACCAGATGTACGCAGCGGACATCGACGCGGTCGCGCCGCAGTCCGTACAGGTCCCGGCGATGCAGGCGATGAAGCCGCCGAAGCCGCAGGGCTGGATGTCGCAGTTCGTCACACTGGTGCGCCGCTACATCTCGGTGATCGTCTCCGACAAGGGGTTCCTCGCCCTGACGGTGATCCTGCCGGCCGTCCTCGGCGCGGTCAGCCTGCTCATCGACGCCGACAAGGGGCTGCTGCCGAACCCGCCCCACCCGCAGACCGGCCGGATCATCCCGAACGGCACGGCGACCACGGTCCTGCTGATCCTCGCGGTCGGCGCCTGCTTCGCCGGTGCCGCGAACTCCGTACGTGAGCTGATCAAGGAACGGGTCATCTACGAACGGGAACGCGCGACCGGCCTGTCCCGCTCGGCGTATCTGATGTCCAAGGTGTTCGTGCTCGGCACGATCACCGTGCTGCAGGGACTGATGGTCGGCATCATAGGCTTCTCCAGCCGGGAGCTTCCCGAGGAGGGGCTGGTCCTCGGCGGCTTCACGCTGCTGGAGCTGTCCATCCCGATCATGGCGCTCGGCTTCACCTCGATGATGTTCGGTCTGATCATCTCCTCGCTGGTGAAGACCGCCGAGAAGACCATGCCGCTGCTGGTGATGTTCGCGATCATCCAGGTCGTCTTCACCGGCTGTCTGTTCGCGCTGCACGGCTCGATCGGCGTCAACCAGTTCTCGTTCCTGATGCCGTCGCGGTGGGCGGTCGCCGCCTCCGGCGCCACGCTGGACCTCAACAAGATCAGCCCGCCGGAGACCGCCGGTGACCCCGACCCGCTGTGGGAGCACACGGCGGGGGCCTGGTTCATGGACATGGGCGCGCTCATCGTCCTCGGCGTGATCTGCGGCTTCTTCGTGGCCCGCTTCCTGCGCCGCCACGAGCCCGAGGTCATGCGCAAGTAACCGGAGAGGCCGTTCGCGCGCCGTACGCCCCGAAGGGCGGCACCCCGTCAGGAGGGTGCCGCCCTTCGGCGTATCCGTTCGCGTCAGGTCGCGTGAAGAGGTCCGCGCCGACCTCAGTACGCGCTGTAGACGTTGTCCATGGAGCCGTAGCGGTCGGCCGCGTAGTTGCAGGCGGCGGTGATGTTCGCGACCGGGTCGTAGATGTCCTTCGACGTGCCCGGGACGTGGTACGCCGCGAACGTCGGCGGGATCACCTGCAGCAGCCCCTTGGACGGGATGCCGTTCTTGGCGTTGATGTCCCAGAGATTGATGGCCTTCGGGTTGCCCGAGGACTCCCGGATGATGTTGCGGTGGATGCCTTCGTACGAACCCGGGATACCACGCTTCTTCATGATGTCCAGGGACTCGCGGATCCAGCCGTCCAGGTTGTTGCCGTAGGTCTGCGGGGCGGCCTTGTCGACCTCGGCCCGCTGCGCGGAGCGGCTGGCGGCCTCCTCGGCCTCGCGCTCCTTCTCGGCCTGCTCCTTCGCGGCAGCCGCGTCGGCCTTCTTCTTGGCGGCGGCGTCGGCCGCGGCCTGCTTCTTCGTCGCGATCTGCTCGGTCTTCACACCGGAGGCGGCGAGCTGGTCGGTGACGGTGCCCTTGACGTCCTTGATCGGCTCGGTGCTGTAGGCGACCTGCGCGGTGGAAGCGGCCTCGCTCGTGAGGGTCGTCGACGCGTTGCTCGGCGTGGCCGAGAAAGCGATGGCGGTGGCACCGAGGGCGGCGACACCGGCGACGACGATCTTGTGATGGCGGTTCAGAGCACGAATGTGGCCTCGGGCGAGGAAGTTCTTCGACATGGGTGAGGGACCTCTTCGAATAGCGCGGAGGTCGCTCAGCGTCCGGTGGGGAACAGGGGCTTCTCCGGCACGAACGCCGCGGGCGGAACCCACGGCGCTGAGCGACGGCAGCCATTCTTAGCGGCCGCAAAATAGCGAGGCAAAGATGTGATGTACGAAGCCGGGTAGTGGATCGGGGGAGGGCAAAGCGGTGCAGAGTGGACTATCCGCGCCGCTCAAGTGCCCGTTATGTTTCTCCTATTCACCTTCGTACGTGATGTACACCCTATGCCCGGCCTCACATCGGGCGGTCGTCGCTCTCACCGGTAGTTGCTGGCGCAATGCTCTGTGTGAGGGGTCCGGTGAGACCTGGGCCGCTCGCGAAAGGACCCGGGGCCGCCCCTGGGGGACCGGAGGTCCTAGGACCTCCGGTCCGGGGCGTCGCCGCCACTGGTCGGATCCGCGGTGCCGGTGCCCGCCGGTACCGTGAGGACATGAGCCACGGCCCCCGGTCCGGCCTCGCCGCGGTGAGCACCGCGTTGCTGGCCATGAGTAGGCACCTCGAGGTGCGTGACGTCCTCAAGACGATCGTCGCCTCGGCCCGCGAACTGCTCGACGCGGAGTACGCCGCGCTCGGCGTCCCCGACGACCACGGCGGCTTCGCCCAGTTCGTGGTCGACGGGGTCAGCGACGACCAGTGGAAGGCCATAGGCCCCCTCCCGCGCCAGCACGGCATCCTCGCCGCGATGCTCCGCGAGGACGGACCCCAGCGCCTCGCCGACGTACGCAAGGACCCCCGCTTCGAGGGCTGGCCCAGTGCCCACCCCGACCTGGTCGACTTCCTGGGCCTGCCCATCCGTGACGGCGACGAGGTCATCGGTGCCCTGTTCCTCGCCAACAAGCGGAGTCCCGCGGGGGAGACCCCTCCCGCCCCCCGTGCCCCGCACCCGAGGGCACCTGCGGATTCACCCAGGACGACGAGGACGTACTCGGCATCCTGGCCCAGCACGCGGCGATCGCCCTCACCAACGCCCGGCTCTACGAGCGCAGCCGCGAACTGACCATCGCCGGGGAACGCTCCCGCCTCGCCCACGAGCTGCACGACGCCGTCAGCCAGAAGCTGTTCTCCCTGCGCCTCACCGCCCAGGCGGCCGCCCGCCTCGTGGACCGCGACCCGACCCGGGCCAAGGGAGAGCTGCAGCAGGTGGCCGCGCTGGCGGCCGAGGCCGCCGACGAACTGCGCGCCGCGGTCGTCGAGCTGCGCCCCGCGGCCCTCGACGAGGACGGCCTCGTCGCCACCCTCCGCACCCAGATCCAGGTCCTCGACCGTGCCCACTCCGCGCGCGTGACCTTCACCGGGCACGGTGTGCGCGCCCTGCCCGCCGCGCAGGAGGAGGCCGTACTGCGCGTCGCCCAGGAGGCGCTGCACAACGCCCTGCGGCACTCGCAGGCAGAGCATGTCGACGTCACCCTGGGCCGCCTCGGCAGTGGCGCCGTCCTGCGGGTCACCGACGACGGCAAGGGCTTCGACCCGCAGATCATCCGCCGCGCGGGACGTCATCTCGGCCTGGTCTCCATGCGCGACCGGGCGAGCGGGGTCGGCGGCAGCCTGACCGTGGAATCGGCGCTCGGCAAGGGCACCACGATCGAGATGGAGGTCCCCGGTGGCTGACGCGATCAGGGTGCTGCTCGTCGACGACCACCAGGTGGTCCGCCGAGGCCTGCGCACCTTTCTGGAGGTGCAGGACGACATCGAGGTCGTCGGCGAGGCGGCGGACGGTGCCGAAGGAGTCGCCCTCGCCGGGGAGCTGCGGCCCGACGTGATCCTGATGGACGTCAGGATGCCGGGCATGGACGGCGTGGAGGCCCTGCGCCGGCTCCGCGAACTGGACCACCCCGCGCGCGTGCTGATCGTCACCAGCTTCACCGAGCAGCGCACCGTGGTCCCGGCCCTGCGTGCGGGCGCCGCCGGATACGTGTACAAGGACATCGACCCCGACGCGCTCGCCGGAGCCATCCGCTCGGTGCACGCCGGGCACGTCCTCCTCCAGGCCGAGGTCGCCGGCGCCCTGCTGGCCCAGGAGGAGACTCATTCCGGCCAGGGCCGTGCCGGTTCGCTCACGGAGCGGGAGCGTGAGGTGCTCGGTCTCATAGCGGACGGCCGCTCCAACCGGGAGATAGCCCGCGCCCTGGTCCTCTCCGAGAAGACCGTGAAGACGCATGTCTCGAACATCCTGATGAAGCTCGACCTGGCGGACCGCACCCAGGCCGCCCTGTGGGCGGTGCGCCACGGCCTGAGCGGCTGAGCGGCTGAGTACCTGAGCGGGTGAGCCGGAGGGAGGCCGACCCGTGACGTCCCGGGCCGGGCGGACGGTTCCCTTCCGGTGCGAGATTCATACTGTCGTGGGAGTGTCCCCCGAATGGCGCATCCTTCTTCGGCCTCCGCCGTTCTCCAGTGCGTACCGCGGCGCCTGCCGCGGTGACCGCGAGGAGGGCTCGGAAGTGAAGAACCTGAAGAAGGCAGCGGCCGTGACGATGGTGGCCGGCGGTCTGCTCGCCGCCGGTACGGGCATGGCCTCCGCCACCGACGGCGCGCACGCCGGCGGCAAGGCCGTGGGCTCCCCGGGCGTCGTCTCGGGCAACGTCATCCAGGCCCCGGTCGACGTCCCGGTCAACGTGTCCGGCAACAGCGTCAACGTGATCGGCCTGCTGAACCCCGCCTTCGGCAACGTGGCCGTCAACGGCTGACGCCTGTCACCCGACCGGTGACGCCCCCGGCCTCCCGGCCCCACCCGGGAGGCCGCTCGGTTCGCCCACGCCGGTCACCAACGGACCGGGATTCACCCGACGCCCCGCTCCCGCTCCTCCACCACGGAGTTGTACGCCGCTACCTGCGCCCGCCGAGCCGTCCGCTCCACCGGCCGCAGGGCTTCCCCGCGCGCCGCCATCTCCGACGCGCTCACCGCGCCCCCGTGCCCGTTCGCACCGGCCAGCGAGACCAGCGTCCCCACCCGCCGCGCCAGCTCCAGCACCCGTACCGCTCGCGGCGGATACCCCGGCGCCAGCACCTCACGGCCCGGCTCCACCCGGGCCCGGTACGCGTCGATCGCCGCCTCGGCCACCGGCCCCAGCCGGCCACGTCCAGCCGCGTCAGCACCTCGGTCGCCTCCCTGAGGGCCTCCGCCAGCTCCCGCTCCGCCTCGCCGAGCGAGGGCACGTCGGCGGGCGGCGCCTCCCGCACCGCCAGGCAGTGCCAGACGACCTCCACATGCACATCACCCGCGGGCCCGGCCTCCCGCACCTGAGGCACCAGCCCGAAGGCGGCCCCGTGACAGACCACCGCCTCCCCGGCCTCCAGCGCCCGCGCGTTGAACTCCGGCGGCCCGCTCAGCCCCAGCGGATGCCCCGGCGTGGGCAGCGCGACCCGCAGCCCGGTCACCCCGAGCGTCCGCAGCCGCCCCAGCGCCAACGTGAGACCCACCGGCGCGGACTCACCCGGCAACCCCTCCACCCGGTGCACCGCGTCCTCGCCGACGATGGCGAGCACGGCGTCATCCGGCGAGACAAGACCGGCAATAAGGGCATTTCCCCAGGAGGTGAGGCGTCCTGAACGTGGTTCCGAGAGCATGCCTCCACCCTAAGGACAGGGCCGAGGGGATGTCCGGGCCGACCGGTGGCGTAGATTTCATGGAGGGCTGCGCCCATGGGGGCGGCGGACCGACCACAGGCGTACGACAGAGCCGAGAACCCGGCCACACTGCAAGGGGAGACAACGCGCTCATGAGCGATGTTCTGGAGCTTCAGGACGTATCCGTGGTCCGCGAGGGCCGGGCTCTGGTGGACCAGGTCTCCTGGACGGTGAAGGAGGGCGAGCGCTGGGTCATCCTCGGCCCCAACGGTGCCGGCAAGACCACTTTGCTGAACATCGCCTCCAGTTACCTGTTCCCCAGCAAGGGCACCGCCACCATCCTCGGTGAGACCCTCGGCACCCCCGGCACCGACGTCTTCGAACTGCGCCCGCGCATCGGCATCGCCGGGAACGGCATGGCCGACAAGCTCCCCAAGCGTCAGACGGTCCTGCAGACCGTGCTGACCGCCGCCTACGGCATGACCGCCGGCTGGCAGGAGGAGTACGAGGACATCGACGAACAGCGCGCCCGCGCCTTCCTCGACCGCCTCGGCATGTCCGAATTCGTGGACCGCAGGTTCGGCACCCTCTCCGAGGGCGAACGCAAGCGCACCCTCATCGCCCGCGCGCTGATGACCGACCCCGAACTGCTGCTCCTCGACGAGCCCGCCGCCGGCCTCGACCTGGGCGGCCGCGAGGACCTCGTACGCCGCCTCGGCCGTCTCGCCCGCGACCCGATCGCCCCCTCCATGGTCATGGTCACGCACCACGTCGAGGAGATCGCCCCCGGCTTCACCCACGTCCTGATGATCCGTCAGGGCCAGATCCTGGCCGCCGGTCCGCTGGAGCTCGAACTCACCTCCCGCAACCTCTCCCTCTGCTTCGGCCTTCCGCTCGTCGTGGAGCAGGTCGGCGACCGCTGGACCGCGCAGGGCCTCCCGATGGCCTGAACCCGGCTGGGTGGGTTCCGTCCACTCAAAAACCGGGCCGAGAAGGCTCTTTCAAACGCTCCGGCGCCCTGTCGGTGACCGGGTGCGCGGTCCTACCATGACCGTGTGGACATCGATGCGTGGCTGTGGTGGCTGATCGGCGCGGCGGTACTCGGCATCGCGCTGGTGATCACCGCGATGCCCGAACTCGGCATGCTCGCGGTGGGCGCCGTCGCCGCGGCGGTGGTCTCCGGAATCTTCGGCGGCGGCGCCGTGGTCCAAGTCGTGGTCTTCGCCGTCGTCTCGACCGCTCTCATCGCCGTCGTACGGCCCATCGCGAACAGGCAACGCGCACAACGCCCCCACCTCGCCAGCGGCGTCGACGCCCTGAAGGGGAAGCAGGCCGTCGTGCTGGAGCGGGTCGACGGCTCCGGCGGCCGGATCAAGCTGGCCGGCGAGATCTGGTCGGCACGTGCCCTCGACGCCGACCGCGCCTACGAAGTGGGCCAGGAAGTGGACGTCGTGGAGATCGAGGGAGCCACGGCGATCGTCATGTGACCCCGCACGACCGACGGACATCGCACCCCCGACCTCCCACTCCCTCGCACGACTGGCTCACACAGGACAACAACTGGGCCGAACAGCCACCGAGTTGCACGATGGTCTGTCAGACTCGACCAGCAAGATCCGTAACAGGCATAGGATCTGACGAAGGCGCCGAGGCGAAGAAGGGTTCGGGAAACCGACGATGCAACCGATCATCATCGTTCTGATCATCCTGGTGGTGTTGGTCTTCATCGCCCTGATCAAGACGATCCAAGTCATCCCGCAGGCCAGCGCCGCCATCGTCGAGCGCTTCGGCCGCTACACACGCACACTCAACGCGGGCCTCAACATCGTCGTCCCGTTCATCGACACCATTCGCAACCGGATCGACCTGCGCGAACAGGTCGTCCCGTTCCCGCCGCAGCCGGTGATCACCCAGGACAACCTGGTCGTCAACATCGACACCGTCATCTACTACCAGGTGACCGACGCACGGGCCGCGACCTACGAGGTCGCCAGCTACATCCAGGCGATCGAGCAGCTCACCGTCACCACCCTGCGCAACATCATCGGCGGCATGGACCTCGAGCGCACCCTGACCTCCCGCGAGGAGATCAACGCGGCCCTGCGCGGCGTCCTCGACGAAGCCACCGGCAAGTGGGGCATCCGCGTCAACCGCGTCGAACTCAAGGCGATCGAGCCGCCCACCTCCATCCAGGACTCGATGGAGAAGCAGATGCGCGCCGACCGCGACAAGCGCGCCGCGATCCTCCAGGCCGAAGGTGTCCGGCAGTCCGAGATCCTGCGCGCCGAGGGCGAGAAGCAGTCCCAGATCCTGCGCGCCGAGGGCGAGGCCAAGGCCGCCGCCCTCCGGGCCGAAGGCGAGGCCCAAGCCGTCCGCACGGTCTTCGAGGCGATCCACGCGGGCGACCCCGATCAGAAGCTGCTCTCCTACCAGTACCTCCAGATGCTCCCGAAGATCGCGGAGGGCGACGCCAACAAGCTCTGGATCGTCCCCAGTGAGATCGGTGACGCGCTCAAGGGACTTTCCGGCGCCATGGGTAACTTCGGTGGCCTGGGCGGCGGTTCGGGCGGCAACGGCGCCTCCGGCGGTGCCACGGAACGCCGCGAGAAGCCCTCCATCGACTGACGGCCGCCCTCACGACGAACAGTTTCCCGCACCCCCTCCAGGGGCGCGGGGCCCTATCGACATGCGGCTCCGCCGCGTGGGCGCGATCAGCCATGAACAACCCGCAGCCGGGAACCACCCAGGCCCCTACGGCGAAACCCTCACGCCGCGCCCAGTGCCAGCCAATCCGGCAGCGCCTCAAGATCGTCTCTCGCCAGCGCGAGCAGCATCGTGTCCGCCGGCGTCGGCTCGAACGGCTGCCGCAGCAGCGGCATCCCCGCCTGCTCCGGAGTCCGGTTCGCCTTGCGGTGGTTGTCCTCGGCGCACGAGGCCACCGTGTTCAGCCAGGTGTCCTGACCGCCGTGCGACCGCGGCACCACGTGGTCGACGGTGGTGGCCCGCCGCCCGCAGTACGCGCACCGGTGCCGGTCCCGCACCAGCACACCCCGCCTCGACCACGGCGCCCGTCTTCGGAACGGCACCCTGACGTATTGGCAGAGCCTGATCACCCGTGGCACGGGTATGTCCACCTCGGCTCCCCGCATCCGCAGTCCGGGGTGGGCCTGCTCGACGACCGCCTTGTCCTGGAGCACCAGAACGACGGCTCGGTTCAGCGTCACCGTCGACAGCGGCTCGAAGCTCGCGTTCAGTACCAAGGTGTCCCGCATACCAGCCCACCTCCCGTGTGCACCGGCCCACCCCTCGGCGGGCTGGGATCAACTCTGGCCGGGCACGCCGAGATGGACAACGCAATATCTGCTGCTTCCACGGGAGGTGACCCCCGCGCCCCCGGCAACAAAAATGCCCGCCCCTGATCAATTCCAAGACCAGGGGCGGGCAAACGTTCCGTGAACGCCGGGATCGGCTCAGGAACCGGCGGGCACCTCGTACTCACCGATCAGCTGGGCCCGCGCGAGCGTGTGGAACCGCAGGTTGAAGCCCACGACGGCAGGGGACGCGTCCGAGTCCGGGCCGAGCTTCTCCTGGTCCACGGCGTACACCGTGAACACATACCGGTGCGGTCCGTCCCCGGGGGGCGGCGCGGCCCCGCCGAAGTCCTTGGTGCCGTAGTCGTTGCGCGCCTGAATCGCGCCCTCGGGCAGTCCCTCGAACCCGCCGCTGCCCGCGCCGGCCGGCAGCTCGGTCACCGAGACCGGGATGTCGAACGCCACCCAGTGCCAGAATCCGCTGCCCGTCGGGGCATCCGGGTCGAAGCAGGTCACGGCGAAGCTCCTGGTCTCCGGCGGGAAGCCCGACCAGCGCAGCTGCGGCGACGTGTTGCCGCCCGCCTTCGCCTGGGCGTCCTGGAGCGTCGCGCCCTCCTCGACGTCCTCGCTCGTCACCGTGAACAACGGCACGGGCGGGTGGAAGTCATGGGGGAGCGGACGTCGCTCGAGCTCGGTCACCTCGGTACCTCCTGATCGCTTGCGTTCAGTGGGAACCGAGCCTAGAACCAGTTGCGCTTGCTGCCGACCTCGGACAGCCACTGGTTGAGGTACGCCGCCCAGTCCGTGCCCTGGTAGTCGTTCAGTCCCACCTTGAACGACCGGAAGGTGTCGCTGCCCTCGCTGAACAGACCGGGCTTCTTGTCCATCTCCAGCACGACGTCCATCGCCTGCTCGTCGGCCACGAAGGTCAGCTCGACCTGGTGCAGCCCCCGGTACTGCTGCGGCGGGAAGAACTCGATCTCCTGGTAGAACGGCAGCCGCTGACGCGTCCCCCGGACATGACCGCGCTCCATGTCCGCGCTCTTGAACCGGAAGCCCAGCTGGATGAACGCGTCCAGGATCGCCTTCTGCGCCGGCAGCGGGTGCACGTTGATCGGGTCCAGGTCACCCGAGTCCACGGCCCGCGCGATCGCCAGCTCCGTGGTCACGCCGATGTTCATCCCGCGCAGCGACTGCCCGTCGATCATCGTGATCGGCGTCTCCCACGGGATCTCCAGCCCGAACGGCACCGCGTGCACCGCGCCCGCCTGGAGCTCGAAGGCGCCGCCGAGCCGCGACTTGGTGAACTCGATGTTCTGCTTGTACTCCTCGTCGCCGCTCTCCACCTCGACCTTGGCCTGCAGCCCGACCGACAGCCCCTCGATCTGCTGATTCACGGACCCGCCCTGGATCCGCACCTCACCCTGGACGACCCCACCCGGAACGACGTTGACCTCGTGCAGCACCGTCTCGACCGAAGCCCCGCCGGCTCCCAGGCTCGCGAGCAGCTTCTTGAACGCCATGTCTCTCCCCTTGTCGTTCTCTATCGCGTCGTTGCCACATGTGGACCTTTGATCCCTAACAACGCGATCCGGCCCTGGCCGGTTCCGTGTCCGTCACCCTTGCAAGCGCGGCGTCCGGTGACCACCCCGTGGCGGCACCCGCCTGGAGTACGCTCGGACGCCATGATCGCGACCCCCGACCGTACGCCCCTGCCCAGGAAGTTCTTCGACCGCCCTGTCCTCGCGGTCGCCCCCGACCTGCTCGGCCGGGTCCTCGTACGCACCACCCCGGACGGTCCGATCGCCCTCCGCCTGACCGAGGTCGAGGCCTACGACGGTCCCGACGATCCCGGTTCCCACGCCTATCGGGGGCGTACCGCCCGCAACGGCGTGATGGTCGGTCCCCCCGGGCGCGGATACGTCTACTTCGCCTACGGCATGTCAAATCGGTCAGCATGAACATTATGAATCTCGCTCACCCCGCTGAAGAAGTCGCCCCCGAGCTGCTCGGTGCCACCCTCACCCACGAGACCGCCGAGGGAACCGTGAGCATCACCATCACGGAGACCGAGGCGTACTCCGGTACGGCCGACCCCGCCTCCCACGCCTACCGAGGCAGGACACCCCGAAACGCCGTCATGTTCGGGCCCGCAGGGCACCTGTACGTCTACCGGTCTCACGGTCTCCACTGGTGCGCCAACATCGTCACCGGGGCAGACGGCCTCGCCTCAGCTGTCCTCATCCGGGCAGGCAGGGTCATCGAAGGGGAAGACCTGGCACGCAAGCGGCGAGGGGGCAAGGTCGAGAGTCCACGTCTCGCGCGGGGTCCGGGAAACTTCTGCCAAGCGCTCGGCAT
>NZ_CP149447.1:6700000-7082500 GCF_045291515.1 Streptomyces sp. GD-15H
CGGTGGTTGTCCCGGGGTAAGGGTGTAGGACGGCGTGCAGGCAAATCCGCACGCCATGCGTCCGAGACCCGATGCCGAGCCGATTGCGGCGAAGTGGACGATCCTATGCTGTCGAGAAAAGCCTCTAGCGAGTTTCATGGCGGCCCGTACCCCAAACCGACTCAGGTAGTCAGGTAGAGCATACCGAGGCGTTCGGGTGAACTATGGTTAAGGAACTCGGCAAAATGCCCCCGTAACTTCGGGAGAAGGGGGGCCACGCCCGGTGAGCCGATTTACTCGGTGAGCGGGGGGTGGCCGCAGAGACCAGCGAGAAGCGACTGTTTACTAAAAACACAGGTCCGTGCGAAGCCGTAAGGCGAGGTATACGGACTGACGCCTGCCCGGTGCTGGAACGTTAAGGGGACCGGTTAGTCCCGCTACGGCGGGGCGACGCTGAGAACTTAAGCGCCAGTAAACGGCGGTGGTAACTATAACCATCCTAAGGTAGCGAAATTCCTTGTCGGGTAAGTTCCGACCTGCACGAATGGCGTAACGACTTCTCGACTGTCTCAACCATAGGCCCGGTGAAATTGCACTACGAGTAAAGATGCTCGTTTCGCGCAGCAGGACGGAAAGACCCCGGGACCTTTACTACAGTTTGATATTGGTGTTCGGTTCGGCTTGTGTAGGATAGCTGGGAGACCGGGAAGCCGCCACGCCAGTGGTGGTGGAGTCGTCGTTGAAATACCAGTCTGGTCGTGCTGGATGTCTAACCCGGGTCCGTGATCCGGATCGGGGACAGTGTCTGATGGGTAGTTTAACTGGGGCGGTTGCCTCCTAAAGGGTAACGGAGGCGCCCAAAGGTTCCCTCAGCCTGGTTGGCAATCAGGTGTTGAGTGTAAGTGCACAAGGGAGCTTGACTGTGAGACCGACGGGTCGAGCAGGGACGAAAGTCGGGACTAGTGATCCGGCGGTGGCTTGTGGAAGCGCCGTCGCTCAACGGATAAAAGGTACCCCGGGGATAACAGGCTGATCTTCCCCAAGAGTCCATATCGACGGGATGGTTTGGCACCTCGATGTCGGCTCGTCGCATCCTGGGGCTGGAGTCGGTCCCAAGGGTTGGGCTGTTCGCCCATTAAAGCGGTACGCGAGCTGGGTTTAGAACGTCGTGAGACAGTTCGGTCCCTATCCGCTGCGCGCGCAGGAGTCTTGAGAAGGGCTGTCCCTAGTACGAGAGGACCGGGACGGACGAACCTCTGGTGTGCCAGTTGTCCTGCCAAGGGCATGGCTGGTTGGCTACGTTCGGGAGGGATAACCGCTGAAAGCATCTAAGCGGGAAGCCTGCTTCGAGATGAGGGCTCCCACCCACGTGATGGGGTAAGGCTCCCAGGAGATGACTGGGTTGATAGGCCGGATATGGAAGCACGGTAACGTGTGGAGTTGACCGGTACTAATAGGCCGAGGGCTTGTCCCCAGGTTGCTCGCGTCCACTGTGTTAGTTCTGAGGCAGCGAACGGTTGCCGGCTTTGAGCGGGACAGAACAGAAGAGTGTGCTTGTTCGCTCGAAACCATCAGGGTTTCGGTGGTCATAGCGTAGGGGAAACGCCCGGTTACATTCCGAACCCGGAAGCTAAGCCCTACCGCGCCGATGGTACTGCAGGGGGGACCCTGTGGGAGAGTAGGACGCCGCCGAACAATCTTTGGAAGGACCCTTGGTCCCAGCGTTCAGCTGGGACCAAGGGTCTTTTTTATTTCTGGAGCGCGCCGGAGGTCCGGCTGCGCGAGAATGCTTGCGGTACCGAAGACAGGAGTCACCCATGTCCACCAACTCTCCCGAAGACCGACCTGAGCGCGACCAGCGGCGACGGGACAGTGGTGACCGTTCGGACCGTGGCGGCCAGCGAGGAGGTCCGGGCCGGTCCAGTGACCGTGACCGCGGGGTCCGCAGGGACGGAGACCGCGACCGTGGGTCCCGTCGCGACGACCGTGGTGGCAGCCGGCCGGAGCACGGTGGTTTCCGAGGCCGTGACGACAACCGGGGCGGCGACCGGGGCGGCGACCGGGGCGGTTTCCGTCGTGACGACAGCCGTGGTGGTGAGCGGGGCGGTTTCCGTCGTGACGACAGCCGTGGTGGTGAGCGGGGCGGTTTCCGCGGGCGTGACGATCGTGGTGGCTTCCGTCGTGATGACCGCGACGACCGCGACCGTGGTGGCTTCCGTCGTGACGATCGTGGTGAGCGGGGTGCTTACCGGGGCCGTGACGACAGCCGTGGCGGCGACCGGGGTGGCTTCCGTCGTGACGACAGCCGTGGCGGCGAGCGGGGCGGTTTCCGTCGTGACGACAGCCGTGGCGGCGAGCGGGGCGGTTTCCGTCGTGACGACAGCCGTGGCGGCGAGCGGGGCGGTTTCCGTCGTGACGACAGCCGTGGCGGCGAGCGGGGCGGTTTCCGTCGTGACGACAGCCGTGGCGGCGAGCGGGGCGGTTTCCGTCGTGACGACAGCCGTGGCGGCGAGCGGGGCGGTTTCCGTCGTGACGACAGCCGTGGCGGCGAGCGGGGCGGTTTCCGTCGTGACGACAGCCGCGGCGGCGAGCGGGGCGGTTTCCGTCGTGACGACAGCCGCGGCGGCGAGCGGGGCGGTTTCCGTCGTGACGACAGCCGCGGCGGCGACCGGGGTGGCTTCCGTCGTGACGACAGCCGCGGCGGCGACCGGGGTGGCTTCCGTCGCGACGACGACCGGGGTTACGGCCGGCGGGATGACCGTCGTGACGATCGGCGAGACGACCGGCGGAGTGACGATCGTGGCGAGCGGGGTGTTTACCGGGGCCGTGACGACAGCCGTGGCGGCGACCGGGGCGGTTTCCGCCGCGACGACAGCCGTGGCGGCGAGCGGGGCGGTTTCCGTCGTGACGACGACCGGGGTGGTGAGCGGGGCGGTTACCGGGGCCGTGACGACAGCCGCGGTGCCGACCGGGGGTACGGTCGGCGTGACGACAGCCGGGGCGGCTTCCGGGGCCGCGACGACCGTGGACGTGGGCCGCGCCGGGACGACCGGGGCGGGCGGCCCGGCGAGTTCCGTGGGCGCGACGACCGGCACGGAAGCGGCCGGTTCCGTGAGGAGCGCGACCGGGACCGCGAGCCCATCAAGCGGCTGCCGATCCCCGAGGAGGTCACGGGCGAGGAGATCGACAAGGACGTACGGCAGGAGCTGCAGAGCCTGCCCAAGACCCTCGCGGAGGATGTCGCCAGGAACCTGGTGATGGTCGCCCGGCTGATCGACGAGGACCCCGAGGGCGCCTACGGCTACGCCCGGGTGGCTCTGCGGCTGGCGTCGCGTGTCGCCGCAGTACGGGAGGCCGCCGGCTTCGCGGCCTACGCCAACCAGAAGTACTCCGAGGCACTTGCCGAGTTCCGGGCGGCGCGGCGGATGACCGGGACCGTGGAGTTGTGGCCCCTCATGGCCGACTGCGAGCGTGGGCTCGGGCGGCCGGAGAAGGCGCTGGACATGGCCGGTGCTCCCGAAATGCAGAAGCTGGACAAGGCGGGGCAGGTCGAGATGCGGCTCGTCGCGGCCGGCGCGCGGCGTGACATGGGGCAGTTGGACGCTGCCATCGTGACGCTGCAGAGCTCCGAGCTCGCGTCCCACTCCGTGCAGCCGTGGACCGCGCGGCTGCGGTACGCGTACGCCGATGTGCTTCTCGCCGCCGGACGGGCCGATGAGGCTCGGGAGTGGTTCGCGAAGGCCGTGGAGGCCGACCGGGACGGCAGCACGGACGCGTCGGACCGGCTGGCCGAGCTGGACGGCGTGGAGTTCATGGACGCGCTCGACGACGAGGGTGCCGATGCCGACGCCGATGCCGACGCCTCGGCCGATGCTGATGCCGGTGCCTCGGCCGATGCTGATGCCGGTGCCTCGGCCGGTGCCTCGGCCGGTGCCTCGGCCGGTGCCTCGGCCGATGCCTCGGCCGACGCCGACGCCTCGGCCGACAAGGACGAGAGCGTCGCCGACAAGGATTGATGGCTCACGCCTGTGACGCAGGACGAAGGGGTGGGATTTCCGGTTCACCCGACCGGGAATCCCACCCCTTTCCGTTTCCCGCCTCCCGCGCCACCCGTCAGAACGCGCGCAGTACCAGCCCCGACGCCGGCTTGGGCCCGAAGGACGTCAACTTGCGGGGCATCGTCACGCCCTGGCGGGCGAGGTCGCGGACGACCTCCTCACGGACCGGGTGCAGCAGTACCGCCGTACCGCCGTCGCGTTCCGCCTTCTCGACGGTCGCGGCCGTGTCGTGGATGTAGGCGATATGGGCCGGGGAGTCCTCGGGGATGCGCCACACCCGGTTCAGGAGCGTGGAGTGCAAAACAGTGGCGTCCAGGGTGCGCCAGGCCGTCGGGCGGTTGCCGGGGACGGTGCGGGCCAGCAGATCCGGGTCCGGGCGGTCGACGAGGTGGAAGGCGCCGTCGCCGGCCAGGAGGAAGGCGTTGCCCGCGCCGGCTGCCTCGGCCAGTACCTCCATGGCCTCCGGCAACGAGGCGTCCACGCGGCGGACCCGGAACAGGCCGTCCAGGGCCGCCAGCGCGTCCGCGACGGGCAGACCGTGCAGCAGGCGGTGGATCGCGCGGACACGCAGCGGGTACCGGGCCGTGTCGACCAGGAGCACCAGGCCGTCGTCCCAGGGGCTGGGGGAGGGGTGCTCCGCGCGGAGCCGACGGTATGTCGCCCAGCGGTGGTGGCCGTCGGCGATGAGGGCCTGCTGGCCGGCCAGGTCGGTCCGGACCATGGCCAGGTCGGCGGGGTCGGTGAGGGACCACAGCCGGTGGCAGAAACCGTCCTCCGTCGTGGTCGCGAGGAGGGGAGGCGTCTTGGCCGTGCGCTCGATCAGGTCGGCGGTGGCATCGGCCGAACCCTCCCCGGGATAGGTCAGCAGCAGGGGCTCGAGGTTCGCGGACGTGGCCAGCATCAGGGCCGCGCGGTCGGCGACGATGTGCGGCATGACGTCCTCGTGCGGCAGGACCAGCTGCTCGTCGGGGTCCGAGACGCGCAGGGCGCCGATGATCCCGCGCTGCAGCAGGCCGGCGCCGTCACGCTGTTCGTAGACGTACAGACAGGGTTCGGGGTCCGTGGTCAGGACGCCTTCGGCGCGCCAGCGGTTCAGGGTGGCGGCGGCCTGGGCGTTGCGGGCCTCGGGGGTGTCGGCCTCGGGCAGGATCAGCCGGACGATGTTGTACGGGTCGGCGGACTGCAGGTGATGCAGGCCGTCGGGGCGGACGACGACGTCGTACGGCGGGGATGTCACGGCGGCCAGGCTGCCGACCCGGTCGGGATCGTAGCGAAGGCCTTGGAACGGGGTGAGTTCCAGACCTCGGCGCGCCTTTGCTTCCGAGGGACCTGCAGTCTTCATCAGGGCATCGTACGAGGGCCGGCGGCATGGGGGATGATCGGGGGAAAGCCGTCGAACGAGGAGCGATGCGGAATGAGCCGGAGCGTCAGGACGAGGCCCGGGGGCAGTGGGCAGGCCCTGAGCGAGGCGTACGACACGGCGCTGCTCGACCTCGACGGTGTGGTGTACGCGGGCGGGGAGGCGATCGTCCACGCGGTCGAGTCGCTGGCCACGGCTCGCGCGGGAGGCATGCACCTGGCGTACGTGACGAACAACGCCCTGCGCACCCCGGACACGGTGGCCGCACATCTGACGGAGCTGGGCATACCGACGGGTGCCGGGGACGTGATCACATCGGCGCAGGCGGTCGCGCGGCTGATCAGCGAGCAGGTGCCACAGGGGGCCAGGGTGCTGGTGATCGGTGGCGAGGGTTTGCGGGTGGCGCTGGGTGAGCGCGGGCTGGTGCCCGTGGAGTCGGCGGACGACGATCCGGTCGCGGTGGCACAGGGATACGGCGGGCCGGACTTCCCTTGGGGGCGGTTCGGGGAGGCGAGTTACGCGATCGCGCGCGGGGTGCCGTGGTTCGCGTCCAACACGGATCTGACGATCCCCAGCGGACGGGGTATCGCGCCGGGCAACGGCGCGGCGGTGGAGGTCGTCCGGATCGCCACGGGCGCCGAGCCGCAGGTGGCGGGCAAGCCGCTGCCGCCGATGCACCGGGAGACGATTCTGCGCACGGGCGCCGAGCGGCCCCTGGTGGTGGGAGACCGGCTGGACACGGACATCGAGGGCGCGTTCAACGGTGGGGTGGATTCGCTGCTTGTGCTGACCGGGGTGACCGACGGGGCGCAGCTGCTGGCCGCGCCGCCGCAGCATCGGCCGACCTACGTCGACGCCGACCTGCGCGGGATGCTCACCGGGCAGCCGGAGGTGGTCGAGGCGGACAGCGACGGCGGATTCCGGTGCGGTGGCTGGACGGCGGCAGCGGACGGCGAGGCCCTGGCGCTGGACGGGGACGGTGCCGCTCTGGACGGGCTGCGGGCGTTGTGCGCGGCGGCGTGGACAGCGGCGGGCGACGGCGTGTGCGCGTTGGCCGGAGCCAAGGCACTGGCACAGCTGGGCTTGTGAGGCACCCTCGAGGCAGCACCTCGGGATCGTGATCGCTTCGGAGGGTAGGCTAACCTAACTGCGTGTTGGTCGACAGTCCCCCCGAACCGCGCGCGGACATCGCCCCCGCGCATCCGAACCGCCGGGCGACGCTCCGTGTCCTCGGGCTGTTCCTCTCCGCCGCGATCCTGGTACTCATCGCCCTGGCGAGTATCGCGATCGGGGCGAAGGACCTGTCCCTGGACCAGGTCTGGCACGGCCTGTTCGAGGGTGCGGGCACCTACGGCGATGCCGTCGTCGCCGACCGGCTGTCACGGACCGTGCTCGGCGCGCTGGCCGGCGCCGCGCTCGGCCTGGCGGGAGCGGTGCTGCAGGCGCTCACCCGTAATCCGCTCGCCGATCCGGGACTGCTCGGCATCAACGCGGGCGCGTCGGCGGCGGTCGTCACGGCCATCACCTTCTTCGGCGTCACGTCGCTGTCGGGCTATGTGTGGTTCGCGTTCGGCGGGGCGGCGGCGGTCGGGGCCCTGGTGTGGTTCCTCGGCGGCAGCCGGGGCGCGACCCCGGTACGCCTGGTGCTGGCCGGCACCGCGATCACCGCGGCGCTGTTCGGCTACCTCCAGGCGGTGATGATCCTGGACGAGGCGGCCCTGGGGAGGATGCGCTTCTGGACGGTGGGGTCGCTGTCGTCGGCGAACGGCTCGGTCATCCGGCAGGTACTGCCGTTCCTGCTGGTCGGGTTCGTGCTGGCGCTGCTGCTCGCCCGGCCGCTGAACGCCATGGCCATGGGCGACGACACCGCCAGGGCCCTCGGCGCCCACCTGAACCGCACGCGGGCGCTGGCCATGCTCGCCGCGACCGTGCTGTGCGGGGCCGCGACGGCCGCCTGCGGGCCGATCGTCTTCGTGGGCCTGATGGTGCCGCACGTCGTGCGCTCGTTCACCGGACCCGACCTGCGCTGGATCCTGCCGTACGCGGCGATCCTGGCGCCGGTGCTGCTGCTCGGCGCCGACGTCATCGGCCGTGTCCTGGCCCGGCCCGCGGAACTCCAGGTCGGCATCGTCACCGCGATCATCGGCGGCCCGGTCTTCATCTTTCTCGTACGACGGCGGAGGACGGCCCAGTTGTGAAGACCAACCGTGCTGTACGGACCCCGGGCGGCCTCTCGCTCCGGGTGGACGTGCGGGCCCTCGTCGTCGCCGTCCTGCTCCTGCTCGTGGCGCTCACCGCGAGCGTGGTGCTGATCGGCACCGGCGACTTCCCGATACCGGCCGCCGACGTGATCCGGACCCTGCTGGGCGAGGGCGACCCGGGCCAGGAGTTCATCGTCACCGAACTGCGGCTGCCCCGGGTTCTGGTCGGGCTGCTGGTCGGCGTCTCGCTCGGGCTCGGCGGCGCGCTGTTCCAGTCCGTCTCCCGCAATCCTCTGGGCAGTCCGGACGTCCTCGGCCTCGGACAGGGCGCCACGGCCGGCGCGCTCGTGATGATCGTGCTGTTCTCCGGGACCGCCGACCAGGTCGCCGTCGGTGCGCTGATCGGCGGACTGGTGACCGGGTTCGCCATCTATGTGCTCGCCTGGAAGCGAGGTGTGCACGGATACCGGCTGGTCCTGGTCGGTATCGGTGTCTCCGCGATCGTCACCGCGGTCAACGGCTATCTGCTCACGAAGTCCGACATCGTCGACGCGGCCCGTGCGGTGGTGTGGATGACCGGCTCCCTCGACGGCCGCGACTGGGACCAGGTCTGGCCCCTGCTCGCGCTGTGCGTCATCCTCGTACCGCTGGTTCTCGCCCACTCCCGCGGGCTCAGGATGATGGAGATGGGCGACGACATCTCGTACGCCCTCGGAGTCCGGGT
This sequence comes from Streptomyces sp. GD-15H, assembly GCF_045291515.1. NCBI lineage: Bacteria > Bacillati > Actinomycetota > Actinomycetes > Kitasatosporales > Streptomycetaceae > Streptomyces > Streptomyces sp. GD-15H. The sequence goes on from NZ_CP149447.1 coordinate 6,708,323, forward strand.
GGAGCGCGTACGGCTGTTGCTGATGCTGTCCGCCGTACTGCTCACCGCGTCCGCGACCGCCGCCTCCGGACCGGTCGGCTTCGTGGCGCTCACCGCTCCGCAGCTCGCCCGCCGCCTGACCCGTTCGCCCGGGCCCAACCTGGTGTCGTCGATGTGCATGGGCGCCGCCCTGCTGGTGACCGCCGACTGGATCTCGCAGCGGGCCTTCGGCGCCGAGCAGTTGCCCGTGGGGGTGGTCACCGGGGTACTCGGCGGTGTCTACCTGCTGTGGCTGCTGGTCACCGAGCGCAAGGCGGGCCGGATATGAGCGCCGGGAGCGCCAGGAACTCCGCCGCCGGCGGCGGACGGAACAACCGAAGGAGCACCGTGAACCGGCTGTCCGCCGAGGACGTCACCCTCGCCTACGACCAGCGTGTCATCGCCGAGCAGTTGTCGGTGGAGATACCGGACAACTCCTTCACCGTGATCGTCGGCCCGAACGCCTGTGGCAAGTCGACGCTTCTGCGGGCGCTGTCCCGGATGCTGAAGCCCCTTCAGGGGCGGGTGCTGCTGGACGGCCAGGTCATCCAGTCGATGCCCGCGAAGAAGGTCGCCCGCACGCTCGGCCTGCTGCCCCAGTCGTTGATCGCACCCGACGGGATCACCGTCGCCAACCTGGTGGGCCGGGGCCGGTATCCGCACCAGGGCATCCTGCGCCAGTGGTCGGCCGAGGACGAGCGGGTCGTCCAGGAGTCGATGGCCCGGACCGGCATCGCCGACCTCGGCGAACGCCATGTCGACGAACTCTCCGGCGGGCAGCGGCAGCGCGTGTGGATCGCCATGGCGCTCGCCCAGGAGACCCCGCTGCTGCTCCTCGACGAGCCGACGACCTACCTGGACATCCAGCACCAGATCGACGTACTCGACCTGTGCGCGGAACTGCACGAGGAGCAGGGGCGCACCCTCGTCGCCGTCCTGCACGACCTCAACCACGCCGCCCGGTACGCCACCCACCTCATCGCCCTGCGCGAAGGGAAGGTCATCGCGCAGGGCGCGCCGAAGGAGATCGTCACCGCCGGGCTGGTCGAGCAGGTCTTCGGGCTGAGCTGCCAGGTCATCGACGACCCCGAGACGGGAACGCCCCTGATCGTTCCGGCGGCCCGCAAGGCGCGCGTCGCGGCCGGAACCGGGCGGACCGCGGGCCAGCAGGAGAAGGTGGGCGCTAGAGAAGCTTCCTGAGGTGGAACAGGTCGCGCAGACCCGCCTCCAGCCTCACCCGGCCCGAGGCCCAGGCCCCGGCGAAGTGCAGTTCGCCGTCGACCAGGGCCAGCAGGTCGTCCCCCTTCATGGCGAGCCTGAGCTGGGCCTTCTCACGCGGAGGGCCTTCGAGGGTGTGGTGCACCTCGATCCGCCCGCCGGTGAGCCGGCCGACGAAGGTCACGTCCAGGTCGGTGATGTGGCAGCTGACCGAGCGCTCCATCGCCGCCGCCGCGCGGACGCCGCCCTCGGCGTGACCCATGCTGTCCGAAAGTCTGGTGAGTGCGGCGCGGCACTCCTCGATCGTGGCCATCGCGGACGACGGTACCCCAGTGGTTCGCGGTAGCGTCGGGGCATGAACGACGCAGTACCCCAGCCGGGGAGCGCGCACCGGCGGACCCTGCGGGCGGAGCCGGCCGCGCACCGGGCAGAGCACCCCGCACCGTCCCGGCCGGAGCACCCCGGGCCGGAGGATCCCGCACCGCAGGCCCCGGCCGGGTACGCTCCCGCCGACCCCGCGCCCCTGGACGTGCCCCGCACCCCCACCGGAAACGCCGAGGTGGACGCGCGGCTGGAGCGGCTGGCCGACGCCGACCACCTCACCACGGACGGCCATGTCGAGGTGTACGAAGATGTGCACCGGGGGCTGCGCGACGCGCTCACCGCGCTCGACGCCCGCCCGGGCCCTCCGGTTCCCACCCATCACCCGTCCACCACCCCTCACCGTGGCCCTTCGGGCCACGAGTCCCATTCGACCTACCGACCGGGGAGCTGAACCGAACGTGGCAGGAGTCGCACGCCGCCGTCTCGACGCGGAGCTGGTCCGCCGAAAGCTCGCGCGCTCGCGTGAGCACGCCGGCCAGCTGATCGCCGCCGGACGGGTCAGTGTCGGCAAGACCGTCGCGACCAAGCCCGCCACGCAGGTGGAGACCGCCGCCGCGATCCTCGTCGCCGAGGACGCCGGCGACCCGGACTACGTCTCGCGCGGCGGCCACAAGCTCGCCGGCGCGTTCGAGGCCTTCGTGCCTCGAGGGCTGGTCGTCGAGGGGCGGCGGGCGCTGGACGCCGGAGCCTCGACCGGGGGTTTCACCGACGTCCTGCTGCGGGCCGGGGCCGCGCACGTGGTCGCCGTGGACGTCGGATACGGACAACTCGCGTGGTCTCTCCGGAACGATGAACGCGTCACCGTCAAGGACCGTACGAATGTACGGGAGTTGACGCTTGAAGCAATCGATGGGGAGCCTGTGGATCTTGTCGTGGGGGATCTGTCCTTCATCCCGCTCGGGCTGGTCCTGCCCGCCCTGACACGGTGCGCGCGGCCGGACGCCGATCTGGTGATGATGGTCAAGCCGCAGTTCGAGGTGGGCAAGGAGCGGCTGGGTAGCGGCGGGGTCGTACGCAGCCCGCAACTGCGCGCCGACGCCGTGCGGGGGGTGGCCGCCAAGGCCTGGGAGCTGGGACTGGGGGCGAAGGGTGTGACGGCGAGTCCACTGCCCGGTCCCTCGGGGAATGTCGAATACTTTCTGTGGCTGCGGGCCGGGGCTCCGGAACTGGACCCGGCCGACGTTGACCGCGCAGTGGCGGAGGGGCCGCGTTGACACCGAATCGAGTTCGTACCGTTTTCCTGCTCGCCCACACCGGCCGTCCCGCGGCCATCCGCAGCGCGGAACTGGTGGTCAAGGGGCTGCTGCGTTCCGGGCTCGGGGTGCGGGTGCTGGAGACCGAGGCACAGGACCTGCCACTGCCCGGTGAGGTGGAGACCGTCAAGGAGGCCACGCCCGAGTGCCTCGACGGCTGCGAGCTGCTGATCGTGCTGGGCGGTGACGGCACGCTGCTGCGAGGCGCGGAGTTCGCCCGCGCCTCGGGGGTGCCGATGCTCGGTGTGAACCTCGGCAGGGTCGGGTTCCTCGCGGAGGCAGAGCGGGACGACCTCGACAAGGTCGTCGACCGGGTGGTGAGCAAGGCGTACGAGGTCGAGGAACGGATGACCGTCGACGTCGTCGTGCACCGGAACGGCACCATCGTGCACACGGACTGGGCGCTGAACGAGGCGGCCGTGCAGAAGGTGTCCGCCGAGCGGATGCTGGAGGTCGTGCTGGAGATCGACGGGCGGCCGGTGACCGGATTCGGCTGCGACGGGATCGTGTGCGCCACCCCGACCGGGTCCACCGCGTACGCGTTCTCCGCGGGCGGGCCCGTGGTGTGGCCGGAGGTCGAGGCGCTGCTGATGGTGCCGATCAGCGCGCACGCGCTGTTCGCCAAGCCGCTGGTGACCTCGCCGGACTCGGTGCTGGCCGTGGAGGTCCTGCCGCATGTTCCGCCGGGTGTGCTCTGGTGCGACGGGCGGCGGACCCTGGAGCTGCCGCCCGGGGCGCGGGTCGAGGTGCGGCGCGGCGCGGTGCCGGTACGGCTGGCCCGGCTGCATCACGCCTCGTTCACGGACCGGCTGGTGGCGAAGTTCGCCCTGCCGGTCTCGGGGTGGCGGGGGGCTCCGCACTAGCGCGTGTCGGGAGGTCGTGCCGTGCCCGGGCCGCTCCGACGGCGGCTCCCGCGCCTCTCCTGTCCCGTCCGTCGCCGCGCCCGTCGGACCCGCCGGCGGACGGGGTCCCGCTCACGGGTGACGACCCGCCGCGATCCCGAACGGGTGGGGCGGCGTCGCACGGCGCGAGGAAAACCTCGTAAGGTCTGGGACGTGTTGGAGGAGATGCGGATACGGTCGCTCGGAGTCATCGACGACGCCGTGGTCGAGCTGTCACCCGGCTTCACCGCCGTCACCGGTGAGACGGGCGCGGGCAAGACCATGGTGGTCACCAGCCTCGGGCTGCTGCTGGGTGGAAGGGCGGACGCGGCCCTGGTGCGGATCGGCGCCAGAAACGCGGTCGTCGAGGGACGGATCGCCGTGCCCGAGGGTGCCGCGGCCGTCGTACGCGCGGAGGAGGCCGGGGCCGAACTCGACGACGGGGCGCTGCTGATCAGCCGTACCGTTTCCGCCGAGGGGCGCTCACGGGCACACCTGGGCGGGCGGAGCGTGCCCGTGGGGCTGCTCGCCGAACTCGCCGACGACCTGGTGGCCGTGCACGGGCAGACCGATCAGCAGGGGCTGCTGAAGCAGTCCCGGCAGCGGCAGGCGCTCGACCGGTACGCGGGCGACGCGGTCGCCGGGCCGCTCGCCAAGTACACCGGGGCGTACAAGCGGCTGCGGGCCGTCACCGCGGAGCTCGAACAGATCACCACGCGCGCGCGTGAACGGGCCCAGGAGGCCGACATGCTGCGCTTCGGGCTCGAGGAGATCGCCGGGGTGGAGCCCCGCGCCGGTGAGGACGTGGAACTGGCCGAGGAGGCCGAGCGGCTCGGCCACGCCGAGTCCCTGGCGTCCGCCGCGCACGCCGCGCACACCGCTCTCGCCGGTAACCCGGAGGACCCCGAGGGAGTCGACGCCGGGACGCTCGTCGCGGGCGCCCAGCGGGCCCTGGAGGCCGTCCGGGCGCACGATCCCGCGCTGGCCGCGCTCACCGACCGGATCGGCGAGGTCGGCATCCTGCTGCGTGACGTGGCCGGGGAGCTCGCGGGGTACGCCGACGACCTGGACGCCGACCCGCTGCGGCTGGCGGCAGTCGAGGAGCGGCGGGCCGCGCTCACCGGGCTGACCCGGAAGTACGGCGAGGATGTCGCCGCCGTGCTGGCCTGGGCCGAGGAGAGTGCCGCGCGGCTCACGGAACTCGACGGGGACGACGAGCGGATCGGGGAACTCACCGCCGAGCGGAACGGCCTGCGCGCCGAACTGGGCGGACTGGCGCAGGAGCTGTCGGAGGCACGGACCGAGGCCGCGGAACGGTTCGCGGCGGCCGTCACCGCGGAGCTGGCGTCCCTGGCCATGCCGCACGCGCGCGTGTCGTTCGACATCCGGCAGACGGACGACCCGGACGGCGTCGAGGTCGGTGGGCGGACCGTCGCCCACGGGCCGTCGGGCGTGGACGAGGTCGAGCTGCTGCTGGCCCCGCACCCCGGCGCGCCGCCCCGGCCCATCGCCAAGGGCGCGTCCGGCGGTGAACTGTCGCGCGTGATGCTGGCCGTGGAGGTCGTGTTCGCCGGGACGGACCCGGTGCCGACGTACCTGTTCGACGAGGTCGACGCCGGTGTCGGCGGCAAGGCGGCCGTCGAGATCGGGCGGCGGCTCGCCAGACTGGCGAAGAGCGCGCAGGTCGTGGTCGTCACGCATCTGCCGCAGGTGGCCGCGTTCGCGGACCGGCAACTGCTGGTGGCGAAGACCGACGACGGGTCGGTCACCCGGTCCGGCGTGAAGGTGCTCGAAGGGGAGGACCGGATCCGGGAACTGTCCCGGATGCTGGCCGGCCAGGAGAACTCCGAAACGGCCCGTGCCCACGCGGAGGAACTCCTGGCGACGGCCCGCGCGGACGGCTAGCCGCCGTACCGCCCGGTGCCTCGGCCGGGTGCTGCCTCGGCCGGAAGGGCGCCGGCCGGGGGGCGTCGGCCGACAGGAGACTCTTCTTCACTCGTGTGGGTGAAATTTCTGTCCGGCCCGGTGCAGGCGGGCGCTTCCGTCGTTGCCGCGATCCCCTTGTGCCCTGGCATGCTTGACGGAGCACGCGTAGAAGACCGTGCGGTACACCCCCTCCGCACGGTCCTTCTGTACGTTCTTCGGGACCATCCGACCCGAACCAGGAGCTCGGCCACGTGACCCCCGTGAGCAGCCACTCGCACGGCCAGTCGCCGCTGCGCACCGTGCAGGTGCTGGGCGGCGGCAACGCCGCCACCAGCGCCCATGTGCGCTCACTGGCCGCGGGACTCGTCGCACGGGGTGTGCGGGTCACGGTGTGCGCCCCCGCCGAGGCTGAGCACACCCACGACTTCACGGGCGTCGGCGCCGGCCATGTGCACGTCCCGCGCAGCAGCGACCCCGGCTCGGTGGCCGCGTTGCGGACGGCCTGCGCGGATGCCGACCTGGTGCACGCGCACGGCCTGCACGCCTCCTTCCGGACCGCGCTCGCCCTCAGCGGCAGGCGCACCCCGCTGATCGTCACCTGGCACGACCGGGCGTACGCCGACGGCGCCCGCGCGCACTTCCTGCGGCTGCTGGAGCGGAGGGTCGCCAAGGCGGCCACCGTGGTGCTCGGAACCACCTCCGTCCTGGTCGACCGGGCCCGCCGGACCGGAGCGCGGGACGCGCGGCTGGCGGCCGTCGCCTTCCCCGCGCCCCGCACGGCCGCGGAGCCGGAGGACCCGGACGGGGCGCGGCCCAAACTGCGTGCCGAACTCGGCGCCATCGGCCGCCCGTTACTGATCGCGCTCGGCTCCCTCGAACGGCGCCGTGGTTACCACACCCTGCTGGACGCCACGCACGGGTGGCGTCGCCTCGACCCCGTGCCGCTGGTCGTCGTCGCGGGGGAGGGGCCGCTGCGCGGTGAACTCCAGCGGCGTATCGCGGACGAGGAGCTGCCGGTCCGGCTCATTGGACGACGCGACGACGTCACCGAGCTGCTCGGGGCCGCGGACCTCGCGCTGCTGCCGAGCCGGTGGGAGGGGCGCTCCACGCTCGCCCAGCAGGCCCTCCACGCGCGCGTGCCGCTCGTCGCGATCAGGGCCGGCGGCATGCCCGAACTCGTCGGCGGCGCCGCCGAACTCGTCCCCCACGGCAACGCGCGCGCGCTCGCCGACTCCGTCGTGCGGCTGCTGGGCGACCCGGAACGCAGGGAGGAACTCAGTGCCAGGGGCACCCGGCAGGCGGCCGGGTGGCCGACGGAGGACGAGGCGGTGGTCCAGGTGCTCAGTGTTTACGACGAGTTGACCCAGCACCGCCCGTCGATCTGACGTCACATGCCGCGTCAGGGCACGTGCCGCCGTGCCCGCAGGGCCAGGCTCAGGGTCAGGACCATGTGCGGGTCGTCGAGGTCGCTGCCCAGCAACTCCCCTATTCTGGCCAGCCGGTTGTACAGCGTCTGACGGTTCAGGTGCAGTTCGCGGGCCGTCTCCGCCTTGCGTCCCGCATGGGCCAGGTAAGTCTCCAGGGTGGGCAGCAGCGGCGGCCGGGAGCGGCGGTCGTGGTCCAGGACCGGGCCGATCGCGCGGTCCACGAAGGCCGCCAGGTCCGGATGGTCACGCAGCCGCCACATCAGCAGGTCGACGTCCAGGCGGCGGGCGTCGTACCAGGGACGGTCCGGCAGCCCCTGCGCCGCGCTCGCGGTCCGGGCCGCATGCCGCAGACCCGCCGACGCCGCCGCCCAGTCACCGGCGGCCCCGACCACCACCACGGGCGGCCGCGCCCCCGGCGGCATCATTCCCGCCCGCTCCGCCCCGGCGCGCAGCGCCGCCGCCACCCGGTCCGCGATCGCCGGCCGTTCCGTCTGCGCGCGCAGCCCGAGCAGCAGCGGCACCCGCCCCTCCACCGGCCGCACACCCAGCAGCACGGGCACTCCGAGCGAGGCCAGCTCCTCGGCGACCGCGCGGGCCAGCACCGCCCAGCCGCCGCCCTGCGGGGACAGGGAGTCACCGAGCCGCATCACCACCGGGAGCAGTGGGCCGGTGCCCGGTCTGAAGCCCAGCACGCGCGCCTGCGCGGGCGCGTCCTGCGGGGCGACCCGGCCCTCGGAAAGGTCGACGAGGAAGTCGCCGCGTCCGCGTGCCGCCAGTTCCTCCTCCTGGCGGGCCTGCATCAGCACCACGGCGAGCAGGCCCGCCGCCCGTTCGGCTGCCATGCGGTGCACCGGCGCCGGCGCCGTCCGCACCGGCAGCAGCACCAGACGCGCCCGTACCCCGCCGCTGCCCGGCCCGCCGCCGGGTATGTCGACGAGTGCCGAACCGGCCGGCGGGTCGTCCTGGTGCCGGTCGCGCAGCCCCTCCCACACCTGGAGCGGGTCGGCGCCCTCGGGGCCCTCCCCGGCGGCGTACAGCAGCCGCCCGTCCGTCGTCTCCAGGAACACCGGGTTGCCGCTGACGTCAGCCAGGATCCGCAGGACCTGGGGGACGCCCCCGCCGCCCAGCAGCGCCTCGGTGCAGCGCCGGTGCACCTCCTCGGCGCGCCGCAGCAGCGCGTAGTGACCGCTGACGATCTCGGTGTGGATCTCCTCGGTCACCGTCACGTACGGCACCTCGCGGTGCAGCTGGACCAGGGGCAGCCCCGCCGCCCGTGCCGTGTCGACCAGGGCGGCGGGCAGGCGGGTGAAGCGGGTGCCGAGCTCCACGACGAGGGCCGCGATGTCCCGCTCGGCCAGCGTGCGCACGAACGCCCGCTGCTCGGCGGGGCGGCTGCCGAGACCGTATCCGGTGGTCAGCAGCAGCTCCCCGCCCTTGAGTAGCGAGGCGATGTTGGGCACCTCGCCCGCGTGCACCCAGCGCACCGTGCGCTCCAGGCCGTCGGCTCCGGCCACCACCTCGGGCAGCCCGCTGCGCAGCGCGGGCAGTTCCAGCGCCTGCCGCACGGTGATTCCGGCACCCCGGGTGTCGTATCCGCCGTCACTGTCACTGCCGCCGCCCATGCACCGGACGCTACCCGCGCGCACCGGCGCGCGGGCCGTCGGGCGGCCCCTCAGCCCCCGTACGCCCCCGAGGCCGTCAGGCGCAGGGCCGTGTCGATGAGGGGGACGTGGCTGAAGGCCTGGGGGAAGTTGCCGACCTGGCGCTGGTTGACCGGGTCCCACTCCTCGGCGAGCAGGCCGAGGTCGTTGCGCAGGGACAGCAGCTTCTCGAACAGTCTGCGGGCCTCGTCCACGCGGCCGATCATCGCCAGGTCGTCGGCCATCCAGAACGAGACGGCGAGGAACGCGCCCTCGTCGCCCGGCAGCCCGTCGACGCCCTCGTCGGCTCCCTCTGTCGGGTAGCGCAGGATGAAGCCGTCCGGGGTGGACAGCTCGCGCTGGATCGCCTCGATGGTGCCGATCACCCGCTTGTCGTCCGGCGGCAGGAAGCCCACCTGCGGGATCAGCAGCAGCGCGGCGTCCAGCTCCTTGGAGCCGTACGACTGCGTGAACGTGTTGCGTTCCTTGTCGTAGCCCTTCTCGCACACGGTCCGGTGGATGTCTTCGCGCAGCTGCTTCCAGCGCTCCAGCGGGCCGTCCACGTCACCGGACTCGATGAGCTTGATGGTGCGGTCGACGGCGACCCAGGCCATCACCTTGGAGTGCACGAAGTGGCGACGCGGGCCGCGCACCTCCCAGATGCCCTCGTCCGGCTCCGTCCAGTGCTTCTCCAGGTAGTGGATCAGCTTCACCTGGAGCAGGGACGCGTAGTCGTTGCGGGCCAGGCCCGTCATGTGGGCCAGGTGCAGGGCCTCGGTGACCTCGCCGTACACATCCAGCTGGAGCTGGTGCGCCGCGCCGTTGCCGACCCGGACCGGGGTGGAGTTCTCGTAGCCGGGCAGCCAGTCCAGCTCCGCCTCGCCGAGCTCGCGCTCACCGGCGATGCCGTACATGATCTGCAGGTTCTCCGGGTCGCCGGCCACCGCGCGCAGCAGCCACTCGCGCCAGGCGCGGGCCTCCTCGCGGTAGCCGGTGCGCAGCAGCGAGGACAGGGTGATCGCCGCGTCACGCAGCCAGGTGTAGCGGTAGTCCCAGTTGCGGACGCCGCCGATGTCCTCCGGCAGGGAGGTGGTGGGCGCGGCGACGATGCCGCCGGTCGGGGCGTAGGTGAGGGCCTTCAGCGTGATCAGGGAGCGGACCACGGCCTCGCGGTAGGGGCCGTGGTACGTGCAGTGCTCCACCCACTCCCGCCAGAAGTCCTCGGTCGCCTCCAGCGACTGCTCCGGCTCCGGCAGTGCCGGCGGCTCCTTGTGCGAGGGCTGCCACGAGAGTGTGAAGGTGATCCGGTCGCCCGGCGCCACCGTGAAGTCCGAGTACGTCGTCAGCGACTTCCCGTACGTCTCGGCGGATGTGTCGAACCACACCGAGTCCGGGCCCGCGACGGCCACCGTGCGCCCCTCGTGCCGGTGCACCCACGGCACCACCCGGCCGTAGGAGAAACGCATCCGGAGCGCCGAACGCATCGGCACCCGGCCCGAGACGCCCTCCACGATGCGGATGAGCTGCGGGGCGCCGTCGCGCGGGGGCATGAAATCGGTCACCCGGACCGTGCCGCGCCCGGTGTCCCACTCCGACTCCAGGATCAGCGAGTCGCCGCGGTAGCCGCGCCGCGTCGCCGCCGGCGGGGGCGCCGGGGGCGTGCGCCGGGCCGATCCGCCAGAAGCCGTGATCTTCGGTGCCCAGTAGGCCGGCGAAGATGGCGTGCGAGTCGAAGCGGGGCAGGCACAGCCAGTCCACTGTGCCGTCCCGGCAGACCAGGGCAGCGGTCTGCATGTCTCCGATGAGTGCGTAGTCTTCGATGCGCCCGGCCACGTGCAACTCCAGTCGAACGGCCACGTCACCCCACGAGGGGGCTGTCGCTAGTGCGGTCAAGGGGTTAGTGAGTTACGTAATGCGTCGTTGAGCGACGAAGCAAAGCAGTCGCTCAGCCATGAATGCAAAGCGCCGATTATTACTCAACGAACTGACGAGCTTTCGTTGTTCCGGTGTGACGGGCTGGGGTGGCGCCGTTCGGCCGGCCGGGCTCGGCAGCGGGGTGTCTGAGCAGGATACGACGCACGTGGACGGTCTGTGCGCCGCTCCGGACAACGCACCACTGCCGAACGGGTGAGCAGCGGGTGAGGGGCCTGCGAGGTGACGGATCCGTGCCGGCGTGTGTGCGGAGCGTGGCCGGACGGCATCGCCCCGCGTCGCTGATACGCTGGTAGCCCGTGGACCGGTGGGCCCCTTCCCCGGAGGGGGAAATCCGAACAGGGCACCCCCGAACCGCAGCGACGGCACCGTCGGAGACCTCCGGCAGGCAGCCGCCCCGCCCCCCAGACAGCGACCACGGGAGCCCCCTCTTGGCCATGCCAAAATCCACGACGACCAAGCACATCTTCGTCACCGGGGGTGTCGCTTCCTCTCTCGGCAAGGGTCTGACCGCCTCGAGCCTCGGCATGCTGCTCAAGGCCCGCGGTCTGCGCGTCGTGATGCAGAAGCTCGACCCGTACCTCAACGTCGACCCCGGCACGATGAACCCCTTCCAGCACGGTGAGGTGTTCGTCACCAACGACGGCGCCGAGACCGACCTGGACATCGGACACTACGAGCGTTTCCTCGACCGTGACCTGGACGGCTCCGCCAATGTCACCACGGGCCAGATCTACTCGACGGTGATCGCCAAGGAGCGGCGCGGCGAGTACCTGGGCGACACCGTGCAGGTCATCCCGCACATCACCAACGAGATCAAGCACCGCATCCGCCGGATGGCGACGGACGAGGTCGACGTCGTGATCACCGAGGTCGGCGGCACGGTCGGCGACATCGAGTCGCTGCCGTTCCTGGAGACCGTCCGCCAGGTGCGGCACGAGGTCGGCCGCGACAACGTGTTCGTCGTCCACATCTCGCTCCTGCCGTACATCGGCCCCTCGGGTGAGCTGAAGACCAAGCCGACCCAGCACTCCGTCGCGGCGCTGCGCAACATCGGTATCCAGCCGGACGCGATCGTGCTGCGCTGCGACCGCGAGGTGCCGACCGCGATCAAGCGGAAGATCTCGCTGATGTGCGACGTCGACGAGGCCGCCGTGGTCGCCTGCCCCGACGCCCGTTCGATCTACGACATCCCGAAGGTCGTGCACGCCGAGGGCCTGGACGCCTACGTCGTGCGCAAGCTGGACCTGCCGTTCCGGGACGTGGACTGGACGACCTGGGACGACCTGCTCGACCGGGTCCACAACCCCGACCACGAGATCACCCTCGCCTTGGTCGGCAAGTACATCGACCTGCCCGACGCCTACCTGTCGGTCATCGAGGCGCTGCGCGCGGGCGGCTTCGCCAACAAGGCCCGGGTGAAGATCAAGTGGGTCACTTCCGACGACTGCAAGACCGCGGCCGGCGCCCAGGCGCAGCTCGGTGACGTCGACGCGATCTGCATCCCCGGCGGCTTCGGGGACCGCGGTGTGCTCGGCAAGGTCGGCGCGATCCGCTACGCGCGCGAGAACCGGATCCCGCTGCTCGGTCTCTGTCTGGGCCTGCAGTGCATCGTGATCGACGCGGCCCGCAACCTCGCGGACATCTCCGACGCCAACTCCACCGAGTTCGACCCGGCCACCTCCCACCCGGTCATCTCCACCATGGCCGAGCAGCTCGACATCATCGCCGGTGAGGGCGACATGGGCGGCACGATGCGGCTCGGCATGTACCCGGCGAAGCTGGCCGAGGGCTCGATCGTGCGCGAGGTGTACGACGGCAAGGAGTACGTCGAGGAGCGCCACCGGCACCGCTACGAGGTGAACAACGCCTACCGCGCGGAGCTGGAGAAGAAGGCGGGGATCGTCTTCTCCGGCACCTCCCCGGACGGCAAGCTCGTCGAGTACGTCGAGTACCCGCGCGAGGTCCACCCGTACCTGGTCGCGACCCAGGCACACCCGGAACTGCGGTCGCGTCCGACGCGTCCGCACCCCCTGTTCGCGGGTCTCGTCAGGGCCGCCGTCGAGCGGAAGGTCTCGAAGTAACACACCGGTTGTACGGTTGCCGGGGTGCAAGCCTTCAAAGGGTGAGCACCCCGGCCGCTTTTCTCACCCACCGCAATCGCACGACCCCTGTACGTCGGGAAGGACGGGCATGACGATCAAGGACACCCCGGAGGAGTGGGAGATCCGGGCGACCCGGACCCCCTTCGTCGGCAACAAGACCTCCGTCCGCACCGACGACGTGGTCATGCCCGACGGGACCGTCGTCCACCGCGACTACCAGGTCCACCCGGGGTCCGTGGCCGTCCTCGCCCTCGACGACGCCGATCGCGTCCTGGTCCTGCGCCAGTACCGCCACCCCGTGCGTCACAAGCTGTGGGAGATCCCGGCCGGTCTGCTCGACGTACCCGGCGAGAACCCGCTGCACGCCGCCCAGCGGGAGCTGTACGAGGAGGCGCACGTCAAGGCCGAGGACTGGCGGGTGCTGACCGACGTCTACACCACCCCCGGCGGCTGCGACGAGGCCGTACGGATCTTCCTGGCCCGCGGACTGTCCGAGGCCGAAGGCGACCGCTTCGAGGTCGAGGAGGAAGAGGCCGACATGGAACTGGCCCGGGTGCCCGCCGCGGACCTGGTCCGTAAGGTGCTGGCCGGTGAACTGCACAACAACTGCCTGGTGGTGGGCGTCCTTTCGCTTGTTGCCGCACGGGGCGGGGACGGGCTCGACGCGCTGCGCCCCGCCGAGGCGCCGTGGCCGGCGCGCCCGTTCGAGGCCTGAACCACCCCGATGCCCTTGCGATGTGACCATCGGCTGATCCGATCGAGGGATGCATTCGCCGCGCTCCACACGGAACGTAGCAGAGCGTGAACTAGGCTCTGAAAAACGCCCGATCCGGAGTCCCGGCGGGCTTGCGCGTGCGGTGGGACGGGAGAGTGGCCCGTGACGGACCAGGCGGTGGACACGGACGGTGCACGGCTCTCCCAGGACGTTACCGTGGGGGACCGGTTCCTGGGACGTACAAGGGAGTTGAAGGAACTGCGCGCCGACATCGAGCGCGCGGGACTGGACACCCTCTCCGGCCGCAAGGCTCCCCGCGCGCGCGTGCTGCTCATCGCCGGCCGGCCGGGCTCCGGCCGTACGACTCTCGGTGAGGAACTCGTACGCCAGGTCGCCGACCGATACCCCGACGGGGTGCTGCGCGCCCGGCTGAGCGAAACCGACGGCACGCGCGTGCCCGTCGAGCGCTCCGCGCGCGAACTGCTCGACGCGCTCGACGTGCCCGCCCCGGCCGGCGCCCCCGAGGACGATCTCGCCGAGGCGCTGCGGACCGCCCTCGCCGGCCGCCGGGTGCTGCTCCTGCTGGACGACGCGGCCGACGCCGAGCAGGTCGACGCCCTGCTGCCGGACAGCCCCGACTGCCTGGTGGTCGCCGTCTCCGAGGGCCCGCTGACTGGCATCTCCGACGTCCGCCCGTGCACCCTCGGGGGCCTCGACACCAAGTCCGCCGTGGAACTGCTGTCCCGGTCCACCGGCTCGGTCCGCATCACCGTCGACCCCCGGGCCGCGGAGGGCCTGGCCGAACAGTGCCAGGGGCAGCCGGCCGCCCTGGTACTGGCCGGCGGCTGGCTCGCCGCCCGGCCCAAGGCCGCCGTCGCCGACCTCGCCAGGCAGTTGCACACCGGCCCCGACGACGGTATCGCGCGCACCGCGGTCAGCCGTGCCCTCCACCTCGTGCACGCCGAGCTGCCCGCGCCCGCCGCCCGGATACTGCGCCTGCTGAGCCTCGCCCCGGCCGGCCTGGTCGACCCGCACACCGCCTCCGCGCTCGCCGGCTGCTCGGTGAGCAGCGCGCGCACCACCCTGGACGACTTCGTCTCCGTGGGCCTGCTGCGCCCGGCGGGGTCGTCGCTGCCGCAGTACGAGGTGCCCGGCTGTCTGCACCCCCTGCTGCGCGGCCTCGCCGAGACCCACGAACGGCCGGGCGAGCTCCAGCTGGCCCGCGCCCGCATGCTGGAGCGGACCGTGCGGCTGCTCCAGTCGTGCAGGGCCATCACCGAGACCGACAGCCCCCAGGCACGCGAGAAGCTCCTCGGGACGCCTCGCTCCCTGCGCTTCGCCGGCCCCGGGACGCCGCCGACTGGCTGAGCGCCCGCAAACCCGCCCTGCTCGCCTCGGCCCGGCTCGCGGTCGCCGACGGGACGCTGGACACCCTGGCCCGCCGCCTGATGTCGCAGTTGGTGCGCGCCATGGTGGCCCACTTCGGCACCCAGGCCGCCGCGAGCGACCTGTACGGCATCCACCGCCTCGTCCTCGACGTGGCCGAGCGCCGGAAACTGCCCCGCGAGAAGGCCGCGGCCCTGCTGAACCTCGGCGACCTCGACGTCCGGACCGGCCGCACGGCCGACGCGCTGGCACGCTACCGGGCCGCGCTGGACGCCGGCCGCGCGGCGAACGACCCGTACGCGACCGGCCGCGCGATGGAATCCGTGGGAGGCGCCCATCTGGAGCTCGGGGACTTCGACCGGGCCGCCGACTGGTTCGGGCGGGCCCTCGCCGAGCGGCTCGCCCGGGACGAGCGTGCGGACGCCGCCCGCCTCTACGGCCGGATCGCCGCCGCCCACACCTACGCCGGCCGCTACGGCGAGGCGCTGCGGAACTGGCGGGCGGCGGTCGCCGGGTACCGCAAGAACGGTGATGTGACCGCCCAGGCACGGGCGCTGAGCGAACTGGCCCGGGTGCAGGAGTACGCGGGCCTGCCCGAGGAGTCGCTGCGCACCTGCCGGGAGGCGGTGGAGTGGGCCCGGCGGGCCGAGGACACCCGGCTGCAGGCGGCGCTGCACCTGCGGCTCGCCGACACCTTCGGGCACCTCGGCGACCCCGCGTCGGCCGCGCTGCACCGGGGAACGGCCGAGCGGATGCTGCAGGAGGAGGCCGAGGCGTCCCAGGCACCCGGCATCGACCCGGAACTGCGAAATCCGTAGTTCTCTTGCGGAAGATCGAGCTTTGCAAGACCGGACAGCGGTACTGCCTTCATTGAGATGGCTCTGCCGCGCCCCCTTCAGCGGTCTCTCCCGGTGTGCACGTGTGTGCCCGGGTATGTGTAGTGATACCTCATACCCTCCGAGCCAAGGACCGTGATCGACGTGAAGGTCGGCATCCCCCGCGAAATCAAGGACAACGAGTTCCGGGTGGCCATCACCCCCACCGGCGTGCACGAGCTGGTGCGCCACGGCCACCAGGTCGTCATCGAGCGCGGCGCAGGAGCCGGCTCCTCGATCCCGGACGGCGAGTACCTCACCGCGGGAGGGCAGATACTGGACACCGCCGACGAGGTCTGGGCCGCCGCCGACCTGCTGCTGAAGGTCAAGGAGCCGGCCGCCGGGGAGTACCACCGGCTGCGCAAGGACCAGACGCTCTTCACCTACCTGCACCTGGCCGCCTCCAGGGAGTGCACGGACGCCCTGCTGGCGTCCGGCACCACCGCGATCGCCTACGAGACCGTCGAACTGCCCGGCCGCGCGTTGCCGCTGCTCGCGCCCATGTCCGAGATCGCGGGGCGGCTGTCCGCCCAGGTCGGCGCCTACCACCTGATGCGGGCCAACGGCGGCCGCGGCGTGCTGCCCGGCGGTGTCCCGGGGGTGCAGGCCGGCCGGGCCGTCGTCATCGGCGGAGGAGTCTCCGGCTGGAACGCCGCGCAGATCGCGATCGGCCTGGGTTTCCACGTGACCCTGCTCGACAAGGACATCAACAAACTCCGTGAGGCCGACCGGGTCTTCGGCACGAGGATCCAGACCGTCGCCTCCCACGCCCTCCAACTGGAGAAGGCCTGCCTGGAGGCCGATCTGGTGATCGGCGCGGTGCTGATCCCCGGCGCCAAGGCGCCGAAGCTGGTCACCGACGACCTCGTCTCACGGATGAAGGCCGGGAGTGTCCTTGTCGACATCGCGATCGACCAGGGCGGCTGCTTCGAGGGCTCCCACCCGACCACGCACACCGAGCCGACCTTCACGGTCCACGAATCGGTCTTCTACTGCGTCGCCAACATGCCCGGCGCGGTGCCCAACACCTCCACCTACGCCCTCACCAACGCCACGCTGCCCTATGTCGTCGAACTCGCCGACCGCGGCTGGTTGGAGGCGCTGCGCCGCGACCCCGCGCTCGCCAAGGGCCTCAACGCGCATGACGGCAAGGTCGTTCATCAGGAGGTCGCCGAAGCGCACGGCCTGGACCACGTGGGACTCGCCGCGCTGCTCGGCTGAGCCCCCGGGCGGTGGCCTCCGAGCGTCAAGTCGACCAAGTCACCGACCGGCAAAGGCGATACTCCCCCCATCTCGGCTTCGCTCGATCGGGAGCCCCCTCTTCGTTCGTCAACGCGGCGGACCCCGTCCGGTCTTGCCCGCCAGGTCCGGCGGGATGTGTGTATGGTCACTTCACGGATCCAGGACAACTCGTCTCGAACGTCACGCTTCCACCGATTCGCACACCGGTGAAACCTGCCGTGCGACGCTCGTACGCCCTTGACAGAGGGATGTTTCATTGTCGACACATCGGGCCGGGTCCGGCGGATTGTGTTGCTGCGGACCGCCGACACGCCATAGAGTCGCCAACCGTCGGCATGATGCCACGCTGACCTGTCTAGAAGTTTCCTGGTCACCAAGGAGGTAAGACGACTTGTGAATGAGTCGACATTTACTCCCGGGGGTGGTCAACCAGGAATGCCTGCACGGGACCGGGATCCCGCGGGGTTCGCTGCTGTCGGCTCCGTCGCCGTGCACACCTTCGCAGCCCAACAGAGTCAGCAGGCGACTCTCACTGCACACCCGAGCATGGATGGCCATCACGTGAACGCCATGGCCGGCGACGGAAGTGGCGCGCCCCACAACCAACTCGCCGACTACGACGAACTGCCCGAGGGGCATTTCTACGACCCCGACGCCGAGTACGAGCCGGATCCCGAGTACGCGGCCACCCTCGCGCCCGACGCTGCCCGGCAGCGCCGTGAGCGCGTCGGCCCGACCGGCCGCCCGCTGCCGTACTTCCCGATCCCGGGCCCGCTGACCGACCACGGTCCCGCGAAGATCATCGCGATGTGCAACCAGAAGGGCGGTGTCGGCAAGACGACGTCGACCATCAACCTGGGTGCCGCGCTCGCGGAGTACGGCCGCCGGGTGCTGCTCGTCGACTTCAACCCGCAGGGCGCGCTGTCGGTCGGACTCGGCGTCAACCCGATGGAACTCGACCTCACCGTCTACAACCTGCTCATGGAGCGGGGCATGGCGGCCGACGAGGTGCTGCTGAAGACGGCGGTCCCCGACATGGACCTGCTGCCCAGCAACATCGACCTGTCGGCGGCCGAGGTCCAACTCGTCTCCGAGGTCGCCCGCGAGTCGACGCTGCAGCGCGCGCTGAAGCCGCTCATGGACGACTACGACTACATCGTGATCGACTGTCAGCCCTCGCTCGGCCTGCTCACGGTCAACGCGCTGACGGCCGCGCACAAGGTGATCGTGCCGCTGGAGTGCGAGTTCTTCGCACTGCGCGGCGTGGCGCTGCTCACCGAGACCATCGAGAAGGTCCAGGAGCGGCTCAACCCCGAGCTGGAGCTCGACGGGATCCTCGCCACGATGTACGACTCGCGCACGGTGCACAGCCGTGAGGTGCTCGCGCGCGTCGTCGAGGCGTTCGACGACCACGTCTACCACACGGTCATCGGGCGTACGGTCCGCTTTCCGGAGACGACCGTCGCCGGTGAGCCGATCACCACGTACGCGTCCAACTCCGTCGGTGCCGCCGCCTATCGCCAGCTTGCCAGGGAGGTGCTCGCCCGGTGTCACGCCGAGTGAGTCTGCCGGGGGCCGACGAAC
The DNA here is from genome assembly GCF_045291515.1 of Streptomyces sp. GD-15H. Lineage (NCBI taxonomy): Bacteria > Bacillati > Actinomycetota > Actinomycetes > Kitasatosporales > Streptomycetaceae > Streptomyces > Streptomyces sp. GD-15H. The sequence continues at coordinate 6,726,909 of NZ_CP149447.1, forward strand.
TCTTCCGTACCACAGGGGGGATGGCGCTCCAGGCGTCCACGCCGAGGCGCCAGGCCAACGGCGAAGCCCGGATCCCCGCTCCCGCGGGAGAGGGCGGCGCGGCCGCGGCCCAGGACGACACTCCGCAGTCGGTGTCCGCGCGGGGCGGCGACGGCGAGGGTGCCGAGCACGTCGCCACGGACGCCGAGCCGGCCGAAGCCGGCGAGTCCCGCAGCCGCGTCGCGCCGGAGCGCTCCGCGCGACGGCAGGGCACGCAGGAGGGCTCGAGGGGTCCCGCCGGTACGGCCGCCGAAGCGGCCCCGCGCAAGCGCGGAAGGGCGGCGGCGAGACGGCCCAGCGGCCGTGAGCGGCACGACGAGAAGATCACGGTGTACGTGTCCGCCGAGGAGCTCATGGACCTCGAGCACGCCCGTCTGGTGCTCCGGGGCGAGCACGGACTGGCCGTCGACCGGGGCCGGATCGTCCGCGAGGCGGTCGCCGTGGTCCTCGCCGACCTGGAGTCCCGCGGAGACGCCAGCATCCTCGTACGACGCCTGCGTGGACGGTAGCGGTAGCCTGCGGAGGCCATGACCTCGAACAACGCCACCGGCCGCGGCCCGCAGCCCGGCCGCCGGCGCGCGCTGGGGCGGGGGCCGGGGGCCGCACCGCCGGTGACCCCGCCCGCGGAGGCGGGGGCGGAGGGACCGGGGGCCGTGCCTCCCACCGAGGCCCGGGCTCCCGCTCCCGCTCCGGCGGCTCCGGAGGACGTACCGGACGTCGGCAGGCCGCCCGAGCCGGCACCCGGAAGTCCCGAGGCGGACGAGGGGGCTGAGAGTGTCGAGGGCGCCGAGGCGGGCGACGGCAGGTTCAAGGTCCGGTTGTCGAACTTCGAGGGACCGTTCGACCTGCTGCTTCAGCTGATCTCGAAGCACAAGCTGGACGTCACCGAGGTCGCGCTGTCCAAGGTGACCGACGAGTTCATGGCGTACATCCGGGCGCTGGGGCCGGACTGGGACCTGGACGAGACGACCGAGTTCCTGGTCGTGGCGGCCACCCTGCTCGATCTCAAGGCGGCGCGCCTGCTGCCCGCCGCCGAGGTGGAGGACGAGGCGGACCTCGCCCTGCTGGAGGCCCGGGACCTGCTGTTCGCCCGCCTGCTCCAGTACCGCGCGTACAAACGGGTCGCGGAGATCTTCAGCGGGCGGCTCGACGAGGAGGCCCGGCGCCACCCCCGGACCGTGGGGCTCGAGCCGCACCACGCCGAGCTGCTGCCCGAGGTCGTCATCGGCATCGGCGCGGAGGGGTTCGCCAGGCTCGCCGTCAAGGCGATGCAGCCCAGGCCCAAGCCGCAGGTGTACGTCGACCACATCCACGCGCCGCTGGTCAGTGTGCAGGAGCAGGCCGGGATCATCGTCGCGCGGCTGAAGGAACTCGGCGAGGCCGGTTTCCGGGAGCTGATCGAGGACACCGACGACACGCTGACCGTCGTCGCCCGGTTCCTCGCGCTCTTGGAGCTGTACCGGGAGAAGGTCGTCGCCCTCGAGCAGGAGACCGCGCTCGCCGAGCTGACCGTGCGCTGGACCGGCGGTGACGGGGACGCCACCCCCACCGTCACCGACGAGTTCGACCGGCCGCCCGAGCAGCCGAGGGAGCCGGAGGAGGAGAAGGCGTGAGTGAGGACACGACCGGCGTTCCCGCGGGGCCGCGCACCGTTGCGGACCTCGACCTCAAGCCCGCCCTGGAGGCGGTCCTCATGGTCGTGGACGAGCCCGCGACCGAGGAGCACCTGGCGAAGATACTGGAGCGGCCGAGACGCCAGGTCGCGGACGCGTTGTGCGCGTTGGCCGACGAGTACACCGTCCAGGGGCGTGGCTTCGAGCTTCGGCTCGTCGCCGGCGGCTGGCGGTTCTACAGCCGCCCCGAGTACGCCGCGGCCGTCGAGGGCTTCGTCCTGGACGGCCAGCAGGCCCGGCTCACCCAGGCCGCCCTGGAGACCCTCGCCGTGGTCGCCTACCGTCAGCCGGTCAGCCGCAGCCGGGTCTCCGCCGTACGTGGAGTGAACTGCGACGGGGTCATGCGCACCCTGTTGCAGCGGGGTCTGGTCGAGGAGGCGGGCACGGAACCCGAAACAGGTGCGATCCTGTACACGACGACGAACTACTTCCTGGAGCGGATGGGCCTGCGCGGTCTGGACGAGCTCCCGGAGCTCGCGCCCTTCCTCCCGGAGGCGGAGGCGATCGAGGCCGAGACCCAGGAAGCCGTACCGTCGTTCGATCCGGACGCCCCGGACCCGGACGACGGTCCCCCTACGAACACGGAATTGTGATGCGAAGCAGCGGCAGCGGCAGCGGCAAGAGCGGCGGACGCGGTAACCCCCGCGGCGCCGGCGGCAACAGGGACCAGCGGCAGGGGCAGGGCCGCCCCGGCAAGCCCCGCCCCGAGGAGCGCCGCTACGACGGGGGCCCCGGGGGGCCTCCAAGGAGGGAACGGATTCCGGCCGTCCTGGCCGTACCGGCCGTACCGGTGCCAAGCCGTCCGGCCGGACCTCCCAGTCCGGGCAGCAGGGCGGCAGGGGCCGTACCGCTCCGGCCCGCTCGCGCGAGTACGAGACACGGATCGAGGAGCGCAACCGCGACCGGTACGCGGGCAAGAAGGACGTGAAGCTCCCGAAGACCTTCCCTGGCGCCGAGCAGGAGGGCGAGCGGCTGCAGAAGGTGCTCGCCCGCGCGGGGTACGGTTCCCGGCGCGCCTGCGAGGACCTGATCGAGCAGGCACGGGTCGAGGTCAACGGCGAGATCGTGCTGGAGCAGGGTCGCCGGGTCGACCCCGAGAAGGACGAGGTCAAGGTGGACGGGCTGACCGTCGCCACCCAGTCCTACCAGTTCTTCTCGTTGAACAAGCCCGCCGGTGTCGTCTCCACCATGGAGGACCCCGAGGGGCGTCAGTGCCTCGGTGACTACGTCACCAACCGCGAGACCCGGCTGTTCCACGTGGGCCGGCTCGACACCGAGACCGAGGGCGTCATCCTGCTCACCAACCACGGTGAGCTGGCGCACCGGCTGACCCACCCGCGGTACGGGGTGAAGAAGACCTACCTCGCGCACATCATCGGACCGATCCCGCGCGACCTGGGCAAGCGGCTGAAGGACGGCATCCAGCTGGAGGACGGTTACGCGCGCGCGGACCACTTCCGCGTCGTCGAGCAGACCGGCAGGAACTACCTCGTCGAGGTGACCCTGCACGAGGGCCGCAAGCACATCGTGCGCCGCATGCTCGCGGAGGTCGGCTTCCCGGTCGACAAGCTGGTGCGCACGGCCTTCGGGCCGATCACCCTGGGCGACCAGAAGTCGGGCTGGCTGCGCCGGCTGTCGAACACCGAGGTCGGCATGCTGATGCAGGAGGTCGAGCTCTGAGGAGGAGCGGCACCTTGTGAGACAGCCCCACCCCCCTTTATAGTCTTCCTGACCATAAAGGGGGGTGGGTTGTTCTCATGCAGGGCTACGACAAGTACGCCTATGAACCCTTCGCCGTCACCGTCGACCTCGCCGTGTTCACACTGCGCGGGGGCGCGCTGCACGTCCTGCTGGTCCAGCGCGGCCAGGCGCCGTACGCGGGCCGTTGGGCGCTGCCGGGCGGATTCGTCCAGCCGGACGAGTCGGCGGAGACCGCCGCCCGGCGTGAACTCGCCGAGGAGACCGGGCTGACGGACGTGTCCGGGCTGCACCTGGAGCAGCTGCGGACCTACAGCGAACCCGACCGGGATCCCCGGATGCGGGTCGTCTCCGTCGCGTTCGCCGCGCTGCTGCCCGACGCACCCGAGGCGCACGGTGGCAGCGACGCGGCCCAGGCCCGCTGGACGCCGTACGGCGGGGCGCGGGGCGGGCCGGCAGGGCGGCTCGCTTTCGATCACGATCGGATTCTGGCCGACGCCCGCGACCGCGTCGGCGCCAAGCTCGAGTACACCTGCCTGGCCACGGCCTTCTGCCCGCCCGAGTTCACCCTCGGCGAGCTGCGACAGGTCTACGAGACCGTGTGGGGCACCACGCTCGACCGGCCCAACTTCCGGCGCAAGGTGCTCGCCTCCGCCGGTTTCGTCGAACCGGTCCCCGGCGCCGCGCGCCTCACCGGCGGCCGGGGTAAACCCGCCGCGCTCTACCGGGCCGGGACCGCCACCGTCCTCCACCCGCCCCTGCTCCGGCCGACCCCGGAAGGACACCCGGCATGACCGTCACCGTCACCAAGCGCTCCGCCACGGGCGCGCTCACCGGACTCGCCCTCGGGGACGCGCTCGGATTCCCCACCGAGTTCGACGACGTCCCGTCGATCCTCGCCAAGTACGGGCCGTGGCGGGAGAGGGACCTGCCGGAGCCGGCGATCGTCACCGACGACACCCAGATGACGCTGGCACTCGGGCGCGGACTGCGCACGGCGGCGGGCCGGGGGTCGCTCGGTCCGAAGCGGCTGGAGCGCCCGGTACGCGAGGAGTTCGTGGACTGGTACCGCTCGCCCGAGAACAACCGGGCACCCGGCACCACCTGCCTCCGGGCCTGCTGCCTGCTGTCCGAGGAGGACCGCCCCTGGCAGGACGCCAGTCAGGTCGGTTCCAAGGGCTGCGGCGCCAACATGCGGGTCGCGCCCATCGGGCTGATCCCCGGGCTGAGCGGCGAACAGCGCGCAGGCGCCGCCCAGTTGCAGTCGGCCCTCACCCACGGACACCCGACCGCGCTCGCCGCCTCCGACCTCACCGCCCACGCCGTACGACTGCTCGCCCAGGGCGCCGAACCGACCGGCCTGATCGGCATGTTGCGTTCCTACGCCTACGAGAACCGCACCCGCTACCACGAGTTCTGGCTCGGCGACCTGTGGACCCGCGCCGAGGACGCCACCCCGGAGCGCTTCATCGCCCGCGGCTGGGACGAGTGCCTGGACATCCTGGAACGCCTCCAGAGCGCCGTGCGCACCGTCTCGCCGGAGACCGACCCGTGCCTGGCGACGGGGGAGGGCTGGATCGCGGAGGAGGCCCTGGCGACGGGGCTGCTGTGCTTCCTGCTCTTCGTCGACGAACCGCTCACCGCCCTGCGCCGCGCCGCCTGCACCTCGGGCGACTCCGACTCCCTCGCCTGCCTGACGGGCGCCTTCGCGGGAGCCCACCTGGGCGCGGACGCCTGGCCAAACGCCTGGGCCGACCGCATCGAGTACCGGGACGAACTGCTGGCACTGGGGGCCCTCTGGGACGCGTAGGAGGCCCCCGCCGCAGGAGCGCCCGTCTCGCTCAGGGCGTCCGCAGAGCCGACGCCCGGCGGACGCGGACGAGGAAGTCCTCGATCCGGCGGCGGTCCGGCTCCGCCGGGAGCGGCGTACCGCGCAGGGCCTCCCCGGCCTCCCGCTCCAGGCGGATCATCCGGGCCTCGACCTCCGGCCAGGGCACCTCGCCCCGCTTCACCGCGAGCAGCGGCTCGCGCAACTCGCCCGCGTGGACCGTCAGGGCGCCCGTGCGCAGCACGTCGCGGGCGGAGGCCAGCAGGCGGAGCAGATGCATCGCGTGCTTCCACCGGGGCACCCCGTGGACGTGGACGTCGGCCTCCAGTTTGCGGCGTTGGCCGTACGCGTACCTGGTGAACGTCTCGTGGACCCGGCGGGAGAGGAACGCGCCGCGCAGGGCGAGCAGTTCGCGGCCGGTGTCGTCGGCGTACTCCACGAGCGGCGAGTGCAGGCACTCCAGGATGTTGGGGTTGGCCCGCAGGGCCAGCTCGCAGAAGCGTTCCAGCTCCCAGCTGAACTGCTCCTCGGCCGGTCCCTCGACATGGGTCGGCGGCTTCTCGAAGCGCCAGAACAGGGGGGTGGGGGCGAGGAAGACGCCCCGGCGGTCGGTGTCGCTGCCCTCCGTGGCCAGACCGAAGGCACGCGACCCCATGACGCAGGCGTAGACGGTGTGGTCGCGGACGAGGTGCTCGGGGCGCATGCCCGGGAGCGTATGCGGCGGCTCACGCCGGGCGAATCGAATTTCCCTCCCCCGTGATCTGCTCCGAAGGCAGCGGACCAGTCGCCGGCCCTGGTCCACCGAGCCGTCGGTGATCCGGAACCGGCTGCCGCGGCAGGCGCAGTTGACGGTGCCGTCCGAGGCGTTCGCCAGGAGGCAGTGCCGGTGGGTGCAGATCGCCGAGAAGGCCTGGAAGTCGCCCTGCCCCGGCTGGATCACCACGATCTCCTCGTCCTTGAGGACCATCCCTCCGCCCACCGGGATGTCGCCGGTCGAGGCCAGCTCCTGACCTGCCGACGCATGGGGCGGGGCGGTGTCCGTGGCGGAGTCCGGCGAGGATTCCCTGCCGCCCCCGCCCCCGCCCCCGCCGCAGCCACGGCCAGCGCCGTCGCGCCCGTCGCGAGAAGGACCGTGCGTCGCGTTGTGCGAGGGGGCATGTCGTCGCTCCGGGGGAGGGAGGCATGGACGAGGCGGAGGAGGGACCCCAGCAGTCCGGTACCGGACGTACCGCCCGTCTCGGAGGGCGGGCACCGGACACCGGCCGCGCCCGTTCTGACTAGGCTGGACGACCGACACCCACGTCGGCACGTCGGCGAGTGAACACACCGGCACGCCGGTACACCAGTACACCAGCGCAGCAGCAAGGAGCATCGTCGTGACGGTACGAGCGGTCCGGGGCGCCGTCCAGCTCGAGCGGGACGAGTCCGGCCACATGGAGGAGCAGGTCGGCGCCCTGCTCACCGCTGTTCTGCGGCGCAACGGTCTGGCAGCGGACGACCTGATCAGCATCTGGTTCACGGCCACGCCCGACCTGCACTCCGATTTCCCGGCCGTCGCCGCCCGCAAGCTCGGCATCGTCGACGTTCCCCTGATCTGCGCTCAGGAACTGGACGTCGAGGGCGCCATGCCCCGGGTCGTCCGCATCCTCGCGCACATCGAGTCCGACCTGCCGCGTGCCGACATCGCCCACGTGTACCTCGGTGCCGCGGCGGCCCTGCGCAAGGACATCGCACAGTGAGGACCGCACTGGTCATCGGCACCGGGCTGATCGGCACGTCCGCCGCCCTCGCCCTGTCCCGGCGGGGCGTCGTCGTCCACCTCGTCGACCACGACCCGGAGCAGGCCCGTACGGCCGCCGCGCTCGGCGCCGGCACCGACCGGGAGCCGGAGGGGCCGGTGGACCTGGCGATCGTCGCCGCCCCGCCCGCCCACGTGGCCGAAGTCCTCGCCGAGACCATGGGCCGCGGTGCGGCCCGCGGCTACATCGACGTCGCCAGCGTGAAGGGCGGTCCGCGCCGTGAGCTCGAGCAGCGGGGGCTCGACCTGTCGGCGTACATCGGTACCCACCCCATGTCCGGCCGGGAGAAGTCCGGCCCGCTGGCCGCCGGCGCGGACCTCTTCGAGGGCCGCCCGTGGGTGCTCACCCCCACCCGGGACACCGACACCGAGGTGCTGAACCTCGTCCTCGAGCTGGTCTCGCACTGCAGGGCCGTGCCGGTCGTCATGGACGCCGACGCCCACGACCGTGCCGTGGCCCTCGTCTCCCACATGCCGCACCTGATGTCCAGCATGGTCGCCGCGCGCCTGGAGCACGCCGAGGAGGCCGCCGTACGGCTGTGCGGGCAGGGCATCCGGGACGTGACCCGGATCGCCGCCTCGGACCCCCGGATGTGGATCGACATCCTCTCCGCGAATCCCGGGCCGGTCGCCGACCTGCTCAGCGACGTCGCCACCGACCTGGAGGAGGCGGTGCGGGCCCTGCGCGCGCTGCAGTCCTCCGACGAGGACAAGCGCCGCGAGGGCAGCACCGGCATCGAGGGTGTGCTGCGCCGCGGCAACGCCGGCCAGGTCCGGGTCCCCGGCAAGCACGGCTCCGCGCCGCGCGTCTACGAGGTCGTGGCGGTGCTCATCAACGACCAGCCGGGCCAGCTGGCCCGCATCTTCGCCGACGCGGAACGTGCGGGCGTCAACGTCGAGGACGTACGCATCGAGCACGCGACCGGGCAGCAGGCCGGTCTGGTGCAGCTCATGGTGGAGCCCAACGCGGCCCCGGTGCTCACCGCGGCACTCCGGGAGCGGGGCTGGGCGATCCGCCAGTAGCACCTGCCGGGCGGCGGGCGGTGGGTGTCCGGAGACAGCACCCGTGCCGGTTCCGGGAGCGGGTGCGTGGCCGGGAGCGGGTAGGGCCGATCGAGGGACCCACACCCAGTAACCTTGTCCAGGGCAGTCGCGCCCCGCTCCCCGCCAGCCAGGTCCAGGAAGGTCCCCACTGTGGAAAGCGCCACGCCAGTGATTGTCGCCATCGACGGTCCGTCCGGCACGGGCAAGTCGAGCACGTCGAAGGCCGTGGCGGCACAGCTGGGCCTGAGCTACCTGGACACCGGCGCCCAGTACCGGGCGATCACGTGGTGGATGGCCGCCAACGGCATCGACATCACCGACCCCTCCGCGATCGCCGCCGCGGCCGGCAAGCCCGAGATCGTCTCCGGCACCGATCCGGCGGGACCGACCATAACGGTCGACGGTGTCGACGTGGCCGGACCGATCCGCGAGCAGGACGTCACCTCCAAGGTCAGCGCCGTCAGCGCGGTCCCCGAGGTGCGTTCCCGGATCACCGAGCTGCAGCGCACGATCGCCGGCTCCGCCGTCACCGGCATCGTCGTCGAGGGCCGTGACATCGGGACCACCGTGCTGCCCGACGCCGACCTGAAGATCTTCCTCACGGCCTCCCCGGAGGCGCGCGCCGCCCGCCGCAGCGGTGAGCTGAAGGGCGCCGACCTGCACACCACCCGCGAGGCCCTGGTCAAGCGGGACGCGGCCGACTCCAGCCGCAAGACCTCCCCGCTGGCCAAGGCGGGCGACGCGGTCGAGGTGGACACCACCGATCTGACGCTGGAGCAGGTCATCGAGTGTGTCGTCACCCTCGTCGAGGAGAAGCGAGCCGGGCGGTGACCGAGCTTCCGTCGGCGCGGGGCGCCGAGGTCGGGCGGCGGATCGGCGTCGGCCTGATGTACGGGCTGTGGAAGCCGCGCGTGCTGGGCGCCTGGCGGGTGCCCGCGGCCGGTCCGGTGGTGCTCGCCGTGAACCACTCCCACAACATCGACGGACCGATGGTCATGGGCGTGGCGCCCCGGCCGACGCACTTCCTGATCAAGAAGGAGGCGTTCGTCGGGCCGCTGGACCCGTTCCTGACCGGCATCGGCCAGGTGAAGGTGGACCGGGACACCACCGACCGCACGGCGATCTCCCGGGCGCTCGGCGTCCTGCGGGAGGGCGGCGTCCTCGGTATCTTCCCCGAGGGCACCCGGGGCGAGGGCGACTTCGCCTCGCTGCGCGCGGGGCTCGCGTACTTCGCCGTACGCGGTGGTGCGCCGATCGTGCCCGTCGCCGTGCTGGGAAGTTCCGGGCGGGGCGAACGGTTGATAAAGGGGCTGCCCCCGCTGCGCTCCCGTGTCGACGTCGTCTTCGGCGACCCGTTCGACGCGGGTGACGGCGACGGCCGCCGCACCCGCAAGGCGCTGGACGCGGCGACCGAGCGGATCCAGAAGCAGCTCACCGCGCACCTGGAAAACGCCAGACGCCTCACCGGGCGCTAGGCGACACTGAGTAGTGGATCACCCGGAACCGGGCATTCCACCGACCACCACGATGAACAACGAGGTACGGACTTCATGAACGACCACATCCAGCCCGACGGCTCGGCCGAGCACGAGCACGATCACGGGGCGCTCGGTGACGCCGAGTTCGCGGAGTTCATGGAGCTCGCCGCGGAGGAGGGCTTCGACCTCGAGGACGTCGAGGGCGCCATCGAGGCCCTCGGACACGGCCCACTGCCCGTGCTCGCCGTCGTCGGACGTCCCAATGTCGGCAAGTCGACTCTGGTGAACCGCATCATCGGCCGCCGCGAGGCCGTCGTCGAGGACAAGCCGGGCGTCACCCGCGACCGCGTCACCTACGAGGCCGAGTGGGCGGGCCGCCGCTTCAAGGTCGTCGACACCGGCGGCTGGGAGCAGGACGTCCTCGGCATCGACGCCTCCGTGGCGGCGCAGGCCGAGTACGCGATCGAGGCGGCCGACGCCGTGGTGTTCGTGGTGGACGCCAAGGTCGGCGCGACCGACACCGACGAGGCCGTCGTCCGCCTGCTGCGCAAGGCGGGCAAGCCGGTCGTCCTGTGCGCCAACAAGGTGGACGGCCCGAGCGGCGAGGCCGACGCCTCCTACCTGTGGTCCCTGGGCCTGGGCGAGCCGTACCCGGTCTCGGCCCTGCACGGCCGCGGCACCGGCGACATGCTGGACCAGGTTCTGGAGGCGCTGCCGGAGGCACCCGCGCAGACCTTCGGCACGGCGGTCGGCGGCCCCCGCCGGGTCGCCCTGATCGGCCGCCCGAACGTCGGCAAGTCCTCGCTGCTGAACAAGGTCGCCGGTGAGGAGCGCGTCGTCGTCGACGAGATCGCCGGTACCACCCGCGACCCGGTCGACGAGCTGATCGAGCTGGGCGGCAAGACCTGGAAGTTCGTCGACACCGCGGGCATCCGCAAGCGCGTCCACCTGCAGCAGGGCGCCGACTACTACGCCTCGCTGCGCACCGCCGCCGCCGTCGAGAAGGCCGAGGTGGCCGTCGTCCTCCTCGACGCCGCCGACTCCATCTCGGTGCAGGACCAGCGCATCGTCACCATGGCCGTCGAGGCGGGGCGGGCGCTCGTCCTCGCGTTCAACAAGTGGGACACCCTCGACGAGGAGCGCCGCTACTACCTGGAGCGGGAGATCGAGACCGAGCTCGACCAGGTGGCGTGGGCGCCGCGGGTGAACGTGTCGGCCCGCACCGGACGCCACATGGAGAAGCTGGTCCCGGCGATCGAGACGGCTCTGGAGGGCTGGGAGACCCGCGTCCCGACGGGCAGGCTGAACGCCTTCCTCGGCGAGCTGGTCGCCTCCCACCCGCACCCCGTACGGGGTGGCAAGCAGCCGCGCATCCTGTTCGGCACGCAGGCGGGCACCAAGCCGCCGCGGTTCGTCCTGTTCGCCTCCGGCTTCATCGAGGCGGGCTACCGGCGGTTCATCGAGCGCCGGTTGCGCGAGGAGTTCGACTTCGAGGGCACGCCGATCCACATCTCGGTGCGGGTGCGCGAGAAGCGCGGCAGGAAGAAGTGAAGAAGTAACGACGGCAGGCATGGTGAAGGGGCGCTCCCGGTAGGGAGCGCCCCTTCACCACGTCGCGCGGTGCCTCGTATGCCTTGGTCTGCCTTGGTCAGGCGCCCCTGCGAGGTGTCGGGGGCAGTCCCGCCGGCACGTGGTGCATCCCGATGGCGTGCCGGCCGACCGCCGTGACCCGCTGCCACTGCGGCTGCTGCCCGGCGGTCTGACGGGCTCTGCTCGCCCCCGCGCTGTAGGCGCTGTACGACCCGCCGCCGAGGGAACCGCCGAAGGTCCCCGAACCGTGGCCCACGGACGAGTCCGCACCGACGGACGGGCTCGTACTGTGCGGGATGCTTCCAAAGGCGGTGAAGCCCAGTTTCTCCTCGCCGCTGCGGTCGCCCGGCAGTGAGCGGAAGGACTTCACGTACTCGGCGTAGAGCGCGTCGTAGATCGGCGTGGCCGAAGGGCCGCTCTTGGAGTCCTGAGCCGACCGCACGGGGGCGGGGACCAACGGGAAGGGCTGGCGGCGGGGAACGTCGTATGCGTGCACATATACCCAAACGACCCCGCGCGGCAAGGGATGCGGCCCACGTGGGGTTTTCGCCGGTCACCGGCCGGTCGGCCGCCGTCCGACGGCCGACCCCCTTCGCTGGTCAAAGGCCGGCGAGCGGCAGTGCCGCCGCGACCAGCCTTCCGTTCGCCGCCGCCCGGTCCAGCGCGTCGCGCAGCAGGTCCTCGCGCGGCTGACGGCCGATCGAGCCGACCGGGGCCGCGAACAGCAGTACCTGCTGGTGCTTGTTGGCGGCCGTACGCCAGCCCTCGGTGACCTGGAGCGGCTGGTGCGCCTGCCACCAGGCCACCGGCTGCCCGCCGTTCGGGTTCGGCTGGAGCACCGCGTGCAGCTGGCCCACGGCCAGCAGCACCGACCAGCCGTGCAGCACGGCCGGTGTGGTGGACAGCTCGGTCACGGGCATGAAGCCCTGCTCGATGAGCAGCGGCAGGAAGTCGTCGCCGGACGCGAGCGAACCGGGCCGCGCGACCGGCGCGGTCGGCTCGAACGACCAGGGCCGGGTGCAACTCCCCGGCGATCAGGACCAGGCCGCTGGTCACACCGAGCACGGCCTGCTCCGGTGCGACCTGTTCCGCCGCGGCGTGTCCCGCCGCGGCGTGTCCCGCCGCGGCGTGTACGGCCTGCGTGGCGGGTGCGGCCTGTGCGGGCGCGGTGTCGTCTCCGCCGATGGACCGCACGGCTCCCTGGAGCTGCTCCTCGGTGACCTGGACGACCTGCGAGGGCAGGCAGGTGGAGTGGGCGAAGGCGAGGACGGCGGTCTCGTCCCCGATGAACAGGACTGTGCTGGTGCGCTCCTGCTCCGGATCGCCCGGGGTGCGGCAGGAGGTGCAGTCGTAACCGCCCGGGGCGAAATCTCCGGCGAGCAGGCGGTCGGCTTCTTCGTCGCCGATCTCGGCGCGTACCTCGTCGCTGACGTCGAGCATGCGCGGCACGGGTGGCTCCCTCGGGATGCGGTGCGTGGCGAGGCCGGGGGGCTCCCGGCCCGCGGTCCGGGTGGGTCCCCGGCTCATACAGAAGACAACGGGCGATCTGTGGCGGGAGTCACGCCCCGGAGCGAACGGAATCGAACCATCCAGCGCACACGGTCACTTCCGACACGGAATCGGACCCCCATCGTCAACTGCCCTCGGTGCCAACGGGGTTGTTCGGGTGAAGTAGCTCACGGAACATCCGGCGTGTCGATCTGTAAATCATGAAATAAGCGAATAAAGTGGGTCTCCTGAAAGTGACGCTACCTCGGGTAATGGCGAACTTGCCTGGGAGGAAGGGGAGTTGCTTGATCCCGCTGGGTCGGGCTGCCCAGATTCCTTCGCCGTGTGCAGCGAGCACCGCTCGGGAACGTCCGCCGACCGCACCGAGTACGACCCATCGCACGACCGGAGAACGCTCCGGAGAACGACCCGACGGCGGACGGGGCGGGCGCGACACACGGCGTCTCATGACGTGGTGGCGGCGCTCTGCCTCGGGGGACCCCGAGTCCTTGGAGAGGGAACTACATGTTCGAATGTGCCGACAACACCCGCGACGACGCCCGGAAGACCCAGAAGCCCCGTACGGCGGCGGTTCTGGCCGGCGCGGCACTGCTCGCGCCCCTCGGACTGCTGGCCGCTACCGGCAACGCCGCGGCGGCGGACAGTGGAGTGTGGGACCGCATCGCGCAGTGCGAGAGCGGCGGCAACTGGCACATGAACACCGGCAACGGCCACTACGGCGGGCTGCAGTTCACCGCCTCCACCTGGCGCGCGTTCGGTGGCACGGCCTATGCGCCGACCGCTGACCGGGCCACCAAGTCCCAGCAGATCGTTGTCGCCACCAAGGTCCAGCAGGCCCAGGGGTGGGGCGCCTGGCCCACCTGTTCGGCACGCGCCGGGGCATCCGGGAGCGCACCCGGTGCCGACCCGGCGCCCGCGCAGAAGGCCCCGGCGAAGCGCGCGACGCCGTCGAAGTCCGCCCAGCGATCGACATCGTCGAATCCGTCGAACCATTCCAAGCGGTCCGTCCCGTCGCGGGCACCGGCGCAGTCGTCGGGCGACGCGGACCGGGGCTCGTCCGGCGGCCACTACACCGTCCGCGCGGGCGACACACTGAGCGGCATCGCCGCCCGGCACGGAACCACCTGGCAGCGGCTGTACGCCGCCAACAAGGCCGTCATCGGCGGCGATCCCGACGTGATCACGCCCGGACAGCGACTCGCGCTCTGAACCACCCCGGGTGAACAGGGTCCGAGGTGAGGCCCCGGCCACCCGAGGTGAGGCCCCATCCGGTCGACCGCCAGGTTTTCGGCCGTTCGGGTGGGGCTTTCGGCGTCAGGCCCGGCGACCGGGTCCCCCCGCCTCCCCGGTGAACACCACCGCACCCCGGTGCGGTCCGTCGACGAAGGCGGGCCGGCCGCGCAGTGCGCGCGGCAGCCGCTGTTCGGCGATCACCGCGCACGCGTGGAGCGCGGCCGCCGGCGACATGCCCTGAGCGGGCTCGTAGACGAGCAATACGCGCGTGGGCCGACCACACCCGTGCGAGGCCGCCGTGCGCTGCTCGCCCCCGGAGAGGGTGCCCGCGGCGCTCCAGCAGTGGCCGCAGCTCGGACAGGCGCCGAGGGCCGCCGCGCCGCGGGTCGCGAAGTCTCCGGAGAAGCCGTCGCGGGGGCGCGCGGGAGCGGCGAGCACGAGGTTCTCGCGCACGGTGAGGCAGCCGAACACCGCCTGCCGCTCCGGCACCAGGCACATCCCGCGCCGGGCCCGCGCGTGCACCGGTACGCCCGGAGCGCGGTGCCCGCACGGCCGTCGTCGTCTCCTGCGAGCAGTCCGCGTCCGCCGCCCACGCCATGCTCGTCGAGCGGGGTCTGAGGACCGAGGACTACAAGGGCGCCCCGCACCGCCGCGGCGCCCTGTGGGCCACCGGCTCCAGCCGCAACTTCGACGACACCGGACGCGAGGCGGTACGGGATTTCCGGGACGCCACCGAGGGCCTGGAGACACACTCCCAGTGCCAGTGCCAGTGCCAGTGCCAGTGCCAGTGACAGAGGCACTGGGAGGGGTGGGCCGCCGCGTGCTGGTTCACCGGCGCGGCGGGGTCCTGTGCGGGCACGGGCGCGGACACCCGCACGGGCATCACGCGCGCGTGCGTCGACGACTTCGTGGACCGCGCCGACGGCTGCACCACGGGCGGGCCGCTGCTCCCCGTCACGTTCGTCCGCGCGCCCGAACCGCCGGGGACCCGCAGGGCCTGTCTGTCGGTAGCCCGTCGGCAAGAGGACGAGGGCTGGGTCTCCCAGGGCGATATGGACCGCACCTGCATCGACGTACCGCACCTGGCCTACGAGCCCCGGGGCCCGGACCTGTGCCGGCATCGCAGAGGTGGCGGACGGTATGGGGGAAACGCGAATCTTCTGTGCGGTGATGCCTTTCGCGAGCATGCGGGACGACGGAATTCAAGAGGCTCCGGAGACGCTTCTCCCGGAACTCTCCGCCGGATTCATCCGCGCCCTCCGGCGCGGCGCTCGGGGTTTGTCCGCGACTTCCTACGGAAGGGGCGCCGAACCACCCATTCGTGTGACGGTCATGGGCGCGAACACCTGTCGCACCTGTCGTGATCCTGTGACAGAAGTGTGACCGCCGGGGGATCTCGGGCCGTGTTCCCGGTCGGGCCTTCCCCGTCCGCCGGGCAGGGCATAGCGTGACCGTATGGCACCCATTCCGACACCCTCCGCGGAACCCGACGACAGCCCGGACGCCTATGTGGGCCTGCCCGCGGACCGCGCCGAGCGGCTCGCACGCGAGCGCGGCTGGTCGACGGTGCGGGTGCTGCCGCCGGGGGCGATCATCACCATGGAGTACCTCGTGGGACGGCTGAACTTCGAGGTGAGGGACGGCAGCGTGGCGCGGTCCTGGAAGGGCTGAGACACGGCGACGGTCCCGGTTCCACGAGGGAACCGGGACCGAGGTGTGCGTACCTGGACGTGGCTCCGGACCGGCGTGCGTACCGGGGCATCGGGAGCGCCGGGGTGCCGGGCAGTCGCCCAGTGTCCGTCAGGGGCGGGTCGCCGGTGCGTTGCCGCGCGGCTGGCGTTCCCCGTGCGACGGGCGGCGGCTGCCGGCCGGGGTGACCGGACTGCGCTCCGCGCGCCCAGTGTGCGGGCCGGGCGCCAGGTAGGCGGGTGACCGGGTGCCGGAACGGGACGAGGAGACCGGCTCGGGGACCGCGGTGTCCTCGTGGTCGGTGAGCGGCTTGAGCATGACCGGCGCTTCGGCGGGCAGGGGGGCGGCGGGCGCCGTACGGCCCTGACGTGCGTACCGGCGCTCGCGCCAGCGGTCGCGCCAGTCGAAGATGCGGTCCTCGGCGCGGGCGATCATCGGTTCGAACCAGGGCAGCGCCAGCAGGATCAGCAGGCCGGCCACCCAGCCGAGCAGTACGTCGCTCAGCCAGTGGGTGCCGATGTAGACGGTGGACAGGCCGACACCGAGCGAAGTCACCGCGGACAGGGCGGACAGCCAGCGCCGTGCTCTCGGAGTAGAGGCGAGATAGGCCAGGATTCCCCAGGTCACCACGGCGTTCGCGGTGTGGCCGCTGGGAAATATGCTGCCGCCGAGCCACATCTCGCTGGATCCGATCTCGGTCGCGTAGTGCGGCCCGAGGCGCCCCATGCCGTACTTCGCGGCACCGACGGTGATGTTGAGCAGCAGCAGGGACACACCGAGCGCGAGCAGCGGACGCAGCGTGTGCTGCCGCCAGGAGCGCCAGCCCAGCCAGGCGGCGACCATCACCGCGGTCGGGCCGCGCTGGCCGAGCACCACGTAGTAGTCGACGAAGGCGTGGATCTGTGCCCACTGCTCGTAGGGGCGGAAGAACATCACCCGCCAGTCCAGCCGGACCAGCCAGGACGTGATGACGACGGCCCACACGATCGCCACGTAGAAGGCCAGGGCGGAGCCGAAGAGCACCGTCCGGTGCCGGCTGATTCGAGGCACGTCGATGTGAGCCTGCCGCTCCGGCTCACGATCCAGCCTCGCGAACACCCGGTCCAGACGGGTGGGCTTACGTTCGGTACGCACCCAATCGACGTTACAGGGAGTGAACGCTCAGCCCCGTCGAATCAGCCGCTTTGTGATGACGATGTGATGTGGGATTGCTCTCAAAGTGATCTTTAATCTTAGCGAATCGAAAATCTCCGGACGTCGTGTCCTTCAATTCTTTTGATCATTCGCGGTTGCGGCTTTATTGCGCTTTTGGAATTCGTTCACCGGGGGATGACGCAGAATTTCCCCGGTGCTCACCGCCGGTCGGTGGGTACGGTCCGGCGGGAGCGGCTCAGGGCGGACCGGAACCGTTCAGCCAGAAGGCGCCGTACACCGCCGAGGCCACCGCGACGGACGCCACCACCAGTGCCGACCTGGGCGTACGCAGCCGGGCCAGGCCCTGCGCGAGGGGCAGCAGCAGCGGGAAGGCGGGCATGAGCAGACGCGGCTTCGAACCGAAGTAGCTCGACGCGCACAGGGCGAGGACGGTGACGACACCGGCGTACACCAGCAGCGGGAGCGGTTGACGCTGCCGTACGCAGACCACGTACAGCCACATCAGCAGACCGACCCCGAGGATCAGTCCGAGCCCCGCCAGGGCCGACGGAAACGACGTGAACTTCTCGAGGGTGAACCGGGCGAAGGCATAACCCCCGTCGAACCCGTTCCGCCATCCGGCCTGCACATCGAGATACCCGAACAGCCCCTTCCCGGTTCGGTGGCCGACCCACAGAACGTAACCGGCGGCACCGAGCGGAGCGAGGGACATGCCGAGCGCCCGGCGGACGCGGACGCCGGGGGCGCCCGGCGGCACGTGCGCGCCCTCGGGTGCGGGAACGCGCCGGGTGTCCTCGTGCGTGGCGGCGCGTTCCCCGGAGCGCGCGCCGCCCACCGCTGCCGCACCCCGGCTCCCCCCGAACGAGCGAAGACCGGCGGGGAGGCGACGGCGGCTGTGCGCGAGAGAGGCGATGCCCGCCGCCCATACCGCCGCGACCACCGCCAGCCCCACCGGGCGGGTCAGGCCGGTCAGACCCGCCAGGACCCCGGCCGTCACCCAGCGCCCGGTCAGCACCGCGTACAGCGACCACGCGGCGAGTGCCGTGAACAGGGACTCGCTGTACGCCATCGACTGGACGACGCCGACCGGCAG
The DNA here is from genome assembly GCF_045291515.1 of Streptomyces sp. GD-15H. Taxonomy (NCBI): domain Bacteria; kingdom Bacillati; phylum Actinomycetota; class Actinomycetes; order Kitasatosporales; family Streptomycetaceae; genus Streptomyces; species Streptomyces sp. GD-15H. Next base: position 6,744,736 of record NZ_CP149447.1, read on the forward strand.
CACCGCCCAGAGCAGCACCGCGCACACCCCGGCCCGCGGCCCGTACACGTGGTCCACCACCGCGAAGATCCCCCAGGCGGCGGCGAGCGAGGCCAGTACGGCGACGACGAAGCCCCCGTCGGCGTACGACAGCGGCGACACCGCCGTCACCAGCCGCTCCAACCAGGGGAGCAGGGGGAAGAAGGCCAGGTTCGAGTGCACGTCCCCGTTCGGGAGGCGCACCTCGTAGCCGTACCCCAGCTCGGCGACCCTCGTGTACCAGAGCGCGTCCCAGCGGGCCGTCAGCAGGGTGTACGCGCTCTTGCCGCCCGCCTCGCTCCACAGCGCCAGGACGACCAGGCCCAGGGTGCGCACGGCCGCGTACCCCAGGAGCGCCGGCGCGGCCCGGCGCAGCACACCGGGGCGGGTCGGCAGGGCACGCGTCTCGAGATCGGTCACGGGCCCGATTATCGACCGGGCGCCCGGCGGGGCGGCCCGGCAGGGCGCACGGCCCTCCAAGACGGGCGGGCTCCCCGGACGGGCGGCCCGGCAGGACGTACGGGCCCCGGAGGCGACCGGAAGCCACCGGGGACCGCCGGAAACGACCGGAAAGAAAGTGGTGTACGCCACACGTTTCTGCCGGATCTGTGAGAGGTCCGCCACTCGGTACCGGCATTTCCTCGCGTACGCTGACGTGCCACTCGCCGTTCGTTGCGCAGGCCGGAGGCCACACCGCTCCTCTCCAGCCGAGTCGCGGGGGGAGTCCCCCACCCCGTGAGTCCGCCGAGCGCGAGGGAACATCTGGGAGGTCTGTACATGTCCGGGACGACCACGGCCGCCGCGCTGCGCCGTAGGGCGGCCGGGGCCGGTGCCAACCGCTGGGTGATACTCGTCGTCCTCTGCGCCAGCCTGCTGCTCGTCGCCGTCGACGCGACCGTGCTGCACGTGGCGGTCCCCGCCGTCACGGAGGACCTCAGGCCCAGTGGGATGGAACTGCTCTGGATCGTCGACGCCTACCCGCTGGTCTGCGCGTCGCTGCTGATCCTGTTCGGCACCCTGGGCGACCGGGTCGGGCGCAGACGCGTACTCCTGCTCGGCTACGCACTGTTCGGCATCGCCTCCGGTATCGCGGCCCTCGCGGACAACGCGCAGGTGCTGATCGCGGCGCGGGTGCTGCTGGGTGTCGGCGGCGCGATGATCATGCCCGCGACGCTGTCGATCCTGCGGCAGATCTTTCCGGACCGGCGCGAGCGGGCGCTCGCCATCGGCATCTGGAGCGCGGTCGCCGCCGTGGGTGCGGCGGTCGGGCCCCTGCTCGGCGGGTTCCTGCTGGAGAACTTCTGGTGGGGCTCGGTCTTCCTCATCAACATTCCGCTGATGCTGGTCAGCCTCCCGATGGGGCGGTTCCTGCTGCCGGAGTCGAAGGGCGACGGCAGCGGCCCCTGGGACGTGACGGGCGCGCTGATGGCCGCCGCCGGGCTGTTCGCGGTGGTCCTGGGCGTGAAGCGGCTCGGCGGCGGCGAATCCGCCGGCGGCGTGTGGACCGCGCTGACACTGGCCGCGGGCGCCGCCCTGCTGTCCGCCTTCGTCCGCCGCCAGCGGCGACGCGCACACCCGCTGGTCGACCTGCGGATGTTCGCCCGGCCGGCGTTCAGTACGTCGGTGGGCTGCATCGTGCTGGCCATGCTCGCCCTGGTGGGCCTGGAACTGATCGCCGCGCAGTACCTCCAGCTCGTCCTGGGACTGTCCCCGCTGGAGACCGGGCTGCGCCTGCTGCCGCTGACGTTCGCGGCGATGGCGGCGGGGCTGGCGGGTGCGCGGCTGCTGCGCCGGTTCGGGCCGCGCCGCATGGTCTGCTTCGGTTTCTGCCTGACGGCCGCCGCGGTACTGCTGCTGACCGCGATGGGTGGGCAGGACAACCGCGCCCTGCTGCTGAGCGGATTCGTCCTGCTCGGCTTCGGCCTGGAGACCACCCTGTTCGGGGCGTACGAGTCGATGCTGAGCGAAGCGCCCCCGGAACAGGCGGGCGGGGCCGCCGCCATAGGCGAGACCTCGTACCAACTGGGCGCCGGAATCGGGATCGCGCTCCTCGGCAGCGTCATGAACGCCGCCTACGCGCCCGGCCTCACCGGTGTCCCCGGGGTGCCCGCGTCGGCGTCCTCGGCGGCGGGACACTCGCTGGGAGAGGCCCACGAGGTCGCCGCCCAACTGGGCGGGCCCGCCGAAGCCGCCCTGCTGGACGCGGCACGCCACGCCTTCGTGCACGGGCTGCATGTGACCCTGCTGGTCAGTGCCGGCCTGCTGCTGCTCGGGGCCGCGATGGCGCTGCGGCTGCCGCGGGTGATGCACTGCGAGACGGCGACGGCCGGGGAAACACCCGCGGACGTGCCGGCCGAGGTCTCCGCGGACATGCCCGCCGACGTGTCCTCCGGCGGAGCGGCCGACGTCCCCGCGCCGCGTGCGGCCGCGGAGTCCCGCGTCTCGGTGTGAGGCGTGCCGCCGCCGGGCCGGGTGGACGTGAGCGACACCGCGTCGTAACGTCGGGTCGGTCCGAGCCGTGACTAGCAGTGCTAGTTGGAAGTGGTGCCGGCCGGGCCGTGCCGGTCAGATCCCCCGGAGGGTGTCCCATGTCCGCGTCCTCGAAGTTGCCCCCCTTCGACCCGGCCGACCCGCTCGGCCTCGACGACTTGCTGGAGCCGGAGGACCTGGCGGTCCGGGACACCGTGCGCGCCTGGGCGGGAGACCGGGTACTGCCACATGTCGCCGACTGGTACGAGAAGGGCGAACTGCCCGGCATCCGGGAGCTGGCACGGGAACTCGGCGGGATCGGCGCGCTCGGCATGCCCCTCAGCGGTTACGGCTGCGCGGGCGCCTCGGCCGTGCAGTACGGGCTCGCCTGCCTGGAGCTGGAGGCCGCCGACTCCGGCATCCGGTCCCTGGTCTCCGTGCAGGGCTCGCTCGCCATGTACGCCATCCACCGGTTCGGCGGCGAGGAGCAGAAGCAGCGGTGGCTGCCGCGGATGGCCGCCGGCGAGGTCATCGGCTGCTTCGGGCTCACCGAACCCGACCACGGCTCCGACCCCGCGGCCATGCGGACGTACGCCAAGCGCGACGGCGGGGACTGGGTCCTGAACGGTCGCAAGATGTGGATCACCAACGGATCCGTGGCCGGTGTCGCCGTGGTGTGGGCGCAGACCGACGACGGGATCCGCGGGTTCGTGGTGCCCACCGACAGCGCAGGGTTCTCGGCGCCGGAGATCAAGCACAAGTGGTCGCTGCGCGCCTCCGTCACCAGCGAACTGGTCCTCGACGACGTACGGCTGCCCGCCGACGCCGTACTGCCCGAGGTGACCGGGCTGCGCGGACCGCTCAGCTGCCTCTCGCACGCCCGGTACGGGATCGTCTGGGGCGCGATGGGCGCGGCGCGCGCCTGCTTCGAGGCCGCCGCCGACTACGCGAAGTCGCGGGAGCAGTTCGGGCGGCCCATCGGCGGGTTCCAGCTGACGCAGGCCAAACTCGCCGACATGGCGGTCGAACTGCACAAGGGGATACTGCTCGCCCATCATCTCGGGCGGCGCATGGCCGCCGGCCGCCTGCGTCCCGAGCAGGTCAGCTTCGGCAAGTTGAACAACGTCCGCGAGGCCATCGACATCTGCCGCACGGCCCGTACCATCCTCGGCGCCAACGGGATCTCGCTCGAATACCCCGTGATGCGGCACGCGACGAACCTCGAATCGGTGCTCACCTACGAGGGCACCGTGGAGATGCACCAGCTCGTGCTGGGCAAGGCGCTGACCGGAATCGACGCGTTCCGGTAGGCCCGGTGGGGGCAGGGCCGACGAGCGGCCCTGCCTCAGCTCTGGTTGTAGAAGCCGTCCGACCGGTGCGCCGCGGGCTCTCCGCTGACGACCTCGGTGTCGGCCGGGCTGAGCAGGAACACACGGTTGGACACGCGCTCGATGGACCCGCGCAGACCGAAGATCAGCCCGGCGGCGAAGTCGACGACGCGCTTGGCGTCCCCGGCCTCCATGGCGGTGAGGTTGATGATGACGGGGACCCCGTCCCGGAACAGCTCGCCGATGGCGCGGGCATCCCGGAAACTGTCCGGGGTGACCGTGCCGATGCGGCGGCCCTTCTCCTCGGCGACGTCCGTGGCCACCTTGACCCGCGGATCGGTGACCCAGGCGTCCCCCGGCTCGGTCCCGTCGGAGTAGTCGTCGTCGTAGTAACGCTCGTCTTCGTTGTCGTCGACGAGGCCAAGCCAGGCACTTGCCTTGCGTACCGATCCCATGGACGCCTCCTCTCACAGCGGTCCTTCTTGCTTTCCGCATCCCTATGGTCGTCCATGACGCGGAGGGCGCGCCAAGTGATTGGACGCCGCGCGGGGGGTTTGTGACGGTACTGGTGCAGGGCTGATCCGTCGAGAGCCCAAGCCCCCCAAGGGCCTTGACGGAAGCGGATGCTGACTAAGAGTGAAATATGATTCTTCTCGGCGTATGGGTGATGAGCGGCGCGTACGAGTGAACGCGGCAGTCGGTACGATGCCGCCGCTCCACTTCGCAGCATCCACGGGGGAACGTCATGTTCGGAATGCTCAGGCCCTGCCGGCACCGGCTCGGTGAACAACTCACGGCTCAGTGGACGGCGCATCTGTGCGGGCTGTGTCTGGCGTTGCGCGGGGACCACGGGCAGCTCGCACGCGTGGTCACCAACTACGACGGGCTGCTTCTCTCGGTCCTGACGGAGGCTCAGGCGGTGCGTGCGGACGCCGGACGGCGCACGGCGGGGCCGTGTCCGCTGCGCGGCATGCGGACCGCCTCCGTCGCGCACGGTGAGGGCGCGCGACTCGCGGCGGCCGTCTCGCTGGTCCTGGCCTCCGCCAAGGTGCGCGACCACGTGGCCGACCGGGACGGGCTGCTGGCCCGCAGACCGGTGGCGCTCGCCGCGCGCCGCGTCGCCGCGAGCTGGGACCGGGCCGGGGCGCGGACCGGTTCGGGCGTCGGGTTCGACACGGCCGTCCTCGTCGACGCCGTCGACCGGCAGACCGGCATCGAGACCCTGGCCGGGCCGGGCACTCCGATCCTCACCGTCACCGAACCGACCGAGACCGCCACCGCGGCGGCCTTCGCGCACACCGCGGTGCTCGCCGGGCGCGCGCACAATGCCGGGCCGCTCGCCGAGGCCGGGCGTCTCTTCGGTCGGCTCGCCCATCTCCTGGACGCCGTGGAGGACCGGGAGGCCGACGCCGCGGCGAGCGCGTGGAACCCCCTCACCGCCACCGGCACCCCCCTCACCGAGGCCCGCCGGCTCGCCGACGACGCCGTGCACGGCATCCGGCTCGCGCTGCGCGAGGTGGAGTTCGGCGACGGCGGTCTGGCGCACCGGCTGCTCGTCCATGAACTGCCCAACTCCGTCCACCGTGCCTTCGACACCGTTTCTTGTGCCCACGGCTTTGGCCCCTACGCACCGCCCGGCGCACCGGGCACGCCCGGTGGCCCCGGAGGTCCGATGCCACCCGAGCCGCCGCGCCGCGACCGGCGCGGGCTGCTCGCGGGCTGCGCCGTGTGGCTGGGACTGGCATGTACGTGTCAGATGTGCTGCGGCACTTACGAGGACCCCTGGAGCCGGGAGCGCAAGGACGCGGCCTGCTCCCGGTGCGACTGCGGCGGATGCGGCGACTGCTGCGGTTGTGGTGAGTGCTGCGGCTGCTGCGGTGAGGACGGTGGCTGCGACTGCGGCTGCGACTGCTGAACCAGCGTCCGGAGAGGCGTTCGGAGGGGCTCCGTAGAAGTAACCGGTGGGATCCGAAGGGGAATCGGAGGGGCGACTTCCGGCCATCTTCAGGGCGCGGGCGATGATGGTGAAGCTGGTGTGTCGGCCGGTGGCGCAAGGGGTGTGGCGGGCCAACTCGCACAGCCGGTTCAAAGGGTGACGGCCGAAAGGCACTCTTGTGCCGACCGGTCGTTCGACCGAATACTCACCCCCAGCGCTTGTCAGGAGCACGGCATGTTCGGAATCCGGACGGCCGGCCCCTGCCTGCGCCTCACGGGCCCGAACCCCACGAGAGCCCCCTACTTCCTTTGTGGAGGAACGAAAAGTGAGGATCAAGCGCACCACCCCCCGCAGCGGCATCTCGAGACGCACCCGGCTGATCGCCGTCTCCACCGGCCTCCTGGCCGCCGCCGCGCTCGCGATCCCCAGCGCGAACGCGTCCGAAGCACCCACCACCTTCAGCTCCGCCGAGCTCAAGAGCGTCAGCGGCTCGGTGCTGAAGGCCGACGTCCCGGGCACCGCCTGGGCCGTCGACAGCAAGACCAACCGGGTCGTCGTCACCGTCGACAGCACGGTGTCCCAGGCCGAGATCGCCGAGATCAAGCAGCAGGCCGGTGCCGACGCCGGCGCGCTGCAGATCAAGCGCACGCCGGGCAAGTTCACCAAGCTGATCCAGGGCGGCGACGCCATCTACGCGAGTAGCTGGCGCTGCTCGCTCGGCTTCAACGTCCGGGCCAGCAGCGGTGCCGAGTACTTCCTGACCGCCGGCCACTGCACCAACGGCGCGGGCACCTGGTACGCCAACTCCGGCCGCACCACCACGCTCGGCTCCACCGCCGGCTCCAGCTTCCCGGGCAACGACTACGGCATCGTCCGGTACACCAACTCCTCGGTCAGCAAGCCCGGCACCGCCAACGGCGTGGACATCACCCGGGCGGCCACCCCGAGCGTGGGCACCACCGTCATCCGCGACGGCTCCACCACGGGTGCGCACAGCGGCCGGGTCACCGCGCTCAACGCGACCGTGAACTACGGCGGCGGCGACATCGTCTACGGGATGATCCAGACCAATGTCTGTGCCGAGCCCGGCGACTCCGGCGGCCCGCTGTACGGCAGCAACGGCACCGCGTACGGTCTGACCTCCGGCGGCAGCGGCAACTGCCGTACCGGTGGCACGACCTTCTTCCAGCCGGTGACGGAGGCCCTGAGCGCCTACGGCGTCAACGTCTACTAGGCCTGCAGGGCCGACGGACCACCAGTGGGCCGTCCGGCCAGGAGGCCGGGCGGGGCCGGCCGGTACCACCGGCCCCCGCAGGTTCCACCGCAGCCGGCAGCATGACGAGCCCCGCACGGCAACCGCCGTGCGGGGCTCGCTCTTGTGGGGGCGCGGAGTTACCTTCGAGGGACACACAAGGACGCGCCGGGCGGCGCCGGTCGCGGGATCACCTGATACGCCACTTCGGACCCTGGGGGCCGTGATGGTCGAGGAACTGGTGACGGCGGGAGTGACGCTGGCGTCCGCCGGAGCGGTCGGTCTGATGTCGGCGGCGCGGGTCGTCAAGCAGTACGAGCGGGGCGTGGTCCTCCGGCTCGGCAGACTCCGCCCCCAGGTGCGGGGCCCGGGGTTCACGGTGATCGTTCCGTTCGTGGACCGGCTGCACAAGGTCAATCTGCAGATCGTCACGATGCCGGTGCCCGCGCAGGAGGGCATCACCCGGGACAACGTCACCGTGCGGGTGGACGCGGTCGTCTACTTCAAGGTCGTCGACGCGGCCGCCGCGCTCGTCAACGTCGAGGACTACCGGTTCGCGGTCTCCCAGATGGCGCAGACCTCACTGCGCTCGATCATCGGCAAGAGCGATCTCGACGACCTGCTGTCCAACCGGGAGAAGCTCAACCAGGGCCTGGAGCTGATGATCGACAGCCCGGCGGTCGGCTGGGGCGTGCAGATCGACCGGGTCGAGATCAAGGACGTCTCGCTGCCCGACACGATGAAGCGGTCCATGGCCCGGCAGGCGGAGGCCGACCGCGAGCGGCGGGCCCGGGTCATCAACGCCGACGCCGAGCTCCAGGCGTCGAAGAAGCTGGCCGAGGCCGCCCAGCAGATGGCGGACACGCCGTCCGCGCTGCAGCTGCGGCTGCTGCAGACGATCGTGGCGGTCGCGGCCGAGAAGAACTCCACGCTGGTGCTGCCCTTCCCGGTGGAGCTGCTGCGCTTCCTGGAACGGGCCGCCCAGCAGCCGGTGCAGCAGGAACGCGCCCTCGAGAAACCCGGATCGCCGAGCGACCGGCACAGGACCGGCGACGCGGACAAAGACGGAGTGGCAGGGCGAGAGAGCGGCAGGGTCGGAGACGGGGGCAGGGACCGAGCCCCGGATACCGATCGCACGGCCCCGGACTTCGGGCGCCTGGCCCCGGACACGGGCCGCAAACCGACTCCGGCCCCGACCCCGGACACATGACACGCGACCGCCCCCGGACCGACGCGTGACACGTGCTCCGCGCGTGGTTCCCGTGACTCGCGGCAGGTGCGACCGGAGCAGCAGCCGCCGCCTCTGGACGGTGCGAAGCCGGTGCGGGCGCCGTCGCAGGACTCGGTGGAGCGACGTCAGTCCACCCCGCCCCGCTCGAATTCGGACCAGGAAGGATCGAATTCGAGCCAGGGCTAGACCTCCCGAATCATCCTGCGGGTTACTCGCTCGTAGCGTTTGCAGTGCGAACCGACCTGCGTGTCCATGACCTGTCAGGACATAGCGGGCGCAAGAGTGTTGTCCTACCCGCGTCCTGAAGTCGACCTTGTGTGCCCTCTGTGGGCCTCGGAACAGTAGGCGGCGTTCAACCGGCAGGGGTGCGGCCTTTTTGTGTGCCGCCCCCGTAGCCGTACGCCTTCCGGTTCGTGAGGTCCCCGCAACCTCCCGGACCGTCCCCCCCACAGGAGGACGTGAGTGGAAGCACCGACGCGTACCCAGGCGGCGTGTTGCCGTGACGGGTGCGGGCATCGCCGCACTGGTCGCCGCGGGAGTCACCTTCCAGACTGCGAACGCCAGCGAGACCCCGGAGGCCTCCGCGCCCCGGATTCTCTCGAACACGGCGGCCGGAAACCTCGCCTCGACGCTCGCCGAGGACCTCGGCGCCGGCGCGGCGGGAACGTACTACGACGCGAAGAGCAAGAGCCTCGTGGTGAACGTGCTCGACGAGGCGGCCGCCGAGACCGTCGAGTCGGCCGGCGCCAAGGCGAGAGTCGTGGCGAACTCCCTCGCCGAGCTGAAGGGCGCGCGCACCACCCTCGAGCAGGACGCGAGCATCCCGGGTACCTCCTGGGTGGCCGACCCGACCACCAACAAGGTCGTCGTCACCGCGGACCGCACGGTCTCCGAGGCCGAGTGGGCCACCCTGACGAAGGTCGTCGACGGACTCGGGGACAAGGCCGAACTCCATCGCACCAAGGAGTAGTTCAAGACCTTCATCGCGGGCGGCGACGCCATCACCGGAAACGGCGGGCGCTGCTCGCTCGGCTTCAGCGTGACCAAGGGCGGCGAGCCGTTCTTCCTCACCGCCGGGCACTGCACCGAGGGCATTTCCACGTGGTCGGACTCCTCCGGCAACGTGATCGGTGAGAACGAGGCGTCCAGCTTCCCGGGCGACGACTACGGCCTGGTCAAGTACACCGCCGACGTGGAGCACCCGAGCGAGGTGAACCTCTACGACGGCTCCACACAGGGGATCTCCGGCGCCGCCGAGGCCACCGTCGGCATGGAGGTCACCCGCAGCGGCTCCACGACCCGGGTGCACTCGGGTACGGTCACGGGCCTGGACGTCACCGTGAACTACGGCAACGGCGACATCGTCAACGGTCTGATCCAGACCGACGTCTGCGCCGGGCCCGGCGACAGCGGCGGCTCGCTCTTCTCGGGCAGCAGCGCGGTCGGTCTCACCTCCGGCGGCAGCGGCGACTGCGCCTCCGGCGGTACGACCTTCTTCCAGCCGGTGACGGAGGCCCTCTCGGTGACTGGCGCCCAGATCGGCTGACCCGCCCGCGGTACCGGCAGTACCTGCGGTACGCACACGGACGTCCCGTCCCTCCGCGCGAGGGGCGGGACGTTTCGTGTGCCCGCCCGGTGGAGGAGGTGGCGGAGACCGTACGGGCTTGGGGTGACGTGCTGGGGGGAGGGGAAAGTGCGGTTACTGCGCGAAAGTCTGCTGCGCCTCGCACCCAACGGGTCTGTTCACCCTGTTTGGTGACGCTTTGCCAGGTGGCGCCATACGTCACCTGCTATCACTGGAAGTTTTTACCGACGCGTAACTTCCCTGTTTGGCTACTCACCCGTAACTTGACGGGTGAACAACATCCTCGTGATCCGGGTCACAGGGCGTAAGGCCGTCGCATTCTCCCCTTGACGTGCAAGGAGATCACACGATGCTGCCCTGGAAGCGAGTGGTCAGACCGCTGGCCGCACTGCTGCTGGCCGCCGCGGCCGTCACCGTCCCCACCGCCACCGGCGCCCACGCCGCGGGTTCGCCCAGCTCGGGCTGGAACGACTACACCTGCAAGCCGTCCGCCGCCCATCCCCGCCCCGTCGTCCTGGTCCACGGCACCTTCGGGAACTCCGTCGACAACTGGCTGGGTCTCGCGCCCTATCTGAAGCACCGCGACTACTGCGTCTTCTCCCTCGACTACGGTCAACTCGACGGTGTCCCCTTCTTCCACGGCCTCGGCCCCATCGAGCGGTCCGCGGAACAACTCGACGCCTTCGTCGACAAGGTGCTCGCCGCGACCGGTGCCACCAAGGCGGACCTCGTCGGGCACTCGCAGGGCGGCATGATGCCCCGCTACTACCTCAAGTTCCTCGGCGGAGCCGACGAGGTGAGCGCCCTCGTCGGGATCGCGCCCAGCAACCACGGCACCACCCTCGGCGGCCTCACCAACCTGCTGCCCTACTTCCCGGGCGCCGGGGACCTGCTGAACGAGACCACCCCCGCCCTCGCCCAGCAGGTTGTCGGCTCCGACTTCCTCACCAGACTGAACGCGGGCGGCGACACCGTGCCCGGCGTCCGCTACACCGTCCTCGCCACCCGGTACGACGAGGTGGTCACCCCGTACCGCAGCCAGTACCTGAGCGGGCCGAACGTACGCAACGTCCTGCTCCAGGACCTGTGCCCGCTCGACCTGTCCGAACATCTGGCGATCGGGGTGCTCGACCGGATCGCCTTCCACGAAGTGGCCAACGCCCTCGACCCGGCCCACGCCCGACCCACCACCTGTGCTTCGGTGTTCAGCTGACACGTGTAGTCAGTGGCACGTGCAGTCAGTGACGCGCACGCCGGGGGCCTGTCCGGCCTGAGCCGCCGGACAGGCCCCCGGGTACCGGGCGGAGTCGGGTCAGTGGCCGTTCCGCCCGCTCGCCGCACGCCGCGGGTGGAGGCGGACAACGCCGCCGAACCGAGTGCCAGCGCCACGGCCCCGCCGACCATCAGGCACGGGGTGTTCCCGTCGCCCCGGTCTCCGCGAGGTTCTCCGAAGCACCGGCCGCCTTGGGCCGGTTGGCGGTGGCCCCGGTCACGAATCGATTGTCAGTGGCGGGTGTCACGCTTGGCGCCATGACCGATGACAGTGGCGTTACGGGCACGGTGGGTGTCGACTGGGACCTGGCGGCCGCCGCCTTCGACGAGGAACCGGATCACGGGCTGCGCGATCCCCGGGTGCGCGAGGCCTGGGCCGGGCGGCTGCGTTCCTGGCTGCCCGCTCGGGCGAGCGATGTCCTCGACCTCGGCTGCGGCACCGGCAGCCTGTCCCTGCTCGCCGCCGAGCAGGGACACCGGGTGACCGGAGTCGACCGATCCCCGGCCATGGTGGCGCTCGCCCGGGAGAAGCTCGCCGGACGCGACGCGGTGTTCCTCATCGGCGACGCCGCGGCGCCCCCGACGGGGGAGCAGCGCTACGACGTCGTTCTCGTACGGCACGTGCTGTGGACGCTGCCCGATCCGGCCCGGGTGCTGCGGTGCTGGCGGGGGCTGCTGCGTCCCGGCGGCCGGCTCGTGCTGGTGGAGGGGGTCTGGGGGACGGTGAGCCCGGTCGGCATACCGGCGGACCGGCTCACTTCGCTCCTCACCCCGTTCGCCGGACAGGTGCGGGTCGAGGGGCTGTCGGACGAGGTGGCGCTGTGGGGGAGGGAGGTGGGCGACGAGCGGTACGTGGTGGTCGCGATGCCGGAGTGAGGAGGGCCCGGTCGGGCCCGCCTGCTCAGCTCAGGAGCGCGTCGAAGCGGTCTCCGCGGGCTCGGGCCTCCAGTTCGTCGAGGGCGGCGACGGCGGCGGCCGCCGCCCGCGGGTCCGTCTCCGTGAGGCCGCTCGCCGTGAACTCGTCCTCGTCGAGGCGCCGTACGTCCGTGCCGTCGGCGGAGCGCCACAGGTCCAGGTCGAGATCCTCGACGACCAGCTCCGTACCGGCGAGCACGGCCGGGCGGGTGATGTCGCAGTAGTGGCCCTTGAGGGTGCCCCCGGCGGTGCGCACCTCCTTCACGGAGTACCACCGGTCGCGCCAGTAGTACTCGGTGAAGACGTCACCGGGTTCGAAGCGGACGAAGCCGAAGTCGCGGGTGCCGTCGCCCGCCCAGGGCGCGCGCACGGTGACGCGGGTGCCGTCGTCGGAGAGGAGGTCCGCGGGGTATCTGATCTTGGTGCGGCCCGCCTTGACGAGGACGACCTCGACGCGTGCGGGGCTCTCAGCCCAGTTCGCGGACATGGCGCACCTCCGTCGCACAGATCTCGTAGCCGAACCACTTGTTGATCGCGATCATCGGTTCGTTCCCGGTGTCGTTGCCCGTGAACGCCTCCGTGTACCCGGCGGCGCGGGCGCGGTGCAGGGAGGTGTTCTTGGCGAGTTTGGCCAGGCCCCGGCCGCGGTGGGCGCGGGCGGTACCGGTCATGGCGGTGCCGTAGCGGCCGGCGCCGTCGGTGTACGCCGCGGTGAAGGCGGCGGGGCTGCCGTCGACCACCGCGACCGTGGTCAGGGCGGGGTCGAGCAGTGGGTGCCGCCAGGTCTCCTCGAGCCAGACGTCGTAGTCGGCGAACTCGGTGTCGATGTCGCTCGGTTCGTCCGACGAGGTCTCCGCGTCCAGTACGAACAGCGGATGCGGGTCGTCGGCGAAGTCGGCGCCGGTGCGCAGTTCGACGCCGGGCGGCGGATCCTGGAGCGGCGGCAGGGTGCCGCCGGCCAGATCCAGCCGCAGGAAGTACGCCGACCGGCTCGCACGGTAGCCGCGCCGCTCGGCGAACGCGCGGTTGTCCGGCGCGTCCAGGACCCAGGAGTAGACCTTGTGGACGCCGAGGGAGGCCAGACGCTCCTCGGCGGTGCGCAGCAACAGCGACCCGGCGCCGCGCCGGGTCCTGTCCGCACGTACGTAGACGTTGGCGGAGCCCTGGCCGGGCTCCGGGCTGTCGTGGGCGAGGCTGAGCTGGACGGTGCCGATGATCTCCCCGTCCTCCTCGGCGACGAGTTGCCCGAAGTGGGCGTCGGGGTGGGAGTGCCGCAGATGGTGCAGCACGGACTCGGGGGTGGACAGCATGAAGGGGATGGCGAGCCTGCGGACGTGGGAGAACCCCTCGGCGTCGGCTCGGACTTCGGGACGCAGGTCGCGCACGATGATGGCCATGAGGGCGCACGCTACGGGGGGACGCGCGGGGGCTGCCTCTCATTTTCCGCGGGGTGCGGGACAATCGGGACGTGACCCTGAAGATCCATATCGACGACAGCGCGCCCCCGTACGAGCAGGTGCGGGCGCGGATCTCCGAGCAGGCACGGTCGGGAGCCCTGCCGGTGGGCTACCGGCTGCCGACGGTGCGGGGCCTGGCCGAGACGCTCGGCCTCGCCGCGAACACGGTGGCCAAGGCCTACCGTGCGCTGGAGGCGGACGGCGTGATCGAGACCCGCGGCCGCAACGGCACGTTCGTCGCCGCCGCGGGCTCGGCCGCGGAGCGGGAGACGGCGTCGGCGGCCCAGGCCTACGCGGAGCGGGTGCGACGGCTCGGGCTGAGCGAGGACGCGGCCCTGGCCGCGGCACGGGACGCGCTGCGGGCGGCCTACGGGGGGTAGCCGCGGGCGGCTACAGGTACAGCCCTGCCTCCGCCTCCCCACGCGGTTCCGGCAGCGCCGTCGGGGACGTGCCCCGGCGCAGGGCGTACAGCTCGGCCAGGGTGGCACCCTCGCGGCCGATGCCGTCCTCGTGGCCCAGCCAGTTCACCGCCTCCGCCCGGGTCAGCGATCCCACCTCGATGCGGGCGAGGCAGCGGCCCGGGCGGACGACGGCGGGATGGAGGCGCTCCAGGTCCTCGTTGGTGGTGACGCCGACCAGGACGTTGCGGCCCTGGCCGAGCAGGCCGTCGGTGAGGTTGAGCAGCCGGGACAGCGCCTGGCCGGCGGTGTGCTTGGCCTCGCCGCGGATCAACTCGTCGCAGTCCTCCAGCAGCAGCAGCCGCCAGCGCCCCTTGCCCGTCGAGTCCTCCTCGCCGATTGCGATGTCCATCAGATAGCCGACGTCGGAGAAGAGCCGCTCGGGGTCCAGGACGCAGTCCACCTGGCACCAGTCCCGCCAGGAACGGGCCAGTGTGCGCAGGGCGGACGTCTTGCCGGTGCCCGGCGGGCCGTGCAGCAGGAGCAGCCGGCCCGCGATGTCCTCGGGCGTGGTCTGCATCAGGCGGTCCATCGCGTCGGCCACCGGCGCGGTGTAGTTGGGCCGGATCTCGTCCCAGGTGCCCGCGGAGATCCGCCGCGTCGTGCGGTGCGGACCGCGGCGCGGGGAGACGTACCAGAAGCCCATGGTCACGTTCTCCGGCTGCGGTTCCGGTTCGTCCGCCGCACCGTCCGTCGCCTCGTCCAGGATCTTCGCCGCGAGTTCGGCGGTGGTCGCGGTGACGGTGACGTCGGCGCCCCGGTTCCAGCGGGAGATCAGCAGCGTCCAGCCGTCGCCCTCGGCCAGGGTGGCGCTCCGGTCGTCGTCCCGGGCGACCCGCAGCACCTCGGCACCGGTGGGCAGCAGGGTCGCGGCGGAGCGCACGCGGTCGATGGTGACCGCGTGCGAGAACGGCTGCTCGCCCGTGGCGAAACGGCCGAGGAACAGCGCGTCGACGACGTCGGACGGGGAGTCGCTGTCGTCGACGTTGAGCCGGATCGGCAGGGCGTCGCGCGGATCTGCAGGCATGCCGCCATGATCGGTCACACGGGCGCCCCGCGCACCCGGTTTCCGTGGGGGCGCGCGGGGCGTCCGGGGCCGTGGTCGGTCCGGCCGGGCCCTGTCACTGTCGGACATGCGCCGCCAGCCGCCGCGCGTGCCGCGCCCGGCGGACCACCGCGTACCCCTTGGTCAGGGCCTGGTCCCGGACGAACACGCGGGTGAGGGCCCGGCCTTCCACCAGCCGCTCGAACTCGGCGGTGTCCGTCGACCGGCGCACGGTGACCCGCCGCAGCGCGTACGGTCCCTGCGCTCGGCGGGCGAGACCGTTGCCGACGGCGAGCGCCTGCGCGTACCCCGTTTCCCGCACCGCCTCCCGCACCCGGCGGCTGGAGTAACCGTAGGGATAGGCGAACGAGACGGGTGCGCGGCCCAGTTGGTCCGAGACGATCTCCCTGCAGAGGATCAGTTCGGAGCGCAGCCGCCGGTCGTCGAGCTGGTCGAGCTGTGGATGGTTGTGACTGTGGCCGCCGATCTCCACGCCTGCGCAGGCCAGTTCGCGCACCTGGTCCCAGTCCAGCATGGTGTCCAGGCCGCCGCCGGTGTCGTGCGGCCCCCGGAGCCATCCGGTGGAGACGAACAGTGTGGCCGGGAAGCCGTGCCGGGCGAGCACGGGCAGGGCGTGCCGGTGCACGCCCTCGTAGCCGTCGTCGAACGTGACGAGGACGGGTCGCTCGGGAAGCGGGCGTCCCGTGCGCCAGCAGGCCGCCAGTTCGGCCGTGTCGACGGGGGTCAGACCCCGCTCGGCGATCACCGCCATCTGCTCGGCGAACGCCTGCGGGGTCACGGACAGCGCGCGGGTGGCGTCGTTGGGGTCGGTGGCCACCGAGTGGTACATGAGGATCGGGACGCGTTCGTCAGCCACGTCAGCCACGGGCACCCCCTTGCTCCCCGCCCCGGCGCTCCCCGGCACGGCGGACATCGCCGCCGACGTCCACCACGGAGAACGTGACCCCGCCCCACCGGGCCCGTACGCTCCCCACCACGTATCCGCCCGCCGCCGTGAGCACCCCGGCGACGATCGCACCCACGCGTCCCGCACCACCCGGCCGGGTCAGCAGGGCGTCGCGCAACCCCCGTACCACCCCGGCCGGCAGGACACGCGTGGTGTACCGGCGTTCCGACTCCAGCCCCTTCCCGGCGCCGACGCTCCGTGCCACCAGCGCCTTGGACAGGCCCTCGGCGTAGGTGCGGGTGCGGAAGTAGCGAAAGTGCTCGCGCACCTGGGGCACCCGGTGGTGGATCACCGCGCGGTCGTCGATCAGCAGGACCGCGTCGGGCCGGGCACGGCTGAGGCGGATGCACAGCTCCGTCTCCTCCCCGCCCAGCGGGCGCTTGTCGCCGTTCCGTCCGATACCGGTGGCGAAGCCGCCCGCGGCGTTGAAGGCGCTGCGCCGGAAGGAGGCGTTGCCGCCGAGGACGTTGCGCACCCGCACCCGTCCGCGCGGCAGACCCCGGTACGTGCAGCCCACCACCCAGTCGAACTCCTCGGGGAACCAGCCGGGGCGCCTGCCCGACGCCCAGACGGGCTCGGTGCGCCCGCCGACCGCCATCACACGCGGATCGGCGTAGCCCTCGGCGAAGTGCCCGAGCCAGTCGCGTTCGGCCACGGCGTCGTCGTCGAGGAACGCGACGATCCCACCGCGCGAGGCGGCGATGCCGGTGTTGCGGCCGGCGGACAGGCCGCGGGGGCCCGCGTTGGCGAGCACCCGCACGTCGTCGGTGTCCTCGTACTCCTTGCCCAGACGGTCCAGCAGAACCTGGTTGTGGTCCACGACCAGCAGAATCTCCAGGGCCGGCCGGGACTGCGCCCGCACCGAGGCGACCGCCGCGAGGACGTCCTCCCAGCGGTCCTCGGTGTAGGCGCAGATCACGACCGAGATGCCGGTGTTCCCGGTGTCACCGGGGACACCGGGGATGCCGGGAGCGCTCAAGACACCTTCCCCCGGACCGTTTCGAGCAGCGGCGAGTGATGCGGACGGCGGCGCAGGGCACGCCGGTTGGAGCGCTCCCCGAGGATCACCCCGAGGACGCGAAACCCGTCCCGCACGGCCCGCAGATTGCTCGCGCCGTGGATGCGCAGATACTCGTGGCTGGGTATCTCCTGCACTCTCAGCCCGGCCTTGACGACCCGGATGTTCATCAGGGTCTCGACCTCGAAGCCGGTGCAGTCGAGGTCGATCTTGTCCAGGCAGTGCCGCCAGAACGCGTTGTAGCCGTAGCAGAGGTCGGTGTAGCGGGCGCCGAACTTGCGGTTGACGACACCGCACAGGACCCGGTTGCCGAGCTTGCGGATGAAGGTCATGTCGTCGGTGCCGCCGCCGTTGGCGAAACGGGACCCCTTGGCGAAGTCGGCGCCCGAGACGAGGGCGGAGACGTACGACACGATCTCGTTGCCGTCGGCCGAGCCGTCCGCGTCGACCATCACGATGATGTCGCCGGTGCAGGCCTGGAACCCGGTGTTCAGGGCGTCCCCCTTGCCCTTGCCGCGCTGTTCGACGACCTTGACGTCGGGCCACGACTCGCGGGCCACTTCGACGGTGTTGTCGGTGGAGTTGCCGTCGACCAGGACCACTTCGTGGATCCAGTCGGGAAGCGTCTTGAAGACGTACGGCAGGTTCTCCGCCTCGTTCATGGCCGGTATCACCACGCTCACCGGCGGTGCGATGGCCAGGTGCGAGGAGACGGGCCGGTATTTTCCGGTGGCCGGCGGATCTCGTCCGCGGTCGCCGGCTGCAGAACGGAACTCATGAGTCTGGTCCCTCTCGTCCGGTGGGCCGCCCACCCCCGGGTGGCCCGGCTGTTCGTCCGGTTCGAAGGGGGGTTCTCACCCGCGCCACGACAGAACGGAGTTCCGCGCACGCCGGGTGAGCTGGCAAAACTGACCGGCCGCAGAATGCGGCAGCCGGCCGCGCGGCACGGCTCGGTCACCGTTGCGGTCACCGAGCACGGCACCCCCCTACCGCGCCCCGTCTCGGTTCGTCGCAGTCCTGAACCCTCCCCTGGAGCCGCGTACTGACGGACCGATGCGAGTGAGATGTATTGCAATGTGTGACGGTATTGACGATTGAACCCGTATGGCAAGACCTGGAGTCGGATCTCACGTTTTTGTTGGTTTGACTGTTACGTGCGCCTCTGGCCGCTCCCGGACCACCGGCATGCCGCCGTGGCGCTCGGACGCAACCGCGTCTCGGGGGCGACCGCACGGTTCCGGCCGGAAGGTCCCGGTCCACGCGAGGAAAGCCTTCCGAAAGACCGGCCGACAGGTCCTGGGTCGGCGGGTCCTGCGGAAGGCATCGGTGGAGACGTGTTGTTGCGGATGGTCTGCATGGCCGACTTTGCCCCCCGAAGCGTCGGATGCCGGGCTTCAATGTGGCGCAGCCCGTTGTGGGCGTCAAGGCCCGAACAGCCCTAAGGCCTGAATTCGTCCGGGATTGAACAGGTGTTCCCGGTCGGCAGCCCGAGATGACAACACCACGCGGACTTAGGGGAAGTCACAGTTTTGGCATGGACACTTCCAGTCAACGCGCGTAGTTGCTATGAAAGTTGCTGCAGAGATCCCCCTATGGGAGGTTCCATGAGACGTTCCCGGCTTTCCGTCCTTCTCGGCTCGCTCCTCCTCGCCGTCGCGACCGCCCTCACCGGGGCCGCCACGGCGCAGGCGTCCCAACAGGCCGCCGTCGGCGGCTATGTGGCGCTCGGCGACTCCTACTCCTCCGGCGTCGGAGCCGGCAGCTACATCAGCTCCAGCGGCGACTGCAAGCGGAGCACGAAGGCCCATCCCTACCTCTGGGCCGCCGCCAACTCACCCTCGTCCTTCGCCTTCACCGCCTGCTCGGGCGCTCGAACGGGTGACGTTCTCTCCGGGCAGCTCGGCCCGCTCAGCACCGCCACCGGACTCGTCTCGATCAGCGTCGGCGGCAATGACGCCGGTTTCGCCGACGTCATGACGACCTGTGTGCTTCAGTCCGAAAGCACCTGCCTCTCGCGGATCGCCACCGCACGGGCGTACGTCGAATCGACGCTGCCCGGCAGCCTCGACAGCGTCTACTCCGCCATCCGCACCCGGGCCCCGAACGCCCATGTCGTCGTCCTCGGCTACCCCCGCTTCTACCAGCTCGGCACCTCCTGCGTCGGCCTCTCCGAGACCAAGCGGAAGGCGATCAACGACGCGGCCGACCTTCTCGCCAACACCATCGCCCAGCGCGCCCGCGCGCACGCCTTCACCTTCGGCGACGTGCGCACCCCCTTCGTCGGCCACGAGATCTGCTCCAGCAACTCCTGGCTGCACAGCGTGAACTGGCTCAACATCGGCGACTCCTACCACCCGAAGGCGGCCGGCCAGTCCGGCGGTTACCTCCCGGTGCTCAACAGCGCGGCCTGATCCAAACGAAAGACCTCAGGGGCCGCCCGCTCAGGGAGCGGCCACCGAACCGGAAGGAGAGGGGGAGACCCCGTCCGACGGGGTCTCCGTCTCGCACGTCACCGAGAACGGCACCGAGTCGGGCGTCGCCGTCCAGACGGACCGGACCCAGGGCGAACTGAACGCCGAACGGGACCGTTCACGTGAGATCGCACACGTTCTCGCGGCCCCGGACGCCCGCGCGAGCAGCGGCCGGGACGTACGGGGCGGCACGATCGGAGTGACTGCTTCCGCATCGGAGGGGAGCGCGGTCGTCACCCTCGGCGGATACGGCAACCCGCCGAACGGACGTGTGCGCCAGCTGCGGCTCATGCGCCCGGGCACCGAACCGCGCTCCCTCGGGCTCTTCGAGGCCGACACGCCTCTGGTCGCCTCCGACCTCGATAAATCCGTGACGTCACTCGCCGTGACCGTCGAGCCCGACGGGGGATCATCGCAGCCCATCACCCAGCCGGTCGTCCAACTCGCCCTGAAAAGGGTCGTATTCGGAGAGTAATCGTCGAGTGTTCGTCAACCTCCTTACAGGGAAGGTGAATCCTGCGACCGCGATACACGAGTGCCCGTACGGGGCGATAGGGTTACCCTGCCCGGGGTGGACTCGTACGGGTGGGGAGTGACATGGAACAGATAACGGTGCACAGCAGGGCCAGGGTCCCTGCGATCACCTGTGGAAGCAGCGCGACCAGTGCACGCCTGGACCGCCACCTCTCGGTGCTGGCGGGACCCGCCGTCCCGCAGCGGGAGACGGCCGAGGCGACGTCGCTGATGCGCGAGCTGACCGCACGCGACCGAGGAACCAGAGGCGTGCGGGCACGGACGAGCCGTGTCTCGCTCTTCGCCCCGCTGCGCCGACTGCGCCGCTCCCTGTTCGGCAGTCGTTAGACCCGCGCCCGGACGGACCCACCGTCCTGGCGCGGCACCGCGCGCGTCCCCTGTCACCCCCACGGCACACGACGCACACCCCGAGCACCAGCACGTCGTCCCCTTCCCGGACCACGCTCCCGACCCTGGGCCTCACCCCTCTTCCGGGTTTCCGGCACCCCGACCCACCCGGCAGCGCTCTGGGGTGTGTTGATTTCCGTCGGTCCCACCGTGTCCCCACCCGTCGCATCCGCCTCGGCCGCCGTCCGGGCGCCGTCACCCGGCGCGTCAGAGCAGAGCGAGTTGGCCCTCCGGGCCCTCCTCGTGGGCGTCCAGTACCGAGGCGGGCCGGTGTGCGGATCTCGGTGCCGGGAGTACGCCGGCCCGGTGCAGTTCCGTCGGCGTGATCGGGTCGACCGCCACTCCGTCCCGCAACGCGAGTCGACGCGGGCGCAGTTCGGCCATCAGGGTGAGGACCGTGATCAGCTCCAGGAGCTCCGAGGTCCAGGCCTGTGGCCAGACGGCCGGACGGATCGCGTCCAGGGTGCCCGGGTCGGCCCCGTCCGTGCGGGCCGCGCACCACCGCTCCAGCACCCGGACCCCGGCCACCTCGAACTCCCAGGCCGTCGTCGGCACCGGTGAGATGCGGCCCTCGTCGAGAAACAGGGCCTCCTCGTCGGGGTCGTAGCGCACGGTCAGCGGCCGGGAGGGGAGCGGGGCCCGGACGTAGGGGCGGCGTCCGCCCGGGAGCCGGGGGCGCTCCCCGTCGCGCCGCATCAGCCACAGCAGCCGGTGGCCCACCTCCACGCCCGCGGTCCACACGTCGGCGTCCCCGGTGAGCGGCACCGTGAGCCCGCCGGGTCCGGTGCGCACCGCGGCCATCGCCCAGGCGAGCACGTCGACGGCCGGAGCCTTCCGGCCGAGCCGTGCCGCGAGGTGCTCGGACAGGGCCGGGGCCAGGTTCGGTTCCGCGCCTCCGGGCCGGCGGTACAGCGGGCGGATGCGGCCGGGGCGCAGCACCGGCAGCAGGGACGTGGCGAGCAGCAGCGGACCGGCGGGGTCGTCGGCGCCGGCCTCACCGCTCCCGGCGCGTTCACCCCGAGTGCGTCCGCTCCGCCCCGCGGTGGCCTCGACGACGAAGATCTGCCGCTCGTCGGTCACCCGCCACAGTTCGGGGCGGGCCGCGTCGATCAGCCGCTGGTCGGGAATCAGCCACTGCTCGTCGAAGGGGGAGTGCAGCACCCGGACCGGTTCGGGGCACGGGCCCGAGGCGCGCGCCAGCTTCTCCGTTCCGCCCGACCGGCCCGGCAGTTGCCCGACCGCCGTGTGCACCGTCCGCGAACGCGTCGGCTGGAACAGGGCCTCCCGGTCGGGCCCCACGGCCTTCAGCAGGGCATCCCAACGGGCCTTCAGAGCCGCCGGGTCGGGGGCCGCCGGCCACCCCCGGCCGAGTCGCGGCGGTGCGACGGACCACGGCATGAGGTCCGCCAGCAGCGGAGCGTCGTCATGCGTCACGCTGGGCATCGTACGGCCTGAGGGGCCGACCGGATCAGGTGGCTTCCAGGGTCACCGTGAAGGAGAAGCGGTCGCCCCGGTAGTTGATCACGGCCACGTCCAGGGGCCGGCCGGTGGTGTCGTACGTGATGCCGGTGTAGTGCAGGATCGGGCTGAGCAGCGGGACCTGGAGCAGACGGGCCGTCTCCGGGTCCGCGAGCCGCGCCTCCACGATGTCCGTGATGCGACTGATGTCCACCCCGACGATGTCCCGCAGCACCTTGGTCATCGGCCAGCGCACCAGATCCTCCAGGTCGATGCGGGCGGCGATCTCCGGACGGACGTAGTTGCGGGCGTGGTTGGTCGGCTCGCCGGTCTTCTCGTCGCTGCGCAGCCGGTGGTAGGCCGCAGCCTCCTCCAGGTCGGGGAAGTGTTCGGCGAGTTCGGCCGGCACCGGCGCGGTGCCGTGCTCGAGCAACTCGGTCGTCATGCCGGACTGCTGGGCCACGATCGCGTCCACCGAGCCCAGCAGGCGTACCGGGGCGCCCCTTCGGGCGTCGGGCTCGATGAACGTGCCGCGCCGGCGGTGCCGCGTGATCAGTCCCTCGTCCTCCAGTTCCTTCAGTGCCTGCCGCATGGTCAGCACGCTCACCCCGTAGTGCCCCGCCAGCTGTTCCTCGGTGGGCAGGCGCAGCGGGTCCCGGGGCGAGCGGCCGAGGATCGATGCGCGCAGCGACTGCGACACCTGGTACCAGAGCGGCAACTTGCGGTTCAGGACGATCGAATCCGGCGCGAAGGAGGTCACGGGCTATCCGTATCGGTCGGGAACGCTCAGTGCAATGCGAGCCGCGGAGGCCTCGACACCCCTTGCTGCGGCACCCCGGAGGCGGCACCGCGTCACAGCGCGCGGAAGTGGCTCTCCAGGCCCTGCCACACGTCGTCGTAGCGCTCCTGCAGGTGCTCCGCGCGTGCCGCCTGCGGCGTCAGGGACACCGGCCAGCGCGTCTCGAACATGAAGGCGAGACCGTTGTCGATCTTCTGCGGGTGCAACTCGGCGGCGCTCGCCCGCTCGAACGTCTCCCGGTCCGGCCCGTGCGCCGACATCATGTTGTGCAGCGAGCCGCCGCCCGGGACGAAGCCCTCCGCCTTCGCGTCGTAGGCGCCCTCGATCAGGCCCATGTACTCGCTCATCACGTTCCGGTGGAAGTACGGCGGCCGGAACGTGTCCTCGCCCACCAGCCAGCGCGGCGCGAACACCACGAAGTCCACCCCGGCCAGCCCCGGTGTGTCGCTCGGCGACGTCAGCACCGTGAAGACCGACGGGTCCGGATGGTCGTAGGAGATGGTTCCCATCACATTGAAGCGGCGCAGGTCATAGGCGTATGGCACATAGTTGCCGTGCCAGGCGACGACATCCAGCGGGGAGTGGTCATAGGTGGCCGACCAGAGGTTGCCGCAGAACTTGTTCACCACCTCCACCGGGCCCTCGACGTCCTCGAACGCGGCGACGGGCGCCCGGAAGTCCCGTGCGTTCGCCAGTCCGTTGGCGCCGATCGGGCCGAGGTCGGGCAGCCGGAACGGGGCACCGTAGTTCTCGCACACATAGCCGCGGGCCACCGGGCCGCCGTCGGACGCGTCGTCCAGCAGCTCCACGCGGAAGCGCACCCCACGAGGGATCAGCGCGATGTGTCCCGGCTCCACATGCAGCAGCCCGAACTCCGTGCGCAGCAGCAGCCCGCCCTGCTCCGGGACGATCAGCAGCTCACCGTCGGCGTCGCTGAACACCCGGTCCATCGAGGCAGTCGCGTGGTAGAGGTGCACCGCCATTCCGGTGCGCTGGGTGACGTCGCCGTTGCCGCCCAGCGTCCACAGGCCGGCCAGGAAGTCGGTGCCCTCCGCCGGCGCGGGCAGCGGGTCCCAGCGCAGGCGGTTGGGGTCGGGCACGGTCTGGGTGAAGGGTGCGCTGCGGATCGCGCCGTTGCCCGTGCGGGTGAACGCCGGGTGCGCGGCCGACGGGCGGATCCGGTACAGCCAGGAGCGGCGGTTGCTGGCCCGCGGCTCGGTGAACGCCGTACCGCTCAGCTGCTCCGCGTACAGCCCGAGCGGCACGCGTTGAGGCGAGTTGCGTCCCTCGGGCAGGGCGCCCGGGACCGCCTCGGAGCTGTGCTCGTTGCCGAACCCGGAGAGGTGGTCGAGTCCCTCGGCGGCCTTGCGCGCGTCCCCGCTCATCTTCGCTGCTCCCTTGCGTGCGATTCCTATGCGATACCATAGGATTGCGGTTTCCCCAGCGCAAGGGGGCCGCACGACCCCGTTCCGCGTGTCGCGGCCGTCCCCGCCCCCGGGCCGCGCCCTCTTCTCGACAGAGGACGAGGGAACCCGACTCCAGGGGGATTCGGGAGTCCGCACCCGTGTTCTACGCTCCCCGGGATGGCGTGGACGGGGAGGCCGGTCACCGCACTCGCGGTCTGTGTCGTACTGCTAGCCGGATCCGCGGGCTGCGGCTCGCGTGAGGAACAGGGGATGAACGGTGAGTCGTACTCGCCGGCCGGCAGGCTCCTGGTGGCCCCGGCGATCGGCCGCGAAGGCTCCTGCAAGAGGCTCCCCCCACATGCGTACCGGTCGGTATGCTCGGCGTGTCCGCCCGTCACCGCCCCGGGAGGCCCCGTGCCCCGCACCGCCCTTCGCGTCTGCCCGCTGTGCGAGGCCACCTGTGGCCTCACCCTCACCCTCGACGACGGCCGCGTCACCGGCGCCCGGGGCGACCGTGACGACGTGTTCAGCAAAGGATTCATCTGCCCCAAAGGCACCTCCTTCCCCGCCCTGGACGCGGACCCCGACCGGCTGCGCACCCCCCTCGTCCGGGTCGGCGGCGAGCTGCGCGCGGCCACTTGGGAGGAGGCGTTCGACGCGGTCGCCGCCGGTATCCGGTCCGTCGTCGAGCGATACGGCCCGCACTCCGTCGGAGTCGTCCTCGGCAACCCCAACGTGCACACCGTGGCGGGCGCCCTCTACCCGCCCGTCCTGATCGCCGGCCTCGGCACCCGCAGCCTCTTCACCGCCTCCACCCTCGACCAGATGCCCAAGCACGTCTCGAGCGGGCTCCTCTTCGGTGACGCCAACGCGATCCCCGTACCCGACCTGGACCGCACCGACCACCTGCTGCTGATCGGCGCCAACCCCCTGGAATCCAACGGAAGTCTGTGCACGGCACCCGACTTCCCCGGCCGCCTCCGGGAGCTGAGGGCCCGCGGCGGCACCCTCACCGTCATCGACCCGCGCCGCACCCGCACCGCCCGCCTCGCCGACCGGCACATCGCCATCCGGCCCGGCACCGACGCCCTGCTGCTCGCCGCGATGACGTGCGTACTCTTCACGGAGGACCTCGTCGACCTCGGGGAGTCAGCGCCCCATGTACGAGGAGCCGACGAACTCGCCGACGCAGTCAAGGACTTCACACCCGAGGCAGTGGCCCCCGTCTGCGACGTCGACGCGGACACCATCCGCACCCTCGCCCGCGAACTCTCCGCCGCCCCCACCGCCGCCGTCTACGGCCGCATCGGCAGCTGCACCGTCCCGCACGGCACCCTGGCCAGCTGGCTCGTCGACGTCCTCAACACCCTCACCGGCAACCTCGACCGGCCCGGCGGCGCCCTCTTCCCGTGGGCCGCCACCGGCAAGGGGCCGCGCCCCGCCGGGCCCGGCCGCGGCTTCGCCCTCGGGCGCTGGCACTCCCGGGTGAGCCGGCACCCCGAGACCAAGGGCGAACTGCCGCTGTTCGCCCTCGCCGAGGAGATCGACACCGCCACCGACGAAGGTGAGCCGGTGCACGCCCTCATCGCCGTCGCCGCCAACCCGGTCCTGTCCGCACCCGACGGCGACCGCCTCGACAAGGCTCTCGGCTCACTCGACTTCATGGTCAGCGTCGACCCGTACCTCAACGAGACCTCCCGCCACGCCCACGTCGTACTCCCGCCGCCCCCGCCCGCGCAGAGTCCGCACCACGACTTCGCCTTCAACACCCTCGCCGTACGCAACCAGGTCCGCTACACGCGCCCGGCGCTTCCACTGGAGCCCGCCCGCATGGCGGAGACCGAGATCCTGGCCCGGCTCCTCCTCGCCGCCACGGGCATGCGCGGCGCCGACCCGGAGGACGTCGACCGGCTGGTCGTCCAGCAGACCCTCGGCAGGGCGGTGAACGACCCGCACTCCCCGGTGCACGGCCGCGACCCGGAGGAACTCGCGAAACTGCTCACCGGCGACGACGGACCCGAGCGGCGGCTGGACATGATGCTCCGCCTCGGCCCCTACGGCGACGGCTTCGGCGCCGAACTGGACGGACTCACCCTGGACAAACTGCTCGCCCACCCGCACGGTATCGACCTCGGACCACTGCGCCCCCGCCTTCCGCAGCTCCTGAGGACTCGCAGCGGTCGGGTGGAGCTGCTGCCGGAACCGATCGCCGCCGACCTGCCCCGACTGCGCGCCGCCCTCGGCGAACGCCCCGCCGCGTTCGTCCTCGTCGGCCGCCGCCACCTGCGCTCCAACAACAGCTGGATGCACAACGTGCCCGCCCTCACCGGCGGTTCCAACCGGTGCACCCTGCAGATCCACCCCGACGACGCCGAACGCCTCGGCATCCGCGACGGCGGGCCGGTACGGGTCAAGGGCGCCGGGGGAGAGGTGACCGCCCCCGCCGAGGTGACCGACGGGGTGCGCCGGGGCGTGGTGAGCCTCCCGCACGGCTGGGGCCACGACCGGCCCGGCACCCGGCTGCGGCACGCCACGACCGACCCCGGCGTCAATGTGAACCAGCTGCTCGACGGCAGCCTCCTCGACCCGCTGTCGGGCAACGCCGTACTCAACGGAGTGCCCGTCGAAATCGCCCTCGGGACCAGCCCGTGACGGGTCCTGTGACCGGTCCTGTGACCGAAAAGCGCACCGCGCTGACCGGAGCAAAGCTGTGACCTGGGGCTTTGCGCTTATTGGTCGCATGTCAACGTCTTGTCAACGCCGCTTCGAGGGATCTGACTTCATGCCCAACGACGGCTTCCACCTCTGATCTTGGCCGGTGCTCCGCCCCTCGGGGCGGGGGTGAAGGCCATTTCGGCGTTCTGCCCGTCCTCGCCGAGGCCGCCGCGGCCCACGGCGTCTCACCGCTCGACGGCGCGATGACCATCAGCCTGGGCAAGCAGTTCCTGCGGCTGCCCGGATCCCTCTGACCGGACCGCCGGTTGCTCCGCGTGCAGCAGGGCCGCGAGGTCATCGTGGGCCTGCGCGCCGAGGCAGTCCGGACCGCGCCAGGTTCTCGGCATCGCCCGGGCCGGGGAGGCCCCGCCGAGCTCCGGCTGCCCGGCGCCCTCCTCGTCCGCACCACCCCCGACGCCCGCCTGCGGCATGGCACGCAGGTCCCGCTCCTGGTCGACATCGCTCACCTGTTCGTCTTCGGCCAGCAGGGCGCACGCGTCTGCCCCGCCCCGGAACAACTGCCCGACCTGGACCAGTGGCACGGCCCCTCTGGCGCCAGGAAATTAGCATCGCTAGTTTATGAGGTGGACGTCGATCCCCGTACCGGAGGAAGCGCGATGAAGGCATACGACGGCATGTACATCAACGGTGCCTGGCGCCCCGCCGCCGGCCGGACGTGATCGAGGTCGTGAACCCGGCCGACGAGCAGGTGATCGCCACCGTCCCCGCGGGCACCGCCGAGGACGTGGACGCCGCCGTACGGGCCGCCCGCGCCGCCCTCCCGGCCTGGGCCGCGACCCCGCCTGCCGAGCGCGCCGCCCGCCTCGCCGCCCTCCGTGACGTGCTGGTGGCCCGGCAGGAGGAGATCGCTCGAACGGTGACGGCCGAACTCGGCGCACCCCTGAAGCTCTCGCAGACCGTGCACGCGGCCGTGCCTGTCGCGGTGGCGGGCTCGTATGCCGAACTGGCGGCGACGTACTCCTTCGAGGAGAAGACGGGCAACTCGACCGTCCTGTACGAACCGGTCGGTGTGGTCGGCGCGATCACGCCCTGGAACTACCCCCTCCACCAGATCGTCGCGAAGGCCGCCCCGGCCCTCGCCGCCGGCTGCACGATCGTCGTCAAGCCCGCCGAGGACACCCCGCTGGTCGCCCGGCTCTTCGCGGAGGCGGTGCACGAGGCGGGGGTTCCGGCCGGCGTGTTCAACCTGGTCACCGGCCTCGGCCCGGTGGCCGGCCAGGCCCTCGCCGAACACCAGGGCGTCGACCTGGTCTCCTTCACCGGCTCCACCGCCGTCGGCCGCCGGATCGGCGCCGTCGCCGCGGGCGCGGTCAAGAAGGTCGCCCTCGAACTGGGCGGCAAGTCCGCCAACGTGATCCTCCCCAGCGCCGACCTGGCCCGGGCGGTCAACGTCGGGGTCGCCAACGTGATGACCAACTCCGGTCAGACGTGCAGCGCCTGGACCCGCATGCTGGTCCACCGCGACCAGTACGACGAGGCCGTCGCGCTCGCCGCGGCCGCCGCCGCGAAGTACGGCGACCGTATCGGCCCCCTCGTCAACGCCAAGCAGCAGGAACGCGTGCGCGGTTACATAGAGAAGGGCGTCGCCGAGGGCGCGCGTCTGGTCGCCGGGGGCCCCGAAGCCCCGCGCGAGAAGGGGTGTTTCGTCAGTCCCACCGTCTTCGCCGACGTCACCTTGGACATGACGATCGCCCAGGAGGAGATCTTCGGGCCCGTCCTGTCCGTCCTGCGCTACGAGGACGAGGAGGACGCCCTGCGCATCGCCAACGGCACCGTCTACGGACTCGCCGGCGCGGTCTGGGCTGGCGACGAGGCGGAGGCGACGGCGTTCGCCCGCCGCATGGAGACCGGTCAGGTCGACATCAACGGCGGCCGCTTCAACCCCCTCGCGCCGTTCGGCGGTTACAAGCAGTCGGGCGTGGGCCGCGAACTCGGCGTGCACGGCCTGACCGAGTACCTCCAGACCAAGTCCCTCCAGTTCTAGGGGATTCCATCCATCATGACCGTCCGCGCCGCCGTACTGTCCGCCGTCGACGCCCCGTTGGAGACCACGGGGATCGCCCTGCCCGAGTCCGGCCCCGGCCAGGTCCGTATCCGGCTCGCCGCCGCCGGTCTCTGCCACTCCGACCTGTCCCTGGCCAACGGCACCATGCGCCTTCCGGTCCCGGCCGTGCTCGGCCACGAGGGCGCCGGCACGGTCGTCTCCGTCGGCGAAGGCGTCACCCATGTCGCTCCCGGCGACGGCGTCGTCCTCAACTGGGCGCCCTCCTGCGGAGCCTGCCCCGCCTGCGCGCGCGGCGAGGTATGGCTGTGCGCCGACGCCCTGGGCGGTGCCGCCCGGGTGCACGCCCACCGCGCCGACGACGGCACCCCGCTCCACCCCGGCCTGAACGTCGCCGCCTTCGCCGAGGAGACGGTGGTGCCCGCATCCTGCGTCCTGCCCGCCCCGGACGGCGTCCCGCTCACCGACGCCGCCCTGCTGGGTTGCGGCGTGCTCACCGGCTACGGCGCCGTCCACCACTCCGCGCGGGTCCGGCCGGGCGAGTCGGTCGCGGTGTTCGGCGTGGGGGGAGTGGGCCTCGCGGCCCTCCAGTCGGCCCGAATCGCCGGCGCGACGACGATCGTCGCGGTCGACGTCTCCCCGGCGAAGGAGGAACTGGCGCGCTCCGCCGGGGCGACCGACTACCTCGTCGCCTCGGACACCACGGCCCGCGAGATCCGTGCCCTCACCGGGAAACAGGGCGTGGACGCGGCCGTCGAATGCGTCGGCCGCGCGACCACCATCCGCACCGCCTGGGACTCCACCCGGCGTGGCGGCCGCACCACGGTCGTCGGCATCGGAGGCAAGGACCAGCGGGTCACCTTCAACGCCCTGGAGATCTTCCACTGGGGCAGAACCCTTTCCGGCTGCGTCTACGGCAACTCCGACCCGGCCCGGGACCTCCCCGTCCTCGCCGGACACATCCGAGCGGGCCGTCTCGACCTGGGCGCCCTGGTGACGGAACGGATCGCCCTGGACGGCATCCCGGCCGCCTTCGACAACATGTCGGCGGGCAAGGGCGGACGAGCCCTGGTGGTCTTCTAGGGCCTGATGCGGGAGTGGCGCGGTGGGCGCCGGTCAGTGCAGGACCGCTTCCTCGATCCCCAGCAGTTCGGACAGCGCCCGCTCGCCCGCCTCCGTCACCTTCACCGCGCGCTCGGAGCCGATGCGGACACACCACCGTGCGTCCAGGGCGTGCCGGCACAGGGCCGCGCCGGCGACTCCGGCGAGGTGGTGGCGGCGTTCCGTCCAGTCGAGGCAGGCGCGGGCCAGCGGGCGGCGGCCGCGGCGGTCGAGTTCGATGCCCAGGGCGTCGAACCAGCGCAGGCCCGCGCCGGTGAGCGCGAACCCGGTGTCCCGGCGCAGCAGTCCGCGCGCCGTGAACGCGTCTGTGACCGCGATGCCGAGCCGGCCGGCGAGATGGTCGTAGCAGGTGCGTCCGCGGGCCATCGCCGAGCCGGCGCTGGCCTGCCGCAGGGTGCGCGGGCGCACAGCCGTACCCGGGGCGACCTGCCCGGCCAGTTCCTCCACCAGCTGGGCGACCCGCGCGTCGGCGAGCCGTACGTACCGGTACCGACCCCGCCGTTCCTCGGCGAGCAGCCCGCCGGCGACCAGCTTGCCCAGGTGCCCGCTCAGCGTGGACGGGGCGACGCCCGCGTGCCGCGCCAACTCGCCCGCCGTCCACGCCCGGCCGTCCAGCAGAGCCAGCAGGCAGGCGGCCCGTGTCTCGTCGGCGATCAGCCCGGCGAGCCGGGCGAGCCCGGGGGCCTGGGGGTCCTTCGACGTCATGCGCCCCAGCATGCGGCATGGACTCTTCGGCGCCGGCCGAACCGTCCGCGCAGACGCTGCCCCGTACCCGCGCTGCCGTACGTACCTAGGCCGTGCCGTCCCGCACCTGCTCGTACTGCTCGGCCAGACCGTCCAGCAGCGCCGTCAGGCCCGTCTCGAAGGCCCGCTCGTCGATCTTCTCCTGTTTCTCGGCGAGCAGGTGGGCCTGCCCGAGGTGGGGATAGTCGGCGGGATCGTACGCGCCGGCGTCGTCCACGAAACCGCCGGCGAAGGAACCGAGCGCCGAGCCCATGATGAAGTACCGCATCAGCGCGCCGATGGATGTGGCCTGCGCCGGCGGCCAGCCAGCCTCGACCATCGCGCCGTAGACCGCGTCGGCGAGCCGCAGGGCGGCCGGGCGGCGGCCGGGACCGCGCGCCAGGACCGGCACGATGTGGGGGTGGTCGCGCAGCGCGGCGCGGTAGGAGACGGCCCAGTCGTGCAGCGCGGTCCGCCAGTCCCGGCCGTCCTCGAACATCGACAGGTCGACCAGCGCGCTCACCGAGTCGGCCACCGCCTCAAGGATCTCGTCCTTGGTGCGGAAGTGGTTGTAGAGCGAGGGCCCGCTGACCCCCAGCTGTGCGGCGAGCCGGCGTGTGGAGACGGCCGCAAGGCCCTCCGCGTCCACGAGCGCACGGGCCGTTTCGACGATCCGGTCGGTGCTGAGCAGGGGCTTGCGCGGTCGGGCCATGGCGCACATAGTAGGGCTGCACCGAAAAACTAGCAGTGCTAATTTGATGGGGGTGGCCGTCATGAACCTGGAGCTCAGCGAGGAGCAGAGCGCCGTCCGCCGGCTCGCCCGGGACTTCGTCGAGGGTGAGGTCGTCCCCCACGCCACGGCCTGGGACCGCGCCGAGGAGGTCGATCGCGGCATCGTGAAGAAGCTCGGCGAGGTCGGGTTCCTCGGGCTGACGATCGACGAGCGGTACGGGGGTTCCGGTGGCGACCACCTCGCGTACTGCCTGGTCACCGAGGAGTTGGGGCGCGGCGACTCCTCCGTGCGCGGGATCGTCTCCGTGTCCCTGGGACTGGTCGCCAAGACGGTCGCCGCCTGGGGCAGCGAGGAGCAGAAGCGGGCCTGGCTTCCCGGGCTCACCTCGGGCGCGTACGTCGGATGCTTCGGCCTCACCGAGCCGGGCACGGGTTCCGACGCCGGCAATGTCTCCACCCGCGCGGTGCGCGACGGCGAGGGCTACGTCATCAACGGCACCAAGATGTTCATCACCAACGGCACCTGGGCCGACGTCGTCCTGCTGTTCGCCCGCTCCACCGGCGCCCCCGGTCACAAGGGGATGTCCGCCTTCCTCGTTCCCGCCGACACCCCCGGCCTGACGCGTCGCGCCCTGCACGGCAAGCTCGGCCTGCGGCCAGGCCACCGCCGAGCTGGTGCTGGAGGACGTGCGCGTGCCCGCGTCCGCGATGCTGGGTCCCGAGGGCAAGGGTTTCTCGGTCGCCATGTCCGCCCTCGCCAAGGGGCGCGTGTCGGTCGCGGCGGGCTGTGTCGGCATAGCCCAGGCCGCACTCGACGCGGCCGTGCGGTACGCGGGCGAGCGCGAGCAGTTCGGGAAGACCCTCGCCCACCACCAGCTCGTCCAGGAGCTGATCAGCGACATCGCCGTGGACGTCGACGCCGCCCGGCTGCTGACCTGGCGGGTCGCGGACCTGATCGACCGCGGTCGGCCGTTCACCGTGGAGTCCTCCAAGGCCAAGCTCTTCGCCTCGGAGGCAGCCGTCCGCGCCGCGAACAACGCCCTCCAGGTCTACGGCGGTTACGGCTACATCGACGAGTACCCGGTGGGCAAGCTGCTGCGCGACGCCCGCGTCATGACGCTCTACGAGGGCACCAGCCAGATCCAGAAACTGGTCATCGGACGTGCCCTGACCGGGGTCTCGGCGTTCTGAGGGGCCGGCGGGACCACGGGGTCCCGGCCCGTCCGAGTACCCGGTCCGAGTACCCGATCTGAGTATCCCGGCGGATGTGTGCCGTACCGCTTTCGCCGACGCTGTCCCCATGAGTGACACACCGGTCAAGCAGCAGAACACGGCCGCCTTCTACGGCCAGGCCGTCGCATCCTTCGCCGTCGCCCTGGGGGCGACCGCCTTCGGCATCATCCGCCTCGAGGCCGACGCCTGGGTGCGTGGCTTCATGGCGATCGCCGTCCTGTACCTCGTCACCTCCGCCTTCACACTGGCCAAGGTCATCCGGGACCGCCAGGAGGCAGGGCAGATCGTGAGCCGCGTCGACCAGGCACGTCTGGAGAAACTGCTGGCGGAGCACGACCCGTTCGAGAAGCTGTGAACGTTCCGCGGGGAGGTGTCCGGTTCGCGCTCGGACGGGCGGATGCGCCGGGGAAGGCCCCGGGCAGGCCCTAAGCGCCCGCTCACCCTTGCCGGTATGGTGTTACCCCTGTCAGCGAATGGGGTGAGCGATGAGTACGGCGGAGGACGCGGCCGGCGGTGAGGCGCAGCCGTGGGGCGAGGTCACACCCGACGCGGCCCGACGGCTGCTGCTCGCCGCCGTGGAGGCGTTCGCGGAGCGCGGCTACCACGCCACGACGACCCGTGACATCGCGGGCCGCGCCGGCATGAGCCCGGCCGCGCTCTACATCCACTACAAGACCAAGGAAGAGCTGCTCCACCGCATCAGTAGGATCGGCCACGAGAAGGCCGTGGACATCCTGCGTACCGCGGCCCGTGCCGAGGGCGGCCCGACCGAGCGGCTCGCCGACGCGGTGAGCTCCTTCGTCCGCTGGCACGCCGGCGGACGCACCACCGCGCGGGTCGTGCAGTACGAACTCGACTCGCTCGGGCCCGACGCCCGCGCCGAGATCATCGCCCTGCGCCGGCAGGTCGACACCGAGGTGCGCGGGATCATCGAGGAGGGCGTGCGCACGGGCGAGTTCGACGTCTCCGACGTGCGGGGCACCACCCGCGCCGTGCTCTCCCTCTGTGTCGACGTGGCGCGCTGGTTCGACATCAACGGCGCCCGCACCCCCGAGGAGGTCGGCGCCCTCTACGCCGACCTCGTCCTGCGGATGGTCGGCGCCTACCGGACGGACACCGTTCAGAGGTAGTAGCGGGCCACCGACTCGGCCACGCACACCGGCTTCTCGCCGCCCTCGCGCTCCACGGTGAAGGCCGTGGTCACCTGGACGCCGCCCGCCACCTCGTCGACGGCGGTGACCTTCGCGGTGGCACGCACCCGCGACCCGACGGGGACGGGCGCGGGGAAACGCACCTTGTTCGTGCCGTAGTTGACGCCCATCTTCACGCCGTCGACGGAGATCAGCTGCGGGCCGAACAGCGGCAGCAGCGACAGCGTCAGATAGCCGTGGGCGATGGTCGTGCCGAACGGCCCGGCCGCCGCCTTCTCCGGATCGACGTGGATCCACTGGTGGTCACCGGTGGCCTCGGCGAACAGGTCGATCCGCTTCTGGTCGACCTCCAGCCAGTCCGTGTAACCCAGTTGCTCTCCCACCGCCGCCTTCAGGTCGTCGGCGGACGTGAAGATTCTCGGCTCTGCCATGTCCCGGCCTTTCGCGTCACGTGATCGCACGCGCCCACCCGCGCGCCTTCCTAAGCGACTGCTTAGCATGGTCGGCCTTGCAGCCCTTGTCAACGGACCGGAGCCGTGCGGAATGGGTAGGCTTCGAGGGGTGCCCCAGATTCCAGAGAAGATCCACGAGCTCACGGTCGGCCAGCTCTCCGCGCGCAGCGGCGCCGCCGTGTCGGCCCTGCACTTCTACGAGTCGAAGGGCCTGATCAGCAGCCGCCGCACCCCGGGCAACCAGCGCCGCTACAGCCGTGACACCCTGCGCCGGGTCGCGTTCATCCGGGCCGCCCAGCGCGTCGGCATCCCGCTCGCGACGATCCGCGGAGCGCTCGCCGAGCTCCCCCAGGAACGTACTCCCACCCGGGGCGACTGGGCGCACCTCTCGGAGGCCTGGCGCGCCGAACTGGACGAGCGCATCAAGCAGCTCAACCGGCTGCGCGACCACCTCACCGACTGCATCGGCTGCGGCTGCCTCTCGCTGGACACCTGCGTCCTGTCCAACCCGGACGACGCCTTCGGTGAACGCCTGACGGGCTCCCGACTGCTGCCCGAGAACACCCCCGGCAGACGACCGGGAAACCAGGCGGGCCGAGCCCCGCGTAGGCCGGGTCCCGCCTAGGCGAGGGTCCGTGGGACAGTGGGGGCGCGGCGTCCCCGGCGCACCCCCACGCCCCTCAGGCCGACACCAGCAGTTCCGGTTGCCCGGCGCCCACCAGCGCTTCGGTGGTCAGGACGGGGCGCGGCACCAGGATTCCGCAGTCCGCGCAGACCGGGCCCGCCGACGGCTCGTGGTCCAGGTCGTACCGCCACATGAGCCGCTCCCCAACACACGGGGCAGGCCGAACCCGGCTCTCGTTCCAGCGCGGCGATCAGTCGCCGCAGGACCTCGGCCAGCGGCTCACGCGGATGCACTCGCGGGTCGTCGCACCAGGCCACGCCGAAACCGCCCCAGGTCAGCCGGTGCCAGTCGTCCACGCTGCCCGGCCTGCGCAAGCCGTCGTGCTTCTCCTTCCTGCGGCGCTCGGCGAACTCGACCTCGTAGGACAGCCAGACCGCCCGGGCCTCCTCCAGTTCGTCCAGTGCGGCCACGAGCCGCGCTGGGTCGACGGAGCGGTCCTCGGGATCGAACCCGGCACGCGAGCACAGATGGTCCCAGGTCGCCCTGTGTCCGTAAGGAGCGAATCGCTCAAGGCACTTGCGCAGCGAATAGCGCCGCAGCGCCAGGTCGCACCGTGGATCGCGGACCTGTCTCGCCAGACTTCGGAAACCGGCCATCATCCTGCACCTCCGTCACACCTGCACCTGTAATCCGGTCACTTCGGCGTCGTCGAACGGACGTCGTCGAATAGACGTATCGACACGCGAATCGGCTCCATCTTTTTTCGATGGCCCCCTCTCGGTCGGTCACGGGCCGGCCGTCGGTCAGTCGTGCCCAGTCTTCAGTCAGCTCCCGTGTCTGATCATTCACTTGTGGTCCCTCATGGTCATCTCCCTCGCCGCCGCCGCAGCGGAAAATGACGCACGTTCACCTCCCCTCGAGGGGATACCGGCGGTAACGTCCCGCCCCGTCCCCGCCGGGAGGAGCCCCCGTGTCACGGCGCATCGCGCACCCCTCGACAGACTGAGAACTCTCCGCGGCCTCCACGGGTTCCTGAAGAGCGCGGCGTTATGCGCGCCGATCGCTTCCCTGGTCACCCCGCCGTCTCCGGCGAACGCGGCCCAGACGGCATCGCCGCAGGTGACATGGGTGAATGACATCCGGACGGTGCTCGGTGAGCAGATAATGATCGGCATGCGGAAGCAGGACGGCGGCGGGCCGTGCCCGGCCCGCCGCCGTCCCCGTCACCGCCGCCGTCACCGCCGCTGTCGCCGTAGCCGCCGTACGGCGCTTGCCCGGCGGACACCCCGCTCAGTGAACGCGCGCGCTCAGCGGTACAGCAGATACTCCCGGCGCATTTGCCGGAACGCCGCCAGTTCATCCCGCCAGCCGGCCACCACCTCGTCCGTGTCCGCGCCCGCGTCGATCATCGTGCGCACGCGCGTGGAGCCGGTCAGCTTGTCGATCCAGTTGTCCGGACGCCAGGCGAATCCGCTCCACACCTGCTTGGCGGTGACCAGCAGCCCCACTCCCGTACGTACGGGATCGAACGTGTCCCGGTCGTGCACATGGAGCTGTACGCCCCCGACGGTCTTCCCCTGGAACTTGGAGAACGTAGGCGCGAAGTACGCCTCACGGAACCGCACACCCGCCAGGCCGAGCCCGTTCGCCTCGGCCGCCCAGCGTCCGTCGATCCCTTCCGCGCCCAGCAGTTCGAACGGCCGGGTCGTCCCGCGCCCCTCGGACAGGTTGGTGCCCTCGAAGAGGCACGTCCCCGCGTACACCAGGGCCGTCTCGGGCGTCGGCATGTTGGGGCTGGGCGGTACCCACGGCAGCCCCGAGGCGTCGTAGAAGTCGGACCGCCGCCAGCCCGACATCCGTACCGTCTCCAGCCGTACCGGATCGGCCAGGAACTCCGCGTTGAACAGCCGCGCCAGCTCCGCCACCGTCATCCCGTGCGCCTGCGAGATCGGCTGCCGCCCCACGAACGTCGCGAACTCCGGGTGCAGTACGGGCCCCAGTGCCGCCCGCCCGGTCATCGGGTTCGGCCGGTCGAGGACGACGAACCGCTTGCCCGCGAGCCGCGCCGCCTCCATGCAGTCATAGAGCGTCCAGATGTACGTGTAGAAGCGGGCGCCCACGTCCTGGATGTCGAAGACGACCGTGTCGACGCCGGACGCGGTGAAGATGTCGGCGAGGGGCCGGCCGCTCTTCAGGTACGTGTCGTAGACGGGCAGGCCGGTCGCCGGGTCGTCGTAGCGACCCTCGGAGCCGCCCGCCTGCGCGGTGCCCCGGAAGCCGTGCTCGGGTCCGAACACGGCGGTCAGGTCCACGCGGTCGTCGGCGTGCATGACGTCGACGAGGTGCCGCACGTCCCGGGTGATGCCCGTCGGGTTGGTGACCACGCCGACGCGCTGCCCGTCGAGCAGTGCGTAACCGTCCGCCGCGAGCCGCTCGAAGCCGGTGCGCAGCCCGCGGCCCGCGGCAGGGGCCCGCCCGGGTGCCGCGTGCGCCGGGACAGCGGTCGCCGCGGAGGCGGCGAGGGTGGCTGTGGTGGTGGCGAGCAGGCTCCGTCTGGACAGCTTCATACTGTGACCTCCGTGATCGCTGCGGGTGTCATGCCCACGCACGTTAACGTGCGCGAACCGCGCTGGGGAACGAGTGGGACCTGGCCGGTTCACGTCTTCTTCTTCCGCCCGGCATACCGACCGGTTAGTCTGGCGCGAGGCGGGCGGCGTGACGGCGGCAACGCGGCGCGTCACCGCCGCGGCCAAGTCGAAATCGCCGGAACCACCAGAAAACAGAGCCGGTCGGGCAGGCGACCGGCCGCCGCGTCGAAGGAGTCCGATGGTGGAAGCCGTGCAGGGTGCGAAGGTGGTCGTCACGGGCGCCGGAGGCGGCATCGGGGCGGCACTCGCCCGCCGCTTCGCGGGCCAGGGAGCCCAGGTCGTCGTCAACGACCTGGACGCCGACCGCGTCAAGACCGTCGCCGAGGAGATCGGCGGCATCGCGGTCCCGGGCGACGCGTCCTCCGTCGTCCCCGAGGCCCTGGACGCGCTCGGCGGCAGGATCGACGTCTACTGCGCCAACGCCGGCGTCGGCCGTGACGGCGGAGAGCCCGGCGGGCCGCTCGACGAACAGGGCTGGGCACTCTCCTGGGACGTCAACGTCATGGCCCACGTCCGCGCGGCGCAGGCCCTGCTCCCCGACTGGCTGGAACGCGGCAGCGGCCGTTTCGTCTCCACCGTCTCCGCCGCCGGACTGCTCACCATGATCGGCACCGCCCCCTACAGCGTCACCAAGCACGGTGCCTACGCCTTCGCCGAATGGCTGTCCCTGACGTACCGCCACCGCGGTGTGAAGGTCCACGCGATCTGCCCGCAGGGTGTGCGCACCGACATGCTCACCGACAGCGGCAGCGCGGGCGACCTGGTGCTCAAGCCGACCGCGATCGAGCCCGACGACGTGGCCGACGCCCTGTTCCGCGGCATCGAGGAGGACCGCTTCCTGATCCTGCCGCACCCCGAGGTCGCCGAGTACTACCAGGCCCGCGCCGCCGACCCGGAGCGCTGGCTCGGCGGCATGAACCGCATCCAGCGGCACTGGGAGGCCACCCGGTGAGCCGCCCGGCCGGGCCGTGGCCGCACGCGAGCCCGCACGGCAGCCGGAGGTCCTGCCCGACGCGCCGCGGACGGCGAGTGGGAAGATCCCCGTCGGGGAACCGTGTTCCCCGACGCATGCCAGCCGGCGGCACCAACGGCGGCGACGACCAGCAGCGGCGACGACCAGCGACAGTGACACGGAAGGCAGGTGGCGGCAGTGCCCAGGACGACGGACGGTGACGGGCCCCCAGTACCGCAGCGACTCCTGGCCGCCGCCACCCGGCTCTTCGCCGAGCAGGGCTACGACCGTACCTCCGTGCAGGAGATCGTCGAGGCGGCCGGAGTCACCAAGGGCGCGCTCTACCACTACTTCGGCTCCAAGGACGACCTGCTGCACGAGGTCTACGCGCGCGTGCTGCGCGTCCAGCAGGAACGCCTGGACGCCTACGCGAACGCCGACGAGCCGATCGAGGAGCGCCTGCGCGGTGCCGCGGCCGACGTCGTCGTCACGACGATCGAGAACCTGGACGACGCGTCGATCTTCTTCCGCTCCATGCACCATCTGAGCCCGGAGAAGAACAAGCAGGTACGGGCCGAGCGCCGCCGCTACCACGAGCGCTTCCGCGCCCTGGTCGAGGAGGGCCAGGCGGCGGGCGTGTTCTCCACGGCGACCCCGGCCGACCTGGTGGTGGACTACCACTTCGGCTCCGTGCACCACCTGTCGACCTGGTACCGCCCCGACGGGCCCCTCACGCCGCAGCAGGTCGCCGATCACCTCGCCGACCTGCTGCTGCGCGCACTTCGCCCCTGAGACGCCGGCGCTTCCTACCGGTACTTCTTCAGTTCCCGGCGCGCCAGCGACCGCTGGTGCACCTCGTCCGGGCCGTCGGCGATCATCAGCGTGCGGGCACCGGCGTACAGCTCGGCCAGCGGGAAGTCCTGGCTGACCCCGCCCGCCCCGTACAACTGGATGGCCCGGTCGAGGATGCCGACGACCGTGCGCGGGGTGGTGATCTTGATGGCCTGGATCTCGGTGTGGGCGCCCCTGTTGCCGACGGTGTCCATCATCCAGGCCGTCTTCAGCACCAGCAGCCGCAGCTGCTCGACCGCGACCCGCGCGTCCGCGATCCAGTTCTGCACCACGCCCTGCTGGGCCAGCGCCTTGCCGAAGGCGTCACGGGACACCGCCCGCCGGACATCAGCTCGATCGCCCGCTCGGCCATGCCGATCAGCCGCATGCAGTGGTGGATCCGGCCGGGGCCGAGCCGAGCCTGGGCGATGGCGAACCCGCCGCCCTCCTCACCGATCAGGTGCGACACCGGCACGCGCGCGTGGTCGAAGACCACCTCGGCGTGGCCGCCGTGGGAGTGGTCCTCGTAACCGAACACCTGCATGGCGCGCGTGATCGTGACGCCGGGCGTGTCGCGGGGCACGAGGATCATCGACTGCTGACGGCGGATGTCCGCCCCGCCCGGGTCGGTCTTGCCCATCACGATGAAGATCCGGCAGTCCGGGTTCATCGCCCCGGAGATGTACCACTTGCGGCCCGTGACGACGTACGAGTCGCCGTCCCGCTCGATGTGCGTGGTGATGTTGGTGGCGTCCGAGGAGGCCACCTCCGGCTCGGTCATCGCGAACGCCGAGCGGATCTCCCCCGCCAGCAGCGGCTCCAGCCACTGCTTCTTCTGCCGCTCGTCGCCGAACTGCGCCAGCACCTCCATGTTCCCGGTGTCGGGCGCCGCGCAGTTGGTGGCGGTGGGCGCCAGGTGGGGGAGCGGCCCATGATCTCGGCGAGCGGGGCGTACTGGAGGTTGGTGAGGCCGGCGCCGTACGCGGAGTCGGGCAGGAACAGGTTCCACAGCCCCTGCCGGCGGGCCTCGGCCTTGAGGTCCTCCACCACGGGGACGGTCTCCCAGGGCGAGGCCAGGCCGGCGCGCTGCTCGTGCGCGACCTGCTCGGCGGGAAGGACGTACTCGTCCATGAAGGCGAGGAGCTTTGCGCGCAGCTCCTCGGTGCGCGCGTCGAACGCGAAATCCATCGATCAGCCCTCCTGGAGGCCTTCGTGAAGTGTGGTCAGGCCGTGCTGGACGAAGACGGGGACCAGATCACCGATGCGGTCGAAACCGGGTCCGACGGTCCGGCCCAGCGTGTAGCGGTAGTGGATGCCCTCGAGGATCACGGCGAGCTTGAACCAGGCGAACGCCGTGTACCAGGAGACCGCACAGACGTCGCGTCCCGAGCGGGCGGCGTACCGCTCGATCAACTCGGCGGGCGCCGGATGTCCGGGTGCCTCGGCCGTCGTGGAGACGGGGGAGTCGGGCATGCCCAGCGGCATGCTGTACATCACCAGCAGGCCGAGGTCGGTCAGCGGATCGCCGAGCGTGGACATCTCCCAGTCGAGGACCGCGCGGATCGTGTCAGCGGCTTCACCGGCGGTTCCACCGGTGCTCGCGGCGCCGATCAGGACGTTGTCGAGGCGATAGTCGCCGTGCACCACGGCCGGCGCGGGGGAGTGGGGCAGCTCCCGCCCCAGCGCGGCGTGCAGTTCGTCGATCCCGGCCAGCTCCCGGTTGCGGGAGGCGTCCAGCTGCTTGCCCCAGCGTCGCAGCTGCCGGTCCAGGAAGCCCTCGGGCCGGCCGAAGTCGGCCAGGCCCACCTCGCCGGGGTCCACCGCGTGCAGGTCGACGAGCGTGTCCACCAGACCGAGCACGGCGCGACGGGTGCGCTCCGGCCCCAGCGGCACCAGCTGGTCCGCCGTCCGGTACGGGACGCCGTCGACGAACTCCATGACGTAGAAGGGCGCCCCGAGCACCTCCTCGTCCTCGCACAGCAGCACGGGGCGGGGGACCGGAACGGGAGTCGGGTGCAGCGCGGTGATCACCCGGTGCTCACGCTTCATGTCGTGCGCGGTGGCCAGCACATGCCCGAGCGGCGGGCGCCGTACCACCCATTTCGCGGTGCCGTCGGAGAGCGCGTAGGTGAGGTTCGACCTGCCGCCCTCGATCAGCCGGCCGGAGAGCGGGCCGTTCACCAGACCGGGCCGCTCCCGCTCGAGCAGGGCGCTCAGCCGGTCGAGATCCAGTCCGGGTGGGTGGTCGGGGCTCATTCTCGCTCCTACGGGCAGGCGACAGTATCCGACACATGATGCCGACCAGTCGGTATGCCGTCCAGGGGGTGAGCGAAACGTGACCGGAGCCACGAGAGGCGCTCGGGCGCCGGCGTCCGTGGCCGCGGCGTGAACGGCTCCTGTCCGGGCACGGGGCGGACCGCGCGTATGCGGCCATGGCGCGGACATTCCTCGTCGGGCCCCGCTCACGGTACGCGTACAGGACACCCGTTCGGCCATTCGGCTTGCGCGGCGGGAGGCGACCCCGGAGGGTCTACCCCATGAAGGCGATCAGTTATGCGCGATACGGCGGCCCCGAGGTGCTCAGGTTCGGGGAGGTCCCCGACCCCCGGGTCGGCCCGGACTCGGTACTCGTGAAGGTACGGGCGGCGGCCGTCAACCCCGTCGACTGGAAGTGCCGCGAGGGCTCTCTCGACCCGGTCCTGGCCCCGGTGTTCCCGGTGATCCCGGGCTGGGACGTCTCGGGTGTGGTCGTACGGCCCGGTGTCGCGGTCCCCGAGTTCACCATCGGCGACGAGGTCATCGGCTATGTGCGTGAGGACTTCCTCTCCCGCGGCACCTTCGCCGAGTACGTGGCCGCCCCGGTGCGAGCCCTCGCGCGCAAGCCGCGCAATCTGTCCTTCGAGGAAGCCGCCGGACTGCCCCTCGCGGGACTCACCTCCTACCAGGTGCTGCACAAGGCCCTTGAGGTGAAACGGACCGAGACCGTCCTGGTGCACGCCGCGGCCGGCGGCGTCGGCTCCCTCGCCGTCCAGCTCGCCGCACACCTCGGCGCCCGGGTCATCGGTACGGCGAGTGAGCACAACCACGACTTCGTCCGCGAGCTGGGCGGGGAACCGGTGGTCTACGGCCAGGGCCTCGCCGAGCGGGTGCGGAGGCTCGCCCCCGAAGGCGTGGACGCGGTGTTCGACACGGTCGGCGGCGACGCCCTGAAGGTCTCGGCGAACCTCCTGGCCCCCGAGGGCCGGCTCGCGTCGATCGTCGACACCGACGTGGTGGAGTACGGAGGCCGCTACTGCTTCGTACGCCCCGATCCGCAGGATCTCGGCCACCTGTCCGAACTGGCGGAACAGGGCGCGGTGAGCGTGCACGTCTCGAAGACTTTTCCGCTGGAACGCGCGGCGGACGCCCACCGGCTGAACCAGGAGGGCCGGACCAGGGGCAAGATCGTGGTGACGGTGGACCGGGACACGGAGGGCCGGTGAACCGGCCTTCGGTGAACTCGCCGTGAGCCCACGGTGCGCCGCCCCGGCCGGTTCGCTCCCCCACCAGGGCCGGCCCGGCGGATCATGTCGGAGACATGGACCGGAACGCCCCACCCCGGGCTCTTCGAGCAGGGGGCCTCCAGCGGCGTTGTCGTCGGTC
Organism: Streptomyces sp. GD-15H; assembly: GCF_045291515.1. Lineage (NCBI taxonomy): Bacteria > Bacillati > Actinomycetota > Actinomycetes > Kitasatosporales > Streptomycetaceae > Streptomyces > Streptomyces sp. GD-15H. The sequence goes on from NZ_CP149447.1 coordinate 6,787,591, forward strand.
GCCGGCTTCGCCACGCTCGGCTCTGTTCGCGTGGGGGCACCCCTCTCGCCCCGCTCACCCGCGTTGTACGGACACCGGCCCTTTCCTTTCCCCGGTCTGATCCGCCGGACCGGCCACAGCCCTACCGGTCCAGGAGGACGAGGGCCGCCCCGCACACGGCCAGGGACACGGTGCAGAGCACCGCCGCGGTGAGACGTCGGGGGGAAGGCGCGACCGGGGTGCCCGTGGCCGCGAGGGCGTGGATCCGGTGATGGGCGACCAGGAGGAGCCCCAGCCAGCAGGCGCAGCACAGCGCGCACAGGACCACCCCGGCGGCCGACACCCCGCCGTACAGCGCCGTCCGCACCGCGAGCACGGACGCGACGGTGCACGCGAGGGTCGTACGCCGCCATGCGAGCCGGGTCCGCTCGGGCTGCAGCCCGGGATCCCGGGCCGCCCGGGCCCCGGCCGGTCCGCTCACCCCTCCCACCCGACGAGCACCACCACGACCATCGCGACGGCGACGAGGGCGACGAGGAGACTCAGCAGCACCGGGAACCGGGACACCGGCAGGTCCTCACCGCGCCGCATGGCGCGCTCGCAGCGCACCCAGTGGTTGACCGCGCGCAGTGCGCACAACACGCCCGCGGCGAGCAGTGCCAGCGCGAGCCCGACCCGCCAGCCCCAGCGCAGGTCCGGCAGGAACTGGTCCACGGCGAAGCCGCCGCCGACCAGCGCGAGGGCGGTGCGCAGCCAGGCCAGGAACGTACGCTCATTCGCCAGCGAGAACCGGTAGTCGGGAGTGTCCCCCTCCTGCCGCACGTCCTGGGGCGCGAACCACAGCCGGACGTTCCGTACGAAGTCGATCACGCCGCGACCCTACCGGGCCGCCCTGTCCCCGGGCACGGCCGCCGGACAGTGCGGCTCCGGGCTCCGGGTGGCCCTGAGCAGTTCGTACGCCGCCAGGCCGTCCGGTGTCCACGTCCACTCGCCCAGGCGCCGTTCCAGTTCCGCCTCGGTCAGGAAGGCGTGCCAGGCCACCTCCTCGGCCTGGGGCCGTACGGGCAGGTCGCAGCGGACCTCGTACACCGCGGACCACCAGGTCCGGCCGGCACCGTCGTCGTACAGGAACTTGAAGAGGTACTCGGGGCGAGGCAGCCCGGACACGCCCAGTTCCTCCTCGGCCTCGCGCAGGGCCGCCTCGTCGTAGCTCTCCCCGGCGCCCACGACCCCACCGACGAACATGTCGTACAGGGAGGGGAAGACCAGCTTGGTCGGGGTGCGGCGGTGCACGAAGATCCGGCCCTCGGCGTCCCGGGCCAGGACGAACGCGCAACGGTGCCGCAGATTCCGGGCATAGGCCTCACCGCGCGGGGACCGGCCGGTCACCCGGTCGTTCTCGTCCACGATGTCGAGGATCTCGTCGGCGGCACGCGGGGGTCCGTCAGCGGCACTCATGAGCCCCATCCAAGCAGGACCCAACCGTCCGCGGCAGCCCCGCCCGGGCGCCCCGCACCGGGTGCGGGGCGCGCTCCGAGGGCTGTCGGTTCTGTCGCGCCGGACGGACGCGATCCCGGCCGTCGGCCACAAGTGACCTGTCCGTGACGCTGGTTGACGCGTGTAATGACTCGGGCGCCCTTGACGTCGACTGTTGGCTGCCGGTTTGCTGTCCGTGATCAGCCCATGGCTATCGGCAGCCGACCACTGCCGTGCCGACCGACCGTCCGCCATGGGCCGAGCCACAAGAAGAGCGCGTGAGGAAGTCCGCGGTGTCTCCACCCCCGCCTCCCCTCGGCCGTGCCCGCAGACGTGCGGCACAGGCCTTCGACGAGGCCCTCGACGACGACGAACTCGTCGCCGCGAGGGCCGCGCTGGCGCAAGGCCGGTGGCAGAACGCCCGCTCGCTGCTCGTCCGTACGGGGGACGACTGGGACCGCCGCGGCCACCGGATCACCGTGCTCGCCCGGGAGGCCTACAGTGCCGCCTGGGTCCGCGACTGGCTGCTCGCCGAGCCCGACTCCGGGGACGCGTCGGTCCTGCTCGCCCTGGCCCAGGTGAGGCGCGCCCTGCGCGGCAAGGAGAAGGCGGCCCGCGCGCGCGAGGCATGCCGCCAGGCGACCGCGGCGTTACCCGCCGACCCCACCCCGTGGCTCGGTCTGCTGCTGCTGGAGTGCGCCCGGGGCACCGAGGGCGACGTGGTGCGGATCTTCGAACAGGTCCGCGCCCGGTACGCGGACCACCACCACGCCCACCACCTGGTGGTCGCCTGGCTCGCCGAACGCCGCGTGGAGGCGGGCCCGGACCCGCTGCACGAGGTCTACGACTTCGCCAACTGGTCCGCCGAACAGGCACCCGCCGACTCCCCCCTGGCGATGCTGCCGGTCATCGCGCACGCCGAGCGCTACCGCGCACTCGCCGCCGCCGGCCAGGAGCGCGCCGACCCGGCCGCCTCCGGCCACTGGGTGGGCCGCCGTGCCCGGCAGGTGATGAAGGCCGCCTTCGACTGGTGGCTGGAGTGGGAGCACGAAGGCCATCCGCGCCGTCTGATCGACCTGAACTTCCTCGCCCACGCCAAGATCTGCGAGGGCCGGGACGCCGAGGCCGCCGCCCTGTTCCACCGCATCGGCGACAAGGCCACCCCGGTTCCCTGGTCGTACCCCGACCGCGACCCGGTCACCGCCTTCCGCGCCGCGCGGACCGCCGCTCTCGGCACCGGATGAACCCGCACGAGCCCGGTCCACCCGCCCCAGGGACCCCAGCCCGGCTCGCCGCATCACACGCCCGCAGCCACGCCCGACAACCACGCAGGCCAACCACTCCCGACCCAAGGACGGTCTCCCGATGACCACGGACAGTTCAAGCCCGAGCAGATCCGCAGCGGACGGCATCAGCACCTTCAAGGGGCAGGAGCGCGCCCTGCGCGCCGACCGTCTCGGCACGGGCGGTCTGCTGCTCTCCGTGCTCGCCGCGACCGCCCCCCTCATGGTGGTCGCTGGTGTCATGCCCACCACATTCGCGGTGATGGGCATCGTCGGCCAGCCCCTGCTCTTCGTGGTCCTCGGCACCGTGCTGGTGCTGTTCAGCCTCGGCTACGCCGAGATGAGCCGGCACGTCCACAACGCCGGCGCCTTCTACGCCTACATCTCCCGCGGCCTCGGCGGCACCGCCGGCGCGGGCGCCGCCATGGTCGCGCTGGTCGCCTACAACGCGCTCCAGGTCGGCATCTACGGCATCTTCGGCTTCGAGGTCTCCGGGCTCTTCGCCACCTACGCCGACCTGGAGGTCGCCTGGTGGATACCGGCGCTCGCGGCAGCGGTCGCGGTCGGCGCGCTGGGCTGGCTGAAGATCGACGTCAACGCGCGCGTGCTCGGCGTCCTGCTGGTCATCGAGGTGCTCCTGGTCGTCGTCTTCGACGTCGCCGCCATCGCCGACCCCGGCAAGGAAGGGCTGTCGCTGCACGCCTTCAACCCGGACACCCTCACCGGTGCCGGCGTGGGCACCGCCCTGTGCTTCTGCATCGCCGCCTTCCTCGGCTTCGAGCAGGCCCCGGTCTACGCGGAGGAGACCAGCAGGCCGCACATCCTGGTGCCCCGCGTGATGTTCCTCGCGGTCACCGGCGTCGCCGTCTTCTTCGCGATCAGCAGTTGGGCGCTCACCGTGGCCACCGGCCCCGCCGGAATCGTCGCCGCCTCGCAGGAGCAGAGTGCGGGACTGCTCTTCCACCTCACCGAGGCCCGGCTCGGCGGCACCTTCACGGACGTCCTGCACATCCTCTTCGTGACCGGCATGTTCGCCGCGCTGCTCAGCTTCCACAACGTCGTCGCCCGGTACGCCTTCGCCATGGGCCGCGAAGGCCTGCTGCCCGGTGCCTTCGGCCGCACCACCGGCACCAGCGGCGCCCCCGGTACCGGTTCGCTGCTCCAGACGGGCATCGCCGTGGTGCTCGTCCTCGCCTTCGCGCTCACCGACGACAAGCCGGCCGGCGACCCGACCGCGCCCGTCCTGCACCTGTTCACCTGGTTCGGCAACATCGGCGCCCTCGGCGTGATCGTGTTGATGGCGATCGCCTCGCTGTCCGTCGTCGTCTTCTTCGTCCGCCGCGGCGCCGCCGGCGCCCAGGCCTGGCGGCTGGTCACCTCGGCGCTGGCGGGCCTCGCCCTGGTCGTGATCGCCGGTTACACCGTCAAGGACTTCGACGTACTCGTCGGCGCCGGCCCCGGGTCCGCACTGAGCAGGCTGCTGCCCGGCATCATCGGGCTGGCCCTCGTCGTCGGCCTGGTCCAGGGCCTGGTCCTGCGCGCCCGCGCGCCCGAGACCCATGCCCGTATCGGGCTGGGCAACGAGGCATTCCAGCTGGACAAGGAGGCCGAGCGCGGCGCATAGGCCTCGGCCCCTCCCGGAAACCGGCCTCGGGGAGCAGGTGACGCGCTGGATCCGCTCTCGGTGCTGATGCAGGTGAAACTGATCGGCGCGGCGGATGAGGAGGCCGAGGCGGAGAGGCGGTGGCCGCTGGCCACCCGCTACAGCATCCGCGCCGCCGTCCCGGCCGGTGGGAGTCCGCGCCCGCTGCGTGACCCGGCTGGCGCCGGCAGCGGCGAGGACGAAGAGGGGTGAGGGCCCCAGGACTTTTCGAGTCCATGACGTCCCGGGGCCGCATTTCACCGGCCGGTTGAAACCGGAGAGGGCGGATGCGCACCCTGGCCCGGCCTGCCGGGGGACGTGCGGTCGCCAGGGTGCGCATCGCGTTCGCAGCGTTCAACGACGCTTACGTGGTGAAGGGTGCAGGCGGATCGGCGGTGCGGGGCGGGGCGTCGGACCTCTCGTCGGCGGGGGCGAAGTGCCTGCCGGGCGGGTGGAGGGGCACGGAGGTGATGACGGTGGCGGCACCGGTGCGGGCGGCCAGCCGTTTCAGGGTGCGGGCGGGCAGGCGGTGGTAGGGGTTGGTCCGAGCGGGCAGCAGGACGAGGGCGCTGCGGTAGTGCCCGGCGGCGGTGAGGGCCTCGGTGTGGGCGGCGAGGACGGCGTCGGCCCGGCGGACGATGCGGCGGTGGCGGGCGAGGTGGAGCAGGGCGTTGATGCTGAGGCCGGTGGAGCGGAAGGCGACCGCGGCGGTCAGCTTCTGCCCGGTACGGGCGGCGAACTGCCCGGCGTGGGCGGCCACGTCCCGGTCGGTGCGGGTGCCGGTGAGGACGGCCAGGACGCCGCCTGCCGGGTGGCCGGGGAGCGTGTAGGTGTGGACGGTGGCGGTGCGGAGTGCGGCGAGCGGGGTGTGAGGGTGCCGGCCTCGGGTCAGGGTGATCATGACAGGGGTTCTTCCGTGCGATGCGAGGGGGCGGAGGAGGCGGGGCGGGGATCGGTTGCCGAGGCGGGTTCGGTGCCGTCCAGGCGGTTGGCGCCGGTCGTGGTGTCGCCGTTCTGGCCGCGGGTGGCGAGCAGGGACCAGGCGATGGAGACGGTGATGGTGGCGACGATGACGCCCAGGGTGAGGGGGATGGGCAGCTTGCCGACGGGGGTTTCGGACAGGATGAGCTTGACGCCGGCGAAGGCGAGCAGGACCGCGAGCCCGTAGTGCAGGTAGGCGAAGCGGCGCAGGAGTCCGGCGAGGCAGAAGTAGAGGCTGCGCAGTCCGAGGACGGCGAAGGCGTTGGCGGTCCACACCAGGAAGGTGTTGGTGGTGATGGCGAGGATCGCGGCGACGGAGTCGACGGCGAAGATCAGGTCGGTGGCCTCGATGGCGACCAGCGCCACGAACAGCAAGGTGGCCACCCGCCGCCCGTCGATCTTCGTGAAGAAGTGGCCGCCGTGGAACTTCGTATCGGTGGGGACGATCTTCTTGACCAGGCGGACGATGATGTTGCGGTCGGGGTGGACTTCCTCGTCCTTGGAGACGGCCATCTTGTAGCCGGTCCAGATCAGGAACGCGCCGAAGAGGTAGGCGGTCCAGAAGAACAGCTGCAGCAGTTCGGCGCCGACGAAGATGAACACCAGCCGGAAGACGAGTGCGCCGATGACACCCCAGAAGAGGACCTTGTGCTGGTAGGCGTCGGGGACGGCGAAGAACGAGAAGACCAGCGCGAAGACGAAGACGTTGTCGATCGACAGGGCCTTTTCGATCAGGTAGCCGGCGTAGTAGGTGGAGGATGCCTCCCCGCCCTGCCACGCCAGCAGGACCAGGCCGAAGGCAAGGCCGATCGCGATCCACACCCCGGACCAGATGGCCGCTTCCTTGAAGCCGATCACATGGTTGTCGCGGTGGGCGATCAGGTCGACGGCGAGCATGACGGCGATGACGAGCGTGACCGCGGCCCACACCCACAGCGGGACGGTGAACGACAGATCATTCATGGTTGATCGGCTTCCTCGGGCCTGAGTCGGAAGGACGGGTGGGGGCGGGTGCCGGGCCCTGGCGGGTTACGGAGGGGAGCCGGGCCCGGGCCCGCCGGTTCGGTTTCACCTAGGCGCTCACCTCCATGGTCACGCGGGTCGCCGGGCGGCGGCCGTACGGCGGCGTGGGCGCATCGCGAGCGCGACGCACAGTGAGCCGACGGCCAGGTCCACCAGCGCCAGCAGCCACCACGGCGCGGGCCCGGTCAGGCCGTCCAGCACGCCTCCCCCACCGGCCGGGAAGCCGTGGGCGGGCGCCGCTGGGCCAGCGTCCACACGTTGCGCACCCCGGCGGGCGACAGATCGGCCGACCCCAGACCCGCGCCGGCGACGGGCACCGTCCAGCGGGCCGGGGCGACGGCGTAGACGAAGGGACCGCCGCGCAGGCTTGAAGCTTCGACCATGCTGTGCGCGTCCAGGCCCGCGAGTCCCCGGCTTGAGGCGACCACCAGCGGGGAGTGGTGCCGCTCCGCCAGCGCCAGCACCCCGCCCGCGGCCCCGCAGCAGCGGCTGCGGGACCGCGGGCGGCCGGGACGCGGTGGGCGACGGGGATGTAGCCGACGCCCGCGCGGTGCAGCCGGGGCAGTACCCGGGCCAGGAACACCCGGGCCGCCTGCGCGTCGACGCGGGCTCGGCCGGGGATCTGGTGCGGGGCGGGCAGGACGGCGATCAGCAGCACCGGTGCCTCACGGGGGGCGGTCAGGCGGACCGCGCTGTCCACCACGGCGAGGTCGTCGGGCCGGTTGGTCACCAGCGCGGCGACCGGGTGCGGCAGGGAGACCGGCAGTACGGGCGTGCCGGTGGCGGCGGGACGGGTCTCGGTCAGGGCCTGGGGGGACATCGTGACCCCCTTTCAGCGGGGTCGAGGAGGAGGTGGGGTGTGTTCAGCGTCACCCGACATCCTGATACCCGTCAAGAGTTACGCGAAAAGTTTTTCGGTAATGCTTTTTCGTGAAATGATGTTGGTTAGAAGAAGTCGGCTTCGTATGATGAGGGTCATGAGCCAGCCCTCCTCTGCGCGCGGTGACCAGTGGACGTTCCTGACCAACCACGCCCGCGTCCTGATCGCCCTCGCCCGAGATCCGGAAGTGCGGCTGCGGGATGTCGCCGGCCTGATCGGCATCACCGAACGCGCCGTGCAGCTGATCGTCGCCGACCTCGAAGCGGCCGGATACCTCACCCGCACCCGCGTCGGCCGCCGCAACCGCTACACCATCGACCCCACCGTCGCCCTGCGCCACCCCACCGAAGCCGACCACCCCGTCGGCGACCTCCTGGCCACCTTCCTGCACCGCGAGGACACCCCCGCCACCGACGCCGAATCCGCCGCCTCGTAACGGCTGGCCGGCAGGCCGCAGCGGCGCCGGGGTGTGCGGCATCGGCCCCGGCCGCCCTCTCCCCGTGGGCGTGATCCGGGGCCGCTCCCTTGGTTTGCGAAGACCCATTGACTTGCGAAGACGCCTCCCGGTTCGCACCTGATGCGAAATTCTCGCCTCAGGTGCGACAGACGGAGAGTGATCGTGGGTGGGGTACGGTCTCGTGCCGGGAGCTGCTCGGCTGCCCCTGGTGGTCGGCCCTCCCGGGGCAGAACACTCAGCCCGCCCGGGCGGCGGCGAGGTGGGCGTCCACGGCGACGACACCGTCGACGCCCTGGCAGAGGCCCACGACCACCGGAACCAGCCGCGGTTCCGGGACGTGTCCCCGCAGGGTGACGACCCCGTCCCGGACCTCGACCGCGACGGTGCCCTCGTCCAGGCCGAGGAGGCGCCCCAGGACGTCCCGCTCGACCTCGCCGCGGATCTCGACGTCGGAGCGGAGGAAGGCGTCGAGCAGGTCGCTGCGGGTGACGATGCCGGTGAGGAGCCCGTCGTCGCCGACCACCGGCAGCTGCTTGACGTGCCGCCTGCGGAGTTCCCGCGCGGCCCGGGGGATCGTCCAGTCGGCGCGGGCGGTGAAGACGGGACTGCTCATGAGCGCGCCCGCGGTCCGGGCCCGGGCCTTGCCCCAGGAGCGCTCGTCGGTCCCGTCCCGACCCTGCGGATCGGGCAGGCCGGTCTCGTGCCGCAGCACGTCGGACGCGGACACGACGCCGACGGGAGCGCCGTCCTCGTCGACGACCGGGGCCGCGACGATGTCGTTCGCGTCCAGCAGGGCGGCGACCTCCTGCAGCGGTGTGGTGGGGCGGAAGGTGACGACCTCCTCGGTCATCACGTCACCGACCGTGCGGCGGTACAGCATGTCATCGGCCTCCTCCGCTGTGCGACGGGGCGGCCGCGCCCTTGCCGGCTCGTCCACGCCGTCTTCCCTCCTCATGACAGCACCGCGCCGCCCCGGCGACCAGTGACGTTCGGCCTGGCGGGAAGGCCGGCGGTGCCACGGCCGGGAGGGCGGCCGAGCGCGCGTGAGGTGCCGGCGACGCTGGGCGCCCGGTCCTTGCGCTTGAGCTTGCCGAGGGGGATGATCAGGTCGCCCCCTGACCGCTCACTCAGCGTCATTGAGCTGCGGGCTTCAGCCGCGAATACGCGACGCCCACCATGCGACCTCACCAGTCCCGAGGCCGGAACGGCCTCGGCCGCGGCACCGCACATGCGGTACCGCGGCCGAGAGCCGTATCCGAGGGGCCGACCAGTCGGCTGACCGGTCGGCTAAATGACCAACGACAGGAGCAGCACCAGACCGCCGGCGACCACCGAGATGATCGTCTCCATGATCGACCAGGTCTTGATGGTCTGGCCGACGTCCAGCCCGAAGTACTCCTTCACCAGCCAGAAACCGGCGTCGTTGACATGGCTGAAGAAGACCGAACCGGCGCCGATGGCGAGCACCAGCAGAGCGGCGTGCGTGGTCGACATGTCGACCGCGAGCGGCGCCACCAGGCCGGCCGCCGAGATGGTCGCGACGGTCGCCGAACCGGTCGCCAGCCGGATCGCCACCGCGATCAGCCAGCCGAGCAGCAGTGCCGGGATCGCCCAGTCCGCGGAGATGTCGAGGATCATCTGACCCACGCCCGAGTCGATCAGCGTCTGCTTGAAGCCACCGCCCGCACCGACGATCAGCAGGATGCCGGCGATCGGGGCGAGGCCCTTCTCGACCAGCTGCGAGATCCGGCCCTTGTCGTATCCGGCGGGCAGGACCAGCGTGAAGATGCCGACGAGCACGGACGCGAGCAGGGCGATCATCGGGGAGCCGATGACGTCGAAGACCCGCTGGACGTTGTTCTCGGGGTCGTCGATGACGATGTCGACCAGCGCCTTGGCCAGCATCAGCACGACCGGCAGCAGGATGGTGAACAGCGTCGGGCCGAACCCGGGGCGCTTCTCCAGGTCCTCGGAGGCGCGCTGCGGGATCATCCGGTCGGGGGCCGGGACGTCCACCCAGCGGGCGGCGTACTTGGAGAAGACCGGACCGGCGATGATCACCGTCGGTATGGCGACGAGCACACCCAGCGCGAGCGTCACACCGAGGTTGGCGTTGAGCGCGTCGATCGCGACCAGGGGGCCGGGGTGCGGGGGCACCAGACCGTGCATCACGGACAGACCGGCGAGCGCCGGGATGCCGATCCGCATCAGGGAGTAGTTGCCGCGCTTGGCGACCATCAGCACGACCGGGATCAGCAGGACGACGCCGACCTCGAAGAACAGCGGCAGGCCGATCACCGAGGCGATCAGCACCATCGCCCAGGGCATGGTGCGGCCGTTGGCCTTGGCCAGGATGGTGTCGACGATCTCGTCGCCGCCGCCGGAGTCGGCGAGCATCTTGCCGAGGATCGCTCCGAGGGCGATGAGCACGCCGACACCGGCGACGGTGGAACCGAGTCCGGCGCTGAAACTGGTGATGACCTTGTCCAGCGGCGCCCCGGCGAACGCGCCGAGTGCCAGTGAACCGATCGTCAGGGCCAGGAAGGCGTGCAACTTGAAGCGGGTGATGAGCAGGACGATGACGGCGATACCCGCCAGGACGGCGATGCCCAGCTGAGCGTGGCCGGCCGAGGTGATCGCCTCGGGTGCGTCCGCTGCCAGCATCTCTACTCTGAGTCTGGTCACGGTGAATCCCTTGTGAGTACGGGGAACTAAGGGGAGAAGGGGAATCAGGGGAACCGGGGCGTGGGGGCACCCCGGGGCTTGTGGGGTCCCCGAGGGGACCGGTGGAAACGGCTCCGGGCGGAACCCGCGAGCCGGCTGGGGCGGGCTCGCGGCGGGCTCGCGGCAGGGAACCTACGGGGTCGGCTCGGAGAGGGCCGCGAGGGCGGTGACCGCCTGTTCGGTGATCTCCTCCGGGCTGCCCGACACGTCGACGGCGACCCCGAACTCGTCCTCCCCCAGCGGCTGGAGCGTGGCGAACTGGGAGTCGAGCAGGGCTGTGGGCATGAAGTGCCCCTCGCGGTGCGACATCCGGTCCTCGATGAGCGCGCGGTCACCGGTGAGATGCACGAAGACCACACCGGGCGCGGCCGCCCGCAGCCGGTCGCGGTACGACCGCTTCAGCGCCGAGGAGCTGACCACCCCGCCGAGTCCGGCCCGCCTGTGCGCCCACTCGCCGATGGCGTCCAGCCAGGGCCAGCGGTCCTCGTCGCCGAGCGGGGTGCCGGCCGACATCTTGGCGATGTTGGCCGGGGGGTGGAAGTCGTCGCCTTCGGCGTAGGGGACGCCGAGCCGGGCCGCGAGCAGGGGACCGATGGTGGTCTTGCCGGTGCCCGCGACGCCCATGACCACTACGACCTGGGGGGTGTTCATCGGTGCCTCACAGTCTGTTGTCGTCGTCGACAACCTGATGTCGACGCCACTGAAACCCATAGGTAGGACAATTTCAAGACTGTGTGACGAATAAGTCTGACCTTTTGTTCTTGTGGCGCGCCCCGTACTCTGTGGAGATGAGCACCACGGGCCGGGGGCTGCACGGCCGCGTACTGGACACCCTCGGCCCCGAAATCACCGGAGGCGCATACCCACCCGGCAGCGTCCTACGCACGGACGAACTCGCACAGCGTTTCGACGTGTCGCGCTCCGTGATGCGCGAAGTGGTGCGCGTCCTGGAGTCCATGCATCTCGTCGAGTCCCGGCGCCGCGTGGGCGTGACGGTGCGCCCGGTCTGCGACTGGAACGTCTACGACCCCCAGGTCATCCGCTGGCGGCTGGCCGGCGCGGACCGCCCCCGGCAGCTGCGCTCGCTCACGATGCTGCGCTCGGCCGTCGAACCGGTCGCGGCGGGGCTCGCCGCCCGCAACGCCACCGCCGAGCAGTGCGCCGAACTCACCGAGTGCGCCCTCGGCATGGTCGCCAACTCACGCGGCCACCGGCTGGAGGGGTACCTCTTCCACGACGTGGCCTTCCACCGGGTGATCCTCACCGCGTCCGGCAACGACATGTTCGCGCGCCTCGGTGACGTCGTCGCCGAGGTCCTCACCGGCCGGACCCGCCACGACGTGATGTTCGACGACCCCGACCCGGCCGCGGTCACCCTGCACGTCCAGGTCGCCGAAGCCGTCCGCGCGCGCGACGCCGCCCGTGCGGAGGAACTGACCCGCGAGATCACCGTGGGAGCGCTCCAGGAACTGGACATCCTGGCGCCCTGACGGCGCTGCTAATCGAGGAAGTCCCCGTCGACGTACACCCACGCCCCGTCCACCCGCTCGAAGCGGCTGCGCTCGTGCAGCGAACCGCCCCGGTAGGACGCCCGGAAGGTCACCGTCCCGGTGGAGTGGAAGGCGGACCCGCCGGCCGTGTCCACGATCTCCAGCCCGGTCCACCGCGTCCCGGGATCGAGGTCGACCCGCTCCGGCCGCGTCCGCGGATGCCAGGTCCGCAGCAGATAACCGGCGTCCAGCCGCACGAAGGCGCAGTACCGCGACCGCATCAACCGCTCGGCGGTCGGCGCGGCGGCGGCCCCGGAGTGAAAACGGCCGCAACAGGCCTCGTACGCCTCGGACAGCCCGCAGGGACAGGAACGCGTGGTCATGCCGGCCATTCTGCCTGGTCCGAGCCGAGGCCCGGAGTGCGCGAGGTGCGCGCGTGACGCGGCGGCAAGCGCGGACCGGAGATCTGCGGCACGCTGACGTCCAGCCCGCACCGTGACCGGCCGGGAGTCCGGAGGAACCGGCCGCATGCCCGAACCCGGCCCTCCACCTGAGCGTCGGATCACAGAGCGGTGGCCGATGAGCTGCTGAGAGGGGGCGCGCAGTGACCACGGATGTTCAGGGGCCGGCATGGGCACCGGAAGGACTGGAGGTGCGGTCCGGGAGCTACCAGGACATACGCCGGCCGCTGGCTGAGTCCAACCCTCCGGAGTGCAGGACCGTGCATCCGGGGAAGACGGCGCGCTGATCCCGAGGGCCGTGCCGGGACACGCGGGAAAGAGTTCCGCCCAGACGGTCTTGCCGGGTGAGGCGAGCCGCGGGCCGGCGCCCCAACGGTGGCCAGCCGGGCCACCAGCAGCAGCCCCCGGCCCGACTCCGCGTCGCCGGGCGCCCCCTGAACGGACGGGGGAGGCACCCGCTCGGTGCGGGTGTCCGTCACCTCGATACGGAGTGCCTCCGGCGCTGCTGTCAGACGGGGTGGAAGTCCCGGCCGGGGACGTGGCCGTGCCGCACGGCGTTGGCGCCTGACCGGATCCGCACGCGGATCCCGAACACGACGAAGTGTGCTTTGCGGCCGTCAAGGTCGTCCGGCGGTAACTTGCGAGGACGACCACCTCCGCAGGCGCTTCGCCCTGGAACCGGAGGCGATCCGGCACGTGGGCGGTTTCCGCACCGCCGCCCTGGTCGACGCCGGCCTCAAGCGGACACACTGTGGCTGGCCACCCAGTGCATACAGGCTCCGTCGCTCCTGCCCATGCCTTCTGCGCATGACCCGCCGGCCGGTCGAGCAACGAAGAAGGGCCCTTGAAGATCAAGGGCCCTTCTTCGATCTCACTGGTGTCCGAGGGGGACTTGAACCCCCACGCCCGATAAAGGGCACTAGCACCTCAAGCTAGCGCGTCTGCCATTCCGCCACCCGGACAAGGTGTCTGACGCGCGGGTTTTCCCCGCAGCGACGACGTAAACATTACCAGGCTTTCCGGGGTGGCCGATCACCCCGGTGGACGCGTTGCCGGGCTTGCTCCGTCCCGGCGTGAACGGCGTGTGACGGGCCGGGTCCGGTCTTTGGGGTGGACGCGGCCAGGGGAGAGGATGAGGGGGACCCACCAGCAGTGACAGCGGGAGGAACCACGTGAGCGCGACCGACACGGCCAGGGGCGTCACCGGTGAGGACGAGGTCGTGGACCTCTGCCGCGAGCTGATCCGGATCGACACCAGCAACTACGGCGACCACTCGGGCCCCGGCGAGCGCAAGGCGGCCGAGTACGTCGCCGAGAAGCTCGCCGAGGTGGGCCTGGAACCGCAGATCTTCGAGTCCCACAAGGGCCGCGCCTCCACCGTGGCCCGTATCGAGGGGGAGGACCCCTCGCGGCCCGCGCTGCTGATCCACGGCCACACCGACGTCGTACCGGCCAACGCGGAGGACTGGACCCACCACCCCTTCTCCGGCGAGATCGCCGACGGCTGCGTGTGGGGGCGCGGCGCCGTCGACATGAAGGACATGGACGCGATGACGCTGGCCGTCGTCCGCGACCGCATGCGCAGTGGACGCAAGCCCCCGCGCGACGTCGTCCTCGCCTTCCTCGCCGACGAGGAGGCCGGCGGCACCTACGGCGCCAAGCACCTGGTCCGTGAACACCCCGAGCTGTTCGAAGGCGTCACCGAGGCGATCGGCGAGGTCGGCGGGTTCTCCTTCACCGTCAACGAGAAGCTGCGCCTCTACCTCGTCGAGACCGCCGAGAAGGGCATGCACTGGATGCGGCTCACCGTCGACGGCACGGCGGGCCACGGCTCGATGACCAACGACGACAACGCGATCACCGAACTCAGCGAGGCGGTCGCCCGGCTCGGCCGGCACAAGTGGCCGGTACGGGTCACCAAGACCGTACGGGCCTTCCTGGACGAGCTCTCCGACGCCCTCGGCACCGAACTCGACCCGGAGAACATGGAGGAGACCCTCGCCAAGCTCGGTGGCATCGCCCGCATGATCGGCACCACGCTGCGCAACTCGGCGGCGCCCACCATGCTCGGCGCCGGCTACAAGGTGAACGTCATCCCCGGCCAGGCCACCGCCCACGTCGACGGCCGCTTCCTGCCCGGATACGAGGAGGAGTTCCTGGCCGACCTGGACCGCATCCTCGGCCCGCGCGTGAAGCGGGAGGACGTGCACGCCGACAAGGCGCTGGAGACCGACTTCGACGGCCGCCTCGTCGACGCCATGCAGCTGGCGCTCGGTGCCGAGGACCCGATCGCGCGGGCGGTGCCGTACATGCTCTCCGGCGGCACCGACGCCAAGTCCTTCGATGACCTCGGTATCCGCTGCTTCGGCTTCGCCCCGCTTAAGCTGCCGCCGGAGCTGGACTTCGCCGGCATGTTCCACGGGGTCGACGAGCGGGTGCCGGTGGACGGCCTGAAGTTCGGCGTGCGCGTGCTCGACCGGTTCCTGGACGCGTCCTGAGGTTTTCCGGCAATTCCAATAATCGTGCAGACGTGCGGAGTTGGCCGGGAAGAGTGAATGCGACGATAAGCTCGTAGCCTCATTACTCCTTCCTCGTTACCCGTGATGTGATCCGCGACTTGGGATCGTATTGCCAACGAGGAGGAATAATGATCAAGAAGGTCGTCGCTGTCGCCGCCGCCACCGGTGGGCTGGTTCTCGCGGGTGCGGGCATGGCCGCCGCCGATTCCGGTGCCCAGGGTGCCGCCGTGCACTCCCAGGGTGTCGTCTCGGGCAACGTCGTTCAGGTCCCGGTGCACGTCCCGGTGAACGTCTGCGGCAACACGGTCTCCGTGATCGGGCTGTTGAACCCCGCCGTCGGCAACGTCTGCGTCAATCAGTGACGTGGTGCCTCGTCCCTTAGGGCAAGCACTTTCCAGGGTTTGAGCTCGTCGGCCCCGGAGCGCGCGCCATGTGCTCCGGGGCCGACCGGTCTTGAAGAACGTCGGAAATACCGGGAACCCGACGGACGGAGTTCCCGGCACAAGGTCGAAGGCAGGGATTTCAGCTATGCGACAGGTCACCCGCAAGGGCCTGATGACCGTGGCCGCCGCCACCGGAGTGATCGCCGCCGCGGGCGGGGTCGCCCACGCCGACTCCGGCGCGCAGGGCGCCGCCGTGGGTTCGTCCGGCGTGCTCTCCGGGAACACGGTGCAGGCGCCGGTGCACGCGCCGGTCAACGTCTGCGGCAACACCGTCGACGTCGTCGGCATCCTCAACCCGTCCGTGGGTAACTCCTGCGCCAACCAGGGAGGTTCCGCCTCGGCTGGACACGGCGAGTCCGGTGACCACGGCGGCTCCGGTGACCACGACGACTCCGGCGGCCACGGCGGTTCGCACGCCGAGGGACACGCCGCCGACTCGCCCGGTGTGGTCTCCGGCAACGTCGTTCAGGTCCCGGTGCACGTTCCGGTGAACGTCTGCGGCAACAGCGTCGACGTCGTCGGCGCCGGCAACGCCGCCACGGGCGGCGACTGCGCCCACAGCGACTCCGGGACGCCCGGACAGCCCGGCGACCCGGGCGCTCCGGTGGAGCCGCGGGAGCCCGGAGACGACCAGAGCACGCCGTCCGCTCCGCGCGACGAGACCCCGGGCAGTTCCTCGCACGGCAACCAGCCGGCCCCGGCCCGTCGCCGCGCGCCAGGCCGACGCGCAGCTCGCCCGGACCGGCAGCGAGCTGCCGGTGGGCCTCGCCCTGCCGGTCGGAGCGGGCGCGCTGCTCGCCGGAGCGGTCCTTTACCGCAAGGCACGGGCCGCTGCGTGACGCCGGTGACATGGAACGGGCCCCGCGACCGCGGGGCCCGTTCCATGGGTGATCTCGTAGCTGTCGACAGGGAGCCCGGGCTCACCAGGTCGCGCGTACCTGGCGGATGATCCGCCGCCGCAACCGCACCTTGCGGCTGCCGTCGCGCAGCAGGCTCAGACGGTCCAGCTCCCAGTGACCGTACTCTGCGTGGTCCGTCAGCAGACGTGCCGCCTCCTTGCGGGAAACCCCGCGCGGTACGTGCACGTGGACAAATTCGTATTCCGGCATCGCATCTATTGTGCGGGCTGGGCCCCGGTACGGATAGCGTCTGCACTATGTCTGATGCTGCGCAGCCCACCGCTGCCGAGGTACGCGCCGCCGCCGAGGCGGTCAAGACCGCGCTCGACCGCCATCTGGCCGCGGTCGAGAGCCGGTCGGGGGATGACGACCCGGCCGTCTACGAGGCGTTCAACGAGCTGGCCGTGGCCGCTGAGGCGTACGACGAACTGCTCTACGACCGCCACGACGAGGTGACGCCCTTCGAGATCCCCGGTGCGGAGGACGCGCTGCCGCCCTACACCGGGCCGGAGGAGCCGAACGCGCTGAGCGTGCTGATCCGCCGCGACTACGCCGTCGTGGAGCCGCAGCGGCTGCTGGCGCACGCACGACGGGTCGAGGCGGTGGACGACGAGGAGGGCTCGGGCACCGTCCACGGCGCGCTCGGCATACTGTTCGGCGAGTTCGAACCGGACGAGATCGCATCCCGGCACAAGGAGTTCGGCCTGGAGGAGGGGGACTCCACGCTCTGGGTGACGGCATCGGACGAACCGGCGGAGCCCGGTGAGTGGCTGGCGGCCCCGTTCGAGCAGGCGGACCCGGCCCGGGTCGTGTGCCGCTTCGACGTCAGCGCGGTCTTCGACGAGGACCTGGACGACCTCGACGACGACACGGACGACGATCTCGAGATCGGGCCGGTCCGGGCCCCGGACGAGGAAGAGGACCTGGAGCCCCTGGACGCGGACCGCTGACCGGGCCCGGGACCCGGGCCCGCGGCGACGGCGGTGACACCCTCGGTGTCACCGCCGTCGCCGTCGCGGGTGGCAGGAGTCAGCCTGCCGCTGCCTGGATCTGCGGCGCCAGCAGCACCGGGAGCCGGGTCGTCCGGGGCTTGGCCGCCACTTCCGCCACGGCGCGCGGCAGCGCCTGCTCCACACCGTGCACCACGGACAGATGGCGGTCCGCCCGGCTGAACGCGGTGTACACCCAGGGCCGGCGCAACGCCGGAACGGCATCGCCCGGCAGCACCACGACCACCGCGGGCCACCGGCACCCCACGGCCTGGTGCGCGGTCAGCGCCCATCCATGCCGCACGGACTGCTCCACGCGCTCCTGCGGCACGACGACGGCCTCGCCCGCGCAGGACAGATGCAGGCCGTCGGCGTCGGCCTTCACCACCCGGCCCGGCAGCGTACGTCCCCGGGTGGGGAGTAGGCGATCCGGTCGCCCGGGTCGAATCCGCCGAAGCGCCCCGGCCCCGGATTGAGCCGCTCCTTCAACGCGGCGTTCAGCGCCCGCGTGCCCACCGCGCCCCCGTGCCCCGGGGTGATCACCTGCGTCTCCTCGGCCGGTACCCCGATCGCGCGCGGTACCGAGTCCACCACGAGCTGCACGGTCCGGTGCACGGCCTCGCCCGGATCCCGCACCGGCACGATGACGACCTCCTTGCCGGGCGCCGCCACCTGGTTCATCTCGCCGACGCCGATACCGGAGACCAGTTCGCCCAGCGGCCCCGGATCCGGCCGCCGGGAGGCGATCTGCGGGCAGGCGCGCGCCGCCAGCAGATCGGCGAACACGCGTCCCGGACCGACGGACCACAACACCCCCGGATCCC
The DNA here is from genome assembly GCF_045291515.1 of Streptomyces sp. GD-15H. Taxonomy (NCBI): domain Bacteria; kingdom Bacillati; phylum Actinomycetota; class Actinomycetes; order Kitasatosporales; family Streptomycetaceae; genus Streptomyces; species Streptomyces sp. GD-15H. The sequence continues at coordinate 6,805,661 of NZ_CP149447.1, forward strand.
CGGCCAGCACCAGCCGGGCACCGTCCGGCAGCGACTCCGTGACCAGCGCGGCCGCCTCGACATCCAGCAGGGGAGCGTCCAGTACGACGAGCAGATCCAGCCGCAGCGCCCCGTCGGCGTCCCGCCCCGGCCCCTCGGCACCGGACAGCAGTCCGGCGACGGTGGCGATCCCGGGACCCTCGGCTCCGGCCCCGGCATCATCGGCCGTCCCGGCATCCCCGGCCGCGGCAGCCTCCAGCAGGGCCGCGAACCGGGCGCGCCCGATCGGACCGTGTGCGGCGGCCCAGGCGCGCAGCCCGAGACCGTGCGCCGCCCACAGCAGGGCCGCCGGCTCGGCGAGGGACGCCTCCCCACCGGTGTGCAAAACAAGACCGTGACCGGCGACCGCGCGGATCAGCTCGCTCCCGGAGCCGTCCGCCGAGGCGGCGGCCCGCTCCCACTCCGCACTTGAGCCGTCCTGCTGGGGAGCGGAGTTGACGAGCCGGGCCAGGCCGTCGGCGAGGCTCTCCTCGGCCATCGCGTACCGTTCCAGCCCCATGAGCACCCTGACGGGCCGCTCCTCGTCCGCTCCGTCCTCGCTCTCCCCGGATCCGGCACTGCCCCGCTGCGGTGCGGGAACGCCCGCCTCCGGCATCGGGTCCTGGAAGACGAGGACGTCACCGTCCGAGATCGCGTTCCGCACGGCCCCCTCGGAATCCGGCACTCCCTGTTGTGCGAGGGCGGCGGTCAGCGCGGACATCTCCAGCGCGGTGTGCCCGGCCGCCGCGGCCTGCTCCAGCAGCCACCCGGTGACGGCCCGCTCCCGCCGCTCGTCGTCCGGCCCGACAGCGGAGCCGAGCAGCGCCCGGGCGAACCCGTCCGCCTGTGCGGGCCGTACACCGGCCACCCGCAGCAGCTGCCACGGATCGGCGCGCAGGGCTTCCGCGGCACCCTCACCCAGCACTCCGGCGGTCTGGGCGGCGAGCGTCTCGGGCGCACCGCCCTGAGCCAGCACCGCGCGTACGGCCGCGACCACTTCGGTGGCGGGGGCCGCCTCCACGGTCACCGGCGGCGCCGGTCGTGCCGGTTCGGGAGCGGGACGCCGCGGCGCGGGCCCGGACTCCTCGAACACGGCGGCCACCGGCTTCTCACCGCTCTCCACGGCCCGCACGGCGGCGAGCAGATCGGCGGCCCGGCCGCTCAGCTTGACGCCGGCCTCGATCGGCCCCCGCCGCTCCGCCTTCCGCCGCTCGATCCGCTCCCGCTCGGCCCGCTGCGCGAGCAACTCGGCCTCCGCCTCGGACACCTGCCGCCCCTCGGCCGCGTCCCCGCCCGTGTCGGAGGTCTCTCCGGCCGGGTCGGCCGCCTCCTCGCCCGGGCCGGAGGTCTCCCTGCCCGCGTCGGCCCCCTCCCCGCCCTCCGCCTCCGCGGACGCGTCCCTGGAGGCGGGATCCCTCACCTCGGCCCCGGCAGGCGCCTCCGCGTTCGGAGTGGTCGCCGTGTCCGGGGCGGCCTCCGTCCCGGCCCGTGTGGTCCGAGCCGACTCTCCCGGCGTACCCGGCTCGGCGTCCTCCGTGGTCTCGGGCGGCTCCGTGCTCACAGCGTGCTCCAGTCGTGATCGGGATAGCGGTGCACGGGCGCCGACACGTCGTCGAGCGCCCGGCAGATCTCGTCAGGAAGACTAAGCGCCTCCACTGACAGTGCCGCCGCGAGCTGCTGCGCGTTGCGCGCGCCGACGATGGGAGCGGCCACGCCCGGCCGGTCCCGCACCCACGCGAGGGCCACTTGGAGCGCGGTCACGGCGAGCCCGTCCGCCGCCGTCGTGACGGCGTCCACGATCCTGCTCGCCGTGTCGTCGAGATACGGCGCGACGAACGGCGCCAGATGCTCGGAGGCACCCCGCGAGTCCGGCGGCAAGGCGTCGCCCCGGTACTTGCCGGTCAGCACGCCCCGCCCGAGCGGCGAGGACGGCAGGATCCCGATCCCCGTGTCGACGGCCGCCGGCAGCACCTCCCGTTCCACGCCCCGCTGGAGCAGCGAGTACTCCATCTGGGTACTCGCCAGCCGGGCCCGCATCCCCGGCGCGGCGAGCTGCCAGGTCGCCGCCTTGGCCAGCTGCCAGCCGCAGAAGTTGGACACCCCGGCATAGCGGGCACGCCCGCTGGCGACGGCGATGTCGAGGGCCTGGAGCGTCTCGTCCAGCGGGGTGGCGGGATCGTAGGCGTGGATGTGCCACACGTCGACGTGATCGGTGCCGAGACGCGCGAGCGAGGCGTCCAGCGCGGAGAGCAGATGACCGCGTGAGCCGTCGAATCTGCGCTCCGGGTCCGGTACGCTCCCGGCCTTCGTCGAGATGACGAGGTCCCGGCGCGGCACCAGCCCGTCCATGAGCTGCCCGAGCAGGTACTCGGCATCCCCGTCGCCGTACACGTCGGCGGTGTCGACGAGGGTCCCGCCCGCTTCCCAGAACGTCTTCATGAGGTCCGCGGCGTCGTGCTCGTCGGTGTCCCGACCCCAGGTCAGGGTCCCGAGACCGATCCGGGACACGCGCAGGCCGGTACGGCCGAGATGCCTCTGCTCCATGAACGCCGAGATTACTGGCCGACACCTGAGGTGTGGGTGCCTGTCGACAACCGATTTCCCCAGGTTCCCCCGGGCCCGGTCTCCCGCGGCGAGGCACCACCCCCGGCCCGGCCGTCGGCGGTATAAGGTCACCGCAAGCGACGTTACTGATGGGTAAGGGGAGAGGGTCATGCAGCTCGGGATCAACCTCGGCTACTGGGGTGCCGGAATGGACTCGGACAACCTCGCCGTGGCACAGGAGGCCGACCGCCTGGGATACGCGGTCTGCTGGGCCGCCGAGGCCTACGGCTCCGACGCGGCCACCGTGCTCACCTGGGTCGCCGCCCAGACCCGGCGCATCGACGTGGGTTCGGCCATCTTCCAGATTCCGGCCCGCCAGCCCGCGATGACCGCGATGACCGCCGCCACCCTCGACTCCCTCTCCGGCGGCCGGTTCCGTCTCGGTCTCGGCGTGTCCGGCCCGCAGGTCTCCGAGGGCTGGTACGGCGTCAAGTTCGACAAGCCCCTCTCGCGGACCCGCGAGTACGTCGAGATCGTCCGCAAGGCCATGACGCGCGAGCGTCTCTCCCACGAGGGTGAGCACTGGACCCTGCCCCTCCCCGGTGGTCCGGGCAAGCCCCTCAAGCTCACCGTGCACCCGCAGCGCGAGCACATCCCCCTCTACATCGCCGCGATCGGCCCGAAGAACCTCGAACAGACCGGTGAGATCGCCGACGGCGCGCTGTTGATCTTCCCCTCCGCCGACCACCTGGAGGACACCGCCGTCAAGCACCTCAGGGCGGGCCGCGAGAAGGCAGGCAAGACCCTCGACGGCTTCGACGTCTGCCCCACACTCCCGCTCGCCGTCGGCGACGACAAGGACGTCGCCGCCCTCGCCGACACCTTCCGCCCCTACACCGCGCTGTACGTCGGGGGCATGGGCAGCCGCAAGCAGAACTTCTACAACCAGCTCGCCGGGCGCATGGGCTACGAGCGGGAAGCCGCCGAGATCCAGGACAAGTACCTGTCCGGTGACAAGCAGGGCGCCGCCGCGGCCGTACCGCACGACCTGATCGACTCCACGACGCTGCTCGGCTCCGTGGACCGCATCGCGGACCGGATGAAGGCCTACGCGGCAGCGGGGGTCACCACCCTCACCCTCGCCCCCGTGGGCTTCACGCTCGAGGAGCGCCTCGCCTCCCTCCGCGCCGGCACCGAAGCGCTGGAGCGCGCGGGCCTCGCGTAGACCCTGGCCTGGGACGCCAGGCGCCGCTGCGAAGTTTCCACGGCCGTGGCGGGGGCTCGGGGGTCCTCCCCGCCACGGCCGTCACACACCACAACGCCCGGCAGTCCCCTCCGGTTACGCCCCGGCGTCCCCTCGCCCGTCCTCCTTTCGGCGGAGTTGCCGGGCGCACCTGTTGCCGTGCGCGCCTCCTCGCAATTGACTCGTTCTTCGCGGACCACGGAACCGCGGAACGTGCGGAATCGCTGTGGAGAGGGGCTCCAGATGCTGTCGGCCAAGAGGCTGTTCCAGGAGATCCTCGACGACGACGACTCCTTCGCGCTGTTCTGCTCCATCGCCGCCAGCGGCGAGTCGCAGGGCGGCTGGGAGAACGCCCGGATCGCGGCCCTGGTTCCCGAGAGCCGGCGCGGACTCGCCCCCAAGATCACCAGGCACGGCGCCGACGAGGACAAGCACGGCCGCATCTTCAACGCCCTGATGAAGAAGCGCGGTGTGCGACCGGTCCCCGTCCCGCCCGAGACCGACTACACCATGCTCCTCGAGCGGGACGGCATCGGCCTGGCGCACGACAGGCTCAGGCGCGACGAACCGCTCACCGTCCAGGACATCGTCACTTACCTCGCGCACAGCCGCGTCACCGAGCAGCGCGCCTCCGAGCAGATGGAACTGCTCCGCAAGCACTTCGCCGACCACCCCGAACTCGGCCGCGCCGTCAAGATGATCTCCCGCGACGAGGACGACCACCTCGCCTACTGCCACGAGGAACTGCTGCGCTTCGCGTACGCCGGACACGGCCGCGCCATCCAGCGCACCCTGCGCGCGTGCGCGCTCACCGAGATCCGCGTCCACCGCGACGTCAGCCTCGCGGTGATGGCCCGGATGGGCGACATCCTCGGCTGGTCCCGGGCCAGAGGGACGCTCCTGGCGGCCGGCATCCACGCGGTGTACGCCTACGAGCGCCTGGGCGGCTGGCGCCGCATGGTCTCCCTGAAGACGCCGGAACGCCGCAACGCCCTGGGCGGCCCCGCGCCCGAGTCCGCCTGACCCCTGGACAGGCACCCGCCCCGCTACATCCACCCGCGCCGCTTGAACAACCGGTACAGGAACACCTCCAGTGCGGCCATCACCAGGATCACCGCCGGATAGGACCACTCCCACCGCAGTTCCGGCATGTGCTCGAAGTTCATGCCGTAGATCCCCGCGAGCATGGTGGGGATCGCGGCCATGGCCGCCCACGCGGAGATCTTCCGCATGTCGTCGTTCTGACGGACGCTCACCTGGGCCAGATGCGCCGAGAGGATGTCCGAGACCAGCCGGTCCAGACCCTCCACGGACTCGTTCACGCGCGTGAGGTGATCGTGCACGTCACGGAAGAAGGGCCGCGCCTTCTTGGACACGAAGGGCACCGCCGCACCGAACGCGCCCGCCTCCGTCAGCCGCGCCATCGGCGGCGTCAGGGGCCCGGTCGCCCGGCGGAACTCCAGGATCTGCCGCTTGAAGGTGTAGATCCGGGACGCGGTGCGCTGCGTGCCGGCGCCCTCCGGTGAGAAGACCTCCGCCTCCAGCTCCTCCAGATCGGTCTGCAGCTCGGTCGCCACGACGAGATAGTGGTCGACGGCGGCGTCGGCGATCGCGTACACCACCGACGTCGGTCCGTTGCCCAGCAGCTCCGGTTCGTGCTCCAGCCGGCTGCGTACGGCGTTCAGCGGGGAGCCCTCGCCGTGCCGGACGGTCACCACGAACGAGTCACCCAGGAAGATCATGACCTCGCCGGTGGAGACGGTGTCGCCGGCCGGCTCGTACTCGACCGGCTTGAGGACCATGAACAGCGAGTCGTCGTACACCTCCAGCTTGGGCCGCTGATGTGCCTTGAGGGCGTCCTCGACCGCGAGCGGATGAAGGCCGAACTCCTGCGAGACCAGGGCGAACTCGTCCGCCGTCGGCTCGTGCAGCCCGATCCAGACGAAACCCCCCGCCGCCCGCGCGTCCTCCAGGGCGTCGGAGAAGTCCTCGGGCCCCTCCGTGCGGTGCCCGTCCCGGTAGACGGCACAGTCGACGATCACGGAACGTACTCTCCCCTCGCCGGCCGGACAGCACATCCGGCAGCGCAACCACCAGCACACCGGGCACAGCACCCGCGCGTGTACGCCTACCCTGGTCCGCATGCCCACATTGCTCCTGGTCCGGCACGGACGGTCCACCGCCAACACCGAGGGACTGCTCGCCGGCTGGTCGCCCGGCGTCGCCCTGGACGAACGCGGGGCCGCACAGGCCGCCGCACTGCCCGGACGGCTCGCCGAACTGCCCCTCTCCGAGGTCGTCGCCAGCCCTCTCCAGCGCTGCCAGGAGACGATCCAGCCACTGCTGAGTGCCCGGCCCGCCCTCACCGCCCACACCGACGAACGCATCGGGGAGTGCCACTACGGCGACTGGACCGGCCGCAAGCTCGCCGAACTGAAGGACGAGCCCCTCATGGAGGTGGTTCAGTCACATCCGTCGGCGGCCGCCTTTCCCGGCGGGGAGTCCATGCGCGCGATGCAGACACGCGCCGCCGAGGCGGTGCGCGAGTGGAACGCGCGTGTGGAACGCGATCACGGCCCCGACGCCGTGTACCTCATGTGCTCGCACGGGGACATCATCAAGTCCCTCGTCGCGGACGCGCTCGGACTTCATCTCGACCTCTTCCAGCGGGTCTCCGTCGAGCCGTGTTCCATCACCGCGATCCGGTACACACGGCTGCGCCCCTACCTCGTCAGGCTCGGCGACACCGGCGACTTCGCCTCCCTGGTGCCGCGCGAGGAGCCGTCCGCCGACGACGCCCCGGTCGGGGGCGGTGCGGGCGCACCGTGATCGTCGGCCGCAGTAGGGTGAAGCGGTCGCAGCAGCACCGCAGATACCCGTACCCACCACTCTCAATGGAGACAGGACGTGTCCCGTCAGGTGTTCCTCTACGACAAACCGGAACGTTTCGTGGCCGGTACGGTCGGACTGCCAGGGCGCCGTACGTTCTTCCTCCAGGCCTCAGCCGGCTCCCGGGTGACCAGCGTGGCTCTGGAGAAGACCCAGGTCGCCGCGCTCGCCGAGCGCATGGACGAACTGCTCGACGAGGTCGTACGCCGTAGCGGGGGCAGCGCCGCGGTGCCCGCCATGGCACCGGCCGAGATCGCCGACACGGCCCCGCTGGACGCCCCCGTGGAGGAGGAGTTCCGCGTCGGCACCATGGCCCTCGCCTGGGACGGCGAGGAGGAGTGCATGATCGTCGAGGCGCAGGCACTCGTCGAACTGGACGCCGAGTCCGAGGAGGACCTCGCCGAGGCGGAGGAGCGACTGCTCCAGGACGAGGAGAACGGGCCCCCGATGCTCCGGGTCCGGCTCACCGGCGTCCAGGCCCGCGCCTTCGCCAAGCGCGCCCTCGACGTCGTCAACGCGGGACGGCCGCCGTGCCCGCTGTGCAGCCTCCCCCTCGACCCGGAAGGACACGTATGTCCGCGCCAGAACGGATACCGCCGCGGGGTGTGACCACCGTCGACCCCGCCGACGCGGTGCTGCTCGCCGAGGGCGAGCTGACCGTCCGTGGACGCATCCGTGAGGCGTCGAACGCGGCGCTGTACTGCACCGTCACCCACGAGGGCCGCGAGGCCGCCTGCGTCTACAAGCCCGTCGCGGGGGAGCGCCCCCTGTGGGACTTCCCCGACGGGACACTCGCCGGGCGCGAGGTCGCGGCGTACCAGGTCTCCGAGGCGACCGGCTGGGGGCTCGTGCCGCCCACCGTGCTGCGGGACGGGCCGCACGGCGAGGGCATGTGCCAGCTGTGGATCGAGGCCACGCCGGAGGCGGAACTGCTCGCACTGGTGGACGGGGAGGAGCCCGGACCCGGCTGGAAGGCGGTCGGGTTCGCCGAGGTGGGCGAGGGGCGCACCGCGCTGCTCGTGCACGCCGACGACGTACGGCTGCGGCGGCTGGCCGTCCTCGACGCGGTGATCAACAACGCCAACCGCAAGGGCGGGCACCTTCTGCCCACGCGGGACGGCCGGCTCTACGGCATCGACCACGGGGTCGCCTTCAACGCCGAGGACAAGCTGCGCACCCTGCTGTGGGGCTGGGCGGGGGAGCCGCTGACCGAGGAGGCACGCGACGTCCTCGAGGTCCTCAGGAAGGCACTCGCCGAAGACGGCGCGCTGGCCGGCGCGCTGGCCCCGCTGATCACCCGCGCGGAGATCGACGCGACGCGCGCGCGTGTGGCGTCCCTGCTCGACTCCGGCACCCATCCGGAGCCCGGCGGCCGGTGGCCGGCGATTCCCTGGCCACCCGTGTGACCCGAGCGCCGGCCGTGCACCCCACCCGCTCCACGCCCCCGCACACGCGGCCCCGGCGCGCGGCTCCCGCGCGCCGGGGCACGTCCGGCGGCGATGCGCGAGAGTGCCTTCCCGGTCGTCTGGGCTGCTCCGGTTCGTATTGAGGACCGCGGTCCGGTTACGCTCATGGGATGCATGCCTGGCCCGCTTCCGAGGTCCCCGCCCTTCCCGGTCAGGGGCGCGACCTGAGGATCCACGACACCGCGACCGGGGGTCTGACCCCGCTCGACCCCGGCCCCGTCGCCCGTATCTACGTCTGCGGCATCACCCCGTACGACGCCACCCACATCGGACACGCCGCGACGTACAACGCGTTCGACCTCGTGCAGCGCGTGTGGCTCGACACCAAGCGGCAGGTTCATTACGTCCAGAACGTCACCGACATCGACGACCCGCTGCTGGAGCGGGCCGAGCGGGACGGCGTCGACTGGGTCGCGCTCGCCGAGCAGGAGACCCAGCTCTTCCGCGAGGACATGACGGCCCTGCGGATGCTGCCGCCGCGGCAGTACATAGGTGCGGTGGAGGCGATACCCGGCCTCGTCCCGCTCGTCGAACGACTGCGCGACCTCGGCGCGGCGTACGAACTCGAGGGCGACGTCTACTTCTCCGTGGAGTCCGACCCGCACTTCGGGCGGGTCTCGAACCTCGACGCGGCCGCCATGCGGCTGCTGTCCGCCGAACGCGGCGGCGACCCGGACCGTCCGGGCAAGAAGAACCCCCTCGACCCGATGCTCTGGTCGGCTGCCCGCGAGGGCGAACCCAGCTGGGACGGCGGGTCGCTCGGCAGGGGCCGCCCCGGCTGGCACATCGAGTGCGTGGCCATCGCCCTCGACCATCTGGGCATGGGTTTCGACATCCAGGGCGGCGGTTCCGACCTGGCCTTCCCGCACCACGAGATGGGCGCCTCGCACGCCCAGGTGCTCACCGGCGAGTTCCCCATGGCCAAGGCGTACGTCCACGCCGGCATGGTCGCCCTGCACGGCCAGAAGATGTCCAAGTCCAAGGGCAACCTGGTCTTCGTGTCCCGGCTGCGGCGCGACGGCGTGGACCCGGCGGCGATCCGGCTGGCGCTGCTCGCCCACCACTACCGCGCCGACTGGGAATGGACGGACCAGATCCTCCTGGACGCCGGGACCCGGCTCGGACACTGGAGGGCCGCCGTCTCCCGCCCCGACGGTCCGCCCGCCGAGGCGCTCGTGGAGGAGATCCGCGAGGCCCTGTCCAACGACCTGGACGCCCCGGCCGCCCTGGCCGCCGTCGACCGCTGGGCCGTGGCCCAGGAGCGGAACGGCGGCACGGACGCGGGCGCGCCGGGCATCGTCTCCCGCGCGGTGGACGCCCTGCTCGGCGTGGCACTGTAGCCGCCGGCACACCGCGACAGGCGCGAACGGCCGAAGGGGGCGCCCCGTCCACGGACGGGGCGCCCCCTTCGTACCGGTCACTCCTCCGAGGAATCCTCGCCGTCCGCGTCCGGCTTCGGCGGCTTCGGCGAGCGGGGTCGGCCGCCCGGACCGTCCCGCCGGAACGACGGGCCGTCCGCGCCGTCGGCCGTGGCGTGCCCACCGGGCTGCGGCGAGCCGGACCCACCGTCACGGCGGCGCAGATAGCGCTCGAACTCGCGGGCGATCGCCTCGCCCGACGCCTCCGGCAGCTCGGCGGTGTCCCGGGCCTCCTCCAGCGACTGGACGTACTCCGCGACCTCGCTGTCCTCCGCGGCCAGTTGGTCCACTCCCACCTGCCAGGCGCGCGCGTCCTCGGACAGTTCGCCCAGCGGGATGCGTACGTCGATCAGGTCCTCGAGCCGGTTCAGCAGGGCCAGCGTGGCCTTCGGGTTGGGCGGCTGCGACACGTAGTGCGGGACCGCCGCCCACAGCGACACCGCCGGGACACCGGCGTGCGTGCACGCCTCCTGGAGGATGCCGACGATCCCCATGGGGCCCTCGTACTTGGTCTCCTCCAGATCCATGCGGCGGGCCAGGTCCGGATCGGACGTGGTCCCGCTGATCGGGACCGGACGGGTGTGCGGGGTGTCACCGAGCAGGGCGCCCAGGACGACCACCATCTCCACCCCGAGTTCATGGGCGAACCCCAGCAGTTCGTTGCAGAACGAGCGCCAGCGCATGGACGGTTCGATACCGCGGACCAGCACCAGATCGCGTGGCTTGTCGCCGCCGACCCGGACCACCGACAACCGTGTCGTCGGCCAGGTGACCTTGCGGACCCCGCCGTCCATGAACACCGTGGGCCGGTTCACCTGGAAGTCGTAGTAGTCCTCGGCGTCCAGCGCCGCGAACACCTCGCCCTTCCATTCCCTGTCCAGATGCGCGACCGCGGTGGAGGCGGCGTCGCCGGCGTCGTTCCAGCCCTCGAACGCGGCCACCATGACCGGGTCGATCAGCTCGGGAACCCCCTCGAGCTCGATCACCCAGCGCCTCCTTCCGACGTGCCCTCGCGTACGCCCCAACCTTACGGCGTGCCGAGGGGGCGTACGCAGCCCCCTCGCAGGGGGAATGACCGAACACTGCCCCGGGAGGCACCCGGAAACACCCGCAGTGGTCCGAGCTGTCCGGGAGCGCGACCGGCTCACAGTGCGGACGCGAGGGTGTCAGAGCGTGGACCGCGGCCACTGTTCCACGCTCGCGATGCGCACGGTCGCCCACGACCGCGCCGCCTCCGCGTCCCGGTCCCGCAGGGCCGCCAGGATGGCCCGGTGCTCACGCAGGGTCCGGCCGACCGCGTCCTCCTGGGTCAGTCCCCCCGCCGGACGCGGGTCCGGGTGGCCGGGCCGGACAGGCCGTCGAGCGGGGAGCAGAGCACGGAGTTCCCGGAGCCCCGCACGATGCCCCGGTGGAAGTCCGGATCGGCGCGACCGGGTCCTCCACCGACGGCTCGTCGCCGAGCCGGTCCCACCGTTCCGCCGGCTCGCCCAGTTGCTGCTCGCCGATCAGGGGCGCCGCGGCCGTCGCCGCCGGCTCCAGGATGCGGCGTACGGCGAGGAACTCCAGCACCGTGTCGTCCCGGTGGAAGTCGACGACGAAACTCAGTGCCTCCAGCAGCAGTGGGGGATCGAGACCGGTGACATACGTGCCGCCGCCCTGCCGCACGTCCAGAATCCGGATCAGGGACAGCGCGCGCACCGCCTCCCGCGGGGAGTTGCGCGACAGCCCCAGTCCGGCGGCGAGTCCGCTCTCCTTGGGCAGCCGGTCGCCGGGACGCAGCGCACCGGAGACGATCATTCCCTTGATCTTCTCGATCGCCTCGTCGGTGACTGCCGTCCCGGCCTCCCTTTGCGGACCAGACGTCCGATGTGTCCGGGCCACTGTGCGGGGCCTTCGAGGAGAGCCGCGACCGTCCGTACAGGAGCGCGTGGAGGGCGCCGCCGGACGCGGGGCGAAAACGGAAGGGGCGGCTCCGTCGGCGCGGAGCCGCCCCTTCCCGGCGTCGGCTCCCGTGCGGACGAGCCGGCCGCACGCGCCCTGCCCCTACTTCTTGTCGAGCAGGTCCTGGACCTCGGCGCGGACCTCGCCCGTGGCCAGCCCCCGGATCGTCAGGGTCGTGCGGCGGCGGAGCACGTCGTCCGCCGTCTCGGCCCACTCGTGGTCCCGGGCCCAGACGACCTGCGCCCAGATCTCCGGGGCGTCCGGGTGGACGCGCCGGGCCAGCCGCGGGTCGTCGTTGGCCAGCCGGGCGATGTCGAAGGCCAGCGAACCGTAGTGGGTCGCCAGGTGCCGGGCGGTGTCCGCCGCCATCCGCGGGCCGGGTGCCGGGTGGTCGACCAGCAGCCGGTGGGCGACCGCGCGCGGATTGGCCACACCGGGAAGCGGCAGCTTCCTCGGCAGCGAGGCGACCGGCTCGAAGTCGTCGCCCAGCGGGTGGCCCGGCAGCTCCTGGAGCTTGCGCATCACCGTACGGCCGATGTGACGGAAGGTGGTCCACTTGCCGCCCGCGACGGACAGCATCCCGCCGCGGCCCTCGCTGACGACCGTCTCCCGCTTGGCCTTCGACGTGTCCCCGGGGCCGCCCGGCAGCACCCTCAGGCCCGCGAACGAGTACGTGATCAGATCGCGGTCCAGCTGCTGGTCGCGGAGGGAGAACGCGGCCTCGTCGAGTATCTGGGCGGTGTCCTTGTCGGTGACCGCGACATCCGCCGGATCGCCCTCGAACTCCTCGTCGGTCGTGCCGAGCAGCAGCATGTCCTCCCAGGGGAGGGCGAAGGTGATGCGGTACTTGTCGATCGGCGTGGCCAGGGCGGCCTTCCACGGGGAGGTCCGCTTCAGGACCAGGTGCGCGCCCTTCGACAGCCGGATGGACGGTGCCGCGTTCGGGTCCTCCATCCGGCGCAGGTGATCGACCCACGGCCCGGTCGCGTTCAGCACGAGACGGGCGTCGACGCCGAACTCGTCGCCCGACAGCCGGTCGCGCAGCTCGGCACCGGTCACCCGGCCCCTGGTGAACCGCAGGCCCGCCACCTCGGCGTGGTTGAGGACGACCGCGCCCGACTCGGCCGCCGCGCGGACCGTCATCAGCGCCATCCGCGCGTCGTTCATCTGGTCGTCGCCGTACACGGCCACGGCCTTGAGGTTGTCGGTGCGCAGCTCCGGCACATCCCGCGCGGCCTTGGCCGGGGAGAGCAGATGGCCCACGCCGTCGCCGAACGCCGAGAGCGCCGAGTACGCGAGGACACCGGCGCCGAGCTTCGCCGCGCCGTGCGGCCCGCCCTTGTACACGGGGAGGTAGAACGTGAGCGGGTTCGCCAGGTGGGGGGCCACCTGGCGGGAGACCGCACGGCGCTCGAAGTGGTTCTCCGCCACCAGCTTCACCGCGCCGGTCTGCAGATAGCGCAGACCGCCGTGGAGGAGCTTGGAGGAGGCGGAGGAGGTGGCGCCGGCGAAGTCGCCGGCGTCCACCAGTGCCACCCTGAGGCCGGACTGCGCGGCGTGCCAGGCGATGGAGATGCCCAGGATGCCCCCGCCGATCACGAGAAGGTCGTACGACGCCTTGGCGAGCTGCTCCCGGGTCTCGGCCCGGCTCGGGTTCGAGCAGGAAGTCGGGCGCGTCCCCAGGGCAGGCACGGACTGCAGGGTGGACTGAGTGGTCATGTCGGGTTCTTGCTCCTCGTCGGGCTGTGTCAGTCTTCGTCGGCGAGCCAGCCCATGGTCCGCTCGACGGCCTTGAGCCAGCTCTTGTACTCACGGTCGCGGATCTCCGCGTCCATGCGGGGGGTCCACTCGGCGGCCCGTCGCCAGTTGGCGCGCAGGTCGTCGGTGTTGTTCCAGAAGCCGACGGCGAGGCCGGCGGCGTAGGCGGCGCCGAGGCAGGTGGTCTCGGCGACCATGGGGCGCACCACGGGCGCGTCCAGGAAGTCCGAGAGGGTCTGCATCAGCAGGTTGTTGGAGGTCATGCCGCCGTCGACCTTGAGGGCGGTCAGCTCGACGCCGGAGTCCTTCGTCATGGCGTCGGCGATCTCCCGGGTCTGCCAGGCGGTGGCCTCCAGGACGGCGCGCGCGAGGTGCGCCTTGGTGACGTACCGGGTCAGGCCCGCGATCACACCGCGGGCGTCGGAGCGCCAGTACGGGGCGAACAGACCGGAGAAGGCCGGCACGAAGTAGGCGCCGCCGTTGTCCTCGACCGAGAGTGCGAGCGTCTCGATCTCGGCGGCGGTGGAGATCAGGCCCATCTGGTCACGCATCCACTGCACCAGCGAACCGGTGACCGCGATGGAGCCCTCCAGGGCGTAGACCGGCTTCTGGTCGCCGATCTGGTAGCCGACGGTGGTCAGCAGGCCGCTGTAGGAGTTGATGATCTTGTCACCGGTGTTCATCACCATGAAGGTGCCGGTGCCGTACGTCGACTTGGTCTCGCCCTCGGCGAAACAGGTCTGGCCGAACAGGGCGGCCTGCTGGTCGCCGAGTGCGGAGGCGACCGGTATGCCGCCGAGCAGGTCGCCCAGGCTGCCGCCCTTGATCTCGCCGTAGACCTCGGAGGAGGAGCGGATCTCGGGCAGTATCGCCGTCGGGACGCCGATGGACTCGGCGATCCTCTCGTCCCACTGCATGGTGTGCAGGTTCATCAGCATCGTGCGGGACGCGTTGGTGACGTCGGTGACGTGGTGGCCGCCGTCCGTACCACCGGTCAGGTTCCAGATGACCCAGGTGTCCATGGTGCCGAAGAGGATGTCGCCCGCCTCGGCGCGCTCCTTGAGACCGTCGACGTTGTCGAGCAGCCAGCGGGCCTTGGGGCCGGCGAAGTAGGAGGCGAGGGGGAGACCGGTCTCGCGGCGGAAGCGGTCCTGGCCGACGTTGCGGCCGAGCTCGCGGCACAGGGCGTCGGTGCGGGTGTCCTGCCAGACGATGGCGTTGTGGACGGGCTCACCGGTGTTCCTGTCCCACAGGACGGTGGTCTCGCGCTGATTGGTGATGCCGATCGCCCTGATGTCGTCCCGGGTGATGCCGGCCTTCTCGATGGCACCGGCGACGACCTCCTGGACGTTGGTCCAGATCTCGGTGGCATTGTGTTCGACCCAGCCCGGCTTGGGGAAGATCTGCTCGTGTTCCTTCTGGTCGACGGCGATGATGCGGCCGTCGCGGTCGAAGACGATGCAGCGGGAGGAGGTCGTGCCCTGGTCGATGGCGGCGATGAACGGGCCGTGGCCGTGGGAGGTGATGCCGGCGGTCTGGTCGTCGGTCACTGTGTGCTCCTGGAGGTTCCTTGGTTGAGGGGCTGTACGTACGGCGCTTCCACAAGACTCGGGGTGCGGCGGCGGCCGGGTCGCCCTCAGGCGAGGGCGACGTTGTAGAAGCCTGCCGCGAGGGCGCCGCCGATCAGCGGACCGACGACCGGAACCCAGGCGTAGGACCAGTCGGAGCCGCCCTTGTTGGGCAGCGGCAGCAGGGCGTGCACGAGGCGCGGACCGAGGTCACGGGCCGGGTTGATCGCGTAGCCGGTCGGGCCGCCGAGGGACAGACCGATGGCGACCACCACGAGCGCCGTGATCAGGCCGCCCAGCACCCCGAGGCCGTTGCCCTCGGCGTTCAGGCCCTGGGTGAGCACGGCGAGCAGCAGCACCATGGTGCCGATGATTTCCGTGGCGAGGTTCTGCACCGCGTTCCGGATCTCCGGACCGGTGGAGAAAATGCCGAGCACAGGGCCGGCGCCCTTCTCCCGCGCCTCCACGGCCTTGGCCGCGGTGGCCTGAGCGCCCGGACCGCCGACGATCTCCTTGTCGGTCAGGTGGGCCTGGAACTGTCCGTAGTACGCCACCCAGACCAGCGCCGCGCCGATCATCGCGCCGAGGAACTCTCCGGCGAAGTAGACCGGAACGTTGCCCCACTCGCCGTCCTTGATGGCGAGAGCCACGGTCACGGCCGGGTTGAGGTGGGCGCCGGAGAGCGGCCCCGCGATGTACACCGCCGTCATGACGGCGAAGCCCCACCCGAAGGCGATGGCGAGCCAGCCGGCGTTACGGGCCTTCGAGGCCTTCAGCGTCACGGCGGCGCAGACGCCACCGCCGAGCAGGATGAGTATGGCGGTACCGAGGGTCTCGCCGATGAAGATGTCGGAGCTGGACACCCGCGACTCCTTTGTCCTTCGTCCAGGGAAGCCGACCCCCGGGTCCCTCCGGGGATTGGCGCCCTCAGGGATGAGAGCGATGCCGGCCCTTGGCGTTGTCACACCCTAGCGCGTATTGCCGGTAGGTGTTCGACAATGCCGACCGATGGACGGGAGTCTTTCTCCGCTTCATGCACACGTCAAGGGTTTGGTTGTCGAAAGTGTGATCGTTGTTTATTGCGCAGAGTTGTTGATCTCCACCGCAGATCTGCCGGTATCCGACCGGTTCGCCCGACCTCGGGTGCGGCGACGGCCGGGACGCCGTGCGGCGTCCCGGTCCGCTCTTCGGAGTGTGTTCGTCCTGTCAGTGCCTGTCAGTGCCTGTCAGTGCCTGTCAGGATTTGTCCGTGCCCGCCCGGACCCTGCTCAGAACCGCCGGGCGCCCAGGTCCCGCGACACCGCGCGGGCGCAGTCGCGCACCGCCGCGATCAGCTCCGGACGCAGCTCGCCGCCCTGTCGCAGCCGCTCCACCGCGCCCGTGACGCCGACCGCGCCGACCGGCATCCGCCGCCGGTCGTGGACGGGGGCCGCGATCGAGGCCACGCCCTCCCAGGTCTCCTCGACGTCCGCCGCGTACCCCCGCGCGCGCGTGAGGTCGAGGATGTGCTCGAGGGCCTCCGGCTCGCACACCGTGCGGGCGGTGAACGCCTCGCGGTCGGCTTCCAGTGCCTCGCTGTGCGCCACCGGGTCGTAGGCCGCCAGCACCTTGCCCAGGGCCGTGGAGTGCAGCGGCTGCATGGCCCCTATCTCCAGGACCTGCCGGCTGTCGTCGGGGCGGAACACGTGGTGCACGATCAGCACGCCCTGCTGGTGCAGCACGCCGAGATAGACGCTCTCGCCGCTGGAGCGGGCCAGGTCGTCCGTCCACACCAGGGCGCGTGCCCGCAGCTCGTGCACGTCGAGGTACGTGGTGCCCAGGCGCAGCAGCTCGGCGCCCAGCTGGTAGCGCCCGGAGGCGTCGTCCTGCTCGACGAAGCCCTCGTGCTGAAGGGTGCGCAGGATGCCGTGGGCGGTGCCCTTGGCGAGGCCCAGGGACGAGGCGATGTCCGACAGGCCGAGCCGCCGCTCGCCGCCCGCCAGCAGGCGCAGCATCGCCGCCGCCCGTTCGAGCGACTGGATGTTCCGTGCCATCGCCGTGCTGCCTCCGTCCCCTTCGACCGTCGCGCCGCGCGGTCGCTGCCAGTGTTCGGCAATGCCGAACACTACCGCTCGATGCCGACCTGCCGCCAACGGTCCGCCGCCATCCGCCGCGTCACCCGTACGCGGCACGCCGGGACCCGGCCATCCTCGTCCGGCCAGTGGACGTCTTGAACATCGGGGCGCGGTCCCCGATACCCTGGCGGCGTGCCCCTGCCCGGGAGCGCCATGAGGGTGCTTTCCGGACAGCCGCAAAGCCGACAGCCGTCGCACCTGAGGGAGCCCCATACATGGCCTCGTTGCCGCTGACCCCTTCCGCCGACAGCCGGAACCGTGTGTCCGCCCTCCGAGAGGCGCTCGCCACCCGAGTGGTGGTCGCCGACGGAGCGATGGGCACCATGCTCCAGGCACAGGACCCCACACTCGAAGACTTCGAGAACCTCGAGGGCTGCAACGAGATCCTGAACCTGACCCGCCCGGACATCGTCCGTTCGGTCCACTCCGCGTACTTCGACGTCGGTGTCGACTGCGTCGAGACCAACACCTTCGGGGCCAACCACAGCGCCGCGTCCGAGTACGACATCGCCCACCGCGTGCACGAGCTCTCCGAGGCGGGTGCCCGCATCGCCCGCGAGGTTGCCGACGAGCACACCGCGCGCGACGGCCGCACCCGCTGGGTACTCGGCTCGATCGGCCCCGGCACCAAGCTGCCGACCCTCGGCCACATCACCTACGGCACGATCCGCGACGGCTACCAGGCCAACACCGAGGGCCTCCTCGCGGGCGGTGCGGACGCGCTCATCGTGGAGACCACGCAGGACCTCCTCCAGACCAAGGCGTCCGTCCTCGGCGCCCGCCGCGCCATGGAGGCGACCGGCGTGGAGGTGCCGCTGCTGGCCTCGATGGCGTTCGAGACCACCGGCACCATGCTCCTCGGCTCCGAGATCGGCGCCGCGCTGACCGCGCTGGAGCCGCTCGGCATCGACATGATCGGCCTGAACTGCTCGACGGGCCCCGCCGAGATGAGCGAGCACCTGCGCTACCTCACCCGGCACTCGCGCATTCCCCTGCTGTGCATGCCCAACGCCGGCCTGCCGATCCTCACCAAGGACGGAGCCCACTTCCCGCTCGACCCCGAGGGCCTGGCCGACGCCCAGGACACCTTCGTCCGCGACTACGGCCTGTCCCTGGTCGGCGGCTGCTGCGGCACCACCCCGGAGCACCTGCGCCTGCTGGTGGAGCGCCTGCGGGGCGTCACCCCGCCCGAGCGGACCCCCCAGCCGGAACCGGGCGCCGCCTCCCTCTACCAGAGCGTGCCCTTCCGCCAGGACACCTCTTACCTCGCGATCGGCGAACGCACCAACGCCAACGGCTCCAAGAAGTTCCGTGAGGCCATGCTCGAGGGCCGCTGGGACGACTGCGTGGAACTCGCCCGCGAACAGATCCGCGAGGGCGCGCACATGCTCGACCTCTGCGTCGACTACGTCGGCCGCGACGGCGTCGCCGACATGGAGGAACTGGCCGGCCGGTTCGCCACCGCCTCCACCCTGCCGATCGTGCTGGATTCCACCGAGGTCCCCGTCATCCAGGCCGGTCTGGAGAAGCTCGGCGGCCGGGCGGTCATCAACTCGGTGAACTACGAGGACGGCGACGGCCCCGAGTCCCGCTTCGCGCGCGTCGCGCAGCTGGCCCAGGAGCACGGCGCCGCGCTGATCGCGCTCACCATCGACGAGGTGGGCCAGGCCCGCACCGCCGAGAAGAAGGTCGAGATCGCCGAACGCCTCATCGCCGATCTGACCGGGAACTGGGGCATCCACGAGGAGGACATCCTCATCGACTGCCTCACCTTCACCATCTGCACCGGCCAGGAGGAGTCCCGCAAGGACGGCCTCGCCACCATCGAGGGCATCCGCGAACTGAAGCGGCGCCACCCCAAGGTGCAGACCACTCTGGGACTGTCCAACATCTCCTTCGGCCTCAACCCGGCCGCCCGCATCCTGCTCAACTCCGTCTTCCTGGACGAGTGCGTCAAGGCGGGGCTGGACTCGGCGATCGTGCACGCGTCGAAGATCCTGCCCATCGCCCGCTTCAGCGAGGAGGAGGTGACCACCGCCCTCGACCTGATCCACGACCGGCGCCGCGAGGGCTACGACCCGCTGCAGAAGCTGATGCAGCTCTTCGAGGGAGCCACCGCCAAGTCCCTGAAGGCCGGCAAGGCCGAGGAACTGGCCGCGCTGCCCCTGGACGAGCGCCTCAAGCAGCGGATCATCGACGGTGAGCGCAACGGCCTGGAGACCGACCTCGACCAGGCACTCGAGACCCGCAAGGCCCTCGACATCGTCAACGACACGCTGCTGGACGGCATGAAGGTGGTCGGCGAGCTGTTCGGCTCGGGCCAGATGCAGCTGCCGTTCGTGCTCCAGTCCGCCGAGGTGATGAAGGCGGCCGTCGCCCACCTCGAACCGCACATGGAGAAGGTCGAGGACGGCGAGGACGTGGGCAAGGGCACCATCGTCCTGGCCACGGTCCGCGGCGACGTGCACGACATCGGCAAGAACCTGGTCGACATCATCCTGACGAACAACGGCTACAACGTGGTCAACCTCGGCATCAAGCAGCCGGTCTCGGCGATCGTGGACGCCGCCGGCGAGCACCGGGCCGACGTCATCGGCATGTCCGGGCTGCTGGTGAAGTCCACGGTGATCATGAAGGAGAACCTGGAGGAGCTCAACCAGCGCGGCCTGGCCGCCGACTACCCGGTCATCCTGGGCGGCGCCGCCCTGACCCGCGCCTACGTCGAGCAGGACCTGCACGAGATCTACCAGGGCGAGGTCCGCTACGCCCGCGACGCCTTCGAGGGCCTGCGCCTGATGGACGCCCTCATCGGCATCAAGCGCGGTGTGCCCGGCGCCAAGCTCCCCGAGCTGCGGCAGCGCCGGGTCCGCGCGGCCACCGTGGAGATCGACGAACGCCCCGAGGCCGGGCATGTCCGCTCGGACGTCGCCACCGACAACCCGATCCCCGAGCCGCCGTTCTGGGGCACCCGGGTGGTCAAGGGCATCCAGCTCAAGGAGTACGCGAGCTGGCTCGACGAGGGCGCCCTGTTCAAGGGCCAGTGGGGTCTGAAGCAGGCCCGCACGGGCGACGGGCCGACGTACGAGGAGCTGGTGGAGACCGAGGGCCTGCCCAGGCTGCGCGGCCTGCTGGACCGGCTCCAGACGGACAACCTGCTGGAGTCGGCCGTCGTGCACGGCTACTTCCCGTGCGTCTCCAAGGACGACGACCTGATCGTCCTGGACGACGCGGGCAACGAACGCACCCGCTTCACCTTCCCGCGCCAGCGCCGCGGCAGGCGCCTGTGCCTGGCCGACTTCTTCCGCCCGGAGGAGTCCGGGGAGACGGATGTCGTCGGCTTCCAGGTCGTCACCGTAGGCTCCCGCATCGGCGAGGAGACCGCGCGGATGTTCGAGGCCAACGCCTACCGCGACTACCTCGAGCTGCACGGGCTGTCCGTGCAGCTGGCCGAGGCGCTCGCCGAGTACTGGCACGCGCGCGTGCG
Source organism: Streptomyces sp. GD-15H (assembly GCF_045291515.1). Lineage (NCBI taxonomy): Bacteria > Bacillati > Actinomycetota > Actinomycetes > Kitasatosporales > Streptomycetaceae > Streptomyces > Streptomyces sp. GD-15H. The sequence continues at coordinate 6,826,104 of NZ_CP149447.1, forward strand.
CTCCGAGCTCGGGTTCTCCGGTGAGGATCCGGCCGCGATGGAGGACATGTTCGCCCTGAAGTACCGGGGCGCACGCTTCTCCCTCGGGTACGGCGCCTGCCCCGATCTGGAGGACCGTGCCAAGATCGCGGAGATGCTCCAGCCGGAGCGCATCGGAGTCCACCTGTCCGAGGAGTTCCAGCTGCACCCCGAGCAGTCCACGGACGCCATCGTGATCCACCACCCGGAGGCCAAGTACTTCAACGCCCGCTGATTGCCCGGACTCGCGGGGCACAAGAAGCGGCTGCGTCGCGCACGACGTACACTGGTCGGTCCAGCACAGGCCGGTTCCCCTTAGGGGAACCGGCCTGATCGTCCCTTGAAGGAGGTACGTGGATGACCAGTACGGTCCCGGTTCCCGCGCTCGGCTCTCTCCCGCAAGTCCTCGACTACTCCTCCCCGGCCGGAGGCTCCCCCTGCAGGCCGTATTCCTGGACATGGACGGCACCCTGGTCGACACCGAGGGCTTCTGGTGGGACGTCGAGGTCGAGGTGTTCGCCTCCCTCGGCCACGCCCTCGACGACTCGTGGCGCCACGTCGTGGTCGGCGGCCCCATGACCCGCAGCGCGGGCTTCCTCATCGAGGCGACCGGGGCCGACATCCCCCTGGCCGAACTGACGGTACTGCTCAACGACGGCTTCGAGGACCGTATCTCCCATGCTCTGCCGCTGATGCCCGGTGCCGCCCGGCTGCTCGCCGAGCTGTCCGAGTACGGCATTCCCACGGCCTTGGTCTCCGCCTCGCACCGGCGCATCATCGACCGGGTACTGACCTCGCTGGGCGCCCACCACTTCTCGCTGTCGGTCGCCGGTGACGAGGTCCCGCGCACCAAACCGCACCCCGACCCGTACCTGGCCGCAGCCCTCGGTCTCGGCGTGGACCCCGTGCGGTGTGCCGTCGTCGAGGACACGGCGACCGGCGTGGCCGCCGCCGAGGCCGCAGGCTGCCAGGTCGTGGCGGTGCCCTCCGTGGCCCCCATCATGCCGGCCGCCCGGCGGACCGTCGTACCGTCACTGGAAGCGGTCGACCTGACCTTTCTGCGCGGGCTGATGACAGAAATGCGCTAGGCGTTCACCCCGCGTGGAGCGGGCTGAGGGATCGGAATTTCCCGGGGCCCGCGTTCTGGTCGGCGGGGTGTGTCCGAAGGAATTCGGATCGCTACCGGCTGTTGAGTTCCGGTACCGCCGACCCGGTTTTCTGTGTGAGGTTCACCACCTTTTGACGGGTCGGCAGGGGGGCGGCATGTGGTGTCCGCCCCATTTCTGAGGTCATTCGCGTTCCCTTGTGTCCTGGTTGGTGGAACGCTGCCCCAATCCTGCTCCGTCCACGTTCGCCGGTGCGTTCACACCCGGTTCCGCTGCGTGAGGGAAGCTCAACTCCGGACGCTGCGAACCTTCCTGCGGGCGCGGACTAATGTCATCGCGAGAACATCGCCCCCATCCCCGTGGCCGGCAGCAACACCCCCTGTATGCCGCATACACGGAGTCGACAGCTCTGGAGAAACTCGAGCATGAACCGCAAGACTTTGGTGCTGGCGACCGCGATCGGTCTGCTCGCGCCGGTACTCGCCGGCTGTGGCGATACCGGTGGCGGGAGCGGCGGCGACGCGATCGCCGTGGGCACCACGGACCGGTTCATCGTCTCGAAGGAGGAGCCCGCGCCGGTCGACCCGGCGTACGCCTACGGTGTCGACACCTGGAACATCCTGCGCCAGACGGTGCAGACCCTGCTGATCCAGCCGCGTGGCGACGGCGAGCCGGTGCCCGAGGCCGCGGAGAGCTGCGGTTTCACCGACTCCGGCAACGAGCGGTACAGCTGCACCCTGCGCGAGGGCCTGAAGTTCTCGGACGGCACGCCCCTCACCGCCGCCGATGTGAAGTTCTCCATCGAGCGCGCTCTCTCGATCCAGGCCGACAGTGGCGTGTTCGCGCTGCTGTCCACGATCGACACCGTCGAGACGAAGGGTGACCGCGAGGTGATCTTCCACCTCAAGTCGTCCGACGCCACCTTCCCCTACAAGCTGGCGACCCCGGTCGCGGGCATCCTCAGCGAGGAGAAGTACGACAAGGACAAACTGCGCGCAGGTTTCGACGTCGACGGATCCGGCCCGTACACCTTCGAGACCGAGGTCGAGGAAGGCGAACTGGTCCGCGCCACCTTCGCCAAGAACCCCTCCTACAAGGGGTCCTTGGAAGTGGGCAACGAAAAGGTCGAGATGGTCTCCTTCGAGAGCGCCGAAGCCATGGGCGAGGCACTCGAGAACGAGGACATCCACGTCATGACCCGGAGCATGTCGCCGGACCAGATCCGGGGACTCGGCAACGCCAACGAGGGCACCATCGACCTCGTCGAGTCGCCGGGCCTGGAGATCCGCTACCTGGCCTTCAACATCGAGGCCCCCAGCGTGGAGACCAAGGCCGTCCGCCAGGCCATGGCCCAGATCATCAACCGCAGCGAGCTGGTCGCCAAGGTCTACGGCTCCCAGGCCGAGCCGCTGTACTCGCTGGTCCCCGCGACCGTCACCGGTCACTCCAACGCGTTCTTCAACAAGTACGGCGACCCCGACGTCTCCAAGGCCCGCCGACTGCTGGAGAAGGCCGGTATCGCCACCCCGGTGAAGATGACGATGCACTACACGACCGACCACTACGGTCCCGCGACCAAGGCGGAGTTCGAGCAGCTCAGCAAGCAACTCAACGACAGCGGCCTGTTCCAGACCGACATCAAGGGCGCGGCCTGGGACACCTTCCGGCCGGACGGCCAGAAGGGCAAGTTCGACGTCTACGGCATGGGTTGGTTCCCCGACTACCCGGACGCCGACGCGTTCCTCGCGCCGTTCCTGGACGAGGACAACTTCCTCAACTCGTCGTACGCCAACAAAGAGATCCGTAAGGAACTCATCCCGAAGTCCCGTCGTCAGGCCGACCGCCTCTCCGCGGCCGACAGCCTGAACGCCATCCAGGACATCGTCGCGGAGGACGTGCCCGTGCTGCCCCTGTGGCAGGGCAAGCAGTACATCGCCGCACGTGACGACGTCACCGGCACCGCTTACCTGGTCAACTCCTCCTCCCTGCTCCAGCTGTGGGAGCTGGGACGTGGCGTGAGCGGCTGACGCCGCAGAGCCCCGACCGGGCGTACACACACCGAGGGCGCCTCCCACTTCCGTGAGTCGGGAAGTGGGAGGCGCCCTCGGTGTGTGGATTCGGTGGGGGGAGGAGAGCGCGGCGGCCCCGAGCGGAGTGGGGAGCGGGCCGGGCGCCGGGCGGGCAGGAACTACTGCGCCCCCGGGCGCACCAGACCGCTCTCGTACGCGTACACCGCGGCCTGTACCCGGTCACGCAGCCCCAGCTTCGTCAGGACGTGACCGACGTGCGTCTTCACGGTCGTCTCACTGACGAACAGGTCCGCTGCGATCTCCGCGTTGGACAGCCCCCGCGCCACCAGCTTCAGCACCTCGACCTCACGGTCGGTCAGGGTGTGCAGGGTGTCCGGCATCGGCTCGTCACCGGACGGCAGATGCGTGGCGTACTTGTCCAGCAGCCGGCGCGTGATGCTCGGGGCCAGCATCGCCTCACCGGCGGCCACCACCCGGATCGCCTGCACCAGTTCATCGGCCGGGGCGTCCTTCAGCAGGAAGCCGCTGGCACCCGCCCGCAGCGCCTCCACCACGTACTCGTCGAGATCGAACGTCGTGAGCACCAGCACCTTCGCCGGGCCGTCCCGCTCCGGACCGGTGATCTGCCGGGTGGCCTCCACCCCGTCCATCCGCGGCATGCGGATGTCCATCAGCACCACATCGGGCTGCAGCGCCCGCACCTGGTCCTGGGCCTGGAGGCCGTCTCCGGCCTCGCCGACGACCGCGATGTCCTGCTCGGCCTCCAGGATCATGCGGAAGCCCGTACGCAGCAGCGGCTGGTCGTCAACCAGTAGGACGCGGATGGCCACGTAAGTCTCCTTCGCTAGTCCGCCCCCATTGTGCCCTGCGTACCCCGCCCCTCTTGCCTCCGGGGCACGTCAGCCGACGCCGGACCCGGCCGCCCGCACCGGCAGCGGATACGGCGGGGGAGTGCCGCCGAACTCCGGGCAGTGCGCCCGGTGGTCGCACCAGCCGCACAACTTGGTGGGACGCGGCCGCCAGTCACCCGTCTCCGTGGCCAGCCGGATCGCCTCCCACAGGGCCAGCAGCTTGCGCTCGACGCGCTCCAGATCGGCGCGGACCGGGTCGTACGTCAGCACATCACCGCTGCCCAGGTACACGAGCTGAAGCCGGCGCGGGATCACCTTCTTCAGCCGCCACACCACCAGGGCGTAGAACTTCATCTGGAACAGCGCGCCCTCCGCGTACTCCGGCCGGGGCGCCTTGCCCGTCTTGTAGTCGACGATCCGCACCTCGCCGGTGGGCGCCACATCCACCCGGTCGATGATGCCGCGCAGCCTCAGCCCGGAGTCCAGCTCGGCCTCGACGAACAGCTCCCGCTCGGCGGGCTCCAGCCGGCTCGGATCCTCCAGGGTGAACCAGCGCTCGACCAGTTGCTCCGCCTCCGCCAGCCAGCGCGCCAGCCGCTCACCCTCCGGGTCCTCGGCGAACAGCTCCACGACCTCCGGCCTCGACTCCCGCAGCCGGTCCCACTGGCCCGGGACCAGCGCCTTCGCCCGCGGTGCCGTGCGCTCGGCGGCCGGGGCGTCGAAGAGGCGCTCCAGCACCGCATGCACCAGCGTGCCCCGGGTCGCGGCCTCGCTCGGCTTCTCCGGCAGGCGGTCGATGACCCGGAACCGGTACAGCAGCGGACACTGCATGAAGTCACTGGCACGCGACGGGGACAGCGAGGCGGGCGGCGCGGCGGCCGTCTCGGACAGGGGCCCGGCCACCACCGGCGGATCCGCCGCCACGACCGGCATGCTGTCGGGCCGTCCCGCGCCCTCGGTGCTCGTCTCCATACCCATAGACCTTACGACCCGGCGTTGACAGTGACCCGCACACCAAGGGTGACCGCAGGGAGAGAAGGGGAAGCAGAGAAGGGGAAGCAGAGAAGGAGAGGGAAAGGGGAGCGGGCGCGGTGACGGACGGGAAGAGACAGGGGTGCCGAGGCGAGACGTGTGGCGACGGCCGCATACCATCGACACCAGACCCTCCCGTCCGGCAGGCACGGGAGACGCAGCGACGAGGGGACACCGGTGGACGCAAGCGGCGGACGCGGGCAGCCGCGATCCGGCAACGACGAGCCGGCCGAGCGCCACGTGGGGGCTCCGGCGGGCGCACCCCCCGAGGACGGGGGCCGCTTCGACCCGGCCGGAACCACCCCGAGCACCCCCGACGACCGCCACCCGTCGGTCCCCGGCGACGCTCCGTCACGGACCGGCGGCACCCCGGCGGAGACCGAGGACACCCCGGTTCCGGCGGACACCGGAGCCACGCCACGGAGCGGGGAACCCGCGCGGCTTCCTGCCCAGGGCATCGACGCCCACCCGCAGAACCCGCGGGGTTCGGTCGGCCCGGACCGTGCGGGGGAGCCGGGCGAGTCGAGTCGGCCCGCCGAGCACCGTGATCCGCGGACCCCGAACAAGGGTGATTTCTCCGGCAACGAGACGGCCGAGCCGCCGCCCCCCCACCGCGCCCCCGACCCGGCGGCCCACGCCCCGTCGGGCGGTCGGACGGGGGCAGAGTCCGACGCCCCGTCCGACAGCCGCGAGGCCGGTCCAGCCCCCGACGCACCGTCGGCCGACCGGTCCGCCACCGACCCATGGTCGAAGCCGCCGTCCCCCGCGGACGACGGCCGGTCCGAGCCGCCGGCCCCGAGGTTGCTCCGCGGGACGGCCACCGGTCCGCGCCATCCGAGCCCCACCGCGCCGACCGCCCCCTCGCCCACTCCGGATCCGGCAAGGCGTCCGCACCGCGTCCCCCGGAGCAGCAGCGCGGTGGGCTGCTGATGGGACGCCCGTTCGGCGTGCCCGTCTACGTCGCCCCCAGCTGGTTCCTCGTCGCCATCCTGATCACCTGGGTCTTCGGCAGCCAGATCGACCGCGTGCTGCCCGAACTCGGTGCCGCCAGCTATCTGGTCTCACTGTTCTTCGCCGTCGCCTTCTACGCCTCCGTGCTCGTTCACGAACTCGCCCACACCCTCGCCGCCCTCCGCTTCAAGCTGCCGGTGCGCCGCATTCAGCTCCAGTTCTTCGGCGGCGTCTCCGAGATCGAGAAGGAGGCGGAGACACCCGGGCGGGAGTTCGTGCTCGCCTTCGTGGGCCCCCTGCTCTCCCTCGTCCTGTCCGGCCTGTTCTACGTCGCCCTGCTCGCCGTCGAACCCAGCTCCGTACCCGGCGTCCTGCTGGCCGGCCTGATGATCTCCAACCTCATCGTGGCCGCCTTCAACCTCCTGCCCGGCCTCCCCCTCGACGGCGGACGCATGCTCCGCGCGGTCGTCTGGAAGCTCACCGGCAAGCCGATGACCGGCACCATCGCCGCCGCATGGGTGGGCCGCGCCCTCGCCGTCTCCGTCCTGATCGGCCTCCCCCTGCTCACCCAGTCCGGAGCTCTCGGCTCCGCCGCCGAGGACAGCGTCGGCATGGACACCGTCCTCGACGCGCTGCTCGCCGCCATCCTCGCCGCGATCATCTGGACCGGCGCCGGCAACAGCCTGCGCATGGCTCGCCTGCGCGAACACCTTCCCGCACTGCGTGCCCGCGCCCTCACCCGCCGCGCGGTGCCCGTCGAGACGGACACCCCGCTTTCCGAGGCCCTGCGCCGCGCCAACGCCGCCGGAGCCCGGGCCCTCGTCGTTGTCGATCCCGACGGCACCCCGCTCTCCCTGGTGCGCGAGGCCGCCATCGTCGGCGTACCCGAACACCGCCGCCCCTGGGTGGCGGTCAGCGGACTCGCCCAGGACCTCACCGACGGCATGCGCGTCTCCGCCGACCTCGCGGGAGAGGACCTCCTCGAGGCCCTGCGCGCCGCCCCCGCCACCGAGTACCTGGTCGTCGAGGCCACCGGCGAGATCTACGGTGTCCTGTCCGCGGCCGACGTCGAACGGGCCTTCGTCAAGGCCATGGCCCGCCCCGCCTGACACCCGCCCCGCCCTCGAGTGGTCAGTGGCCCACGTCGGGACCGGTAGGCTGGTCACATGTCCGAACCGACCGGTGCCGCCCGCCGCCGTGGGCCCTTCAAGGTCGGGGACCAGGTACAGCTGACCGACCCCAAGGGCCGCCACTACACGTTCACGCTCGAGGCCGGGAAGAATTTCCACACCCACAAGGGTTCCTTCCCCCACGACGAACTGATCGGCGCACCCGAGGGCAGCGTTGTCCGCACCACCGGGAACGTCGCCTACCTCGCGTTGCGCCCCCTGCTCCCCGACTACGTCCTGTCCATGCCCCGCGGGGCAGCCGTCGTCTACCCCAAGGACGCGGGACAGATCCTCGCCTTCGCCGACATCTTCCCCGGCGCCCGCGTCGTGGAGGCAGGCGTCGGCTCCGGCTCGCTCAGCAGCTTCCTGCTGCGCGCCATCGGCGACCAGGGCATGCTGCACAGCTACGAACGCCGTGAGGACTTCGCCGAGATCGCCCAGGCCAACGTGGAGCGTTACTTCGGTGGCCCGCACCCCGCCTGGCAGCTCACCGTCGGCGACCTCCAGGACAATCTGTCCGACACCGACGTCGACCGTGTCATCCTCGACATGCTCGCCCCCTGGGAATGCCTGGAGGCCGTCTCCAAGGCGCTCGTCCCCGGTGGCATCCTCTGCTGCTACGTCGCGACCACGACCCAGCTCGCCCGGACCGTCGAGTCCATCCGCGAGATCGGCTCCTTCAACGAGCCGACCGCCTGGGAATCCATGATCCGCAACTGGCACATCGAAGGACTGGCCGTCCGCCCGGACCACCGGATGATCGGCCACACCGGCTTCCTGCTCACCGCCCGCCGCCTCGCCGACGGGGTCGAACCCCCCATGCGCCGCCGCCGCCCCGCCAAGGGCGCCTACGGCGAGGACTACTCGGGACCCAACGCCGACGCGGGCACCGCCCGCTGACCCGTCCCACCACCCCGACAACGCACCGGCGCCGTGGCGCAGTTCCCGGACCGCACCGGGAACTGCGCCACGGCGCCCTCATGTTGACGCGACGGCGGCCTACCCGGATCCCGCGCCAGAACCGCACACCCCGCCGTTCCCCCGCACTGTGACGTGTGGCACGATGCTGGCCACCCCCACCGGCACAGCCCTCACAGGAGACACTCCTCGTGCAGTCATCCGCCGTCCCGGAGCTCGCCCACACGCACACCCGCCCGATCCACTGGGTCGCCACCGCCACGGCCGTCGCCGGAGTCGTGGCGCTCTCCGGCCTGATGCAGCCCCGAGCCGCGACCGCGGCCCAGACGCCCGCCCCGCAGACCAGGAGCGCCCCGGCGCACATCGTCCCGCCGGACCCCGCGGACGTCGAGTTCCCGATCCGATGCGGTCCGGTGCAGGCCGTGGTCAAGGAGGAGGCGGCCGGCGACCTCGACGGCGACGGACGGCCCGAGACCGTGGCGGTCGTCCACTGCGACGCGTCCATGGGCACCCCGCCCGACGGCATGTACGTCCTGACCGAGGCCGCCGGAGCCGACACACCACGCGTGGTGGCCACCCTCGTCGACCCCAAGGACCGCACCAACGTCGACGACTTCGCCGTACGCGACGGCGAGATCACCGCGGTACTCCTCGGCTACTCGTCCTCCGACATACCCAGTTGCTGCCCCGACGTGCGCAAGAGCCTGAAGTGGCACTGGGACAACGGCACGTTCGTCCAGTCCGCGCCCTCCGACGCCCGGAGCGTGTGAACCACGCGCGCGTGAGAACGAACGCGCGAGAACGAACATGCGAGAAACCAGACAGGGGTGACGGAAGGTGTCAAACCGGTCACCCGGCGTCCGGCCCGTACACCTCCACGCCGTCGGCCACGCGCCGCACATGGATGCACTCGCCCGGACACTCCTTCGCCGAATCGACCACATCCGGGAGAACCGGCAGCGGCACCCGCGCCGTCGCCCCCTCGGCCTGCAACAACTCGTCGTCCGGGCCCTTCACGTAAGCCAGACCGTCGATGTCCAGCTCGAACACCTCGGGCGCGTACTGCGCGCAGATGCCGTCACCGGTACACAGGTCCTGGTCGATCCAGACCTCCAAGGCCTCGGCGTCGACTTCGGCCTCCTGCTGCACGCTCATCTCCCCTGCCGTCTCCCGCGGCGAACCGAACGGGAATCCGGCCAGCTCCGACGGGTGTTGAACACATCGACCCTACCTCCGCCGGGGTTCCCGTCATCCTCGGTGGGTATTCCCCTGGCGTGAGGGAGAGCGCAAGGGTGAAGATCGGACACTCCCGACAGTCTTTGTGATCTAGGGGTTTCAATCGACACCCGCCCAGGTAGGGTCTGGAAGCGTCCAGCTCCCCTTGGAGGAGGTGAGGACCGTGGCAGCCCACGACGACGACATGAACCGCGGCATCCGCCCGGGACGCGGGTCCGACGACCCGACCGGGCAGATCGCCTACCTTGAGCAGGAGATCGCCGTCCTGCGCCGCAAGCTCGCCGACTCTCCGCGGCACACGAGAATTCTCGAAGAGCGGATCGTCGAGCTGCAGACCAACCTGGCCGGCGTGTCCGCCCAGAACGAACGACTCGCCAGCACACTCCGCGAGGCCCGCGACCAGATCGTGGCCCTCAAGGAGGAAGTGGACCGGCTGGCCCAGCCACCGGCCGGCTTCGGAGTCTTCCTCCTGGCGAACGAGGACGGCACCGCCGACATCTTCACCGGCGGCAGAAAGCTCCGGGTGAACGTCAGCCCGAGCGTCGACCTCGACGAGCTCCGGCGTGGCCAGGAAGTGATGCTCAACGAAGCGCTCAACGTGGTCGAGGCCATGGAGTTCGAGCGCGTCGGTGACATCGTCACCCTCAAGGAGATCCTCGAGGACGGTGAACGAGCCCTCGTCCTCGGGCACACCGACGAGGAACGGGTGGTCCGGCTCGCCGAACCCCTGCTGGGCATCACCATCCGCCCCGGCGACGCCCTCCTGCTCGAACCCCGCTCCGGGTACGTCTACGAGATCGTCCCGAAGAGCGAGGTCGAGGAGCTCGTCCTCGAAGAAGTCCCCGACATCGGCTACGAGCAGATCGGCGGCCTCGGCAACCAGATCGAAGCCATCCGGGACGCCGTCGAGCTGCCCTACCTCTACCCGGACCTGTTCAGGGAGCACGAGCTGCGCCCGCCCAAGGGCGTCCTGCTCTACGGGCCCCCCGGATGCGGCAAGACGCTCATCGCCAAGGCCGTCGCCAACTCACTCGCCAAAAAGGTCGCCGAGGTGACCGGAGTGGCGGCGGGCAAGAGCTTCTTCCTCAACATCAAGGGCCCCGAGCTCCTCAACAAGTACGTCGGCGAGACCGAGCGGCAGATCCGCCTCGTCTTCCAGCGGGCCCGCGAGAAGGCCAGCGAGGGCACCCCCGTCATCGTCTTCTTCGACGAGATGGAGTCCCTCTTCCGCACCCGCGGATCCGGCGTCAGCTCCGACGTGGAGAACACCATCGTCCCGCAGCTCCTCGCCGAGATCGACGGCGTGGAGGGTCTGCAGAACGTGGTCGTCATCGGTGCCTCCAACCGCGAGGACATGATCGACCCCGCCATCCTGCGGCCCGGCCGGCTCGATGTGAAGATCAAGATCGAACGTCCGGACGCCGAGGCGGCCAAGGACATCTTCGGCAAGTACCTCACCCAGCGCCTTCCGCTGCACGGCGACGACGTCGACGAGCACGGCGGCGACAGGGGCATGACGGTCCAGAGCATGATCCAGACCGCGGTGGAACAGATGTACGCCGAAAGCGAGGAAAACCGCTTCCTGGAAGTCACGTACGCCAACGGAGACAAGGAAGTCCTCTACTTCAAGGACTTCAACTCCGGCGCCATGATCGAGAACATCGTCGGCCGCGCCAAGAAGATGGCGATCAAGGACTTCCTCGAGAAGAGCCAGAAGGGTCTCCGCGTCTCCCACCTGCTCCAGGCGTGTGTGGACGAGTTCAAGGAGAACGAGGACCTGCCCAACACCACCAACCCCGACGACTGGGCCCGAATCTCCGGTAAGAAGGGTGAACGGATTGTTTACATCCGCACCCTCATCACCGGAAAGCAGGGCGCGGACACGGGACGCTCCATCGACACGGTGGCGAACACCGGTCAATACCTGTAAAAAGCAGGGCGGCTGCGGGTGCCCTCGACGGGTACCCGCAGCCGACTGCTTTCCGGGAGATGACCGGGAACACGGCAATGACGCAAATGATCTCCCCACCAGCGCAAAGGCGTTCTAGGCTCTTGGGTACCGCCGAGTCGCACAGTGCGGGGACGGGCACCGCACACGCACGGAGCGCCAGCGGTACTTGAGCAGCGCCCCGACCGGGGACGCCGCCGGGCAAGGAGGGCCGCATGACTGTACGGCGAGTAATGGGCATCGAGACGGAGTACGGAATCTCCGTCCCCGGCCACCCCAACGCCAATGCCATGCTCACCTCATCCCAGATCGTGAACGCCTACGCGGCGGCGATGCACCGGGCCCGTCGAGCCCGCTGGGACTTCGAGGAGGAGAACCCGCTGCGCGACGCGCGAGGCTTCGACCTCGCGCGCGAGGCCGCCGACGCCAGCCAGCTCACCGACGAGGACATCGGCCTCGCCAATGTCATCCTCACCAACGGCGCGCGGCTCTACGTCGACCACGCACACCCCGAATACAGCGCTCCCGAGGTCACCAACCCCCGTGACGCCGTCCTTTGGGACAAGGCCGGCGAACGCATCATGGCCGAGGCCGCGGAGCGGGCGGCGGCGCTTCCCGGCGCCCAGCCCATCCACCTGTACAAGAACAACACCGACAACAAGGGTGCCTCCTACGGCACCCACGAGAACTACCTGATGAGGCGGGAGACCCCGTTCTCGGACATCGTCCGCCACCTCACCCCGTTCTTCGTCTCCCGCCAGGTCTTCACCGGTGCGGGCCGCGTCGGCATCGGCCAGGACGGCCACGAGCACGGCTTCCAGCTCAGCCAGCGCGCGGACTACTTCGAGGTCGAGGTCGGGCTCGAGACGACACTGAAGCGCCCCATCATCAACACCCGCGACGAACCGCACGCCGACGCCGAGAAACACCGACGGCTCCACGTGATCATCGGCGACGCGAACCTGTCCGAGATCTCCACCTACCTGAAGCTCGGCACGACCGCGCTCGTCCTGTCGATGATCGAGGACGGCTTCATCGCCGTGGACCTCGCGGTCGACCAGCCCGTGCGGACGCTGCACCAGGTCTCGCACGACCCGACCCTGAAACGGCTCGTCACGCTCCGCAGCGGCCGCACACTCACCGCCGTCCAGCTCCAGATGGAGTACTACGAACTCTCCCGCAAATACGTCGAGGAACGGTACGGGGCCGACGCCGACGATCAGACCAAGGACGTCCTGGCCCGCTGGGAGGACACCCTCAACCGTCTGGAGAACGACCCCATGAGCCTGGCCGGCGAGCTGGACTGGGTCGCCAAGCGGGAACTCATGGAGGGCTACCGGCGCAGGGACGACCTGGACTGGGACGCCGCTCGGCTGCATCTCGTCGACCTCCAGTACGCCGACGTGCGCCCCGACAAGGGGCTCTACAACCGCCTCGTCGCCCGCGGCCGCATGAAGCGGCTGCTGGACGAGAACGACGTCGAGCGGGCCCGGACGAAGCCGCCCGAGGACACCCGCGCCTACTTCCGCGGTCGCTGCCTGGAGCAGTACGCGGACGATGTGGCGGCGGCGTCCTGGGACTCGGTGATCTTCGATCTGCCGGGCCGGGACTCGCTCCAGCGCGTCCCAACCCTGGAACCGCTTCGCGGAACGCGTAATCACGTCAAGGAACTCCTGGACCGCTGCCGCACGGCAGAAGACCTGGTCAGGGTGTTGTCCGGGAACTGAACCACGATCGGGGAAACCCGGGAGGGGCCGGCCGGACAGGGTGGAAGACCCCGGGGCCGGGAATCATCGAGACGGTCCCCGTACGTTGGAGCAAGTGCGGGGGCACTGTCGGACCCGGCTTGTAGGGTCTGATCAACACTGATCGGCGCAATGCCGACCATGTCGGGCGAGCTGAGCGGGGTGAGGGTTATGGCAACGAAGGACACCGGCGGCGGGCAGCAGAAGGCCACGCGCTCCACGGAGGAAGTCGAGGAGCAGACGCAGGACGCGCAGGCCTCTGAGGACCTCAAGGAGCGCCAGGAGAAGCTGAACGACGACGTGGACTCCGTACTCGACGAGATCGACGACGTGCTCGAGGAGAATGCCGAGGACTTCGTGCGGTCCTTCGTTCAGAAGGGCGGCCAGTAGGTCGGATCGACCTTCGAATCGAAGGTCGATGTCGGGGTCGTGGGTACGGGAGAGCAGCTGGTGAAGAGCTGCCCGCGGTGCGGTCGGTCCGCACCGCGGGCGGTTTTCGCCGGCGGCAGAATGTCCCGGCCGTACATGTGGATCACTGCCCCAAGGCGGGTAGGGTCCGTGGCGTATCGTGCATCAACTGCAATTCGGCCATCGGCAAGTTGGGAGAAGATCCCGACGCCATCCGTCGGGCTGCCGCCTATCTGGAGGGAACCTCGTGGAAGCCAACACTCCTAGCACCGGGCGGCTGCCGGCCGCCTTCCTGACGCCAGGGTCTTCCTCCTTCATGGACTTCCTCTCCGATCACCAGCCCGAGATGCTGCCGGGCAGGCGGAAGCTGCCGCCGCTCCAGGGCGCGGTCGAGGCGCCGCACGGCACCACGATCGTGGCCGCGAGCTTTCCCGGTGGTGTCGTGCTCGCGGGTGACCGCCGGGCCACCATGGGCAATGTCATCGCCCAGCGGGACATCGAGAAGGTGTTCCCGGCGGACGAGTACTCGGCGGTGGGCATCGCCGGTACGGCGGGGCTCGCCGTGGAGATGGTGAAGCTGTTCCAGCTGGAGCTGGAGCACTTCGAGAAGGTCGAGGGAGCGCAGCTGTCCCTGGAGGGCAAGGCGAACCGGCTGTCGACCATGATCCGGTCCAACCTCGCGATGGCGATGCAGGGCCTGGCCGTGGTCCCGCTGTTCGCGGGGTACGACATGGACCGGGAGAAGGGGCGGATCTTCTCCTACGACGTCACGGGCGGGCGCTCGGAGGAACAGGGGTACGCCGCCACCGGTTCCGGGTCCCTCTTCGCGCGCAGCGCCATGAAGAAGCTCTTCCGGGACGATCTGAGCGAGACCGAGGCGACCACACTGGTCGTGCAGGCCCTGTACGACGCGGCGGACGACGACTCGGCGACCGGCGGTCCCGATGTCGCCCGCCGGATCTACCCGATTGTCACGGTGATCACAGAGGACGGCTACCGCAGGCTCTCCGAGGACGAGGCGTCCGGGATCGCCCGGTCCGTGCTGGAGCGGCGGCTGGAGCAGCCGGACGGCCCGCGGGCCTCGCTGCTGTAGGGCGGACGGTTCGATGCTGAGGGACCTCCATCCAGTGACTTCGACAGAAAGGGACGGTTGACCCGTGTCGACGCCGTTCTATGTCTCACCCCAGCAGGCGATGGCCGACCGGGCGGAGTACGCCCGCAAGGGGATCGCCCGTGGCCGCAGCCTGGTCGTGCTGCAGTACGCCGACGGCATCGTGTTCGTCGGTGAGAACCCGTCCCGTGCGTTGCACAAGTTCAGCGAGATCTACGACCGGATCGGCTTCGCCGCCGCCGGCAAGTACAACGAGTACGAGAACCTGCGGATCGGCGGTGTGCGCTACGCCGATCTGCGGGGTTACACCTATGACCGTGACGACGTGACCGCCCGTGGCCTGGCGAACGTGTACGCGCAGACGCTGGGGACGATCTTCTCGAGTGCGGCGGAGAAGCCGTACGAGGTGGAGCTGGTGGTGGCCGAGGTCGGGGAGACCCCGGAGGGCGACCAGATCTACCGGTTGCCGCATGACGGTTCCATCGTGGACGAGCACGGCTCGGTCGCGGTGGGGGGCAACGCGGAGCAGATCAGTGGATATCTGGATCAGCGCCATCGGGACGGGATGACGCTGGCGGAGGCGCTGGAGCTGGCGGTGCAGTCGCTGTCGCGGGACACCAATGGCAGTGAGCGGCAGATTCCCGCGGAGCGGCTGGAGGTGGCGGTGCTGGACCGCACGCGGCCGCAGCAGCGGAAGTTCAGGCGGATCACGGGACGGCAGCTGGCGCGGCTGCTGGAGGCCGACGGCGCGGAGACGGTGTCCGAGGCGGAGGCCGACGCGGACACGGAGACCGAGGCCGAGGAGTAGGCGCGTCCGGAACGGGCCTGTCGGTGACGGGGCGGGGGACGACCTCCGCCCCGTCGCCTTTCCGTTTCAGGGGTGTGCGGTGGCCGGGCCGGTCGAGCCCCGGGGCACCAGGTGGACGGGGATGTCCCCGGCCTCCGGGTCGCGATTGTCCAGGACCGCGAGGAGGGCCTGCATGCCGCGTTCGCCGAAGAGTTCCGCGTCGAGGCGGACCGTGGTGAGTTCCGGATCGAGGGCCGTGGCCAGGGCCAGGTCGTCGAGGCCGGTGACGGAGAGGTCGTCGGGGATGCGCAGGCCCAGGCGGCGGGCCGCCTTGTAGGTGCCGGCCGCGAGCTGGTCGTCGTCGCAGATGACGGCGGTGGGGCGATCGGGTCCGGCGAGGGCGGCCCGGGCGGCGGCGACGGCGCCCTGGATGGAGATGGGCGAGCGGGCCGCGCGGAGTGTGGTGCCGGGAGCCGCGGCCAGCTGGGTGGCCAGTTCGCGGGCGCGTACCTCGAAGGTCCAGGAGGGGACGTCGGCCGCCAGGTGCAGGAAGCTGCGGTGGCCGAGGGCCACGAGGTGGCGGGTGATCTGGCGGATGCCGTCGGCGATGTCGAGGTTGACCGTCGCGGCGCCCAGGTTGCTCTCGGGGTCGCTGTCGAGCATGACCAGGGGGAGCCGGTCGCCGCGGATGTCGGTCAGGGCGTCGGCGGCCATGGAGGAGGCGATGACGCCGTCGAGCGCGGCCTGCGCCGAGGCGAAGGGGTTGCGGGCGGGGCCGATGCCCTCGGGGGAGGGGTAGAGGACCACGCCGAAGCCGTGCTGGGCGGCGATGCGGGCGGCTCCGGTGTAGACGCCGGCGAAGAACTCGGTGGTGAGGGCGGGGACGACGAGGAGGACGGTGCGGGTGTGCCCGAGGCGCAGGTTGCGGGCCGCGAGGTTGGGACGGTAGCCGAGACTGTGCGCGGCGTCGCGTACGCGCTGCGCGGTGGTCTCCGAGACGCGGCCACGCCATTTGTCGCCCATGACGAGGGACACGGCGGCCTGGGAGACGCCGGCGGCTTGGGCGACGTCTCTGCTCGTGGGGCGGGTCTGGGCTCGGGCCACCGTGTGCCGCTCCTTCGTCTGGACTGGTGAACAGCCGACATGGTACGTATAAAGATGCCAGTTATACGTACAACGTCGATGGTTCCGGTGAATGCCGGTAGTGAGTGGAGGCGCGGCATGGCCACGGGGTACCTGGAGATTCTCCGGGCGCGGCACGCCACTCGGCTGCTGGTGGGCACGCTGGTCGGGCGGTTGCCCAACGCGACCGCGGCCATCGCGATCGTGCTGTTCGTCCGCGCGCAGGGCGGTTCGTACAGTCTGGCCGGTGCCCTGGCGGCGGTGTACGGCGTCGCCAACGCGGTCGGCCAGCCGGTGCTGGGGCGCCTGGTGGATCTGCGGGGGCAGCCGCGGGTGCAGTTGCCCGCCGCGGTGCTGTCGGCGCTGGCGATGGCGGTCTTCGCCTTCGTGGGGATCGAGCCGCGGGCCGCGGCCTACGCGTCGGTGGCCGCCGCGGGGCTGTTCACACCGCCGCTGGAGGGCGGGTTGCGGGCCCTGTGGTCCTCGGTGCTGCACAGGGAGGACCAGATCCACCGGGCGTACGCGATGGACGCGGTGGCGCAGGAGGTCATGTTCACCGTCGGGCCGCTGCTCGTGACGGTGTGCGCGTCGCTGTGGTCGCCCCAGGCCGCGCTGCTGGTGCTGAACGTGCTCGGGGTGCTGGGCGCCCTGTCCGTGGTCGTGTCGGCGCCCTCGCGGGCGTGGCGGTCGGCGCCGCGTGAGGCGCACTGGCTGGGCGCACTGCGCTCACCGGGGCTGCTGGCGTTGCTGGGCGCCTTCCTGTTCGTCGGTATCGCGCTGGGGTCCATCACGGTGGCGTCGATGCCGTACGCGGACGAACACGGGGGTGACCATGTGTACGGCTGGCTGATGGCGGGTCTCGGTTTCGGCGCGCTCATCGGCGGTATGGCATACGGGGCGCGGCAGTGGGCGGGTGAGCCGGCGCGGCGACTTCAGGTGCTGGTCGCGTTCCTGGCGGTGTGTTATCTGCCGCTGGCGCTGATGCCGGGCGCGGTGGCGATGACCTTTCTCACGGTGCTCGCGGGTGTGTTCCTGGCCCCGGTGATCGCCTGTGCCTTCGTGCTGGTGGACCGGCACGCGCCGACCGGGACGGTCACGGAGGCGTTCTCGTGGCTGGTGACGACGTTCACGGTGGGTGCCTCGGTGGGAACGGGCCTGGCGGGCCCGGTGGTCGAGGCGGGCGGCGCGCAGTGGGGATTCGCGGTTCCGGCCGCCGCGGGCGGTGCGGCCCTGCTGGTTTTGATTTCCACAGGAAGGGTATTGGCGGTTGCCGCTCATGGGGCGATCGTTGCGGTCGGTTCGGAAAATGATCCGAACCGTGCCCTCGAACCTCGTTTGGGTTCGGGGGATCGGGCGTAATGTTCAGTCATGGACCGCCGCATTTTCGGGCTGGAGAACGAGTACGGCGTCACGTGCACGTTCAGGGGACAGCGGCGCCTGTCTCCTGACGAGGTGGCGCGGTACCTCTTCCGCCGTGTTGTGTCATGGGGCCGAAGCAGCAATGTTTTTCTGCGCAACGGCGCCCGCCTCTATCTCGACGTGGGGTCGCATCCGGAATACGCCACGCCTGAATGTGACAACGTGACCGAGCTGGTCACGCACGACAAGGCCGGGGAGCGCATTCTCGAAGGGCTCCTGGTGGACGCCGAACGACGCCTGCACGAGGAGGGAATCGCGGGCGACGTCTACCTGTTCAAGAACAACACCGACTCGGCGGGCAACTCGTACGGGTGCCACGAGAACTATCTGGTGGCGCGGCACGGGGAGTTCTCGCGGCTCGCGGACATCCTCATCCCCTTCCTGGTGACCCGCCAGCTGCTGTGCGGTGCCGGGAAGGTGTTGCAGACGCCGCGTGGTGCCGTCTACTGCGTCAGCCAGCGGGCGGAGCACATCTGGGAGGGCGTCTCCTCGGCGACGACGCGTTCCCGGCCGATCATCAACACGCGTGACGAACCGCACGCGGACGCCGAGCGCTATCGCCGGCTGCATGTCATCGTGGGCGACTCGAACATGTCCGAGACGACGATGCTGCTGAAGGTCGGTGCCACCGATCTGGTGCTGCGCATGATCGAGGCGGGCACGGTGATGCGTGACCTCACCCTGGAGAACCCGATCCGGGCGATCCGTGAGGTGAGCCATGACATCACCGGCCGCCGCAAGGTCCGCCTGGCGAGCGGCCGTGAGGCCTCCGCGCTGGAGGTGCAGCGCGAGTACTACGAGAAGGCGCTGGACTTCTGCGAGCGTCGCGGTATCCGTACCGGCACCGTAGAGCAGGTGCTCGAGCTGTGGGGCCGTACGCTGGACGCGATCGAGGCCGAGGACCTCGACCGCATCGACACCGAGATCGACTGGGTCATGAAGTACAAGCTCATCGAGCGGTACCGGGCCAAGCACAACATGACCATGTCGCATCCGCGGGTCGCGCAGATAGACCTCGCCTACCACGACATCCACCGCCGTCGCGGGCTCTACTACCTGCTGGAGAAGAAGGGGCAGGCCGCCCGGATCTGCGACGATCTGAAGATCTTCGAGGGCAAGTCCGTTCCACCGCAGACCACCCGGGCGCGGTTGCGCGGTGACTTCATCCGCCGGGCGCAGGAGCAGCGGCGGGACTTCACCGTCGACTGGGTTCATCTCAAGCTCAACGACCAGGCACAGCGGACGGTCTTGTGCAAGGACCCGTTCCGTTCGGTGGACGAGCGGGTGGAGAAGCTGATCGCCGGAATGTGAGGCACGGTGTTCCGCGGATCCCACGAACCGCGGAACGCCACACGGGCGCCGTACGTTACTCAGTGCGGCGCCCTTCTCACGCCGTAGAGTTGCGCGGACGCCACCCACAGGATCGATGATTACGAGGCCCCCACCGTGCGCCGACGCTCACTTCTCATTGCCGTACCCGCTGGACTGGTCACTCTCGCCGCGTGCGGCGACGGTGAGTCCGACTCGAGCAAGGCCAGCGAGAGCGCCTCGCCGTCGGCTCCGGACGCCTCGGCCGCGCCGTCGCCGAAGATCGTCGACGGCCCGTTGCCGGCGATCACCAAGGGGGTGAAGTTCGGCGAGAAGCCCACGGTGGAGAAGGGCAGCGGTGAGCCGTCGAAGGATCTCGCGGTGAAGACGGTCATCGCGGGCGGCGGCAAGACCATCGCCGAGAACGACTTCGTGGTGGCCCACTACCTGGGCCAGGTGTGGAACACCGCGAAGGTGTTCGACAACTCCTACGACCGCAAGAGCCCACTGGCGATCCAGCTGGCCCAGGGCAGCATCATCGACGGCTGGCGGTATGCGCTGACCGGCAAGAAGACCGGCAGCCGGGTCGAGATGGCGGTCCCGCCCACCTGGGGATACGGCACGCAGGGCAATGAGCAGGCGGGCATCAAGGGCACCGACACGCTGGTGTTCGTGGTGGACGTGCAGGACGCGTTCAACGCCAAGAGCTCCGCCAAGGGCACCGAGGTCGCCCAGGACGACACCGGTCTGCCCAAGGTGGGTACCAACACCGACGGCAAGGCCCCCACCATCGAGGTGCCCGACGCGGCCGCCCCGAAGAAGCTCGTGTCGAGCTACGTCCTCGAGGGCGACGGCCCGGAGGTCGGCGCCGAGGACAGCGTGCTCGTGCAGTACAAGGGCGTGCTGTGGGACGGCGGCAAGGAGTTCGACTCGACGTACTCCCGGAAGCAGTTGACATCGTTCTCGTTGCAGCAGGTCGTCAAGGGCTGGGCACAGGGACTCACCGGGAAGAAGGTCGGCAGCCGGGTCCTCATCGTCATTCCGCCGGAGCTGGGCTACGGCGACAACCCGCCGCAGGGCAGTGACATCAAGAAGGACTCCACACTGGTCTTCACGGTCGACATCCTCGCGAAGTTGTGACCGCGCGTGATGTAAGACTGTGTGTGTTCGCCTTTCCGCAGACAAGCAGGAGCGTTAGACGTGAGCATCGACAAGCCCGAGATCGACTTCCCGGGCGGCGAGCCCCCGGCGGACCTCGAGATCAAGGACATCTGGGAGGGCGACGGGGAGGTGGCGCAGGCGGGTCAGACCGTCACCGTCCACTACGTCGGTGTCGCCTTCAGCACGGGTGAGGAATTCGACGCCAGCTGGAACCGTGGCACTCCGTTCCGTTTCCCGCTGGGCGGCGGCCGGGTCATCAAGGGCTGGGACCAGGGTGTGCAGGGCATGAAGGTCGGCGGCCGTCGCCAGCTGACCATTCCCGCCCACCTCGCCTACGGCAACCAGAGCCCGACTCCGGCGATCAAGCCCGGCGAGACGCTGATCTTCGTGGTCGACCTGCTCGGCGTATGACCGCCCGCCCGATCGCGGCCTGATCGCCGCCGCATCGTCGGATTGCCGCATCGGCGTCACGGACGGTCGCAGCCGGTCGACGTGTGGTCGGTTCGTTCGACGTCAGGTCGGGTGACGACCGGAGTCGATCACCTGGGGTCCATGCCTGTCCGGGCATGGACCCTCGGCTTTTGCCGTGCCACCACGGGGCGGTACGGTCATCGGACTGAGCACCATAGGGAGGCGAAGGGCGTCGATGGCCATTGCCAAGGCCGAGCGGCTGATGAACCTGGCGCTGTGTCTGCTGGGGACGCGGCGGCCACTGAGCAAGCGTGAGCTGCGCGAGTCCGTCGAGGCCTACCTCGAGGCGGCCTCCGACGACGCCTTCAACCGGATGTTCGAGCGCGACAAGGACGATCTGCGCGAACTCGGGCTCGTCATCGAGACCGTCGAGAACCTCGACGGCGAGGTCGGCTATCTGGCCCGGCGGGACAGCAACCGCCTGCCGCCCATCACCCTCGACGCGGAGGAGGCCGCCGCGCTCGGGCTGGCGGCCAAGGTGTGGCAGCAGGCCAGGCTGGCCGGCGCGGCCAGCGGTGCCCTGCAGAAGCTGCGGGCGGCGGGGCTGCCCGAGGACGTCGACCCCTACGGGGCGCACAGTGCGCTCGAGCCGCGCATCCCCGTGCACGAGGCCGCCTTCGAACCGCTGATGCTGGCCTGTCGCGACCGCCGGCCGGTCGTCTTCGACTACCGCAAGGCCAACGCCGTACAGCCCGAGTCCCGCCATGTCGAGCCGTGGACGCTGGAATGCTGGCGGGGCCACTGGTATCTGGCGGGCTGGGACCGCGACCGGGGTGCCGAGCGGGTGTTCCGGTTGTCCCGGATCACCGGCAAGGTGCGCTCACGCGGCACTCGTTACACCACCCCGGTGCCGGACGTCGTCACGGTCCGCGAGACGGTGGCGAGCTGGGCGGGGGAGAGCGCCGACCGCTCCGCGCGCATCCGGCTGCGCTCCGACGCGGGGTACCCCCTTCGGGCGAAAGCGACCGCGGTGCGGGAACTCGGTGACGGCTGGGAAGAGTTGGAGATTCCGTACGGGCACGGCCTGGATGCCTGGCTGGTGGAGTTCGGACCGGACGTGGTGGTCCTGGAGCCCGCCGAGCTGCGGGCCGACGTGGTGGACCGGCTGCGCGCCGTCGCCAAGGGCTGAGGGGGACGGACAAGAACGTGGCAGGCAAACCGGTCAGGCCAGTCAACGCCATCGACCAGACCCGGCGGATGCTCTCCCTGGTGACCTATCTGAGGGAGCGCCCGGGAGCCCGGGTGGAGGACGTGGCGCGCGCCTTCGGCATCACCGAGGACGAGCTGGTCTCGGACCTCGACGTGCTGCCCATGTGCGGTACCAGTTTCCGCGGCGGTGATCTGCTGGACATCGACACCGACGGGGAGCGCATCTGGTGGCACAACCCGGCCGCTCTCGGGGCGGAGGCGGCGGAGCCGCTGCGGCTCGCCGCGGACGAGGCCACCGCCCTGCTGGTCGCCGCACGGGCCGTGGCCACGCTGCCCGGGCTGCGGGAGAGCGACCGGCAGGCGCTGCTGCGGGCCACCGCCAAGGTGGAGGCAGCGGCCGGTGAGGCGGCGGGCGCCAGCTCCCGGCTGTCGGTGACCTTCGAGTCCGAGGGCGGCGTGTTCGCGGACGTCGACCGGGCCATCGCCGAGCGCCGCAGACTCTGGATCCGCTACTACTCGCCCGCACGCGACGAGCTCAGCGAGCGCGAGATCGATCCCATCCGCCTGGTCAGCGTCGGGCACACCTATGTCGAGGCCTGGTGCCGTCGCTCCGAGGCGCGGCGCACGTTCCGGCTCGACCGGGTCGCCGAGATCCGCATCCTCGACGAACCGTCCGCGCCGCCCGAGGTCGAACTGCGGGACCTGTCGGAGGGGCTGATGCAGCCGGCCGCGGAGGACCCGGAGGTCGTGGTCGAGGTCGGGCCGGGCGGGCGCTGGGTCGCCGAGTACTACCCGCACGACAGCGCGGACGAGCTGGCCGACGGCGGGCTGCGTATCACCTTGCGGACGCCCGATCCGGCGTCGCTGAGACGGCTGGCGCTGCGGCTCGGGCGGGACGGCCGGATCGTCGCGCCGCACGATCTCGCCGAGAGTGCCCGGCGGGCGGCCCGCGAGGCGCTGGCGGCGTACGACGGAGCCGGGGCGGCCGGATGAGCGGACCACGCGCCGTACGCGTGGTCCGGGGCGGGCAGGACGACAGGCAGGAGCGAGGACTGTGAGCGAGTCGGCGACCTCTGGTGTACGGGGCATGACGGTGGCGTCCGCGTTCTCCGGGATGAGGAGCGTGGCGCCGGTCGTGTTCCGGGCGGGCTGCCCGGACTGCAGGGGGCGTTTCGAGCTCGCCGCGAGCGCGCTGCGTCTGGTCATAGGCGCCAGCAGACGGACCACCTTCTACTCGTTCACCTGCCCCGCGTGCGAGACCGCGGTCCGCAAGCCAGCCGGGGAGCGGGTCGTCGAGCTGCTCACCGGCGGCGGGGTCAGCACACTGCGGCTGCACTCCACCGCGTAGGGCCTCCGCGACGGGACGGTCTAGGCTCGACTCCATGTTCTGGCCGATGTTCGCGGTTGCTGTGGGGTTCCTGGGTCTCGTGGTGCTCGGGGTGTTCGCCGTACGGGTCTTCGTCGAGGCGGAGCGGCTCGGCAGACAGGTCAGTGACTCGGCGCGGCGCATCAGCCGGGCCGCGGAGGACCTGGAACGGGCGGCGACCGGTGCGGCCCGCTCTGCGGAAGCCCTCTGATCGGTGCCCGGACCGCCCTTATCGCCGCTTCGCCCTGTCGACCTGCCGACCCGGGCGGGTACGCTGCTGACGTGGACCGGAGAACGAGGCCCGGACCGCGGACGGGAGTACGCAGGGGGATTGCCTCACGTTCACCCCTGAGCGTTACGATCGCTGGCAGCGCGATCGTCGGACACATGTCCGAGCGGTCGGACAGGGCAGCACCCCCACCCCCAGCAGCCTCGGTGAGAAGGTAAACGCTTATGTTCGGAAGGCTCGGAGCCCCCGAGATCATTCTCATCCTCGTCGTCATCATCCTGCTGTTCGGCGCGAAGAAGCTTCCGGACATGGCGCGGTCCCTCGGCAAGTCCGCCCGCATCCTCAAGAGCGAGGCGAAGGCCATGAAGGAGGACAAGGACAAATCCTCCGCCCCGGCCGACCCGCCCGCCCCCGGCGACGAGTCCGCGGCACAGCGCACCATCCAGGCCGCCCCCGGCGACGTGACCAGCTCCCGCCCCGTCACGGAGCCGACGGACACGACCAAGCGCTGACGCAGGGCCGGACGCTCTCCGGCCCACCGCACGAGATGGGAACGTGGGTTGCTCAAGTCTGCCCGCAAGCAGGAGAGGGATCCCGAGGGACGGATGCCCCTCGCGGAACACCTTCGTGAACTCCGCAACCGGCTCGCGAAGGCACTGCTGGCCATCGTCCTCGTGACGGTCGTCGCAGCCTTCTTCTACAACGACATCATCAACTTCTTCACCGACCCGGTGCTCAAGTCGGTCGGGTGCGGTCAGTCCTTCGAGGAACTGGCCCGCTCGACACAGGGCAAGGAGCAGCCGTGCGCGATGATCACGATCAACGGTCTGCTCACGCCGTTCACGCTGGCGCTGAAGGTCTCCCTGATGGCCGGTCTCGTGCTGGCCTCCCCGGTCTGGCTGTACCAGTTGTGGTCCTTCGTCGCCCCCGGACTGCACAAGCACGAGAAGAAGTACGCCTACGCGTTCGTCGCCACGGGCTTCCCGCTCTTCCTGGGCGGTGCCTACTTCGCCTACCGGGTGCTGCCGACCACGGCGAAGGTGCTCATCGAGTTCACGCCGTTCGGCGTCGACAACCTGCTGCCGCTGGACGACCTGCTCGACCTCGTCACCCGCATGGTGGTCGTCTTCGGTCTCTCCTTCGAGCTGCCGCTGCTGCTGGTCATGCTCAACTTCAGCGGAGTGCTGACCGGCACGCGCATGCTCGGCTGGTGGCGCGGCATGATCATGGGCATCACGCTGTTCGCGGCCCTCGCCACGCCGAGCACCGACCCGCTGACCATGATCGCGCTCGCCGCGCCGATCTGGATCCTGTACTTCGGTGCCGTCGGCGTTTCCCTGTTCAACGACCGCCGCAGGCGCCGCCTGGAGGCGATGGGCCCCGCCGACGACGAGGCCTCCG
Source organism: Streptomyces sp. GD-15H (assembly GCF_045291515.1). Classification (NCBI taxonomy): domain Bacteria; kingdom Bacillati; phylum Actinomycetota; class Actinomycetes; order Kitasatosporales; family Streptomycetaceae; genus Streptomyces; species Streptomyces sp. GD-15H. Next base: position 6,851,040 of record NZ_CP149447.1, read on the forward strand.
AGCTGGATCTCACCCCCGAGGACATCGGCGAGGCCGAACCCGTCTCGGCCAGGCCCGCCCTGCCCGAGCAGGGGGAACGGACCGGGTCAACGGTTATGACGACGTGACCTGAGGACCGGGTCGAAGCTCGTAGGGTCACTCCCGTGACCAGCGAGATCACCCTCTTCGTCAACCCCACCGCGGGGCGCGGCCGGGGCGCCCGTGCGGCGCGGCCGGCCGCTTCCGCGTTGCGTGCGGCCGGTTTCTCGGTGCGGACCGTTCTCGGTGAGGACGCCGCGGACGCGCTCGCACGCGCGCGCGGCGCCGTCGAGGAGGGCACCGGCGCCCTGATCGCCGTCGGCGGTGACGGCATGGTGAACCTGGCCCTGCAGGCCGTCGTCGGCACCGGCACCCCGCTCGGCCTGATCGCCGTCGGCACCGGCAACGACTTCGCCCGTTCGCTGGGCATGCCCCTGCGGGAACCGGCCGCCGCAGGCCGGATGATCGCCGACGCCCTCAAGTGCGGACGGGTGCGCGACATCGACCTCGGGCGGGTCGGCGACCGCTGGTTCGGCGCCGTCCTCGCCTCCGGGTTCGACTCCCGGGTCAACGACCGCGGCAACCGGATGCGGCTGCCGGCGGGGCGCTTCAAGTACGACCTCGCCGTCGTCGCCGAACTCGCGGCGCTGCGCCCGATCCCGTACCGGATCACCCTCGACGGCGGCGCCGTCCGCGAGGTCGAGGCGACGCTGATCGCCGTCGGCAACGGGGCGTCGTACGGCGGCGGCATGCGGATCTGTCCCGACGCGGACCTCACGGACGGGCTGTTCGACGTCACCGTGGTCGGCGACTGCGGCCGCGCCAGGCTGCTGCGGGTGTTCCCGACGGTGTACCGGGGCACCCATGTCCGCCTTCCCGAGGTCAGCGTGTTCCGGGCGTCGCGGGTGGAGCTGGCGGCCGAGGGGGTCACCGGGTATGCGGACGGCGAGCCAGTCGGCCCGCTGCCGCTGACCGCGCGCTGTGTCCGTGGCGCGGTACGGGTCGTGGGTCCCTGAGCTGGGCGTACCGCGGGCCCGACGGGAACGGGTCCGGATAATGATCGTCCTGTTGTCAGTGCGGCCCGGTACGCTCGAGAGCACGATGACAGAGGACCTCTCACCGGCCGAGCGGTACGCGGCAGCACGCAGGCGCGCTGCCGAGCAGGCCACCGCGCTCGCCCCCTTCCGCGAGATGTACGACTTCGGCCTCGACCCCTTTCAGATCGAGGCATGCCAGGCGCTCGAAGCGGGGAAGGGCGTGCTGGTGGCCGCGCCCACCGGCTCCGGCAAGACGATCGTCGGCGAGTTCGCCGTCCACCTCGCCCTCCAGCAGGGCAAGAAGTGTTTCTACACCACGCCCATCAAGGCGCTCTCGAACCAGAAGTACACCGACCTGTGCCGCCGTTACGGCACCGACAAGGTCGGTCTGCTCACCGGCGACAACAGCGTCAACTCCGAAGCCCCCGTGGTTGTGATGACCACCGAGGTGCTGCGGAACATGCTGTACGCGGGTTCGCATACGCTCCTCGGCCTCGGGTACGTGGTCATGGACGAGGTGCACTACCTCTCCGACCGCTTCCGGGGCGCCGTCTGGGAGGAAGTGATCATCCACCTCCCCGAGTCGGTGACCCTGGTGTCGTTGTCGGCGACGGTGTCGAACGCCGAGGAGTTCGGCGACTGGCTCGACACCGTCCGCGGCGACACCGAGGTGATCGTCTCCGAGCACCGGCCCGTGCCGCTGTTCCAGCACGTGCTCGCCGGGCGCCGGATCTACGACCTGTTCGAGGAGGGCGAGGGCCAGAAGAAGGCCGTGAACCCCGACCTCACGCGGATGGCCCGGATGGAGGCGAGCCGCCCGTCGTGGGGTGACCGGCGCCGCGGCCGGAACATGCGCGAGGCGGACCGGGAGCGTGAGCGCAGACAGCGCTCACGGGTCTGGACACCGGGCCGCCCCGAAGTGATCGAGCGGCTCGACGCCCAGGGCCTGCTGCCCGCCATCACCTTCATCTTCAGTCGCGCCGCCTGCGAGGCCGCCGTCCAGCAGTGCCTGTACGCGGGCCTCAGGCTCAACGATGACCAGGCGCGGGAGCAGGTCCGCTCCCTCGTCGAGGAGCGCACCGCCTCCATCCCGACCGAGGACCTGCACGTCCTCGGCTACTACGAGTGGCTGGAGGGTCTGGAGCGCGGCATCGCGGCCCACCACGCGGGCATGCTGCCGACGTTCAAGGAGGTCGTCGAGGAACTGTTCGTCCGCGGCCTGGTCAAGGCGGTCTTCGCGACCGAGACCCTCGCCCTCGGCATCAACATGCCCGCCCGCTCGGTGGTGCTGGAGAAGCTCGTCAAGTGGAACGGCGAGCAGCACGCCGACATCACCCCCGGCGAGTACACCCAGCTGACCGGCCGGGCCGGCCGGCGCGGCATCGACGTCGAGGGCCACGCGGTCGTGCTGTGGCAGCGCGACATGAACCCCGAACACCTCGCGGGGCTGGCCGGCACGCGTACGTATCCGCTGCGCTCCAGCTTCAAACCGTCGTACAACATGGCGGTCAACCTGGTCGAGCAGTTCGGCCGGCACCGCTCGCGCGAGCTGCTGGAGACGTCGTTCGCGCAGTTCCAGGCGGACAAGTCGGTGGTCGGCATCTCGCGGCAGGTACAGCGCAACGAGGAGGGCCTCACGGGCTACCAGGCCTCCATGACCTGCCACCTCGGTGACTTCGAGGAGTACGCGCGGCTGCGCCGCGACCTCAGGGACCGGGAGACGGAGCTGGCCCGCGAAGGCGTGGCGCAGCGGCGCGCGGAGGCGGCCGTCGCGCTGGAGAAGCTCAAGCCCGGTGACGTCATCCACGTGCCCACCGGCAAGTACGCGGGACTGGCGCTGGTGCTCGACCCGGGACTGCCCGCGGGCCGCGCGGGCGGCCACCGCGGCGTCGAGTACCACGACGGGCCGCGCCCGCTGGTGCTGACCGCGGAGCGGCAGGTCAAGCGGCTGGCGTCGATCGACTTCCCGGTGCCCGTCGAGGCGCTGGAGCGGATGCGCATCCCGAAGTCGTTCAACGCGCGCTCACCGCAGTCCCGCCGGGACCTGGCCTCCGCCCTGCGCACCAAGGCCGGCCACCTCGTGCCGGAGCGGCACCGCAAGCGGCGCTCCCAGGCGGCCGACGACCGGGAGATCACCCGGCTGCGCAAGGAGATCCGGGCGCATCCGTGCCACGGCTGTGACGACCGTGAGGACCACGCCCGCTGGGCCGAGCGCTACCACCGGCTGCGGCGGGACACCGCGCAGCTGGAGCGGCGCATCGAGGGCCGGACGAACACCATCGCCCGCACCTTCGACCGCATCGTCGCCCTGCTGACCGAGTTGGACTATCTGCGGGGCGACGAGGTCACCGAGCACGGCAAGCGGCTCGCCCGGCTGTACGGCGAACTCGACCTGCTGGCCAGCGAATGCCTGCGCGAGGGCGTCTGGGAGCAGCTCGGCCCGGCCGAACTGGCCGCCTGTGTCTCGGCGCTGGTGTACGAGGCCCGGGTCAGCGACGACGCGATGGCGCCCAAGGTGCCCTCCGGCAAGGCGAAGGCCGCGCTCGGCGACATGGTCCGCATCTGGGGGCGCCTCGACGCCCTGGAGGAGGACTTCCGGATCACCCAGACCGAGGGCGTGGGTCAGCGCGAGCCCGACCTCGGCTTCGCCTGGGCCGCCTACATGTGGGCGTCCGGCAAGGGCCTCGACGAGGTGCTGCGTGAGGCGGAGATGCCGGCGGGGGACTTCGTGCGCTGGTGCAAGCAGGTCATCGACGTGCTGGGCCAGATCTCGGCCGCGGCACCGGCGGTGGAGGGCTCGACGGTCGCGAAGAACGCCCGCAGGGCGGTGGACGCGCTGCTGAGGGGAGTGGTGGCCTACTCGTCCGTGGGCTGACCGCCCCGGCGCTCCACCCCGCCCCGTCCGCCCGGCCCCGTCCGGTACGCCGTGAAGCCCGGCGCGCTCCGTGCGCGCCGGGCCTCTGCGTCCGGTGCGCCCCTGCCGAGAGCATGACCGGACGATTCCGGAGGCGGAACCGGGACCCGCGCGGACCCGGCATCACCACGGACCTCTCCGAGACACACGCTCCGGACACCTCGCAGCTCCTCGCGATACCGCGCAGCGCGGGCGCTCTTCGCCCTTCACGGTGAGCGAATCCCGTACGCCCGTACACCGTGACACACGGTGTACGAATGGGCTCCCAGCGTGCAAATGGGTCCGAGCGTACTCCTGTCCCCTCGGCCGTTTCCGGCACTTGCTGAATATGACACGGCGATGATCCGGTCGGACTAAGCTCGCCCGCAGCGCACCGAGTTGGTATGAATTCGTGCACTTGTTCCCCATTATGCGGATGATTCCCGCGGTTTCCAGATCAATCACGCCCCCGAACGCCCCCACCGACCACCAGCCGATTCGTTTCAGAGGCCTACATGGTGAGTGTCCAATCCCCGCCCGGTCGCCTTGAACTTCCCTATGCGCGCGTGCTGTTGCTCCCCGCCGTGCTGATGGCCGCGGCAACCGGAGCCGCCGTCGCCCTGGTGACGGAGCCCGCCCGGATCGCCGTCGGCGCGTGCGGTGTCGTCGCCACCCTGCTGGTGACCGCCGCCGCGGCCGAGGCGATGCGCCGCGGCCGCGCCCTGCGGGACGAGCGTGCCGAGCACGACCGCCACCGTGCGTACCTCGAGGCGCGGATCGCCGCCCATGACACGGAGACACTGCACTTCGCGGACGCCGTGGTCCCCGAGGCCCTGGACTTCCTGCACCGCGGAAACACCCCCAGGGAAGTGCTCCTCCACCTCAAGGAGGTCAACCCGGCCTGGCGTGATCTGCCCCAGTACCAGATCAAACTCCTCAAGACGATGCTGAAGATCATCGACGACGAGGAAGCCCTGCGTGACTCCTCCCAGCGCTCCTTCGTCAGCATCGCCCGCCGCGTCCAGGCGATCGTCCATCAGCAGGCCAAGGAGCTGAGGGAGATGGAGGAGGACCACGGCCGCAACCCCGAGGTCTTCGACGACCTGCTCCGCATCGACCACGGCACCGCGCTGATCGGCCGCCTCGCCGACTCCCTCTCCGTACTCGGCGGCGGCCGTCCCGGACGTCAGTGGCCCGAGCCGGTCGCCCTCTACAGCGTGCTGCGCGGCGCCATGTCCCGCATCCTCGAGTACCGCCGCATCGACCTGAAGTCCATCGCCAAGGTCAACATCAAGGGCATCTCCGTCGAGCCTGTCATCCACGCCGTCGCCGAACTCCTCGACAACGCCACGCGGTACTCACCGCCCCACACCAAGGTCCACGTCACCGCCATCGAGGTGCAGACCGGCGTCGCCATCGAGATCGAGGACGCCGGGGTCAGCCTCGACGAGCAGGCACGGACCCGGATCGAGACCAAGCTGGAGCAGGCCAAGGCCGGCGTCGACCTCCAGGACCTCGGGGTGAGCCCGCGCCTGGGCCTCGCCGTCATCGGCCGGCTCTGCTCCGGCTACGACATGCAGGTCTCGCTGCGGGCCTCCGCCTACGGCGGCGTCCGCGCCGTCCTCGTCGTGCCGAGCGACATGATGACCACCGAACCCGGCGTCGGCCTCGCCCACGGCATCGGGGCGACGGCGGTGCCCGTGCAGGTCGACGCGCTCCCGGGCCCCAAGCGCGCCCCGGAGAAGCGCCGCCCCACCAGCCCGAGCATCCCCGCCACCGTCTCCATGGAGGACGAGGTTCCCGTGGTCACCGAGTGGACCGCGGGCGGCCTGCCGCAACGCCGCAGCCGGGTGAGGACCCCGCTGTCCCAGCGGTACGCCGAACAGGCCGCCGCCGAACGGGCCGAACGAGAGGCCGCCGAGCGGGGCGAGACCGTTCAGTCCTCCTGGACGATGCCCGAACCCGAGCCCGCGGAGCCGAAGGACGAACGCGAACCCGGCCTGTGGGTCGACGCGTTCTGGGACGGCCTGAAGAAGGACCTCGAACCCGGCGTCCACCCCACCGACTTCACCCGGAACCCGACCGCGTACCTGCATCTGATCAACGAACCGGCCCGTACCGAGGCCGACGACGAGGGGGATCTCAAGTGATCCAGCAACGCGCCAACTTCGACTGGATGCTCAAGGAACTCGCCGACGGCGTTCCCGGCGTCCAGATGATCGTGGTGCTCTCGGCCGACGGCCTGCGCATCGCCCGCTTCGGCGGCGAGCCGGACGCCGCCGACCGGGTCGCCGCGGCCTGCGCCGGCGTGCAGAGCCTCGCCGGTGCCGTCGCCGGGGAACTCCCTCGCAGCGACGGTGAGATGAAGATGGTGATCATCGAGATCAACGGCGGCTACTTCTACCTGATGGCCGCCGGCGCCAACGCCTACCTCGCGGTGCTCTCCGACATGACCTGCGAACCCGGGCGGATGGGGACCATGATGCGCGATCTCGTCGTCCGCATCGGCGCCCACCTCACCAGCCCGCCCCGCCGGAACGGGCAGACCGTATGACGCCTCCGAAACGCCAGAGGCGCACCCCGCAGGAGGACCCCCCTCCGAAACCGGACCAGGCCAGGGAGGACGAGCGGCCCAACCCGGAACGGCTGTACGTCGTCGCCGGGGCGGACGGGAACCGCGCGAACCTCGACCTCGTCACGCTGATCGTGGCGCGCGTCGAGAACCCACCGCCCTCCGCCACGCCCGAGCAGGCGGCACTGCTCCGGCTCTGTGCCGCCCCCCTGTCCGTGGCCGAGCTGTCGGCCTGTCTCAGCCTGCCGTTCAGCGTGGTGACCGTGCTGCTCACCGAGATGCTGACGGCGGAACTGGTGCAGGCGCGCGCCCCGATCGTCCGTCAGGCGCTCCCCGACCGTTCCCTTCTCGAAGCGGTGATGCATGGACTTCAAAGGCTCTGAGGCCCTCCCGGGCCACGGACCGAGGATCAGCTGCCGCACACGGCCGAGGCCGCGGTGAAGATCGTCATCGTGGGCGGGTTCGGAGTCGGCAAGACGACCATGGTCGGGGCGGTCAGCGAGATCAAGCCGCTGACCACCGAGGAGACCATGACCCAGGCCGGCGTCGGAGTCGACGACAACTTCGGTTCCGCGACCAAGACGGCCACCACGGTGGCCATGGACTTCGACCGCATCAAGATCACCGACAGCTGGTGCTCTACCTCTTCGGCCCCCCGGGCCAGGAGCGGTTCTGGTTCCTGTGGAACGGGCTGTTCGAGGGGGCGCTCGGCGCGGTGGTGCTGGTCGACACGCGTCGCCTCGAAGTCAGTTTCGATGTCATGGGGCGGCTGGAGGAACGCGGGGTGCCGTTCGTGGTCGCCGTCAACTCCTTCCCAAACGCGCCTCGTTGTCCGCTGAAGGATCTGCGTACGGCGCTCGATCTACCCGACGGCATTCCCCTCATGGAGCGCGATGTGCGACGCCGGGCCTCCAGCCGGGACGTCCTGATGGCGCTGATGCGGTTCCTGCACTCGCTCGCCATGACGGGCTCGCTCGCCTGACACCCGCCCTCCGGTCCGCCCCTCCACGACGTGTCCCGAACCGTCCCACCCCCCGACCCCTGCTCTCCCCCTTTTTCCGGAGCGACCACTGTGACGCCTGAATCCCACTCCCCGACCGGAACGGACGCCCCCCCGGCTCGGCCCGCCCCCCGGCTGCCCCGCGCACGGCCTGGGCTCCGGGGGGCTGCCCCGGCTGCACGAGTCGGCGGACCTGAAGAAGCTGTACGAGGAACTTCGCGCCGAACACGGCCCCGTGGCCCCGGCGCTGCTCCACGGCGACGTGCCCGTGTGGGTGGTCCTCGGCCACGCCGAGAACCTGCACATGGTGCGCACCTCCGCCCAGTACTGCCGGGACAGCCGCATCCGGTCCCCGCTCCGGGAGGGCCTGGTCAAACCCGACCATCCGCTGATGCCGCACATCGCCTGGCAGCCGATGTGCTCCCACGCCGAGGGCGACGAGCACAAACGGCTGCGCGACGCGATCGACTACGCCATGTCGACCATCGACTTCCGCAGTCTGCGCCGGCACATCAACCGCTGCACCCAGCGTCTCGTCAACCGGTTCTGCGAGCAGGGCGAGGCCGAGGTCGTCAGCCAGTTCGCCGAGCACCTTCCGATGGCGGTGATGTGCCACGTCCTCGGCATGCCCGACGAGTACAACGACCGGATGGTCGAGGCGGCCCGCGACATGCTCAGGGGCACCGAGACCGCCATCGCCAGCAACGCGTACGTCATGGACGCCCTAGGCCGGCTCGCCGCGCGCCGCCGGGTGGAGCAGCAGGACGACTTCGCCAGCCATCTCATCACCCACCCGGCCGGGCTGACCGACGACGAGGTCAGAGAGCACCTGCGGGTGGTGTTCATCGCCGCCTACGAGTCGACGGCCAACCTCCTCGCCGACGTGCTGCGCACGGTGCTGGTCGACCCGCGCTTCCGGGCCCAGCTCAACGGCGGGCAGATGACGGTACCCGAGGCGGTCGAGCAACTGCTGTGGGACGAGCCGCCGTTCAGCACCGTCTTCGCCTACTTCGCCAAGCAGGAGACGGAACTCGGCGGCCAGCGCATCCGCAAGGGCGACGGTCTGCTGTTCGCCCCCGCCCCGGCCAACGTGGACCCGCGGGTGCGGCCGGACCTCGCCGCCACCATGCAGGGCAACCGTTCCCACCTCACCTTCGGCGGCGGCCCGCACGAGTGTCCCGGACAGGACATCGGGCGCGCCATCGCCGAGACCGGTGTCGACGCGCTGCTGATGCGGCTGCCCGACCTCGAACTCGACGTCGACGACGAGGACCTGCGCCACACCGAGTCCATCGCCTCACGGCATCTCATCGAGCTGCCCGTCCAGTTCATGCCCAGGCCGCCCCAGGAGGTGACCCCGCAGCCGAACCACGACCACCAGCCGGCCCCGTGGCCCAACTGGCACATCGGCGACCCCGAGCCGGAGCGGTCGGCCACGCCGTGGCCCGTCACCCGCCCCGAGTCCGCCGCCCGCCCCGAGCCGTTCGGGCACCACGACGTGCCCGCGCCGCAGCCCCCTGCGCCGCCCGTGCCACAGCCCGCCGGGCCGGTGGCGGAACCGACGGCGACCGCGGTCGCGGAGCCCGCCCGCCCGGCCGATGCCTGGCAACGCTTCCTGCGGTGGTGGCGCGGCTACTGACCGGTGGCCCACTGCTCGTACGAGGTCCATGCCGCGAGCGTCCGGCCACTGCGCAGCCGGTGCTCCACACCCGTCACCGGATCGGTGAACTCCAGGGTGCGTGCCAGTAGTTGCAACGGGCGCCGGAAATCACCGGCCGGGACGGGGGCGGTCACCTCGGGATACAGCGGGTCGCCGAGGATCGGCACGCCCAGAGCGCTCATGTGCACCCGCAGCTGATGGGTCTGCCCGGTGCCCGGCACCAGCCGGTACCGGGCCAGCCCGTCCGCCCGGTGGCCCAGGAGCTCGACCCGGCTGAGCGCGTTCGGCTCACCCTCGACCTCGCGGGCGGTCAGCACTCCGCGCTCCTTCACGATCCGGCTGCGTACGGTCCGGGGCAGGGCGAGCGCGGGATCGTGCGGGGCGACGGCCTCGTACTCCTTGTGCATCCGCCGGTCCCGGAACAGCGTCTGGTACGCACCGCGCTCCTCGGGCCGCACGGTGAACAGCACCAACCCCGCGGTGAGCCGGTCGAGGCGGTGCGCGGCACCCAGCAAGGGGATGCCGAGCTCGCGGCGCAGCCGCGCCAGCGCGGTCTCGGCGACATGGCTGCCGCGCGGCGTGGTGGCCAGGAAGTGGGGCTTGTCGGCGACGACGATGTGCTCGTCCCGGTACACGATCTCCAGCGGGAAGGGCACCGGCACCTCGGCGGGCAGCTCCCGGTGGAACCACACGTACAGCCCCGGCGCGTACGGGGCGTCGGCCGGTACGGGCCGCCCGTCCGCCCCCACGATCAGCTCCGCGTCGAACATGCCGTCGATGACACCGGCGCCGGCCGGGAGCCGGGCCACCAGATGCTCTCGCACGGTGGCCCCCGGCCCCGCCGCGGGCAGCCGGAGCCGCACCGGGTCCACCCCGTCGCGCTGCGGCAGCGGGGAGGGCGGGACGATCCGGCGTCTGCGTGTCACGAGGGCCAAGGCTACGGGGCTACATCTCCTCCCCGCCCTGCTCCTCGTGCCGTACCGCCTGCTTGACCTCGGCCTCGACCACATGCCGCGGTTTTCCCTCGGCCCGCGCGTACTCGCTCACCGCCAGCTGGACGTCACGGGCGAGGTCGCGCCAGGCCCGCCAGGCGGTCTCCCAGGTGCTGGTCTGCTGCCTGCTCCACCTGGTCCGGGTGGGAGGCCCGTAGGTCTCCTGCAGATGGCGCACGCGGACATACGCCTCGTCCGCCGCGCGCTGCTTGGCCACAAGCTCTTCAAAAGTGTCTGCCACGCGCCCGGATCCTCGGCCAGTGCTCAGGCCCGGGCAGCCTCGCCACGCCGCCCGCCGCGGCGCGGGGCCCAGGGTTCACCCGACCAGCGCCGCCGCACAAGGCACCCGACAGCCCGGAAACACCGCACCAGGAGCGGCGAAGCGCCGGTACCGGGCGGATCGGATGATGCCGGTTCGAGTGGGGAGGGTCAGGAGGTTGCCGCCGCCTGCTGCGGCGTCTGCTCCTGCTCTGCCTCGACCCGTGTGTTCCACTCCTGCTTCGAGGCCTGCCAGCCGTCCTCGTTGTGACCGAGCCGCCAGTAGCCGGAGACCGAGAGGTCCTCGCGCGGGATCTGCCGGTCGACCCGCAGCAGACGGCGCAGCTCCTTGACGAAGTGCGCCTCGCCGTGGACGAAGGCATGCACCCGGCCCTCGGGGAACTCCAGGCCCCGCACGGCCTCCACCAGTGCCTCGCCGACCGGGCGGTCCCCGCGGTGCAGCCAGGTGACCGCCACCTCGGAGTCGATCTTCTGCTCCTCCTGGGGGCCGTCGATCTCCACGAAGACATGTGCTCTGGCCCCGCTCGGCATCGCCTCGAGCGACCGGGCGATCGCGGGCAGCGCGCTCTCGTCGCCCGCCAGCAGATGCCAGTCGGCGGCCGGATCGGGGGTGTAGGCGCCGCCGGGCCCGATGAAGAACACGGTCTCGCCCGGCTGGACCCGCAGAGCCCACGGACCGGCCAGCCCCTCGTCCCCGTGGATCACGAAGTCCAGGGTCAGCTCACGCTGCTCGGCGTCCCAGTGGCGCACGGTGTAGGTCCGGGTGACCGGCCACTGGTCGCGCGGGAACTCCTCGCGGATCCGCCGCATGTCGAACGGCTCCGGGTAGGTGACGCCCTCGGCCGGGAACAGCAGCTTCACGTAGTGGTCGGTGGCCGCGTCCGCCGAGAAGTCGGCCAGGCCGTCACCGCCCAGCACCACGCGCCGCATGTGCGGGGTCAGCTGCTCGGTGCGGACCACCTGCCCGGAGTGCGGCTTGCGCGGCTGGCGTCCCGGTCGCTCTGCCATGGAGTCTCCCTGTCACTCGGTTAGGTTTACCTAAGTTAACACTTTTGCCCAGGGAATACCTCCTGCCCGCATGCCGCTGCCCCCGGCCGGCTCTACCGTGCGAGTGTCGTCAGCAGCCGCTCCAGGGACCCCCCCAGGCCCCAGCGGGTCGCCAGTGCCCGCACGGCGTCCGGGTCGCGGGGTGCACGCGGCAGCGCCGTGTCGACGTCCGGGAGCGGCACGTCGTCCGCGACCCGCACGACCTTGGGCGCGACCGCCAGGTAGGGCAGCGCCTCGGTGAGGCGCTTGCGCTGGGTCGGCGTGAGCCGGGCCCGCGGATCGTCCACCGCCGCGAGGATTCCGGCCAGGTCGCCGAACTCGGCCAGCAGCTTGGCGGCCGTCTTCTCGCCGACGCCCGGCACGCCCGGCAGGCCGTCGCTCGGGTCGCCGCGCAGCAGCGCCAGATCCGCGTACCCCGCGCCGTCGACCCCGTACTTCTCGCGCAGTACGGCCTCGTCGATGACCTGGAGCGTGCTGACGCCCTTCACCGGATACAGCACCCGCACCCCACGCGCGTCGTCCACCAGCTGGTACAGGTCGCGGTCGCCGGTGACGATGTCGACCGGACCGCGCGCCCGCGCGGTGAACGTGCCGATGACGTCGTCCGCCTCGTACTCGGCGACCCCCACGCGCGCGATGCCGACGGCGTCCAGGACGGCCTCGATGACCGGCACCTGGGGGGACAGGGTGTCGGGCACCTCCTCCTCGTCGGGGCCCGACGGGCGCTCCTCGGCGACGCGGTGCGCCTTGTAGGAGGGGATCAGCTCCACCCGCCACCGCGGGCGCCAGTCGGCGTCCATGCACGCCACCAGATCGGCGGGCTGGTGGTCCTTGACCAGGCGGTCGATGAAGTCGAGCAGTCCGCGCACGGCGTTCACCGGCGTGCCGTCCGGGGCCCTGACCGAGTCCGGGACGCCGAAGTAGGCGCGGAAGTAGAGGGATGCGGTGTCGAGGAGCATGAGTCGTCCGGTCACGCTCCGCATCATGCCGTACGCCACCGACAGCGCCCCGCAGTCGCACGATGGTGAGTGCGGGATGCGCAACGAGTTGCGTCAGGCGCTTCTTCTGTGAAGCAGAACACACGTTTGCGTTGTCCGAAACGGGGGAGGCGCCGCCACGGAGCGATGCCGGTTGCAGGTTCAACTGTTCAGGACCGCGTGGGCCTACCGCCGGGCGTCGCTCCTTTCCTTGCCGTCGAGAACAAGAGGTACGCGTGTCAACCAGGCTAGAAGCGGAGCATCTGTACAAGGTGTTCGGCAGACGACCGGGACAGGCGGTCGAGAGACTGCGCAACAACGAGGCCGACCGTGAGGAGCTGCGCGACCAGGGGATCACGGCCGCCGTCATCGACGCCTCGTTCACCGTGGAGCCGGGCGAGATCTTCGTCGTCATGGGCTTGTCCGGATCCGGCAAGTCCACCCTGCTGCGCATGCTCAACGGCCTGTCGGAGCCGACCGCCGGACAGGTGCGGTTCGACGGCGAGGACCTCACCGCGCTGTCCGACCGGGAACTGCGCGACGTCCGTTCCAAGAAGATAAGCATGGTCTTCCAGCACTTCGCTCTGTTCCCGCACCGCAGCGTCCGCGAGAACGCCGCCTACGGCCTGGAAGTGCAGGGCGTGCCCCGCGCCGAGCGCGAACGCCGCGCCGACGAGGCGCTCGCTCTGTGCGGCCTGGCAGGCTGGGAGAAGTCCTGGCCCGACGAACTGTCCGGCGGTATGCAGCAGCGGGTCGGTCTGGCCCGCGCGCTCGCCACCGACGCCGACCTGCTGCTGATGGACGAGTCCTTCAGCGCGCTCGATCCGCTGATCCGCCGCGACATGCAGGACCAGCTGGTGGAGCTGCAGAAGAAGCTGAAGAAGACGATCGTCTTCATCACCCACGACCTCAATGAGGCCATGCGCCTGGGCGACCGTATCGCGATGATGCGTGACGGCCGCATCGTGCAGATCGGCACCGCGCAGGACATCCTGATCCGCCCCGCCAACGACTACGTCGCCTCCTTCACCCAGGACGTCGACCGCTCCCGGGTGCTGACCGCCGGGGCCGTGATGGACCGGGAGGTGCGCGGCGACGAGGCCGACTGCGACTGCGAGACCGCGACGCCTCGGACGCCGTTCACCGAGCTGTGCGCGATCAGCGCCCGCGCGGCGCACCCCGTGGCGATCCTCGACGGCGAGGGCGCGGTCATCGGGGTCGTGCCCCGGCAGCGCCTCGTCGGCTTCATGGGCGACGAGGAGGCCACCCCCGGCACCTGCGACTCCGAGCGGGGCAAGGGCGAGAAGGTGATGGCCCGTGCCTAGGATTCCGCTCGGCGAATGGGTCAACAGCAGCGTCGACTGGCTGCTCGACAACGTGACCTGGCTGTTCGACTTCTTCAAGGCCGTCTTCACCGGCGCCTACGACGGTGTCAACGCCGTCCTGCAGGCACCGGAACCGCTGCTGCTCGCCGGTATCTTCGCGGTGATCGCCTTCTGGCTGCGCGGCACCCTCGCCGGTGTCCTCACCTTCCTGGGATTCGCCTTCCTCGATTCCATGGAACTGTGGGCGGACTCGATGGTGACGCTGGCGCTGGTCATCGTCGCCACCGTCATCGCGTTGGTCATCGCGGTGCCCGTGGGTATCTGGGCGGCACGCTCGGACCGGGTCAGCGCCGTCGTGCGGCCGGTCCTGGACTTCATGCAGACACTGCCCGCGATGATCTACCTGATCCCGGCGATCCTCTTCTTCGGGACCGGCCCCGCCCCCGGCATCGTCGCCACCCTGATCTTCGCGCTCGCCCCCGGCGTGCGCATGACCGAGCTGGGCATCCGCCAGGTCGACAAGGACCTCGTGGAGGCGGCCGAGGCGTTCGGCACCACGCCCCGCAACACCCTGCTGCGCGTTCAGCTGCCGCTGGCGCTGCCCACCGTGATGGCGGGCGTCAACCAGGTGATCATGCTCGGGCTGTCCATGGCCGCGATCGCCGGCATGGTCGGCACCGGCGGCCTGGGCGGCGCGGTCATCGAGGCCATCGGCCAGCTCGACATCGGTCTGGGCGCCGAGTCCGGCCTCGCCATCGTCATCCTGGCGATCTACCTCGACCGCATGACCAGTGCCCTGGGCACCCAGGTGTCCCCGCTCGGCCGCCGCGCCGCCGCCAAGGCCCGTGTCGCGCAGGGGCTCAAGATCTGGTCCTACCGGCCGCGTCCGCAGGTCGCCGTGATCGGCGTCGTCGTCCTCGCCCTGGTGGCCGGCGGCATGAGCATCTTCGGCGGCAACACCGGCGGCACGGACACCACCGCCGACGCCAAGAACGTCGGCAACGGCAAGAAGATCTCCATCGGTTACATCCCCTGGGACGAGGGCGTCGCCTCCACCTTCCTGTGGAAGGAGGTCCTCGAGCAGCGGGGCTTCGAGGTCGAGGCCACGCAGTTCAACGCCGGCCCGCTCTACACCGCGCTCGCGCAGGGCGACATCGACTTCCAGACGGACTCGTGGCTGCCCACCACCCACGCCGAGTACTGGAAGAAGTACGGCGAGCAGCTCGAGGACCTCGGCGCTTGGTACGACGAGACGTCGCTCGAACTCGCCGTGCCCGCCTACATGGAGGACTTCGACTCCCTCGAGGACCTCAAGGGCAAGGCCGGCACCTTCAACGGGAAGATCACCGGCATCGAGTCCAGCGCCGGAATGATGGGCCTGCTGAAGGACAAGGTCGTCAAGGAGTACGGCCTGGACAAGGAGTACAAGGTCGTCGACAGCTCCACGCCGGCGATGCTGGCCGAGCTCAAGCGCGCCTACAGCAAGAAGGAACCGATCGTCGTCACGCTCTGGTCGCCGCACTGGGCGTACAGCGACTACGACCTGAAGAAGCTGAAGGACCCCAAGGGCACCTGGGGCGAGGGCGACGGCGTGCACAGCCTGGCACGCAAGGGCTTCACCGCCGACAACCCCACCGTCGGCAAGTGGCTGAAGGACTTCTCGATGACCGAGGAGGAACTCACCAGCCTGGAGGCCGAGATCAACAAGGCCGGCAAGGGCAAGCAGCAGGACGCCGTCCGTGCCTGGCTGAAGGACAACCCGGGCGTCGTCGACAAGCTCGCGCCCGTGCAGTCCGGCTCCGGTGACACTCCCGCCGAGGCGAAGCGTCCGCTGGACGTGGCCTGGTTCCCCTGGGAGGAGGACATCGCGATCACCTACCTGTGGAAGAACGTCCTGGAACGGCGCGGTTACACGCTGAACCTGAAGCAGATGGACGTCGGGCCGGTCTACACGGGCCTCGCCACCGGTGATCTCGACCTCAACTTCGACGCCTGGCTGCCGCACTCCCAGAAGAACTACTGGGAGAAGAGCAAGGACAAGCTCACCGACCTCGGTACGTGGTACGAACCGGTCTCACTGGAGCTCGCCGTCCCCTCGTACGTCAAGGACGTCAAGTCGCTCGAAGACCTCAAGGGCAGGGCCGACCTGTTCAACGGGCGGATCGTCGGCATCGAGCCGGGCACCGGCCAGATGGACATCCTCAAGACCAAGGTCCTGCCGGGCTACGGCCTGGACAAGGAGTACAAGGTCGTCGACGGCTCCTCGCCGGCGATGCTGGCCGAGCTCAAGCGCGCCTACACCAAGAAGGAGCCCATCGCGGTCACCCTCTGGTCGCCGCACTGGACGTACAGCGAGTACGAGCTGACCAAGCTGAAGGACCCCAAGGGCACCTGGGGCGAGAGCAACACCATCCACACCATCGCGAGCAAGAAGTTCCCCGAGCAGTACCCCGAACTCACGCGGTGGATCAAGGGCTTCACGATGAGCGAGGACGAACTCGGCACCCTGGAGAAGGAGATCAAGGACCGCGGCCAGGGTCACGAGGAGGAAGCCGTCGCCGCCTGGCTGCAGGAACACCCGGACATGGTGGAGCGCATGACCCCGCAGTGACGGTGACGTCGCCGCGGTGACCACCGCGCCGGCAGCCACCGGCCGCCCCCGAGGGGCGGGCCCGGCCCCGCGCCTGACAGCGGGGCCGGGCCCGCCCCTCGGGCCTGTCCGGAAACACGAGAGGAATCCGGACAGTCACACACCGCTATGTCCTCCCCGAACTTCCGGGCACCTCCCCGTGACCTCCCGCCCCACTTCGGCGACAATGGCGGAAACACCTGGCACTCCGCACACATCGAACCGAACAGGCCGGGCACCGGCCGGCGT
The DNA here is from genome assembly GCF_045291515.1 of Streptomyces sp. GD-15H. NCBI lineage: Bacteria > Bacillati > Actinomycetota > Actinomycetes > Kitasatosporales > Streptomycetaceae > Streptomyces > Streptomyces sp. GD-15H. Next base: position 6,867,718 of record NZ_CP149447.1, read on the forward strand.
GAACTGTGGGGGCGTGCGCGATCGCTCATGGCGCCTACGTGGCAGGCGCCTGAAACGGTTTGCCGAACATGCGTAGGGTGCAGACAACTCAAAAGAAGGAGTGCGCCGGACAGCGGTGCACGCACCGGGTACGGGACGACGGGCGAAGGAGGGAGCCGGGGCGATGGGCGACCACAAAGAGCAGCCTCTGCGGGTGGGCGCGGCCGTGCGGCGGCGACGCCGTGCGCTGGACCTCACCCTCGCCGTCGTGGCCGAGCGCAGCGGCCTGTCGGTCCCGTTCCTGAGCCAGATCGAGAACGAGCGCGCGCGCCCCAGCCAGAGTTCCCTGGAGAAGGTCGCCGACGCCCTGCGCACCACCGCGGTGGAACTGCTCGCCGCCGCCGACCCGGCGTGCAGCGTCGACGTCGTCCGCGCGGAGGACACCGAGCCGCTGCTCGAACCGCGCATCCGGTCCCTGGTGCGCGGTCATCACCAGATGCACGCCTCCGAGTTCACCGGCGACCACGACGCCGGGCGCGAATTCCAGTTCCGCAACGACCAGTTGATGTACGTGGCGGACGGCGCCGTGGAGATCGAGGCGGAGGGCCGCGCCTACCGCCTCGGCCGCGGCGACACCCTGTACCTCACCGGAGGCGTCCGGCACCGGTGGCGGGCCACGGTCGTGGAGACCCGGCTGGTCGTCGTCGCCGTCGCGGAGCACATCGAGGCGGTCCGGGACAAGCCGCGCCGATGAGTCCCGCGCGGATCGTCTCCCTCGTCCCGTCCCTGACCGAGGCCGTGGCGCTCTCCGCCCCCGGCGCCCTGGTCGGCGCCACCGACTGGTGCACGCACCCGGCCGATCTCGACGTCGTACGGATCGGCGGCACGAAGAACCCGAAGGTGGAGCGGATCGCCGCCCTCGCCCCCGACCTGGTGATCGCCAACGAGGAGGAGAACCGCCCGCCCGACCTCGCCGACCTGCGCGCGGCCGGCCTCGAGGTGCTGGTGACGGAGGTACGGACGTTGCCCCAGGCCTTCGGCGAGCTGGCCAGGGTGCTCACGGCGTGCGGTGTGAACGCGCGCCCCCGGTGGCTGGACGACGCCGAGGCCGCCTGGGACGCCGTGGCGTCCCCCGCGACGCGCCGGACCGCGGTCGTGCCGGTCTGGCGGCGGCCCTGGATGGTGCTGGGCCGGGACACCTTCGCCGGCGATCTCCTGTCCCGCCTCGGCGTCGACCACCTTTACGCGGATCACCGGGAACGCTATCCCCGCGTCCCTGTGGACGCGTTGCGCGCGGCGGCACCCGACCTCGTCGTGCTGCCCGACGAGCCCTACCGCTTCACCGCCGACGACGGCCCGGACGCCTTCCCGGGAGTGCCGTGCGCGCTGATCGGGGGCCGGTTTCTCACCTGGTACGGGCCGTCGTTGGCGGAAGCCGCGACGGTGCTGCCCCGGGAGCTGCGAGCAGCGCGCCGCTGACACACCACCGTCAGGGCATAAGCTGACCTTATGAGCGCGACGGACGACGGCCATGCGGGACACAGGTCCGTGACCGCCGGAACCCTGGCCCACCGGGTACCGGACCTCGGGGCGCTGGAGCTGCTGCTGGCGGTGGCCAGGCTCGGGAGCCTGGGCCGCGCGGCACGCGAGCTGGGCATCACCCAGCCCGCGGCCAGCAGCCGGGTCCGGTCCATGGAGCGCCAGCTCGGCGTGGCACTGGTGGACCGCTCACCACGGGGGTCGCGGCTGACCGACGCGGGCGCGCTGGTCACCGACTGGGCGCGGCGGATCGTGGAGGCGGCGGAGGCCTTCGACGCGGGGGCACAGGCGCTGCGGGACCGCCGGGACTCACGGCTGCGGGTGGCGGCGAGCATGACGATCGCCGAGTACCTGCTGCCGGGCTGGCTGCTCGCACTGCGTGCGCAGCGGCCGGACACGGCGGTGTCGCTGCTGGCCGGGAACTCCGCGTCGGTCGCGGAGCGGCTGTTGTCGGACGAGGCGGACGTGGGTTTCGTGGAGGGGGTGACGGTGCCGGCGGGCCTGGACTCCGTGGTGATCGCCCATGACCGGCTGATCGTGGTGACGGCACCGATGCATGCCTGGGCCCGCCGCCGTCGCCCGATCGCCGCCGAGGAACTGGCGACCACCCCGCTGATCCTGCGCGAGAAGGGCTCCGGCACCCGGCAGGTCCTGGACACCGCCCTGGGCGGTCTGGCCCGCCCGCTGATCGAGCTGTCGTCCACGACCGCCGTGAAGGCCGCGGCGGTGAGCGGCGCCGGCCCAGCGGTCCTCAGCGAACTGGCCGTCGGCGAGGAGCTGGCGATGCGCCGCCTGACCCGCATCCCCGTACCCGGCATCGCCCTGGCCCGCGACCTCCGCGCGGTCTGGCCGACCGGTCACCGCCCCACGGGCCCCGCCCGCGACCTGCTGACCTTGACGCGCGGCTGAGCACCCGCTTGCCGTATACCGGGGAGGGGAAGGCCAACGGGCGTGGCGGGGTGGGTCAGGGTGTCGTGGCTGCTCGGGTCAGATGGCGCAGGAGGCGTAGGTCCTCGGCCATTTCCGGGTGCCACTGCACGCCCAGCACCCAGTCGGCGGACGGGAGTTCGATCGCCTCCACGGTGCCGTCCACCGTGTGGGCGGACGGGACCAGGCCCTCGCCGAGGCGGTCCACCGCCTGGTGGTGGAAGGCCGGTACGGAGGTCTCCTCCGGGACGGCAGCGGCGTACCAGGTGCCCGGCACAGGCTTGACCGGGTGGTGGCCGAAGACCCCCGGCACCCCCGCGTGGCCGTCGAGGTGCTGGACGAGGGTGCCGCCCAGGGCGACGTTCAGCAACTGCATGCCCCGGCAGATTCCGAGCAGCGGGACACGGCGGTCGAGGGCCGCTTGGATCAGGGCGAGTTCCCAGGCGTCCCGGGCGCGGGCGGGCGGCCCGGTACGCGGGTCGGGCTCGGCGCCGTAGCGGACCGGTTCCACGTCCGGACCACCCGCGACGACCAGCCCGTCGAGCCTGGCCACGGCCGCCACGGCGTGCTCGGGCGCGTCAGGCGGGAGCATCGCGGCCAGTCCTCCCGCCCGCTGCACCAGCCGCGGGTACCCGAGGGGCAGCAGCGCGGCGTCCAGCTGCCACGCGCCCCAGCGGACCCCGGACTCCACACAGGTGCTGATGCCGATCAGCGGCCTGGCCACCATGCCGTACCCCTCCGCCTCCGACGCTCGTTCTGTCCACGTCAGACCCGGGGCCAGGCCCTGATCGCCGCCGATCAGGGCGCCGTCCACGAGGCCGGCGCCAAGAGGGAGAGGTTACCTCCCGTTCGGCCGGTTCGCCGGGGCCGAGGAGATCGCCGCCGTCGCCTTCCTGGCCGGCGACGACTCCTCCTTCGTCACGCCACCGACCTCCTCGCGGACGGCGCAATCTCGGGGGCGTACGTCACACCGCTGTAGCGCTCGTCCTACAGTGCCCGGATGAGCATGACGCCCGCACCGGGCTGGTATCCCGACCCGCACGCCCCGCACCTGGAACGCTGGTGGGACGGTGCGGCCTGGACCGAGCACCGGCGCGCCCCCGAAGCCCCCGGCGGGCCGGTGCCCCCGTCTCCCGGCGGCACCGGCCGTGCCCGGGCCATCGCCCTCACCGCGGCGGCGGCCGTGCTCGTCACCGCGGTCGTCACCGGCGCGGTGCTGCTGGGTGACGACGACGGCGACCCGGAGACCGGGACCGGCCCCACGGGCACGGTGTCCGCCCACGCACCGGACAGTGAGACCCCCTCACCGCCCGCACCGGAGTCCGCGTCCGGGTCCGCGGGATCCTCCGCCGACGACCCGGCCGTCGTCGAGGACCAGCTCAACGGCGTCACCTTCCCGCTCCTCGACGGCTGGGTCCGGCCGGAGCACGTCAGCCAGGACGACGTCGTCATGACCACCCCCGGCACCCACGACTGCCCCGGCGAGGGCAGCGTCTGCCGCTACGGCATGGTCATCTCCCGCACGGTGACCGCGACCGACGAGACGTCCCCCGAACTGCTCGCCAAGGAGGACATCTCCGACGCGGCCGAGGACGCCTTCGAGGAGGACGCCCTCGACCAGAGCCCCTACGGCGGCATCGAGTCCCACGAGGTCGTCAGGTCCGGCCCGGTCGCGGTGGCGGGCCGCGCCGGGTACTTCGTCCGCTGGCGCGTCACGACGGGCAAGGGGCCCGGCGGCCATGTGCAGTCGCTGGTCTTCCCGTCCAGCGTCGGCACCGGGTCGCCGATCGTCGTCCGCTACGTCTTCGAGGGCGGCGAGGACGCCCCGCCCCTGTCCGACATGGACCGCATCACCAAGGGCATCCGCGCGGTCGGCGACGCGGACCCGGGCGGCGGCGTGGGCAGCAGCGTCGGCCCCGACCAGTGACACGGGCCGGGCCGGGGCTCCGGTGTCAGAGGAACGTCATGCCCTCGCCGCGGTACGTCGGCACTGTCGCCGTCACCTCGCCGCCCTCGATCAGCCGCAGCGCGTCGAACCGCTCGCACAGCTCGCCCGCCTTGGCGTGCCGGAACCACACCTTGTCGCCGATCAGCAGATCGTCGGCCGGCAGGCCCAGCAGCGGCGTCTGGACCTCGCCGGGCCCCTCCCGCGGGTCGTAGCGCAGCCCCTCGGGCAGATACGGCACCGGCAGCCGGTCGGCCCCGGCCGCGCCGGAGGCCGGGTACCCGCCGCCGAGCACCGTCACCACGCCCACGCCCGGCCGCCGTACGACGGGCAGGGCGAAGAGCGCCGCCGGACGCCCGGTGAACGACGTGTAGTGGTCGAACAGCCTCGGCACGTACAGCCCCGAACCCGCCGCGATCTCGGTGACCGCGTCCTCCTCGGCGGTGAACTGCACACTGCCCGTACCGCCGCCGTTGACGAACTCCAGATCCGGTACGACCTCCCGTACCGCCCGCACCACCGCCGCACGTCGACCGGCCAGTTCCCGCCGTGCGGCGGCCTGCATCAGCCGCACGGCCCGGGAGCGCAGCGGCTGCCCGGCCACCGCGTCGCCGACGCCCGCGACATGACCCTCGTACGCCATGATCCCCACCAGCTTGAACCCGGGGCGCCGGACCACCGCGCGGGCCACCTCGGCGACCTGTGCGGGGGAGTGCAGCGGGGAACGCAGGGCCCCGACCCGCAGCCGGCCGCCGAGCAGCTTCAGCGAGGTGTCCAACTCCAGGCAGACCCGCACCACTTCACCGCCGCCCGCGCGCGCGGCGTCGATCAGGTCCAGCTGCGACGGATCGTCGACCATGACGGTGACGGCGGCGGCGAGCTTGGGATCGGCGGCCAGCTCGGCGTAACCCGCGCGGTCGGCGGAGGGATACGCGAGCAGGATGTCGTCGAAACCGGAGCGGGCCAGCCACAGGGACTCGGCGAGAGTGAACGACATGACGCCCGCGAAACCGTCCCGGGCGAGGACCCGTTCGAGCAGAGCGCGGCAGCGCACGGACTTGCCGGCCACCCGGACCGGTTTCCCGCCGGCCCGGCGGAGCAGGTCGTCCGCGTTGGCGTCGAAGGCGTCCAGATCCACGATCGCGAGCGGGGCGTCGAGGTGGGCGGTGGCCTGGTCGTAACGGGCCCGGTCGGAGGCGCGCACAGTCATGAACGAAGCCTGCCAGACAGGATTACCGCAGGGTAGGGGGACGTTCCGGGCAGATGCCGCGGCCCTGCCGACTGGTTCCCGTTCGATCGGGATCACGCCGTAGAGTGACGCGCACGCCCGGCGGAACCACGCCGGACGAAGGCTCGTGCCGGGATGACGCTCCACCCGTGCGGGTATCTCTGCCCGGGACGACTTCGTGCCGGGCCCCGCAGCAGACACCGGCCCGCCGCGAGGAAACGGTCCGGGCACGACGAAACGGGGGGTGCATGAGTACGGAAGCGCAGCGCGCCTCCCACCCTCCGCGCCCCACGGCCCCTCCGCCACCGTCCACGCTGCCGCACCCGCCGGGCACACCGGACGACGACACCCGGGAGCCGGACCGGCGGCAGCCGGAAACCGGCGCTGAGGAGACGCCCCCGGGGACACCCGCCGGGGGACCGGTGAACGGCACCGCGCCGGTTCAGCCCAAGGGCAGGACCTCGGGCGGAACGGGCGCGTTCGACATGCGCCTGCGGCGGCACCGCCGCCCGCCGCCTCCTCGCCCTCCGACCCTTCGCGTTCCGACTCCGCGCCGTCCCGGCCCCGGTTCCCGCGCTTCGACGCCGGGGGACCGACGGACGGCACGCCGCCGCCACCGCAGGCCTCCGCCCGCTTCCCGGACACGCCGCCGACCGTCGGCCGGGGGACACCGGCTGCGGGCACCGCCCCGAACGGCTCGACCGCCGTACCGGGGCAGCCCGCACACCGCCCCACCGTCCGGCGTCGGGACACCCCCGCCGAAACCCCCTCGGAGACGACCACCCGCCTGCGCTCGGTACCCGCATCCGCCGAACCGGCCCCCCACACGGTCACCCCGCCCCGGTCGACCACGCCGCCGCCCCGCCCGGCACCGGACGACACCTGGGCTCCGGCCCCGCGGCCGGGCTCCCCCGACTCCGCGCTCTCCTGGAGCGCTCCCATGACGCCCGGCGGAGCCTCCGGCCCCGCCGGCCCGTCGTGTCGTTCGCGCGGCCCGAGGGATACGACGAGAACGCCCGGCCACGGCTCCTCGGACAGCGGGACCGGTCCCATATCGTGGCCGCCGCGGTCTGCCTCGTCCTCGGGGTGGGACTGATAGGCGGCGCCGTCGCCGGGAGCTGGCTCGCCGGGGACTCCGGCGAGACGGGGCCCCGCAGCGGCTTCACCGCGGCCGGAAGCCTGTGGCACAGCGTCCCGGTCGACCAGTTGTTCCCACCCACCGTGCAGGGCAGGGGCGCCGGTCCCGGCGACGCCGACCGGCTCTGGACCCGGATAGCCGTGGCCCCGGACAGCGGCTGCGAGGACGCCTTCGACCCCCTGCTGCGCAAGCTGCTCGACCCCCTCGGCTGCGCACGCCTGCTGCGCGCCACCTACACCGACGCCACCCAGAGCCACGTCACCACCGTCGGCCTGCTGTTCACCAAGGCCGACGCCGCCGGCACGGCCTCCCTCGCCGGCCGGGTCGACAAGGAACGCCTGGACCGCCGCACCGACCTGGTGCCCCTCCCGTACCCCGCGAAGGGCACCGCCGCCGCCGACTTCGGCGCCGGGCAGCGTGCCTCCTGGGCGATCTCCGTCCTCACCGACGCCCCCGTCGTCGTCTACGCCGTCTCCGGCTGGGCCGACGGCCGTGCCGTCGAGACCCCGCAGCCCGCCGAGGACGCCATGGAGTCCGGCGCCACCAGTGCCCCCGCCCAGGCGGGCCTCGGCCACGAGGCACAGGGCCTCGCCGACCGCGTCGAACGCGGCCTGCGCAAGAACGTCGGCACGGCCACGGAGCAGCCTTCATGAGGACCGCGACCGCCAGGGCCGCGACCCTGAGCGCCCTCCTGGCCGCCACCCTCGCCCTGCTCCCCGTCACCGCCGCGCACGCCGACGGAATCCGCGCCCAGCAGTGGGGCCTGGACGCCCTGCACACCCAGGAGGCATGGCGCACCACCCAGGGCGACGGCGTCATCGTCGCCGTCCTGGACACCGGGGTCGACGCCGACCACCCCGACCTCTCCGGCAACGTCCTCGAGGGCAAGGACCTGGTCGGCTTCGGTGCCGAATCCGGTGACCGTGCCTGGGCCCGGCACGGCACCGCCATGGCGGGGATCATCGCCGGTCACGGACACGGCGCCGGGAACGCCGAGGGTGTCCTGGGCATCGCGCCCGGAGCGAAGATCCTTCCCGTCCGGGTGATCCTGGAGGACGGCGACCCGTCCCGCGCCAAGGCCCGCCGCACCCGCGGCAACGCACTCGCCGAGGGCATCCGCTGGGCCGCCGACCACGGCGCCGACGTCATCAACCTCTCCCTCGGCGACGACTCGGCCTCTGCACACCCCGAGTCCGGCGAGGACGAGGCAATCCAGTACGCCCTCCGCAAAGGCGTGGCCGTCGTCGCCTCCGCCGGAAACGGCGGCGAGAAGGGCGACCGCGTCTCCTACCCGGCCGCCTACCCCGGCGTCATCACCGCCACCGCCGTCGACCGCTACGGCACCCGCGCCCCGTTCTCCACCCGGCGCTGGTACGCCACGGTCAGCGCCCCGGGCGTCGACGTGATCATCGCCGACCCCGACCGCAAGTACTACGAGGGCTGGGGCACCAGCGCCGCCGCGGCGTTCGTCTCCGGCGCCGTCGCCCTGGTCAGGGCGGCCCACCCGGAGCTGACCCCGGCCCAGCTCAAGAGCCTCCTGGAGGACACCGCCCGAAACGCCCCCGCCGACGGCCGCGACGACTCCCGCGGCTTCGGCTTCGTCGACCCGGCCGCCGCCATCGAGGCCGCGGCCCGGCTGAAGCCCGAGGGCCTGAAGCCGGCGGCCCACGGTGACAAGTACTTCGGTCCCGGTCCGGACACCGCCGACTCCGACGGCGACACCGCCGACTGGGCCGCACCCCTGGCGGGCGGCGCGGGCGGCGTCCTGCTGGTCGCCACGGTCGTCCTGTGGCGCGGCCGCCGCACGAGCCGCGAGGACGTCTAGTAGAAGCGCGCGAGGAGGTACGGGCCCGCACGGACGTCCAGTGCCGCGAGGACCGAGCGGTGTCACCGGCCGTCACTCGGCGCGGTGTCCGCCGTCCCCCACGAACACCGACACCGCCGCCCGTGCCGCCGCCTCCACCAGCGCGACGCCCTGAGTCATCGTCGCGTTGCCGTCGGACAGCACGGCCATCAGCAGGTCCCGGCCGTCGACCGTGACGCGTCCGACGCTGTTCACGACCCACAGCCCGGTCGCGTCGCGCGGCACCCAGCCGTTCTTCACCGCCCACGACGAGCCGTCCGTCAGGAGTTCGTCCGCCACGACCGGCACCCCCCACGCCTGGTCCGCGACCACCCCCTCCATCAGCCCCCGCACGTACGCCCGCGAGGCCCCGGTCAGCTCCGAGTCCGCCCCGGCGCCGAACACCTGCCGCAGCAGCAGGAGTTGGTCGGCGACGGTGGTCCGGGTCAGCCCCCATCGGATGCCGTCGCCGCCCGCGGTCCGGGCGAGCCCGAGGCGGGCGTTCGCCGCGTCGAGGCCGGCCGCCCGTCCGATCGAGCGCCACAGCGCCGACGCCGAGTCGTTGTCGCTGCGTTCGATCATCGCGGCGGCGTACGCACGCTCCTCCCCGGTGAGTCCCCGTCCCGCGTCCTGCGCCGCGAGCAGCAGCGCCGCCAGAATGTCGACCTTCACGATGCTCGCGGTGACGAACGCCCGGTCACCGTGGCAGACGCTGACCGCGGCAACCGGATCCAGTACCCCCACCGACACCTCGGCGCCGTCCGCCACCGGCACCGCCGACATGGCGGCCGCCAGCCGCGCCCCCCGCCCGTCGGACCTCCCCGACACCTCCCGCACCTTCCGTACCTCCCGCTTCTCGCACCGCCCCCGTCCGAGCCTGTCCCCGACGGCCGATAGGCTCGACGACCGTGGCGAACAAGAACATTCCCGACCCGGGCTACCGTGACGACGACGGCTCCGCCGATCCCCGGCTGAGCGCGGCACTCGCCGCGTGGGCCGAGGACGGCAACGCCGTCGCTCCGGTACTCGAAGCGCTCAAGGGCACCCGGCTGCTGGTCCCCGTGGTGGCCGTGCTCGGCGAGGTCGAGGAGGACGAGCAGGGGCTGCGCCGCGAGAAGACCAGCGACATGGCCGTTCCCACCCTGAAGGCGGGCCACCGCACCGCGCTGCCCGCGTTCACCTCCACCGACTCGCTCGCCCGCTGGGACCCGGAGGCCCGCCCCGTCGCCGTCCCGCTGCACCAGGCCCTGCAGGCCGCCGCACACGAGAAGGCCGACACGGTCGTACTCGACCTGGCCGGGCCCGTGCCCTTCGAGCTGACCGGGCCGCTGCTGCTCGCGCTCGCCGAGGGGCGCACGACGACCGATCCGCTGACCGACCCCGCGGTCACCGAGGCACTGCGCGCCGTCGTCGCCGCGGAGCCCGCCGTGCTGCGCGCCCACCTCGGGCCGGGGCAGGCCGACGGCACCCTCGCCCTGGTCCTCGACCCCGCCGCACCCGCGGCCGAGGCGGCCAGGTCCGTGGCCCAGCGCCTCGCCGCCGACGAGACGCTGAGGGCCCGCCTGGTGCGCGGCCTCGACCTGGCAGTACTGCCGGCAGAGGCGACGCCGCCGGGCGAGCCCTTCTACGTACGCGCCTGACGGGGCCCGGACCACTCGGTCGCAGGCCCCGGACCAGCCGCCCCCGGGACCCCTCAGGCGTAGAGCGGACCCGTGTACTTCTCACCCGGGCCCTGCCCCGGCTCGTCCCGGACGAGCGAGGCCTCGCGGAACGCCAGCTGGAGCGACTTCAAGCCGTCGCGCAGCGGCGCCGCGTGGAAGGAGCTGATCTCGGTCGTGGACGCGTCCAGCAGGCCGGCCAGCGCGTGTACCAGCTTGCGGGCCTCGTCCAGGTCCTTGTGCTGGTCGCCCTCCTCGGTCAGGCCGAGCTTCACCGCGGCGGCGCTCATCAGGTTGACGGCGACGGTCACGATCACCTCGACCGCCGGAACCTCGGCGATGTCCCGGGCCATGGCGTCGAAGTCGGGGTTGTCGGTGCTCTCGGGGGTTTCGGGGGCGTCCGAGGGGGAGGTCTCACTCATGCCCCACACGATAGGGCCAGGCGCGTGCCCTCTTGACAGCAGGAGGTGCGGCGCCAGAAGTGCGGGAAGAACGGTTAGCGCACCCCTGCGGAAGCTGCTAACCTTGTGTAACGACCGGTCGGACCCGTCTGCACCACTGCATACGAGCCCGGCCCACAAGTGGAGGCTTTCGAACTCCCACCTGATCGTCCCTGGGGATGACAGGTCACCGGTCAGGCGGCGCCGCTCAGCGGCGATCCGCCCGAAAGTGCGCCCCGCGGTGATCGCGGCGGTGTTCCGGTAGTTCGAGGAGCCCCGCCTGTGATCGTCCGGGGCATTTTTGTTGCTTCGGCGCGGTTAGGTCTAACGAATACAGACGTTACGCGGCTGTCCGCCAGACCGTCGCGTGGTGCTATCGAGGAGGATCCATCAGCGCCGAGCCCCGCATCAACGACCGGATTCGCGTTCCCGAGGTGCGACTTGTCGGTCCCAGTGGCGAGCAGGTGGGCATTGTCCCGCTGGCCAAGGCACTGGAGCTTGCACAGGAGTACGACCTGGACCTGGTCGAGGTCGCGGCGACCGCCCGCCCGCCTGTGTGCAAGCTCATGGACTACGGGAAGTTCAAGTACGAGTCGGCCATGAAGGCCCGTGAGGCGCGCAAGAACCAGGCGCACACGGTCATCAAGGAAATGAAGCTCCGGCCGAAGATCGACCCGCACGACTACGACACCAAGAAGGGTCACGTCGTCCGGTTCCTGAAGCAGGGCGACAAGGTCAAGATCACGATCATGTTCCGTGGTCGCGAGCAGTCCCGGCCCGAGCTGGGCTACCGGCTGCTGCAGCGGCTCGCGGAGGACGTCCAGGACCTCGGGTTCATCGAGTCGAACCCGAAGCAGGACGGCCGGAACATGATCATGGTTCTCGGTCCGCACAAGAAGAAGACCGAGGCGATGGCCGAGGCCCGCCAGGCGCAGGAAGCCCGCAAGGCGGACGCGAAGGCCCACCCCGGCCGCTCGCAGAACGCCGCCGAGGGTGACCACGACGACCACGACGACCACGACGCGGAGACCGAAGCTCCGGCCCAGGCCGCCGCCGAGGCGTGATCCCGGGGGGCCCGCCCCTCAGGACATAACCGAAACAAGTACGACGCTCCACCGTGCCCGGTTTTCGTGACCGGGCATCGGAGCGCCACCGACGAGGAGATAACGGCGCTATGCCGAAGAACAAGACGCACAGCGGTGCCCGCAAGCGCTTCAAGGTCACCGGCACCGGCAAGGTGCTCCGTGAGCGCGCCGGCAAGCGCCACCTGCTCGAGCACAAGTCGTCCCGTGTGACGCGTCGCCTCACCGGCAACGCCGAGATGGCCCCGGGCGACGCCAAGAAGATCAAGAAGCTTCTCGGCAAGTGACGCTCCGGCGCCGAGGCGCCGTACGTACGTCAGGACCGGGACCCAATCGATTTCGGGTCGTGTGAGCAACAACCGCGGCCCCGCTACAAGGAGTTAAAAAGTGGCACGCGTCAAGCGGGCAGTCAACGCCCACAAGAAGCGCCGGGCGATCCTCGAGCAGGCCTCCGGCTACCGCGGTCAGCGTTCGCGTCTGTACCGCAAGGCCAAGGAGCAGGTCACCCACTCGCTGGTCTACAACTACAACGACCGCAAGAAGCGCAAGGGTGACTTCCGCCAGCTGTGGATCCAGCGCATCAACGCCGCTGCCCGCGCGAACGGCATCACGTACAACCGCTTCATCCAGGGTCTGAAGGCCGCGAACGTCGAGGTCGACCGCAAGATCCTGGCCGAGCTGGCCGTGAACGACGCCACCGCCTTCGCCGCGCTCGTCGAGGTGGCCCAGAAGGCGCTGCCGGCCGACGTGAACGCGCCCAAGGCCGCGTGACGCCGCGCCGGCCCTGATCCGGCGTGATCCAACGGACCCGTAGGCGCTGCCTGCGGGTCCGTCGTATGTGCGGAAGTTGCGAGCGAAAGTGAACCGAATGCCCCCCGCCACCCCCGAGTTGATCTCCTCCCGCTCGCCCCGCGTGTCCGCCGCGCGGCGGCTGGCCAAGCGGAACTTCCGGGGCAAGGAGCGACTGTTCCTCGCCGAGGGGCCGCAGGCCGTACGGGAGGCCGCCGTTCACCGGGCCACGGTCGACCGGGAAGGCGGTCACCGGCCCACCGGCGCCGCCACGCTCGTCGAGCTGTTCGCCACGCCGGAGGCCGCCGAGCGCCATGCCGACATCATCGGCGCCGCGCGGGACGCCGGCGCCCGTGTCCACCTCGCCGCCGAGCAGGTCATCGCCGACATCTCCACCACGGTCACCCCGCAGGGCCTCGTCGGGGTGTGCCACTTCCTGGACACCCCCTTCGACGAGATCCTCGCCGCCCGGCCCCGGCTCGTCGCCGTCCTCGCGCACGTACGCGACCCCGGCAACGCCGGCACCGTACTGCGGTGCGCCGACGCGGCCGGCGCCGAGGCCGTCGTCCTGACCGACGCCTCCGTCGACCTGTACAACCCCAAGGCCGTACGCGCCTCCGTCGGGTCGCTGTTCCACCTGCCCGTCGCCGTGGGCGTGCCCGTCGAGCGGGCCGTGGCCGCCCTCAGGGACACCGGAGTACGGGTGCTCGCGGCGGACGGCGCGGGCGACCGGGACCTCGACGACGAACTCGACCGGTGCACCATGGGCGGGCCGACCGCCTGGGTCTTCGGCAACGAGGCGTGGGGCCTCCCCGAGGAGACCCGCGCGCTCGCGGACGCCGTCGTCCGCGTCCCGATCCACGGAAAGGCCGAGAGTCTGAACCTCGCCACCGCCGCCGCCGTATGTCTCTACGCGTCGGCGCGTGCACAGCGCGCCGCCGGAGGGTGCCGCTCCGTCACCGAGAGCTAGTAGGGTGACCTGCCCGGGGACCCTCCCCAAGCTCTCGGCCGTGCCTTAGGCTCCCCCGGCTCCGCCCGGACCGGGGAACCCTCCGTGAGCGCGGGGCACCCCGAGGGAGTTCTGAGAGGTGGGGTACGGGGATGACCGTCGGCACGAGCAGCGCACCGGGAGCACCGGAGGCGGCGCGCCCGCCCGCGTCCCGGTTCGCAGGCCCCGCCGAGCTCGGCATCGATCCCGACCAGCTGCCCGACGGACTCGTCGTCGCCGACGAGCACGGCAGGGTGATCTGCTTCAACGCGGCGGCCGCCCGGATCACCGCCGTCCCCGCCGACCGGGCCCTCGGGCAACGCCTCGAGGTGGCCCTGCCGTTGGAGGACCTGGAGGGCCGGCGCTGGTGGCAGCTCACCGACCCCTACGGCGGCCTCGCCATCCGGGTGGGCCAGCCCGAGCGCAATCTGCTGCTGCCCGGCGGCCGGGAGGTCCTCGTCTCGGCACGCTACGTCCGCACCCGCCCCACCGGCCCGGTCCGCCGGGTCGTCGTGTCGCTGCGCGACACCGAGGCCCGGCGCCGCACCGAGCGCAGCCACGCCGAACTGATCGCCATCGTCGCCCATGAACTGCGCTCCCCGCTCACCTCCGTCAAGGGTTTCACCGCCACCCTGCTCGCGAAGTGGGAGCGCTTCACCGACGAGCAGAAACAGCTGATGCTGGAGACCGTCGACGCCGACGCCGACCGCGTCACCCGGCTCATCGCCGAACTCCTCGACATCTCCCGCATCGACTCCGGGCGCCTCGAAGTGCGCCGCCAGCCCATCGACATCGGCACCGCCGTCGGACGGCACATCCAGGCGTACGTCGCCGCCGGACAGCCCGCCGACCGGTTCCTGCTGCGGATCCAGCACCCCCTGCCCGACCTGTGGGCCGACCCCGACAAGGTCGACCAGGTGCTCAGCAACCTGCTGGAAAATGCCGTGCGCCACGGCGAGGGAACCGTCACCATTGACATCACGCCCTCGGCGTCCCCCCGCGACCGGGAGAACGGCGAGCACGCGGCCACGTCGGTCACCGTGAGCGACGAGGGTCCCGGCATCCCGGAGGAGTCCATGAACCGCGTCTTCACCCGCTTCTGGCGGGGCAGCAAGCGCGGCGGCACCGGCCTCGGGCTGTACATCGTCAAGGGCATCGTCGAGGCCCACGGCGGCACCATCACCGTCGGCCGCGCCCGCGGCGGCGGCGCGGAGCTCCGATTTACGTTGCCCGTGGCGGCCCCGGCGTACCTCACCTAGAGCGACCCAGGGCCCCACGGGCGCATTCGCCTGCCCGCACCCCGTTAGACTCGGCCTCTGGCCACCATTGTGTCCCGCAGACGGAGACGCTTCGTCCACGAGCCGGTGACGGGGACCATCAGCCAGCCAACGGAAGTACGGGAAGAGATGTCGGCACCCAATAAGTCGTACGACCCAGTCGAGGTCGAGGCGTTGAAACCGGAAGAGATCGAGCGCATGCGGGACGAGGCGCTCGCCGCCTTCGCCGCCGCGGACTCCCTCGACGCGCTCCACGAGGCCAAGGTCGCCCACACCGGCCCCGCCTCCCCGCTGGCCCTCGCCAACCGCGAGATCGGCGCCCTGCCCCCGCACGCCAAGGCCGACGCGGGCAAGCGCGTGGGCCAGGCGCGCGGTGCCGTGAACAAGGCCCTCGCCGGCCGCCAGAGCGAACTGGAGGCCGAGCGGGACGCCCGGGTACTGGTCGAGGAGGCGGTGGACGTCACACTGCCCCACGACCGCGTACCGTCCGGCGCCCGGCACCCGCTGACCACGCTGTCCGAGCGCATCGAGGACACCTTCGTTGCCATGGGGTACGAGGTCGCCGAGGGCCCGCAGGTCGAGGCCGAGTGGTTCAACTTCGACGCCCTCAACATCGGCCCGGACCACCCGGCCCGCGGTGAGCACGACACCTTCTTCGTGCAGGGCCCGGAGGGCGGCACCGAATCCGGAGTCGTGCTGCGCACCCACACGTCACCCGTGCAGATCCGCTCCCTGCTCGACCGCGAGCTGCCGGTGTACGTGATCTGCCCCGGCCGGGTCTACCGCACCGACGAGCTGGACGCGACCCACACCCCCGTCTTCCACCAGGTGGAGCTCCTCGCCGTCGACGAGGGCCTGACCATGGCGGACCTCAAGGGCACCCTGGACCACATGGTGCAGTCGCTGTTCGGCGAGGGCATGAAGACCAGGCTGCGGCCGAACTTCTTCCCCTTCACCGAGCCGAGCGCCGAGATGGACATGCTCTGCTACGTCTGCAAGGGCGAGTCCATCGGAAACCCCGACCGTCCCTGCCGCACCTGCTCCTCCGAGGGCTGGATCGAACTCGGCGGCTGCGGCATGGTCAACCCTCGGGTGCTCACCGCCTGCGGCGTCGACCCCGAGAAGTACAGCGGATTCGCCTTCGGGTTCGGCATCGAGCGGATGCTGATGTTCCGCCACAACGTCGAGGACATGCGAGACATGGTCGAGGGTGACGTCCGGTTCACCCGGCCGTTCGGGATGGAGATCTGATGCGGGTCCCGCTTTCTTGGCTGCGGGAGTACGTCGACCTGCCGGCAACGGAGACCGGCCGCGACGTCCAGGCCAAGCTCATTTCGGCCGGCCTCGAGGTCGAGGCGGTCGAACACCTCGGAGCGGACCTCAAGGGTCCCCTGGTCGTCGGCCAGGTACTGACCATCGAGGAGCTGGAGGGCTTCAAGAAGCCGATCCGCTTCTGCACCGTCGACGTCGGCCAGGCCAACGGCACCGGTGAGCCCCAGGAGGTCGTCTGCGGCGCCCGCAACTTCGCGGCCGGCGACAAGGTCGTCGTGGTGCTGCCCGGCGCCGTGCTGCCCGGCGGCTTCGCGATCGCCGCCCGCAAGACCTACGGCAAGGTCTCGCACGGCATGATCTGCTCCAGCGACGAGCTGGGCATGGGCGACGACGGCAGCAAGGGCATCATCGTGCTGCCGCCGGAGACCGAGGTCGGCAAGGACGCGATCGAGCTGCTGGAACTGGTCGACGAGGTCCTCGACATCGCCGTCACCCCGGACCGCGGCTACTGCCTGTCGATGCGCGGCGTGGCCCGCGAGACCGCCACCGCCTACGGCCTGCCGCTGCGCGACCCGGCGCTGCTCGACGTGCCGGGACCGAACGCCTTCGGCTACCCGGTGAAGGTCTCCGACCCGGCCGGCTGCGACCGCTTCACCGCCCGCACGGTGACCGGCCTGAGCCCCGACGCGCGCTCCCCGATCTGGCTCCAGCGCCGGCTGCAGAAGGCCGGCATGCGCCCGATCTCCCTCGCCGTCGACATCACCAACTACGTGATGCTGGAGCTCGGCCAGCCGCTGCACGCCTACGACCGCTCCCTGGTCCAGGGCACCATCGGCGTCCGCCGGGCCGAGCCGGGCGAGAAGCTCACCACCCTCGACGGCGTGCAGCGCACCCTTGACACCGAGGACCTGGTGATCACCGACGAGCGCGGCCCGATCGGGCTCGCCGGCGTCATGGGCGGCGCCAACACGGAGATCGCCGACCTCCCCCAGTCTCGAACAGACTCGACCGGGGGGACCCCCACCGTCGAGAACGCCACGGCCGACGTGGTGATCGAGGCCGCGCACTTCGACTCGGTGTCGATCGCACGCACGGCCCGTCGGCACAAGCTGTCCTCCGAGGCGTCCCGGCGCTTCGAGCGGGGAGTCGACCCGCAGGCCGCCGCCGCTGCCGCGCAGCGCACCGTCGACCTGCTGGTGCTGCTCGCCGGCGGTACCGCGGAGGCCGGAGTCACTGAGGTCGTCGCCCCGACCGCGCCGCACACCCTCACCATCCCGGCCGACCACCCGGACAAGGTCGCGGGCGTCGCCTACGGCCGCGAGACCGTCGTACGCCGCCTCCAGCAGGTCGGCTGCGACGTCATGGGAAACACTGCCGCGTGGAACGCGTCGTTGAGGGGCGGTGGCCGGGAGACGGGCGGGCAGGATGAGCTGATCGTCACCGTGCCGTCCTGGCGGCCCGACCTCACCGACCCGAACGACCTGGCCGAAGAGGTCATCCGGCTCGAGGGCTACGAGAACCTGCCCGCCACACTGCCCAGGCCGCCCGCCGGACGTGGCCTGACCGGCCGGCAGCGGCTGCACCGCCGGATCGGCCGGGCCCTGGCCGGCGCCGGATACGTCGAGGCGCCGAACTACCCGTTCGTCGGTGAGCAGGTCTTCGATCAGCTCGGCCTGGACGCCGGTGACCCGGCCCGCCGTGTGGTGAAGCTGACCAACCCGCTCAGTGACGAGGAGCCCGCGCTGCGGACCTCGCTGCTGCCCGGTCTGCTCAACGCGCTGCGGCGCAACGACGGACGCGGCTCGCACGACCTGGCCCTGTTCGAGACCGGCTTGGTCTTCTTCCCGCGCGAGGAGCAGCGGACCGCCGTCCGGCTGCCGGTGGACCGGCGACCCACCGACGAGGAACTCGCCGGCCTCGACGCGGCGCTGCCGGATCAGCCGCGGCACGTGGCCGCGGTCCTCGCCGGTGCCCGCGAGCAGGCCGGCTGGTGGGGCGCGGGCCGCCCGGCGGACTGGGCCGACGCGATCGAGGCCGCCCGGACCGTCGCCGCCGAGGCGGGGGCCGAGCTCATCGTGCGCAAGGGCCGGTACGGCCCGTGGCACCCGGGTCGCTGCGCCGAACTGGCGGTCGTCGTCGACGGCACCGAGCGGATGATCGGACACGCCGGAGAGCTGCACCCGGGCGTGCTGAAGACCCTGGGCCTGCCCGCGCGCAGCTGCGCGATGGAGCTCGACCTGGACGTCCTGGAGCAGGCCGGCAACGACACCCCGCAGGCGCCGGGCATCTCCACCTTCCCGGTCGCCACGCAGGACGTCGCGCTGGTCGTCGACGAGTCCGTGCCGGCGTCGGACGTCGAGGCGGCACTGCGCGAGGGCGCCGGTGCACTGCTGGAGTCCATCCGCCTGTTCGACGTGTACGAGAACGCCGAGCAACTGGGCGAGGGGCGCAAGTCCCTGGCGTACGCGCTGCGGTTCCGCGCGACCGACCGGACGCTGACGGTCGACGAGGCGTCCGCGGCCCGGGAGACGGCGGTCGCCCTCGCGGGCGAGCGCACCGGGGCAGTCCTTCGCGGCTAGTGGGTCCTCCTTCAAGGACCGGCTCTTCGGGGCCGGTCCTTCGGCCCTCGCGGGTGCGCGAGTCCCGTGCGCCCCTGAAGCCGTGTATGTCTCTCGCGTATCTGTTACCGCCAGTCACCTCACTCGTTCGGGTGGCATTCCGGGTGATACGTCCGGATCGGATCGTGCGGTCGAAAGAATCTGACCGGCCTCTCCGAGGCCGGTCTGCGCTGTCTGGGCCACAAATGGGGGGCATCGGCATGATCCGCTTCCAGGCTGGGGCACCCCGCACGGGGCGGCCCAGGACCACCTCATGGAATCCCGACCGCTGCCCGCTGCGCCGGGCGCTCGCACGCGGACTGCCACCCACCGCCCTGAGCGCCCTCGGCACCGGACTGGCGCTGCACGTCGGGCAGAGCCTGCTGCGGGAGCTGAGGCGGACCCGTACGATCGCACGCACCGCGCAGCGGAGGCTGCGGCCGCCGCCGCGCGTCGACGGACTGACGGTCGCCGCCGTCCGACTCTCCGCCGACCGGGGCGCCCGGCTCGGCGGAGATCTGTATGAGGTGGTCGCCACCGAGTACGGCGTACGGGCGGTCATCGGCGACGTCCGCGGACACGGGCTCGGTGCCTTCCCCACCGTCACCACCGTCCTCGACGGCTTCCGCGAGGCCGCGTACGACGAGCCCGATCTGGCCGGAGTGCTGCGCCGACTGGAGCGGGCGATGGACCGGCACCTGCGGGAGCGGGCATGCGCCGAGCACCTTTCGGCAGCCGTCGCCGCCGACGGCCATGAGGTCGCCGAGGAGTTCGTCACCGTCCTGCTCCTCGAGATCCTCCCGGACGGGCAGATGCGGGCCCTGAACTGCGGGCACCCCTGGCCCCATCTCCTGAGCGGCGCACGGGCCGAACCGCTCGCCCGCGCCGATCCGCACCCGCCGCTGGGCCCGTTCCCGCTGCCCGCCGAGCTCCCCACCGTCCCCTGCGGACGACTGCTGCCCGGCGACATACTCGTCCTGCACACGGACGGAGCCGAGGACGCACGGGACGCCGACGGCCTTTTCTTCCCGCTGCCGGAGGTGCTCGCCGCGGCCGCGCGCGAGGCACCGCGCACACCGCAGACGGTCCTGCACACGGTCCTCACGGCGCTGACCCACCACACCGGCGGCTCACCCCAGGACGACATCGCCCTCGTGATCCTCAGGAACGAGCGCCCGTCTCCGCACGCCCCCTCGACGGCGCCGGAATCCCCCGGATCGACCACGACGGGCCCGCAGTCGGCGAGCTCTCAGCAGTTCCCCGCATAGCGTGCGTCCCCCGCAGGCGCGCGGACGGCCGGCGGGCCGTCCGCCCCGCCACGGAGTGTCGGGCAGGCGGCTGGGCGGACGGCGCGGATACGGGCCGCCGCACTGTACGAGGGGGAGCCGGCGGCCCGGCCGGCCTCTTTCGAGGCAACTCAGTCAACCGGCCGGAAACTCTCCGCGACAGCGCGCACACACTGCGGATTCGGACACTCCGTTCACACCCCGTGTGAACACCCGGCCACTACTCTGTCGACACCGATCCCCCGGGGGCCTCATGCAGCCCAACACTCTGCTCGACGCGGTCCTGGACAAGGCCGGCATCTCGCACGCCGGCCTGGCCGCGCACGTCAACCAGGCCGGTCGGGCACGCGGACTGTCACTCAGATACGAACACACCGCCGTAGCCCGCTGGTTGAGGGGGCAGCGGCCCCGCGGCCAGGTGCCCGACCTGATCTGCGAGGTACTGGCCGTCCGGCTGCACCGCCAGGTCACCCTCGACGACATCGGCCTCGGGGTCCCCGGCGAGGCGTCCACCCCGCATCCCGGTTCGCTCTCCGGCTTCGTCGAGCGGGCCACCGCGCTGTGGCGCTCCGACCAGCAGCGGCGCCCGCACATACGGGGTGTGCCCGCGGTCACCGGCACTCCCGCCGTGATGCCCGTCTGGGAGTGGGAGAACCCGCCCGAGGACGTGGACGTCTCACGCGGTGGCCGGCACCGGGTCACACCGGACGACCTGGACATGCTGCGCTCCGCCCGCTCCCACTACGAGCAGATGTACCGCAAGGCCGGCGGCGTCGCGACCCGCGCCCGCATCGTCGGCTTCCTCAACACCGAGGCCGCCCCGCTGCTGCGCGGCAGCTACACCGACTCCACCGGTCGCCAACTGCACCGGGCCACCGGTGGGTTGGTGGCGGTCGCGGGCATCTGCGCGTACGACTCCGACGCGCACGGACTCGCCCAGCGCTACTTCCACCAGGCGCTCCGACTGGCAAAAGCCAGCGGGGACCGCGGACTTGGCGCCTATGCGATCGCGCTCCTGGTCAACCAGTCGCTGTTCACGCGGGAGTACCGGCAGGCCGTCGCCTTCGCGGAGGCCGCGTTGCGCGCCACGGGCAAGCACCTCACCCCTGCCCTCGCCTCCGACCTGTACGCGATGCAGGCGAAGGCGTACGCGCACCTCGGCGACGGCACGAACGCGCTGTCCTGCATCCGGCGCGCCGAGCAGGCCGCCGAGCGCATCCGGCGCGGCCACGAACCCGACGAGACCGGTTATGTCCAACCCGGCCTGGTCAACGTGCAGGTGGCGGAGGCGCTGCTCAGCCTCGGCGAGCTGGCTGCGGCCGGCGAGCACGC
This sequence comes from Streptomyces sp. GD-15H, assembly GCF_045291515.1. Taxonomy (NCBI): domain Bacteria; kingdom Bacillati; phylum Actinomycetota; class Actinomycetes; order Kitasatosporales; family Streptomycetaceae; genus Streptomyces; species Streptomyces sp. GD-15H. The sequence goes on from NZ_CP149447.1 coordinate 6,889,038, forward strand.
GGCCGCAGCCGTCGACAACCCCGCGCACGACCGGGGACGGGTGCACCGGCTCGCCATGCTGAGCACCATCGAACTGCGGCAGGGCAACACCGACAACGCGGTCGCCATCGCGGTGCAGATGGCCGAGCAGGCCCGTGGAATGGAGTCGCAGCGGCTGCGCGACCGACTGCGCGCCGTGCGCGAGCACTTGGTGCGCAACGGCTGCGCCGGTACCGGCGAGGTGGCCGAACTCATCGACGGTGCCCTGCGCGTACCGTTGTAGCCCGCCGCGCGTGCCCGGTGGCTCGACCGAGTTGCCCGGTGGTCCGCCGCAGGTGGCCGCGCCGTGCGCCCGCGTCGCGCCGTCCGCTGCGTCCCGGGCGGCCTCCTGTGCGCCTGCTGCCGGACCGCTGCTGCTGCGATATTGCCACTTACTCAGCGGAAGGTGGCATAACCGTGCAGTGGACGAAACAGAACGAACAAATTGTGTACTCGAACCGCTGGTTCAGCGTCAATCTTGTAGATGTCGAACTGCCGGACGGCCGGCATCTCGACCACTTCCTCATCCGGTTGCGGCCCGTCGCCGTGGCCACGGTGGTGAACGAGGCCAACGAGGTCCTCCTCCTGTGGCGCCACCGCTTCATCACCGACAGCTGGGGATGGGAGCTCGCGGCCGGCGTGGTCGAGGAGGGCGAGGACGTCGTCCGCGCGGCCGCCCGGGAACTGGAGGAGGAGACCGGCTGGCGGCCCGGGCCCCTGCACCACCTCATGAGCGTGGAGCCGTCCAACGGGCTCACCGACGCCCGGCACCACATCTACTGGGCGGACGAGGGCGAGTACGTCGGGCACCCGGTGGACGACTTCGAGTCGGACCGCCGGGAGTGGGTGCCGCTCAAGGTGGTCCCCGACCTGGTGGCCCGGGGCGAGGTCCCGGCCGCCAACATGGCGGCCGCATTACTGCTGTTGCATCATCTCAGGCTCGGACCGGACGCCATGCCCTGACTCCTGCCGTGTCCGGCCCGGGTCAACGCCGAGGGCCCGGCACCCTTCATGTGTCCGAGGGGTGCCGGGCCCGTCCGTACCGCTGGATGCTGACGGGCCCTGACCGTGCAAGGAGCGGAGCCTCAGCCGTAGTCGTAGAAGCCGGAGCCGCTCTTACGGCCCAGGCGCCCCGCGTCGACCATGCGCTGGAGCAGCGGGGGAGCGGCGTACAGCGGCTCCTTGTACTCCTCGTACATCGAGTACGCGACCGAGGCCACCGTGTCCAGGCCGATCAGGTCGGAAAGCTTCAGCGGACCCATCGGGTGGGCGCAGCCCATCTCCATGCCGTTGTCGATGTCCTCGCGGCTGGCGATGCCCGACTCGAACATCCGGATCGCGGAGAGCAGGTACGGGATCAGCAGCGCGTTCACCACGAACCCGGAACGGTCCTGGGCGTGGATCGCGTGCTTGCCCAGCACCTTCTCGGTGAAGATCTGCGCCCGGCTGATCGTGCCCTCGGAGGTGGTGAGCGCCGGGATCAGCTCGACCAGCTGCTGCACGGGGGCCGGGTTGAAGAAGTGGATGCCGATGACGTGGTCGGGCCGCGAGGTGGCGACCGCCAGCTTCACCAGCGGGATGGAGGAGGTGTTGGAGGCCAGGATCGCGTCCGGCCGGGTCACCACCTGGTCGAGCACCTGGAAGATCTCCGTCTTGACCTGCTCGTTCTCGACGACGGCCTCGATCACCAGGTCACGGTCGGCGAACTCGCCGAGGTCCGTGGTGAAGCTCAGCCGGGCCTGGGTGGCCTCCAGCTCCTCCGCCGTGATCTTGCCGCGCTCGGCCGCCTTCGTCAGGGAGTTGTACAGCCGGGTACGGCCGATCTCCAGGGCCTCGCCGGTGGTCTCCGCGACCATCACGTGCAGTCCGGCGCGGGCGCACACCTCGGCGATTCCCGCGCCCATCTGACCGCAGCCCACCACTCCGACGCGTTCGATGTCGGTCACATCGTCCCTTTCGCTTCCCTGCGCGGTTCGTCTGCGCTGTTACGGCTCTGTTCTACCGCTGTTCTACCGCTCTGTTCCACGGCTCTGTTCTGCGGCTCCGGCAGGACCGCCGGGTCGCGGCGCCCTGCTCCGTTCGTGCACGCTACCCGGAAGTATCGATGATCGATCGTACGGGTCGGGCAGACTGAGCGCGGAGCGGTCCGTGATCGGGTGGATCGCGTCTTTTGTGATGAGTGTGAAATGGGACGAGTGTCACGCAGGGCGTTCGCGACGGCGGCGCTGTCGGCCGTGACGATGATGACGGCCACCTCGGCCACCCCGGGGCGGCCGGGGTCCGGGCCCTCGGGTGCGACGGGGGGGCCAGGGAGCAGCGGTGGGTGAGATGCGGGGCGTGTGGCTGGCGACCGTGGCCAACCGGGACTGGCCTTCGCGTCCGGGACTGAGCGCCGACCGGCAGCGGACCGAGCTGATCGCCCACCTCGGCGCCGCCGTCCGCAACCGGCTCAACACCGTGATCCTCCAGGGGCGGCCCACGGCCGACGCCCTGTGGCCGTCCCCGTACGAACCCCGGTCCGCGTACCTCCCCGGCACCCAGGGCACGCACATCCCGGCTGGAATCCGCTGAGCACCGCCGTCACCGAGGCCCCACGCCCGCGGCCTGGGACTGCACGTCTGGTTCAACCCGTACCGGGTCGCCCCGCACACCGACCCCACTCGGCTCGCCGCCACCCACCCGACCCGCCAAAACCCCGGCTGGGTGGTCCCGTACGGCGGGAAACTCCACTACGACCCCGGGCTTCCCGAGGGTCCGCGCCTTCGTCGAGGACGCGATGCTCGACGCGGTGCGCCGGTATCCCGTCGACGCGGTCCACTTCGACGACTACTTCTGCCCGTACCGTTCCCGTGGGCCGAGCAGGAGTGAGCCCGCTCAGCCGCGCGCCCCGAACGGTCCTGGGCGCTCCCCCGCTGCCTCACGGGCGGGGGAGGTGCCCCGGGCCCCCGGCGTACTCGACCCCGGGGCGGCGACACGCATCTCGTGCGTGGTCCGGTCCCAGGAGGATGCCGCCGAAGACGACGGAGAGGCCCTGAACCATCACTCCGGTGGAGCAGGGGCTCCGCGCGCCGACACCGCACCCGCGCCCCGGATCGCGCTGCTCGGGCTACGCCAGTCGCACCGGAGCGCCGCGAGCCCGCGAGTGAACCCTCACACGATCGAGCCAAAGCACCCCTTGTGCACGCCTCGAAGAACGATCACCGACCCCGTGGCGGGGCAGACCTTCGGCGACACCGCCTACGACGCCACGGCGGCGCCTTCCCCGACCGGGCGGCCTGGCGGCGGGACGACATCGACCGGCTGGTACGCGAGACGGCGGCTCGCATCCGGGGGATCCGGCCCGGCACCCGCTTCGGCATCCGACCCGGCGCAGCCCGCCCCTGGCAGGACCCGGCCGAATCCTCCCGGCACCTCACACTCGCCGCGGACCACCCGCAGGCACGCCGACACGTCTTCTTCGCCGCCCGGGTGCTGAGCGCCGATCCGGTCGGCGCGACGGCGCGGATGGTCGCCGACCACTACGAGCAGTCGGCGACCCCTCCGCGCTGATCCACCACCGGCGGTCGCCGGATTATCGCTGACGGTTCTTGTGCCGGATCTCGGAATCGGGCCCGGGTGAGCACACGGCCTCGTGCCCGTCCTCGAAGCGGACCCGGTAGGGTGGATCGCCCTTCTGGCCCATCACTTCGACGATCTCAGCCACCTTGTCGTGCTGACCGACCACCCTGCCGTGCTGAACAAGCTGGTCGCCCACAGTTGCGCGCATCGGGGTCTCCTCACCAAGTGCGGGAGCAGCGGTCCGTGGCTTCGAGTCTACGGCGGAGCGCGCCGCCCGGCACGCCCCGTGCGGGAGCGGGCCCCCGCTCCGGGCTTCGTGCGGCGACGGGCTGAGCGTCCGTGGTCCGTACGGCTCCTCATCCCTGGCTCCTCAGCCGCGTGTCCGCTGGGTGACGGCGATCCCGACGGCGTCGTCGTCCACGTCTGCTCGCTCGCCAAGGCGACCTCGCCCAGTTTCCGGGTGAGCGGCCTCGTCGCGCACGGGCCGGTGCTGGAGCGGCTCCGGGCCATCCAGATCGTCGACACCTTCTTCGTCCCCCGGGCCCCTCCAGGCGGCCGCGCTGGAACTCGTCGGCTCGCCCGCCGGCCGCGCCATCTGCGGGCGGTCTCCGCCGAGCTGCGGGCCCGCCGGGACGCGATGACCACCGCGCTCCGGCTCCGCCTGCCCGAACTCGCCCTGCCGCACGTCCCGGCGGGCGGTTACCACCTCTGGCCGCGCCTGCCCGACGGCACCGGGGACACCTCCCGGGCTTTCAACCCTGGGGGAGAGTCCGCGCTCACTACGGCGGCCCTGCGCGCGGGCATCGCCGTCACTCCCGGCCGCTCACGTGCGGCTGAGCTTCGCGGCGGTCGCGGGCACCGGGGAGATCACGGAGGGCGTACGGCGACTGCGCACCGCCTGCGACGAGGTGCTGGGACGAGTGAGGTAACGGGGGGAGGCGCTCGTTTCAGCTCGGCCTGACCTGCGAGTATTCGGCCATGAATGTCATACCGAGCCTGCCCGAGGGCTACGAGATTTCTACCGACCCCGCCCGTATCGACGCAGGACGTGTGCACCACTGGCTGTCCACCGACGCGTACTGGGCCCTCGGACGGTCCCGTCAGAAGCACGACGCGGCGATCGAGGGCTCGCTCAACTTCGGTGTGTACGCGACGCCCTCGGGGGAACAGGTGGCCTACGCCCGGGTCGTCACCGACCGGGCGACCTTCGCGTGGCTGTGCGATGTCTACGTCGGCCCGTCGGTGCGGGGCAAGGGGCTCGGCACGGCCCTGGTGGCCGCGGTACGGGAGGAACTGCGGCCGTGCGGACTGCGGCGCATCCTGCTCGCCACGCACGACGCGCACGGTGTCTACGCCAGGCTCGGGTTCCGGGCACTGGACCGGCCCGACCACTTCATGGCGCTCCCCCTCGAGTGAGGACGGCGGGGCGGGGGCAAGGGCTGCGGGGCCGAGGGGGAAGGCGTTTCGCGTCACTTGCCCGGCAGGTCACGGTCTGCGTGCAAGGCCTGATGGACGCTCGATGACACCCCGGCCGTACCCCTTGATTTGCTCACCCCGGGGACTGACGATCGCCGCATGGCACTTCGGGTCACGTTCGTTGCCGCGGCGGGGAGCTTCTCGCGACGGACCGAGCGTTTCGAGGACGACCGGCCACTCGATCGGGCCGGGTGGAGCGGGGTGCAGCGCGTGGTCCACGCGCTGCTGCCACTCGCCGCGACCGACCTGCGCTACTGCTCACCGAATCCGCGCAGCCGTGCCACCGGGGACGGGCTCGGCTACGCCCCGCTGGTCCAGCTCGCCCTGCGTGACTGCGACATGGGCCGTTGGCGCGGGCTGACCCTGGGCGAGGCGATGGCCCGGGAACCGGAGGTCGTGGACGCCTGGCTGGCCGACCCGCGGGCCACCGTGCACGGCGGGGAGTCGCTGCTGGACTTCCTCACCCGCGTAGGCGGCTGGCTGGACACCCGGCCGCTGGAGGAGAACTGCCGGGTCGTCGCGGTGGCCGAACCCTCCGTGATCCGCGCCGCGCTGGTGTACGCGCTGAAGGCACCGCCCGCGACCTACTGGAACATCGACGTCCAGGCGCTGTCACGGATCAGCGTCACCGGGCGGGCGGGCCGCTGGAGTCTGTGCATCGAGGGGGTTTCCCCTCAGCCCACGCGGACGTAACCCGTGTCCAGCACCAGATCCTTGGCCGGGCCACGCACCCACCAGACCGTCCACCGGTGTTCCTCGTCGCGGACGGTGAACTCGCCTCGTTGAAGTGCTCTCCCAGCCGAAGCCGGGAGATTCCTGCCCACCCTGAGGAGAATCGCATCCGGATGCCGTGACGCGGAGTGTCGCCGTATCCCGGTTTCGGGCGCGGAGCGCCTGGATGGCTGTCGGGTGGGCAGGGTGGGAACGCGTGTGCTTTCGGTCGCCGGTTCGGGTGATGCTCGCGTGATCGCGGCACGGGTGTGTGGCGGTCGCACATACCGTCTCATCGGAGGGCCCGGGATGCCGCGCATCGCGGTCGGCGGACGAGAGGGACCGGGAGGCGGGGCAGGGTGCAGGAGGCAGGCGGGTGTGCCCGTTACACCTACCGGCTGCGTGTGCCGGCGGCCGCCCGGGCGGCGCTGGAAGTTGATCGCGTAAGACTCGATTGCTCGCCGAGTGATCGAGCGGCGTGAGCCAGAAATCTCCCTCGTTCACGAGGGAGAGCATTCCGGTACACGTTCCCGGCGCACTCGGTGACGTTCCTGCGGATCAAGCAGCGGGAGCGGTCCGGGTGCGGGCCGCCGTCTCCGGAGACGGCGGCCCGCACCCGGCGCGACCGGGAAACCACCCGCCGTGTCAGTGGCGCAGCAGCAGGGTGACGCCGGCCACCACGGCGCCGAGGACGACGGAGGCGACGCCGTACGCGAGGCGGTGCGTGCGCAGCCGGGGCAGCAGCCGGTCCACGGCGATCCGGCCGGGGCCGGTCAGGGCGAGCGCCACCGCGGTCAGGGTGATGAGGAGCTCGTACTCCACGCCCTCCGGGGCGAAGAAGCCGCCGCCCCACTTCACGGCGATCGCGTTGACCAGCGTGCCGGCGACGGCCGCGGCGGCGAGCGGAGTGAACAGACCGAGCGCGAGGCCGAGCCCGCCCAGGGTCTCGGTGAGCCCGGCCACGACGGCGAACGCCTCGGGCGAGGGGTAGCCAAGGGACTCGAAGAACATCCCGGTGCCCTCGACACCGCCCCCGCCGAACCAGCCGAACAGCTTCTGGGCGCCGTGCACCGCCATGGTCAGGCCGAGCGCGAGACGCAGGACCAGCAGACCGATGTCGTAGGCACGGGCGGGAACGGCGGGGGCCTCCTGACCGGATGCCGCGGCGGGACGGGACGAAGTGGTGGTGGGACTGGCCATGGGGGGACTCCTCGGAAGGGGGCGGCGAAGACGGTCGGAGCGCCGCGCGGCATTGGGCGGCGACCCGTCTCGGCACTCTTGAAGCTTCAAGTTAAACCAACCACGGCCTCTGCTTCAACTTTCAAGCAGTACGAGTACGCTCGACCGTGCTTGAAGCCTGTGCATGCCTCACGCCGCCCAAGGAGCCGCCGCCATGCCCCACACCGCCGCCCCCACGGTCAGCTGGTCCGTCGAACCCGACCGCAGGCCCGGCACGCCGCTCGTCGTCGCCCTGCACGGGCGGGGAGCGGACGAGACGTCGTTCGCGCAGCTCGCGCCGCACCTGCCGCAGGAGGCCACGGTGGCCTTCGTGCGCGCCCCGCTGACCGAGGGCGGCGGATACGCGTGGTTCGCCAACCGGGGGATCGGGCGCCCCCTGCCCGACTCCCTCGCGGCCACCGCCGACTGGCTCTTCGGCTGGCTCGACACCGAGGCCGCCGGCCACACATCGGTCTCCCTCCTCGGCTTTTCCGGCGGAATGGCCATGGCGGGCGGCCTGCTGCTCGCCCGCCCGGAGCGGTTCGCCGCCGCTGTCCTCCTGTCCGGCACCCTGCCGTGGGACGCGGGTCTGCCCGAGGAGCAGGGTCGCCTGACCGGGATGCCGGTCTTCTGGGGCCGCGACGTCGCGGACCGGGTGATCCCCGCCGACCTCGTCACCCGGACCGGCGTCTGGCTCCGCGAGGAGTCCGGAGCGAACCTCGAGGAACACCGCTACCCGGGCCTGGGCCACGCCGTCGCCCTCCCGGAACTGGCCGACGCCTCCGCCTTCCTGCGCCGCGCCTGGGACGAGGCGTCCTGAGCCTCACGAACGGTGGTGGGAACGGCACGTGGTGCTGAGCGCCGCACTGGCCAACGAGCGTGTTCGGCCTTGACCGCCTGTGGGAAGGGGCTTCCTCGTGCGGGCTCGGGCCGGACATGGTTCCCCGTGCATGAGGACGGGGGCAATGGCCGGCGTCCTCGTCCGAACCGAGCGCCTCGGCCGGCCCGTACTGTCGGCCGGAGCACTCGTACCATTCGGCGTCTACGAACCCGGTGCTGTGTTCATCCCTGCTCCCGCTCCACCGGGAGCCACAATTCGGCGTTGGCTTCGGTCTTGTCCGGTGACAGGTGGGTGCGCAGGATCTCCGGGCCGGGACGGCTGCGGTACGGGTTCGACGGGAACCACTGGGTGAACACGTCCCGCCACAGCTCCTGGATGGCCCGCGGGACCGGTCCGGAGGTGGTGAAGACCGCCCAGGTGCCGGCCGGAACGGCCAGGGACGCCGTTCCCTCGGGGGCGGCCGCGGACGTGAGTACCCCGTGGTAGTAGTCGAGTTCGGTACCCTCGGCGCGGCTGGGGTCCAGGTCGTCGCAGACCGCGACGATGCCCTGCGGCTCCTGGTCCGACAGTTCCTCCAGGCGCTCCACGGTCCGCGGATCGACGCCGCGGACGAAGTCGATGATCGCCTGGTTCGGCCCCGAGTGCACCAGTGGCACCCGGGCCTTGAGGCCGGCAACGGTGAAGGCCGGCCGGTCGACCACGCGATAGCGCATGCTGCTGCTCCCTTCGACGGTGAGGCGGAAGGTCAACCGGGGCTGGGAGACGAGTGCGCAGCCGGTGCGCCGGGCCTCGCCCGGACCGACACCGTGCATGGCGCGGAACGCTCGCGCGAACGCCTCCCCCGAGCCGTAGCCGTAGCGCACCGCGATCTCCAGCAGCGGCTCATGGCCGGCGAGCACCTCGGCACCCGCGACGGTCAGCCGCCGACGCCGGACGTACTCCGACAACGGCATGCCCGCCAGCGCGGAGAACATCCGGCGCAGGTGGTATTCCGAGGTCATCGCGGTGCGTGCCAACCCCACCACATCGGCGGGCCGATCGAGACCGTGCTCGATCTGCTCCATGGCCTGGTTGAGCCGCTCCAGCACGCCCGGTCCCCATCCTTCTTGCGTGCGATCACCACGCTAGGCGGCACGCGTCCTGCCGGACCCGACATCCTGTGCCCGATCGAGTCGGGTGCGCGTGTCGGCTCCGCCGCGGCGCTGTCACTGAGCGCTCCAAGCCGCCCGGCAGGCCGGGCGGTTGTGACGCTGCCTCCTGCGCGACATTGCATAAAAGTGCGGCTATACGTATAGTCATGCCATCGAGAAGGAGGTTTCCGTGAGCGTACGGGTGGCTGTGGCCGGGGCCAGTGGATATGCGGGTGGGGAGCTCCTGCGTCTGCTGCTGGCGCACCCCGGGGTGGAGATCGGTGCGCTGACCGGGAACTCCAATGCCGGGCAGCGGCTCGGGAGTCTGCAACCGCATCTGGTGCCGCTCGCCGAGCGGGTGCTGGAGGCGACCACGGCCGACGTGCTGGCCGGGCACGACGTCGTCTTCCTCGCCCTGCCGCACGGGCAGTCCGCCGCCGTCGCCGAGCAGCTCGGACCGGCCGTGCTCGTGGTCGACATGGGCGCCGACCACCGGCTCGCCGACGCCGCCGACTGGGAGAGGTTCTACGGCTCCCCGCACGCCGGCACCTGGCCCTACGGCCTTCCCGAACTTCCGGGCGGCCGCGCTGCGCTGGAGGGGTCCAAGCGCATCGCGGTGCCCGGTTGCTACCCGACCGCCGTCTCGCTGGCCCTCGTCCCCGCCTACACGGCGGGGCTCGCTGAGGCCGAGGCGGTGATCGTCGCCGCCTCCGGCACCTCCGGCGCGGGCAAGGCGGCCAAGCCGCACCTGCTGGGCAGCGAGGTCATGGGGTCGATGTCGCCCTACGGCGTCGGCGGCACCCACCGGCACACCCCCGAGATGATCCAGAACCTCAGCGCGGCGGCCGGGGAACGGGTCTCCGTCTCCTTCACGCCGACCCTCGCGCCGATGCCCCGCGGCATCCTCGCCACGTGCAGTGCCAAGGCCAGGCCCGGGGTCACCGCCGAGTCCGTCCGGGCCGCCTACCAGAAGGCGTTCGCCGACGAGCCCTTCGTCCGTCTGCTCCCCGAGGGCCAGTGGCCCGCGACGGCGTCCGTCCACGGTTCCAACGCCGTTCAGATCCAGGTCACGTACGACGAGGCCGCGGGGCGGATCATCGCGATCAGCGCCATCGACAACCTCACCAAGGGCACCGCGGGCGGCGCTCTGCAGAGCATGAACATCGCCCTCGGGCTCGACGAGTCCACCGGACTGACCACGATCGGAGTCGCGCCGTGAGTGTGACGGCAGCAAAGGGATTCACGGCGGCCGGTATCGCCGCCGGGATCAAGGAGAACGGCAAACCGGACCTGGCTCTGGTGGTCAACAACGGGCCGCGCCGTGCCGCGGCGGGCGTCTTCACCGCCAACCGCGTCAAGGCCGCACCCGTGCTCTGGTCCGAGCAGGTGCTCAAGAGCGGCCAGGTCGCCGCCGTCGTCCTCAACTCCGGTGGCGCCAACGCCTGTACGGGCCCCAAGGGCTTCCAGGACACCCACGCCACCGCCGAGAAGGCCGCCGAGGTACTCGGGACCGGCGCGGGCGAGATCGCCGTCTGCTCCACCGGGCTCATCGGCGTCACGCTTCCCATGGACAAGCTGCTGCCGGGGGTCGAGGCGGCCGCCGGTCAGCTGTCCGAGCACGGTGGAGAGAAGGCCGCCCTCGCCATCAAGACCACGGACAGTGTGCACAAGACGTCCGTCGTGACGAAGGACGGCTGGACCGTCGGCGGCATGGCCAAGGGCGCCGGCATGCTCGCCCCCGGCCTCGCCACCATGCTGGTCGTCCTCACCACCGACGCCGACGTCGACGCCGGGGCACTGGACCGGGCCCTGCGCGCCGCCACCAGGGTCACCTTCGACCGTGTCGACTCCGACGGCTGCATGTCCACCAACGACACCGTGCTGCTGCTCGCCTCCGGCGCGGCCGGCGTCACCCCCGCCTACGAGGAGTTCGCCGAGGCCGTGCGCGCCGTCTGCGACGATCTCGGCCGGCAGCTCATCCGCGACGCCGAGGGCGCCAGCAAGGACATCAAGGTCGAGGTGGTGGGCGCCGCGACCGAGGACGACGCCGTCGAGGTGGGCCGCTCCATCGCCCGCAACAACCTCCTCAAGTGCGCCATCCACGGCGAGGACCCCAACTGGGGCCGGGTGCTGTCCGCGATCGGCACCACGAAGGCCGCCTTCGAACCCGACGCACTCGACGTCGCCATCAACGGCGTCTGGGTGTGCAAGAACGGCGGCGTCGGCGAGGACCGCGACAAGGTCGACATGCGCTACCGCGAGGTCCACATCGTCGCCGACCTGGGCGCCGGTGACGCGACCGCCACCATCTGGACCAACGACCTCACCGCCGACTACGTCCACGAGAACAGCGCGTACTCCTCATGAGCACCACCCGCAAGCACACCGCGCTGCCCAAGGCGCAGATCCTCATCGAGGCGCTGCCCTGGCTGACCCGGCACCACGGCAAGACCGTCGTCATCAAGTTCGGCGGCAACGCCATGGTGAACGAGGAACTGAAGAACGCCTTCGCCCAGGACGTGGTCTTCCTGCGGCACGCCGGCCTCAAGCCGGTCGTCGTGCACGGCGGCGGCCCGCAGATCAGCGCCGCGCTCGACCGGCACGGCATCGTCAGCGAGTTCAAGGCCGGCCTTCGGGTGACCACCGAGGACGCCATGGACGTCGTACGGATGGTGCTGGCCGGACAGGTGCAGCGCGAGCTGGTCGGACTGCTCAACCGGCACGGACCCTTCGCCGTCGGCCTCACCGGCGAGGACGCGCACACCCTCACCGCGACCAAACACCGGCCCGAGATCGACGGTGAGCCCGTCGACATCGGGCGGGTCGGCGAGATCACCGAGATCGACACCGGCGCCATCGAGGCCCTGCTCGCCGACGGCCGTATCCCGGTCGTCTCGTCGATCGCCCGGAGCCAGGACGACCACCACGTCTACAACGTCAACGCCGACACGGCGGCCGCGGCGCTCGCCGCCGCCCTGGACGCCGAGACCCTCATGGTCCTCACCGACGTCGAGGGGCTCTACGAGGACTGGCCGAACTCCGACGAGGTGATCAGCCGTCTCACCGCGTCCCAGCTCGAGAAGCTGCTGCCGGAACTGTCCTCCGGCATGGTGCCGAAGATGGAGGGCTGCCTGCACGCCGTACGCAACGGTGTGACCACGGCGCGTGTCATCGACGGCCGGGTCCAGCACTCGATCCTGCTGGAGATCTTCACCGACGAGGGCATCGGCACCATGGTCGTGCCCGACGATCCCGCCGACGCCATCGAGGCCGCATCCGACGGAACACCGCACGCACAGGGGGAGTCGTGAGCAACGAGGAACTGACCGCGCGGTGGCAGCACGCGCTCATGAACAACTACGGCACACCGAAGCTGTCCCTGGTCAGCGGCGCGGGTACCACCGTCCGCGACGCCGACGGCAAGGAGTACACCGACTTCGTCGGCGGCATCGCCGTCAACGCGCTCGGTCATGCCCACCCGGCCGTCGTGGAGGCCGTCAGCCGGCAGATCGCCTCCCTGGGCCACGTCTCCAACCTGTACGTCGCCGAACCGCCCGTCGCACTCGCCGAACGGCTCCTCCGGCTCTTCGGCCGCGAGGGCCGGGTGTACTTCTGCAACTCGGGCGCCGAGGCCAACGAGGCCGCGTTCAAGATCGGACGGCTGACCGGGCGGATCCACATGGTCGCCACCGACGGCGGCTTCCACGGCCGCACCATGGGCGCCCTCGCGCTGACCGGCCAGCCGGGCAAGCGGGAGCCGTTCGCGCCGCTGCCCGGGGACGTCACCCATGTCCCCTACGGCGACGCGCAGGCCCTGGCCGCCGCGGTCACCGACGACACCGCGCTGGTCGTCATCGAGCCGATCCAGGGCGAGAACGGGGTCGTGGTGCCCCCGCCCGGCTATCTGAAGGCCGCCCGCGCCATCACGGCCGCCACGGGCGCGCTGCTCGTCCTGGACGAGGTGCAGACCGGCGTCGGCCGCACCGGCAACTGGTTCGAGTACCAGGCCCACGAAGGCGTCCTGCCCGACGTCGTCACCCTCGCCAAGGGACTCGGCGGCGGGCTGCCGATCGGCGCGACCGTCGCCTTCGGACGCGCCGCCGAACTGCTGCACCCCGGCCACCACGGCACGACCTTCGGGGGCAATCCGGTCGCCTGCGCCGCCGGCCTCGCCGTCCTCGACACGATCGAGAACGAGGGGCTGCTCGAGAACGTCAAGCGGCAGGGCGAGCGGCTCCGCGACGGAATCGAGGCGCTCGGCGACCCGTTGATCGGCCATGTCCGGGGTGCGGGCCTCCTCCTGGGTATCGTGCTCACCGAGCCGCTCGCGCCCCAGGTGCAACAGGCGGCTCAGGACGCCGGTTTCCTGGTGAACGTGCCCGCCCCCGATGTCGTACGGCTGATGCCGCCGCTGATCCTCGGGGACGACGCGGTGGACGCCTTCCTCGGGGCACTGCCCGGCGTCCTGGACGCCGTCGGCCGGGCGGTGGACGGGGAAGGGCGAGCCGGACAGTGAGCCGGACCACGAGCCGGGAGAGACCCGGACGACGAGCAGGGCGATGAACCGGACCACGAGCCGGGGAACGCCCCGAGGATGACCGGAGAATGAGACGACGATGAGCCACGATCAGGACCACGGACAGCCTGCCGGGCCTGCCGTACCGCAGACCCGCACCGCCCGCCACCGCCGGATCGTGGACATCCTCAACCGGCAACCGGTCCGCTCTCAGAGCCAGTTGGCGAAGCTGCTCGCCGACCACGGGCTGACCGTCACCCAGGCGACGCTCTCCCGGGACCTGGACGAGCTGAACGCGGTGAAGATCCGCGACACCGACGGCGACCTCATCTACGCGGTACCGAGCGAGGGCGGCTTCCGCACCCCGCGCGCACCGCTGGGGGAGTCGGCGAAGGAGGAGCGGATGCGGCGGCTCTCCCAGGAGCTGCTGATCTCCGCGGAGGCGTCCGCCAACCTCGTGGTCCTGCGCACCCCGCCGGGTGCCGCGCAGTTTTTGGCCTCGGCCATCGACCAGGCCGAACTGCACGACATCCTGGGGACCATCGCCGGTGACGACACGCTGATGCTGATCAGCCGCGACCCGGTGGGTGGGCCGGCCCTGGCCGAGCACATGCTGCGGCTGGCCCAGAACGGGCACTGAGCGCGGCCTCGCCGCCGGCCGGAGGTACGCGGGCGCCGTGCGGGGCCCGATCCATTCGATCACCCCAGCCGGTCCGCCAGACCCCCCGTGCAGCGCACCTCGTCGCCCGCCGTGATGAGTAGCGCCTCCACGTCGGGCAGCGTCTCCAGCCACGCGAGCCCCTCCCGCGATCCCATCGCGAAGGCGGCGGTGGCCCAGCAGTCGGCCCAGACCAGCCGGGGCGCCACCACGGTCACCGCGACCAGGTCGGTGACCGCGGAACGGCCGGTGCGCGGGTCGACGATGTGGTCGCCGCGCTCGGCGGTGCCCGAGGTGGCCACGGCCAGCTCGTCCACGCCGGCCGCGGAGACCACGGCCGCGAGGCCGCCCGGACGGAGCGGATCCGACACGCCCACCCGCCACGGCCGCCCGGCTCCCGGGGTGCCCAGCAACTGGACGTCACCGCCGCCGTTGAGGCTCACCCCGACCGCCCCGGCCTCCGCGAGCCTCCGCGCGGCCCGCTCGGTGGCCCAGCCCTTGACGATGCCGGTCGGGTCGAGCCGGCCCCGGTAGCGCGGGCTGAACCAGCCGTCGCTCACCCGTTCCGCCTCCGCGGCCAGCTCCAGCACCTCGGCGACCTCGGGGTCGCACTCCTCGACCGTGAGGTCGCCGCGTGCCAGCCGCGAGATCTGGGTCTCGTCGCGGTACGTGCTGAACACCTCGTCGACGCGGCGCAGTCCGGCGACCGCTTCGTCCAGCGCCGCGTGTACGGCAGTGGGTTCCCCGCCGCGGACGTCGAAGGAGAAGACGGTCCCCATCGTCTCTTCCGTGCGACGCACCGCGGCGGGAGCCTGTGCGGACTCGGCCACGGTGTCAGCCACCGGCCTTGTCGAGTGCGGACTGCAGCGATTTCTTGTAGCCGGCGCTGGTGTAGGTGGCGCCGGACACGGCGTCGACGTCCGCGTTGCCGGCCGCCACGACGGCCTGGTTGAGCCTGGGTACGGACGCGAAGGTGACCTGGTCGCTCTGGCCGCCCCTGGGGGACTGGACGGCCTCGGCCTTGGTGATCTTCCCGCTCTCGACGGTGATCCGGACCTGCACCGCCCCGTACTGGGTCTGCGCCGCGTCACCGGTGACGGTGCCGTTGGCGATGGCCTGGGCGCCGCCCTGCGGGGACTGCGCGGCCGCGGGCGGGACCGCGCCGCCGGCCGCTTCCGCCGAGCCCGGGTCGGAATCCGGCTTCAGCGTCAGCAGCAGCACGATCCCGGAGACGGTGGCGGCGGTGGCCAGCACAGCACGCCGGACAGGGTGAGTCTTCCTCATCGTTTCTCAAGCTCCTGATGGGTGTGGATGACCCGTCGCTCACATCTCGAACGACTCGTGGTGGATACGGCGGGCGGGGACCCCGGCGCCGCGCAGTGCGTCGTACACCGACTGGGCGAACCCGGGCGGGCCGCACATGAAGACGTCGTGGTTGTCGATGTCGGGGATCTTCCGCCGCAGGCTGTCCGCCGAGATGTCGGGGCGTTCCCCCTCGGGGCTGTTCACCGCGTACATCAGGCGCGCACCGCGCTCGTCGGCGATCTCGGCCAGCTCGCCCCACAGGGCCAGGTCCTGGGTGGTGTTGGCCCGGTACAGCAGGGTGATGTCCCCGGAGGCACCGGGCAGCGTCTCGAACAGCGCCCGCATCGGCGTGATGCCCACCCCACCCGCGACCAGCAGCACCTTCCCGCGGCTGCGGCGCTGGGCGGTCAGCGCCCCGTAGGGTCCCTCCGCCCACACCCGGGTGCCGGGCTCCAGCTCGCGCAGCCGGGAGGTGTGGTCGCCGATCGCCTTCACGGTGATCCGCAGCATGCCGGGGCGGGGAGCCGCCGACAGCGAGTACGGGTGGGAGCTGAACCGCATCCCCGGCGCCAGGAACCGCCAGCGGAAGAACTGCCCGGCCTCCGCGCCCATCCGGTGCAGTTTGCGCCCGCTGATCAGTACCGAGGTGATGCCCGGCGTCTCCTCGATGACCGCCTCGACCCGCATCCGGTGACGCAGGTTCAGCCGGATCGGGGTGAGTGCCCGGTACCAGAGGACCAGCGCGGTCACGGCGCCGTAGAGCCCGTACCAGAAGGTCTTCGCGGACGGCTCGACGGCGAACTCGTTGCCGGTGGTGATCTGGTGCCAGAACGTCAGGTACATCGCCGCGTACGTCAGCAGGTGTGCGTGGTACCAGCTGTCGTACGGCAGCCGGCGGCGGATCGGGCCGATCGAGAGGAACGCGATCACGAACAGCAGACCTGTGCCGATGGCGGCCTTGCCCATGTCCGGCAGCTCGTTGACGGAGGTGAGCGTCTGCCGGCCGATGTCGCCGAGGCTCTTGCCCGCCTGGAGGGCGTAGCCCCACATGATGAGGAAGACGTGGGCGATGACCAGGCTGATGGTGTAGCGCCCGCTCATCGCGTGCCAGCGGGCCACCCGGTCCGAACCCACCCGGCGTTCCAGCGCGGGGACCCGGGCCATCTGCAGCACCACGAGGGCCATCAGATAGCCGGCCAGCAGGCCGGTGATGCGGCCCGCGGCGACGATCCTTCCGGTGGTGTCCGAGATGGACGGTGTGTTGTTCCACCACAACCACAGCACGGCCACCGCGCCCGCCCCCACGGCGAGCAGCAGGGGCACGGCGGGGGAGCGGCGCGGACGGATGCGGCGCATCGTCTGACGGCGGGCGGCACGTCCGCCTGCGAGCGTGGTGGTCACGGTTCCTCCGTGGGACTTGGCCCTTGGCCCACACATACGTGCCGTGACTCGGGAGCGTTCAGCGGAACGACGGGAGCGTGCGGAGGAAAAAACGCCTCAGGGCACCCCGGCACCTGGGCGGATGGCTCAGGCCGGGGACGGGGGCAGCGGCAGGGGCAGCCCGGGGAGGCCGTCCAGGCTCGTCGCGACGTGTTCCTTCTTGGTGAAGTACGCGTCCAGCGAGGCGTCGTCCTCCCGCGCGAACCGCTTCCCGTGCAGGTCGCGGTCCGCCTCGTAGGCCATGAAGGGGACGGCGTAGCCGCAGGTGTCGCGGATGAGTTCGGCGGTCACGACGACGACCGCGCGCAGGCCGTGGATCGTCGGATCGATGTCGGGAAAGCGTGCGAGCAGTTCGGGACAGCTGATCGTGCCCGGTCCCGCGAGCGTCCGGGCGACTCGCCGGCGAGGGCGGATCCGGCGATCACCGCGCCGGACAGCGCCACGGCGGCGGCGCCGCCGATGAGGCAGACGCGACGCTTGTTGTACTTCGGAAGAGCCCTGGACATGCGGATGTCTCACTCGGGTCGAGGGGGGTGGGGTCGGGTTTCGTGGGTGTCTCGTGGTGTCCCGGATGTGCCGACGCGGCGCCCGAGTCCTGCGAGAGATGCGGGAAAGCGGTTTCCCGCGTTCAACCGCCACCGGAATCGACCTCCGCGCGGAGGCGGATTGACGAATCATGCGTTCTCCTGCATACTCATGCATGTCAGCGAATGCACTGTAAGGAGAATCCCGTGACCGAGCGCGTCGTACTCGCCTACTCGGGCGGTCTGGACACCTCCGTCGCCATCGGCTGGATCGCCGAGGAGACGGGCGCCGAGGTCATCGCCGTTGCGGTCGACGTCGGCCAGGGCGGCGAGGACCTGGACGTCATCCGCAAGCGCGCGCTCGCCTGCGGTGCCGTCGAGGCGGAGGTCGCCGACGCCAAGGACGAGTTCGCCGACGAGTACTGCCTCCCGGCGATCAAGGCCAACGCCCTCTACATGGACCGCTACCCGCTGGTATCCGCGCTGTCCCGGCCGACGATCGTCAAGCACCTCGTCGCCGCCGCGCAGAAGCACGGCGCCACCACCGTCGCCCACGGCTGCACCGGCAAGGGCAACGACCAGGTCCGCTTCGAGGCCGGCATCGTCGCCCTCGCCCCCGACCTGAACTGCATCGCCCCGGTCCGTGACTACGCCATGACCCGCGACAAGGCCATCGCCTTCTGCGAGGCCAAGGGCCTGCCGATCGCGACCACGAAGAAGTCGCCGTACTCCATCGACCAGAACGTCTTCGGGCGCGCCGTCGAGACCGGCTTCCTCGAGGACATCTGGAACGCGCCGATCGAGGACGTCTACGAGTACACGCAGAACCCCGCCGTGGCGCGCGAGGCCGACGAGGTCGTCATCACCTTCAAGGAGGGCGTGCCGGTCGCCATCGACGGCAGGCCCGTCACCGTCCTCCAGGCGATCCAGCAGCTCAACGAGCGCGCGGGCGCCCAGGGCGTTGGCCGGATCGACATGGTCGAGGACCGCCTCGTCGGCATCAAGTCCCGCGAGGTGTACGAGGCGCCCGGCGCCATCGCGCTGATCACGGCCCACCAGGAGCTGGAGAACGTCACGGTCGAGCGCGAGCTCGCCCGCTACAAGCGGCAGGTCGAGCAGCGCTGGGGCGAACTGGTCTACGACGGCCAGTGGTTCTCCCCGCTCAAGCGAGCCCTGGACGGCTTCATCACCGAGGCCAACCAGCACGTCACCGGCGACATCCGGATGACCCTGCACGGCGGCCGGGCCGTCGTCACCGGCCGGCGCTCCGAGTCGTCCCTGTACGACTTCAACCTCGCCACCTACGACACCGGCGACACCTTCGACCAGGCGGCGGCCAAGGGCTTCATCGACATCTACAGCCTGTCGTCGAAGATCGCCGCCAAGCGCGACCTCGGCTGACCGTCGGACAGGCCCTGACGGCCTGACCGCCGGACGGCCCGTCACGCACTACTCTGACACCGCCTCCTCACTCCCCTGCGCCTGAGTGAGGAGGCGGTGGCACATCCACGACCTGCCTTCGAGGAGCACGCAAGTGAGCAGCAACAGCGGTGACGTACGGCTCTGGGGCGGCCGTTTCGCCGACGGTCCCGCCGAGGCCCTGGCCAAGCTGTCCGCGTCCGTCCACTTCGACTGGCGGCTCGCGCCCTACGACATCGCCGGATCGCGTGCGCACGCGCGCGTGCTGCACGGGGCGGGGCTGCTCACCGAGGACGAACTCACCCGCATGATCGAGGGCCTCGACCGGCTCGAGGCGGACGTCGCCGACGGCTCGTTCGTGGGCACCATCGCCGACGAGGACGTCCACACCGCCCTGGAGCGCGGCCTGCTGGAGCGCCTCGGCCCCGACCTCGGCGGCAAACTGCGTGCGGGCCGCTCGAGGAACGACCAGGTCGCGACCCTATTCCGGATGTACCTGCGGGATCACGCCCGGACGCTCGGCGGCCTGATCGCCGATCTCCAGGACGCCCTCGTCGGCCTCGCCGAGGCCCACCCGGACGTGGCCATGCCCGGGCGCACTCACCTCCAGCACGCTCAGCCGGTGCTCTTCGCCCACCATGTCCTCGCCCATGTCCAGTCGCTGTCCCGGGACGCCGAGCGGCTGCGCCAGTGGGACGAGCGGACCGCGGTGTCGCCGTACGGCTCGGGCGCGCTGGCCGGCAGCAGCCTCGGCCTGGACCCGGAGGCGGTGGCCCGCGACCTCGGTTTCGAGCACGGCAGCGCGGCCAACTCCATCGACGGCACGGCCTCCCGGGACTTCGTCGCCGAGTTCGCCTTCATCACCGCGATGATCGGCGTGAACCTCTCCCGGATCGCCGAGGAGGTCATCATCTGGAACACGAAGGAGTTCTCCTTCGTGACCCTGCACGACGCCTTCTCCACCGGCTCGTCGATCATGCCGCAGAAGAAGAACCCGGACATCGCGGAGCTGGCGCGCGGCAAGTCGGGCCGGCTGATCGGCAACCTGACCGGCCTGATGGCCACCCTCAAGGCACTCCCGCTCGCGTACAACCGCGACCTCCAGGAGGACAAGGAGCCGGTCTTCGACTCCATCGACCAGCTGGAGACCCTCCTCCCGGCCTTCACCGGAATGATGGCCACCCTCACCGTGCACCGCGAGCGCATGGAGGAGCTGGCCCCGGCCGGGTTCTCGCTGGCCACCGACATCGCCGAGTGGCTGGTCAAGCAGGGCGTGCCGTTCCGGGTCGCGCACGAGGTGGCAGGGGAGTGCGTCAAGACCGCCGAGGCGGAGGGCAAGGAACTCGACGAGCTGACCGACGAGCAGTTCGCGAAGATCTCCGCCCACCTCACCCCCGAAGTGCGCACCGTCCTCAACGTCCCCGGCGCCCTCGCCTCCCGCGACGGCCGCGGCGGCACGGCACCGAGCGCGGTCGCCACGCAGCTCGCCGAGGTCACGGCGGACGTGGCCGCCCAGCACGCGTGGGCGAACGCCAAGAAGTAACCGGTCCGGTGTCGCAGGGGCATCGCGGGTTACGTTGGTCCGGCAGCCGCAAGGAGCCGACCGGACGGAGCCCCCGATGCCCTTCACACGCCTCGCCTCCGCGACGACCCCCACCTGCCACATCGGCCTGGGACTCGCCGCCGTCGGCCGGCCCGGTCACATCAACCTGGGCCGTGACGACGACCTCGGCGGCGACCGCAGCGTCGAGGCCCTGCGCACCCGCACCCACGACCTCCTCGACGCCGCCTACGCCCAAGGCGTCCGCTACTTCGACGCGGCCCGCTCGTACGGCCGGTCCGAGGAGTTCCTCGCCGACTGGCTGAGGAACCGGCCCGACGCCGACGACGTCGTCATCGGCAGCAAATGGGGCTACACGTACACCGCGGACTGGTCCACCGACGCCGAGCGGCACGAGGTCAAGGACCACTCCCTCGCCGCGTACGAGCGTCAGCGCGCCGAGTCCGAGGCACTGCTCGGGGACCGGCTCGACCTCTACCAGATCCACTCGGTGACCCCGGAGAGCCCCGCCCTCACCGACAAGGACCTCCACGTCCGGCTCGCCGAGGCGGCCGCCCAGGGCCTCACGGTCGGGTTCTCCACCAGCGGCCCGGCCCAGGCCGACGCCATCCGCGCCGCGCTCGCCGTCACGGTCGAGGGCGAACCCCTCTTCCGTACCGTCCAGTCCACGTACAACGCGCTGGAGACGTCCGCCGAGCCCGCACTGGCCGAGGCCCACGACGCCGGGCTCACGGTGATCGTCAAGGAGGGCATGGCCAACGGGCGGCTGGCCGCGGCCCACGCTCCCGACGCGCTCAGGGCCGTCGCCGCGGAGACCGGACTGGACTGCGACGCCGTCGCCCTCGCGCTCGTGCTGCGCCGGCCCTGGGCCGGTGTCGTCCTCTCCGGTGCCGCCACCGTCGTCCAGCTCGCCTCCAACCTGCACGCGGCGGCCGTCGACCTCGACGACGACCAGCTCTCCCGCCTCGCCGCACTGCCCGAGGACCCGCACGTGTACTGGGAACGACGCGGACAGCTGGCCTGGCACTGACACGCCGTCGGCGGACCGCTTCAGAAGCGGTCCGCCGACGGCGTGCGTGGTCCTCGCGGCGGGCGAGGTCAGGCGGCCTTCGCCTTGCTGGCGTACATGTCCACGTACTCCTGCCCGGACAGGCGCATGACCTCGGTCATCACCGAGTCGGTCACGGCCCGCAGGACGTAGCGGTCGCGGTCCATGCCCTCGTAACGGGAGAACTCCATCGCCTCACCGAAGCGGACCGTGACCTTACCCGGCCGGGGCAGGCCCGCGCCGCCCGGCTGCAGCTTGTCGGTGCCGACCATGGCGAACGGGACGACGGGCGCGCCGGTCATCAGGGTGAGCCGCGCGATACCGGTGCGGCCCCGGTAGAGGCGGCCGTCGGGAGAGCGGGTGCCCTCGGGGTAGATGCCGAAGATCCTGCCCTGCTCCAGCACCCGACGGCCCGTCATCAGCGCCGCGACCCCGCCCCGGCCGCCGTCGCGGTCGACCGGGATCATGCCGACGCCGGTGAAGAACCAGGCCATCACCCGGCCCTTGAGGCCCTTGCCGGTGACGTACTCGTCCTTGCCGATGAAGAAGACCTGACGGTCGCATACCAGCGGCAGGATCATCGAGTCGATGAACGTGAGGTGGTTGCCCGCCAGGATCACCGGACCGTCACCCGGGATGTGCTCCACACCCTCCACCCGTGGGCGGAACATCAGGCGCATGATCGGGCCGAGCACTGCCTTGATGAGCGCGAAGCGGGACAACGGTTCCTCCGGTGTCGGGAATGCGGTATGAGTCTGTGCAGGTAAGGACATTACTCGCGGGCGAGGGGGGCGCGCACGTCGGGTTCACCGAGGTGCCACGCGGTGTCGACACATGTTCACCTGCGGTGACGTGGTGCCGCACGGCCGTCACGCGAACGCCGCGATGTGAGGCAGGTCGCGTCCGTACCGCTCTCCTGTTGCTCGTCGTCATGACCGCCGCCACCGTCCTGCTCCGATGGGACCGGCGTCGTTGTCCGGGGGTGCGGACACGGCCCGGATCGAAGCACGCGCGACCCGCGGACTGCGGGAGGCGCGCCGTTGGCGGCGTGCCGCCGGTCCCCGCGCCGTCGCCGCGTTCCTCGTGGACCACCACCACGAGGAACGCGGCGACCGACGGGTACCCCGGTCCGGCGCCCCCGAAGCCGGCGGATCGTCAGACCCCCCGCCCCGCACACCCGTCCGGGGGCGTCCTGGACCGTCCGGGACCCGACGGGCCGGGCCATACGACATCCGGTGGCACCCGCGTGTTCCGGTCGCGGTCTCCCGTTCGTCATGCGCGCGCCCCTACGATCGCCCCGCACTGACGGTCAACGGCAGGAGGCCCCTCATGGGAACGCAGGAGTCGGACGAGCGGACGGGCGGGACCGCGGCCGGCGGAACCGGACGGCGGGCGCTCCTGGGCGCGGCGGTGCTCGGCGCGGGCGGTACCGCCCTCGGGCTGGGCGGCACGGCGAGAGCGACCGAGGACCGGAACGGCGGCGGACGGGGCGTCAAGGGCCTGCCCGTCCCGACCATCGTCGGCCACCGGGGGGCCAGCGGCCACCGGCCCGAGCACACCTTCGGCGCCTACGAACTGGCCCTCGACATGGGCGCCGACATCGTCGAGGCCGGCGACCTGGTGCCCACCAAGGACGGCCACCTCGTCTGCCGGCACGAGCCGGAGATCGGCGGCACCACGGACGTCGCGAACCATCCCGAGTTCACCGACCGCAAGCGCACGAAGCAGCTCGACGGCGTCTCCGTCACCGGCTGGTTCACCGAGGACTTCACCCTCGCCGAACTCAAGACGCTCCGCGCCACCGAGCGCATTCCGGCCAACCGCCCGCACAACACCCTCTACGACGGCCGCTGGGAGATCCCCACCTTCGAAGAGGTGCTCCGCTGGCAGAACGAGCAGACCCGCAAGCGCGGCAAGCAGGTCTGGATCTACCCCGAGCTCAAGCACCCCACCTACTTCCGCCGGTTGGGACTGGGCACCGAGGAGCGCCTCGCCCGGCTGCTGCGCAAGTACGGCAAGGACAAGAAGAACTCGCCCGTCATCGTCCAGTCCTTCGAACCCACCAGCATCCAGCGGATGGACAGGCTCGTCGACAACCCGCTCGCCGTGCTGCTCTCCGGCGCGAACAGCCGCCCCTGGGACTTCGTCGAGAACGGTGACCCGCGCACGGTGGCCGACCTCATCACACCGAAGGGCCTGAAGGAGATCGCCTCCTACGCACAGGGCATCGGCCCCACCCTGGACCTGGTCATCCCCCGCGACGCGGCCGGAAACCTCACCGAGCCCACCACCCTCGTCCGTGACGCGCACCGGGCCGGGCTGATCCTGCACCCGTACACGATGCGCAACGAGAACCCCTTCCTGCCCGCGAACTTCCGCAAGGGCAGCGACCCCGACGCCTACGGCGACGTCTTCGGCGCCTTCCGTGCCTACTTCGCCACCGGCATCGACGGTGTCTTCACCGACCACCCGGACACCGGTCTGCTCGCCCGTGAGGACTTCGTCAACGGCTGAGCCGTCCTGCCCCCGGTGGGGTGATTTCCAGCCGCCCCGGGCAACTGGGCCCGGGGCGGCCGTGTCGTTGCGCATATGACCCATGACCTGGTCACCGCTCTCCGTCCGCTGCTCACCGCGGAGGCCTCCGCCGAGGCATACGCGTCCGGGGCCGAATCCGCCGACCTGGAACAGGCGGTCTGGCTGCGCCTCCTGGAACGCCTCGACGCCCACGGCCCGCCGCACGACCTCCAGGGCTGGCTCCGCAGGGCCGTCCGCACCGAGGCCCGTCGCAGCCGCCGCGCCGTCCGGCACGAGAGGCCGTGGGACGGTGACCCCGTCGATCCCGGCGACCCCCGTGACCGCGACCCCGAACTCCTCGCCGTCGCCGCCGCCCGCCGCCGCGCCCTGCGGGACGCGGTACGCCGGCTGCCCGGCCGCTGCCCCCGGCTGCTGGAGGCGCTGCTGGCCCCGCACAATCCGACATACCGGGAAATTGCAGGGGAGTTGGGTATCTCACAAGGCAGTCTGGGTCCGGAACGTTCCAGATGCCTGGGATGTCTGCGGCGATTGCTCGCGTCGGAGGTTGCGTCGCATTGAGGACGGGGATAGGAGTGAGGGACCACAGGTGATCAGGTGAGCGGGAGGCGTGCGCACATGGGCATGAGCGTGACCATCTCTGCGGCGGCCGAGCAGGACGCCGAGCAGATCTTCAGGTTGCAGTACCTGTGCTTCCAGAGCGAAGCGGCGCTGTACGGCAACTACCGCATCGACCCGCTCGTCCAGAGTCTGGACTCGGTCCGCGAGGAGGTCGCCGCCGACCTGGTCTTCGTCGCCCGCCTCGGTGACGAGATCGTAGGCTCGGTGCACGGCAGGAGCACCGAGGGCGCCGCCGCGGCCATCGGCAAGCTCTGCGTCCATCCCCGTCTCCAGGGGCACGGCATCGGCGCCCGGCTCCTGCGGGTCGCCGAAGCCGCCCTCGCCGACGAGCGGGGCGCCAGGACCTTCCGTCTGCACGCCGGGCATCGCAGCGAGAGCAACCTCCAGCTGTACAGCAGGGTCGGCTACCAGCGGGTCGGGACGTCCCGGGGCGCGGACGGCGTACCGATGATCGTCCTGGAGAAGTCGGCCGAGGCGTACGCGGCCACCGCCTGACCGGGGTGGTCGCTACGCCGTGCGCGCCTTGCGCAGCCAGTACATGGCCGTGAGGGGCAGCAGCACGGGAATGAACAGATACCCCATCCCGTAGTCCGACCACACGGTCGCGTCGGGGAAGGCGGACGGATCGACCAGGGTCCAGGTGCCGACCGTCAGGACGCCCACCAACTCGGCGGCGCAGCACGCCAGCGCCGCCCTGCGGGCCGTCTCCCCGCCGCGCACCAGGGTGTACGTGATGAATCCGTAGACCACCCCGGCGATCGCCGAGAGCGAGTAGGCGAGCGGTGCCCGGTCGAATTCGGTGGCGATCTGGTACGCGGAGCGCGACACGGCGCCGACGACCATCACCCCGTACAGCCACACCAGCAGCAGTCCGGGCCCGCCGACCAGCCGGGTCCTCTCCGGCTTCTGTTCCGGCGCGGCCATCTCAGCCCCTCCAGATGTCATAGAGCCGGACCTCGAGCACGGCCAGGACGACGCCGCTCGCGGCCACCGTGATCGAGCCCCACCGGGTGCGCTCGGCCAGCGACATGAAGCCCGCCGCCGGGACACACGCGAACGAGCCCAGCAGATACGCCACGAAGATCGTCGTCCCCTGCTCCGGCTTCTCGCCCCGGGCCAGCTGCACGATCCCGATGATCAGTTGAACCAGCGTCAGCAACGTGACCACGGCCATACCGATGAAGTGCCAGTCCTTCGTCGGCTGATCACGGTAGGCGGCCCAGCCGCACCAGGCGGCGAGCAGCAGCGCGGCGACGCCGGTCGTCAGCGTCAGGACATCAAGCATGGCAGCGACTTTATTACGCCGGAAAAGCCCCACCGTGCCCGGCCCCACCGTGCCCCGCTCGTCGCAGTGGGGGAGAGGCGCGCTGAGGCCTGGCGATGTCCCCGGGCACCGTAGAGCCGATGGCATGACCATCCATGCGCGAGCTCTCCTGTTCGACAACGACGGAACCCTCGTGTCCTCCCTCGAATCCGTGCGGTGCTGCTGGACACGGTGGGCCATGGAGTACGGGATCCCGGCCGAGGAGTTCGGGCGGATCGAACTGCACGGCCGACCGTCGGGATAGCCGCCGACCTGCTGCCCGCCCACGTCGGGCCGGAGGCCGTCGCGCGGATCGAGGACCTGGAGGTGGAGGACGTGCCGAACGGCGGGGCCCGTCTGCTGCCGGGCATCCGGGACTTCCTCGACGCGCTGCCGTCCCCCTGGCTCTTCGACAGGCTCGGAGCAGGGGGGACCCCCATGCGCTGGGCCGTCGTCACCTCCGCCACCCGGCGGCCGGTCGAAGCCCGCCTCGCCGCCGTCGGCGTTCTGCCCAAGACCCTGGTGGCCGCGGACGACATCACCCGGGGCAAGCCCGGCCCCGAGCCCTACCTGCTCGCCGCCCGGACTCTCGGCGTCGACCCCGCACACTGCGTCGTCTTCGAGGACGCCCCCGCCGGGCTCCATGCAGGCCGGGCCGCCGGCATGACCACCGTGGCGTTGGCCACAACCCACCAGGCCCACGAGCTGACCGCCGACCTGGTGGTAAAGGACCTGTCGGCCCTGTCCGCACTGGTCACGGACGCGGGGGTGGAGCTCGCCCTACGCCCCTGACGTGCAATCATTCGTGTCCACGGTTGTCCAGAATACGGACAGGGGTGTCCGGTCAGCAGTAAAGGTCTGCTTTACTGGCCGCATGACCACGATGAGCGACCGCAGCCCCGTGACCGAGGCGCATGTGCCGCCCGGTGCCGGTTGTATGTGTCCGCTCCGAATGTGCGCCTTCTAGAGGGCCCCCACACCACTTGAGCCTCGCGCCCCGAAGCGAGAGCCGGTTCCCGTCCGCCCGCGTGTCCCCCGGATCCCGCGTGCGCGACGGAACCACGCCCCCGCGCACGTCTCTCCACGGTTCACCTCCGCCGCGCTCGGGAGAAGCCGTGCCGCGTACGGGCTGCTTTCGACCCTGAATGCCTCGTGCCCGGCGCCACGACGTGCCGCGCACTCGACAGTGACGGATACTCACGTGATCACCACCTCGGGCCTCACCAAGGTCTACCGCTCACGCGGACGCGAGGTCACCGCCCTGGACGGCGTCGACCTGCACGTCCGCGAAGGCGAGGTCTACGGCGTCATCGGCCAGTCCGGCGCCGGCAAGTCCTCCCTCATCCGCTGCGTCAACCTGCTCGAGCGCCCCACCTCGGGCACCGTGACCGTCGCCGGGCAGGACCTCACCGCCCTGGCCGGGCGCGGGCCGCGCGCGGGACGGGAACTGCGGCGGGCGCGCAGCCGTATCGGCATGGTCTTCCAGCACTTCAATCTGCTCTCCTCACGCACCGTGCAGGACAACGTCGAACTGCCGCTGGAGATCCTCGGCCAGTCGGGGAAGGAACGTTCCCGCAAGGCACTGGAACTGCTCGACCTGGTGGGCCTCGCCGACAAGGCCAAGGCATACCCCGCCCAGCTCTCCGGCGGCCAGAAGCAGCGTGTCGGAATCGCCCGCGCCCTGGCCGGTGACCCGAAGGTGCTGCTGTCCGACGAGGCCACCAGCGCCCTCGACCCGGAGACCACCCGTTCGATCCTGGCGCTGCTGCGCGACCTGAACCGTCAGCTCGGCCTGACCGTCCTGCTCATCACGCACGAGATGGACGTCGTGAAGTCGATCTGCGACTCGGCCGCGCTCATGGAGAACGGCCGCGTCGTCGAGTCCGGCACGGTCACCGAACTCCTGGCCACCCCCGGCTCCGAACTGGCCTCCGCGCTGTTCCCGGTCGCCGGTGAGGCCTCGGGCGACGACCGCACCGTCCTGGACGTCACCTTCCAGGGTGAGAGCGCGACCCAGCCGGTCATCTCCCAGCTGGCCCGCACCTACCACATCGACATATCGATCCTCGGTGCCGCCATCGACACCGTCGGAGGTCTCCAGGTGGGCAGGATGCGCATCGAACTCCCGGGCCGCTACGAGGACAACGTCGTACCGATCGGCTTCCTGCGGGAGCAGGGGCTCCAGATCGACGTTGTCGAGCGGGCAGCGCAGGCGGAACAGGCCGCGCGCACCCTCGTGCAGGAGGCGGCCAAGTGACCTGGTCCGAGATGCAGCCGCTGCTGGAACAGGCGTGTGGGGAAACGCTGGTCATGGTCGGCTGGTCCACCCTGATCTCTGTCGTCGTCGGTCTCCCGATCGGCGTCCTGCTCGTCCTCACCGACAGGGGCGGGCTGCTGCAGAACAGCCTGGTGAACAAGGTCGTCGGGCAGATCGTGAACGTCGGCCGCTCGATGCCGTTCATCATCCTCATGGTCGCCCTGATGAGCTTCACCCGCTGGATCACCGGGACGACCATCGGCAGCGAGGCCGCGATCGTGCCGCTCGCCATCGGCGGCATCCCCTTCTTCGCCCGGCTCGTCGAGACGGCCGTGCGCGAAGTGGACCACGGACTCGTCGAGGCCGTGCAGGCCATGGGCGGCAACACCTGGACGATCGTCCGCAGGGTTCTCGTGCCCGAGTCGCTGCCCTCGCTGATCGCCAGCACCACCACCACGATCATCGCCCTCATCGGCTACTCGGCCATGGCCGGCACCGTGGGCGGCGGCGGACTCGGCGACCTCGCCGTCCGCTACGGCTACCAGCGCTTCGAGACCGGACTGATGTGGATCACCGTCGCGATCCTCGCCGTGGTCATCTCCCTCATCCAGTTCGCCGGCGACTACGCGGCACGCTCCCTGCACCACCGCGGCGGACGCCCGGCGCCGGCCCGAAGCTGCGGCTGCTCAAGGCCAAGGGGCCGGAGAAGGCGACGGCCGACCTCAGCAAGGCCGGGTGACCCCGGCCCGGCCCTCAGCCTCCGCGTACCCCTGATCCCCACTTCCCCCGAAGGCCCCGCACCACCCCGAGCGGGGGCCGCACCACCCTGAAGGAAAGGCACTTTTCGTGCGTAACACCATCAAGATCACCACCGCTGTCCTCGCCGCCGGAGCCCTCACCCTCGGCCTCACCGCCTGCGGCTCGGAGGAGGAATCCGGGTCCGACGCCTCCGGTTCGCTGACCGTCGCCGCGAGCCCCGTGCCGCACGCCGAGATCCTCAACTTCGTCAAGGACAACCTGGCCGAGAAGGCCGGGCTCGACCTGGAGGTCAAGGAAGTCACCGACTACGTCACGCCGAACACCTCCACGGAGGACGGCTCGGTGGACGCCAACTACTTCCAGACCCAGGCGTACCTCGACGACTTCAACAAGAAGAACGGCACGCACATCGTGCCCGCCGGCGACGTGCACCTGGAGCCGCTCGGTCTCTACTCCGAGAAGGTCAAGGAGGCCGACGAGCTGAAGAGCGGTGCGACCATCGCCATCCCCAACGACACCATCAACGAGGGACGCGCGCTGCAGCTGCTCGCCGCCAACAAGATCATCACGATCAAGGACGGCGTCGGCTTCGAGGCGACCCCTTCGGACATCACCGGGAACCCGAAGAAGCTCAAGTTCAAGGAGCTGGAGGCGGCCCAGACGCCGCGCGCACTGGCCGATGTCGACGCCGCGGTCGTCAACGGCAACTACGCGATCGGGGCCGACCTCGAGCCGGCCGAGGACGCCCTCGTCCTCGAGTCCGCCGAGGGCAACCCGCACGCCAACTTCCTGGCCGTCAAGGAGGGCAACGAGGACGACCCGCGCGTGAAGAAGCTCGCCGAGCTCCTCACCTCCGACGAGGTCAAGAAGTTCATCGACGACAAGTACGCCGGCTCGGTCGTCGCCGCCTTCTGATCCGCCCGACGGGCACCACCGGCACGGGGCGCACAGCGGTCCGCGTCGCGCCCGCCACCCGTTCGGCACTCTCGGGGTCCACTCCGGCACACGGGGTGGACCCCGTGGTGCGGTTCGGTGCTTTCATGCTGCATGCTGGGCAGTTCAGCAGCACCCGACGGTCTCGAAGGTTACGGAGCGGCGCATGACGAGCAGCACCTTCCCCAACATCTCCATCAGCACGGAGCGGTTGGTGCTGCGTCCCCTCGACGCGGACGACGTCCCCGCCCTGACCGAGATGATGAACGACGAACAGGTCGCCGCCTGGACCGATGTTCCCCGGCCCTTCACCGAACCGGCCGCCCGCACCTGGATCACCGAGGAGGCCCCCGCCGAACGGATGGCCGGACGCGGACTCGATCTCGCCGTCACCGAGTTCCTCACCCAGCGCCTGGTCGGCGTCATCCGGCTCACCGGCACCGACTGGCACATCCGGTCCACCGAACTGTCGTACATCGTCGCCCCCTGGGCACGGGGTGAGGGATACGCCTCCGAGGCCGCGCTCGCCACCGCCCAGTGGCTCTTCGGCGACCAGAAGCTGGAACGCGTCGAGCTGCGCACCGCCGCCGACAACACCGCCTCGCAACAGGTCGCCCAGAAGATCGGCTGCATCAGTGAAGGCGTCCTGCGCAACGCCTGCATAGCCCACGTCCGCACCGAGGACGGCGGCTGGACGGACGTGCGCACCGACTTCATCGTCTGGAGCCTGCTGCCGGAGGACCTCGAGGGCGCGTCCGGGCCCCTGGCCGACACCGGCGAGTTCACCACCCTCACCGACTGGAGCTGACCCTCCGCGAACCCGTGGCCGGCGGTACCGTCCACCCGCTGCATGGCCGTACCAGGTACTCTCACCAAGCCCGCCCGTCCGCGGGCGGAGCGGCCGACAACGGACCCGCACACCTCCAGACGACCCGCGCACAACCCAGGAGACTGACGACGATGGCCGACCGGGTCACGGTGATCGGCTGGGACGGTTCGCCGCTGACCGCAGCGGCCCGCGCCGCACTGGGCGCCGCCACACTGGTGGCAGGCGCCCCGCACCATCTGGAACTCCCCGAGGTACCCGCGGGCGCCGAGCGCGTCCGGCTCGGCAGCGCCGCCCTGGCCGCCCGCCGGGTCGCCGGCCACCGCGGCACGGCGGTGGTCCTCGCCGACGGCGACCCCGGCTTCTTCGGCGTCGTACGAACCCTGCGCGCACCCGAGTTCGGCCTGGAGGTCGAGGTCGTCCCCGCCGTCTCCTCGGTCGCCGCCGCCTTCGCCAGGGCCGGAATGCCCTGGGACGACGCACAGGTGGTCGTCGCACACCCCCGAACCCTGCGACGCGCGGTGAACGTATGCCGAGCCCATACCAAAGTGGCGGTTCTCACCTCCCCCGGCGCAGGTCCCGCCGAACTGGGTCTGCTCCTGCAGGGCGTCCATCGCACCTTCGTCATCTGTGAGGAACTCGGCACCGCTCGCGAGCAGGTCAGCGTCGTCACCTCCGACAAGGCCGCCGACCACACCTGGCGGGACCCCAACGTCGTCATCGTGATCGGCGGCCCGGCCGCCACCGGCGAGTCCGGCGGCTGGATCGCCGGACGCGACCCCGCCGCCGGCCCGCGCGGCTGGTCGCTGCCGGCCGAGGCCTACGGCGGCGAACTCGCCGAGGGCGAGCGGGAGCCGCTGCGCGTCTCCCAACTTGCCCGGCTCGGACCGCGGCCGGGCGACCTCGTGTGGGACATCGGCTGCGGCAGCGGTGCCTTCGCCACCGAGGCGGCACGGGCCGGCGCCGCGGTCATCGCCGTCGACAGCGACCCGCGGGCCTGCGCGCGCACCGAGTCCACCGCCCGCCGGTACGGCGTCCAGCTCCAGATCGTGCACGGCACCGCCCCGCACGTCCTGGAGGACCTCCCGGAACCGGACGTCGTCCGGGTCGGCGGCGGGGGAGCGGCCGTGGTCATGGCGGTCGCCGACCGCCGCCCGCAGCGCATCGTCACGCACGCCGCCACCCGCGACGCGGCCGAACGCGTCGGCCGGGAACTGACGGAACACGGCTACGGCGTCGAGTGCGCCCTCCTGCAGTCCGTCGAACTCGACACCAGGACCTGGACGGAGACGGAGCGGAGCGTCGCGTTCCTGCTCAGCGGCGTACTGCCCGCGCGCACCCCCTGATCGCGTCGCCCGGTGACGATGCCGTCCCCGTGATCGGGTTGTCATATCGCGCGCGGTAGGCTGGCCGATCGTTGTACCGCAACTCGGACGCTCGCCGATTCGTCGGCAAATGTCCCGAAAACACACCTGTTTTGAGGTGTGTGTGGTACGGCAGAACCCAAGGACGCGCAACGTGGCGCAGTCCACAGCGGAACCGTCGCCGATCAAGCTGACGCGACGGCCGTACGGCAGTGACAATGCCAGTGAATGGCTTTGTCGCCTTTTTCGGCAGGCCGTTCGTGCCGCTGGGGACGCACGCTCGTTCTTCAGTGTGGGGCGGTCGGTGCGCCGTTCCGGGTGAGCTGGTAGTAGGAGCACTAACCGATGGGCGAGGGGTACGCATGACCGACACCGGCCAGGTCCCGGGCGAGGGACTGCCGGAGAACGCAGGCATGGTGGAGCAGCCGGGCGTCCCCGCGCCCGACCCGTACACCTACCTCTCCGAGAGTTCCGCCGAAGACGAAGAACTGCTGCTGCCCGGCGCCCAGGGCGCCTGGGGCAACGAGGTCGCCCCACCCGCGCCCGAGCCGGTCGTCGAGACCGTGCACGAGCCGGGACCGCACGAGAGGGCCGGCCGGGACACCGGCTCGGTCGACCTCGGCGGTGTCCGCCTCCCCGAACCGGAGCGGGCGCAGGCACCCGGCCCGGCGTTCACGCACGAGCCGGAGGCGCCGGCGGTGCCGCGCCGTCCGCTGCACCTCGGCCCGCCGATCCCCAGCGCCACCGCCGGCCCGGTCCGCTCGCTCGCCGACCGCGGCCCCGCCGATGTGCCGGTACGCCAGGTCGGCCCGCCGACCGTCGGCCCCGAGTACCTCGACGTGCTGCGGACCCGGGAGGCGGCCCCGCAGGCGGCGGAGCCCTGGGGTGCCCCGGCGTCGGTGGGCGCGGGCTCGGCGGCCCGAGTGGAAACGGTTGTTCCTTCCCCGCAGCCGATGGGCGCAGCCCAGGCGCTCGTCGCCCGCGTCTCGCCGGAGGCGGGCGACGCGGCTCAGGCGCAGGCCGCGCCGCAGGGCGTTCCGCCGGTGGCCGCATCGCGGACACCGACGGCACCTGCGGCATCGGAGACACCTGCGCCAGGGGTGGCGGCCACGGAGACATGGCAGGGCGACGCGGGGGCCTCCGACACGGACACCGGTTCCGGACAGGGGCCGCGGAACTCCGAGGGTGCTGAGAGCGCGCCCGCACCGACGGCGGCCGATGCGAACGGGTTCGGTGGGAGCCCTGCTGCGGACGCCGTACCTCCCGCTGCCCCGGAGGCCGGCCGAAGTGCCGGGATCGTGCCGGCGCTGGCTACCGAGGGACAGGCTGCTGAGGCGGCCGACGCCATGGTCGCCGGGGTCGATGTCGCGGGGCAGGAGGAGCCCACCCCCGTCGTTTCCGTGGTACCGGGGGCTTCGGACCAGGAGGCCGTGGCCGCTCAGACGCCGGAAAGCGCCGCCCCCGACGCCGGCCTGCCCGACGCGGGCGAAACAGATGCCGCTGCCGTCGAGGTGGGGACGACGATCGGTGACGCCGCCGTCCCCGCAGCGACCGACGAGGCGGGCACCGGGGCCCACGGCCCGGTCACCGACCTGGCCGATCCGCAAGCGGCTGCCGCTGCCGCGACCGCTGTCGGTGACGAGGGGGCATCAGCCTCCGTACCTCTGGCCGGAGCTGACAGCATTCCGGCACCCGGGCACACCTCCGTAACGGAGACAGAGCAGCCGGTTCCCGTACCCGCGCCCGCTCCCGGCCCGGCGGAGACGGCCGAAGCCCCCGAGCCCGCCGCATCCGCCCCCGACACGATGCCCACTCCCGTCATGGCAGCCGAACCGCTTCTCCGGCGGACGGAGGCCGAGCCGGTCGCCGAGAGCCTGAACAGCGGGCACCACCCGGCCATGTCTCCGGTCCAGGGACCGCAGCAGGCCCAGACCCAGGCCCCGGCTCCGACCACTCCCATCGCCCCGCCCGTCCAGGAGGCGTGGACACCCCTTCCCGCGCCCTCGGCCTCCTCGGGCACCGAGGCCCCCGCCGCGGACGCGGCCCCTCCCGCCGGACCCGAGTCGGCCCCCGACGGCACCGTGCCCCTGGAGGCCCAGCCGGAGCAGACGCTGGGGGAGTTCGTGCCCGTAGAGGGAAGCGTGCCGACCACCCCGTACCTCGCGCCGACCCCGCCGCAACCCCTGCCCCTCCCCACCGAGGAACAGTCAGCGCCGGAAGCCGCCACCTCGGTGCCCGCACCCCGCCAGGCCGACGCCGCCGCCGACGCCGAAGCGGCGCCCACCACGCCGGCGAAGGCCGGACTCGCCCCGCAGGAACTCGCCCCGCACGAACCGGCCCAGAACCCGGACGACCTGGACACCCAGGGCGCCGGAGTGCCCGACGCCGCGCCGCCCGCCGGTTCCGCCGGCCCCCGCCCCCGGCTACGACGCCGCCGAGCGCGAGGCCGTACTGAAGGTCATGCGGGAGCGCCGGGACATCCGTAACGGCTTCCGTGACGACCCCATCCCGCACGAGGTCCTGCTCCGCGTCCTGGAGGCCGCCCACACCGCGCCTTCCGTGGGCCACTCGCAGCCCTGGGACTTCGTCGTCATCCGTTCCGCCGAGACCCGGCGCGGCATGCACGAACTGGCCACGCGGCAGCGCGAGGCCTATGCCAAATCCCTGCCCAAGGGCCGGGCGAAGCAGTTCAAGGAACTGAAGATCGAGGCCATCCTCGACACCCCGGTGAACATCGTCGTCACCGCC
Organism: Streptomyces sp. GD-15H; assembly: GCF_045291515.1. Classification (NCBI taxonomy): domain Bacteria; kingdom Bacillati; phylum Actinomycetota; class Actinomycetes; order Kitasatosporales; family Streptomycetaceae; genus Streptomyces; species Streptomyces sp. GD-15H. The sequence goes on from NZ_CP149447.1 coordinate 6,923,804, forward strand.
GACCCGACCCGCGGCGGCCGGCACACCCTGGGCCGGCACACCCAGCCCCGGATGGCGCCGTACTCCTCCGCGCTGGCCGTCGAGAACCTGTGGCTCGCCGCGCGCGCCGAGGGACTCGGGGTCGGCTGGGTCAGCTTCTTCGACGAGCGCGAGATGGTCCGCGCGCTGGGCCTGCCCGAGCACCTCGAGGTCGTCGCCTACCTCTGCGTGGGCTACGTCGACGAGTTCCCGGAGGAGCCCGAGCTGGTGCAGGCCGGCTGGTCCAGGCGCCGCCCGTTGTCCTGGGTCGTGCACGAGGAGACGTACGGCAGGCGCGCGCTGCCCGGCGAGGACCCGCACGACCTGCTCGCGGAGACCGTCGCGCAGATCCGTCCGCTGGACGCCAAGGCGCTCGGCGAGGCCTGGGAGCGGCAGAAGCGCATGACCAAGCCGGCCGGCGCGCTCGGCATGCTGGAGATCATCTCCGCACAGCTGTCCGGGCTGTCCCGCCAGTGCCCGCCGCCCGTCCCGGAGCCCGCGGCCGTCGCGGTCTTCGCGGGCGACCACGGCGTGCACGCCCAGGGCGTCACCCCGTGGCCGCAGGAGGTCACCGCCCAGATGGTGGCCAACTTCCTCGGCGGGGGAGCGGTCTGCAACGCCTTCGCCGCCCAGGTGGGCGCCGAGGTCTGCGTCGTCGACGTGGGGGTGGCCTCCGATCTCCCGGCCACCCCTGGGCTGCTGCCGCGCAAGGTCCGGGCCGGCACCTCCGACATGACCACCGGCCCCGCGATGACCCGCGAGGAGGCCAAGCAGGCCATCGAGGTGGGTATCGAGACCGCCCGCGACCTGGTCGCGGCCGGCAACAAGGCCCTGCTCACCGGTGAGATGGGCATCGCCAACACCACCGCGTCCGCCGCCCTGATCTCGGTCTTCACCGGCGCGGACCCGGCGGAGGTCACCGGCCGGGGCACCGGCATCAACGACGAGACCCTGGTCCGCAAGACCGAGGTCGTGCGCCGTGCCCTCGAACTGCACCAGCCGGATCCGGCCGACCCCCTCGGTGTCCTCGCCGCCGTCGGCGGCTTCGAGCACGCGGCCATGGTCGGTCTGCTCCTCGGTGGCGCGTCGCTGCGTACGCCGGTGATCCTGGACGGCGTCAGTGCCGGGGCCGCGGCCCTGGTGGCCCGTGCCATCGCCCCCGAGGTGCTGGCCGCCTGCATCGCCGGACACCGCAGCGCCGAGCCCGGCCATGTTGCCGCCCTCAACAAGCTGGGTCTGCGCCCGTTGGTCGACCTCGACCTGCGCCTCGGCGAGGGCACGGGCGCGCTGCTCGCACTGCCGATGGTGCAGAGCACGGCGCGTGCCATGCACGAGGTGGCGACGTTCGACTCGGCGGGCGTCACCGAGAAGTAGCAGGCACCCGGCGGGGGCGGGGCGACGGCCGGTGTTCCGCCGCCGCCGCCCCACCCCCGCCGTACGCTGAAATCCCCATCCGAACCCCGCACGTCAGGGCCGCTCCAGTGCCGTAGCGCCCGCGCACGCCGCCTGTACGAGGAGCCGTACCTCATGGCCGAACACCCCGCCTACCCCGTGGGCCTCCGCCTCACCGGCCGCCGAGTGGTCGTGCTCGGCGGTGGCCAGGTCGCCCAGCGCCGCCTGCCCGCCCTCATCGCGGCCGGCGGGGACATCCTCCTGATCTCCCCTGAGGCGACGCCGTCGGTGGAGGCGATGGCGGACGCCGGCGAGATCACCTGGGAGCGGCGCCGGTACAGCGAGGGCGACCTCGCGGACGCCTGGTACGCCCTGATCGCCACCGGCGACGACGAGGCCAACACCCGGGCCTCCGCCGAGGCGGAACGCCACCGCGTCTGGTGCGTCCGTTCCGACGACGCGGACCGGGCCACCGCCTGGACCCCGGCCACCGGGCACAGCGAGGGCGTCACGGTCGCCGTCCTCACCACGGACGCCAAGGGCCGCGACCCCCGCCGCACCGCCGCGATCCGTGACGCCGTGGTCGAGGGCCTGCGCGACGGCACCCTTGTCGCCCCGCACCACCGCACCCGCACCCCGGGCGTCGCCCTGGTCGGCGGCGGTCCCGGCGACCCGGACCTGATCACCGTGCGCGGACGCCGGCTGCTCGCCGAGGCGGACGTCGTCATCGCCGACCGGCTCGGCCCGCGCGGCCTGCTGGCCGAACTCCCTCCGCACGTCGAGGTGATCGACGCGGCGAAGATCCCCTACGGCCGGTTCATGGCGCAGGAGGCCATCAACAACGCGCTGATCGAACACGCCAGGCAGGGCAAGGCGGTGGTCCGGCTCAAGGGCGGCGACCCGTATGTCTTCGGCCGCGGCATGGAGGAGCTTCAGGCGCTCGCCGAGGCGGGCATCCCGTGCACGGTCGTCCCCGGCGTCTCCAGCTCCGTCTCCGTGCCGGGCGCCGCCGGGATTCCGGTCACCCACCGCGGTGTGGCCCACGAGTTCACCGTGGTCAGCGGCCATGTCGCGCCCGACGACGAGCGTTCTCTGGCCGACTGGCCGTCCCTGGCGAAGCTGACCGGCACCCTGGTGGTCCTCATGGGCGTCGACAAGATCGGCCGGATCGCCGAGACCCTCGTGGCGCACGGCAGGTCCCCGGACACCCCGGTCGCCCTGGTCCAGGAGGGCACCACGGCCGCGCAGCGCCGCGTCGACGCCACCCTCGCCACGGTCGCCGAGACCGTCCGCGCCGAGGAGGTCAAGCCGCCGGCGGTGATCGTCATAGGGGAGGTCGTGAACGTCGGCCCCCCGTCCGCGCAAGCTCCGAAGCCTTCGCGGACCTCGCGGTGACCCCAGGCGACACACCCGAAAGTAACCTTCGGTAACACGGCCGATCCCAGCCGTCGGCACCACATCCAGGACAAGGCAGTATCACCCCCGTGGCCGATCTCATCACCATTGAGGACCCCGACGACCCGCGCCTGCACGACTACACGGGCCTGACCGACGTGGAGTTGCGCCGCACACGCGAACCCGCCGAGGGCCTGTTCATCGCCGAGGGCGAGAAGGTCATCAGACGCGCCAAGGACGCGGGCTACGCGATGCGCTCCATGCTGCTCTCGGCCAAGTGGGTCGACGTCATGCGTGACGTCATCGACGAACTCCCCGCCCCTGTCTACGCCGTGAGCCCGGAACTCGCCGAACAGGTCACCGGCTACCACGTGCACCGCGGCGCGCTCGCCTCCATGCAGCGCAAGCCGCTGCCCACGGCGGCCGAACTCCTCCGCACCACCCGCCGGGTGGTGGTCATGGAGTCGGTCAACGACCACACCAACATCGGGGTCGTCTTCCGCTCGGCGGCGGCCCTCGGCATGGACGCCGTCCTGCTCTCCCCGGACTGCGCCGACCCGCTCTACCGCCGCAGCGTCAAGGTTTCCATGGGCGCGGTCTTCTCCGTGCCGTACGCCCGGCTGGACAGCTGGCCCAAGAGCCTGGAATCGGTCCGCGAGGCGGGCTTCACTCTCCTCGCCCTGACACCCGACGAGAAGGCCCGAAGCCTCGACGAGGCAGCCCCGCACCGGATGGACCGGGTCGCCCTCATGCTGGGCGCGGAGGGCGACGGGCTGTCCACCCAGGCCCTGGTCGCGGCCGACGAATGGGTGCGCATCCCGATGTCCCACGGCGTCGACTCCCTCAACGTGGGCGCCGCGGCCGCGGTCGCCTTCTACGCGGTGGCGACGGGCCGGCCGGTGGAACAGGAACGGCAGAGGCCAGGCCCCGTGAGGGGCGTCGAACCACGGGTCGAAGACCGAGCCGAAGACTGGGGACTCGGCGAGCGCGGTCCGGATCCCGGCCGGGTCAGTCGTCCCGGTCCCTCGTCGACACGTACCGCTCGGACATGAGGTCGCCCGCGCCGGCGGCTCGTAGCCGCTCCGCCCCCACTCCTGCTGGGCCCGCACGCCGTTGCCGCCGTCGTCGCCGAGTCCGCGCGCCGAACCCTGGCAGCCCTGAACCAGGGCGATGCCGACCGCGACGACCAGCGTCACCACGACGAACACGAACAGCCGCTGCCGGAGCAGCCGCGGGTTGGCCGGACGCAGCCCGCCGCCCGTCGTCCTGGACCCGGGACGACGGGAGCCGGTGCCCGACCGGGTCGAGCTCCGGGAGCCCGACGTGGACCGCGGCCCGGACCGGGACGGCGTACCACCGCGCGAGGCGCCACCGCGTGACGCGCCGCCCCCGCGCGCCGCGGGCACCCGCCGGTCGCCGCGCCGCGGCGACGGCCCGCTCCCGACCGGAGCGGCACCGCGTCCGGCGGACGCCCCGGACGGCGGGGGAGTGGCCCGGCCCCCGGGCGTGCCCTGCTGTCCCGGGGCCCGACGCTGCACGCGGTCCGGGTAGGTGCCGGACTGCCGTCCGGTCACCCGCTCCGTCTCCGCGCCGCGCGGTGCGGGCGGACGTACGTCGGTGAATCCCTGGCCCTCCCGCGCGGCGATCTCCTTGAGCCGCAGCGACAACTGGAGGGTGCTGGGCCGCTCCTCGGGGTCCTTCGCCAGACAGGCGCGGACGAGTGGCGCCAACGCGTCCGGGACATCGTGCAGATGAGCCTCCTCGTGCACGACGCGATACAGCATCACCTCGGAACTGCCGTGTCCGAAGGGCGAGTCGCCCATCGACGCGTACGCGAGCGTGGCGCCCAGCGAGAACACGTCCGTGGCCGGGGTGACGGCCGCGCCGCGCACCTGTTCCGGGGCGAGGAAGCCGGGGGAGCCGACCGCCGTACCGACGTGGGTGAGCGTCGAGGCACCGGTGGCCCAGGCGATGCCGAAGTCGATGATCCGCGGCCCCTTCGGGGACAGCAGGATGTTGGACGGCTTCAGGTCCCGGTGCACCACCCCGGCCTCGTGCACGGCGACCAGCCCTTCCGACAGGGCCGCGCCGACCGCGGCGGCCTCGGCCGCGCCGAGCGGCCCCTCGTCGGCGACCCGGTCGTGCAGCGACGGGCCGGGCACGTACTGCGTGGCGAACCACGGCCGGTCCGCGTCCAGGTCGGCGGCCACCAGGCGGGCCGTGCACCCGCCGCGGATCCGGCGCGCGGCGGAGACCTCGCGGGCGAACCGCGAGCGGAACTCCTGGTCCTCCGCCAGATCGGGCCGGATGACCTTCAGCGCCACCCGCTGCCCCTTCTTGTCGGAGCCCAGGTAGACGACGCCCATCCCACCCGCGCCGAGCCGTCGGTGAAGTCTGAAAGAGCCGACGACGCGCGGGTCCTCGCGCCTCAGGCGCATCATCGCCATGTTCATCCCCGCTGCCCGGTCCTGTGACGTGCCTCAGCTTACGTTTCCCCGGGCGCCCGTGGGCAGAGGCCGCGCCCTCTCGCGACGACGGATTGTCAGTGGTGGGTGGGAAACTCGAAGGGTGGTCAGGGGAGGCGCGAGCAGGACGGGCTCGCGCCCGAGCATGATCCCAACCACTTGACACCGAAGGGGGATTGATCAAGTGAAGGGCGATCGTGTGGAGATAGTCGTGGACGCGGGGGACACGACGCGGGTGTACGAGGTGGTGGCGAGCAGGGCGGGCCGCAGGGTGGAGACAGCGGTGCGCAGGGGCGTGGTGGAAGTGAGTGAAGTCACGCGTACGGGCTCGGTGGTGCGGACCGCCCGTTTCATGGCGAACCGCGTGCTCGCGCTGGTCGAGCAGCCGGTGCCGAGGGCGGACGACTCCGCGTAGGCGAGGAGCGGGGCGGGACGTCCCGGAGGGGCTGTTCCCTCGGGGATGTCCCTGACACGGAGGAGTCCGTCTCCACCCAGGGGAGTACACCGCAGGTCATGGCTCATCCTCCGGGAGGCCCGGCAATCGGTACGAGGGCATGACGTCCGAGCGGCGCAGGGCCCCTAGATTTGAGGTCGAGCGGCGGGTGCGGTACTCGTCCCCCGAGGTCGGACGTCCGCCGCTGCCCTAGGCGCACAAGGGCACCTGAAGCAACATGACAACAGAAACGGTCAGGAGAGGGGTCATGGCCCACACGGCACCGCGGACACTCGTCCGCACGCGGGTACAGCAGGCGGGCACCGCCGCGTTCCGCCCGCGCCGCGAGGGCCGCCGCCACCCCGTGGTGGCGACGCTCATGGCCCTCCCCCTGGCGGTCCTGCTCCTCCTGGTCTTCGACGGGTGGGAGACGGTGACCACACAGGCGTCGTCCGTGGGAGAGATGCTGGGGCGCTGAGCGGCGACCCCAGGCCCGGAAGAGCGGTCCGGGCGGGGACATCCACCCATGAAACCCCGTGGGGACGGGGGTGCGGCGGACGGCACAAATGCCGGCGCAGCTGGGGAGCTGCGCCGGCATTGCGCGTCTTTGCGCCCAAGCCGGCGCGCGCTCTCGCGGACGTGGTGGCTGTCTGTGGGGGTTCCTCAATGAGTGGTTGCGGTGCCTACGGGGCTGTTGCGGCGGGCGGTGTTCGCGAGTGTCGCCGGCTCACGCAGCCGTCACCGCCCACCGGTGCCTCGTCACTGAGAGCAGCCGTGTCTTCCCGACCACTGGCCAACGCCGGTCACGCCCCCGCGTACCCTCTCCTCAGGCCGCACCCAGGGAGCCCCGTGACAGCCACCACCCTCCTTCCCGAACTCACCGCCCGGGCCGAAGGCATCGCTCACACCCGTACCCCCACCTGCCCCTGCGGGACGACCGGCACCCTGGCCGACCGTCCGGACGGCACCGTCGTCCGGCACGCGGACACCGTCGCGAAGGCCCACGCCCCGGACGCCGACGCCGGTGAGCTGGCCGGGCGCCTCACCATTTCCGCCGGGCTCCCGGACGTGTTCCTGCCCCCACTCGGGCCGGCACCGGTCGACCTGCACGGACGCCTCGTGACCTTCTGGCCGTACGGCAGCCCGGTCGACCCGGACGATCCCCACACCGCCCCCTGGGAGGCCGTCGGCACCCTGCTCGCCCTGCTGCACCGCACACCCGTGCCCGAGTCGGCGCCGGACATGCGCGGTCCCCTCAAGGCGGCCCGCGCCGTCGCCGGGCTCCGCTCCGTCGGCGACCACCCGGCCGTGGCTCCCGTGCTGCGGGCCTGGGCGGCCCTGCCCGCCTGGGCCCGCGCCGAGGCACCCATGCCGCAGCCGGCCACCCTGTGCCACGGCGATCTCCACCTGGGCCAGCTGGTACGCCTGCCCGAGGGACCCTGGCGGCTGATAGACATCGACGATCTGGGCGCGGGCACCCCGGCCTGGGACCTCGGACGCCCCGCGGCCTGGTTCGCCTGCGGGCTGCTGCCGGGGGAGGAGTGGATGCGGTTCCTCGACTCCTACCGGGCCGCGGGCGGAACCGCGTTCGGCTCGGAGGAAGACCCCTGGGCGGTCCTGGACGTCCCGGCCCGCGCCCTTACGGTGCAGACCGCCGCGCGAACGGTCACCAAGGCGGTGGCGGACGGGCGGGACCTGGACGAGTTGGACCGTGCCGTGATCGACGCCTGCCGGCGAATGGTCGCGGTCCCGGGCCAGTTGACGCACAAGTCGACGAAGTAGGGTGCAACCGACCGCAGCCGGACGGAGTCTGTCCTGGCGAACCACGAAGCAGGGCCGACCGGCGAGGAGTTGACCGAACATGCAGTGTCCGAAGTGTCGTGCGCCGATGCACACCTACCACCGCAACGGTGTCCAGATCGAGCAGTGCAGCGGCTGCCGAGGCATCTTTCTCGACTACGGCGAACTCGAGTCGCTGACCCGGCTGGAGGCCCAGTGGTCCCAGTCCGCGCCGCCTCCCGCGCCGCCCGCCGCCCCGCAGGCGTACCCGGCGGCACCGCAGCCCGCTTGGGGCGCCCCGCACGGCGGTCACCACTACGGCCACCACCGGAACAAGGGCTTCGGCCGCATGCTGTTCTCGTCCTGACCCCGTCCCGAGGACGACGGAACCCCCGGCCGTTCGGCGGCCGGGGGTTCCGGGGTGGTGGACGATACTGGGATTGAACCAGTGACCTCTTCCGTGTCAGGGAAGCGCTCTCCCGCTGAGCTAATCGTCCTCGGGACCATGATCGCTCCGAGGAGCAGATCGTGGGCGGTGCGTGCGCGATACTGGGATTGAACCAGTGACCTCTTCCGTGTCAGGGAAGCGCTCTCCCGCTGAGCTAATCGCGCGGAGGATCCGAAGATCCAGTGGACGATACTGGGATTGAACCAGTGACCTCTTCCGTGTCAGGGAAGCGCTCTCCCGCTGAGCTAATCGTCCATGGAGGTGGAGACGGGATTTGAACCCGTGTAGACGGCTTTGCAGGCCGTTGCCTCGCCTCTCGGCCACTCCACCAGGAGCGCAGGGGCCCGGGAGGCCCCCGTTCCTTCGAGCGGACGACGAGGTTCGAACTCGCGACCTCAACCTTGGCAAGGTTGCGCTCTACCAACTGAGCTACGTCCGCCTGCCGATCCGGTCCGCTTCCGCGTCCCGGCGACGTGGTGAACTCTAGCGGATTCCGGGGCCAGTACAAAAACCCGTTTGTGCAGCGTGCTGCGCTGCACCCGCTCACGGACACGGCCAGGTCACCTCGGCGTCCCCCACCATAGACTCGGCGACGTGCTCGATCTCCCACCCCTCGCCCGTTTCGGCAGCCGCGTGGCCACCGGACTCCTCGACGTCACCGACGATGCCGCGGCGCTGGGATCCCGCGGCTTCTGGGCCGTCTGCGCGGACTTCGAGGGCCGTCTGACCTGCGCACGCTTCCGGGACGTCCGCGAGCAGCCGGTGCCCGCGCCGGTGCCCGGCGGCTGGCGGGGGCCCGCCGTCGGCGACTGGACGTCCTCCCTCGACCACGAGGCGTACGTGGCCGGTGTCCGGCGCATCCGCGAGCACATAGCCGCCGGCGAGGTGTACCAGGCCAACCTCTGCCGGGTACTCTCCGCCCCGTCCCGGCCGACGCCGACGTGGACGCCCTCACCGCCCTGCTGGCACGCGGCAACCCGGCCCCGTACGCGGGAACGATCCGCCTGCCCGGACACGGTGTGGAGATCGCCACCGCGTCGCCCGAGCTCTTCCTGAGCCGCGCGGGGCGGATCGTCGAGTCCGGACCGATCAAGGGCACCGGGCGCACCGAGGCCGACCTCCTGGACAAGGACCACGCCGAGAACGTGATGATCGTGGACCTCGTCCGCAACGACCTGGGACAGGTCTGCGCCACCGGCAGCGTCACGGTGCCCGACCTGTGCGCCGTCGAGAAGCATCCGGGGCTGGTGCACCTCGTGTCCACGGTGCGGGGCGAACTCCGGCCCGGGCCGGCTGGCCCGACCTGTTCGCCGCCGCGTTCCCGCCCGGCTCCGTCACCGGCGCGCCCAAGTCGAGCGCCCTGCGGATCATCGGCGACCTGGAGCGGATGCCCCGCGGCCCGTACTGCGGCGGTATCGGCTGGGTCGACGCCGACCGGGGCACCGCCGGGCTGGCGGTGGGCATCCGTACCTTCTGGATCGACCGGCAGACGGACGGCGCCGCCGTGCTCCGGTTCGGCACCGGCGCCGGCATCACCTGGGGCTCGGACCCGGAGCGGGAGTGGCGGGAGACCGAACTGAAGGCGTCCCGGCTGCTCGCGGTAGCGTCGGGCAGGCACGAGGTGAGTGAAGGGACCCTGAGGTGAAGATCTGGCTCGACGGCGGGCTGCAGGACATCGAGTCCGCCCGCGTCTCCGTCTTCGACCACGGACTGACCGTGGGCGACGGCATCTTCGAGACGGTGAAGGCCGTGAACGGCAGGCCGTTCGCGCTGACCCGGCATCTCGACCGGCTGGCCCGCTCGGCCCGCGGCCTCGGTCTGCCCGAACCCGACGTCGACGAGGTCCGCCACGCCTGCGCGGCCGTCCTCGAGGCCAACCCGATGCCGCTCGGCCGGCTGCGCGTCACCTACACCGGCGGCCACGGCCCTCTCGGCTCCGACCGCGGCGATCACGGCCCGACCCTCGTCGTCGCCCTCGGCGCGACCACTCGCCGCCCCGACTCCACCGCCGTGATCACCGTCCCCTGGACCCGCAACGAACGCGGCGCGCTCACCGGCCTGAAGACCACCTCCTACGCCGAGAACGTGGTCGCCCTCGCCCGCGCCCGTGAGCAGGGCGCCTCCGAGGCGCTGTTCGGCAACACGGTCGGCCGGCTCTGCGAGGGCACGGGCTCGAACGTCTTCGTCGTCCTGGACGGTGAGATCCACACCCCGCCGGTCGCCTCCGGCTGCCTCGCGGGCATCACCCGGGCGCTGGCCGTCGAGTGGACCGGCGCCGCCGAGACCGACCTGCCGATGGACGTTCTCCAGCGGGCCGACGAGATCTTCCTCACCTCCACACTGCGGGACGTGCAGGCGGCGCACCGCGTCGACGGCCGTGAACTGCCGGGCGCGCCGGGCCCGGTGACCGCCAAGGCCATGCAGATCTTCGACGAGCACGCCGCGGCCGACCTCGATCCGTGAGCGCGCGGAAATCCGGCTGATCCGACGGGCCGCAGTGGGTAGAACACCAGTGATGACCACGACCCTGCGGCCGGCCGAGCCGCTCCAGCAGAACCCCGACGGCACGCGTTCCCGCCGCTACCAGGTGTGCGTGAACAGCCGTCCCGTCGGACGCGTACGACTCGGCACGGATCCCGTCTTCGGTGACGCCGTGGCCCGGATCATGAGCCTGCGGATCGAGGAGCCGGACCGCAGACGCGGCCGGGGCACGGTGGCCGCGCTCGCCGCCGAGGAGGTCGCGCGGGGCTGGGGCTGCCGCCGCATCGAGGTGAGCGTCCCCGCCGACGCCGACGCCGACGTTGGTGCTGGTGCTGCCTTCCGCCTCGCCACGGCGCTCGGCTACGTCGTACGCAACTACGCCATGGAGAAGGCGCTGGGCGACGCCCCGCCCGCCCTGCCGGAGGGAAGCCGCGCACGGCCGATGACCGAAGCCGAGTACGGCCCGTGGTCCGCCAAGAGCGAGGCGGATTACGCGCGGAGCTGGAGCGAACGCGGCATGCCGGAGGCCGAGGCGCGGGCCAAGGCGGCCAGGGACCATGTCACCCTGCTGCCCGACGGACGCAGTACCGAGGGCATGCTCCTCAGCGTTCTCGAACACCGGGGCGTTCCCGTGGGCACACTGTGGCTCGCGGTGCGCGGGGAGCATGCGTTCGTGTTCGACGTGGAGGTCGGCGCCGCGCACCGCGGCCAAGGGCACGGGCGCTCCCTCATGCGGCTCGCCGAGGCCCAGGCGGTCGCCGCCGGGAAACGGGCCATCGGACTCAACGTCTTCACGGGCAACACCCCGGCGGAGCGGCTCTACACGTCACTCGGCTACCGGACGACGCGGTACGCGATGTACAAGCACCTGCTGTGACGGGTGGGCCCCATGTGTGGGGTGCGGCAGGCTCATGGAGGCTGGGCGACGGGGCTGGGCGGCCCCGGCTCATCCCTCCTGCTCGGCCAGCAGCCGGTCCGTGATCTCCTCGATGCGCTCGCGCAGGCCCTCCTGGCTCTTGCCGCCGTCGAGGCGCTCGCCACCGATGACGTAGGTCGGGGTGCCGGTCACCCCGATCGCCTTGCCCTCGGCCTGGTCCGCGTCCACGATCAGGATGTGCCAGGCCGTCGATCAGCGCGGTGTCGAACTCCTCGGCGTCCAGTCCGAGTTCCCGGGCGACCTCGATCAGGAAGGGCTCTCCCTTACGGGCCAGCTCCTCGACCCGCCCCAGCACGGCCTCGGCATACGCCCAGCCCTGCCCCTGCTCGACCGCCTCCTCGACGGCCTGCGCGGCGGCGAAGGCGTGCTTGTGCTTCTCCAGCGGGAAATGCCGCAGCCGCAGTTCCAGACGGTCGCCGTAACGGGCACGCAGGGCGCGGAGATCGTCGAGGGCGCCGCGGCAGTCCGGGCACTGCAACTCGCACCACACGTCGAGAATGGGGGCGGCGGCAGGGTCGGGGGAGGAGTCACTCATGGCCGACAGTCTTCCAGCCCTGCCCCACAGCACCCAATCGGACCTCGGCCGATCCGTCCGTACCGCGTCCGACGGGGGAGTACGGCGCACCGGCACCTGGGGAGGAGCCGACCCGGAGATGTCCCTGATCTGCGATCGGAGCATGGCCCGACGGGGCCCGGAAGGTGCAGGATGGAAGGGACGAAGTGCCCGTTGCCACCGAACCGACCCTGCCTGGAGGACCGGATGATTGCCGAGACCGTCTGTGCCGCCGTCTCCGCGGCAGGCCTGGGCATCGCGCTGGTCACGGCGTGGCGCAAGCGTTTCCTCACCGCGACCCGCATCGCCGCCTACTCTCTCGTTCCCATCGGCCTGGTGATGACCGGCGTCGTCGAATGGCTGGCCGGCACTGCCTTCAGCCCCACGGCCTGGGCCGGCTTCGGGGTGCTGGGCCTGGCCTGGGTGCTGTTCATGACCACGCGAGCGGTGGAGCGCCGTCGCGGCGGCACACGCAAGGAGCGGAAGGAACGCCAGGAGCGCCGCTCGGCCGGGGCGGCCGCTCAGCCCGGGGCAGTGGCCCCGAAGGCCTCGGCGCCCTCACTGGGCCAGGGCTCCCGCCCGGCGGCGCGGCCCGCGGCCGGGGGCGACGACGACTTCAGCGACATCGAGGCGATCCTCAAGAAGCACGGCATATGAAGGTGCCGCGCCGCAGGTGACGGGGCGACGCGGGGCTGGGCGGGGAATGGCCGAAACGTCACAGTCAGTCCCGGAGCGCCCGTAAACGATCGCGATCCGGGCTGTAGATCACGGAATCGGTGAACTCGCGTTCACTCCGTGAGTGGTGATCGCCTCGGGTGCTTCCGATGCGTCATGATCGCCGCGAGATGCTGGACACGACACAGAGCGAGGCCGCGCCGCCGCAGGACGAGCCGCGCGGATGCCTCTTCGCCCTTTCCCAGCCACCGCTGATGATCTTCCTTGCGGTGATCGGGTGTCTGCTGCTCACGGCTGCCCTGCACGACCTGCTGTGGCTGTGAGCCGTACCCGCGGTACCCGGCGTCACCCGTCGGGACCGCGTCGGCACGGCATCGAATTCCTCCTCGGCCCACGCCAGGCATGCCAGGCCCGCCGTATGCCAGGACCTGCCGTACATCCGGCTGGGGAAGCCCGGCGGTCAGCCAGCCGCCTCCTTGCGTCGCGCGCGGTATGCGGCGACGTGCAGGCGGTTGCCGCAGGTGCGGCTGTCGCAGTAGCGGCGCGAGCGGTTGCGGGAAAGGTCGACGAAGGCGTGCCGGCAGTCCGGGGCCTCGCAGCGCCGCAGCCGCTCCTGCTCACCGGCGACCACGAAGAAGGCCAGCGCCATCCCGCAGTCCGCGGCCAGGTGGTCGGTGATCGAGGCGCCGGGGGCGAAGTAGTGCACATGCCAGTCGTAGCCGTCGTGGTTCGTGAGCCGGGGCGTGGTGCCCGCGGCCGCGACCAGTTCGTTGATCAGTTTGGCGGCGGTGTGGGCGTCGGGCGAGGCGAAGACCGACGCGAACCTGCCGCGGATCCTGCGCACTGCCGACAGGTCGAACTCCGTGAGTACCCCGACCTCACTGACCTGGTGCGAGCGCACGAAGCTCTCGAGCGCCGCGACGTCCGGCAGTCCGTCCGGTGCCGAGTCGTCCTCCGGTGCGGTGTTCACCAGATCCACCACGGTCTCCAGCGCGCACCGGGTGTCGTGGGTGATCAGCACGATTCGCTCCCTGGCCTGAGGGTCGGGCGGGCGCCCGCCGATGCTGGCTGATGGTAGTGGCTCCCGCGACCTCCCGACCGCTGTTCGGCCCGCACACGGCTTCGAATGCAACGGGGGAGGGCCGGCCGGGTTCCTGATCACCCGCCCAGCCCCAGCCTCCGGCCCTCACTCCTGCCCTCCGCTCCCCGTCGGCCGGACGTGGGCGCAACACAACGGCGCCGCCCGCGGTACTCCGCGGCGTCGGCGCCGTTGTGTGCCGTTGCACGGCGGTCAGGGCCCGCGCCGTCTCCCCGAGTCGACGGCGCCGGGCGGTTCGGTGAACCCTCCCCTAGCTTTCCGCGAGGATGTGTGAGAGTTCCTGATCGAGATCGAAGTGCCGGTGTTCCGTGCCGGGAGGCACGGCGGCGTCCGTGCGCTTCAAGAAGGACTCCAGAGCCCGTGCCGGGGCCTCGAGCAGGGCCTCCCCCTCCGGGGAGCTCAGGGCGATGCAGACGACGCCCTGACCATGGCTGCGTGACGGCCAGACGCGGACGTCGCCGGTGCCCGTGGGGCGGTGAAGTCCCTCGGCGAGGAGGTCGCGGGCGAACACCCACTCGACGGTTTCCTCGGCTCCGGTGTGGAAAGTGGCGTGCACGGCGTAGGGATCGGCCGTGTCGTACCGCAGGCCTGCGGGGACAGGCAGTGAGGACTCGCTCGACACAACGAGGCGCAGGTGCAGCTCGCAGCTGACCGTGGTGTTCATAAGCGCCAGGGCCTTTCGCTCAGTGTGCGCTCGGGGATTCGCACGTCGGCGAAATCGACATGCCACCTACGGTGCCGTTGTAAACCCCTCTGGGGGTTTTGCATGGGTATACGTAACTCAAGCGGCCGAGAGGTCGTTCGCCCGGTGCGCCCGTTCCGGTGATCGGATCGGCTCCGGTAGTGTTTGGCGGTATGAACACGGGGAGTGACTCACCCGGCGAGGCGGCCATGACGGCGGATCGGGCGGGGACGAACAGGGCGGACAAGGTGTCGGAGGAGCGCGCGCTGGGCTCGCGGGCGCCGGCGTTCGTCCAGGCGCGGCGCGCCCTGCACGTGAGTTGGCAGGTCGGCGTCTTCATCGTGGGGCTCGCGGTGGTGGTGACCGGCGCCGCCATGCTGGTGCTGCCCGGGCCGGGCTGGGTGGTGATCTTCGCGGGCATGGCGATCTGGGCGACGGAGTTCGTCTGGGCCCAGCTGGTGCTCCGGTGGACCAAGCGCAAGGTCACCGAGGCGGCGCAGCGCGCCCTCGATCCGCGGGTGCGGCGCCGGAACATCATCCTGACCTCGATCGGCCTGGTGATCGCGGCCGCGTTGACCGGGGCCTATCTGTGGAAGTTCGGCCTCGTGATGCCCTGGGAGATCAAGGAACAGTGAACCGGGGCTGGGGCGCGGCAAACCGGCTCTCGCACGGCACGGGCACTGGCTGACATGGGGTAATGTTCTCCCTGCGTCCGGGCGATTAGCTCAGTGGGAGAGCGCTTCGTTCACACCGAAGAGGTCACTGGTTCGAACCCAGTATCGCCCACCGGATCGCGGTACGGCCCGGCTCACCGTCGGTGAGCCGGGCCGTACCGCGTCTGCGCGCGGGGACGGCGCGACCGTCCCGTCCGCGCCGTCCTTCACTCAACCGTGACCTCCCGGGGCCCGCTTTCCGGCGGGCCCTTCGGCGTTCGGTCCGTCGGTCACACCCGCGCAGAGCTGGGTTCTTCCGCCCCTGCCCACGTGGGGGCGGGGGCGTCGCCGGCCGCGCTCGACCGCCGCGCCCGGCACTTCCTGTCCGAATCATTGACGCGCCCGTGGGCTCTCCGCACCTTGTGCCAGCAAGCGCTTACTTGAAACGATTCATGAGACGGACGCGACGTCGCGGGGAGGCTCGTATGCAGCAGGGCGAGAACTCGGAGAGGCGGACTGCTGGAGGGCGGGCGGTCCTCAAGGCGGCGGGCGCCTCGCTGGCCGTCGCGGGGCTGGGCGCCACCGCCACCGCCTGCGGTGGCGGTGGCGGCTCGGGAGACGGGACGGTGACGCTCCGTTACTCGTGGTGAGGTGCCGAGGACCGGGCCGAGCGCATCAACAAGACCATCGCGCTTTTCGAGAAGAAGTACCCGAAGATCAAGATCAAGACCGACTTCCAGTCGTACACCGACTTCTGGAAGAAGTTCAACACGCAGGCCTCCGGGGGGAATCCACCGGACGTGTTCCAGAATGCCGTCGGATTCCTGCGTAAATACGACGCGAAGAACGTGCTGCTCGACCTCAGCGGGCAGGTCGAGGCCGGCAACCTCTCCATGGACGGATTCCGGGCGGGCCTGGAGAAGTTCGGTGAGATCGACGGCAAGCTCCTCGGCGTGCCCGTGGGTTCGAACTCGATGGCCCTGGTCATCGACAAGCCCGTCTTCACCCGGGCCGGTGCCAAGCCCGAACAGGGCTGGAGCTGGGACGACTTCGACGAGGCGATGGCGAAGGTCCGTGACAGAACCGGACGGACCGGGACGGCGGCATGTACGGGGTCATGTACCTCTACGACCTGTATCTGCGGCAGAACGGCAAGGCGTTCTTCACCGTGATCTGGCCAGGAAGCCCGGGGTTTCAGCCCCGGGAGGAACGGCTTCCCCGGAGCGGAGCCGCGCAGCGGCGGAGTTCCCTTCGTTGTGCCGTGACGGCGAGCTGATCTCCCCTCAGGGTTCGTACAGGCGTGTCCTGTGTGAAGATCGTTGCGCAGGTGGAGTTGTTGCCTGTGTCCGCTCATGACGCCGATGCGCTGGCGGCGACTCTGCGCGCCTGCAACCGGGCGGCGAACATCGCGTCCGAGGTGGCGTTCCGTACCGGCAAGCTCCGGTGTTCCAGGGGCCCGTGCGGCGAGCCTGCCGGACCTGCTGTCCGGCTCGGGGTACGCGCTCGGCCGCTCCCTGCTGCGGCTCGTCTCGCAGAGCACCCAGATCATCGGCTTCGCGGTCGGCGGGCTGCTGCTCCTCGTGATGACCTCCTCGCAGGCCCTGCTCGCGGCGGCGGCGGGATTCGGTCTGGCGGTCTTGCTCCTCCGGTTCGGGACCCGCCGTCGGGCGGCCCGCGAGCCGGAAGGCGGTACGCAGGGTTCGGTGGCCCGTGCGTCCCTGTCGGACGTACGGCAGGTGCTGGCTGTCCCCGGGCTCCGTCCGCTGCTGTTGCTGATCCGGCTGCCGCCGGTCTTCGCCGTCGCCCCCGAGGCTCTGGCCTCTCCGTACGCGGACGAGCTCGGTGGCGGCCCGGCTGCCGTGGGGCTGCTGTTGTGCGCCGCACCGGCGGGCTCGGTGGTCGGCGAGTTGCTGGCCGGTACCCTGCTCACCGCACGTGCCCGGGTCCGGATGGTGCTGCCGACCGCCGTGCTGATGTTCCTCCCGCTGCTCGGGTTCGCGTTCCGCCCCGGCCTGTGGACATCGGTGGCCCTGCTGACGGTGTGCGGTCTCGGTTTCACCTACGCCATGGGGCTGGACCAGCGGGTCCTCGACGCGACCCCCGAGGCACTGCGCGGGCGGGCGCTGACCATCACGCTGGCGGGTCTGATGATCACCCAGGGGCTGGGGTTCGCCGCTGCCGGTGCGGTCGCGGAGTTCTTGCCGCTCCACATCGTGATCGTGATCGTGGGCTCCCTCGGCCTGCTGACCCTGGCGTGGTGCGGGGCGTCGATGCGCCCCCGCACGGGCAGGCAGGCAACCCGGCTGCCTGTGGCGGACCAGGCAGCGTAGGCAGAACTGGGGCTCGGCGGGGAGGGCGTGTCCGGCCGAGCCCCCTGCCCGACCGGGACGGCCCGTCTTCCGCGTGAACCACGCCCTCATGATGCGGGCCGGGCGGGGCGGTCTGGTCGCCCACCTGCAAGCGGTTTGAACCAAGCGCGCCCGGACCTGTATGGTTCAGTCCGTTCCCGGGCGATTAGCTCAGTGGGAGAGCGCTTCGTTCACACCGAAGAGGTCACTGGTTCGAACCCAGTATCGCCCACCGGGAAAGCCGGTCCGCCACAGGCGGACCGGCTTTTTGTGCGCCCTGACCCGTGTTCACACATTCCTGGCCCGGTGCTCACGCAGCCGTCGGCAGGTCCGGGCGCAGCGGCCAGGCCGGGTCCACCGCCTCCTCCGTGCCGTTGTGGGCGAACCAGGACGCCAGGCCCCGGGCCTGGCCTGCGTGCCACACGGCCTGCAACGTGTGGAGCTCGCCGGGGGACAGGCGTTCCAGGCGGGACGCGAAGCGGCGGCCCACCGCACGAGTGACCTCCAGCGCCGCCACCGCGCTCGCCACCGCACCGTGCGTGCCCGCTGACGGGACGCCGTGGAGCGCGCACAGGTCGGTGAGCGTGCGGCCGCCCTTGCGGTAGCGGTCCAGATGCTTGTCGAGGACCTGCGGATCCAGCACCAGCAGCGGCGTCCGCTCGAACCAGCGGCCCAGCGACGCGGCCCGATGACGGCGCAACTCCCGGTCCAGCACGGTGAGAGCGAACGGAGCGTTCATCACCACCAGTGGTCGACCCACCCCTGCCTGCTCGGCCAGCGCCTCCGCCACCTCGTACATCACCGGTGCCGGCCAGCGGCCGTTGCGCTGCAGATACTCGTCCGTCAGCCCGTGCGCCTCCGTCGCCGCTGCCGGCACCGGCACCCCCGGGTTGACCAGCCAGCGGCTGACCCGGGGCCGGGTGCCCGGGGAGTCCTGGACGACGACGGCGGCCGACACGATCCGGCCGGTTTCTACGTCCACCCCCGTCGTCCCCGCGTCGAAGGCGGCCAGCGGCCCCTCGTACCAGCACGTCATACCCACCAACCCCTCGCTCACCGTCGGCAGTTGACGTCCCGTCCGCTGCCCCCTCCGGTGATACCCGGCCGGTGCGTGCCGTACGCGGGACGACCGCGCCCTCACGGACCGGCACCGTACGGACGCGGGTGCTCGCGGGAGCCGGGCCCGGGTACGCGCCGATCACACTCGGTGAGGACGCGTACCGCATCCGGTGCAGGCCGACGAGGCCGAGCGGGGCCGACCGATCAAGGCGCCGCAGAGGGCCGCGCAGGAGAGCGCGGGGACGTCCGCGGGAGGCGGCCGCGGGGAATGATTTCGCCCTGGACCGGTTCAGGTCGGTACGATCGCACCCATGCGTGCGCTCAGGTATGGCGCCGCGGCCCAGCCTTCAGTCAGGAGAGACCGGTGTCAGACGTCCGTGTGATCATCCAACGCGATTCCGAGCGGGACGAGCGCGTGGTGACGACGGGCACCACGGCCGCCGAGCTCTTCGCAGGCGAGCGCTCGATCATCGCGGCGCGGGTGGCCGGTGAGCTCAAGGACCTCGCCTACGAGGTCAAGGACGGCGAGACCGTCGAAGGCGTCGAGATCTCCTCCGAGGACGGCCTGAACATCCTGCGCCACTCCACCGCGCACGTCATGGCGCAGGCCGTGCAGGAACTGTTCCCCGAGGCCAAGCTGGGCATCGGCCCGCCGGTCCGGGACGGCTTCTACTACGACTTCGACGTCGACAAGCCCTTCCACCCCGATGACCTCAAGGCCATCGAGAAGCGCATGCAGGAGATCCAGAAGCGCGGGCAGCGCTTCTCCCGCCGCGTGGTCACCGACGACGAGGCCCGCGAGGAGCTGGCCGACGAGCCGTACAAGCTGGAGCTGATCGGCCTCAAGGGCTCCGCGTCGCACGACGACGGCGCGGACGTCGAGGTCGGCTCCGGCGAGTTGACGATCTACGACAACCTCGACGCCAAGTCCGGCGAGCTGTGCTGGAAGGACCTCTGCCGCGGTCCCCACCTGCCGACCACCCGGAACATCCCGGCGTTCAAGCTCATGCGCAACGCCTCGGCGTACTGGCGCGGCAGCGAGAAGAACAAGCAGCTCCAGCGCATCTACGGCACCGCCTGGCCGACCAAGGACGAGCTGAAGGCGCACCTGGAGTTCCTCGCCGAGGCCGAGAAGCGCGACCACCGCAAGCTCGGCAGCGAGCTGGACCTGTTCTCCATCTCGGAGCAGATCGGCTCCGGCCTCGCCATCTTCCACCCCAAGGGCGGGATCGTCCGCCGGGTCATGGAGGACTACTCGCGGCGCCGCCACGAGGAAGAGGGCTACGAGTTCGTCTACACCCCGCACGCGACCAAGGGGAAGCTCTTCGAGACCTCGGGCCACCTGGACTGGTACGCCGACGGCATGTACCCGCCCATGCAGCTCGACGAGGGCGTGGACTACTACCTCAAGCCCATGAACTGCCCTATGCACAACCTGATCTTCGACGCACGCGGCCGGTCGTACCGTGAACTGCCCCTGAGGCTCTTCGAGTTCGGCACTGTCTACCGTTACGAGAAGTCGGGCGTCGTGCACGGCCTGACCCGGTCCCGCGGCTTCACCCAGGACGACGCGCACATCTACTGCACCCGCGAGCAGATGTCGGAGGAGCTCGACAAGACGCTCACCTTCGTGCTCGGCCTGCTGCGAGACTACGGCCTGACCGACTTCTACCTGGAGCTGTCCACCAAGGACCCGGAGAAGTTCGTCGGCACCGACGAGGCGTGGGAAGAGGCCACCGAGACGCTGCGCGAGGTCGCCGAGAAGCAGGGCCTGGAGCTTGTCGCGGACCCGGGGGGCGCGGCCTTCTACGGTCCGAAGATCTCCGTCCAGACCCGCGACGCGATCGGCCGCACCTGGCAGATGTCGACCATCCAGCTCGACTTCAACCTGCCGGAGCGCTTCGACCTGGAGTACACGGCCGCGGACGGATCCAAGACCCGCCCGGTCATGATCCACCGCGCGCTGTTCGGCTCCATCGAGCGGTTCTTCGCGGTGCTCCTCGAGCACTACGCGGGCGCCTTCCCGGCGTGGCTGGCGCCGGTGCAGGCGGTGGGCATTCCCGTGGGCGACGCCCACGTGGAGTACCTGGAGAAGTTCGCCGCCGACGCGAAGAAGCAGGGCTTGCGGGTCGAGGTGGACTCCTCCTCGGACCGCATGCAGAAGAAGATCCGCACGCAGCAGAAGCTCAAGGTTCCGTTCATGATCATCGTCGGCGACGACGACATGAACGCGGGCACGGTGTCGTTCCGCTACCGCGACGGTTCGCAGGAGAACGGCATTCCGCGTGAGGAGGCCATCGCCAAGCTCGTCGACGTGGTGGAGCGCCGCGTTCAGGTGTGACGTGCTCCCCGCCGACGCGGGGGTCGGCCCCCGGGTGTTCCCCGGGGGCCTTTGCCGTACCCCCACAGCGACGCCATATGCTGCACGCATGACGAGTGAGCCGGAACAGCAGTTGGGAGTGGGCACGCAGGACGCGTTCCAGCGTCTGTGGACGCCCCACCGGATGGCCTACATCCAGGGCGAGAACAAGCCGAGCGGCCCGGGCGCCGACGACGGCTGTCCCTTCTGCTCCCTCCCGGCCAAGTCCGACGAGGACGGGCTGATCATCAAGCGCGGCGAGCTGGTCTACGCCGTGCTCAACCTGTACCCCTACACGGGCGGCCACCTGATGACGGTGCCGTACCGCCACGTCGCCGACTACACGGACCTCACGACGGGGGAGACGGCGGAGCTCGCAGAGTTCACCAAGCAGGCGATGAGCGCCCTGCGCACCGCCTCTGGCGCGCACGGCTTCAACATCGGCATGAACCAGGGCACCGTCGCGGGCGCCGGCATTGCCGCGCACCTGCACCAGCACGTCGTACCCCGCTGGGGTGGCGACACGAACTTCATGCCGGTGGTCGGCCACACGAAGGTGCTGCCGCAACTGCTGGGCGACACCC
Organism: Streptomyces sp. GD-15H; assembly: GCF_045291515.1. Taxonomy (NCBI): domain Bacteria; kingdom Bacillati; phylum Actinomycetota; class Actinomycetes; order Kitasatosporales; family Streptomycetaceae; genus Streptomyces; species Streptomyces sp. GD-15H. The sequence goes on from NZ_CP149447.1 coordinate 6,945,164, forward strand.
GCAAGATGCTGGCGGAAGCCTGGCCGACGCGGTGATCTCCCGGTAGGGGAGTGAGGGCGGTGGCGGTCCCGGCGACGGGCACCCCACCGCTCACGGCGCCACCGCCGGCGACCTACGCGTCGTACACGTCGGCCTTCTTGGGCACCGCTTCCTGGATGGCTCCGCTCAGGCCCGCCGAGCGGGCACCGAACTTCTCCGTGTCCACGCCGTTCTCCTTCAGCACCTTGATCGCCGCCGAGTGCACCGCCCGCAGGACCGGTGTGGCGGCGCGCAGCGCGTCGTCGGCCATGAAACGGTGCCGCCACGGCTTGTCCGCCCAGGCGTGCCGCAGGCCGAAGGGCTCGGGCAGCGAGAGCTTGCCGCCCAGCCAGTACAGCAGCGGCGGATACCAGGTCAGCGGCGCACGGGCGGCCAGGCGCACCACCTCGTCCGCGTCGACCAGCGGGAGCTTCACCGTCCGCGTCTCCCAGAACCTGACCGACTTCTGGACCGTCTTCTCCTTGGCCGCCGGCTTGCTCGTGAACAGGGAGTGCACCGGCCCCAGCGCATGCCCGGTGACCTCGATGCGCAGCGTCTCGTGCAGCACCGTCACCGTGATCAGCATCGTGATGACCAGCTGGCCGTCCCACAGCGTCCACTGCACGCCCAGGTAGTGCCGGTCGCCCGCGCCGAACTGCTGGTTGTTGCAGATCTCCTGTATGGCGTGCTGCTTGATCTGGTACGCCTCGACGTCGGTGCCCTCCGGCCGGGACACCTTGTCCGCGTTCTCCCCGATCGGGGTGACGATCCAGTGCCGTACCGACGGCTTGGGGAAGCCGCCGGTGTGCAGCGGACCGCGCTCCAGCATGCGCAACCGGTCGTGGATGGCCTTGACGACGTCCCAGCTGCGGAACGGGTTGATCTCCCGGTCCGGGTCGACCGGTACGAGCTCCTCGGCGAGCTGCCAGCTGCCCCAGCGTGTGCCCATGCCCAGTATCCCCTTGGGCCCGGCGTAGAACACGGAGTTGGACTGCTGCTCGGCGCTGAGCCGGGCCAGCGACTGACGCAACTGCTCGGCGGCCGTCTCACCGGGACTGCTGGGCACCGCTTCGGGCACCTTGGCACCCACGCTGCCGCCGGAGAGCAGGCTGCTCCAGCGCTCCCTGAGGTCCCGCGCCGTGCGCTCACAGATCCGCTTGGCCCAGAACCAGCCCACCACCGGGGCGACCACCGACGCGCGCGCGTACCAGCCCCAGAACCCGTCGAAGGGCATCCGGAGCAGGAAGATCACCGCGAGGGCGCCCACCCCGACCAGGAGCGTGGTGGCGAGCGCGCCGGTCCGCTTGTCCTCGCGCCTGGCGATGGTGGTGCGGATCTGGAAGACCAGCAGCCACACCAGCAGTCCGGGCAGGAACAGCAGGCCGCACAGCACCATCACGGCACTCAGCCAGTTGTCCCGCTCCCGCCGGATGCGGTACGCCGCGAGGCTGTGCTCCACCACCACCTGGGGGTGGGCGCCGAAGGACTGGATGAGCGGTGCCCGCCCGGCACCCAGCATCCGGTCGATGATCGCCCGGGAGAACGCCTCGCCCAGGTTCGGCCGGAACAGCGCGATCCTGGGCTTGTCGACGGTCGACTTGTGCCACTCGCTGTTGGCCGTGAGTATCTCCTCGGCCTCGTTGTCCCGGTAGGCCGCCGAGGCCAGCGCGAACGTCGGGGTCTGCCCCTCGTCGCCGGTGCGTGGCACCTGCGGACCGAAGAACTCCGCGTAACCGCCCTCAACGGTCATTCCCGCCCCCGATCGCCGTGACTGTCGTCTTGCGGCCTTCCCGACTTCCTTGCCACGCACACCTGTTGATCTGGACTTCAGAGTATCCGCAGCCACCGGTGTCCGTCGGTGGACGGCCGAAAGCCGCCTGCCGGGGCGGAGACCGACCCTCCGAGGACGTGCTCGGAGGGCTCCCGGGCGCGTGCGGGCGAAGACGTACGCGGGCGCCCGCGGGACCTGCCCGCGGGCGCCCGGCGCCGGCCGCGAGGACCACGCCCCGCCGGCTGTGCGGCCCGACCGGCGTCGTCAGGCGCTGCGTGCCTCCCCCCGTACCCGTTCCGCGACCTGTGGCGGCATCGGCTCGTGCCGCACGTACCGGCGGCTGAAGCGCGCGGTGCCGTGCGAGAGCGACCGCAGATCGACGCTGTACCGACCGATCTCGATCTCCGGCACCTCGGCCCTGATCAGGGTGCGGCCACCTGCCGACTGCTCGGTGCCGAGCACTCGGCCGCGCCGGCCGGACAGATCGCTCATCACCGTTCCCACGTAGTCGTCGCCGACCAGGACGCTCACCTCGGCCACCGGCTCCAGGAGATGGATCCGCGCGTCCGCGGCCGCCTCCCGCAGCGCCAGCGCGCCGGCCGTCTGGAACGCCGCGTCGGAGGAGTCCACCGAGTGCGCCTTGCCGTCCAGCAGCGTCACCCGTACATCGATCAGCGGGTGGCCGGCCGCGACGCCCTTGGCGGCCTGGGCCCGTACGCCCTTCTCGACGGACGGGATGAACTGCCGCGGCACCGAGCCGCCGACCACCTTGTCCACGAACTCGATGCCCGAGCCGCCCGGCAGCGGCTCCACCTCGATCTCGCAGATGGCGAACTGCCCGTGCCCACCGGACTGCTTGACGTGCCGTCCGCGTCCTACCGCCCGGTCGCCGAACGTCTCCCGCAGCGGCACCCGGTGGGCCACGACGTCCACCTGGACGCCGTACCGACTGCGCAGCCGCTCCAGGGCCACGTCCGCGTGTGCTTCGCCCAGACACCACAGGACCACCTGGTGGGTGTCCTGGTTCTGCTCCAGGCGCATCGTCGGGTCCTCCGCCACGAGGCGGGACAGTCCCTGCGAGAGTTTGTCCTCGTCGGGTTTGCTGTGCGCCTCGATGGCCAGCGGCAGCAGCGGGTCGGGCATCTCCCAGGGTTCCATGAGCAGCGGGTCGTCCTTGGCGGACAGGGTGTCCCCGGTCTCGGCGCGGCCCAGTTTCGCCACGCACGCCAGATCGCCCGCGATGACGTGCGACACCGGCCGCTGCTGCTTGCCGAACGGCGTGGACAGGGCGCCGATCCGCTCGTCGACATCGTGGTCCTCGTGGCCCCGGTCGGCCAGTCCGTGCCCGGAGACGTGCACCGTCTGGTCGGCGCGCAGGGTGCCGGAGAAGAGGCGGATCAGCGAGAGCCGGCCGACGTACGGGTCGGACGACGTCTTGACGACCTCCGCGACCAGCGGGGCGTCGGGATCGCACGGCTTCAGCTCGCGCGGTGTGCCGTCGACCGTGGTCACCCGCGGTGTGGTGTGTTCCGGCGGGGTCGGGAAGCCGCCGGTGATCAGCCCCAGCAGTTCGACGGTGCCGAGGCCCTGGCGGGCGTCCTCGGCCGCGGGAGCGGCGGCCAGGACGGGGAAGAACGCACCCCGCGCGACGGCGCGTTCCAGGTCCTTGATCAGCGTCTCGACGTCGCACTGCTCGCCGCCGAGGTAGCGGTCCATGAGGGTCTCGTCCTCGCTCTCCGCGATGATCCCCTCGATCAGGCGGTTGCGGGCCTCCTCGATCAGCGGCAGCCGGTCCGGGCCGGGCTCGGACTCCTCGCGTTCGCCGGAGGAGTAGTCGAACAGCTTCTGCGTCAGCAGGCCGATCAGTCCCGTCACGGGCGCGTGCCCGTCGGGCCCCTCAGGGCCTTGCAGGGGAAGGTACAGCGGCAGTACGGCGTCGGGGTCGTCCCTGCCGAACGCCTCCGCGCAGACGCGCGTCATCTCCTGGAAGTCCGCGCGCGCCGCTTCCAGGTGCGTGACGACGATGGCCCGGGGCATGTCGACGGCCGCGCACTCGTCCCACACCATCCGGGTCGAGCCGTCCACGCCGTCGGAGGCCGAGACGACGAAAAGGGCCGCGTCCGCCGCTCGCAGACCGGCCCTGAGTTCGCCGACGAAATCGGCGTATCCGGGGGTGTCCAACAGGTTGATCTTGATGCCGTCCCATTCGAGGGGCACCAAGGAGAGCTGGACCGAGCGTTGCTGCCGGTGCTCGATGTCGTCGTAGTCGGAGACAGTGCTGCCGTCCTCCACACGGCCCGCCCGGTTCACCGCTCCCGCGGTCAGTGCGAGAGCCTCCACCAAGGTCGTCTTGCCCGATCCGGAGGGGCCGACCAGGACCACATTCCGTACGGACGTGGGATGGTCGGCCGCCTGTGCCCTTCCGGCGGCTCCGGGGTGTGTGTGCGCCTTGTCGCCCATGGTCCTGCCTCCCGTGCACGGTGAGGTCACTGTGGGCGCGGACACGCGGAATCCTCCCCCGGGCGCTTGCCGGGGGCACCCCGAGCGGTGACGGCTCCGGCGACGCCCGCGGTCCTTCGAGCTTTGCACTCCCGTCACGGTGCGTCCATACGAGGGGCGTGATCCCGTCTCCCGGCACGGCGTCACATGCGCCGAAGGCCCCCGCACCGGGCGCCCGGGTGCCCAGCCGTCGGCAGCACGCGCGCGTGACTACGATGGGCCAGCCGGTGGCCAGCAGGGCCACGCGGCCACACCGACCGTCGGGAAGGCCATGCTGAACAAGTACGCGCGTGCATTCTTCACGCGTGTCCTCACACCGTTCGCCGCGTTTCTCATCCGGCGGGGGGTCAGCCCGGACACGGTCACGCTCATCGGCACCGCGGGTGTGGTCGCGGGCGCGCTGGTCTTCTACCCCATGGGCGAGTTCTTCTGGGGCACGGTCGTCATCACGCTGTTCGTGTTCTCCGACCTCGTCGACGGCAACATGGCCCGTCAGCTGGGCCGCTCCAGCCGCTGGGGAGCCTTCCTCGACTCCACCCTCGACCGGGTCGCCGACGGGGCCGTCTTCGGCGGCTTCGCCCTGTGGTACGCGGGCGGGGGCGACGACCTCGTGTTGTGTGCCGTCTCGATCTTCTGCCTGGCCAGCGGCCAGGTGGTGTCGTACACCAAGGCGCGCGGCGAGTCGATCGGACTGCCGGTCGCCGTGAACGGGTTGATCGAGCGGGCCGAGCGGCTGGTGATCTCGCTGGTCGCGGCGGGCCTGGCGGGCCTGCACGCCTTCGGCGTGCCCGGCATCCAGTACCTGCTGCCGATCGCCCTGTGGATCGTCGCCGTCGGCAGCCTGATCACACTGATCCAGCGAGTCGTCACCGTGCGCCGGGAGGCCGCCGAGGCCGAGGCCGCGGAGCAGGAGTCCGAGGGGCGGGGGTCCGCAGAGCGGGAGAACACCGAGGACCAGCAGACCCGGGGGAGCGAGACCGCGAAGTGAGCGTCCAGGAGCGGCTGACCGACGCCCTGTACGGCGCCGGCTGGGCCACCGTCAAGAAGATTCCCGAACCCGTCGCCGTACGGCTCGGCCGGAGCATCGCCGACCTGGCCTGGAGGCGGCGCGGCAAGGGCGTGCTGCGGCTGGAGAGCAACTACGCGCGCGTGGTGCCCGACGCGAGCCCCGAGCGGCTCGCCGAACTGTCCCGCGCGGGCATGCGCTCGTACCTGCGGTACTGGATGGAGTCCTTCCGGCTGCCGGCCTGGAGCCGGGAGCGCATAGCGGGCGGCGTAGACGTCGAGGACATCCACCGTCTGACCGACGGCATGGCGGCCGGCAAGGGCGTCGTCCTGGCACTGCCGCACCTCGCCAACTGGGACCTCGCCGGCGCCTGGGTCACCACCGGGCTGGGCGTACCGTTCACCACCGTCGCCGAGCGGCTGAAGCCGGAGACGCTGTACGACCGGTTCGTGGCCTACCGTGAGGGCCTCGGCATGGAGGTCCTCCCGCACAGCGGCGGCAGCGCGTTCGGCACGCTGGCCCGGCGGCTGCGCGACGGGGGACTGGTCTGCCTGGTCGCCGACCGCGATCTGTCGGCCTCCGGCGTGGAGGTCGACTTCTTCGGCGAGACCGCGCGGATGCCGGCGGGCCCCGCCCTGCTCGCCCAGCAGACCGGCGCGCTGCTGCTGCCGGCGACGCTCTGGTACGACGACTCGCCCGTGATGCGGGGCCGGGTCCATCCGCCGGTCGGGGTTCCCGAGTCAGGCACACGCGCCGAGAAGACGTCCGTGATGACACAGGCGCTGGCCGACGCCTTCGCCACGGGGATCGCCGAGCATCCGGAGGACTGGCACATGCTGCAGCGCTTGTGGCTCAAGGACCTCGACCCCGCGCGGGAGGCGACTCCGTGAGAATCGGCATCGTCTGCCCGTACTCCTGGGACGTACCGGGTGGCGTTCAGTTCCACATCCGTGACCTGGCCGAGTACTTCGTCCGGCTCGGCCACGAGGTGTCCGTCCTCGCCCCGGCCGACGACGACACCCCGCTGCCGCCGTACGTCGTCTCGGCCGGCCGCGCGGTGCCGGTGCCGTACAACGGCTCGGTGGCCCGGCTCAACTTCGGTTTCCTGTCGGCGGCCCGGGTGCGGCGCTGGCTGCACGAGGGCGCCTTCGACGTGATCCACATCCATGAGCCGACCTCGCCCTCGCTCGGCCTGCTGACCTGCTGGGCCGCCGAGGGACCCATCGTCGCCACCTTCCACACGTCCAACCCGCGCTCCAGGGCCATGATCGCCGCCTACTCCATCCTGCAGGCGGCCCTGGAGAAGATCAGCGCGCGGATCGCGGTGAGCGAGTACGCCCGCCGCACGCTCGTCGAACACCTCGGCGGGGACGCCGTGGTGATCCCGAACGGTGTGGACGTCGACTTCTTCGCCCGCGCCGAGGCCGATCCGCGGTGGCAGGGGGACACGATCGGCTTCATCGGCCGCATCGACGAGCCCCGCAAGGGCCTCCCGGTGCTGATGCGGGCCCTGCCGAAGATCCTCGCCGCCCGCCCGCGGGCGCGGCTGCTGGTCGCGGGACGCGGCGACGAGGAGGAGGCGGTCGAGAGTCTGCCCGCCGAACTCCGTTCCCGGGTCGAGTTCCTCGGCATGGTCAGCGACGAGGACAAGGCCCGCCTTCTGCGCAGCGTCGACCTGTACGTGGCGCCCAACACCGGCGGCGAGAGCTTCGGCATCATCCTGGTCGAGGCGATGTCCGCGGGGGCGCCGGTGCTCGCCTCCGACCTGGACGCCTTCGCCCAGGTCCTCGACCAGGGGGCGGCGGGCGAACTGTTCCCCAACGAGGACGCCGACGCGCTCGCCGACGCCGCGGTACGCCTCCTGGGGGACCCGGAGCGCCGCGCGAAGCTGCGTGAACGGGGCAGCGCCCACGTCCGCCGCTTCGACTGGTCGACCGTCGGCGCGGACATCATGTCCGTCTACGAGACGGTGACCGCCGGCGCGGCCGCGGTGGCGGCGGACGACCGGACGACGAAGCGGTGGACACGATTCGGCCTGGCGCGGGACTGAGGGCGGGAAGGGCCTGACCGACCCCGCCGGTCGGGCTCCGGCCCGTTCGGGCCCGGAGGCGGCTCCCGGTAGCCTTGCCGCCCGTGACCGCAACCCTCATCTGGATCCTTGTCGTCCTCGCCGCGATCGGCCTCTATCTGAGCTGGACGGCGGGGCGGCTGGACCGGCTGCACGCCCGGATCGACGCCGCCCGTGCCGCGCTGGACGCGCAGTTGCTGCGACGGGCCTCGGTGGCGCAGGAACTGGCCACCTCGGGGGTGCTCGACCCGGCCGCCTCGATCGTGCTCTACGAGGCCGCGCACGCCGCGCGGCAGGCGGTGGAGGAGCAACGGGAGGTCGCCGAGAGCGAACTGAGCCAGGCGCTGCGTGCCGTCTTCGCCGAGGCACAGCAGGTGGACGCGGTCCGGGACGCGCCCGGGGGAGAGGAGGCGGCCCTGGAACTCGCCGAGGCGGTCCGCAGGGTACCCATGGCACGCCGCTTCCACAACGACGCCGTACGGGCCGCACGCGCCCTGCGCCGGCACCACAAGGTGCGCTGGTTCCGGCTGGCGGGACACGCGCCGTTCCCGATGGCCTTCGAAATGGACGACGAACCACCGGCCTCCCTGAAGGAACGGGCCGCGTAGGGCAGGCCCCGGCGGGACGAGCAAGAGCCCGACCCGGAGTCGGTCGCGCCGAGGGCCGTACCCGGAGATCCACCCAGAACGATCCACCGCCCCGTCATTGGCTCTTGCCGTGGACCGGTCCGTTCACGTTTCCTCAGTACTGCAGAAACCCCCTTTTCGCAACAGTGAGGTCACTCGTGTCCAGCACGCTCTCCGAAAACCAGGCTCCCGAGACCGGCACCGCCCGCGTGAAGCGCGGGATGGCCGAGCAGCTCAAGGGCGGCGTGATCATGGACGTCGTCACGCCGGAGCAGGCGAAGATCGCCGAGGACGCGGGCGCCGTCGCCGTCATGGCCCTGGAACGGGTTCCCGCCGACATCCGCAAGGACGGCGGCGTGGCCCGCATGTCCGACCCGGACATGATCGACGGCATCATCGGAGCCGTCTCCATCCCGGTCATGGCCAAGTCCCGCATCGGCCACTTCGTCGAGGCCCAGGTCCTGCAGTCCCTCGGTGTCGACTACATCGACGAGTCCGAGGTCCTCACTCCGGCCGACGAGGTCAACCACTCCGACAAGTGGTCGTTCACCACCCCCTTCGTCTGCGGCGCCACCAATCTCGGCGAGGCCCTGCGCCGCATCGCCGAGGGCGCCGCGATGATCCGCTCCAAGGGCGAGGCCGGCACCGGCAACGTCGTCGAGGCGGTCCGTCACCTGCGCCAGATCAAGAACGAGATCGCCCGGCTGCGCGGCTTCGACAACCACGAGCTGTACGCCGCCGCCAAGGAGCTGCGCGCCCCGTACGAGCTGGTCAAGGAGGTCGCCGAGCTGGGCAAGCTGCCGGTCGTACTGTTCTCCGCCGGCGGTGTCGCCACTCCCGCCGACGCCGCGCTGATGCGCCAGCTCGGTGCCGAGGGCGTCTTCGTCGGCTCCGGCATCTTCAAGTCCGGCGACCCGGCCAAGCGTGCCGCCGCCATCGTCAAGGCGACCACCTTCTACGACGACCCGAAGGTGATCGCGGAGGCGTCCCGCAACCTCGGCGAGGCCATGGTCGGCATCAACTGCGACACCCTTCCCGAGGCAGAGCGCTACGCCAACCGCGGCTGGTAGGCATGAGCGACGTCGTGATAGGCGTCCTGGCCCTCCAGGGCGACGTACGGGAGCACCTCGTCGCCCTGGCCGCGGCCGGTGCCGTGGCCAGGCCGGTGCGCCTCCCCGACGAACTCGCCGAGGTCGACGGTCTCGTCCTGCCCGGCGGAGAGTCCACCACCATCTCCAAGCTGGCCGTCCTGTTCGGCCTGATGGAGCCGCTGCGCGCACGCGTGCGTGCCGGTATGCCCGTCTACGGCACCTGCGCCGGGATGATCCTGCTCGCCGACAAGATCCTCGATCCGCGCTCGGGCCAGGAGACCGTGGGCGGCGTCGACATGGTCGTGCGCCGGAACGCCTTCGGACGGCAGAACGAGTCCTTCGAGGCCGCGGTCGACGTCAAGGGAGTGGGGGGCGGCCCCGTGCACGGTGTCTTCATCCGCGCACCCTGGGCCGAGTCCGTCGGAGCCGGAGCCGAGGTGATCGCCGAGCACGACGGCCGCATCGTCGCGGTCCGCCAGGGCAACGCCCTGGCCACGTCGTTCCACCCGGAACTGACCGGCGATCACCGCGTGCACGGCCTGTTCGTCGACATGGCATCCGAGTACCGGACGGCCGACGCCTTGTAGGATTCCCGGGGTACCTCCCAGGCTCTTTGAGCACGGGGGGAGTTCGTTGCAGAGACGGGTTACGCGAAGGAGACAGGCAGATGGCCGGCCACTCTAAATGGGCCACGACGAAGCACAAGAAGGCCGTCCTCGATGCCAAGCGCGGCAAACTCTTCGCGAAGCTGATCAAGAACATCGAGGTCGCCGCGCGTATGGGCGGTGTCGATCTGGACGGCAACCCCACGCTCTACGACGCCGTTCAGAAGGCCAAGAAGCAGTCGGTGCCGAACAAGAACATCGACTCCGCCATCAAGCGCGGTGGCGGTCTCGAGGCCGGTGGCGCCGACTACGAGACGATCATGTACGAGGGCTACGGCCCGAACGGTGTCGCGGTGCTCATCGAGTGCCTCACCGACAACCGCAACCGCGCCGCCTCGGACGTGCGGGTCGCGATGACCCGCAACGGCGGTTCGATGGCCGACCCGGGCTCGGTGTCGTACCTGTTCAACCGCAAGGGTGTCGTGATCGTCCCCAAGGGCGAGCTGACCGAGGACGACGTCCTCACCGCCGTCCTGGACGCGGGTGCCGAGGAGGTCAACGACCTCGGTGAGTCCTTCGAGGTGCTCAGCGAGGCCACCGACCTCGTGGAGGTCCGTACCGCTCTGCAGGGCGCCGGGATCGACTACGACTCCGCCGAGGCCAACTTCGTCCCGACCATGCAGGTCGAACTGGACGAGGAGGGCGCGAAGAAGATCTTCAAGCTGATCGACGCGCTGGAGGACAGCGATGACGTGCAGAACGTCTTCGCCAACTTCGACGTGAGCGACGAGATCATGGAGAAGGTCGACGTGTAACACGGCCGAGGGACGACCGGCCGCGGGACCCGACGGGCCGACGGGCGATCCCGTCGGCCCGTCGCATTGCCCGCGGTGTCAGCGCCGACGGATACCCTGACGTACGTAAAAGATCACCGTCCACGGGAGGCTTGGCGTGCGTGTGCTGGGAGTCGACCCGGGGTTGACGCGGTGCGGGGTCGGGGTGGTCGAGGGGGTCGCCGGGCAGCCGCTCACCATGCTCGGCGTCGGTGTCGTACGCACGCCCGCCGACGCCGATCTCGGGCACCGCCTCGTCGCCATCGAGCAGGGCCTGGAACAGTGGCTGGACGAACACCGGCCGGAGTTCGTCGCCGTCGAACGTGTTTTCAGCCAGCACAACGTCCGGACGGTGATGGGCACCGCCCAGGCGAGCGCGGTCGCCCTGCTGTGCGCCTCGCGCCGCGGCATCCCTGTCGCCCTGCACACGCCCAGCGAGGTCAAGGCCGCCGTGACCGGCTCCGGCCGCGCGGAAAAGGCCCAGGTCGGCGCGATGGTCACCCGCCTGCTGCGGCTCGACGCGCCCCCGAAGCCCGCCGACGCGGCCGACGCCCTCGCTCTCGCCATCTGCCACATCTGGCGGGCCCCGGCCCAGAACCGGCTGCGGCAGGCGGCCGCCCTGCACGTCGCGCGAGCCGCCCCACGAGCGTCCGTCCCGCGTGCTTCCGCCTCGCGCACACCCACAGCACCGAACTCACCGAAGGGGCGCTCCACATGATCGCCTTCGTCAGCGGCACGGTCGCCGCACTCGCCCCCGACGCCGCGGTCGTCGAGGTCGGCGGTGTCGGCATGGCCGTCCAGTGCACGCCGAACACGCTGTCCGCGCTGCGCGTCGGCGCGCACGCCAGGCTCGCGACGTCCCTCGTCGTGCGCGAGGACTCGCTCACCCTCTACGGCTTCGCGGACGACGACGAACGGCAGACCTTCGAGCTGTTGCAGACCGCAAGCGGCGTGGGCCCGCGCCTGGCCCAGGCCATGCTCGCCGTGCACACCCCGGACGCGCTGCGCCGGGCCGTCGCGACCACCGACGAGAAGGCGCTCACCGCCGTCCCCGGCATCGGCAAGAAGGGCGCCCAGAAGCTGTTCCTGGAGCTGAAGGACCGCCTCGGCGCACCGGTGGGCGCGGCGGCCGCGGCCGGTCCCGGCACCGCGGGCTGGCGCGACCAGCTGCACGCCGCGCTGATCGGCCTCGGTTACGCCCCGCGCGAGGCCGACGAGGCTGTCGCCGCCGTCACCCCGCAGGCCGAGGCGGCCGGGGGCACCCCCCAGGTGGGCCCACTGCTGAAGGCGGCCCTGCAGACTCTGAACCGCGCCCGGTAGTCCGGTCCACGGTCCACGGACCACCGCCGCCAGGTGCGGCACCCGGGCCACCCGGCACGCCCGCCCCGACCGGAGCACCCGCCCCGTCCGGAACACCCGCACGCCCGCCCCACCCCGGCTAGGAGACTTCAGTGAACTGGGACGACACGACCGACCCCGCCGCCGCGGAGCGGCTGGTGGGAGCTGTCGCCGACGGGGAGGAACAGGCCGTCGAGGCCGCCCTGCGCCCCAAGGACCTGGAGGAGTTCATCGGCCAGGAGAAGGTCCGCGAACAGCTCGACCTGGTGCTGCGCGCGGCCCGCGCCCGGGGGGCCACCGCCGACCACGTCCTGCTGTCCGGCGCCCCCGGCCTCGGCAAGACCACCCTGTCCATGATCATCGCGGCGGAGATGGAGGCCCCCCTGCGCATCACCTCGGGACCGGCCATCCAGCACGCCGGCGACCTCGCCGCGATCCTCTCCTCCCTCCAGGAGGGCGAGGTCCTCTTCCTCGACGAGATCCACCGCATGTCCCGGCCCGCCGAGGAGATGCTCTACATGGCGATGGAGGACTTCCGCGTCGACGTCATCGTCGGCAAGGGCCCCGGCGCCACCGCCATCCCCCTCGAGCTGCCCCCTTCACCCTGGTCGGCGCCACCACCCGGGCGGGGTTGCTGCCGCCCCCGCTGCGCGACCGCTTCGGCTTCACCGCGCACATGGAGTTCTACGAGCCCACCGAGCTGGAGCGGGTCGTCCACCGCTCGGCGAACCTCCTGGAGGTCGGGATAGAGACCGAGGGCGCCGCCGAGATCGCCGGCCGCTCCCGGGGCACGCCCCGCATCGCCAACCGGCTGCTGCGCCGCGTCCGCGACTACGCCCAGGTCAAGGCCGACGGGAGGATCACCAGGGAGATCGCCACGGCGGCCCTGGCGGTCTACGAGGTCGACGCCCGCGGCCTGGACCGGCTCGACCGCGCGGTGCTCGGCGCGCTGCTCAAGCTGTTCGGCGGCGGACCGGTCGGCCTGTCCACCCTCGCCGTCGCGGTGGGCGAGGAACGGGAGACGGTGGAGGAGGTCGCCGAGCCGTTCCTGGTCCGGGAGGGACTGCTCGCCCGCACCCCGCGCGGCCGGGTCGCGACCCCGGCGGCATGGGCGCATCTCGGCCTCACCCCGCCCAGCTCCCGCGGGACCGGAAACGGACAAGGGGACCTGTTCGGGGCATGAGGGGGCCGGCACCGGCCGGGACAGGAACCCCGGTGCCACGCTGAGCGTTGTTCCCTGCGCGCGGACTCGCCTAGACTCCGCCGATGCCACCCTTGTAGGCGGCATCACATACCCCCAACCAACAGGCCGTTCACCATCGCGGTCATGTGAAGGAAGTCCGACCCGTGAGTCTCCTGACCCTCCTCCCGTTCATTGTGCTCATCGGGGCCATGTTCCTGATGACCCGGTCGGCCAAGAAGAAGCAGCAGCAGGCCATCGATATGCGGAACCAGATGCAGCCGGGTTCCGGTGTCCGCACGATCGGGGGCATGTACGCCACGGTCAAGGAGGTCAGTGAGGACACGGTCCTCCTCGACGCCGGCCCCGGCGTGGACCTGCTGTTCGCGAAGAACTCCATCGGTGCCGTCCTGAGTGACGACGAGTACAACCAGATCGTCCACGGCATCGAGCACGACCTGAAGTCCGACGCCGACATCGTCCCCGACGACGCCTCCTCCCTCACCGACTCCTCCGACACCGCCGCCCCCGACGACGCGCCGGTCGATTTCGGCAAGAAGGAAGCGGCCGCGGCCGACGAGCCGGCCGACACCGCCGACGCCGACAAGGCGAAGACGGACGAGCAGCCGAAGAAGTCCGAGGGCGGTTCCGAGACGAAGTAGTCGTGTTCCCGGGTGCGCGGGCCCGCCCGCGCACCCCGGGACCCGCCCCGCTCGCACGGAATCCCCGGACCAGCCATGGCCGTCCGCCCGTGGACCGGGTCCGAGGAGGCCCGAGAGGGAGTACGAAGGTGGCTGCGCTCAAAAGGGGAGACAAAGCGAGCGCCACAAGCAAGCCGTGGCGCTCGCTCACCCTGATCCTGATCGCCGTCGTGGCGCTCACCGGAGGCATGTTCGCCTCCGGGCACAAAACTCCGCGCCTGGGTATCGACCTGGCCGACGGCACCAGCATCACGCTGGCGGCCGTCCCCGAGGCCGGTCAGGAATACGCGATCAACCCGACCAACATGGCGACCGCGGTCTCCCTCATGGAACGTCGCGTCAACGGTCTCGGCGTCTCCGAGGCAGAGGTCCAGACGCGGGGCGACCGTAACATCATCGTCAACATTCCCAAGGGCACCAACTCCGAGCAGGCCCGGCAACAGGTCGGCACCACCGCCAAACCGTACTTCCGTCCGGTCGTCGCGACCGAGCTCGCCGGCGGCGGGGCCGCTTCCACGCCCAGCGCCACCGGTGACGCCTCGAGCCAGGGCACCGGCCCGGACAAGGCCACCGACAAGGCGAGCGAGAAGGCCACGGACAAGACCACCGACGAGGGGTCCCCGTCCGCCTCCACCAGCCCGTCGGCGAGCTCCACCACCCAGGGCCGCGCGGTCACCGACGCCCTGAAGGCCGACGCCACGCCGTCGGCGCCCCCCAGCGACCCGGCCGAGGACGGAGCCGCCCCCTCCCCGTCCGCGACGGCCGGCACCTCGGGCGAGGCGGACAGCGGGCTCCAAGCCCGGTACGCCGCGCGCGACTGCACCAGGGCGAGCGTCCGCGCCACCGCCGGTGACGGCGCCAAGCCCACCGACTCGACCGTGGCCTGCGGCCAGAACTCCCAGGGCCAGTGGCAGAAGTACATCCTCGGCCCCGCCGCCGTCGACGGCACGGACATCGGCAAGGCCAAGGCCGTCCTCGACACGCAGTCCGGTGCCGGCTGGGCCGTCACCACGGACCTCACCGACAAGGGCAGCGGGAAGTTCGCCGACATCACCGGCAAGCTGGCCCAGAACCCGTCCCCGCAGAACCAGTTCGCCATCGTCCTGGACGGCGAGGTCGTCTCCGACCCCTACGTCAGCCACGACGACGGGCCGACGGACGCCGTTCCCGCCGCACCCACCGTCGTGGGGCCACGCAACCAGCCCGCGTCCCGCAACCGCGGCCGCGGCCGACCCCCAGGAAAGCGCAGATGACCAAAACAACCGACGCCTCCGCACTGCTGTTGAGCCGCATCCGGGACGTCGCGGACCACCCGGAGCCGGGCGTGATGTTCAAGGACATCACCCCGCTCCTGGCCGACCCCAAGGCGTTCGCCGTGCTCAGCGACGCCCTCGCCGAAATCGCCGGAGACACCGGCGCCACCAAGATCGTCGGCCTGGAGGCCCGGGGCTTCATCCTCGGCGCCCCGGTCGCCGTCCAGGCCGGCCTCGGGTTCATCCCCGTGCGCAAGGCGGGCAAGCTCCCCGGAGCCACCCTCAGCCAGGCGTACGACCTGGAGTACGGCTCCGCCGAGATCGAGGTGCACGCCGAGGACCTGACCGCCGCCGACCGCGTCCTGGTGATCGACGACGTGCTCGCCACCGGCGGCACCGCCGAGGCGTCGGTACAGCTCATCCGCAGGGCCGGCGCCGAGGTCGTGGGCCTCGCCGTACTGATGGAACTCACCTTCCTCGGCGGCCGGGCCCGCGTGGAACCGGCCCTGGCCGGCGCCCCGCTGGAGGCACTGCTCACGATCTGAGCGGCGACACGGGACGCGCGCGGAGCGCGGCGGACACCGTACGAGGCGGGCACCGGAGGAATCCGGTGCCCGCCTCGTACGTTTCACGGGTAGACGGTCCTCACACGGTCCGCAGGAGATCCACCGGCCGGGGATGGCTACCATGGGGGCTCCGGAGCCTGCCGGGGGACCCGGAAAGCGCACGAGGAGTCCTCTTGCCAGACGAGGCCCAGCACCTGACCGCAGACAAGCCCGAGTCCGACTCGGCTGCCGCGGCCAAGCCCGCGCCCAGCACGCCCCACGCGAAGAACGACACGCGCGGGCCGGTCCAGCACGCCCAGGCCGCCGCCGCGGACAAGCCCGAGCAGCCGCGTCCCAAGCCTTCCCCGCCCGAGCGCTCCGGCCCCATGGTCCGCCCGAACACCGGGCAGCCCGCCCGCTCCGGCTCCTCCAACCGCGTCCGCGCCCGGCTGGCCCGGCTCGGTGTGCAGCGCGCCAACCCGTACAACCCGGTGCTGGAACCGTTGCTGCGGATAGTCCGCAGCAACGACCCCAAGATCGAGAACGCCACGCTCCGCCAGATCGAGAGCGCCTACCAGGTCGCCGAGCGCTGGCACCGCGGCCAGAAGCGCAAGAGCGGTGACCCGTACATCACGCATCCGCTCGCCGTCACCACGATCCTCGCCGAGCTGGGCATGGATCCGGCCACCCTGATGGCCGGCCTGCTGCACGACACGGTGGAGGACACCGAGTACGGCCTGGAGCAGCTCCGCCGCGACTTCGGCGACACCGTCGCCCTGCTGGTCGACGGCGTCACCAAGCTGGACAAGGTCAAGTTCGGCGAGGCCGCGCAGGCCGAGACCGTGCGCAAGATGGTCGTCGCCATGGCCAAGGACCCCCGCGTCCTGGTCATCAAGCTCGCCGACCGCCTGCACAACATGCGCACCATGCGCTACCTCAAGCGCGAGAAGCAGGAGAAGAAGGCGCGCGAGACCCTGGAGATCTACGCGCCGCTCGCCCACCGGCTGGGCATGAACACCATCAAGTGGGAGCTGGAGGACCTCGCCTTCGCGATCCTCTACCCCAAGATGTACGACGAGATCGTCCGCCTGGTCGCCGAGCGCGCCCCCAAGCGCGACGAGTACCTCGCCGTCGTCACCGACGAGGTGCAGCAGGATCTGCGGGCCGCACGCATCAAGGCCACCGTCACCGGCCGCCCCAAGCACTACTACAGCGTCTACCAGAAGATGATCGTCCGCGGCCGGGACTTCGCGGAGATCTACGACCTGGTGGGCATCCGCGTCCTCGTGGACACCGTCCGCGACTGCTACGCGGCCCTCGGCACGGTGCACGCGCGATGGAACCCGGTCCCCGGCCGGTTCAAGGACTACATCGCGATGCCCAAGTTCAACATGTACCAGTCGCTGCACACGACGGTCATCGGCCCCGGCGGCAAGCCCGTCGAACTGCAGATCCGCACCTTCGACATGCACCGCCGTGCCGAGTACGGCATCGCCGCGCACTGGAAGTACAAACAGGAAGCCGTCGCCGGCGCCTCCAAGGTCCGCACGGACGCGCCCAAGCCGGCCGGCAAGTCCGGCAAGGCCGACAAGGAATCCGCCGCCATCAACGACATGGCGTGGCTGCGGCAGCTCCTGGACTGGCAGAAGGAGACCGAGGACCCCGGCGAGTTCCTGGAGTCCCTGCGTTTCGACCTGTCACGCAACGAGGTCTTCGTCTTCACTCCCAAGGGCGACGTCATAGCGCTCCCCGCGGGCGCCACCCCGGTGGACTTCGCGTACGCGGTCCACACCGAGGTCGGCCACCGCACCATCGGAGCACGGGTCAACGGCCGGCTCGTACCGCTCGAGTCGACCCTGGACAACGGCGACCTGGTGGAGGTCTTCACCTCCAAGGCGGCCGGCGCGGGCCCCTCCCGGGACTGGCTCGGTTTCGTCAAGTCGCCGCGCGCCCGCAACAAGATCCGCGCCTGGTTCTCCAAGGAGCGCCGCGACGAGGCGATCGAGCAGGGCAAGGACGCCATCGTCCGCGCGATGCGCAAGCAGAACCTGCCGATCCAGCGCATCCTCACCGGCGACTCGCTGGTCACCCTCGCGCACGAGATGCGCTACTCGGACATCTCCGCGCTGTACGCGGCGATCGGCGAGGGCCATGTCGCCGCACAGAACATCGTCCAGAAGCTGGTGCAGGCCCTCGGCGGCGAGGAGGCGGCCACCGAGGAGATCGACGAGTCGGTGCCGCCGGCCCGCGGCCGCGGTCGCAAGCGCCGCAGCAGCGCCGATCCCGGCGTGGTCGTCAAGGGCGTCAAGGATGTCTGGGTCAAGTTGGCCCGCTGTTGTACGCCGGTCCCCGGCGACCCGATCATCGGCTTCGTGACCCGCGGCAGCGGTGTCTCGGTCCATCGCAGTGACTGCGTGAACGTCGACTCGCTGTCCCGGGAGCCCGAGCGCATCCTCGAGGTGGAGTGGGCGCCCACCCAGTCCTCGGTCTTCCTGGTCGCCATCCAGGTCGAGGCGCTGGACCGCTCCCGGCTGCTGTCGGACGTCACGCGCGTGCTGTCCGACCAGCACGTCAACATCCTCTCCGCGGCCGTCCAGACCTCCCGCGACCGTGTCGCCACCTCCCGCTTCACCTTCGAGATGGGCGACCCGAAGCACCTCGGGCACGTTCTGAAGGCGGTACGGGGCGTGGAGGGCGTCTACGACGTGTACCGGGTGACCTCGGCCCGCAACCGGTAGACCCGCCGCCGCGCACGAAGGACGCGCACGACACGCAAGCCACGAAGAACACGGAAGAGGGGCCCCGTACACCCGGCACGGGAGCCCCTCTCAGCGCGCGGCGACCGTTGTCAGCCGCCGAACTCCTGCAGGCCCTTCAGCGCCTGGTCCAGCAGCGCCTGGCGGCCCTCCAGCTCCCGCTCGAGCTTCTGGGCCCTGGCGTCGTTGCCCTGCGCCCGCGCCTGCTCGATCTGGCCCCTCAGCTTGTCCACGGCGGCCTGGAGCTGACCGGTCAGGCCCTCGGCACGCGCGCGTGCCTCCGGGTTGGTCCGGCGCCACTCGGACTCCTCGGCCTCCTGCAGGGCCCGCTCCACGGTCTGCATCCGGCCCTCGACCTTCGGCCGGGCGTCCCGCGGCACATGGCCGATGGCCTCCCAGCGCTCGTTGAGCGCGCGGAACGCGGCACGGGCGGCCTTCAGGTCCGTGATCGGCAGGAGCTTCTCGGCCTCCCCGGCCAGCTCCTCCTTGAGCTTGAGGTTCTCCGCCTGCTCCGCGTCCCGCTCGGCGAAGACCGAGCTGCGGGCGGCGAAGAAGACGTCCTGGGCGCCGCGGAAGCGGTTCCACAGGTCTTCCTCGTGCTCGCGCTGGGCACGGCCCGCGGCCTTCCACTCCGCCATCAGGTCCCGGTAGCGTGCAGCCGTGGCACCCCAGTCCGTCGAGTTCGACAGCGCCTCCGCCTCGGCGACCAGACGCTCCTTGGTCTTGCGGGCCTCCTCGCGCTGCGCGTCCAGGTGTGCGAAGTGCTGCTTGCGCCGCTTGGAGAACGCCGACCGGGCGTGCGAGAAGCGGTGCCACAGCTCGTCGTCGGACTTGCGGTCCAGCCGGGGCAGCCCCTTCCAGGTGTCCACCAGCGCCCGCAGCCGCTCACCGGCCGCCCGCCACTGGTCCGAGCCCGCCAGCGCCTCCGCCTCGGCGACCAGCGCCTCCTTGGCCTGACGGGCCTCGTCGGACTGTTTCGCCCGCTGCGCCCTGCGCTCCTCGCGACGCTTGTCCACCAGCTCCACGAGCTTGTCCAGGCGCACGCGGAGGGCGGCCAGATCACCGACCGCGTGATGGGCGTCGACCTGCTCCCGCAGGTGCTCGACCGCCGCCATGGCGTCCTTAGAGGACAGGTCGGTGGTCTTCACTCGCTTCTCGAGGAGGCCGATCTCGACCACCAGGCCCTCGTACTTGCGTTCGAAGTAGGCCAGCGCCTCCTCGGGGGAGCCCGCCTGCCAGGAACCGACGACCTGCTCTCCGTCGGCCGTACGCACGTACACGGTCCCCGTCTCGTCGACGCGGCCCCACGGGTCGCTGCTCACAGCGCCTCCTCCACATGATGCCTACGGAGGGCTTTGCTGCCCCCGGGCATCGTCCACAGTTTTCGTCACGGCCAACATAGGCGACCGACGGGACACCTGTCCGCATCCCGCGCGACCGAAATTCCGCAGTTGGGCGGTCAGGATTCCGTGACGGTCGCCTTGTCGATCACGACCGTCGCGTTGGGCGCGCCGTCACCCGCTCCGGTGCTGTCACCGGCGGCGGCGATCTTCTTCAGGACCTTCATGCCGGCCTCCGAGACCGTGCCGAACGGCGTGTAGCTCGGCGGGAGCGGGCTGTCCTCGTACACCAGGAAGAACTGGCTGCCGCCGCTGTCCTTCTGCCCGGTGTTCGCCATCGCGACGGTGCCCGCCGGGTACGTGTTGTCCTTCAGGCTTTTGTCCTTCAGGTTCTCGTCGGGGATCGTGTAGCCGGGGCCGCCGGTGCCGGTGCCGGTCGGGTCACCGCACTGCAGCACGTAGATGCCGTTGGTGGTGAGCCGGTGGCACTTGCTGTGGTCGAAGTAGCCCTTGTCGGCGAGGAAGGCGAACGAGTTGACGGTGTGCGGGGCCGCCGACGCCTTGAGCGCCATGTCGATCGTGCCGCAGGTCGTCTCGAGCGTCATCGTGTACTTCGCCGACTCGTCGATGGAGAGCGCCGGCTCCTTCTTCCAGGTCTTCGACGCGACCTCGCCCTCGGCCGGCTTCCCGCACGGGTCGGGCGCCTTGCTGGGCGCCTCGGCGCTGGGCGTGACCTCCGCGCTCGCGTTGGTCTTGTCCCCGCCCGATTCGAACGCCCCGGTCGTGTACAGCGCGAGGCTGCCGATCAGGACCACACCGAGCGCGGAAGCGATCACCGAGTTGCGGATCCGCGACTTGCGTCGCGCCTGGGTGCGTCGCTGCTGCTGCCGCAAGAACTTCTCCCGCGCGAGCTGACGCCGCCGCTGTTCCTGGCTGACCACCGGGTTCACTCCTCATGCGTCTCGTGTGCCGACCGGTACGCGTGCCTGCGGCGACCGACCGTCTGCGTGTGCCCCGTACCGTATATGGGTTCGCTGTGGAATCGGCAGCGCCGGTAGGCTCTGACGGCGGGCGCGAGCCCCGTCGCAAGCCTCCCGTATCGACACAACCGTCGACACGACCCTCGACACAACGAAGGACGATCGTGCTCATTGCCGGGTTCCCCGCCGGGGCCTGGGGGACGAACTGTTATCTCGTCGCCCCCGCCGCCGGTGAGGAGTGCGTGATCATCGACCCCGGCCATCAGGCCGCCCCGGGAGTGGAGGAGGCGGTCCGCAAGCATCGGCTGAAGCCCGTCGCCGTCGTTCTCACCCACGGTCACATCGACCACGTGGCCTCCGTCGTCCCCGTGTGCGGGGCGCACGACGTACCGGCCTGGATCCACCCCGACGACCGGTACATGATGAGCGACCCTGAGAAGGCGCTGGGCCGCTCCATCGGGATGCCGCTGATGGGCGAGCTGACCGTGGGGGAACCGGACGACGTCAAGGAGCTGGCCGACGGCGCGAAACTCGAACTGGCCGGACTGGAGCTGACGGTCGCGCACGCGCCGGGGCATACCAAGGGGTCGGTGACCTTCGGCCTGCCCGAGGCGGCGGACATCCCGCCGGTCTTCTTCTCGGGCGACCTGTTGTTCGCCGGCTCCATCGGACGCACCGACCTGCCCGGCGGTGACATGGCCGACCTGCTCGACTCGCTGGCGCGCGTGTGCCTGCCGCTCGACGACTCGACCGTGGTGCTGTCCGGACACGGTCCCCAGACGACCATCGGCCAGGAGCGTGCCACCAACCCGTACCTGCGGCAGGTGGCGGCGGACCGCCAAGGGCGCGGCGCCGCTGACGCTCCCCGACGAGGAATGTGACAAGACCTTCCGTGAGCACCTTCAAGGCCCCCAAGGGCACCTACGACCTGATCCCGCCGGACAGTGCCAAGTACCTCGCCGTCCGCGAGGCCATCGCCGCCCCGCTGCGCGACTCCGGCTACGGCTACATCGAGACGCCCGGCTTCGAGAACGTCGAGCTGTTCGCGCGCGGTGTCGGTGAGTCCACCGACATCGTCACCAAGGAGATGTACGCCTTCGAGACCAAGGGCGGCGATCGCCTCGCCCTGCGCCCCGAAGGCACGGCCTCCGTGCTGCGCGCGGCCCTGGAGGCCAACCTGCACAAGGCCGGCAACCTCCCGGTCAAGCTCTGGTACTCCGGCTCGTACTACCGCTACGAGCGCCCCCAGAAGGGCCGGTACCGCCACTTCTCCCAGGTGGGCGCGGAGGCGATCGGCGCCGAGGACCCGGCGCTGGACGCCGAACTGATCATCCTGGCGGACCAGGCGTACCGCTCCCTGGGGCTCAGTGACTTCCGCATCCTGCTGAACTCCCTGGGCGATCAGGGGTGCCGCCCCGTCTACCGGTCCGCACTGCAGGACTTCCTGCGCGGCCTGGACCTGGACGAGGACACCCTGCGCCGCGCGGAGATCAACCCGCTGCGCGTCCTGGACGACAAGCGCGAGTCGGTCCAGAAGCAGCTGACCGGCGCCCCCCTGCTGCGCGACTACCTGTGCGACGCCTGCAAGACGTACCACGAGGAGGTCCGTGAGCTGATCACGGCCGCGGGCATCGCGTTCGAGGACGACCCGAGGCTGGTGCGCGGCCTGGACTACTACACGCGCACCACCTTCGAGTTCGTCCACGACGGTCTGGGATCCCAGTCCGCGGTGGGCGGCGGCGGCCGCTACGACGGCCTCTCCGAGATGATCGGCGGCCCCGCGCTGCCGTCCGTCGGCTGGGCCCTCGGCGTCGACCGCACGGTGCTGGCCCTTGAGGCGGAGGGCGTCGCACTCGAACTCCCGCCCACCACCAGCGTGTTCGCCGTCCCGCTCGGCGACGAGGCTCGCCGGGTGCTGTTCGCCAAGGTCACCGAACTGCGTAAGAACGGCGTCGCCGCCGACTTCTCCTACGGTGGCAAGGGCCTGAAGGCGGCGATGAAGGCGGCCAACCGCTCGGGCGCGCGCTACGCCCTGGTACTCGGCGAGCGCGACCTCGCCGAGGGCGTCGTCCAGCTCAAGGACATGGAGTCCGGCGAGCAGGCCGCAGTGGGCGTGAACGAGATCGTGGCCGAGCTGGAGGCACGGCTCGGCTGATTCCCGTACGCGGCCACGCGCGGACCACGCGCACGAAGGCGCCGGTGTGCCCCTGCGGCGCCCGGCGCCTTCGTCGTCCATGCCGGCGCCCCCGGGACCCGGGACCCCGGGGGCGCTGATTCGCCCGAACGGGGAACCCGGATGGGGCATGTGTGCGGTCATGGCACAGACAGCGGCCGAAACTGAACACCCACAGGGGTAACCCGTAGGTTCTTACGACCTGTGGGGGGTGGGCCCACAGGTGCGTGCGGCACAATGGCCCTGCCCGAAGCAGGTCCACACTCCTCAGTGACGGAATCGGCGTGATGAGCAAGACGACTGTGAAGGACGTTTCCACCGTGCCCGAGCCTTCGCCGGGACCCGCCGCCGGGCCGCCCCGCGAAGGTGCCGGCCGTGCGTTCGCCCTGCTCCTGGTCATCACCGGCGCGGCCGGCGTACTCGCCGCGTGGGTCATCACGCTGGACAAGTTCAAGCTGCTCGAGGCCAAGGTCAAAGGCGAGACGTTCGTCCCCGGCTGCAGTCTCAACCCGGTGGTCTCCTGCGGCAGCATCATGGAGAGCGACCAGGCAGGCGTCTTCGGCTTCCCCAACCCGATGCTCGGCCTCGTCACCTACGGAGTCGTCGTCTGCGTCGGCATGAGCCTGCTGGTCGGGGCCCGCTTCCCCCGCTGGTACTGGCTCACCCTCAACGCGGGCACCCTGTTCGGCACCGGCTTCTGCGCCTGGCTGATGTTCCAGTCCCTGTACCGGATCAACGCCCTGTGCCTGTGGTGCTGCCTGGCCTGGGTCGCCACGATCATCATGTTCTGGTACGTGACGTCGTTCAACGTCCGCAAGGGCTTCCTGCCCGCCCCCGGCTGGCTGAAGAGCTTCTTCGGCGAGTTCACCTGGGTCATGCCGGTTCTGCACATCGGCATCATCGGCATGCTGATCCTGACCCGCTGGTGGGATTTCTGGACCAGCTGACGGGCCCACCGCGTTGTCGGTGCGGTCATTTAGGGTTGCCGACGTGGAGCCCGACCTGTTCACCGCCGCAGCAGAAGAACGCCAGCAGAAGGACCCGACCGGCAGCCCCCTCGCCGTGCGGATGCGCCCGCGCACGCTCGACGAGGTGGTGGGCCAGCAGCATCTGCTGAAGCCGGGCTCACCCCTGCGCCGGCTGGTCGGAGAGGGCGCCTCGGGCCCCGCGGGCCCGTCCTCGGTGTTCCTGTGGGGGCCTCCCGGTACGGGTAAGACGACCCTGGCCTACGTCGTCTCCAAGGCCACCAACAAGCGTTTCGTCGAGCTGTCGGCGATCACCGCGGGCGTCAAGGAGGTCCGCGCGGTCATCGACGGCGCCCGCCGCGCCTCCGGTGGGTACGGCACGGAGACCGTCCTCTTCCTCGACGAGATCCACCGTTTCAGCAAGGCCCAGCAGGACTCCCTCCTCCCCGCGGTCGAGAACCGCTGGGTCACGCTGATCGCCGCGACCACCGAGAACCCCTACTTCTCGGTCATCTCCCCCTTGCTCTCCCGCTCTCTCCTGCTCACCCTCGAACCCCTCACCGACGACGACATCCGCGACCTGCTCCACCGCGCGCTCGGCGACGAACGGGGCCTGAAGGGCTCCGTCACCCTCCCCGAGGACACCGGGGAGCATCTGGTGCGCATCGCCGGCGGGGACGCCCGCCGCGCCCTGACCGCCCTGGAGGCCGCCGCGGGGGCCGCGCTGGACAAGGGTGAGACGGCGATCTCCCTGACCACCCTGGAGGAGACCGTCGACCGGGCCGCCGTGAAGTACGACCGCTCCGGCGACCAGCACTACGACGTCGCCAGCGCCCTGATCAAGTCCATCCGCGGCTCCGACGTCGACGCCGCCCTGCACTACCTGGCCCGGATGATCGAGGCCGGTGAGGACCCCCGCTTCATCGCCCGCCGCCTGATGATCTCCGCCAGCGAGGACATCGGCCTCGCCGACCCGAACGCGCTGCCGATCGCGGTCGCCGCCGCCCAGGCCGTCGCCATGATCGGCTTCCCCGAGGCCGCCCTCACCCTGAGCCACGCCACCATCGCCCTCGCCCTGGCCCCCAAGTCCAACGCGGCCACCACCGCGATCGGTGCGGCCCTGGGCGACGTGCGCAAGGGACTGGCCGGGCCCGTGCCGCCGCATCTGCGCGACGGGCACTACAAGGGCGCGGCCGAACTGGGCCACGCGCAGGGATACGTGTACCCGCACGACCTGCCCGAGGGCATCGCGCGCCAGCAGTACGCCCCGGACGCATTGAAGGGCCGCGCGTACTACGAGCCCACCCGGCACGGAGCCGAGGCGCGGTATGCCGACGCGGTGGAATGGACCAGGAAGCACCTCGGTAGGAAGCAGCCGTGAGTACCCTGTAGAATTTCCCGAAGCTGCGTCCCGTGTCCGGCCCCGCAAGGGAAACCGGCATCACCAGAGCGGGACATCCAGCCGGAGGCCCACCCCCCGGGGCAGGGATCTCCAGGAGCGTCGCGCACCGTCGAACGGTGTCGCGGGCAGCCCACCACCACCCGGAGTCCCGGGAGCGGTCGGTGGGCCACTCGCGTGCTGCACGTATGTGCCCAGACCAGGGGAGCGGCTGCCCGGCAGGTCCGACACGGACCCGCGGGGTTTCCCCGGCTGCGGATGCGACCTCCCTTAACCCTGGTGAGCCGGAAACTTTGGAAAAGAGACAGAGACAGTGGCGAATCAGCCCCGCCCCAAGGTCAAGAAGTCGCGTGCCCTCGGTATCGCGCTGACCCCGAAGGCCGTCAAGTACTTCGAGGCCCGCCCCTACCCGCCGGGTGAGCACGGCCGAGGCCGCAAGCAGAACTCGGACTACAAGGTCCGTCTGCTGGAGAAGCAGCGTCTGCGCGCCCAGTACGACATCAGCGAGCGCCAGCTCGTCCGCGCGTACGAGCGTGCCGCCAAGACGACGATCAAGACCGGTGACGCCCTCGTCATCGAGCTCGAGCGCCGTCTCGACGCCCTGGTCCTGCGTTCGGGCATCGCCCGCACGATCTACCAGGCCCGCCAGATGGTCACCCACGGCCACATCCAGGTCAACGGCAAGAAGGTCGACAAGCCCTCCTTCCTCCTCCGCCCGGACGACGTCGTGCAGGTCCGTGAGCGCAGCAAGGACAAGACGCTCTTCACGATCGCCCGCGAGGGTGGCTTCGCCCCCGACGGCGAGACCCCGCGCTACCTCCAGGTGAACCTCAAGGCCCTGGCGTTCCGCCTGGACCGTGAGCCGAACCGCAAGGAGATCCCGGTGATCTGCGACGAGCAGCTCGTCGTCGAGTTCTACGCCCGCTGACCCCAGCAGGCAAGCGGTACCTCAGCCCGCCGTCTCCCCACCCTTCCGGGTGGGCGGGGCGGCGGGCTGCTGCATGGGCGCCCCGGCCGCGACCTGCCGACCCCGCCGGGCGGTAATCCGGTACGGAGTTCAGTCGGCGGCGCGATAGGCTCGGTGCACGAATTTCTCGATGTTTCAGGCACGTTTCTCAGGGAGCAGGTGCGCACAGTGTCCGGTGGAGAGGTGGCCGGCATCCTGGTGGCCGTGTTCTGGGCGATCCTGGTCTCCTTCCTCGCGGTGGCTCTCGCGAGGCTGGCCCAGACGCTCCGGGCGACCACCAAGCTCGTGGCGGACGTGACCGACCAGGCCGTCCCGCTGCTGGCCGACGCCTCCTCGGCGGTGCGCTCCGCGCAGACCCAGATCGAACGGGTCGACGCGATCGCCTCCGACGTCCAGGAGGTCACCTCCAACGCCTCCGCGCTGTCGACCACCGTCGCCTCCACCTTCGGCGGCCCGCTGGTCAAGGTCGCCGCCTTCGGCTACGGCGTGCGCCGGGCCGTCAGCGGCCGCAAGGAGGACGCGCCCGCCAGGACACCGGGACGCACCGTGATCGTGGGCCGCGCCGTCCCGGGTACGCGGCGGGCCGGGCGCACCCGGGGAAAGAAGGACTGACGCAGCGATGTTCCGCCGTACCTTCTGGTTCAGCACCGGCGTCGCCGCCGGGGTGTGGGCCACCACCAAGGTCAACCGCAAGCTGAAGCAGTTGACCCCCGAGAACCTCGCCGTGACCGCGGCGAACAAGACGATCGAAGCCGGCGGCCGGCTCAAGGACCGGGCCGTGGACTTCGCGCTCGACGTCCGCGACCACATGGCCCGGCGCGAGGCCGAACTGGGCGACGCCCTCGGCATCGACGCCCCCGCCGACCGGGAACTCCCGGCGGCCCGCCGGTACGCCGCCATCGAGAACCGGAACAGCCCGAAGAGCAACCCGCGGTACGTCGAGGGCTCGGCGTACCTGACGCACCCGTACAACCGGAATGAGGACCACTGATGGAGTCGGCCGAGATCCGCCGCCGCTGGCTGAGCTTCTTCGAGGAGCGCGGGCACACCGTCGTCCCTTCGGCGTCGCTCATCGCGGACGACCCGACTCTGCTGCTCGTCCCGGCCGGCATGGTGCCCTTCAAGCCCTACTTCCTGGGCGAGGTCAAGCCGCCCTTCGACCGCGCCACCAGCGTCCAGAAGTGCGTCCGCACGCCGGACATCGAAGAGGTCGGCAAGACCACCCGGCACGGCACCTTCTTCCAGATGTGCGGCAACTTCTCCTTCGGCGACTACTTCAAGGAAGGCGCCATCAAGCTCGCCTGGGAGCTGCTCACCAGCTCCCAGGAACAGGGCGGCTACGGCCTCGACCCCGAGCGTCTGTGGATCACCGTCTACAAGGACGACGACGAGGCCGAGCGGATCTGGCGCGATGTCGTCGGCGTGCCCGAGGAGCGTATCCAGCGCCTGGGCAAGGAGGACAACTACTGGGACATGGGCGTCCCCGGCCCCTGCGGTCCCTGCTCCGAGATCAACTACGACCGCGGCCCCGAGTTCGGTGTCGAGGGCGGCCCCGCCGTCAACGACGAGCGGTACGTGGAGATCTGGAACCTCGTCTTCATGCAGTACGAGCGGGGCGAGGGGCCGGGCAAGGACTACCCGATCCTTGGCGACCTGCCGAGCCAGAACATCGACACGGGCCTCGGCCTGGAGCGGCTCGCCATGATTCTGCAGGACGTGCAGAACATGTACGAGATCGACACGTCCATGGCCGTCATCAAGAAGGCCACCGAGCTGACGGGCGTGGCCTACGGCGAGGCCCAGGCCTCCGATGTCTCGCTGCGCGTGGTCACCGACCACATGCGCACCTCCGTGATGCTCATCGGCGACGGTGTCACCCCCGGCAACGAGGGCCGCGGCTACGTGCTGCGCCGCATCATGCGCCGCGCCATCCGCAACATGCGCCTCCTGGGCGCCACCGGCCCGGTCGTCAAGGACCTCATCGACGTCGTGATCGATATGATGGGGCAGCAGTACCCCGAACTGATCACCGACCGCGAGCGGATCGAGAAGGTCGCCGTCGCTGAGGAGAACGCCTTCCTCAAGACGCTGAAGGCCGGCACCAACATCCTCGACACCGCCGTCACCGAGACCAAGCAGTCCGGTGGCACGGTCCTGGCCGGCGACAAGGCCTTCCTGCTCCACGACACCTGGGGCTTCCCGATCGACCTCACCCTGGAGATGGCCGCCGAGCAGGGGCTGTCCGTGGACGAGGACGGCTTCCGACGGCTGATGAAGGAGCAGCGGGAGCGGGCCAAGGCCGACGCCCGGGCCAAGAAGACCGGCCATGCCGACCTCGGCGCCTACCGCGAGATCGCCGACCGGGCCGGTGCCACCGACTTCACCGGCTACACCAACACCGAGGGCGAGTCCACCGTCGTGGGCATCCTCGTCGACGGCGTCTCCTCACCGGCCGCCACCGAGGGCGACGAGGTGGAGATCGTCCTGGACCGCACCCCCTTCTACGCCGAGGGGGGCGGCCAGATCGGCGACACCGGCCGGATCCGGGCCGACTCCGGTGCCGTCATCGAGGTCCGCGACTGCCAGAAGCCGGTTCCGGGCGTGTACGTCCACAAGGGCGTCGTCCAGGTCGGCGAGGTGACCGTGGGCGCCAAGGCACACGCCTCCATCGACGACCGCCGCCGCAAGGCCATCGCCCGCGCCCACTCCGCCACCCACCTCACCCACCAGGCCCTGCGCGACGCCCTCGGCCCGACGGCCGCCCAGGCCGGTTCCGAGAACCAGCCCGGCCGCTTCCGCTTCGACTTCGGCTCACCGTCCGCCGTTCCGACGGCCGTGATGACCGATGTCGAGCAGAAGATCAACGAGGTGCTCGCCCGCGACCTCGACGTGCGTGCCGACGTCATGGGCATCGACGAGGCCAAGAAGCAGGGCGCCATCGCCGAGTTCGGCGAGAAGTACGGCGAGCGCGTGCGCGTGGTGACCATCGGCGACTTCTCCAAGGAGCTGTGCGGCGGCACCCACGTGCACAACACCGCCCAGCTCGGCCTGGTCAAGCTGCTCGGCGAGTCCTCCATCGGCTCCGGCGTGCGCCGCATCGAGGCCCTGGTCGGCGTGGACGCCTACCACTTCCTCGCCCGCGAGCACACGGTCGTCGCCCAGCTCCAGGAGCTGATCAAGGGCCGTCCGGAGGAGCTCCCGGAGAAGGTCTCCGCCATGCTCGGCAAGCTCAAGGACGCCGAGAAGGAGATCGAGAAGTTCCGCGCCGAGAAGGTGCTCCAGGCCGCCGGCGGCCTCGCCGAGTCCGCCAAGGACGTCCACGGTGTCGCCCTGGTGACCGGCCAGGTCCCGGACGGTACCGGCGCCGACGACCTGCGCAAGCTGGTTCTGGACGTACGCGGCCGCATCCAGGGCGGCCGGGCCGCCGTCGTCGCCCTGTTCACGGTCAACAACGGCAAGCCCCTCACCGTGATCGCCACCAACGAGGCCGCCCGCGAGCGCGGTCTCAAGGCCGGTGAACTGGTCCGCACGGCCGCCAAGACCCTCGGCGGCGGCGGTGGAGGCAAGCCGGACGTCGCCCAGGGCGGCGGCCAGAACCCGGTCGCCATCGGTGACGCCGTCGACGCCGTCGAGCGGCTCGTGGCGGACACGGCCAAGTGAGCGGGCCCGTGGCAGGCCCCACGACGGGCGGGGACGGCCCCGCGATGCGCCGGGGGCGCCGGCTCGCGATCGACGTCGGGGACGCCCGTATCGGGGTCGCCTCGTGCGACCCCGACGGGATCCTCGCCACCCCGGTCGAGACGGTCCCCGGCCGGGACGTCCCGGCGGCTCACCGGCGCCTTCGGCAGCTCGTCGAGGAGTACGAGCCGATCGAGGTCGTGGTCGGCCTCCCCCGCTCCCTCAAGGGGGGCGAGGGCCCGGCCGCCGCCAAGGTCCGCGGCTTCGCCCAGGAGCTGGCCCGCGCGATCGTGCCCGTGCCGGTACGACTCGTCGACGAGCGCATGACCACGGTGACGGCGAGCCAGGGGCTGCGCGCCTCTGGCGTGAAGTCCAAGAAGGGACGTTCCGTCATCGACCAGGTCGCCGCAGTGATCATCCTGCAGCAGGCACTCGAATCCGAACGGGTGTCAGGCAACCCACCCGGTGAGGGCGTCGAAGTGGTCATCTGATCGCGGTACGGTAACGTTCCGCGCGATGCGGCGGCGTTCGAACAGCCGCCGCACAAAGAGAGGCGGAACGGGTGCCGGCGCCCCCACAACCGCGCGACCGCCGCCTCGCGGCTCTAGGGGATCGATGACTGAGTATGGCCGGGGCCAAGGCTCCGAACCGTGGCACCCGGACGATCCGTTGTACGGCGACGGCGGGTGGACCGGGCAGCAGGCCCAGCAGGGTCAGCAGTCCCCCTACGACGGCCAGGCGCAGCAGTACCCGCAGCAGCAGTACGGCGACTGGGGCGGTGCCGAGCAGGGCGGATACGGCCAGCAGCAGTACCCGCAGCACGACCAGCATCAGTACGACCAGCAGCAATACGGTCAGCAGCAGTACGACCAGCAGTACGCCTCCCAGCAGATGCAGCAGCCCGACCAGCAGCCGTACGACAACGGCGGCTGGCACAACGGCGCCCACCCGCAGGACCCGTACGCGGTCGGTCCGACGGACCCGTACGGGCAGCAGGGCGGGGCGTACGGCGCCCAGCAGTCCGACTCCTACGGCACACCGGAGGCCTATCCGCCGCCGGAGCCCCCGGCCCACCGGAGCGCCGAGCCTGAGCGGCGGCCGGAGCGGGAAGCGGACCGGGAGCCGGACACCGACTGGGACCCTGGGCCCGACCAGGGTGAACACGCCTTCTTCTCGGGCGCCGACGATGACGACGGCGGCGATGACGACGATCCGGGCGCTCGCCGCGGCCGCAGCGAGCGCCGGGGCAAGAGCGGCAAGGCCAACAAGGGGGCCAAGGGCGGCAAGGACAAGAAGCGGCGCAACGGATCCGCCTGCCTGGTGGTGGTGCTGGTCCTCGGCGGCGGGCTGGTCGGTGTGAGCTATTTCGGCTGGCAGTTCTTCCAGGATCGTTTCGGCAGTGCCCCAGACTTTACGGGGGACGGGAACGGCGAGCAGGTGACCGTCACCATCCCCAGAGGCTCGACCGGGTACGCCATCGGCCAGGTGCTCAAGAAGGAAGGCGTGGTCAAGAGCGTCGACGCCTTCGTCGCGGCCCAGGCCGGCAACCCGCAGGGCACAACGATCCAGGAAGGCGTCTACACGCTGGAGAAGGAGATGTCGGCCGACGCCGCCGTCGAGCTCATGCTCAGCCCGAAGAGCCGCGACAACCTGATCATCGCCGAGGGCCTGCGCAACGCCGACGTCTACGAACGCATCGACAAACGTCTCAAGGTCAAGGACGGCACCACCGCGAAGATCGCCAAGGAGGACTGGGAGAAGCTCGGCCTGCCCGACTGGGCGGTGAACAACGAGGACGTCAAGGACCCGCTGGAGGGCTTCCTCCACCCGTCCAGCTATGCGGTGGGCAAGGGCGAGAAACCCGAGTCCGTGCTCAAGGAGATGGTGAGCCGGGCCACCGAAAAGTACGAGAAACTGCAGTTCGAGGAAAAAGCCGAGAGCCTCGGGCTCGAAGGGCCGTGGGAGCTGGTCACGGTCGCCAGCCTGGTGCAGGCCGAGGGCAAGACCCACGACGACTTCCGCAAGATGTCCGAGGTCATCTACAACCGCCTCAAGCCCACCAACACCGAGACCTACCAGTTGCTCCAATTCGACTCGACCTTCAACTACTTGAAGGGCGCGAGCAACATCCGCATCAGCGAGTCCGAGATCAACAGCAACAAGGACCCGTACAACACCTACACCAACAAGGGGCTGCCGCCCGGCCCCATCGGCAACCCCGGGGACGAAGCGCTGACCGCGGCCCTGAAGCCGACCAAGGACGGCTGGATCTACTTCGTGGCCACCGACGGAGTGAGCAAGACCGAGTTCGCCAAGACACACGACGAGTTCCTGAAGTTGAAGGACAAGTTCAATGCCAGTTAGAGCGGCCAGGGCACGACGGGCAGCCGTTCTCGGCTCCCCGATCGCCCATTCCCTTTCCCCGGTGCTGCACCGCGCCGCGTATCGGGCGCTCGGGCTCGAGGGGTGGACGTACGACCGGTTCGAGGTCGACGAGCAGGCACTGCCGGGCTTCTTCGGGACGCTCGGACGCGAGTGGGCTGGCCTGTCGCTGACCATGCCGCTGAAGCGGGCCGTGATCCCACTGCTGGACGGAATCAGCCAGACTGCGGCCTCGGTCAACGCGGTCAACACCGTCGTGTTCGCCGAGGACGGCCGCCGGGTAGGCGACAATACCGATATCCCCGGCATGGTCGCCGCGCTGGGTGAGCATGGCATTGAGAAGGTGGAGACCGCCGCGATCCTCGGCGCGGGCGCCACCGCCTCCTCCGCGCTCGCCGCGCTGGCCAGGATCTGCGCCGGCGAGGTCTCCGTCTACGTCCGCAGCGCGGCCCGCGCCGCCGAGATGCGGCAGTGGGCCGAGCGGCTGGGCGTCGCGGTGCGCATCGCCGACTGGGACGACGCCGCGCAGGCCCTGCACGCTCCGTTGGTGATCACCACCACCCCGGCGGGCGTCACCGACACCCTCGCCCGAGCCGTACCGGAACGCCCCGCGGCCCTCTTCGACGTGCTCTACGACCCCTGGCCGACCGCCCTCGCGGCCCGCTGGTCGGCGTACGGCGGTGCCGTAGTCAGCGGGCTCGACCTGCTGGTGCACCAGGCGGTGCTTCAGGTGGAGCAGATGACGGGCCGCGCCCCGGCCCCGTTGGACGCCATGCGAAAAGCAGGCGAGAGGGCTCTCGCGGCCCGATAGGATCCCGTCCCGGTCCCGCAGGGGAAGGAACGGGGAGAGGCACACCTCTCCTGACCGCGGGCGGCCGGACACGGGCAGGGAGGCGGGGCCGACTTCCTCGGGGGGCCTACGCTCCGGCGCAGCCCGTCCGCCTGATGGACCGGCGACCGGGCGCGCCGCCCGGACGTGGGAGGATCGGAAACGGCGGGCCGGGGCCGCGCACCTCGTCACGCCGCAGCCGTACGCGAGGACGCGCGTGCGCAGAGCAGTACCAGGGCGCGAGCACCGAGGAGCACCGTTGAGCAGGTTGCGCTGGCTGACCGCGGGGGAGTCCCACGGCCCCGCACTCGTCGCGACGCTGGAGGGTCTTCCCGCCGGCGTACCGATCACCACGGACATGGTGGCGGACCATCTCGCGAGGCGGCGGCTGGGCTACGGTCGCGGTGCCCGGATGAAGTTCGAGCGGGACGAGGTCACCTTCCTCGGCGGCGTCCGGCACGGCCTCACCCTCGGTTCCCCGGTCGCGGTCATGGTGGGCAACACCGAGTGGCCGAAGTGGGAGCAGGTCATGGCGGCCGACCCGGTCGACCCCGAGGTGCTGGCCGGCCTCGCCCGCAACGCCCCGCTGACCCGCCCGCGCCCCGGCCACGCCGACCTCGCCGGCATGCAGAAGTACGGCTTCGACGAGGCCCGTCCGATCCTGGAGCGGGCCTCCGCGCGCGAGACCGCGGCCCGCGTGGCACTGGGCGCGGTGGCCCGGTCGTACCTGAAGGAGACGGCCGGCATCGAGATCGTCTCCCACGTGGTGGAGCTGGCCGTCGCCAAGGCGCCCTACGGGGTGTACCCGACCCCGGCCGACGTGGAGAAGCTGGACGCGGACCCGGTGCGCTGCCTGGACGCGGACGCGTCGGAGGCGATGGTCGCCGAGATCGACCAGGCCCACAAGGACGGCGACACCCTCGGCGGTGTGGTCGAGGTGCTGGCGTACGGCGTGCCGGTGGGTCTCGGCTCGCACGTGCACTGGGACCGGCGCCTCGACGCCCGGCTGGCCGCCGCTCTCATGGGCATCCAGGCCATCAAGGGCGTCGAGATCGGCGACGGCTTCGACCTGGCCCGGGTGCCCGGCTCCAAGGCGCACGACGAGATCGTCGCCACCGGCGAGGGCATCCGGCGCGCCTCGGGCCGCTCCGGCGGCACCGAGGGCGGACTGACCACCGGCGAGCTGCTGCGGGTGCGGGCGGCGATGAAGCCCATCGCGACCGTGCCGCGGGCGCTGAAGACCGTGGACGTCGTCACCGGCGAGGAGACCGCCGCCCACCACCAGCGCTCCGACGTGTGCGCCGTGCCAGCGGCAGGCATCGTCGCCGAGGCCATGGTCGCGCTGGTCCTCGCGGACGCGGTCGCGGAGAAGTTCGGCGGCGACAGCGTCACCGAGACCCGCCGCAACGTGACGTCCTACCTCGAGAACCTGGCCATCCGGTGACCCCGCTGATCGTGCTGGTCGGCCCGATGGGCGTGGGCAAGTCCACCGTCGGGCAGCTGCTGGCCGAGCGACTGGGCGTCGGCTACCGGGACACCGACGACGACATCGTCGCCGCGCAGGGCCGCAGCATCGCCGAGATCTTCGTGGACGAGGGCGAGTCCGCCTTCCGCGCGCTCGAGAAACAGGCGGTGCGCACCGCGCTCGCCGAGCACGACGGCGTGCTGGCCCTGGGCGGCGGCGCCGTCCTCGACGCCGACACGCGTGCGCTGCTCGCCGGGGAGCGGGTCGTCTACCTGTCGATGGACGTCGAGGAGGCGGTCAGGCGCACCGGCCTCAACGCCGCCCGCCCCCTGCTCGCGGTCAACCCGCGCAAGCAGTGGCGCGAGCTGATGGCGGCCCGGCGGCACCTGTACGAGGAGGTCGCCACGGCCGTGGTCGCCACCGACGGCCGCACTCCCGAAGACGTCACCCGCTCCGCCCTGGACGCACTGGAGATGAAGCAAGCATGAGCAGCGAGGCAGTGACGCGGATCCCCATCGGCGGCACCGCGGGCACCGACCCGTACGAGGTCCTGGTGGGCCGTCAGCTCCTGGGTGAGCTCGGCGGGTTGATCGGGGACAAGGCCAAGCGGGTCGCGATCGTGCACCCCGAGGCGCTCGCCGAGACCGGCGACGTGCTCCGCGCCGACCTCGCCGAGCAGGGCTACGAGGCCATCGCCATCCAGGTGCCCAACGCGGAGGAGGCCAAGACGGCCGAGGTCGCCGCGTACTGCTGGAAGGCGCTCGGCCAGTCCGGATTCACCCGCACCGACGTCATCGTCGGCGTGGGCGGCGGCGCCAGCACCGACCTGGCCGGTTTCGTGGCCGCGACCTGGCTGCGCGGGGTGCGCTGGATCGCGGTCCCGACCACGGTGCTGGCCATGGTGGACGCGGCCGTCGGGGGCAAGACCGGCATCAACACCGCCGAGGGCAAGAACCTGGTGGGCGCCTTCCACCCGCCCGCCGGTGTGCTGTGCGACCTCGCCGCCCTGGACTCCCTCCAGGTCAACGACTACGTCTCGGGGCTGGCGGAGGTCATCAAGGCCGGTTTCATCGCCGACCCGGTGATCCTGGACCTCATCGAGGCCGACCCTCAGGCCGCCCGCACCCCGGCGGGCCCGCACACCGCCGAGCTCATCGAGCGCTCGATCCGGGTCAAGGCCGAGGTCGTCTCCTCCGATCTGAAGGAGGCGGGCCGACGGGAGATCCTCAACTACGGGCACACCCTCGGTCACGCCATCGAGAAGAACGAGCGCTACAAGTGGCGCCACGGCGCGGCGGTGTCGGTGGGCATGCACTTCGCCGCCGAGCTCGGCCGGCTCGCCGGCCGTCTGGACGACGCCACCGCCGACCGGCACCGCGCCGTCCTCGAGTCGGTCGGGCTGCCCCTGCACTACCGCTACGACCAGTGGCCCAAGCTGCTGGAGACCATGAAGGTCGACAAGAAGTCCCGCGGCGACCTGCTGCGCTTCATCGTTCTCGACGGTCTCGCCCGGCCCACCGTGCTGGAGGGCCCGGACCCGGCGGTGCTGCTCGCCGCTTACGGAGAAGTCGGGGAGTAGACCCCGGAGCAGACCCCGGACCCGATCGCCGGGCCATTCGGTCCGGCGATCGGGCACTCGCAGACACCTCCGGCCGTTCATCCGGCAACGGCAGTGGGCCGTACCGTTCGAACAGCCACCCTGACGCTCTAGGGTGTGGGGGAGAGCGGGGACCCACCCTGCCTTCAGTGCTTGTCGCCTGCGGCGAGTGAACCGAGCCCAGCAGACCGAGACGGAGTGGCACCGGATGCAGCACGCAGTGGGTTCTCCGCTGCCGCCGCCCCACCGATCGGGGCACGGACCGGCCGACGGCTGGTCACCGGCCGCACACCACCCGGGAGCGCACCAGGGTCCCGCCCCGGTGCCCCCGCCACCTCCGGCCCCGGGCTACCCCGCGCCCCCGCCCGGAGCGGTGCCGCACCCCGCGGGCGGCCCGCAGACCGCGCATCCCTCGCAGTCCCCGTTTCCGCCGCGGGACGCCACCGGTCATGTGCCGCTG
Organism: Streptomyces sp. GD-15H; assembly: GCF_045291515.1. Classification (NCBI taxonomy): domain Bacteria; kingdom Bacillati; phylum Actinomycetota; class Actinomycetes; order Kitasatosporales; family Streptomycetaceae; genus Streptomyces; species Streptomyces sp. GD-15H. Next base: position 6,981,689 of record NZ_CP149447.1, read on the forward strand.
CCGCCCGGCGGCCCCGTGGCCGTGCCCAGTGCCCCGCAGGCCCCCGCGGCCCCCGACCCGGCCGGTACGACCCTCGCGGTGCTGCTCATAGGCCCGGCGGGAGCGGGGAAGACCAGTGTCGCCAAGTACTGGGCGGACCACCGCCGGGTGCCGACCGCGCACATCAGCCTGGACGACGTACGGGAATGGGTGCGGTCGGGCTTCGCCGACCCGCAGACCGGGTGGAACGACCACTCGGAGGCGCAGTACCGGCTGGCCCGCCGCACCTGTGGCTTCGCCGCGCGCAACTTCCTCGCCAACGGCATCTCCTGCATCCTCGACGACGCCGTCTTCCCCGACCGTCCCGTCGTCGGCCTCGGTGGCTGGAAACGGCATGTGGGGCCGGGCCTGCTGCCCGTCGTCCTGCTGCCGGGTCTGGACATCGTCCTGGAACGCAACGCGGAGCGGTCCGGCAACCGCCGCCTCGGCGACGAGGAGGTCGCCCGGATCCACGGCCGCATGGCCGGCTGGTACGGCTCGGGCCTCCCGATCATCGACAACTCCCAGCTCGGCATACCGGAAACGGCCGCGATCCTGGACGACGTCCTGGCCCGGTCCATCGCCAGCCCTCCGGCCTGGTGAATCCCGCCCCGCGCGCCGCCGGCCCCGGGCCGACCCGCCTGCCGGGACGTAGACCCGCCCCGGGGCTGCCCTCCCGGCAGGCACCGGCGGCACCGCGGACACCGCGGCCCCCGCCGCCCACTCGGTCCTCTCGACCGGCGGTATCCGGCCATCGCTCATAGGCTCGGGTCATGTCTGAGGTGTACGCGGTCCGCCGGACGCGGCTGAGGGAGTGCTGCAACGCGGGCGGCAGCGCGGCGGCGCTGGTGTCCCGGCCCGCCAATGTGCGCTATCTCGCGGGCGCCGTCCCCGAGGGCACCGTGTTGCTGCTGGGCCCGGCCGAGGATCTGCTGGTGTGCGCCGCGCCCCCCGACGACCGCTTCCCGCAGACCCGGCCTGACGAGGCGCTGCGCGTGCACGTCGTGCCGGGGCCGGCGGCGATCCGGCCGCCCTGGCCGCCGATCTCGCCGCCGCCCAGGGCGCCGACTCCCTGGCCGTCGAGGAGCACCACCTCACCGTGACCCGGCACCGCGCCCTCCGCTCGGTCGCTCCCCGACTGCGCCTGGCCAACGTCGGAGCAGCGGTCGAACAGCTCCGGGTGATCAAGGACGAGGAGGAGATCTCCTGCCTGCGCATCGGCGCGGAGATCGCCGACCAGGCCCTGGGCGAGCTGCTGGAGTCGATCCTCGTCGGCCGCACCGAGCGGCATCTCGCGCTGGAGCTGGAGCGCCGCCTGGTCGACCACGGCGCCGACGGCCCCGCCTTCGCCACCTCCGTCGCCACCGGCCCGAACTCCGGGCGGCCCGGTCACCGGCCCACGGACCGGCGGGTGGAGGAGGGCGACTTCCTCTCCGTCTGTCTCGGTGCCGCCTACCGCGGGTACCGCTGCGAGATCGGCCGTACATTCGTCATCGGTACCGCTCCCGCGGACTGGCAGATCGAGCTGTACGACCTCGTCTTCACCGCTCAGAGGGCCGGCCGGGAGTCCCTCGTACCCGGCGCCGCCTGCCGCGACGTGGACCGCGCGATCCGCCAGGTACTGGACGGCGCCGGGTACGCCGAGGCCCTTCCGGCCGTCACCGGACACGGAGTCGGACTCGAAATCGACGAGGACCCGCAAATGACCCCGGCGGCCATGGGTAAACTGGACGCTTGTGTGCCGGTCACCGTCGAACCGGGGGTTCACCTCCCTGGCCGGGGCGGTGTCCGGATCGATGACACGCTCGTCGTACGTCCCGAGGCGGACGGCGGGCCCGAGCTACTCACCATCACGACCAAGGAGCTGCTGGCGCTCTAGTTTCGCGCCGAGTGCCGGCCCCGGGTCGTCTCACGTCAGTCCAGGAGATTCCGCAACGTGGCTTCCACGAACGACCTCAAGAACGGCATGGTGCTCAAGCTCGAAGGCGGCCAGCTCTGGTCCGTAGTCGAGTTCCAGCACGTCAAGCCAGGCAAGGGCCCGGCCTTCGTGCGCACCAAGCTCAAGAACGTGCTCTCCGGCAAGACCGTCGACAAGACCTTCAACGCCGGTGTGAAGGTCGACACGGCCACCGTCGACAAGCGGGACATGCAGTTCTCCTACATGGACGGCGACTACTTCGTCTTCATGGACATGGAGACCTACGACCAGCTGCACATCGACCGCAAGATCGTCGGTGACGCCGCCCACTTCCTCGTCGAGGGCTTCGAGGCCACCGTCGCCCAGCACGAGGGCGAGGTGCTCTTCGTCGAGCTGCCGGCCGCCGTCGAGCTGACCGTCGCCGAAACCGAGCCGGGCGTCCAGGGTGACCGCTCCACCGGCGGCAACAAGCCGGCCACGCTGGAGACCGGTCACCAGATCCAGGTCCCCCTCTTCATCACCACCGGTGAGAAGATCAAGGTCGACACGCGCACCAGCGACTACCTCGGCCGGGTGACCAGTTAACCGTGGCTGCCCGCAACACGGCCCGCAAGCGCGCCTTCCAGATCCTCTTCGAGGGTGACCAGCGCGACGCCGACGTTCTGACAGTCCTCGCGGACTGGGTCCGGCACTCCCGGTCCGACACCCGGCAGCCGCCGGTGAGCGAGTACACGATGCAGTTGGTCGAGGGCTACGCGGAGCACGCGAGGCGCATCGACGAGCTGATCGCCCAGTACTCGGTCGGCTGGACCCTGGACCGGATGCCGGTCGTCGACCGCAACCTCCTGCGTCTCGGCGCGTACGAACTGATCTGGGTCGACGAGACCCCGGACGCCGTCGTCCTCGACGAGATGGTGCAACTGGCGAAGGAGTTCTCCACGGACGAGTCGCCCTCGTTCGTCAACGGCCTCCTCGGCCGGCTCAAGGAACTCAAGCCCTCGCTGCGCCGCGACGAGGTCTGAACGGGCACCGCCACCGGGACAGGAACCGGTGCAGGCGTCCGGCAGATACACGCGCCGGCACAGACACGCCGGAGGGCCCGCAGTACGACCGCTGCGGGCCCTCCGGCGTACTCGGTGCGCCTGGCCCGCCCCGGGGACGGGCCGGATGACGGGACGGGCCGGACGAAGACCGCCGGGGTGGCCCGAACCTCACAGGTTCGGGCCACCCCGGCGGTACGTTTCTGCTCGCCCCGCGGAGCGCTGCGTGATCAGCTCTCGTCGTGCGAGGCGACCGCACGGCGCGCGTCCGCGTCGAGGACGCCCCAGCTGATCAGCTGCTCGGTGAGAACCGAGGGGGACTGGTCGTAGATCACGGAGAGGGTGCGCAGGTCGTCCTGGCGGATCGAGAGCACCTTGCCGTTGTAGTCGCCGCGCTGGGACTGGATCGTCGCCGCGTACCGCTGCAGCGGGCCCGCCTTCTCCGGCGGCACCGTGGCCAGCCGCTCCAGGTCGAGGACCAGCTTGGGCGGCGGCTCGGCGGCTCCGCCCGGAGTGGTGCCGGGAAGGAGCTCCTGAACCGGAACGCCGTAGAAGTCCGCCAGCTCGGCAAGACGCTGCACGGTCACGGCGCGGTCGCCGCGCTCGTACGAACCGACCACGACTGCCTTCCAGCGGCCCTGGGACTTCTCCTCGACACCGTGGAGGGAAAGGCCCTGCTGGGTGCGGATAGCCCGGAGCTTGGCCCCGAGCTGTTTGGCGTATTCGCTGGACATATAGCTCCCCGGCACTGTGTCGACGCGGCTGGCATGTTTCCAGGCCGCGCGGCTGGTAACTCACTGTGAGGTTACGCAGAGTTACTCTCGCCCGTCAAGCCGAATGGTCCACACCGACTCTTCCGTGCTACGCCGGAGCGGTTGCGCCAGGGGGGTGAGCGGCGGCGGTCGAAGGGGTGAAACAGGGGTGTCGCTCCCGACCTGATAACGTGGGCGACGCAATCCGACGTCCTTTAAGGTCCGTCCCGTGAGGCGGAGAAGGAGGTCCGTTCACATGGACACGCACACCGATGCGCGGCCCGTTCTCGAAGGCCCCGACATCGCGCGGGTACTGACCCGTATCGCCCACGAAATCGTAGAGCGCGCCAAGGGCGCCGACGACGTGGTCCTCCTCGGCATCCCGACCCGGGGCGTCTTCCTCGCCCAGCGGCTCGCCGCCAAGCTCGAGCAGGTCACCGAACGCAAGGTTCCGGTCGGCTCGCTCGACATCACCATGTACCGCGACGACCTGCGCATGCACCCGCCGCGTGCGCTGGCCCGCACCGAGATCCCCGGTGACGGCATCGACGGCCGGCTGGTCGTCCTCGTCGACGACGTGCTCTTCTCCGGGCGCACCATCCGCGCCGCCCTCGACGCGCTGAACGACATCGGGCGTCCCCGTGCCGTGCAGCTCGCCGTCCTCGTCGACCGCGGCCACCGCGAACTGCCCATCCGCGCCGACTACGTCGGCAAGAACCTCCCCACGTCGTTGCGGGAGACGGTCAAGGTCCTGCTCGCCGAGGAGGACGGTCGCGACACCGTGCTGCTCGGCGCCAAGCGGCCCTCCCCGTAGCGATCCGGGCGCACGTCATCGGCGTACGCCGACCCGGTGCGCCCCTGCGTGTCCGGCTGCCCGGATTCTCCCGTTCTTCCGATTGAACCGTCTTACGGAGCCTGACAGATGCACCGTCATCTCATCTCGGCCGCCGACCTCACCCGCGACGACGCCGTCCTGATCCTCGACACCGCCGAGGAGATGGCCCGGGTCGCCGACCGGCCGATCAAGAAACTACCGACCCTGCGCGGCCGGACCGTCGTCAACCTCTTCTTCGAGGACTCCACCCGGACCCGGATCTCCTTCGAGGCCGCCGAGAAGCGGCTGTCCGCGGACGTCATCAACTTCACGGCCAAGGGGTCCAGCGTCTCCAAGGGCGAGTCCCTCAAGGACACCGCGCAGACCCTGGAGGCCATGGGGGTCGACGCCGTCGTCATCCGGCACAGCGCCTCGGGGGCCCCGTACCGGCTGGCCACCTCCGGCTGGATCGACGCGCACGTCATCAACGCCGGCGACGGCACCCACCAGCATCCCACCCAGGCCCTGCTCGACGCCTTCACCATGCGGCGCCGGCTCATCGGCCCGGACGCCGGGATCGGCCAGGACCTCGCCAGGCGCATCACGATCGTCGGCGACATCCTGCACAGCCGGGTCGCCCGCTCCAACGTCGACCTGCTGCACACCCTCGGGGCCGAGGTCACCCTCGTCGCCCCGCCGACCCTGCTGCCGGTCGGCATCGGGTCCTGGCCCTGCGAGGTCTCCTACGACCTCGACCGCACCCTGCCCAAGTCCGACGCCGTGATGATGCTGCGCGTACAGCGCGAGCGCATGAAGGCCGCGTTCTTCCCGACCGAACGCGAGTACTCACGACGCTACGGCCTCGACGGCGACCGCATGGCACGGATGCCCGAGCACGCCGTCGTGATGCACCCCGGCCCCATGGTCCGCGGTATGGAGATCACCGCCGAGGTGGCCGACTCCGACCGCTGCACCGTCGTCGAACAGGTCACCAACGGGGTCTCCATCCGGATGGCCGTCCTGTACCTGCTGCTCGGGGGCAACGAACCCGCGCTCACCCGCCCCACGGAGGAGAAGTAACACCATGAGCAAGACCCTGATCCGCGGTGCGAAGGTGCTCGGCGGCGACCCGCGGGACGTGCTGATCGACGGCGGGACCGTCGCGGCCGTCGGCACCGGACTGAGCGCCGAGGGCGCCGAGGTCGTCGAGGCCGCCGGAAAGGTGCTGCTGCCCGGCCTGGTCGACCTGCACACCCATCTGCGTGAACCGGGCCGCGAGGACTCCGAGACCGTGCTGACCGGCACCCGTGCGGCGGCGAGCGGCGGCTACACCGCCGTGTTCGCCATGGCCAACACCTTCCCGGTCGCCGACACCGCCGGCGTCGTCGAGCAGGTCTGGCGGCTCGGCAAGGAACACGGCTACTGCGACGTACGGCCCATCGGCGCCGTCACCGTCGGCCTGGAGGGCAGCACCCTCGCCGAACTGGGCGCCATGCACGAGTCCGCGGCCGGCGTCACCGTCTTCTCCGACGACGGCAAGTGCGTCCACGACGCCGTGATCATGCGGCGCGCCCTGGAGTACGTGAAGGCATTCGACGGCGTCGTCGCCCAGCACGCGCAGGAGCCCCGGCTGACCGAGGGCGCCCAGATGAACGAGGGCGTCGTCTCCGCCGAACTGGGCCTGGGCGGCTGGCCCGCCGTCGCCGAGGAGGCGATCATCGCCCGGGACGTCCTGCTCGCCGAGCACGTCGGCTCCCGCGTCCACATCTGCCACCTGTCGACGGCGGGCAGCGTCGAGATCGTGCGCTGGGCCAAGGCCCGCGGCATCCGCGTGACCGCCGAGGTCACCCCGCACCACCTGCTCCTCACCGACGAGCTGGTGCGCACCTACGACCCGGTCTACAAGGTCAATCCGCCGCTGCGGACCGAGCGGGACGTCCTGGCGCTGCGCGAGGCGCTCGCCGACGGCACGATCGACATCGTCGCCACCGACCACGCCCCGCACCCGCACGAGGACAAGGACTGCGAGTGGGCGGCCGCGGCCATGGGCATGGTCGGCCTGGAGACCGCGTTGTCGGTGGTTCAGGACACGATGGTCGACACCGGCCTGCTGGACTGGGCCCAAGTCGCCGACCGGATGTCCTTCACGCCCGCGCGCATCGGACGGGCCGAGGGCCACGGCCGCCCCGTCTCGGCTGGTGAGCCCGCCAACCTCACCCTCGTCGACACGGCATACCGTGGTTCCGTGGACCCCGCGGGCTTCGCCTCGCGCAGCCGCAACACCCCGTACGAGGGTCGCGAGCTGCCGGGCCGTGTCACGCACACCTGGCTCCGGGGCACGGCCACGCTCGTCGACGGGAAGCTCACGTGACACCTGTAATCCTGCTGGCCGCCGAGAAGCAATCGGCGGAAGTGACCGACTGGGCGGCCAGGATCGGCTGGGTCGTCGGACTCACTCTCTTCGTCGCGCTCGTCTACTGGCTGATGCGCGAGGGCTGGAAGTGGCGCGCCACCCTCCAGAGCGACCTCCCCGAGCTTCTCACGGCCCCGGACGACCCCGGCCCGGCGAAGCTGACCGCGAGCGGTCGCTACCACGGCTCCACCACCGCCGGTCAGTGGCTCGACCGCATCGTGGCGCACGGACTGGGTACCCGCAGCCGGGCGGAGCTCACCCTCACCGACGCGGGCCTGGACGCCGTACGCCCCGGAGTCGGCGACTTCTTCGTCCCGGTCGGCGCGCTGCGCGGAGCCCGGCTCGACAAGGGCATCGCCGGCAAAGTGCTCACCGAGGGCGGCCTGCTCGTCGTCACCTGGGCACACGGCGAGCGGCTGATCGACTCCGGCTTCCGCTTCGACCACGCGGCCGACCACAACGAGTGGGTCACGACCATCAACTCCATGAGCAAGACGAACGTCACGACGGAAGGCGCCGAACGATGACAACCTCCACCCGGGGAACCACCTCTCGCAAGAAGGTGCTTCCCGCCGTACTCGTCCTGGAGGACGGCCGGATCTTCCGCGGCCGTGCCTACGGGGCGGTGGGGGAGACCTTCGGCGAAGCGGTGTTCTCCACCGGGATGACCGGCTACCAGGAGACCCTCACCGACCCGTCCTACCACCGCCAGGTCGTCGTGATGACCGCGCCGCACGTCGGCAACACCGGCGTCAACGACGACGACCCCGAGTCCCAGCGGATCTGGGTCGCCGGCTACGTCGTGCGCGACCCCGCTCGCGTGCCGTCCAACTGGCGCTCCCGCCGCGCCCTGGACGAGGAGCTCGCCGCCCAGGGCGTCGTCGGCATCAGCGGCATCGACACCCGCGCCCTCACCCGGCACCTGCGTGAACGGGGCGCCATGCGCGTCGGCATCTTCAGCGGCGACGCCGTACGGGACGACGCCGCGCTACTGGCCGACGTGCGGGAAGCCCCCGAGATGAAGGGCGCCGACCTCGCCGCCGAGGTCGCCACCACCGAGGCGTACGTCGTCCCCGCGGTCGGCCCCGACGGCGCGGCCGTTCCCATCGGCACCGCGAAGTTCACCGTCGCCGCGATCGACCTCGGCATCAAGGGCATGACCGCCCAGCGCATGACACAGCGCGGCATCGAGGTGCACGTCCTGCCCGCGAACGCCACCCTCGACGACGTCTACGCCGTCAACCCCGACGGGGTGTTCTTCTCCAACGGCCCCGGCGACCCCGCCACCGCCGACCACCCCGTCTCCGTGATGAGGGGCGTCCTGGAGCGCGGCACCCCGCTCTTCGGGATCTGCTTCGGCAACCAGATCCTCGGCCGCGCCCTCGGCTTCGGCACCTACAAGCTGAAGTACGGCCACCGCGGCATCAACCAGCCAGTGCAGGACCGTACGACCGGCAAGGTCGAGATCACCGCGCACAACCACGGCTTCGCCGTCGACGCCCCGCTCGACAAGGTCTCCGACACTCCGTTCGGCCGTGTGGAGGTGTCCCACGTCTGCCTCAACGACAACGTGGTGGAGGGGCTTCGCCTGCTCGACCGACCGGCCTTCAGCGTCCAATACCACCCGGAAGCGGCAGCGGGCCCGCACGACGCCGCCTACCTGTTCGACCGCTTCGTATCCCTGATGGAGGGCCAGCGTGCCTAAGCGCACCGATATCCAGTCCGTCCTGGTCATCGGCTCCGGCCCGATCGTCATCGGCCAGGCCGCCGAGTTCGACTACTCCGGCACCCAGGCGTGCCGGGTGCTGAAGGCCGAGGGTCTGCGCGTCATCCTGGTCAACTCCAACCCGGCGACGATCATGACCGACCCGGAGATCGCCGACGCCACCTACGTCGAACCGATCACCCCGGAGTTCGTAGAGAAGATCATCGCCAAGGAGCAGCCGGACGCCCTGCTGCCCACCCTGGGCGGCCAGACGGCCCTGAACACCGCGATCTCCCTGCACGAGAACGGCGTCCTGGAGAAGTACGGCGTCGAGTTGATCGGCGCCAACGTGGAGGCCATCAACAAGGGCGAGGACCGCGACCTCTTCAAGGACGTCGTGGAGGAGGTCCGCAAGAAGATCGGACACGGGGAGTCCGCCCGCTCGGTCATCTGCCACACCATGGACCAGGTCGTCGCCGGCGTCGACCAGCTCGGCGGCTATCCGGTCGTCGTCCGCCCGTCCTTCACCATGGGCGGCGCCGGCTCCGGCTTCGCCCACGACGAGGACGAACTGCGCCGCATCGCCGGACAGGGCCTCACCCTGTCGCCCACCACCGAGGTGCTCCTGGAGGAGTCCATCCTCGGCTGGAAGGAGTACGAGCTGGAGCTGATGCGCGACAAGCACGACAACGTCGTGGTCGTCTGCTCCATCGAGAACTTCGACCCCATGGGCGTGCACACCGGCGACTCGATCACCGTCGCGCCCGCGATGACGCTGACCGACCGCGAGTACCAGATCCTGCGGGACATCGGCATCGCCGTCATCCGTGAGGTCGGCGTCGACACCGGCGGCTGCAACATCCAGTTCGCGGTGAACCCCGAGGACGGGCGCATCATCGTCATCGAGATGAACCCGCGCGTGTCACGCTCCTCGGCGCTGGCCTCCAAGGCGACCGGTTTCCCGATCGCCAAGATCGCCGCGAAGCTCGCCGTGGGCTACACCCTCGACGAGATCCCCAACGACATCACGCGGGAGACCCCGGCCTCCTTCGGCCGGCCCTCGACTACGTCGTCGTCAAGGCCCCGCGGTTCGCCTTCGAGAAGTTCCCGAGCGCCGACTCCACCCTCACCACCACCATGAAGTCGGTCGGCGAGGCCATGGCGATCGGCCGCAACTTCACCGAGGCCCTCCAGAAGGCGCTGCGCTCGCTGGAGAAGAAGGGCAGCCGGTTCACCTTCGTGGGCGACCCGGGTGACAAGGCGCTCCGCCTCGACGAGGCGATCCGCCCGACCGACGGCCGCATCAACGCCGTCATGCAGGCCATCCGCGCGGGAGCCACCCCCCGGGAGGTCTTCGACGCCACCAAGATCGATCCCTGGTTCGTCGACCAGCTCTTCCTCCTCAAGGAGATCGCCGACGAGATCGCCGAGGCGCCCGAGCTGACCCGGGACCTGCTCGCCGAGGCAAAGCGGCACGGCTTCTCCGACGAGCAGATCAGCGAGATCCGCGGCCTGCGCGCGGACGTCGTCCGCGAGGTCCGGCACGCACTGGGCATCCGCCCGGTCTACAAGACGGTCGACACCTGCGCCGCCGAGTTCGCCGCGGACACGCCGTACTTCTACTCCTCCTACGACGAGGAGACCGAGGTCGCCCCGCGCGAGAAGCCCGCGGTGATCATCCTGGGCTCCGGCCCGAACCGCATCGGCCAGGGCATCGAGTTCGACTACTCCTGCGTCCACGCCTCCTTCGCGCTGAGCGACGCCGGGTACGAGACCGTGATGGTCAACTGCAACCCGGAGACCGTCTCCACCGACTACGACACCTCCGACCGGCTCTACTTCGAGCCGCTCACGCTGGAGGACGTCCTGGAGATCGTCCACGCGGAGCAGCAGGCCGGACCGATCGCGGGTGTGATCGTCCAGCTCGGCGGCCAGACCCCGCTGGGCCTGGCCCAGGCGCTGAAGGACAACGGCGTGCCGATCGTCGGCACGCCCCCCGAGGCCATCCACGCCGCCGAGGACCGAGGGGCCTTCGGCCGTGTCCTCCAGGAGGCCGGCCTGCCGGCCCCCAAACACGGCACCGCCACCACCTTCGCCGAGGCCAAGACCATCGCCGACGAGATCGGCTATCCGGTTCTCGTGCGCCCGTCCTACGTGCTCGGCGGACGCGGTATGGAGATCGTCTACGACGAGACCCGCCTCGAGTCGTACATCGCCGAGTCGACCGAGATCAGCCCCTCCCGGCCGGTGCTGGTCGACCGATTCCTCGACGACGCGGTCGAGATCGACGTCGACGCGCTGTACGACGGCGAGGAGCTCTACCTCGGTGGTGTCATGGAGCACATCGAGGAGGCCGGCATCCACTCCGGCGACTCGGCGTGCGCCCTGCCCCCGATCACGCTCGGCGGCTTCGACATCAAGCGGCTGCGCGCCTCCACCGAGAGCATCGCACGCGGGGTCGGGGTGCGCGGCCTGATCAACATCCAGTTCGCGCTGTCCGGCGACATCCTCTACGTCCTGGAAGCCAACCCGCGCGCCTCCCGCACCGTCCCCTTCACCTCGAAGGCGACCGCGGTGCCACTGGCCAAGGCGGCCGCCCGGATCTCCCTCGGCGCGACCGTCGCCGAACTCCGCGCGGAGGGCCTGCTCCCCGCCCAGGGGGACGGCGGCACGCTGCCCCTGGACGCGCCGATCTCCGTCAAGGAGGCCGTCCTGCCGTGGTCACGCTTCCGCGACATCCACGGCCGCGGCGTCGACACGGTCCTCGGCCCGGAGATGCGCTCCACCGGCGAGGTCATGGGCATCGACTCCGTCTTCGGCACGGCCTACGCCAAGTCACAGGCCGGCGCCTACGGGCCGCTGCCCACCAGGGGCCGCGCCTTCATCTCGGTCGCCAACCGGGACAAGCGCTTGATGATCTCCCCCGCGCGCGAGCTGGTCGCCCACGGCTTCGAACTGCTCGCCACCTCCGGCACCGCCGAGGTCCTCAAGCGCAACGGCATCAACGCCACCGTGGTGCGCAAGCAGTCCGAGGGCACCGGTCCGAACGGAGAGAAGACCATCGTCCAGCTGATCCACGACGGCGAGGTCGACCTCATCGTCAACACGCCGTACGGCACCGGCGGCCGTCTCGACGGCTACGACATCCGCACGGCCGCGGTGGCGCGGTCCGTGCCGTGCCTGACGACGGTCCAGGCGCTCGCCGCGGCGGTCCAGGGCATCGACGCCCTCAACCGCGGCGAGGTGGGCGTCCGCTCGCTCCAGGAACACGCGCACCATCTGACAGCGGCCCGCGACTAGCGGCCGGGAGGGGGACACCGTCGGACGGTGTCCCCCTCTTCATGAGGACCACCTGGGACAGGACCCCCGATGTACACGTACTTCTTCCGTCTGCTCTTCCAACGGATGGACCCGGAGCGGGCCCACCGACTGGCCTTCCGCTGGATCCGCCGCGTCGCGGGCATCCCCGTGCTGCGCACCTTCGTCGCCGCCGTGCTCGCCCCCCGCATCAAGGAACTGCGCACCGAGGCCTTCGGGCTCCGTCTGCACAGCCCCTTCGGACTCGCCGCCGGCTTCGACAAGAACGCGGTCGGCGTCGACGGGATGGCGATGCTCGGCTTCGACCATGTCGAGATCGGCACGGTGACCGGGGAACCGCAGCCCGGCAACCCCGGGAAGCGGCTGTTCCGGCTGGTGCCGGACCGGGCACTGATCAACCGCATGGGATTCAACAACGAGGGCTCGCTGGCCGTCGCCGCCCGCCTGGCGTCCCGCACACCCGTCTTCCGGACCGTGGTGGGCGTCAACATCGGCAAGACCAAGGCGGTGCCGGAGGACGAGGCCGTCGCGGACTACGTGAAGTCCGCCGAGCGGCTGGCACCGTACGCCGACTACCTGGTGGTCAACGTCTCCTCCCCGAACACGCCGGGGCTGCGCGACCTCCAGGCCGCGGACCGGCTCCGCCCGCTGCTGAGCGCCGTCCGAGAGGCCGCCGACCGCAGCGCCCCCGGCCGTCGGGTACCGCTGCTGGTCAAGATCGCCCCCGATCTCGCCGACGCGGACATCGACACGGTCGCCGACCTCGCCGTGGAACTCGGCCTGGACGGGATCATCGCCACCAACACCACGATCGCGCGCGCGGAACTCTCCCTGGCCTCCGAGCCCGCCCTGGTCGCGGAGGCCGGGGGCCTGTCCGGCGCCCCGCTGAAGGCACGCTCCCTGGAGGTGCTGCGCCGCCTGTACGCGCGCGTGGGGGACCGGATCACCTTGATCGGAGTCGGCGGCATCGAGAACGCCGAGGACGCCTGGCAGCGCATCCTGGCCGGCGCCACGCTGGTCCAGGGCTACAGCGCCCTCATCTACGAGGGCCCCTTCTGGAGCCGTGCCGTCCACAAGGGACTCGCCGCGCGGCTGCGCACCAGCCCGTACAGCACGCTCGCCAACGCGGTGGGCGCCGACGTGAGGAAGACGGCATGAGCGGACTCGACCCCTTCGGCGCGCGCCTGCGTCGTGCCATGGAAGCGCGCGGCCCGCTGTGCGTCGGCATCGACCCACACGCCTCCCTGCTCGCCGAGTGGGGCCTGAACGACGACGTGGCCGGTCTGGAGCGGTTCAGCCGCACGGTCGTCGAGGCGGTCGCGGACCGGGTCGCCGTGCTCAAGCCGCAGAGCGCGTTCTTCGAGCGCTTCGGCTCACGCGGCATCGCGGTACTGGAGAGGTCGGTCGCCGAGGCGCGGGAGGCCGGCGCGCTGGTCGTCATGGACGCCAAGCGCGGCGACATCGGCTCGACCATGGCGGCCTACGCCGAGTCCTTCCTGCACCGGGACTCCCCGCTGTTCTCGGACGCGCTGACCGTCTCCCCGTACCTCGGCTACGGCTCGCTGAGCCCGGCGGTGAAGACGGCCCGGGAGAACGGGGCGGGACTGTTCGTCCTGGCGCTGACCTCCAACCCGGAGGGCGGCGAGGTGCAGCACGCGGTGCGCCCCGACGGGCGCAGCGTCGCGGCGACCGTGCTCGGTCACCTGGCCGCCGAGAACGCGGGGGAGGTGCCCCTGGGGTCCTTCGGCGCGGTGGTCGGCGCGACGCTCGGCGACCTGTCGTCGTACGACCTGGACATCAACGGTCCGCTTCTCGCGCCCGGCATCGGTGCCCAGGGGGCCACGGCGGCGGACCTCCCGGCGGTCTTCGGGAAGGCGGTGCGCAATGTCGTGCCGAACGTGAGCCGGGGCGTGTTGCGCCACGGTGCCGATGTGGCCGCGCTGCGTGACGCCGCGGAGCGGTTCGCGGAGGAGATCAGGACGGCCGTGACATCGGCCTGAGCCTCCGACGAGGGAAGTAGCAGCCTGCCGAGGCTTGGATACGGCGACAAATCCGGGGTAATTTGTTCTCAATGTCCATCCTGGTTAAGGCTGACCTGGACTTTTCCGCTGTTCTCGCTGACTCTGGCGGAGTTGGCCGCTAGTCTCCGACGAGTGGGGGCACCTCCCACGCCCTCAAGGCAGTGGGGGAGAACGGGCAAGCGTGTTGTCCGTGGCTCCCAGGTGTGGGGCGACTAGGTTCCTCACCGGTCCGTATCCGACAGTTCGACATCCGAGGTGACGTAGGCGTGGCTCTTCCGCCCCTTACCCCTGAACAGCGCGCAGCCGCGCTCGAAAAGGCCGCCGCGGCTCGCCGGGAGCGGGCCGAGGTCAAGAATCGACTCAAGCACTCCGGTGCCTCCCTCCACGAGGTCATCAAGCAGGGTCAGGAGAATGACGTCATCGGCAAGATGAAGGTCTCCGCGCTGCTGGAGTCCCTGCCGGGCGTGGGTAAAGTCCGCGCCAAGCAGATCATGGAGCGACTGGGCATCTCCGAGAGCCGCCGCGTGCGTGGCCTCGGCTCCAACCAGATCGCCTCCCTGGAGCGTGAGTTCGGCAGTACCGGCTCCTGAGTACCGGGCAGCCCGGGACTGGTGTCCCGGGCACTCCGGGATTGCTGGAATAATCGCCGCATGGCTGCAACACCCCGGGGACGACCCCCGTACCCCCGGACGCACGTCCGCGGCTGACCGTGCTCTCCGGCCCCTCGGGGGTCGGCAAGAGCACGGTCGTCGCCCATATGCGCAAGGCGCACCCCGAGGTCTGGCTCTCGGTGTCGGCGACGACCCGCAAGCCGCGCCCGGGGGAACAGCACGGGGTCCACTACTTCTTCGTCACCGACGACGAGATGGACAAGCTGATCGCCAACGGCGAGCTGCTGGAGTGGGCCGAGTTCGCCGGCAACCGCTACGGCACCCCCCGCGCGGCGGTGCTGGAGCACCTGGAGTCGGGCCTGCCCGTCCTCCTGGAGATCGACCTCCAGGGCGCCCGGCAGGTCCGCACGTCCATGTCCGAGGCCCAGCTGGTGTTCCTGGCCCCGCCCTCCTGGGAGGAGCTGGTGCGCCGGCTCACGGGCAGGGGCACCGAGTCGCCCGAGGTGGTCGCGCGTCGGCTGGAGGCCGCGAAGATCGAACTGGCCGCCGAGCCGGAGTTCGACACGACCCTGGTCAACACCTCCGTCGAGGACGTGGCTCGCGAGCTGCTAGCCTTGATGAACGTCGTGTGATCGTCAGTGTTTCCTCATCGGTCGTCCCACGATCGCGCAGACCTCATCTGCACCCATCTTTCCCATCCATCGGAAGGTAGAGCGTGTCCTCTTCCATCTCCACGCCCGAGGGCATCATCAACCCGCCGATCGACGAGCTCCTCGAGGCCACGGACTCGAAGTACAGCCTCGTGATCTACGCGGCCAAGCGGGCTCGCCAGATCAACGCGTACTACTCGCAGCTCGGTGAAGGGCTCCTCGAGTACGTCGGTCCCCTCGTCGACACCCACGTCCACGAGAAGCCGCTCTCGATCGCCCTGCGCGAGATCAACGCGGGACTGCTGACCTCCGAGGCCGTCGAAGGCCCCGTTCAGTAAGTCGCACAGTCGTACAGTCATTCGGTACCGCGGTCGCAACGTCGTATCAGTGGCTCTCAACCGACTTCTCCACAGGCCCGGCAGCACAGCTGCCGGGCCTGTGGTCTTGTGGGGGGCGTGGGGGCCCGTGCCCCGCGGTGGTGCAGCATGAGGGGTGTGCGCCCGTCCGAGGCGCGCACGGGAGCCGAGTATCCGGGGAGAGACGTGGACAAGCCGAAGGTCGTTCTGGGCGTCACCGGCGGCATCGCCGCGTACAAGGCCTGTGAGCTGCTCAGGCGGCTGACGGAGTCGGGGCACGACGTGCGTGTCGTCCCCACCGCCTCCGCGCTGCACTTCGTCGGCGCCGCCACCTGGTCCGCGCTCTCCGGGAACCCGGTCACGACCGAGGTCTGGGACGACGTCCACGAGGTACCGCACGTCCGTATCGGGCAGCACGCCGACCTGGTGGTCGTCGCCCCGGCCACCGCGGACATCCTGGCGAAGGCGGCCCACGGCCTGGCCGACGACCTCCTCACCAACACCCTGCTCACCGCCCGCTGCCCGGTGGTCTTCGCCCCCGCCATGCACACCGAGATGTGGGAGCACCCGGCCACCCGGGAGAACGTGGCGACCCTGCGCCGGCGCGGTGCCGTCGTCATCGAACCGGCGGTCGGCCGGCTCACCGGCGTGGACACCGGCAAGGGCCGGCTGCCCGACCCCGGCGAGATCTTCGAGGTCTGCCGCCGGGTGACGGCCCGGGGTGCGGCCGAGCCCGACCTCACGGGCCGGCACGTCGTGGTCAGCGCCGGTGGCACCCGCGAGCCCCTCGACCCGGTCCGCTTCCTCGGCAACCGCTCCTCCGGCAAGCAGGGCTACGCCCTTGCCCGTACCGCCGCCGCGCGGGGCGCACGCGTCACGCTGATCGCCGCCAACGCTTCCCTGCCCGACCCCGCGGGGGTCGACGTCGTCCCCGTCGGGACCGCCGTGGAGCTGCGTGAGCAAGTGCTGCGCGCCGCCGCCGACGCCGACGCGGTGGTCATGGCCGCCGCCGTCGCCGACTTCCGGCCCGCGGCCTACGCGGCCGGCAAGATCAAGAAGAAGGACGGCCAGGAGCCCGAGCCCCTCACCCTGGTACGCAACCCGGACATCCTCGCCGAGATCTCCGCCGACCGGGCCCGCCCCGGACAGGTGATCGTGGGCTTCGCCGCGGAGACGGACGACGTACTCGCCAACGGCCGCGCCAAGCTGAAGCGCAAGGGCTGCGATCTGCTCGTGGTGAACGAGGTCGGCGAGCGCAAGACGTTCGGCTCAGAGGAGAACGAGGCGGTGGTGCTGGGGGCCGACGGCAGCGAGACGTCCGTCGCACACGGCCCCAAGGAAGCCCTGGCCGACACGGTCTGGGACCTGGTGGCCGGACGCCTGGGCTGAACGGAAACATCCGGTGTACGGGGCGGAAATGCCGCCCGTCGGGGTGTGGCGCCTCTGGTCAACCTGCCTCCGCATGGGCAGAATGCCCGTGCCTCAGGTCACGGCGCTCCCGAGAGGCGAGACAGGGGGCCCCGTGGCGAGGCGCGACAGATAAGCTGTTCCACGGACGGCGTGAGGTGCAGCCCCCGCCGTCCGCCAATGATCAGCCAGCAGCCGCTGCAACCCCAGGGAGCGTTGTGTCCCGTCGTCTCTTCACCTCGGAGTCCGTGACCGAGGGTCACCCCGACAAGATCGCTGACCAGATCAGCGACACCATTCTTGACGCACTGCTCCGCGAGGACCCGAACTCGCGCGTCGCCGTCGAGACCCTGATCACCACCGGCCTGGTGCACGTGGCCGGAGAGGTCACGACCAAGGCTTACGCGCCGATCCCGCAGCTGGTGCGGGAGAAGGTCCTGGAGATCGGCTACGACTCCTCGAAGAAGGGCTTCGACGGTGCCTCCTGCGGCGTGTCGGTGTCGATCGGGGCCCAGTCCCCGGACATCGCGCAGGGGGTCGACACCGCGTACGAGTCCCGGGTGGCGGGCGCCTCCGCAGGGGAAGAAGCGGACGAGCTGGACCGGCAGGGCGCCGGAGACCAGGGCCTGATGTTCGGCTACGCGACGGACGAGACGCCGACGCTGATGCCGCTGCCGATCTTCCTCGCGCACCGCCTGTCCAAGCGCCTGTCCGACGTGCGCAAGAACGGCACGATCCCCTACCTGCGCCCGGACGGCAAGACCCAGGTCACCATCGAGTACGACGGCGACAAGGCGGTCCGCCTCGACACCGTCGTCGTCTCCTCCCAGCACGCCTCCGACATCGACCTCGAGTCGCTGCTCGCCCCCGACATCCGCGAGTTCGTCGTGGAGCCGGAGCTGAAGGCGCTGCTGGACGACGGCATCAAGCTGGACACCGAGGGATACCGTCTGCTGGTCAACCCCACCGGCCGTTTCGAGATCGGCGGGCCGATGGGCGACGCGGGCCTCACCGGCCGCAAGATCATCATCGACACCTATGGCGGTATGGCCCGGCACGGCGGCGGCGCCTTCTCCGGCAAGGACCCCTCCAAGGTGGACCGTTCGGCGGCGTACGCGATGCGCTGGGTCGCCAAGAACGTGGTCGCGGCCGGCCTGGCCGCCCGCTGCGAGGTCCAGGTGGCGTACGCCATCGGCAAGGCCGAGCCGGTCGGTCTGTTCGTGGAGACCTTCGGCACAGCCAAGGTCGACACCGAGCTGATCGAGCGGGCGATCGAGGACGTGTTCGACCTCCGTCCGGCTGCCATCATCCGCGACCTGGACCTGCTCCGCCCGATCTACTCCCAGACCGCCGCCTACGGCCACTTCGGCCGTGAGCTGCCCGACTTCACCTGGGAGCGCACCGATCGCGTGGACGCGTTGCGCAAGGCGGCGGGTCTGTAGACCGCACGCCCGCACCCATGGCACGTCCGCCGAGGCCCGGCGTCCCTGAGGGGACGCCGGGCCTCGGCGGCGTTCCCGGCGGCGGGAACGCCGCCGGTTGTCAGTCGCGTTTGGTAAGAATGCATGCGTGAGCAGCGAGAACGGGCAGGCGGACGGCGGAGCGCGGGGTGCTCCGCCGGAGCAGCTCGCGCTCATCCGCGAGACCGTGCGCAAGGCGGACACGTCCCGGGCCAAGCCGCGGACCTGGCGGGGCGCCGCGCTCGCCAAGGAACTGCCGGTCGCGCGCGTCCTGGTCGACAAGGGCGTGCTGCACCTCGACCGGTACTTCGACTACGCGGTGCCCGAGGAACTCGACGCCGACGCGCAGCCGGGCGTCCGGGTACGCGTGCGGTTCGGCTGGCCGGCACCGCGTACGGGAGGGACGCCGCGAGGGCGGGGGGCTGATCGACGGCTTCCTCGTCGAGAGGCTCGCCGAGTCCGACTACTCGGGACCGTTGGCCGCCCTCGCCCAGGTGGTCTCGCCCGAGCGGGTCCTCGGTGAGGAGCTGCTGGGGCTGGCCCGCGCGGTCGCCGACCGGTACGCGGGCAGCCTCGCCGACGTGCTTCAGCTAGCCGTGCCGCCGCGCAACGCCCGTGCCGAGCGGCGGCCCTCGCCCGACCCCGCGCCGCCGCCCCCGGCACCCGAGCCGGGCTCCTGGGACCGGTACGAACAGGGGGAGGCCTTCCTCCGGTCGCTGGCCTCCGGCGGCGCTCCGCGCGCCGTGTGGAACGCGCTGCCCGGACCGCTCTGGAGTGAGGAGCTGGCCCGTGCCGTCGCGGCGACGCTGGCCTCCGGCCGCGGCGCGCTGGTCGTCCTGCCGGACGGACGGACCGTCGCCCGCGTCGACGCCGCGCTCACCGAGCTCCTGGACAAGGGGCGGCATGCCGTACTGACCGCCGACGCCGGACCCGAGAAGCGGTACGCGCAGTGGCTCGCCGTGCGGCGGGGGTCCGTGCGCGCCGTGATCGGTACTCGGGCGGCGATGTTCGCGCCCGTCCAGAACCTCGGGCTGGTCGCGCTCTGGGACGACGGCGACGACAGCCACAGCGAGCAGCACGCCCCGCAGCCCCACGCGCGTGAGGTGCTGCTGCTGCGGGCGGCGCAGGACAAGTGCGGCTTCCTGCTGGGGAGCTGGAGCTGCACGGTGGAGGCCGCCCAGTTGGTCGAGACCGGCTGGGCCGGACCACTGGTCGCCGGGAGGGACCGGGTACGGGCCGCCGCGCCGCTGGTGCGGACCGTCGGTGACGGGGACCTCGCGCGGGACGAGGCCGCCCGCGCCGCCCGGCTGCCGACGCTCGCCTGGCAGACCGTCAGGGAGGGGCTGCGGCACGGGCCGGTGCTCGTACAGGTGCCCCGGCGCGGCTACGTCCCCCGGATGGCATGCGCCGACTGCCGTACCCCGGCGCGGTGTCGGCACTGCTCGGGGCCACTGGAGGCGCCCGGCGCCGGCGACCTGCGGTGCGGGTGGTGCGGGCGTGAGGAGGCCGGCTGGCACTGCCCGGAGTGCGGCGGGTTCCGGCTGCGGGCCCAGGTGGTGGGGGCTCGGCGGACCGCCGAGGAGCTGGGGCGGGCCTTCCCCGCCGTGCCGGTGCGCACCTCCGGGCGCGAGCATGTGCTGGACACGGTGCCGGGCGCGCCCGCGCTGGTGGTGAGCACACCCGGGGCCGAGCCGGTCGCGGAGGGCGGCTACGCGGCGGCGCTGCTGCTGGACGGATGGGCGATGCTGGGCCGGCCCGATCTGCGGGCCGGGGAGGACGCGCTGCGCCGGTGGATCGGTGCGGCGGCGCTGGTGCGTCCGCAGGCGGCCGGCGGCACGGTGGTGGTGGTCGCCGAGCCGACGCTGCGGCCCGTGCAGGCGCTGGTGCGGTGGGACCCGGTCGGGCACGCGGTGCGGGAGCTGAGCGAGCGGGCCGAGCTGGGCTTTCCGCCGGTGTCGCGGATGGCGGCCGTGTCGGGGCCGGGGGAGGCCGTGGCGGAGTTTCTCCGCGCGGCCGAACTGCCGGGGGAGGCGGAGGTGCTGGGACCCGTCCCGCTGCCCGTCACCTCCGTCGGCCGCCCCCGGCGACCAGGCGGTCCGCCGCCCGGGGACCCCTGGGAGCGGGCGCTGATCCGGGTACCCCCGGGCAGGGGAGCGGCGCTCACCGGCGCCCTGAAGTCGGCCCAGGCGGCGCGCATGGCCCGCGGGGGCGACACACCGGTATGGGTACGGATCGACCCACCCGACATCGGCTGAACGGCGCTGCGCGACCGTCGGTCAGCCGTTGCGGGGGCCCGGGAAGGTGGTGGGGCCGGGGAACGCCGTGGGACGGGGGTCGTTGCGGAGGGACGAGCTGCTCGCTGTGGGCTGGGTCGGCATGGAACGGGCGGCCGGGACCGTCGGCACGGTGGAGACCCCGGCGCCCACGTTGACCGTGCGGGTCCCCGACGGCTCCGCGGTGCGCTCCGCCTCCGCGGTCGGGGCGCTCTGGGCGACCGCCGCACGGCGGGCGCCGTAGCGGCGGTGTACCGCCTGCTTGGTGACGCCCAGCGCGGAGCCCACCGAGTCCCACGAGAAGCCCAGCGAGCGGTCGAAGTCGACGGCCGCGGTGACCAGGGTCTCGACGCTGTCCCGCAGTTCCTGGGCGAGACGGACCGTCGGAGCCGGGGCACGTCCGTAGACGACGAAACCCCTGGAGGAACCGGAGCGGCGCGGGCGGTAGACGTTGCCCAACTGGGCGGTGAGCGTGCGCAGTGCGTCCACCTGCCGGCGGACCCGCTCGATGTCCCGCACCAGCAAGTGCAGGCTGGCGCGAGCCTGGGCGTCGTGGGTTGCGTGGTCGGCCATGAACAAGCCTCTCGAACCGGCGTTGAAAGGAATGGGCCACGTCCGGCCCGATGCGGTCAACTCTTTCTTGACCAACGCGGATTCGCCCCCGGGGTCACGGGGTGGGGGCGCGGCGGCATATGCGTACGCCCCCGTGCGGGAGCGTATGCCTCGGCTTCGTCCGACGCGTCGCCCCCCCATAGACTGGTGCGCTGCCCGCATCCGTCCCCGCCCGAGAGGCCCGAACCACTCCATGAAGCTCGTCTTCGCCGGTACCCCCGAGGTCGCCGTTCCCGCCCTGGACGCTCTTCTCGCTTCGGAGCGGCACGAGGTGGCCGCCGTCGTCACCCGGCCCGACGCGCCAGCCGGGCGGGGCCGCAGGCTGGTGGCCTCCCCGGTCGCCGAGCGGGCGCGGGAAGCCGGGATCGAGGTGCTCAGGCCCGGGAAGCCCCGGGACCCGGAGTTCCTGGAGCGGCTGCGCGAGATCGCCCCCGACTGCTGCCCCGTCGTCGCCTACGGCGCCCTGCTGCCCCGGGCCGCCCTCGAGATCCCGGAGCGGGGCTGGGTCAACCTGCACTTCTCGTTGCTGCCCGCCTGGCGAGGTGCGGCGCCCGTGCAGCACGCCGTCATGGCGGGGGACGAGATCACCGGCGCGTCCACCTTCCTCATCGAGGAGGGGCTCGACTCCGGGCCGGTCTACGGCACCGTCACCGAGGAGATCCGCCCCACCGACACCAGCGGCGACCTGCTCACCCGGCTCGCCTTCGCCGGTGCCGGGCTGCTCGCCGCGACCATGGACGGCATCGAGGACGGCACCCTGAAGGCCGTACCGCAGCCCGCCGACGGGATCACCCTCGCCCCGAAGGTCTCCGTGGAGGACGCCCACGTCGACTGGAACGCCCCGGCCCTGCGCGTCGGCCGGATCGTGCGCGGCTGCACTCCCGCGCCCGGTGCCTGGACCACCTTCCGGGGCGAGCGGCTCAAGCTCGTCCAGGTCGTCCCCGCCCCCGACCGCACGGACCTCGCCCCGGGCCGGGTGGCCGCGGGCAAGAACAACGTGTACGTCGGCACCGGTTCGCACGCCGTGGAGCTGCTGTGGGTGCAGGCCCAGGGCAAGAAGCCGATGCGGGCGGCGGACTGGGCACGCGGCGCGCGGATCGGCGCGGAGGAGACGGTCGGCGCCTGACGCCGCGAGACCCGTCCCCACCCCGGCCCCACCTCGACAACGTAGGCTGGACCGCGCACTTCATCCCACACCCGGAGCACCTTTTCGTGAGCGACCAGCCCCGTCGGCCCCGCAAACCCGGCAAGCCCTACCGTCGGCCCAAGAAGGACCCCGTCCGCGTCCTCGCCTTCGAGGCCCTGCGGGCCGTGGACGAGCGGGACGCCTACGCCAACCTCGTCCTGCCGCCGCTGCTACGCAGGGCGCGCGAGGGCGGTGACTTCGACGCCCGGGACGCGGCGCTCGCCACCGAGCTGGTGTACGGGACACTGCGCCGGCAGGGCACGTACGACGCGGTCGTCGCGGCCTGCGTCGACCGGCCGCTGCGGGAGGTGGACCCACCCGTGCTGGACGTGCTCGGCCTGGGCACGCACCAGCTGCTCGGGACCCGGATCCCCACGCATGCCGCCGTCTCCGCCTCCGTCGACCTCGCGCGCGTGGTGCTCGGCGACGGGCGGGCCAAGTTCGTCAACGCCGTGCTGCGCAAGGTCGCGCAGCACGATCTCGACGGCTGGCTGGAGCGGGTCGCGCCGCCCTACGACGAGGACCCCGAGGACCACCTCGCCGTCGTGCACTCGCACCCGCGCTGGGTCGTCTCCGCGCTGTGGGACTCCCTCGGCGGCGGCCGCGCCGGCATCGAGGACCTGCTGCGGGCGGACAACGAGCGGCCCGAGGTGACCCTGGTCGCCCGTCCCGGGCGCGCCACCACCGAGGAACTGCTCGGCGAGGAGGCCGCCCTCCCGGGACGCTGGTCGCCGTACGCGGTCCGGCTGAGCGAAGGCGGCGAGCCGGGCGCGATACCGGCCGTGGCGGACGGCCGGGCCGGGGTGCAGGACGAGGGCAGTCAGCTCGTCGCGCTCGCCGTCGCCAACGCTCCGCTGGACGGGCCGGACCACAGGTGGCTGGACGGCTGCGCCGGCCCCGGTGGCAAGGCCGCGCTGCTCGCCGCGCTCGCCGCCGAGCGGGGAGCCGCCCTGCTGGCCTCCGAAAAGCAGCCGCACCGGGCCGGACTGGTCGCGAAGGCGCTGGCCGGGAACCCCGGGCCGTACCAGGTCGTCGCCGCCGACGGGACCCGGCCGCCGTGGCGGCCGGGCAGCTTCGACCGGGTGCTGGTCGATGTGCCGTGCACCGGGCTCGGCGCCCTGCGCCGCCGGCCCGAGGCGCGCTGGCGCCGTCGGCCGGACGACCTGGACGGCTTCGCCCCGCTGCAGCGCGGGCTGCTGCGCGGCGCCCTGGAATCCGTACGGGTCGGCGGTGTCGTCGGCTACGCCACCTGCTCGCCGCACCTGGCCGAGACCAGGGCCGTGGTCGCCGACCTGCTCAAACAGTTCCCGGACACCGAGCTTCTCGACGCCCGGCCGCTGCTGCCCGGAGTTCCGGAGCTGGGCGAGGGCCCCGACGTACAGCTGTGGCCGCATCTGCACGGAACCGACGCCATGTATCTGGCGCTCATCCGCCGGACCGGCTGACCCTCGCCCCGAAGCGGCCGTTCGAACACCGGACCGAGCGGCCGGACGCGGACCGCGCGGGCGACCGCGCGCCCGGTCGCGGAGGGCCCGCGGTCCGCACGCGACCGCATTGGTACCCGACCGATGCCGTCAACCCCTGGAGGGCATGGCAGGCTTGGTGCATGGCCGCGCAGATCAACCCCAGTATTCTGTCCGCCGACTTCGCCCGCCTCGCGGACGAGGCGCGGGCGGTCGCGGGAGCCGACTGGCTCCACGTCGACGTCATGGACAACCACTTCGTCCCGAACCTCACGCTCGGTGTGCCGGTCGTGGAGTCGCTCGCCCGTGCGACGGACACCCCGCTGGACTGCCACCTGATGATCGAGGCCCCCGATCGATGGGCGCCCCAGTACGTTGAGGCGGGGGCCGGTTCCGTCACCTTCCACGTCGAGGCGGCCGCCGCGCCGGTGCGGCTGGCCCGCGAGATCCGGGCCAAGGGGGCGCGGGCCTCCATGGCCCTGAGGCCCGCGACCCCCATCGAGCCGTACGAGGACCTGCTTCCCGAGCTCGACATGCTGCTGATCATGACGGTCGAGCCGGGCTTCGGGGGCCAGGCATTCCTCGACATCATGCTGCCGAAGATCCGCCGCACCCGCGAGCTGATCAGCAAGCACGGCCTGGAGCTCTGGCTGCAGGTCGACGGCGGGGTCTCGGCGTCCACCATCGAGCAGTGCGCCGACGCCGGCGCCGACGTCTTCGTCGCGGGATCCGCCGTGTACGGGGCGGCGGACCCGGCCGAGGCGGTACGCGCACTGCGCCACCAGGCCGAGGCCGCCACGGGCAAGGCGTCCTGGGCATGCGGCCACTGAGCCACGAGAACGTGAACGGCTTTCAGCAGGGCTGATCGACCGCGCCGGATCTGCGAGGATGAACGGCGAATCCAGAGTGTGAACAGCAGTGAGGAGAACGCCGTGTCGGGTATGTCGGCGGCGGGCCGTTCAGCCATGCGGATGGGACCCGCTGAGCTGGTGCAGGCGGCGGCCATGGCCCGCCGCTTCTACCTCGAGGGCAAATCCAAGATCCAGATCGCCGAGGAGTTCGGCGTCAGCCGCTTCAAGGTGGCCCGGGTCCTGGAGACCGCCCTCGAACGGGATCTCGTGCGCATCGAGATCCGTGTGCCCGCCGAGCTGGACGCGGAGCGCTCCGACGCGCTGCGTGCCCGCTACGGCCTGCGGCACGCCGTCGTGGTGGAGTCCCCGGCCGAGGCCGCGGAGACACCCGACCCCGAGAACCTCGGGGAGGTGGCCGCCGACCTGCTCGGCGAACTGGTCGACGAAGGTGATGTGCTGGGCCTGGCCTGGGGCCGGTCCACCATCCACATGGCGGCGGCCCTGGACCGGCTGCCGCCCTGCACGGTCGTGCAGCTGACGGGTGTGTACGACGCCGGGACCGCCGAGCGCGGCTCGGTGGAGGCCGTACGGCGGGCCGCGCAGGTGTCGGGCGGCGACGCCCACCCCATCTACGCGCCGATGCTGCTGCCGGACGCGGCCACCGCTCAGGCGCTGCGCCACCAGACGGGCATCGCGCGGGCCTTCGAGTACTTCGACAAGGTCACGGTCGCCTGTGTCTCCATCGGATCGTGGGAGCCGGGCATCTCGACGGTGCACGACATGCTCACGGACGAGGAGCGTGCGCACTACGCCTCGCTCGGTGTCGCCGCCGAGATGTCCGCCCATCTCTTCGACTCCGACGGGCGCCGGGTCGGCCGCGACCTGGGCGAGCGGTGCATCACGGTCAAGACCGACCAGCTCCGCCGGGTGCCCGAGGTCGTCGCGATCGCCGGCGGGCAGCGCAAGGGCCCCGCCATCGACGCGGTGCTGCGCTCCGGGCTCGTCACCAGCCTGGTGACGGACACCTCGGCCGCGGACTACCTGATGGCGGCGGGGCCGGCCCCCAGGTCCGCCCTCAACCGCTCGGACCCCGACGGCCCCTGACGGACCCGGACGACGCGTGGGCCGGGGGCGGGCGTGGCAGCATCGGGCGCATGCTGCCGCGGCTCGTCCCCCGTCTGTTGAGCGTCGTACACGGCCGGCCGTCCTACGCGACGGCGCGCCCCGACGAAGGAGAGACCGCGCAGGAGGTGTTCACCGGGGCGGCACTGCGTACCCCGTCGCTCACCGTGGCCCTGACCGTTCGGAGATTCCTCCCAGCCCCTGACGGCACGGCCTGGCCGATCCGACCGGAGAAGGCGTTCCGGCCGTCATGGGACAATGAAGTACGTGCTCTTCCCCTTGGCTGACCTGTCCGGGGGCCGCCTCTGATCGACTGGGATGTGCAGCACGTGCGTTTCCTCAATGACATCCAGCCCCCGTACGACCTGACGTATGACGACGTCTTCATGGTGCCGAACCGGTCCGCCATCGGTTCCCGTCAGAGCGTGGACCTCAGCTCCCCGGACGGTACGGGCACCACCATCCCGCTCGTCGTCGCCAACATGACGGCCATCGCCGGCCGCCGCATGGCCGAGACGGTGGCCCGCCGGGGCGGCCTCGTGATCATCCCGCAGGACATCCCGATCGAGGTCGTCACCGAGGTCGTCTCCTGGGTCAAGAGCCGCCACCTGGTCCTCGACACCCCCATCGTGCTCGCCCCGCACCAGACCGTCGCCGACGCGCTCGCCCTGCTGCCCAAGCGCGCGCACAACGCGGGCGTCGTCGTGGACGATGAGCACCGGCCGGTCGGCGTGGTCACCGACACCGACCTGTCCGGCGTGGACCGTTTCACGCAGCTCACCGAGGTCATGTCCCGCGACCTGCTGCTCATCGACGCCGACATGGACCCGCGCGAGGCCTTCAACACCCTCGACGGCGCCAACCGGCGCTACGCCCCCGCCGTCGACAAGGCCGGCCGCCTCGCCGGCATCCTCACCCGCAAGGGCGCCCTGCGGGCCACCCTGTACACGCCGGCCACCAACGCGCGGGGCCGACTGCGGATCGCCGCGGCCGTCGGCATCAACGGCAACGTCGCGGGCAAGGCCCAGCAGCTGCTGGAGGCAGGCGTCGACACGCTCGTCATCGACACGGCGCACGGCCACCAGGAGTCGATGATCAGCGCCCTGAAGCTGGTGCGCGACCTCGCCCCGCGGGTCCCGATCGCCGCGGGCAACGTCGTCGCCGCCGCGGGGGTGCGCGATCTGATCGAGGCCGGCGCGGACATCGTCAAGGTCGGTGTCGGCCCCGGCGCCATGTGCACCACCCGCATGATGACCGGCGTCGGCCGGCCGCAGTTCTCCGCGGTGCTGGAGTGCGCGGCGGAGGCGAAGAAGTACGGCAAGCACGTGTGGGCCGACGGCGGTGTCCGTCACCCACGCGACGTCGCGATGGCGCTCGCGGCCGGCGCGTCCAATGTGATGATCGGCTCCTGGTTCGCCGGGACCTACGAGTCCCCCGGCGACCTCCAGCACGACGCGGACGGCCGCCCCTACAAGGAGTCCTTCGGCATGGCCTCCGCGCGCGCCGTGCGCAACCGCACCTCGGAGGAGTCGGCCTACGACCGGGCCCGCAAGTCGCTGTTCGAGGAGGGCATCTCCACCTCCCACATGTTCCTCGACCCGGCCCGGCCCGGCGTCGAGGACCTGATCGACTCGGTCATCGCGGGCGTCCGCTCCTCCTGCACGTACGCCGGCGCCGGCTCCCTGGAGGAGTTCGCCGAGAAGGCCGTCGTCGGCATCCAGAGCGCCGCCGGCTACGCCGAGGGCAAGCCGCTGCACGCCAGCTGGACCTGACCGCCCCCGGCCGTCACGGCTGATTCCGTACCGGCCCCGGCCCCCGCCGATCCCGTTCCGGACCTCCCAGAAGCGAAGTGAACCGCCCGCAGTGCTGAACGATCTCGACGAACGCATCGTGCACGCCCTCGCCGAGGACGCCCGCCGCTCCTATGCGGACATCGGCCAGCTCGTCGGCCTGTCCGCGCCTGCCGTGAAGCGGCGCGTGGACCGGCTGCGCACCATCGGTGCCATCACCGGCTTCACGGTCCGGGTGGACCCCGCCGCCCTCGGCTGGGAGACCGAGGGGTTCGTCGAGATCTACTGCCGCGGCAACACCTCCCCGGAGACCATCCAGCGGGGCCTGGAGCGCTACCAGGAGGTGGTGTCCGCTTCCACCGTCACCGGGGAGGCGGACGCGGTCGCCCAGGTCTTCGCCGCCGACATGCGGCACTTCGAACGGGTCCTGGAACGGATCGCGGGGGAGCCGTTCGTCGAGCGGACCAAGTCCGTGCTGGTGCTGTCGCCGCTGCTGCGCCGCTTCTCCTCGGGGTCGCCCACCTAGGGAAGGACCTCAGGAACGGACCGGCCTGGGAGCGCCGGTTCCGGCGTACGCTGACGTCATGCCGCATCATTCTCATTTCGGACATCCGGGGATGGAAGCGGCGGCTGATGCGCGCGCCCCTGTGTTCGTCGACTCCTCCGGCCGGCGTGCACGCATGCTCCGGCGTACCGGCTACGGCCTGGCCGGCCTGGCCGCCTCGTACATGGCGGTGCTGGGACTGAGTCTGATGGGGGCGACGCCCTTCGCGCCGGGGGCGATGCTGCCCCTCCCCGACGGCCCCGCGGCGCCTGCCGTACCGGAAGCGCACCCCCCTGACGGAGCGCCCCCGACGCGCGGTGTCCCACCCGCGGCGGGCCGCTGGAGAGCCGACGCCCCGATGCCGGCGACCGGTCCCGGCACGCCGCTGGTTCCGCTGCTCACCCCACCCGGTGCTCCGCTCCTCATACCCGGGGGACCGCCGATCGCCGGCGTGCCGCCGCCTTCGGCCGCAGAGGAACCGGAGGGCCCCGCGACACCGGAGGTCCCCGCGACACCGGAGCCACCCGCCCCGGCGCAACCCTCCGCCCCGGCCCCCGACGATCCTGCTGCTCCCGCACCCCCACCCGGCACGGGCGGCACGCCCGTTCCTCCGCCCTCGCCATCCGCACCTCCCGCGGACACCGATGGCCCACCTGCTCCACCGGCACCCGAACCCCCGTCCGAAACGCCGCAGCCCACCACGCCGCCCGCCCCGCCGACGTCCGGCCCCGTCGCACCGCCCGGGGAGGCGATCACGTCTCCGCCCCCCGACCCCGCGGTGGCCGAGGTTCCCTGATGCGTCGGCACCCTCCCCGGCCGGTCCGCCATCCGCCGACGACACCCGGCCCGCGGCGGATGGGAGCGTCCCTGCCGTCCCGGCACCGCTTCCGTTTCGTCGTTCCCCTCATACTGCTGGCCTTCGTCGCCTCGGTCCTCCTGGCCGAGGGGTACACCACCAGAGGCTTCGCCGGTGACCAGGAAGGGCGCAGCGAGCAACCGGCCACCGGCGTCCCCCGGGAGGTCTTTGAAGGCGGCCCGATCCTCGACACCACCCATGGTCCGCCGCGCACCTATCGCGCACCGGAGCGGACGGTGGTCCTGACCTTCGACGACGGCCCCGATCCCGTCTGGACGCCCCGCATACAGGCCGTCCTCGACCACTACGGAACGCCCGGCACCTTCTTCGTCACCGGGCAGCAGGCCGCGCGCCACCCTCGGATCCTGCGCAAGGTGATCCGCTCCGGTCACGAGATCGGCGTGCACACCTTCTCCCACCCGGACCTGACCACCCGGTCCGCGAGCGCCATCGACCGTGAGCTGGCCCTGACCCAACTCGCCCTCGCGGGAGCCGGCGGCATCAACAGTTCGCTCATGCGGATGCCCTACTCCGCGACGCCCTCCGCCCTGAACGCCCCCACATGGTCCGTGGCCCGACGCCTGGGTGACAAGGGCTACGTCCTGGCGTTCATCGACCAGGACACCAAGGACTGGCGGCGGCCGGGCGCTCGAGCGATCGCCGACGCGGCCACACCCGGCGTGCCGGGCAGGGGCACGGTCGTCCTCCTGCACGACGCGGGAGGGGACAGGTCCCAGACCGTCGAAGCACTCAAGATCCTTATCCCCCGGCTCCAGGCCCAGGGCTACCGCTTCACCACCTTCGCGAACATCCTGGGCATCGACAGCCTCACCCGTCCGGTCGGCACCGAGGCCCGGTGGCAGGGCCGGATCTTCGTGACCGCCGTGACCGTGTCGGGGACGGCGGTGTCGGTCGTCACCGTGCTGCTGCTGGTGGTCGGGGGGCTCGTCCTCGCCCGGTGTGTGCTGCTGCTCGTCCTGGCCCGGCGCCACGCCCGCCGGTGCCCGCGCCCGGGTACCGGCCGGGGCAGCCCGTCACCCGGCCCGTCAGCGTCGTCGTCCCCGCCTACAACGAGAGACTGTGCATCACCCACACGCTCCGCTCCCTGGCCGCCGCCGACCATCCCCTCGAGATCATCGTCGTGGACGACGGCTCCGACGACGGCACCGCCGACATCGCGGAGTCACTCGCCATCGAGTCGGTCACCGTCATCCGCCGGCCCAACGGAGGCAAGCCGTCCGCCCTCAACACCGGCATCCTGCGGGCCTCCCACGACCTCATCGTGATGCTGGACGCCGACACGGTCTTCGCCCCCTCGACCGTGCGCCGCCTGGTCCAGCCGTTCGCCGACCCCGCCGTCGGCGCCACCGCGGGGAACGCCAAGGTCGGCAACCGCCGGCATCTGCTCGGCCGGTGGCAGCACATCGAATACGTCATGGGCTTCAACCTCGACCGCCGCATGTACGACCTGCTGCGGTGCCTGCCCACCATTCCCGGTGCCGTAGGGGCATTCCGCGCCACCGCCCTGCGGGACGCGGGAATGATGAGCGGGGACACCCTGGCCGAGGACACGGACATCACCATGGCCCTCCACCGGGCCGGGTGGGAGATCCGCTACGTCGAGGACGCACTCGCGTGGACCGAGGCACCGTCCTCGCTGCGGGAACTGTGGCGCCAGCGCTACCGGTGGAGCTACGGCACGATGCAGGCCGCGTGGAAGCACCGCCACGCGATGTTCGAACGCGGCCATGGGGGCCACTTCGGCCGTCTCGGCCTGCCCCTGCTGGCCGTCTTCCAGATTCTCACCCCTCTCCTCGCCCCACTGATCGACATACTGACGCTGTACGGCCTGGTGTTCGGCGACCCGCTCGGCACGGTGCTGGCCTGGAGCGCCGTACTGACGGTGCAGGCCGTCTGCGCGATCTACGCGTTCCACCTCGACGGGGAAAAGCTCCGGCCCCTGTGGGCGCTTCCGCTGCAACAGGTCGTCTACCGACAGGTGATGTACCTGGTTCTCGTCCAGGCGTGCCTCACCGCGATCAACGGATACCGGCTGCCCTGGCAGCAGCTCAAGCGCAGCGGAGACGTGCTGCTGCCCCCTCAGCCCTCCACCCCGGAGCCGTGACCGGCGGGAGCGGATGCGGAAACGACGGGCCGTCCGGCTCAGGGGGCGTCTAGCATCGGTGTCATGACCTGGCGACATTGATCCACCCGTCGTGCCTCCCGAGGGCCGCCCCGGATGCCGTACGTCCTCCACGTCCGGTGTCCGAACCGCCCTCACGGGAAGGCCCCATGACTCTCACGCCCGCGCGTGCGCCCGACCTCCGCGTCCGACGGCTGACGACCACGCTGTACGGCTACGCGTTCCTCGAAGACTTCGTGCTGCTCTACCCGGTGTACGCGCTGCTGTTCAGCGACACCGGTCTCACGGTCTGGCAGATCTCCTCCCTGTTCGCCCTCTGGTCGGTCACCGGCGTCCTGCTGGAGGTCCCCTCCGGTGTCTGGGCGGACGCCGTGTCCCGGCGCCTGCTGCTGTGGCTCGGCCCGCTGCTCACCGCCGCCGGCTTCGCCCTGTGGGTACTGCTGCCCTCCTACGGCGTCTTCGCGGTCGGCTTCGTGCTGTGGGGCGCCGGCGGAGCGCTCGCGTCCGGCGCGCTGGAGGCCCTGGTGTACGACGAGCTGGAGCGGCTCGACGCGGCCGACCGCTACGCCCGGATCATGGGCCGCGCCCGCGCGGCGGGTCTGGTCGCCGTGATGGCGGCCATGGGGCTCGCCGGTCCGGTGCTGGCCTGGGGCGGTCACACCGCCGTCGGCGCCGCGAGCGTGCTGGTGTGTCTGCTGACCGCGGCCATGGCCCTCCGCTTTCCGGAGCACCGCTGCCCGGCGACCGGGCACGAGGGCTGGACCGCCACCCTGCGCGCCGGGCTCGGCGAGGCCCGAGCCGACCGGTCGGTGCGCGGCGGGCTGCTGCTCGTACCGGCCGTGGGCGCGGTCTGGGGCGCCCTCGACGAGTACACGCCGCTGCTGGTGCGGGACACCGGCGTCGCGGACGAGACGGTTCCCTGTCTGCTCCTGCTGGTCTGGGCCGGCGCCACGGCCGGAAGCCTGCTGGCCGGGGAGGGCGAACGCCTCGGCACGACAGGCCTCGCGAGCCTGCTCGCGGGCGCCGGACTCGCCCTGGCCGTCGGCTCCGCCGCGGGCACACCGGCCGGGCTCGTGCTCGTCGCCCTCGCCTTCGGCGGCTTCCAGGCGGCGACCGTACTGGCCGACGCGCGACTCCAGCGGCGGATCGCGGACACCGGGCGGGCCACCCTGACCTCGGTCGCGGGACTGGCCACCGAGCTGGCCACGGTCGCGGTGTTCGGCGGCTACGCGGTGATCGCCTCACGCGGCGGGCACAGCATGGCCTTCGCCGTGTTCGCGCTGCCGTATCTGGGGACAGCGTTGCTCCTGATGCTCATGAGGCCATTGCGCTCGCCGCGCGGCATCCCGTAGGTGGCGCGCCACTCGACACCGACCGGTATTACCGGTCGGTATCCGCTTCGCCGCCCAGTCGCCCGAGCGTCCTGGGAAGAGAGCTGTGCCCGGCTCCTCGGCCGTCCCGCCACGGTCCGCGCCCGCGTCGTCGCGCTCGCGTTCGCTCCGGCGCTCGCCCTGCTGACGCTGTGGGCCTTCACAAGAGGTGTCGGTCACCGGCGAACTGCGCCCACTGGCCCGGCTGCAGGGCGTGTACGAGGACTTCGACACGCCCGTCGACACGGCGATCGGGCAGATCCGGATCGAACGGCGGCTCGCCGCCACGTACTCGGGTGCGGGGCACCGTACGTCCGCGACCCTGGACCGGCGGGAACAGCAGCGCCGCACCGACCGCGCCGCGAACGCCATGCGCCACGCGATCCGGGACGGCGAGGGTGACCGGCTCTCCGGCCGGCAGCGCCAAGTCCTCGACACCATGGTCGGCGCCGCCGGCGAACTCGAGGAACTGCGCCATCGGTTCCTGTCCCGCGGCATCTCCTGGGACCGGGCCGTCGACGCGTACGGCGCGCTCGTGGAACCCGGACGACGTCCGGTCCGCCCCCACCGCACAGCAGGCCGGGCCGCCCGCGCGGAAGGCGCGGATCGTCGTCGAACTCGTCCGAGTGCGGGAGTTCGTCTCCCGTGAGGACGCCCTCGTCGCCGGGGCCCGCTGCCGGTCGTCGAACCCGCGGCGCATGCCGGCCTGCCCCTGACCGTCGTCCGCGTGCTGCTCGCCGACCTGGCAGGGGCCGGTCTGGTGTGGATCGGCGCACCGTGCCGACCGGGCGGGTCGGCGACCGACCCGGTGCTGCTGTGCGAGACCGTCGTGCGGCTTTGGGAGCTGTGACCCCCGGGGCCCGCCCGACCGCCATGCCCACGCGGCGGCCCTCGGGTGCTTCGCACGGCGGTCCCTGGCGGCCTCCGCACAGGTGGGACGGACGGCCAGCACGGCCCCGGGCGTCGCGTCCGCCCCCGACACGGGCGCCGAACCGGGGGCGCGCAACGAATCGCCACCGATCCCGCGGCGGACGCAACAGTTCGTTCATGGGCACGCAACGGCTCCTTCTTGTCCGGTCGCGCCGGCCGAACGTAGCGTCTATGCGACCCCCGAAACCCCCGCGTACCGGTGAGGAACACGCATGCGTACCGCCCTGCTCCAGAGCTCCGGACGGCCCGGATCCGTCGTCGAGAACCTCAAGGTCCTCGACGAGGCCGCGGGCCGCGCCGCCGCGGCCGGCGCAGGGCTGCTCGTGACCTCGGAGCTGTTCCTGACGGGCTACGCCCTCGGCGACGACATCACGGTGCTCGCCGAGCCCGCCGACGGCGACGCGGCCGACGCGATCGCGGAGACGGCCACCCGACACGGGCTCGCCCTCGCCTACAGCTACCCGGAACGCGCCGCCGACACGGTCCACAACTCCGTCCAGCTCGTCTCCGCCGACGGCACCCGCCTCGCGAACTACCGCAAGACCCACCTCTTCGGCCGCTTCGAGCGCGAGCACTTCACCCCGGGTGACCAGCCGGTCGTCCAGGCCGAGCTCAACGGCCTCACCGTCGGCCTGTTGCTCTGCTACGACATCGAGTTCCCGGAGAACGCGCGCGCCCACGCCCTGGCAGGCACCGACCTCCTCCTGGTGCCCACGGCCCTGATGCACCCGTTCCAGTTCGTCGCCGAATCCGTCGTGCCGGTGCGGGCGTTCGAGAACCAGATGTACATCGCGTACGTCAACCGGGTCGGCCAGGAGGGAGAGTGGGAGTTCGCGGGGCTGTCCACCCTGGCCGGACCCGACGGAGTCGCCCGGACCCGGGCCGGCCGCGGCGAGGAACTTGTTCTTGCCGACGTGGACCCCGCGCTCCTCGCCGCCTCCCGCGGGAACAACCCGTATCTGCGAGACCGCCGCCCCGGCCTGTACGGGTCCCTCGGCTGACCCCCCGCTTCCCTCGACACCTCGAAGACCGTTCACGCAAGGAGTCCGTACCCCATGACGTCCACGGTGCCCAACGCCGTCGAGCACGCCGACGAGCAGCAGCCGCAGATCACCATGTTCGGCCCGGACTTCCCGTACGCGTACGACGACTTCCTCGCCCATCCTGCGGGCCTCGGGCAGATCCCCGCGACCGAGCACGGCACCGAGGTCGCGGTCATCGGCGGCGGCCTGTCCGGGATCATCGCCGCCTACGAGCTGATGAAGATGGGCCTTCGGCCCGTCCTGTACGAGGCCGACCGGATCGGCGGCCGGCTGCGCACCGTCGGTTTCGAGGGCTGCGACCCCTCGCTCACCGCCGAGATGGGCGCGATGCGCTTCCCGCCGTCCTCCACGGCCCTCCAGCACTACATCGACCTGGTGGGACTCGAGACCCGCCCCTTCCCCAACCCCCTTGCCGAGGCGACGTCTTCGACCGTCGTCGACCTCAAGGGCGAGTCCCACTACGCCGAGACCCTCGACGACCTGCCACAGGTCTACCGGGACGTGGCGGACGCCTGGAACCGCTGCCTGGAGGAGGGCGCCGACTTCTCCGGCATGAACCGCGCCCTGCGCGAACGGGACGTCCCGCGCATCCGCGAGATCTGGTCGCGGCTGGTGGAGAAGCTCGACAACCAGACCTTCTACGGTTTCCTCTGCGACTCCGAGGCCTTCAAGTCCTTCCGGCACCGCGAGATCTTCGGCCAGGTCGGCTTCGGCACCGGCGGCTGGGACACCGACTTCCCCAACTCCATCCTGGAGATCCTGCGGGTCGTCTACACCGAGGCCGACGACCACCACCGCGGCATCGTCGGCGGCTCCCAGCAGCTGCCGCTGCGCCTGTGGGAGCGTGAGCCGGAGAAGATCGTCCACTGGCCGTACGGCACCTCGCTGAAGTCCCTGCACCGGGACGGCGAGCCCCGCCCGGCGGTGACGCGGCTGCACCGCACCGCCGGCCACCACATCACGGTGACGGACGCGAACGGTGACATCCGCACCTACCGGGCGGCCGTCTTCACCGCCCAGTCCTGGATGCTGCTCTCCAAGATCGCCTGCGACGAATCGCTCTTCCCCATCGATCACTGGACCGCCATCGAGCGCACCCACTACATGGAGAGCTCCAAGCTCTTCGTGCCCGTGGACCGGCCCTTCTGGCTGGACGAGGCCGTCGACGAGAACGGGAGCCCGACCGGGCGGGACGTCATGTCGATGACGCTCACCGACCGGATGACCCGCGGCACCTACCTGCTCGACGACGGCCCGGACAGGCCCGCCGTCATCTGCCTCTCGTACACCTGGTGCGACGACAGCCTGAAGTGGCTGCCGCTGTCGCCGAACGAGCGGATGGAGGTCATGCTGAAGTCGCTGGGCGAGATTTACCCGACGGTCGACATCAGGAAGCACATCATCGGCAACCCGGTGACCGTCTCCTGGGAGAACGAGCCCTACTTCATGGGCGCGTTCAAGGCCAACCTGCCCGGCCACTACCGCTACCAGCGGCGCCTGTTCACGCATTTCATGCAGGACCGGCTGCCCGAGGACAAGCGGGGCGTCTTCCTGGCCGGCGACGACATCTCCTGGACGGCCGGCTGGGCCGAGGGCGCCGTCCAGACCGCGCTGAACGCGGTCTGGGGCGTCATGCACCACTTCGGCGGAGCGACCGACGCGACCAACCCCGGTCCCGGTGACGTCTACGACGAGATCGCGCCGGTGGAACTCTCCGACGACTGAGCCCCCCGGAGCCCGCCCGGCTCGCGGCCGCCGGACCGCCCGGGTCAGTCGGGCAGGGGCGTGAGCAGCATGCGTCCGGCGAAGCCGACCGCCATGTCCAGGCGCGCGGCGAACTCCTCGGCGACGTCCGGCAGCCCGCGCAGCGCCCACAGCGCGCGGGCCGCCGTCCAGGCGGCGTCCCGCGCGCGGTCCAGGCTCCACGCAGCGACCAGATGGGTCATCGGGTCGGCGAGCTGGAGCAGATCGGGGCCCGGCATCAGGTCCTCGCGGATGCGTTCCTCCAGCGTGACCAGGAGGTCGCCCACATGGTCGAACTCGTCCTCCACATGGGCGGGTTCGCAGCCGAGCGTACGGCAGGTGTCCACGACGGCGAGCGCCAGATCGTGGCCGATGTGCGCGTTGATGCCCGCCAGCGCGAACTGCAGCGGACGTACGCCCGGATGGTGGCGGAACTGGAACAGCGGACGCCAGCAGGCCGGTGGGCGGCGCCCCTCGGACACCGCCTCCACGGCGGCCAGATAGCGCTCGGCGAACAGCACGTCCAGGGTGACCGCCGCCCGCGTGTCCGCGAGCAGACCCGTGTCGATGCGCCGGTCCACCTCCGTCGTCACCGCGAGGTAGACGCGGTTGAAGACCGCGATCCCGTCCCGGCGGGGCAGGGCGGAGCCGAGGGCGCGCATCCGGGAGACGACCGTGTCTACGGGGGTGCGGACTTGTTCGCATTGCGCCATGAGCGCAGAGTCGCACCTTTGGTGTGGTGTCGGTGGCGGCGGGCCCGACGCTTCCCCGGATCGGGGGAACGCGCCCGTCGTGGGGGAGGGGTAACGGTACTGTGTCAGACTCGCGTGCCCAACGCCTGGCTGCCCGGCGGTCCGCGCGCAGAAGCGCGGCCCGGCGCGGCACCATGGTCGCGGCCGCCTCCCTCGTGGTCGCGGTCGGCACCGCCACCGGTGGTGCTCTCCGCGGTGGGCGACGGACGTGGTTCGGGCGAGGCACGGCCCGAGGTGACCGCGTCGCCGCGGCTGGAAGCACTGCCTGTCGTGCCGTCGGCGTCCCCGTCGCCCGAGGTGCCGTCCCCGTCCGCGTCGGCCTCCCCCGAGCCCCGTGCGATCACCTCGGCCGGCGCCGCGCGAAGCCGGGTGCCCGTCGTCGTGCCGGACGCGATCCCCGACCGCGACTGCGGCGGGCACTCCCGGGACGGAGCTTCCGACATGGACGCCTACGACGGCTGGATCGACCGGTTCGCCGCCGGGCTGAGGTCCGGCGAGGGCATCGTGATCCTCGAGCCGGACTCCCTCGCCCAGGTCGAATGTCTCTGCGCGGGGCAGGGCGCCGACCGCTTCGCCTCGCTGGCCCGCGCCGGACGGGTACTGACGGAGGCCAACCGTTCCTCTGGGCTGAGCAGGGTTGAGTCCGCTCAGCCGCACGCCCCGAACGGTCCTGGGCGCTCCCCCGCTGCCTCGAGGGCGGGGGAGGTGCCCCCGGGTCCCCGGCGTACTCGCCCCCGGGGCGGCGACACGCATCCGGTGCGTGGTCCGCACCCGGAGGCCGACTCCCCGCACGGCCCGGCGGCACGAGCACGGCCGGAGGCGACGGGGAGGCCCCGAACCATCACTCCGGTGGAGCAGGGGACCGCGCCAGGCGCCGTACCCGGCGTCCCGGAGCGCACGAGCACGTCACCCCGCACGGCCCACCACACCGCACGCCCGCCCGCCGACCACCACACGATCGAGTCGCACCCACCCGCGCGCACACTCTCCCCGGCAAGCAGCCGACGCCCCCGGGCGCGCGTCTACTACGACGCCGGGCACTCCGGCTGGAACGCGCCCGCGAAACAGGCCGACTGGCTGCGGCGAGCCGGGGCCGCGTCGGCGGCCTCCTCCGACGGCGTCTTCAGCAACTTCTCCCCCTTCCACGAGACGGCCGACGAGGTCGCCCACGACCGGCAGGTGCTCGACGCGCTCGGCGGCCCGCCGGGCCTGGGCGCGGTGATCGACACCAGCCGCAACGGCAACGGCGCCCCGGCCGACGGCGAATGGTGCGACCCCGCGGGCCGCAAGCCCGGCCGGACCCCGACGCTCAGCACCGGTGAGGCCGGGATCGACGCCTACCTCTGGGTGAGGCTGCCGGGGGAGTCGGACGGCTGCAAGGGCGCGCCGGGCACCTTCACCCCGTCGTCCGCCTACGACTTGGCGCGCTGAGTGCTCCCGTCGTCCGCCTCGCCCCCGCCGTTGTCGTCGTAGGCGGAGGTGCCCGCGTCGAGCAGCGGACGCTGGGTCTTGAGG
Source organism: Streptomyces sp. GD-15H (assembly GCF_045291515.1). Classification (NCBI taxonomy): domain Bacteria; kingdom Bacillati; phylum Actinomycetota; class Actinomycetes; order Kitasatosporales; family Streptomycetaceae; genus Streptomyces; species Streptomyces sp. GD-15H. Next base: position 7,020,365 of record NZ_CP149447.1, read on the forward strand.
TGGGCCGGCGCGAAGGCGCGCAGCGCGTGGTATCCGGTGATGACGACGAGGGTGCCGAGCGCGATGCCGCTGAGCGAGAAGGTGTCGGTGAACTCCATCGTGACGTTGCCGACGCCGATGATGATGCCCGCGGCGGCCGGTACCAGGTTCAGCGGATTGCGCAGGTCCACCTTGGCGTTGATCCAGATCTGGGCGCCGAGCAGGCCGATCATGCCGTACAGGATGACGGTGATGCCGCCGAGCACACCCCCGGGGATGGCTGCCACGACCGCGCCGAACTTCGGGCAGAGGCCGAACAGCAGGGCGAAGCACGCGGCGGCCCAGTACGCGGCGGTCGAGTAGACACGGGTCGCCGCCATCACACCGATGTTCTCGGAGTAGGTGGTGTTGGGCGGGCCGCCGACGGCGGTGGACAGCATGGAGCCGACGCCGTCGGCGGAGATGGCCGTGCCCAGCTTGTCGTCGAGGTCGTCGCCGGTCATCTCGCCGACGGCCTTGACGTGCCCGGCGTTCTCGGCGATCAGCGCGATGACAACCGGCAGGGCGACCAGGATCGCCGACCACTCGAAGGACGGGCCGTGCAGGTTCGGCAGACCGATCCAGTCGGCCTGGCCCACGCCGGACAGGTCCAGGCGCCAGTGGTCGGTGACCTTGCCGCTCGCGTCCGTGGAGTGGATCTGGCCGAAGACCAGGTCGAGGACCCAGGAGAGCGCGTATCCGAAGACCAGCCCGAGGAAGATCGCGATGCGGGACCAGAAGCCCCGCAGGCACACCACCGCCAGGCCGGTGAACAGCATCACGAACAGGGCGGTCCACTGGTCCTGCGGCCAGTACGTGGCGGCGGTCACCGGCGCCAGGTTGAAGCCGATCAGCATCACCACCGCGCCGGTGACGATCGGCGGCATCGCGGCGTGGATGATCCGCGCCCCGAAACGCCGCACCGCGAGCCCCACCAGGAACAGCGCGGCCCCGACCACGAACACCGCGCCGGTCACGGTGGCGCTCGACCCGCCCTGGGCCCGGATGACCGCGGCGACGCCGACGAAGGAGAGCGAACAGCCCAGATAGCTGGGCACCCGGCCGCGCGTGGCCAGCAGGAAGACGATGGTCGCGACGCCCGACATCATGATCGCGAGGTTGGGGTCCAGGCCCATCAGTACCGGGGCGACGAAGGATGCCCCGAACATCGCCACGACGTGCTGGGCGCCGAGCCCCGCGGTGCGGGGCCAGGAGAGCCGTTCGTCGGGGCGGACCACCGCGCCGGGAGCCGGGGTGCGCCCGTCTCCGTGAAGTGTCCAGCGGACGCCGAGATCCATGGGCTGTCGCTTTCGTCGTTCGTGCAGCGTGTTCGGACCATTGTCGGGGCTGAACAGGTGTGCTTCGTACACGTGGCCGGGCGTCCTCCGAGTGTCTGAGCGTCTGCTTAGGATGAGGGCGCGCCGTTGTTCGTGTATGCGGCACTCATTCCGTACGTACCAGGAGTTCCGCCCGTGACCGCCGAAGCCCCGACCGCCCCCGCCCTGTCGTACGGCCGGCTGATCCCCGTGACCGTCCACTTCGACGACCTCGACGCGTTGGGGCTGCTGCACAACGCGCGCTATCCGCTGGTGGTCGAGCGGGCCTGGACCGATCTGTGGCAGGAACACGGCATCCGCTTCGAGGGCGACTGGGCGGCGGCCGGCGACGCCTGCAACGCGGTCAAGGAGCTGCGGATCAGCTACGAGGCCCCGGTGACCCGGCCCGGCGCGTACGCCGTCCACCTGTGGCTGGAGCGGCTGGGGACGACCGGACTGACCTACGGTTTCCGCTTCTGCTCGCGGGACGGGGCGGTGACCTACGCGCGGGGCAGCCGGGTGCTGGTGCGGCTGGACGCGGAAACCCTGCGCCCGGCGCCCTGGAGCGAGACGCTCAGGGCCGCGGGCCGGGAACTGCTGCGTCCGGGCGGATGACCTTCACGCGGTCCCCGGAGCGCAGCACGCCCGCGAACCCGGCCAGACCGCACGACAACACCGTGAGCGGCGATCGCGGAGCTGGCGGGGGAGTACGGGATCGCGGCCGAGCCGGACACGGAACCGGTGGCGGCGGGGGCGGTACGGGCCGCCGCCGCACGGGCGCGCGAGGAACCGGCCTCGGTGGACGCGCGCTTCCTCGACGCCCTCGCCGGCCGCATCGCCGTGGGGGTCGCGTCGGTGGCGGCGCTGCTGGATCCCGGATGCGTGGTGCTCGGCGGGGAGATCGGCCAGGCCGGCGGTACGGAACTCGCCGCCCGCGTACAGGACCGGACGGCCCGGATGTCACCGCTGTCCACCGAGGTGCGCGCGAGCGTCCTGGGCGGCGGCGCGGTGCTGCGCGGCGCCCTCCTGACGGCCCGGGACCGCGCCCAGGATGAGCTCTTCGGCCCACCCGCAGGCTGGGCACCGCACGCTGACACCGCGCCCTGACACCGCGCCCTGACACCGCCCTTGACGCCGATCGCCGACGCCGCGCAGGTGCCCGGCCCCGCCACCGGGGCGCTCGCCTCGGCGCCCTCCGGCTCGCGCGCCTACTCGCCGACGCGTCCACGCCCCGCCCGCGCCGCCAGGAACTCCTCGAAGGTGCCCTTGCCCACCGCGCGCTCCGGGGCGAGATGGCCGCCGGCGCGGAAGGCGCGGTAGGCGGCCCCTCGGAGCGGAACCCTGACCACCGCGCGCCGTCGTCCCGTCGCCTGAAGGTAGGAGCGCGCCAGGGAGTCGAACGTCCTCACCTCAGGGCCTCCCATGTCCTCGAGGCGTCCCGCGGGCCCGCCCCGGGCCAGCTCGGCCAGGCGGTCCGCGACCTCGGTCACGTCGATCGGCTGGTCCTTCACATGGGACGGCAACAGCAGCACCGGAAGCTTGCCCAGCCCTTGGAACACCGTGAGCAGCAGGTCGTGGAACTGGGTCGTGCGCAGTACGGTCCAGCCGATCCCCGACTCCTCGATCAGCCGTTCCACCGCGAACTTGGTCCGGTAGTAGCCGAACGGCACCCGGTCGACCCCGACGATCGAGATGTACACGAGGTGCCTCACCCCGGCCCGCCGCGCCGCCGCCAGGAGGTTCTTCGCCGCCTGCTCGTCACCGCCGCGCGGTGTGGTCGCACAGTGGACGATCGTGTCCACCCCCGCGACGGCCTCGTCCAGCGTGCTGCCGCCCCTGCGCAGGTCGACGGCGTACGGACGGGAGTGCCGGCTGAGTACCCGGACCTCGTGCCCGTCCGTCCGCAACCGCTCGGTGAGGTGCCGGCCGAGGGCGCCGGTGCCGCCGGTCACCAGGATCGTGGTCATGCTGCTCAGCCCCTTGGGAGATACGGGAGCTCCCCGCTGGAGCACCCTCGTCCACAGGGACGGATCAGCGGCCGCGAATGTGACACGGGACCACGGGTGATGCCGGCGGGCGGGGTGATGAGGCCCGGCGGCGGGCAAGGGCCGTCGTCACCGCCGCCGGGCCGGTCTCTGCGGAGGCCGCATCAGAAGCTAAGAGGACTAGACCACTGTGGTCAATGGGGAGGGCAGTCCCGGGGGAGCGTTCGACGGCGTTCGACGGCGTTCAAGGGTGCGAAATGGGCGCGAGTCGGGCTGCTGTGCGCCGATCGTGCGCCGGTGGCGCGTGGCGGCCGAGCGCTGACCGTGGGGGCCCGCGCGGCGTCGGCGGCGTACGGCGCCCTCGCGTGTGAGGCACCCCACACCCCTCGCCTGTATGGGTGGCGGCCGGGCATGGCACACTGGGCCCTGTACCAGCAGCAGCGCACTCCGGGGTCGGTGAAAGTCCGAACCGGCGGTTACAGTCCGCGACCCGGCCGCTTCCAGTGGCCGGTTGACCAGGTGAAATTCCTGGACCGACGGTTAAAGTCCGGATGGGAGGCAGTGCGCGGCGGGCGGGCATTCGTGCGCGCCGCCGTATCGGTTCGCCCTGGGGCGGACTCCGTCCGGCGTCGCTTCCGGTGTTCCTGCCCGTACTTCTGTCGTCGTCGACAGCCCCGGAGTCCGTGCCCGAAGAGGCAGGAGGACCCGGGAAGTGTTCACCGGAATCGTCGAAGAACTGGGCGAGATCACCGCTGTCGAGACTCTCGACGACGCCTGTCGCTTCCGTCTGCGTGGCCCCGTCGTCACCGAGGGCGCGAAGCACGGCGACTCGATCGCCGTCAACGGCGTCTGCCTCACGGTCGTGGACCACGAGGGCGACGAGTTCACCGCCGACGTGATGGCCGAGACCCTGAATCGCTCCAGCCTCGGCGCCCTCGCCGTCGGCTCCCGTGTCAACCTCGAACGCCCCATGGCCCTGGGCGCCCGCCTCGGCGGCCACATCGTGCAGGGGCACGTCGACGGGACCGGCCGGATCCTCGAGCGCAAGCCGTCCGAGAACTGGGAGATCGTGAAGATCTCGCTCCCCGCCGAACTCTCCCGCTACGTCGTGGAGAAGGGCTCCGTCACCGTGGACGGCATCAGCCTCACCGTCGTCGACGCCGGACCCGACTTCTTCACGGTCAGCCTGATCCCCACCACGCTCGCCCTGACCACCCTCGGCCTCAAGAAGAGCGGCGACCCGGTCAACCTCGAGGTGGACGTCATCGCCAAGTACGTCGAGCGGATGATCGGCGACCGGGTGATCGGTGAGGGGGCCACGCGGTGAACTGGCTGAACTCCGAGGCGTTCACCCTCTTCGATCAGCACATCAAGTGGTCGGACATGATCGGCAACGTGATCGGTCTGATCGCCCTCGCCCTCGGCTGGCGACGCTCCCTCTGGACCTGGCCCGCCCAGTTCGTCTCGGGCCTGATCCTCTTCGCGGCCTTCGCCACCGCCCACCTCTCCGGCAGCGCGGGCAAGCAGATCGTCGTCATGCTGGTCGCCGCCTGGGGCTTCTGGCAGTGGAACCGCGGCCGGCAGCAGGCGCAGGACGGCTCCATCGCCGTCCGGTTCGCCACCTGGCGCGAGCGTGGGCTCCTGGCGGGCGCCGCGGTTGTCGGCACCCTCGCGGTGGGCGGACTGTTCACGCTGTACCCGTCCCTGTCCTGGGACCCCTGGCCGGACGCGTACATCTTCGTCGGCACCATCGTCGCCATGTACGCCCAGGCCCGCGGCATGGTCGAGTTCTGGTTCGCCTGGCTGCTGGTCGACCTCGTCGGCGTACCGCTGAACTTCGCCAACGGCTTCGCCTTCTCCGGCTTCGTCTATGTCATCTACGGCGTGCTGGTCCTGTGGGGACTGCGCGACTGGTGGCTGCGCTCCCGCGAGGACGCGCGGCCCGCCCTGGAAGGAGCGCCGGCATGAGCACGGCACCGATCCTGTACGGCACCGAGGACGTCGAGGACCTGATGCTCGACCCGGTCGAACAGGCCGTCGCCGACATCGCGGCCGGCCGCCCGGTCGTGGTCGTCGACGACGAGGACCGCGAGAACGAGGGCGACCTCGTCATCGCCGCCGAGAAGGTCACCCCCGAGATCGTCGCCTTCATGATGAGCGAATGCCGCGGACTGATCTGCGCCCCCATGGAGAGCGACGAACTGGACCGGCTCCGGCTCCCGCAGATGGTCGAGGACAACACCGAGTCGATGAAGACCGCGTTCACCGTCTCCGTGGACGCCTCCGCCGCCCATGGCGTGAGCACCGGCATCTCGGCCGCCGACCGCGCCACCACCCTCCGACTGCTCGCGAGCGGCACCGCCCAGCCGGACGACCTCGTCCGCCCCGGCCACATCTTCCCGCTGCGCGCTCGCTCCGGGGGCGTGCTCGTGCGCGACGGCCACACCGAGGCCGCCGTCGACCTCGCTCGCCTCGCCGGACTGCGCCCGGCCGGCGCCATCGTCGAGATCGCCGGCGAGGACGGGCAGATGCTGCGCCTGCCCGAGCTGATCCCGTTCGCCCGCAAGCACGGTCTGACGATCATCTCCATAGAGGACCTGATCGCCTACCGCCGGAACTCCGAGCCCACCGTCCGCCGCGAGGCCGAGGTCCGGCTGCCCACCTCGCACGGCACCTTCAACGCCTACGGCTACCGTTCCACCGTCGACGGCGTCGAGCATGTCGCCCTCGTCCACGGCGAGATCGGCGACGGCGAGGACGTCCTCGTGCGCGTCCACTCGGAATGCCTCACCGGCGACATCTTCGGCTCTCAGCGCTGCGACTGCGGCCCCCAGCTGGACGCCTCCCTGGAGCGCATCCAGAAGGAGGGCCGGGGTGTCGTCGTCTACCTGCGCGGACACGAGGGGCGCGGCATCGGCCTGATGTCCAAGCTGCGCGCCTACGAACTCCAGGAACGCGGGCGTGACACCCTCGACGCCAACCTCGAGCTCGGCCTGCCCGCCGACGCCCGTGACTACGGCGCCGGCGCGCAGATCCTCGCCGACCTCGGGGTGCGCGGTGTCCGCCTGCTGACCAACAACCCCGACAAGTCCGACGCGCTCGTCCGCCACGGCATCGAGGTCACCGGCCGCGAGCCGATGCCCGTCACCGTCGGCGAGCACAACCTCCGCTACCTGCGCACCAAGCGCGACCGGATGGGCCACGACCTGCCCTGGCTGGACGCACCGACCGTGCCGGCCTGCGGCAACCAGTAAGAGAAACCGAGGAGAGACGTGAGCGGCAAGGGTGCACCGGAACTGTCCGTACGCGACGTGGGAGACCTCCGCGTCGCCGTCGTCGCGGCACAGTGGCACGAGAAGGTGATGGACGGACTGGTCGACGGCGCCCTGCGCGCCCTGCACGACCTCGGCATCGACGAACCTACTCTGCTGCGGGTCCCCGGCAGCTGGGAACTCCCGGTCGTCGCCAAGGTCCTCGCCGGACGCGGCTACGACGCGGTCGTCGCCCTCGGTGTCGTCATCCGGGGTGGCACGCCCCACTTCGAGTACGTGTGCCAGGGCGTCACCCAGGGCCTCACCCAGGTCAGCGTCGACGCCGGGGTGCCCATCGGCTTCGGCCTGCTCACCTGCGACACTGAGGAACAGGCCCTGGACCGCGCCGGACTGCCCGGCTCGGGCGAGGACAAGGGGCACGAGGCGGTCACCGCGGCGGTGGCGACCGCGGCCACGCTGCGTTCAGTATCCGAACCCTGGCGGTGAGCAGGCCCCGATACCGCGTAGGGTAAGGACCACCATGTCCAAGAAGACGTTCGAGGAGCTCTTCACCGAGCTCCAGCACAAGGCCGCGCACGGCGACCCCGCCACCTCCCGCACCGCCGAACTGGTGGAAAAGGGCGTCCATACCATCGGCAAGAAGGTCGTCGAAGAGGCCGCCGAGGTCTGGATGGCCGCCGAGTACGAGGGCAAGGAAGCGGCCGCCGAGGAGATCTCGCAGTTGCTCTACCACGTCCAGGTGATGATGGTCGCCCGCGGCATCTCCCTCGACGACGTCTACGCCCACCTGTGATCGCAGGCACCCGCCCCCCACTCACACCGCAAAGGAAGCCGACCCCATGCTGCGCATCGCACTCCCCAACAAGGGTTCACTGGCAGGCCCTGCGGCGGAGATGCTGCATGAGGCCGGCTACCAGCAGCGCCGGGAGTCGAAGGAACTGAGGATCGTCGATCCGGTCAACGAGGTCGAGTTCTTCTACCTCCGCCCCCGTGACATCGCGATCTACGTCTCCTCCGGCCGCCTCGACATCGGTATCACCGGCCGGGACCTCCTGGTGGACTCGGGCGCCGAGGCCGAGGAGATCCTTCCCCTCGGCTTCGCCCGCTCCACCTTCCGCTTCGCCGCCAAGCCCAGTGTCGTGCGGAGCGTCACGGACCTCAGCGGCAGGACGGTCGCCACCTCCTACGAGGGGATCGTCGCCCGGCACCTCGCCGAACAGGGCATCGACGCCTCCGTCGTCCACCTCGACGGCGCCGTCGAGACCGCCGTCGAACTGGGCGTCGCCGAGGTCATCGCGGACGTCGTCGAGACCGGCACCTCCCTGCGCAACGCCGGCCTGGAGGTGATCGGCGAACCGATCATGACCTCGGAGGCGGTCGTCATCCGCCGCACCGGCGCCGCGGCCGAGCCCGGCGAGACCGTCGAGCCCAAGGTGGGGCAGTTCCTGCGGCGTCTCCAGGGCGTCCTCGTCGCCCGTACCTACGTGATGATGGACTACGACTGCCGGGTCGAGCAGTTGGAGAAGGCCGTCGCGCTGACCCCGGGCCTGGAGTCCCCGACCGTGTCCCCGCTGCACAACGAGGGCTGGGTCGCCGTCCGCGCCATGGTCCCCTCCAAGGAGGCCCAGCGCATCATGGACGACCTCTACGACATCGGTGCCCGCGCCATCCTCACCACGGCCATCCATGCCTGCCGTCTCTGACCCGGACCGATCCCGGAGCCGCACCATGCCGGACGCCCCCTCGGAGCAGCTGCCCGAGCTCCCCGTCACCTTCCGCCCCGGCCGCACCCGCGCGGTGCTGCTCACCGCGGCCGTCGCGCTCTTCCTGGCCATCTCCCTGGTCGCCCTGCTGCTGGAACAGGTCAACCCGGGCGAGCGGATCAGTTTCGTGTTCACCGCCGCCCTGCTGGCCGGCGGACTGACGCTGCTGGCCCGGCCGAGGGTCGACGCCGACGAGACCGGCGTCACCGTCGTCAACATCGTCAGCAGGCGCCGCCTCGAATGGGCTCAGATCCTTCAGGTGAACCTCCGTCCGGGTGACCCCTGGGTCTTCCTCGACCTCAGCGACGGCACCAGCATGCCCGTGCTCGGCATCCAGCCGGGCATCGCCAGGGAGCGTGCCATCGCCGACGCGCGGGCCCTGCGAGCGCTCGCCGCGGCACGTTCCACGGCCGACCCCGACGCGTCACAGGGCTGATCCGGGGGGCACCTCGGGGAGACATCGGGGTCGTCCAACCTGACGCGGTCGCCCCTGTCTTGATTGATCTGGTGGGCGGAGGCGCGCCGACAGCGCCTCCGCCCCTGCCGCCCCGTCCGGTGCCCCAGGGGCTCCGGCCCACCGAGGAGTGATCCTCTCCGGCGATGGACGGATCGTCCTGCAGTACCTGCGCCGCCCCCCGTCGACATAGCGCGAACCCGTTCCACGAGGTTCGTGACCGCGCGCAAGCGGCGGCATCATGACCGCCCCCTGCTGCTCCTCGCAGCCGCATTCCTGCTAATCCTCGCCAACGGGTTCTTCGTGGCGCCGAGTTCGGCCTGGTGGCCCTGGAGGACGTACTGGAGCTGCTGGTCGGCGAGGTACGGGACCCGGGCACACCGTGAGACGCCGGGCGCACGGCTGGACACCGGGACGCCTCCCGACTTCGGGGCGCCTCAGGACGCCGGGGTGCCTCAGGACGCCGGGGTGCCTCAGGACGTCGGGGCGGACGTCGGACTGACCGAGTCCAGGAACGGTGCTCCGGCAGGAGCGCTCATCCGCTGACCTCCGGGACCGCGGGATCCGCCGGTGTCAGGCCGCAGGCGGATCCTGGGGGCCCCGCCCGGACAGCATCTCCCCGTACGCCTGCATCAGATCCGGCAGCCGCAGCGTCGCCAGGTCCTCCCGGCTCAGCGTGCCCGGGTACGCCGGGTACGCCGACAGCCGCAGATCCCGGTACGCGCAGCTCTTCTCGTACAGCGTCCGCAGAAACCGTCCGTTGCCCAGCTCGTCGATCCACCCCTGGTCCACCACGTGACCGGCGATGGACCGCAGCTCGTCCAGCGCCTCCTCGTCCCACACGTCGCCGTTCTCCGCGGCCAGCACCTCGCCGATCGCGGTGAGTTCGAGTGGCCGGTAGGACGGGAAGTCGACGCGCGTCGTGAAGCGGGAGGACAGCCCCGGGTTGGCGCCGAGCAGACGGTCCATGCCCTCCGGGTAGCCGGCCAGTATGACCACCAGGTGGTCGCGGTTGTCCTCGGCCCGCTTCAGCAGTACCTGGAGCGCCTCGTCGCCGTACGCGTCGCCCTTGCCGTAGCCGGAGTTGGAGAGCGCGTAGGCCTCGTCGACGAAGAGGACCCCGCCGAGCGCGGAGTCGATCAGCTCATTGGCCTTCACCGCCGTCTGCCCCAGATACTCGCCGACCAGATCGGCCCGCTGCGCCTCCACGAGATGGTCCCCGCCGAGCAGCCCGAGGGCGTAGAAGACCCGGCCCAGGATGCGAGCCACCGTGGTCTTGCCGGTGCCGGACGGGCCGGAGAAGACGAAGTGCCGTTTCGGCGGTTGCACCGGCAACCCCTGCCCGGCCCGCAGCCGCGCCATGTTCAACTGCGCCGACAGCGCTTTGACCTGGCGCTTCACCGGCTCCAGCCCCACCATGCGCTCCAGCTCGGCGAGCGCTTCCTCCAGTAAGGCGGGGTCGGTGGGGCCCGTGGGCAGCGGCGACACCGGGTCGCCGGTCCGCTCGCGCACCGAAGGTCCCGCGGCCAGCCGCGGGGCAGCGGGCTGAGGGTCCGGCTCGGACAGCAGCAGATCGCGGCCCTCGGTGCCGAACAGCGGGTCGAGTGGGTCCGGGCCGTCCAGCAGGTCCGGGCCCGCCCCGCCGAGCGTGAACGAGCCGAGATCGGCGGAGTCGTCGTAGCCGTCCCCCTCGGCTATGGCGGCGAGCCGGGCCGAGGTGTCCATGAAGGCCGGGTCGACACGGTGCACGGCCCGGTACAGGGGGACCGCGGCGGCGCTGCGGCCGGTGCCCTCGTGGGCGCGCGCCAGCCAGTACCGCAGCTCCTTGCGCTGCGGCTGCTCGCTGCGGCAGCGCATCAGGGCCGCCGACAGCAGCGGTTCGGCCTGCCCGTACATCTCCAGGCGCACCCGGGCCATACCGCCGAACAGGCCCGTCTCGATGCCGAGCAGCGGATCGTCGTGCAGCGGATCGGTGTGCCGGACCAACTGCTCCCAGTCCTTGACCAGATAGGCGCGGCAGGCGTGCAGGAAGCGGACCTGCGGGTCGGTGTCCACGGGAGGCAGGCCGGCGAGCGCGCGGTCCAGTTCGGGGACGTGACGGCCGTCCAGCCAGTGGGAGGCGTGCGCGAGCAGCAGGTCGCGGGGGCTCTCCAACACCGGCTGCACCCACCAGCCCAGCCAATACCAGGAGTTGAGGGTACGGCGGTGCCGGGTGCGCTGCTCGCCGAAACGGTCCCGGTGTCGGAACATGCGCAGCAGCGAGGCCGTCGTGTCGACGCGCAGCGCGTGCAGCCCGAGCCAGCCGTCCGCCATCCCCGGGTCGATCCGCACCGCGGCCCGGAACTCCTCCTCCGCCTGCGGATAGGCGCCCATGGTGTAGGCGTCCACGCCCCGCAGCCAGGCGAGGTCGGCCGGGGCCTGCGGGCCCTGCGTGCCGAAGTCCATCACGTCCCCCCACAAACCGTGCTCCGCCGGTATGCCCCACCGGTCCTCGCCCGCCGGCTGCCCTGAGGCGAACCGCTGTGCCGCGGACCGGAGTTGCACGGTGCGCGAAGCGGCGTCCGTAGGTCGCACCGAAGGCATCGTACCTGCGGCGGCGCCGCCTCCGCAGGGGTGCCGCACCCGCCGAAGAATCGAGGCGGGCGGGAGAGCTCCGAGGGTGTGCTGTGACCGAGAGTGATCAACATATGCCGAGCAGCGGCCAAGAAGGAGGAAGAGGGCAGAACGAAGCCCCCGATCACGGGGAACAATCGGGGGCTTCGCGTCTGCGGGCGGCTCCGAATGGCCGCACATTGAGAACGTAAGACCTGTACGGGCCCCTGGTCAAGCGGAGTTGGAGCACTCCGGCGACTTGTCCGACAAGGCCCTTCACGAGTTCAGCACATTGCGGACGGGCCGTCACCGTGCGTAAGTGGAGGGTGGGGTTCAGCCGTCCCGGCAGGCCCAGCGAGTACCTCGTACCCCTCCTCGCGCTCCCGCACCAGAAGATCGGCGAAGGGGCGTGAAGGATCACCTGCGAAGTGCCGGCGCTCCGCTTCCACCCACCCTTCCCAGAACTCCCGCTGCTCCTCCCCGTCCCGTGCCCGCCCCCGCGACCAGGCGGCCTCCGCGGGCAGCTCCATCCACAGCAGCAGCGCCAGGTGGGGCCGCAGCGCCCGGCGCCCCGCTCCGACGCCCTCGACGACGATCACCGGGGCGGGCGGCAGCGGGTGCGGCGGTCCGAAGTCGCGGGCCCGCCAGTCGTAGGGGGTGTAGTACGCCCGCTCGCCGCGGCCGAGCGGACCGATCACCTGGCTCAGCAGCCGCCCGGTCCAGCCGAACAACTCCTCGTGGCTGGCGATGTCGTCGAGCCGGAGCACGGGGGCGCCGCCCAGTGCTCCGGCCAGCCGACCGGCGAACGTGGACTTCCCGGACCCGGCGTGTCCGTCGACACCGACGAGCCGGGCGGGTCCGCAGGAGGGGGAGAGGCCGCGGATGCGGGAGACGAGATCGTGAATGGCTGATTCCTGGGGTGGGGCGGGGCGGCGTACGGAGAGACGGTGACGCGAGCACTCTAGAACCTGACCGGTACCTGGTGGCCGGTGCCCGTGCCCCGGGACGACCCGCCGATCCGTCGATCCGCCGACATGTGTGCCATTGGTCGAGTCCCATATTGGTCGGCGCGGCACGGTCCGGGGTGCTGGCGGGGTCGGCCCCGGTGCGTTCATAGTGGGCGGACATCCGCTCCACCCGGTGGCCGTACGCCGTACGGCCCACCGTGCTCCGGACCTGCACCGACTCCGACACCTGGGGGTCCTCCACCCATGAGTAGAGCCGAACAGCCGTCCCGCAGAGCCCTCCTGGCCGCAGCGGTCGTCGCCGCCGCCGCGTCGAGCGCGGGCCCGGCGTCCGCCGGCACCGCGACCGGCCGGTCCGCCGCCGGCCCGGCAGGCGGCTCCGCGGACCCCGAACGGGCCGCGGGAGCCCGCCCCGTGGACAACAGGGCCTGGACCTCCTACAGCGACTGGCGCGGCGGCACCGCCGAGGGAACCCGGGCCGTCGCGGACGTGCGTCCCGGCCTGGTGATCGCGAAGGCCGCGGGCACCACCGACTACACCGATCCGCACACCGGCGACACCGCCGCCTGGGAGTACGCGACCTGGACCTCACCCGTCCACCGGCTCACCGTGCCGGCGACCGAGGCGATCACCTCCTGGAACGCGCGCACCCCCGACGGCACCTGGATCCAGGTCGAGTTGAAGGGCACCTACACGGACGGCACCGACACGCCCTGGTATGTGATGGGCCGCTGGGCGGCCGGCGACCAGGACATCCGGCGCACCTCGGTGGACGACCAGAGCGACGGCCGGAGCACGGTGTGGACCGACACCCTCGCCGTCGACGACCCCGCTTCGGGACTGCGCCTGGTCTCGTACCGGCTGCGGCTGACCCTCCACCGTCGTCCCGGTACGACGCTCACCCCGACCGTGTGGCGGCTCGGCGCGATGGGTTCCGACATCCCCGACCGCTTCACCGTCCCGGCTTCCCCGCCCGGCCCGGCCCGGGAGCTGATCGTCCCGCGCTACTCGCAGGAGATCCACAAGGGCCAATATCCGGAGTACGACAACGGCGGCGAGGCCTGGTGCAGCCCGACCTCCTCGCAAATGATCATCGAGTACTGGGGCGGCAGGCTCACCGAGGAGCAGCTGGCCTGGGTCGACCCGTCCTACGCCGACCCGCAGGTGTGCCACGCGGCCCGCCACACCTACGACCATCAGTACGCCGGCTGCGGCAACTGGCCGTTCAACGCGGCTTACGCGGCCACCTTCGAGGGCCTTCAGGGCGTCGTCACCCGGCTCGGCTCGCTGAGCGACCTGGAGACCCTGATCGGGGCGGGCATCCCGGTCATCACGTCCCAGTCCTTCCGCGAGGAGGAGCTGACCGGAGCGGGATACGGCACGGCCGGGCACCTGATGACCGTGATCGGGTTCACCGACGACGGCGACGTGATCGCCAACGACCCCGCCTCCCCGGACAACGCGGCCGTCCGACGCGTCTACCGGCGGCGCGAGTGGGAGAACATCTGGCTCAGGACCAAGCGGTACAACGCCTCCGGCAAGGTCGTCTCCGGCACCGGCGGCGTCTGTTACCTGTACTTTCCGGCGCGCCCGGCCCCGCGCATGCGCAAGGCGCTCGCGGCCGTCGGCGTGCGCTGAACCGGTCCGTGCGGCGGGCTCCGCCTGCCGCACGGAGGGGGCCGCCGCTGCCGTGTGACCAAGGTCTCGGCCGCAAAAGCCACTGAGGGTGGCAAGGTGGACAACGTCGCGCGGAAGTCCAGCGCGTACCACCGGGATCCGAGATCAGCGAGAAGCCATGACCGCGAACGCAGCCACCGCCACCGCCCCTGTCGCCGCCCCGGGTGTCCGCACCGGCGGCCCCCGGGAGGACGGCCCGGACATCCTCGAGCACATCATGGGATGGGTTCTCGTGGTGGTCGTCGCGATGCTCGTGACCCAGCTCGGAATGCTCTGACCTGCCATACTGCGGACGTCCGCCCCCGCAGGAAAACTGGGTCAAGATTGAACATCAGTCAGCAGCCTGCCGCGCGCCCCGGCGCGCGCAGTACCGAGCGTTCGCTGGCACGCCGTGCCGAACTCATCGCCATCGGGCGGAAACTGTTCGCCGACACGTCGTACGACGCGCTCTCGATGGACGACATCGCACGTCAGGCGCATGTCGCCAAGGGGCTGATCTACTACTACTTCCACTCCAAGCGGGGCTACTACCTGTCCATCATCCAGGACTCGGTGGCAGGCCTGGTCGCCTTCGCGGCGGGCGGCGTCGAACTGCCGCCCGCGGAGCGGGTGCACCGCACCGTCGACGGCTATCTGCGCTACGCCGAGCACAACCAGGCCGCGTACCGCACGATCGTCAGCGGCGGTGTCGGCTTCGACGCCGAGGTCCATGCCATCCGGGACGGGGTGCGCGAGGCGATCATCGAGACCATCGCCGAAGGCGCCTACGGGACCAGTGACATCACGCCGGTGGCGCGGATGGGTCTGCTCTCCTGGGTGTGCAGCGTCGAGGGTGCCACCCTCGACTGGATCGGCCGTCCCGGACTGCCCCGTGAGACCGTGCGCGAACTGCTGGTGAAGACGCTCGGCGGGGCCCTGCGTGCCATCGAGGAACTGGACCCCGCGCACCCGGCCCCGGAGCCCGCCCGCCGCGACAGCTGACGCGCCGGCGTCCGAGGGCTCGACGCCTGGGACGCCGACGTCCGCGATGCCGGAGGCGCGGCCGGGGTGGAGATCTTCTCGTGGAGCCTCCACTCCGGCCGCGCCTCCGGCACCGCTCGAGGTTCTTGATGTGGGACGCGCGGTCGTAGGTGCCCCATTCGGTGAAGTACCCGATGACCTCGGAACCGGCGGCGGCCTCCTGAGCCGGGGCCGCCGCCGTCGCGGTCGAGGTGCCCGCGCCGACGGGCGGTCCGGCGCGAGTGCGGCGGCGCGTGCGGTGGACGCCAGCGCTCGCAGGGCGCGGGGGCGGTGGGGGGATCGCATCCGGTGTGTCTCTTCGTGGGGGAGGGGAAACGCGAATCGATTGGCATGAACGCAGCGACTCCGTTGGAGCGGAACAATAAGAGGACTAGACCAGTGCGGTCAATGGTGCGAACCAATTTCGGCGTCCGGAAAATTCTTGAAGTAAGCGGTCGTTAACAAGTGACGTGCTCGGGTTGATCGGGCATACTCACAGCTCACAGCGGCTGGTCAGCAGCTTCCGAGACCCGGAGGCGACAGCATCGGCCAGGCACCGGAACAACCCGGCGGAACCGCCCCAACCCAAGGCGCACATCCGCCGATGTGCCCGAACAGGGAGGAGAGCGTCGCCATGTCCGACCACGCCCCGCAGCCGGTGGACCGGCAGCTGCCCACGGACGAGGCGCGGGACCTGATCTCGCTCGTCCGCGACATCGCGCAGCGCGAGATCGCCCCGAAGGCGGCCGAGGAGGAGGAGGCCGGCCGCTTCCCACGCGAAGTCTTCGCCCTGCTTTCCGAGTCCGGACTGCTCGGACTGCCCTACGACTCGGCGTACGGCGGCGGAGACCAGCCGTACGAGGTCTACCTCCAGGTTCTCGAAGAGCTCGCCATGGCCCGCCTGACCGTCGGCCTCGGCGTCAGTGTGCACACCCTCGCCTCCTACGCGCTCGCCACCCACGGCACCAAGGAGCAGCAGGCCGAGCACCTGCCGGCGATGCTCGGCGGTGGCCTGCTCGGCGCCTACTGCCTCTCCGAGCCGTCCTCCGGGTCGGACGCGGCCTCACTGCGCACCAAGGCGGTGCGCGAGGAGGGGGAGGCTGGGTGATCACCGGCACCAAGGCATGGATCACGCACGGCGGCATCGCCGACTTCTACACCGCCATGACCCGCACCGGTGAGGACGGCCCGCGCGGGATCACCGCGTTCCTGGTGCCCGGCGACGCCGAGGGGCTGAGCGCCGCCGTTCCCGAGAAGAAGATGGGCATGAAGGGCTCGCCCACCGCGCAGGTCCACTTCGACGGCGTACGGGTCGGGGACGACCGGCGGATCGGCGAGGAGGGCCAGGGCTTCGCGATCGCCCTGTCCGCGCTGGACGGCGGACGCCTCGGCATCGCGGCCTGCGCGGTCGGCCTGGCCCAGGCGGCGCTCGACGAGGCGCTGGGGTACGCGGTCGGGCGGCGGCAGTTCGGCCGGCCCGTCGCCGACTTCCAGGGACTGCGGTTCATGCTCGCCGACATGGCCACGCAGATCGAGGCGGGGCGCGCGCTGTACCTCGCGGCGGCCCGACTGCGGGACGCGGGGCGGCCGTTCGCCAAGCAGGCGGCCATGGCCAAACTGCACTGCACCGACACGGCGATGCGGGTCACCACCGACGCCGTCCAGATCCTCGGCGGCTACGGCTACACCGCGGACTTCCCGGCCGAGCGCTACATGCGCGAGGCCAAGGTGCTGCAGATCGTCGAGGGGACGAACCAGATCCAGCGCATGGTCATCGCCCGCCATCTCGTGGGGCCGCCGACGGGCTGATCCAGCGGCCTCGCCAGGGTGCCGCGAGCCGGGTCCACTCCGGGTCGTGCCAGGCCCGGCAGGGCGCGGCCCTTGTCGGCCCAGGTCCGCATCAGATCGCGGTAGATCGGCGGATCCGGGAGCTGCGGCGGCGCCGGTGCGGACGCGGTCGCAGGGTGCGGCGCGGGCGCGGCCCGGCCGGCGGGCCGCGGCGGGGAGGCGGTGTGCCCGGCGGGCTGCGGTACGGGCTGTGGAGCGAGGGCACGGAGCTGACGCCCGGTCGTCGAGCGCGTGGGGGTCGTCATACCTGGCCAACGCGGGAGCGACCGAGCAGGTCACCGACCGCCCGAATAGAGCGTGCGTTCGCGGACGTCCGATCCGGCCACCCGACGCCGACCCGGAGGTGACGGGCCTGGACAAGTGTCGGAGTGGGAGGGTGGGGTCACCCTCCCGGCCGCCCGCGCCGGGTGACGCACCGCGCAGGGAATCCCGTCGCGGTGCGCTTGCCGGGCCCGGGGCGGCTCAGGCGGCGTGGCGCCGCATGACGGGCACCCTGATCGGGCGCGAAGCCGGACCGCCGACGTGCGAGAAGGGCTGGGTGCGCCAGTCGAGTCCCTGAGGGAGCGTCAACAGCATGGCGGTGTCCTGCTCCTGGAGCGTGACGGCCTCGTCCGCCGGCCGGGCCTCGTCGGCGCTGAGGCCGGTGCCGGTGCAGACCGTGAGGCCGAACGGGTTCCACGGCGAGGCGCACAGCGCGTGCTCCGGAAGGACCTCCTCGTCCGCGAGCAGTGCGATTGACTGCGCGCAGTCCGGGCAGACGACCCGGTACATCTCGAAGGTGTCGTACGCGTCGAGTTCATCGTCGAGAGCGTCGGGGTCGACGTACTCAGGGACGAGCTCGACGACGGGCTGCTGCCGCTTGGACGTGGTGCGACCAGGGCGCTTAAGACTCTGCATGGGTTCTCCCCCTCGGGCTGGGCCGTGAAGGCGCTGCGGCCTCGACCACAGCAAGCACTTCCCGTCCCCCACCGGGGGTAATCACGAGAACATCACGGAGACTGTTCGAAAGGTGTGGTGTTCGTCACACGCCGTCCGCAGGTGCCCCCCGCGGGGGCTTTGTCCCCCGCCCGGCTGGCATGGGCGTCCGGCGCATCACGAACCGGGCATGACCTGGCCAGTTCAGGTATCCGAGGAGATCGACGGCACTGTAGGTTCTTGCGCCATGGAGGAGCTGGACCGACAGATCGTGCAGCTGCTCGTCAAGGACGGGCGGATGAGCTACACAGACCTGGGCAAGGCCACGGGCCTGTCCACGTCGGCCGTGCACCAGCGGGTGCGCAGACTGGAACAGCGTGGCGTCATCCGCGGCTATGCCGCGGTCGTCGACCCGGATGCCGTCGGCCTGCCCATGACCGCCTTCATCTCGGTCAAGCCGTTCGACCCCAGCGCCCCCGACGACATCGCGGACCGCCTCGCGGGCGTGCCCGAGATCGAGGCCTGCCACAGCGTCGCGGGCGACGAGAACTACATCCTCAAGGTGCGGGTGGCCACACCGCGCCAACTGGAGGAACTGCTCGCACGCGTGCGCTCGCTGGCGGGCGTCTCCACCCGGACGACGGTGGTCCTGTCCACTCCGTACGAGGCCCGTCCGCCGCGCGTCTGACACGCACCCGCGCGGGAGCACGCCGCGCGGGTGCGACGCGACCGGACGGTGCGGGGCGTGCCAGGCGGAACGGTGCGGGCGTGACGTGAAGAGCGGCCCTGGGTGCGGGCCCGGTCCCGCGAGGGGTGACACTGAGGGTCATGAGTGAACGCACCGCCCCGCCGCGCACCGTCCTGCTCCGCCGCGGAGAGGTCCACGGTCCAGCCGACCCCTTCGCCACCGCGATGGTCGTCGAGGGCGGCCAGATCGCCTGGGTCGGCTCCGAAGGTGCCGCCGACTCCTTCGCGGACGGCGTGGACGAGGTGATCGACCTCGACGGCGCGCTGGTCACCCCGGCGTTCACCGACGCGCACGTGCACACCACGGCCACCGGACTGGCCCTCACCGGCCTCGACCTGTCCGACGCCCCCTCCCTGGAAGCCGCGCTGGCCCGGGTGCGGGAGTTCGCGGCCGCCCGCCCCACCGACCGGGTCCTGCTCGGCCACGGCTGGGACGCGTCCCGCTGGCCGGGTGGCCGCCCCCCGACCCGCGCCGAACTCGACGCGGCCACCGGCGGGCGCCCCCTCTACCTCAGCCGGATCGACGTCCACTCCGCGATCGTCACCACCGCGCTGCTCGACCTCGTCACCGGCGCGACCGTCCGTGAGGCACCCGGCGAGGCCCGGCCGCTCACCGGCGACGCCCACCACGCCGTACGCGCCACCGCCCTGGGGGCCGTCACGCCCGCCCAGCGCACCGAGGCGCAGCGTGCCGCGCTGGCCCACGCCGTCTCGCTGGGCATCGGCACCGTCCACGAGTGCGGTGGCCCGGAGATCTCCTCGGAGGACGACTTCAGCGGCCTGCTGCGGCTCGCCGCCGAGGGCAGCGGCCCGCGCGTCGTCGGCTACTGGGCCGAGCGGGACGTCGCCAAGGCCCGCGAACTGGGCGCGATCGGTGCCGCGGGCGATCTGTTCGCCGACGGAGCCCTCGGCTCGCACACCGCCTGCCTACGCGAGCCGTACGCCGACGCCGGCCACACGGGCACCGCCCACCTGGGCGCCGCCGCCGTCGCCGCCCATGTCGTCGACTGCACCGAGGCGGGCCTCCAGGCGGGCTTCCACGCCATCGGCGACGCAGCCATCGGCGCGGTGGTCGACGGGATGCGCGCCGCCGCCGAGAAGGTCGGCCTCGCGCGCGTGCGGGCCGCCCGGCACCGGGTCGAGCACGCCGAGATGCTCACCCCCGAGGCCGTCGCCGCGTTCGCCGAACTCGGCCTGACCGCCTCCGTCCAGCCCGCCTTCGACGCCCTGTGGGGCGGCGAGGACGGCATGTACGCCCGACGCCTGGGGGTGGCGCGGGCCCGCTCCCTGAACCCCTTCGCGGCCCTGCTGCGCGCCGGTGTCCCGCTCGCCTTCGGCTCGGACAGCCCGGTCACGCCCCTCAACCCGTGGGGCACCGTCCGGGCCGCAGCCTTCCACCGCACGCCCGAGCACCGGGTCTCCGTGCGCGCCGCGTTCACCGCGCACACGCGTGGCGGCTGGCGGGCGATCGGACGTGACGACGCGGGCGTCCTGGTACCGGGAGCCCCCGCCGACTACGCCGTGTGGCGCACCGGCGACCTCGTCGTACAGACGCCCGACGACCGGGTGGCGCGCTGGTCCACCGACCCCCGTTCCGGCACCCCCGGCCTGCCGGACCTGACCCCGGGCAGTGACCTGCCCGTCTGCCGCCGCACGGTGGTCGGCGGACGCACGGTCTTCGTACAGCCGGGAGGGTGATCTGCACGGCCCGCCCAGTGACGATCATGTGCCGAGCCCCCGTCTCGCGACCTGCGCATCCTCTCCGCTGACCACGCATCTGAACCATATTGCGCAGGTCAAACGACTGTTGACAGGAAGCAGCGGGGGAAAGCTAGGTTCGGCGGGGTCCACCATCGGACGCCCGACCGGGGAACTTCCGCCCACTCGCGGCGGCGCCGCTGGGTCAGGGACGGTGTGCCGCACCGGGCACCGTCACCGGGAGCCAGGCTCAGCATCGGCGCGGCACGAGGGAACGTTCCGGTGGGTCGGGAAGGTGTGGCCCCGGGTGGGGCCGGGCGCTCAGTAGACAACGGCTTCAGGACGACTCGCAGCCGGCGGGTCCCAGGTCGGCCCGAAGGGCGCCGGGCCCCCATCCCGCCGTACACCGCCCCGCCGCGGGCCGTCCGGCCGTACGCTGTCCATCCGTACGCTGTCCATCCGTACGCTGCCGGCGCACGCAAGTGCCCGCCGCACCGCCCGGGGGCCTTCCCCGCATGCGGGGAAGGCGCGCTCCACCCGATCCTCGGAAATTGACACCATCGTATGAACGTTCTGCCACGTCAGTGCAGGCTGTGACCACTATGGTGGGACCCTGAACATGACATGAAGGGGCAGTTGTGAACGACGGCGACGGGACCCGCGCGGCGGAAGCCCAGGGAAGGACTTTCGGCCCGCTCGGCACGGCCTTGGTGATCATCCCGACCTACAACGAGGCGGAGAACATCAAGGCGATCGTCGGCCGGGTGCGCAAGGCCGTTCCCGAGGCTCATGTTCTGGTGGCCGACGACAACAGCCCCGACGGCACCGGCAGACTCGCCGACGAACTGGCCGCCACGGACGACCACGTCCAGGTATTGCACCGCAAGGGCAAGGAAGGTCTGGGTGCCGCGTACCTCGCGGGCTTCCGCTGGGGCGCGGAGCGGGACTACGGCGTACTCGTCGAGATGGATGCCGACGGCTCCCACCAGCCCGAGGAACTGCCCCGTCTGCTGACCGCCCTCAAGGGTGCCGACCTGGTGCTGGGTTCGCGCTGGGTGCCCGGTGGTCGGGTGGTCAACTGGCCCAAGTCCCGTGAGTACATCTCGCGCGGGGGCAGCCTCTACTCGCGCGTGGCGCTCGATCTGCCGCTGCGCGACATCACCGGCGGCTTCCGCGCGTTCCGCCGCGAGACCCTGGAGGGCCTGGGCCTGGACGACGTCGCTTCCCAGGGCTACTGCTTCCAGGTCGACCTCGCCCGCCGCGCGGTCAAGGCCGGCTATCACGTCGTCGAGGTGCCCATCACCTTCGTCGAGCGGGAACTCGGCGACTCGAAGATGAGCCGCGACATCGTCGTCGAGGCGTTGTGGCGGGTCACGGCCTGGGGCCTCGGGGACAGGGTCGGCAAGGTCCTGGGGCGCGAGGACGCCAAACGGACCGGGCAGCCGCAGCAGGTCGAGCAGACGAAGCAGGAGGGATAGGCGGAAGGGCCCGCTGGGCTGACGGGGCGGACCGCGCGTGCGTTCACCGTCCGGGAGGTCCCGCCGGTCCCGCTTATCCCGTGCTGAGCAGGGGCCAGGCACACTGGGAGCATGACGACTGGCGCTCAGACCCCGAACCTCGCCCGGCCCCGGCGCTCCCGGCTGCGTACCGTCCTGCCGCTCGGCGTCGCCGTGTGGCTGGTGCTGGAGATCTGGCTGCTCACGGTCCTCGCCGGGGCTTCGAACGGGCTGGTGGTCTTCCTGGTGCTGCTGGCCGGCCTGGTTCTCGGCTCGGTGGTGATCAAGCGGGCCGGCCGACGCGCCTTCAAGAACCTCGCCGAGACGCTGCAGCAGCAACAGAGCGGCGTGCTGCCCGAGCCCCGGCCGAACAGCGAGGGCAACGGCCTGATGATGCTGGGCGGGCTGCTGCTGATCATCCCGGGTCTGATCTCCGACGCGGTCGGTCTGCTCCTGCTGGTGCCCCCGGCCCAGAAGGCCGTGAGCCGCTACGCCGAGCACACCCTCGAGCGCAAGCTGCGCGAGGCCGCCCGGGGCTCCCTGGGTGATGTCTTCCAGCAGGCGCGCATCCACCGGCCCGACGGCAAGGTGGTCCAGGGCGAGGTGATCAGGGACGAGCGCGGTACCACGCCGGGCGATTTCCCGCAGGAGCCCCGTCCGCCGCTCCCGCGCTGAGGGCCTGGCCGAACGAACGCACACAGGACCGCGGGCGCCGTACCGGCCGGTACGGCGCCCGCGGTCCTGTGTGCTGCTGTGCGCTGTGCTCCCGCCCGATCCTCCGTCGGGATCAAGCCGACTTTCGGCTGTCCCGGGGATGAACCGCGATGTTCATCGCACCGGAGCGCAGAACGGCGAGACGCTCCTCGAGGACCTCTTCGAGTTCCTCTCGGGTACGTCGCTCCATCAGCATGTCCCAATGCGTACGCGCGGGCTTGGCCTTCTTCTCCTCGGGGCCGTCGCCGTCAACCAGGAGTGCCTGAGCACCGCAGACCTTGCACTCCCACTCCGGCGGGATCTCCGCCTCGACCGAGAAGGGCATCTCGAAGCGGTGCCCCTTCTCGCATGCGTACTCCACGGCCTGGCGGGGTGCCAGGTCGATGCCGCGGTCCGTCTCGTAGCTGGTCACCACGAGGCGCGTGCCGCGAAGAGCTCGCTCACTCATGAATCGTGCCTCCCGGGCTTGTCGCCCACAGGACAGGTGTCGCTGTCGTCGTCATCCGGTCAACGTCCGGTCGGCGGTAAAGATTCCCGTTCCGGGTCATGTGTCGCCGTCGTAGCCGCAGCCTTTGTCAACCAGTGCAGTACCCACCGGCGCCCGGTTTGTCACCTCTGATAACAGATACGACACGGCGTTTCGGCATCTTTGACGCGCAGTAACGGTACACCTGGCAGGCCAAACGCGTACACTACAGCCCTTTCGCGCCGAGTGCTAAATCCTCTCCGGAACGGGATTCCCCGCGGCGGCGACCGCCCGGCGCACCGGAACCCGCGCGAGCAGCGCGAAACCGAGGACGAAGAAGGCCACCAGCGAGATGATCGCGTCCCGGTAGCTGCCCGTCAGCTGGTAGGTGAGCCCGAACAGCAGCGGACCGAGCCAGCTCATCCCTCGATCGCTCAGCTCGTACGCCGAGAAGTACTCGGCCTCCTTGCCGGGCGGCACGAGGTGGGAGAACAGCGACCGGGACAGCGCCTGGCTGCCGCCGAGGACCAGGCCGATGCCGACGGCCAGAACGAAGAACCACACCGGCTCCCCGGCGGGCAGGAAGTACCCGGCGGCCAGCGTCAGCGTCCAGGCGACCAGTGAGCCGAGGATCGTGCGCTTCGCCCCGTGGCTCCGGGCGAGCCGGCCCAGTGCCAGCGCGCCGACCACGGCCAGTACCTGGACCAGCAGCACGGCGACGATGAGCGTGGACTGCCCGAGCCCCAGCTCCTTCGAGCCGTAGACCGAGGCCTGTGAGATCACCGTCTGGATGCCGTCGTTGTAGACCAGGTACGCCAGCAGGAAGGCGAGCGTCAGCGGATGGCGCCGCATGTCGCGGACGGTCGCCGCGAGCTGCCGGAAACCGGGCAGGGCGGACGCCTCCCGTGCGGGGGCACGGCGGTCGCGCAGTCGCCGCAGCGGTATCAGGGTGAAGGCGCCCCACCACAGACCCGCCGACGCCAGGCAGATACGGACCGCCATGCCCTCGGAGAGTCCGAAACCGTCATGGGCGGAGTAGAGGATCAGGTTGGCGACGAGGACCAGGGCGCCCGCCGCGTAGCCGAAGGCCCAGCCCCGCGAGGAGACCGCGTCGCGTTCCTGGGGAGTGGCGATCTGCGGCAGGTAGGAGTTGTAGAGCATCATCGCCACGGACTGCGCCGCGTTCGCCACGACCAGCAGCGCGCCGCCCAGCAGATAGCGCTCGCCGTCGAGGAGGAACATGCACGCCGTGGCGGCGGCACCCGTGTAGGCGGCGGCCGCGAGGAGCGGCTTCTTGCGGCCGGTGCGGTCGGCGGCGGCGCCCACCAGCGGCATCACGAGCACCGCCAGGATCACCGACAGGGACACCGAGTACGCGAAGAACGACCCGGCGCGCACCGGAACACCGAACGGATGCACGAACCCGTCCGCGTCCGCCGCGGCCTCGGCGACCGACGTCAGATAGGGGCCGAGGAACACCGTGAGAACACTCGTGGAGTACACGGAGCATGCCCAGTCGTAGAAGTACCAGCCACGCTGCTCGTACCGGCGGGCGGCCGCCTCGTCCGCTGCCGGTGATCGCACGGTGTCGTTGCCCACCCGCGCCTCGCCTCCCCGTGAACGCGCTCAGTGGCCGGGCAGGGTCTCAGACCCAGATGCCGCGGTCCTCCATGACCGTGCGCAGTGTGTCGATGTGATCGGTCATGATGCCATCCACCCCCAAGTCCAGGAGCCGATGCATCCGTTCGGGTTCGTTGACCGTCCAGACGTGCACCTGGAGCCCGCCCGCGTGGGCGGTGCGCACGAAGCGGTGGTCCACCACCGGGACGCCGGACCGGACCTCCGGGACCTGGGCGGCGACGGCCGACCGGCGCACCGCGGCCGGCAGCCCCCACGAGCGCAGTCGCAGGTTCAGCACCCCCCGCGTGCCATACGAGGTCGCGAGGCGGGGCCCGGCCAGCCGCTGGGCGCGTACCACGCGCGCCTCGGAGAAGGAGCCGAGGCAGACCCGGTCCCAGGCGTCCGTTCGCTCGATCAGGTCCAGGAAGGGCAGGAGAGCCGGTTCGGCCTTGACGTCGACGTTCCACCGCACCTCGGGGAAGGTGGCCAGCAGCTCCTCGAAGAGGGGCACCGGCTCCTGGCCCGCCACGCGCGCGTGCTCCACTTCCCGCCACGGCAGATCGGCGATCCGGCCCGCTCCGTCGGTCACCCGGTCCAGGGTCGCGTCGTGGAACGCGACGAGCCGACCGTCGCGCGTGACGTGGACGTCCGTCTCGATGTAGCGGTAGCCCGCCTCGACGGCGCGCCGGAACTGGCGCACGGTGTTCTCCAGGCCGTCCGCCGCCCCGCCGCGGTGGGCGAACGCGATCGGGCCGGGATGGTCGAGGTAGGGGTGGCGTATCCGTGAGGTCACGGACGCAGTATCGCCCCACACGGTTGACCGATGGCAACGGCCGTGGGGCCGTCGGATGCCGAGGGGACGGCGAACACCCGCAGGAAGAGCTGGGCGAGCGGGCCGATCGTCACCGCGTACAGGAGGGTCGCCACCCCCACGGTGCCGCCCAGGACGAAGCCCGTGGCGACCACCGCGACCTCGATGGCCGTACGCACCAGGCGGATCGACACCCCCGTGCGCTGATGCAGCCCCGTCATCAGCCCGTCGCGCGGGCCCGGCCCGAAGCGCGCCGCGATGTACAGTCCGGTCGCCGCGCCGTTCAGCACGATGCCGGCCGCCGTCACCAGGACGCGAAGGGTCATGCCGTGTGCCTCGGGCACCACGGCCAGAGTCGCGTCCATGGCCGAGCCGATCACCAGGACGTTGGAGACCGTGCCGAGCCCCGGGCGCTGGCGCAGCGGGATCCACAGCAGCAGCACCACCGCGCCCAGGATGGTCAGCACCAGGCCCATCGACAGGCCCGTCCGCTCGGACAGGCCCTGGTGCAGCACGTTCCACGGCTCCAGGCCGAGCCCGGACCTGACCAGCAGGGCCGAGCTCGCGCCGTACAGCGCCAATCCGGCGTAGAGCTGGAACAGTCGCCGTGCGAGATGTCCGTGCCGGGGCGGTTGACTGGACAAGGTATGCCCCTTGTGGTGGAAGTGGACCGACCCGTGACACCCTGTGGCATGGAGGTAAATCTCATCCATGGCCAATTCGAGGAAGGTGGACTGATTCACGTGGCACAGTGGACCTCGGCGGTGGGTGCGGCGCAGCTCGCCCGACTGCTCAACTCCCAGCAGGGCCGACCGGCCGGTTCCGGCACCCGCCGCCCGCCCGCCTATCGCGCCCTGGCCGACGGAATCCGGCTGCTGGTCCTCGAGGGGCGGGTCCCGGTGGCCGCCCGGCTGCCCGCCGAGCGGGAACTGGCCCTGTCCCTGTCCGTCAGCCGCACCACCGTCGCCGCCGCCTACGAGGCGCTGCGCGGCGAGGGCTTCCTGGAGTCACGGCGTGGCGCCGGCAGCTGGACCGCCGTGCCGGCCGGGAACCCGGTGCCCGCGCGGGGACTGGAACCGCTGCCACCCGAGACCCTCGGCTCGGTGATCGACCTCGGCTGCGCCGCGCTGCCCGCGCCCGAACCCTGGCTCACCCGCGCCGTCCGGGGCGCCCTCGAGGAACTGCCGCCCTACGCGCACACTCATGGCGACTACCCGGCCGGGCTGCCGGCGCTGCGCTCGACGATCGCCGACCGGTACACCGCGCGGGGCATCCCGACCATGCCCGAGCAGATCATGGTGACGACCGGGGCGATGGGCGCCATCGACGCCATCTGCCACCTCTTCGGAGGCCGTGGCGAGCGCATCGCCGTCGAGTCGCCGTCCTACGCCAACATCCTCCAGCTGATGCGGGAGGCCGGGGCCCGGCTGGTCCCCGTGGCCATGGCGGAGGGGCTGGCCGGCTGGGACGTGGACCACTGGCGGCAGGTGCTGCGGGAAGCGGCGCCGCGCATCGCGTACATCGTCGCGGACTTCCACAACCCGACCGGTGCGCTCGCCGACGAGGACCAGCGCCGTCGGCTGGTGGACGCGGCCCGCTCGGCGGGGACGGTGCTGGTCGCCGACGAGACCATGAGCGAGCTCTGGCTCGATCCGGATGTGGAGATGCCGCGTCCCGTCTGCGCCTTCGACCCGGCCGGATCCACGGTGATCACGGTCGGCTCGGCGAGCAAGGCGTTCTGGGCCGGTCTGCGTATCGGCTGGGTGCGCGCGGCCCCCGACGTGATCCGCAGTCTCGTGGCCGCGCGCGCGTACGCCGACCTGGGCACGCCCGTGCTGGAACAGCTGGCGGTGAACTGGCTGTTCGGCACGGACGGCTGGGAGCGGGCCGTGGAGATCCGGCGCGCCCAGGCCCGGGAGAACCGGGACGCGCTGGTCGGTGCGGTGCGCCGGGAGCTGCCCGACTGGGAGTTCGAGGTCCCGCGCGGCGGGCTCACCCTGTGGGTGCGTACCGGCGGGCTCTCGGGGTCGCGGATCGCCGAGGCGGGGGAGCGGGTCGGGGTGCGGGTGCCGTCGGGGCCACGCTTCGGGGTCGACGGGGCGTTCGAGGGGTATGTGCGGCTGCCGTTCACCGTGGGCGGCGCGGTGGCCGAGGAGGCGGCGGTACGACTGGCCGCGGCGGCACGGATCGCCGAGACCGGCGGGACGTCGGGTGCGGAGACGCCGCGCATCTTCGTGGCGTAGCCACGGCGGACGGGCGGCGCCTGCGTGCGGTGCGTGAGGGAGGCCGGAACCAGGCGGTGGGCGGTCAGGAGGAATCGGCGACGGCCGCCTCCGCGGGCACGTTGTCCTCGGTGTGCTCGCCGGCCATCGCAGGGGCCGCGTCCACAGAGGTCTCGTCGAGAGGGGCCTTGCACAGGAGGTCGGGTACCGGCCGCACGTGCTCGGGCGCCCGCGCCTCCGTTTCCGCGTCCGCCGGAGTCGTCCGGGCCGGGAGCAGGTCCAGTACCGCCTGCCGGTGGGCGTCGCTGATCGCGTCGTCGTACGGGTTCGGCGTGGCCGGCACCTGGAGCCGGTGGACCGGGCCCGTACCCAGGCGGGCGTAGCCGCGACCCGCGGGGACGTGTTCGACGGGCGTGGTGTGCGGGGGAGCGCCCAGGACGGCCGCCACCTGCTCCGGTGCCGCGGGTCCGAGGACTACACGCGCGCGTGTGTGCTGCCGTACCGCGTCGGTGAGGATCTCCATGCTGTCGAGCTGATCGGCGACGACCACCGTGACGTTCGCCGGGCGACCGTGCCGCAGCGGGACCTGGAGCAGCGACTGGGGGTCCTCGCGACCGTCCGCGGCGGCGAGGTGCGTGAACGCGCTCGGACGGTCCAGCAGAATCCAGAGCGGCCGCCTGGTGTCCGCGGGCGGCGGATCGCCCGCCTGGTGGGCTCGGTTGGTGGCGATCAGGCGGCGCTCCGTCTCGTGCGCGGCCCACTGAAGGCTCGCCAGAGCCCCCGCCAGGCCGCACTCGACGGAGAGGACACCGTCCCGGCCGGTGAGGCAGGCGTACTCACCGGTGCCGCCGCCATCGATGATCACCACGTCGCCGTGGACCAGCGCCTGCAGGGCGATGGAGCGCAGCAGGGTGGAGGTACCGCTGCCGGGCTGCCCGGCAGCCAGCAGATGAGGCTCGGTGGAGCGGATGCCGGTGCGCCAGACGACAGGGGGAACGTCGCGCCGCTCCTCGCCGTGGGTGAGTGGCAGGGTGCGCCGCACCCGGGTGGGGTCGGTGAAACCGAGGACCGTCTCGCCGGGGGACGTGACGAAGCGCTGGGCGGCGATGTCGGCGGGCAGCGGGGCGAGGACGCGGACCGTGAGCTGGTTGCCCTCCTCGTCCCAGGCGAAGTGGTATTCGCGGCCGCGCCCCGACTTGGCGGCGAGCAGGTGCTCGATCCGGGCGCGGGACTCCGGTTCGCCGTCGGTGTAGTACGCGGGATAGTTGATCAGCAGGTGGGTGATGCGGCCGGTGCCGTCGAACTCGTACGCGGGGAAGGCGTTCTCCCACGCGCCCCCGTGGGCGTAGAGGGGATCCGGGTCCCCGTCGGACGAGAAGTACGGCACCAGGGCGTCGTACAGCGACCTCAGGCGCTCGATCTGCGACTCATCGGGTCCGTCGGGCGTGGCCGGGGCGCGGTCCCGGCCTTGCCAGGCCGCCGCCGCCATCAGGGTGATGACGGCGAGCAGCGGACCGTACGGGAGGAGTGCCAGGACCAGGACCACCGACGCCACCAGGAAGAGCAGCGCTCCGCGCCGGTCCTTGGGGGTGTCGAGCCACCTGCGCCGTCCGGCCGAGGCGAGCCGGCGCAGTCCGCGCGTGATCGTGATGAGCGGATGGAGGACGTCCGTGGCGCTGTCGGCCGCCGTCCGGGCCAGCTCCCGGCTGCGGGCGAGCTGCGTGCCGCCGTTCCTCAGGATGTGGGGGAGGGGGCGCCGGGCCACTGCTGCCTCCAGTGTGTGCGGGTGGGTGAGGACGTGGGGTGCGGTGGGTCAGAATCTGATTCCACCGAGGAAGCCGGCCAGGCTTTCGCCGCCCGCCTTGATGCTCGGCGCGATGGCCGTACTGGCCAGATAGAAGCCGAACAGCATGGCCACCACGGCGTGCAACGGCTTCAGGCCGTCCTTGCGGCAGAGGACGAAGAGGACGATGCCGAGCAGGACCACGCCTGAGATCGAGAGGATCATGTGAGTTCTCCTGGTTCGCGGGGGACAGTCACCATGAGCACTTCCAGGATCACAGAATGTATCTATACGACAAAAGGTGCAACTGGGTTAATTGGCGTGTTTTTCGCCCGGTCGGCGGACCGTTGAGGGCCGTTCCTGGCTCGGCTGACGTGGGCTGTCGATCCGGCTGCGGTCCGGCTGCGTCCGTCTGGTCCGTCTGGGGTTCCCGTGATCTTTACCTCGGACGCGTCGGCTCATGTGCCGCGCGAGCCAGTACCCTGGCGATTCACCCGTACGGCTCTGCCCCGCTCGCAGACGTACACCCTGTCCCCGATGTGCGGAGTGATCCGTGGTGAGAGGCGGTCCGGCCGATATGACTGAAGCCCCCGACCCCGAGGTCGTGGAGCTGGCGACCAAGATCTTCGATCTGGCCCGGCGCGGCCGGACCGAGGAACTCGTGGCCTACGTCGACGCGGGTGTGCCTGCCAACCTCACCAACGACAGGGGCGACTCGCTCGTGATGCTCGCCGCCTACCACGGTCATGCCGAGGTGGTCCGTGCGCTGCTGGAGCGCGGCGCCGACGCCGACCGGATCAACGACCGGGGACAGACCCCGCTCGCGGGGGCCGCCTTCAAGGGCGAGACCGAGGTGGTCAAGGCCCTTCTGCACGGTGGTGCCGACCCTGCCGCGGGCACTCCCTCGGCCGTCGACACGGCCCGGATGTTCGGCCGCGCGGAACTGCTCGAACTGTTCGGCGAGCACTGAACCGGACGTTGCGTTGAGCGCTCCGACCGGCGAAGGCACGGAAAACCCCGGAAAACGGGGGAGGCGGTACGGGGTCGCCGGAATTCGGTCGCGGCAGATGTGACCGCCGGGTCATCATGACGACGTGATTCACGGACGCGATGGCTGGGCAGGTGTTGCCGCACCGCGCGGGTCGTGACGCGGTCCGCACGGGCCACCGACGAGAGGCAGAGGAAGATGGTCTACAGCAAGCAGGAAACGGCGGGCGTCCCGACGTGTTGGCACGCGGCCAGGTAATGCACGCCCCCGGTTGCGTCGACGCTTGATGTGAGGCTGTTTCCCATGTTCGATCCGGTCATAGCGCCCAGCGGTACGCTGCTCGGCCTGCTTCAGCGTGGCCGCGGTGACGGCACGCTGCACGCGCTCACAGCCCCGCGCTCCGAAACGCTCGCGGCGCTGAACCACTGCGTGCTGCACGACCCGCGCCACGACTGGCAGGTGGAGAACCGCTCCCTCTACTACGCCCGCCTCTATCTCGATCTGCACGGCGAACTGGACGCGATCGAGGCGCACCTCTTCGAGGCCGAGGACATCCTCGACACCGAGGAGTCACGCACCGGGCTCGCCCTCGCGGTCCTCGGACACCTCGCCTCCTACGGCAGGCGGGACGCGCTCGTCCTGCTGCGCAGGTACGCCGCCCAGGGTTCCAACTGGGCCTGGGCCCTGGACGAACTCGCCCTTCGGGACGACGACGCGGGTCTGCGCGCCCTCGCCGCCCCGGTGCTCGCGCGGTTCACCACTGACGCCGAGGGTGAGGCCGCCCTGGCCGCCACCGTCCGCGACGCCTTCGAGCCACGACCCTGGCGCCTGTGGGCCGACGATCCTCGCGAATCCGTCGCCACGCGCGTGCGCGGCGCCCAGGAGGCCGGCTGCTTCGACCGCTGGCAGCGGCAGATGCGCCCCACCGGTCCCCGCCCGGGGTGGAGCGTGCGGGCCGTCTTCGAGTGGGCTCAGCAAGGAATCGAACGCGGCGCCGCCCTGCATGTCCCGGCCGCCCGCTGCCTGAGCGCCGTGGCGGGCCCGGAGGACCGGCCCGAGATCGTCCGGGCCGCCGAGGACGGCACCGAGGGGGCCCGCTGCACCGCCCTGCGCTACCTCGCCGACGGCAATGATCCGGACGCCCTCACCCTGATCGAGGGCGCCGTGGCCACCGGGCCGACGCCCGTCGTGGAGACCGCCGTCGACGCGTTCGAACGTATGCGCAGTCTCGCCGCCGTCGACCGTGCGCGCCGCTGGGCCCACCGGCCCGACGCCCTGGGCGCCGCCGCCGGCCGTGTCCTCGCCCTCCGGGGCGGCGCACAGGACCGCGACCTGGTCCTCGCCGCGCTGCGCGAGGCGGTACGGGGCGAGGGCCCCGACGCGCCGACCCTATGGACCCTCGTCGACGGCGCCGGACGCCTGGGCATCGCCTGTGCCGCTCCCGTGCTCCGCCACATCTACCGGGAGACCGCCTCCTCCCATCTGCGCGGCCGGGCCGCCCGCGCACTCGCCGCCACCGACCCCTCCTTCGGCGTTGGCTTCGCCGTCGAGTGCCTCTGGGACTGCGAGGAGTCCACTCGCGAGATCGCCGCGCGGCACGCCGAGACCGGCGACGCCCGAGTCTTCGAGCGCCTGCGCCGGCTCGCCGCCGACCCGGCCGAGGAGGCCGAGGTGCAGACCGCCGTACGCAGCCGGATCGGTCCCGGGGAGGCCGTCGTGTGACCCGCCCCGGGCGCGCAGTGTGAACGCTGGATGACCCGCGGGGCAGGCACGCATGGCCGGCGTTCGACCCGTGTGGGTGTGCGACGCAACGCTCATGGGACGTTCCCCGGCCGGAAAGATCCACGTTGACGCGGCCACGTCCGGCGCGGCGAGAACACCCGTATGCGAGTCGTCATCGTGACCGAATCCTTTCCCCCGACGTGAACGGCGTGGCTCACTGCGCGCTCCAGACCGCACGGCACCTCGTGGACCGCGGTCACACCCCCGTCGTCGTCGCCCCCGCCGTCGCGGGCGACGAACCCGACGACCAGGCCCCGTGCCCCGTCGTCCGGGTCCCCTCCCTTCCGCTCCCGGGCTACCCCCAGGTCCGCGTCGCTCTCCCCAGCCGACGTGTCACCGCGGCGATCACCGGGCACCGGGCCGATCTCGTCCATCTGGCCGGCCTCTCCGTGCTCGGTGTGCGCGGCATGGCGGTGGCCTCGCGTCTCGGCCTGCCGGCCGTGGCCGTCTACCAGACCGACCTCGCCGGGTACGCCCGCACGTACACGGGCGCGGGCGAGGCCGCGGCCTGGCGTCGGATCCGGTCCGTGCACTCGGCCGCCGACCTCACCCTCGCCCCGTCCGGCGCCGCGCAGAGCGACCTCCGGAAGCACGGCATCCCCAGGGTCGAACTGTGGCCGCGCGGCGTGGACACCGTCCGTTTCCGTCGCGAGCTGCGGGACGAGGCACTGCGCCGGCAGCTCGCCCCGAACGGCGAGCTGATCGTCGGCTACGTCGGCCGGCTCGCTCCCGAGAAGCAGGTCGAGCTGCTGGCCGGGACGAGTGCCCTGCCGGGAGTGCGGGTCGTCGTCGTGGGTGACGGCCCCAGCAGGCCGGGTCTGGAACAGGCCATGCCCGGCGCGGTCTTCCTGGGACGCCGAACCGGTGACGAACTGGCGAGGATCTTCGCCTCGTTGGACGTCTTCGCCCACACGGGACCGTTCGAGACCTTCTGCCAGACCGTGCAGGAGGCCATGGCGAGCGGCGTGCCCGTGGTCGCGCCCGCCGTGGGTGGCCCGCTGGACCTGGTCGCGCACGGGCGCACCGGGTTTCTGGTGCCGCCGCGCGACGCAGCCGCGGTACGGGAGGCGGTGTGGTCCCTGGCCGCCGACCCCGGACTGCGGGCCGCCTACGGGGCAGCGGGGCGCGCGATGGTCGGGGGACGTACCTGGGCGGCCGTCGGGGACCGACTGATCGGCCACTACACGGATGTGCTCGCCGGGCGCAGGACGGCGGTGGCGGCGTGAACGGGCCTGTGGGAACGGAAGCCCTGCCGGCCGGTGCGCCGGGCCCGCTCCTGCCCGCACACCGGCGGCTACCGCGTCCTTCACCGACGAGCGGCAAGACGAGCGGCAAATCGCCGCCCTGCCTGCGGAACGCGGCCTCGCCCCCGGACCCGCCCCTTCACCCGAGCCGGAGTCCGCCGCACCCACCCTGAGGGCGAGCCTGGGGGGCCGGCCACCGCCGGCACCGGACGGGTGGCCCCTCGGCACGCCGACCTGTCGCCCCAGCTCCTCGCGCTCGCCGCCGACGAAATGCGGCACCGCGTGCGGGAAGCGAGCATCCGGCTCGACCTGCGGACCTCCGCCGCGGTGTCGGCGGCATGGCCGCGCTGACGGCGGGAGAGCAACGGCCGGGTACCTCCCGGGGTCCAGGGACGCCGTACGGTGATGAGGCTCGCCGTACGGTGATGAGGCGGCCGGGCCCGTTCCGGCGTGGGTCCGGCCGTGCGCAGCCCGATGCGTACCGTGTCCGGAGTGGACCAGCCGTCGCGCGGCCCCGGCGGCACCCGTGGTTCGGAGCAGTGTGACAACCGTGACACCGGGGCGCATCTGCGTCGTTTGGGTCGTTGTCAGAGCGAGGACCTAGTCTGTGCCCCGTGACTTCACCTGCATCGACGGGCAGTGCTCCGCCCCAGCTCAGCGCGGGCCCGCGGCCCGCGCCGGGCCCGGCGGCCGACGAGGGGCTGGCCCGGCGGCTGCGCGCGCTCGCCTGCACCGCGCCGCTGCACGACCTGGACGCGCGCAAGGCCAGTCTGGCCGGCGAGTACTCGGTGTACGGCATGGCGGAGGTCGCCCTGGCGGCCATCGACCTGGTCACCCTGAACATGGACTTCGACACAGGTGCCGACCACGACCAGATAGTCGCCCGGCTCACCCCGCGCATCGCCGCCCAGGCTCCCCGCCGGCCGGCCGCCGAGCACGAGCGGGTGGCCCGCTGGGTCCTGGAGAACCTGATCAACGTCGGCAGCGTCGACCGCGGCTTCCGCGCGGTGTACGGCGTGTTCGGCGCGGACGGCAGCTATGTCCGCCGTGACTACGACTTCAAACTGATCGAGGAGGTCCCCGGCCCCGGCGGCACTGTCTACCTGCGAACCACGGACGAGGCGGTCAACGTCCTGGTCGGCGCCCTGGACACCGATGTCACCAGCGCTCAGATCGCCGCCGAGGTCAAACTCGAGGTGCTGATCAACCGGGGCAGGCTCGCCGACGCCCAGCTCGCCGCCGAGCAGGCCCGTTACCGGACCGTGCAGTACTCCGAATCGCTGCGCCGCGCCTTGGACGCCACCCGGCGCAATGTACGCGCGGTGGACTGGCTGAGGGCCGTTCCCGACATGATCGCCGAAGCCCTGGACCACGTCGCGGACCGGTATCGCCATGAGAACGCGATCCTCACCAACATCCGCAAGGCCCGTGACGAGTCGGAGGAGCCCGAGCACAAACGCAGGGCCGCCGAGCTGGTGGACATCGTCAAGGACTGCATCCGTCGGCACACCCAGCTGCAGTCCCGGCTGCTGAAGGCCGGCCCGCTGTTCCGGGCCGAACAGGACCGGCAGGCCTTCGCCACATCCGCTTCGACCTCGGGCACGGACCTCTACGGACACCTCCTGTTCCCCCTGCTCCCGCTGCCCCTGGAACAGGCGGTCCGGGTCACCGACGCCTTCTTCGCCCGCGGCACCGGGCTGCGTACACCGGTGTCCGTCCGGGTCGCCGACCTCGTCGACATCCTGCTGACCCCGGCGGTGGAGAGGGAGCACCTGGGCGCCGAGATGCCGGAACCCGACCTGATCGCCACACCGGACGACAGCCGCTTCACCGAGGAGCAGCTGGCGGCCGCGACCACCCTGCTGGAACTGCCGGCCGACGCGCCCCGAAGGCTGTCCGGACTGCTCGCCGAGGCGCGTCGCCAGGACCCCGAACTGCCGTACCTGGTGGCCCTGCTGGCGGTCCACGCGGCCAGCCCGCCGGTCGGCACCGCCTACCGACAGGGCGAGCGGCGCCTGCTCTTCGCGGTGGACGACGGTGTGGAACTGGACGACCCCGAGTTCGGCGGCGCCGACCTCATCGTCGGTACGGCCCTGCTGGACGCGGCGGGGATGGCGGCGGGCCGGACGGAGGCGGCCTGATGGGCGTTTTGCCGGACATCGGGGAGTCGGTGGTGGCCGCCGGCTCCGTACCGGCCGTCAGCACCGTCGCTGCCGTCGTCACCGTAGTTCGTCAGTGCGAGGAGGAACCGTGTCCGTGAGCGAGCATGCCGAGTGGAGCGAGGCGGAGCCCACCGTCGCACCGGCGAGCGCCGCCGTCACACCCGCCGACGCCGCCGACGCGGCGCGGCTCGTCGCCTTCGGCCTCCAGCCCAAGCTGCAGCCGGCCCGCGACCAGGAGTACGCGGACCTGCTGCGCCGCTACCGCGAGGACCCGCCGTTCGCGCGCCTCGCCGACGCCGTGGCCACCGGCCTCGGCCTGATCGTGCTCGAGGTGTCCCCGCGCGCGGGAATGGCCGTGACCGCCGCCGAGGACTCGGTGTTCGCCGTCCGCATGGGTGACTACGCGCGGCGCACCTCCGCCGACGGCGGCGACCGGTTCCTGCACGGGCTCGCACACCTCGCCGTCGCCGTCATGGCGTTCCCGCGTCCCGAGGACCTCGCCGACGACGCCTACATCGGGCGGGTCACCGTCAACGGCGTCGACGCCTTCGTACGCCAGGCCTGCCACCGCCTGGAGGAGCGGGCCGCGGAACAGGGCGAGAACACCGACCCGGCCAGCGACGCCCCCGGGCTGGAGACGGCCTGGCGGATCTGGGCGAGACGCAGCGCGACCGGCGCGACCAAGGACGCACGCCGGCTCGCGGGTTCGACCACCGGCATCGTCGCCAAGGCCGTCACGTTCCTCACCGACTCCGGATTCCTGCAGCGCACCGGCGACGACCATGGCGGCACCTACCGCACGACGGCCCGCTATCAGCTCCAGGTACGCGACCTGGCGGGCGGTGCGGCCATGGCCGAACTCCTGGAGCTGGGCGTCGTCCCGGTCACCGACGGCACCCCGACCCTGCTGCCCGCGGACAGCGGCGAGGACCTGGAACTGGTGGCCGACGCCGGTCTGCCGTTCCACTCCATCTGACCCATCTGAGCTGTCCCCCCGCCGTCCGTCCCCGTCCCTGTCGCCGAACCACCCCGACCTGCCGAAGACTTCGAGAGTCCGCCATGTACGAGCTGTCCCGGGTCCGCCTCTACTCCATCGGGCCCGCCGGTGCGCGCTACGCCGACACCGTGCTTGACCTGCGCGGTGTCGGCGAGACCGTGCCCGAACCCGCGCCGACGCAGGCGGAGTTCTTCGCGGAGGAGCCGGTGGGCCCACCCCGACGGCCCGCGCCCGCCGGGGTGCTCTTCCTGGAGAACGGCGGCGGCAAGTCCGTCCTGCTGAAGCTGATCTTCTCCGTGATGCTCCCGGGCCACCGCAACACCCTCGGCGGCGCAAGCTCCGGCGTGCTGCGCAAGTTCCTGCTGGCCGATGACTGCGGACACGTGGCGCTGGAGTGGCAGCACGTGCTGACCGGCGAGTGCGTCGTCGTCGGCAAGGCCAGTGAATGGCGCGGCCGTCAGGTCTCCAACGACCCCAGGAAGTTCGCCGAGGCCTGGTACTCGCTGCGGCCCGGCCCGGGGCTCAGCCTGGACAACCTTCCCGTCGCGGAGGCCACCGCCGTACGGCCGCCCGCCGACGGCCAGTCCGGCGCGAGGGGCCGCCGCCGCACCATGAAGGGTTTCCGGGACGCCCTCATGGAGGCGGGCAGGACGTATCCGCACCTGGAGGTGCACTGGGAGGAGACCCACGAGCGCTGGACCGAGCACCTCGGAGACCTGGGACTCGACCCCGAACTCTTCCGCTACCAGCGGGAGATGAATGCCGACGAGGGCGAGGCCGCCGGTCTCTTCGCGGTCAAGAAGGACTCGGACTTCACCGATCTGCTGCTGCGCGCCGTCACGGACACCCGTGACACCGACGGACTCGCCGATCTGGTCGGCGGCTTCGGCAGCAAGCTGGGCCGGCGCGCCGAACTGATCGCCGAACGGGACTTCACCGCCGGGTCCGTCGAATTGCTCGGCAGGATCGTCGAAGCGTCCGGCGCCCGTACCCAGGCGCGGGAGATCCACACCGCGGCCGAGCGCCGCACCCGCACCCTGGCCCGCAGGCTCTCCGCGCGCGGCAACCAGGAACGCGTCCGAGCCGCCGACCTCGCACAGCGCGTCACCGCCGCCGCCCACGCCGTCACCCAGGCCGGGACGGCGCGCGAACACAGCGCACTGATCTCGGCGGAGATCGCCTACCGGCACGCTTCCCTGGCGCTCACCGGGGCCGAGAAGTCCGCCGCCGCCCAGAAACGGGAACTCGCCGACGCGCGCACCCTGTATTCGGCATGGCAGGCCGCCGAGGCGGCGCTACGCCACCGCGC
Organism: Streptomyces sp. GD-15H; assembly: GCF_045291515.1. NCBI lineage: Bacteria > Bacillati > Actinomycetota > Actinomycetes > Kitasatosporales > Streptomycetaceae > Streptomyces > Streptomyces sp. GD-15H. The sequence goes on from NZ_CP149447.1 coordinate 7,058,208, forward strand.
CGCCGCCGACCGGGCCGCCAGGGTCTCGGCCGCGATCCAGGAGGCCGAGCGGGACGCGGCACCCGCGCTGGCCGCTCGCGCCAAGGCCGCCGTCGACCTCGTACGCGCCCTGCACACCGCCGCGCAGAACGCCGAGAACCTCGCCAACGAGGAGGAGGAGCGGTCCGCCGCGCTCCAGGAGGTCAGCGACGCCGCCCACCGCGACGCCACCGCCGCCGCCACCGAGACACAGCGGGCCCGCAGCGAGATCGGCCACCTCAGACAGCGCCTCACCGAGGTCGAACAGGAGACCACCGAGGCCGTCCGGGCCGGATGGCTCGACGACAGCGCCCCCGACGCCGACCCGGCCCGCGCCGCCCTCGCGGCCAGCGACGCGGAGAAGACCGCGGTCGCCTCCTGGGACTCGGCCCGCGAGGCGGCCCGCCGGGCGACCGAGCACGCGCGCGAGGCCGCCGCCACCCAGGCGCGCGCGGAACTCACCGCCGCCCGCGCGGCGGACGCGGCCACGGCGGCCGGCCGCGCCCACGAGAGCGAACTCCGCACCGCGCAGGCCCTGGCCGCCGAGGAACGGTCGGCCGAGCTGCTGAGCCTGCCCGCCACCGACGCACGCCCGTCGGTCCCCCGGGCCCGTCCCGACACGGATGCCGAACCGGACGGCGACCCCGCCGAAGGCGCCCTCACCGCCACGGAACTGGACCGCTTCGCCGACGACCTGTGCGAACTGCTCGACGACGCGGTCTCCTCCGCCGAACGCCAGCTGTTCGAACTGCGCACCGCCGCCGCCGACGACGCCCGCATCCTCGGCGCCCTCGGAGACGGCGGATTGCTGCCGCCCGGTCCGGACGTGCTGGCCACGGTCGAGTACCTCGGTGAGCACGGCATCCCCGCCCTGCCCGGCTGGCGCTATCTCGCCCAGGCCGTCGACCCCGCCGACCACGCACGCGTGCTGGCCGCGCGCCCCGAACTGGTCGACGGCGTCATCATCACCGACCCGGACTCCCACCTTCGCGCCCGCGCGGCCCTGAGCGACGCCGCCCTTCTGCCCCGGTCCACGGTCGCCGTCGGCACGGCCGCCGCCCTGCTCGCGCCGGCCCCGGTGCCGGACGCGGACACCGGGGACGTCTTCCTCGTACCGCCGAACCCGGCCATGCACGACGAACACGCCGCCGACGAGGAGCGGCGGGCGCTGCGCGTCCGGGCGACCGCGCGGGAGGAAGAGATCCGCGCGCTGGCGGCGCGGCTCGCCAAGGACCGAGAGCTGACCGCGCGGCTCACCTCCTGGCGGACCGGCTGTCCGCCCGGCCGGCTCACCGAACTGGCCCGTGCGGCGCGCGAGGCCCGCGCCTTCGCAGCGGAGTCCGAGGCGGAACTCGCCGAGGCACGCGCCGTACGGGCGGAGGCCGAGGAGGCCGCCGCCGAGGCCGTCCGGGTGCGTGACGAGCGCCAGGAGGCCGCGCAGAAGGCCCGGCGCGCCGCAGACGCCCTCGCGGGACTCGCCTTCCGGCTGCGCGAGCGGGGCGGCTGGCAGGCCAAACTGCGGGAGTTGGCTGACGACGCCGCCGAGGCGGAAGCCCGCGCCCAGGCATGCCTGGAGCGCGCGCGGGCCGCCGACGAGGACCGGCGCGGCGCGCAACGGGCCGCGGACGACGCCCGGCGCACCGCGCGGGCGCTGCGCGCCGAGCGCTCCGAGATCGCCGGCGCCCCCGACGACGTACCGGAGGACGGCACCGAGGCGCCGCAGATCTCCTTGCCCGCCCTGCGTGAGGCGTACCGGGCCGCGTCCCAGGTCTACGAGAAGGTCGGCGTCGGTGCCGATCTGCGCGCCGAGCAGGCCCGCGCCGAGAGTGACGAGAGCGCGGCACGCGCGGAGCTGGACCGGCTGAGCAACAAGGTCCGCACCCGCGCGGAGCAGTTGCTCCAGTCGCCCGACGGTTCGGACGGTCCCAGTCGCCAGGCCGCCGCGGCCCGCGCCGAGGAGCTGGTGCAGCTCCTGGAGATCCGCATGTCGAGCGCGAGCGAGCAACTCGGACGGCTGCGCGGCGAGGCGGAGCGGCTCGCGCCCGAGGACGGTGAGGAACACACCGGGCTCCCCGAGGAGTTGGTGCCCCGCGACGCCGAACACGCACAGGCGCTGCTGCGGACCGCCACGGCCGAACTGGCCTCCCGGACGGAGGAACTGGACCGCACCAGGCAGGCCCACGGGGAACTCCTCGACGCGCACCGCGCCGCCGAGGACGCGGCCGGAGGTTTCGACGAGATCGCCGCCATGCTCCGCGACCTGCTGCGTGACCACGCCTCCGAGGAGGAGCCGGAGCAGGCCGATCCCTACCCGGGCAGCTTGGAGGAGGCCCGCGGCTCCGCCGCGGAGGCCCGCAGGTCACTGCGGGGCTGCGCCGCCGATCTGTCCGCCACCGAGTCCGCCGTGCGTGAGGCGAGCGACATCCTCGTCCGGCACGCCAACTCCACTCGCTACGAGCAGGTCCGCACCCCCGCGCGGCAGCAGATCCGCGAACTGCCCGCCTCCGCACTGCCCGAGCACGCCCACAAGTGGGCGGACGCCTTCGCGCCCCGGCTCAGGGTCCTCACCGACGAGCTCGAACAGCTGGAACGCAACCGGGATTCGATCGTGGACCGGCTCAGAGGACTCGTCGAGTCGGCCCTCGCCACCCTGCGCTCCGCGCAGCGGCTGTCCCGGCTGCCCGAGGGGCTCGGCGAGTGGTCCGGGCAGGAATTCCTGCGCATCCGCTTCGAGGAACCCGACCAGGCGACCCTCACCGAACGGCTCGGTGAGGTCATCGACGAGGCGACCCGCGCGGCCGTGCGCAAGAACTCCGATCTGCGGCGCGACGGCATGTCCCTGCTGCTGCGCGGAGTCGCGGCCGCCCTCCGGCCAAAGGGCGTCGCCGTCGAGATCCTCAAGCCGGACGCCGTGCTGCGCGCCGAGCGGGTCCCCGTCGGACAGATGGGCGATGTGTTCTCCGGAGGGCAGCTGCTCACCGCGGCCATCGCCCTGTACTGCACGATGGCCGCCCTGCGCTCCAACGACCGGGGCCGGGAGCGGCACCGGCACGCCGGCACCCTCTTCCTCGACAACCCCATCGGCCGCGCCAACGCCACCTACCTGCTGGAGCTCCAGAGGGCCGTCGCCGACGCGCTCGGTGTGCAGCTCCTCTACACCACCGGCCTGTTCGACACGACGGCACTGGCGGAGTTCCCGCTGGTCATCCGCCTGCGCAACGACGCCGACCTGAGGGCGGGCCTGAAGTACATCAGCGTCGAAGAGCACTTGCGGCCGGGCCTGCCCCAGGAGGCCACGGACGAGGAAGCCGTGCACAGCGAGATCACGGCCACCCGGATGTTCAAACGGCCCGCCCCGGCGAACAGTTGATCAGGACGTCTGATCATGCGGCCTCCGCACGTCACGTCGTCCCGGCGGGGTCAGAGACCGAAACCCATCCGCCGGGACAGCCCGGCCGCCGCCGTCGCCGTCCGCCTCCCCAGTCCGGGCAACACATCCGGAGCCATCCGGTACACCGGTCCCGAGACGCTGATCGCCCCGATCACCACGCCGTCGTGGGAGCGGACGGGAGCCGCCACGGCCACCAGGCCCAGCTCCAACTCCTCGAAGGTCACCCCGTATCCCCGTGCGACCACTGCGTCGAGCTCGTCGCGCAGCACCGGCGCCTCGGTGATCGTGTGCTCGGTGAACGGGCGCAGTGGGCGGGCGAGGACACCTTCGCGCAGGGCGGGCGGAAGGTGGGCCAGCAGCACCTTGCCGCTGGCGGTCGCGTGCAGTGCGGTACGTCTGCCGAGCCAGTTCTGCGCGGTGACGGACGCGGTCCCGCGGGCCTGCGTGATGTTGACCGCGGCGTCGTCGTCCAGCACCGCGAGGTTCACCGTCTCCCCCAGCTCGTCGGCGAGTTCTCGGCACATCGGAACACCCTCCTGCGAGATGTCCAGCCGCACGGCCGCCGCACCCGCGAGGCGCAGCACGCCGGCCCCAGGCGGTACTTGCCACGGTCCTGCGTCTGCGCCACGAGACCGCGGTTCTCCAGGACGCCGAGCAGCCGGAAGACGGTGGACTTGTGCACCGCCAGTTCGTCCGCGATCTCGGTGACGCGCGCTTCACCCTGCCGGGCGAGGATCTCCAGCACGCTCACGGCACGGTCCACGGACTGGACGGCGCTCGTCGCGCCCCGCCCGCCCGGTCCCGCCGCGTGCGGAGTGGGCTCCTCGCCTCGGCCGGGCTGCTTCTGAGGGCGGGGCATGGCTCGACTCTCACCACCTGCCGGCCCGTTCGGACCGTGTCTGCGGGCGACCCTTACGCGGCGGGCACCCGCCCGGACTCCTTTGCGCACAGCGCTTGCCGGTGCGCCCTGCGCAACCCGAGGGTAGCGAAGCGTCCGGGTCAGGAGTGGGACAGCTGACCGGTCCCGCCCCGGCGGCGTATTCGTGCCCGCGCACGCTGGGCGGACCTCTCCTTACGACGGGCGCGGCGCCGCTCGCGCCGCAAGGCCCGCGCGGTGCTGCTGGGCGAGGAAACCACGCCGTTGCGCTGGTTCCAGACCTGGCGCGTCACCCACACGTCGAGGACACCCCAGGTGGCCAGGATCGTGCTGACGACGCTGCTTATGACCATGGGGAAGGCCAGCCAGGACCCGGCCAGCGTGCACAGAAGGGCCACCATGGCCTGAATCAGTGTCATCGCGACGATGAGCACAGCCCGCACGGCCGCCGTACGCACCGGATCCGGCAAGCGGCGCCGCCGCGCGGGCTCCTCGGCCCACAATGGCCGGCAGTACGACCGTTGGCGCGCGTCTGTCTCTGCGCGGACGCCCTCGCCGGGGTCGCGGGCCGGTTTTCCGGGCCAGCGCCGGCCACCGTCGTCCCGGGCCTGCCTCGTCCCCGGCTTTCCGCGCCACGGTCGTCGACGCCTCGTCAGCCCTGGCCGGGGAAGCGTCACGGCTGCCGGTCGCCCCGGGCCCCGCCGCGGGGGCGCCGCGGTTCGACACCTCGACGTCCGGCCGCGTCGCCATCCGCGCCACCGCGCCGTCCTCGGGCGCCTCGTACCGCTCCACCGTGCCCATCAACGTGTCACTCCCCACCGCCGACAGTCCGCCCGCTCGTGTCCGAAGACCCGGTTCCCCAACGACTGCCCGGCTTGCACTGGTTTACGCCTCCCGGATGCGAGGCACGGCCCCTGCAGCCGATTCCGCCCCCATCTCCCACAGAGAAGGACGAACGGCACGTCACAAAGATTCCCGGACAAGGAAAGAAATCGGCCAACCGTACCCGCCGGGACCCGCAGATCGGTGCACCGGCCTCCCCTTCGCCCCGGAGGCAATCTCCCGTAATGCACGGACAACTCACCATGTCCCGCCGTCGGTGAGGAAGTTCGGATTCCGGAGAGCTCTTCGAGTTGGCCGCGGCTCGGTAGTAGGCTCGCGCCGTTTGTTGACGCACATGTGTGCCCCCAAGCGCCCGGGGGTCGAGCTGGGGGAGGCCATGCGCTTTCGCGGGAAGTCCGTCCGCCGGAAGATCGTGGCGTTGCTTCTCGTGCCGCTGGTGTCCCTGACGGCCATCTGGGCCTTCACCACCGTGCTCACGGGCCGCGAGGCAAGCCATCTGTTCGATGTGTCGTCGGTGATGGAAGAGGTCGGCTACCCCGTGGAGAACACGGTCCGTGTCCTCCAGCAGGAGCGCCGCCAGACCCTCGTTCATCTTGCCGACCCCCGCGCCTCCGACGGGCTCGAGGCACTCCGCCGCAGCCGAATCGCCACCGACAAGGCGGTCAGCGGCATCCGCGAGAGCGCGGCGGACCCCGATGTGCGCGAGGCGATGGGCCAGGACACCGAAGAACTGAGCGCGGTACTGGACTCCTTCGACGGTCTCGAGTCCCTGCGCCGCAGCGTGGAGGACGGCACCGTCAACCGCTCCCAGGCCCTCGACCTCTACAACCGGCTGGTCGACCCGTGCTACGTCCTCCTGGCCAATCTGCACGTGGTCGACGACGTCGGGCTGGACAAGCAGTACCGCGCCCTCGTCAGTCTCGCCCGCGCCCGTGAATTCCTCGCCCGCGAAGACGCCCTGCTCGGCTCGGCCCTCAACGTCGGCACGCTGTCCCACGCAGAGGTACGCGACATCTCCGACCTCGTGGCCCAGCGCACGCTGTTGTACGACGTCGGTCTGCCGCAGTTGCCCGCCGCGGACCGGGACCGCTACGAGAGCTTCTGGAAGAACGCGGTGTCCGCTCCGCTGCGCGTCGCCGAGGAGGCGGCCGTCTCCGCCGGCACCGGACCGCCCCACGGGATCACCGCGAAGAGCTGGGACACCGCCGCCGGTCATGTGCTCGAAGAACTCGGTACCCTCAACGACCAGGCCACCGACCGCTACCAGGACCGCGTCCACCCGGTCGCCATGGGCGTCATCACCCAGGCCGTCGTCGCCGGCGTCCTCGGACTGATCGCCCTCCTGGTCTCCCTCGTCCTGTCCGTGCGCATCGGCCGCGGTCTCATCCGTGACCTGCGGCAGTTGCGCCTCGAGGCCCACGAGGCGTCCGGCGTGCGACTGCCCAGTGTGATGCGCCGTCTCTCGGCGGGCGAACAGGTCGACATCGAGACCGAGGTCCCCCGCCTGGAGTACGACAGGAACGAGATGGGCGAGGTCGGCCAGGCCCTCAACACCCTGCAGCGCGCCGCCGTGGAGGCGGCCGTCAAACAGGCCGAACTGCGCTCCGGCGTCTCGGAGGTGTTCGTCAACCTCGCCCGCCGCAGCCAGGTCCTGCTGCACAAGCAGCTCACCCTGCTGGACAGCATGGAGCGCAGGACCGACGACACCGAGGAACTCGCCGACCTGTTCCGCCTGGACCACCTGACCACCCGCATGCGCCGGCACGCCGAGGGTCTGGTCATCCTCTCCGGCGCCGCGCCCTCCCGGCAGTGGCGCAAACCCGTCCAGCTCATGGACATCGTGCGCGCCGCCGTCGCCGAGGTCGAGGACTACGAGCGCATCGAGGTCCGCCGGCTGCCGAGGGTCGCCGTCACCGGCCCCGCCGTCGCCGACCTCACCCACCTCGTGGCCGAACTCCTGGAGAACGCCACGGTGTTCTCCCCACCGCACACCGCCGTTCAGGTCCTGGGCGAGCGCGTCGCCAACGGCTTCACTCTGGAGATCCACGACCGCGGTCTCGGCATGGCGGCCGAGGCGCTGCTGGACGCCAACCTGCGGCTCGCCGAGACTCCGGAGTTCGAACTCTCCGACACCGATCGGCTCGGACTGTTCGTGGTCAGCCGTCTCGCGCAGCGGCAGAACGTCCGGGTCTCCCTGCAGCCCTCTCCCTACGGTGGGACCACCGCGGTCGTCTTCCTCCCGGACGCACTCCTGACGGACGATTTCCCGGACACCAATGGAGTCGGCTTCCGACTCGAGCGGCCCCGGCGCGCCAAGGACAAGGAACCAGAGGAAAACCGCCGTCTCACGTTGTCCCAGGTGCCCGTACAACTGCCCGCCTCGCTGCTGGGCGGGCCGGTCGAACTCGAAGGCCTCGTCGACCTGGACGCCCTCGAGGCGCATCCGGGCGCACCGGGGGACGAGGACAACGAGCACGGCGGCCTGTTCCGCCCCCGACGCCCCCCGGTCCGAGCCAAGGACGAGCGGCCGGGCCGCCGGGGGAGCCGCATCAGCGGGCCCCCGAGAACGGCGACGGACCGGACAGGGACACGAACGGGCAGATGAGTGGCCCCGTTCCGCTGCCCCGCAGGGGGACCCCCAAGCTGGTCAGCTCCCACGGCCGCCCGGTCGGCGACGAGCACGTCCGCCGGGAGCGGACGGCCCGCGACACCGGCACCCCGTCCGCCCACCCGGGGCAGGAGCCCGCGTCCGCGCCGCCGGCCCACCGTCGAGGAGAGGAGCCCTCCTCGGCCCCGGAGCGGGGACAACCCGACGGGGAGACACCCCCGCCGCCCCTGCCCGCCCGTCGACGGGGCGCGGAGTCCCACCCCCGGATCGGCGCACGCGCCGATGAGCGGACCGTGAGCCGGGCGCCCCACGCCCCCGCCCGGGACGACGGCCCGCAGGCACCGGCCAGTGGCCCGCCCGGCTCCGACAGCACCCCGCAGGACGCGGACGGCCGGCCCGACCCCGGATCACTGCCCCGGCGTGTACGGCAGGCCAGCCTCGCCCCGCAGCTCAAACAGAGCACGCGACCACGGAACGAGGAAAGAACCCAGCCCGTCGAACGGGACGCGGAGGAAGTACGCAGCCGCATGGCCTCGCTCCAGCGCGGCTGGCAGCGCGGCCGCGACGAGAACACCGAGGTCGACGACGGCCCCGGCGGGACAGCACCACGAGGAACGACCAAGAATGACTAAGGGGGACGGTCGATGACCGCACCGAACACGACCGACCACGCCGAAGGCGGCAAGGGGGAGCTGAACTGGCTCCTCGACAACCTGGTGGGCCGCGTCGCGCGCATACGGAAGGCCGTCGTGCTCTCCGGCGACGGCCTCGCCACGGGGGCATCCAGGGAGCTGACCCGCGAGGACAGTGAGCACCTCGCCGCCGTCGCCTCCGGGTTCCACAGCCTCGCCAAGGGGGTGGGCCGCCATTTCGAGGCAGGCAGTGTCCGCCAGACCATCGTGGAACTCGACGAGGCCTTCCTGTTCGTCACGGCCGCCGGAGACGGCAGCTGCCTCGCCGTCCTCGCCGACGCCGACTCGGACGTCGGGCAGGTCGCCTACGAGATGACCCTTCTCGTGAAGCGGGTCGGTCCGCATCTGGACGCCGAACCGCGCACCGATCTGCCCTCGGGCGGGTAGTGGGATGACATGAGTGCTGACGGCGAGGGAAGAAGTCACTGGTTCGACGACGAGGCCGGACCGGTCGTCCGTCCGTATGCCATGACGCGGGGCCGCACCTCGAGTGCGGCCCAGCACCGCCTCGACCTGATCGCGGTGGTCGTCACCGACCCCGACGCGGACGACCCGGAGGCGGATCCCACCCTCTCCCCGGAACACGTGGACATCGTCGAGCTGTGCCGTGACACACCGCAGACCGTCGCCGAACTCGCCGCGGAACTCGACCTGCCGATCGGAGTGGTACGAGTCCTCGTCGGAGATCTCGTCGACCTCGAATCCGTCCAGGTGAACCGGCCGGTTCCCCCGCCGAACTGCCGGACGAGAGTATTCTGCGCGACGTGATCAACGGCCTCCGGGCGCTGTGAGCGGCGTGGAAGCGAGGTACTGACATGGCAGGCTGGCAGTTCTGGGTAGACCGGGGCGGCACCTTCACCGACATCGTCGCGCGCCGCCCGGACGGGCGGCTGCTCACCCGCAAACTCCTCTCGGACAATCCGGTCCTCGCGCCCTCCCGGCGCCGCCCCGGCGGGGCGGCCCCCGCCGCCGACGCGGCGGTGGCGGGCATCCGCGAACTGCTGGCCGGCTCCGGCGAACCCGTCGAATCCGTACGCATGGGTACCACGGTCGCCACCAACGCCCTCCTCGAGCGCACAGGCGAACGAACCCTCCTGGTCGTCACCCGCGGCTTCCGGGATGCCCTGCGTATCGCCTACCAGAACCGACCCGCCATCTTCGCCCGCCGCATCGAACTGCCCGAGCTGCTGTACGAACGGGTCGTCGAGGTGGACGAACGCATCGCCGCCGACGGCACCGTCCTGCGGGCCCCGGACCTGGACTCCCTGAGCGGGCCGCTGCGCCAGGCCCACGCCGACGGCATCCGGGCCGTCGCCGTGGTCTGTGTGCACAGCCACCGCCACCCTGCTCACGAGCAGGCGGTCGGGGAACTCGCCGCCCGTATCGGCTTCCCGCAGATCTCGCTGTCCAGCGAGGTCAGCCCTCTGATGAGACTCGTCCCGCGCGGGGACACGGCCGTCGTCGACGCCTACCTCTCGCCCGTGCTGCGCCGCTACGTGCAGCACGTGGCCGACGAACTCGACGGGGTACGGATGATGTTCATGCAGTCCAACGGCGGCCTCGCCGAAGCGGCGCAGTTCCGCGGCAAGGACGCCATCCTGTCCGGTCCAGCCGGCGGCATCGTCGGGATGGCCCGCATGTCGCAGCTCGCCGGCCACGACCGGGTCATCGGCTTCGACATGGGCGGCACCTCCACCGACGTCTCGCACTTCGCAGGGGAGTACGAACGCGTCTTCACCGCCCAGATCTCCGGCGTACGGCTGCGCGCGCCCATGCTGGACATCCACACGGTCGCCGCCGGCGGCGGCTCGGTCCTCCACTTCGACGGCTCCCGCTACCGCGTGGGGCCCGACTCGGCGGGCGCCGACCCCGGCCCCGCCTGCTACCGGGCCGGCGGCCCGCTCGCCGTCACCGATGCCAATGTCATGCTCGGCCGCATCCAGCCCGACCACTTCCCGGCGGTGTTCGGCCCGGACAGCGACCAGCCTCTCGACTCCGAGCTCGTCCGCGACCGCTTCACCACCCTCGCGCGTGAGATCCGCGAACGAACCGGCGACGACCGCACCCCGGAACAGGTCGCCGAGGGCTATCTGCGGATCGCCGTCGCCAACATCGCCGCGGCGGTGAAGCGGATCTCCGTCCAGAAGGGCCACGACATCACCCGCTACGCCCTCACCACCTTCGGCGGTGCGGGCGGACAGCACGCGTGCATGGTCGCCGACTCCCTCGGTATCCGCACCGTTCTCGTGCCACCCGCGGCCGGTGTCCTCTCGGCACTCGGCATCGGCCTCGCCGACACCACGGCCATGCGTGAACGCTCCACCGAGGCACCCCTGGAGCCCGCCGCCATGCCAGGCGTCCACAGGACCGCAGACGACCTCGAAGCGGCGGCCCGCGCCGAACTCCTCGCCGAGGACGTCCCCGAGGACCGGATCGAGGTCACCCGCCGCGCCCAACTCCGCTACGACGGCACCGACACCGCCCTCACCGTTGAACTGACCGACGCCGACACCATGCGCCGCGCCTTCGAAGAACGTCATCGCGCCACGTACTCCTTCACGCTCGACCGCCCGATCGTCGTCGAAGCCCTCTCCGTCGAAGCCACCGGCATCACCGACCCCCCCGATCTCTCCACCCTCGCCCCCTACCGGGGCCGCCCCACCGCTCCGCGACCCGTCCGCCTCCACACCGGCGGCACCTGGCGCGACGTTCCGCTCCACCACCGTGAGGACCTTTCCCCCGACGAGACCGTCTCCGGCCCGGCGATCATCACCGAGGCCGGCTCCACGACCGTCGTCGACGAAGGCTGGCGGGCCTCGCCGACCGACGGCGGGCATCTGGTCATGGAACGCGTCGCGGTTACGCAGAGTTCCGAGCTCGACACGGAAGTCGACCCGGTTCTGCTCGAGGTCTTCAACAACCTCTTCATGTCCATCGCCGAACAGATGGGCGCCCGTCTCGAGTCCACCGCCCAGTCCGTCAACATCAAGGAGCGCCTGGACTTCTCCTGCGCCCTCTTCGACCCGGACGGAAACCTGGTGGCCAACGCCCCCCACATCCCCGTCCACCTGGGATCGATGGGCACCGGAGTCAAGGAGGTCATCCGGCGGCGCGGTGCCACCATGCGTCCGGGCGACACCTACGCCGTGAACGACCCGTACCACGGCGGCACCCATCTCCCCGACGTCACCGTGATCACCCCGGTCTTCGGCACCGCGTCCTCCGGCACCGTGGACGATGACACCACGGGGGGTGACCGGAGGGTCCTCTTCCACGTGGCCTCACGCGGCCATCACGCCGAGATCGGCGGCATCGCCCCGGGCTCCATGCCCGCCGACAGCCGCACCATCGACGAGGAGGGCATCCTCTTCGACAACTGGCTCCTCGCCGAGAACGGCCGCTTCCGCGAGCAGGAGACACTCGGCCTCCTGACCGAAGCGCGGTATCCCTCCCGCAACCCGCAGACCAACCTCGCCGACCTGCGCGCCCAGATCGCCGCCAACCAGAAGGGTGTCGACGAGGTCGGACGCATGATCGAGAACTTCGGCCTCGACGTGGTCCAGGCGTACATGCGGCACGTCCAGGACAACGCCGAGGACGCGGTACGACGCGTCATCGACGCCCTCGACGACGGCGAGTACACCTACGAAACCGACTCGGGCGCGGCCATCCGCGTGCGCGTGCGCGTCGACCGCGAGAACCGCTCCGCGACCATCGATTTCACCGGCACCACGGCACAGCTCCCCACCAACTTCAACGCCCCCTACTCCGTCGTCAACGCGGCCGTCCTGTACGTCTTCCGGACCCTGGTCGCCGACGACATCCCGCTCAACGACGGCTGTCTGCGCCCTCTGCGCATCATCGTGCCGCCCGGCTCCATGCTGGCGCCCCTGCCCCCGGCAGCCGTCGTCGCGGGCAATGTGGAGACCTCCCAGAGCATCACCGGCGCTCTCTACGCGGCGCTCGGCATCCAGGCCGAGGGCTCCGGCACCATGAACAACGTCACCTTCGGCAACGCCCGCCACCAGTACTACGAGACCGTCGCTTCCGGCTCGGGTGCGGGAGAGGGCTTCCCCGGAGCGTCCGTCGTGCAGACCCACATGACCAACTCGCGGCTCACCGACCCCGAGGTCCTGGAGTGGCGACTGCCCGTCCGCCTCGAGGAGTTCGCCGTGCGCGCGGGCAGCGGCGGCGCGGGACGGTGGCGCGGCGGGGACGGAGCGGTCCGCCGCATCCGGTTCCTGGAACCCATGACCGTCTCCACGCTGTCCCAGCACCGCAGGGTCCCTCCGTACGGCATGGCGGGCGGCGCGCCCGGCGCGCTCGGCACCAACCGGATCGACCATGCGGACGGCAGCGTCACCGAGCTCGGCGGAAGCGACTCGGCGGACGTCCGCGCCGGCGACGTACTCGTCATCGAAACCCCCGGCGGTGGAGGATACGGTCCACCGCCCGATCCCCACCGAGCAGGAGAGAAGAACGATGATCTTCGGGCGTTCTGAGCGCGGCAAGCCCCCGGTCGAGCCCGTCACGCTCAAGATCCTGGTGGCCGGTGGCTTCGGCGTGGGCAAGACCACGCTCGTCGGAGCGGTCAGCGAGATCAGGCCGCTGCGCACCGAGGAACTGCTCACCGAGGCCGGGCGCCCGGTCGACGACCTCAGCGGCGTGGAGGCGAAGAACACCACCACCGTGGCCATGGACTTCGGCCGCATCACGCTCCGCGAGGATCTGGTGCTGTACCTCTTCGGGACTCCCGGCCAGGAGCGGTTCTGGTTCATGTGGGACGAGCTCGCCGAGGGCGCCCTCGGGGCTGTAGTGCTCGCCGACACCCGGCGGTTGGAGGACTGCTTCGCGGCCGTCGACTACTTCGAGCGGCGCTCCATACCGTTCCTTGTCGGCGTCAACTGCTTCGAGGGAGCACCGCGTCACCCGCTCGAAGACGTCCGCCGGGCCCTCGACCTCGACGCGAACGTACCGCTCGTGATGGGCGATGCCCGTGACCGCGAGTCGGTCAAGGAGGTGCTCATCGGTGTCGTCCAGCATGCCATGGCACAGGCGGCCCAGCGCCGCCAGGCCGTCACCGTCTGAAGTGCGCCCGGACGTGTCAAGTGCTCCCGCCGGCCGGAGTGCGGGACACGGGCCCCGGAACGGCCGGCACGCGTGGCTGACGCCACGCGTGCCGGCCGAAGCTCTTCTCCACCGCCTTGCGCCAGTTGTGGTACTCGCGGTCCCGCACCGACGCCTCCACGGCCGGTGTCCACTTGGCGTCCTGCCGCCAGCGCGACGTGAGTTCGTCGAGGCCGTCCCACACCCTCGTGGTCAGCCCGGCCACGTGGGAAGGCGAAGCGAAGACTGTCCGTCCAGGAGCGTACGGGAGCATGGTGGCGCCGTTCAGGTCCGCCCGAGTCCAGTTCGCGCGACGTTCACACAGGATTCCGTCGCGATCACCCGGCGACTCCTGACAGACCGCCAGGACTGTGTCACGGGTGGCCGGAGAAAGGCAGGGTGCTTCCCGACGGATCCCACACCTGATAGACGCAGGAGACATGACACGACTCTCCGCCGCGGTACGCGCCTTGTTCACCGCGCTCGCCGCCCTGACGGCCACGACCATCGTCTCTGCCCCCGCCGCATCCGCTCCGGCGAAGCCGGAGCCCAAGGCACCCAAGGACTTCGTGGCGCTGAACAGCGTGGACCCGACGATCATCCAGGAGATGCGCTACTTCACCCCGCACAACTTCGTGGGCGAGCGCATCGACGGCTACCGGCAACCCCTGTGCATCCTCACCCGCCCCGCAGCCCGGGCCCTCCACGAGGCCCAGCGCAAGCTGCTGCGCCAGGGCTACTCCCTCAAGGTGTACGACTGCTACCGGCCGCAACGCGCCGTGGACCACTTCGTGCGCTGGGCGAAGGATCTCGACGACCAGGCGATGAAGGGGGAGTTCTACCCGAACGTCGACAAGAACCGGCTGTTCGCCGACGGCTACATCGCGGAGAAGTCCGGCCACAGCCGCGGCTCGACCGTGGACCTCACCGTCGTACGGCTCCCCGCCGACCCGACCCGGCCGTACCACCCAGGACAGCCCCTCACCCCCTGCTTCGCAGCCAAGGACCAGCGGTTCCCCGACAACTCGGTCGACATGGGCACCGGCTACGACTGCTTCGACACGCTCAGCCATACCCTCGACCCCCGCATACAGGGCGAACAGCGGGCCAACAGGCTGCTCCTCAAAGGCACCCTGGAGAGCCTCGGCTTCGTGAACCTGGCCGAGGAATGGTGGCACTACACCTTCGAGCCGGAGGCTCACCCGGACATCTACTTCGACTTCCCGGTGTCCCGCGGGTCGCTCACCGATCACCACTGAGCGCTCCCCCGAAGCCGCCTGGTGAGCGGCCCCCGGAAGACGCGCCCGCCGTGATCGGCTACAGTCCGCGCGTGCCCAGGAACCGAACCCCCGGCCCGGCCCTCGACCCTGTGCCGGACTCCCACTGTTCGAGCTGCGGCACGCCCTTCGGAGCGGGCGTCTCCGGCTGGCCCCGGGACTGCCCGGCATGCGGCGCCGTCGCCTATCGCAACCCACTGCCGGTCGCGGTCGCCCTCCAACCCGTTTACGACACGAAAGGGACCGCCCTGGTCGTCATCACCCGGTCGATCGCCCCCGCGCGCGGAGGCACGGCCCTGCCCGGTGGGTACATCGACGACCGGGAGGACTGGCGTCAGGCCGTCGTACGCGAACTCCGGGAGGAGACCGGCATCGACGCGGCGAGCCGGGAGGTGCGACTCGCGGACGCCATGAGCTCGCCCGACGGACACCTCCTGCTGTTCGGTCTCCTCCCGGAACGTCCCGCGGAAGGCCTGCCATCCTCCGCCGCCACGGACGAGACGGAAGGATGGCACCTGCTGCGCCGCGCGGAGGAACTCGCCTTCCCGCTGCACACGCGGGCCGCGCGCGCCTGGTTCGAGGGCCGATACGTCTGAGTCCAGGCCCGCCCCGGTCCGAGCCGGCGTGGCTCAGTGCGGCTCGAGGCCGGGCTCGGCCTCGAGCCCGCGCACGCGCACCGGGTAGGGCAACTCGCGGGCGCCGTCCGCACCCTCCCGCTCGACGACGATCCGGGCTCCCGCCCAGCGGACGCTGTACCGTTCGATCTCCGGTTCCTCCCAGCCGTCGCCGACATCCGCGACGACCGTCCCGCCCCCGGTCCGTCCCCTCACAGGCGCCCACACCTCCAGTTCCAGCCCACCGTCCTCCCCGCGCACGGGAATCACGGCGCCCGCGTGGGCGAACACCGGAATGCGGTCCAGGGGCGCGTCGACCAGCACCTGGGCGGGCCCGTCGTACGCCCGTCCCGTAGCCGTCTCGTACCAGCGCCCGCCGGGCAGCCGCACCTTTCGCCGTTCCACCCCCGGACCCAGCACCGGTGCCACCAGCAGGCAGTCACCCAGCAGGAAGGCGTCCTCGCAGTCGCGCAACGCGCGCTCCTCCGGCGCCGACCACCACAGCGGCCGCACATAGGGAGCTCCGGTGCGCCTGGCCAGATGCGCCAGTGTCACGAAGTACGGCTGCAGCCGGCGACGCTCGACGAGGGCCACGCGCGCGTGCCGCAACACCTCGGCACCGGACTCCCACGGCTCCTTGCTCCCCGCCCCCGCACCCGCGTGCGTGCGGAACAGCGGCAGATGAGCGCCCAGCTGGAGCCACCGCAGATACAGCTCCGCGGACGCGTCCCCGTCGAACCCGCCGACATCCGGCCCCGAATACGGAACACCGCACAACCCGAGCCCCATCACCAGGGCCAGGGACGCTCGCAGTCCGGGCCAACCCGTGGCCACCTCCCCCGGCCACGTCCCTCCGTAGCGCTGCATACCGACCCACCCCGAGCGCGAGAACACGAACGGCCGCTCATGCGGCGCCAGTGTCCGCAGTCCCTCGTAGGCCGCCCTGGCCATGCACAGCGCGTACACGTTGTGCGCCTCACGGTGATCACCACCCTGCCCGTCCAGGACGTGCCGTGCCGAGCGGGGGAGCGTCGACTCCCCGAACGCGGTGAACGACGTCGGCTCGTTCATGTCGTGCCAGAAACCCGCGAAACCCTGCTCCAGTCGCTCCGTGTACAGACCGCCCCACCACTGGCGCACGCGCGCGTGTGTGAAGTCCGGAAACACCACGTTCCCAGACCAGGAAACACCCCGGACGAGCTCTCCCGAGGCGTCCCGCACGAACGCGTCCTGCGCCGCCCCCGAGTCGTGCACGGCATTGCCGCTCTCGGCAGCGACCGCGGGACCGACGACCGACACCAGCCGGATCCCGTCCCGCCGCAGCTCTTCGGCGAGCGCCGGCAACTTCGGGAACCGTTCCTGGTCGACGGTGAACGCCTGGTGCGCGTCGTAGTGGTCGATGCCCAGGTGTACGGCGTCGAGGGGCAGCCCGTGCTCCCGGTAGCAGGCGACGACCCGCCGCACCTCCTGCTCGCCCCCCTGACCCCACCGCGCGTGATGATGACCGAGGGCCCACACGGGCGGCAGCGCGGGCGCACCGGTCAGCGATCCCCAGGTGAGCAGCACCCGCGCGGGAGTGCCCACCATCACCCAGCAGCGCAGCGGACCCCCGTCCATCCGCAGCGCACTCGTCCCGGCCCGGTCGTGCCCGGAGCCGACGCCCTCCGCACCCTCCCGCAGTGTCACCGTGCCGTCCCACGAACTGTCGTGGAACGCGAGATGCGTGCCCGCGTCGGCCACCACCAGCTGCACCGGCATCGTGAGGGGGAGCGGATCGTCACCGGGCCCGAAAGCGCGACCGGGACCCGTATTCCACAGCCGGTAGGTGCCGTCCCGCAGCCACGGCCCGGAGGCACGCCCCCCGAGCCCGAAGAACCGGGCGTCGGCCCGTACCTCCGACCGCTGCATCCAGCGCGCCGTGCCACCTCCTACCGGCTCCCACCAGCGCGGCGGCAGATCGCGCCGCAGAGCCACGCCTCCCGGGGTGAGCACCTCCACCGAGCCGAGCCGGGAGACGGCGACCGTCACCCGCTCGGCGACCACACGCCAGCCGCCGTCCGTGTCCGGCTCCAGCACCGCCCGCGGATCCGGCTCGGGACAGCGGCCGGCCAGCGCGTACGACGGCTCGGGAGTTGCCCCGTCCCAACCCCAGAAGACGGCACCGTTCACAGTGACGAGGATCCGGAGCTCGGAGCGGCCGAACCGGACGACGCCGCCCCCGGGCCCCGGCTCCGCCTCCCGCACCTGTCCGGGCGTCCGTGCGCGCTCCGTCCCCCGGGGTGGCAGCCCGGTGGCGTCGGCCCGTCGCCTGCGCCACGCTGCCCGTACGGTACGCAACCCCCGTACCGCGCCCACCGAGCCGACCGATCTCACCGAACGCACCAGGTCACGACCGTCCATGGTGCTCACCCTGCCATTGCGCGCACCTCACACGAGTGTCGTTCAACTGTCGTTCACCCATGATCGGGCCACATCCTCACGACGTGGGCCATGTGGGGCACACCCTGGCTCGGATGCCGATCACATGGCATCGTTCCTGTCAACCGCGTCACGCGCACACCCCAGCCCGTGCGCGCAAAACGCACACGGCGCGCACAGTCCGGGAGCCGCCCATGTCGACCGAGAGCCCCCAGCCGCTCTGGCAGCCTGATCCGCAGCGCATCGCCCATGCCCGGATCACCGCGTTCCACGCATGGGCCGCCGAGCGGCACAGCGCCCCCGCCGAGGGTGGTTACGCGACACTGCACCGCTGGTCCGTGGACGAGCCGGAAACCTTTTGGAAGGCCGTCACAGAGTGGTTCGACGTCCGCTTCTCGACCCCCTACGCGCGCGTGCTGGGCGACCATTCGATGCCCGGCGCCCAGTGGTTCCCCGGTGCCACCCTCAACTACGCCGAACACGCCCTCCGCGCGGCGGCGACCCGCACGGACGAGCCCGCGCTCCTGTACGTCGACGAGACCCATGACCCCAGGCCCATCACCTGGGACGAGCTGCGCCGCCGGGTCGGCTCCCTCGCCGCCGAGCTGCGTGCCCTGGGTGTACGTCCCGGAGACCGCGTCAGTGGCTACCTCCCCAACATCCCGCAGGCCGTTGTCGCCTTCCTGGCCACCGCGGCGGTGGGTGGCGTGTGGACCTCCTGCGCGCCCGATTTCGGCGCCCGCAGCGTGCTCGACCGCTTCCAACAGGTCGAACCTGTCGTCCTGTTCACCGTCGACGGCTATCGCTACGGCGGAAAGGAGCACGATCGCCGCGACGTCGTCGCCGAACTGCGCCGTGAACTGCCCACCCTGCGTGCGGTCGTGCACATCCCCCTGCTCGGGACCGACGCTCCCGAGGGGGCGCTGGACTGGTCGGCCCTCACCTCCGCCTCCGCGGACACCGAACCGGTCTTCGAGCAGGTGCCCTTCGAGCATCCGTTGTGGGTGCTCTACTCGTCCGGCACCACCGGGCTGCCGAAGGCGATCGTCCAGTCCCAGGGCGGCATCCTGGTCGAACACCTCAAGCAGCTCGGACTGCACTGCGACCTGGGCCCGGAAGACCGTTTCTTCTGGTACACGTCGACCGGCTGGATGATGTGGAACTTCCTCGTGTCCGGCCTTCTCACCGGAACGACGATCGTCCTGTACGACGGCAGCCCCGGTTACCCGGACACAGGCGCCCAGTGGCGGATCGCCGAACGCACCGGCGCCACCCTCTACGGCACCTCCGCCGCGTACGTCATGGCCTGCCGCAAGGCCGGCGTGCACCCCTCCCGCGACTTCGACCTCTCCGCGGTGCGGTGCGTCGCCACCACCGGCTCCCCCTGCCGCCCGACGGCTTCCGTTGGCTGCACGACGAGTTCGCCGAGAGCGGGGCCGACCTGTGGATCGCCTCCGTCAGCGGCGGTACGGACGTCTGCTCCTGCTTCGCGGGGGCCGTACCCACCCTCCCCGTGTACATCGGCGAGCTGCAGGCACCCGGTCTGGGCACCGACCTGCAGTCCTGGGACCCGAGCGGCAAGCCCCTGATCGACGAGGTCGGCGAGCTCGTGGTCACCAACCCGATGCCGTCCATGCCGATCCACTTCTGGAACGACCCCGATGGCAGCCGCTACCACGACAGCTACTTCGCCACCTATCCCGGCGTCTGGCGGCACGGCGACTGGATCACCCTCACCTCGCGCGGTTCCGTCGTCATCCACGGCCGCTCCGACTCCACGCTCAACCGCCAGGGAGTCCGCATGGGGTCGGCGGACATCTACGAGGCCGTCGAACGCCTTCCCCAGATCAAGGAATCCCTCGTCATCGGCGTCGAACAGCCCGATGGCGGCTACTGGATGCCCCTGTTCGTCCACCTGGCACCGGGCGCCGTGCTCGACGAGGACCTGAAGGGCCTCATCCAGCGGACCATCCGTGAGCAACTGTCCCCACGCCATGTCCCGGACGAGATCATCGAGGTGCCCGGGGTTCCGCACACCCTGACCGGCAAGCGCATCGAGGTCCCGGTCAAACGTCTCCTCCAGGGCACGCCGCTGGAGAAGGCGGTCAATCCGGGGTCCGTCGACAACCTGGACCTGCTCACGTTCTACGAGGACCTGGCCCGCCAACGCGCCTGACTCCCCCGGACCCGGCCGGCCGGGTCCGGTACGACCTTCTCCCACCGCATAGGCCCGCGGTGGCGGCGGGGCGCGGTTCCGCCCACTCGCCGTCACCGCCTGGCCCCTCGGTTGGCTGGTGTTCGGCATCGCCATCGCCGTGACCTGCACCATTCAGTATCGATCGGTCCTCGAACTCCTACTCCGGACGCCGTTGTCAGTGCCTCCGATTACTGTGAGTGAGCATTGATCGAATGTACAGGGGGAGACATGACGTACACCGACCACCGAACCGTCCGACGTGTCCTGCACCGGGAGATCGCGGGCACCCTCGGGGTACTGACCGACGAGCACGACTTCCGCGCCATGCGGCACTACCGAAGCTTCGCCTTCGACGACCACGCCACGTACCTCGAACACGTGGAGGCCGTCCTCAGGACACGTGCCCTGCAGGGCAACCACACCACACTGGCCCTCTTCGACCCCGAGGAGTACGCGGCATTCTGCACGCACACGGGCCTTGACCCCGACCGCCCCACCAGCCGCACCCGCTTCACCGCCGAACTCGCGGCCACAGGACCCACCGTCCCTTACGAGGGGCAGCCGCTGGGTGACCTCCTGCCCGCCCTCGTCGACGAGGCGGTTCGCCGGGCGACCTGGGAGTACGCGACCACACTCCTCGCCCGCCTCGGCGCCTGCGCCTCGTGCGGTGAGGACCTGGGCCGCGAGGCCTTCGCCCGCGCCTCCCAGCTGATCGTCCGCATCCTCGACACCGCGGGACCCGGCAACCGGCACCTCGTCTGCAGTGTCTCCGGACCGCCCGAGACCCTGGTCGCCGTCCTGCACGCCGACGACAACGACGGACACATGGAGCTGGACGACGCCGAGATCCTCGAATTCACCACGGTGCTGGCCGTCGGCCTCGCCACCGACAGGCCGGGCGGACTCGTCATGCGGACCACCGCACCAGGCACCGCCGACCGCATCCACGGCTGGCGGCTGCGTGCCCACGGCCTCGAACCCCTCACCGCGGGAGAGGTCTTCGACGCCTACTGCACCGACGCGGAATCCGGAGACCTCATCTCGCCCGAGTCCAATGTCGACTACTGCGAGCCGCCCGACCTCGAGGACGAGGGCCCGAGCCCCACCCACCACCACTGAACACGAACGGAAACGCAAAAGGGGAATCGGAGGGAGGGGGAAGGGGCGCCCCATCACCTGGAGCGCCCCTTCCGAAGAGTGGCTGGCGGACTGCCCGCCGTTCCGACTACTCGCCCGACAGCACTGCCTGAGCGGCCCTGCGGGCTTCCTCGGCGCTGTCGGTCGCGCGAGCCGCCGCCGCGGCCCGCTCGCACTGCGCCAGCGTGAACTTCGCCAGCGCCGCCCGTACATAAGGGATGGACGCCGCGCCCATGGAGAGGGAGGTGACACCCAGACCGGTCAGCACCGAAGCGAGCAGCGGGTCGGAAGCGGCCTCACCGCAGACACCGCAGCTCTTGCCCTCGGCCTTCGCCGCCTCGGCGGACAGCGCCACCAGGTCGAGCAGCGCGGGCTGCCACGGATCCTGCAGCCGGGACACCGCGCCCACCTGGCGGTCCGCGGCGAACGTGTACTGAGCGAGGTCGTTCGTCCCCAGAGAAAGGAACTCGACCTCCTGCAGGATCGAGCGCGCGCGCAACGCGGCCGAAGGAATCTCGACCATCGCACCGAACTTCGCGTGGAGGCCCGCCTCACGGCACGCGTCGGCAAATGCCTTGGCGTCGGTACGGTCCGCCACCATCGGGGCCATCACCTCGAGGTGGACGGACAACCCCTCCGCGGCCTTGGCCAGCGCCGACAGCTGGGTACGCAGCACCTCCGGGTGGTCGAGCAGTGACCGCAGCCCACGCACACCCAGCGCCGGGTTCGGCTCATCGGCCGGGGTGAGGAAGTCCAGCGGCTTGTCCGCGCCCGCGTCCAGCACGCGCACCACCACACGGCCCTCTGGGAAAGCCTCGAGCACCTGCCGGTAGGCCGCGACCTGCTTCTCCTCGGAGGGAGCGTTCTTGCTGTCGTCCAGGAAGAGGAACTCGGTACGGAAGAGACCGACGCCCTCCGCACCCGCCGCGACCGCGGCCGCCACATCCGCCGGACCACCGATGTTCGCCAGGAGCGGCACCGTGTGACCGTCGGCGGTCGCACCGGGCCCGGTCGACGCGCTCAGCGACGCCCTGCGCGCGGCCGCCGCGGCCTCAAGCTGCCCCTTCTTCTCCTCGGTCGGGTTCACGAAGATCTCACCGGTGCTGCCGTCCACCGCGATCATCGTCCCCTCGGCGAGCTCACCCGCACCCTGCAGAGCCACCACGGCCGGCACACCGAGCGCCCGCGCCAGGATCGCGCTGTGGCTGGTGGGCCCCCCTTCCTCGGTCACAAAGCCGAGAACCAGGGCGGGGTCCAGCAGCGCCGTGTCCGCCGGCGCCAGATCCCGAGCCACCAGGACATACGGCTCGTCACTGTCCGGGACACCCGGCATCGGTACCCCGAGCAGCCGCGCGACGATCCGATTCCGAACGTCGTCGAGGTCGGCCACGCGGCCCGCCAGATACTCACCGGCGGCGGCCAGCAGTTCGCGGTACGCGGCGAACGCGTCGTACACCGCACGCTCGGCGGTACTGCCTACGGCGATACGACGTTCCACGTCCGTCATCAGCTCGGGGTCCTGGGCCATCATGGCCTGAGCCTCGAGGACCGCCTGGGCTTCGCCGCCCGCCAGATTGCCGCGCGCCATCAGATCGGCCGCCACAGCCTCCACGGCCTTGCGGGCGCGCCCCTGTTCGCGCTCCGCCTCTTCCGCCCGGATCTGCCTGGCCGGCGGTTCGAGCACGGCCGTTCCCATGTGCCGAACCTCGCCGATCGCCACACCGTGGCTCACACCGACGCCTCGCAGCGTTGTCTCCATCTCACCCGTCTCCGACTAGTGCGGCGGCTCCCACCGCCGTGTTGGTTGCCCTGCTCGCCGTCATGGGACGGCACTGACGTCACTTCCAGAGGAAGAGACTGTCGCCGGCCTTCACCTCGCCGTCGTCGCGCAGCTCGGAGAGAGCCTCCGCGGTGGCCTCCAGAGCCACGACCGGGCACACCGGGGACTTGCCGGCGGCCTCGACGGCGGCAGGGTCCCAGCGCACGATGCTCTGACCGCGGCTCACGGTGTCGCCCTTGTTGACGAGCAGCTCGAAGCCCTCGCCGTTGAGCTGCACGGTGTCGATGCCGAGATGCGTCAGCACGCCGTGCCCGCTCTCGTCGACGACGACGAACGCGTGCGGGTGGAGAGAGACGATGACACCGTCCACGGGGGAGACGGCCGCGGAGGGCTCCCGTACAGGGTCGATCGCTGTACCCGGGCCGACCATGGCCCCGGAGAAGACGGGATCGGGCACGGATTCCAGTCCGATGGCCCGCCCTGCGAGCGGGGACGTCACGGTGGTCATGGGAAGCCTCCCAGGGGTGGAGATCTACAGAAGCCCGTCACTGCCTGTCTCGGACGGCGCACTGTGGTGCAGCGTATGTCATAGGTAGTACCGGTTCCGTAGGATCCGCCGGAGAGGGCCGATTGGAGGTCTAGACCGCATCTCGCATCGGTTTGCACCCACTCGGCGGCCCCGTGTATACTCGAGGACTGCTTGGGGCTGAGCGATGCGGCTACGCGTCCTGTCCCGCAACAATCCAACTCGTCAGATCCTATCCCGGGATCATGTTCTGCGTTCCTGCAGGGCGGTGGTCAGGGAGTCGGGGAAACGCTGATAGAGTCGGGGACACCGAAGGGAAGCGCCCGGAGGAAAGCCCGCCAGGGTGAGTACGAAGAAAGCGCCCGTTCCTTGAGAACTCAACAGCGTGCCAAAAGTCAACGCCAGATATGTTGATACCCCGACACCGGAACCCCGTTCCGGCTGTCGCGGTTCCTTTGAAACACACAGCGAGGACGCCGTGGACGGCCGGGCCCATTCCGCCCGCCCGTCCCGCTCTCGGGGTGTTCCTCCCGCCCGGCGGGAAGACATTCACGGAGAGTTTGATCCTGGCTCAGGACGAACGCTGGCGGCGTGCTTAACACATGCAAGTCGAACGATGAACCACCTCGGTGGGGATTAGTGGCGAACGGGTGAGTAACACGTGGGTAATCTGCCCTGCACTTCGGGACAAGCCCTGGAAACGGGGTCTAATACCGGATACCGACCGCCCCCGGCCTCGGGGACGGTCCAAAGCTCCGGCGGTGCAGGATGAGCCCGCGGCCTATCAGCTCGTTGGTGAGGTAACGGCT
>NZ_CP149447.1:7085000-8537101 GCF_045291515.1 Streptomyces sp. GD-15H
TGGTTCTCCCCGAAATGCATTTAGGTGCAGCGTCGCGTGTTTCTTGCCGGAGGTAGAGCACTGGATAGGCGATGGGCCCTACCGGGTTACTGACCTTAGCCAAACTCCGAATGCCGGCAAGTGAGAGCGCGGCAGTGAGACCGTGGGGGATAAGCTCCATGGTCGAGAGGGAAACAGCCCAGAGCATCGACTAAGGCCCCCAAGCGTACGCTAAGTGGGAAAGGATGTGGAGTCGCCCAGACAACCAGGAGGTTGGCTTAGAAGCAGCCACCCTTGAAAGAGTGCGTAATAGCTCACTGGTCTAGTGATTCCGCGCCGACAATGTAGCGGGGCTCAAGCGTACCGCCGAAGTCGTGTCATTGCAGCACATGGGGCCAACGCCCGCTGTGATGGGTAGGGGAGCGTCGTCTGCCGGGCGAAGCAGCCGCGGAAGCGAGTTGTGGACGGTTGACGAGTGAGAATGCAGGCATGAGTAGCGAGACACACGTGAGAAACGTGTGCGCCGATTGACTAAGGGTTCCTGGGTCAAGCTGATCTGCCCAGGGTAAGTCGGGACCTAAGGCGAGGCCGACAGGCGTAGTCGATGGACAACCGGTTGATATTCCGGTACCCGCCATGAGGCGCCCAGCGCCGAACCGGGCGATGCTGAGCCCGCGACGCCGCCCCTAAGCCTTCGGGCGAGGGGGAGTGGCGGAGCCGGCGGACCAGACCCGCAGTAGGTGAGTGATGGGGTGACACAGGAAGGCAGTCCAGCCCGGGCGGTGGTTGTCCCGGGGTAAGGGTGTAGGACGGCGTGCAGGCAAATCCGCACGCCATGCGTCCGAGACCCGATGCCGAGCCGATTGCGGCGAAGTGGACGATCCTATGCTGTCGAGAAAAGCCTCTAGCGAGTTTCATGGCGGCCCGTACCCCAAACCGACTCAGGTAGTCAGGTAGAGCATACCGAGGCGTTCGGGTGAACTATGGTTAAGGAACTCGGCAAAATGCCCCCGTAACTTCGGGAGAAGGGGGGCCACGCCCGGTGAGCCGATTTACTCGGTGAGCGGGGGGTGGCCGCAGAGACCAGCGAGAAGCGACTGTTTACTAAAAACACAGGTCCGTGCGAAGCCGTAAGGCGAGGTATACGGACTGACGCCTGCCCGGTGCTGGAACGTTAAGGGGACCGGTTAGTCCCGCTACGGCGGGGCGACGCTGAGAACTTAAGCGCCAGTAAACGGCGGTGGTAACTATAACCATCCTAAGGTAGCGAAATTCCTTGTCGGGTAAGTTCCGACCTGCACGAATGGCGTAACGACTTCTCGACTGTCTCAACCATAGGCCCGGTGAAATTGCACTACGAGTAAAGATGCTCGTTTCGCGCAGCAGGACGGAAAGACCCCGGGACCTTTACTACAGTTTGATATTGGTGTTCGGTTCGGCTTGTGTAGGATAGCTGGGAGACCGGGAAGCCGCCACGCCAGTGGTGGTGGAGTCGTCGTTGAAATACCAGTCTGGTCGTGCTGGATGTCTAACCCGGGTCCGTGATCCGGATCGGGGACAGTGTCTGATGGGTAGTTTAACTGGGGCGGTTGCCTCCTAAAGGGTAACGGAGGCGCCCAAAGGTTCCCTCAGCCTGGTTGGCAATCAGGTGTTGAGTGTAAGTGCACAAGGGAGCTTGACTGTGAGACCGACGGGTCGAGCAGGGACGAAAGTCGGGACTAGTGATCCGGCGGTGGCTTGTGGAAGCGCCGTCGCTCAACGGATAAAAGGTACCCCGGGGATAACAGGCTGATCTTCCCCAAGAGTCCATATCGACGGGATGGTTTGGCACCTCGATGTCGGCTCGTCGCATCCTGGGGCTGGAGTCGGTCCCAAGGGTTGGGCTGTTCGCCCATTAAAGCGGTACGCGAGCTGGGTTTAGAACGTCGTGAGACAGTTCGGTCCCTATCCGCTGCGCGCGCAGGAGTCTTGAGAAGGGCTGTCCCTAGTACGAGAGGACCGGGACGGACGAACCTCTGGTGTGCCAGTTGTCCTGCCAAGGGCATGGCTGGTTGGCTACGTTCGGGAGGGATAACCGCTGAAAGCATCTAAGCGGGAAGCCTGCTTCGAGATGAGGGCTCCCACCCACGTGATGGGGTAAGGCTCCCAGGAGATGACTGGGTTGATAGGCCGGATATGGAAGCACGGTAACGTGTGGAGTTGACCGGTACTAATAGGCCGAGGGCTTGTCCCCAGGTTGCTCGCGTCCACTGTGTTGGTTCTGAAACCACGAACGCCGCCATGTGTGGTGCATGGTGTCGGTTGTCGAGTGTTTCGTAGTGTTTCGGTGGTCATAGCGTAGGGGAAACGCCCGGTTACATTCCGAACCCGGAAGCTAAGCCCTACCGCGCCGATGGTACTGCAGGGGGGACCCTGTGGGAGAGTAGGACGCCGCCGAACTCCTTTTAGAGCTCTGGCTCTCGGGCATGAAGCCCGAGAGCCAGAGCTTTTTTGTGTTGAGGTAGGGTCAGTGAGCATCATTGGTACGTTTCCCCCAGGAGGTCCCCGGGTGGAGGTCCAGGAGACTCGCGTCCAGACGGACCGTGTCCTCACCATCCCGAACATCCTCAGTATGGCGCGGCTTCTCGGCGTGCCCCTCTTCCTGTGGTTGATCCTCAGGCCTGAGTTCGGCGGCCCGAAGAGTGACGGCTGGGCGCTTCTGGTGCTCGCTCTGAGCGGTGTCAGTGACTACCTGGACGGCAAACTCGCGCGACGGTGGAATCAGATCAGCAGCCTCGGCCGGCTTCTTGATCCTGCGGCCGACCGGCTCTACATTCTGTC
This sequence comes from Streptomyces sp. GD-15H, assembly GCF_045291515.1. Classification (NCBI taxonomy): domain Bacteria; kingdom Bacillati; phylum Actinomycetota; class Actinomycetes; order Kitasatosporales; family Streptomycetaceae; genus Streptomyces; species Streptomyces sp. GD-15H. The sequence continues at coordinate 7,087,800 of NZ_CP149447.1, forward strand.
GACTCTGCTCGGACTCACCTGGCGCGAGATTCTTCCGCTCTGGTTGACTGCCGTACTACTGGCACGTGAGCTGGTTCTGCTGGTGATGGTAGGTATCCTCCGGCGTCACGGCTATCCGCCGCCGCAGGTGAACTTCCTCGGGAAGGCGGCCACCTTCAACCTGATGTATGCCTTCCCCTTGCTCCTGCTCAGTGACGGTAGCGGCTGGATCTCGTCACTCGCTGCTATTTTCGGATGGGCGTTCGCTGGATGGGGTACAACGCTGTACTGGTGGGCAGGAGTCCTCTACGTGGTCCAGGTCCGCCGCCTGGTGCGTGCGGACGCCATGGCCGGTTGAACTCGCTGATTGGCACGCGCAGAGTCGCGCGGTGGCCCGCAGTGGAAACGTGCGGGACAATCTTGGCGGGTGAAGTCGGCTAGACCGTCGTCTCTTAGAGGAGGGCGCTTCCGACATGAAGGCCGTCGTGATGGCCGGGGGTGAAGGCACACGCCTTCGCCCCATGACCTCAAGCATGCCCAAGCCGCTTCTGCCAGTGGCCAACCAGCCGATCATGGAGCACGTTCTGCGGCTGCTCAAAAGGCATGGGCTCAACGAAACCGTGGTGACCGTCCAGTTCCTGGCGTCGCTCGTCAGGAACTATTTCGGTGACGGCGAAGAGCTCGGAATGGAGCTCACCTATGCCAATGAGGAGAAGCCACTCGGTACCGCGGGAAGCGTCAAAAATGCCGAGGAGGCATTGAAGGACGATACCTTCCTTGTCATTTCCGGCGACGCTCTGACAGATTTTGACCTCACCGAGCTGATCAATTTCCACAAGGAAAAGGGTGCACTGGTCACGGTCTGTCTGACCCGAGTGCCCAATCCCCTGGAATTCGGTATCACCATTGTGGACGAGCAGGGCAAGGTCGAGCGCTTCCTGGAGAAGCCGACCTGGGGGCAGGTCTTCTCCGACACGGTGAACACCGGGATCTACGTCATGGAGCCCGAGGTTTTCAACTATGTCGAGCCGGATGTATCCGTCGACTGGTCCGGTGACGTCTTCCCGCAGTTGATGAAGGAAGGCAAGCCCGTCTACGGCTTTGTCGCCGAAGGTTACTGGGAAGATGTCGGCACCCACGAAAGCTATGTGAAGGCGCAGGCCGATGTCCTGGAGGGCAAGGTCGACGTCGACATCGACGGCTTCGAAATCTCGCCGGGCGTATGGGTGGCCGAGGGTGCCGAAGTACATCCCGATGCCGTGCTGCGCGGACCGCTCTACATCGGTGACTACGCCAAGATCGAGGCCGGCGCCGAGATCCGAGAGCACACGGTGGTGGGGTCCAACGTCGTCGTGAAGAGCGGGGCCTTCCTGCACAAGGCCGTCGTCCACGACAACGTGTACGTTGGGCCGCACAGCAACCTGCGGGGCTGCGTTCTCGGCAGGAACACCGACGTCATGCGCGCGGCGAGGATCGAGGACGGCGCCGTCATCGGCGACGAATGCCTGATCGGTGAGGAATCGATCGTCCAGGGAAATGTGCGGGTCTACCCGTTCAAGACGATTGAGGCGGGCGCCTTCGTCAACACCTCGGTCATCTGGGAATCCAGAGGACAGGCGCATCTCTTCGGAGCCCGTGGGGTGTCGGGAATCCTGAACGTCGAGATCACTCCGGAACTCGTCGTGCGGCTGGCCGGCGCCTACGCGACGACGTTGAAGAAGGGATCGACGGTGACCACGGCCCGGGACCACTCCCGCGGTGCCCGTGCCCTGAAGCGTGCGGTCATCTCCGCGTTGCAGGCCAGCGCCATCGACGTACGGGACCTGGAGAACGTACCGCTGCCCGTGGCCCGGCAGCAGACCGCGCGGGGCAGCGCGGGCGGCATCATGATCCGCACCACGCTCGGCGTGCCCGACTCGGTCGACATCATGTTCTTCAACGGGCAGGGCGCCGACCTCTCGCAAGGCAGCCAGCGCAAACTGGACCGGGTGTTCGCGCGGCAGGAGTACCGGCGTGCGTTCCCGGGAGAGATCGGCGATCTGCACTTCCCGGCGAGTGTCTTCGACTCGTACACCGGGTCGCTGCTGCGGAACGTCGACATCACGGGAATCGCGGAGTCCGGACTGAAGGTCGTCGTGGACGCGTCGAACGGCAGCGCGGGACTCGTTCTGCCGAGTCTGCTCGGCAAGCTCGGAGTCGACTCACTGACCATCAACCCCGGCCTGAACGAGTCCAGGCCGACCGAGACGGCCGACATGCGACGCTCGGGGCTGGTGAGGCTCGGCGAGATAGTGGCGTCCTCCGGTGCCGCGTTCGGTGTGCGATTCGACCCCGTCGGCGAGCGGCTGTCCCTGGTCGACGAGAAGGGGAGGATCGTCGAGGACGACCGGGCGCTGCTCGTACTGCTCGACCTCATCGCGGCCGAACGGCGCAGCGGCAAGGTCGCGCTTCCCGTGACCACTACCAGGATCGCCGAACAGGTGGCGGCCTATCACGGCACGCAGGTGGAGTGGACGACCACCTCGCCCGACGACCTGACGCGCGTGGGCGGGGAGGAGGGGACGATCTTCGGCGGTGACGGCAAGGGCGGCTTCATCGTCCCGGAGTTCAGCCGGGTCTACGACGGCACCGCGGCCTTCGTCCGGCTCATCGGTCTGGTGGCGAGGACGCAGCTCACGCTCAGCCAGATCGACGCGCGGATCCCGCGCGCGCACGTGATCAAGCGCGATCTGGCAACCCCGTGGGCCGTCAAGGGACTGGTGATGCGGCGGGTCGTCGAGGAGGCCGGTGAACGCTTCGTGGACACCACAGACGGTGTACGCGTGGTGGAGAGCGACGGCCGCTGGGTGATGGTGCTGCCCGACCCGGCCGAGGCGGTCACCCACCTGTGGGCGGAGGGACCCGACGATGCCTCCGCCCAGGCCCTGCTCGACGAATGGGCGGCCGTCGTGGACAGCGCGGGACGATAGAGGGGCGGGACGGCAGAACCAGTGGTACGCGTGCGTGCCGGGCAAGTGTCCCCAACGGGGCCTGTCCGGCACGCCGGTAGGGCCGTTCGGTGGTAGCGGCCGTGGCGTGCGACGATGTGCGGCATGCCGCAGCAACCCCCCGTTCGGAGCACATCCCAGCGGCCTCCGCGCCCGGACGCGTCCATGTCGTTGCTCACCAACGTGATGGACCACAGCCTCGACGAGGGATATGCCGAGGCCGCCGAGCGGAAGCAGGCCGACGGCAGCGGCGGCATGCCGAAAACCCTCAGGGCGAAACTGGGGCTCGCCGGTGGTCTGGTGCTCGCGGCCCTGGTCGTGACCGTCGGAGCCGCGCAGGCCAGGGTGGCGGCTCCAGTCGTCGCCAAGGAGCGCGAGGAACTGATCGACAGGATCGACCGCGAGACCGAGGCGGCGGACAAGCTCAAGGACGGCGTCGACGCGCTCCGTGACGATGTGGGCGCGCGGCAGCGGGAGGCGCTCAAACACAGCGGTGAGGGCGACCGTACCGAGCTGGTGGGCATCCTGGCGGGCGCCGTCGCGGTGCACGGACCCGGGGTGAAGCTCGTGGTGAACGACGCCAAGGACACGAGCGCCGGCGGGGACGGCGACGCGCGGTCGACCTCGGGGTTCTCCGATACCGGGCGAGTCCGCGACCGTGACATGCAACGCGTGGTCAACGGCCTGTGGGAGTCCGGCGCCGAGGCCGTCTCGATCAATGGGCAGCGACTGACCGCCCTGTCTGCGATCAGGGCCGCGGGAGACGCAATACTGGTCGACAACAGGCCGCTGGTACCGCCGTACACGGTGCTCGCGGTGGGGGACGGCCGGCAGCTGAGCAGCCGGTTCCAGGACAGTGCGGACGGGCTGTATCTGCAAGCCCTGGAGAAGAGCTACGACATCCGCACCGAACTTTCGGTGGAGGACGACCTCCGGCTGCCCGCCGCACCGAGTGTGATCGTACGAACCGCACAACCGATAACCGAGACGACAACCGCAACTGAGAAGGGCACATCGTGATCGCCGTACTGGGCCTCGTCGTGGGAGTCGTGGCCGGCCTGTTGGTCCGGCCCGAGGTTCCGGCGGTCGTCGAGCCTTACCTGCCGATCGCCGTCGTGGCGGCGCTCGACGCCGTCTTCGGCGGGCTGCGGGCCATGCTCGACGGCATCTTCGACGACAAGGTCTTCGTGGTGTCGTTCCTGTCGAATGTGGTCGTGGCCGCGCTGATCGTCTTCCTCGGCGACAAGTTGGGCGTGGGAGCCCAGCTGTCCACCGGGGTCGTGGTCGTTCTCGGCATCCGAATCTTCTCCAACGCCGCGGCGATCCGCCGGCACGTGTTCCAGGCGTGAGGCCGATGAGCGATCACGTGCACGACAGGACGACGCCCGGGCCGGCATCCGGACCACGCCCGGCACCCGGGGGCAGCCTCCGCAAGGAGCTGCCCGACGAGGTACCCGCGCCCGAGCCCGCCGCCGCGGGCGAGGAGGGAGAGACACCGCCGGAGTCGCCCGGATCCGGTCTGACCGGACGGCAACGGCTGGTGAAGGGGCTGTGGCCGCCACGGATCACCCGGGCTCAACTCATCGTCGCCGTGCTGCTGTTCGGCCTGGGCTTCGGCCTGGCCGTCCAGGTCGCCTCGAACAGCGAGGGTGACAGTGCCCTGCGCGGCGCTCGCCAGGAAGATCTTGTTCGTATCCTCGATGAACTCGACGACCGCACAGAGCGTCTTGAGGATGAGAAGCAAGGGCTCGAGAAGCAGCGTGACGAGCTGGAGAACAGCTCCGACCAGGCCGAGGAGGCCCGGAGACAGACGGCCGAGAGGGAACGGCAGCTCGGCATCCTGGCGGGCACCGTGGCCGCGCAGGGGCCCGGCATCACGTTGGTCATCGAGGACACGAAGGGGATGGTGAAGGCGAACATGCTGCTCGACGCCGTCCAGGAGCTGCGCGCGGCCGGGGCCGAGGCCATTCAGCTGGACGGCGTGCGGGTCGTGGCAGGCACCTACCTGTCCGATTCCGGCAACGGGGTGAGTGTCGACGGGAACAAGATCACCGCTCCTTATCGTTTCAAGGTCATCGGCAAGCCGCAGGACCTCGAACCTGCGCTCAACATCCCAGGAGGTGTGGTGCAGACTCTCGAGAAGGAACAGGCCACCGCCTCCGTGGAGCGGTCGACCAAGATCGTCGTGGATGCCTTGCGATCGGCGGAGCAGCCTGACTACGCTCGGTCGTCCTCCCAGTGAACCGGGGGGGCATGGGGGGTGACCGGCGAGGGCATGAGGTTGCGGGGGGTCGGCGCACCGAATGGGTGGTGCGTGGTGGAAACTGTCTGGTGGATACGGACGTTGTGAGGATGTCCGGGTCGGCCAATGTGTTCAGTCAGGGTTCGTCCTGCCCCACGGGCGGGTCTGTTTCGGTCAAGGGGAATCGCCCGTGAAGTTGTTTGGGAAGTTGTTCGGCAAGAGCGCACGAGAAGGCCGCGACAGCGCGACTGCCCGGCATCGCGCACAGCCGGAGGCGGAAGGTTCACGTCCGCTGTTCCGGGACCAGGTGGGCGGCCAGAGCGAGGGGGTTGCGGGAGGTCTGGGCGCGCCGTCGGTTGACCCTGCGCAGTCGAGCGGCATAGGTTTCGGGCAACCGTCAACCTCAGGTACGGGTGGAGGGTTCTCCGACCCGTACGCGTCCCAAGCCCCCGGTGGGCAGGAGGCTCCGTCCATGTCGGCCCTGGTATGTACGAGGTGCGGTAACCGTAACCCGGAGAACAGCCGGTTCTGCTCCAACTGTGGAGCTCCGCTCCGGCCCGGAGTCGCCCCGGAGCGTCCCTCCGAGACGACCTCCACCATCTCCATCTCCGGTCTCGAGGCATACGACGCGGAGGCCACCGGTCAGACGCAGATGCCGATGCTGTCGCCCGAGGCGCAGGCGGCCGTCGACGCGCTGCCGGTGGGTTCGGCGCTCCTGGTCGTGCGCCGCGGGCCGAACTCGGGCAGCCGTTTCCTGCTGGACGGTGACCTGACGACGGCCTGCCGGCACCCGCAGAGCGACATCTTCCTGGACGACGTGACGGTCTCGCGACGGCACGTGGAGTTCCGCCGTGGCCAGGACGGTTCCTTCACGGTGGCCGACGTGGGCAGTCTGAACGGCACGTACGTCAACCGTGAGCGGATCGACCAGGTCGGTCTGTCGAACGGTGACGAGGTGCAGATCGGCAAGTACCGGCTGGTGTTCTACGCGAGCCAGCGGGGCTACTGACCCTCCCCGGGCTCCGTCCGGGGCACCCTGACCCCAGGGAAGGTCCATGCTTCACACACCGAGCGGCGGTGCCGGACACGGCACCGCCGCCGCGGAAACTGGACTGATGAGCATCGGCGCGGTGCTGAACGTGCTGCGCGAGGAATTCCCCGAAGTCACCATCTCCAAGATCCGCTTCCTGGAGTCGGAGGGGCTCATCGAGCCGCAGCGGACCCCCTCGGGGTATCGCAAGTTCAGCGCGGCGGACGTCGAGCGGCTCGGCCATGTTTTGAGGATGCAGCGGGACCACTATCTGCCGCTCAAGGTGATCCGCGAGCACTTGGAGGCCATGGAGCGCGGCGAGGCCCTCCCGCTGCCGGTGCTGTCCCGGCAGCGGGACGGGGAAGCCGGCCCGAGCCGTCCGTCGACCCTGGTGCCACGGCGGCCCGGATCGGGCGGGCGCAGCTGCTGGCGGTCGCCGGTATCGACCAGGAACAGCTCGCGGAGTGGGAGTCGTACGGGCTGCTCGCTCCCGTCGAGAACGAGGTGTACGACGCCGAGGCGGTCACCGTCGCCGGGCTCATCACCGAGTTGGGGCGGTTCGGGATCGAGCCGAGGCACCTGAGGGCGATGAAGGCCGCCGCGGAGCGGGAGGCGGGGCTGGTGGACCAGGTCGTCGCTCCGCTCAAACGCCACCGTAACCCGCAGACCAGGGCTCATGCGGAGGCGCGTACGAAGGAGCTCGCCGGTCTTACGGTGAAGCTGCACGCCGCGCTGGTGAGTTCGGCGCTCGGGGTGCGGCTGCCCTGAGGAGCAGGGGGCGGGGAGGACCGGATCGGCCGCCCGATCCCGACCCGACTATCCAAACGTCCCGGGCACGGCCTAGGGTTGCTGTGTGAACGAGCTCGATGTCGTAGGTGTCCGGGTCGAAATGCCCTCGAACCAACCGATCGTGCTGCTGCGCGAAGTGGGAGGCGACCGGTACCTCCCCATCTGGATCGGACCGGGGGAGGCGACGGCCATCGCCTTCGCCCAGCAGGGCATGGCTCCCGCGCGCCCGCTGACCCACGACCTCTTCAAGGACGTGCTGGAAGCCGTCGGCCAAGAGCTCACGGAAGTGCGCATCACGGATTTGCGCGAGGGGGTCTTCTACGCGGAGCTGGTCTTCGCCAGCGGCGTGGAGGTGAGTGCCCGGCCGTCCGACGCCATAGCGCTGGCGCTGCGCACGGGTACGCCGATCTACGGCAGTGACACGGTGCTCGACGACGCGGGGATCGCCATCCCGGACGAGCAGGAGGACGAGGTGGAGAAGTTCCGCGAGTTCCTCGACCAGATCTCGCCGGAGGATTTCGGCTCCAGCAGTCAGTGAGTGGCGGTGACCGCCCCGCCGGATTCCCGCTCGGGGCGGCGATGCGTGAGGGCGTCGCACGGCCCGAGCAGAGGGCATTCAGCCAGCCTTTCCCCGCGATGGGGCACGGGAAACCACTCTTAGGGTGATTATCACTCGGCGTGCCGAGTGTGGCGATCGTTGACGGGCCCTTGGCGACTGCCTACCGTCGAGGAGGCAGGTCGAGGACGGAGGTCGGCGTGAGAAGCACCGGCGACGGTACGGCCGGGGGTGCCCCCGGACACGGTCTCGGGGTGAGCGGTCCGTACCCTCCCCCAGGCCCTCAGCCCCGCGCGAGCGGGGCGTATGCCCATCACGGCAGCGCGGCCGATCACGCTCCGCAGCGGCCGGCGGCCGTGCCGAGCAGCGGAGGGACGACGACGTCCATGGTGTCCGAGGAGATCGGCTATCGCGGCCCCACGGCCTGCGCGGCCGCCGGCATCACCTACCGGCAACTGGACTACTGGGCCCGCACGGGACTGGTCGAACCAAGTGTGCGGCCCGCTCACGGCTCCGGGACACAGCGGCTGTACAGCTTCCGGGACGTCGTCGTCCTGAAGATCGTCAAGCGGTTCCTGGACACCGGTGTGTCGCTGCAGAACATTCGTACCGCCGTCCAGCATCTGCGGGAGCGAGGCTTCCGTGACCTGGAGCGCATGACGCTGATGAGCGACGGCGCCACGGTCTACGAGTGCGGCACGCCGGATGAGGTCCATGCCCTGCTCCAGGGCGGCCAGGGCATTTTCGGGATCGCCGTCGGTGTGGTGTGGCGGGATGTCGAGAGCGCGCTGTCCCAGCTGCACGGGGAGCGTGTCGACACCGGGGAGACGCTGATCGGGCCCAACCCGGCGGACGAGCTGGCACGGCGGCGGAACCGCGCGGTCTGAGCCGTCAAGGCCGGCTGAGCGGTCCGTGTTGCCCGGGACGGTCGATGACCGGTCCGTGCGGCAGGGCATTGTCAGTGGCGTAGGGCAGCATCGGAGATGTGAGATCCGCGCCTACCATCCTGCATCTCGACATCGATGCCTTCTTCGCCTCGGTGGAGCAGGCGTCCAAGCCCAGCCTGCGAGGGAAAGCCGTGGTCGTGGGCGGGCTCGGGCCGCGTGGAGTGGTCGCCACCGCCTCGTACGAGGCCCGGGTCTTCGGCGTGCATTCCGCGCTGCCCATGGCGCAGGCGCGGCGGCTCGCGCCGAACGCGGCGTATCTCGTACCGCGCTTCGCGTTCTACCGGTCGATCAGCGATCAGGTGATGGGGCTGCTGCGGGCGATGTCGCCGCTGGTGGAACCGTTGAGCCTGGACGAGGCGTTCGTGGACCTGGAGGCCGGCGGGGCGGCCTGGGATGCGCGATCGGCACGGCTGGCCGGGGAGAAACTGCGCGCGGACATACGGGCGGTCACCGGGCTCACCGGATCCGTCGGGCTCGCCGCCTCCAAGATGCTGGCGAAGATCGCCTCGGAACAGGCCAAGCCCGACGGGCTGGTGCTGATCGAGCCGGGGAGCGAGCGGGCCCTGCTGGCGCCGCTTCCGGTCCGGACGCTGCCGGGAGTGGGGCCCGCCACCGGTGACCATCTGCGGAGGGCCGGGATCCACACGGTCGACGAACTCGCCGAGGCCGGGGAGGACGAGCTGGTGCGGTTGCTCGGCAAGGCACACGGACACGCGCTGTACGCCATGGCCCTGGCGCGGGACGAACGGCCCGTGGTGGCCGAGCGGGAGACGAAATCGGTGTCGGTCGAGGACACGTACGACGTGGACATCCACGACCGGGTGCGGGTCGCGACGGAGGTCCGGCGGCTCGCCGATCGCTGTGTGCGCAGGCTGCGGGGAGCGGGGCTGTCGGGACGGACCATCGTGCTGAAGGTGCGGCGCTACGACTTCTCGACGCTCACCCGGTCCGAGACACTGCGGGGGCCCACGGACGATCCGACGGTGGTGCGCGAGGCGGCGGCACGGCTGCTGGACTCGGTCGACACGACGGGCGGAGTACGGCTGCTGGGCGTGGGAGTCAGCGGACTCGCGGACTACACACAAGAGGACTTGTTCGCGCAGGCGGCGGGGGGCCAGGGGGAGGAGTCGCCGGGCGAGGAGGACCAGGCGGCCGCACCCACGGAGGAAGGACAGCACACGAGCGCGGAGCGGCGCTGGCCGGCCGGGCACGATGTACGGCACACCGAGTACGGGCACGGGTGGGTCCAGGGCAGCGGCCTGGGGCGGGTCACGGTCCGGTTCGAGACGCCCGGCTCGGCGGCGGGCCGGGTGAAGACCTTCCGCACCGACGACCCGGCCCTGCAACCGGCGGATCCGCTGCCACTGGTGGAGCGAAGACCCGGGGAGGGCGAGAGGCCACGGGGCGGCGCGGAGACGAGCGACGGCACGGGGGCGAGTCCCGGTGTCATGGACCCGGGGCCCTCGCACGTGTGAGCGGACCTCGGACAGTGATGTGCCGGGGAGTCCTCGAAGCACGGCGTCACGGGGCACGGTTCCGGCCGGCCCCTGCCGCCCCGGGCCTCGTGCTCCCGGCTTCCGGGGGTCTGTCAGGCCGGGTGGTCGTCGCGGTCGGAGAGTTCGCCGAAGTCGTGGTCCGGAAGCGGGGGAGGAGCGGAGATGTCCAGACCGTAGTGGTGGTAGAGCTGGAGTTCCTGCTCCGGGGAGAGATGGCGGCCCACGCCGAAGTCGGGGGCATCCTTGATCAGGGCGCGTTCGAAGGGGATGTGGAGGCCGCCGTCGATCAGCTCGCTCGGCTCCAGGGGGACGAAGGCGTCCCTGCTGAACAAGCCGGTGCGTATCGCCGCCCACTCGGGTATGCCGGTGGCGTCGTCGAGATAGACCTCGTCGATGGTGCCGATCCGGGTTCCGTTGCGGTCGAACGCCTTGCGGCCGATCAGGTTGCGCGGATCGATGTCGGTCTGCACGGGCCCTCCACTGGTCGCAATCCGCAATCATTCGTCAGCACTACAGAACGGCACAATTGGGTCGGCGGCCACTCGAAGGTCCGGGTGTTGCCCTCGCTGGTACGCTGGCAGCGGCTGCTGACCCCGTGCGGGAGAGTCCTCCACACACCATCGGAGGGCGCCGAAGGAGCAAATCCTCCCCGGAATCTCTCAGGCCCACGTACCGCATGGACGAGGTCACTCTGGAAAGCAGGGCGGGTGTCGACGGCTCCCGCTCTCACCGACGGTGAAAGCCGGTCGCCCTGCGGCGGCCCGGTGAAGCTCTCAGGTTGAGATGACAGAGGGGGAGGCCGTCCGGGCACCCGTCATGGTGCCCCTCGAAGGTCGTCAGACCAGGAGGCCTCCGCAATGACCGCCCATCGCATTCCCCTCTCCGAGCTCGAACAGGGAACGCCCTTCGAGCAGCGTCACATCGGCCCCGACCACGAGGCCCGCGCCAAGATGCTCGCGCAGGTCGGCTACGGCTCGCTCGACGAGCTGACGGCCGCGGCGGTCCCGGATGTGATCAAGAACGCCGACGCGCTCGACCTGCCGGGCGCCCGGACCGAGCCCGAGGTACTGGCCGAACTCCGGTCGCTGGCCGACCGCAACGAGGTGCTCGGCTCCATGATCGGGCTCGGGTACTACGGGACCTTCACGCCGCCCGTCATCCTGCGCAACGTGATGGAGAACCCCGCCTGGTACACGGCCTACACGCCGTACCAGCCGGAGATCTCGCAGGGGCGGCTCGAGGCACTGCTGAACTTCCAGACCATGGTCGCCGAACTGACCGGCCTGCCGACCTCCGGGGCCTCACTGCTCGACGAGGGCACGGCCGCCGCCGAGGCGATGGCGCTGTCGCGACGCATGGGCAAGAACAAGAACGGTCTGTTCCTGGTCGACGCGGACGCGCTGCCGCAGACGATCGCCGTGATCGAGACCCGTGCCGAGCCGACCGGCGTCGAGGTCGTCGTCGCCGATCTGAGCGAGGGTATTCCCGCCGAGATCGCCGAGCGCGGAATCAACGGCGTGCTGATCCAGTACCCGGGCGCCTCCGGTGCCGTACGCGACATCAAGCCGGTGATCGACCGGGCGCACGAGCTGGGCGCGCTCGTCACCGTCGCCGCCGATCTGCTCGCCCTCACGCTGCTGACGTCGCCCGGCGAACTCGGCGCGGACATCGCGGTCGGCACGACGCAGCGCTTCGGTGTGCCCATGGGCTTCGGCGGGCCGCACGCCGGATACATGGCCGTGCACGAGAAGATGGCGCGCAGCCTGCCCGGACGGCTCGTCGGTGTCTCCGTCGACGCGGACGGTCACCAGGCCTACCGGCTCGCGCTCCAGACCCGTGAGCAGCACATCCGCCGGGAGAAGGCCACCAGCAACATCTGTACCGCCCAGGTGCTGCTCGCCGTGATGGCCGGGATGTACGCCGTCTACCACGGTCCCGAAGGGCTGCGGACCATCGCGTGGCGCACCCACCGTTACGCGACCGTCCTCGCCGAAGGGCTCCGGCCGGCGGCGTGGAGATCGTCCACGCCTCCTACTTCGACACGCTGACCGTACGGGTCCCGGGGCGGGGCGCCGAGGTCGTCGCCGCCGCGCGGGACAACGGCGTCAACCTGCTCCTCGTCGACGCCGACCACGTCTCGATCGCCTGCGACGAGACCACCACACGGGCCCGGCTCGCCGCCGTGTGGAGTGCCTTCGGCGTCGAGGCCGACATCGAGACTCTGGACGCGGCAGCGCCCGACACCCTGCCGGACGCCCTGCTGCGCACCGACGAGTACCTGACGCACCCCGTCTTCCACCAGCACCGCTCCGAGACCGCGATGCTGCGCTACCTGCGCCGGCTCGCCGACCGTGACTACGCGCTGGACCGTGGGATGATCCCGCTGGGCTCCTGCACCATGAAGCTCAACGCGACCACGGAGATGGAGCCGATCACCTGGCCCGAGTTCGGGCAGCTGCACCCCTTCGCGCCGGCCGAGCAGGCCCAGGGCTACCTCACGCTCATCCACGAACTGGAGGATCGTCTCGCCGAGGTCACCGGCTACGACAAGGTGAGCCTCCAGCCCAACGCGGGTTCCCAGGGCGAACTGGCCGGGCTGCTCGCCGTGCGCGGCTACCACCGGGCCAACGGCGACGAGCAGCGCACCGTCTGCCTCATCCCGTCCTCCGCGCACGGCACCAACGCCGCCAGCGCCGTCATGGCCGGGATGAAGGTCGTCGTCGTGAAGACCGCCGAGGACGGCGAGGTCGACATCGACGACCTGCGGGCGAAGATCGAGCGGTACCGCGACGAACTGTCGGTGCTGATGATCACGTACCCGTCGACGCACGGTGTGTTCGAAGAGCACGTCGCCGACATCTGCGCGGCGGTGCACGAGGCCGGCGGCCAGGTGTACGTGGACGGCGCGAACCTCAACGCGCTGGTCGGGCTGGCCAAGCCCGGACACTTCGGCGGCGACGTCTCGCACCTGAACCTGCACAAGACCTTCTGCATCCCGCACGGCGGTGGCGGTCCCGGCGTCGGCCCGGTCGGCGTGCGGTCGCACCTGGCGCCGTACCTGCCGAACCACCCGCTCCAGCCCGAGGCCGGGCCGGAGACGGGGATCGGGCCGGTCTCGGCCGCCCCGTGGGGGTCCGCGGGCATCCTGCCCATCTCGTGGGCGTACGTCCGGCTCATGGGCGGCGAGGGGCTCAAGCGGGCCACCCAGGTGGCGGTGCTCAGCGCCAACTACATCGCCAAGCGCCTCGAGCCGCACTACCCGGTGCTCTACACCGGCCCCGGCGGGCTGGTCGCGCACGAGTGCATCATCGACCTGCGCCCGCTGACCAAGGCGACTGGCGTGAGCGTGGACGACGTGGCCAAGCGGCTGATCGACTACGGCTTCCACGCGCCGACGATGTCGTTCCCGGTGGCAGGAACGCTGATGATCGAGCCGACCGAGTCCGAGGACCTGGCCGAACTCGACCGGTTCTGCGAGACGATGATCGCGATTCGCGCGGAGATCGAGAAGGTCGGCTCCGGCGAGTGGCCCGCGGACGACAACCCGCTGCGCAACGCCCCGCACACCGCCGCCGCGCTCGGCGCGGAGTGGGCGCACCCGTACAGCCGTGAGGAGGCCGTCTTCCCGACCGGTGTGAGTGCCGCCGACAAGTACTGGCCGCCGGTGCGCCGTGTCGACCAGGCCTTCGGCGACCGCAACCTGGTGTGCTCCTGCCCGCCCCTGGACGCGTACGACGACTGACGCGGAGGGCTTGACCACCGGGACCGGTGACCGGAAGCGAGAACACCGGGACCGAGGAGTGGACGGGCTCCGCTCCGGCCGTACGGCCGGAGCGGAGCCCGTCGCCGTACCGCTTCCGTCAGACGCGGTCGATATGGACGTTCGTCGACTTCACGCGGGCGGTGGCCTCCATGCCGACCTCCAGGCCGAGTTCCTCGACGGCCTCGCGGGTCAGCAGCGAGACCAGGCGGTGCGGGCCCGCCTGAATCTCGACCTGGGCTGCCACGTCGCCGAGTTTGATCGCGGTGACGATGCCGGGGAAGGCGTTGCGGGCCGAGGTGTACGGCGTGCCCTCCTCGACGGCGCCGGCCTTCGCGAGGGCGACGGAGAACGCGGCCAGATCCCGCCCGTCGATGAGCCGTCGGCCGCCTTCGTCGCGGTGGGTGGTGACCCGGCCCGCGTCCGCCCAGCGTCGGGCGGTGTCCGGGCTGACGCCGAGCAGCCGCGCTGCCTGGCCGATCGTGTAGGACTGCATGCCGATCACCATAGGGCGGCGAGCGGAGCCGGACGGGGCGGAGGCTCTGAGGCGAGGTAGCCATTCCGCCACCTGATCGCAACGTTCGCAGAGTGATGCGAATATTTTGCCTCTCTGGGGGAGGCGGGGGCGTGTCGCCCCGGCACGGCCGGCGGCCTTCGCCGCGCCGCGATCTGCGAGGTCGAACCGGGCGTCCGGGCAGGCCGCGGTCGAGGGTGTGGGGGTGTCAGGGGGAACGGCCCGAACCGGCCGATCGGCGTACGCGCGACCTCCCGGAGGCGGCGGATACTCTCGATCCGGCCCCTGCGGGCGGCCGGCGCCACGTGCGCGGCGCGCGTCCCGGCAGATTCACCGCGTACAGGGGGTTACACCCTTTGTCGGCTGTCTCCAGGGTGCGGCAACGGCACATATTCCTGAATCTCTTCCGAAACTTCTGAATCAGTGGGCGTGGACCAGTGGGCGTGGAATTGTCCGCCCCTGACTCCGAGGAAGCGCATGACATGGGCACCCGGCACTGTCCCGCTGCGGCTTCCTGGCGGCCTCCGCCGCGGCCGGCCTGGGCATCACGGCGTTGAGCGGTGGTGGCGACTCGGGACGGAAGTCCCCGGGGACGACCGGGGACTCGTCCACTGCGACACCGGTGCCCTCCAGGGCCGCCCGGTAACCGTCGAGCCGGGCCCGGGAACACAGCAGGCGCGGCGGCCCGGTGACCAGACCGATCCTGCGGTGTCCCAGGGCCTGGCAGATGCTGCGTGGCGGCCATGCCGCCCGACCGGTTGGCGGCGCCGATGGTGGGCACGTCCAGGGCGGGGAGCCCACCGGATCCACCACCACGAGCGGCACGCCGAGAATGCGCAACTCCTCGTGGAGCACCGGCTCGAGCGCCGACGTGACGAGGACGATCCCGTCGGATGCGCGCGCCCGCAGACTCCGCGTCCACTCGCGGGCGGAACCGGAACGCCCGTGGATCGCCGACACCACCGTCCCCACGCCGGCCCCTGGGCGACCTCCTCGACACCGCGGATGATCTCCACCGCCCATGGGCCGACGAGGTCGTCGAAGACCAGGTCGAGCAGTGCGGCGCGGGCCAGGGAGGCGCTGGGGCGCTTGCGGTAGCCGTGATGGCGCACCAGGTCCTCGACCCGGACCCAGGTCCGCGGGGGACACGTCGGAGCGGCCGTGACGACACGGGACACGGTCGGCACGGAGACACCGGCCTGCCGGGCGATCTCCGTGATCGTCACCCTGCCCTCGGTGCCGGCCTCACATGGTGCCACCAGCCCCACCTCCGTGCCCTCCATGACGGGAGCCCGCGAAACTTCCAGGAGTCTTCCGGAAGGCGGGCACCGGTGGGAGGCCGTCGCCGGACGAACCCTGGGCGAGGTTTCCGCTCCGAGGGCGGGCACCGATCCGCCCGGTGGAGCTCAGGCGGTGGTCATCACCGCGGTGCCCCCGGGACGCTGCGGTGCGATGCTCCTGCCGTCGGGCAGGAGTTCACCGGTGTCCTCGAAGAGCACGACACCGTTGCACAGCAGGCTCCAGCCCTGCTCCGGGTGGTGCGCCACGAGACGGGCGGACTCCCGATCGGCGGATTCGGCTGAGGGGCACGGTGACGGATGCTGGCACATGGGTGGGATCTTTCGCTCGTGCTGACCTGTGGGTGGGCTGTTGTCTCTGTTGCGCGACGTGAAACCTCGTTCATGGCCGCCCCCGTTGTCATAGGTCGGTCGGAAACAAGTGTTGCCCCCTAGACGGCGATCCGCAGGGATTTCGCGGCACCGCCCCTCACAGGTTGATGACGCGTCACCCACGCGGATGGTTCGTCCCAACTGCACTGTCACTTCGGGTGGTTCCGCATGGTCGGATGAGGCTAGTCCGCGGTTTCGGAGCGTTCGGAGGGCTGGTCGGGCCGGGGAGGCTCGGGGCACGCGCGTACCCCGCCGCGGGGATCGGGCGACGGGGTACGGGAGGCGGAGGTGTGGGAGTGGCGGTGGGTACGCGCGCGTTGGGTCAGGCGGGTGAGCCGAGCAGGCGGTTGGGCGCCACCCGGTGGGTCAGCACCGGGAGGAGTTCCGCGACCAGGTGCGGGCGGTGGGCCGCGATGCCGGGCGGCGCGGGGGCGAGCGGGACGAGCAGGTCGGTGGCGGCGGGATGGCCTGTGGCGCCGTCCGCGGTGCGGTCGCCGTGCAGCCAGAGGGTCAGCATGTAGAGACCGGGCACCGACAACAGCCGGGGCTGGTAGGGCTGTGGCAGGGACTCGGCCTGGCGCAGGGCCAGTTCGGTGGAGGCGATGTACGGGCCCTCGAAGAAGCGGGAGAAGGCCCAGCCGTCGGGCGTGAGCACGGTGTCCGCCGCGGCCACCGCCCGGTCGCCGCAGCGGATCAGGAAGCGCCAGCCGGCCAGTCGCGTCGCGGACACGCCCTCGGCGGTGATCCGGTCCAGGACATGCACGGGCAGCGGCAGTTCGGGCGAGGCCGGTCCCTGGGCAGCGAGGAGGGAGGGGGTTCGGGCCTCGCTGACCGCGGTGGGGGAGGAGAGTGCGGTCAGGACGGAACGCAGTGCGGGCGCGGGGGCCGGGGGGACATGCAGGGGCATGGTGGGTCGCCTCTCATTCGAAGGCACAGTGGCGCGAGGGCGGGGCGGACGACGCTGTCAGCTCGCGAAGGTCGGAAGGCAGGGGCCGGGGGTCTGAGCGCGAGAGGCGGGTGGGGTGAGGACTGCCGCACGCCACCTCGAGGGCTGGATCACTCGACCGCGGGCGCCAACCTTCTGCCCTGTCCACGGAGTTTATATGACGCGTGTTCGGGCTGTGTTTCCGCTAGCCGTTTCCGACCCGTGAAACAAGGGTACTTTTGGTCGATGAAACGGGGGAATCATCCCGATTCCTAACCGGGTGCACAGCGATGACCTCGATAAACGGCCGCAGAGTGGTAGGCCTATTGTCGTCGGCGTTTTTCACGAGTTCGCCGTCGCGTTGTTACGTACCCTGTCGGCCATGCCGCGTGAATGTGCCAGTGGTCACATTCGACCAGCGTAGCGGTCGACAGACCAGTTCGGGGCGTTATCGATCGCATCCACTGGGCATCCTCCCCTGTGGACCGGGACCCCGGCGGCCGATCAGCGGACCGCCCAGCTGAGGAAGGACGCTTCGATGGGGGAGAAGGTGGTGGCAGGCGGGTTCGACCTGTCCGATCGCCAGCGCTACCGCGACAAGCTCCGCAAGTGCCTGACGGGCTTGGAGCGACTCCTGGTGGAGAAGCGGTTCGACCGCCCCAAGAACCTCATGGGGCTGGAGATCGAATTGAATCTCACGGGCGCTGACGGCATGCCCAAAATGTTGAACGGACAAGTCCTCGAACGGATCGCGAGCCGGGATTTCCAAACAGAACTCGCCATGTTCAATCTGGAAGTCAACATCGCTCCACATCGTTTGGACGGGCGGGTATTCGACCGGCTCGCCGAGGAACTGCGCACCTCACTCGCGTACGCCGACCGGAAGGCCGCCGAGGTGGACTCCGGGATCGTGATGATCGGTATTCTGCCGACGCTGCACCGCGACGACCTCGTCTCCTCGAATCTCTCCGAAGCCGACCGCTACACCCTGCTCAACGAGCAGATCGTGGCCGCCCGCGGGGAGGACTTCAGTCTCGACATCGACGGGGTGGAACGCCTCAGCTGCACCTCCAAGTCCATCGCGCCCGAGGCCGCCTGCACCTCGGTGCAGCTGCACCTCCAGGTCACTCCGGCCCGCTTCGCCGACGTGTGGAACGCGGCCCAGGCGGTCGCCGCCGCCCAGATCGCCGTCGGCGCCAACTCACCCTTCCTGTTCGGCCGCGAGCTGTGGCGCGAGTCCCGGCCGCCGCTGTTCCAGCAGTCCACCGACACCCGGCCGCCCGAGCTGCAGGCACAGGGCGTACGGCCGCGCACCTGGTTCGGGGAGCGCTGGGTCACCTCGGCGTTCGACCTCTTCGAGGAGAATCTGCGCTACTACCCGGCCCTCCTGCCCATCTGCGACGACGAGGACCCGCTCGACGTGCTGGACAAGAACGGCACCCCCACGCTCGCCGAACTCGTCCTGCACAACGGCACGGTCTACCGCTGGAACCGCCCGGTCTACGGCGTCGCCGACGGCGTCCCCCACCTGCGGGTGGAGAACCGGGTCCTGCCCGCCGGGCCCACCGTCGTCGACGTCGTCGCCAACGCGGCGTTCTACTACGGCCTGGTCCGGGCCCTCGCGGAGGACAGTCGCCCGGTGTGGACCCGGCTGCCCTTCGAGGCCGCCGCCGCCAACTTCGACGCCGCCTGCAGGCACGGCATCGAAGCCCGCCTCACCTGGCCCCGGCGCGGGCGCTACGGCGGTACGGCCGAGGTGGACGCGGTCACCCTCGTACGCGACGAGCTGCTGCCGCTGGCCGAGGCGGGACTGGACGCGTGGGGCATCGAGCCCGCGGACCGGGACCTGTACCTCGGCGTGATCGAGGAGCGCTGCCGACGCCGGCAGAACGGCGCGAGCTGGCAGGCCGCGACCTTCCACCGGGCCCTGGACGGCGGCCTGACCCGGCAGGCGGCGCTGGCCGCCACCACCCGGCGCTACCGCGAGCTGATGCTGGAGGGCGAGCCGGTCCACGCCTGGCCCGTCGGCCTCCCGGACCCGGTACCTGCGACCTGACACCGGACGGGCCCACCGCGGACCGCCCGTCGGGCCGCCGGCCGCTGCCCTCATACTGATCGGACGGATCGGTGACGTGGAGGCAGGTGTGCAGGCGGAGGCGGGCCCGAGGGCCGGTGAGTATCCTCAGCGGCGGCTCACGCGGACGATGCTCCGCAACGAGACGCTGCTCGTGCTCGCGGTGTCGCTCGGCGCGAGCGGAGTGGCCGCGCTGATCAGTTTCATCGGCTCGGTCACCCGGCCGGGCGGTCTGAAGGACCAGGCCGCCACCCTCAACGCCTCTGCGGCACCGGGCCGTCCCTGGCTCGACCTGGCTTGGCAGCTCTTCGGAATCACCACCGCGCTCGTTCCCGTCGCGCTCGTCGCCCACTTCCTGCTGCGCGAGGGCGCGGGACTGCGCGTCCTCGGGTTCGACCGCACCCGGCCCTGGTCCGACCTCGGCCGCGGGGCGGCGGTCGCGGCGGTCATCGGCAGCAGCGGCATCGCCTTCTACCTGGCCGCGCGCGGGCTCGGCTTCAACCTCACCGTGGTGCCCGAGGCGCTGCCCGAGGTGTGGTGGAAATTCCCCGTGCTGATCCTCTCGGCGCTGCAGAACTCGATCCTCGAGGAGGTCATCGTCCTCGCGTACCTGCTGCGCCGGCTCGAGCAGTTGGGCTGGACGCCGGGCGCCGCGACGGCGGCGAGTTCGATGCTGCGCGGTTCGTACCACCTCTACCAGGGCATCGGCGGTTTCATCGGCAACATGGTCATGGGCGTGGTGTTCGTGTTCCTCTACCGACGCTGGGGCAGGGTGGGGCCCCTGGTGGTCGCGCACACGCTGCTCGACATCGGTGCGTTCGTGGGGTACGCGCTGCTCGCGGGCAAGGTGGACTGGCTGCCCACGGCGTGAACGACCCGGAGACCGGGAAGGGGCGCAACGGCCGGGCCGTTGCGCCCCTTCGCCCTTCTGGCGCCCGGATCAGGCCAGGAGCTCACCCTCGATGACCGTCACCGCCCGTCCGCCCAGCAGGGTGCGCTCGCCGCACAGCTCCGTACGGACGCGGCCGGAGCGGGGTGAGGCCTGGAGGCCGGTGAGGCCGGGGCGCCCGAGACGCTCGGACCAGTAGGGGGCCAGCGCGGTGTGGGCGCTGCCGGTGACGGGGTCCTCGTCGATGCCGACGTTCGGGAAGAAGCAGCGGGAGACGAAGTCGTAGCCCCGGGAGGGGTCCTCCGCGCGGGCGGTGGCGATGACGCCGCGCTCGGAGTGGGCGCCGAGGGCGTTCAGATCGGGCCGCAGGGCGCGGACGGTCCGCTCGTCGGCGACCTCGACCAGCAGGTCTCCGACGTTCGGGCCGGTGTCGAAGGCCGTGAGCGGCTCGGTGCCCAGTGCGTCGGCGACCCCCTCGGGGAGGTCGAGCCGGGTGAGCGGCGCCGTGGGGAAGTCGAGGGTCACGGAGCCGTCCTCGGCCGGCGCCGCGACGAGGACACCACTGCGGGTGGCGAACCGGACGGGTCCCTCGTGGGTGCCGGTGGTGTGCAGGACGTGCGCGGTGGCCAGGGTCGCGTGGCCGCACATCGCAACCTCGGTGGCCGGGGTGAACCAGCGCAGCGCCCAGTCGGCCGTGCCGCCTCCGGGCAGCGGGTGCGCGAAGGCGGTCTCGGCGTGGTTGACCTCCAGGGCGACGTTCTGGAGCCAGGTGTCGTCCGGGAACGCGTCCGTGTCCAGGAGGAGAACCCCGGCCGGATTGCCGGAGAAGGGCCGGTCGGTGAAGGCGTCGACGATTCGAATGTGCATGCCCTGACGGTACGGGCTGAGCAAAGCCACAGGCCAAGGCCAATTCGGAGGCGTTGGACCGACCGTACGGGGCCGCCTGTCCGGTGACGGGGTTGCCAAGGGGTTGCCCAACGAAATCACCCGATATATCGTTGAGATATCGCGACAGATCAATGATGATACGGAGTGGTTGCGATGCGTACCCATGGTTTCGGGCATGGTCATGGTCAGGGCGGTCCGCGGGGCGGCCGGGGCGACTTCGACCGGCTGCGGGCCGCGTTCGGACCCTTCGGTCCCTCAGGACCCGGTGGTCACGGCTTCGGTCCGGGTTTCGGGCACGGCCCCTGGGGTGGTGGCCGAGGGCGTGGCGGGCCGAGGGGAAGGGCACGGCGCGGTGACGTGCGGGCCTCGATCCTCGCCCTGCTGAAGGATCGGCCGATGCACGGCTACGAGATGATCCAGGAGATCGCCGAGCGCAGCGGCGGAGCGTGGAAGCCCAGCCCCGGCTCGGTGTACCCCACCCTTCAGCTGCTGGAGGACGAGGGGCTGATCATCAGTGAGTCCGAGGGCGGCAAGAAGCTGTTCGCGCTCACCGACACCGGTCGCACGGCGGCCGAGGAAGGTCCCGAGGCGCCTTGGGAAGAGGCCTCGCGCGGAGTCGACTGGGAGGCGCTGAGCGAGATCCGGCAGGCCGGGTTCGGTTTGATGGAGGCCTTCGGGCAGGTCTGGAAGACCGGTAGCAAGGAGCAGCGGGAGAAGGCGCTCACCGTCATCAACGAAGCCCGCAAGAAGCTGTACCTGATCCTCGCCGACGACTGAGGACGGACGCGCGCCCCTGAGGGGAGTGGCCTGATTCTCCTTCCCAAGGAGGAGATTCCGGCTCGGCGTATCCACTTCCCGTGGGACAAGAAGATGCTCCCCGCCGGGGATGCCCCGGACCTGCGGGGCTGATGGGATGGAGGGTGTGCAACCCCGTATCCCCCGGCAGTCCGCCCACGAGGCCCAGGAGCAGGGCATTCGCCATGCGGACCACGGCGCCGGACTCAGCGCGGAGCTGACGGCGGTGGTCACCGGTGCCCGCCGCAGGGCGCTCAGGGACGCGGACCGTCAGATCGACACCGCCCATCTGCTGCACTCGCTGCTGGAGTCCGATGCCGAGGTGCGCGCGGTCTTCGACGAGGGCCCGCAGGCCGCCCGGCTGCTCGGCTATCTGGTCCAGCGCAGCATCGGCTACGGCCTGCGCTGGCGGAGCGCCGTCGAGGACTCCGGTGCGGTCCCGGTGGTGACGGAGGCCGCCGGTTTCTCGCCGCTCGCCGCGGCCGGCATGGCGTACGCCCGCGAACGCGCAGCACGCCGCGGCGGGACGCCGTGTGGCGTGGACCTGCTCGCGGCGATCATCGTGGACCCGCAGGCCCGTGCCGTGGAGGTGCTCGAGCGCGCCGGAATCGACTCCCGCGACCTGCTCGCCCGGCTCGAGACGTGGACCGGCGACCCGGCTCACTGAGACGAAGGAAGCCTCCGTCCAGCAGGTGAGACAGGAGCCATGGAGATGACGCTCCTGTCGACGCCTGACATCATGTGCCGGTGCCTACCTCTGCCAGTACTCGGAACACCCGGGGCACCCGTGGGAAAGGCGTCGGGCTCGGCCTCGCGCTGTTGTCCGCGGTGGCCTTCGGGGGGTCCGGTGTCGCCGCCAAACCGTTGATCGAGGCGGGCCTGGACCCGCTGCACGTCGTCTGGCTGCGAGTGACGGGCGCGGCCCTGATCATGCTGCCGCTGGCGGTGCGCCACCGGGGGCTGCTGCGCAGCCATCCGGCGCTGCTCGCCGGGTTCGGACTGTTCGCCGTCGCCGGCGTCCAGGCCTGCTACTTCGCCGCCCTCTCCCGTATCCCCGTAGGCGTCGCACTGCTTGTCGAGTATCTGGCGCCCGCGCTCGTCCTCGGTTGGGTGCGGTTCGTCCAGCGGCGGCCGGTGACCCGGGCGGCGGCGGTCGGTGTGGTTCTGGCGGTGGGCGGACTGGCCTGCGTCGTGGAGGTGTGGTCGGGCCTCGGCTTCGACGTCCTCGGGTTGACGCTCGCGCTCGGCGCCGCCTGCTGTCAGGTCGGGTACTTCGTCCTGTCCGATCAGGGCAGCGACCATGGCGACCGGGCGCCGGACCCGCTCGGGGTGATCGCCTACGGTCTGCTCGTCGGCGCCGCCGTACTCACCGTCGTCGCCCGTCCGTGGTCCATGGACTGGTCGGTGCTCGGCGGCAGCGCGAGCATGGACGGTACCCCGGTCGCGGCCTTCGTGTTGCTGGCCTGGATCGTCCTCGTCGCCACGGTCGTCGCGTACGGCACCGGAGTGCTCTCGGTGCGGCGGCTCTCGCCGCAGGTCGCGGGGGTCGTGGCCTGCCTTGAAGCGGTCATCGCCACCGTGCTGGCCTGGGTGCTCCTCGGCGAACACCTGTCGGCGCCGCAGCTCGTGGGCGGCGTGGTGGTGCTGGCGGGCGCGTTCATCGCCCAGTCCTCCGCGCCGGCCAGGAACCCCGACCGGCCGGTGGCGAGCGGTGGGCCCGAAAGGGAGTTGGCCACGCCCGGAACTGCCGCCTAAGGTGCTGGTTATGCATGCGCGCGCCCTCGTCCTTCCGCCTCCCGCCGCCTGAGGAGGGTCCACGGCTCCCTTCGCCCGGCGTGCCGCCGGGCGTCGTGGTGCTGCCCGCAGACGCAGTCCACGGACCCCGTCGACCTGGCTCCACCCGGGCCTGATCCGGGGCTTCCTTCCTTTCGCGCAGTGCGCGCACCGCGCGAGTGGTGCGTACCCGCGCATCTGTGTGTACCTGCGGAGAGAACACGTGTCGAACGCCGTATCCGGCCTGCCCGTCGGGCGAGGCCTGCTCTATCTGATCGTCGCCGGTGTCGCCTGGGGCACCGCCGGTGCTGCCGCGTCGCTGGTCTACCGGACCAGTGACATGGGCCCGGTCGCCCTCTCCTTCTGGCGCTGCGCGGCCGGACTTGTACTGCTGCTCGGGGCCCGGGCGCTGCTCCCGCGTCCCCGGACCGTGCCCGAGCCCCTGGGCCGCAGGGTGTGGCGGGCCGTGGCCACCGGGGTCGCGCTCGGCGTGTTCCAGACGGCCTACTTCGCCGCCGTCGCCGCCACCGGGCTCGCCGTGGCCACTGTCGTCACCCTCGGCGCGGGACCCGTTCTGATGGCGCTCGGCGCACGGCTGCTCCTGGGGGAGCGGCTCGGCCGGGGCGGGACCGCCGCCGTCGCCGGGGCGCTCGCCGGACTCGTCGTCCTCGTCCTCGGCGGCGGGGAGGCGGTCGTGGACCCGGGGGGCGTGCTGCTCGCGCTCCTGGCCGCGGCGGGCTACTCGGCGATGACGCTGCTCACCCGGTGGTGGGGGCGGGACGGCGGATTGGACGCCTCCGGCACGACGGTCGGGGCGTTCGCCGTCACGAGTGTGCTGCTGCTGCCGTTCGCCGCGGTCGAAGGACTGGTCCCGCACACGGACGCCCCCGGTCTGCTGCTGTGCCTCGTGGCGTACGTCGCAGCGGTCCCGACCGCTCTCGCCTACGGCCTGTACTTCGCGGGCGCGGCCGTCGTGCGGTCGGCCACCGTGTCCGTGATCATGCTGCTGGAGCCGGTGAGCGCGGCGGTACTCGCCGTCGCCCTGCTCGGTGAGCGGCTCACCTCGGCCACGCTGGTCGGCACCCTGCTGATGCTGGGCTCGGTCGCGGGGCTCGCGGTGGGCGAGGCACGGGGCGCGCGGGCCCGCAGGACGGAGGGCGACGCGGTACCGGCATGACGGCGGGGGCCGCCCCTGGGCCACATGCGGCGTGGTCGCGGGGTGGAGCCGGGTCACAGGGTCGCCAGGTACTCCGGCAGCTCCATGCCGGGGGCCAGGCCGGGGTCGGCGAGCGGGGTGCCGTAGCCGCGGCTCAGGGGGAGGATGCCCGCCCAGTGGGGGAGAGTGAGGTCCTCCGGCTCGTCGTTGACGCCGCCGGTGCGGAGCTTGGCGGAGACCTCGGTCAGGTCGAGGCGGATCACCGCGGTGGCGGCCAGCTCCTTCTTGCTGGCCGGGCGGGAGTCGGCGGCGCGGCCCGGGACGATGTGATCGACAAGGGCGTCCAGCGACTGTCGCTTCTCCTCGGGGTCGGTCACGTCGTGCGCGAGGCCGTGCACCACCACGGAGCGGTAGTTGATCGAGTGGTGGAAGGCGGAGCGGGCCAGCACCAGCCCGTCCACGTGGGTGACGGTCAGGCAGACCGGGAGGCCGGGCTCGGCCCCGTCCGCCGCGCGCAGCGGGCGCGAGCCCGTCGAGCCGTGCACGTAGAGACGCTCGCCGACCCGGGCATACAGCGTGGGCAGTACCACCGGCGCGCCGTCGCGGACGAAACCGAGGTGGCAGACGTACCCCTCGTCGAGTATCGCGTGCACCAGCTCCTTGTCGTACGCGGCGCGGTGGGGGGAGCGGGTGGGGACGGTGCGGTCGGTGGGCGGGTAGCTGGTGTCGGACTGCTGTGACAGCCGGGTCCCCTGCATGGCGTTCTCCATTGCACTAGTGCATAATTGGCTTTGTGCTGGGAGAATATCGGATCAGTGGACGGCGCGCAGCGGAGATTTCGGCGAGCGTTGAGCGCGCGGTGGGGGGAGGGGCCCTCCGGCCGGGCGAACTCCTGCCTCCTATAAGGGATTTGGCGGAGCGGCTCGGTGTGAACCCCAATACCGTCGCGTCCGCGTACCGGACCCTGCGCGAGCGCGGGGTGATCGAGACCGCGGGCCGGCGGGGAGCCGGGTGCGGCCCAGACCAGCCACGACGGCGCGCGACTTCATCCGGGTGGAGGTCCCACGAGGCGTACGGGACGTATCCGACGGCAACCCGGATCCCGCGCTGCTGCCCCCGCTGGCCGAGGCGTTCGCCGCCGCGGCAGGGCAGGGGGACCGGGAGCCGGTGCTCTACGGGCACGCTCCCGTGGAGCCCGGACTGGCGCGGCACGCACGCGCCGGGCTGGACGCCGACGGCGTCCCCGACGGTCCCGTCGCCGTCGCCTCCGGTGCCCTGGACGCCGTGGAGCGGGTGCTCGCGGCCCACCTCAAGCAGGGGGACGCGGTCGCCGTGGAGGACCCGGGATGGGGAAGCGTGCTGGACCTCGTCCCGGCGCTCGGGCTGCGGACCGTCCCGGTCGGTGTCGACGACGAGGGGCCGCTCCCCGACGACGTACGGCGTGCGCTGACGGGCGGGGCGCGTGCGCTGATCGTGACGGACCGGGCGCAGAACCCGACCGGGGCCGCACTGAGCGCGGCACGCGCACGTGCTCTGCGGGCGGTGCTCGCGGACCACCCGGAGACGCTGCTGATCGAGGACGACCACGGGCACCACATCGTCGACCTGCCCCTGCACCCCCTCGCCGGCCCCACCCGTAGCTGGGCCTTCGTGCGTTCGACGGCCAAGGCGTACGGCCCCGACCTACGGCTCGCCGTGCTCACCGGGGACGCGGTCACCCTCGACCGGGTGCGCGGGCGGCAGCGGCTCGGGCCGGGCTGGGTCAGCCGTACGGTCCAGCGCGCGGTCCTCCGGCTGTGGACCGGCGGCGCGGTGGACCCGGGCGCGGTGGCGGCGGAGTACGGGCGGCGCCGGAACGCCCTGATCGGGGAGTTGGCCCGGCAGGGGGTCACGGCGCACGGGCGCAGCGGTATGAACGTGTGGGTGCCGGTGCCGGACGAGACCGGCGCCGTCGCACGGCTGCTGCACGCGGGCTGGGCGGTGGCACCCGGGGCCCGCTTCCGGACGAGCGCACCGCCGGGTATCCGTATCACCGTGTCGACGCTCACGGGCGACGAGATCGGCCCCCTGAGCAAGGCGATCACCACGGCGATCGGACCGGACGCACCGGAGTCCAGGACGTACGTATAGGATCCCTCCCACGGAGAGCGCTTCAGGCCGGCACACCTAGCGAGCGCCCAGTTTGCGGAAGTCCCAGGACACGGTCTTCTCCGGGGTCAGCCGCATCCAGGCGTGCTGGCCGTCGTGCGGCATCTCGTCCAGATCGAAGTTCTTGCGCGCGAACAGGGTCTCGGGGACATCGAGTTCGGCGCGGAGTTCGCCGGTGCGCGGTATCTCGCCCACGAACTCCACCCGCCCGGACAGCTCCGCACCGCGCAGTTCGCCGTACTCCTCGCCGGTGTCCACCACGATCGCCACCCGCGGGTCCCGGCGCAGGTCGGCCCAGCGCTTGGAACGCACCACGGAGTACAGCCACAGCGAGGTGCCGTCCCAGGCGAACCAGAGCGTGCTCACATGCGGTGCGCCGTCGGCCGACACCGTGGCGACCCGGCAGGTGCGCTGGCCGGTGAGGAAGTCGTCCAGTTCGCCCGGCATCATCATGATCTTCCGGCCCCGGCGCTGCGTGGCGGTCATGCGGCCCCTCTTCTCTCAACTGACGGCTCACACGAGCCTGATCGAGTCCCCGCTGACGGTGATCTCCACGGACGGCAGCGGCTTGGTCGCCGGGCCGCCCTGCACACTGCCGTCGGTGATCGAGAAATTGCTGTTGTGACAGGGGCAGTTGATGACTCCGTCGGCGACGCTCTTCACCGCGCACCCCTGGTGGGTGCAGGTCGCCGAGAACGCCTTGAACTCGCCCGCCGTCGGCTGGGTCACCACCACCTTGCTGTCGGCGAAGACCTTCCCGCCGCCCTCGGGGATGTCGGCGACCGCGGCGAGCGCGGCCCCGGCCGCGTTGTCGCCGCCGCCCGAACCTCCACCGCTCGCGTCGTTGTTGTCCTGCGAGCCGCTGGACGCGCCGGAGTCCGCGGACGAGTCGGAGGCGCCGTCGGAGCCTCCGCAGGCGGTCAGCGCGACGGCGAGGCCCGCCGCTCCGGCCGCCGCCACGACGGTACGACGGGCCGGTCCTGATGCGAGCTGATGCGATGCGCTGGTCATGCGGGTGTGTTCCTTCCGGGGAGGTTGCGTGATCTGGGAAGAGGTACGGTCGGCGGGCTCATGTCGTTCAGGCCCTGCGGATAGCTTGGCCCGCGGCACGGTCGGAGGGGCGTAAGCCACAGCTGTCGTTTCGCTGTCGGCGTGAAGGGACGTACGGAGACGAGCGCCGCCGCGTCGGCTGTCACGCTCGGTTACTGTGCTCATTTCCTACCGGAGGTCATGAGCGAGGGGCGCGCCGCCATTGACGGGATGCTCGGAAGGCAGCGGGACCGGCACGCCGGTCGGAGCGCCCCGGTTCCACCTGGTCAGGTGGGGAAAACGCTGACCGGGGTCACCGCGACCCGCTCCCTCGCCCCGCTGCGCGAGAGCAGCTCGCTGCCGGGACCGATCGAGGCCGATGACCTCCGCACCTACGTCCTCACGTTGTCCGGAGGGCGGCGTGGGCCTGCGGTGATGCGACTACACCCATGACTGACCTGGGCGGATGAGTCTTTCAGCGTCTTTCACAGGCGTGCCGTCTTATGCGGCCGATCCTCCCCACGCGCTCCCCAGCGGCGCGGATACTCCCCAGGACCTCCCAGGAAAGGACGTCGTCACCAACGGCTCGAGCTGTGAATATCTCTGCTGCAGACACGTTGAGTGACTACCGCGGACGAGACGCTGCGTCAGGCGACTCCACCGTGGCCAGTTGTCCCGGAAGGGACCGGTGGGCGCCGTGACCTGCCGTCAGGGGCGTCGGGTGACTGGCGGTCGGTTTATGCCCTGCGTGACCGTGGACTTCTGAACGTCAGACGCGGTGGCGGGGAGGCGCGTGTGGGGGTCACCGAGGCCGGCCGCTTCTCCCTTCGGCATGGTCGTCATCCCGGCGATCCTGTGTGTGCGGCCCGTGGCGCTCAGGCTGTGCCGCCGGGACTGCGCCTTCGGCGCCGGCGTCGGGAGGCGCGAGAACACGGGCCGAAGCCGCACTCCGATGTCTTACGGCGAACGGCCCGTCTGTCTTACGGCGAACGGCCCGTCTGTCTTACGGCGAACGGCCCGTCGCTCGCGCGCGACGAGCGAAGGCGATGGAGTGGGTGGAGCGGTTGGTTGCCGAGGGGCGTGTCTGTCTCGCCGAGTCCGATGACGACGAGGTCGCGAAATGGCGGCGCATCGTCGGCTACGCGAAGCGGCGCGGCCTGGAAGCGCGGGGCGAGCGCATCGATAAGGCCCGCTTCGGTGCACGGGGCCTGGAGATGTCCCTTGTGTGGAGGGCCCGCATCCCAACTCACGGAGCCAGCAGCCGAAAGGCGGCGGCGCGGGGTGTCGGGGCCCGGGGGGCCGTATCCCACTCAGTCCGTGATCTCGATGCGGTGCGGCTTGCTCTTCCGGGCCTTCGGGACGCGCACCGTGAGGATGCCGTTGGCCAACTCCGCGGTGATGTGCTCGGGGTCGACGTTCGGCGGCAGGCTGGTGCGGTAGTCGAACTGCCCGACGTGCCGGGTCTGCCGGCGGAGCACCCCGGTGCGTTCCTTCTCCTTGGCCTCGCCGCGGACGTCGAGCTCGCCGCCGCTGACCTCCACGCTGATCTGGTCCTTGTCCACGCCGGGGAGTTCCAGCTCCAGCAGGTAGGCGTCCTCGGTGTCCTCGACGGCGGCCGGCGGCGCCCACGCCGCGGCCGTGCCGGCCTCGGCGAGACCGCGGCCGGGGAAGGGGAAGGTGGCGTCCACGAGCTGTTCCATCCGGGTGCGCAGTTCCTCGAGCTCCCGAAGGGGTGTCCAGCCGGAGAGCGGGCCCCTGCCGCGGTGTGCGGGAAGCGTCATCGGTCATCCTCCTTGGCTTCTGATCCACAGCGCGTCCGGCCGCGGCCTGATCCGCTGCTTGCGAGGCCGGGTACCCGGGCGGGCGCCGGGCCCACGAGGGTGTCCCCGGCCCGGGGACACCCTCGGGTGTCTCCGGCTTCATGGGGGTGGTTGCCGTCCGGGCGGTTGCCGTCCGTACCGCGCCGCTGCTGTCGGTCCAGCGGGTCTGCGCCTGCTGCCTCGCCGCTCGGACGACTGGGTCCGCACCGTGCGCATCGACGACTCGTACGCCGTCATGTCCGCGACGAATCCTGCCGTCGGCAACCCGACGACGAGGACGGTCATCAGCACGCGACGCAACCAGGACTCGACCCGGTCCGACGTACGGATCAGGGGGTTCCGCCCCTTGGGTGTCTCATCTCCGCGCGGTGGCAGTGGACCGGACGTGCGGTGAACTTCGGGTACTCATCGCCGGGCCTCCAGCGGATCGCCGGTCGCTTCGCCTCCCACCATCGAACGGCGGCAGGCCCCGAGCACAGGGCCGAAGGTCCCTGATGAGCGGTCCTTCAGGCAGCCGGGGCCGGCCCCGGCGCGGTCCCCCGGTGGTACACGGTCATCTCTGCGGCACCACCACGACCGGACACGGTGCGTGATGCAGCAACGCGTGGTTGATCAGGCCGAGTTGCAGTCCGGGACGGGCATGCCGCCTGCCGGCACCGACGACGAGCAGATCCGCTCCCGCCGCGGCCTCCCACAGCGCCCGCCGTGCCGCCCCCTCGACCACCCGGCGCGTCACGGTGGTGTCCGGGTACTGCTTCGCGGGGCCGCGCAGAGCGTCGTCGAGCACCTGGGCCGGCGGGCGACGGTGCGTCTCGAGGGCGTACCACGGCCCGGGCAGAGGTTCGGCGAGTGCGCCGAGCGGCGCACTCCAGGCGTGTACCGCCACCAGTTCGCAGCGCCGTACGTGTGCCTCGCGACATGCGAACTCCACGGCCGCGTCGCTTCCCTGGCCGTCCTCGACCCCCACGACGACCCTCCCGAACCGGCCGGCCCGGTGCTCCGGCGAGCCACGCACCACGATGACCGGGCAGTGCGCCCGCGCCGCCACGGCAAGGCCGACCGACCCCAGGAGCAGTCCGGGGAGTTCTCCGCGCCCCCTGGGCCCGAGCACCAACGCGAAGGCCTTGTGTCCCTCGCCGACCAGGGCGGAGGCCGCGTCGTCGCGCAGCACCTCGCTCGACAGCCGCACGCCGGCGGCGCCCTTTCCGGCGCGTTCCGAAGCGGCGGTGATCAGGCCGGACGCGTCCTGGCCCGGCGCCGCCGCGTGTATCAGGTGGAGCGGCACCGTGTGCCGGGCCGCCTCGTCGACGGCCCAGTCCACCGCCTCCAGGCTCGACTCCGACCCGTCGACCCCGACCACCAGGGGAATCACCACAGCCACACCTCATCCCTTGACGGACTCACCCTTCGAGCCCCGACCCGCATCGAGTCCGCGTGCGCCGCGGAAGGGTTTGCGGTAACTCTCGAATGAGCGGCAGGCACTGCGCGGTCTGCCGACGCTTCCGGAGGGGGCGACCCCGGTCATCGTCGTGTCCAGTTTCTTACGAGACGGAGGCAGGCGCCATGGAGCCTGTGATCACCGTTGGTCTCGACGGCTCACCCGAGAGCCTTGCCGCTGCCCGTTGGGCCGCGGACGAGGCCGAGCACCGCAAGCTCACGCTGCGCCTGCTGCACGCGTGGCCCATGCTCGCGCCGGAACCCACCAAGGGGCCCTACGAAATCGACCAGAACTACTGGGCGAACCGGCTGGTGCACAACGCACAGGCGGAACTCCGGAGGCGCCACCCCGGTCTCGCCATTGTCGGAAACCTGGTCGCCGACGAGGCCCGGGACGCGCTGTTGCACGTGGCGTCGGAGTCCGAGATGACCGTGCTCGGGTCGCGGGGGCTGGAGCTCGTCGAGAGCTACTGCCTCGGGGACATCAGCATGCCCGTCGTGGCACGGGCCGAGCAGCCGGTGGTCCTGGTCCGTGCCGAATCCCGTGCGGAAACACCACCGGCCGCGCCCGGGGGACAGACGATGTCGTGGTCGCGCTGAAGCTGCACGGCCCCTGCGACGACCTGCTCGGGTTCGCCTTCGCAACCGCCGCCGCGCGCGGCGTGCCCTTGCGGGCCGTGCACGGCCAGGCCCTGCCCGTCCACGCCTACGTCCCCTGGGGGGTGGACCACGACGTCGCCGAAGGCATCGCGCAGCACGCGAGGAAGCAGCTGGACCAGGTCCTTCGTCCCTGGCGCGAGAAGTTCCCGCGGGTGCAGGCGGCCGACAGCATCGGGCTGGAAAGCCCCGCCAGGGCGGTCCTGCGGGCAGCCGGGAGCGCCGGGCTGCTGGTCGTCGGCCGGCACCGCCACACTCCGGCACCTCGTCCAGGCCCCGTCGCCCAGGCCGCCATCCCTCACGCACGCTGCCCTGTCGCCGTCGTCCCCCATGACTGAGCCCGACACCCCGAGGGAAGCGATGACAGCCGCACACCAGGCCGACGCGTCCGTACTCCGGTCGGGCCCCGAACCCGACGGCACGACGTTCCCACGCGCGGAACTGCACGAGACGCACACCGCGATCGTGCTCCTCTTCGGCGAGCACGCCTACAAGATCAAGAAACCGGTCGATCTCAAGTTCCTGGACTACACCACGGTGGCGGCCCGCCGGGCCGCCTGCGAACAGGAGATCGACCTCAACCGCCGCTTCGCCGCGGACGTCTACCTGGGCCTGGGAGAGATCCGCACCCCGCACACGGAAGCACCCGAACCGCTCGTCGTGATGCGCCGCATGCCGGCGGACCGCCGCCTGTCCCGTCTGGTACGAGAGGGAGCCGTCGTCGACGACGTCCTGCGGGCCGTGGCCCGGCAACTCGCCGGGCGCCACGCGGACGCGCGCCGCAGCCCGGAAGTGGACGCGCAGGGAACCCGCGACGCTCTGGCATCGAGGTGGGAAGCGAGTTTCGCACAGGTCCACGCCCTGGCCGAAGACGTCTCCTTGCCCGACGGCATCGACGAGGTCGAGCGGCTGGTGCACCGCTACCTCGTCGGCCGCGAACACCTGTTCGCCACGCGGATCCGGCAAGGACGGATCGTCGATGGCCACGGCGATCTGCTGGCCGAGGACATCTTCTGCCTCGACGACGGCCCCCGCATCCTGGACTGCCTGGAGTTCGACGACCGCCTCCGCTTCGTCGACGGCCTCGACGACGTCGCCTTCCTCGCCATGGACCTGGAACAGCTCGGTGCTCCGGAAGCCGCCGCCTGCCTCCTCGCCCGGTACAGCGAGTACTCCGGCGATCCCGCGCCCCCGTCCCTGTGGCACCACTACGTGGCCTACCGCGCGTTCGTCCGTGCCAAGGTCTCCCTGATCCAGTCACGCCAGGGCGCGCCCGGTGCCGAGGCGGTGTCCCGGCGGCTTGTCACGGCGACGCTGCGACACCTTCGTACCTCTGCCGTCGGTCTGACGCTGGTGGGTGGGCTTCCGGGCAGCGGGAAGTCCACGCTCGCCGGGGCCCTGGCCGACCGCCTGGGGGTGACCCTGCTGAGCAGCGACCGCCTCCGCAAGGAGCTGGCGGGCCTCCCGGCGGAGCAGCCCGCGGCGGCCGGCTACGGCGAAGGCCTGTACACGCCGGAGTGGACCGCCAGGACCTACGCCGCCCTGCTCGACCGTGCATCCGCCCTGCTGTCCTCCGGGGAATCCGTCGTCCTGGACGCCACGTGGTCCGACGCGGGACACCGCGAAGCCGCCCTGCGCATGGCCGAACGCACCAGCGCCGACCTGGTGGCCCTGCACTGCCGGGTCCCCGGCGACGTGTCGGAGGCCCGCCTCAACGCCCGCGCCCACCGAGCATCGGCATCCGACGCCGACACCGCCGTGGCCGCTGCCATGGCGGGCAAGGAGCCACCGTGGCCCGAGGCCGTCGCGGTCGACACCAGCGGTCCCCTGGAGGCGGTGGTCGTCCAGGCGCTGGCGGCCCTGCGCCCGCGGGGCACCGGCCAGGCCCCGGTCTTCCGCCGCCCGCCGCCGCACTGACGGACTCCGGGGCGGTGCGGGCCCCGCCGTGTTGCCGGAAGCCGGCCCAGGGCGACGGCCGAGCACATCACCGCCTCCGCCGCCGAACGCGCCCGCCGGCGCAACCCGCAGATCAAGGTCTCCACCGCGCTCTTCCCCGAGGAAGCGGCGCACGCCCTGCTGCACCACGCGCGGTGCCCGGTGGCGGGCGTACCGCACGACCCAGGTGGCCTTCCCTGGGCGAGCGGGGACATGGGCCTGATGGCCCCCGGTGAGGACCCGGTGGCCCCTGCCCCGGGCGCCGCTTCCCGCGTGACGCTGGCGGTGGGGAGAAGGCCTTGTTCTGGAGGTGCATGTCATGTGGTCGCCTGTGGTAGCCGGTGTCGACGGTTCCGCCGAGAGCCTGGCAGCCGCCGAGTGGGCGGCCCACGAGGCCGTACGTCGCGGACGAGTCCTGCGACTGCTGCACGCACGCAGCTGGCACCCGCGCCAGGACGAAGCGGAGTTCGCGCACGCGGGCGAGCGACACCTGGCGCGGCGCCTCCTGCGGGAGGCGGAGGAACGCGTCCTCGCCGCCTGCCCCGACGTGCCGCTGTACGACGAGCAGGTCGAGGGACCGGTGACCGCCGCCCTGGTGAAGGCGGCAGACGACGCCGACCCGCTGGTGCTGGGCTCGCGCGGGCTGGGTCGCATCACCGGACTGCTCGTGGGTTCGGTCGCGCTCGGTGTCGTGGCGAAGGCCACGCGGCCGGTCGTCCTCGTACGGGCCGACACGGCCGGGCAGGAAGAGGAAGCGGCCGGCACCGGCCGGCGGGACGTGGTCCTCGGTGTAGACGTCACGGAACCGTGCGACGAGGTGCTCGCGTTCGCCTACGAGGCGGCCCGCCTGCGTCACGCGCGGCTGAGGGTTCTCCACGCCTGGCGCGCGCCCGACCCGCTCACCCTGGGACCCGGCGAGATCGGTCTGGTGGGCGAGCCGCAGCGGGCCGAGGAATGGCTGGGCTTCCTCTCCGCCGTGCTCCAGGTGTGGCGCGACAAGTACCCCGAGGTCGAGGTCCTTCAGACGGTGGTGGAGGGCAAGCCGTCCGGTGCCCTTCTGAAGGCGGCGTCCGGGGCGGAACTGCTGGTCGTCGGACACCGGCTCACCGACCGGCCGAGGATGCCGCGCACCGGCCCGGTCACCCACGCCATGATCCAGCAGGCCGGCTGCCCCGTGGCCGTCGTACCGCACTACTGAACAACCGGAGGTGATCCCCATGCCGAGACCGGTCGTGGTCGGCCTGGACGGCTCGCGCGAGAGCATAACCGCAGCCCACGCGGGGCGGGTCTGCCGGTGGTGGGCCGTCGCGGGAGGCGTGCCGCGATCGGCTCGCACACCGGCCCGGTCGCCCATGACCCGATTCATCACGTCAGCCGCCCGGTGGTGATCGTGCCGCGCGACTGACGGGACGCTGGGAGGAAGTGGTCCGTGATGACGTACTGGAACGGACACGGCATGACCGGCTGGGGCTGGTTCGCCATGTCACTCGGCGCGATCCTGGTCTGGGCGCTGCTGATCATCGCCGGGGTACTCGTCGTCCGGGCCCTCGGCCGGGCTCCCGGCCCTCCGCGCCCGCCCGTCGGCCGCCCCGCCGCGGAACAGGTCCTCGCTGAGAGGTTCGCCCGCGGGGAGATCGACGAGGACGAGTACCGGCGCCGGCTGGCCGTCCTCCGAGGGGACCTCCCGCCCTCGGGCGGGCACTCGCCCTGATTCCTCCGGACCGGCCGACCCCCGGAGAAAGGACGGCACCTGTCCCTGTCCGGCGTCAGGGCACGTCCCGGCCATGCCTCCGCTGTGGTGGGTCGGCCTCATCATGGACGGACCGCCCGCCACAACACTGGGCGTGGGCCCCCGCCCGCGACGACGTCATGCGCCACCCGCCGCGCGGTCCCGGCGAACGCATCCTCGACGCGAGGCGGCTCTTCGCCATCGGACGGGTCGGTGCGGTCACGGTCCTCGGCACCGTGACCCTCCCGGCTGCGGCCCGCTCCCACATCGATCCGCGGACCGCCGCGACCATGACGTTCACCACGTTCGTGCTCTTCCAGTTCTTCGCGTCCATCTTCCGTGGGCGCGGAGTGTCTTCGGGACCGTGCCGCCGGACGCGGCGCAGTGGACGGTGTGCATGGGCACGGCATCCACCGTGCTGCTCGCCGAGCACCTCTGGCGGGTTGCTATCGGCGGGAGCGTCGGCGGGCGATGAGCAGGCCGAGAGCCATGCCCACGAGGACCGTGACCGTGAGGACGCTCCACAGCGGGAGCGTGACGGTCGGGATCCAAAGCCTGATGATGACCGATCCCGTGTGGGCGGCGATGAACCAGATGGCCGGGCCTGCGAGCAGCACGAAGCCGATGGTGCGCAGCCTGATGTCCCGCCCCTTGACCGTCATGGTCGAGGGACCGTACGCGTGTGCGGCGTTCCGGGTCATGTAGCCCATCATCGAGCGGTTCGTTCGCACCGGCGACTCGCGGACCCTTCTCCGAAAATACGCATGGGGGTATTCGTGTCGCTGTGATGAATACCCCCTGGGGTATTCATCGCGGGAAGGGAGTACCGCGTGTTCTACGGAGGCACGATCGAGGTGCAGGGGCTCGGCAACCGCACTCATCCGGCGGGAGGCGAGCGGACCGCGGTGGCGGTCGCCTCGCCGCGCGACCTCGACCAGGTGAGCGCGGCGGCCGTACGGCGCGGGGTGCGGATCTCGCACGTCGTCGAGACGCACCTCCACAACGACTACGTCACCGGTGGTCCAGAGCCGGCCCGGTCACGGGCGCCGCCCACCTCGTGCCCGCCGAGGCCCGGGTCTCCTTCGCGCGCGTACCGGTTCGCGGCGGCGACCGCGCGGACCTCGACGGCACTGCCGGTCTGCCCCTACGCGCCCTGGCCGCGCTAGGCCACACCCCGCACCACGCCTCCTGCGTGCGGGAGGAGAACGGCACGGCGCTCGCGGTCTTCACCGGCGGCTCACTGCTGTTCGGCACCGTCGGGCGCCCGGACCTCGTGGAACCGCGCCTGACCAAGCACCTCACTCGGGCCCAGCACGCCTCCGCGCACCGGCTGGCCGCCGAGCCGCCCGACGAGGCGGCCGTGCTGCCCACGCACTGCTTCGGCTGTTTCTGCTCGTCCACCCAGCACGAGGGCGACAGCACGACGATCGGCGAGCAGGAGGTGTCCAACGCGGCCCTCACCCGGGACGTGGACACCTTTGTCACCGACCTGCTGGCCGGTCTGGACGGCATCCTCGTCTCCTGCGCGCACCTGGGACCGGCCAACTCCATTGGACCGGCGCCCGTCGACCTGACCCCACCCGCCGTCGCCGACGCCGAGGAGATCGCCGCCCGGTCGGCGGCGGGGGAGCGGGTGGCGGGCCCGCGCAACCGTGTCGCCTTCGCCGACGGACACGTCTCCGGCGAACAGCTGACGATCCCCACTGGTCCAGCCGGATTCCACGGCGGGCCGGCGGGCGGCACATGCAGGGACGGCCATCCGAAGGCGTGGACCAACCGCAGGCCCACGCCACGGAGTCAGGCCTCGGGGCCGCGGTCTCCACCGCGTCCGGACTCGACGGCGAACCGTCCACCCCCGCCGCCACCGGCTGTCCCATGGCAACGTTCCCTGCCGGACGCCGCTACCGCTTGTGGGGGACCATGAGGATCGGGCAGTGCGCATGGTGCAGGACGCCCTGGCTCACGGAGCCCAGCAGCATGTCGCTGAAGCCGCCACGCCCGCGCGTGCCCACCACCAGGCCGAGCGCGTGAGCGGACGCCTTCGTCAGCTCCTGCACCGGATGCCCCTTCACGACCTCGTGGTGCAGCTCCACCGCGGGATGGGCCGCGGTGCGCCCGGCCACCGTCTCGGACAGCAGTCGACGGCACTCCCCCAGTGCCGCGTCCTCGTCCAGGACCCCGAGCAACGGGGTGTGCCAGACGTAGAGCGCGCGTAGCGCCGCGCCCCGCAGGGAGGCCTCCTCGAACGCGAAGTCGACGGCGGCGGCCGAGCGCGGGCTGCCGTCGACGCCGACGACGAAGTACGGCGGCTGCTGGGTGGTGTGCTCCGCCTCGCGCAGGACGACCACCGGACACGCCGCGTGGGCGGCCAGCGGGAGCGCGACCGCGGCCGAGCCGAACAGCTCCCGTACGGCGCCGAGATGCCAGGAGCCGACCACGACCTGAGTGGCGTGGTGAGAGTGCTCGGCCAGGACCCACGCCGGGTGCCCCTCGGCCAGCACCGTCGAGGTGTCCACGCCGGGACAGCGCGACTCGACGAACGCGGCCGCGCGCTCGAGCACGTCGTTGCCCGCCGTGTGCAGTTCCTCCCGCCATTTCTCCCACGAAGGAGGGCTGCCCTCCCGCCGGAACCCGGGAACCGGCTCGCCCTGCGCGTACACGAGCGTCAGGGGAAGGCGGCGCCGGTCCGCCTCGTCGGCGGCCCAGGCGAGAGCCGTCCGCTTGTCCGGATCGGGATCGACACCGATCACGATCGGCTTGCGTCCGTCGGCGCGCATCGTCGACACCTCCAGCGGTCTGCCGTCCCCGCACCACTGCGACGGGGCTGTACGCGTGATGGAGAACGGCCTGACTGACCGAACCCAGTAGCAGCCCGGTGAACCCGCCGTGGCCCCGGTGTCCCACGACGACCAGATCCGCCGCCCGGGACTGCTCCTCCAGCACGGTCAGTGGTTCTCCCGCCACTACCGGTCCGGACACGTCGACGTTCCGTGCGACCGTCCGCGCCCGACGCACGGCGCCGTCCTTCCGCCCGTCGGCCGACGGGCGGAAGTGATCCCTGACGTGCTTCGGCGGCACGGCGTCCGACGGCAGGTGTACGGGCCGGGCCAGGGCGGGTACGACCTCGAGGGCAGCCGTATCGGGCTTCAACCTCCTGGGCGCACAGGCGACGGCGTCGAAGCTCGGCGCGGAGCCGTCCGCGCCCACGAGGACCAAGCCGCTCAGCGCTCCTCCCTCCGCCAGCCGGCCCTGTGCGACCAGAGTGATCCGTGAACGGGATTTCAAACGAGGGCCGAACGGTCCACGCCCACGTGACGGTGGCCCGGTCAGCCGGTCACACCTGCCCTCCCCTCTCTCACGCGCGGCTGTGCCGGCGGGCGAGGGCGACGCATGCCCCGTGGAAGGCGACCGCTCCGACGGCAACCACGGCGAGCGTCCGGGCGGCGCCCACAGCGGCGGCGGTTCGTCGGAGGGTGGTGTACACGCGGTCACCCTCCCCGGGCGAACGGACCCACCTCACCGATCTGCGCGGAGTTCCCCGGCTATACCCGTCGTCCAGCCGTCGACCGCCTCCCCGTCACGGAAGTCGCCGAACCGTCCGCCCATCAGGCGGAACATGAGGCGTCCGGCACGGGGGAGCCGGTCCGGTTCGACGACACCGGAGAACAGGTGGTGGCCGCGGTAGCGCAGATCCGACGGTAGGTCCTCCTCGATGGCCGACACCTCCTTGGGGGCCAGGCGGCGCCACGGCCCGCGCAGTGCTGCCGGCATCCCGACGCTGAAGATCCACATGGGGCGGGCCCCGAGTACGTCCAGATTGTCCCGGACGAACTCCCTGGCCGGGGGCAGCCAGCTCTGCCCGTGCACGGCGCTGCCGAGGACGAACGCACGGTAGGCGTCGGCGTCCTCGACCTCCGGCAGGGGTCTGGCCTCGGCCGTCAGTCCCGCACGGCTCAGCACGGCAGCCATCCGCTCGGCGATCGCCCGGGTGGAGCCGTGGACGGTCGCGTATCCGACGAGGACGTCCATGGAAGGCACCTCCTGGTGGCGTGTTCGCAGCCGCGGGACGGCTCAATATGGTTCCTGACCGCCCTGGTCGAGCCGGAAGGGCGGGTACACATCGGTGAGCAGAGCCGCGTACGCGGCCACGCGCAGCACCCAGCGGTTCAGCCCGAGCAGCAGATCGAACAGACCGCGCGGGTAGCGCCCGGTGGCGGCCAGGGCGATTCCGGCGAACAGGGTGAGCAGCCCGATGAGGCCGCCCGAGAACCAGGCCAGGCGGGTGCCTCCGAGGAAGAACCCCAGGACCAGGTAGTGCGGGACGGCCAGGAGCCACCACTTCACCAGGACGAGCCCACGGGAGAGCTCCTCGGGGTACGCCAACTCCCAGTGAGCCGGATAACCGGGGACATCGGCGAGGGTGAACGGCGGATAACGATCGGTGCCCAGAGCACCGTAGGCGTAGTACGCCACGCGCCAGTTCCACCGCAGCACGCCGGTGTTGAAGTCGAACAGAGGCCGTGGATAGCGGCCGGTGAGGAGAATCGCGAAGAACGCCGCCACGCTCACCCCCACGAACGCCACCCACAGGAAGAACAGGACGACGTAGTGGGGGAGGGCGAGCAGCCATTTGATCAGCCACAGCCAGCGGGACAGCGGTGCCTCGAGGACCGCGGTCAGCCCCGCGGGATGGCGCGAGGGCGTCACCGCGGTGGGCGGCACGGCCGGGGGCCTGCCGTTCGTGCTCATGGTGACCTCTCCCTTCGGAATCCGGTGACGATCACGAGGGGTGATGCGTTGCACTGGTATCAGCAGCAGCGGCCACGCGGGCGGCAGCAGGGCTCTCGGGTGAGCCGTCGAGGCACACGGTGACGGCTGGCGGCATGGCGGCGACCTCCGCTCCGTACGAAGCTGGAAGTGACCGTGAAGGGCGGGAACGAGTCCGGTGGAGGCGAGAGTCCGCACACGGTCGGCACGGAGCCCAGGGCGCCCTCTCATCCGAGGAGTACCCCGATCCCCTCCACCGCACGTGTGGACGTGCGGGCAGGGGCGCGCGGAACCCGGCACGAGAGGAGACACGGGCTGTGACCATTCCCCTGGTGGTCGGGATCGACGGGTCCGAGGCCAGCCTGGAGGCGGTGGACTGGGCCGCGGAAGAGGCGATCCGGCACGAGGTACCGCTCCGTCTCCTGCACGCAGCGGTACGGGACGACGAGGCGGCCGACGGCATCGGCGCTGCCGCGGGGCGTGCCAGGAAAACGGCTCCCACGGTGCCGTTGTCGAGCGAGGTGTTGCATGAGGACGCCGCCTTCGCCTTGGTCGGCGAGGGGCGCAACGCCTTCGCCCTGGTGCTGGGATCGAGAGGGCTCGGAGGTCTGTCCGGGATGCTCCTGGGCTCGGTCGGTCTGGCTGTGGCGGCACGAGCGGACTGTCCGGTGGTCGTGGTTCGCGGCGCGGCGGAGCACCGGGACAGGAGGTTCGGGAACATCGTCGTCGGGTTCGCGGTGGGAGCAGCCGGGGACGACGCCGCCCGCCCGGCCCACGGACCGGCCGCGTGGGTACTCCCCCTGCCTCGCGTCCAGGATCCGACGGTCCATCGGGCGAATCCAGGGCCGCATGGCCCCCCATGCTCCTCGGCCGGCCCCGGCCCGCCACGCCCAGGCTCCGTCACGGTGCTCCCCGTCGGGAAGCCAGAGGTGCAGCGCGCAGCCGGCCGGATCGGACGATGGCGCATATGCGCGGATGCGGTGAGCGACCCGGGTGAGGAGAGCACTTTTCCCACCCGGCGCCTGTACCTGCCTGGTCAGGGCCTGAGCGGCGGCAGGCCGGCCGCTGCGGGCGCCGCAGGTGCTGCCCGCCGTCGTGCACCGTGAACGCCGTGGGGCAGCGCTCTGCTCGGTCTCCACCCTCGAGCCGGAGACTTCCTGAAGGGCGTGCCCTCGACCAGCACCACGAGCACACCCCCCAGCCGCAACCAGACCCCGACAGAGAATCGGTGAGCGGTCGGCCTGCGGGGAGACGCTGGTCGTCCTGCACGCCGGCCCTCCCACCAGGCCCTGGACACGACCGCACCCGGCTGCAGTCCTCAGCATCCGCTGAAGGAGGCCCGTGACGAACGCAGTGCCCGGTCGCGGTCGTGCCCGAACGGCAGTGAGCAGGGCGCGACATGCCCAGACCTGACGGCTGAACGCGTGAGGGCCTGGGATCCGGCTGAGTGGCCCGCTTTGCGTACGGACGGCGCACCGCCGTCCGTCATGCCGCCGGATGCGCATCTCTGGCGATGTGGCGATGGTTCCCTCAGCGTGGAGAACGGGGGCGGACCGGCCC
The DNA here is from genome assembly GCF_045291515.1 of Streptomyces sp. GD-15H. Lineage (NCBI taxonomy): Bacteria > Bacillati > Actinomycetota > Actinomycetes > Kitasatosporales > Streptomycetaceae > Streptomyces > Streptomyces sp. GD-15H. Next base: position 7,129,352 of record NZ_CP149447.1, read on the forward strand.
GGTGGGCACGTATGCCGAAGGAGAGGTGGGACGCATGGACAAGGATGCCTCCGAACGCCGGGTGGTGGTCGGTGTCGACGGGTCGCAGTCCTCGTACGAGGCTCTGCACTGGGCCGTGCGCTACGCCGGTCTCGTCGGCGGCACCGTGGACGCGGTCGCGGTGTGGGAGCTGCCGGGCCTGTACGGCTGGTCGGCGCCCGCCGTGGACATGGACGTCGACGAGGACGAGACCCGGCAGAAGATGAGCCGGGAGCTGACCGATGTGCTCGGCGCGGACACGGCCGGCTCGGTCCGGACCCATGTGGTGCACGGCAATCCCGCCGACGTCCTGCTGCGAGCCGCGGAAGGAGCCGAGGTCCTGGTCGTCGGCAGCCGGGGCAGGGGCGGATTCGCGCGCGCCCTGCTCGGCTCCGTCAGCCAGCACGTGTCCCAGCATGCGAGCTGCCCGGTGGTGATCGTGCGCTCCGAGAAGAAGTGACCCCGAAGCAGTGACCTGCGGCCCGGGACGGTGCGGGGCCCCAGGTCACTGGAACACCGCGTGGGTCTCCTGCTCGGTCGCCTCGTGGGACGGGCAGGGTGATCTCGCCCAGCGTGCGCCCCGGGGCCCGGGACCGCTCGGTGAACGCGGTCTCGATGACCTCGACGCCCGCCTCGCCCAGCCGCAGCGGCTCCACCGTGTCCGTCGCGCCGCCGGCCTCCTCGACGAGGGAGATCAGCGGGGTGGCGGCAGGCACGTCCACGCCCCACCGCTGGTCGAAGAGCCGGTCGTTCTCCGCCTCATTGACGCGCGGCCACCCGCCCCGCCCTGAACCGCCGCTCGGCGAGCAGGCTGATGACGAGGTTGTCCTCGTCGAGGCCGGTGTGCTGCAGCTCGGCGAGGTACTTCACGCCGGTTCGCTCGACGGTCCGCCCGTCAGCTGGAACTTGACGTCGACGACCCCCTCGACGGCACGCACCGCGCGGGCGGCGACGGGCACCAGCGAGGTGTCCCGTATGCGGCCGGTGAGGGTGACGACGCCGTCGGAGACCTCCACCCCCACGGCCTCGCGGACCTCCCGGGCGAGCTCCTCGTCCGTCCGCAGAAAGACCTTCAGCAGGTCGACCCGGCTGATGACGCCCTCGAGCAGCCCTTCGGCGTTGACGACGGGCAGCCGCTTCACCCTGCGCTGAGCCATGATGCGGGCGGCCTCGGCCAGGGGGGCGTCGGCGTGGACGGTGACGGCCGGGGTGCTCATCAGCTCGCCGGCGGTCAGTGCCCCCGCCTTGGCCAGGTCGGGCAGGCGGCGCCGCTGCACGAACCGGTCGGGGTCGCTGTCGCGGAACTCCTCCTTGGGCAGCAGGTCGGCCTCGGAGACGACGCCGACCACCCGGCCCTCGCCCTCCAGCACGGGCAGGGCGCTGACCTTCCACTGCGCGATGAGTCGGACGATGTCCTTGAACGGGGCGTCGCGGCCGATGGCCACGACGGTGTGTGTCATCACGTCGCTCACGGTGTGCGGGCTGCCGTTCATGGGGTTCCCCTCGGGTGGTCAGGTGCGAGATGAGTCCAGCCGGTGCGCGATATGGGAACCCCGGTCATTCGGTGCCCCCGCTGCCGTACGGGGCGTACAGGTCGAGCAGCCGGATGCGGGCGGAGTACAACCGGTGGGCGACCACCCGGCCGACCCACACGGCGACAGCGCGGCCGAACTCGGGGTCCTCGGCGCACAGCGCCCCCACGGCCTCCGCGTCGAACTCCCAGGCCCGCACCGGGCTCGTGGTCTCGGCGCCCAACTGCCACACGTAGGGCGGGAAGTGCCAGGACCAGCCGACCAGCTCCCCGTGGCCCAGCGATTCGATGACGGCGGCACGGCGACCGGGGACGTGCAGGTCGAGGGCGACGGTCCCGGTCCGGATGATCCAGAACCGATCGGCGCGCCGGCCCTCCTCGAACAGACGGGTTTCCACGCCGAAGGAGACCTCGCGGGCGTGCTGCAGCAGCCGCTCGCGGTATTCGGCGGGGAGTGCCGTGGCCAGGGTGGTCATGGATGTCATCGCTCCGTCTCCTTCCGCTCCTCCTGCCGCGTCCGGGCGGCGAGCGGGTGGTGCAGCGCCGGTTTCCTCGGTGACGTCGACGCGGGGTCCGCGGCACAGGCAGCCGGAGCCGCCGGGCCGCTTGTGTGGGGTGGAGGGCTTGCGGGTGAGCCCTTGCCGGCAGCGGCTCGGACGAGGAAGCGGTGGAAGACACCATCCAGTCCGTTCCTGTCCGGAAGGGCGGTGATACGACTGTCTGTCATCGCGGCCCTTCGGGGATCTCGCGGGCCCCGATTTCAGCCTGTGCCCGACCGACGCCGGATGCCACAGGCCGCTCGGGTCCTACCGGAGGGCCCTTCGGCCCAACCGGCGGGCAACCGCTCACCAGCGTCTGCACAGGCACGAGGAGCTCGCCGTCACCAGTGCTGTCGCCGGAGAACGACAGCCGTGGAGATTCTCGCGGCTGAGCCGGTGAAACCGCAGCTCATCGAGGTGGTGCTGCGGGACGGCACCTCTATGAGCCCAATTCGTTGGCGCATGGGGGTTCGATGCCTCGCGGCGGCACCGCGCCTGCGGACCGGGTGCGGGCACCGCGGCCACCGGGACGGACGGGTGCCGCAGGCACTCACGGCCGACCGGACCGACGGCCGGGCTGTCGCCCTGCCCGTGCACCGTCGGCCCGGGGCGAGCATCAGGGCGCTCCGCGCTCGGTTCAGGAGCACACGTACAGCCTGACCGTTCCTGCGGGATCTCCAGGAGAGGTACCGTCGACATGCCCTCATCGGGGTCGAGGAGCTGAAGCGCCATGCCGAGATGTTCCCGCCGGTGGAGGTGGAGCTTCTATGGGGGAGGCCGGGGGCCGGACAGACCGACAAGGAAATCCTCCCCCGTGCTCACCACGCGCTTCAGCAACGCCATCGCCGCGAACACGGGGAACACCTACACCTGGAAGGGCCTTGGCGCGTGGGCTGAGGGATGATCGTCCGACGTTGTGTCGGGGTGCGGGGGCGCCGGTGCCGGGTCAGACGTCGGCGGGCTGTGCGGCGGTGCCGGTGGCCTGGTCCCGGACGGCGAAGCGGGTGAGCGTCTCGGTGCGGTAGTGGGCGGCGGTCATCCGGTGCCGGCGGGCCGGAAGCGGGGTGAGACGCCGCGGAACGCGGACAGGAACCGCTGGGCTCCGCCGACGCGGCAAAGGCCCTTCCTGGCGCGTTCGCGCTGCCGGGTGGGCTGATGGGTGTTTCCGGCCCGGTGGGTCAGGCCCTGGCGGGAGCGGTGCCCGGCCCGGGGGCATCACCTCGCGGTGGGCCGCGCGGTAGGAGCGGAGCCTGTCCGTGACGATCACCCACGGCACGGCCACGCACAGCGAGAGCATGTCCATCGCCGGCATGGGCGGGTGGGCGGACCGGGAGTCGTGCACGTTTGTCACCTGGTCGGCGTGCATCGACGCCGCGGTGTCGGCGGGGTGGTCCTGAACTGCGGGGGTTTTGTGCATCGGGGCCGAGGTGTGGGCCGGGCTGTTCATGCCGGTGCCCGACGAGTTGTGGGGGTGCCCCAGGGCGTGCATGACGAAGATGCCGAGGGCGAGCATGACGGCGAGCAGCAGGGGCCCGAGGACGCCTCCTGTCCGTATGTGTCAGCTCGCGTTCACTGTGGATCTCCGTCGTGGATCGTCAGAGTCTCGGCCACCGACCCTGTCGAAGGCGGAGGCCCCGGCCTGGCGTGGGTCTTCAGGCGAGGGGGCGACCGTGGGGCCGCTCTCTTGCAGCTCGCGTGACAGGCTCCGGACCGTGCCCGGCGAAGTCGCCCGTCCCGGCACCGATGGCGACAGCGTGCGCCGGCCGGGCCTGCCCACCGGTGAACTGTCAGGCGTGGCCGACGAGCTCGTCAGCCGGCCTCGTCGACAGCGGCCCGGACGGCCTCCTCGTCGAGCGGAGCGTCGGAGACGACGGTCACTTCACCGGTATCGGCGACGGCCGTGACCGAGGTGACGCCGGTCAGCGCGGACATCTCCTCGGAGACCGCGCGCTCGCAGTGGCCGCAGGTCATGCCGGAGACCTTGTAGACGGTGGTGACGTCGACCAGTGGGCCGTTCAGCCCCTACGAGGCAGGGGTACCTGGGCACAGGCTGGAGAGCGAACCGAGAGGGGAGGCGCGGCCCATGGGTGCCCTGGAAGTCGTCGTCGTGGCGGCCTCTGCCGTGCTGATCGGCGCGCTGGGCTGGTACTTCTTCGGACCGCGCCGTGCCGGTGCCGCCCGGCTGGAAGGCGGGGTGCAGCGGGTGGAGGTGACGGTGCGGGGTGGCTACAGCCCTAATGTGATCCAAGTCCGGCAGGGTATGCCGGTGGAGCTGGTGTTCGACCGGCAGGAGGCCGGCGAGTGCACCTCCCGTGTGGTCTTCCCCGATCTGAAGGTCGGTGCGGGCCTGCCCGCGCACACGCGCACCACTGTGCGGCTGAACCCGGACCGGCCGGGCTCGTTCGGGTTCGCCTGCGGTATGAACATGATCCACGGCACGCTGTTGGTCGAACCCGCGGAGGGCCCCGCACCGCCCACCCCGGACGGCCACGCCGCCACGGCCGCACCTGCTCCTCCTGCTGTCGCCGGCGAGGCGCCGGTGGGTGAGGAGCGGACGGCCGCCGAGGCGGAGGCCGCGGACGTCGCCGAGCGGCAGGCGGAGATCAAGGATCTCATCCGCAGGGTGGCCGTGGGCGGGGTGCTCACCGCCCCGGTGCTGTTCGCGGTGATGGCGCACGACCTGTTCGGCGCCGACTGGGTGCCCGGTTGGATGCTGAACCACTGGCTGCAGCTGGCGCTGATCACGCCGGTGATGTCCTACACCGGCTGGCCGATCCACGTGACGGGCTGGCTGACGCTGCGCCACCGGGCCGCGGACATGAACTCCCTGATCACCCTGGGTACGTCTGCGGCCTACGGCTACAGCCTGCTGGTCACCCTCGCCCCCGGTCTGCTGCCCGAGGACGTGCGAGAGGTGTACTTCGAGGCCGTCGGCGTCATCCTGACCCTGATCCTGCTCGGGCGGCTGCTGGAGGCCCGGGCGAAGGCCGGTACCGGCGAGGCCATCCGGGCCCTGCTGGGCTTGCAGGCCCGCACCGCCCGCGTCGTCCGAAACGGTTCCGAGACCGAGATCCCGGTCGAAGACGTGGTGGTCGGCGACGAACTCGTCATCCGGCCGGGAGAGAAGATTCCCGTCGACGCCGAGGTTCTCTCCGGATCCTCCGCTGTCGATGAGTCGATGGTCACCGGCGAGCCGATGCCGGTCACCAAGCACGCCGGGGCCACGGTCATCGGGGCCACCGTCAACGGCACCGGGTCCCTGCGGGTACGGGCGGACAAGGTCGGCGCGGACACGATGCTGGCCCAGATCATCCGCCTGGTGCAGCAGGCCCAGGCGTCGAAGGCCCCCATCCAGCGGCTCGCCGACGCCGTGTCGGCGTACTTCGTGCCGGCGGTCATCGCCATCGCGATCGGAACCTTCGCCCTCTGGTTCACCCTCGGCCCGTCCCCTGTGCTGACCCTGGCGCTGGTGTCCGCGGTCGCGGTGCTGATCATCGCCTGCCCGTGCGCACTGGGTCTGGCCACTCCGCTGTCGGTGATGGTCGGCACGGGCAAGGGTGCTCAGGCCGGCATTCTGATCCGCTCCGCCGAAGCCCTGGAGACCGCGCACAAGCTGGACACCGTCGTGCTGGACAAGACCGGCACCGTCACCGAGGGAAAGCCCGTGCTGACCGACGTCCAACCCCTCGGCGGATTCGATGAGACCGCGCTGCTGCAGCTGGTGGCGGGGGCCGAGGCCGACAGTGAACACCCGCTCGCGCAGGCCATCGTCACCGGCGTCCGTGACCGTGGCCCTCGCCCGCTCGCGGCGACGGGCTTCGACTCGGTCACCGGCAAGGGTGTTCAGGCCACCGTCGCCGGGCATGCCGTCCTGGTGGGCACCGCCCGGCTGCTGGGTGACGTCGGCATCGACACCACCGCACTGACCCCCGCCGCGGCCGCCCTGGCCGCCGAGGGCAAGACCCCCGTCCTCGCCGCAGTGGACGGACGGCCCGCCGGCGTGCTCGCGGTCGCCGACACCGTCAAGGACGACTCCGCCGCCGCCATCGCCGCCCTGCAGCGCATGGGTGTCGACATCGTGATGCTCACCGGCGACAACGCACGCACGGCCGCCGCCATCGCCGCCCAGGTGGGCGTCACCCGGGTGCTGGCCGAGGTGCTGCCCGCGCACAAGGCCGACGAGATCCGGCGTCTGCAGGGCGAGGGCCGCACCGTCGGCATGGTCGGCGACGGCATCAATGACGCGCCCGCCCTGGCCGCGGCCGATGTCGGCCTTGCCATCGGCACCGGCACCGACGTGGCCATCGAGGCCGCCGACATCACCCTGATCTCCGGCTCGCTCGGCGGTGTCGTCACCGCGATCCGGCTGTCGCGGGCCACGATGAGCAACGTCCGGCAGAACCTGTTCTTCGCCCTGGTCTACAACGCCGTCGGCGTCCCCCTCGCCGCCGGGGCCCTGTATCCGCTGTGGGGCATCCGGCTCAGCCCGGTCATCGCCGCCGTGGCCATGGCGCTCAGCTCGCTGTCGGTCGTCACCAACGCCTCCCGGCTGCGCCGCTGGCACACCCAGCCGCTGCCCGAGGCCCGGCCCGCCCCCGTTCAGCCCCGTGTCGAGTCCGCTGCCGACCGGGGCCCGGACGGCAGCACGACCGCCACGGTGGGCGAGGGACACCCCCATCCTGCCTCTCAGGGCGGCGGCACCGTGGTCACGGACCCGGTCTGCGGCATGCAGGTGGAGAAGGCTACCGCCGCCGAGCACCGGCACACCGAGCACGGCACCTACTCCTTCTGCTCCGCCCACTGCGCCGTCACGTTCGACGCCGCCCCAGACCGCTACACCGCTCCCACGATCGGCGGCACGAGCGCGGGAGGCGACATGCGATGACCACCGCCACCCCACGAGCACAGGCACACTCCGGTACCGGGATACGCCGAGCACAAGGCCGACCACCTGGCCCGTCTGAACAAGATCGAAGGTCAGAAACGCGGCATCTCCCACATGGTCACCGACGACCGCTACTGCATCGACGTCCTCACCCAGATCAGCGCAGCCGGCCGGGCCCTGCAGGAAGTCGCCCTCGGCCTCCTTGACGACCACGTACGCGGCTGCGTCACCAATGTCACCCGCATCGGCCCCACCAGGCCGAGGAGAAGTACGCCGAACTCACCGACACCCTGCGCCGCGCACTGCGTCTGTAGCCGCCGCCGCGGTGGTCTTTCGCACTGGCCGCTCCTGCCCCCTACCCTGCGGCGGTCAGCCGTTTCCCCCGAGCACGGGCGGAACCCATGACGACAGCCGGCCACCGGCCAGGCGGCGCTCGCGGCGCCTGGCCGGTGGAGATGACGGACGGCTTGATGTCCCGACGGATCAGGCCCGCCCTGTGCGCGGCGCCCAGGGCGTCGGCGACGCAGGCCACCGTGTTCAGGGCCTTCGGCACAGGGGCGCGCTGGCCGGTGCGCCTCGACCGCGACGCCTGCCGCCTCAAGGTGCGGTTCTCCGTGGGCGGGATGTCATCGGCTGTGCCGGCATCGTGGCCGGGAGGTTTGCCCTGATCGGCTGGGGACAGATCAGTCACGGGGCGGTGCTGTCGGCGCTCTTGGCTGCTGTCCTGCCGGCGCTGGCCACGCGCGGACGCCGCCCCGTAGTTATCGCCGCCGACGCGCTGGCCGCCGGGGCCGGGCCCGTGGCTTGGAACGCGATTCTGCGAGCCGTTCATGGGGATCAGTTCTTCACCGACGCTCCGCTGGCGGCTTTCCCGTCAGCTGGCAGGACACCGGCCCCGGGATTCTCGCCCTCGCCGCTCTCGCCCTGGGATGAGGGCCTTCAGTCGCCGAACCTACTCGGCGCACGGTGCTGCACGCGTTCCTCGCAGGCCTGGCCGCCCTCCTGGTCGACACCTACCTGTACTGAGGCGCGCTCGGCGAATGGATCACGTCGCTGGGCTGAACGAGCGAATGCCGAACGGTACGAAGGCGGCGAAGCGCCGCCGGCCCGCAGCGCGCCCCGGCGTCTCAGCGGTCGCGCGGTCTCCGTGACGCGCCACCGGCAGGCGAGGCATCGCGTCATGCCGTGATCGTACGTAATGAATCCATTACGGTGTGTGCGTGATGCGTACGATGGCCGGCAGCCGCACCCAGCGTCGGCCCGCGCCATCCGTGCTGTTCATCGGACTGATCCTCCTGGTGGCGTCCCACTTGCTGGGCGCCCTGCACGGGCCGGGCTTCGTCGGCCTTTACCAACCGCTCACCGTCGTGGGAGTGGAACAGTCGGTCGCCGTGGCAGAAGCGGCGGCCTTGGGGTCCGACCACGGACACGGACACGGTCACGAACACGAACACGAGGACACCGTCGCGCACGCGGTGGACCGCGTCCGGGATCAAGCCGACCAGCCGGTCGACGCCTTGCAGATCGTCGAGCTCGTTGCGAGCCTGCCCGTGGTACGTGCGTCTTCTGGCCGTGACCACTCAAGGGATGGTGTTCCCGGACCACCGGGCGGCCGATCCGCCTGTGCACGGCACTGCGTCTGGCGGCAGTAGGCCCGACCCGCACGCCCTCACCGGGGCCCCGCCGCGACGGCGGCGGCCCACGGTCCGGCGTGCCCGCGCGCCCCTGCACCGCCCAGTACCGCGCCCGCCCGACATGCGGGCGTGAAGGAGCCGTACGTTCATGCACCCCTTGCTGCTCGAATCCCTCATGCCCGTCGGGGCCGACAACCCCGTTCCCCCGATCGCCCGCCGCCCGGCCCACCTGGTGGGCAACACCCCGCTCCTGTGGATCGACGAGCCGTTCGCCCCGCCGGGCCGCGGCTTCCACGCCAAGCTGGAAGGCGCCAACCCGGGCGGTATCAAGGACCGTCCCGGCCTGCACATGATCCGCGAGGCGCGGCGCCGCGGCGACCTCGCGCCCGGTGCGCCCATCGTCGAGTCCTCCAGCGGCACCCTCGGCCTGGGACTCGCCCTGGCCGGGCTGACGTACGGCCATCCGGTCACCGTCGTCACCGACCCGGGCCTGGAGCCGTCGATGGCTCGGCTGCTCACCGCACGTGGCGCACGCGTCGACCAGGTCGCCGCACCGCATCCCGACGGCGGCTGGCAGCGGGCCCGCCGCGAGCGCGTCGCCGAGCTGCTGGCCGACACACCGGGTGCGTACTGTCCGGACCAGTACCACAACCCCGACAACACCGCCGCCTACCGGCCGCTGGCCGCCGAGCTCCTCGCCCAACTCGGCCGCGTCGACCTGCTGGTGGCGGCGGTGGGCACGGGTGGACACTCGGCCGGCATCACCGCGGGGCTGCGTGAGCGGTGTCCCGAGCTGAGGTTGATCGGGGTGGACGCGGTCGGCTCGACGATCTTCGGGCAGCCTGCCGGGCCGCGGCTGATGCGCGGTCTGGGGTCGAGCATCCACCCGTCGAACGTCGACTACCACGCCTTCACCGAGGTCCACTGGGTGGCCCCGGCCGAGGCGGTATGGGCCTGCCGCCGGCTCGCCCGCCGCCACTACGCGTCCGGAGGCTGGAGCGTCGGGGCGGTGGCGCTGGTGGCCGGGTGGGCGGCACGCACGTACCCCGCCGGCACGCGGATCGCCGCCGTGTTCCCGGACGGCCCGCACCGCTACCTGGAAACCGTCTACAACGACGCCTGGTGCCGCGAACACGGCCTCCTCGGCCAGAAACCTCCGCCGGCGCCCGGCGAGATCGCCGAGCCGGACGAGTGTGTGGTGACCTCCTGGACCCGGTGCGGCCGGGTGCGGGATCCGCTGGGGCGCGCGGCGGCGAAGGCGGGTGTGCGATGAGGCGGCTGCGGGCCCAGATGGCCTCCTTCGACCGTCCGGCCCGGCTGTTGATGGTGAACCAGTTCGCCATCAACCTCGGCTTCTACATGCTCATGCCCTACCTCGCCGATCACCTGTCCCACGGCCTCGGGCTCGCGGCCTGGGCGGTCGGCCTGGTGCTGGGCGTGCGCAACCTCTCCCAGCAGGGCATGTTCCTGGTCGGCGGCACGCTCGCCGACCGGTACGGCTGCAAGCCGCTGATCCTGGCCGGGTGCGCCCTGCGGACGGTCGCCTTCGTACTGCTCGCGGTGGCCGCCAGCCTGCCGGTGCTGATCGTCGCTTCGGCGCTGACGGGCCTGGCCGGCGCGCTGTTCAATCCCGCCGTACGCGCGTATCTCGCGGCGGAGGCCGGCGAGGAGCGGCGCGTCGAGGCGTTCGCCGCCTTCAACGTCTTCTACCAGGCGGGCATCCTCGTCGGCCCGCTCGCCGGACTCGCCCTGCTGACCTGGGACTTCGGCGTGGTGTGCGCGGTCGCCGCGCTCATCTTCGGCGCGCTGGCCGCCCTGCAGGCCCGCGCCCTGCCCGCCCGTCCACCGGCCGGCCGCAGTGCGGAGCCCGCCTGGCGGGCGGTGGCCGCCGACTGGCGCACCATCGCGGCCGACCGGCCGTTCCTTCTCTTCGCCGCCGCCATGGCGGGCTCGTACGTTCTGGCCTTCCAGGTCTACCTCGCCCTGCCGCTCCGCGCCCGCGAACTCTTCGGCGAGCGGGCCGGGGTGGCGACCGGCGCGGTCTTCGCCGTCTCGGCGCTGGCCGCGCTGTCGGGCCAGCTGAAGCTGACCGCGTGGGCGAAGCGGCACCTGTCCGGGCCGCGGGCGATCGTGTACGGGCTGGTGGTGATGGGGGCGGCCTTCCTGCCGCTGTTGCCCGCGTCGTACGACCCCGTCGTGGGGGCAGGGGCCCTGATGCTGTGCGCGGCGCTGCTGGCCTGGGGCGGGGCGCTGCTCTACCCGTTCGAGATGGACACCGTCGTACGGCTTTCCGGCGACCGGCTGGTCGCGACGTACTACGGCGCCTACCACACCGCCTCGGGCATCGCGATCTCGCTCGGGAACCTTGCCGTGGGGGCGTTGTTCGACACGGGCGTTCGGTGGCTGCCGTGGGCGGTGCTGGCCGCGACCGGGTTGGTGTGTGCGGGGTTCGTGGCGCGGTTGCACCGCGCCGGGTACCTGGTGCCGAAGCCGGTTGCGGTGCCGGGGTGATTGCCGCGTCCAACGGCTCGTTCGGCTGCCGACGCTCACCGGCGTCGGCAGCCGGCGATGTCAGTGCCGGGCCGACCTGTGGGGGCACCCGGTCAGCGACGAACGCTATGTGCTGATCGCCCGGGTCTGATCACGCGACCACTGAGGGGCCGCCGAGGGGCCGAAACGCCGCTCGACGGCCCTCCTCACCGGTGCGCGTGCAGCCCGTCGGGCAGGCGGTGATGACTGTGCCGCCAGCCGCTCCCTACGCGTACGGCATCCGCAAGATGCGGGTGGTCGGCGTGGAGGCCGCTGTGCTCGTGCTCGACGGGGGCCGGCTTCCGCGACGGCCACAGCCACACCGCCCCGAGCCCGGCCTTGAGGGCGATCACGCCCAGTGCCACCACCGCCGACTGCAGACCGGTGACCGCGCCCAGCCAGCCGGCCAGCGGATAGGTCAGCAGCCAGCAGCCGTGCGAGAGGGAGAACTGCGCCGCGAAGGCGGCGGGCCGTTCCTCGGGCGGGGCCGAGCGGCGGATCGGCCAGGCCGGCGTGAGCACCATCGAGCAGGCGGCACCGAAGGCCGCCCAGGTGAGAAGCAGTGCGGGCCAGCGCCAGGCCCCGCTGCCGGCTGCCGTGGTTCCGCCGAGTGCGGCAAAGACCAGCGGGAGCGACAGCGCGCCGCCCAGCATCACCGTGCGGTCGCAGACCCGGTCGAGCAGGCGGGGCAGCAGCAGGGCGACGACCATCGACCCCCCGCCGTAGGCACCGAGCGCCAGCGACAGGTCGGCCGCGCCGTGGGCCAGCTCGCCGCGGACGTACACGACGCTGTTGACGGTGACCATCGCACCCGCCGCCGCGACCGCGAGGTCGAGGGCGAGCAGGGCGCGCAGCTGCGGGACGGCGAGGAAGAGGCGGGCGCCCGCGGTGGCCTTGGCATACGCGCTGCCGCCGCGCGGTTCGGCGGCGACCCGCTTCGGCAGGATCGCCGAGACCACCAAGGCCGCCGAGGCCAGGAAGCCCGCCACCGTGCCCATGAACAGCCAGTTGTAGGTCATCAGCGACAGCAGCGCGGCGGCGAGGGCCGGGCTGAACAGGCTCTCCAGGTCGTAGGCGAGGCGGGACAGCGACAGCGCCCGCGTGTAGTCGCGCTCGGCAGGCAGCACATCGGGAATGACCGCTTGGAAGGTCGGTGTGAACGCGGCCGACGCCGACTGGAGCAGGAAGATCAGGACGTACACCTGCCACACCTGGTCCACGAACGGCAGCATCAGCGCCACCGCGGCCCGGACCAGGTCGGAGCCCACCATCAGTGCCCGGCGCGGCAGCCGGGCGGCGACCGCGCCGATGGCCGGGGCGATCGCCACGTACGCCACCATCTTGATCGCCAGTGCGGTGCCGAGGACCGAGCCGGCGTCGGCACCGGCGATGTCGTACGCCAGCAGGCCGAGCGCGACCGTGGCCAGGCCGGTGCCGACCAGGGCGATGGCCTGGGCGGTGAAGAGGTGCCGGTAGGTGCGGTTGCGCAGGACGGAGAGCATGCGGCAATCCCTCGGCAGGTCGGAGTCGGGGGCGACCGCCCCTCACCGTATCAATATGTGCACATCTGTGCACATATTGATACGGGATGAAGCCGCGGGCGGCGACTCTGGCTCGTTCCGGCCTCTACGCTGAGTGCATGCCTACTCGCGAGTCCATGCCAACTGCACCCGGTGCGCATCTGCGTCCCCCGGACCGCGCGCGCCTCGCGGAGGCGACCGAGGTGTTCGCGATGCTGTCCGACGTGACTCGGCTGCACCTGCTCTGGCTGCTCGCGCACGGGGAGTCGGACGTCGGCTCACTGGCCGAGCGATGTGATGCGTCCAGGACGGCGGTGAGCCAGCATCTGGCGAAGCTGCGGCTCGCGGGGCTGGTGGAGACGCGGCGTGAGGGGCGGCACGTCTACTACAGCCTGCGGGATGGGCATCTGCGGCGGCTGGTGAGGGAGGCCCTCAGCCACGCCGACCACCGGGTGAGCGGACAGGCCCCGCACGACTGACCTGCCAGGGCACCCGGGATGTCGAGGCAGGCCCTCTTCACTCACAGGCCGGCGCGCGGTCCTTGGCCTGAGGGTGGTTCCCACCGCGGCGCGGCGGGGGAGCCGGTCGATCTCCTTGTGGTGTGCCCTGTCCCGGCACGAGCCCGGTTGCTTGACAGAGGCCGCCGTGCCGGAGGCTCGGCACTGTTCGATGATCTCGGTGGCCCACGAAAGGCCCATGGGATGAGCCCCGGGGTCGGACTCTCCGCCGACGACCACCCAGTCGATGCCGGACACGTCCAGACCGGAAAGCGGACCGAGCAACGGCTCGCAGGACAGGAGCCGAGTCGCTCGATTCACCGTTCGGCGGCATGTTCCTGCTGATGGCCTCTCTGTGCTTCACGGAGGAGGCCGCGCTGCCGGCCCGCGATGGCCGCCTGGCTGACGCGGTTGCTTATCGCCGGTTCACGGCCGGCGCTGCCTCGGAGGTGGGGGCGTCGCGCAGGCCGAGCCGCAGATGCTCCACATGGAAGAGGGCTTGCTCCAGGAGCTCGGCGACATGGTTGTCGTGCAGTGAGTAGACGATGGAGCGACCGTGACGCTCGCCGGAGACCAGCCCCAGGTTGCGCAGCAGGCGCAGCTGGTGGGAGCAGGCGGAGGCTTCCATGCCGACGGAGTCGGCGAGGTCGCCGACCGAGCAGGGGCCTTCCTGGAGCCGGGCCAGGATGTACAGGCGTGAGGGGGTGGCCAGGGCCTGGAGGGTCGCGGCGACGTCGGTCACCCCCGCCGCGTCCAGTCGCTCGCGCGGGGTGACGTTGTTCCTGTCGTCGGCTCCGTGACCCATGGCGCCCATCCTAGCGGTGACACTTGAAAGCCTGTTCAGATATTCCTGTACGGTGGAGGTCGGTTCCCCCGCCCACCCGGAAGGTTTTTTGTCATGCCCTCTGTCCTGGACCAGCGGCCCGCGCCGGCCGCCGCCGGGCCGCGTCCCGCCCCGCCGCGGCGCCGCACGCGCGTCCTGGCGCTGCCGGAGGCCCGGTGGGCGCTGGCTGCGCTGGTGTTGTTCCTGCTCGCCCTGCCGTTGTACCTGCTGGGTGCCCCGGGGTGGCTGTGGGGATCGCTGTTCGCCGCCACCTACGTCGCCGGCGGCTGGGAGCCGGGCTGGGAGGGCTTGAAGGCCCTGAAGGACAAGACGCTGGACGTGGACCTGCTGATGGTCGTCGCGGCGCTCGGTGCCGCCGCGATCGGCCAGGTCCTGGACGGTGCACTGCTGATCGTCATCTTCGCCACCTCCGGCGCCCTGGAGGCGGTCGCGACCGCCCGCACCGCGGACTCCGTGCGCGGCCTGCTCGACCTCGCCCCCTCCACCGCGACGAGGCTCCTGCCCGACGGCACGGAAGAGAGTGTCGACGCCGCACGGCTGGCGGTCGGGGACACGATCCTGGTGAGGCCCGGTGAGCTGGTCGGTGCCGACGGGAGGGTCCTCGACGGAGCCAGCGATGTCGACCAGGCCAGCATCACCGGCGAGCCGCTGCCGGTGGCGAAGCAGTCTGGGGACGAGGTGTTCGCCGGCACCGTCAACGGCACCGGTGCCCTGCGCGTGTGTGTCGTGCGTGACCCGGCGGACTCGGTGATCGCCCGGATCGTGAAGATGGTCGAGGAAGCCTCCGAGACCAAGGCCCCCACGCAGCTGTTCATCGAGAAGATCGAGCAGCGTTATTCGATCGGCATGGTCCTCGCGACCCTGGCCGTCTTCGCCGTCCCGCTCGCCTTCGGCGACGAGTTGCAGTCGGCTCTGCTACGGGCGATGACATTCATGATCGTCGCCTCGCCCTGTGCGGTGGTGCTCTCCACGATGCCGCCGCTGCTGTCCGCGATCGCCAACGCCGGACGTCACGGTGTGCTCGTCAAGTCCGCCGTCGTGATGGAACGCCTCGGGCGGATCGACGCCGTCGCGCTCGACAAGACCGGCACCCTGACCGAGGGCACCCCACGCGTCACCGACATCCGCCCGCTGCCCGGCAGCGCCCTGACCGAGGACGAGTTGCTCGCCCTCGCCGCCTCGGCCGAGCACCCCAGCGAGCACCCGCTGGCACGCGCCGTCGTCGACGCCGCCCGCGAACGCGGTCTGGTTCTTGCCGACGCGAGCGAGTTCGCCTCCGCCCCCGGTCAGGGCGTCATCGCCACCATCGCCGGCCACACCGTCCAGGTCGGCTCCCCCGCCCGGCTGCTGCCCGCCGGAGCCGACCCGGCCCACCAGAAGGTGGTGCGGGAGCTGGAGGATGCCGGGCGTACCGCGGTGGCGGTGCTGCGCGACGGCGCACCGGTGGGGGTGCTGGGGATCGCCGACCGGCTGAGGCCGGACGCCGCCGCCACCGTCGCCGCATTCACCCGCCTGACCGGCCGCACCCCGGTGCTGCTGACCGGCGACAACGAGCGTGCCGCGCGACACCTGGCCGCCGAGGTCGGCATCACCGACGTCCGCGCCGGGCTGCTGCCGCAGGACAAGGTCACCGCTGTGCGGGAATGGGAGGAGCAGGGCCGCAAGGTGCTCGTCGTCGGCGACGGCGTCAACGACGCACCCGCGCTCGCCGCCGCCCATTCCGGGATCGCTATGGGCAAGGCCGGCTCCGACCTCGCCCTGGAGACCGCCGACGCCGTCGTGGTCCGCGACGAGCTGGCCACCATTCCCACCGTCGTGAACCTCTCGCGCACCGCCCGCCGCCTGGTCATCCAGAACCTGGCCATCGCCGGGGTGTTCATCACCGCCCTGGTCGCCTGGGACCTGATCGGCACCCTCCCGCTTCCCCTCGGCGTCGCCGGACACGAGGGCTCCACCGTCATCGTCGGCCTCAACGGCCTGCGCCTGCTGCGCGAGGCCGCCTGGACCAACCCTGCCAAGGACACCGCGTGAGCAAACGCACCCGCCGTGTCGCCCCCGTCGCGGGGGCGACACGGCCCACCCTCACCGTCTGCCGCGGCTGCTGCTGCGGCACCCCCAGGATCCCCGGCCTCGACCACACAGCCCAACTGCGCGATCTGCGCCAGGCCGTGGACGGCGCCGCGACCGTACGGGTCACCGACTGCCTCGGCACGTGCGAACACGCCAACGTCATCGTCGTCCAGCCCTCCGCCGACGGCCGCGAACACGGCGGTGCTCCCGTCTGGCTCGGCCTGGTCAACGACCCCGACGCCCTCACCGACATCACCACCTGGGTCACCGACGGCGGCCCCGGCCTCGCCGACCCGCCCGGCATCCTCGACCTCTACGCCTTCCAGCCCTCACGCCGCGTCCGCGCCGAACTCCACGACTGACCGGCCTCCCGGGCCGGGCGCCCTCGCATACGGCTGCACACCAGCAGGCCCTCGCCCCCAGTGCGCCACGATCGGTACACGTTCCCGGGCCTCGAGCAGAGCGGCGTGCGCCGCGGCGAACGTGTCTGCCCGCGCCCGTCGGCGAGCACACCGCATGCCCGCGGACGTCTGACCCGGCACCGGCGCCCCCGCACCCCGACACAACCTCGGACGATCATCCCTCAGACGCGCCAAGGCCCTCGACCGTGTGGGAGGCGGGGGAGTCCGTGGTGACGACGTTGGCACGATGGCTCGGGCACTCCTCGCCGGCTGTCACGCTCGGTCACTACGCTCACTTCATGCCGGAGGCAGGGAGTAAGGGGCGCACCGTGATCGACGGACTGCTCGGGGAGCCGGGAGATCAGTGCGCCGGTCGAAACTCCCCAGAATCTCCCCAGGGCTGATCGTGGCCGACCCCCCGGAACACGGGGATCTTGGAGAGGTCATGGAATGCAAGGCCAAGGGATCGCGTAGCCTGGCGAAATGCTGACTGAGGTCACCGCAACCCGTTACATCACACCCCTGCGCGAGGGCGGCTCGCTGCCGGGACTGATCGAGGCCGACGACCTCCGCACCTACGTCCTCAAATTCACCGGTGCGGGTCAGGGCCGCAAGACCCTGGTCGCCGAGGTCGTCTGCGGGGAACTCGCCCGTCGGCTGGGGTTCCGGGTGCCGCGCCTGGTGACGGTCGAACTCGATCCGGTGCTGGGGCTGGGTGAGCCCGACGAACAGGTTCAGGAACTCCTCAAGGCCAGCGGCGGCGCCAATCTGGGTGTGGACTTCCTCTCCGGCGCGCTCGGCTTCGACCCGCTTGCCTTCGAGGTGAGCCCCGAAGAGGCCGGGCGGGTCGTCTGGTTCGACGCGCTGGTGAACAACGTCGACCGGTCCTGGCGCAACCCCAACCTGCTGCGCCGGCACGGCGAGCTCTGGCTGATCGACCACGGCGCCACCATGATCTGGCACCACAACTGGCCCGGCGTCGAAGCGTCCGCCGCCCGCCCCTACGACGCTTCCGACCACGCCCTGAAGACCTCCGCGCCGGACGTGGCCGCCGCGGCGGCGGACCTCGCGCCCCGCGTCACCGAGGACCTGCTCGTCGAGGTCACCGCGCAGATCCCCGACGTATGGCTGGCGGACGAGCCGGGATTCGACACCCCGGACGAGCTCCGGCGGGCCTACGCACGGCCCCTGCTCGCCCGCGCGGCCACCGTCCATCAGCGCGTCCACGGCCTCGGGGAGAACGAGTGAGCGACCGGCACGTCTTCGAATACGCGCTGCTGCGGGTCGTACCGCGCGTCGAGCGCGGCGAGTGCGTCAACGCGGGAGTACTCGTGTACTGCCGCCACGAGGCGTTCGTCGGGGCCCGCACCCACCTCGACGCGTCCCGGCTGCTGGCCCTCGACCCGCACGTGGACCTGGCCGGTGTACGGGCCGCGCTGCGTGCCGTCGAGGGGGTGTGCGCCGGCGGGAAGGCGGCGGGCCAGGCCGCCCGGGACGACGCCGGGCGGCGCTTCCGCTGGCTGATCGCCCCCCGCTCCACCATCGTCCAGCCCGGACCCGTGCACACCGGGCTCACCGCCGATCCGGCGGCCGAGGTGGAGCGGTTGCTCGACCTGCTCGTGCGCTGAACCGGCGGACCCCCGTGGTGGGTGTCGGCCCGGGGGTCAGCGTCGACGGCGCCTCACCACGTCAGCCGGCCGCGGCGGCGGCACCCGCCGCGAACGCCAGACCGATTCCGGTGTCCCAGTCGCTCGGCCCGGTGGCCGATGAGCCGCCCAGCCCGCCCTCCACGCCCCGCGTGGGCGCGACCGAGGCGGGCGCGGTGGGGGGCGGGGGCGTCGTCGCGGGTGCCGTGGGCGTCACGGGGCGGGTGGGGGCTGCGACGGGAGCTGCGGTGGTGGGCTCGGGCCGGGGAGAGCTGGTGGAGGAAGTGACGGGGTCGCCCCGGCGGGGAAGCGCCTCGCAGGCGATGTCGTCGTCCGGGCCCTGGTCCTCGTCGAGTCCGTTGGGATCGCTCCGGTCCAGGTTGAACAGGGCCTGCGCCTCCTCCTGGTAGGTGAAGTCCCGGCAGTCCAGATCCTGTGCGTGAGCGGTGTGGGCCGGCGGCACGGTCGCGGCGAGCGCGATCAGTATGCCGAGGGCACCGGTGCGACGGCGCATGGAGCGCCTCCTTTCCGGCCGCGAGTGGCTGCTCCGACCGTGAGTGGCTCGCGCCTCGACGCTAGGGCCTGTCCGGCGGATCATCCCGCAGACGCGGGGCTGGTGCGCTCCTCTGCGGCGTTGTCGGCGGTTGCCGAGGTTCCGCGTCGACGCCCTCCTCCGCCTTGCAGCCGGACGCACCAGCCCCCGCTCACCTGCGCTGATGGGCGCCGCCGAGGTCCTGCGACCCGATCCGTCGGACAAGCCCTGAGGGCGTCCCGCACCGGGGCGCGCAGCCATGGGCCGATCGGGTGTCGCGTGCGTGGCCGCGGGGCCGATCAGGGCGGGACGCCCCCGACCGGGGTGCGGTCCGCTCGAAGGCGGCGGTCCGGGGAATGGATCACACAGCAGGGTGTGCCGTTGACACCGGGTGCCAGGGCTTCTAGCGTCACGTCTGCTGAAGGTACTAAGCGGTCGCTCATCTACTGGGCGGGCCGCAAAAGCCGCATCCCAAGGGCGAGGAGAAGCAGCAATGTCCACCACTGAGCAGCAGCGGGTCGCGGTCGTCACCGGTGCCGCGCGCGGTATCGGCGCCGCCACCGCCGTACGGCTGGCCGCCGAGGGCCACGCGGTCGCCGTGATCGACCTCGATGAGGGCGCGTGCAAGGACACCGTCGAGAAGATCACCGCCGCCGGTGGCAAGGCTCTCGCGGTCGGCTGCGACGTCTCGGACGAGGCGCAGGTCGAGGCCGCCGTCGCGCGCATCGCCGGGGAACTCGGCGCGCCGACCATCCTGGTCAACAACGCGGGTGTGCTGCGCGACAACCTGCTGTTCAAGATGAGCGTCGCCGACTGGGACACCGTCATGAACGTGCACCTGCGGGGCGCCTTCCTGATGTCGAAGGCCTGCCAGAAGCACATGGTGGACGCCGGCTTCGGCCGCATCGTCAACCTGTCCTCCTCCTCCGCGCTCGGCAACCGCGGCCAGGTCAACTACTCCGCCGCCAAGGCGGGTCTGCAGGGATTCACCAAGACCCTCGCCAAGGAACTCGGCAAGTTCGGTGTCACGGCCAACGCCGTCGCCCCCGGCTTCATCGCCACTGAGATGACCAAGGCCACCGCCGACCGCGTCGGCATGGGCTTCGACGACTTCAAGGCCGCCGCCGCCACCCAGATCCCGGTCGCCCGCGTCGGTGAGCCGGAGGACATCGCCAACGCCATCGCCTTCTTCACCGGCGAGGCCGCCGGATTCGTCTCGGGCCAGGTGCTGTACGTGGCCGGCGGACCGCTCGACTAGGGAATACGGAACATGACTTCAGTGGAACTCTCGGGCAAGGTCGCCCTGGTCACCGGCGCCAGCCGCGGCATCGGTCACGGCGTCGCCGAGGCGCTGGTCGCGCGCGGCGACCGCGTCTGCATCACCGGCCGCAACGAGGACAACCTCAAGGAGGCCGTCGAGCAGCTCGGCGCCGACCGGGTCATCGGCGTGGCCGGCAAGGCGCACGACGAGGCGCACCAGGCCACCGCCGTCGAGCGGACGATGGAGGCCTTCGGCCGGATCGACTACCTCGTCAACAACGCGGGCACCAACCCGGTGTTCGGGCCGATCGCCGACCTCGACCTGAACGTGGCGCGCAAGGTCTTCGAGACCAACGTGATCTCGGCGCTCGGCTTCGCCCAGCGCACCTGGCACGCCTGGCAGAAGGACCACGGCGGAGCGATCGTCAACATCGCCTCCATCGCGGGCATCGCGCCCTCGCCCTTCATCGCCGCGTACGGCGTCAGCAAGGCGGCACTGATCAACCTGACCGCGCAGCTGGCCCACGAGTTCGCGCCCGGGGTACGGGTCAACGCGATCGCCCCGGCCGTGGTGAAGACCAAGTTCGCCCAGGCGCTATACGAGGGCAGGGAGGAGGAGGCCGCCGCGGCCTACCCGCTGGGCAGGCTCGGCGTGCCCTCCGACATCGGCGGCGCCGCCGCGTTCCTCACCTCGGACCAGGCGGACTGGGTCACCGGCCAGACCCTGGTGGTCGACGGCGGCATCTTCCTGAACGCCGGCGTGGGCTGAGACCGGCATCGGCGAAAGCTGAGTCGACGAGGCTGAGCCACAAGGATTCCGGTACGGGCGTTCGTTGACGAAACGGCGCCCGCTCCGGCGTTTTCGAAGACGTATGGACCGATGACAACGTAGTCAACGCAGAGTGACAACATCGTCTACAACGAGTTGATCTCAACGAGAGTACGAGGGAGGGCCACAGAGCGAGATACCGCGGTATCGTCTGCCGACTCTTGGGACGGCAGATCGAGGAGTGTGCGCGTGTTCAAGCGGAATCGATGCCTGCGAGGGGTGGCGGCCATCGCGTCCATCGCGTCGATATCGTCCTTGGCCGGATGCGGTGTGCTGGCGTCCGACACCCCGGACGACCAAGGGCCGATCATCATGGGGACCACCAGCCCGCCCAGCACACTGGACCCGGCAGCCTCCTGGGACAGCTCCTGGGAACTGTTCCGCAACATCTACCAGACGCTGCTGAGCTACCCGATCGGTGCGAGCACGCCCCAGCCGGACGCCGCCGAGAGCTGCGAATTCTCCGACAGTTCCCACCAGGTGTTCCGCTGCGAACTGCGGGAGGGCCTGAAGTTCTCCGACGGCAGTGCCCTCGACGCCAAGGCGGTCAAGTACTCCATCGACCGGATTCGCAAGATCAACGTCAACGGCGGCCCGGCCGGGCTGCTGGGCAGCCTCGAGCGGGTGCAGGCACCGAGCGACCGTGAGGTGGTCTTCCACCTCAACAAGCCCGATTCGACGTTCCCGTTCGTGCTCGCCACGCCGGCCATGTCGATCGTCGCCCCGGACGCCTACCCGGCCGACGCCCTGCGCGAGCAGTCCGGCATCGTCGGCTCGGGGCCGTACACCCTCCAGTCGTACGACGAGGGCAAGGAGGCCCGACTCGTCCGCAACGACCGCTACGAGGGTTTCGCCGACCGCAAGAACAGTGCCGTGACGATCCGCTATTTCCAGGACTCCGTCAACATGGTCAAGTCGCTGCGCGACGGGCAGATCGACCTGGCCTACCGCGGTCTCGCCGCGGACGACATCGTCGAACTCCAGGGTCAGGCCTCCAAGAAGGAGGAGCTCCAACTGGTGGAAGGCACCGGGACCAGTATCAGCTACCTGGTGTTCAACCCGAAGGACCCGTGGGCCGGCAAGAAACCGGTGCGCCAGGCGATCGCCCAGATCGTCGACCGCGCGGCGATCGCGCACATGATCTACAAGGACACCGTCGACCCGCTGTACTCGATGGTCCCCAAGGGACTCACCGGCCACACCACCGGTTTCTTCGACGACTACGGCGAGCCCAGTGTCGACAAGGCCCGGAAGATCCTCACCGAGGCGGGCATCAAGGAGCCGGTGCCGCTCACCTTCTGGTACACCACGGACCGCTACGGCTCCGAGACCAAGCTGGAGTTCAAGGAGCTGGAGCGCCAGCTGGAGGCCTCCGGGCTGTTCGAGATCACCCTCAAGAGCCGTCCCTGGAAGACGTACGTCACGGGCTATCAGAAGGGCGAGTATCCGGTGTTCGGGCGCGGCTGGTCCCCCGACTTCCCGGACGCCGACAACTTCATCGCCCCGTTCGTCGGCAAGCAGAACGCGCTCGGCACACCCTACGAGGCGAGTGAGATCAGCAATGTGCTGCTGCCGCGGTCCCGCCGGGAGAGCGACCGCGGCAACATCGTGAAGGACTTCGAGGCGGCCCAGGAGATCCTCCTGGACGACGCCCGGCTGCTGCCCCTGTGGCAGGGCCGGCAGTACGTGGCGGCGAGCCGCGACATCTCGGGCGCCGAGCGGGCGCTGGACCCGGCGACGATCATTATGATGTGGCAACTCTCCCGCAAGACCAGCTGGTAGGAACCGTCGGCGGCGGCCCTCGCGGGACTGGACCGGGGCCGGTTCGGGAGGGCGGTTGTCAGTGGTCGCCTGTAGGTTCTGGAGCCTGGAAGTGACCACAATCGTGAGGACGTCGACGTGACCGACATCGCCATGCTGCCCGAGTCCTGGCGCGGGGTTCTGGGTGACGAACTGCAGCAGCCCTACTTCAAGGAGCTGACCGAGTTCGTGGAGGAGGAGCGGGCGAAGGGTCCCGTCCACCCGCCTCGCGAGGAGGTCTTCGCGGCACTGGACGCGACGCCGTACGACAAGGTGAAGGTCCTGATCCTCGGGCAGGACCCTTACCACGGCGAGGGCCAGGGACACGGTCTGTGCTTCTCGGTGCGGCCCGGGGTGCGGATCCCGCCGTCGCTGCGGAACATCTACAAGGAGATGCACGCCGACCTGGGCACGCCCATCCCGGACAACGGCTATCTGATGCCCTGGGCCGAACAGGGCGTGCTGCTGCTCAACGCGGTGCTCACGGTGCGCGGCGGCGAAGCCAACTCGCACAAGGGGCGGGGCTGGGAGCGGTTCACCGACGCGGTCATCCGCGCGGTGGCCGACCGGCCCGATCCGGCGGTCTTCGTGCTGTGGGGCAACTACGCGCAGAAGAAGCTGCCGCTGATCGACGAGAGCCGGCATGTGGTGGTCAAGGGGGCGCACCCGTCGCCGCTGTCGGCGAAGAAGTTCTTCGGATCTCGTCCGTTCACGCAGATCAACGAGGCGGTGGCCGCGCAGGGCCACGAGCCGATCGACTGGACCATCCCGAACCTGGGCTGACGTCCTCCTCCTCCTCCTCCTCCTCCTCCGCCGCCGCCTCCGCCGCCTCCGCCGCCGCCGGCCCGACGCCCTTCGGCTGCGGTGCCGCACCCGGTGCCGGGGTGCGGCACGAGGTGTCTCGGGGCGTCGCGGAGCGGCTTGATCTGGATTGTCCCTGCCTCCCGTAGCGTCGTGAGGGACAGCCGGTGAGCGGTGCGGAGGGTGTGGTGGCGGAGCGACAGGGGCAGGCGGCGCCGGACGCGGTGCTGACGCGGATCGGGCAGGGCGTGATGCTGCACCACGCGGGGGACCGTGTGGAGGCCAGACACCGTTTCCTCGTTCTGTGGGCGGAGATCGGCGAGTACGGCGACCCCCTGCACCGTTGCACACTGGCCCACTACCTGGCCGACACCCAGGACGACCCCGGGGACGAGCTGGCCTGGGACCTACGGGCGTTGGCGGCGGCGGAAGAGGTCGCCGCCGAGGCCCACCCCGCCGGGTACGAGGGCGCCCCCGCCCTGCGGGCCCTCTATCCGTCCCTGCACCTGAACCTCGCCGCCGACTACGCCCGTCTCGCCCGCCCCGACGCCGCTCGCACCCACCTCAGCCGGGCCCGCGGAGCAGCCCGTACCCTCGCCGCCGACACCTACGGCGACAAGGTCCGGGCCGCCATCCGGAGCATGGAACTCCTCCTGGGCGAGGCGGATGCGGCAGGCGAGGAGGGGGAGACCGGGGGGTGGGGGCCGCCGAGGAGGCATCCCTAGGGCGTCCTGCGGTCCGGAGCCCCGTCGGCCGTATGCGGGGTCGACGAGCCGGTCAACGACCGTACACCTCCTCGCAGATGGCCGACTCCGGGCTGTCCGCCTGCCAACGGCCGTACTTCCTGCCCAGCGCGCAGACATCCGTCCGCTCCTGCACGTCGCGGCGCACCTTCTCCGAGCTCTCGGAGACCTCCGCGGCGGGCCCCCTGGGTGGCGCGGTCCTCCCGGCGGCCGGGCGGACGGAGGCGGTCCGCCGGTCGCGGTCGTCGGACGGTGCGGTCCGCTCCGGTGCGGATGCGGTGGGGGAGGCGCGGTGCGAGGGGGACGCGGGCGGCTCCGTGGGCCGGGACGGAGCGATCATCGCCAGGGCCTCGCGCGCCGGTGCCTGTACGACCTGTGTCCGTGCCCTGCCGTCCAGGTGTGGCGCCGACGGGTGGGACACGCCTGCCGGCGGGCCTGGCACAGGGGGACGCTGGACCGTCACACAGCCCGCGAGAGCCGAGACCGCCACGGTCACCAGAAGCGTTGCAGTGGTCGTCTTTCGATGCACTCGCGTCACTCTGCTGGCTTTGGCCGTCCGGGGGACGGTGGACTGGCGGACGATCCCCCGCAGGGGTGATCTCCGCCCCCTTTCGGGGGTCGCGGGCGTGCCGGGAGTGACGTCAGTCGCCGGTGGCACCGTCGAGACGCTCGCGGATCAGGTCGGCGTGGCCGTTGTGACGGGCGTACTCCTCGATCATGTGGGTGTGGATCCAGCGCAGACTGAACCGCTCGCCGCTCCGGTGCCTGCCCTTGCCCAGGTCGTCCAGTGAGACGTCGGCCGCGTTGCGCCGGGCGATGTCGATCTCGGCCTGCCAGGTGGCGTGGGCCTCCTGTCAGGTGTCCGTCTCGGTGAGATGGAATTCGCCGTCCGGGTCGGCCTCGCTGTAGTAGATCGGCCCGGGGTCGTCCGCCGCGAGCACCTTGCGGTACCAGCCGCGCTCCACTTCCGCCATGTGCCGCACCAGCCCCATCAGGGACAGCTCGGACGGCGGCACCGAGGCGGTGCGCAGCTGCTCGTCGGTCAGGCCTTCGCACTTGTGGGCGAGGGTCCGGCGGTGGTAGTCGAGCCAGCCCTCCAGCATGGTGCGTTCGTCGGCGGTGGTGGCGGGTTCGCGTCGCTCGGTTGTCATGGCTGCATCCTTTCCGGTGGGCGACGCCCCGCGCCAGACGTTTTCAGGCGGCGAGTATCCCGTGCAGCAGTTCTCGCAGGTCCGCCCGTACCTCGTCCAGGGTCGGCACGCGTGCGCCGAAGGAGCCGGCCACGCAGGAGAACATCAGCCCGTCCGCCCAGGCGATCAGCGACAGCGCGTGCCGGTCGGGGGAGGTGGAACCGAGCCCGACGACCAGGCCGGTGAGCTGGTCGCGGAACCGGGCGCCGGCCGCGTCGAAGTGGGCCCGCAGCTCGGGGCGGCGGGTCGCCTCCAGGGCCAGTTCATAACGGGCGAGGGTCAGTTCGCGATTGCGCGTCAGGGCGCGGTGGGTGGCCAGCGCCATCGCGTCCAGCAGTGCGTCGGTCCCGGCCCGCGGGTCCGGCATCTCGTGCAGCGCGAGGACACGCGCCTCCCGCTCGGCGAGTCGCCGTACCGCCAGCTCCAGCAGCGCCTGCCGAGTGCGCGCCACGTTCGAGGTGGAGCCCTGGGGGAGCCCGGCCGCCTCGTCGACCGCCCGGTGGGTGAGACCGCGCATCCCGCGCTCGGCGAGCAGGGCGAGAGCGGTGTCGGCGACGAGGTCGGCGCGGGAGGCGCCTGCGGTGCGTACGGACATGAGGGTCAAACTATCCGCAGCACTACGGCTGTAGTAAAGTCGGCCCGCGGGCTGACTACAGTTGTAGTTGCCGGGTGGGGGCGAAAGCCTGCGAGCCGACAGGCCGAGGACCAGAAGAACCGAGGAGGAGCCATGGCACAGATGAGGGGGATCCCCCCGCGCGAGCGCGTTCGAGCGCGAGAGAGGGCCGTCGTGATCGGCGGGGGGATCGGCGGCCTGACCGCGGCGGCCGCCCTGCATCGGCGCGGGGTGAAGGTGACCGTGCTGGAGCGGGCCGGCGCACTCGAGCCGGTCGGCGCGGCCCTCTCCCTCACCCCCAACGCGCTGCGCGGGCTGGACGTCATCGGACTCGGCGACGGTATCCGGGAGCTGTCCGCCTGGCAGGGCGACGGGGGACTACGCGCACCGGGCGGGCGCTGGCTCTCCCGGTCCAGCGCGGCGGCCGCCACCGAGCGCTTCGGCGGACCCGTCGTCCTGCTCCACCGCGCCACCCTCATCGACCGGCTGGCCGGGCTGCTCCCGCCGGACACCGTCCGCACGGCCGCCGCCGCGCACCTCATCGATCCGGGAGGCCCCGGCGACCCCGCCCGGCCCGCCCGCGTGAGCACCCCCGACGGCGAGCTGACGGCCGACCTGGTGGTGGCCGCCGACGGCATCCACTCCGCCGTACGCCACGTGCTCTTCCCGGACCACCCCGGGGCCGTGTACGCCGGCTTCACCACCTGGCGGATGGTGATTCCGCTGCCCGGCATGCGGTTCGCCTCCCACGAGACCTGGGGCCGGGGCCGCCTGTGGGGCACCCATCCGCTCAAGGACGGCCGCGTCTACGCGTACGCCGCGGCCCTGGCCCCCGCCGGGGAACACGCCCCCGACGACGAGCGCGCCGAACTGCTGCGCCGCTACGGCGACTGGCACGACCCGATCCCCGCCGTACTGGCCGCCGTCCGCCCGGAGGACGTGCTGCGGCACGACGTCCACCACATCACCGAGCCGCTGCCCGCGTACCACCGCGGCCGGGTCGCCCTGGTCGGCGACGCCGCGCACGCCATGCCCCCCACCCTCGGCCAGGGCGGCAACCAGGCCATCGAGGACGCGATCACCCTCGCCCTCCCTCACGCTCGAACACGCTCGCGCGGGGAGACCACCCTCGCCGGTGACCTGCCCGCCTACACCGCCGCCCGGCTTCCCCGTACGACCGCCATCGCCCGCCGGGCGGTGCGGGCGGCCCGCCTGAACATGATGACCAACCGCGCCGGGATCGCCGTACGCGACACCGCGATCGCCGCGCTGTCGAAGGCCGGACCGGCGCTGCTCCTGCGGAGCTTCGACGACATCGCCGCCTGGCGGCCCCCGACGTCGGACGCCGTATCCTTCCGGACAGACGACGAAGGAGTCCGCGCCGTGGACGAGAACCGCGACTGAGACCGGACCGCGGACCGGACCCGCGACGGACAACCACTGGAGGAGAACACCCCGTGAAGGTCGGCTGCATCGGACTCGGCGACATCGCGCAGAAGGCGTACCTCCCGGTGCTCGCCACCCGGCCCGGCGTGGAGCTGCACCTGCAGACCCGCACACCCGCGACACTCACCCGGGTCGCTGACGGCCTCCACCTCCCGCGCGGACAGCGGCACGCCGACCTCGACGCCCTGCTCGCCCAGGATCTCGACGCCGCCTTCGTGCACGCCCCGACCCAGGCCCACCCGGAGATCGTGACCCGGCTGCTCGAGGCGGGTGTACCGACCTACGTCGACAAGCCGCTCGCCTACGAACTCGCCGACTCCGCGCGGCTCGTGGCCCTCGCCGAGGAGCGGAACACCAGCCTCGCCGTCGGCTTCAACCGGCGCTTCGCCCCGGGCTACGCGCAGTGCGCCGACCACCCGCGTGAGCTGATCCTGCTGCAGAAGAACCGGATCGGGTTGCCGGAGGAGCCGCGCACGATGATCCTCGACGACTTCATCCACGTCGTCGACACGCTGCGCTTCCTGGTTCCCGGGCCGGTCGACGACGTGACTGTACGGGCCCGCACCGAGGGTGGACTGCTGCACCACGTGGTGCTCCAGCTCGCCGGGGACGGGTTCACCGCGCTCGGCGTGATGAACAGGCTCAGCGGCTCGGCCGAGGAGATCCTCGAGGTCTCCGGCCAGGACAGCAAGCGGCAGGTGGTCAACCTCGCCGAGGTGATCAACCACAAGGGCCAGCCCACCGTGCGCCGGCGCGGCGACTGGGTGCCGGTGGCGCGCCAGCGCGGCATCGAACAGGCGGTGCTCGCCTTCCTGGACGCGGTGGGCGAGGGCAGGACGCTCACTGCCCGGGACGCGCTGGCGACCCATGAGCTGTGCGAGCGTGTGGTGCGCGCGGTACGGGAGCGGATCGCCGCCTGAGCCGCAGGGTCCGTACGCCCTCGGCCGCTCCCCAGACTGCCAGGACCAGCAGCGCCGCCTGCGGCGGCCAGTCGCCGAAGCGGACGTAGGGCGTGGTGCCGTGGGTGAGCGGGACGTCGTACACCTGCGCCGCGCTCGCGTCCGTGCCGAGCCGCGGGCCCACGCGCTCGCCGTCCGGGCCGTGGACGGCGGACACACCGGTCAGCGTCGCGTGCACCATCGGGCGGCCGGTCTCGGCGGCGCGCAGCGCGGCGAGCGAGGCGTGCTGCGCGGGCGCCCAGCTCTGCTGGAACGTCGACGTCGACGACTGGGCGAGCAGCACATCGGCGCCGTCCCCGGTCAGGTGCTGGCTCATGTCCGGGAACGCGGACTCGAAGCACACCATCGGGCCGATCCGCAGCCCGCTCCCCGCGTCCATCAGTACCTGCTCCGAACCGCGCCCGCGGTCCTCGCCCGCCGCCTCGCCGACGGAGGTGGCCCAGCCCAGCAGGGAACGGGCTGGGACGTACTCTCCGAACGGAACCAGCCGCATCTTGTCGTACCGGTCACCGGTGAGTCCGTCCGGGCCGACCAGCACCGAACTCTTGTAGATGCCGGGCTGGTCGGAGCGCCGCGCGTCCACGTTGACCAGGAGCTCGGTGCCCGTCCCACGCGACAGCGCGGCAAGGCGCCGCGCCAGGTCCGGCCGGGCACCGAGGTCGAAACCGACGCTGCTCTCACCCCAGACGACCAGGTCGACGTCCTGGCCGGCGAGCTCCCGGGTGAGCCGCTCCTCGAGGTCGAAGCGCCGGTCCGCACTGCCCGGCCCGGAGACGACACCCGGCTGGACGAGCGCGATCCTGGCCCGGCCGTCGGCGTCCGGGAGGGGTGCCCCCACCCACGCGGCGGACACGACCACGCCCGTGGCGACCAGACCGGCCACGGCCGGCCCACGGGCCTGCCGCACCACGAGGAGCACGGCCACGGACACGTTCAGCACCACCACCAGGAAACTGGGCAGCCAGATCCCGCCGACCGACGCCAGCCGCAGCGCCGCGCCCACCTGCCACTGACTCGCCCCGAGCACACCCCAGGGACCGCCCAGCGCCTCCCAGGAACGCACCAGCTCGACGGCCAGCCAGCCCGAGGGCAGCACGACCAGCGCGGCCCCGACCCGCCCCCGCGACGGCACCCCGCCCAGCAGCCGTCGCACCAGCCACCCCCACGGCGCCCACAGCACGCCGAGCAGGGCCGCGAGGACGAACGTGAACACATGCAGGTTCGGCAGCAGCCAGTGGTGCATCGCGAACATGAAGCCGAACCCGCCCCACCAGCCGTCGTACGCGGCGCGGCGGCCCGTGGGCGCGGAGCGCGCCAGCAGAATCCAGGGCACCAGCGCGACGTAGGCGAACCCCCAAAGGGACGGAGCGGGGAAGGCGAGGACGGGCAGGGCCCCCACGACCGCGGCGACGGCCGAGCGCCGCCACGGGGAGACGAGCCAGTGGCCGGACGACTTCAACGGCGCCTCCCTACCCCACGTGTGCCTCCAGTGTGCGCCCCGGGCAAGATCCGGGACAGGGGTGCGTCGGGCTCAGCGGACCACAGGCGCCGCCGGCAGGCCGGAAAGCGCCGCCGTTTCTCCCGCACGACCACCTCGCGCAACCGCCAGCCGCCGTCCGTGCGCAGCATCGCGAACGCGTATCGTCCCCCACACGAAGTCCGGCACGGCCGGTCCGCCGTCGGCCCCCGCCGTGCCCATCGGGTTGACGTAGTCGGCCTGCACCCGAGCCGTGTCGCCGGTGTCCTGCTCCCGGACCCCGAAGCGCACCCGCCGGTTCACGATCAGACGCTGCCGCATCGGAAACACCTTCAGGCTCTCCGCGAGCCACGCCGCCACCTTCCCGGCGTCGCCCTCGATGCCGCCGGCCGAGCGGTGGTCGGCCCGCCCGTCCGCCGCGAACAGCCCTCGGTACGCCTCCCAGTCCCCGTCGTCGACCGCCACCGCGTACTCGGTGACCACCCCGTCGAGGGCCGGCCGGTCCCGCACGGTCGCAAGCTCCGCACGCTGCGTCATCGGGCGGGTCCTGGCCAAGACCCGCCCGGAACCAAGGGGGTGTGCGCGGATATTCACGGACCGCCGGTGCGGGCAGCGAATGACGTCGAACGGACCGGTCTTCCGAGCCGCCCGCATCCCACGGTGAGGAGGTTCCCGCGCGTCTGGGAGCCTGGGATCTTCGGTTCGGGCTCCAGATCAGGAGGACTTCATGAAACGCCTCGTCACCGTGGTCACCGGTGGTAGCCGGGGGATCGGGGCCGCGACCTGTCTGCGGCTCGCGGAGGAGGGGCACGACGTGGTGGTGGGCTATGTGCGGGACGCCTCGGCCGCGGAGAGCGTGGCCGCCGGGGTGCGGGCGGCCGGTGCGCGGGCTGTCACCGTGCGGGGGGACACCGCCGACGAGGGGGATGTCGACCGCCTCTTCGACGTGGCGGAGCGGGAACTGGGGCCGGTCACGGGGCTGGTGAACAACGCCGCAGTGACCGGCCCACTGGGGCGGTTCACCGATGTCGACACCGCGACCATGCGCCGGGTCGTCGACGTCAACCTCATGGGGACGCTGCTGTGTTCGCGTCGCGCCGCACGGCTGATGACGCCCCGGGGCGAGGGCGTGATCGTGAACATCTCGTCGGGGGCCGCCACCCTCGGCAGCCCCGGCGAGTACGTCCACTACGCGGCGACCAAGGCCGCCGTCGACGCCCTCACGGTCGGGCTGGCGAAGGAACTCGGCCCGGTCGGCATCCGCGTCAACGCGGTCGCTCCGGGCGTGATCGACACGGACATGCACGCCGCCATGGGCGCCCCGGACCGGGCGCGGCAGGCCGCCGCCGCGGTCCCGCTGCGCCGCCCCGGGCGGGCCGAGGAGATCGCCGCGGCGGTCGCCTGGCTGATGTCGCCGGGTGCCTCATATGCGACGGGGGCGGTGCTGCGGGTGGCGGGCGGTCGCTGAAGCGCGCGTTCGGTCGCGGGCGGCCGGTACGGGGGCGCCGGTGCGGGGACGGTGACTGGGGTTCAGGCCGCCTTGACGACCTCGTCGCGGATCGCCGCCGCCCACTCGACCACCAGGAGCTCGTACTCCGCGCGCTCCTGGGCCGACAGGGATCCGCCCGCGCGCAGCCACAGTGCTCGGATGTGCTCGTTGACCTCAGCGGCAGACCGCACGGAACCAGGGGTCACGGAATCGGGGGACATGCCGACCAGCCTAGGGCCACGCACTGACAGCGCGCTACCGGACGGTTACCCGTCCCGTATGGGTTCGGTCACGTCCCCCGTGAGGGCCGTCAGCCCGAGGACTCCGCCGCGTGCGGGCTCAGGACTCCCGTGGTCACCAGGACGATGATGACGATGCCGAGCGCGATGCGGTACCAGACGAACGGCATGAAGCTCTTGGTGGAGATGAACTTCATGAACCACGCGATCACCGCGTAACCGACCGCGAAGGCGACGACCGTCGCGAAGATCGTGGGGCCCCAGGTGACGTGACCGCCGTCGGTGGCGTCCTTCAGTTCGTAGAGGCCGGAGGCGAGCACCGCGGGAATCGCGAGCAGGAAGGAGTAGCGGGCCGCGGCCTCACGCCGGTACCCCATGAACAGACCGCCGCTGATGGTGGCGCCGGAGCGGGAGACACCCGGGATGAGCGCCAGGGCCTGGCAGAATCCGTAGATCAGGCCGTCCTTGACGGTCAGGTCCTCGAGTTCCTTGCCCTGCTTGGGCGTGCGGTGCCGGCCGCCGCCCTCGTCCCGCGCCGCCAGCCGGTCGGCGACACCGAGGACGATGCCCATGACGATCAGCATGGTCGCGGTGAGCCGCAGGTCGCGGAACGGCCCCTCGATCTGCTCCTTCAGCGTCAGGCCGAGAACACCGATCGGGATCGAGCCGACGATGACCAGCCAGCCCATCCGCGCGTCGTGGTCCCGACGCATCTCCTTGTCGGTGAGCGAGCGGGTCCAGGCCGACAGGATCCGCCCGATGTCCTTGCGGAAGTAGATGAGCACGGCTGCTTCCGTACCGATCTGGGTGATCGCGGTGAAGGCCGCGCCCGGGTCCTCCCAGCCGGAGAAGGCCGCGGTCAGCCGCAGGTGCGCGCTGGAGGAAATGGGCAGGAACTCGGTCAGCCCTTGGACGAGTCCGAGGATGAGAGATTCGAACCAAGACATGAGGCAGCGGTGTCCAAGTGCCGATCGTAGGAAGGGACGACAGGCACGCCGAAGCGCAGTGTGCGGTGATCAGGCGTGCCGAGGTCGAAGCGTAGCGCCCCAAGATGACGAACCCGATGCCAGGTGCCACGCGGACCTCCGGCCCCTGAAGCCGACGCGATGGTGCCAAAACGGCCATGACGTGGCGGCAGCGGATCTTCCCGGAGTGCTGGAGGCGTCAACGGCCGCGCAGCTGGCGCCGCTTGCGCCACGCGATCACCGCGCCCAGCAGGCCCGGCACGGTGATGCAGGCCAGCGCGATCAGGAAGGCGGGGGACGTCGGCGTCGAGGCGCGGGCGCCGGCGACGACGTAGGCGGCGGTGTTCGGGATCGAGCCGAGTCCCGTCGCCAGCAGGAACGGCAGCAGGCCCATCCGGGAGACGGCGGCGCAGTAGTTCGACGCGGCGAACGGCACCCCCGGGAAGAGCCGCGCCGCCAGCATCGAGCGGAAGCCGTGTCGGCTCAGCTGGTTGTCGGCCGCCTTCAGCCAGCGTCCCCGCAGCAGGGGACGCAGCGCCTCCTGGCCGAGTGCCCGACCGAGGCAGAAGGCCATCCCGGCGCCGAGCACCGTACCGGACAGGGCGGCACCGAGCCCCAACTGGCTGCCGAACAGCGCGCCCGCGGCGAGGTTCAGCAGCGGGCGCGGCACGAACGCCACCGTGCACACCCCGTAGGCCACCGCGTACGCCATGACCGCCGCGGCTCCGCCGAGCTGCGGCGTCCAGCCGTCGGTCAGCAGCTTCTGCGGCTCAAGGAGCAGCATCGCCGAGGCCGCGGAGGCGAGCAGCACGACCAGCAGGGACAGCCGTGACCAGGGCGACAGCAGGGCTCTGGCGCATCGGGCGGTGAGACCCGTGGCGGGCACGGGCGGGAGCACGGACGCCGGCGCGGGGGCGTCCGTGGGGACGGAGACGGCGGCAGCGGTGAGTTCCGTGACGATGGCCCGGGGAGAGGCCGTCGCGGTGCCCCCAGAGCGGTTGGTGGCATCGAGCATCCGGTGACATTAACCGACGAATGTGTCCGGTCGCCGTAGTGTGCGTCTCATGAGCGTCACAGGGGCCGGAACACCGGGGGTGCCGGGCAGCAGGCTCGCCGACACCGTGCTGGATCGGCTCACCGCCACCTACGGGGCGGCGGCCGATCCGGAACGGGCCGTCGCCATGCGGGCGTACATGAAGGACGTGGCGCCCTTCCTGGGCCTGACCGCCCCGGTCCGCCGCACCCTGTCCCGCACCGTGCTGGAGGGCCTGCCCCGACCCGGCGAGGCCGACTGCGCCGCGATCGCCCTGCGCTGCTGGGAACTGCCCGAGCGTGAATACCAGTACTTCGCCGTGGACTTGCTGCGCCGCCATGTGCGCCACTGCTCCTCCGGGTTCCTTCCCGTCGCCCGGCACCTCGTCACCACCGTCCCGTGGTGGGACACCGTCGACCTGCTCGCCGCGCACGTCGTCGGCGCGCTGGTCGCGGCCGACCCCGGACTCACGGCGGACATGGACGACTGGATCGGCGACGACGACCTGTGGCTCGCCCGCACCGCCCTGCTCCACCAGCTGCGCTTCAAGGAGCGCACCGACACCGGGCGCCTCTTCGGGTACTGCCTGCGCCAGTCCGGCCACCAGGACTTCTTCCTCCGCAAGGCGATCGGCTGGTGTCTGCGCGAGTACGCCAAGACCGATGCCGAGGCCGTACGTGACTTCCTGGCGCGGGAGGGGGCGGGGTTCGCGCCGCTGTCGGTGCGGGAGGCGCTGAAGAACATCGGCGCCTGACCGCCGTGCGGCACGGGCCACGCGTGACCGGCCGGCTCCGTGCCGCGGAAAACCGTTCGACGCCGGGCACCGTGTCAGCGATGATCGACGACATGTTCCGGTACGCCTTCCTTCTCGCAGCATCCGCCACCGCGGATGCCCCGAAGGCTGCCGTCCCCGTTCTCGTGGCCGCCGCCGACGGCGCCCGAAGCTGACCCTCCCCGGATCGTCCGGCGGACCCCCCAGAGGGAGGGTCGGCAGGTTTCTCGGGGTCCCCGTCCCGGCCGTGCGCCCGTCCGAGCGCTCCGGGGCCGATCACACGTCTGTCCGAGAGACTTCGAGGTACCGCCATGTCCAAAACGGCTTACGTCCGCACCAAACCGCATCTGAACATCGGCACGATGGGCCATGTCGACCACGGCAAGACCACCCTGACCGCCGCCATCACCAAGGTCCTCGCCACGCGCGGCGCGGGCAGTCTCGTGCCGTTCGACCGTATCGACCGGGCGCCCGAGGAGGCGGCGCGCGGCATCACCATCAACCTCGCGCACGTCGAGTACGAGACCGACACCCGGCACTACGCGCACGTTGACATGCCCGGCCACGTCGACTACGTCAAGAACATGGTCACCGGCGCCGCGCAGCTCGACGGGGCGATCCTCGTGGTCTCCGCGCTCGACGGGATCATGCCGCAGACCGCCGAACACGTCCTGCTCGCCCGCCAGGTGGGCGTAGACCACATCGTCGTCGCCCTCAACAAGGCCGACGCCGTCGAGGACGGCGAGGACGCCGTGCTGACCGACCTGGTCGAGCTGGAGATCCGCGAGCTGCTCTCCGCACACGGCTACGGCGGTGACTCCGCGCCCGTCGTACGGGTCTCGGGGCTGAGGGCGCTGGAGGGCGACCCGCGCTGGACGGCGTCGATCGACGCGCTGCTCGACGCGGTGGACACCTATGTGCCCATGCCCGAGCGGTACGTGGACGCGCCGTTCCTGCTACCGGTGGAGAACGTGCTCACCCTCACCGGCCGGGGGACCGTGGTCACCGGCGCGGTGGAACGCGGCACGGTCCGTCTCGGCGACCGCGTCGAGGTGCTCGGCGCCGGGCTGGAGTCGGTGGTCACCGGCCTGGAGACCTTCGGCAAGCCGATGGAGGAGGCACAGGCCGGGGACAACGTGGCGCTGCTGCTGCGCGGGGTGCCGCGGGACGCGGTGCGGCGCGGGTACGTGGTGGCCGCGCCGGGCAGCGTGGCGGCGAGCGGGAGCTTCACGGCGCGGGTGTATGTGCTGTCGGCCCGCGAGGGCGGTCGTACGACACCGGTGGCGACCGGGTACCGGCCGCAGTTCCACATCCGCACCGCGGACGTCGTCGGCGACGTCGACCTCGGCGAGGTGGCGGTCGCCCGGCCCGGAGACACGGTGACGATGACCGTGCGGCTGGGGCACGAGGTGCCGCTGGAGCCGGGGCTCGGATTCGCGATCCGCGAGGGCGGTCGCACGGTCGGCGCCGGGACGGTGACGGCCGTCGGCTGAACGGAGGGCGACGACGGCCGTCCGAGCGGCGGCACCGGGTGCCCACCCCGTACATGGGACGGGGCGGGCACCCGGTCGGTGTCACGACGGCACAATGGGGGACTGTGAACGAGTCGATACCCGTGACCCGCGTCGTCGGTCACGGCACCGCGAAGCTGATGCCCGACGTCGACCGCGAGCGGGCCTGGCTGCTGACGGTCGACGGGGCGCCGCAGTCGTACGTCGACCTGGACGATCCGGCTCATCTGGAGTTCGAGTACACCCGGCGGCTCGGGCACGTCTTGGACATTCTCGCCGAGCCGGGGCATCCGCTGGACGTGATCCACCTCGGCGGCGGCGCGCTCACCCTGCCCCGTTACCTGGCCGCGACCCGCCCCGGCTCCCGGCAGGACGTCGTCGAGTTCGACCGGGAACTGCTGGACCTGGTCGCCGAGCAGCTGCCGCTGCCCGAGGGGGCGAATGTCACGCTGCACGCGGCGGACGCCCGCGCCTGGCTGGAGGCCGCCCCCGACGCCTCCGCGGACGTCCTCGTCGCCGACGTCTTCGGTGGCTCACGGGTCCCGGCGCACCTGACCTCCGTCGCCTACGTCCGTGAGGCCGCGCGTGTCCTGCGGGACGGCGGCGTCTACCTCGGCAATCTCGCCGACGCGGCCCCGTTCGCCTTCCTCCGCTCCCAACTGGCCACGCTCGGCAC
Source organism: Streptomyces sp. GD-15H (assembly GCF_045291515.1). NCBI lineage: Bacteria > Bacillati > Actinomycetota > Actinomycetes > Kitasatosporales > Streptomycetaceae > Streptomyces > Streptomyces sp. GD-15H. The sequence continues at coordinate 7,165,801 of NZ_CP149447.1, forward strand.
GGTGTTCGAGGAGCTGGTGCTGATCGCCGAGCCGGGAGTGCTGCGTGGGCGCCGCTTCGGCAACGTCGTACTGGCCGCCGCGCACCGCCCCCTCGACATCGCCACTCTGGCCCGGCGCACCGCCGCCGACGTCTTCCCCGCCCGCGTCGAAGACGGCGCGGCCCTGCGGGACTTCACCGGCGGGGCGAGGCCGGTGCGGGACGAGGACGCCGTACCGTCACCCGAGCCCCCCGACGGGGCGTTCGGCATCGGCTGACCCGGTGGCCCGGGCCACCCCGGCGACGGGCACGGTCCGGCGGCGCAGGTTGCGCACGTCCGGCACGCACAGCACCGCCGCCGTGACCACGACGACCAGCACGGCGCAGCCCCACAGTGCCTCCGCACGGCCGAACGCCGACTCGACGGGGCCCGCCAGCGCCATCGTGGCCGGTACCAGCGCCACCGAGCCGAACCAGTCGTAGGCCGACACCCGCGACAGTTTCTCCTCCGGTATCTCCTGGTGCAGGGCCGTCATCCAGGAGACGCCGAACACCTCCACGGTCACCCCGGTCACGCACATCACCGCGCACAGCACCGCCACCGGTACCGGAACGGCGAGCGCGGCGGACGGCAGGGCCAGCGGGAAGACGCACAAGGTGCCGACGAACAGCAGGCGGCGCGGTTTCCAGCGCGTCATCAGCAGCGCGCCCAGCACCGTGCCCCCGCCGAAGAAGGCCAGGGCCAGGCCCCACGGCGCGGCACCGCCCAGATGGTCCCGGGCGACGAGCGGACCGTAGACCGCGTCGGCGGCGCCGACGACCGCGTTGGCGAGGGAGAACTGGACGACGATGCCCCACAGCCAGGGCCGGCCGGAGAACTCCCGCCACCCGTCCCGGAGGTCGGCGAGCAGACCGCCGCCCGGCGCGCGCGGCGGGATGTGCTTCACGTCGAGGAAGGTCCGCAGCGCCGCCGCGACCGCGAAGGCGGCCGCGTCCGCCGCGAGCACCCAGCCCGGCCCCATCGCGGCGATCATGAGGCCGCCCAGGGCGGCGCCGCCGAGCGTCGCGCCCTGCATCGCCATCCGGAACACCGCGAACGCCCGACCGGCCTGCTCGCCCTCGACCGAGGAGAGCAGCATGCCCTCGGCGGCGGGGCCGAAGAACGCCTGGCCGACTCCGCCGAGGCCGCTGAGCAGCATCATCTGCCACAGCTGGGCCTCACCGGCCAGGACGAGGGCCGCGAACGCGGCCTGCGAGAGGCAGTTGAGGACATTGGCCGCGACCATCACATGGTGGCGCGGCAGCCGGTCCGCGACGGCACCGCCGATCAGCAGGAACAGCACCAGCGGCAGGGTGCGGGCGGCGGCCACCAGGCCCACGTCGCCGGCATCCCCGCCCGCGGCCAGCACCGCGAACGCGGAGGCGATCAGCGCACCGTGACTGCCCAGGCTCGTCACCACCGCGGACGCGGTCAGCAGCGTGTAGTTGCGGCCCGCCCAGGCGGGACGGCGACGGGAATCGGTGGTCGACACACCGTGACTATCGCCGGGGTGCGGCCGACTTGCCAAATGTGTTGAGGGCCGCTCCCTCGGTTTTCCGCCTGTTCCCGTCTGCCCGGCGAGGGGAAACGACCGGACCCGGTTCTTGGTCCTTCGGGACGACGGTCCCTCGCACCGCCGTCCGCCGCCCGCTACGACTCCGTCACGACTCGGTCGGCGGTTCCTCGGTGAGGCGCACCGTGCTGAGGATCTTCTGCACGGTCGCCTCCGGGATCTCGTCCTTGACGCCCTTGGCGCCGTACAGGTTCCAGGTGACGAAATCCCCTGCACCGTTCTTGAACCCGAAGGTGATCGCCTTGCCCTCGCTGTCGCACTTGCCGTTCTGCGGAGTGCCCTCCGAGTGCGCGGTGACGACGCTGCCCTTGATGCCCGAGGCGGTCGTGTACGCCTCCGGCTTCTCGACCTTCACGCTCTTCTTGTCGGGCTGCGTGTAACCGCCGAAGATCCACCACGGCACACGGGTCTCCGCCGCCATGTCCGTGGTCTTGGCGCCGTTCTCACCACGGGTTCCGGCGGTGACGAGGGCGGTGTCCTCCTCGCGGCCGTCCTTGTTGTCGTCGCCCGTGCACCACTTGGACTTCAGATAGGCCGGGGCGGTGACGGTGGTGCGGTCGATCTCACCGTCCTCCTCCTCCCATTCGAAGCCCACGCTGGTGCCGGGGGTCTCGATCTCCCAGTCGGCCGGGACGTCGAACTTGGTGCCGAAACGGGTGTTCGTGACGACCTGCCAGCCCGGAATGGTCGCCTTCTCCGCCTCACCGCCCCGCGGGTTGTCCTCGGAGCCGGATTCGGAGGTGCTCGGCTCGGCGGACGGGTCCCCGGACGCGCTCGCGGACGACTTCCCGGGCTTCTTGTCGGCCGTGTCGTCCTTGTCGCCGCCCAGCACCAGGAAACCGGTGACACCGGCGGCCACGACGACGGCCGTCGCCGCCACGACGGCCACCAGCTTCGTCCGGTTCCCGCCGCCTCCGCCCTGCGGCGGCTGAGGCATACCCACAGTGGCCGGCGTCCCCCACTGCTGCTGCGGTGCGTAGGGGTTCGGCTGCTGGGCACCGGGCTGCTGATACGGATTCGGCTGCTGGTACCCCGGCTGCTGATACGGATTGTTCGACTGCGGGTTCTGCTCGCCCCCGGGCGGCTGGTTTCCTGGCCACATGGTCAGCCACCCTAGTCCTGCCAGTGAAACGATTGGGTCACTGCCCTTTGACAGGAACGTAGCAACCAGGGGGAACGCCGTGCGGCGGGCCGGCGGTGCGGGCCGACGGCGGGCGGGCCCAGAGCCTGGCCAGCGGGTTCTACCCGTGGGTAACATGCGGCCATGAGCCAAGACCAGATGACCATCGGCGAGATGCTCGCCGCCACGGTGCCCATGGCCCGGACCCTCAACCTCGAGTTCCTGGAGACCACTTCGGAGCGGGCCGTGGTGTCCCTGCCGGATCAGGGCGACTACCACAACCACGTGGGTGGTCCGCACGCCGGTGCCATGTTCACACTCGGCGAGTCGGCGAGCGGCGCCATCGTGCTCGCCGCGTTCGGGGAACAGCTCGCGCGAGCCGTACCGCTGGCGGTCCGTGCCGAGATCGCCTACAAGAAGCTGGCGATGGGCCCGGTCACCGCCACGGCGACCCTCGGCCGCCCGGCCGCCGAGGTCGTGGCGGAACTGGACGAGGGCCGGCGTCCCGAGTTCCCGGTGTCGATCGCCATCCGGCGCGAGGACGGCGCCGTGACCGGAGAGATGACGGTCGTCTGGACTCTCCGCCCCAACGGCTGACCAAGGGGGCAGGCGCTGGCGGTGGGCGGCGGCGGGTCCGGTTCAGGAGCCGCCGCCTGCCCCGTAAGGGCCGTACAGGTCCAGCAGCCGGATCCGGGCGGCGTGCAGCCGGTGGGCGACCACGTTGCCCATCCACTGGGAGAGGTCCCGCCCGAGGGCCGGGTCCTCCTTGCTCAGCGCGTGGACGGCAGCGGCGTCGAACTCGTAGGCCCGCACCGGGGTGGCCGCCTCGGCGCCCAGATGCCAGACGTGCGGGCTGTACAGCCAGGACCAGCCGACGAGTTCGTTGTGGTTGAGGCGTTCGATGACGGCGGCCCGGCGGCCGGGCACGTGCATGTCGAGTTCGATGGTGCCGGTTCGGATCACCCAGAACCGGTCCGCGCGGCCCCCTTCCTCGAACAGCCGGGTCCCTTGCGGGAAGGACACCTCCCGCGCGGTCCGCAGGAGCTTCACCCGGTGCTCGGCGGGCAGAGCGCGCGGCATGCCGGGGGACGGGGGAGCGAACATCGCGGGCCTCCCATACGGGGTGCGGGTACTGCCGTTGCGTCTCAGCCTCCTGCGGAACCCCGTCGGCGGCCATGGGCCGTACGGCCCTGATGCCTTACGTCCGTCCCGTGCGACGCCGGTCCCGCACGCTGATGGACCTGGTGACCCGCTTCTCCACGGGCGGGACTTTCGGCACCCGTGGGGGACCTGCCGGTCCCTGTCGTCGGGTTGCTCTCCCGCCCGACGCTGTGGATGATTCCACCGACAACAGGAGGTGCACGTCATGTCCCGCACGATCACCGTCGGCATCGACGGTTCGGCCGAGAGCCGGGCCGCGGCCGAGTGGGCGGCCCGTGAGGCGAAGCTTCATGGTCTGCCGCTGAGGCTGCTCGAGGTCCGGGAGCCCCTCCCGGAGCCGGTGTCCCAGGCGCTGTTCCGCGGCGCGGAGACAGCCCCCGCCGACGGCTGGGAGGGTGTGCAGCGTGAGGCCGCCGAGGGGCTGCGGCTGCGCCATCCCGGCATCGAGGTCGCCGCGGAGCAGATCACCGGCCGGCCCCACGAGGTGTTGACCAAGGCGGCCGAGGACGCCGAACTGCTCGTACTGGGCTCCCGTGGGATGGGCGCCTTCGCCGGATTCCTCGTCGGCTCCGTCGGTTTCGCCGTCGTGGCCCGTGCCGAGCGGCCCGTCGTCCTGGTCCGCGCCGGGGAGCAGGCCGCCGACGAGCACGAGCCGGACCCCACGGGCATCCCGTCCGCCGCGACCCGCTACCGGCCCGTCCTCCTCGGCGTGGACGCCGACCGGCCCGACGACGCGGTGATCCGGTTCGCGTTCGCCGAGGCGGCCCGGCGGGGCACCGGCCTGCGCGTCGTGCACGGCTGGAACCTGCCGCCGTACTACGTCCACGGTCTGCCGGCCGACCCGGACATGTACCAGGAGGTCAGCGCCGAGCAGGCCGCGACGCTGGCGAAGGTACTCGTCCCCTGGCGAGCGGAGTTCGGGGGCGTGGAGGTGACGGAGGAGTCCTTCGGCGGCAGCCCGTCCATCCGGCTGATCGAGGCGTCCCGGGAGTCCTCGCTCGTCGTGGTCGGGCGCCGCGTCCGCCGAAACCCGTTCGGTGTCCGCATAGGGCCCATCGCCCACGCCGTGCTGCACCACTCCGCGGCCCCCGTCGCCGTCGTCGCGCACGACTGATCCGGTGATCCGGCAGAAGGCGGGATCGGGGCGGCGGAAAGCCGGACCGGGACCGGGCACCGTCCGGCGCGCATGCGCGCCGGACGGTGCCCGGTCCCGTCTTATGGCGTGCCGTGCGCGTCGCGGTGCGCCTTCGCCAGTTCCGCGTACATCGTCCCGTTGAGCGTCAGCCCCGCACGCTCCTCCTCCGTGAGCTCCCGGCGGACCTTCGCCGGGACCCCCGCGACGAGGGAGCCCGGCGGCACCTCCATCCCCTGCGGCACCAGCGCCTGTGCGGCCACCAGGGAACCGGCGCCGATCACCGCGCCGTTGAGCACCGTGGCACCCATGCCGATCAGGCAGTCGTCCCCGACCGTCGCCCCGTGCACCACGGCGTTGTGCCCGATGGAGACCCGCTCGCCGACGGTGACGGGGAAGCCGGGATCGGCGTGCAGCGTGCAGTTGTCCTGGACATTGCTGCTCGCGCCGACGGAGATGCCCTCCACGTCACCGCGCAGGACCGCGCCGTACCAGACGCTGGTGCCCGCCCGCAGCGTCACGTCCCCGATCACCGTTGCGGTGGGTGCCACGAAGGACTCCTGGTCCACCTGCGGCTCCCTGCCGCCGATACCGGTGATCAGCGCCCTGTGCGTCATCGTCGCCTCCTGGTCGGGTGATGACAGGCACCGTACGCCAGCCCGGTGGGGTGAAGATCACAGGGCGTCAGGCTCTTCGGCGGCACGCCCGCCGACTACGGTGAGCGGGTGCCGAAGAGCAGGAACACGTTCTCGTCCTGGCTGCGCCGCCTCGCGCAGCGCGCCGTCCACGAGGGCTGGGCGTGGGCGCAGCGCACGGGCTCGGTGACCGCCGAGCACCCCGGCCGCTTCCGGTTCGGCGCGATGGGAACCGGCACCAGGCTCGCCTTCCCGCTCGGCACCGTCTTCGGCGAGCCCTGGATCCATCTCGGCGCCCACTGCATCATCGGCGAACAGGTCACCCTCACCGCCGGTCTGATGCCCGATCTGGAGCTGGGCCCCGCCCCGATCCTGCGCCTCGGTGACGGCGTCGTCCTGGGCCGCGGCAGCCATGTCATCGCCGACACCACCGTCACCATCGGCAGCGACTGCTACTTCGGGCCGTACGTCTACATCACGTCCACCAATCACTCCTACGACGATCCGCACGAGCCCATCGGCAAGCAGTGGCCGCGGATGGACCCGGTGGAGATCGGGCCCGGCTGCTGGATCGGCACCGGGGCGGTGATCCTGCCGGGTGCGCGGATCGGGCGGAACGTGGTGGTGGCCGCGGGCGCGGTGGTCCGGGGCACGGTGCCCGACCACACCGTGGTCGCGGGTGCCCCGGCCCGCGTCGTACGCCGCTGGACCCCGGCCGACGGATGGCAGCCGCCGCTGCGCACCCCGGCACCGGTGCCGATCCCGGAGGGCGTCACCCCGGAGCAGCTGCGGGCGCTGTCGACGCTGTACGCCGAGGGCGCCGAGGGCGCCGAGGGCGCCGAGGGCTCAGCCCGGCTGGCCGAGCTGGAGCCCGAGAGCTGACTCGCGCCCCACAGCAGGCTGGTGACCAGGGCGGAGTCGAGCCGGTCCGCGGTCTCGTGGGAGTGCGGGGCGAGCAGGTGGCGGAGGCGATGGCGCGGGGATGCTCCGGGGTGCTCGTGCGGGTGCCGGTCGCTCACGTGGATCCCCTTCCGGTGGGCGAGGTGGGCGGGGTATCGCCCGGGAGCCGGGGCCCAGGGGTGCTCGGTACCGCGCGACCGTGCCCGGACGCTGCTCCACGACCTGCCGCTCACCGGTCTCCGGGCAGACGTACGGCACCGGCGGCCGGTCGCCGTCCAGAGCGTGCAGCCGTACGTTCCGCACACCGAACCGGATCTGCCCGCCCCGCACGTCCGCGTACTCGCGCACCAGGTGCGTGACCGGCAACGGCTGTGGACAGAACCAGCAGTGACTGCCCGTCAGCTCCTGGTGCGGGAAGTGGTACCGCTCCCCGGCGAAGCGGAACTCGCGCCGTGCAGCTCGGCCCGGTCCAACAGGTTCCGCGCCGGGCCCCGCCGCCCCGGCCGGGCCCGTCCCCGTCGTGCGCGGAAGGAGCACACTTGCAGGAGAGGGATGTGCGGTGCGGCAGTACATGTCAGCTGGAGGTGATCCGGATGCCCAAGCCCCGGTCGCAGTCGCGGTACGCCCCGGACCGAGGACTCACCACCCGCATGGTGACGACGATGTTCCTGATCGGACTGCTCTATGTCGTCTTCGTCGGCGTCCTGCTGGCCCTCCTGCAGAACGCGTGGCCCGTCATCCTGCTGATCGCGGGCATCCTGTTCATCGCGCAGTTCTGGTTCAGTGACCGGATCGCGGCCTTCAGCATGGGGGCGCGCGAGGTGACCCCCGAGCAGGCTCCCGGGCTGCACGGCTCCGTGGACCGTGTCTGCGCCCTCGCCGACATGCCCAAGCCACGGGTGGCGATCGCCGACAGTGACCTACCGAACGCCTTCGCCACCGGCCGCAGCGAGAGAACGGCCCTTGTATGCGTCACCACGGGGCTGCTCCGTCGCCTGGAACCGAAGGAACTGGAGGGCGTCCTCGCCCATGAGCTGTCGCATGTCGCCCATCGCGACGTCGCCGTGATGACCATCGCGTCGTTCCTGGGTGTGCTGGCCGGTGCCATGACCCGCGTCGCGCTCTACACCGGGCTCGGCCGCACCAGCCGCGACAGCGCCACCGCCCTCGCGGCAGTCCTGATTCCCCTGGTCAGCGCCGCCGTGTACGTGATCAGCTTCCTGCTGACCCGGCTGCTGTCCCGCTACCGCGAACTGTCCGCCGACCGCTCCGCGGCGTTGCTCACCGGCCGTCCGTCCGCACTCGCGTCCGCGCTCACCAAGGTGACCGGCGAGATGGCGAGGATTCCGACGAAGGATCTGCGCCGGGCAGAGCCGTTCAACGCCTTCTGGTTCGCACCGGCCTTCTCCTCCAAGGAGAGCCTGAGCCGGCTGCTCTCCTCCCACCCCACCCTCGAACAGCGCCTCGACCAACTCGGCCGGATCTCGGCCCAGCTCGGCCGGGCATGACGATCCATGGAGGTGCCGTGCCGTGGGACTCCTTGACACCATCCTCGGCCGCAGCAAGCCGGTTCGCCCGGACCTCGACCAGCTCTTCAGCCTGCCCTCGGCCGCGATCACCGTGCAGGCGGGGGCGGGGTTCACTCCGACCGGGACCGGATCGGTCTGCTTCGCGAGCGTGGAGGGCGGCGCATTCGACCGGCTCCAGCAGGAGGTACGGGAACTGCTCGACGCCGACACCGGCCGGGGCGGCACACCCGTCGAGTACACCAAGGACGCGTACGGGTACACGTGGCTCCTCGTCCGTCACCCGGCCGACGACACCGCCTCACTGGTCAACGATCTGCACGCCGTCAACACGCTCCTCCAGGACGCGGGCTTCGGCCCGCAACTCCTCTGCTCCCTGGTCGGGTTCCAGGCCACATCGGACCACCGTGCCCTGGCACTGGTCTATCTCTACAAGCGCGGCACCTTCTACCCCTTCGCGCCGCTCCCCGACGGAACGGAGCGGCGCGACAACGCGTTGGAACTCCAGATCAGGGCGCTCCTCGCGGACGACCTGCGCATCGAGGCCGATCTGGCCCGCTGGTTCCCGGTCTGGGGCGCCCCAGGTCTGGCGGGGCCCCGGCCCTGAGGCATGCCGCCGGCACGGCCCCCGGCCTGCCCGGTCCCGGCTAGCCCAGGCGCGGTATCTCGATCGCCGGGCAGCGGTCCATCACCATGTCCAGGCCCGCCGCGCGGGTCCGTCCGTACGCCGCCTCGTCGATGACGTCGAGCTGGAACCACACCGCCTTGGCGCCCTTGGCGACGGCCTCGTCCGCGACCGCTCCGGCCAGGTCGCTGTTCACGAACACGTCGACGACGTCCACTTCGAAGGGAATGTCCGCGAGTGAGGCGTATCCTTGCTCGCCGTGCACCGTCTCGGCCTTCGGATGCACCGGCACCACACGCTTGCCGAAGCGCTGCAACACCTGGGCGACGCCGTACGCCGCGCGCTGCCGGTTCGACGACAGGCCCACCACGGCCCAGGTGTCGCCCGTCTCGGACAGAATTCTGCGGACCGTGGAACTGTCACCGTACATGGACGCCTCCTGCGGGTACGTAATCTCGATGCTGTGACAACCCCGTGAGTACCGCGACTATTTCGCTTCGGCGGGGAAGTGACCGGTGCCCTCCGCCGGGTGGGGGAGGCCGCCTGCCCGCAGCGACGTCCGTACCACGATCGATGTACGCCGTGCTCACGCGGAGTACGAGCAGGTGACCGCGTGGAGGGGATGTCGTCGCACCCCCTGGTTCCTAGCGTGAGAGGCCTCGGACGGAGGAGCCGTCCGGCGTCAGCGCTGAAGAGGAGTTGCTTGTGCGGACCGAGATCTTTCCCGAGGCGAAGGACCGGGGCACCGACGGCGGCGGTGTGGCGCATCCGGCGGCTCCGCTGCACCCGTCTCCCTGGTGGCTGCCGGCGGGGATCTGCGGCGCGGTGGCCGCGATCGGCGCGGCCGACCTGCTGAACCCCCAGTACAGCCGGGTGAGCGAGGTGATCAGCCGGTACGTGAACGGCACCGCGGGCTGGCTGATCACGGTGGCGCTGCTGCTCATCGCGGGCGTGTCGGCCGTGCTCGCCGTACGGCTGCGGCGGGCGGGTGCGCCGCGGGCCGGGCGGTGGGCGCTGGAGGCGTGGACTGTCGGGGTCCTGGTGGCCGGGGTGTTCCCGGCCGATCCGCCCGGGCAGTGGGGCCGGCCGTCAACCGCGGACATCGTGCACGGCACGGCGGCCGTTCTGGCCTTCCTCGTGCTGCCGGTGGCGGCGCTGGTGCTGCACCGGTGGCTGGCCGGCCGGTGGGTGCGGGGCGCCGCCGTACTGCGGGCCGTACTCGGCACGCTGCTGGTTTCCACGGCCGTGCTCCTGGTCTGCCTGGTGGACGTGATGGACGGGCCGTCGCTGGGTGTCGGCGGTGTGCCGACCGTGGTCGGGCTGGTCGAGCGGGTCGCGTTCGGCGCCGACCTCGTCTGGCTGGCGCTGGCCACCGTCGCGGCCTCCCGGCCCGCGGTTCGGCCCGCGGCCCGCTCGTGAACCCGTGGAACAGCCGCGCGACTGTGCAGAATTGGCCGGTGACCATGGATCGCACCGATGTGCCGGGAAATGAAATGGGGCCTGTGCCGGGCCTGTTGACCGCGAGAGTCAAGAACATCGCGGGGACCGTGGCGGCCGCGGTGACGGCGGTCGCCGTCGTCACCGCGGAGGCCCTGGTGGGCACGGGACCCACGCCCAGTGGAACGCTGCCGCTCGTCGTCGGGCTCGCGGTGGCGCTGCTCGCCGGCGGCCGGTGGCCGCGCGCCGCGTTGCTGGTCAGTGTGGAGGTGGTGATCGCGTTCCGGGCCGCCGAGTTGTCGGACATCGGCTGGATCTGGCCGGCCTCCGCCGCGTACTTCCTGGTGGCCGCCGGGAGCCGGTCGTCGCGTGCCCGAGGGCGTGCGGGGGCCGGGTGGACGGCGGCCGGACCCGCGTTCGCGGTCGCTGTCGGCGTGCTCCAGATCGCGTTCGCCGCCCACTGGGAGCTGTTCGTGGCCGGGATGGCGGGCCGGGAGGTGGTCGCCGAGCTGGGGGCGGAGAGCCTGTGGCTGGCACTGGTGCTTGCCGCGGCGACCGCCTACCGGAACTGGGTCAGATGGCGCGGCGAGGTTGCCGCGGGACTGGAACGCGCCGCGCGGGAACGGGAGCTGGAGGGGCGTCGGCGGGCCGAGGCGGAGCGTCTGCAGATCGCGCGCGAGCTGCACGACGTGGTCGCGCACACCCTGACCGTGGTCGGCGTGCAGCTGCGCGTGGCCGTCGAGGCACTGGAGGACGAGCCCGCGGAGGCGCGGGCCGCGCTGGAGACCGCTCAGGAGGTCCGCGCGACGGCGGTCGCCGATTTGCGCTCGCTCATCGGCGTCCTGCGCGATCCGGGCGAGCGGGGCGAGGGTGGCCCGGCCATGGAGCTGGCGCCCGAGCGCGGGCTGGACGGGGTCGGCGAGCTGGTGGCGCGGGTGCGGGCAGCCGGGCTCGCGGCGGATGTCGAGACCTCGGGGGATCCGGCCGCCGTGCCCGCGCCCGTTGCCCTCGCCGTCTACCGGATCGTCCAGGAGTCGTTGACCAACGCCGTCCGGCACTCCGGGGGCACCCGGGTCGCAGTCCGGCTGGGGTACGGCGCCGAGCAGGTGAGCGTGGAGGTCATTGACGACGGCCCGGGGAGGGCCGGTGACGGCGGGGGAGCGGTGGGCGGGTCCGGGCACGGCGTCGACGGGATGCGCGAGCGGGTCTCGGCGCTCGGCGGGGAATTCGCCGCGGGAACCGAGGAGGAAGGCGGTTACGCCGTCCGGGCCCTGATTCCTGTGCCAAGCTGGCGATCATGACGATCTCGGTTCTGCTCGCCGACGACCAGTCCCTGGTGCGGGCCGGCTTCCGCAGCCTGCTCCGCCGGACACGTGACATCGAGGTGGTGGGCGAGGCGGCCTCCGGCGACGAGGCCGTGCGCGCCGTTCGCACCCTGCGGCCCGACGTCGTACTGATGGACATCCGGATGCCGGGGACGGACGGGCTGACGGCCACCGAGTCCGTCACCCGCGACCCGGAGCTGACCGGCTGCCGGGTGATCGTACTGACGACGTTCGAGACCGACGAGTACGTGTTCGCGGCGCTGCGGGCGGGTGCGAGCGGCTTCCTCACCAAGGAGATCGAGCCGGACGACCTGCGGCAGGCGATCCGGGCGGTGGCGGCGGGCGACGCGCTGCTGTCACCGAGCGTGACGCGCCGGGTCGTCGAGGAGTTCGCGCACCGGCCGGTCACCCCGGCGGTGACCCCGGACCGGCTCGCGGCCCTCACCGCCCGTGAGCGCGAGGTGGTGGCACTGGTCGCGGCCGGGCTGTCGAACGACCAGGTCGCCGCGCGGCTGGTGATCTCCCCTCTGACCGCCAAGACGCACATCGCCCGGGCGATCACGAAACTGGGCGTCCGCGACCGCGTCCAGCTCGTCGTCCTGGCCTACGAGACCGGGCTGATCCAGCCAGGCCACACTGCCGGGGACGCCCTGCCGAAAGGCCACTGACCTCCGAAAAACCGCACCTCGGTCCGCGCCCGCTCAGGCGACCCAGCCGGGACGTTCCTCCACCCGCAGGACGACACACGAGATCGAGATGCCGGTGCCCACGCCGATCATCAGGACGTGGTCGCCCGGTCCCAGCGAACCCGTCTCCAGCAGGTGGTCCAGGCCGGCGATCTGATCTCCGGCGCCCAAGTGGCCGACGGAGCGGCTGAACTCGAGAGTGCCGCGCCAGGTCTCCAGCCCGAGCGGCGCCAGCGTCCGGCGCAGGAACCGCTCGTGCGCCCAGTTCATGTGGGTGACCCGGGCGATGTCGGAGATCTCCACGTCCGCGTCGGCCAGGGCCTGCTTGACCGCCCGGCCGGTCGCGCTGCCGATCAACTCGTGGTCGGCCAGCCCAGCCGCCGCCTCCGAGGCCGCGTACTGGGCGGCCCGCTCCTTCAGATCCACGGCCCGGCCGACGCTCGCACCCGGCGGGAAGAGCGGCTCGTCGCCCCGGTGCAGCAGCTCCAGGCTCGGCACCGAGGCGTGCGTCACCGACAGCACCCGCGCGAAGCCAGCCGCCGGCTCAGCACCAGGGCCGTCCCGGCGTCGCCGAGCACGATGTTCGTCATGCTGCGCCAGCGGTTGATCAGCGCGGTGCCGAAGTTGTCGCCACTGGTCAGCAGGGCCGCTGTGCGCTCCGGGTCGGCGTGCAGATGGTTGGCGGCCGTCTCGATCGCCGCCAGCATCCCGTTGCAGCCCTGCCGCAGCTCCAGCGCGGGCACATCGGTGCCAAGGGTGTGGCGCAGCACGTAGTGCTGGGGAGACCAGGCGTCCGGTCCTTGGTGGTGGGTATCGGTGTGCACCATCAGGTCGATGTCGGAGGCGTCCAGCCGGGAGCGCTCCAACGCCACTCGGCCCGCACGGACCGCCAGGTCCGGGGCGGGGGTGTCGCCGGCCACCGCCACTGACACCCAGTTGCCCTGGGCGGCGTCGTCCGCGTCGTACAGGCCCAGCTCGACCGCGCGCTCCACGGAGAAACGCTCCGGAAGGTGGGTCGCGAGTCCTGCGATGTACACGTCGTCAAGGCGCATGTGGGCTCCGTCTCCCGGCCGCTCATCCGGTCCCCCGACCGGGCCGCGGTCCGCTCGTGTCCGAACGGGGCCCAGGCTCTCCGGTGGGCTTCGTCCCGCGCTCGAGCCGGGAGCGATCCGGGTTCCACCGCAGTTCCAGATCGCTTCGATCCCTGGTTCCTACCGTGGCGGCGCAGAGCCTGCCCGGCGCGGGCGGCCCGAGGAGGGAGACGTGACATGCCGACGACGACGGTGCGGGCAGCGGTCAGGGGTGCTGAAACGGAGAGCGTGGCGGCAGCGGGTACGGCGGCCGGGGCAGTGGCAGTGGGGGAGCGGCCGGTGCGGGGGCGGACGGCCACCCGGTTCGCCGCCTCGGCGCTCGCCCGGGAGAGCCGGGTGCCCGGCCCGGCGCCCGACGACTGGATCGCGGAACGCGGCCGGGCCGGTGCGCTGCACGTCGAACGGATTCCGCTGGCCGACCTCACCGGCTGGTCCTTCGCACCGGGCACCGGCGACCTGCGCCACGACAGCGGGCGCTTCTTCAGTGTCGAGGGGCTGTCCGTGCGGCGTGAGACCGGACCCGTCAAGAGCTGGTCCCAGCCCGTTCTCGTGCAGAGCGACATCGGTGTACTCGGCCTGCTCGTCAAAGAGTTCGACGGCGTCCTGCACTTTCTGATGCAGGCCAAGATGGAGCCCGGAAACGCCACTCGCACCCAGCTCTGCCCCACCGTGCAGGCCACCCGGAGCAACTACAGCGGCGTGCACGGCGGCAGCCCGGTGCCCTACCTCGAATACTTCCTCCGCCCCGGCCGGGGCCGGGTTCTCGTCGACGTTCTCCAGTCCGAGATGGGCTCATGGTTCCACCGCAAACGCAACCGGAACATGGTGGTCGAAGCCCCCGACGAGGTGCCCGTCGGAGACGACTTCCGCTGGATGACGCTGGGTGAGGTGCTGGGGCAGCTCCACCGCGACGACATCGTCAACATGGACGTCCGCACGGTCGTTGCCTGCCTGCCGCTGCCACAGCTGTTGTCACCCCGGCCGTCGGCCCCGGAGCCCGCGGGCCCGCCTCGGCACGACAGTGCCGCACTGGCGCACTGGTTCACCGGGATGAAGGTCCGATACCCGATGGTCACCCGGCGCTTTCCGCTCGCGAGGGTGGCGGGCTGGAAACGCGGGCCGGACGAGATCGCCCACGAAGAGGACCGGTACTTCCGCATCCTCGGCGTCCGTGTCGAGGCCACCCAGCGCGAGGTCCGTGCCTGGTCGCAGCCGCTGCTCGCACCTGTCCACGGAGGGGTGATCGCCTTTCTGCTCCGCCGTTTCGGCGGTGTGCTCCATGTGCTGGTGCAGGCCCGGGTGGAGGCAGGGCTGCTCGACGGCGTCGAACTCGCCCCGACCGTGCAATGCACACCCGCGAACCTGGCCGGCACCGGGCTGCCCCGGCCGCCGTTTCTGGACGCCGTCCTCGGCGCGCCGCCCGCCGCGATCCTCTATGACACGCTCCTTTCCGACGAGGGGGGCCGTATCCACCACTCGCTCGCCCGGCACCTGCTGGTCGAACTCGGTGAAGAGGAGGACGGGGAGGGCACCGAGTACTGGGAGCCCGAGGGGTTCCGCTGGATCTCCGTCGAGCAACTGGCCGGGTTCACCCGCCACGGCTACCAGGTCAACGTGCAGGCCAGATCGCTGCTGAGCGCGCTCTACAGCCTGTGTGCCGCCGGAGAGGCGGGGGAGCCGTCGTGACGGACGGCGGACCGGTGCGCATCGGCGTCCTCGGTTGTGCCTCGATAGCCGAGCGGCGCGTGCTCCCCGCGCTGTGCCGGGCCGAGGCGGTGACGTTGGCAGCCGTGGCCAGCCGTGATCCGGCGAAGGCCGCCCGGTTCGCCGAGCGGTTCGGCTGCGAGGCCGCCGGCGGATACGCGGGGCTGCTGGACGATCCAGGGATCGAGGCCGTCTATCTCCCGCTCCCCACCGGGCTGCACGAGAAGTGGGCCGAGCGCGCCCTCACCGCCGGCAAGCACGTCCTGGTCGAGAAGCCGCTGGCGACCGGAGCGCGGGGCGCCGCCCGGCTGTTCGCCCAGGCCCGGGAAGCCGGACTGGTCCTGATGGAGAACCTGATGTTCGTCAGGCACAGCCAGCACCGACAGGTGGCCGCGCTGGTCGAGTCCGAGATCATCGGCGAACTCCGTGAGATGACCGCCGAGTTCGGCATTCCCCCGCTGCCCGACGACGACATCCGCTACGCGAGGGGGCTCGGTGGTGGCGCGCTGCTCGACATGGGCGTCTACCCGGTGCGCGCGGCCCAGTTCCACCTCGGCGGGCCGCTCGACGTGGCCGGCGGTGTACGGCGGTTCGACACCGCGCGTGGCGTCGACCTCTCCTGTACGGCCGTTCTCGTCTCGCCGAACGGCGTTCCCGCGCGCATCGCGGTCGGCTGCGACCGTGGTTACCGCGCCGCCTACACCCTGTGGGGCGCGGAGGGCCGGATCACCGTCGACCGGGCGTTCACCCCGCCGCCCGAGCATCGGCCCGCCGTCCGCATCGAGCGTCAGGACGTCACCGAGATCCGCCACTTCGCCGCCGATGACCACTTCCTCGCCCTCGTCCGCCGGTTCGCCGGCGCCGTCCGCGGCACCGTCGACACCGCCGACGACGAACGGCAGACCCTGGACCAGGCCACGACCCTCGACGCGCTGGCCACCCGCACCCGGCGGATCCCGCTGTGACCGGCGGCAGCACCGAGAACCGTGCTCCCGCCTCCGGCGGGCACCGTGTGCGGCGTCCGCCCCTGCCGGGCCGGCCCACCGCGCTGGTCGTCGGCGGCGCGGGTTTCCTCGGCCTGCACATCGGTGCCGCACTCGCGGACAACGGTTACCGAGTGCTGGACCTCGGCCGCACCCCCCGCCCCGGCGCCCTGCACGCCGACGTCGCGGCGGCCGGACCGGAACAGCTGGCCGGCCTGTTCGACGAGCACCGGATCGCCGTCGTCGTCAACGCGGCGGGCGCGGTCTGGGGCGGGCTGGACGGCGACACCGTCCACCGGGCCAACGTCACCCTCGTCCAACGGCTCATCGCCGCCGTTGAGTCGGCGCACCGCCGGCCCCGGCTTGTACAACTCGGCTCCGGCTACGAGTACGGGACCACGCGGCCGGCCGGGCCGTCGCCGAGGACGCGCCGACCCGGCCGACCACCACCTACGGCCGGACCAAACTGCAGGCCACCCGGGCCGTGCAGGCCGCCGTGGAGGAGGGGCGGATCGACGCGGTGGTGCTGCGCGTGGCCTCCGCCGTGGGGCCGGGCGCACCCGCGGGCAGTCTCTTCGGCACGCTCGCGGCCCGACTGCGGGCGGCGGCGGCCGCGGCTCCCGGGGGGCCGCCGTCCGAAATCGTGCTCCGCCCGCTGATCAGCCGGCAGGACTTCGTCGACGTCCGCGACGTCGCGGACGCCGTGCGGGCCGCCGCGGCCGCGGATGTCTCCGCCCGCCTGTTCAACATCGGCGGCGGACGAGCCGTACCTGTGCGCGACCTCGTCCGGCGGCTGATCGCGTTGAGCGGGGTGCCGGTCCGGCTGGTGGAACGGGACGACGGAACGGGAGCCCGTGGCGGCGGCCTGGACTGGCAGCTCCTGGACACGGAGAAGGCCCGCACCGCACTCGGCTGGAAGCCGGCGCGCGGCCCTGAGGAGGCACTGCACGGACTCTGGCATTCCTGATGCGGCAACCGGAACGACCGCACGGGCTCATGCACTTACCGAATCTCGGCTCCACGGAACGGGGAGAGCGATGACGGACACCGCCACCGGCACCGATGTCTGCGCGGACATCGGCACCGACACCAAGGACGAACTGCTCGAACGCGTCCGCAAGTACGCGCGTGAACGGCTGGCCGGGCCGGGATTCGTCCCCGGCGTCACACCGATTCCGCCCGCCGGCGGCGTCCACGACGAAGAGGACACCGCCGCGCTGGTCGAGGCGGCCCTCGGGATGAGGATCGCAGCCGGAGTCAGCGCGCGCCGCTTCGAGCGGCAGTTCTCCCGCGCGCTGAAGGTCCGCAAGGCCCACCTGACCAACTCCGGATCCTCCGCCAACCTGGTCGCGCTCACCGCGCTCACCTCGCCGCAGCTGGGAGAAGCGCGGCTGCGCCCCGGCGACGAGGTCGTCACCGTCGCGGCCAGTTTCCCGACGACCGTCAATCCGATCCTGCAGAACCAACTGGTGCCGGTCTTCGTCGACGTCGACCTCGCCACCTACAACACCACCCCCGAGCGGGTCGCCGACGCGATCGGCCCGCGCACCCGGGCGATCATGATGGCGCACACCCTGGGCAACCCGTTCCCGGCAGCCGAGATCGCAGAACTCGCCCGGGAGAAGGGGCTCTTCCTCGTCGAGGACAACTGCGACGCCGTCGGCTCCAACTACCGGGGGCGGCCCACCGGCGGCTTCGGCGATCTGTCGACCGTCAGCTTCTACCCGGCTCACCACCTGGCCATGGGCGAAGGCGGCTGCGTTCTCACCGACGACCTGGTGCTCGCCCGCATCGTCGAGTCCGTCCGTGACTGGGGCCGTGACTGCTGGTGCGAGCCCGGCGAGGACAACCGCTGCGCCAAACGCTTCGACCAGCAGTTCGGTCGGCTGCCGCACGGCTACGACCACAAGTACGTCTTCTCGCACGTCGGTTACAACCTCAAGACCAGCGACCTGCACGCCTCGCTCGGCCTCAGCCAGCTGCGCCGGCTCGAGGAGTTCACCGCTGCCCGCAAGCGCAATTGGCGGTTGCTGCGCGAAGGGCTCGACGGCACCCCTGGACTGCTCCTGCCTGAGCCCACCCCGGACAGCGACCCCAGCTGGTTCGGGTTCGCCGTCACCGTCCGTCCCGACGCGCCGTTCACCCGGCGGGAGCTCGTCGCCCACCTGGAGTCCCGGAAGATCGGCACCCGGCTGCTCTTTGCCGGCGACCTCACCCGCCACCCCGCTTACCAGGAACGCGAGTTCAGGGTCAGCGGCCCCCTCGAGAACAGCGCCGCCATCACCGAGGGAACCTTCTGGATCGGTGTCTACCCCGGCATCACGCCCGAGATGGCGCAGTACATGGTCACCTCGGTACGCGAGTTCGCCGCCGCCCGTCGTTAGGGCCTGTCCGACCCTTCCCGCTCATTCTCGACAGGGGTACCACTCATGGACGTAGAACCCGCGACGCGGCCGGACCGGGCCGCCACCGGACCCCAGCCGGCCGGCGAGCCGATCGCGGTGGTCGGGCTCGCCTGCAGGCTGCCGCAAGCACCCGACCCGGATCGGTTCTGGCAGTTGCTGAGCGAAGGCCGCGACGCCGTCGGCTCCGCACCCGACGGGAGGCCCGGCCCCCAGGTGCCCGAGGCCTACCGCAGGGGCGGATTCCTCGACGACGTCGCCGGGTTCGACGCCGGCTTCTTCGGCATTCCGCCGCGCGAGGCCACCACCACCGACCCGCAGCAGCGTCTCGCCCTGGAACTGGCCTGGGAGGCGTTGGAGGACGCCCGCATCGTCCCCGCCGCTCTTCGCTCGACGGCCACCGCCGTGCACGTGGGAGCGATCGCCGGTGACTACGCCACTCTGCTGCACGAGCGGGGCGCCGACGCCGCCACCGCCTACACCCTGACAGGAACTCACCGCAGCGTCATCGCCAACCGCATCTCCCACCTGCTCGATCTGACAGGGCCCAGCCTCACCGTCGACTGCGGACAGTCCTCGTCCCTGGTGGCCGTCGAGCTGGCCTGCGCCGGCCTGCGCAGCGGCGAGAGCGACACCGCGCTGGCCGGTGGCGTCCAGCTCAACCTGGCACCGCACTCCACCCTCGGCACCGTCAGGTTCGGCGGACTCTCCCCGGACGGTGCCTGCCACACCTTCGACGCTCGCGCCAACGGCTACGTACGCGGCGAGGGCGGAGCGTTCGTCGTCCTGAAGACGCTGAGCCGGGCGCTGGCCGACGGCGACCGCATCCACTGTCTGATCCTGGGCGGCGCCGTCAACAACGACGGAGCCGGCGAGGGCGCGGCGCTGACCGTGCCGAGCGCCGCCGGCCAGGAGGACGTGCTGCGCCGGGCCTGTGCCGCCGCCGGTGTCGACCCGGCCGACGTGCGCTACGTGGAGCTGCATGGAACCGGCACCCGGGTCGGTGACCCGGTCGAGGCAGCCGCGCTCGGTGCCGTCTACGGCTCGGCCCGCAAGGCCGTCGGCCGACCACCGCTGCACGTCGGCTCGGTCAAGACCAACGTCGGCCACCTGGAGGGCGCAGCCGGCATCACCGGGTTGCTCAAGGCCGTGCTCGCGCTGCGCCACCGCACCCTGCCGCCGAGCCTGCACTTCGACACCCCCAACCCCGCCATCCCGCTCGACGAGCTGGGCCTGCGCGTGTGCGGCGAGGCCGGTCCCTGGCCCCGCGGTGAGGGACCACTGCGCGCGGGCGTCAGCGCCTTCGGGATGGGCGGCACCAACTGCCACCTGATCCTGGGAGAGTGGCGCGAAACGCCCGCCCGCACCGTTGGCGCGGACCGCCCCGTGCGGAGCGGACACACGGCCGGCCCGGGCACCGTCCTGTGGCCGCTTTCCGGCCACACCGAGAAGGCGCTGCGCGGCCAGGCCCGCAAGCTCCTGGATCACCTCGACGCCCTACCGGAGGCGGCTCCCGGAGTCGCTCCGGCCAATGTCGGCCGTTCTCTCGCCGCCACCCGTACCGCCTTCGAGCACCGAGCGGTGGTTCTCGGCGCCGACCGCGCCACCCTCCTCGGCGGGCTGCGCGCGCTCGCAGCCGGGGAACCGGCGGCCGCCGTCGTCCGCGGCCGGGCAGGCAGCCCGCCGGCCTCGGCAGGGCTTTCGGCCGGACCCTCCCGAACCGTCTTCCTCTTCCCCGGCCAGGGCTCCCAGTGGCCCGGCATGGCCGCCGGATTCCTCGACACCCAACCGGAGTTCACCCGGCGGATGACCGCCTGCGGCCGCGCACTCGCCCCGCACACCGACTGGGATCTGCTCGAGGTGGTGCGGGGCGCCCCCGGCGCGCCCCGCCTCGACCGGGTGGACGTCGTGCAGCCCGTGCTGTGGGCCGTCATGGTCTCCCTCGCCGAGCTGTGGCGCGCCCACGGGCTGGCCCCGGACGCCGTCATCGGACATTCCCAGGGAGAGGTCGCCGCCGCCACCGTCGCCGGCGCGCTCACCCTGGAGGACGCGGCACTCGTCGTGGCGAGGCGGGCGGCCGCCCTGCAGCGCATCGCCGGCAAGGGCGGCATCATCAGCGTCGCCCTTCCCGCCGCCGAGGCCGAGCGGGTGATCGCCCCCTGGCACGGCAGGCTCTCGGTCGCCGTCCTCAACGGGCCCGCCCAGACCGGCATCGCAGGCGGCTGCGAGGCGCTCGACGAACTCGCCTCGCAACTCGACGGCGACGGCGTCTGGGCCCGTCGGATTGCCGTCGACTACGCCTCGCACACCGCGCACGTCGACGAGGTCCTCGACGACGTGCGCCGCGAACTCGCTCCTGTCACCCCGCGCGCGGGACACCTGCCGATGGTCTCCACCGTGACCGGCGAACCCATCGACACCGCCACCCTCGACGCGGACTACTGGGCAGCCAACCTGCGCAGTCCGGTGAGGTTCGAGACGGCCGTACGGCAGGTACTCGCCGACGGTGCCCGCGTCCTCGTCGAGTGCAGCCCGCACCCGGTGCTGGCCTGGGCCACCCGCGAGACGCTGGAGAACACGGGGGCGCGAGCGGCTGTCGTCGGCACTTTGCGCCGCGACGCCGATGACACGGAGGACGACGGCTTCCTGCGGTCCGTCGCCGAGGCCCATGTCCGCGGTGCCGGCGTCGACCTGTCCGCCGTGCACGGCCGCGGCCCCCTCGTCGACCTGCCGGGCTACGCCTTCCAACGGCAGCGCCACTGGTTCGACGAGGACGGGACGACGGCACCCGCGGAAGTCCCGGCAGAGCCCGGCCCCGCGACCGAGCCGGCACAGGAGGCCGACGTGTCCGCCACGGGCAGCCGTCCGGCTCGCTCCGCCACCGAGGCGGCAGCCCTGATCCGAGGCATCGCCGCCGCCGTCCTCGGCCACGGCTCACCCGCCGACGTCGACCCCGAACGCTCCTTCACCGCTCTCGGCTTCCACTCCCTGACCGCCGTCGAACTGCGCAATCGGCTGAACGAGGCCACCGGGCTCACCCTCCCCACCACCGTCGTCTACCACCACCCCACCCCCACGGCGCTCGCCGGCCACGTCGCGGCCCTGCTCGCCGAACACGGCGGCGTGAGTGGTGAGAAGTCCGTCACCGCCCCCTCTGCCGTCCCTGCCGGAACGCCCGCTCCCGACCACCGGGCCGAGCCCCTCGCCGTCGTCGCCATGAGCTGCCGATTCCCGGGCGGTGCGGATACCCCGGAAGCGCTCTGGCGGCTGCTGACCGAAGAGCGCGACGCGGTCACCGGCTTCCCCGACAACCGTGGCTGGGACCTCGCCGGGCTGTACGACCCCGACCCGGCGGTGCCCGGCGCCAGCTACACCCGGCATGGCGGATTCCTGCACGACGCCGACCTCTTCGACCCGTCCTTCTTCGGGATCAGCCCGCGCGAGGCCACCGCCATGGACCCGCAGCAGCGGCTGCTGCTGGAGACAGCCTGGGAGGCCGTCGAGCGCGCAGGGCTGGTCCCCGGCGCGCTGCGCGGTACGGACGTCGGGGTATTCGTAGGTGCCATGGCCCAGGAGTACGGGCCGAGACTTCACGAGGACGCGGCAGGCCACGACGGACACCTCCTCACCGGCGGCTCCGTCAGCGTCGCCTCCGGCCGGATAGCCCACCTGCTGGGCCTGCGCGGCCCGGCGATGACCGTCGACACCGCCTGCTCCTCCTCGCTGGTGGCCCTGCACCTGGCCGCCCAGTCACTGCGCCGGGGTGAGTGCGACCTCGCGTTCGCGGGAGGCGCCGCCGTCCTTGCCCAGCCCGGCATGTTCGTGGAGTTCAGCAGGCAGAACGGGCTCGCTCCGGACGGCCGCTGCAAGCCGTTCGCCGAGGCCGCAGACGGCACCGCTTGGGGCGAGGGTGCCGGCATGGTGCTGTTGGAGCGGCTCTCCGACGCCCGCCGCAACGGCCACCCGGTGCTCGCCGTCATACGCGGCACGGCCGTTAACCAGGACGGAGCCAGCAACGGGCTCACCGCGCCCAGCGGACCCGCGCAGGAGGACGTCATCCGCCGTGCCCTGGCCGACGCGTCGCTCGCGCCCGGCGACGTCGACGCCGTCGAGGCGCACGGCACCGGCACCACCCTCGGTGACCCCGTAGAAGCCCAGGCACTCATCGCCACCTACGGACAGGACCGGCCTGCCGGCCGGCCACTGCGGCTCGGCTCGCTCAAGTCCAACACCGGCCACACCCAGGCCGCGGCCGGTGTCGGGGGCCTGATCAAGACGGTGCTGGCGCTCCGCAACGAACTGCTGCCACGCACCCTGCACGTCGACGAACCCACCTCGCACGTCGACTGGTCGGCGGGTACCGTGCGCCTGCTCACCCACGCCGAGCCGTGGCCGCGCGCAGACCGTCCGCGCCGAGCCGGCGTGTCCTCCTTCGGCATGAGCGGAACCAACGCGCATCTGATCCTGGAGGAGGCGCCGGAGGAGGAAGCCGAGGCCTCGGCACCTGCACGGGCCGGAGACGAGGAACCCGGCGCCCCCGCCGCCCCGCACACCCCCGCCCCTGTCCCGGTCGTCGTCACCGGCCGCACCCCCGACGCCGTCGGCGCGCACGCCGACGCCCTGCGCACCTTCCTCGTCGGGCACACCGGAGCGGCCGGCGCGTCCTGCGCCCGCGGCCCCTCTCCCGCGGACATCGGCCTGTCCCTCGCGACCACACGCACCCGCTTCGAGTACCGCGCCGCCCTCACCCCGCGCACCCGCGAGGAACTGCTGGACGGGCTCGGGGCGCTCGCCGAGGGCCGCGTGGACGCGCCTGCCACCGTCCGCGCCGCCGGCGCCGTGCCCGGGCCGGTGTTCGTCTTCCCCGGCCAGGGCTCCCAGTGGGCCGGAATGGCCACCGCACTCCTGGACACCGAACCGGTGTTCGCGCGCCGGATGGCCGAGTGCGCCGAGGCGCTGGCTCCGTACACCGACTGGAACCTGCTCGATGTCCTGCGCCGGGCGCCCGAGGCGCCCGACCCGGACCGCGTCGACGTCGTGCAGCCCGCGCTGTTCGCCGTGATGGTGTCGCTCGCGGAGCTGTGGCGCGCGGCCGGCGTGGAACCGGCGGCAGTGGTCGGCCACTCCCAGGGTGAGATCGCCGCGGCCTGCGTCAGTGGGGCACTCACCCTCGACGACGCCGCGAAGGCGATCGCCCTGCGCAGCCGCGAGCTGGTGCGGCTGGTGGGCAGCGGCGCCATGCTGTCCGTCGCCCTGCCCGCCGACCGGGTCCGCGCGCTGCTCGCCCGCCGCCCCGGCGAGGTCCATGTAGCCGTCGTCAACGGACCCGGCGCCACCGTCGTCGCCGGTGAGCAGGACGCCCTCGACGCGTTCGTCGCCGACCTCGGTCCGGACGTCCACACCAGACTGCTGCCGGTCGACTACGCCTCGCACTCCCCGCACGTCGCCCCGCTGCGCGAACGCCTGTTGGAGGTCCTGGACGGCATCGCGGCGCGCACGGCCGACGTTCCCTTCCACTCCACCGCCCTGTGCCGCAGGCTCACCGGAACCGAGCTGACCGCCTCCTACTGGTACCGGAACCTGCGCGAGACCGTCCGGTTCGCGGACGTCATCCGCAGCCTGGCAGACCAGGGACACAGCCTTTTCATCGAGGTGAGCCCGCACCCGGTGCTCACCGCCGCGATCGAGGAGACGCTTGCCGAACGGCCGGGCCACGGCGCCGCCGTCGGTACCCTGCGCCGCGACGACGGCGGCCCGGACCGCTTCACCGCCTCCCTCGCCGACGCCCTCGCGCACGGGGCCGAGGCCGACCCGGACCGGCTCTACCGCGACACCGGCGCCCGCACCGTCGCCCTGCCCACCTCACCGTTCAGCCGCGAGCGGCACTGGCTCGACGCTCCGCAACCGGCCCCCGGGCCGGAACGGCTGGGCCTGGCCGACGCCGGACACCCGCTGCTCGGGGCGGCGGTGCCGCTCGCCGACGGCGCCGGGCTCGTCCTCAGCGGCCGGCTCGACCCCACCGGACAGCCCTGGCTCGCCGACCACGTCGTCGCCGGGACCACTCTGCTCTCCGGCACCACCTGCCTCGAACTCGCCCTGCACGCGGGCGCGCTCACCGGCTGCGACGGCGTCGCCGAACTGACCCTCGCCGCACCGGCCGCGCTGCGCGAGGGCGGCACCGCCCAGCTTCAGCTGTTGGTCTCGGACGCCGCCGACGACGGCCGTCGCACACTCGGCGTGTACCTCCGCGAGGACGCGCCGTACGATGCCGGTGAACCGTGGCAGTGCTGTGCGACGGCCGTGCTGACCCCGGCGGCACCGGCCGGCACCCCCACCCCCTCGGCCGCGGGCGAAGCGTGGCCGCCCGCCGACGCCGTCCCCCTCGACCTGGCCGGCGCCTACCCGTACCTCGCCGGTGAGGGCTACGGCTACGGCAAGGCCTACCGCGGCCTGCGCCGTGCCTGGCGCCACGGTGACGACCTGCTCGCCGAGGTCCACCTGCCCGATGGCACCACCGCGGACGGCTACGGCCTGCACCCCGCGGTGCTCGACGCGGTCCTGCACACCGCCCTGCTCGTGGGGGAGCGCGCACCCGGCCGCCTGGACCTGCCGATCGCGTGGAGCGGAGTCCGGCTGCACTCCGAGGGCGCCGCCGTGCTACGGGCCCGCCTCACCCCCGTGGCCGCGGGCGCCTGGCGACTGACCGTCACAGGGCCGGACGGTACGCCCGTTCTCGACGCCGACGCGGTCGAGTGGCGCTCTGCCGAACGTCGGCGGATCGCCGCCGCTGCCGCCCCGGGCACCGTCCTGCACCGGCTGGAGTGGCGCGAGCACCGGCCGGACGCGACCGCCGGAACGGCCGGTGTCCCGGCGGCCGGCACGGTCGAGCTGCTGGAACAGACCCTCCCCACCGCGCCGGAGGCCGCCGCCTCCCCGGCCGCGGCCGACGCACCGGCGCCGAGCACCGTGGCCGTCCTCGCCGAGCGCGGCGCCGACGCACGTGAGCAGACCGTCGCCGCGCTCGCGCTGACCTCCTGGTGGTTGGAGAGCGCACGGTCCGCCGGGGCCCGCCTGCTGGTGGTCACCCGGGGCGCCGTCGCCGTCCGGCCGGGCGACCCGGCACCCGACCCGGGCCAGGCCGCCGTCTGGGGTGTCCTACGCAGCGCTCAGACCGAGCACCCGGGCCGCTTCGTCCTCCTCGACACCGACCCGGCCCACGGTGTGGAGCAGGCAGAGCTCGACGCCGCGGCCCACACCGGCGCACCGCAACTCGCCCTGCGCGCAAGCACACTCCATGAACCGGTGCTGGTCCCGGCGGTCGACGACACCACTCTTGTCACACCGGACGGGCCCTGGCGGCTCGACGTCGCCGACGGCGGCGGAACCACCGACAGCCTGTGTGCCGTCGCCCATCCCGAGGCCGAACGGCCGCTGGGCGAGGGTGAAGTGCGTATAGCGGTCCGCGCCGTCGGCCTCAACTTCCGGGACGTCTTCGTCACCCTGGGTGCTCTGCCCGGTGCCTCCGGGGTCGGCATCGAGGTCGCGGGCACCGTCCTGGAAGCCGGTCCCGGTGCGGGCGGGCTGGCCCCTGGAGACCGGGTCGCCGGACTGGTCCGGCACGCCGGGTCCGTCGTCGTCACCGACCACCGGCTCGTCACCCGCGTCCCCGACGACTGGACGTATGCGCAGGCCGCGACCGTCCCCGCCGTCTTCCTCACCGCCTACTACGCGCTGTGCGACCTGGCCCGGCTGCGCCCCGGCGAGCGGTTGCTGGTGCACGCCGCCGCGGGCGGAGTGGGACTCGCCTCCCTCCAGATCGCCCGCCACCTCGGAGCCGAGGTCCACGCCACCGCCGGGCGCGGCAAGTGGCCCGCGGTGCGTGCGGCCGGTGTGCCGGAGGAGCGGCTCGCCGACTCCCGCACCCTCGCCTTCGAGCCGGAGTTCCTCGAGGCCACCGACGGAGCCGGCATGGACGTCGTCCTCAACTCGCTGACCGGCGACTTCCTGCAGGCTTCGCTGCGGCTGTTGCCGCGCGGCGGCCGGTTCGTGGAGATGGGCAAGACCGAGATCCTGCGCGCCGACGACGTCGCCGAGCAGCACCCCGGCGTCGCCTACACCGCATTCGACCTGCTCGAAGTCGACCCCGACCGGATCCGGTCCATGCTCGCCGAGCTCGGTGAGCTGTTCCGGGCCGGTGTCCTCACTCCGCTGCCGGTCACCGCCTGGCCGGCCGGGCAGGCGCGCGCCGCCCTGCGCCACCTCCAGCATGCCCGGCACGTCGGCAAGCTGGCGCTGGTGCTGCCCGCGCCCCTCGACCCCGACGGCACGGTTCTCGTCACCGGCGGCACAGGAACCCTGGGCGCTCTGCTCGCCCGCCACCTCGTCGCCGTCCACGGTGTGCGCCACCTGGTGCTCGCCGGCCGCCGCGGGCACCGCGCGGACGGCGCGGCCGCGCTCGCCGACGAACTGGAGGCACAGGGTGCCCGGGTGACCGTCGTCGCCTGCGATGTCGCCGACCGTGAGGCGGTGGCCGCACTACTGGCCGCCGTCCCCAAGGAGAACCCGCTCACAGCCGTCGTGCACGCGGCCGGCGTCCTCGACGACGGCGCCGTGCACACGCTGACGCACGAGCAGGTCGACCGGGTGCTCGCGCCCAAGGCCGACGCCGTACGCCACCTGCACGAGCTGACCCGCGACGCCGACCTGACCGCCTTCGTCTCCTTCTCCTCGGTCGCCGCCACCCTGGGCACCGCGGGGCAGGCCAACTACGCGGCGGCCAACGCCGTCCTGGACGCCGTCGCCGCCCGCCGCTGGGCCGTCGGTCTGCCCGCGACCTCCGTGGCGTGGGGCCTGTGGGACCGCGACAGCGGTATGACCGGGCACCTGGGCGAAGCCGACCTCGCCCGGATGAGGCGAGCCGGTGTCGCACCACTGGCCGACGCCGAGGGCCTCGCCCTCTTCGACGCCGCGCTCGCCAACGGTGCGGCCCACCTGGTTGCCGCCGCATGGGACCGCCCCGCCCTGCGGACCCGCGCCGAACGCGGCACGCTGCCGCCGATGCTGGCCGGCCTGGCGCCCGTGCCGGTCCGGCGGCGCCCGGCCGCACGGGCCGCGGCACCGGGCGCGGACCGGCAGACGCCGCTGCCCGAGCGGCTGGCCGAGCTGGAGGCGGACGCGGGCCGGGCACTCGTCGCCGACCTGGTGCGCTCGGCGGTGGCGGCGGTCCTCGCACACGACTCCGAAGCGGTCGACCCCGACCGTGCACTGCGCGAGCTGGGCCTGGACTCGCTGACCTGTGTCGAGCTGCGCAACCGCCTCACGGCCACCACCGGCCTGCGCCTCGCCGTCTCGGACATCTTCGCCCACTCCACGGTCAACCGTCTGGCCGGACACGTGTACGAGGCCTTGTCCGCCCCTGGGCCGGCCTGACGCAGTACCCCCGGCTCCGCACGCGCCTCCGGGCGCATGCGGAGCCGAGGCCCGGCGACAGGTCCACGGACATGAGAAGTCCCGCTCCCGTGCGAGGGAAGCGGGACTTCTCCGTGTCGGAAGAGGAGGGCGCGTACGTGACGTCAGGCCGGCGCCACCAGGGCTTCCAGGCCCTGGGCCGTCCGGGCCGGTGAGGGCAGCGACTGCACCTCTTGGCGCAGCCGGGCGGCGGCCCGGGTGAAATCAGCGTCCGACAGCAGGATGTGAACGGTCTGAGCGACCAGTGGGCCGTCCGCCAACGCGGCGGTGTCCAGGCGCAGGCCCGCGCCGGCCGCGACCACGCCGCGGGCGTTCTCGTCCCCGTCCACGACGGCGGGGAAGATCAGCTGGGGCACTCCGGCCGCGGACGCGGTCAGCGTCGTGCCCGCGCCGCCCTGGTGGACCACCGCCGCGCAGGAGGGCAGCAGCAGATGCAGCGGCATCGATTCGGCGACGCGGACCCCCGGCGGCAGTGGTGCGAGGTCCCGGCTCGTGGGGACGGCGAGCACCAGCTCGGCGTCGAGGCCGGCCAGCGCCGCCGCGATCCGCTCCACCGGGGCCGGGCCGCGCGCCGCCGACCGCGTCGACGTGCCCCATGTGACGCACACCCGAGGCCTGCGCGGCGGCACGCGGAGCCATGCCGGCACCTCGCCCGCGCCGTTGTAGGGGACGTGCGCCGTCGGCAGCCGACGGATCGGCGCGCCCGCCTCGCCCGGTGTGCCGGGCAGGCGCAGTGACGGTGGGCACGGATCCACCGTCACGGCGCCCAGCGGGTTCACGCCGGCGGCATCCAGACCGTGCGAGGCCAGCAGTGCGGAGAGGAACGGGCTCTCCTCGGCCCAGCGGCCGGCCGTGTAGTCCGTGCCCCACAACTGGCGCACCAGCGGTACCCGCAACACCTCGGCCGCCACGAGCCCCGCGTAGGCGCGGGGCTCGTGGACGACCAGGTCCGGTGACCAGTGACGGGCGTAGTCCAGCAGGTCCGGGGTCATGGCCTCGCCGACAGCCGCGAACATCGTCATCGCCCGCGCCCGGCGCTCCCGGGTGTGCGCCGCCGGATCGACGCCCGCCCCGCCGAGTACGTCGAACCCGCGCCACAGGGCGCGAGTGTCGACATCCTCGCCGCAGCTCACCCAGGGCAGCCCCGAGCCGAGCACCAGCTGGGCCAGCGACGGAGAGGAGGCGACTCGGACACTGTGTCCGCGAGCCCGCAGCGCCCACGTCAGCGGCACCAGCGGGAAGAAGTGGGACGCCTTGGGGAAGGCGGAGACCAGGACCTTCACCGCGCCAACACCCCGCGCAGCACGCGCTCCAGCTCTTCCGCGGCCTCCTGTGCCGTCCCGGCGGGACCGTGCGCACGCCACGCGACGAACCCGTCCGGGCGGACCAGTACCGCGCCGCCCGCGCCCACCCCGTGCGCGTCGGCCCACGAGGTCTCCCGGGTGGTCAACTCGGCACCCGTCCGGGCCAGTCGTCTGGCGCGCGCCGCCACGCCCAGCCGGGCGGCGGCGGTGTCCAGCGCGTTGGCCCAGCGGTCGCCCGACAGGCCGGTGCCTGCGAGCAGTACGAAGCCGCGGCCGTAGAAATCGAGCGTGGAGGCCTCGGTGCCGGCGTGCTCCACGGGAAGGTGCGGGGCACGCGTGCCGGGGCGGCCCCTCAGCTCGCCCGGTGGCAGCGCCGGTGGCAGCGCCGGGTCCGCCCCTGGCACGGCGGCCGAGCGGTAGCAGTAGCCGAGCACGGTGGCGTAGTACTCGTACGGCCTGAACGGCGAGGCGTCCGTTCCTGCGGACTTCTGCTCCCCGGCACCGGGCCGGGCGGCCTTTGGCTCTCCGGCCTCGGCTCCCGCGCTCCCCGGCTGCGCACTCGGGGCCTTCGTCCGCCGATCCAGCTGCAACAGAGCCTGGGCGACCGTGAGTTCGGCGACCGGGCGGCGCTCCGCGTCATAGCTGTCCAGCAGTGCCGGGTCGGCCTCCTTGTGGTGCACGGCGGCCAGTTTCCAGGCCAGGTTGTGCGCGTCGGCGATGCCGGTGCTGGCCCCGAACGCCCCGGTCGGCGGCATCACATGGGCGGCGTCGCCGACGAGGAGCACCCGGCCCTCGCGGAACCGGTCCGCCACCCGCGCCGCCAGCTCGTAGCCGAGGACCTTTGTGCCGTCGGCGAGTTGCGGCACGATCGCGACATCGAGGTCGGGCACGCCGATCGCCTCACGGACCAGGGCCACGCAGCGCTCGTCGTCGAAGTCGGCCAGAGTCTCCCCACGTTCCGGGTCGTACGGCATGCTGAACACCCAGCGGCACTCCCCGTCGTGCTGGAGCAGCACGGTGCCCGTCACAGGGCGGTCCAGGTGGCACACGCCGAGCCGGCGGCCGCGCAGCGGCTCGGTCAGGTCGGCCTCGAAGACCAGCGTCATCGTGGAACCGATCAGGCCACGCCCGTGCGTGCCGATACCCAGTCCGGTACGGATCGGGCTGCGGTTGCCGTCCGCCGCGACCAAGTATCCGGCGCGCAGTGTCTTCTTGGTGCCGCTCGCCCGGTCCCGGACCACTGCCGTGACGCCCTCGGCGTCCTGCTCGAAGGAGACCATCTCGGCTGCGAACCGGATGTCCGCGCCCAGCTCGACGGCTCGGTCACGCAGCACCGTCTCCAGTTTGTCCTGATCGATTGGCGCCCACGGTTTGGGCGTGACCGTGCCCACGGTGCTGGGCGGGTCGAGCGGCGAGCGGAACACCTCCATCCCGGCGAGCGTCTCGCCGCGGAACAGCAGACCGCCCGGCCGGCTGGAGTAGGAACGATGCGCGAGCACCTGTTCGACCAGCCCGAACTGGTCGAACAGTTCGACGCTGCGCGGATTGATGCTGCGGGCACGCGGGTGCACCATCGCGCCCGTGTGCTTCTCGACCAGCACCACGGGCACGTCCTGCGCGGCCAGGAACACCGCGCTGGACAGACCCGCCAGGCCGCCACCGACTATCAGGACGGCAGGGTTCTCGTCGTACATGACATCCTCTCGGCCACTGGTTGACTGACGCGCGGATGCTCGCACCCGGCCCTCGAGGAACGCTGAACCCACCCTCCGGCCGGTCCCGGTCCAGTCGTGCTCGATCGGACGTCGAGGAACCGGTGGGAGAACAGGGGCGGTCCCGCGCACCGCGGACCCCGGCCCTGCGGCGCGTCCGCGGCGGGCGCCGGACCGGCGAGCACGAAAGCAGTCACCCCTTCATGTCCTCAGTCATCCGACGCGCCGTGCGGCGTCTGGGAGCGGTCGCGCTGGCAGCGGCTCTGCTCGGCGGCGCCCAGAGCGCGCACGGCTCCACCACGGCCACCGCCGAGGCCGCCGCGGCTTCCGCCCCGGTCTCCGCCCCCGCCGATGTCCTGGATCTCGTCCTCACCCACGAAGGCCTGACCCTGCCGATCACCGGCCACCGGCCCGGCTGGCTCACTTTCCGCGCCACCACCGAAGACGCCTCCGGCCACTACCTGTCCATCCTCAAGCTCGCCGACGGCGTCACCGCCGACGACGTCAGCGCCCTCATGGGCAAGGTCACCAGCAGCGACCCGGCGGTGGCCGTCCCGGCCGTCAACCGCCTCTACAGCGACGTGGAGTTCAACGGAGGTGCCTCCGTCCAGGCCGGCAAGCCGGTCTCGGTCAGCGTCAACCTGGACCCGGGCACTTACCACGTCGTGGAGTCGTCGGCGAGCTGGACGTCCGGTCGGCCCGCCTACTACGCCCAGACGCTGGAGATCGCCGGCGACCGGCTCAACTCCCGCCCGCCTGCCCACGACAACGTGCTGCTGGCCGTTCCGCACGGAGACAAGCCCGCCTTCATCGCCCCGCGGCACGCCGACACGGACTCCGCGTACCTGGTCGTCAACCTGACGGCCACGCCGCAGGAGGTGATCTTCCGGCCGGTCACCGCCGGTACCACCGACGCCGACATCCAGGCCTATTACGACGCCGACAAGGCCGGAACGCCGTTGCCGTCCCCGTTCACCGGGCGGGCCGGCGGAATGCTGCCGATCTCGCCGGGCAAGACCGCCGTTCTCCGGTTCGAGAACACCGTGCCCGGCGAGTACGCGGTCAGCTCCTTCACCCGCGACCTGGCGACCGCCGAGAGACATGCCTACAACGGCATGCACCGCGTGATCACCCAGGACTGACGATGGAACGGATGATCGAAACCGTCGCGCCGGACATCGGCCTGGTCGGCCGGAACGCGTTGGTCACCGGCGGAACGCGGGGTCTCGGCCGAGCCGTCACCCTGGCCCTGGCCGAACAGGGAGCGAGCGTCACCGCCTGCTACCGGGAGGACGAACAGGCCGCAGCGGCCCTGCGAGCGGAGCTCGCCCGGCTCCCCGGTGACCACCTGGTGCTGCGTGCCGACGTCACCACCGATGACGGCGCCCGGCGCGCCGCCGAAGCCTGCCGCGAGCGCTCCGGGACCCTGCACGTCCTGGTCAACACCGTCGGCACGATGGAGCGGGCCGCGCTGACGACGCCCGGCGACGCGGTGCTGCGCCGGGCGCTCGCCACCAATCTGGACGCCGCGTTCCTGGTCACCCGGCAGGTGCGTCCCCTGCTCGCGGCCGGCTCGTCCGTCGTCAACGTCGGCAGCGCCGCAGCCCGTCGGGGGCTGCCCGGACACGTCGCCTACACCGCCACCAAAGCCGGGCTCGCCGGACTGACCCGTTCGCTCGCCAA
Organism: Streptomyces sp. GD-15H; assembly: GCF_045291515.1. Classification (NCBI taxonomy): domain Bacteria; kingdom Bacillati; phylum Actinomycetota; class Actinomycetes; order Kitasatosporales; family Streptomycetaceae; genus Streptomyces; species Streptomyces sp. GD-15H. The sequence continues at coordinate 7,198,286 of NZ_CP149447.1, forward strand.
GGAGTGGGGCCGCGACGGTATCCGCGTCAATCTCGTCGACCCCGGCATCCTCGGCGGTGCCGAGCTGCCGCCCGCCCAGGCCGCACACCTGCGCGGTCTGACCGCTCTCGGGAGGCTGGGCACGCCCGCCGAAGTCGCTGCCGTGATTGTCTTCCTCGCCGGTGACCTGGCCGGATACATCACCGGAGCCACCCTCGTCGCCGACGGCGGCATCTGAACCATGACCGTTCGGGACCTCAGCGCACCACTCGTCGTCATCACAAGGAGATCTGCGACATGAGATTCGTCCGAAGTTCGGCCGTCGCGCTCGCCGGCGTGCTCGCCGCGACGGCCCTGCTGGCCGCCGGGCAGGCTTCCGCCGCGCGCGGAGCCGCCGGCGCCGACCTGTCCGGCAGCACACCGTACGCCGACTGCCCGACCGACTCCAGCCAGTACACGGAGGGTTCGGAGACCGAGCCGTGGGTCGCCGCCGACCCCACCGATCCCGACAACCTCGCCGTCGTCTGGCAGCAGGACCGGCACGCCTGGGGTTCCTCCCGCGGCATCATGATCGCCGTCAGTGACGACGGCGGCGACTCATGGACGACCAAGCCGCTGCCGGGCTTCGTGCCCTGCACCGACGACATCGGCCGGGTCACCAACCCCTACCTCTCCTACGGAGCCGACGGCGCGCTGTACGCCTCCGTCACGATGATCGGCGAGCGCACCTCGGTCTGGGTCACCAAGTCGGACGATGCCGGCGAGACCTGGGCACCGCCGGTCGCCCTGGTCGACGACGAGCGCACCGTCATCCACGACAAGCAGGCCACCACCGTCGACCCGCGAGACCCCGACCGCCTGTACGCGGTGTGGAACCGCCGCACGCTTGCCGAGGACAAACACGACCTGCTCCTGGTCACGAGTGAGGACGGCGGCGCCACCTGGACCGAGGCCCGCTCCATCTACCGGCCGGAGACGACGGCCGGCACGGTCGGCCCCCAGTTGCTGGTGCAGCGTGACGGCTCGCTACTGATCGTCTTCTTCGAGAGCGACCACCCCATCGGCGGCACCCCCACGCCGCTCCTGCCCGAGCAGATCAAGTCGATCCGCTCCACCGACGGCGGTGCCACCTGGTCCGAGCCGGTCGTCATCGCCGACAACCAGCTCAACGTCCCCGTCCTCCCCGGGACGACGAACCAGTTGATCGCCCCCGGTATCGTCCCCGACGTCGCCCTCGACCCGGTCTCCGGCACCGTCTACGCGGTCTGGGGCGACGCGGGCCTCAGTACGAGTGGCAGCGCCGTCGGCATCTCCGCCTCCTACGACCGCGGCCGTACCTGGACCACTCCGCGCAAGGTCAACGCCACCCCCGACAGCGTGGCGGGCGGCACCGGCCAGGCGTTCCTGCCCCAGGTCGACGTGCACCCCAACGGCACGGTCGCGGTGAGCTACTACGACTTCCGCGACGACACCGCGGACACCACGTCCACGCTCACCAGCCACTGGCTGGCCACCTGCCAGGCCCGCGGCTGCGCGACGATAGCCTCGGCCTGGACCGAGCGCCGACTGGCCGGACCCACCGCGGGCATCGAGAGCGTGAGTACGTCGTTCGGCGGTCCGTTCGTCGGCACGTACGTGGGTCTTGCCCACGACGACCGGGCGTTCCTTTCTGCACACGTGGAACCGACCGGGGTCGCCGGAGACCCGCAGAACGTGCGGTTCACCCGCGTCTCCGCCCGCTGAACCCTGAGGCCGTAAGCGCCGGGCCCCGCCCGTACCTTCGAGGTACAGGCGGGGCCCGGCGCCTACGTGTGTCGGGGCGCTGCCTCGGTGGCCAGGATTACCAGTGGGCACCCAGCCGCTGCCACAGCAGGAGTTCCTCGGCGCTCATCGGCAGGTCCGAGGCCATCCGCTCGGGGTGACCGGGGGCGGGCCCGGCCAGCTGCCCGGCGGACTCCACAGCGGTGGGACGTTCGGGTGGTTCGGGAACCCAGCCGGGGATGTTCACCCAGGTCGTGCCGACGCACTGCAAGCTGTACCAGAACGCACCGGCCAGCCGGCGCAGGGCGGGGAACACGGCTTGCCATAGGGTTTCTCCTTCGGCGGGGCGCCGGATGCTTCGGCGCAGGACGGGACAGGGACGGGGAGGCGGGGCTCAGAAAGCCGACGGGGTCCGGCCGACGGCGCGACGGCGGCTGTGTGTCCCGGCACGGCCGCGACGGCATGCGGCCGGAACCCGGGACCGGCGGGGGAGCGGCCCGCGCGCTCGTGCCCGGCGGTGCCCGGTGGGCGCTGTCGGCGAGGGGAGGCGCGGTGGGTGAGCTTTCGGCCTCAGCCGTGCTGCTCGCAGCACGGCCGCGCTCCGAAACCGTCGGTGGGACCGCGCTGCCAGGACGTGGCGCCTCGGCCCCCGCCTTCCACCTCCCACCGGGCCCTGCCGACCGGCCCGTGTCCGGCGGGTGCCGGCGGCCGACGGTGGACCAGCGTCAGCAGGACCACGGTCACCGCCGCCAGTTCCTCGGGGCTTGCCGTGCCCCGCACCACACGCAACTTCTCGTCGTCCGGGGCTCTCACAGCGGCTGGTTCCCGTGCTTGCGGGCCGGCACGACCTGGTTCTTGCCCTCCAGCATGGCGAGGGCCCCGATCAGCGCGGACCGGGTGTCGGCCGGGTCGATCACGTCGTCGACCAGGCCGCGCTCGGCGGCGTAGTACGGGTGCATCAGCTCGGCCTTGTACTCCTTGACCAGAGCGGCGCGCGTGGCCTCCGGGTCGGCCGAGGCGGCGATCTGCCGACGGAAGACCACATTGGCCGCTCCCTCGGCGCCCATCACCGCGATCTCGTTGGTGGGCCAGGCCAGCGACAGGTCGCAGCCGACGGAGCGGGAGTCCATCACGATGTACGCGCCGCCGTACGCCTTGCGCAGAATGACCTGCACCCGAGGCACGGTGGCGTCGCAGTAGGCGTGCAGCAGCTTCGCGCCGTGCCGGATGATGCCGCCGTGCTCCTGGTCGACGCCGGGCAGGAAGCCGGGCACGTCGACCAGGGTGACCAGCGGAATCCCGAACGCGTCGCAGAACTGCACGAATCGGGCCGCCTTCTCGGAGGCCGCGATGTCCAGCACTCCCGCGAGCACGCTCGGCTGGTTGCCGATCACTCCGGCGACCCGCCCTCCCAGCCGGGTCAGCGCGCACACCACATTCGGTGCCCACGCCTCGTGGACCTCCAGGAACTCGCCGTCGTCGGCCATCTCCGCGAGCACGGCCCGCATGTCGTAGCCCCGCTCCGGCTGGGCGGGTACCAGGTCGAGAAGCGCCTCACAGCGTCGGTCCACCGGGTCCTGGGGCGGATGGACGGGCGGCAGCTCGCGGTTGTTGGACGGCAGCAGCGACAGCAGATAACGGACCTCTGCCAGGCACGACTCCTCGTCGTCGTGGACGAACGCCGCCACTCCGGAGCGGGTCGAGTGCGTCTGCGCGCCGCCCAGCTCCTCATGGCTGACCTGTTCGCCGGTGACCGAGCGCACCACGTCCGGGCCGGTGATGAACATCTGGGAGGTGGAGCGCACCATGAAGACGAAGTCGGTGAGGGCGGGGGCGTAGGCCGCGCCGCCCGCGCACGGTCCCATGACCACGCTGATCTGCGGGATCACTCCGGACGCCCGTACCGACCGGCGGAAGATGCCGCCGTACCCGGCCAGCGCGCTGATCCCTTCCTGGATGCGCGCGCCCGCCCCGTTGTTCAGACTGACCAGTGGGGCGCCGGCCGCGATGGCCAGATCCATCAGCTTGTGGATCTTCTGCGCGTGGGCCTCGCCGAGCGCGCCGCCGAAGAGACGGAAGTCGTGCGCGTAGGCGAACACCTTGCGGCCGTGCACCAGGCCCCAGCCGGTCACCACGCCATCGGTCGGAGGCCGCCGGTTCTCCAGCCCGAAGCCTTGTGCGCGGTGCCGACGCAATCGCTCGATCTCGGTGAACGTGCCCTCGTCGAAAAGGAGTTCCAGACGCTCCCGGACAGTCAGTTTGCCCTTGCGGTGCTGGGCCTCGGTGGCCTGCGGGCCGGGGCCCGCGGCGGCCCGCTCACGGATGGCGGCCAGCTCGGCTGTCAGCTCGCGCAGTCCGGACGCTTTCTCGGCTGCCGCTCTGCGCGGCTGCCGCGCGGGCAGGCCCGCCTCGACGACGCTCATCCCTGGGTGCCCCTTCCCTCGTGTCGGTGCACACCGCCACGCCCGGTGGGCGGTGCGGGCGCGCCTTCAAGGCGAACCCCGAGGGCTGGAGCGGGAATGGAGGAGCGCTGGAGACGGTGGGTGCGGCCCGGTCAGAGCCAGCCGGACGCAGTGGCGATGCGGATCGCGTCCACCCGGTTGCGGGCACCCATTTTGTGCACGACCGTCGTCAGATAGTTCCGGACGGTTCCCGACGACAGGTGCAGCGTCGAGGCGATCTCGTCGATGTCACAGCCGGTGGCGGCGATCCGCAGCACGTCCGTCTCCCGCGGAGTGAGCGGGGAATCGACGACGTCCAGGGCGGCCAGCGTGAGATCCGGGTCGAAGGCCCGCTTGCCTGCGGCGACTGCTCTGATGGAGTCGGCGAGCTGGTCGGGGGAGGCGTCCTTGAGCAGGAAACCGTGGACCCCGGCCGTGATGGCCCGGCGCAGATTGGTCGGCCGGCCCAGGTTGGTGAGGATCAGGATCCGGGTGGGGCTCTCCGCCGGCGCAGCTCCTCGGCGATGGCGATACCGTCCTGACCGGGAAGCTCGATGTCGAGCACGGCCACGTCGGGCCGGAGAGCCAGAACCCGGTCGGCGGCCCCCGTGCCGGTGTCGAGTTCGGCGATCACCTCGATGTCGTCTTCCAGAGAGATCAGCGCCACCAGAGCACGGCGCAGCATGGACATGTCTTCGGCGAGCAGAATCCGGATCATCCGTAGGGGCCCCCGAACCCCCGATGGCTTCAGCCATGATGGCCAGTCAGAATCCGTCGCACTTTAGCCGATGGTTCAAGATTTGTGGACCTTTCGACAAGAGAGGTCCGGGAAGGTGCCGGGGACGGGTTCGAAGGACGCCGGCGAAGGTCAGAGCAGGAGCGGGGCGGGGTTGAGGTCCTCGTACCGCGTCGGACGGGGCAGCCGGCCCAGTGCCACCGGGATGTCGAAGAGCCTGCCCGGTGCGAATCGTGCCCAGAAGTGCCGCATCCCCGGCACCATCACCTTGACCACCGGAAGCCCGATGTCCGGCCGGGTCTGGTCCAGGACGAGAAGCTCCAACCCCTGCTTCGCCACGGCCTGTTCAGCGGCGTGTACGTCGTCCAGGAGATCACCGCGCTCAGGCACGGGGAAGTCGGCGGCGGAGGCGGGCGCCACCTTCTCGGCGGGACGCAGATAAGGGTGACCGGCCACGGTCGCGGTGCGCCACCAGTCCAACAGCCGCTCGTCCGGGCAGCCGTAGCCGCTGCCGTCCGGCGCGGCCTCGACCACGGCCGGCAGCATCTGGTTCACCTCCGCCAATGCCCGGCACAGCGCCACCTTCGCGTCGAAGTGCGCGCCGAACCCCAGCACCACGTCCTCAGCGGGCTTGTCCGTGCGACGGGAAATGGCGGCGAAGACCGGTATGCCGAAGTCCGAAGTGACGTCGAGTGCCTGGACTTCACGATGGACCGAGAGGTGCAACGCCTCGACCTCGGCCGTCCACGGCACATCGAACGACGCCGTGTCCACGGCTCGGTGCCGGGTGCGATTGTACCACCACAGCGCCACCGCGTCCCGCTCCACCAGCTCCAGAAAGCCCTGCACGACGGCGTCCTCCAGGGTGCTGCCGGCCGCGTTGCCGTTGGAGTCCGCCCGGACATGGCCCAGCCCTGGAGTGCGCGGCGCCTCGAAGTACAGCAGCGCGGTCGGGAGCAGCACGTGCCGGCCGTGGGTGAGCGACCACACCGGGGTCCAGTCGACGGGCGCCGACTCGTCGAACGGGACGACGCCCTGCCGCGGGTCGTAGAGCGTACAGCGGTCCGGGTGGACCGCCCGGTCGGCCACGTCGGGCCAGGCCGCCCGAATGGTGGGCTCGTCGCCCTGGTACATGCCGCTGTACCGCTCCAGCGCCTCGCACAGCGCGCCGGCCCGTGCGTCGCGCTCGGTCATGCCCTTGCCGCCGGACTCGCTGCGCAGATGGCGGGCCGGGTCGGTGAGAGAGCGCGGGCCCAGGGCGTGGTTGTGTCCGGCCCGGAAGGCGTAGAGCCCGGCCGGGCCCCGCCTGTCCTGCTCGATCCCCTTGACGACGCCGGTGACGGGAGAGACCAGGTGTCCGAAGGCGCGCAGGGTCTCCTCGGCCGGCACCGCGCGATGGCCGGAACCGGTCCGCTCCCGTTTGGGGCGAGAGCGCAGCGTCACCGGCGCCAGCGTCCGGCGGGCCACCAGACCCGGGTCGCCGCAGCGCGGGCACTGCGGGCGCGCGCGCAACGGATGCAGTACCGACGACATGGAGAGGGTGTCGAGGACGAGCACGCCGTTCTGGCCCGGATACCGGTGCCCGGCCAGCCACTTGGTGCACTCCAGAGCCGCCAGGTGATGGCCGAGGAGCAGGCTCGCCGGGGTCTCGGCGGCCGGCTGCGGTGTCGGCCGGCCCAGCGCGTGGCGCAAGTACAGCTCCGGGCCGCGGTGCCCGGAGAGACGGTGCGTCAGACAGGTGTGGCAGGCATTCAGGCCGGGGCCGTGGACCGGCCCGATCCATACGGTGGTGCCGTGTGGTTTGACCGGCAGCCAGACGGCCCGCCGGGCATCCAGCTCAGCCGCTGCGTCGGCCAGGCCGGGGCTCAGGTAGTCGTCGCACACGACCAGGGTGAGCGCGGCGGACGACGCGTCGTCCGCCGCGGCCACCTCCAGCCCGGCCGCGGCGCAGGCCCGGGCCGCCGCAGGCGCGTCCTCGCTGCCGGCCGCGAGGACCGCCACCCGGTCGGCCGACCTCGTGGCCGGCACGCCCGCCAGCTCCCAGTAGGCGGCCTCGGCGCGGTCCACGGCCGGTGCCGGACCCTGGTGCAGCAGGCCCGAGCGGTGCAGGTTGCCGACCACCGTGGCCACGTCGGCGGGCGAGCAGCGCGGGGCGGCGGCCGCGACCAGGGCCCGGAAGTCGGTCGGGCGGTCGAGCAAGGGAGCCACCACGGCCACCCGAGGGTCTTCGAAGGCCGTGATGGACTGCTCCGAGAGCAGATAGGTGGCCTCGTCCGGCACCACCTCGACTCGAACGTGCTGCTTGAGCCCGAGTTGCATGTCCGCCTCCGTGGTCGGTCGGTGCGTCGTGGCCGTCTGGTGGTGAGGTCCGTCGGGGACGGGTCGCCCGGCTCAGTGACCGGCCAGGGTCTCCGCCTCGGCGGCGATGCAGAGGGTGAGTGCGTGGTGGGAGGCCGGACCGAGAGCGGCGAAGTCCTCGCGGACGGCGTCGAGCAGCTCGCACTGCGCGGCCGCCGCGCTCCCCGGGGCCGGCGCGACCAGGTGCAGCTGCAGCAGCCGCTCGGCGCGGCGCACGTCGTCCTCGACGAAGGCGGGAGCAGCCGGCGCGGACGGGAAGGGGGCCTGGCTCATGGTGGGCTCCTCAAGGTCGGGATCGGGAGGGAAGGTCGTGCGATGTCCAGGAGTAAACGCGGGAGCCGCGAGGCGTGACAAGTGAATGGCTCACGATCGTGGTCGTGAACTCCTCATCCGTCGAAGGCCGTAGAAGGTGACAGGGGAGAACCGGTCGGCGCTGGTGTAACTGACGTAGAAATAGTGTCTGAGTTACGATCGCTTGTATGAGCGCAGTGCTGTGCACGTGTACGTTCTGTGCGAATAGGGGGCTTGGGTGTTGCGTTGCCGTGCGTTCAAGAACGGAAGAGTCGATTCCCTGAACGCTTCAGGAGAAGTCGGGGACGCCGATCCGTGGCCGCCTCCTGAACCCGGCTCCGAGCTTTCCGCCGTCAGCAGCAAGTCGCCGAGTCCTGCGATTGCTTCACTGATAGCGCTCGTGGTGTTGCTCGGCTACGCCCTCATGCAGATGGTCAACGTGCTGGGGGCGGCCACCGGGTTAGTCGAACTGGTGTGCAGTCTCGCCGTGGTGCCGGTCATCGCGACGCTCCACTGGGTGCACTCCTCACCCGCGTTCGCTTCGCTGCGCAGCCGGGTCCTGGTGTGGACACTGCCTCTCCAGGCCCTCATCACCTTCGTTCCCCTGTTCCTCTATGGCTGGCGGTGGGGCGGCATGGGCGGTTTCTTCGCTGCCTCCCTGCTGTACACCCTGCCGGGCCCGAGGGGCAGGGCGCTCTTCGGTTTGACCGTGGCAGGCGTCGTGGTCCTCTCCGCGGCCCAGCACCTCAGTTTCGTCAATGTCGTCTACATGGGCGTCTCGACGGCCCTCACGGGGTTGGTCCTCTTCGCCCTCGCCCGCCTTTCCGCGCTGGCGACGGCCATCCACGAGAACCGCGACGAACTGGCCCGGATGGCCGTCGCCCGCGAGCGCCTGCGTTTCGCCCGCGACCTCCACGACCTGCTCGGCTACAGCCTCTCCTCGATCACTCTCAAGAACGAGCTGATTCAGCGGATCGTCCTGACGAACCCGGAGCGTGCCCGCCAGGAGGTCGGTGAAGTCCTGGTCATCGCCCGGCAGGCACTTGCCGACGTTCGAGAAGTGGCCCGAGGCTATCGGGACCTGTCGCTCCTGGTCGAGACCGAGTCGGCGTGCGCGGTGCTGCGTGCCGCCGGTATCGAGGTCACCAGCGATGTCTCCGTCACCGGACTGCCGTCCGGCGCCAACACTCTGCTCGCGACTGTCCTGCGGGAAGGCCTGACCAACATCCTGCGCCACAGCCAGCCCAGCACCTGCCGGATCTCGACCCGGACCGACGAGAAGGCCGACACCGTTCAGCTGCACCTGGTCAACGACGGCGCCGGCACCCAGGGCGTCGCCTCCCTGGGCAAGGTGCCGGCCGGCACCGGCCTCGGCAACCTGACCGCCCGAGTCTCCGCGGTCGGCGGCCGGCTGCGCATCCGGCGCGGCCCCGAGGACGTCTTCCAGCTGATTGCGGAGGTGCCGCTGAGCCCGCACACGTACACCAAGAGTGCGCGGAACGCCGAGGCCAGGGCGGAGGTTCCGCTGTAGACCGTCGGTTCGCCCCGGCTGCATTCGACTGCGATTCAAGGGGCATGCCTCACCCTGTCACCATGCGCCCACACCACGACGGCCCGGTCTGGCGGAAGGCTGCGCCGGGGCGCGCGGGCAGCCCGCTGGTGGTGGTCGTGGACGGAGTTCCCGGTGGCCACCGTGACGGACCACGCCTACTGCGTCGGCTTGTCCGGCGCGGCTACCAGGTGGCCGTGGTCGTCCCCGACGCAGCCGCCTGGCGGTCCGCCGCGGCCGGCACCTGGCTGGCCGGACTGGCCGTCGGCCGCCGGGACGCGGCCGTCGAGGTCCGCCTGCTCGGCTTCGGCCCGGCCGGCGCCCTTGCGCTGCGGGCCGCCGCCCACGATCCGGCCGTACGCGCGGTGCACCTGCTCGGCACACCGGTGGGCCTGCCCCACCTGGAAGCTCGGCCCCGGCCGGCCACTGCGGCCCGACTGCAGGTCACCGCCCTCGAGAACGAGCCCCCTCGTCAGCCGCTGCACGCCATGCCGCTGACACCTGCCGAACTGTACGAGGTCCGGGCTCCCATCCGCTACGCGTACAACCCCGACGACCCGGTCACCCCGCCCCGGGACGTCGCACTGCTGAAACTCGCCGTTCGGCACTGCGAATTCACGGTGCTCTCGGCGGGCGACGGCGGTACGCCGCACGGCCCTGCGGCAAGACGCTGGGTGGTGGCCGGACTGCCGCGCACCAGGCACCCGCGGTGGGACTAGGGTCTCTCGTTCGGATCAGGCCGGATCAGGCCGGGGCCGAGCGAGAGACCCTGGCGGCCCGCCGGGCGAACCCGGAACGCCTCCGGACCCGGCACCGTCCCCAGGATGCCGCACACTTTCTGCGGCATCACCGAGCCGGGTGGCCCGCGGGCCACCCGGCTCGGTGATGCCGGCGTCGCGGCGCCGTCAGGCCACCAGCGGCCGCGAGTAGGTGTCGTCCAGCTCGGCGGCGCAGTTCAGCACCCCCCGTTGGAGTTCGCGCAGCCGCGGCGACGGCTCCACGCCCAGCTCGTCCACGAGGACCCGGCGCAACGCCGCGAAGGCCTCCAACGCCCGCCATTGCTGGCCCGAACGGTAGAGCGCCAGCATGTACTGGGCGCACAGCCGTTCGTGCAGCGGATGCCGCGCGGTCAGCGCGGCCAGCTCGCTCAGCAGGGACTGGTGGCGGCCGAGTGCGAGGTCCGCCTCGATCCGGCCCTCCAGAACGCTCAGCCGGAACTGCTCCAGCCGGGTCACCTCCACGGCCAGCCGTCGCCCGATCGGCACGTCCGCCAGTGCCCGACCCCGCCACAACTCCAGTGCCCTGGAGAGGTCCTGGGCCGCCCGTGCCCAGTCACCGGCCTCCAGCGCCTGCCGGCCACACGCCGCGCGCAGGTCGAAGGCGCAGGCGTCCACCGTCTCCGGCACCACGTCCAGCAGGTAGCCGCCGTACCGGGTGGTGAGAACGCGCTTGGCTTCCTCCACACCGTCGGGCAGCGCCGCGCCGAGCAGTTTGCGCAGTTGGAGGATGTACGTCTGCAGAGTGGACTGCGCGCTGCGGGGCGGACCGTCGCCCCACAGCTCCTCGATCAGCGCGGATACCGGGACGAGCTGCCGGGGATGGACCGCCAGCAGACCGAACACCTGCCGCGGTTTGCCCGCGGTGGGCAGCAGCGACCTGCCGCCCTCGGTGGCCTCGAGAGCCCCCAGAAGCCTGATGTCCATGCCGGTCTCCTCCCAGCGAACACGGTTGTGACACTGCCAGGTTCCCGGAGGCGCGGACGGGACGACAGTGCTCAGCGCACCGGCGGCCCGTGAATCCGCACCGACAGAACATGATGAAATCACGGGCGCGTTGCCGCCCCGGCCGTCCCCGCCCGTTCCGACGCCCCGGCCGGACGTGGCGTCCGGCGCCGCTCCCAGCCCCACCGGGTGATCCGCACCAGCGCCTCACGCACGATGGCGCCGCTCATCTTGGACTGCCCGAGCGCCCGCTCGACGAAGGTCACCGGAACCTCCGTGATCCGCAGTCCCAGCAGCGCCGTGCGGAGCGTCAGGTCGACCTGGAAGCAGTAGCCGTGCGACTCGACCTCGGCCAGCGGGATCCCTCGCAGTACGTCTGCCCGATAGGCGCGGAATCCGGCCGTGGCATCCCGTACCCCGATACTCAGCATCAGCCGGGTGTAGGCATTGCCCCACCGCGACAGCAGCCGGCGGGAGAGCGGCCAGTCGACGACCCTGCCCCCGGACACCCAGCGGGATCCGATCACCAGGTCGGCCCGGTCGAGCGCGGTCAGTAGCCGGGGCAGTTCTTCCGGCTGGTGCGAGCCGTCGGCGTCCATCTCCACCAGGACCCCGTAGCCGCGCTCCAGGCCCCAGGCGAAACCAGCGGTGTAGGCCCGGCCCAGGCCCTCCTTCGCCTCCCGGTGCAGGACGTGCACGGCGGTGTCCCGTGTGGCCAGCTCCTCGGCCAGCCGGCCGGTCCCGTCGGGGCTGGCATCGTCGACCACCAGAACATGGGCACGCGGCACCGCCCGGCGAAGCCTCCCGAGGACGTCCGGCAGACTCTCGTGTTCGTTGTAGGTGGGCATGACGACGAGGACGTCTTCCCGTTCGCTGTTGTCGGTTGTCATGTCGGACGACTTTGGGCGTGCGGACTGGAGTGTTCCTGGAAGAACCCTGGGAACAGCAAGGGGGCCCAGCCGGGGGCGACTCAGGGGAGAGTGGAATTCGAGGTGCCCTCAACTCGGCATCTACCAGGGCCTCTTAGCCTCGCCGCACGAGATTCGGTCAGTGAGAACTCGAGATGGGGGAGCAGTGGAAATAAAGGTCTTAGGGCCGTTTCAGGTGCTTCGGCGCGGCATGCTTGCCACGCCATCGGCGCCCAAGCTCCGCACCGTCATCGCGTTGCTCGCGATGAACGCGGAATCAGTGGTCGGCACACACCAACTGGTGGAGGAGCTGTGGGGGAAAGCCCGCCTCCCAGTTCCACCACCACCCTCCAGACCTACATCTATCAGCTGCGCAAGACGCTGGGGATAGGGGGCGCGGGCAACCTGGCCCAGCTGTCCGGGAACCCCGCCGCGGCTGACCGGGAGCCGGTCCTGCACACCATGATGAACGGGTATCTTCTCGGCCTTCCGGGAAAGGCCTTGGATTCCCAGGAGTTTGTGTCCAGGGCCCGTCGAGGGCGCGCTGAAATGGCTGCCGGCGAACTGGAGAAGGCGTCCGTTACATTCCGTTCGGCGCTCGGTCTGTGGCGGGGGTCTGCCATGACCGGGGTCGCCGTCGGGCCGATTCTCCAGGCCGAGGATGTACGGCTGGAGGAATTGCGTAAAACTGTTCTGGAGCAGCGCATCGACATCGATCTGCGGCTCGGCCGGCACCGCGAGGTGATTGGTGAACTCATCGGCATCGTCGCCCAACAGCCGATCCACGAGGGGTTCCAGGCCAAGCTGATGCTCGCGCTCTATCAGGCCGGCCGGCGCTCCGAGGCACTGCTCGCCTACCAGAGCGCCCGTAGCGCCCTCACGCGCGAACTGGGGCTGGAGCCCTCGGCTGAACTCCGAAAGCTCCACCAGAAGATGATCGCGGGCGAGCCCGTCATGGAGAACGCCACCCACCCGGCGGCCCGGACCACCCCCGTGATCCGGCTGCCCCCGGGCCTCCCCCGGCTGGTCGGCCGGGACTCCGAACTGGAACAGGTCGGCGCGGCCGTCGACGACCGGCTGGCGTCCGCGCCCGCCGTCCTCGTCCTCGGGCCGCCGGGCAGTGGCAAGTCGGCCTTCCTCACCTATGCCGCCCACCGCATCCGCTCCGCCTACCCCGACGGCGACCTCTACGCGCGGCTGCTCGGTCCGGACGGCGCCCCCGTGCCGCCGGAAACCGTCCTCAACGACTTCCTCCGCGCCATCGGCGTCCGCCCGGACCGCATCCCGGCCACACTGGAGGAACGCAGCCGGATGTTCCGCAGCTGGGCCGACGGACGCAAGGTCCTCATCGTCCTGGACGACGCCACCGACCCCGCGCAGCTGCGGCCCCTGCTGACGGCCGGCCCGGACAGCGCGGTGCTGGTCGCCGCGCGGCGTCGGCTCGTCGACCCGGCGCTGACTGCCACCGTCGAACTCGCCCCGCTCTCCCCGGGCGCGGCCCGCCGACTGCTCGCGGACGCCTGTGGCGACCACCGCCTCGCCGACGACGCGGCTGCCACCCAAGGCCTGCTCGACCTGTGTGCCCGGCTGCCCGTCGCCCTGCGGGTCGTCGCCGACCAGGGAAGGCTCAGGCCGCACTGGCCGATGGCGCGGCTGCTGCGCTCGTACCGGAGCACCGGGGCCGGAGCACGCCCCGGACCGGACGCGGGGCAGGGCCTCGATGACATCGCGCTCGGCGAACTCGGGCTGCTGGAGAGCGTCGACCGGACCCGGCGGCTGCTCGGTGCGACGGAACGGCGGGCCGTGCACCGGCTGGCCGCTGAGGCAGGACCGGCTGTCACCCCCGACGAGGTGGCCGGTCTGCTGGGTGTCGAACCGCAGGACGCGGAGGCGCTGCTGGAGCACCTCGTCGAGCACTACCTGCTGCGTCCGGACCCCGACCCCGACGCCGATCGTGCTCCCAGTGGCGGTGCCGCTGCCGAAGCGGGGGGCCGGTTCCGCTACCGGTTCGTGCCGACGGTCCGGGCCGCCCTCGCCGCCTTGACGGATCCGGTGCCGGCCGAACGGCGTGACGGGGAGCGTGTGTCCGTCCCCGGGCGCGCAGTACCGGTTTCGGGCACCGCAGGGCCGGTGCTTGTCACCAGGTGACCGGCAGGGCCAGAGGCCCGCGGATCATCTTGCGCTCCTCCCAGCGGAGCCGCTCCGGCGGCTCCGCCGGGCCGAGCCGTGGGAACCGGTTCAGCAACGCGCCGAACGCGGCGGACAGTTCGACGCGGGCCAGGTTCGCGCCCAGGCAGTAGTGCACACCGTGCCCGAAGGCCAGATGCGGATTGTGCGCGCGCTCCAGGTCGAGGACGTCCGGGTCGGTGAAGACTCCGGGGTCGCGGTTGGCGGCGGTCGTGGCGGGCTGCACAGCCGTCCCCGCCGGAACGGTTCCGCCGGGCAGGTCGACGTCTGCCACCGTGACCCGCAGTGTGCCGCCGCCGACCGAGACCGCGGTGAACCGCAGCAACTCCTCCACGGCCCGTGCCGACAGACCGCCCGATGCCCGCACCGCGGCCCACTGCTCCGGGTGCGTGAAGAGAGCCACTGCCGCGTTCGAGATCAGCGCAGCCGTCGTCTCGTACCCGGCCACCAGCAGCGTCACGCCAAAGGTGACGATCTCCGTGTCCGACAGCGCCGCTTCGCCCCGGCCTGCCGCCAGCACGCCCAGGACGTCGTCGGACGGCTCCGCACGCCGCCGTGCCACCGCCTCGCGGAGCAGCTCCTTGAGCCCCGCCACCGCCCGCATCATCTGCTCCGGCGTGTGCCCGTCAACGCTCAGATAAGCCTCGGTCATGGCACGGAAAGCGGGCAGATCGGTCACGGAGACGCCGAGCAGGCCGCCGATCACGCCGAGCGAGAACGGGCGGGCGAAGTCCGCGACCAGATCCGCGGGCTGTCCTGCCCCGGCCATTTCCCCGGCCAGTCGCGCCGCGCGGCACCGCACCTCCGGCGAGAGTGCCTTCACCCGCCGGTACGTGAACGCCCGCGCGACCGCCGAGCGCAGCCGGGCGTGGGCCGGCCCGTCCAGCGTCGTCAGCGAGGTCGGATCGAGGGGGATGCGGCGCGCCCGGGGCGCGTCGGCGCGGGCGGCTGCCGCCCGGCTGAACCGCTCGTCGGCGAGGAGCGCCCGGTTGTCCGCATACCCGGTCACCAGCACCGCGTCGCTGCCGGTCGGCAGCCGCACCGGGCAGAGCGGGCGCTCCTCACGCAGCCGTGCGAAGCCGACCGGCGGCAGCCACGGTGTGGCGTTGGGAAAGGGGAACCCCGGCGGGCTCCCGGCCCCCTCGGCGGGCCGGCCGGAGTGGACTTCCGTCGGGGTGTCCGCGGGCTCGCGGCCGGGGGCGCCGGTGTGGTCGGGCACGCTGGTCTGGGGCACGGGCTGCCTCCTGGGCCTCGTCTCGTCGCGGTCCGGCGGCTCACCGGCCACCGCCGGACACCAGGTTCACGAGCCGTGCTCGACACCCGCTGGGGCACCGGTGGGGCGGCCGGGACAACGCCCCGCTCCCGCGCCTACGTTTACCGGCGGGGGCCGACCCGGGCCCCACTCGGCCGAGGGAGACCAGGTGGGACAGGCGATACCGGTACCGGCAGCACACGAGACCGATGCGGCGCGGGCGGCGGCCCAAGGGGCGGGCACCGCGCCCGAACAGACGGACGTACTGATCGCCGGTGGCGGGCTGGTCGGGCTGGCCACCGCCGTCTTCCTGGCCCGCCACGGCGTACGGACCCTGCTGGCCGAGCGCCACCACTCCCTGGCCGTCCACCCCCGGGCCCGCGGTGTCAACCCGCGCAGCATGGAGTTGCTGCGCGGCGTCGGCCTGGAGGATGCCGTACGGGCCACCGTCTCCGGCCGCGCCCTCGCCCACAACTCCGGCGTCATCGCCGTCGAGAGCCTGGCCGGCAGGCACCTGGGGGAGCTGCGCCAGTCGTACCATGCCGACAGCGGCGCCGATTACAGCGCTCTCAGCCCGTCCCCGTGGAGCCTGTGCCACCAGGACGAGCTGGAGCCGCTGCTGTACGACAAGGCGCGTGAACTCGGCGCCGAGCTGCGGTTCGGCCAGGAGATGACCTCCTTCACACAGGACGCGGACGGCATCACAGCCGTCCTGCGCGTCCGGGACGGCGACCGGGAGGGGGAACCGGTGCGTGAGCACCGCGTCCGGGCCGCCTACATGATCGCCGCCGACGGCGCGGGCAGTCGTATCCGCGGTGCCCTCGGCATTCCCACTCATGGACCGGGCACCATGGCACGCTTCGTCAACATCCGCTTCGACGCAGACCTGCGCGAGGTGCTGGGGGAGCGGAGGTTCATCATCTGCTACACCACCGCGGCCGGTGCCCGCTGCGCCCTGCTCCCCCTCGACAACGCCGAGCGCTGGCTGCTGCACGTCGTCGACGAACGTGAGCCCGATGCGCCGCCGCTCAGCGAGGAGCGCTGTGTGGAACTGGTTCGTGCCGCGGCGGGTCTGCCCGGTCTGGACGTGACGGTCCACGACGCGCTGCCCTGGGACGCGGCCGGACTGCTCGCGGACCGCTTCCGGAGCGACCGGGTCCTTCTCGTCGGTGACGCCGCGCATCTGATGCCACCGAGTGGCGCCTTCGGTTCCAACACGGGCCTCGCCGACGCCCACAACCTCGCCTGGAAGCTGGCCGCCGTGTTGCGCGGGCAGGCCGGCGAGGCGCTCCTGGACAGTTATGACGCCGAGCGCCGGCCGGTGGCACGCGCCACCGTCGAACAGGCCGTGCTGCGTTCCAAGGACCGCCCGCGCCTTGTCGGACAGGGCGCCACCGAGCCCGATCCCCGGCTGCGTCCGGACCCGGCCGTGATGTTCCACTACCGCTACCGGTCGGACGCCGTTGTCACGGAGGGCGTGGAAGGGCAGGGGGCTGCCGACGACGTCTGGGAGACCGACCCGCGTGCGGTGCCCGGCACCAGGGCGCCCCACGTCGAACTGGAGTGGGACGGGGAGAAACTCTCCACCCTCGACCTGTTCGGCGAGGGCTTCGTACTGCTGAACACGGCCGACGTGGACTGGGCCTCGCCCGCCGCGGCGGCAGCCGAGGCCACGGGTGTCGCCGTGCGCGCAGTGACGGTGACCGATGCCGGGCCCGCCCCCACGGGTACGGCACTCGCGGTCTCCGCCTCCTGGCAGGAGCGGTACGCGACCGTACCCGGCGAGGCCGTGCTGGTACGCCCCGACGGCTTCGTGGCGTGGCGGTCCGGCGGCGTCGGCGAGGCCACGGCGGAAAGCGCGCCGGAGCGTGCCGCACGGCTCGTCTCCGCGCTCCGGCGCGTCCTCGCCCGGGAGCACAACGAGGCGTAACCGTCTCCAGTCGGGCTGGACGGACCTTGGAGGTGCGGGGGCCATCGTGAGAGGTGTGCAGGCCACCCCCCTCCTGCACGGGCGGCGCGGATCTTCCTGTCCGCGCCGCCCCTCGCGCGTACCGGCGGCGGCCTTCCTCAGGCGGAGCCGGGGCGAGCGAACCGGTGTGCCGCTTCCGCGGCGAGAGCCTCGGACTCCCAGGCGTCCCGGTAGTAGCCGGGCCGGGCGACCAGCTCGGCGTGCGTGCCGCACTGGGTGACCCGTCCTTCCTCCAGGACGACGATCTCGTCGGCCGCCGTCAGACCGCGCAGCCGATGGGTGACCAGCACGACGGTGCGGGGGCCGGGCGCCTGCGACAGCAATCGGGCGGTGAGCTCGTCGGCCGCTTCCGGGTCCAGAGCCTCGGCGGGCTCGTCGAGCAGCAGAACCGGTGGGTCCCGCAGGAGCGCGCGGGCCAGCGCGATGCGCTGCAACTGGCCACCGGAGACCGAGCCACCGTCCTCCCGCAGCACGGTGTCCCACCCCATGCGCCCGGCCCACTCGGCCAGGCCTGCGCATCGCAGCGCCGCTGCGATGCGCGCGTCATCGGCGTCCGGCCGGGCGAGGCGCAGATTGTCGCGGAGCGATGCGTGGAAGACATACGGCTCGGTCACCAGGCCGGTCATCACCCGCTGCACCGCGTCGTCTGCCAGCCCGGCGCCACCCAGCCGGAGACCGTCCCCGGTGGTGTCGCTGAGAAGCACGTGCCCGCTCTCCACCGGCACCAGTCCCGCCAGCGCGCCGAGCAGTGTGCTCTTCCCGGACCCGCTCGGTCCGACGACCGCGATCCGGCGGCCGGGCCGGAGCACCAGACTCACAGCCCGCAGCGCGGGCGCGGCGTCCGGCCGGTACCGAACGGTCAATTCGGCGACATGGACGGTCAGCTCCTCGGTGTCGAGGGATCGTCGTTCCGACGGAGGGAGGGAGGCAACGGGCTTCTCGGCGATGGCGACCGGAGCCTTCGGCTGAACGCCGTCCCCTTCCCGCAGCCGGCGCAGGGCCGATCGCGCCGCGACCCAGTCCTCCGCGGCCCGCGTCAGCGGCAGGACCGGTTCGAAGGCGACCAGCGCGGTCAGGGCGAGGACCGCCGTGACGACGTGGCCGGCGTCGTGCCGACGAGCGAGCAGCACGACCGCGAGCACCGTCAGTCCCTGCACCAGCACGGCCGCCGCGGTGGCCGTGGCCTGCGCATACGCACGGCGGCGCTCCAGCAAGGCCAACTGGTCCGCAGCAGCGGCCACCGCGGCACGCGCCCGCCCGGCGGCGCCGTAGGCCGCCAGATCGTCCGCGCCGTGGACCAGATCGGCGGCGCGGGTGGCCAGTTCCGCGCGGGCCGGAGCAGTACGCCGGGCCCAGCGCCGGGCGGTGCCCGAGGCCGCGGCCGGCAGGAGTACCGCGGCCGTCAGCAGGCCCGCTGCCAGCACCGGGACGGACGCCGGCAGCAGCCAGGCACCCGCGGTCAGGGCACCGGCCGTGCCCGCCGCCGCGGCCACGGCCGGCAGCAGGCAGCGGACCAGCAGGTCCTGTGCCGCGTCGGTGTCGCTGACCATACGGCTCAGCAGGTCCCCGCTGCGGCGGGCCGTCCCGGCCCGTATCAGCGAGGCGAACAGCCGTCCGCGCTCGGCCGCCTGGGCCCGCAGTGCCACGTCGTGTCCGGCCAGCCGTTCGCCGTACCGGAAGACCCCCTTGAGCGTCGCGCAGGCGCGCACGGCGACGATCGCCACGCTCAACGCGGACAGCGGGGGCTGCCCGGCCGCCCGAGTGATCAACCAGGCGGCGGCGCCGGTCAGCCCCAGCCCCGCCAGGGAGGCCAGCGCCCCCCACATCGCCGCGTACGTCACCCGCACCGCGGGCGCCCGTAATCCGTTCATGCTGCCGCCTCCGCCTCCGCCTCCGCCCGCGCCCGCGCCCGCAGGGCCACCTCCGTACCCGTTCACCGTGCCCCCTCACTCGCCGGTGCCGCTTCCCGCTCCGTGCCGTCCTGCCTCCGGCCGGCCGGGCCCGGCGTGCTGCGCCTCCGGGTGTCCGACACGATCCGTCCGTCGCGCAGGTGGACCACCCGGTCCGCGAGGGCGATCATCGCCGGGCGGTGCGCCACGATCACCGCGGTGCGCCCGGCGGTCAGCGCGCGAGCAGCGGAGGTCACGGCACCCTCCGTCCCGGCGTCCAGGCGGGCCGTCGGCTCGTCCAGCAGGACCAGTCCGGACGACGGTGCGCAGAACGCGCGGGCCAGCGCGACGCGCTGCCGCTGCCCTGCGGACAGTTCGGCGCCGCGCTCACCGAGCAGCGTGCGGTATCCGTCCGGCAGCCGCGCCACGAACCCGTCCGCGTGGGCGGCGTGGGCCGCTGCGCGCACCTCCGCCTCGCTCGCGTCCGGCGCCCCCAGCCGGATGTTCTCCGCGACGGAGCCTGCGAACAGGTGCGGCCGCTGCGGGACGTACAGGGGGAGTCCGGCCGGTTCCACCCGCACGGTTCCGCGTTCTGCGGACACGAACCCCATCAGCAACCGCAGGAGCGTGCTCTTGCCCGCGCCGCTCTCGCCGACCAGTGCGACCCGCTCCCCCGGGGCGATCTCCAGTGAGACGTCGTCCAGTGCGGCTGGGCCGTCCGGGCCGTGCCGGACCGTCACACCCGTCAGCCGGATCCCGGGCGATGCGGTGACGGCAGGGACGGACAGCCGCCCGCCGGTGTTCCCGGTGCCGGCGTCGGTGGCTGCGCTCCGGGGCTCGCCCGGGTCGGCCAGGATCCGGAACACCGCATCGGCCGCCGTCACGCCTTCCATGGCCGCGTGGAACTGGGCGCCGAGCTGCCGCAGGGGCAGATAGGCTTCGGGCGCGAGCAGCAGCACCAGCAGTGCCGTCGAGAGGTCGAGCGTCCCCGAGAGCAGGCGCAGCCCCACGGGAACGGCGACCAGGGCCAGCGACAGCGACGCGGCCAGCTCCAGGACCAGCGAGGAGAGGAACGCGACCCGTAGCGCGCGCATGGTCGCCGTGCGATGCCCGTGCGCCATCCGAGCGATCACCGTCGCCTGGTGCGGTGCCCGTCCGAAGGCACGCAAGGTCGGCAGCCCGCGCACCACGTCCAGGAAATGCCCGCCCAGCCGGGTCATCTCGCGCAACTGCCGTTCGGTGACGGCCTTGGTGTGCCTGCCGACCAGTGCCCCGAACAGCGGGATCAGCGGCAACGTCACGAGCACCACCAGCGCGGTGGTCCAGTCGGCGGCCGTCAGCCGGACCAGGACGGCCAGTGGCACCACAGCCGCGACGGCCGCCGCAGGCAGGTAGCCGGTGAGGTAGGCGTCCAGTGAGTCCAGGCCCCGGCCGACCAGAGTGACCAGCTCACCCGAGCGTTCCCCGCTCCGGGCGGCTGCCCCCGGCCGGTTCAGGTGCGCGGTCAGGCGGGCGCGCAGCCCGCGCTTCACCGCCGACGCGGTACGCGCGGCGGCCGCAGCCTGCGCCCACCCGAGCAGTGCCCGTGCGGCGACGACACCGACGAGCGCGGCCCACACCGGCCCCGTGTGGCGTCCGGAGAGCAGTCCTGCCAGCAACTCCGCCTGGATCAGCACGAACAGTCCGGCGAGGACGGCGGCAGCCAGACAGACGGAGAGATGGCGCAGCACGATGTGGTCGGAGCGCACCGACTCGAGCAGTCCTTTATGCATAGTGCGGCCATCCTGGCCCACCTGGGTCGAGCACGGCCCCAGCGTTGGTCGAGCGGCCTGTGCCCGGCCCCGCCCCGGCCTGCCTGACACTCCGTCGGCACCACCCCGTCCCCATGCCGCGTCCAGTGCGTCCACGCACCCTGTGAACGCCGCTTGCGGCACCGGACCGGTTCGCTTCGCTCCGAGAGGAACACATGGATGTCATCGACGGGACGCACACACCCACCGCAGGTCTCACCGAGGCCGAGGCGCGCAGAACGCTGCGGTCCGCCTGCACGCGGGCAGGTCTGGACGCGGCAGGCGCATCTCTGCTCAGGCTCGGTGAGAACGCCGTATTCCTGCTGACGGCCCGTCCGGTCGTCGTCCGGATCTCCCGCGGGGCTGTCCTGCCGCGCGCGCGCAAGGAGTTGGCCGTCGCGCGTTGGCTGGCCGGGGTCGGCTTCCCGGCGGTGCGACCGCTGTCCGACGCGCCGGAACCGGCCCTCCACGACGGCCGGGCGGTGACCTTCTGGCAGGCGCTGTCGGATCCCGGAGGCACGGCCGACTTCCGCGCGCTCGCCGAGGCCCTGCGCTCCCTGCACGACCTGCCCGCCGACACCGCCCCACCGTTGCCCGTCTTCGATCCGCTCGCCGACGCGGCCGGTCACCTCGCGCGGGCCGCCGGCGCCCCCGTCCCGGACGCCGATCGGGAGTTCCTCCGAGACCGGGTGGCGGACCTGCGTGAGGAGTACCGGACACTGCGCTTCGTACTGCCACCCGGCCCGGTCCACGGCGACGCGCACAAGGGAAACTACCTGCGCGCCGCGGACGGTTCGGCGGTTCTGCTCGATCTGGAGCACGTTGCCCACGGACCGCGCGAGTGGGACCTCGCCACCGCCTTCGGTATCCCTCACCGAGGTTTCGGCTGGCTCGGTGCCGACGACTACCGGCAGGTGGCGCGGACCGTCGGGTTCGATGTCGTTGCCTGGCCCGGCTTCGATGTCCTGTTGCGCATCCGCCTGACGTCGATGACGGCAGCGCTCCTGCGCGACACCACTCACGACCCGGCCGCGCGCGCGGAGTTCACCCGCCGCACGGCCACCCTGCGTGGACGAGGGGACGCGACCGGCTGGCGCCGTGGCTGACTCCGAGGCCGGGCCGGCCGGTTCCAGTGATCTTCCAGGGCTCGCCGAGGCGCCACTGCGACGGTCGGGGCGACGGACAGTCGGCCATTCCGAAAGCCGGCAAGCGGAGCAGGAAAGAACCGGAAACGCACACCGGACATCGGATGTCCGGATACGGAAAGGGGAGTCGACGTGACTGCGGTCATCACCGGCGAAGGAGTACAGGCCGGGCGGGGAGGGAGCGGCGGGGACAGCGGGAGCAGAGGCCGGTTCGGCGGCAGGGCCGGGCTGGTGCTCGCCGTCATGCTGGGCGTCGCCTTCCTCAAGCTGGGCTGGCACGCCACCACCAGCTATGTGCTCCAGCCCCAGCTCGCCGAGTACTTCCTCGTCGACCTGGACATCTATCTGGACGCCACCCGCGACATGCTGGCGGGCAGCCCGCTGTACGACGCGGACCCGCCGTTCAACTATCCGCCGTTCGCCGCCTACCTGTTCATCCCGTTCGCGGTCGTGCCGGAGTGGCTGGCGGCGGTGGTCTGGTACGTCGGCAAGATGATGTGCCTCCAGTTGCTGCTCTGGTGGTACCTGGGCCGCCGGGGGACGGCGTTCCGCCGCCGCCTCACGCTGGCCGCGGTCGGCGCGGTCCTGCTGTCACTGGTCTTCGACGCGCTGCAGCACGACTTCTCCGCCGGGCAGGTCAACCTGCTGCTGATGGGACTGGTCCTGTGGGACCTGTTCCGCGACCCGGAGGGCACCGGAAAGGCCGCCCGCTGGCGCGGTGTCGGCACCGGCCTGGCCGCCGCGGTCAAGGTGGTTCCCGCACTCTTCATCGTCCACCTCTTCCTGACCCGGCAGTACCGCACCGCAGCCGTCGCCACCGGCACCTTCCTCACCACCGTCGCCATCGGCTTCGCCACTCTCCCGCAGGTCGCCTGGCGGTACTGGACCGAGGTGCTGTGGGCGTCCGAGCGGGTCCACGAGCACCCGAGCAACGTCCTCAACCAGTCGCTGCGCGGCGTCGTCACCCGCGCCGCCGGACTGGACTCCGACCTGCTGTGGCTGACGACCGCCGCCCTGGTCACCGTCGCCGCCCTTGCCCTCGCCGTCGGTCTGCACCGGCGCGGGCTGACGCTGGAGGCGCTGTGCGCAATCGGCGTCGTCATCCCGATGATCACCCCGCTGGCCTGGACGCACCACTGGGTGTGGGTGCTTCCGGCCACCCTGCTCGTCTACACCTGGGCGCGCGGCTCCTGGGCGCGCATCGGTGTCGCGGCCGTCGTCACCCTGCTGCTCCACGGCAAGCTGTACTTCCTCGCCAACATCGGTGTCGAGGACGACGACCTGTGGACCCACGTCGGCTCGCTCGAACTCGGCCCGGCACAGCAGCTTCTGGCCTCCAGCGTCGTCGCGGGCGGCCTGGTTCTGCTCGCGATGGGCGCGCTCGCCCTGCGCTCGGCCCGACGGATCGCTGCCCCGCCCGCGCCGCTCACGGCGCCCGGGGAGGAGGGGGTGCGACCACTGTGACGATCAGCCGGACGAAGACGGACCTGATGATCGAGGCCGACGGCCTCGGCGTGACTTTCGACGGCCGCCCGGCGCTGGACGGCGTCAGTCTGGCTGTGCCCCGCGGCAGCGTCCTCGGGCTGCTGGGCCACAACGGAGCCGGGAAGACGACCCTGGTCCGAGCCTTGACCACGGTGCTGCCGCCCGCCTCGGGCAGGGCCCGGGTGGCCGGTCTGGACGTGGTGCGCGACGCGGCCCGGGTACGCGGCAGGATCGGTGTCACCGGCCAGTTCGCCGGCGTCGACGACCGGCTCACCGGCGTCGAGAACCTGGTTCTGGTGGCCCGGCTGCTCGGGCCGGCCGGGCCGCCGCCCGCGCCCGCGCGGACGTACTCCTCGACGCCTTCGGGCTCACCGAGGCCGCCGGACGGGGGGCCCGCACCTATTCCGGCGGCATGCGGCGCCGACTCGACCTGGCGTGCAGTCTGATGGGCCGACCCGAGGTGGTCTTCCTCGACGAGCCCACCACCGGCCTCGACCCGGCCGGCCGGCAGGCCCTGTGGGACCTGGTGGAGAACCTGGCACGGGACGGCACGACCGTGCTGCTCACCACCCAGTACCTGGAAGAGGCCGACCGCCTCGCCGATACCGTGACGGTGCTCTCCCGGGGCAGGGTCGTGGCCACCGGTACGGCTGCCGCGCTCAAGGCAGAACTCGGCCATCGCACGGCCGCGTTGACCCTGGCCCGTCCGGACGAGGTGCCGGCCGCCCTGACGGTGGTGCGGCGGGCCGGGCTGCGGCCGGTTGCCGAGGCCTGCCGGATCACCGCCCCGATCGCCGACACCGCGGAGTTCTTCACACTCGTGCGGGCCCTGGACGACGCCGGGATCGCCCCGGACGGCCTCACCCTGTACGAGCCCTCGCTCGACGACGTGTACCTCGCCCTCATCGGGCCCGACGCCCGGTCCACGACCGTACCCGCCGCCGTACCCCTGAAGGAGGCCGCTCCGGCATGACCACACCCCCCGCCGCCACCGGTTCGGCCCCCACCGACCCCGCCGTCGTGGCTTCGGCCCCCGCCGCATCCACCGCGGCCGGACCGGACGGCCCCATCTGGCCGGGCTCCACGCTCGCGACCCAGGTGACCGTGCTCACCGGCCGGCTGCTGCGCTCGCTGCGCGATCCGAGGATGCTGGTGGTGAGCGTCGTCCAGCCGCTGATCATGCTGGCGCTGTTCAGCCAGATGTTCCGCACCCTCGCGGACTCCCCGCACTTTCCCGACGGAGTGCGCTACATCGACTACCTGCTCCCCGCCCTCCTGGTCACCACCACTACCCAGGCCACCGTGTGGGCCGGGGTGGCGCTCGCCGACGACCTGCGCGAGGGCCTGGTGAGCCGACTGCGCACCATGCCGGTCAGCCTGCTCGCGCTGCTGGCCGCCCGGAGCCTGTACGCCGCAGCCCGCAACGCCCTCCAGCTCGTGGTGCTGGTGGTGGTCGGAGTCGTGCTGTTCGACTATCGGCCTGGCGGCCCGCTGGGCGCGACGGCCGCGCTGCTGGTCGCGTTGATGGTCAGCTGGGGGTTGTCCTGGGTCTTCCTCGGGCTCGGCGCGCGCATCCGCAACCCCGAACTGCTCCAGACTTTCGGCATGGTGGTGATCTTCCCGCTGGCCTTCGTCTCCAGCGCGTTCGTGCCCCTCGCGGGGCTGCCTGCCGGTGCCCGCGCGGTGGCCACGGCCAACCCGCTGACGCAGGCCGTCGAGGCTGCCCGCGGATTGTCGCTCGGTACCCCGAGCGCCGGCTGGATCACCGCCGTACTGCTGGCGAGTGCCGTTCTCGCGGCCGGCGGCGGCATCTGGGCCTCGCGCGAAGTACGCCGGGTGGGCTGAATCCGTCCGGTTCCGGCGCCCGCACGAAGGTGTCCTGGCCCCTCCGAGGGGCCAGGACACCTTCGTGCGTTCACGTGCGGGACTCAGCGGGCGACGAGCTTCTCCAGCGCGTCAGCCGCGGCCGCCGCGCCGCCGGCCTCCCGGGTCGCCCGGCCCATGGCGGCCAGCGCCCTCCGTACCGCCGGATTGTCCGCGGCGGCCCCGACCGCCGACCGCAGCCCGGCCGCGTCCAGCTTGTCCGGGTCGATCCGGGTGCCGAGGCCCAACTGTTCGACCTGGTCGGCGGTGATGGCGTGCTCCGGGGCGAGGGCCGCCACCACCATCGGCACCTCGTGGACCAGCGCCTCCATCACGCTGTTGGTGCCGCCGTGGGTGACGAACACGTCGGCCCGGCGCAACACCTCCAACTGCGGGACCGAGCGGCGCACTGTGAAGTGGCCGGGCAGCGCGGCGGCGTCCACCGCCCGCTCACCGGTAGCCAGCAGCACCTGCCAGCCGGTGCCGTCGAACGTGCCGCGCAGCGCGGACAGCACCGCGTCCGTCAGCTCCACCACGGTGCCGAAGGAGACGTAGGCGAGACGGCGGCCGGGCGGGACCGGCGGGCAGAGCGAGGTGCCCCGGGCCTCCGCACGCAGCGAGGCGCCGATGAACCGGAACGGCTCGCCGAACGTCTCGCCGGCCGGGTGGAAGGCACGCGGCATGACGACGAGCACGAGCTGCTCGTCGCGGGCGAACAGTTCCTGAGGGCGCACGGTCAGACCGTGCCGGGCGTTGATCCGGGCGACGACCCGGCCGGTCTCGGCGAAGCCGGACACCAGATGCTCCTTCATGGCCGCGTAGTGACGGGTGCGCACGGGGGAGAAGTGGTCGTTGCCGACGTAGCTGCCGACCACCATCGCCGCCGGGCCGGACCGCAACCGGGCGAGCAGTCTGCCCCACACGCACGTCATGTCGTAGACAATGGCGTCCGGGCGGTGCTCCTCGGCGGCCCGCAGGACGTGCGGCAGGACGTCCTCGGCCTCGGCGGCCAGCCACATCGGGACCTTGGCGAACCGGGCGACCGGGTCGGGCTCACGACGGTAGCCGTGCGGCTCGCGCAGCCGGACCGGCGCCAGCCGGGCGCCCACCGCCTCTGCCTGCGGCCGGAACTCCTCGGGCAGGTGGTAGGTGACGTGGTGGCCGCGGGCGACGAGCTCGGCGGCCATCGGCAGGGTCGGGTTGACGTGGCCCGCCATGGGGGACGGGAGCATCGCATACCTGGCCATGCTGGACAACTCCTCGGGATCGGGACGCGGGATCGGACAAGGGATCGGGACACGCGGACGGGCAAGGGGACGGGGAAACGGGCGGGCCGTCCCCACGCGCTCGGCGCGGGGACGGCCCGAGAGGCAGGTCCGTGGCGTGCGGACGTCAGAAGAAGGCGATGGTCCGCTTGTCGACCCTGTGCCGGAACAGCCACAGCACCCACATCTGCACCAACACCACCACGGCCAGCGCGGGCAGCAGCAGGACGGAGAGCGAGTCGAGGACACCGGCCGGTGCGGCCAGCCCGGTGAGGGACGGGGCGGTGCCCGCGCCGACCGAGAGTAGGGGGGTGGTGACGGCGAACGCCGTGAGGGCGAAGCCCGCGGCGGTGGAGCCACGGCCCAGCAGAGGGCCGGCGCAGGCCACCGCGGCGGCTCCCGCCGCGGCGACGGTGACCGCGGCCCAGGGAGCCGTCACTCCGTCAGCGAGCGGCACTCCGGCGGCGACGGCTGCCCCGAGCAGCACCAGCACCGGAACGACCAGCCGCTTCGCCTCCGCCGCCGCCCGACGGGACAGCTCCCCGGTGGTCCGTGCCGCGGTGAACGCGGCACCGTGCACGGCCAGCAGCATCGGCACGGCGGCCGCGCACAATACCGGCACGAGACCGAACAGCGTGCCCGAGGAAACCTGGCCGGAGGTCTCGGGCAGCCCCTGCGCCAGGTTGCCGAGGAACAGACCCCAGCTTGCGGCGAAGCCCGCCGAGGAGACGGCCAGCAGCAGTTCCCAGCGCCGCCGCCAGGATTCGTCCGGGCGCCGGGCGCGGAACCACATCGAGGCGCTGCGCAGCGCCCAGCAGCACACCAGCACCACCACGACCGGCCGGAACGCGGTGAAGGTGCTCTTCTCCAGCTCCGGGTAGGCGGTGATGAGCACACCCGCCGACACCACCAGCCACACTTCGCCCGCCAGGAAGTAGGGGCCGACGGCGGCCAGGACGGTGCGGCGTTCACCGGGCGTGCGGCCGAGGCGGCGCAGCAGCAGGCCGGAGCCGATCACGAAGCCGTCGAGCACGAACCATCCGCCGAGCATGAGCCCGAGCACGCAGAGCCAGAGGACGTCCATGGTCATTCCTTCTTGTTTCCGGGGCGGTGGAAGCCGGGCGGCACAGCGGTGGCGCCGCGCATCACAACGGAGGGAGCGGGGAGAGCGTGCCGGCGTCGGTGTCCGAGGCGGTACGGCGCCCCTGTTCGTCCCGCTCGGCCCGTGAGCCGTCTCCACCGGTGGGGCCGTTGCCCTCCGGGTTGTCGCCCAGTGTCAGCCCCAGGAACATCCGGCTGGTGCCGCGCCGGACGGTCCGTGCGATCAGCACCCAGTCGATGACGGCGAGCACCGCGAACACGCTGACGAACGCGATCAGCGAGAGGAGCATCGAACCGGCCGAGATGTCCGACAGCGCGTCCTTCACGGCGACTTCGCCGTAGACGGCCCACGGCTGGCGGCCCATCTCGCGGATCAGCCAGCCGCACAGCACGGCGACGAACGGCAGCGGGATCGTCCACAGCAGGATGCGCAGCATGGTCCTGTTCTGCTCGATGCGGCGGCGGAAGAAGAAGCAAGCGGCGACGAACGCGATCGTCCAAGCCAGATAGCCGGCCATCTGCATGGTCATGAAGGCGGTGCTGAGCCACTCCGGCGGCGCCCAGTCGCCCGGGCCGAGAAGTTCGGTCATCTCGGCCTGATAGGCGGCGAGCGCCTCGGCGTCACCGTGGACGGCGGCCGACTTTCCTTCCTGGTCGCCGATGAACGACAGCTGGGTGAAACCGTTCAGCACGGCCAGCCAGACACCGCCCAGGCCGAGTGCGACACCCCCGTGCAGCGAGCGCCGGAACACCTCGGGGTCGTCGGTACCGCGTAGGAAGTGCCAGGCGCTCGCCCCGGCCACCAGGAAGCCGCCCACTCCCAGCGACGCTGCCGCCAGGTGGTACAGGGCAGGCAGCGCGCCCTCGTTGGTCAGCAGGGCGGACAGGTCCGTGAGGTACATCGTGCCGTCGTCGCGCTTGGCGAAGCCCACAGGGTTCTGCAGAAAGCCGTTGGTGACCATGATCCAGTACGCGGAGGCGTAGGCGGTGGCCGTCACGACGTAGAACGAGAGCAAGTGGGCCCAGCGGGGCAGCAGATGCCAGCCGAAGATCCATACCCCGAGGAAGGTGGACTCGACGAAGAACGCGACGATCGTCTCCATCGCGAGTGTCGTGCCGAAGACGTCGCCGGTCAGCCGGGACAGCCCCGTCCAGCTCAGCCCGAACTGAAACTCCATCACCAGTCCGGTGACGATGCCCAGCGCGTAGTTGATCACGTAGACCTGACCCCAGAACCGGGTCATCCGGTCGAACACGGGGCGCAGAGCCGGTTTCCGGGTGAACACCGCCCGGCTGTTGAGGTAGGCGAGGAAGGGCGCGAGGCCCAACGTCACCACGACGAAAGAGAAATGGAGGAACGCGGTCAGCGCGAACTGAAGCCGGCCCAGATCCACGGCGGTCAAGGTCGCTCCTACGGGTCTGTGGAAGGCGCCGTGGCGGCCGACGCCCGGACCATGATCTGCCGAAGCGGTCGAGTCCGCCTGGAGAATCGATCGATCCGGTTCCGAGAAGTCCGCCCGTCCGGCTGTCCAGGAACTTTCGAGCCGTCTTCCAGCCCCCCTTGCGACGGTTGCCACCGCTGAAGACCACCCGACGGTCCCAACCAGGAGGCCCGCGTTGCACCGCACTCTCATCGTCGCCAAGCTCGCCGGTGACACCACCGGCGACATCGCCGACGTCTTCGCCGCATCCGACTCCACTGAACTGCCCCACATGGTCGGGGTCTCCCGGCGTACGTTGTTCTCCTTCCACGACCTCTACTTCCACCTGGTCGAGGCCGACCAGGACATCACCCCGAACCTGTACAAGGCCCGCAGCCACCCGCTCTACGAGGACATCAACACCCGCCTCGCCAAGCTCGTCTCGCCCTACGACCCGAACTGGCAGGAACCCAAGGACGCGATGGCGTCCGCCTTCTACACCTGGACCCCGCAGCAGGGGGTCCAGCGATGACACAGGCTCCGCCCGGCAGGATCAACGTCTCCGACGCCGTGCCCAACACCAAGCGCGGCGGCGACATACGGGTGACCCTCAGCCCCAGGACCACCGGCTGCGCCTCCGGCTTCGGCGGCGTGCTCTGGCTGGAACCTGGTGAGTGGATCACCGAGCACTACCACCCGTACTCCGAGGAGTTCCTGCACGTCGTCGCCGGCGAGCTGGAGATGACGTTGGACGGTCACCCCGTTCCGCTCGGTCCCGGCGACTCGCTCCTGGTACCGATCGCGGTGCGGCACCGGCTGGTCAACACCGGCACTGTCAAGGCGCACGTCGTCTTCCACCTCTCCCCGCTCGCTCCGCGGCCGGAGCTCGGCCACGTCGACACGGAACAGCCGCTGAACCCGGACGGTGTCAATCCCGACGTGGGCGGAACACGATGAGCCGGCGTGCCGTCATCACCGGCATCGGCGTCGTCGCTCCGGCGGCGGTGGGCCGCGAGGCGTTCTGGGACCTGCTCTCCTCGGGCCGCACCGCCACCCGGCCGATCAGCCTCTTCGACGCCTCCGGATTCCGCTCCCGGATCGCGGCCGAGGTCGACTTCGACCCGGCGGCGGCCGGTCTGTCCCCGCAGGAGATCCGGCGGATGGACCGGGCCGGCCAGTTCGCGGTGGTCTCGGCGCGCGAGGCCCTCGCCGACAGCGGCCTGGATCTCGACGGCATCGATCCCGGTCGCCGCTCGGTCAGCCTGGGCAGCGCCGTCGGTTGCACCACCGGTCTGGAGGACGAGTACCGGGTGCTCTCCGACGGCGGCCGGCTGCACCACGTCGACCACCGGTACGGCGTTCCTCACCTCTACGGCCACATGGTGCCCAGTACCCTCGCCGTCGAGGTGGCCCGGGTGACCGGGGCCGAGGGCCCCGTCGCCCTCGTCTCCACCGGCTGCACCTCAGGTCTGGACGCTGTCGCGCACGGCGCCCAGCTGATCGAGGAAGGCTCCGCGGACATCGTCCTGGCCGGAGCCACCGACGCCCCCCTCTCGCCCATCACCAGCGCCTGCTTCGATGCGATCAAGGCCACCTCACCGAACAACGACGACGCGGGCCATGCCTCGCGCCCCTTCGACGCGCGGCGCGACGGCTTCGTTCTCGGCGAGGGGGCGGCCGTGATGGTCCTGGAGCCGGAGGAGGCGGCCCTCGCCCGCGGCGCGCGGATCTATGCCGAGCTGGCCGGGTTCGCCAACCGCAGCAACGCCTACCACATGACCGGTCTCAAGCCGGACGGCCGTGAGATGGCCGAGGCGATCACCCTCGCGCTCGACCGGGCCCGCCTGGATCCGTCCGCCGTCGGCTACATCAACGCCCACGGCTCCGGCACCAAGCAGAACGACCGGCACGAGACCGCCGCCTTCAAGCGCAGCCTCGGCGCTCGCGCCCACGAGGTGCCGGTCAGCTCGATCAAGTCGATGATCGGGCACTCGCTCGGTGCGATCGGCTCGCTGGAGGTGGCCGCCTGCGCGCTGGCACTCCAGCGGCAGGTCGTCCCGCCCACGGCCAACCTGCACCACCGCGACCCCGAGTGCGACCTCGACTACGTGCCGCTCACCGCCCGTGAGCAGACCATGGACACGGTCCTCAGCGTCGGCAGCGGATTCGGCGGCTTCCAGAGCGCGATGGTGCTCACCCGCACTCTCCAGGAGGCGGCTTGAACACCACCGCCAGGACGATGAGCACGACCGCCGTCACGACCGGAACCGACACCGGAACCGACACGCGGATCCTGGTCACCGGCCTGGGCGTCGTCGCGCCGACCGGCCTGACCGTTGAGGACCACTGGCAGGCCGTTCTCGCCGGCAAGTCGGGGCTCGGCCGTATCACCGCCTTCGACCCGTCCGGCTACCCCGTCACCGTCGCCGGGGAGGTCTCGGGGTTCGAGGCGCGCGGCCAGGTGCCCGGCAGGCTCGTCCCGCAGACCGACCGTTGGACCCATCTGGCGCTGGCCGCCACCGAGGCGGCGCTCGCCGACGCCGAGGTCGACCCGGCCGCGCTGAACGAGTACGAGATGGCCGTCGTCACCGCCAGTTCCTCCGGCGGCACCGCCTTCGGCCAGAACGAGATGGAGAACCTGTACCGGCAGGGGCCCTCCTGGGTCGGTGCCTACCAGTCCATCGCCTGGTTCTACGCCGCCACCACCGGACAGATCTCCATCCGGCACGGCATGCGCGGCCCGTGCGGCGTCGTCTGCGCCGAACAGGCCGGCGGCCTGGACGCCATCGCGCAGGCCCGGCGCCTGCTGCGTACCGGTTCCCGGCTGGTCGTCACCGGCGGCACCGACTCCTCACTCTGCCCGTACGGAGTCGTCGCGCAGATCGCTGACGGACAGCTGTCCACGCGTGAGGACCCGGCCCGGGCCTACACCCCGTTCGCCGCCGACGCGGCCGGCCACGTCCCCGGCGAGGGCGGTGCGATCCTGATCACCGAACGCGCGGACGCGGCACGCGAGCGGGGCCGCAGCCGTGCCTGGGGTGTCATCGAGGGCTGGGCGGCGGGCTTCGACCCGTACGACAACGTTTCGGCGGCGGCCGGGGACGGCAGGCCACCGGTCCTCGCCGGAGTGATCCGGCGCGCCCTCGCCGACGCCGGCCTCACCCCGGCCGACCTGGACGCCGTCTTCGCGGACGGCTCGGGCACCCCTGCGCAGGACGCGGCCGAAGCCCGCGCACTCGCCGAGGTCTTCGGCCCGAACGGAGTCCCCGTCACCGCCCCCAAGTCCCTCGTCGGACGCCTCTACGGCGGCGGCGCACCGCTGGACGTCGCCACCGCCCTGCTCGCCCTGCGCGACAACGTGGTCCCGCACACCGCGGGCACCGGCCGCCCGAACCCCGACTACGCCCTCGACCTGGTCGTCGACCGGCCCCGCGAACTCCCGCTGCGCCACGTGCTGGTGGTGGCACGTGGGCACGGCGGTTTCGCATCGGCCCTCGTCGTCGGCGCGGCATGACCCCGCTCCGCAACACCCACTTTCGAAGGGAAGGACTCCTGTGACCAGTCTCGAACTGAACGACCTGTACACGATGATGATCGAATGCGCCGGCGTCGACGACGGCGTGGTGCTCGACGCCGAGGCCGCCGAGCGCGGCTTCGAGGACCTCGGTTACGACTCGCTCGCCGTCCTGGAACTGTTCGGCCGGATCGAGCGGACGACCGGCGTCGAGATCCCCGAGGAGGCGGCGCAGGAGCTGCCCACCCCGGCCGCTGTGATCGCCTACGTCAACGGCAGCCTCGCCCCGGCGGGAGCGTGACATGGCCGGCCACACCGACAACGCCGTCGTCATCGACGCGCCGATGGAGATCGTCTGGAAGATGACCAACGACGTCGCCGGCTGGCCCTCGCTCTTCAGCGAGTACGCCGCGGCCGACGTCCTCTCCCGCAGCGGTGACACCGTCCGCTTCCGCCTCGCCCTCCACCCCGACGAGAACGGCACCGTGTGGAGCTGGGTCTCCGAACGCACCGCAGACCCGGCCACCCGTACCGTCCGTGCGCACCGCGTCGAGACCGGCGTCTTCAAGTACATGTCCCTGTTCTGGGAGTACACCGAGGTCCCCGGAGGCGTGCGGATGCGCTGGGTGCAGGACTTCGAGATGAAGCCGCAGGCCCCCGTCGACGACGAGGCCATGACCCGCCGCCTCAACACCAACAGCGCCGGTCAGATGGCGCTCATCAAGCAGAAGGTCGAGGCTGCCGCGCTCGCGGCAGCCTCCTGAACCCGAGGAGCCACACCCCATGGACCTCCAGCTGAACGGCCGCAAGGCCCTGATCACCGGCGGCAGCCGCGGCGTGGGTCGCGGCATTGTGCTGGCCCTCGCCCGCGCGGGCGTCGACGTCGTCACCTGCTACCGGCAGGAGAGCGAAGCCGTCGAGTCGCTGCGCGCCGAGCTGAAGGAGACCGGCGGCGACCACCACGTGCTGCGGGCCGACCTCACGGACCCCGCCGAGATCGAGAACCTGCTCGCCGAGTGCGCCACCCGGCTCGGCCGGCTCGACCTCGTCGTCAACAACGCCGGTGCGATCAGCCACATCCCGTACGCGGAGCTGCCGCTCGAGGAGTGGCACCGTGTCATCGACACCAACCTCACCGCCTCGTACCTGATCGTCCAGCACGCCCTGCCGCTGCTGCACGAGGGCTCCTCGGTCATATCCATCGGTTCGAAGTCCGCCGAGGTCGGTATCCCCACCCGCGCCCACTACACCGCCTCCAAGGCCGCTCTGACCGGCCTGACCCGCTCACTCGCCAAAGAACTGGGCCCACGGGGCATCCGTGTCAACGTCGTCGCCCTCGGCGTCATCGAGACCGAGGCGATGCACGCCATGCCGGAGGGCGTACGACAGCAGATGCGCGAACGGTACGAGGCCAAGACCGCGCTCGGCCGGCTCGGCACCCCCGCCGAGGTCGGCCAGGCCATTCTCTTCCTGGCCAGCCCGTTGGCCTCCTACGTCACCGGCGCCACGATCAACGTCGACGGGGGTATCTCCTGATGACCGCACCCACTGAGGCCGCGGAGCCGACCGAGGCCGGCGCTCCCGCCAAGGCGTCCTACCGGGTCATGCTCCGGATGGAGATCCGGCCGGGCATGGAGGAGGAGTTCGAGAAGGTCTGGCTGGCGATCGGCGACTCGGTCACCTCCCACCCGGCCAGCCTCGGCCAGACCCTCGCCCGGGCCACCGACGAGGAGAACATCTACTACATACTCAGCGACTGGACCGACGAGCCGAGCTTCCGCCGGTTCGAGACCAGCGAGCGTCACCTGGAACACCGGCAGCAGCTGCACCCGTACCGCAGCGCCGGCTCCATGGCCACCATGCAGGTTGTCGCCCGGGTGGCACCGGCCGGCACGCACCGCTCGCACGAAGAGTGGGAGGCGGCCCGGTGAGTGCCGCGTCGGCCGGTGAAGTGCGAGTCCTCGTATACCACGCGACGGCGGACGAGGACGCCATCGAGGCGGCCTACCACCAGGTCAGCCGGGAGATGGCGAAGGTCGACGGAATGCTCGGCAACGAACTGCTGCACTCCCTGCCCGACACCCGGGGCTTCGTGGTGCTCAGCCGCTGGCGCGACGAGGAGGCGTTCCGCACCTGGGAGCAGGGCGCCTCGCACCGGGACAGCACGTCGCCGCTGCGCCCCTTCCAGGACACCCGGATGCGTGTCCCGTACGGGATCTACCGGGTGTGTACCGCCTACTGAACACCCGTGAGAAGCACGGTGGAAGGGCCCGGCCCCGGTTTCGCAGGAAACCGGGGCCGGGCCCTTCCACCGTGCTCGCGTGCGGTGGACTCAGAGGAAGTCCCGCACGGACTCCAAGTGATCCTCCAGAGCGCTGAGTCCGTCACCCGGACCGTCGAAGGAGACGTAGCCGTCCGGGCGGACGAGCAGCAGCCGTGGGCCCGGGTCCGGGGCCACCGGGGTGCCCGGCCCGGCTGAGCAGGCCACGAGAGGAAGCCCGAACCTGGCCGCCAGTGCGCCCGCCGCGGGGCCAACGCCGGGCCCTGGACCCGTCCCCGCTCCCGGAGAGGTCTCACCGCGCAGCAGCGCCACCCGCCAGCCCGGCCCCGGCGCGTGGGTGGCCCAGTCCGGGGCGGGCAGCCCCGCGAGTTCGCCGCCGGCGGCGGTGAGCGGGCCCGGCGCACAGGCGGCGTCCGGCTCCGTGCGAAGCTCGAAGACGCGAGCCAGCAGCCGGTCGCGGATCACCTCGAGCGGCACGGTCGCCCCGTAGCCCAGGACCCGTTCGGTCCGGACCCGGACCTGATCGGCCACCGCTCGCCGTTCGGCGTCGTAGGTGGCAAGCAGCACGGCCCGGGCCGCGGGTGGGGCGAACGCCGCCCTGGCCAGCTTCCAGCCCAGATTGGCGGCCTCCTGCAGGCCGGTGTTGAGCCCGTGCACCGGCATCGGGAAGGAACGTGCCGCGTCGCCGAGCAGCACGACCGGGCCGTCGACGAACGACGGCGCGACCCAACTGCGCGGACGTACCGACCAGACTGCTCGCGGTGCCCCGGTCAACCGCACCCCGACGGCCCGCCGGGCCGCCTCGGCGACCTCGCCGGGAGACGGCGTACGGCCGCCCTGCCCGGCCCACTCGTCGGGCAGGGCGAGGAAGAGCCGGTGACCGCCGCCGGGCAGCGGCACCAGACCGCCGTGCCCACCCCGGTCGCGCAGGATGTGCTCGACACCGGGCGCGGGCCTGTCCGCGGCCGCCACCTGCACGTCCGCGAGCAGCCAACGCATACCGGCTGACGCCTCCCCGGCCGGTACCGGCGCCCCGCCGACCGAACCGCCGGCGCCCGTCGCGCACACCACCCAGTCGGCCGAGACCTCCTCGGCCCCGGCGGGCCCGTGCAGCACGGCCTTCGCGCCGCCCGCCGCCTCGCCCCCGCGCCGCACCTCCACCAGCTCGACCCCGTACTCGACCTTGCCGCCGAGTGCCGCCAGCCGGCCCGCGAGCAGCCGCTCCAACTCCCCCTGGCGCACCAGCAGCGGGGTGTCGAACGGGCCGTCACCGGTGCGCAGGTCCACCTCGATGTCGGCGCCCGCGATCAAAAACCGTTTGCGCTCCAGCGCCACCCCGAGACGGCGTACCGCTTCCACGCGCATGCCCGCCGCAGCCAGCACCCGCAGACTGCGCTGCCACAGCGTCGGGCAGCGCGAGCCCGCCGCGGGGCCGGGCCGGCGGTCCACCACCCGGCACGGCACGCCGCGCGCGGCCAGTTCCACCGCGCACAGCAGCCCGCTGGGCCCGGCCCCCGCGATCAGGATCCGCGCCGTCACAGCAGTTCCGCCGCGGGTTCGCCGGCAACCACGGGAGGCGCCGGGGAGGACAGCGCGAGCCGCTCCATGGACCGTTCGGCGAAGACCGCCATGAACCCCTCCGGGGTTGCGGTGTCCCCGTACTCCTCCAGGTAGGGCGAGAGCCGCTCCTCGATCGCCGGGCGGCCCGGCCGGTGTGCCATGTACCGGGCCACATCGGCCACGTCACCGTCGTACGCGACGACCCGCACCATGTGCCGGCCGACGACGAAGACCGCCACGCCGTGCAGGGCGCCGCTGGTGCCGCCCCGGTCGTCACGGAGCATCGGGCGGGTCTCGGGGCGGACAGCCGTGAAGATCTGGGTGAGGGCGTCCGCGGCCCCCGCACGCACCGGGTAGTGGATCGCCGACAGCGCCGCCGGGACCGCGTTCACCACCCGTTGCTGCACTCGCCGCATCAGCCGCCCGCGGAGCGTCTTCGCGAGCCCGGCCGAGGCATCGGCGGATTCGGCGAGGAACGGGGCGATGCGCTCCTCCGACCGCGCCACCTCCGGCAGCCCTGCCAGTACCGCGGCTGGATCTTCGTACTCCTCGCGCAGTTGGAACGCCTGGAGCAGCAACTCCCCGCGGACGAAAACGGCGGCGGACAGCACAGGACCACCCGAGTCGAGCACGGGCGGCAGCAGCGCGGCGCCGAGCCGCCCGGAGGCGCCGGGGGCCAGCACCGAGCCGAAAGTGACGAAGGACATGGGAGTACCTCCAGTTGGGGTCAGGGAAAGGAAACGCGAGGAGCCGACGTCCGGCCTCAGGGCAGCAGGACCGCTGCCACGCTGGTGAGCCCCAGTGCGCCGAACGCGCAGGCGGTGCGCGCGACGTGCCACTGCCTCCAGCGCGGGCGCGGGTCCGGCCAGTCGGCGCCGAGCGCGCCCGGCCGCATCGTCGCCACCACCTTGTTGATCGGCACGTTGCCGAACTGCGACACCGCCTGCACACCGATCAGCAGCAGCGCGGCGGCGGCGAACAGGAGTCGAAGCCCGGTCGTCGGCGCCACCACGGTCAGCACCACGTCGGCCAGCAGCGCGGCGGTGACGATCAGCGGCATGTACGGGTGGTAGCCCTTGCCCAGCAGTTGGTGCGTCACCACGTAGTCGTCCGGCGTCAACGCGAACAGGGTGGGCAGCACGCTCACCGCGACCGCGAAGAAGACGCCCGCGACGATTCCGGTGCCCAGCAGGGTGACGCTGCCCAGGATCTGAGTGAACACGGTCGGTCCAACTTCCTTTCGGCAGGGCCGGGACGAGTCCCGGCATGGTCGGCCCGCCACCCTGCCCGAGACGCCTCGCGTGCCGGTCCAGGCGTTCTCCAGCGGCGGCCCCAACGCCTCTCGACCCCCCGTCGAGCCTGCCGACCGACGCTGAGGCGGACCGAGGAGGAGAACACCGTGATCGAACTGATGATGGCCCTGGTGCTGGCCGGCAACGGCGTCGCGGCCGGTGTCTTCGCGGGCACCGTGCTGGGCGGCGTCCCGCTGCTGATGTCGCTGTCACCCGAGGGGTACGTCCACGCCCACCGCTTCCTGGCGACCCGTTACGACCCGTTCATGCCGGTGACGCTGGCCGCCAGCGCGCTGATCGACGCGGTGCTGGCGTTCACCGCGCCCACCGGCACCGCTCGGCTGCTGTACGGCCTCGCCGGTGTCGTCCTGCTGGGCGTGATGACCGTGTCCGTGACGAAGACCGTCCCGATCAACCGCTGGATCGTCACCCTCACCCCGCAGACCATGCCGGACGACTGGGACAACGCCGACCCGCGCCGCGACTGGCAGCGCTGGAACGCCGTCCGCAGCTCCCTGTGCGTGCTCGGCCTGCTGATCAACCTGGCCGCGCTGACGACCGCCTGGAGCTGAGAGGAGCACCATGTCCCGCCGCACTGCGCTGGTCACCGGCGCGTCCTCCGGGCTCGGCGAGGCCTTCGCCCGCGAACTCGCCGCCCACGGCCAGAACCTGGTCCTGGTCGCCCGCCGCGCCGAGCGGCTGCGCACCCTTGCCCAGGAACTCACCGCCGCGCACGGCGTCACCGCCGAGGTGCTGCCTGCCGACCTCACCCGCCCCGAGGAGCTTGCCAAGGTCACCGAGCGCCTCGCCGATGGGCTGCCCGCCGTCGATCTGCTGGTCAACAACGCCGGAGTGCTCGGCCGGATCGCCCCGATCGCCGACCAGGACCCCGACGACCAGGCCGCCCTGGTCGACCTCGACGTCCAGGCCACCGTGCGGCTCACCGCCGCCGCGGCCCGCGCCATGACCCGGCGCGGTGCCGGCCGCATCGTCAATGTCTCGTCGATGACCGGCTTCCTGCCCGTCCCCCGCGGCGCGGCCTACGGTGCGGCCAAGGCGTTCGTCACCGCCTTCAGCGAGAACGTCCACTGCGAAACCACCCACCTCGGCGTGCACGTCACCGCCGTCTGTCCCGGCTCGGTCGGTACCGGCCTGCACCAGGGCTCCGGCGCCAAGGGCCGGCTCGGCCGCAACCTCGATCCGCTCGACGTCGTCCGGCAGGCCCTGGCCGCGGTCGAGGCGGGCCGGCCGCTCTGCGTCCCCGGCCGCGATTACCGGCTCAAGGCCCTGCTCGCCACCGTCCTGCCCCGCGCCCTGGTACGCCGCGCCGTGCTGAGCGTCTGGCAGCAGGAGAGGACACGCCGATGACCCCGACGACCACCACACCGCTCCACGTGCACGTCCGCCACCGCACCACCGACGCCGACACCCTGTACGCCGCCTACACCCGGGCCCGCCGCGACCTGGCCGGCGTCCCCGGCCTCACCGGCCTGGAACTGCTGCACGACACGGCGGACCCGGACGCCTGGCTCCTGGTCATGCGCTGGAGCGGACGCGCCGCCTACGAGACCTGGGAGTCCAGCCCTGCCCACCGTGGATACCGCTCCCCGATGCGGCCCTTCCAGGACCGCACCCACCCGGACGGCCACTACACGGTCTACGAGGACCGGGCTGCCGACGAGAGCGAGGTTCCCGCCCCGGCCCCAGCCCCCACGCCTGCCCGATGAGGAGTCAGCCCCGATGACGTTGAAAGCGCTCATGACCGCCGGGCACAGCAGTCGCGGCCTCCGGCCGGTCACTGCCGGCACCCCCTCGCAGCTCTCCCCGCTCGCCAACGAGCCCATGCTCCACCACATCCTGCGGGAGATCGCTGCCGCCGGCATCACCGACGTCGCGGTGGTCACCGGACCCGACGGAGGCGCCGTCCACCAGTCCCTCGGCGACGGCCGTGCTTTCGGCGTCCGCCTCACCTATCTGCACCAGCCGCACCGCCGCGGCCTCGCGCACTCCGTCCGCGACGCCCGCGGCTGGCTGGGCGACGACGATTTCCTTCTTCATCCCGGCCACACCGTCACCCACCAGGCCCTGCCCGCCCTGGTCCACGACTTCCACGACCGCCGCCCGGATGCCCTGGTCATGGTCGACGCCGGAGCCGACGGCCCGGTCGACACCGACGCGCTCGCCCGGCTCGGCAGCTTGGAGCCCGGCCCGCTCGGCGCCGCCCCCCGCATTCTGGACCCGGCCGACGGACCCGGCGGGCCTGCTGCTGGCACGCTCACCGGCGTCTGCCTCTTCACCCCCGCCGTCCATCAGGCCGTCTCCGCGCTGCGCCCCTCCTGGCACCGGACCCTGGAGTTCACCGACTCCCTGCTCTGGCTCGGCGAACACGGCTACCGGGTGCGGAGTCATGCCGCGCGGGGCTACTGCGGCGATGCCGCCCGCCCTGAAGGGCTGCTTGCCTGCAACCGGTATCTCCTCTCCGGCTGCAAGACCCTGATCGAAGGCACCGTCGACGAGGAGACCCGAATCAGCGGACCCGCCGTGGTCGCCCCCGGTGCGGACGTCACCCGCTGCCGGATCGTCGGCCCCGTCATCATCGGCCACAATGCCGTCGTCGCCGACAGTGTCATCGGTCCGGATGTCTCCGTGGGCCCCGACTGCGTGGTTCAGGACGCCTCCGTCCAGAGCTCGGTCCTCTTCGACGGGGCCTGGGTGACCGGAGTGCGCGGCCTGCGCGACTCCGTGATCGGCCGCGACGCCCGGGTCACCCGTAGGCCGGAACCGGCCGTCGGGCACCAGCTCGTCATCGGTGACCGGGCCACGGCCCGGCTGAGTGCCTGATGACCACGACCGAAGCCGAGCGGCCGGGGAGGGTGCCGGGAGGTGGACCAGGGGGGCGCCGACGCCACGGCTGCGTCGGCCGACGCCACCGGCTCACCGGCAGGCTGCCCGGCCGACTGGGAGAACTGGCCCGATTCGCAGCCGTCGGCGGCGTCGC
The DNA here is from genome assembly GCF_045291515.1 of Streptomyces sp. GD-15H. Classification (NCBI taxonomy): domain Bacteria; kingdom Bacillati; phylum Actinomycetota; class Actinomycetes; order Kitasatosporales; family Streptomycetaceae; genus Streptomyces; species Streptomyces sp. GD-15H. Next base: position 7,239,042 of record NZ_CP149447.1, read on the forward strand.
GTTCACCATCGACGCCGGCGGCGCCAACCTGATGTGGTGGATGTTCGGCGACGGCGGCCACCTCACCGGCAAGGCGCTTTCCGCGCTCGCCGCCACCGCGTTCTCCTTCACCGCCAACCGGCAGTGGACGTTCGATGACCGGCCGCACCGTGGCCGGGCCCGGGAATTGGGACTGTTCGTCCTGGCGAACGTGGTCGCGACCGGGGTGTCCCTGCTCTGCCTGGGCTTCACCGTCTACGTGCTCGGCCTGGACTCGGTGACGGCCAAGAACGTCTCCGCCAACGTCGTCGGCGTAGCCCTGGGAACCGCCCTCCGCTACTGGACCTACCAGCGGTGGGTCTTCCCGCACAGCCGCGGTGTCGAGGACAGCCCGAACCCTGAGGAAAGGAACATCGATTCCGATGCGCATTCTGGTCACCGGAGGAGCGGGATTCATCGGCTCCCGGTACGTCCGAGGAATATTGGGGGGTGAGTACCCCGGAGCCGAGAACGCCCAGGTCACCGTCCTGGACGCGTTCACCTACGCCGGCCGCCCGGAGAACTTCGGCTCCTACCGCGGCGATCCCCGGCTACGGGTGATCCGGGGCAGGGTCGAGGACCCGGAAGCCGCCGACCTGGCCGTACGCGGCCAGGACGCGGTGGTGCACTTCGCCGCCGAGTCGCACGTCGACCGCTCCATAGCGGACGGCGCCGCCTTCGTCCGAACCAACGTGCAGGGCACCCAGACCCTGGTCGAGGCCGCCCTCCGGCACGGCGTCGGCGTCTTCGTCCACGTGTCCACCGACGAGACCTACGGTTCCCTGGCCACCGGCCGCGCCGACGAGAACCACCCCCTGCGTCCCAACTCGCCCTACGCGGCCTCGAAGGCGGCCGGCGACCTCGTCGCCCTCGCCTGCCACCGGACCCATGGCCTTGACGTCCGCGTCACCCGTTGCACCAACAACTACGGCCCCTACCAGTTCCCCGAGAAGATCGTCCCGCTCTTCGCCACCCGTCTCCTGGAGGGCCGCAAGGTCCCGCTCTACGGTGACGGCCTCAACATCCGCGACTGGCTGCACGTCGACGACCACTGCCGGGGTGTCCAGCTGGTGCTGGAGCGTGGCCGGGCCGGTGAGATCTACAACATCGGGGGCGGCGTCGAGCTCACCAACCGCGCCCTCACCGAGCGACTGCTCGCCCTCTTCGGCGAAGGCCCCGACCGCATCGAGTACGTTGCCGACCGCAAGGGCCACGACCGCCGTTACGCGCTCGACTGGAGCAAGATTCGCGAAGAACTTGGTTATCGCCCCCGCTGGAACCTTGCCGACGGCCTGGCCGCCACCACCCGCTGGTACGCCCGGAACCACGACTGGTGGCAGTCGTCGCGGACCCTCTCCGCCGACACCGTGGTGGCCTCGTGACCGGCCGCGACGGACACGGAACCCGGCCCGTGCCAGGCCGGAACGGCACGGTTCACCGCAGTGGTGCGGCAGGCCGGAGCGGCACGCCCGGCATTCGCGGCATCCTGCTGGCCGGTGGCTCCGGCACCCGCCTGCACCCGCTCACCGCCGTCACCTCCAAACATCTGCTGCCCGTCTACGACCGTCCCCTGGTCCACTACCCCCTGGCCGTCCTGATGGCGGCCGGTGTCCGGGAGATCCTCGTCGTCAGCGGCCCCGGACACCTGGCCGCCTACCGCTCCCTGCTCGGCGACGGCAGTCGCCTCGGAGTGCGCCTGGAGTACGTGGTGCAGACCGCGCCGCGCGGCCTCGCCGACGCGCTGCTGGTCGCCGCGGACTTCATCGGCGACCAGCGCGTCGCCCTTGCCCTCGGCGACAACGTCTTCCACGCCCCCGACCTGGCCGCACTGGTACGCCGGGAGATCGCCCGATTGGACGGCTGCACCCTGTTCGGCAGCCGCGTTCCCGACCCGCACCGTTACGGCGTCGCCGCCCTTGCTCCGGACGGCCGGCTGCTCGACCTGGAGGAGAAGCCCGCTGTTCCGCGCAGCGACCTCGCTGTCACGGGCCTCTATCTCTACGGCAACGAGGCCGTGCGGTACGCCGCCGGGCTCACCCCGTCAGCCCGCGGCGAGTTGGAGATCACCGACCTCAACCGTCGCTTCCTGGCCGAAGGACGGGCCCGTCTTGTCCGGATGGGCCCCGGCGTGACGTGGATGGACGCCGGTACGCCGGACAGTCTCCTGGACGCCGGCATCTTCGCCCGTCAGGCCCACCGCCGCGGAGTGCCCTTCCCCACTCCGGAAGAGGCGGCCCGCTTTTCGGGTTTTCTGCCGCCCGCCGTCGGCGCTTCGGGCAAGGACGGCTCCTGGACCGGGCAGCCCGTACGGGACGACGAAGTCCTGGCCGCGGGACAGGCGCTTCCCTAGAAGGTGAAACCGAGCCCGTGGGGAGGACACGAGCGGCCACGGTCACGGATTCCTGCCCGGCCCTGCCCCCGGACGGCTCGACCGGCAGGGCACGGCAGCGCGATGAATCCCGGGTCACGGGTACGTCCCGGAGCCACGGCGGCCCCGAAAGCGTGCGAGATGCCTGCGCGGGCCCGCTTGTGCGCCTACGCTCGCCTCGTGCTGCGCATCACCGACGCCCGGACCGGCGAACCCATGGACGCCACCCCCGCCCGGCGGGGCCTCACCCGCGTCGAGGCCCACACGCGCGGATTCGCTCCGACGAACCTGCGGGTGCTGCTCGTCGCGGACCTGCTCGTGCGTGCCCTGGAACTCGGCGGCACCCCGGTGTGGGCGCTGCTCGTGGGCGAACGGGACCTGCCCGAACTGCGCGCGGCGGGCGCGGCCCTCGGCGTACGGCCCTTCGAGGACAGCCGGGACGCCGGCACGGGGCTGGGCGAGGCCCAGGTCCTGCACGTGGTGAGCGAGGGCGGCGAGACCCCCGACGGAGTCCGGGTCGCCGTCGCGCCCGTCCATCCGGAAGGCCCCGGCGCACCGGACGGCACCGCCTCGACCGGCCCCACCGACCCGACCGTTCTGCGTCTCGCCCTGCTCGCGCACCCCAGGAGCAGCCCCCTGAGGCTCGACCCGGCCGTCCTGGACGACGCCGCCGGCACCCTCGCGCGGTGGCGCGGCGCGGTCGCCGCCTGGGCGCACCGGCCCTCGCGGCCCATCCCCGACGAGGTGCGCGCGGACCTGCGCACCGCCTGGGAGGACGATTTGGACGCGGTCGGCGTGCTCCGTGTGCTGCGGGACGTGGAGACCGCGCCGGACCTGCCGGACGGAGCCCGCTTCGAGACGTACGTCTACGCGGACCGGCTGCTCGGCCTCGACCTCGCCCGAGATCTGGGATCCCCGGCGTGAGTGGGGCGACAGGGGTGGCCGGGCACACCGGTACGGGACGGGTGCGACGGCTGGTCGTCCTGCGGCACGCCAAGTCCGCCTGGCCCGACGGCGTCGCCGACCGGGACCGCCCGCTGGCCGCGCGCGGCCGCCGGGACGCGCCCGCCGCCGGACGCGTGATCGCCGAGACCGTCGGCCTGCCCGGCCTCGTGCTGTGCTCCACCGCCGTCCGCACCCGCGACACCTGGGAGCTGGCGGCGGCGCAGTGGGACACGGCTGTGCCGGTCCGGTACGAACCGCGTCTGTACGCCGCCGACGTCCCCGGACTCCTGGCCGTGGTGCACGAGGTCACCGCCGACGTCGGCACCCTGCTGCTGATCGGCCACAACCCGGGCCTGGCGGACCTCGTCGTGGCACTGGCCGGCGACGGCGTGGACGACACGCTCGACCGGGTCCGCACCAAGTTCCCGACCTCCGCGATCGCCGTACTGTCCTGGCGCGGCGCCGGCTGGCCGGACCTCACCCCCGGCACCGCCCTGCTGACCGCGATGACCGTGCCCCGGGGCGCCGCATAGGCTGGCCGGATGCAGGACGAGTACCGCACCGTCGCCCGCGCGGGTGTGCACGAGACCGAGATCAACCGCTCCCGCTTCCTGTGCGCGCTCGCCCCGGCGGCCACCGAGCGGGAGGCGCAGGAGTTCATCGCCGGCGTCCGCAAGGAGCACGCCGCCGCCACCCACAACTGCTGGGCGTACGTCATCGGCGCGGACGCCTCCGTTCAGAAGGCCAGCGACGACGGAGAACCCGGCGGCACCGCGGGCGTCCCCATGCTCCAGATGCTGCTGCGCCGTGACATGCGGTACGTCGTCGCGGTCGTCACCCGCTACTACGGCGGCGTCAAGCTCGGTGCGGGCGGGTTGATCCGCGCGTACGGCGGCGCCGTCGGCGAGGCACTGGACACCGTCGGCACGCTCACCCGCCGCCGGTTCCGGCTGGCCACGGTGACGGTCGACCACCAGCGGGCCGGCAAGATCCAGAACGACCTGCGCTCCACGGGGCGCATGGTGCGGGACGTGCGCTACGCCGAGGCGGTCACGATCGAGATCGGCCTCCCGGACTCCGACGTGGACGCCTTCCGGTCCTGGCTCGCGGACGCGACCGCCGGGACCGCCCGCTTCGAGCTGGGCGGCGAGGCATACGGGGAGGCGTGACCCCCATTAGGTCACATTGCGGTCTTTAGGTGCATAACTGGCATAAGTGTCCCAGGTCATGACGGGGCGATACCGGAGTCACCGGCCGTGAGGTCGGACCGGCCGTTACTCTCAGGGATCATGAGACTGCTGCACACATTTTCGAGGCGCTGCTTACCATAACTGCGCTGCTTCCACAAAGTGCCAGGTCAGGGTGGGGTCGCCGCGTCGTCGAGGCGCTCGTCGGCGGTGTCGGTGCTGGTTCGGTGCTGACCTGTGGGCACCGCTTGTCATCCCTGGTGATCTCTCCCGTGCTGGGTGCGTGCTGGGTCCTGGGGCTTCAGGTTGTTGGCGGCGGATCGATGTCGGGCCGGGTGGGCAGTCCGTACTGGTGGCCTGGCGGCGTGGAATCTCTTCGGCTCGCCAGCGCATGTATTCCGGCGGTGAAGCGTGAGGAGGTCTTCTTGAAGTCCTGTACCGTACGGCTCTGACCTGCGGTGGTTCCACTGAACCGGTCTCTGATCTGGGCTGATCCATCTTTCTGGATCTTTCAGATTCCTGTCCGGCTACGCAGTCGATTCTTCCCGCACGCCCCCGGCGCTGCTCATACTCCCCAGATTCTCCCCAGAGATGGCCCGCGCCAGGAGGTAATGGCGACGGGGAGGCTGACCTGGAGCGTGTCTCCTTGATGGGTGGGTCAGTTGATCGGATGTGTTTGTCCGGTTTAGTGATCACTGATGCGATGTGGGACCGGATCGAGCCGCTGATGCCGGCCGATCCGGTCCGTGGAAGGCGGTGGGCCGACCGCCGTCGGACCCTGGAAGTCATCGCGTGGAAGTACCGCACCTGCTCGCCTTGGCGCGACCTGCCAGAAGAGCTCGGGCCCTTTCGGAGGGCGTTTGCGTAGGCCTATTCCGAAAGTGGCTTTCATCGCCGCCCTGATTCGTAGCGGTCCGAGTCGTATGCGACCTTCGCCCCCTCTCGCCACTCGGGGCCCGCCATCCGTTTCGCTCGCCTCCGCCGCTGGAAGGCCGTCTGGTTTGAAGATGCGACAGAACCTCCTGATGATCAGCGGAACGACACCTTCCGGCCCTCGCGTTCCCACGCTACGGCGTGAGCCGTACCCCCAGCGACCTGTCCGACGCCCGATGGGCCTTGATCGAGCCGACGTTGACGGCATGGCGGAAAGCCCGGCTCGACCGCAGGCCCACCGGCCAGCCGGCCAAGGCCGACCTGCGCGACGTGTTCGACGCGATTCTCCACGTGAATCGGACGGGAATCCCCTGGAAGTATCTTCCGCACGACTTCCCTAACCACGGCACGGTCTATTCCTGCTACGCCGCCCGGCGCGGCGAGGGAATCTTCGCCCTGCTCAACTACGACCTGACCGGACTGGCCCACGTGAAGGAGGGACGCCAGCCTGAACCCACCGCCTCCGTCATCGACACCCAGAGCGTGAAGGCATCCACCAGCGTGCCCGTGACCGGCCGGGAACCGACGCCGCGAAGAAGATCGTGGGCCGGAAACGAGGCATCCTCACCGACGCGCTCGGCCTGATTCTCGCCGTGACCGTCACCGCCGCGAGCCTCTCCGGAAACGCCCTGGGAATGCGCCTCCTCGACCAGGCCAAGAAGACCTGCCCGACCATCGCCGAGAGCTGGGTCGACACCGGTTTCAAGAAGGCCGTCGTCGAGCACGGAGCGCAGCTCGGAGTCGACGTCGAAGTCGTCGACAGAAACCCCGGAATTCGCGGTTTTCACGTGGTGAAAGACGCTGGGTGGTGGAGCGGAGTATCGGTTGGATCATGATGCACCGCCGACTCGCCCGCGACTACGAGACCCTCGCCGCCAGCTCCGAAGCCATGATCCACGTCGCGTCGATCGACAACCTCGCCAAGCGCATAACGGACGAGACCATACCAACCTGGCGAGGAACCTACTGGATCATAAGTGGCAATCCGCCCACACTAAACGCCCTCTCAAATGATCGAGTCCCTACCGAACCCGGAACGGTTCAGTTCCTACCGAGCCCGGGGCGGTTCACTCCATGAGGTTGCTGAAGGAACCAGGGTTGCAGTCGAGGGCCGTCTCGCGCAGGATGGCCCAGGTCGGCGAAGCAGTTGCCGACCACGGGGCACGCAAGCTAGCGACCGTCCCGTCCTGACGCGCAACGGCTTCGGGGACGGCCGTCCGAACCACTCTCTGGCTGCCGAGTTGTTGAATCGCCTCCGAATAATCGCGATTCAGCAGTGCCCGGCACGTGCCCCGCCCTTCGCCATTCACCGGCTCGATCGATATCGCGCCGCCATGACCGGCTGCTTCAGTAATATGGAGAGTCAGAACAGTGAACACAGAATCGCTTTGGGCACGGTCCACCGAAGTGACTTACATGAACGAGGGCGGAAGGGCCGGGCATCCTTCGCATGCGATCGTAACCAAACGTATCGCGGAGATGTACTCAGAGGAACCGTTCGAGCTGCTCGACTGTGGCGTCATCTCCGGGGTCACGTACCGCCATCTGCAGCAGGCGGGTCTCGCGGTCAACTACACCGGCATCGACATCGGCGAGGCCGCCCTCGCCGACTGCCGCGAGCTCCACCCCGAGGCGCAGTGGCAGCAGATGAGCGTCACCGACCTCGCCTTCCCCGACGGCTCGTTCGACGTGGTGAACTGCCGCCACCTGCTGGAACACCTGCCGTACTACGAGACCGCCGTCCGCGAGCTGTTCCGAGTCGCTCGCCGCACGGTGGCGATCTGCCTGTTCCAGGTGCCGCGGGAGCCGGAGGCGCTGCTGCGCCGGGAGACGGCCAACGGCTACATCTGGCTCAACCGCTACGCCCCCCTTCCCTTCGAGGCGCTGCTGCACTCCCTGTCGGAGTCGGTCGAGACCGTCGACGTCACCGCAGACCACCGCTCGAACCGGATCTACTTCTGCACCAAGCGATCCGCGTAGCCATGGCCCCCTCCAGCAGGACAGGTGACGTGTGTCCTCGCCCCGACCCTCACAAGTACTACAGTCTCAGGTCTTGTGACTACCGATCGGTGATGTCGTTGTCCGGTCATGCTGGTCGATGTGGCACCGGAGCATGTGGAGGGATGGGCTGAGGAACTTGCCTCGCTCACCGCAGGGTTGGGGCACTTGTTCGTGCGGCCGGAGCCGTGGGAGGTGAGGCTGATCCTTTGGAGTGGACACCCTGACAATGGATCTTGAAGGTCCAGGGAGGGAAGTCCAGGTGGGACACCAGTCTCCGTACCCGGAGGAGTTCCGGAAGGACGCCGTCGCGCTATACCGCGCGTCCGACGGCAAGCGTACGTACGCGGCGGTGGCCGCGGACCTCGGGATCACCGGGGAGACGCTGTGGACGTGGGTCCGTAAGGACACCGTTCAGCACGCGCCCGAGCCCCGAACGGCCGTGGGTGGCCAGGATCCGGCGGCGGAACTCGCCCGGCTGCGGGCCGAGAACGCGCGGCTGCTGAAGGCCGAGAAGGAATGGCAGCTGGAGCGCGAGATCCTGCGCCGGGCAGCCGCCTATTTCGCTCGGGAGGTGAAGTGAGGACCCCTCCCCAAGCTCTGCGAGCAGGGGATACCCCATGCTGGGACTTCATCTCCGACAATCGTGCCGACTTCGGCGTCCAGCGGCTCTGCCGGATCCTGGGTGTCTCCCGCTCGGGCTACTACCGGCACCAGGCCACCGCGCAGGCCCGTGCCGAACGTCAGGCCGAGGAAGCCGCGACGGTCGCCGAGATCCGTGACGTCCACGCCGAACACCAGGGCGTCTGCGGTGCCCCGCGCGTCCATGCCGAACTGCGGGCCCGCGGGCGCCGGATCAATCGCTGGGGGTGCCCCCGCTTGCGGGGGAGCGTCACCCGGCTGATGCGGAGCAATCACATTGTCGGGAAGCACTTGCGCCGCAAGAAGCGCACGACGATCCCTGACAGAGCGGCCCCTCCCGTCCCAGACCTGATGAACAGGGACTTCACCGCGCCGGCACTCGACACCAAGTGGTGCGGGGAAATCACCTGTATACCCGTCGGGTCGACATGGCTGTATCTGGCCACGGTCATCGACATCTGCTCGCGCCGGGTGGTCGGCTGGTCGATCGCCGGCCACATGCGCACTCAGTTCGTCACCGACGCGATCGAGATGGCGGTGGCCGCCCGCGGCGGCCGGGTCGACGACGTGGTCTTTCATATGGACAAGGGCGCCCAGTACAGTGCGGCGCCTTCGCGGACGCCTGCCGTCGGCACGGCAGCCGCCTCAGCATGGGCCGTGTCGGGTCGAGCTACGACAACGCATTCGCCGAGTCGTCCTTCCAGGACTGAAACGGGAGTTGCTGCACGAACGGCGCTGGACCTCGAAGGCACAGACGCGGCTGGCGCTGTTTCGCTGGCTGTCGTACTGCAACCGACGCCGCTGACACTCCGCGCTCGGCTATCTCACACCGATCGAATTCGAACAGCGACTGATCGCATCACGTACGCTGTCGCTTGTCGCATGAAACCCGGTGTCCACTCCCGAGGGTGAACCTCAGACGACCTCCTTATCCCCCCCGCAGGCGCGCGGCGGCCGCATCACGCCCGACCCGTACAACGCGCCGGCCCGGCGCCTACCTGCGGAGCTCCTCCGACTGTTTCTGGCGTCAAGTCGACAAATCGGCAGCAGAGTTGAGTGTGCCGCCAACCGCATCACTTTACTGATCAAGGCTTACATGATCAAGGCTTGTGCTCAGGGGTCCCATCAGGCAGCCTCGATGTCATCTGCGCAAAGGCCGACATCAGTCGAGCATTGGGCCACGCGCTTACCCTTCGTTCCGAACCAGATCTCTATAGGAGAGTGACGTGCCCATGCACGTCGGCATCATACGAAATTCGTTTGCGTGGCTTCGCCGCTGCATGTCCGAGAGGTCCGTCGAAGTCGCGCCTTGCACGCGCCAAGGTATCGACTGGCACACGGGCCACCATGGCGGTTCTCACGTTCTCTCCTCTCACGGTAGCGACGCCCAATGACCATGCGCACTCCGCCAAGCCGGTCCGCGCTCGCGTCGAGCGCGTCTTCGCCCGCCTGAAGACATGGAAAATCGTCCGCACCTGCCGCTCGAATGGCAGGCGGTATCCAGGAGTTGCGCCTGTGACCGTTGCCCTGTATCCAAGATGCCCCGCCTGCAGTCCGGCAGTGACTTATCCTGCTGATCTCTCCTCCACCCCGGTGGAGGGTTGTCGGGCACCCGCCCTCAACGAAACAGAAATCAATCTGCTGAAGTTGCTGGCGCAGGGGCTGACGGACGATGCCGCCGCCAAGCGGCTCTGCATCTCCGTTCGCACTGAGCGGCGCATCGTGGCCGAACTGATGCGTCGACTTGACGCGAACAGTCGGTTCGAAGCAGGCGTCAAGGCCGCCCGTTTAGGGTGGATCTGACGTTGTCATCGGCGAGCCGGGACCGAAGGAGAACCAAGAGGAGCTGCTATTCACGCTAGGCCCAAGCTGCCGGTTCGGCGACCGGGAACCCGAAGTTCGCGCGTACCCACTCGTCACTGAAGATCGTGTCGAGATATCGCTCACCCAGATCCGGAGCGATCGCCACGGAGGTGAGGCGTCTGTCCGGGTCGTGCTGCTCGAGCCAGGTCATCGCGCCGCTCACCACGGTCCCGGTCGAGCCGCCGAACAGGAATCCGCGAGCCATGAGCGCGCGGCAGGACCGAATGGTGTCCGCTTCCGGTACCTGGATGGTGTCGTCGACGATGTCCAGGTCGAGGCACGGGGCCGGTGTACTGGAGCCGAGGCCGGGAATCAGCCGCAGCCCTGCCGGTCCTCCGAAATTCGCCGAGCCGTTCGAGTCGACCGCGACGACTCGGACACCGTTGCCGTGTTCCCTGAAGTAGCGTGCGCAGCCCATCAGGGTGCCACCGGTGCCGGTGCCCACGAACAGGACATCGAGAGCGGGAAACTGTTTGGCGATCATCGCCGCCGTGCCCTCGTAGTGGGCGATCCAGTTCGCCGGGTTTTCGTATTGGTTCAGCCAGACATACCGCGGGTCGGCCCGGCACAGCTCCTTGACCCTCGCCTTGCGGGCGCCCAGGAGGCCGTCGACCGGGTCGGGCCGGTCGACCACAATGACCTCGGTTCCCAAGGCCGCCATGAGACGCAGGGCAGCCGTGTTGCACCGCGGATCGGTGACGCAGACGAACCTCAGGCCCTTGCCGGCCGCCACGACACTGAGCGCTGCGCCGAGGTTTCCCGAGGACGACTCGATGAGAACGGAGTCGGCGTTGAGGAGGCCGGCGCGCTCCGCCGCGGCGACCATGGCCGCCGCAGTGCGCATCTTCACCGAACCACCGAAGTTGAACCCCTCGCACTTCAAGTACAGGTCGCGAGAGACGAGTGGCTTGAGGTCGACATAGACATCCGACTCGATCAGCTCGTGCGGAGCGGAGACGATGGTCATTGCTCACCTTGTGCTAGTGAGTTCCGGTCGCTGACTGTGGCAGCCAAGGCTCGGTGGTCGACCTTGCCGTTGGCGGTCAGCGGCATCACGTCGAGGCGTTTCCAACGCTTGGGCACCATGTCGATGGGGAGCCTGGCCCGCACGAACGTCTCAAGGTGCTCACAGGAGACCGCGGAGCGCGTCACAACGAACGCGGTGAGCACCTTCCGCGCCCCGTTCTCACCGATCACGGCCACCGCGCAGCCGGCCACGTCCGGGTGACGGCTCAGCACCGCCTCGATCTCGTCGAGTTCCATGCGGACTCCGCCGACCTTCACCTGCCGGTCGATCCGCCCCAGGTAGTGCAGGACGCCGTTGTCCACCCTGCCCAGGTCACCGGTGCGATAAAGCCTGCCGGTCGGCGAGGTGGGGTCGAGGACGTCGTGGAAGAAGGCGTCGCGGGTCGCGTCGGGATCGCCCAGGTAGCCGAGCCCCACCGCAATCCCGCCGACGAAGATTTCGCCGACCTCACCCGGAGCGGCAGGGGTCCAGGTTCCGTCCTCCGGCCCCGGCCGCAGGCAGTAGAGCTTGACGTTCGCCACGGGCACCCCGATGGGCAGGCGAGGGCCGGCAGTGTCCGAGGCCGTGACGGTGTGATGAGTGACGTCGTCGGAGCACTCGGTGGGGCCGTAGGCGTTGAGCAACTCCGCTTGGGACAGCCCGGCGAGCACCCGGTCGGCCAGCCCGGGCCGGAGCTCTTCCCCGGTGGATATCAGCCAGCGCAGTGCCGGGAACACCCGTTCCGCGCTGCGCCGCTCGGTTTCGTCCAGGAGGTTGCCGATGGCTGTCGGTACGAGTTCCGCCACGGACACCTCGTGCCGGATCAGGAGCCGTTGCAGACGGGTCGGGAACAGGACGTCGTCCTCGGTCGCGACCACGACCGTGGCACCGATCAGCAGCGGAGCGGCCAGTTGCCAGATCGAGATGTCGAAGACGAGCGGTGCCGTGAACGCCACGCGGTCGTTCTCTGTGAGGTCGAGGTCGAGGATCTTGGCCCACAGGTGGTTCATCATGCCGGAGTGCTCGACGACCGCCCCCTTGGGCCGTCCGGTCGTCCCCGAGGTGAAGATGACGTAGCGGGGCGTCGGCCCGGCCGCTTCCACGGCCGTCCCCTCCGGCCTCCCCGCTCTGTCGGTCAGGGCCGTGATTGTACGGGCGTTCGGATCGCCGGCCGTGTAGTCGACGACAAACGCGGCGGCGCTTCGCCGGAGGACTTCGGCGATTCGGGTGTCCGGCCATTCCGGATCCACCGGAAGGTAGACCGCGCCGATTTCCTCCAGTGCCAGGAACAGGACGACGGTGTCGGCGCTCCGACGGCCCAGACAGGCAACGACGTCCCCGGTGGCACAGCCGGCGCCGCGCAGCGCGGAGACGGCGGCGTCGACGGCTTCCGCCAGGCTGCGGTAGCTGATGACGGACTTCCCGGCGATGACGGCTGTGCGATCGGCAGGCTCGCGGCGTGCCGGCGTGTTCGGTCGACCACGCGCCCGGTGATGTCGATGTCGACCGGGTTCTCCAGAGCTGTGAGGGGCACTTCGGAGGCCGGCACCAGCCGGAGGATCCCGAGCTCCGGAGCTTGCAGAACACTTCGGGGGGTCGCCGGGCTCATGCCGCTCCGCCTTCCCGTATGGCGGTGGCGATTCGGCCCGGGGAGCGGTGGCGGTCGGTGTCGTGGAAGAAGCCGTCCACGGTGGTCAGCAGCCCCGCCTCGGCTGCTCGTCGGTGCACGAAGTCGCCGACCACGATGTCGAGCACGCCCAGGCCGAATGGCGAGAACACCACCGGGCGGCCGGGATCCGGCCGGAACGCGCCGGTTATCGCCTCGGACAGGGGCGCGTCGATGAAGTCGCGCCTGCCGGTCCGCTGCTCGGTCAGATGCACCGAGGTGCCCGCCGTCAGGACGTGGTCCACGTCGTCGACAACGTTGGTCGCTGTCAGGATGATCTCCGGGGCCAGGTCACGCAGCGAGACATGCAGCACCAAGGGGTTGTGCGAGAACCATGCCGACTCGGTGATGTGCGGCTGGGCGGCGGTGGTCGCGAGGACGAGGAGGTCGTAGGAGCGGATGAGATCCTCGGGGCTCTGGTGCAGGCGCACTTCGGTGTCGGGGTTGGATTCCGCGACATGCCGGGCAAAAGCGCCTGCGTATTCTTCGGACAGATCGTGGATGCCGACTCGATCGAAGGAAAGCCCGAGCGCGCACAGGTACATGTGAAGGTAGCGAGCGATAAATCCGGTTCCGAAGAACCCGACAGTGGCCGGTCTTCGATCCACTGCCAGGTGACGCACCGCCACCGCGGCCGAGGCAGCGGTGCGCACGGCACTGATGATCGAACCTTCCAGGCAGGCGTATGGGTAGCCGGTCGCAGCATCGTTCAGGAGCAGGACTGCCGAGGCACGAGGGATCCCGTGCGCGATGTTCTCCGGATAACTCGAGATCCACTTGAGACCATCCACACGAACATCCGCCCGCACCGCGCCGGGCAGCGCGATGATCCGGGCCGACGGCTTGTCCGGAAAGCGGAGGAAGTACGAGGGCGGATTCGTCGTCTCGCCCGAACCATGGAGCAGATATGCCCGCTCGACGAGGTCGATCAGCTCTTGTTGACGACCGGCCACGATCTCATGGACCACCGATCCGGGCACGACGGTGAACGGGGGTATCGGCTGGGATTCCACGGCTGCTCCAAAGTCGGTCGCCCGGTCTGTCGGGCATCCTCGGTTTGTCGATGTCGATGTCGATGTCGATGTCGAGGTGGTCGGGGTGTCGGGCCGTTTCATCCGGTGTGCCTTCCGTCGGGTGCCGGGGTGCCGACCGGAAGGCCGAGTCGGCGCAGGGCAGCCAACGCGTCGACCAGCCCGGCCCGCTCGTCACCGTTGCGCAGTGTGGTGACGACCGTCGCGGTGCCGCCGGCGGCGTCCGCGTTCTGCTGGAGGGCGGACGCCAGGACCGGGTGCGCGCTGATCTCGACCAGCACGTCGTGGTCGTCCAGCAGCCTGCGGGTCGCATCAGCCAGGCGGACCCGCTGCCTCAGGTTCCGCACGAAGTAGCGGGGTGTGACGTCCGCCGGATCGAGCGGTTCGCCGGTCACGGTCGAGATCAGCGGGATCCGGCCGGGCCGGGCCTCGAGTCTGCCGATGGCCCGTTCCAGATCCGCGCCGATGGTGTCGATCACGGGGCTGTGCGCGGCGAGGTCCACGCGCACCGGCGCACAGAGCACGTCGCGGGCCTGGAGCTCATCGATCAGGGCGGACAGTTCAGCGCGTCGGCCCGCCACCACGGTGGTCCGCGGGCCGTTCTCGGCCGCGATCACCGCATTCGCGCCACGTGCCTGCAGCAGGTCGGTGATGTCCGGCACGGAGAGTTCGAACACCGCCATGCCGTCCTGGAGCCCGGCGACCCGGCGTTGCTGATCGCTGTAGTGGACGACCAGTCGCGCGGCATCCGGCAGGTCGAGCAGACCGGCGATGACGCAGGCAGCGATCTCGCCGAGGCTGTGGCCCGCGACGGCCCCGGGAAGCACCCCGAAGGCTTCCAGCCACCTGGCGATGGCAACTTGGATGGCGAACACGGCGGGTTGCATGACGCCGATGTCACCGGTGCGCGCTTGCGGCTCGTCGAGGAAGAGCTCGTGGACGACGGAGTGGCCGGTGTGCCGTGCCAACTCCGTGTCGCAGTCCTGGAGCGCCTGGCGGAACACCGGTTCGGTGGCGAAGAGCGTCCGCCCCATGCCGACCCACTGCTGACCGTACGGGGAGCAGACGAAGGCAACGGTGGGCACCTTCCCCGACGCGCGTGGCGGGCGGCGTGCCGCGGGGAGCCGCGGCCGCCGCTTCACCGGTTCGGCGGAGCTGCGGCCGGGCGGCCGGCCCAGTTCACCGAGCCGCAGATCCGGCGCTTCGGCAACCACCGCGAGCAGATCGGTGAATTCCCGTGTCAGCCGTTCGGCGACGGCCGGTGCGAACAGGTCGGCAGCGTAGGTGAGGCTGACGTCCACTCCGGCCGGGACGCGCCCGCCGGTGAACCGCTCGATCAGCTCGAAGCGCAGGTCGAAGCGGGTCACTGCCTCCTCGACCGGTTCGGGACGCACCGTGAGACCGAGGAGGTCGAGCTCGGCCTCGGCGGTGTTCTGGAACGCCAGCATGACCTGGATGAGTGGATGCCAGGCGGAGGAGCGTTCAGGGTTGAGCGCCTGCACCAGGCTGTCGAACGGCACGTCCTGGTGGGCCAGGGCGGCCAGAACGCTGTCGCTGGCCTGCCGCAGCAGCTCCCGGAAGGTCGGGTCACCGTCGGTCTTGATGCGCAGCACCAGGGTGTTGACGAAAAATCCGACGAGTTCGTCCAGCCGGTCGTCGGTGCGGCCGGCGGTGGGGGTGCCGATGGCGACATCAGAGCCAGCGCCGTGACCGGTGAGCAGCACCGCCAGCGCCGCGTACGTGATCATGAACACGCTGGTTCCGGTCTCCCGGGCCAGCTCCTGGAGCGCCTCATGGGTGGCCTCCGGGATGTGGGCCTCGAGCCGTGCTCCCCGGTGCGAGGGTATGGCGGGCCGGGGCCCCGCCAGGTCGATCCTGAGTCTGCCCGGCATCCCGTCGAGCTGCCGGTGCCAGAAGCGGAGCTGCCGCTGGAGCAGACTGTCCGGGGCATCCGCGTGGCCGAGCAAATCGTTCTGCCACAACGTGTAGTCGACGTACTGGACCGGCAGTTCGCCCCAGGTGGGCTTCCGCCCGCTGCGTTGTGCGGCGTAGGCGGTCGCGAGGTCTCGGAGCAGTGGTGCCATGGACCAGCCGTCACAGGCGATGTGGTGCACCACCAGCAGCAGCACGTGCTCGTCAGAGGCGAGGCGGAACAGCCCGGCCCGCAGCGGGGTCTGGGCGGTGAGATCGAACGGATGGCACGCGGCGGTGGTCAGCGCCTCGGCGAGCTCGTCCTCGGTGATGTCGCCGACCGGCAGCTCCACGGGCGCCTCCTCGGGTTCCAGAACGATCTGCTGCGGGCGGCCGTCCCAATCCGGGTAGGCCGTCCGCAGGCTCTCGTGCCGGGCCACCAGATCGGACAGGGCCTGCCCCAGTGCCGGGATGTCGAGGGAGCCGTGCAGTCGGTACGCGCTGGGCATGTTGTAGGTGGCGTCACTGCCCTGCAGGCGGTTGAGGAACCAGAGCCGCTGCTGGGTCCGCGACAGGGGTATGCGTTCCGGCCGGGGAAGCCTGCGCACCGGGGGCCGGGATCCGTCGGCGCCTGCCCGATCGATGACGGCGGCCAGTCCGGCGACCGTCGGGGCCTCGAAGACCGCACGCACCGGGAGCTCCGTTCCCAGGGTGCGCCGGATGCGGCCGACCAGCCGGTTCGCGAGGAGCGAGTGCCCGCCCAGAGCGAAGAACGAGTCGTCGACGGAGACCTGGTCGACTTCGAGCACCTGGGCGAACAACGCGCAGAGGATTTCCTCGCGCTGGGTGCGGGGGGTGCGTCCGGCCGGAGCGGTCGCGCCGATGGCTTGGTCCATGTCAGATCCCCCACGCCGCCGACTCTGTCCGGATCTGCTCCGGCCATTGCCGGCGGTCCGGTCCGTACTGGCAGAGGAAGGCGTAGGTGAGCCGTTCCAGGCCGAACCCGACGCATCCGCTGCGCACCGGTTCGTCCGCCCCGCGGGAGATGTCGAACGCCCGCCCGAACAGGTCGTCGTGGAAGTTGAAGGAGCCGACGGCGATGCTGCGGTCCTCGGCGACGGGGAGCTGCAACTCGTACTTGAGCTCCAACAGCCGCTGGGTCCCGATCCGGTCCGAGGTGTCGGGGCCGCAGAAGAACGGGTCGTTTCCCACCTCGCAGTGCCCGCTCAGGCCGAGATCCTCGATGAAGGCGAAGACTTTCCGCATGAACGTCTCCCGTGCGGTCAGGATCTGCTCCCGCGAGCCGAGGAAAACGATCTCCCGGATGGTGAAGTCCCACAGTCGCTCCAGGCCGGCCGCGTACCCCGCCTCGAACCGGAATGACTTGCCGCGGGCGGTGACCACGTGCAGCCGGTCAGCCGCCAAGCGGCGGCCGCTGAACTGGTGGAAGGTGTGGTAGCACATGGTCGGCGGGAGGCAGTAGTCGACGTTGCCGCAGGATTCCAGCACCTCGGGGCCGATGCCCGCTTCGGCTCGGGCCGCCCGGAAGTCCCGGTAGACGTCGATGTCGTTGCGCAGCCGGGTGACGAACATCAGGTGCTGCGGGAATGCCCCGAAGTAGCCGGCGTTCTCCAGCGCCTTCGTTCTGATGAGCGTGGGGTAGCGGTATTCCTGGGCGGTGAAGTCCTCGGCGAGGAGTGCCAACAGTGCCGCGTCGAAGTACGCGAGGAGGGACAGCAGCGGCTCGCCGATGGCCACTTGCCCCTCCCCGGCCTCGTACACGGCGCCCGTCGCGACGAGTGTCGGCAACACTTCGGAATTCGCCGACCGCCGGTGCGGCGAGGTCCAGATCCCCTTGGCCGGGGTGACCCGCTGCAGGCGGACGTCGTTGTCGATCACGAAGTTCAACTTCTCGGTCAGCTCGTCGGCGTCGAGCGATTCGCGAGAGAACACCGTGACCGCGTGGACGGAGGCTTCGTCCGCCTCGAGCCGGAACCCGGTGATCTCCGGCGACACGAACAACACGCGGCGCTCGACCTCCGGGGCCAGGGCCACCGGGAGCGGGGCCCGCAGAGCCACCCGCGTGGACGTGTCGGCGGGTGGCCCGGCGAGCCGGCGGCCCGGGGAGGTTTGCGGCGGAATCATGATCGATCGCTCCTAAGCCGACGCCGGCGCCTTCGACGCGACGAACCCGACCAGGCCGTCGACCGTGCGGAAGTTGTCGAAATCCATGTCGGCGGGGCCGAGAGTGAGCTCGAACTCCCTCTCCAGGAAGGCCACCAACTGCATGGCGAAAAGGGAGTTGACGTATCCGAGAGCGAAGAAGTCGTCGCTGTCGGCCAGGGGTTCGCCGCCCAGTTGCGGCTCCAGGAACTGTCGGATGCGGGTGCGGACGAAGTCGTGGTTCATCGGTGTGATCCCCTTCTGATTCTTGAGTAAGCGGTTCTGGTTCGTCCACCAGAAGACTTTCCAGACTGTCTTGATGGGTTCTGTGGCAGTGTGTGGGCGCCGGGCGACTCCTGGGTCCTTCCTGGACCGCGAGTCCTTGGGAAAGAGCGGTGGCGCACGGTGTCCTCGGACCGCCACGAAAGTCTTGGCCGTGCGCGAGACATCGACCGTCGCGGTGTGAACCCGTCGCACGGTGACTCTCGTCTGAGCTCCGCGAGCCCTCCGGGCTCTAGGACAGACCAGGGCCCTCGCGGTGTGCCGCCGCCGCGAACGGCCCGCGAGACGACGACCCGTCGAATTCTGGGATCAGGTCGCCGCGCGGCCCGCACAGGACCGTGACCGCCTGAAGGAACAGCCCCGGCGCACGCGAGTGCTTCGGCCTCCCCAGCGCGCGACGGTGGGCGGCGAGCAGCTTGGCGAGGTAGCCCACGACGCGGCGGGAGATGTCGAGCGTGGCAACACAGGTGACCGACGTGAAGCCTCTGGTTGCACGGACGAGCTTGTGGTGAGAACCGTCCGAACCGGGGCTTTACCTCTGCCCGCACCCAAGAGGCCTTGCCAGGAACTGCCCGGAACATCCCGCTTCCGCCCCTTCACGCCGCAACGCGGAGATCATTTCGCCGAGAAAACCTCAGTAGGTGTAGAAACCGCGGCCCGTCTTGCGGCCCAGCAGCTTGGCGTCGACCATCTTCTGGAGCAGGGGCGCCGGCCGGTACTTACTGTCGCGGTAGCTCTCGTACATGACCGTGATGGAGTTCAGGATCGTGTCCAGGCCGATCAGGTCGGCGGTCTCCAGCGGCCCCATCCGGTGGCCGAAGCAGCCCCGGAACATCTGGTCCACCTGCGCGGCGGTGGCAACCTGATCCTGTACGCAGAACACCGCCTCGTTGACGGTCAGCATCAGGACCCGGTTGGTCACGAAGCCCGGGGCGTCCTGGACGACGATACCCTCCTTGCCGAGATCGCGGAGCAGGGAGAGCGCGGTGTCCAGCGTCTCTTCCGAGGTGAAGTGCCCGCGTACCACCTCGACCGTGTCCACCAGTGGGACCGGGTTCATGAAGTGCAGGCCGATGACGGACTCCGGACGGGTCGTCACCGAAGCGAGCCGGGTGATCGGCACCGCCGAGGTGTTGACGCCGAAGATCACGCCGGGGCGGCAGATCGTGTCGATCCGCTCGTAGACCTCACGCTTGGTGTCCCAGTGCTCGGTGACGTTCTCGACCACGAAGTCGACATCGGCCAGCGCCTCCGGCGCGGTGGCGCTCCGGATGCGGGACAGCACCGTGCCGGGGTCTTCCTTGGCCCCGCTCCCTGCGACCATGCCTTGGACCAGCAGGTCGCGCCTGATCTGGGACAGGGCATCGTCGAGCCGGCTGTCGGTCACGTCGATGAGAACGACCTCGTATTCCGCCTGCGCGAACGCCTGGGCGACGCCCCGGCCGATCGTGCCCGCGCCGACAACGCCTACTGTTCGGATGCTCAAGGGGTGCCGTCCTTGTCGTTCGGGGCTGAGAGGGGGAGACCACGCCGTCCAGGTGTGCGGCCAGTTCCGCGATGGTGACATGTCGGTACAGGTCGGCCATCGACAACCGGATGTTCAGGGCCTTCTGCACGCTCTGCGCAATCCGCAGCGCGGCCAGCGAGTCCACTCCGAGGGCGAAGGAGGTGTCGTGCACGTTGAGTGCGCTGATGCCGAGCTCCTTGGCCCAGACAGCGGCAAGTGCGCGTTCGGTGGGCGTGTACGCGGAGTCCGGCCGCCCGGCCAGCACCGGGCCGTCGGCAGCGGGCGACGCCCGCTGCCGACGGCCCGGTGCTGCGGTCGTGCGCGCGGCCTGCAGGGCCTTCTCGATCGAGGCGGCCAGCAGCAGCGGCGGCCGGGTCAGCAGCGCGGCCGGGCCGCGGTCGCCGGGTGCACTCAGCGCGGGATGATTGATCTCGCCGACGATGACGTGCTCACTGTCCGCCGCCAAGATCTCGGTGAAGCTGTCGAGTGCGTCCGCGATCGATATGGAGCGGAAGAAGCCCTGGTCGGGCGGGACTCCGTGGTCGTGGGCCATCCCGGTGCCGAGCCAGTCGCTCCAGTCGATCGCGACCGTGCGGCGACCGCGCGCGCCACGCTCCTCCGCGAGTGCGGTGAGGTAACTGTTGGCGGCAGTGTAGTCCCCCTGCCCGGCCGCGCCGAAGACCGAGACCGTCGACCCGAAGAGAACCATGCAGTCGGGCGGGTCCTGGGCCGTGACCAGATCGAGTACCGCCGCCCCGAGCACCTTGGGCGCCAGGGTCGCGCGGAAGGTCGTGGCATCCTTGCGGAACAGGAAACCGTCGCCGGCGACGCCGGCGGCGTGCAGGACACAACTGATGGATCCGAGATCGGCCCGGATCTCATCGACGATCTGCGCCATCCGCACAGGGTCGGTGACATCTCCCCGGTACCAGCGGACCTCGGCCCCGAGTTCGGTCAACTCGCGCAGCACGACCAGTTTCCGCCGGAGCCCGGTGTCCTCCGCCGGGACCTGCTCCCACAGCCCGCGCGGGGAAGCTCCGAACGCCCCACCAAGGCCAGCCGCACCCCCGGGACGGTCTCGGCCAAGTGCCGGGCGACCGCGAGGCCGAGGCCGCCGAGGCCGCCGGTGACCAGGTGGACGCCGTCCTCCGGGAGCGGCGCGGCGCGAACCTCGTCCTGGAGCCGCACCGGCGTCAGCTGCGCCGCGTAGCGGGTGCCGCCGCGGAGGGCCGTGACGGTCGGTGTGCGCACTCCGAACAGCTCGGCGCAGATCTCCTCGACGGCGGTGTCGTCCGAGACGTCGACGCAGAGGACATCGGTCCCGTCGTGCTCCATCCCGATCACTTTCGCCAGGCCGAACAGTGTCGCGTGAACGGCCGCCGTCGAGCGCTCGTGTCCGGTCACCCGGGCCACCTCGGGCGCGACAACACTGAACCTGCCGGGCACCGCGTCGCGCTCCGAGAGGGCCCGGATCAGGTGGAAGAGGCTGTGGACCCCGTGCCCAAGCCGGTGCTCGAGCGCCATCGGGTCGATCGGCCCCGGCCCGACGGGTGCCGCGACATGCACGACCTCGGCGGGACGCCGGCCGCCGAGCGTGTCGAGCAGCCGACCGAAGCCCTCGGCAGTGGGCGGGACGATGCAGCGGCCGGGCTCGTCGACCGGGCTCCACCGTGCCCCGAGCTCGGCGTGGGTGACCTCGATCCCCCGGGCCCGGATCGCCTCGGCCAGCTCGACACCCGGGCCACCGGGCTCCGCAACGAGCAGCACGCTCTCCGGTACAGCGGGTGCGTCAGGCGCACCGGTCGGGGCCGGCAGGGGCACCCAGCGAAGCGTGTGGTGCCGCGCGTGCGGGCGCAGCCGCGCGACGGTGGCCTTGGCGTCGGTGACCCGCTTGGTGGTGAAACCGCGAACCTCCACTGCCGGCCTGCCCGCGTCGTCGCAGATCACGACATCAACCTTGCGGATCTCGGAGCCGGGCCGGTGATCGGCGTGCGGTCGGATGAGGCTGAACCCCCGGGCAGGGATTGCGCCGAGAATCCGCAGCGAGTCGTATCCCACCGGCAAGAAGAAGTCCCGATCCGTGACGACCCGGCGACGCTCGTGCTCATCCGCCAGGACGGCGAACGCGCTGAACCCCGTGGCGTGGTCGAGCAGCGCGGGATGCAGAACGAACTGCTCGCACTCGGTCCGATGGGCGGCCTGGCAAGTCGAGCCGGCCGAGGGCGACGTTCACCCCGATGTGCACCGCAGGCAGGCTCTCCCGCCACCGCGGGCCGAACGTCATGGTCCTGTGCGCGTCCAGCCGCTCGCCGGTGTCGACGGTCTCGAGGGCGCAGATCCTGCGCAGTTCTGCGAGGTCCTGTTGCGGAGTCCGCTCGGCGAACGGCCCGACGGCCGCGGTGCCGCGGGCGTGGACGGTCCAACCGTCGTCGACCGCGTCCCGGCTCGCGACCGTGAACTCGGCGAGGCCGTCCGTGAGGTCGCGGACGGTGGTGTGCACCGTTCGGGCCGTCCCGTCGGGAACCAGCAGGGGCACCAGAAACGTCACGTCCCGCAGCTCGGTGACTGGTCGGCCGAAGTGCACCGCCGCCGCGGCGCGGGCCATTTCCAGATAGGTGGTACCCGGAACGATCGCCTCCCCGAGCAGCCGGTGTTCGGACAGTACCCAGTGGCGTTCAACGGACAGCTCTGTACGGAAGACGGACTGGCCCAGCGAACGGAGCACGAGCTCGTCGAGCAGTGGGTGGGGTGCCTGCTCGGTCGGGGCGGCCGGTCGGGGCACCGCCTTCTCCAGCCAGTGGTGTCGGGGGTGGAGGGGGTGGGTGGGCAGGGGGATGCGCCGGCGGTGCTGGCCGTGGTAGTAGCCCTTCCAGTCAGGACCGGCACCGCTCTGCCACAGCAGCGCCAGGGCGCGGTGGAGGGTCTCGACGGGGGTGCGGCGGTCACGGCGGTGCGGCAGAGAGGCCAGCGCCGTGGCGGCCTGCGCCCCGGCGCCGGCATCGGCGGCGGCGAGAATGCGGCGGGCCAGACCGGTGAAGGCCTGGCCGGGACCGATCTCCAGCACCACACTCCCGGCGGCGCCCGCCGCGGTGCGCACGCCGGCGTCGAACTCCACGGTGGAACGGATGTGCCGCCCCCAGTAACCGGGATCGACGGCCTCGGCATCGGTCAGCCAGGTCCCGGTCACATTGGAGACCACCGGGACACGGGGAGCGCGGCGCTCCACCGCCGCCACCGCCTCCGTGAACACCCCGACCACCGGCTCCATCAACGCGCAGTGGAAGGCGTGCGAGGTGGCCACCCGCTGGGTCGGCCACCCTCGCTCCGCGGCGAGTTCGGCGAACACCGCCAGGGCATCGTGGGGGCCGGAGACCACGCAGTCACGCGGACCGTTGTGCGCGGCCAGCGCCACCCCCTGCGGCAGCACCCCCTCCACCGCGCTCCGGTCGGCCATCGTGTTGAGCATCCCCCCGGGCGCCTGCTCCTGCATCAACCGCCCGCGCAGCGCCACCAGCGCCAACGCGTCCGGCAACGAGAACACCCCGGCCACACACGCCGCCGTCCACTCTCCCAGACTGTGACCGATCACCGCACCCGGCGTGATCCCCCACGACTGCCACAACCGCGCCAGCGCGTACTGCACCACGAACAGCGCCGGCTGCGCCCACCGCGTCTCCTCCAACCGGGCGGCCACCGACCGGTCCTCGGCCTCCGCGCACAGGACATCGCGGATGTCCGTCTCCAGCAGCGGTTCAAGCAGCCGGGCGCACTCGTCGACAGCCTCGCGGAAGACCGGCTCGTCGCGGTACAGCCCCCCCGCCATGCCCGGATGCTGACTGCCCTGGCCACCGAACAGGAACACCACCGGCGCGCTCTCCCGCACGGTGTGCCCGGTGGTGACCACCGCCGGGTCACGTGCCTCCAAAGCCCGCGCGATCTCCTCCGCGTCACTCCCCACGACCGTGCGACGGTAGGGAAACACCCGCCGTCCCACCGCCAACGTGTACGCCGCATCGCTCAGTTCGGGCCGCCGCTCGCGCAGATGCGCCGCCAACCGGTCCGTGGCCTCCTCCAACGCCCGCTCCGAACGCGCCGACAGCACCAGCGCCGCCACGCCCCGCGCGTCCCCCGTCTCCACCCGCCCCGGCGGCGCCTGCTCCACCACCACATGCGCGTTGCTCCCCCCGAACCCGAACGCGCTCACTCCCGCACGGCGCGCCCGCCCCGTTCGCGGCCACTCCTCCAGCGCCGTCTGCACCCGGAACCGGCCCCCCGCCAGGTCCACCTCCGGATTCACCCGCCGGTGATTCACCGTCGGCGGCAGCACCCCGTGCTCCACCGCCAGCACCGTCTTGATCAGCCCCGCCATCCCCGCGGCGGCGTCCAGGTGCCCCACATTCCCCTTCACCGATCCCAGCGCGCACCGGCCCCGCCCCCCGAACACCCGGCCCAGCGCCTGCACCTCGATCGAGTCGCCGACCAGTGTCCCGGTGCCGTGGGTCTCGATGTAGTCGATCTCCTCGGGCTCCACGCCGGCCACGGCCAGTGCTTCCGTGATGACCTCGGCCTGGCCGGCGACGCTCGGCGCGGTGAAGCTTGCTTTGACCGCGCCGTCGTTGCCGATCGCCGAGCCCTTGACGACCGCATGGATCGTGTCGCCGTCGGCCAGCGCGTCCTCCAGGCGCTTCAGGACCACCACACCGACGCCGCTGCCGAACACGGTGCCCCGCGCCTCCGCGTCGAACGGACGCACATGACCGTCCGGGGAGAGGAAGGAACCGTCCTGATACAGGTAACCGGTGTTCTCGGGGACTTTGAACGCCACTGCTCCGGACAGCGCCATGTCGCACTCGAAGTTCTGCAAGCTCTGGCAGGCCGCGTGGACAGCCACCAACGAGGTCGAGCACGCGGTCTGCACTGGAAAGCTCGGGCCCTTGAGGTCCAGCTTGTGCGACACCCGGCTGGTGAGGAAGGCAAGTTCGAAGCCGAGGCCGATGTTCTTGCCCCGGAGGGCCTCGCCGTGGTCCAGGTTGCTGAAGATGTTCTCGAGGTAGGCTGTGGTGCTTGCGCCGCCGAAGACGCCGACGGAGCCGTCGAACCGGGCCGCGTCGTAACCCGCGTCCTCCAGGGCCTGCCAGCACGTCTCCAGGAAAAGCCGATGCTGCGGATCCATCACCTCCGCCTCACGAGCCGTGTAACCGAAGAACTCCGCGTCGAACAGCCCCGCACCCTCGAACCGCGGCGCGGCCCTCACATAGTCTGACCGCCCGAACACCTCCGGCGGCACCCCGGCCGCCGCCAACTCCTCCTCCTCCAACGGGACGATCGACTCCACCCCGCCGCACACATTGGCCCAGAACTCCTCCACGCCGCCGGCCCGGGAAACCGCCCCGCCAACCCCACAACCGCCACACCCCGCTGCCCCGCGGTGTCCGTGAACTCGGGCTCGACCGTCATCGCTGTCCCCTCGCCGCACGGCGCCTTTGCTGGTACTCGCGCCGTTTCTGCATGTTCTCTCTGCGCTCTTCGAACGCGCGGCCGCCGGTGTCCGCCGGGGCCGGGCTCGCCGCCAGCTTCGCCAAGTGCGCGACGGTGAGTCCCTCGTACAGGTCGGCCAAGGTGACCTTGCACCCCAGTCGAGCGTTGATGACATTCACGAGCTGGATCGCGACCAGGGAATTGCCGCCCAGTTCGAAGAAGTTGTCGTGACTGCCGACGCTCCCGACACCCAGCAGGTCCTGCCACACCGTGCCGATGGCCCGCTCGATATCGTCGGCCTTCGGCACGGGTGCCGCACCGATCGCCGCGTCCGCAGCGGCCGTTGCGCGGGCCCTGAGAAGGGTGCCCTCATCCGTCGGCGACAGCGCCTCCGCGAACAGCGCGCCGAGCTCGACGGGTGACACGACGATCTGCGGCTCGTCGGCGCCGTCCAGGATCGTCTCCAGGGCGCGCAGCCCTTCGGCAACCGTCATTCCGCGAAGCTCCACGGACTGCTGCCGGGCCTGCTCCATGCCGGTCGGGACCGGGGTGTTGACCGCCATGCCGACACCCCTCCACGGGCCCCAGTCGATCGCGATCACCCGTCGGTGCCGACTGCGGTCCTGCGCGAACGCGTCCAGGAAGCAGTTCGCAGCGCAGTAGTCCACCTGTCCGGCGCTGCCGATGTTCGCGCCGTTCGAGCCGAACAGCAGCATGAAGTCGAGGTCCTGATCGGCGAGGGCCTCCTCCAGCACGAGGGTCCCCCGGACTTTCGGGAGCAGCACCTTCTCGGCTGATCGCAGGTTCTTGAGCTGGACGAGTCCGCCGCCGGGCACCCCTGCTGCGTGGAAGACGCCGTCGATCGCGCCCCAGCGCCGGACAGCTCGGGCCACGGCCTCACCCATCGCCTCCCTGTCCGCGACATCGGCCTGGACCACCAGAATCTCCGTGCCGGTTTCCCGTAGCCGCGACAGCCGCCGCACGATGGTGGCGACCCGGCCGTCACCGGGATTGTTCGCGAGCCAGGCCGCCCAGTCCTGGGCGGGCGGCAATGGGGTACGGCCTGTCAGCACGATCCTGGCGCCGCGCGCGGCGAGGTGCTCGGCGAGTTCCAGCCCCAGATCACCGGTTCCGCCCGTGATCAGGTACGTGCCGCCGCTGCGCAGCGTCGGCTTCCGTCCCGGCGCGGGCAACGGCCTGGTGGTGAAGTGCTGAACCCATCGGTGGATGCCGCGATGGGCGACTATCTCCGTTCCGGGGCCCGGCTCCTGGGAGAGCTCGGCCATCACCCGGTCGAGCAGTCGCGAGGTCGGGCCGGCCGCGAGGTCGAGGTCCACCGCGCGGCACCGCAGGCGGGGCATCTCGCGCGGCAGGACCCGGCACGGCCCGAGCAGCGTCGCCTTCGCCGGGTGCAGGCGCTCGACGCCGGTGACGTTGTGGAGGCCGTTGCTGAGCACCCACAAGCGGCACGCGGAGTCGTCGGCGCTCCGTGCGAGGGCCTGAGAGAGTCGGATGAGGCTCTCGAAACCGAGGGTGACGGCGGATTCCTCGTCCTCCCTCTCCCGATCGTCCATTGCGGTTACGCTCCACGCGTGGACGATGTCGGTCGGGGCCGCCCCGCAGTCGCCGAGTGCGGCGATGAGCCGGTCGTAGTCCGTGCTGCAGCGCGGATCCAGTTCGTAGCGTTCTGATCCGGTGCTGCGCCAGGCATCGCCCGCGGCGACCAACGACACGGCCGCGCCGCCGGTGCGCAGCCGATCGGCGAGGGCCTGGCCGACTCCGAGACGGTCGGTGAACACCAGCCACCGCCGGCCCTCCGGCAACTCTCCGCCGGGCAGGGCCTCTCTCCGCCAGGACGGCGCGTAGAACCAGTCCGCTACCTCGGCACGGCGCTTCGTCCCTCCGCATGCCGGCTCTGCCGCGACCGGCTTTCGTCTCTCCAGCCAGTGGTGTCGGGGGTGGAGGGGGTGGGTGGGCAGGGGGATGCGCCGGCGGTGCTGGCCGTGGTAGTAGCCCTTCCAGTCAGGACCGGCACCGCTCTGCCACAGCAGCGCCAGGGCGCGGTGGAGGGTCTCGACGGGGGTGCGGCGGTCACGGCGGTGCGGCAGAGAGGCCAGCGCCGTGGCGGCCTGCGCCCCGGCGCCGGCATCGGCGGCGGCGAGAATGCGGCGGGCCAGACCGGTGAAGGCCTGGCCGGGACCGATCTCCAGCACCACACTCCCGGCGGCGCCCGCCGCGGTGCGCACGCCGGCGTCGAACTCCACGGTGGAACGGATGTGCCGCCCCCAGTAACCGGGATCGACGGCCTCGGCATCGGTCAGCCAGGTCCCGGTCACATTGGAGACCACCGGGACACGGGGAGCGCGGCGCTCCACCGCCGCCACCGCCTCCGTGAACACCCCGACCACCGGCTCCATCAACGCGCAGTGGAAGGCGTGCGAGGTGGCCACCCGCTGGGTCGGCCACCCTCGCTCCGCGGCGAGTTCGGCGAACACCGCCAGGGCATCGTGGGGGCCGGAGACCACGCAGTCACGCGGACCGTTGTGCGCGGCCAGCGCCACCCCCTGCGGCAGCACCCCCTCCACCGCGCTCCGGTCGGCCATCGTGTTGAGCATCCCCCCGGGCGCCTGCTCCTGCATCAACCGCCCGCGCAGCGCCACCAGCGCCAACGCGTCCGGCAACGAGAACACCCCGGCCACACACGCCGCCGTCCACTCTCCCAGACTGTGACCGATCACCGCACCCGGCGTGATCCCCCACGACTGCCACAACCGCGCCAGCGCGTACTGCACCACGAACAGCGCCGGCTGCGCCCACCGCGTCTCCTCCAACCGGGCGGCCACCGACCGGTCCTCGGCCTCCGCGCACAGGACATCGCGGATGTCCGTCTCCAGCAGCGGTTCAAGCAGCCGGGCGCACTCGTCGACAGCCTCGCGGAAGACCGGCTCGTCGCGGTACAGCCCCCCCGCCATGCCCGGATGCTGACTGCCCTGGCCACCGAACAGGAACACCACCGGCGCGCTCTCCCGCACGGTGTGCCCGGTGGTGACCACCGCCGGGTCACGTGCCTCCAAAGCCCGCGCGATCTCCTCCGCGTCACTCCCCACGACCGTGCGACGGTAGGGAAACACCCGCCGTCCCACCGCCAACGTGTACGCCGCATCGCTCAGTTCGGGCCGCCGCTCGCGCAGATGCGCCGCCAACCGGTCCGTGGCCTCCTCCAACGCCCGCTCCGAACGCGCCGACAGCACCAGCGCCGCCACGCCCCGCGCGTCCCCCGTCTCCACCCGCCCCGGCGGCGCCTGCTCCACCACCACATGCGCGTTGCTCCCCCCGAACCCGAACGCGCTCACTCCCGCACGGCGCGCCCGCCCCGTTCGCGGCCACTCCTCCAGCGCCGTCTGCACCCGGAACCGGCCCCCCGCCAGGTCCACCTCCGGATTCACCCGCCGGTGATTCACCGTCGGCGGCAGCACCCCGTGCTCCACCGCCAGCACCGTCTTGATCAGCCCCGCCATCCCCGCGGCGGCGTCCAGGTGCCCCACATTCCCCTTCACCGATCCCAGCGCGCACCGGCCCCGCCCCCCGAACACCCGGCCCAGCGCCTGCACCTCGATCGGGTCGCCGACCAGTGTCCCGGTGCCGTGGGTCTCGATGTAGTCGATCTCCTCGGGCTCCACGCCGGCCACGGCGAACGCCTTGGTGATGGTCCGCGCCTGGCCGGCGACGCTCGGCGCGGTGAAGCCGACCTTGACCGCGCCGTCGTTGCCGATCGCCGAGCCCTTGACGACCGCATGGATCGTGTCGCCGTCGGCCAGCGCGTCCTCCAGGCGCTTCAGGACCACCACACCGACGCCGCTGCCGAACACGGTGCCCCGCGCCTCCGCGTCGAACGGACGCACATGACCGTCCGGGGAGAGGAAGGAACCGTCCTGATACAGGTAACCGGTGTCCGGCTCGGGATCCACGTGGACGCCGCCGCTGAGGGCCATGTCGCACTCATGATCGAGGAGGCTGCGGCAGGCCGTGTGCACCGCGACCAGGGCGGTGGAGCAGGCGGTGCGCATCGATACGGCCGGACCCGTCAGATCGAGCTTGTACGCCACCCGGCTGGCCAGGAAGCCGACCTCGTTCCCGACCAGGATCTGGGTAAGGCCCAGCATCTCGACGAGATCGGCCCGCGACAGCACATGTTGCAGGTAGCGGTTGGCCCCGGCGCCGCCGAAGACGCCGACGGAGCCGTCGAACCGGGCCGCGTCGTAACCCGCGTCCTCCAGGGCCTGCCAGCACGTCTCCAGGAAAAGCCGATGCTGCGGATCCATCACCTCCGCCTCACGAGCCGTGTAACCGAAGAACTCCGCGTCGAACAGCCCCGCACCCTCGAACCGCGGCGCGGCCCTCACATAGTCTGACCGCCCGAACACCTCCGGCGGCACCCCGGCCGCCGCCAACTCCTCCTCCTCCAACGGGACGATCGACTCCACCCCGCCGCACACATTGGCCCAGAACTCCTCCACGCCGCCGGCCCCGGGAAACCGCCCCGCCAACCCCACAACCGCCACACCCCGCTGCCCCGCGGTCATCGGGCCGACTTCAGGTCGCTGACGAGCGCCGCAAGCGTGCGGACCGTGGGCCCCTCGTAGACGATGGTGAGCGGCACAGCCACCATTAGCTCCTGTCGCAGTCGGTGCACCACCTGCAGGCCGAGCAACGAACTCCCGCCGAGTTCGAAGAAGTTGTCGTGTACGCCGACGCCCTCCACCCCGAGCAGGTCCTGCCAGATCTCCGCCACCCGGCGCTCCGTCTCCCCGTTCGGAGCGACGTAGGGGTTCGTCAGGTTCGGACGTTCATGCCGCCGCGCCGGTGTCGGCACGTCGGCGATCGGATCGGCCCAAAGGTCCTGGCGGGCGGACAGGTCACCAGTGGACACGGCGATCTGCGGCACGGCAGAGGCGTCGAGGATGGCCTCGAACACTCGGCGGCCTTCGTCCGGGGTCAGCGCGAGGTCGCGAACGGCCTCCCCCAGGCCCGATGCGGTGCGCTCGTGGTCGGAGAAGAACCAGCCCTCCCAGTTGACGCTGGTCCAAGGGCGACCGGGTACATGCCGATGCTGGGCGAACGCGTCGAGAGCGGCGTTGGCCGCGGCGTACGCGCCGAAGCCCAGCCCACCCAGCAGCGCGGCGACGGACGAGCAGATGATCGCGAAGTCCAGCTCCTGGTCCACCAGCAGGTCGTCCAGGATCTGCGCGCCGATCAGCTTGGGGCGGAAGTGCCAGGAGCTTTCCTCGGGTCCGAGATCCGGCAGCACCCGGTGGGCAGCCTGCCCGGTGGTTCCCGCGCAGTGCAGCACCCCGTTGACCGAGCCGTATTCCCGTAGGATTCGCTGACGCACCTCGGCCATGCCCGTGGAGTCCGCGACGTCCGCCGTGACCACCATGACCTGTGAGCCGAGCCGTTCCAGTTCGCGGACCGCGTCGATGGCCGAGCGCACACCGGCCGGGTGATCGTGATCGTCCCAGTGCTGTCGCTCGGGTAGACCGCTGCGGCCCAGCAGCACCAACCGGACCGGCTCCCGCTCGGCGAGGATTCGGGCCATGAGCAGGCCGATCTTCCCGAGGCCGCCGGTGATCAGGTACACCCCGTTCCGCCTGACCGGTGACGTGCCCGAAGGCGTCGGGGCAGCGGAGGTGAAGACAAGCGTCCACCGATGTCGACCGCGCAGGGCCACGGTCCGCCGGTCCGGTGCCGCAGTGAGTTCTGCGAGCAGTCGGTCGGTGGTGTCCGCCGCGTTGCTCCCGGAGAGCAGGTCGATATGGGTGCACACCAGGGACGGGTACTCCTGACCGATCACCCGGCCCAGACCCTGAACGGCGGCCTTGGGAGGGCAGAGGGGCTCGTCGCCGAGCACGGAGCAGACCTCGGTGGAGACAATGTCCCAGCGTTGCGGGCGGGTCATCAGCTCCGCCTCGGTCTCCTGCGCCCACCGGACGATGCTGTGGAAGGACCGCTGGAGCAGGGCCTCCACCTGCTCGGGCGCCGTCGCGCGGTCCGCGTCGTCCCCGATCGTCCAGCAGTGCACCACTCGATCGGGGAATGCGCCGTCGGCCCGCATCGCTTCGGCGAGCTTCCGGTAGTGCGTCGGCTCTGCGGGATCGACGGCGTATTCGTGCTCGTTCTGCCGGATCCAGTCGGTTCCGGCCTCCACCGTCCGCACCGTCGCACCACGTTCGCGCAGTGCCTCGGCCAGCCGTCGGCCGACGCCATTGGCGTCCGCGAAGACGAGCCAGGACTGATCGTCCAGCCGGACGTCGCCGGCCGGGCGCGCCTGGGTCAGGCGCTGCCAGGAAGGCGCGTAGAACCACTGCGGCAAGGAACCGTTCCGCTGCTGTGCGGAGGTGCTCCCGGCGCCCGTGCCACCCGGCTCCAACCAGTAGGACCGGTGCTCGAAGGGATAGGTCGGCAGGGGAATTCGCTTGCCGGACGGTACGGGCGGGAAGGGGGACGGGACACCCGAGAGCCACAACCGTCCGGCCGCGGCGAGCATCGCGGCCCGGTCGGTACGACGACCGGATGGGCCGGGGAGCGTGGGGACGACCACTCGATCGGCCGGCGCTGCCGGATGCTGGAGGAGGTCGGGCATGAGCGTCGGAGCCGGGCCGATCTCGACGACCGCGAGGCCCGGAACCGACCACAAGGTGCCAACCCCGTCGGCGAACCGGACGGTGGCCCGGACGTGCCCGGCCCAGTAACCGGGGTCGGTGGCCTCGGCGTCGGTGATCCAGGTGCCGGTGACGTTGGAGACGAACGGACGCGACGGCGGGCTCAGCCGGACCGAGCGGACCAGCTCGGTGTAGGGCTCGATCACCGGATCCATCAGGGCCGAGTGAAATGCGTAACGGCTCGTCAGGCGTCGGGTGACCACCCCGTTCCCGGCCATCGTCCGGGCCGCCCGTTCGATTCCCTCGACGGTGCCGGACAAGACGCAGCTGCGCGGACCGTTGACCGCGGCCACGCACACGTCGTCCGTGGTGAAGGCGGAGGCGGCCGCTTCGGAGAGCGGGACCGCCAGCATGGCGCCCTCGGGTTGCCGTTCGATGAGTGCCGCTCGGGCGACCACCAGACGCAGCGCGTCCGGTAGCGAGAAGACTCCGGCGACGCAGGCGGCGACGTACTCGCCGAGGCTGTGGCCGATCATCGCCTCGGGGGTCACACCCCAGGAGGCCCAGAGTTTTGCCAACGCGTACTCGAGGACGAACACCGCCGGGTACCCGAGCCGTGGTTGGTCGATCGGGTGGGTGCTGGGTGCCGGCTGTTCCAGCATGCGGGCGAACCCGCCGGCCGGGTCGGAGGGTCTCGGCTCGGCGAACAGGGTGGTGCGGATGTCCTCTCCGAGCAGCGGCGCCAGGAGGGCGGCGCAACGGTCGACTGCCTGAGCGAAGACCGGCTCGCTGCGGTACAGGCCCCGTGCCATGCCCGGGAACTGGGTGCCGAAGCCGGTGAAGACGAAGGCCACCGATCGGCGCCCCGACTCGGGGACCGAGGCGGTCAGGAGCCGTCCGTCGGTCCGGGCTTCGAGCGCCTCGATCGCCGCGTCGACGCCTTCGCACACCAGCGTCCGGCGGTGTGGGAAGGCCTTGCGGCCCTGCTGAAGCGTTCGGGCGACGTCCGTCAGAGCCGACCCGGGGTGCGACCGCAGGTGGTCCTGCAGCCGGTCGGTGGCCTTCTCCAGCGCCTCGGGGCTGCGAGCGGAGAGCACGATCAGATGTTCGAGGTCGGTCTGCTCGGGTGCCTGCTCGGGTGCCTGCTCGATGACGACGTGGGCGTTGGTGCCACCGAGGCCGAAGGCGCTGACCCCGGCGCGGCGGGGCCGACCCTCCGCCTGAGGCCAGAGCCGAAGCTCTGTGTTGACGTAGAAGGGGCTGCCGTCCAGGGCGATCCGCGGGTTCGGCTCCTCGAAGTGCAGGGAGGGCGGCAGTTGGCCGTGCTCCACCGCCAGGACGGTCTTGATCAGGCCGGCGATCCCAGCGGCCGAGTCGAGGTGCCCGATGTTCGACTTCACCGAACCAAGCGCGCAGCCACCGACGGGCGCGTCGACGAACGCGGAGGTCAGCGCGGAGAACTCGATCGGATCGCCGAGCGCGGTGGCGGTGCCGTGCAGCTCGACGTAGTCGATGCTCTCCGCCGGGATGTCGGCGTTGGCCAGGGCTGCAGTGATGACGGCGGACTGGGTGACGGCGTTGGGCGCGGTGAACCCCGCCCGGCGGGCGCCGTCGTTGTTGACGGCCGAGCCCTTGATGATGGCGTGTATATGGTCCCGGTCGGCGAGAGCGTCCCGCAGGCGCTTGAGCACCACCATGCCGACGCCGTCGGCGCCTGCGGTGCCCTGGGCCCGCGCGTCGAACGTCCGGCAGTAGCCGTCCGGGGAGAAGATGCCGTCCTCGCGGTACAGGTAACCGTCGCGGCGGCCGGCGTCGACCGATACACCGCCGGCGAGTGCCAGGTCGCACTGGTAGGCCAGCAGTGCCTGGCATGCTTCCACCACCGCGACCAGCGAAGTGGAGCAGGCGGATTGGATGTTGAGGCTTGGCCCCTCCAGGCCCAGCTTGTAGGAGATCCGGCTGCTGACAAAGTCCGAGCGATTGCCAATGATGGTCAGCTTGTCGGCCGGATTCCCGACAGCACCCGGCTGCGAGCCCACGTTGTGGAGCAGGTAGGTGTTGTGACCCGCGCCGGCGTAGACACCGACCAGTCCCTCCGTGCGTGCGGGGTCGTGGCCGGACGCC
Organism: Streptomyces sp. GD-15H; assembly: GCF_045291515.1. NCBI lineage: Bacteria > Bacillati > Actinomycetota > Actinomycetes > Kitasatosporales > Streptomycetaceae > Streptomyces > Streptomyces sp. GD-15H. The sequence goes on from NZ_CP149447.1 coordinate 7,272,823, forward strand.
TCCATCGCGGCCCAGGCGCACTCGAGGAGTATCCGATGCTGGGGGTCCATCAGCTCGGCTTCGCGCGGCGAGATACCGAAGAAACCGGCGTCAAATCCCTTGATGTCGTCCAGCACATCAGCCGGCCGCGACGAATGCCGGATCACGCCTGGTCCCGGCGTCCACGCCTCGTGCGTCGAGTTCCTCGTCGGAGAATCGGGTGAGGGAACACACACCCGCCTTGAGATTGGCCCAGAACTGCTCGACGGAGTCGGCGCCGGGGAACCGGCCGGCCATGCCGATGACGGCGATGTCCATGGAGTCGTCGAACTCGTCGGCCTCCTGACGCGCACCGAGGATCGCCTCAGTCATGGTGTCCTCGCTTCGCTTGCAACTGCTGCTGTCTGCGCCTCGCCAGGGCGGCGTTCGGACGAGCGGCGGCGCGGGGAGCGACGGTCGGCTCGGATCCGGTCCGAGAGAGGAGCTCGGCCTGTGTGCGCACGGTCGGACGGGCGAAGAGCTCCAGCAGGTCGACCTCCCGGCCGGTGGCGGTCCGCAGGCGGTGCTGAAGCTCGACCATGAGCAGCGAGTGGCCGCCCAGGTCGAAGAAGTTCTGCTCCAGCCCGACCGGCCGGTGCAAGACCTCGCTCCAGGCCTCGGCCACCAGCCGTTCCAAGTGGTTCCCCGATGGCACGGACGGATGCGAACCGTGTTCCTCGGCCGGGGCCGGGAGGGCGCTCCGGTCGATCTTGCCGTGCGCCGACAGCGGCAACTCGGCCAGTGCCACCAGCGTTCGGGGGATCATGTGCGCCGGTAGCCGGTCACGCAGGTGTCGATCGAGATCCGAGGTATCGGCTGCCCCGGGGGCATGGAGTTCGACATAGGAGACCAGTCGCCGGTCACCCGGGACGTCCTCACGGACGATCGTCACCGCGTTCCGGACGTCGGGGTGGGCGATCAGCGCGGCGTCGATCTCCCCCGGCTCGATCCGGAAGCCGCGGATCTTGATTTGGTCGTCCCGGCGCCCGAGGAACGCCACCGTGCCGCCGGGCAGTCGACGTACGAGATCCCCTGTGAGGTACAGGCGGCCTGCGGCGAACCCGCCGGAGGGGCCTCGGACGAAAGCGGCCGCCGTGAGGTCCTCCCGGCGGTGGTAGCCGCGCGCGACGTTGCCGCCGCCGATCATGAGCTCCCCGACCTCTCCCTCCGGCACCGACTGCCCCTCGGTGTCCACGATGTACGCCTCGGTGCCCGCCAGCGGGACGCCGATCGGTGAGGTGTGCCAGTCGGCGTTCGGGTGGTCAGCGACCGCAAGCGTGAGCACGCCGACAGTGGTCTCGGTCGGTCCGTAGTGGTTGAAGACTCGGCAGGACGGCACAAGTTCCTGCAATTCACGCAGCCACCGCCAGTCCGACGGCTCACCGCCAATCACCAGCAGGCGGCGCGGCAGGAGTTCGGTGAAGCGCGGGGATTCTTGCAGGGCCTTCAGGTGCGAGGGCGCTATCTTCAGGAAGTCGACGCCCTTGGTCTGCACCCAGTCGGCGAACCGGTCGGCATCCAGCGCATGCTCACGGGGAATCATGTGCACCTCGCCTCCGGTGCACAGCGGCAGGACGAAGGCGGTGACGCTGGAGTCCACCGTCAAGGGCTGCACCATCGCGAAGCTGAGCGGCTCGTCGATGCCGAAGCGCTGGACGGCGGCGCAGGTGTACGAGGTCAGCTGACGATTCTCGACAACCACGCCCTTGGGTCTGCCGGTGGAGCCGGATGTGTAGAGCAGATATGCGGCCCTGGTCGGGACGGCGCCGGGTACCGACGGGTTGCCGGTGGGCCGGTCGGCGACCGTGCTCCACTCCGGGTCGATCACCACGGACCTGCCGGCCACGTCGGTCGAGGCCTCAGCGACGAGGGTCAACTCGGCCCCCGCGTCCTTCAGGATGCCGGCTCGGCGCTCGCTCGGGTCATGTGGATCCACCGGCACGTACGCTCCGCCGGCCTTGAGAACGCCGAGCACCGCCGCGGCCATCCGCAGCCCCCGCTCGAAGCAGACCCCCACGGTGACCTCGGGGCCGACCCCGGACGCCAGCAGCAGGTGCGCCACCTGGTTGGCCCGCCGGTTGAGCTCACCGTAGGTCAGGAAGGTGCCCTCGGCTCGGACCGCGACGCCATCCGGTCGATGCGCCGCCTGCTCCTCGAACAGCTGATGAAACGCCCGGTCTTCGAGCTGAGGTCCGGTGTCGTGGTGAGCGTCGGTCATGCGCTGCTCCTCAGCGTCGTCGTGCCCACTTGGCTACGCCGGCCGAATTTTTTCACGGGGAGTGAATCACCGCCCCGGGAATAGGGACGGAATTGACCGGCCGGTGTTTTCGGTTCGGCGAAAGCACACCCGGTCCGGTCGATCGGTGCAGGACGCTACCATGCCCGTTTTAGGAGCTGTTGTGAAAGGATCGGGCTCTTGCCCGCGTTCATCACCGACCCCACTCGGCCCACCATACCGAATTAATCGGACCAAACACTCCCGAAGCCGATTCGAGTATGGCAGTTTCCTGCCTGCGTTAGGTTCGCCGGCCCATCTTCGGGACAAGTCGGCTACGTTGGCCGCAGAAGCACGGACGGCTTTCCCCTAATACCGTCCCGATCACACAGGGAGTGTTCGATGGGGGTTGTCGCAGGCGACTCGGCACCGAAATTCGCTCTCGAATGCCTGCGCTGCGGGCACCGATGCGAAGCACAGTTCCTGCTCCGCTGTCCGGTCTGCGCGGGAGCCCTGGACGCCCGTCCCGAGCTGGCCGGCGCCACCGTCCGACCGGCTGACGAGCCGGAGCTGCGCTACCTGGACTTCCTACCGGTGGCCTCGCCCGCATTCCTGGACCCCGGCATCAGCGTAGCCACCCCGTGTCGTCCGGCGCCCCGGCTGGGTGCGGCGATCGGGGTGCCGAACCTGTGGGTGAAGGACGAGTCCCGGCAGCCCACCGGCACGGTCAAGGACCGGCTGGCCGCCGTTGCGCTCGCAGTGTTCCGCCAGTTCGGCATCAAGGAGTGGGTGGCCTCCAGCACCGGCAACAGCGCGACCGCCCTCGCCCGGGCCGCCGCCCGGGACACCGGTATGCGGGCCCACTTCTTCTGCGGTGCGGATTTCGTCGTCGACCACGACCTGCCGGCGAGCGGGAACATCGAGCTGACGGTCCTCGACACCGGCTACGCCGAGACCAACCGGGCCGCGCAGGATTTTGCCACGCAGCGTGGGCTGACCTGGGAGGGCGGGTTCTTCAACTGGGCCCGCCGGGAAGGGCTCAAGCTCGGTTACCTGGAGTCCTTCGACGCGATGCCCGTCCCTCCGGACACGGTGGTGCAGGCGGTCAGCAGCGGCATGGGCATGCTGGCCGCCCACAAGGGTGCCACCGAATACCTGACCCTGGGCCGGCTGCCGGCCGTCCCCGGATGGTGATGGTGCAGCAGGAGACGTGCGCCCCCATGGCGAACGCCTGGCAGCAAGGCCGCGACGAACTCGACGACCGGGACGTGGTCGTCCGGCCGAACGGACTGGCCAGGGCGATCCTGCTGGGCGACGCACGTGCCTGCTACCCCTATCTGCACAAGGTCGCCTCGGCCACCGGAGGATGCATCCTCTCCGTGACGCAATCCGAGCTCGCCAGGGCTCGTCACCTGCTCGCCGAACTCGAGGGCCTGACGGTCTGCTATTCCTCGGCGGCCACGATCGCCGCGATCGGCAAGCAGGCCGCCGACGGCGCGATCTCTCGCGATCACACCGTCCTGGCCGTACTCACCGGGCGTTCCCGAGCCTGAGTGGAACCCGCTCGCCAGCTCTCCGCCCTCGCCCGGTCGCACCTCAAGGATGCCGTTGATGCTCAGTCACCTTTCCCAGGAACAAATCAAATACCGGAACGACTTCCGGGAGTTCGCGGACCGCGTTCTGGTACCCAACGCGGCGCGGTACGACGCCGACCAGGCGATCCCCGACGACGTGATCGCGGACCTCGCCGGTCGCGGCTACCTCGGCGCCCTGCTCCCAGCGGAGGCCGGCGGGCTCGGCCTGGGAATGGTCGACTACGGCCTGCTCACCGAGGAGTTGGGCCGCGCCTGCCAGTCGATCCGCAACTTCGTCGCCTGTCAGGACATGGTCGCCCATTCGATCTGGAAGTGGGGCACTCCTGAGCACCGGGAACGCCGATTGCCCGGCATCCTCACCGGTCGGACACCGGCCGCCTTCGCTCTGACCGAGCCCGAGGTGGGCAGCGACGCCGCCGCCATCGAGACGACCGCCGTCGCCGACGGCGCGTCGATCGTGCTGCGGGGTACCAAGAAGTGGATCAGCTTCGCGCGGCGCGCCGAGCTCTTCCTCGTCTTCGCCCTGTTCGAGGGCCGGCACACCGCGTTCCTGGTGGATCGGCACACCCCGGGGTTGTCGGTCGAGCCCATTGAGGGGCTGCTCGGGCTGCGCGGTTCGATGCTCGGCCGGATCTCCTTGGAGGACTGCCGGATCCCCGCGACCGATCTCCTCGGCGGACCAGGCCTCGGGCTGACCTTCGTCGCCTCCAGTGCGCTCGACATCGGCCGGTACAGCACCGCGTGGGGCTCGGTGGGCCTGGCCCAGGCGTGCTTGGAGGCTTGCGCCGACTACGTCGGCCGGCGTTCGCAGTACGACGTGCGGATCAAGGAGCATCAGCTCGTCCAACGGCTGCTCGCAGACCTGATCACCGACACCACAGCGACCCGGCTGCTGTGCCACCATGCGGGGCGCGCCAAGGAACTGGCCGAACCGACCGCCGTCGAACACACCCTGATGGCGAAATACCGGGCATCCACGGTCGCGGTACAGGCCGCGGCGGCCGCGGTGCAGATCCATGGCGCGCAGGGGATCGGTCCGGAGCTGCCGGTCCAGCGATATTACCGTGACGCGAAGGTTCTGGAGATCATCGAAGGCACCACCCAGATCCAGCAGACCCTGCTGGGTCGCTTCGCCGCCCGGACGGTACAGCGGTGAGCGCCACCCGCAGCGGCCCAGTCACCTTCGGGCAGCTCTCGGTCATCCGCTCGCTGGCGGTCCACGGCCCAGAACGGCAGGCGGTGGCGAACCTGGTCAGCGTCTGGGAAGTGCCGCCAGGCATCGGCACGGCGGCGGTGATGGATGCGTGGCTGCGCCTGGTCGAGGCCCACGAGTCGTTGCGGACCACGTACGACTCGCCGGGTGAGCGACCGGTCCAGATCGTGCACCCGTTTCGGCCCTCCCGCATCCCGACGGTCGAACTCGCCGAGGACACGTCGGCCGCTGCCCAGCGAGCGACCGCGGAGTGGGCCAGGGAGCCGATCTCGATCGACACCGGACCGCCGTGGCGGGCCTTCGTCGCGGAACACCAGGGCGATCCACTCTGGTTCTGCACCGTGATCCACCATGTGGCGGCCGACAACGGCGCGCTGCGCATCCTGGAAGCACAGTTCCACGAACTGCTGGCGGGGCGGGCCCCGGCAGCTGCCGACCAGCCGCTCGACATGGCGTTGGCCCAGCTGGCGGACCCTGCGCGGATCCGCCAGGGCGTCGCCCACTGGACCGAGGTGTGGGATCGGCTGGTCCCCTCCGACCGAGACCCGACCGACACCAGTGAGCGCCGCCGCGCCTCGCTCTACAGCACTGCGGCTCTGGCGAGCGCCCGGGAGCTGTCCCAGCGGCTACGGATCTCGGTCCAGTCGGTTCTGCTTGCCATCGGCGCGCTGGCGCTCTCCCGGCTCGAGGGCCGCGAGCAACTGACGTTCGCGCTGATGGCGGCCAACCGGCTCGGTGGCCCCTGGGCCTCGGTGGTCGGATCGCTCAACCAGTACGCCCCGGTGACCGTGACGGTGGACGAGCGGACGCACCCGCTGAAGTTCCTGCAGGATCTGTACGTTCAGTCCCTGACTGCCTATCTGAACGGCTGCTACGACGTCGACGTGCTCAAGCGCAGCCTGCGGGAGGCCGGTTGCCGGGATGAGGACCCGACCGCCTTTGCCAAGCACTTCAACTTCCTGGGTGAGGTGGACGCCGAGCCGGAGCCGCGCTCCCTGCTGCGCACCGGAGTCGAATGGCGCGGGTCGGCCCAGCGTTCGGGTCCCAACTTCCATCTGGCGACGGCCGTCGGGACAGGACTCCTGATCGGGGTCGGCGCGAGTCGGCACTGTCTGGCGGACGACGCGCCGGCGCTCCTGGCTGCCTCCATCGAAGCGGGCATCGTGAATCTCGCCGAAGGAGCACACGATTCGCTCCGCAATCTGCGGCTGGATCCGATCAGAGCAGTGTGAGCGGCATGAAGGAAGGAGGTGGGGACCTGTGACCTATCAGCGGAGGAAGAAGGTGAGGGGTGTCTGTGCCGGGTTCTGAGCAGTCCGGCCCCGCGGCGGAGCCGGGCGGAGCCTGGCTTCGCCGCCTGCCCGGGACGGAGGGCGCCGGTGGGCTGCGGCTCTTCTGCTTCCCCTACGCCGGAGCCGGGGCCTCGGTGTTCCGGGGATGGGGCGCGGATCTGCCGGAGGACGTCGAGGCGTTCGGGGTGCAACCGCCCGGCCGCGAGGACCGTTTCCACGAGCCGCCGTTCACCAGCGTGGACGCGCTGCTCGATGCGCTGTTGCTGGATCTGCTGCCGTATCTGGACCGGCCGTTCGCGTTCTTCGGCCACAGCATGGGTGCCCTCATCTGTTGGGAGGCGGCACAGCGGCTCCGGTCGATGCGGGCGCCGTCCCCGGTGCGGATCATCGTGTCGGGATGTAGGGCGCCGCACCGGCACAAGTCGCACGCCCCCGCGGACCTCGACCTGTCCGAGGCGGGGCTGATCGACAAGCTCCGGCGGCTCAATGGGACTCCGGAGGAACTGCTCCACAGCGCCGACTTCCGGCGCTTCCTGCTGCCCACCTTCCGAGCCGACGTCCAGCTTTTCGCCACCTACGCCCACCGCGCGGAGCATTCGTTGAACTGCCCAGTGACCGCTTTCGGGGGGATCGAGGATCCACGGGTCCGCGAGGACCAGATCCGGGCGTGGGGCGACCTGACGACCGGCCCCTGCGACGTCCGGATGTTCCCGGGCGGCCACTTGTTCCTGAATGAGACGCGCGCGAGCGTCGTGCGCGCCGTCGCGCGGGCGTTGACGGACGCGCCGCGTTCAGCCGCGCGTTCTTTTGACTCGATGTAATGGGAGAGACTGGGACTCATGACCGGATCCACGCGGCAGGTTGCCGACTTCGTGTTCGCTGAGGCCGCTCGGACGTTCCGTGTCCCGGCCGTCTCCGCAGCGGACCGGCTCGCCGACCTGAAGGCCGACTCGGTGGCCCTGCTCACCCTGACCAGCACGCTGCAGGACGAGTTCGCCGTCTCGATCGACATCGTCGACATGCTCCTGGCCGAGACGGTCAAGGACATCGTCGTACTGGTGGAGCGTCTGACCGCGACCCGGCCTGCGGAGCAGGACGCCTCCCCGATCTCCGACGAGGCTGTCCTGGCGCTGATCAGGTCCCGGCTGCCCGGCTTCCGGGACACCTCGGTGATCGCGGTGGACACCGACCTGTGGGAGGCGGGCATGGATTCGCTCGGCAATATCGCGATCATGGTCGCGGTTGAGGAGGCCTACGGTGTCGAGTTCCCCGACGAGCTGCTGACCCGCGAGGTGTTCTCGACGGCGGGCCGGATCGCCGAGGCGGTGCGCCGCATCGCTGCCGGCTGCAGCCGGCAGCTGACGGGCTGCCCGCACAGTACTCGAACGCCATCGCTGTCAGCGTGTGATCGGCCGAAGCCACGGCCAGCAGTCGGTCACCGTCCGACAAGGCGTCGGTGCGCTCCAGGTCCCGCATGTTCAGGGGCACGTCCGCGGCGAAGCAGTGCCCGACCTCGGCGGCCAGGCCGGCGTGCAGGCGGGTCGGCGGCAGCCCTGCGGCCAACGCCAGCAGGTGCCGGGTCGCTCTGCCGAAGTTCGGGGTCACCAGGTGGCCGAATCCGATGGCCGGGCCGCCCGCCACCCGACGGGCCGCCGAGCGCATGGCGGACACCACCGCTCTGGTGTCCGCCAGTCCCCGCTCCCGGGCCGATCGGGCCGGCCAGATCTCGGTGGCCGTGGCGAGCAGCCGAAAGGACGCGACGGGCGGGGGAGTCCTGCTCACCAGACAGGCCACCGCCCCGTCGCTGAAGACCGTGGTACTGATCGGTGGATACCGTGTCCCGGACAGGATCCGGTCGGCGGTCACCAGCAGGACCGAGTCCGCACCGCCTGTGGCGATCAGCCCGTGGGCCGTATCCAGGCCGGCGGCGAAGTTGGCGCACGCCGCGCCGCTGACGAACAGGGTCCGGACGGTCGACAGTCCGGCCGCGTACCGGTAGTCGTTCAGCCAGCCGGTCGGCTCCCGGTCCTCCAGGGAGTCGCTGCAGACCACGGCCGCCTGGAAGACGGCCGTGGCCGGGCCGTCCGGGGCGCCGGGGGTAACCGCCAGCGCCAGTTCGGTGGTTGACGAGTCGGTGACCCGCACGGCGGAAATACCCTGCTCGGTCAGTGCCGGAAGATTGGCCCGCACCTCGGAGTCCGCCAACTCTCCGAGGGCGATTCGCTTTCCGAGTCGGGAGGCGAGAATACTGACGTACACATCCGGATGCACGATGAAGAGGGCCCTTCGGCGGAATTGTCCGGTGCGACCTGCCCGGTTCCATCGGTGAGAGTTCCATATTTCGTCCGGCGCCAGGACGTGCGGGGAAATCGTGGCAATAACCTGCCACGTCGACGAGCGCCGGGCCGAGCGGCGATTCAGTACAGTGCACGAATGGTCGCTGACTTCGCCGGACCTGAGCCGGTCCATCTCAGCAATTGGGCCCGATTCCTGCTCTGGTTGATCGTGAGTCAGCTGCGGCGCACCCTCACGGGGGCGGTGCTGGGCAGTCTGTGGATGCTGGGGCTGTCGGTCCCGCCGTATCTGCTGTCCCGCGCCATCGACGACGGGCTGAAGGCCGGATCCGGCAGGGCGCTGCTCGGCTGGGTGGCGGTACTGTGCGTGGTCGGCCTCGGGAACGCGGCGTTGGGGATCGCGCGGCACCGAACGATGACCATGGTCCGCATGGACGCCTCGTTCAGGATCGTGCGGGCGGTGGTGCGGCAGTCCACCCGGCTGGGTGCCACGCTGACCCGGCGGAGCTCGACCGGGGAGGTGATGGCGATCGGCATGGCGGATGTCCAGGCGATCTCGCAGTCGCTGACCGTCACCGGCCCGGGGATCGGCGCCGTCGTGGCGTACGTCGTGGTGGCTCTCCTGCTGTTCGCCATATCGCCGTTGCTGGCCGCTGTCATCCTGCTTGGCGTCCCGCTGCTGGCCGTCACTGTCGGCCCGCTGCTGCACAGAATGCAGGAAGCGGGCATGAGCTACCGCGAGCAACAGGGGGCCCTGACTGCTCGGCTGGTGGACGTGATCGGCGGCCTGCGGGTACTCAACGGCCTCGGCGGCAAGCAGGCCTGCGCCGATCACTACCACCGGGAGTCGGGGGCGTTGCGCACGGAGGGCTACCGGGTCGCGGCGATCACCAGCTGGGTCGGCGCGCTCGGGGTGGGACTCCCGGCGCTGTTTCTTGCCGTGGTCACCTGGCTCGCCGCTCGGATGGCGGCGCAGGGATCGATCACCATCGGCGATCTGATCGCCGTGTACGGATACGCGGCGATGCTGATCGTGCCGGTGTCTTTCTTCATCGAAGGCGGCTCCGACCTGGCCCGGGCCTCTGTCGCCGCCCGGCAGGTCATCGCCTTCCTACGGCTGGAGCCCGAGCAGGGGGCGGATCCGCGAACGGCGCCCGCAGCGCCCACGGCGCCCGCAGTGCTCCACGACCCAGTGTCCGGCGTCGAGGTGCGCCCCGGCTTGCTGACCGCCCTCGCGGGCAGCCGCCCGGCGGACGGCGCAGCGGTCCTCGACCGGCTCGGTCTGCTCACCGACTCCGCCGTGACCTGGGGTGGCGTCCGGCTCGACGAGCTGCCCCGGGAACAGGTGCGGGAACGGATTCTGGTCGCGGACAATGAGGCATACCTGTTCGCCGGTGCTGTCCGTGAGGTCGTCGCGGGCCGCCACGAGCCCAACGACGTCGCGGTCCGAGCGGCGATCCACACGGCGGTCGCCGACGACATCGTGGAGGCGCTGCCCGAGCGGCTCGACGCAGCGGTCACCGGGCAGGGCGGCAACTTCTCCGGCGGCCAGCGCCAGCGTCTGCGCTTGGCCCGCGCCCTGTATGCCGAGCCCGAAGTGCTGCTCGCCGCCGAGCCGACTTCGGCCGTCGACGCGCACACCGAGGCCCTGATGGCCGAGCGAGTGCGGGACGCCAGGCAGCGGCGCACCACGGTGATCACCACCACATCGCCGCTCATCCTGGAACTCGCCGACGTGGTGGTGCATTTGGTGGACGGCAAGGCCGCAGGGTCGGGCACGCACCGCGAGTTGTTGCGCACCGACGCGGACTATCGGGTGCTGGTCACCCGCGGCTCGGAGGAGGAGCGGGGATGAGCATCTCGTTGCCCGTCGTGGGGCCGGCCGAGGTCCGCCGCGCCGCCTACGGCGAGATCCGCGCCGATGCGCCGGCATTCGCCCTGCTCATCGTGCTCAACGTGCTGGCCGCCGGGGCAGGGCTGGTCGGGCCGAAGCTGCTCGGCGACATCGTCGATGCCGTCAAGTCGGCTCCCGTGCGTACCGCGGTGGCGACCGTCGATCGGGCGGCCGTGCTGATCGTGGTCTGCACGCTGGCCCAGATGGTGCTGGCGCGTGCCGCCCTGTACGTGGGGGCGCGGTTCGGCGAACGCACCGCGGCGCGCATCCGCGAGCGGTTCGTCAATCGCACCCTGGCGCTGCCGGCCGCCTCAGTCGAGCACATCGACGCGGGCGATCTGATCACCCGGAGCACCAGCGACGTGACAACCGTGGCGGGGACCCTGCGCAGCGCGGCCCCGGAGGTGTTCGTGGCCACCGTGCAGATCCTGGCGATCGGGGCGGCGGTCCTGTTCCTCGATCCACAACTCGGGGCCTGCGGCTTGAGCTGCTTCGTCGTCGTCGCGGTGGTGCTGCGGTGGTATCTGCGACGGGCGCGCCCCGCTTATCTGGCCCAGGGCGCGGCGAACTCGGTGCTGGCGGATGTGCTGGTAACCACGGCGGAGGGCGCCCGGACCGTCGAGGCGTTCGGGTTGCAGCGCCGCCGCGAGCAGGCCGCCGAGGAGGCGATCGCCCAAGCCCGGCGGACCGGCCTGGCCACGCTGCGGCTGCGCACGGTGTTGTATCCGACGGTGGACCTTTCGTACGTCCTGCCCCTGGTCGGGGTGCTGATGATCGGTGGGGCGCTGTACGACCGGGGTGCAGTCAGCCTCGGTACCGTCATCGCGGCGACGTTGTATCTGCGGCAGCTGGCCGCGCCGATGGATGTCGTGCTGCTCTGGGCAGAGCAGTTGCAGAGCAGCGGTGCCTCCTACGCCCGGGTGGAAGGCCTGGCTCCGCTCGTGCGGGAGGAGCCACGGCCGACCGACGAGCCGGCCGACGACCGGATCGAGGTGGCGGACGTCCGCTTCGCCTACAGTCCGGGGGCGGACGTCCTGCACGGCGTCGGGCTGGTGGCCCGGCCGGGCGAGCGTCTGGCCCTGGTCGGACCGTCCGGTGCGGGCAAGTCCACCCTGGGCAGGCTGCTGGCCGGCATCGACCGCCCGCGATCCGGCACGGTCACCGTGGGGGGTGTGGCAATCGCCGACCTGCCACCGGACCGGCTGCGCCGTCAGGTCGTGCTGGTGACCCAGGAACAGCATGTCTTCCGCGACACCCTGCGCAACAATCTGCTGCTCGCCGAGGCGAACGCGACCGAGGCGGAGCTGCGCGCGGCGCTGTCGGCCGTCGGCGCGGATTGGGTCGCCGACCTCCCGGAGGGGCTGGACACCCGGCTGGGCGCCGACGCCCACCCGGTGGACGGCGCCCAGGCGCAGCAGATCTCGCTGGCCCGCGTGATCCTCGCCGACCCGCACACCGTCGTACTGGACGAGGCTACGGCCCTGCTCGACCCGAGTACGGCCCGCAGCACGGAACGAGCCCTCGCCGCCGTACTGGACGGACGCACGGTCATCGCCATCGCCCATCGCCTGCACACCGCCCACGACGCGGACTGGATCGCCGTGCTGGAGGGCGGCCGGGTGACCGAGCTTGGGACCCATGACAAGCTGGTGGCGGCGGGGGGCGCGTACGCGAAACTCTGGCGTGCCTGGCACGGGGAACGGGATCTCAGTCGCTGAGTCAGGGCCGAGAATTCCCAGAATTGGCAACCTCCTGCCATTCCGACAGACCACTTCGATTCCTTCGAAATGTCCTAGGTATAGTGCGCAGTTCCGCCAGAAAGACTACCGCAACCCGAATTGCGCTCGTCCAGCCGAGCTGAACTCACGATTCCCGTCCGAGGCCGTCGCGAAACGGCCCGCGCTAGGAGAACGATGATCGTACTCGGCCTCAGCGGCCTACCGAACGCCCAGCCCTTTCATCTTCGCCAGTATCCCGACGCCGCCGAGGTCGATCGACGGATATGTCAGGGAATGGACAGTGCTGCCTGTCTCGTGGTCGACGGAGAAGTGCGGGCCGCGGCGGCGGAGGAGCGATTCACTGGTGAAAAGGCGACCGGCGCCTTCCCGGAGCACGCCATCGCCTACTGCCTCGACCAGGCGGGAATTCACGCCGAGGACGTGGACTTCATCGCCCACGGATTCAACTACGACAAGTACCGCCGGTTCTTCCACCAGACCCCCGAGTACTTCGACGAAGTACTCAGTGGGCGCACCATCGTCAATGCTCTGGAAAAACTCGGCTGGCAGGACGTCCCCCGCCGGTTCCGCCCCGTCGACCACCATGTGGCGCACGCCGCGTCCGCCTACTTCTCCAGCGGCTACCGGGACGCCCTGTCCATTGTGTCCGACGGCATGGGCGAGATCAGCTCCCTGACCGTCCATCGCTTCCGGGACGGGAAGCACGAAGAGCTCCACAGCCAGGGAGTGGACGCCTCGCTCGGCATTCTGTACTCGATCGTCACTCGCTACCTGGGATACACCTTTAATTCCGACGAGTACAAGGTGATGGGCTTGGCCGCGTACGGCGATCCCCATCGGTTCTCCGGGTTCTTCCAGGACTTCCTGCGCTGCACCGGCGGGGAGTCGACTATCGCCTGGCCGCACCATGCGCTCGCCCGGTCGGGCGAGGGTTACCCGAACGCGCTGGCGTTTCTCGCCGCAGAGCTCGGGGTGGCACCGCGCGAGCCGGGCAGCGCGGTGCGGGACGCGCATGCCGACATCGCGGCCGCATTCCAACAGCGGTTCTCCGAGGTGCTCACCGAGCTCACCGGGTACTGGCTCGACCGGACAGGCGACGACTCCCTGTGCCTGTCCGGCGGCACCTTCCTCAACTGCCTCGCCAACGAATCAATTTCGCGGCTGCCGCAGATCAACCGGATGTTCGTTACGCCGGCCGCCGGGGACGACGGCACGGCCCTCGGGGCGGCGCTGGCGATCGAGGGGCGTTCCACCGGTGACTTCACGCCGTACACCGGGCCGGCCTACGGGCCAGACGCGGTGCGGGAGGCCCTGGAGGAGCCGGCGGCCCCGAGGTCCCGACCGATGGCCTGGCAGTACCACGGCCCGACCGACGAGTATCTGGAGCTCGCCGCCCGCGATCTTGCCGCGGACGACATCATCGGCTGGTTCGCCGGCCGCATGGAGTTCGGCCCCCGTGCCCTGGGTAACCGGTCCATCCTCGCTCTGCCGAGTGGCAAGGACATCAAGGGCCGGCTGAACCGGGTCATCAAACTGCGCGAGTCGTTCCGGCCATTCGCCCCGGCGGTGCTGGACTCCGACTACGAGGAGCTGTTCGAAGGGCGCCCCCTCGCCCCGAGCAGGTACATGTTGTCCACGGCACGTGTCCGTCCCGAGCGCGCTGCGGAAATCGCCGGAGCGGTGCATGTCGACGGCTCCGCCAGGGTCCAGATCGTCACCCGGGAGAACAACGAGCTGTTCTGGCGCCTGCTGCGCCAGGTCAAGCGGCAGACCGGCATCGGGTGTGTCATCAACACCTCCTTCAATGTCAAGAACCAACCGATCATCATGACTCCGGCACTCGCGGTGGACGCCTTCTCGACCATGGCACTCGACCGCCTGTACATCGAGGGGTTCCGGGTGACCGAACCGGAGGGTCAGTGAAGGACATCGGTGGCGCACGGCCGCTGTCGTTCGGACAGGAACGGTTGTGGTGGCTCCAGCAGTTGGATCCGAACCAGGTGGCCTACCACCTCGTCCTGCAACTGGAGTTCCCCAGGGGGTGGTGGAGCACGCCCTGCTCGCCGCGCTCACCGACCTGGTCGAGCGGCACCCGGTCCTGCGCACGACGTATCCCGTGGACGGCGAAGACGCTCCCGGCCTGCGGGTGCTGGACGGGTTCGAGCCTCCGCTGACCCGGTGCGTCGCGGCCGACGCGGACGAGCTCCGTACCGTTGTCGACGAACTGGCCGGCCTGCCTTTCGACCTGGCCCAGACTCCTCCCGTCCGCGGTGTGGTCGTCCGTCGTCCGGACGGCCCTGCGGTACTGGCCCTGGTCCTGCACCACATCGCCGCTGACGGATGGTCGCTCGAGATCCTGCACCGCGAGCTGGCCGCGCTGTACGAGGGCCGGCTACTCGGGCGGCATGTCGACCTGCCCCGGCCGGCGGCGACCTTCGCCGACCACGCGATCGACCAGCGCCAAAAGCCCAGCCGCGCCCACGCCCTGCAGCAGGTGGAATACTGGCGCACGGAGCTCGCAGGTTTTGAGCGCCTGGACCTTCCGTACGATCAGCCCCGCCCGGCCTCCTCCGATTTCACGGCCGACCGAGTCCGATTCACGCTTTCCGAACAGGCCACCGAGCAGCTCCGAACGTTCGCACTGCGCCGGCGCTGCGCCCTCTCGAGCGTGATCGCCGCGGCGTTCCAGCTTGTTCTCGGCGAGTATTCCGGCCAGTCCGACATCACCATCGGCACCGTTTTCTCCGGCCGGACCGACCCGAAGTTCAACGACACCGTCGGGTTTTTCGTGAACACCACCGCGCTTCGGGTCGACCTGTCCACCGCGCGGACGTGTCACGAACTGGTGCGTCTGGTGCACTCGAAGGTGGCGAACGCGCACGCCCATCAGGAGGCCCCCTTCGACCGGGTTGTGCCCGCCGTGGAGTCAGCCCGGGCGACCGGCCGTAATCCGATCTTCGATGTCCTCCAGGTGCACCACGGCGAGGGGTTCGGGAGCCGAGCGGTTCCCACCCGTACCGACCTGCTGCGGAAGCTTCCCTGGCGCAGCCCGGCGACCCAGTTCGATCTGGAATTCAGTACGGCCGTTTCGGACGGCCGGCTGCAGGGAGCCCTCGACTTCCGGGTCGACCTGTTCCGACGTGCCACGGTCGAAGCGCTCGCCCGGCGGCTGCTGCACGTCATCGAGCGGATCGCGGCAGCCGCTCCCGACGACCTGGTCGAATCGCTCCTGACGCTCGCCCCGGACGAACACGAGCAGCAGGTGCGTCGCTGGAACGGCCCAGCGGTGCCGGTGGCCCCGGGCCCCGTGATCGATTCGTTCGAGGCGCAGGTCGGCCGCACTCCGGACGAGGTGGCCCTGGTCTGCGACGATTCCTCGCTCACGTATGCTCAGTTGAACTCACGGGCCAATCGGCTGGCCCGCCATCTGGTGGGGCGGGGCGTGGGGCCCGAGCGCGTGGTGTGTCTGGCGATCCCGCGCTCGGAGGACCAGGTCGTCGCCCTCCTCGCCGTGCTGAAGGCGGGTGGGACGCTGCTGCCCGTGGAACCGGATCACCCTGCCGACCGGATCGCCCGGATCCTGCTCGAGGCACGACCGGTTCTGGTGCTGACCACCTCCGACACCTCGCAGAAGCTCACCGGGGCACTGCCGGATGCTACGGCGATGCTCCCTCTCGACGATCCCGCTCTGCTGCGCTCCCTCCTCGCGGTCCCGGAAGTCGATCTCGGCGACGAGGAGCTGATCGCCCCCGTCCAGCCGCAGAACGCCGCCTACGTGCTCTTCACCTCGGGCACCACCGGCCGGCCCAAGGGCGTGGTGATCGAGCATCGGAGCCTGGCCAACCTTCACGCGGACCACACCGCAACACTGTTCGATTCATGTGTGACGCCTTCGGGCCGGGACAGGCTGAAAGCGGCCCTGACCGCCCCACTGTCCGTCGATGCCTCGTGGGTCGGACTGCTGGCCATGATGGCAGGCCACGAGCTGCACCTGATCGACGACAAGACCCGGCTGAATGCCGAATCCTTGGTCCGCTACGTCCGCAACCACGGCATCGACTTCCTGGACCTCACCCCGTCCTACGCTCGAGTGCTGCTCTCCGCCGGGCTCCTCGAAGGTTCCGAGCACACACCACCACTGCTGGTCATCGGCGGTGAGGCGGCCGACCAGGAGCTGTGGGAGGACTTGCGGGCAGCAGCGGCCTGCGACGCCCACAACTACTACGGGCCCACCGAGTTCACAGTCGACGCGCTGACCGGCCGGGTCAGGGACAGCGATCAGCCGCTGATCGGCCGACCGATCGGGAACACCCGCGCCTACATCCTGGATTCCCGCCTGCGGCCGGTCCCGTCCGGCGCCCGCGGAGAGCTGTATCTCGCCGGCATACAGACGGCCCGCGGCTACCTCGGCCGGCCCGGGTCGACGGCGGAGCGGTTCATTGCCGACCCGTACGGGCCACCCGGTTCGCGGATGTACCGCACCGGAGACCTCGCCCGCTGGACGCCCCAGGGAGCGGTCGAATACCTGGGGCGTGCGGACGATCAGTTGAAGATCCGCGGTTTCCGGGTCGAAGCGGGGGAGATCGAGTCGGTTCTGCTGCGGCACGAGAACGTCGAACAAGCCGCGGTCGTGGTGCGCGACGACCGCCCCGGCGAGCCTTGTCTCGTCGCCTACCTGGTGCCCCGCGAGGGGCTGCTGGAACCGGTGGAGCTGCGCCGCCTTGCCCGGGAGTCGCTGCCCGGTTACATGGTGCCGGTTGACTACGTGTCGCTGGACTGTCTGCCATTGACCGCCGCCGGCAAGGTGGACCGGAGGAGACTGCCCGCGCCCGAGCGGGTTTCCCCGGTGTCCTCCCGGGCACCGCGCACGGCCCGGGAGGAGATCCTCTGCGCCCTGTTCGCCGAGGTGCTCGGCCTGGACCGGGTCGGCGTCGACGACAACTTCTTCGACCTGGGCGGGCACTCGCTGCTGGTGATGCGCCTCGTCGGCCGCATCCGGTCGGTGCTGGGTGCGGAGGTGGCGATCCAGACCCTCTTCGAAGCCCCCACCGCCGCGGCTCTGGCCGATCGGCTGGACGACGGCAGGCCGTCCCGGATCCCGTTGCGGGCGGCAGCCGGGGAACGTCGAAGCCGGCTGCCGGTCTCTCCCGCCCAGCGCCGCCTGTGGTTCCTGAACCGGCTCGACGCGGGCGCCTCGTACAACGTCCCGTTCGCGTTCCGGCTGTCCGGCGGCCTCGACCCGGACGCGCTCGAGGCCGCCCTGGCGGACGTGGTGGAGCGGCACGAGAGTTTGCGGACGGTCTTCCCCGAGGTGGACGGCCTCCCCTGGCAAGAGGTCCGGCCGCCGGAGGCGGCGCGGCCGCCGCTCACCGTGGTGGAGCCGGCCGAAGGGGAACTGGGCCGGGCACTGGCCGCCGCCGTGGGCCGGGGGTTCGACCTCACCGTGGAGACCCCCCTGCGGGCCCGGCTGTTCGTCACCGGTCCGGACGAATACGTGCTCCTGCTGGTGGTGCACCACATCGCCTGCGACGGCTGGTCGGCCGGCCCCTGCTGCGGGACCTCGCCGGGGCCTACGAGGCACGGCGGGCGGGCGATCCGCCACCCCCGGCGGCCCTGCCGGTGCAGTACGGGGACTTCACCCTGTGGCAGCGGCAGTTGCTGGGCGAGGAGGACGATCCGGACAGCCTTGCCGCGCGCCAGCTGCGCTTCTGGCAGGAGCACCTGGCGGGCCTGCCGGGCGAGTTGGGTCTGCCGTTCGACCGTCCGCGCTCGGGGGGAGCGGGTTCGCTGGGCGACACGGTCTCCTTCGACGTGCCACCGGATGTGGCCCAGGGGTTGTCGGCCCTGGCCCGAGCCAACCGGGTGACGCTGTTCATGGTCGTGCAGGCCGGCGTGGCGGCCCTGCTGTCGCGGCTGGGGGCGGGGACCGACATTCCGCTGGGCACCCCGATCGCCGGCCGGAGCGACGACCTGCTCGACGGCCTGGTGGGCTTCTTCGTCAACACTCTGGTGCTACGCACCGACCTCTCCGGTGATCCCACCTTCCGGGAGCTGCTCGCCCGCGTGCGCGAGACCGACCTGGCCGCCTACGCCCACCAGGACGTCCCGTTCGAGTCCGTGGTCGAGGCGCTCAACCCGGAACGCGTTCCGGGGGCCAATCCGCTGTTCCAGGTCAGCCTGGTCCTCGAGCACGACACGGACCCGGACTGGGCCCTTCCCGGCGCCGCGACGACTCCACTCCCGGTCGCTGCCGACACGGCGAAGTTCGATCTCACCTTCGCCCTGAGCGAGCCCGCCGGGCCCCTTCAGGACGGCTCGGCGCTGCAGGGCGCGGTCGAGTACCGGACCGACCTGTTCGACCGGGCGACGGTGGAGGAGCTCGCGGCCCGGCTGCAGCGGGTGTTCGAGGCCGTCGCGGCGGACCCCGGCATCCGGGTCGGGGACATCGACGTGCTCGCGCCGCAGGAGCGGCGCCGGTTGCTGGTCGAATGGAACGACACTCTGGCTCCGCTGCCGGAGGCGACCGTGTCGGCGTTGTTCCAGGACCAAGCGTCGGCGAGCCCCGATGCGCTCGCGCTCGTCTGCGGAAACGGCAGCTTCTCCTACCGGGAGCTGAACGGCCGGGCCAACCGCTTGGCCCGGCACCTCATCGGGCTGGAGGTCGGCCCGGAGTCCCTGGTGGCCCTGGCACTGCCGCGCACCGACGACCTGGTGGTGGCGCTGCTGGCGGTGGCCAAGACCGGAGGTGCCTACCTACCGGTGGACCCGGACCACCCGGCAGAAAGGATCGCCCACGTACTCGAAGACGCCCGCCCGGTCTGCCTGATAACGGCCGGGTCGCTGGTGTCGGGCCTGCCCACCGCCGACGGGATTCCGCGCCTGCTGCTGGACCGGGAGGACACCCGGGCGGCTCTCGTCGGCCACCGGGATGCGGACCTGACCGACGAGGAGCTAATCGCCCCCGTCCAGCCGCAGAACGCCGCCTACGTCCTCTACACCTCCGGCTCCACCGGCCGGCCCAAGGGCGTCGTCGTCTCGCACGGCAGTCTGGTGAACGTCATCACGGCTGGGGCCGAGCAGACCCACCTGGACGCCCACGACCGGCTTCTGGCGGTCTCCACGATCGCCTTCGACATCGCAACGCTGGAGATCTTCCTGCCCCTGGCCCGCGGAGCCGGGGTGGTACTCGCCGACGAGCACGCCGCGAAGGACCCCTCGGCACTGGCCGAACTCATTGCATCGACCGGGGCGACCGTGCTGCAGGCCACGCCCACGCTGTGGCAGGCGCTGATGGCAACCGAGGCGGATCAGGTCCGGGGCCTGCGCAAGCTGGTCGGCGGCGAGGCACTGCCGCCCGCGCTGGCGGCCCGGATGCACGGCTCGGGCGTCGCGGCCTTCAACCTCTACGGACCCACCGAGACCACCATCTACTCCACCGGTGCGCCGCTGTCATCGGCGGCCGTTCCGCCGATCGGCCGACCCCTGGCCAACACCCGGGTCTACGTGCTGGACGACCGGGCGCGACCGGTACCGGTGGGGGTGGCCGGCGAACTGTACATCGCAGGCGCCGGATTGGCGCGCGGCTACCTGGGTCGGCCGGGGCTGACGGCGGAGCGTTTCATCGCCGACCCGTACGGGCCCCCGGGATCGCGGATGTACCGCACCGGCGATATCGTGCGGTGGAACCGGGACCAGGAACTGGTGTATCTGGGCCGGGCCGACCAGCAGGTGAAGCTGCGGGGCTTCCGCATCGAACCGGGTGAGGTCGAAGCGGCACTGACCTCGCACCCCTCGGTGGCCCGGGCGGCGGTGGCAGTACGCGAGCACCGGCCCGGCGACCGGCTGCTGGTCGGGTACGTCGTGCCCCAGACGCCCGCCGCGGCCGAGGGGATGGACTCGGAGCTGCGCGCATTCGTGCAGCGGCGCCTGCCCGCGTACATGGTCCCGTCGGCGATCGTGGTGCTGGAGAAGCTGCCCCTGACACCGAACGGGAAGCTGGACCGTCGAGCACTGCCCGCTCCGAACTTCGGCGCGGCCGTCAGCGGCCGGGACCCGCGGACCCCGCAGGAGGAGATCCTCTGCGCCCTGTTCGCCGAGGTGCTCGGCCTGGACCGGGTCGGCGTCGACGACAACTTCTTCGACCTGGGCGGGCACTCGCTGCTGGTGATGCGCCTCGTCGGCCGCATCCGGTCGGTGCTGGGTGCGGAGGTGGCGATCCAGACCCTCTTCGAAGCCCCCACCGCCGCGGCTCTGGCCGATCGGCTGGACGACGGCAGGCCGTCCCGGATCCCGTTGCGGGCGGCGGCCCGACCGGATCGCCTGCCGATGTCGTTCGAACAGCGTCGCCTGTGGTTCCTGAGCGAGCTGGACGGTGGGGTCGCGTACAACCTCCCCTTCGCGCTCCGGCTGTCCGGCGCCCTCGACGTCGAGGCGATGAGGGTCGCTCTGGCCGATCTGGTGGATCGGCACGAGGTGCTGCGGACGGTCTTCCCCGCAGCTGACGGCCGTCAGTGGCAGCAGGTGCTGACGGGATCTGCCGCGGAGCCGTCCCTGACGGTCGTGTCGAGCACCGAGGAGTCTCTCGACGCGGAACTGGCCGTAGCGGCAGAACGGCCGTTCCGGCTCAAGCACGAACCCCCGCTGCGCTCGTTCGTTTTCGAGCTCGGTCCTGACGATCACGTGCTCCTGCTGGTGGTGCACCACATCGCCTGCGACGGCTGGTCGGTGCAGCCATTGCTGCGGGACCTGGCCGAGGCCTACGAGGCACGGCGGCGCGGGACGGCGCCGGATTGGCCGCTCCTGCCGGTGCAGTACGCCGATTACACGCTGTGGCGACAGGAGTTGCTCGGCAGCGAGGACGATCCGGACAGCCTTGCCGCGCGGCAGGTGGCGTACTGGCGTGAGGCGCTGGCCGACGTTCCGGCCCTACTGGAGCTTCCGTTCGATCACCCGCGGACACCCGAATCCGATCTCCGGGCCGGGACGGTGGATTTCGAGGTCGTCCCGGAGGTGACCGCAAAACTGGTCTCGGTGGCTCGTTCCTGCGGCAGCACACTGTTCATGGCGCTGCAGGCCGCAGTCGCCGTGCTGCTGTCGAGGGTAGGCGCAGGCCCTGACATTCCTCTGGGCACGGCTGTCTCCAGCCGGACCGACGAAGCCCTCGACAACCTGGTGGGCTTCTTCGTGAATACCCTGGTCCTGCGGACTGACCTGTCGGAGGATCCGCCCTTCACCGGACTGCTGCGACGCATCAGGCAGGCGGATCTGGAGGCGTTCGCGAATCAGGACGTGCCGTTCGAGTCCCTGGTCGAGGCGCTCAACCCGGAGCGAGTTGCGGGGGCCAACCCGCTGTTCCAGGTGAGCGTTTCGATGCAAGTCGGGGAGGAGGCGGTGCCGGACCTGTCCGGACTGGAAGTGCACTGGCAGGAGGTGGGCCCCGGCCTGGCGGCCTTCGACCTGGCCTTCGTGTTCGACCAGGTCGAGGCGGATGCTCCCCGGGACGTCCCCACCCATGGCCTCGCCGCCTCGATCCGGTATCGAGCGGATCTGTTCGACCGGACTTCGGTGGAGCTGCTGGCGACTCGCCTCCTGCGGGTGCTCGACAGCGTGGTCCGGGACCCTTCCGTGCGGGTCGGCGAGGTGGAGATCCTCTCGCCGGAGGAGCGCCACCGGGTCTTGGTCGAATGGAACGACACCGCCCGGGAGTTGCCGACGCGATCGCTGCCGGAGCTGTTCGCAGCGCAAGTGGCTCTCAATCCACGGGCCGTGGCGGTGGCGTGCGGGGACGAGGAGCTGACGTACGCCGAACTAGACGCCCGGGCGAATCGGTTGGCCCATGAGTTGATCGCCCGCGGGGTCGGCCCGGAGCGGATCGTGGCGCTGTCGCTGCCGCGCACCGACGACCTGGTGGTGGCACTGCTGGCGGTGCTCAAGACGGGTGCGGCCTATCTTCCGGTCGACCCCGGTTACCCTCCGGACCGGATCACCTTCATGCTGGCCGATGCGGCGCCCGTGTGCATGATCAGCACGGCGGCCGTGGCACCCGGCTTGCCGGACGCCCCCGACCTGCCCACTCTGGTGCTGGACGACGAGGAGTTCTCCCGGTCGTTGGCGAAGCGGCCCGCTGACGGCCCCTCGGACGACGTGCGCACCGAGCCGTTGTCTCCCGCTCATCCGGCGTATGTCATCTACACCTCCGGCTCCACCGGCCGGCCCAAGGGCGTCGTGGTATCCCACGCCGGACTTCCCGGCATGGCGTTGTCCCAGGCGGCGAGCCTCGGTGTGGACCGTGACGCGCGGGTGCTCCAGTTCGCCTCGATCAGCTTCGACGCCTCGGTGTCGGAGATCTGGATGGCGCTGTTGTCCGGCGGCCGCCTGGTCATCACGCCTGAGGCGAGCCGGGCGGCGGGGCCGGTGCTCGCTGATTTCCTCCGGGCGAACGGCATCACGCATGCCACGCTGCCGCCGGCGGTGCTGCTCGGCACGGACTTCAACGCGGACGTGGCCGGCATCACCCTCGTGACCGCCGGCGAGGCGTGCACTCCGGCGGTCGCCGAGGCGACCCGCCACTTCGGCCGGGTGGTCAACGCCTACGGCCCGACCGAGGCGACGGTGTGCGTGACAATGCACCCGCTCGACCCGGCGCAGCCGGTCGTCCCGCTCGGCCGTCCGCTGGCGAACACCAGGGTGTACGTGCTGGACCCAAGGCTTTCACCGTTGCCGCCGGGGGCGATCGGCGAGCTGTACGTGGCGGGACCGGGCCTGGCCCGGGGGTACCTGGGCCGGCCGGGGCTCACCGCGTCACGTTTCGTCGCCAATCCGTTCGGCGCGCCGGGGGAACGAATGTACCGGACCGGGGACCTGGTCTCATGGTCGAAGGACGGCGAGCTGATGTTCCACGGCCGCACCGACGAGCAGGTGAAGGTCCGGGGTTTCCGCATCGAACCCGGCGAGATCGAGTCGGTGTTGGCGGACCATCCGCAGGTGGGTCGAGTAGCGGTGACCGCGCGCGAGGATCGTCCCGGAGATGTGCGGCTGGTCGCCTACGTGGTGCCCCCCACCACCCTTCCGGGCGCGGAGCCGGACATCTCGCAGCTGCGGCGTTTCGCGGCAGATCGCCTACCGGGCTTCATGGTCCCGACTCTGGTCGTCCTGGACTCGTTGCCGCTGACCGCGAACGGGAAGCTGGACCGGAAGGCGCTTCCGGTGCCCGGTGGCCCGACAGCCGTTTCCGACGAGGATCCGCGGCTTCCGCTGGATCCGCGCACCGACCTGCTCTGTCGGGTGTTCGCCGATGTGCTGGGTCTGGAGCGGTTCGGAATGGACGACTCGTTCTTCGAACTGGGCGGACATTCCCTGCTGGCGGTTCGGGTCATCGATCGGATCAGCGCTCTGCTCGGTGTCGAGATCAGCGTCGGGACACTGTTCGAAGCACCGACCCCGGCCGGTCTCGCGGCGCGACTGGACGCCGCCCCGAGCGACCAGTTCTCGAGCGTCATCGAACTTCAGCGTGGCCAGGGGAACGGTCGGCCCGTGTTCTGCATTCATCCGATCGGGGGGCTCGCTTGGTGCTACTCGGCGGTGCTGCCCTATCTGGAGCGCGGACAGGCCGTGTACGGCATCCAAGTGACGGAAAGTCACGGAAGATTCCGATCGGTGGCGTCCATGGAGGAGTTGGTCGCACGCTACGTCGACCTCATCACCTCAACGCAGCCCGACGGGCCGTACATCATCATGGGCTGGTCCCTTGGCGGCGTACTCGCCTGTGAAGTGGCGAACCGGCTCAAGGCATCCAGCCGCCAGGTCGACCTGGTCGCCATGTTCGATTCCAGGCCGTACGAGGAACCGCTGTCCCTGGATGCCTCCGCGGGCGAATTCGAGGAGTGGATTGCCACCGAAGTCCTCGGCAGCGGAGGAGCGGAGGCAGCCATCGACGAGCAGCAGAGCCGAGCACTGATCCGGGCGGCCCGGGCGGTCGCCGCCGTTCTCCGCCCACCCACGACGGACGGTTACTCGGGGCGGGTGCTGAGCATCGCCGCCTCCCGGTCGACGGCGGAACTCGGTTCCCCGGAACCCTCATGGAGCCCGTATCTGAAGGACGTCGATCACCACACCATCGACGCGGAGCACCGGACGATGATGTCCGCGACGGCAATGCAACAGGCGGGTCCCATCCTGCGCAGTGCTCTGGCGAGGACGGACTCGACCCCGAGAAAGCGGGATGACGACGTGTGACACATCGGCCTCGGCATCTCGCATCCCGACGAATCCCGACCGCTCGGCGACGGCCGATGCGACTTTATTCGGCCCACGCTCGGCCGGACGCCGAGCTCCGTGCACTCTTCACCGATCTGCTGCTCGCCGTCGCCGACGCGGAGGCGGCCGGGCCCGTGCACCAGCTGCATTCCAACATGATCAGAGGATTCGAATTGCTCCCGGTTCTGCTGCATCGTCGCCGCCCCTGAAAGGAGTGCGATGTCCAACCCGTTCGACAACCAGGACGGAATCTTCCTGGTGCTTCGGAATGCCGAGGGACAACACTCATTTTGGCCCGAAACGATTGACGTTCCCGCCGGCTGGGATGTCGCGTGCGGACCCGCCCCCCGTGTGGACTGCCTCGCATACGTCGAGCACCATTGGACCGATCTGCGTCCCCGGAACCTGTGGAACCAGTGATCGGCGAGATCCTGCCACCCGGAATCGCCTGGGCGGATCGGTTCGACGCCCGGGTCACGGAGTTCCGAGGCCGCCCTCTCGACGCCGGCCCCTGCACCTTCGTATGGGTCGACGCCCGACCCAGAAGGTCCGCGAGGGCGGGCGGGTGGTCAACGTGCACGCCCTGGTCGCGGTCGGCGTGAACGCCGAGGGCCACCGTGAGACCCTCGGCATCGACATCGCCAGCAGCGAGGACGGCGCCGGCTGGCCGTCCTTCCTGTGTTCGCTGGTGGCCCGCGGCCTGACCGAGGTCCAACTGGTGGTCTCCGACGTCCATGCCGGCCTGGCCTCCGCGACCGGCGAGACTCTGCCCGGTGCCGCCTGGCAGCGCTGTCGCCCCCACTGAAGCCGTAAGGAATCAACCTGTCGGCGTGTCGTGGTCGGTGCGGGCGGCGGGGAGGTCGGTGGCGGTGCGGTAACGTCCCTCTATGTCCTTCGTCAAGCCTGGGCCGGTCATGCGGCGGCGGTTTCGGGGGTGCGGCATTCGTAGAAGGTTCCGTCGCGGAGCATGGCGAACAGAACACTGATGCGCTGGCGGGCGAGGCGGAGGAGGGCCTGGGTGTGGGTCTTGCCGCGTGCTCGCTGGCGGTCGTAGTAGGTGCGGGAAGCGGGGTCGTGGAGGGCGGCGAAGGCGGACAGGAACATGGCCCGTTTCAGGAGCCGGTTGCCGGTCCTGGGGGCGTGTTCGCCGTGGATGGAGGACCCGGAGGACTTGGTGGCCGGGGCCAGCCGGCGTAGAGGCCAGGTGGGCGGCGGTCGGGAACGAGCTGCCGTCGCCGACGGTGACCAGCAAGGTGGCGGCGGTCCTGACTGAGGGGCCACGAAGTTTCCGGACAGGGACCCAATAGGGTTGTCCTGAACAGGAGACGAGGAAGAAGTGGCGCCACCCAGTAAGTACTCGCCGGAGTTCCGCGAGGAAGCCGTCCAGATCGCGTTGAGGTCGAGCAAGACGATCTCCGAAGTCGCCCGGGAGCTTGAGCTGAACCCGGAGACACTACGCGGCTGGGTCAAGAAGCACCAAAAGCAGCAGGAACCGGCTCCCGATGCGGAACTGACGGTGAACGAGCGGGCGCGCCTGAAGGAACTCGAACGACGCAACCGCGAGCTGGAGATGGAAGTCACCTTCCTGAAAAAAGCCGCAGCGTACTTCGCGAAGGATCCCCGGTAGCAAGCAAGTACGAGTTCATCGACGAGATGCGGCTCGACACCACGGAGTACGCATTGGTCCGCCCAGCGTTTGCGGGACAACCCATAGCCAGACAGAGAAGGTTGGTGATGTAACGGGACGCCTCTTGGGAGTCCATGTCAGGGACTCCCGATCACCATTACGGGCTCGTACCCGGTGGCCTGATCAGGCCGTTGATTGACGCCGGACCTCGCGTTCCGGCGCCCTTCAACGTTCTCCCTCGCACGCGCCGACGAGGGGATTACGTCGTGTGCTTATCGCCGGCGCGCAGAGGGCAGGCCGCAGCACATTTGCCCGGGGCGATTTGAGGTCAATGATGGATCAGGGGGCGACATGCGTTAGCGTGGCGGGGGTTGGCGGCGAGTCCCGTGCTGGTTCGTGCTGGTTTTTGAGGCGCAATAGGGGTAAACGTGCAGGGCAGAGCGATTTCATGAAATTGCTGCACACTTCCGACTGGCACCTCGGCCGGTCGTTCCACCGGGTCGGCATGCTCGGTGCCCAGGCCGAGTTCATCGGCCACCTGG
Organism: Streptomyces sp. GD-15H; assembly: GCF_045291515.1. Taxonomy (NCBI): domain Bacteria; kingdom Bacillati; phylum Actinomycetota; class Actinomycetes; order Kitasatosporales; family Streptomycetaceae; genus Streptomyces; species Streptomyces sp. GD-15H. Next base: position 7,299,507 of record NZ_CP149447.1, read on the forward strand.
TGGCGGCCGTGCGCGAGCACGCCGTCGACGCGGTGGTCGTGTCGGGAGACGTGTACGACCGGGCGGTGCCGCCGCTCGCCGCGGTGGAGCTGTTCGACGACGCCCTGCACCGCCTCGCCGGCCTCGGCGTGCCGACGGTGATGATCTCCGGGAACCACGACTCGGCCCGCCGTCTCGGCGTCGGCGCCGGACTCATCGGACGCGCGGGCATCCATCTGCGGACCGACCCCTCGGCGAGCGGCACCCCCGTGGTGCTGTCCGACGCGCACGGGGAGGTCGCCTTCTACGGGCTGCCCTATCTGGAACCGGCGCTGGTCAAGGACGAGTTCAAAGTGGAGAAGGCGGGCCACGAGGCGGTGCTCGCGGCCGCCATGGACCGGGTCCGCGCCGACCTCGCCGCCCGCCCGCACGGCACCCGGTCCGTAGTCCTCGCGCATGCCTTCGTCACCGGCGGTGCACCGAGCGACAGCGAGCGGGACATCACCGTCGGCGGGGTTGCCGCCGTGCCCGCAAAGGTGTTCGACGGCGTCGACTACGTGGCGCTCGGGCATCTGCACGGCTGCCAGACCCTCACCGAGCGGGTGCGCTACTCCGGCTCTCCGCTGCCGTACTCCTTCTCGGAGGCGAATCACCGCAAGAGCATGTGGCTCGTCGACCTGGGAGCCGACGGAACGGTCACCGCCGAGCGGCTCGACTGCCCGGTGCCGCGTGCCCTCGCCCGGATCCGCGGCACCCTGGAGGAGCTGCTCACCGACCCCGCCCTCGCGCGGCACCGGGAGGCGTGGGTCGAGGCCACGCTCACCGACCCGGTCCGCCCCGCGGACCCCATGGCCCGGCTCACCGAACGCTTCCCGCACACCCTGAGCCTCGTCTTCGAACCCGAACGCGCGCCCGACGACACCGCGGTGTCCTACGCCCGGCGCCTCGCCGGCCGCGACGACCAGCAGATCGCGGAGGACTTCGTCGCCCATGTGCGCGGCGCAGGCCCCGACGAGTGCGAGCGGGCCGTCCTGCGGGACACCGTCGACGCGGTCCGCGCCGCCGAAGCCGTGAACGAGGTGGCGCGTTGAGGCTGCACCGGCTCGACATCACCGCCTTCGGGCCCTTCGGCGGCTCGCTGACCGTCGACTTCGACGAACTCTCCGCCGCGGGCCTCTTCCTGCTGCACGGCCCCACCGGCGCCGGCAAGACCTCGATACTCGACGCCGTCTGCTACGCGCTGTACGGCTCCGTCCCCGGGGCCCGGCAGAGCGGGCAGGGGATGACGCTGCGCAGCGACCACGCCGCCCCCGCCACCCGCACGGAGGTCACCCTCGAACTCACCGTCGCCGGCCGTCGGCTGGAAGTCACCCGGCAGCCGCCCTGGCAGCGCCCGAAGAAGCGCGGCACCGGCACGACACTCGACAAGGCGCAGAGCCGGCTGCGTGAATACGACCCGGCGACCCGGTCCTGGAAGGACCTCAGCCGCTCCCACCAGGAGATCGGCGAGGAGATCACCCAGCTCCTCGGAATGAGCCGGGAGCAGTTCTGCCAGGTCGTCCTGCTGCCCCAGGGCGACTTCGCGCGTTTCCTGCGCGCCGACGCGGAGGCGCGCGGCAAACTGCTCGGCCGGCTCTTCGACACCCGCCGCTTCGCCGACATGGAGAAGCGCCTCGCCGAACGCCGCCGTGCCACCGAGTCCCAGGTACGGGACGGCGACGCCGATCTGCTCGCCGACGCGCACCGGATGCAACAGGCCGCGGGCGGGGCAATGGAGCCGGTAGACCTCGTGCCGGGCGAACCGGGGCTGGCCGAGACCGTGCTGAGCGCGGCAGCCGTTGCCCGCAGCACCGCCCGCGAACAGCTCGACGTCGCCCACTGCCGCCTCGCCGCGGCCGAGTCCGCCCAGGCCGCCGCCGGCCGGTCACTGGAAGACGTACGCGAACGGGACCGGCTGCAGAGGCGGTTCGCCGAGGCGCGGCAGCGCGCGGCGCGGCTGGCGGAGCGGGCCGACGCCCAAAAGGAGGCGCAGACGCGCCTGGACCGGTCCCGGAAGGCCGAGGCGGTCGCCCCCGCCCTGGAACTGCGGGAGTCCGCCGACGCCGAGCACCGGCGGGCGGCCGACGCCGAGTCGCGTACCCGCGCCCTGCTCCCCCGGCCCTCAGGGACGCGGGTGCGGCCGGGCTCGCGGCCGCCGCACGCCGGGCCGCCGAGGAGCTGGGCGGGCTGGAGTCGGCCCGCCGTGCCGAGCGGCGGCTCACGGAACTGCTCGAGGAGCGGGCCGGCCTGGACCGTCAGGAACGCGCCGACGACGACGTGCTCGACGAGTCCGACGCGTGGCTCACCGACTGGGAGGAGACCCGCACCGGTCTCCAGGCCCGTATCGAGGCTGCGCAGGAGGCCGCGACCCGGGCCGGTGAGCTCGCCGTGCAACGCGACCCCGCGCACAAGCGATTGAACGCCGCACGGCTGCGGGACCAACTGGCCGAGGACACCAAGGGCGCCGCCGAACAGGCCCGCGAGGCCCGGGAACAGGCACTCGAGGCCAAACAGCGCTGGCTCGACCTCAAGGAACAGCGGTTGGCCGGCATCGCCGCCGAACTCGCCGCGGACCTCACCGACGGCGAGCCCTGCGCCGTCTGCGGGGCCACCGAACACCCCGCCCCCGCACGCAAGGTCGCCGGCCATGTCGACCGCGAGGCGGAGGAGCGGGCCCTGGTCGCCCACCAGAGTGCTGAGGAGCGCCGAGCCGACCGGGAAGGCCGCCTCGGCGTCGTACGCGAGGCGCTGGCCGCCGCCGGAGCGGAGGCGGGTGACACGTCGACCGCTCACCTCGCCCAAGAAGTTGAGGAGTTGGAGCGGCGGTACGCGCAGGCCCGGGGCGCTGCCTCCGTTCTGCACTCCGCCCGGGAACAGCTGCGACAGGCGGAACACGAGCGTGAACGGCGCATCACCGCCCAGCGGGAGGCGGCGGTCCGGACCGCCGCCCGAGCGGGCCACCGGGAGCGGCTGAACCATGAACAGGCCGTGCTGGGGGAGGAGTTGAAACAGGCACGGGGCAACGCGGACAGTGTGGCCGCGCGCGCCGCACAACTGGAGCTGTACGCCGCACAGTTCACCGAAGCCGCCGACGCCGCCCGCGTCGCCGACGGCACCGCACAGCGACTCAAGGACGCCGACGACCGGCTCGCCGACGCCGCCTTCCGGGCCGGCTTCGACACCCCGCGGGCGGCGGCCGAGGCACTCCTCGACGCGGCCGCCCACCGCGAACTGCAGGCCCGGCTGGACGCATGGCAGCAGGAGGAGGCCGCCGTACGCGCGGTGCTCGCCGAGCCGGACACCGCGGCCGCCGCCCAGCAGCCCCCCGCCGACCTCACCGCCGCGCAGCGCACCGCCGAGGACGCGGACCGCAGGACGCGCGAGGCGGCCTCCGCACGCGATGCCGCCGCCCGCCGCTGCGCCGAACTCGACCGGCTCTCCGCGCGGGCCACCGCCTCGGTGCGCCGGCTGGCGCCGCTGCGCGAGGAGTACGACCGGGTGGCCCGCATGGCAGGCCTCACCGCGGGCACCTCGGCCGACAACGAACGCAGGATGCGCCTGGAGTCCTACGTCCTGGCCGCCCGCCTGGAGCAGGTCGCCGCCGCGGCGACCGCCCGGCTGCACCGCATGTCGTCCGGCCGCTACACCCTGGTGCACTCCGACGACCGCACCGGGCGCGGGCGCAGCGGCCTCGGACTGCATGTGGTGGACGCGTGGACCGGGAGGGAGCGGGACACCGCGACCCTCTCGGGCGGCGAGACCTTCTTCGCCTCGCTCGCCCTCGCGCTCGGACTCGCCGACGTCGTCACCGACGAGGCCGGCGGTGTCCGGCTGGACACCCTCTTCATCGACGAGGGCTTCGGCAGCCTCGACGACCAGACGCTCGACGAGGTCCTGGACGTCCTGGACTCCCTGCGGGAACGCGACCGCAGCGTGGGCATCGTCAGCCATGTCCCCGATCTGCGCCGGCGGATCCACGCCCGACTCGAAGTGGTGAAGGGGCGGTCGGGATCGACGCTGCGGCGGCACGGCGTCACCTGAGCCGAACCCGTGGGCACACCAAAGAAGTCGACCCTGTCAGGTTTCGCGCATGGTGCGATACGCGAAGCCGGGCACGCCGGCCCGGTCAGCACCGTCAAACCCGGCCCGGTCGACACGGACTACCTCACCGGTGACGTCTCCGAGGCCGTCGCCGTGCGCTTCCCCGGCGGGAGTCGGGGGATGCCCGAAGATTCCGCCCGCCTCGTCCGTGGCCGGCCACGGACGAGGCGGGCGGAATCTCCCCGCTCGAACGGAGGGGAGAGCTTGGAGAAGGACCACCGGTACCGTCATTGACTCGGAGGGTGGATTCCGGCGTTGACCGGACGGCTCACAGCGCCGACAGTTCGTCCACCAGGTCGTCCAGGCCCAGCGAGCCCTGGGACAGCGCCGCCATGTGCCACGCCTTCGGGTCGAAGGCGTCGCCGTGCCGCTTGCGGGCGTTCTCCCTGCCGAGCAGCCAGGCCCGTTCGCCGAGCTTGTAGCCGATGGCCTGGCCGGGGATCGTCAGATAGCGGGTCAGCTCGCTCTCCACGAAGTCCGCGGGACGGCTGCTGTGTGCCCCGAAGAACTCCTCGGCCAGTTCCGGCGTCCAGTGCTCGCCCGGGTGGAACGGCGAGTCCGCCGGGATCTCGAGCTCCAGGTGCATGCCGATGTCCACGATGACCCGGGCGGCCCGCATCATCTGCGCGTCCAGGTAGCCGAGCCGCTGCTCCGCGTCCGTGAGGAAGCCGAGCTCGTCCATCAGCCGCTCCGCGTACAGCGCCCAGCCCTCCGCGTTGGCACTGACCATGCCGACGGAGGCCTGGTAGCGGGAGAGGTCCTCGGCGACGTGCGCCCACTGCGCCAGCTGGAGGTGATGGCCGGGGACGCCCTCGTGGTACCAGGTCGACACCAGGTCGTAGACGGGGAAGCGGGTCAGTCCCATGGTCGGCAGCCAGGTGCGGCCCGGCCGTGAGAAGTCCTCCGACGGGGGCGTGTAGTACGGAGCCGCCGCGCTGCCCGGCGGGGCGATCCGGGACTCCACCTTCCGGACCCGCTCGGCGAGTTCGAAGTGGGTGCCGTCGAGCGAGTCGATCGCCTGGTCCATCAGGCCCTGCAACCACTCACGGACCTCGTCGACGCCCTCGATGTGCCGGCCGTGCTCGTCGAGGTGCGCGAGCGCCACCCACGGCGTCGCGGCGCCCGGCAGGATCTTCTCGGCCTCCTTCCTCATCTCGCCGAGCAGCCGGTGGTACTCGGCCCAGCCGTAGGCGTACGCCTCGTCCAGGTCGAGGTCGGTGCCGTTGAAGTACCGGGCCCAGCGGGCGTACCGCTCCCGGCCCACGGTGTCCGGGGCGCCCTCGATCGCGGGCGCGTACACGTCGCGCATCCAGTCCCGCAGCTCCACCACGGCCGCGGTCGCGGCGCGGGCCGCCTCGTCCAGCTCGGCGCGCAGCGCGTCGGGTCCCGACGAGGCGAAGTCCTCGAACCAGCCACGACCGGAGCCGTCCATGTCGGACCACTCGGTGAGCTGCCCGACGAACGTGGCGGTCGGACGCGGGGCCGCGTACAGCTTGCGCTCCAGGCCGAGCGCGAGGGACTCCCGGTAGCCCGCCAGCGCGGCCGGTACCGCGCGCAGCCGCTCGGCGACCGCGGCCCAGTCCTCCTCGGTCTGCGTCGGTGTCACGGTGAACACCTCGCGCACCGAGTGGGCGACCGTGCCCAGGTTGCCGACCGAACGCAGACCCTCGTCGGCCTCGTACACGGCGATCTCCGCGGTGAGCCGCTCCCGCAGCAGCCGGGCGCAGCGGCGTTCGATGTCGCTGTCCGCGCCGGGCCGGGCCTCGGCCTCGTCGAGCCGGGCGAGCGTGGCCCGCTGGAGTTCCGCGAGCGCAGCCTGGCCCGCGGGCGAGAGATCGGGCAGACGGCTGGAACTCTCCTGCACGCCGAGATACGTACCGGTGACCGGATCGAGGGTGATGAGCTCGTCGACGTAGGCGTCGGCGAGCTCGCGGGGCAGTGGGCTGTTGGTCTGTGACATGCGGACCATCCTGGTACGCGGCCCGCCGCCCGTCACCCGGTTTGAGCCGAGGGCGAAGACGGCAGCAGTGGGCCGCAGTCCCACTGCTGGAAGATCAGCCGGGTCTCCACGCGCGCGACCTCCCGCCGCGACGTGAACTCGTCCAGCACCAGCCGTTGCAGATCCGCCATGTCCGCGACCGCGACATGGATCAGATAGTCGTCCGGTCCGGTCAGATGGAAGACGGTCAGTGACTCCGGCAGTGCCCGGATCCGCTCCACGAACGGTCCCACCAGCTCCCGCCGGTGCGGTCTCACCTGCACCGACAGCAGCGCCTGAAGTCCCCGCCCCAGCTTGGCCGGGTCCAGCTTCAGTCGATGCCCGAGGATCACGCCGGCGCGGCGCAACCGGGTCACCCGGTCCAGGCAGGTCGACGGCGCGACCCCGACCTGTGCGGCGAGATCCCGGTACGTCGTCCGGGCGTCGTTCTGCAACAACCCCAGCAGACGCAGGTCCACCGGATCCAGTACGACGGATTCGGTCATGGGCCGAACGTAGCACGGAGACAGCCGCTCACGACCCGGTCGGTGTTCACCCTTCGCTCCATGGACTTGGACAAGGACGTGCGCACGGACACGCGCAGCACCACGAGAGCACTCGCCACCGAGGCCGTGCACGCCGGCCGGGACGACCTCGCCCGGCAGGGACTGCACGCCCCGCCGATCGACCTGTCCACCACCTACCCCTCGTACGACAGCCGCGGCGAGGCCGCCCGTATCGACTCCTTCGCCGCCACCGGCGCGGAACCGGACGGCCCGCCCGTCTACGGGCGGCTCGGCAACCCGACCGTCGCCCGTTTCGAGACCGCCCTGGCTCGCCTGGAGGGCACCGAGGCCGCGGTCGCGTTCGCCAGCGGCATGGCCGCGCTCAGCGCCGTCCTGCTGGTACGCGGCTCCATGGGCCTGCGCCACGTCGTCGCCGTACGTCCCCTGTACGGGTGCAGCGACCACCTGCTGACCGCCGGGCTGCTCGGCTCCGAGGTGACATGGACCGACCCGGCCGGGGTCGCCGACGCGCTGCGCCCGGACACCGGTCTGGTCCTGGTGGAGTCGCCGGCCAACCCGACCCTCGCCGAGGTCGATCTGCGGGCCGTCGCCCATGCCTGCGGCTCCGTGCCGCTGCTCGTCGACAACACCTTCGCCACCCCGGTCCTCCAGCGTCCGGCCGGGCAGGGGGCGCGGCTGGTGCTGCACAGCGCCACCAAGTACCTCGGTGGGCACGGCGACGTCCTGGCCGGCGTGGTGGCCTGCGACGAGGAGTTCGCGGGGCGGCTGCGGCAGATACGGTTCGCCACCGGCGGCGTGCTGCATCCGCTGGCGGGCTACCTGCTGCTGCGGGGCCTGTCGACGCTTCCGGTTCGGGTCCGGGCCGCGTCGGCCAACGCCGCCGAACTCGCCCGCCGGCTCGCCGCGGATCCGCGCGTGGCCCGTGTGCACTACCCGCGCATCGGCGGGGCGATGGTCTCCTTCGAGGTGCACGGAGACCCGCACGCGGTGATCGGAGGGGTACGGCTCATCACCCCGGCGGTGAGCCTCGGCAGCGTGGACTCCCTCATCCAGCACCCGGCGTCCATCAGCCACCGCATCGTCGATGCCGGTGACCGCAGGGACGCGGGAGTGAGTGACCGGCTGCTGCGGCTCTCGGTCGGCCTGGAGGACGTCGACGACCTGTGGGCGGACCTGAACGGGGCGCTGGGAGAGCGGACCGGGGCACCGGGCGACGGCCGCACGAGGGGGACGGTCGGTCGGCCGGAGGTGCCGGCCCGGGGCTGAGGTGCGGGCTGTGCCCCGCGCGTATGCCGAACGGTCCGGCGGACACCGCCGGGCCGTTTCGTCTCGTGTTCCGGGTCCGGTGGGGCGGTGGTCTACGACCGGCGGCCGGTCCGCGAGCCGTGCTCCCACTCCTCCTGCGCGTGGCGGGCCCGTGCCGGGTCCAGGCGTGCGGTGACGACGAGGGTGCTCTCCTCGATCTGGTGGTCGAGGGGCAGGCCCAGCCCGCGCATCGCGGCGGCCATCCCGGTGTTGGACGCTTGCGTCACGGCGTAGACGTGGGCGCACCCCGCCTCGGTGGCCATCGACACCAACCGGGTCAGGAGCTCGGTGCCGATGCCCCGGCGCTGCCAGGCGTCCTCGACGAGCAGTGCCACCTCGGTCTCGTCGCCGTCCCACAGCAGATGACCGAGGCCGACGATGCGGCCGGAGGCGGTCCGCGCGGCGAGCGTACGGCCGAAGCGGGGGCCGAGCAGGTGGTTCAGGTAGCGGTCCGCGTCACCCACCGGGCCGTGGTACCGCCGGCGCAGGGTCTCGGGCGAGCACCGCTCGTGCATCGCCCGCGCCGCCTCCAGATCGCCGGTGTCCGCCCGGCTCACGGCGATGTCGCTGCCCTCGGACAGGGTGAGGACGTCCTGGCCGCGCGGGACCCGGGGGCCGAGCCGGGCGTCCAGCTCCACCAGGGCCCGTGCCCGGGCGAACTCGGTGGGCGTGAAGGGCGGATGCGGCCGCTCCACGGCGAGTACGCCGCCCTCCGGGGCGCGCAACCGCATCACGGTGTCCTCCAGGGCCCCCTCCGCCGGGACGCCCTCCGGCGCCGGCCGCCCGCCGCCCGGTGTGGCGGGCAGCGAACGGATCGTGGACCGCCCCAGCAACTGCCGTAACGCCACCGGAAGTTCCGCGCCGTCCAGTGCCGTACGTGCGGCGAGCTCCAGCATCCGGGGCGGGGCGGCCACCAGATCGCGGGCGTCGGTCCGCTCGGTCCAGGTGTCCGCGCCCCCGGCGCCCGTCACCGCCACCGTGAGGCCGGTGCCGGTCAGGTCGGCCGGGGCGCGCAGCAGGAACTCGTCGACCGTGGCCTCGCCCAGCGGATGCGTCTGCAGGCTCAGGATGTCGACCCGGTGCTCGGCCAGCGCCGTGCACAGCGCGGCCAGCGCGCCCGGTTCGTCCCGTACCGTCGTCCGCATCCGCCACAGGGCGCTCTCCGGCGGCCGGTTTTCCGCGGCCCCCTCGGTACCGGATGCGGGCGGTGCGTGACCGTGGCGGCGTGCCCACCAACTGTGGAACGCCGCCGTGAAGCGTGTGGCCGGTTCTCCCTCCGGCTGTCCCTGCGCGGGACGGCCGTGCCGGGTGTGCGTCACCTCGGACATGCCTCGACTCATGCGACCACTGTGCTGGTGCGGCGCGGCTCGCACGTAAACCCCGAGTGAACGACTCAGTGAACAACTCACCGCGGCACGAAGCGGACCGACGCACCGTCAGCACCGCGTCCCGACGTATTGCCCCACCCCACCGCCCAGTCCGCCCGGCGCCGGACCGCGCCGGATCGGACAGCGCCGCGCCGCGCCGTTCAGCGGCTGCCGTCGAGGAGGACGCGGGCGACCAGTGCCGGGTCGTCGTTCATGGGGACGTGACCGCAGCCGGGCAGCCGGACCAGTCGCGCCCGGGGGATCATCCGCTTGGCGCGGACCCCTTGACGGGGAATGAGCAGCCGGTCGCGGGCACCCCAGGCGACGGTGACCGGGACACCGGGCACGTCGCCGGCGAACCGCACCGCGGTGCCCGCCCGGAGCGTCTCGGCGAAGCCGGTGGCACCGGCCAGCGCGAGCGTCTCGGCGACCACCGCCTCGGGCGAACGGCGTCCCGGCCGGGCGTAGATGGTGCTGGTCAGCGCCGCTCGCCCGGCAGTCGAGCGGGCGAGCCGCTCGACCAGCGGCAGCGGCATCCGCTCCGCGACGCGTCGCATCCCGATCAGTACACCGAAGGCGTAGCGCCGCTCGGCCTGGGTCCAGAACCCGGCGGGGGACAACGCGGTGACGGACCGTACGAGGTTCTGGCGGCCGAGCTCCAGTGCCAGAAGCCCGCCGAGCGAGTTGCCCGCGACATGCGGCCGGTCGAGCCCCAGCTCCTCGCACAGGGCGCCGAGGGCGGCGTTCATGGTGGGCAGGTCGTGGGTGAGGCCGTCCGGCAGCGCCGGGGAGGCACCGAAGCCGGGCAGGTCCACGGCGATCACCTCGCGCTCGGTGGCGAGGATGTCCACGACCGGGTCCCAGGCCTGACGGTGGTGACCGACGCCGTGCAGCAGGAGCAGCGGTTCGCCGCGGCCCACGCGCGCGTAGGACAGGGTCACGGTCTGCGGGCCGTGCGGAGAGGTGACCTCGAACGAGACGGTCGCGGACATGAAGGTGCTCCTCGTCTGGAACTCGCGGTGGGACGCCGCCTGACGCCGTAGACACCTTGTCAGCAATTACTACCGGCGGGTAGTCCCCGGGCGCCCGGCTCCGGGCTCCTGCTCCGTGACGCGTCGAATCCTCCTGGACACGGCCGTGCGGGTCGGCTGGGATGGAGAGGTGAGCGCCGACACCGTGACCGATGCCTTCGAAGAGCACCGTCCCGTCCTCCAGGGGGTCGCCTACCGCATGCTCGGCCGGGTGGCCGACGCCGAGGACGTGGTTCAGGAGGCCTGGCTGCGCTGGGCGGGCGGCGACCGGTCCGAGGTCCGCGAGCCGCGCGCCTACCTGGTGCGTGTCACCACCCGCCTCGCCGTCGACCGGCTGCGTCAGATCAAGGCGCGGGGCGAGACGTACGTCGGCCCGTGGCTGCCCGAGCCGTATGTCACCGGCTTCGGCGACACCGCCCCGGACACCGCCGAGCAGGTGGTGCGCGCCGATTCGGTCTCGCTCGCCGTCCTGGTCGTCATGGAGTCCCTGTCCCCACTGGAGCGCGCGGTGTTCGTCCTGCGCGAGGCGTTCGGCTACCCCTACGCCGACATCGCCGCCATGCTCGACCGCGGCGAACCGGCGGTGCGTCAGCTCGCCACGCGGGCCCGCAAGCACGTCGAGGACCGGCGCCCGCGCTACGACGTCGACCCCGCCCAACGTCGCGAACTGACCGAGCGGTTCCTGGCGGCGGCGGCCGGCGGTGATCTGGAAGGGCTCATGAAGCTGCTCGCCCCCGACGTGCGTCTCGTCGGCGACAGCGGCGGCAAGGCCCCCGCCCCGCTGCGCGTCCTGGAGACCGCCGACAAGGTGGGCCGCTTCGTGCTCGGCGCCGCCCGCAAGAGCCTCCGGGACGACTTCTCCGCCCGCTTCCTGGAACTCAACGGGGGCCCCGCGGCACTGCTCCTCGCCGGCGACACGCCCGACTCCGTCTTCCAGCTGGATGTCGCCGACGGGCGCGTCCAGGTGGTCTACCTCATCCGCAACCCCGACAAACTGCGTTCGCTGGTGGCGGCCCGGTAGGGGGTCGGCCACCCGGCAACGGGGTCCGCGCCCTCCGGCGCGGGCCCCGTGGTCATGTCCGATTGGTATTGACCAAGGGTGGGGGGCGCCATATGGTCGCAGACAAGTGAAACAACCTTTAATAAACAAGGGCGCGAAAACGCCACCGGACCCGACGATCGCGGAGGACAGGGTGGGGACCACGCAGTTGGACACGGTGCCGGAACCGAAGTACTGGCATCTCAGGACCGTGCTCAGTGAGGCGCTGGACTCGGAGTTCTCCGTGGGCGAGATCCTGCCCAACGAGCGCGACCTCGCCGCCCGCTTCGGCGTGGCCCGTGCCACGCTGCGCCAGGCACTGGAGCAACTGGAACTGGAAGGCAGGCTGCAGCGCCGCCGCGGCGTGGGCACCACCGTCGCCCCGCCGCGCATGGGTGTGTCCGTCGGCACGGCGCAGCACGCCTGGCCGGGCGGGCCCGACGACGCCTGGCAGGCTCTGGACTGCACGCTCGAGGTGCCGCCCGCGGCCATCGCCGAGACCCTGGTGACCGGCCGGGACGAGCCCGTGCACACCGTTCGGCGGTCCCGGGCGTCCCAGGGCCAGCCCGTCGCCGCCGAACTGCTGTACATCCCGGCGGCCTCGGTGCCCGACCTCTCCGCCATCGACGCCCCGGCCGGGGCGGCACGCGCGCGTGCGGTACTGCGGGAACTGCACCACCTGGAACTGGAGCGGCACGAGAACGCGGTGGAGCTCGGCTCCGCCCGCGCGGACGACGCCAGGGAACTGGACCGCCTGCCGGGCGCGCCCGTCCTCGTCGTCACCACCCGCTTCATCACCCGGGGCCGGGTCTCCGCGCTCTCCGTGGCCACCTACCGCGCGGACACCTGCCGGCTGACCTTCGGCGACTCCGGAGGCGTGGAGATCCACCACGGCCCCGAACGCCGCGCTTCCTGAACGCCGCGCTTCCTGAACGCCGCGCTTCCTGAACGCCGCGCTTCCTGAACGCTCCGGGCGCGGGGCGGGGCGGTGGGGCGAGACCGATGGCGGGTCCACCCGGCCGCCGCCTACCGGTGGGTCGTCACCCTGCCTTCCACAGCGAAGAGTTGCTCTTCCACATGGTCCAGGGCAAGCCGCACCGCGCCCGTCGCCACCGCCGCCTCCCCCAGGCGGGACAGGGCGACCTTCGGCGGACGCAGGCAGTAGCGGGCCAGTTCACGCCGCAGCGGCTCCAGGACCCCGTCCAGCCCGGCCGCCCAGCCGCCGATCACGACGAGTTCCGGATCGAGGGCCAGCACCAGCGCCGCCACGTCGTGGACCAGCCGCTGGATGAAGCGGTCCATGGCCGCGAGGGCCCGCTTGTCGCCCTCGCGGGCCTGGGCGAAGACCTCGGCCACCGCCTGCTCGTCGAGCGGGTGCAGTGGCTCGTCCGTGGTGGACAGCAGCTTCTCGGGGGTCGCCTCGCGGCCCAGCAGGTGCAGCGCCCCGATCTCGCCGGCCGCCCCGCCGTACCCCCGGTGCAGCCGCCCACCGATCAGTGAACCGGCGCCGGGACTCAGCCCGGCCAACACGAACACCACGTCGTCGGTGCCGGTGGCGACGCCCTTCCAGTGTTCGGCCACGACCGCCGCGTTGGCGTCGTTCTCGACCAGCACCGGGCATGTGAAGGACCGGCTCAGCCGCTCGCCCAGCCCCAGCCCCGTCCACCCGGGCAGCGCCGTGCCCAGCCGTACCGTGCCGTCCGCCTCGACGATCCCGGGCGTGCCCACGCCCACGGCCCGCAGTGAGTCGCGCGGCACCCCGGTCCGGCGCAGCAACTCGGCGACGGCGGCGCGCAGCCGCTCCAACCGCCCGTCGGCGTCGGCTCGTTCACCGACATTCTTGGCCTGGGCGCCGAGCACCCGGCCGTCCAGATCGGCCAGCAGCGCGGCCACCCGGTGCGGCCCGATCTCCAGGCCCAGGAGATGCCCGGCCTCGGCCCGGAACCGGAACCTCCGGGCCGGCCGCCCCTGCCGCCGCGCCGCCCCCTCCTCGGCCGCCGTCTCCACGACGAGACCCGCCTCGATCAGACCCTCCACGACGCCCTCGACGGTGGGCCGTGACAACCCCGTCACCCCGGTGACCTCGGTCAGCGTCGCACAGGCCGTGGCCCGCAATGCGTGCAGCACCACCGCGGAGTTGATCCTCCGCAACAGCGAGGGATCCCCGCCGGTCAGCCGACCCACCGTCCGTCCTCCCCGCTCGTGCGCGCGTGGGGCGGATCGTACTCGGCACGGCCGCCCCCGGCGACCACCGGGCGCGACCGCCCCGGCCCATGACCGGAACCCGCCCCTCCCCGGCCCGACCCGCGTCACCCCGGTCCGACTCCCGCGGACCGATCTACGCGCACCCGGCTCACCCGAGCCCCACGAAACCCGACTCGTACGCCACGATCACCGCCTGCGTACGGTCACGCGCCCCCAACTTCGCCAGCACGGCGCTCACATGTGACTTCACCGTCTCCACCCCCACCACCAGCCGACCGGAGATCTCCGCGTTCGACAGGCCCCGCGCCATCAGCCGCAGCACCTCCGCCTCCCGACCGGTCAGTCCCGCCCGGTCCAGCACGGCCCGCGCCGCACGGTTGCCGCCGCTCTCGCCGTACTCCGCGGCCAACTGCCGGACCGACGCGGGGAACAGCAGCGACTCGCCCTCGGCGACCAGCCGCACCGCGTGCACGATCTCGGCGGGGCGCGCCCGCTTCAGCAGAAACCCGTCGGCACCCGCGCGCAGCGCCTCGTACACGTACTCGTCCTGCTCGAACGTCGTCACCACGATGATCTTCGGCGGATCCTCGACCGTCCGCAGCACGGCGCGGGTGGCCTCGATGCCGTCCATGAGCGGCATGCGTACGTCCATCGCGACGACATCCGGACGCAGCTGCCGTACCAGCGGAATCACCGCCGCCCCGTCGGCTGCCTCCCCGACGACCTCGATGTCTGGCTGCGTTTCCAGCACGGCCCGCAGGCCCGCGCGTACAAGGGGTTCGTCGTCGACGAGCAGAACGCTGACCGGCATCCGGTCAGCCTAGATCAGTACGCCCCCGTTCAACCCAGCGGCAGTTCGACCCGGACCCGCCAGTCGCCGTCGGCCGGGCTGGTCCGAGCCCGGCCGCCCAGCAGCGCGGCGCGCTCGCGTACGCCGCGCAGCCCGCTGCCGCGGCCGGGGCCCGGTACCGCCTCGGCCAGCGGATTGCGGATCTCCAACAGCAGTGTGCCGTCGGCGACGCACACCCTCGCCCGCACCGGAACCGGCCCCGCGTGCCGCAGCGCGTTGGTCAGGGACTCCTGGAGGATGCGGTATCCCTCGCGCGAGATCGGGCCCGGCACGGTGTCCAGGGGGCCGGTCACCTCGGCGTCGAGCAGCAGGACGGGCACTGGACCGTGCCGCACGCGCGCGTGGACGACATCGGACGCCTCGCCTCCGCCGCGGGCGTACCGATCCTCGAACTCACGGCGGACGAAGGCACGCTGGAACAGGCATACCTGGATCTGACGGCAGCCGAGACCGAGTTCACCGCACCGCACCAGGAGGCCTGACCATGCAGTTCGCACCCGTACTCCACGCCGAGTGGCTGAAGATCCGCACACTCCGCTCGCTGCTGGGCGCGCTGGCGGCGCTGTTCGTGACGACCACGGCGTTCTCCGCGCTCGGCGGTGCGTCGAGCACGTCGGAACCGGAGTTCGACCAGCTGTTCACGACCCAGTCCGGGGTCTACCTGGGGCAGATCGCGGCGATCTCCTTCGGTGCCATGGCGGTGTCGACCGAGTTCCGCAACGGTGCGCTGCGGCTGTCGCTGTCGGCGGTCCCGCAGCGCGGACACTGGTTCGCGGCCAAGGCGACCGCCATCGCCCTGTCGGTGCTCGCCGTCGGCCTGCTGACCGCTCTGGCCTCCCTCTTCGCCGCGAGAGCGGGGATGGGTTCCGCGGCGGACGGGCTCACCGCGGGCGAGCAGGCGCGCGCGGTCGTAGGCTGCGGTATCTACCTGATGCTGATGGCCCTGTTCGCGGCCGGACTCGCGACCCTGCTGCGCAGTGGGGTGATGACGCTGTCCCTGCTGATCCCGTTCATCCTGATCGTGTCGTTCGTGATCGGGGACGCGGCCGGCACTGCCATCGAGTTCATGCCCGACCGGGCCGGGCAGGTGATCCTCCAGCACACGCACGACGGATCGCTCGGGCCTTGGTCCGGGCTCGGGTGACCGCGCTGTGGACCGCGGCCGCCCTGCTGGCGGGGGTGTGGAGTCTGCGGCGCCGGGACGCCTGACGGGCAGGAGGTTGACACACCGCCAAGTTCCAGTGGTGGCACGTCCCCTGGATCCATGAGTGTCGCACAGCACATCGCCGTCATCGACGAGCCGTTCTTCCGTCCCTTCCCGGCGGAGCACGGCCCGTCGGGCGGCGGCTTCGCGGGCCCGGGTCACCATGTCGCCGTACTGGCCGTCAGTACCGGCCCGCGGAGCAGCGATCCCGTGCTGTGGGAGTGACGGTGGATCGGTTCGAGAAGGAACGGGGCGCGGTCCACGAGATCCTGGCCGCGCGCTGGGGGACACCGACCCCTGGGAACCTGCAGACCGTCCTGCTGCGCACCGGCCAGGAGGAGATACCCGAGCCGTGGGCCCGGCTCGGCACGAGCGCGAGTGTCGCCTCGCTGTGGGAGGTCCGGGGCACCGGCCGCCGGATCGTATGGCCGTCGCCGACCGGGACGGGAGCGACGGGGCCCGACTGCCGGCGGGGATCACGGAGACGCCACCGCCTGACGTACGACCGGCCGCATAATCCAAGGCGCACATCAGACGTAAAGGGGTAAATCATGCAGCCCATCGCAGTTGCGACTTGTAAAGAAAGATCTGCAAAGAGGGTGATGTGATCACTGTGAAGGTGGACAGAACAAGTATTGAAGTGTAAACATCTGCTATCTGCCTGGCAGGGCTTGAGGGCGGCCAACCGCGGATCTCGGGTATGACCGAAGATCGCCGCCGCCAGTAGAAGCTGTCGCCCTGCGGCTGGTTTGCGGGCCCAAAGGGCCCGCAGTTTTGTGAGCTCCCCCGACTCGCGCAATGACGCGTCGGGTGGCGGGGATGGAGCACGCTCTGCGCCCATGGCGCGCGGATGCGTTTGGCATGCCCCGAGCGAGCCTTCGGGTGCCGTCGTCGGCGCCGGGCTCCGCGAGACGAAGGAGGTACGTCTGTTGGACGGCATGGAAACGGCCCAGTTCAGCGCCGTAATTGTCGTTGGTCTACTGGTTCTCTTCTACGGTGGGACTTTTCTGATCTCGACCCGGATCGGCAAGAAGGAGGAGAACGCCGACGGGTACATGACTGCTGGTAACAACATCGGATTCGGCATCTCGGCCGCCAGCATGACGGCGACGTGGATCTGGGCGGCCTCGATGTACGCCTCCGCCACGTCGGGTTACACCTACGGCATCTCGGGCCCCATCCACTACGGGCTCTGGGGCGCCCTGATGATTCTTTTCATCTACCCCTTCGGCAAACGCATTCGCTCCGTCGCCCCCAGGGCGCACACCCTGGCGGAAGTCATGTACGCCCGCCACGGGCGCTCCAGCCAGCTGATGCTCGCGGGCTCCAACGTCGTCGGCAGTCTCATCAGCCTGATGTCGAACTTCATCGCCGGCGGTGTGCTGATCTCGCTCCTGTCGCCGTTCAATTTCATCCAGGGCGTCCTCTGCGTCGCGACGGGTGTCCTGCTCTACACCCTGTGGTCCGGGTTCCGCGCCTCCGTAATGACCGACTTCGTGCAGGTCGTGGCGATGCTCGGCGCCGTCGCCGTGATCGTCCCGTTCATCTTCTTCGCGGCCGGCTTCCCGGCGGCGTTCGAGACCGGCGCGGCGAACCTGACCCCGCAGCAGGGAAGCTTCTTCTCCAGCGACGCCTTCATGGGGCAGGGCGCCCCCTACATCGCCGCGGTGCTGGCCTACGCGATCGGCAACCAGACCATCGCCCAGCGCCTGTTCGCGGTGAAGGAGAGCCTGATCAAGCCCACCTTCATCACCGCGACCATCGGCTACGGCGGCATGGTGATCGGCGTCGGCATGCTCGGTGTGCTCGCCCTTTACCTGGGCTTCGAACCGACCGGCGGCGACATGAACAACCTCATCCCCGAGATGGCCGCCACCTATCTGCCGTCCGCGCTGCTGGCCGTCTTCTTCATCATGATCGTCGGTGCGCTGTCCTCCACCGCCGACGCCGACCTCGCCGCCCTCGCGTCGATCACGATGGCCGACATCTACGGCCGGGGCGTGGCGGGCACGAGGAAGGCCAACCCGAAGACGATGCTGCTGGTCGGCCGGCTCACCATGGTGGTGGCCACCGCGCTGGCCGTGACGTTCGCCAGTCTGCAGCTGAGCATCCTCGACCTGCTCGTCTTCGTCGGCGCGCTGTGGGGCGCACTCGTCTTCCCGGTGCTGGCCAGCTTCTACTGGGAGAAGGTCACCAGCAAGGCGTTCACCACCTCGGTGCTCGCGGCGCTCGCGGTGTTCCTGCCCGTGCGCTTCAGCTGGATCCCCGTGGACGGGGTCTTCGGTTTCGTCGTGGACGTGCTGGCCGTCCTCGGTATCGGTGTCGTCCTCGGCCTGATGGTGTTCGGCTTCCTGGGCATCAAGGCAGGGAAGATCACCGGTGTGCTGGCCGTGGTGGTCTCCGCGCCGTTCGCGATCGGATCCCTGCACGAGTACGCGACGCTGTGCGGTTCGCTCGTCGCCTACTCGGTGAGCACCGTCATCTGCTGGGCCATGTCCGCGCGCCAGGGGGAGAGCTTCGACTTCTCCGTCATCGCGGAACGCACCGGCGACTTCGACGACGGGGGCGCCGCCGCGGCGATTGCCGACGGCAACGGGGAAGCGCCCGGCGTCCCGAGCCCGGCGCCGGCCCCGGAGGCGGGCCCGGAACACCGGGCGGACGCGAGCCCGAGCCCGTCGTACACACCAAGTAAGACATAAGGAGGCACAGTGACCTTCGCCCTGAGCGTCTACGTCCTGATGTGGCCCGTCATCGTGGCCGTCATCCTGTTCGTGATCAGCCGTGGGTTCTTCCGCGAGTGGGCCGACGCCCGCCGCAACGGCCGGGACATGATCTGACCCCTGGGTCGCGCGCGAGCCGTGTCCTTCACCACCCCGTCGGGTGGTGAAGGACACGGCTCGCGCATCCCGGCCCTTCAGCCTTGGACCAAGCGGGTCAGAGGATCGCCCCGGGGGTGTAGCCGGCGGCCTCCGGGTGCTGCTTGACGAGGTCGTCGACACGGCCGACGAGGGCGGCGACCTGGGCGCTCGCGGCGCCCGTGAAGGACAGCTTGTCCGCCATCAGCGCGTCGAGTTCGGCCCGGTCGAGGGGGAGACGCTCATCGGCCGCGAGCTTGTCGAGCAGGTCGTTGCGCTCGGCGCCCTGCTCACGCATCGCGAGGGCCGTCGCGACGGCGTGCTCCTTGATCGCCTCGTGCGCCAGCTCACGGCCGACACCCGCGCGCACCGCGCCCATCAGCACCTTGGTGGTGGCCAGGAACGGCAGGTAGCGGTCCAGCTCCCGGGCGACGACCGCCGGGAACGCGCCGAACTCGTCGAGCACCGTCAGGAACGTCTCCAGCAGACCGTCGAGCGCGAAGAACGCGTCGGGGAGCGCCACCCGGCGCACCACCGAGCAGGACACGTCGCCCTCGTTCCACTGGTCGCCCGCCAGCTCCCCGGTCATCGAGGCGTACCCGCGCAGGATCACCATCAGGCCGTTGACGCGCTCGCAGGAGCGGGTGTTCATCTTGTGCGGCATGGCGGACGAACCGACCTGGCCCGGCTTGAACCCCTCGGTGACCAGCTCGTGCCCGGCCATCAGCCGGATCGTCTTCGCCAGCGACGAAGGCGCCGCCGCCAGCTGCACCAGCGCGGTCACCACCTCGTAGTCCAGCGACCGCGGGTAGACCTGGCCGACCGAGGTGAACGCCTCCGCGAAACCCAGGTGACCGGCGGTCCGCCGCTCCAGCTCCTCGAGCTTCGCCGCGTCGCCGCCCAGCAGGTCCAGCATGTCCTGCGCCGTACCGACAGGGCCCTTGATGCCCCGCAGCGGGTAGCGGCCCAGCAGCTCCTCCAGCCGGCCGTACGCGACGAGGAGCTCGTCGGCGGCGGTGGCGAACCGCTTGCCGAGGGTGGTGGCCTGCGCCGCCACGTTGTGCGAACGGCCGGCCATGACCAGCTCGCCGTACTCGCCGGCCAGCCTGCCGAGCCGGGCCAGCACCGCCACCGTACGGTCGCGCATCAGCTCCAGCGAGAGCCGGATCTGCAGCTGCTCGACGTTCTCGGTCAGGTCGCGGGAGGTCATCCCCTTGTGCACGTGCTCGTGCCCGGCGAGGTCGTTGAACTCCTCGATCCGCGCCTTCACGTCATGCCGGGTGACCTTCTCGCGCTCGGCGACGGAGGCCAGGTCGACCTGGTCGAGGACACGCTCGTAGTCGGCGATCGCCGCGTCCGGCACCTCGATGCCGAGGTCCTTCTGGGCCCGCAGCACGGCGAGCCAGAGCTGCCGCTCCAACCTCACCTTCTGCTCGGGCGACCAGAGCGTGGCGAGCTCGGCGGAGGCGTAACGTCCGGCGAGGACGTTCGGGATACGGGGCTTGGCGGGCGCAGCAGTCACGTGTACGGAGTCTACTGGCGAATCGTGCAGGCCAGCGCCACGGGTGATTCAGAGGAAGCTACGAGGAGGACAGCGGGGATCGGCGAGTGCCCCCGGTGCCCCTCAGCCCTGCGGCGCCCTCGGTGTCACCGGCGGCGTACGGCAGTAGCTCGGGGCGCTTCGGCGGCAAGCCGTCGCCCGAGGAGCGGCCGGTGAGGCGGCGGCCGATCCACGGGAGCAGGTGCTGCCGTGCGAACCTGGCGTCCGCGACCCGGCGCGCCGACCAGCCCGGTGGCAGCGTGGCCGCCGGGGGCAGTCGCCACTCGGGGTCCTCGGGCGGGTAGCCCAGCGACTGCCACACCGCCTCGGCGACCCGGCGGTGCCCGTCGGCGGTCAGGTGCAGCCGGTCCACGTCCCACAGCCGTGGGTCGCCGAGCGAGGGCGCCCCGTACAGGTCGACGACCAGGGCGCCGTGCCGTTCGGCCAGCTCGTCGACGCAGGCGAACAGCGCCTCCATGCGCGGCCGGAAACGCTCCTGCACGGGTCCCTGGCGGGCCGGGCTGCGCATCAGGACAAGCTGCCCGCAGTGCGGGGCCAGCCGCTCCACCGCCTCGGTCAGCAGATCCCGTACCAGGCCCATGTCGCACTTGGGCCGCAGGGTGTCGTTCAGCCCGCCGACCAGGGTGACCACGTCGGCCCGCATGGCCGCCGCCGTATCCACCTGTTCCTCGACGATCTGCCGGATCAGCTTGCCGCGCACCGCGAGGTTGGCGTACCGGAACCCGGGGGTGACGGCCGCCATCCGCGCGGCGAGGACATCGGCCCAGCCCCGGTACGTGCCGTCGGGCAGCAGGTCCGACATGCCCTCGGTGAAGGAGTCGCCGACCGCGACCAGGCTGGTGTGAGTGGGGTTCGTCTGCATGGCGACAGAGATGATATCCCGTGCACATACCCGCCGGTCGGTCGGCGTTTCCTCCCGTTCCGCGTGGTCCGCCCGGCCGCTCCCGCTCAGGCCCGCTGCCCGAACAGCTCTTGCAGTACGTCCTCCATCGTCACCAGCCCCGCCAGCCGCCCGTCCGCCCCGAGGACGGCCGCCAGATGCGTACGGCTTCCCCGCATGGCGGTGAGGACGGCGCCCATCGTCGTGTTCTCCCGCACCCGAGCGATGGAGCGCATGTCCCGCAGCAGGAACGGCATGTCGCGCGGTGAGGCGTCCAGGGCGTCCTTCACGTGCAGATAGCCGACGATCCGCCGCCCCTCGTCCACCACCGGGAAACGGGAGTACCCGGACTTCGCCGACAGCTCCTCCAGCCCTTCCGGAGTGACGCCCATGCGCGCGTAGACCACGCTCTCCAACGGCAGCACCACGTCCCGCACCGGTCGGCGGCCCAGCTCCAGCGCGTCGTTCAGGCGCTCCTGCGCGCGGTCGTCGATCAGGCCCGCCTCGCCGGAGTCCTTCACCATCTGCGCCAGCTCCGCGTCGGAGAAGGACGCCACGACCTCGTCGCGCACCTCGACCCGCAGCAGCCTCAGCAGTGTGTTGGCGAAGGCGTTGATCGTGAAGATCACCGGGCGCAGCCCCCGGGACAGTGCCACCAGCGGCGGACCCAGCAGCAGCGCGCTGCGCACGGGCTCCGCGAGCGCGATGTTCTTCGGCACCATCTCGCCGAGCAGCATGTGCAGATAGGTCGCGAGCGCCAGAGCGATCACGAAGGACACCGCGTGGCCCGCGCCCTCCGGCACGCCCACCGCGTGGAACACCGGCTCCAGCAGATGGGCGATGGCGGGCTCGGCGACCACACCGAGGACCAGGGTGCACAGCGTGATGCCGAGCTGCGCCGCCGCCATCAGCGCGGACACGTGCTCGAGGCCCCACAGCACGCTCTTGGCGCGCCGCTCACCCTGTTCGGCGTACGGCTCGATCTGGCTGCGGCGCACCGAGATCAGCGCGAACTCGGCACCTACGAAGAAGGCGTTGACGACCAGCGTCGCCAGACCGATCAGCAACTGTACGACCGTCATCGCCGTGCCCCCTTCTCGCGCGCCTTGCCGTTCGTCCTACTGTTCGTCCTGCTGTCCGGCTCACCGGTCGACCGGAGTCTCGACCTGCCGTCCGGCCCGCCGGCAGTCTCCTCGCCGTCCGCCCGCCCGTCTGTCGGGCGCGGGCCGGCGAGTGGCGCGTGCAGCAGGACGCGCGCCGCGCGGCGGCCGCTCGCGTCCAGGACCTCCATCCGCCAGCCGACGACCTCGAGAGTGTCGCCGACGGCGGGGATCCGGCCGAGCTCGGTGGCCACCAGCCCGGCCAGGGTTTCGTACGGCCCGTCCGGCGCGCGCAGACCGACCCGCGTGAGCTGGTCCATGCGCGCGGAGCCGTCGGCCGAGAACAGGGCGTGACCCTCCTCGTCCGAACCGGTCCGGGCCAGGTCGGGAGTCTCGTGCGGATCGTGCTCGTCGCGGACCTCGCCGACGACCTCCTCGACGATGTCCTCCAGCGTGGCCACGCCCGCCGTACCGCCGTACTCGTCGATCACCACGGCCATGGTGCGCCCGCCGGAGAGCCGGTCCAGCAGCCGGTCGACGGTGAGCGACTCCGGGACCAGCAGCGGCTCGCGCATCATCTCCGACACGGGAACCCGTGCCCGGCGCTCGGCCGGCACCGTCAGCACGTCCTTGATGTGCGCGGTCCCGACCACCGAGTCGAGGGTGCCGCGGTACACCGGGAACCGGGACAGCCCGGTCGCTCGGGTCGCGTTCGCCACGTCCTCGCAGGTCGCCTGGACCTCCAGCGCGACGACCTGCACGCGCGGGGTCATCACGTTCTCCGCGCTGAGATCGGCGAGGTTCAGGGTGCGGACGAACAGCTCCGCGGTGTCGGCCTCCAGAGCACCCAGCTTGGCGGAGTGCCGGGCGAGAGCCGCCAGCTCCTGAGGGCCGCGCGCGGACGCCAGTTCCTCGGCGGGTTCCACACCGAAGCGGCGCACGATGCGGTTGGCCGTGTTGTTGAGGTGCGTGATGAAGGGGCGGAAGGCGGCACTGAACCAGCGCTGCGCGTTGCCCACGTTCTTGGCGACGGCCAGCGGCGACGAGATCGCCCAGTTCTTGGGCACCAGTTCGCCGACCACCATCAGGAAGACGGTCGACAGAGCCGTGCCGATCACCAGCGCCAGGGAGCTCGCCACCGAGGCGGAGACACCGATGTCCCTCAGCGGGCCGGAGATCAGTGCGGCGATCGACGGCTCGGAGAGCATGCCGACCACCAGGTTGGTGACCGTGATGCCGAGCTGCGCCCCGGAGAGTTGAAAGGTCAGGTTCCGTACGGCCTTGAGCGCGCCGGCGGCGCCCCGCTCGCCGCGCTCGACTGCCCGGTCCAGCTCCGCCCGCTCGACCGTGGTGAGGGAGAACTCGGCCGCGACGAAAGCGCCACAGGCGAGGGAGAGCAGGATCGCCACCAGGAGAAGGAGCACTTCTGTCATCGGGCCACCCCCGTCCCATGGCCGGGCGGGAAGTGGACTACCGCGCGACGTCGCGTACGGCTCTGTCGGGGACCGCGATGTCGCGTACTACTGGGAGGCTCGCCCATGGGCGGACGCACACAACCTTTCATGGATGACCGAGTGACCCTCCTAGCGTAAAGGGTCAGCAAAGGTGTCCCGCGAGGTCACCCGACGTCCGCCGTCATGCCCGGGCCCTGTCTCCGGCCGGCCTCCCGAAGAGGTTTGACCCAGCGCCGCCAGCGTTCCTCCGGCGCGTACCCGGCGGCGTCCCACGCGCGGTGGGCGGTCTGGCCGCGCTGCAGCACCATCGCGTCCGCACGGCGCCCGCCGAGCCGCTCCTCGGCGGCGGCCAGCAGCGTGGACCCGATGCCCTGCCTGCGGTGGTCCGGGTGCACCGCGAGCCGGTACGGATGGCAGCGCCAGCCGTCGAAGCCCGGCTGCTCACAAACATCGCCGCCGGATCTACAAGCGGCTCGGCCGCGGCATCGAACTCGCCATGCTCGCCGCGATGTCCGGCATGGAGCGCGAATACATCCGCGACCGCACCCTTGAAGGCCACGAGTCCGCCCGCAAGCGCGGCAAGACCATCGGCGGCGCGGGCGTCACCGACGAGTCCATGCTGTCCATGGCCCTCCACCTGCGCGACCAGGAGATGAGCCTGCGCGACATCGCCAAGAAACTCGCCATCACCACAGGTGCGAAGAAGGGCCAGCGCCCCTCGCCCGCCACCGTCATGCGGATGCTGCGCGAACACGACGAGCAGACTGCCACGGCGGCGAGCGCGTGATCACCCCACTACTTCACGGCTGGTGTCTGAGCTGGGACGCCGGGGCCGAAGGGCGCGGTGCGTTCCCGGCGCCCTCGCGACCAACTGCCGGCCGTCACCTCGGGGCTGTCGACCGTCATCGGATGCACCTCTGTCAAGGCTCGCCGCGGGGTATTGATCCCGGCGTCCCGGAATCAACCGTGATGACGAGCTTTCCGGGCGCGTTGCCCGTCGCCAGGTCACCCACCGCGGTTGAGGCCTCCGCCAGGGAGTACGTGCGCCCGACGGCCGGTCGCACGGCCCCGGCCTCGATGAGGTCGCGCAGCGCCTCCAGGTCGGCGGTGCGGGTCAGCGCGATCCGCGCGTCCAGGCGCCGACGCGTGAACGGGGTGATCAGCCGGGCGGCCAGCAGCCGGCCGAGCCCACCGAACCACCGACCGCCGCCCTCGCCGCCGACGATGACGAGCCGGCCGCGCTCGGTGAGCAGCCCGCGCAGCAGGGCCAGCGGCCGGCGGCCCGCGATGTCGATGATCAGATCGTACGTCCCGGTGAGCGGCTCGCGCGTGTAGTCGATGACGGCCCGGGCGCCCAGCGACCGGACGAGGTCGGCCTTGGCTGTGCTGCACACGGCGGTGACGTGGGCGCCGCCGGTGACCGCGAGTTGCGTCGCGAAGCTGCCCACTCCGCCGCCGGCGCCGATGACCAGCACCTTCTCGCCGGCGGTGACCTGGCCGACGGCCCGCAACGCGGTCACCCCTGACGTGGGTGTGGCCGCCGCTTCGGTGAAGCTCAGGTTGGCGGGCTTGCGGGCGAGCTTGCCCGGGCGGGCGAGCGCGAACTGCGCGTACGCGCCGGTCGCCGCGCCGTACACCTCGTCGCCGGGGCGAAACGCGGTCACGTTGGCGCCGACGGACTCCACGACGCCGGCCACGTCCATGCCCGGCACGCGGTTGCGGGGCCGGCGCAGGCCGAAGCCGAGGCGGCCGATGAGCGGCAGCCCGGTCATGACGTGCCACACGCCGTAGTCGACGCCGGCCGCGTGCACCCGGATCAGCACATCGCCGGCGCCGGGCGTCGGGATCGGGACCTCGCCGAGGCTCAGCACGTGCGGCGGGCCGTACTCGTCCTGGACGATCGCCCTCATGAGGGGTCTCCTTCGGTGTCGGGGTACTGGAAGACCTCGTCGAGTCCGACCCGGAACACCCGGGCGATGCGGAACGCCGTCTCCAGCGAGGGGGAGTAACGACCTTGTTCGATCGCGATGATGGTCTGGCGGGTGACGCCGACCCGGTCGGCCAGCTCGGCCTGGGTCATCTCGTCGTGCGCGAACCGCAGGGCCCGGATCGCGTTGGTGACCCGCGTCGGCTTCACCACGTCTGGAAGCCGCCCTTGCGGTACGCCATGATCTTGGCAGACGAGCTGAGCACCGCGGACAGCACGAACGCCAGGTAGACGGTGTTGGCGATCCAGAAGTGGCGCAGCTCGGCGATGGCCATGACCAGTGCGGCGAGCGCGCCGATGACGACCATCGACTGCCCGATGCGCTCACTGACCTGGTAGATCTCACGGTCGCGCTCGTCAGTGCGGTCGGCGCCGGGGCCGCCCGCGACAGCCATCGCGATGTGGGCCACGATCGCGGCGACGATGGCGCCACCGATGGTCCACAGCAGAGTTCCCGCGTAGGCGACGTCGGCGAGCGGGCCGTCGCCGACCCGGCCCAGGACGGCCGCCACGTAGAGCGTGTACGCGCCGAGGGAGACCAGGATCGTCACCCAGGCGCGTTTTTCCTCGAAGGCCATGCCCGCTCCCCATGTAAAACAAAGCTGACATCAGTCAATGTAAAGCGCACCGGACGCCGTGTCAAAGTTTATTTACACGCCCGGTCGGCGACGCCATGGCCCTCGCCGCGGTGCTGCTACCAAACGTCCACAGTCGGCCGGACGGCGCAGGTCGCACCGGCCCGTCCTCATCGGAAGAGCCGCAGGATCTGGCTACTCCGGTTCGCGCCGCTCGGCGGCGCCCTCGCCGCCGCCCGGTGGCAGACGCTTGGCCACGTCCGGCCGCACCTCGCCGTAGGGCTGGACGTGCTGCCAGAACAGCGGGGTCAGCCCGCGCCGGTCGGCGGGCTCGAGCAGCTCGGCCCACTGGGGGTCGGCCAGGGCGTCCTGCAGCATCAGCGTGTTGATGTACACGAGCGCGGCCTGCAGGATACGCAGGCACGACACGCTCATCTCCAGCTTCGGCGAGCGAAGGATCGGTGCGGCTGTGGTGCGTAGCGGACCGGCGCGCGCCCGTTGAACTGAGCACCGTGACGGATCAGCCGTCCACGCCGACGTGGGTGGCGTCGGCGCGGGGGCCTTCTGCTCCAGCCGCTCGCCGTCGCGAGGCCCTGGGCTGTGCTCTACGCCCAACTGCTTGCCTTGGATGACCCCTTGGGCGGCGGCACACCCTTCGCGACGCAGCACGGAGTCGAGGGTCAGGAGCTCGACAGGGGCCTCGCTGTCGTCAGCAAGGGGCACACTCGCTTCCGGATCCCCGAGATGCCGGCGAACTTCTCCCGGCGCCACGAACTGCGGGGGAAGGTGCGGGAAACCTTCGTCAGGGCGCGGAACCTCTTCTACGTGGCGTCCTCGGGGAACTGCCACACCGAGGAGGAGACCTCGATTGAGCCATGCTGGGGCAAGGTCACTGCGTCACCTCGCGCTTCAACGAGCATCTCTGCTCGGAGAGTTACGAGATGGCCGCCCCATGACCAGGGACATTGGGAGATCGCCGCTACGCCATTCGGCGGGACACCGTCGCGGCCCGCACAGACTCGTGCTCACCCTGCTGAACTGCCTGCTGCCACTTTCACCCGTCGAAGCCCGCGATCACGGTGCCGACCGGCTTCGCCCCCTTCTCGGCGAGGAGCAGCGCCTCGGGGTCGCGCGCGACCAGCCGCTCCACGCCGGCCCGGTCGTCGCTGGTGCTCGTGCTTTCGGCGACGACCTTCCAGAAGGCCAGTACGGCGTCCAGGTCCTCGGGCGTCGCGGCCCGTATGCGCAGCTCGGTCATACGCCGGTCGCAGCACGCGGCACCGCCCGCGACACGGAATTCCACGAGCCGGACGTCCGCCACGAAAGCCCACGCGCGTGTCACTCATGAGCGATCGCCTCCAGGACGTTCATCCGCGACGCGCGGAGGGCCGGCAGCAGCGCCGCGGCGATGCCGGCCACCGCCGCACCGATGACCACCACCACGATCGTGCCCCAGGGGATCGTGAGCGCGGTCATGCCCTCCAGCGCCAGTACCTGCTGTATGCAGACGCCCCACACCAGCCCCAGCACGAGGCCCAGCACCGCGCCGAACACCGCGATCACCACCGACTCGAGCCGGATCATGCGCCGCAGCTGCCGCCGGGCCAGTCCGATGGCCCGCAGCAGCCCGATCTCCCGGGTGCGCTCCACCACCGACAGCGCCAGGGTGTTGACCACGCCGAGCACCGCGATGATGACCGCCAGCCCCAGCAGCGCGTAGACGAGGTACAGCAGGACCGCGATCTGGTCGTGCACGAGGTCCTTGTAGTCGACCTGGTCACGTACCTGGACCTGCGGATACGGGTCGAGCGCCGTCTCCAGCCGGTCACGGAGCTCATCCGCACTCGTGCCGTCGGCGGCGTTCACGTACAGCGCGGAGTCCTGCCCGTCGGGCACGTACTTCTCGACCGCCGCGATACCGAGGAACAGTCCGCCCTGCACGCCGAAGCCCTCGCCGCTTTCCATGTCGGTGAGGGCGCCCACGGTCAGCGCGGTGCGCTGTCCGCCCGGGAACTCGACCGGGATGACGTCGCCCGTCCGGACGCCGTGGTCCGCGGCGAAGTCGGCGTCCATGGCGATGCCACCGTCGGCCAGTGCCGCTGCCGTGCCGCCGCTCGCGTAGGTGAGCCGGGCGACGTCGTCGACCCGGTGGTCGTACCCGGCGGCGGTCGTCTCGATCCGCTCCCCGTCCGGCAGCCTCACCCCCACCGGCGCGAACCGCTGCCGTACGACGACGCCCACGCCCTCGGTGTCCCGCACCTGGTCGGTCACCTCCTGGGCGAACGGCAGGAAGTTGGCGTTCTGGATGACGAAATCGGCGCCCAGAGTCTTGTCGATCCGCTCGTCGAAGGAGCGGGACATGGAGGCGCTGGCCACCGACATGCCGCCGACCAGGGCGAGTCCCACCATCAGCGCGGAGGCGGTGGCACCTGTACGGCGGGGATTGCGCAGGGCGTTGCGCTGGCTCATCCTCCCGACCGGTCCGAACAGGGCGGGGAAGGCCCCGCCCAGCACCCGGATCACCGGCCGCACCAGCAACGGCCGGCGACGATGGTCGCGATCAGGGTCAGCACGATGCCCAGCCCCAGCAGGGACGCCGCCGACCTCGTCCCGGTCGAGACGGCGCAGCCCACCAGGGCGGCCGCGCCGAGCGCCCCGACGACGGAACCCACCACCGCGCGGGTCCGCAATGGCCGGCCCACCCCGGCGATCTCGGCGTCGGCGAGGGCGGCCATCGGGGACACCTCTGCCGCGCGGCGGGCCGGAAGGTACGCCGCCACGAAGGTGACCCCGAGCCCGACCACATACGCCGTGGCGGGCGTGACCCATCCGATGACCATCTCCGTGGTGTTCAGGTTCATGCCGAAGACGCTCATCAGCCGGATCAGTCCGTAGGCGAGCCCGACACCGGCCACGAGGCCCAGCGTCGAGCCGACCAGGCCGAGCAGCACCGCCTCGGTGAGCACCGAGCGGCGCACCTGCCGCCGGTCGGCGCCGAGCGCCCGCAGCAGCCCGAGTTCGCGGGTGCGCTGCGCGATCAGCATCGAGAAGGTGTTGACGATCAGGAAGGTGCCGACGAGCACGGCGATCCCGGCGAAGCCGAGCATCACGTACTTGATCACGGCGAGGAATTCGCCCAGCTCGTCGGTGGCCGTCGCGGCCTGTTCGTCGGCCGTCTCCACCCGGTAGGTGCCGGCGCCGAGCGCCTCGGTGACACGGTGGTCGACCTCCTCGGCGGTCACGCCCGGCCCCGCCTCGACGGCGATGCTCGTGGCCCGGTCCGCCGAGCCCAGCAGCTTGACGGCGGCGACCTCGGGATCGAGGAAGACGAGGGCCGCGCCCGGGTTGGGGGTGGTGAAGGTGGCGATCCCGACGATCTCTACGCGGAAGGTGCCCGGCTGCGCCTGCACCGACAGGGTGTCACCGATCGCCACGTCCTCGGTGTCGGCGGTGTCCGCGTCCAGCACGGCCTCCCCGGCACCGCGCGGGGTGCGGCCGGAGGCCAGCTCCACGCCACTGCGTTCGTCGGCGTACCAGTCCACCGCGCGCATCGGTGCGCCGCTCGTCGGCCCCACCGGCTCGTTGTCGCTGTCGACGACCGTGATGTTCCCGGCCCTGACGTTCGGATGGGCGGACCCGACCCCCTCGATCCCGGCCAGCCGCTCGGCGAGCGAGGCCGGCACGGTCCGGATCTGGCCGGTGGGCACGGCCGCTTTCAGGTCCTCCGGGGGCGACACGGTCACGTCGGCGGAGGTGGAGGCGAAGAGCCGGTCGAAGGTGCGGGCGACGGTGTCGGAGAAGATCAGGCTGCCCGCGACGAACGCCACGGACAGGACGACGGCCAGCGCGGACAGCAGCAGCCGTCCCTTGTGCGCGAGGAAACTCCTGAGCGTCGCCTTCAGCACGGTCTCAGCCCTTGCCGGGGATCGACTCGTCGGGCCGCACGGCCCCGTCGTCGGCCAGGCCGAAGGCGAGGCCGGGAACGGGGCCGCCGTCGTCGCTCTGGGCGCGGAGCACGTCGAACCGCTTCATCCGCTCCAGCACCGCCTCCGCCGTGGGGCGCCGCATCTCGTCGACGATCCGGCCGTCCGCCAGGAACAGCACCAGATCTGAGTGGGAGGCGGCGCCCGGGTCGTGCGTGACCATCACCACGGTCTGGTTCAGCCGGTCGACGGCCTCGCGCAGAAAGCCGAGCACCTCCAGACCGGCGCGCGAGTCGAGGTTGCCGGTCGGCTCGTCCGCGAAGATCAGCTCGGGTCGGGAGGCCAGCGCCCGCGCACAGGCCACGCGCTGCTGCTGGCCGCCGGAGAGCTGTGCCGGGCGGTGCTTCAGCCGGTCCCGCAGGCCGAGTGTGTCGATGACCTGGTCCAGCCACTTCTCGTCGGGCTTCTGGCCCGCGATGTCCATCGGGAGCGTGATGTTCTCCAGCGCGTTCAGAGTGGGGATGAGATTGAACGACTGGAACATGAACCCGATCCGGTCCCGGCGCAGGCGGGTCAGCTCACGGTCCTTCAACCCGGTGATCTCGGTGTCGCCGAGCCACACCTGTCCGGCCGAAACGGTGTCGAGTCCGGCCAGACAGTGCATCAGTGTCGACTTCCCGGACCCCGACGGCCCCATCACCGCGGTGAACCGGCCGCGCACGATGTCCACGTCCACCGCGTCCAGGGCGAGCACTGTCGTCTCGCCGGATCCGTACGCCTTGGTCAGGCCGCGCGCGCGGGCCGCGATTCCGTCGGCCGACGCGAGGCCGGGGGCGTGCTCCGCAGCAGGTGTGGACAAGGCCGGCTCCTCCGTCTGGAGAGGTGGACATGTGGGGCTGGTGGAGTCTGCGCATGCGGGCATCAGGCTGTGCCCGTCGTGCCTGTCGCGCCCGAGGATAGTGTGACCAGGGGCACACCGAGTATCCCCCGTGGGTGCAAAACCGTCTCATACCGGTGCAAGGAGCACGCTCCTCGGTCTCCAGGGGCGGGGCGCCCGGCCGATCGGTCCGGCGTCGGCACTTGCCGGTGCTAGCACTCCGGCGCTAGCTTCGGGGTATGGCGAAGACCCAGTTGAACGTACGCGTGGACGAGGGCACCGCCCGAGCGGCGCGGGAGCGCGCCCTGGCCCGCGGGATGAGCGTCAACCGCTACATCGAGGAACTGGTCCGGCAGGACGCCGGCGAGGTCGGCCACACCTTCGTGGAGGCCGCCGCCGACTTCATGAGGCAGTACGAAAGCGTTTTCGCCGAGGAGTTCGACGGGGCGGTGCCCGCGCGGGTGACGCCGAGAGCGGGGAGAAGAACCCCGAGGGCACGCGCGAAGGTCGCCGTTGATCCCTTGGACGGTCTGCGCATCGACCTCGCCTGGCTGCTGATGCTCGCCGAACAGCAGACTCCGGGGGACCCCCAGGTCACCGACTGGGGAGCCCTCGTCGCCGCCGTAGCCCGCCACGAGGCCGAGATATTCGACGTCCCCGTCTACGGCAGCCCGCAGGCCCGTGCCGCCGCGCTGCTCCAACTGCTGCTCCACGTGCCCGCGCTGGAACGCTCCAACGCCCTGTTCGCCTCCGCCGTCGCGTATGCCTACCTCGTCGCCAGCGGTCTGAAGGTCGTCACCTCGCCGGAGCAGGTGCGCGATCTGGCCCGGCTGGTCAAGAACGGTGAGGCGTCCGTGGACGACATCGCCGCCGAGCTGCGCCGCTGGAGCGAGTGATCAACTCCGGCCGGGCGACGCGTCGGCCACCACATCGGTCGCCGGCCGCCACGCGGTGCCCAGTACGCAGTACGACGTCGGCAGCTTCGGGCCGCTCTCCGGCATCAGCACCCACCGGTACGGGCCGAGTTCGAATCCCGCCTCCCGCAACGCGCCCACCGGGTCGCGCGCCACATGGCAGCCACCGGCGAGCGCCGGCCACACCGTCCGGTCCAGGGCGCGCTGGGTGAGGCGCATGACCTGGCCGCCGCCCCGGCCGTGCTCGAAGAACCGCACCTCGCCGCCCGGCCGCAGCACCCGCCTGAGTTCCGCGAGCGCCCGCGGCAGGTCCCGCACACTACACAGCACCAGGGAGACCACCGCCGCGTCGAACGCCTCGCTCTTGACCGGCAGCGCCTCCGCCGCACCCGGCGCGACCTCCACCGGGACGCGGACGCGCAGGGCGGCCTCCACGGCCAGCCGGCGCAGTACCCGTTCCGGCTCGACGGCGACGACCTCCGAGACGGTGTCCGGATAGTGCGCGAAGTTGAGGCCGTTGCCGGCGCCGACCTCGATCACCCGGCCCGACAGCCCGTCGAGCAGCCTCCGGCGCACCGCGGCCATGCCCCCGCGGGTCTCGGCGGTGACACTGAACCGGGCGTAGCAACGGGCGAACAACGGGTGGTGCACGGGATCCCGCGCCACCTTCGCGGAGCCGGCGGACATGGGGCACCTCCCTGCCGTGGTGAAGCCGAGAAGCCCGGGGGACGAGGACTCTGCCCGCAAGGACTGGCCTTGCCGCGATTGTCCCCCGCGAGACCACCTCGCACCTCTCGCCCCGGGCTCCGTCACGTCTTCCGCCCCCGGCGTGCCTCCCGTACCCGGAACGCCTCCGCGTCCCATGTGCCGTCCAGCCGGGGCGCCAGCCAGTGCGGTGCCGAGGCCCGGAAGCCGGCCGGGGCGAGGGCGGCCGCCCCGGCCGGCACCGTGCCCAGCAGCGGGGCCCCCGTCACGTCCGGCAGGTCCTGCAGGTTGCAGCGCGAGGCAAGATCGGGCTGGGCGGGCCAGCTGCCGATCACCACGCCCGCCGGTTCGAGCCCGCGCGAGCGCAGGTGGCAGGCCGTCAGTTCCGCGACGTTCAGGGTGCCCAGGCCCGCCGGCACCACCACCAGCACCGGCGCCGCCAGCAGTACCGCCGCGTCCGCCAGCGTCCCGCCGGCCGCGTCGAACCGTACGAGCAGTCCGCCGGCGCCCTCCACCAGCACCAGGTCGTGCTCGGTGGCCAGCCTGGCGGCCGCCTCGGCCACGTCGTGCGGATGCACCGGCGCCCGGCCGGCCCGGCGGGCGGCGGTGGCGGGCGCCAGCGGGTCCGGGTACCGGGCGAGTTCGGTGGCCGTGACGGCACCGGCGAGCCGTGTGATCTCCTCGGCGTCTCCGGGCTCGTCCGGCGCCACACCCGTCTGCGCCGCCTTCAGCACAGCCACCGACCGGCCCGCCGCCAGGGCGGTCGCGGCGACCGCCGCCGTCACCACCGTCTTGCCGACCTCGGTGCCCGTGCCCGTGATCACCAGTACCGGCATGTCACCCTTCCTGAGCCGCCGCGCACACCGCACGTGCGATCCGGGCCACGTCCGTGTCACCGGTGACGTACGGCGGCATGGTGTAGATCAGATCGCGGAACGGCCGCAACCACACACCCTCGCGCACCGCGGCCCGCGTGGCCGCCTCCATGTCCACGGCGTGGTCGAGCTGGACGACGCCGATGGCGCCGAGAACCCGCACGTCACGGACGCCCGGCAGGTCCGCCGCCGGCCTCAGCCCGTCTCGCAAGCCCGACTCGATGCGCTTGACCTCCGCGAGCCAGTCCTGTCCGAGCAGCAGCTCGATCGAGGCGCAGGCCACGGCCGCGGCCAGCGGATTGCCCATGAAGGTCGGACCGTGGGCCAGCACCGGTACCTCGCCGCGCGAGATGCCGTCGGCCACCCGCGCGGTGCACAGCGTCGCCGCCATGGTCAGATAGCCACCGGTCAGCGCCTTGCCCACGCACATCACGTCCGGTGTCACCGCCGCGTGCCCGGCCGCGAACAACGCGCCCGTGCGCCCGAACCCGGTCGCGATCTCGTCGAACACCAGCAGCACGTCGTGCGCGTCGCACGCCTCGCGCAGCACCCGCAGATACGCGGGGGAGTGGAAGCGCATCCCGCCCGCGCCCTGCACCACCGGCTCCACGATCACCGCGGCCAGTTCCCCGGCATGCCGTCCGATCAGATCCCGCAGACGGCCGGCGTACGCCTCCTCGTACTCCGCGGGCGGGGCCTCGGCGAACACCTGCTTCGGCAGGACCCCGGCCCACAGCTCGTGCATCCCGCCCTCGGGATCGCAGACCGACATCGGCTGCCAGGTGTCGCCGTGGTAGCCGCCCCGCCAGGTCAGCAGCCGCCGCTTCTCGGGCCGCCCGAGCGAACGCCAGTACTGCAGGCACATCTTGATGGCGACCTCGACGGACACCGAGCCGGAGTCGGCGAGGAAGACATGCTCCAGTCCGTCGGGCGACATGTCGACAAGGAGCTTCGCCAGCCGGACGGCGGGCTCGTGCGTGAGGCCGCCGAACATCACATGACTCATCCGCGCGAGCTGCTCACGGGCGGCCTCGTTCAGCACCGGGTGGTTGAAGCCGTGGATCGCCGACCACCAGGACGCCATCCCGTCGACCAGTTCGCCCGAACCGTTGGCGAGCCTGAGCCGCACCCCGCTCGCCGACTCCACGACCAGCGGCTCCCCGCGCCCCGGCATGGGCCCGTACGGATGCCAGACGTGCCGCCGGTCCAGCTCGAGCAGCTCGGGGACGGACCGCTCAGGCATTGGGAGCGAGATCCGTTCCGGCACCCCGGCGGCGGACCGCGACGAGATCGGTACGCGGCCCGTCGGCCCGGCCGGCCGCCTCTGCGACCGTCTCCGCACCCGCGACCGTCTCCGCACCCGAGGACGCCTCCGCACCCGCACACCCGCCGGAGGACGACGCCTCCGCGCAAGCTCCCGCACCCGAGGGTGCCGTACCGCAGACCCCGCCGTCGTCGTGCGACCCGCACCCGCCCACCCGGTGCCCGGGCAGGGTCACCTGGTCGGTGCCCTCCACCTCGAACCCGGCGTCCGCGATCATCTCCAGGTCGGCCCGTCCCGCCTGGCCCTCGCTGGTGAGGTAGTCGCCGAGGAAGATCGAGTTGGCCAGGTGCAGCGCGAGCGGCTGCATCGTGCGCAGGTGCACCTCCCGGCCGCCCGCGATCCGCACCTCGACGTCCGGGCACACGAACCGCACCATCGCCAGGATCCTGAGGCACCGCTGTGGGGTGAGGTTCCACTCCTCGGCGAGCGGTGTGCCCTCGAACGGGATCAGGAAGTTCACCGGCACCGAGTCGGGGTCCAGTTCGCGCAGCGAGAACACCACGTCGACCAGATCCGTGTCGCTCTCACCCATGCCGGCGATCAGCCCGGAGCAGGCGGACAGGCCGGCCGCGTGCGCCTTGTGCACGGTGTCCACCCGGTCGGCGTACGTGTGCGTCGTGGTGATGTCCCCGTAGGTGGCCTCGGAGGTGTTGAGGTTGTGGTTGTAGGCGTCCGCCCCCGCCTCGCGCAGCCGCTCCGCCTGGCCGTCGGAAAGCAGACCGAGGCAGGCGCACACCTCGACGCCCTCGTTGCCCTCCTTGATCGCCTTGATGGTGTCGGAGACCCGGTCCACGTCACGGTCGGTCGGACCCCGGCCGCTGGCCACCAGGCACACCCGCTTGGCGCCGCCCGCCAGCCCGGCCGCGGCCGCCTCCGAGGCCTGCTCGGGCTTGAGCCAGGTGTACTTGAGGATGTCGGCCTTGGAACCGAGCCGCTGGGAACAGTAGGAGCAGTCCTCCGGGCACAGGCCCGACTTGAGGTTGACCAGATAGTTGAGTTTCACCCGTCGGCCGAACCAGTGCCGCCGCACCTTCCCGGCCGCGGCCACCACGTCGAGCAGGTCGTCGTCGGACGTCCCGAGGACGGCCAGCGCTTCCTCACGGGTCGGCGTCTCGCGCCGAAGCCCCTTGTCCACCAGCGTGTTCAGCAGGTCCATGAGAGCCGATCCTGTCCTATTCGGCCGCCGTGGCCAAGGAGGGTTCGTACAACAGAGGCGCTTCCGGGTGTGGGCATGGCCACACGATGGTCCGCAGGTGGTCCCGCTAAGGTCTGTGCATTGCCTACAAAAGCACCGGAGGACCGATGGCGTTCGGGTGGATCGGCGAACAGGCGGAGCTGCGGCGCCGGGCCGGACTCGTACGGACCCTGCGCCCACGGGCCGCCGACGCGCCGCTCCTCGATCTGGCGAGCAACGACTACCTGGGTCTGGCCCGCCATCCGGAGGTCACCGAGGGCGCGGCACGGGCCGCGCGGACCTGGGGCGGCGGGGCGACCGGGTCCCGGCTCGTCACCGGCACCACCGAACTGCACACCGCGCTGGAAAGCGAACTGGCGGACTTCTGCGGCTTCGAGGCGGCCCTCGTCTTCTCCTCCGGCTACGCGGCCAACCTCGCCGCCGTCACCGCGCTGGCCCCGCACGGTTCGCTGATCGTGTCCGACGCGGGCAACCACGCCTCGCTGATCGACGGCTGCCGACTGGCCCGCGGCGGGACGCGGATCGCGGCGCACGGCGACCCGGACGCCGTGCGCAAGGCGCTGGACGGGCACGACGGACCGGCCGTCGTGGTGTCCGACACGGTCTTCTCGGTCGACGGGGACGCCGCCCCGCTCACCGCGCTGGCCGAGGCGTGCCGGGAGCACGGCGCGGGACTGGTGCTCGACGACGCCCACGGCCTCGGGGTGCTCGGCGACGGAGGGCGCGGCGCCCCGCACGCGGCCGGACTCGCCGGCGCCGACGACGTCGTCGCGACGGTCACGCTGTCCAAGTCGCTCGGCAGCCAGGGCGGGGCGGTGCTCGGCCCGGCGCGGGTCGTCGAACATCTGGTCAACGTGGCCCGGACGTTCATCTTCGACACGGGCCTCGCCCCCGCGGCCGCCGGCGCCGCACTGTCGGCGCTCCGGCTGCTGCGCCGGGAACCCGGGCGTGCCGCACGGGCGGGCGAGGTGGCGCGCGAACTGCACGGACGGCTGACGACCGCGGGTCTTCGAGCGGTACGTCCCGACGCCGCGGTCGTCTCCGTGCGTGCCCCGTCCCCGGAGCAGGCCGTGCGATGGGCGGCCGACTGCCGGGCGGCCGGCCTGTCCGTGGGCTGCTTCCGTCCTCCTTCCGTGCCCGACGGCATCTCACGGCTCAGACTGACCGCCCGCGCGGACCTGTCCGGGGCCGAGATCGAACGCGCTGTACAGGTGGTCGACGAGACGCGGCCATGAGTCGGCGGGGCACGGCCGTGGGTCGCTCGACCACGGATGGTTCGGTCGGTGGTGCCGGACGGATGGGCGGGTCGGTGGTGCTGCCGGTCAGCGGAGCGCGGCCACGAACTCCGCCCAGCTCGCGGGGGAGATGAGCAGCGCGGGTCCGGCCGGGTCCTTGGAATCGCGCACGGCGAGCAGCCCGGCACCCGGGCCGGTGGCCGGCCGGGCCGTCTCGACGCAGTTGTTCGCGCCCGTGCTGTAGCTGCTGCGCAGCCACCGCACACCGTGCAGATCGGTGCTTGAGGGAAGGGTCCGAGGCGGTGCGAACATCGTGCCTCCTCACACGCCGGCAGCTGTCCCGGCGATGAAATCCAACGAGTCCTCGGGCGAAAGGGCGTGGATCGAAAGGGCGTGGAAAGCCTCCGAGTACACCCGGAGGTCTTCTTTCCGCTCGAGATAGAGGCTACTCGTCAAGTGGTCGAGAACTACAACGTCCAGATCAGAAGTGCGCGAAAATGAGAAGATTACGAAAGGCCCGGTGACGCCGATGTGCGCCCCGGCCGTGAACGGCAGGACCTGGAGCCGCACTTGAGGGAGGCGTGCCGCCTCCACGAGCCGGTTCAGCTGCCGGGTCATCACGCCGGGACCGCCGACCTCCCGGCGCAGCACCGCCTCGTCCAGGACGGCGGTCAGCTCCAGGGGCGGCTCCGCCCGCAGCACGTCCTGCCGGGCCAGCCGCACTTCCACCAGCGTGTCCAGCCGCTCCTCCGAGGCACCCTCCAGCGCGGCCTCGGTCACCGCCCGCGCGTACTCGGGTGTCTGCAACAGCCCGGGAACCACCGTGGTCTCCAGCGTGCGCATCGCACTGGCCTGGGACTCCAGGCTGATGAAGTCCCGGTAGGTGGGCGGCAGTACCCCCCGGTACGCGTGCCACCAGTGATGCCGTCCGCCGCTGTCGTCGGATCCCGCCAGCACCAGCAGCAGCTCTCGCAACTGGCGATCGGTCAGGCCGTAGGCGTCGAGCAGTAACCGCACATCGGCCGGTTTCACCCCGCTCGTGCCCGTCTCGATCCGACTCACCTTCGACTGGTGCCAGCCCACCAGCCGGGCCGCCTCACCACTCGTGAACCCCGCCGACGTGCGCAGCGAGCGCAGTTCGGCGCCCAGTTTCCGGCGGCGCACCGCGGGACCGTGCTGCATGGTTTCCCCCTTACTCCCTACGAGCCACCCGAATACGGTCTCTCGTCGCAGAGTTCACCGCTTTGAGCGACAGATATATGCATATCTTGGCCGTATCGTCGCCCACGCCCTGTGCGGATGGCAGTCTGGCGACGAAGTACCAGTGCGGGACCGTACTCGAATCGGCCGCTCCGTGTCGGACTGCGGGCCCGGGGGAAAGGGACGACGTCGCCATGGCAGACCATCTGGAAGCATCCATCACTCTGCCGAGCGATCCAGCCTCGGTTTCCGCCGCGCGCGCCCATGTGGTGGGCACGCTGGCGGAGTGGGGCATGCCGGCGGACACGGAAGTCTCCGACACCATCCGGCTGATCGTGTCCGAACTGGCCACCAACGCCGTGCAGCACACCTTCGGGCAGTCACCCACGTTCACGGTGGACATCGCCCTCGACCACGACGAGCGGTTGCGCGTCGGAGTCACCGACAGTCATCCGAGGTTCCCCAAGTGGCTTCCCGCCGCGGTCCAGCAGGACAACGGCCGGGGGCTGGTCATCATCCGCTGGCTGACCGCGGAATGCGGGGGCAGGATGAGGGTCCGCCCCACCAGGGAGGGCGGCAAGACCATCTCCGTCGTGCTCCCGTGGACCGTCCCGGCCGAGCGGGTCACGCCGGCGGGGCAGCAGGAGCCGTAGGGGCCACGGCGGAGGACCGCAGCGGAACAGCACGGCGGAGCGGTGCAGCCTCAGCCGCTTCGGTGGCTGTCCGACGGGGTGGCGGGGCGGCGGCAGGGGAAGTGCCGCCGCCCCCGCGGATCAACTGACCCGGCCGTACATGACGCTGCGGGTCCAGATCTTCTGCAGGCGTACCACGTCCCCGGTCTTCGGGGCGTGCCAGATCTTGCCCTGACCCGCGTAGATGCCGACGTGGTAGATGTTCCGGCCCGAGTGGAAGAACACCAGATCGCCCACCTTGCGGTGGGTGGCCGAGATCTGGCGTGTCTTGTTGTACTGCTGGGCGGCGGTGCGTGGCAGTTGCTTGCCCGCCTTCTTGTACGAGTAGAGGGTCAGGCCGGAGCAGTCGAAGCGGGACGGTCCGGTGGCGCCCCACCGGTAGGGCGCCCCCTTCTTGGACGCCGCGACGTTGAGAGCCTTGACGGCCGAACTCGCGGCCGTCGCCTCCGAGGCGGCACCGGGAACAACGATCGAGCCGCCCACGGCGGCGAGGGTGAGGGCCGAGGCCGTGCCGGCCCGGGCCATGAGAGACGGGACACGATTGAGCGCGGTCATGCGCAACCCTTCGTCAGCCGCCTGTGAAGGATGACCTGTCGGATTCGGGCTGGCGAAGTTGCCCGGCCGCACACGTGCGGCTTCACCCCAAGGGCAGCTCGGGACGGGAATCCCCGCTCCGGCGACCCGTTGTGCTCGGGTCCTCCACTCCTGCCGATCCACTCCTGTCGACCGGTCATCCGGGCGGCGGCAGGACTCGGCGTCCGCCCGGATCGCCCCGCCGCGGCGGCGGGGGCTTGTCGTCAGTCAGCGATCTTGGCAACGGTTGGCCCGAAATCCCACTGGAGCCGGTGGTTTGTGTTGTTACTCACCACTCATCCGTTCGGGTGGGCAGCGCTGTGTCCGGGCTGTCGTCCAGAGTGCCGAGGAGCCCCGGACCAGCATCGGAATACTTGGTTTCGAAACGGGGCGCGCGCGGTGCGCAACCTTGGCGGCCCGAAAAGAAGTCGTGCGTCTACGCCGCTTGGGGGTAAGCCTTTTGGTCCGTTTCAACTCCGGTGCGGACGTGCGCCGGCGCACGCCCCGCCCGGACCGGTACGGGCGTCAACTGCCGGAGCCCGGTGGCAGGGTGACGCGGGCCGTGCGCCGCTCGCCGTCCAGCACCCGCAACGCACGGGCCAGGGTGGCGGCGTGCAGTTCGGTCTCGCCGCGCCCGTGCATCAGGGCCAGCGCGTCGCGCAGGGCGACGGCCCTGCCGACCAGCGCCTGCGCGGCACGCAGTCCCCGGTAGGTGTCGCCGTCGCGAGCCGGGTTGATCCGGCCGAGCAGGTCGACGGCCTCGAGGTAACGGTCGATCAACTCGGCCTCGGCGCGGGTCAGCGCGGGCAGCGGCGGCAGCTCGGGTGGCAGCATCGGCGACTCACCTCCTGCCGGGGGTGGGCTGCCGGCCCTTGCGGCCGGTCATGATCCGGTCCGCGAGGCCGTAGTCCACCGCCGCCCGGGCGTCGAGGACCGTGTCCCGTTCGATGTCCGACCGTGCCTGCTCCGGAGTGCGGTGGGTGTGCCGGACCAGCATCTCCTCGATCCGGGCCCGAACGCGCGTCAGCTCCTCGGCCTGGACCGCCAGGTCGCTCGCCTGACCCTCCACCGGCTCCGTCAGAGCGGGCTGACGGAGCACCAGCCGCGCCCCGGGCAGGACGTACCGCTTGCCCGGCGTCCCGGCGGCCAGCAGCAGCGCGGCTGTCCCGGCCGCCTGGCCCAGGCAGACCGTCTCCACCTCGCAGGTGAGGTAGCGCAGGGTGTCGT
The DNA here is from genome assembly GCF_045291515.1 of Streptomyces sp. GD-15H. Classification (NCBI taxonomy): domain Bacteria; kingdom Bacillati; phylum Actinomycetota; class Actinomycetes; order Kitasatosporales; family Streptomycetaceae; genus Streptomyces; species Streptomyces sp. GD-15H. The sequence goes on from NZ_CP149447.1 coordinate 7,340,284, forward strand.
GGATCGCAGACATGGCGTGGAAGGAGCCGCCGGGCGAGTTGACGTAGAGGGAGATGTCCCGGTCGGGGTCCCGGTGCTCCAGGTACATGAACTGGGCGATCACGTCGTTCGCGGAGGTCTCGTCGATCGGTGTCCCGAGGAGGACGATCCGCTCCTCCATCAGCTTCGAGTGCGGATCCGTGCTCCGGCGCCCGGACGCCGTGTGTTCGGTGAACTCGGGCAGCGCGTGGCGGGCGGACGATCGGGTCATGGGAACCCCTCCTCGTGGCAGCAGTCCGTAAAAAATGTACAGGATGTACGTGACGTTATGATGGGGGCATGGCCTACGAGATTCCGGTGACGCGAGCCAGGGCTGAAATCGCCGACCTGATCAACCGTGTGGTGTACGGCGGTGAGCACGTCGTCGTGACCCGGCACGGAAAGCCCCTCGTCGCCCTCGTATCCGCCGATGACCTGCGACGACTCGAGCGGCTCCGGGAACTCGACGCGCAACGGGAGCCCGCCGGGGAGCAAGTGATCAGCACGGTGGCCGGCGTCCACGAGGCGGTGTCCGCTCCACGCGAACAGCAGCGCTTCGGCATCGCCGCGGAACACCGCGGAACGGCCACTTCGTAGGTCTCCGCGACGGCCCAGGGCTCGTTCGGTCGTGGGTGCCGCGTCCTTCGGGCGTTCCCCTCAGGGCGACGGCCTGCGGGCGCTGACGGCGGTGGGCAGCAGCCCCGGCACGTGATGGCCGGTCGGGGAACCGGCCGGACGGGTCAGCTCAGCGGCATCCGCGGGAGCCGGCGCTTCTCCGCCGCCGTGCGCTCGGCATCCTCAGCCTTGGCGACGGCCGCGTACTGATCGACGTACTCCTGCTCGGACAGGCTCAGGATGGTGTACATGATCTCGTCGGTGACGGCGCGGAGTATCGCCTTCTCGTTCTCCATGCCGGCGTAGCGCGAGAAGTCGAGGGGCTTGCCGAAACGGATCACCACCGGGTGGACGCGGGGGACGACCTTACCGGGCGGCTGCGCCTCGAAGGTGCCGATCATCGCGCAGGGAATCACTGGGATGCCGGCCTTGAGGGCCATCACCGCGACCCCGACCTTGCCCTTGTAGAGGCGCCCGTCGTGCGACCGGGTGCCCTCGGGGTAGATACCGAGCAGTTCCCCCTTGCTCAGCACTCCGAGGCCCTCCCGGATCGCGGCCTGGCCGGCGTCCTTGCCGGAGCGGTCGACCGGGATCTGCCCCGCGCTGCGGAAGAAGAACGCCGTCAGTCGGCCCTTGATGCCGGGGCCGGTGAAGTACTCGGCCTTGGCGAGGAAGGTGATGCGCCGCTTGAGTATCGCGGGCATCAGGAAGTGGTCCGAGAACGACAGATGGTTGCCGGCGATGATGGCGGCACCGGACGACGGCACATGCTCCAGGCCCTCTATTCGAGGCCGGAAGACCAGTCGCAGCAGCGGGCCCAGCAGCACGTATTTGAGCAGGTAGTAGAACAAGGGCGCACTCCTCGACTCTGGCAGACGGGCTCAGCGGCGTGCTGCAGCAGATCGACCGGCACGGCGTGGGGGTGCCAGTCTAGGTCCGGGCGGGGGTGTCCGGCACCCTGTCCGGCGGGACGGGGGCGGGGCCGGGCCGGGTGGCTGAGCGTCCGTCAGCGGGGTGCCGGCGGGGACGCGTGCGGCGACCGGCCGGAGCCGGTCGCCGCACGCGCGAGTAGGCTCGCCCCATGCGGATTTCCGTCTCCTCCGACATGGACGAACCCGTCGCCCGGGCCCTGCTCGCCGAACTGCGCGAGCGCGGCCACGAGGTGCGCGTACACGGCGCCCTGAGCCCCGGGGGCGACTCGCGGTGGGCGTTCTGCTCCGAGGCGGCCGCCCGCGACGTTGCCGAGGGGACCGCCGACCAGGCGGTGGTGTGCTGCTGGACCGGCACGGGTGCCTCGATCGCGGCCAACAAGGTGCCGGGCGTACGGGCCGCCCTGTGCACGGACGCCTACACGGCGGAGGGCGCGCGCCGTTGGAACGACGCGAACGTGCTGGCGCTCGGCCTGCGGCTGACGTCCGAGCCGCTGCTGAAGGAGATCCTCGACGCATGGTTCGCCGAGGTGACCGGACAGGACGCGGAGGACCGGCGGAACGTGGACCGGGTGGGCCAGCTCGACGAGGCCCGGCCCACCGGTTGAGCCGTACCGCTGCCTCGCGGCGGATCACAGCCGGACGACGACCAGCGCGGTGTCGTCGGTGGCGCCGCCGGGCGGCAGCAGTTCCCGCAGCACGATGTCCGCCAACGACTCAGGATCCCGCGTCCGGTGGCGGCGCAGCGACTCGGCGAGCCGGAGCAGCCCGGTGTCGATGTCCTCCCGGCGGCGTTCGATCAGACCGTCGGTGTAGAGCACGAGGGTCGCCCCGGGCGTGAACCTGGTCGTCGCCTCGGGTCTGCGAACCGGTTCGGGACGGGCGTCGAGTGGGGGGTCGGTGGCCCGGTCGAGGAACTCCACCCGCCCGTCCGGGTGGACCAGCACCGGCGGGAGGTGACCGGCGCTGCTGTAGGCGATGGTGTGCCGGTCGAAGTCGACGAAGGTGGTGACCACGGTCGCCGACTCGGCGCCGTCGACCACGTGGGCGTAGCGTGCCACGATGTCCAGCGCCTCGGCGGGCCCCGCCGCGACTCGGGAGGCGGCGGTGAGCGCGCTGCGCAGCTGGCCCATGACGCCGGCCGCCTCCAGCCCGTGCCCGACCACGTCGCCCACGGACACGCCGATACGGTGGCCGCGCACCAGCTCGACCAGGTCGTACCAGTCCCCGCAGACGTTGAGCGCGCCCACCGCCGGCCGATAGCGCACGGCGGCCAGGTGGCCCACCTGCCGGGGTGCGGGCAGCATGGACTTCTGCAGTGCCAGCGCCACCTGCCGCTCCCGGGCGTGCGCCTGACGCAGGCGGTTGTTGAGCTTCTGCAGCTCGCGGGCGCGCGTGTACAGTTCGGCCTCCAGGACCCGGCTCTGGTCGACGCCCGCGCGGTTGCGGGCCCGCATCAGCTCGGTGACCTCCTCGACCCGGTGCACGATCAGGACCACGGAGCCGTCGCTGCCCAGCACCGGTGTGTTCACCGGGCTCCAGTAACGCGCCTCCCACTCGCCGGGCCGCTCCGGGCTCTCGACGTCGTAGCGCTGCAGGGCCATGGTGTCGCGCTCGCCGGTGGCCACGACCCGCACCAGTGAGGCGTGCAGGTTGCGCGCACCCGAGGAGTTCGGGTCGTTCGGGTTGTCCGGGAAGACGTCGAACACGTAGCGGCCCAGCAGTTCCTCCCGGGACCTCCCGGTCCCGTGGACGAACGCCTCGTTGACATCCGCGTACACCAGATCGGGGGTGAGGAGCGCCACCATGCCGGGCAGGGCCTGGTACGCCGCCGCGTAGTCGATCGCCGTCTGTGTCATGTCCACCGCCTCACCGCCGGAATTATGTCAGCTATTCACAATAAGGGCGAAGTGGGCATGATGGAGGAAGGTTGCTCAGGAGGCATAGGGGGCATACGTGCCGGAGGTGCCCTCCCGGCGGGAGCGTCGTGCCGACGGGAGCGTCATTCCGAGGGGAAGGCCATCTCGAGGGAGAGGTCACCCGGTCCGGTCAGCGACTGCTCGGCCCAGATGACCTTCCCGTCGGGAACGAAACGGGTGCCCCACCGCTGAGCGAGCTGCGAGACCAGCAGCAGCCCGCGCCCGCCCTCGTCCATGGCACGGGGGTGGCGCAGGTGCGGTGTGGTGGCGCCGCCGTCGAACACTTCGCAGACCAGCGCGCGCTCCCGGATCAGCCGCAGGCGGACGGGGCCGACGGCGTGCCGGATGGCGTTGGTGACCAGTTCGCTGACGATCAGCTCCGTGGTGAAGACCAGCTCGTCCAGACCCCAGTGGGCCAGCTGCCGGGTGGCCGTTCTGCGGGCTTCGGCCACCACGGCCGGATCCACCGGCAGGTCCCGGACCGCCACCTGGTCGGCGTCCAGGAGCCGGGTACGGGCCGTCAGCAGCGCCACGTCGTCGTACGGGCGGACCGGCACCAGGGCGTCCACCACGGCCCGGCACCGCGTTTCCAGCGAGGGCGGGGCCTCCTGCAGTGCCTGCAGCAACCGATCCTGGCCGCCCGCGGTCGAACCGGTCTCCGTGTCGGTCAGCAGACCGTCGGTGTGCAGGGCGAGCGTGCTGCCCTCGGCCAGGGACAGCTCCATCGCCTCGAACGGCGGGCCGCCCACGCCGAGTGGGGGCCCCACCAGCAGATCGACGAAGCCGACCGTGCCGTCGGGTGTCACCAGGGCGGGTACGGGATGGCCCGCGGCGGCCATCGCGCACCGGCCGTCGACCGGGTCGTAGACGACGTACAGGCAGCCGGAGCCCACGGACTGGCCGTAGGTCCCCTCCGGCTCGGCGCCCTCGTCCCGCGCCGGGCCGGACACCAGGTCGTCGAGATGCGCGAGCACCTCCTCGGGCGGCAGATCCAGCGCGGCCAGGGTCCGTACGGCGGTCCGCAGCCGGCCCATCGCCGCGGCGGCGTCGATGCCGTGGCCGGGGACCTCACCGACGACGAGGGCGACCCGGGCACCCGACAACGGGATCAGGTCGTACCAGTCGCCGCCCAGGCCGGTCAGCTCGTCGGCCGGGCGGTAACACGCCGACACCTCGACGGCGTCCAGCTCCGGGAGCCGGCGGGGCAGCAGGCTGCGCTGCAGCACGAGCGTCGCGTCGCGCTCTCTGGTGTAGCGCCGGGCGTTGTCCAGACAGACGGCGGCGCGGGAGACGAGGTCCTCGGCCAGGTTCAGGTCGTCCTCGCTGAAGGGGTCCCGGCGACGCCGGAAGAACCCGGTGATACCCAGGGTGATGCCCCGGGCGCGGATCGGCACGATCATCACACTCTGCAGACCCAGCTCCAGGAAGGTGGCCTCCCGGCCGCCCGGTACGCCCTCGAGCCACTCCGTGGCGAGTGGGTCGAGCTGCTCCTGACGCCAGGACCGGCCCGTGGTCAGACAGCGGACCGGCGGTGAACCGGCCAGAAAGTTCGTCACCGCGCCTGTCTCCCGGATCTTCCGCGGCAGGTCCTCGTACAGCGACCGGTGGCCCGCGCGGCGCAACGACACCCTGTCCGTCTCCGTGAGCGGTCCGGGCGGGAGCTCGGCGCCCCGCAGCACCGTCTCCAGCAGGTCCACGGTCACGAGGTCCGCGAGCTCCGGGACGGCGACATCCGCCAGCTCCTGCGCGGTGCGCGTGACGTCCAGCGTGCGGCCGATGTGCTCGCCGGCCCGGTCGAGCAGGGCGAGCCGCTGGCGGGCGCGGTGCCGCTCGGTGATGTCCACGACGCTGTAGTAGACGCCCATCGGGCGGCCCCGATCGTCGTCGAGCCGGGTGAACGACAGCATGTACGCCGTCTCGCGCAGCGGCGCCGAACGGACCTGGCCGACGTACTCGTAGCCGACCACCGGCTCGCCGGTCTCCAACACACGGCGCATCTGCGCCTCGACGGACTCGGCGTCCAGGCCGGGCTGGACGTCGGCGAACCGCAGGCCCAGCCGCCCCTGGGCCGGGCCGCCGAACTGCTCCAGGGCGGTGTTCGACCACACGTACCGCAGGTCCGTGTCCACGATCGCGAGCCCGATCGACGATCCGGTGACCATCTGCTCGAGCACCACGCGGCTCATGTCCCAGCCGGCGGAACCGGCCAGCTCCGACAACAGCACCAGCAGGGACGAGCGACCCCGCGGCTCCATGGTCCGCGTGATCCGGACCATGACGGGGACCGGCCGTCCGTCCCGGTGCCGGGCCGTCATCAGGCCCGCCCAGCCGTCGTCCGCCCGGCATCGCCCGACCAGGTCCGGCACCCGCTCGGCGTCCTCGGCGATGAGCAGCTCGGCCAGCTTCCTGCCCACCGCCTCGGCCGCCGGATACCCCAGCAGCCGCTCGGCCGGACCGGTCCAGTTCGTCACCACACCCTGCGGATCGAGCAGCAGGGGAACGGCGTCGGCGACGTCGAACCCCTGCCGGGCAACGTCCGGCCCCTCGTGTCCGTCCTCGTGTCCGCCCACGGCCGACCTCTCTGTCGCTGAGAGTGGTCTACCACCTCTTGTTCCCATCTTCACCCGGGAACCGGGCAGGGGGCTTCCCGGGTGAAGAGGGGAACCGCCCGTTCCCACCCTCCGGACAGCGGTCACGCAGGTCGGGCAGGCGGGAACGGGCTGGTGGCCGGGGTTCGGGCGGGTCAGCCGCCCTGGCCCAGTACCTTCCCCAGCGTCTCCAGTGCCTCTTGGAGCTCCTCGCCCCCGATGGTGAGCGGCGGGGCCAGCCGGATGGTGGACCCGTGGGTGTCCTTGACAAGGATTCCCTCCCGCATCAGACGCTCGCTCACCTCCCGGCCGGTGCCCAGCACGGGGTCGACGTCGACGCCCGCCCACAGTCCGCGCGAGCGGAAGCCGACGACGCCCTCGCCGACCAGGGCTTCCAGCCCGTCGCGCAGCACCACGCCCAGTTCCGCCGCCCGGCGCTGGAACTCGCCCGTCTCCAGCAACTCCACCACCGCCGTACCGACGGCCGCGGCCAGCGGATTGCCGCCGAAGGTCGAGCCGTGCTCCCCGGGATGCAGCACTCCGAGCACCTCACGCCGGGCCACCACCGCCGACACCGGGACGATGCCGCCGCCCAGCGCCTTGCCGAGCAGGACCATGTCCGGGACGACCGACTCGTGCTCCACGGCCAGCGTGCGCCCCGTGCGTCCCAGCCCCGACTGGATCTCGTCCGCGATGAACAGGCACCCCGCGCGGCGCGTCAGCTCCCGCACGCCCGCCAGATAGCCGTCGTCGGGGATGTTCACACCCGCCTCGCCCTGGATCGGCTCGATCAGCACCGCGGCCGTCGTCTCGTCGATCGCCGACTCCAGCGCCGCCAGGTCGTTGTACGGCACGATCCGGAAACCGGGCGTGAAGGGCCCGAAACCGGCGCGTGCGGTCTCGTCCGTGGAGAAGCTGACGATGGTCGTCGTCCGGCCGTGGAAGTTGTCCGCCGCGACCACGATCGTCGCCCGGTCGGCCGGGACGCCCTTCACGTCGTAGGCCCACTTGCGGGCCACCTTCACCGCGCTCTCGACCGCCTCCGCACCGGTGTTCATGGGCAGCACCATGTCCAGCCCGGTCAGCGCCGTCAGCCGCTCCGCGAACTCGGCGAGCCGGTCGTTGTGGAAGGCGCGCGAGGTGAGCGTGAGCCGGTCCAGTTGACGGTGCGCCGCCTCGACCAGCGCGGGATGCCGGTGGCCGAAGTTCAGCGCCGAGTAGCCGGCCAGCATGTCGAGGTAGCGGCGGCCCTCCACGTCCTCCACCCACGCGCCCTGCGCGCTCGCGACGACCACGGGCAGCGGATGGTAGTTGTGCGCGAGGACCGGCGCCTCCGCACCGATCAGCTCGGCGGACGAACGGGTAAGGGCGGCAGAGGTCATGAGCGGATCTCCTGAGTGCAGCACTTGATCCCGCCGCCTGCCTTGTAGAACTCGGACAGGTCGACGGGGACGGGAACGTAGCCGCGGTCGGTGAGCTGGGCGGCGAGGCCTGTCGCCTCGGGGGAGATGAACACGTGGCGCCCGTCGGAGACGGAGTTCAGGCCGAACGCCATCGCGTCCTCACGGGTCGCGATCACCGCGTCCGGATACAGCCGGGCCAGCACCTCGCGGCTCCCCGGCGAGAACGCCTCCGGGTAGTACGCGATGTTCTCCTCGTCCAGCGTGAACAGGGCCATGTCCAGGTGGTAGAAGTACGGATCCACCAGCGTCAGGCTGATCACGGGCACGCCGAAGAACTCCTGCGCCTCCCGATGCGCCTCACGGGTGGTACGGAAGCCGGTGCCGGCGAGGATCCAGCGCCCGGCGGGAACCAGGTCCCCCTCGCCCTCGCCCACCGACTCGGGACGGTGGACGTCGAAGCCCTCCGCCTTGAACCAGGTCTCGTACGGAACGGACTCGGGGCGCCGCTCGGGTGCCAGGAACAGGGAGCCGAGGACGCGGCCCTCGACGACGACCGCCGCGTTCGCGGCGAACACCATGTCGGGCAGGCCGGGCACGGGCCGCACGGTCTCCACGGTATGACCGTGGGCGCGGTAGGCGTCGACCAGCGTCCGCCACTGCCGCTGAGCCAGGGGGACGTCGACGGGACGGTCGGGATTCATCCAGGGGTTGATCGCGTACCGCACGGCGAAGTGCCCGGGATCGCAGACGAGATAGCGCCGTCGGCACGGCACACGGGAATCGGTCACAGAGGGGTGCCTCCGCTTCCACGCGGTGTCATCAGGGGTGAGTCCACGGTAGAAAGCGACCGGAGCAGGCGACAAGGAACGAGAGCTGCGTGTTCACGCAGGAATGCTGCGCGTTCCCCCTACTCAGCGCACGCCTGCTGCGTCCTGACCCGGTCCCTGCGGAGCCGGCTGGCTCGCGCCCGCCTCCGGACTCTCCGGGATCAGGTGCGACAGCACCATCACGCTGATCGTCTTACGGATGAACGGCTCCGCACGGATCCGCTCCAGCACCTCCTCGAAGTGCTCCACGTCCCGTGCCCGCAGATGCAGCAGGGCGTCCGCGCCACCGGTCACCGTCATCGCCGCGGCGATCTCCGGATGGTTGCGCACCACCTCCGCCAGCCGCCGGGGCGGCGCCGCCCCCTCGCAGTACACCTCGACGTACGCCTCCGTGCGCCAGCCCAGCGCCGACGGTTGCACCGTCGCCGTGAACCCGGTGATCACTCCCGTCTCACGGAGCCGGTCCACCCGGCGCTTGACCGCCGTGGACGACAGCCCGACGGCCGCGCCGATCTCGGCGAAGGACGACCGGGCGTTCGCCATCAGCGCGGTGACGATCTTCCGGTCGAGCTCGTCGAACGGCGCGGGCCTGCTGCTCATACCGGCACTGTAACCAGCACCGGCGGACCTCCGTCGGCGCGTGCGGCCGGCCACCGTCCCCGGCGGCGGCCGACGGCCGCAGGGAAGCGGGCCCCACCACCGGATCTTGCGGGAACGCCCACGTCCGGCACATGTCCAGGCGTGAAATTCCCCCCTAGACTCCACCTTCATGCTGCGCGCTCTGGCCGTCGACGACGAACGCCCCTCGCTGGAGGAACTGCTCTACCTGCTGCACGCGGACCCCCGCATCGGCAGTGCCGAGGGCGCCGGTGACGCGACCGAGGCGCTGCGCCGCATCAACCGCGCCCTGGAGTCCGGGCCCGACGGACCCGAGGCCATCGACGTCGTCTTCCTCGACATCCAGATGCCCGGTCTCGACGGACTCGACCTCGCCCGGCTGCTCGGCGGGTTCGCCCGGCCGCCACTCGTCGTGTTCGTCACCGCCCACGAGGACTTCGCCGTGCAGGCGTTCGACCTCAAGGCCGTCGACTACGTCCTCAAGCCCGTCCGCAAGGAGCGGCTGGCCGAAGCGGTCCGCCGCGTCGTCGAACCGCGCGCCGCGGCACAGCGCGGCAGCACCCCGCGCATCCCCGTGCACGAACCCGACCCGGACCACATAGCCGTCGAACTCGGCGGTGTGACCCGCTTCGTCGCCGTCGAGGACATCACGCACGTGGAGGCCCAGGGCGACTACGCCCGCCTGCACACCGACCGCGGCAGCCACCTCGTACGGATACCGCTGTCCACCCTGGAGGAACGCTGGCGCTCGCGCGGCTTCGTCCGCATCCACCGCCGCCACCTGGTCGCCCTGCGCCACATCGGGGAACTCCGGCTCGACGCGGGCACCGTGAGCGTCCTGATCGGCTCGGAGGAACTCCAGGTCAGCCGACGGCACACCCGTGAACTGCGGGACCTGCTGATGCGCCGGACCACCAGCTAGGGGGACGGCATGCCCCAGGACCCGACCGAACGCCGCGTGGTCGTCACCGGCCCGCCCCGCAGTGCCCGCCGCGCCTTCGGCTACTACCGCCCGCGGACCGAGATCGACGAGCAGACCACCCTCGGCCACACCTACGTCCGCTCCCTGATGCGCATCCAACTGCGCACCGGTCTGACCGTGTTCGCGATCCTCGTGCTGCTCATCGGCCCGCTCCCGCTGGTCTTCGCCGCGGCCCCGGACGCCCGACGGCTGGAATGGGTGATCCTCGGCTTCGGGCTGTACCCCCCACTGGTCCTGCTCGCCCGCTGGTACGTGCGCCGCGCCGAACGCAACGAACGCGATTTCGTGCGGCTCGTCGAGGACCGCTGAGGGCGGGGAACGGAACGCCGGCACCGTGAACTCCAGTTACGCCGTCCCCGCCGTCGCCCTCGTCGTCCTGGCGACCGTCCTCGTCGGCGCCTTCGGCCTGCGCATCTCCCGCACCACCTCCGACTTCTACGTCGCCTCCCGCACCGTCGGCCCCCGCCTGAACGCCGCCGCCATCAGCGGCGAGTACCTCTCCGCCGCGTCCTTCCTGGGCATCGCGGGCCTCGTCCTGGTCCAGGGCCCGGACATGCTCTGGTACCCGGTGGGCTACACCGCCGGCTACCTGGTCCTGCTGCTGTTCGTCGCCGCCCCGCTGCGCCGCTCCGGCGCCTACACGCTGCCCGACTTCGCGGAGGCACGCCTCGCCTCGCAGGCGGTGCGGCGGCTCGCGGGCGCCTTCGTCGTCGGCGTCGGCTGGCTGTACCTGCTGCCCCAGCTCCAGGGCGCGGGACTCACCCTGACCGTGCTCACCGGCGCTCCCGGCTGGCTCGGCGGAGTGATCGTCGCCGTCGTGGTCACCGTCATCGTCGCCGCCGGCGGCATGCGCAGCATCACCTTCGTGCAGGCCTTCCAGTACTGGCTCAAGCTCACCGCCCTGTTCGTGCCCGGACTGTTCCTGGTCCTCGCCTGGCAGAGCGACGGGGCGCCCAGCCACGCCTTCGACGAACCCGCCGCCTTCCGCGAACAGCGTGTCGTCCGCATCGACGACACCCTCGACCTGCGGCTCGCCGTGCCGCTGACCGTGACCGTGGACGGCACCGTCGACGGCCGCCCGCACGCCGGCACCGAACTCCGCCTGCCCGCCGGCACCCACCGCATCGACGGCGGCACCCGGCTGACCTTCGCCGAGGGAGCCGAGGTCCCGGCCGCCGGGCGGGGCGCCGACGACGCCCTGTCGCCCTCGCGGGCCGAGTCCCGCGAGGAACGCCCGCTGTACGCCACGTACGGGCTGATCCTCGCCACCTTCCTCGGCACCATGGGCCTGCCGCACGTGGTGGTCCGCTACTACACCAGCCCGCACGGCGTCGCCGCCCGCCGCACCACCGTCGCCGTCCTCGGCCTGATCGGCGCCTTCTACCTGCTGCCCCCGGTCTACGGAGCCCTCGGCCGTCTGTACGCCCCCGACCTCACCCTCACCGGCAGCGCGGACGCCGCCGTGCTCCTGCTGCCCGGACGCATGATCGGGGGAGTGGGCGGCGACCTGCTCGGCGCGCTGGTCGCCGGGGGCGCCTTCGCCGCGTTCCTGTCCACGGCGTCCGGGCTGACCATGGCCGTGGCCGGCGTGATCACCCAAGATGTCCTGCCCTCACGCGGCGTACGGCACTTCCGGCTCGGCACGCTGCTCGCCATGGCCGTTCCGCTCGGGGCGAGCATCCTGGTCGGCGGGCTGCCGGTGGCCGACGCGGTCGGGCTCGCCTTCGCCGTGTCGGCGTCCTCGTTCTGCCCGCTGCTCGTCCTCGGTATCTGGTGGCGCCGGCTCACCCCGCCCGGGGCGGCGGTCGGCATGCTGGTCGGGGGCGGCTCCGCCTTCGCCGCCGTCGCCGCGACCATGGCCGGCTTCCCGGGCCGGGGCGCACTGCACGCGCTGCTCGCCTGGCCGGCCCTGTGGTCGGTGCCGCTGGGCTTCCTCACCATGATCCTGGTCTCCCTGGCCACCCCGGGCCGGGTGCCGCCCGGCACGGCGGCGGTGCTCGCCCGGTTCCACCTGCCGGAGGAACTACGGACGGAGGCGTCCAAGTGAGTGGATTCCTGGCGGGCCTGTGCGTCGCCGTACTGCCCCTGCTGGCCGCGGGCTTCTGGCTCGGCCGGCGCACCGCCCGGCCCGCCAGTCTCGCCGGGCTCGGCACGCCCGTCGAGCACGCCACCTTCGAGACCCTGCACACCGCCTCCCTGGCCACACCCCCGCTCCGGGCGGGCCTGACCGAGGAGACCGCCGGCAGATCCGCCCGCAAGCTGCGCTCCCTGCTCGGCACCGACGCCCTGTGCCTCACGGACCGTGAGCAGGTCCTCGTCTGGGACGGCGCCGGCGCCCACCACCGCACCGAGATCATGCAACGACTGGCCGGGCCCCTCGATTCCGGCCGCGGTGAGGCGTTCCCGCTCAGCTGCGACATCCCCGACTGCGCGGTGCGGTGGGCCGTCGTCGCCCCGCTCACCGTCGACGACCGGGTGCACGGCGCGCTCGTCGCCTGCGCGCCCCGCGAGTCCGCGGTCCTGGTCAGGGCGGCCGGAGAGGTGGCCCGCTGGGTCTCCGTCCAGCTCGAACTGGCCGACCTCGACCAGTCCCGCACCCGCCTCATCGAGGCCGAGATCAGGGCGCTGCGGGCACAGATCTCCCCGCACTTCATCTTCAACTCGCTCGCCGTGATCGCCTCGTTCGTCCGCACCGACCCCGAGCGCGCCCGCGAACTGCTACTGGAGTTCGCCGACTTCACCCGCTACTCGTTCCGCAGGCACGGCGACTTCACCACCCTCGCCGACGAACTCCACGCCATCGACCACTATCTGGCACTGGTCCGCGCCCGCTTCGGCGACCGCCTCTCCGTCACCCTGCAGATCGCCCCCGAGGTGCTGCCGGTCGCGCTGCCCTTCCTCTGCCTGCAACCGCTCGTCGAGAACGCCGTCAAGCACGGCCTCGAGGGCAAGGCCGACAAGTGCCACATCCAGATCACCGCACAGGACGCCGGCGCCGAAGCCCTCGTGGTGATCGAGGACGACGGCGCCGGAATGGACCCCGGCCTGCTGCGGCGTATTCTCGCCCGCGAGGTTGACCACACGGGCGGCATCGGCCTGTCCAACGTCGACGACCGGCTCCGCCAGGTCTACGGCGACGACTACGGCCTCGTCATCGAGACCGCGGTGGGCGCGGGCATGAGGGTCACCGTCCGGCTGCCGAAGTACCAGCCGGGCGTGCACCTGGCGGGGCGGCTCACGCCGAAGTGAGCGCCGAACGCCACGGGCAGCTCAGGCGCTGCGCGTGGCGACCATTCCGAGGGTGACCAGTCCCAGGACGACCCAGCCGAACCACAGCCATCCGTTGCTGCCGAGCGCCACCGTGTAGGCCGTCACGGCGACGAGGCCGCCGACGGTGAGCACTCCCATGGTCTTCGTCGAGTGTGAACCGTTACTGGAACCGGGCATCGCGACACCCTCCTCATGGTTCGGTTTCCCTCCATGGTGCCCCGGTTCTGCCGTAATGGCCCTCACGACGACATGGTGTGCTGATTTCCCACGCCCCTCACCGCTCCACGGCAGGGGACTCAGTTCCCGTGTGCGTGCAGCGAGGCCAGATAGGCGTTGTACGCCTGGAGCTCCTTGTCGCCGTCGCGGTCCGCGGCGCGGTCGGTGCGCCTGGCCTGCCGCTTTTCCGAGGCGTACCACTGGAAGAGCAGCGCGATCAGCACCAGCACGGACGGGACCTCGCTGAACGCCCAGGCGATACCGCCGGCCGCGTTCTGGTCGGAGAGCGCGTCGATGCCGAGCGAGGCCGGCGGGTTCTGGAACGTGGTGACCATCGGCGTGGACGCCATCATCAGGGCGATGCCGAAGAACGCGTGGAACGGCATGCCCGCGAACAGCTCCAGCATCCGCATGAGGTAGCCCGGCCGGTGCGGGCCCGGGTCCACGCCCATGATCGGCCAGAAGAAGACCAGACCGACGGCGAGGAAGTGCACCATCATCGCGATGTGCCCCACCTGGGAGCCCATCAGGGCGTCGAACAGCGGGGTGAAGTACAGCCCGTACAGGCTTGCGATGAACATCGGGATGGTGAACACCGGGTGGGTGACGACGCGCATGTAGCGGCTGTGCAGCAGCATCAGCAGCAGTTCGCGCGGTCCCTTGCGCCCGCGTCCCGCCGGCGGCAGCGCGCGCAGCGCCAGGGTGATCGGGGCGCCGAGCAGGATCAGGATGGGCGACACCATGCTGATCATCATGTGCTGCACCATGTGCACGCTGAAGATGACCATGCCGTAGTCGTTCAGCTTCGTGCACATCATGAGCCCGATGCTCAGCACTCCGAGGACGAACGAGACGGTCCGCCCCACCGGCCACTTGTCGCCGCGCCGTACCAGGCGCACCACCGCCCAGCCGTACAGCGCCAGCCCCAGTAGGCAGGCGACGAGGAAGAACGGGTCCGCCGACCAGCCGAGTCCTCGCTCCAGCGTGAACGGCGGCAGATCCATGGTCATGCCGTGCCCGCTGTGATCCATCCGCCGGCTCCTGATTCGTGGGGGTTGTGTGCTGTCTGTCCGCACCAGACTAGAACCGCCCCCCGCCGCGACTGCGGCCGGGGGCGGTTCTGCTCACAGGTACCGCGGGAGGCCACGGGCACAGGACGTCACGGACACTGCGGGACGTCCCCCAGGTACTACAGGGCGTCACAGGTGCTACAGAACGTACTCCGCCTCTGCGTAGCGGTCCTCGGGCACCGTTTTCAGCGTCTCGACGGCCTCCGCGAGCGACACCGTCACGATGTCCGTCCCGCGCAGCGCCGTCATCATCCCGAACTCCCCGCGGTGCGCGGCCTCCACGGCGTGCCAGCCGAAGCGGGTGGCCAGTACCCTGTCGTACGCCGTCGGCGTTCCCCCGCGCTGAGTGTGCCCGAGGATCACCGGACGCGCCTCCTTGCCGAGCCGCGACTCCAGCTCCACGGAGAGCTGCCGCGCGATCCCGGCGAACCGCTCGTGGCCGTAGACGTCCTTGCCGCCCTCGTCGAAGTCCATGGTCCCGGCCTTCGGCTTGGCGCCCTCCGCGGCGACCACGACGGCGAACCGCTTGCCCGCAGAGAACCGCGCGCCGACCGCCGCGGTCAGCTCCTCGATGTCGAAGGGCCGCTCGGGCACCACGATCGCGTGGGCACCGGCCGCCATGCCGGAGTGCAGGGCGATCCAGCCCGTGTGACGGCCCATGACCTCCACGATGAGCACCCGCTGGTGGGACTCGGCGGTCGTCTTCAGCCGGTCCAGCGCCTCGGTCGCCACTCCGACGGCCGTGTCGAAGCCGAAGGTGACGTCGGTGACAGCGATGTCGTTGTCGATGGTCTTCGGGACGCCCACTATCGGCAGGCCGTGGTCCGACAGCAGCCGGGCCGCCTTCAGCGTGCCCTCACCACCGATCGGGATGATCGCGTCGAGGCCGAGTTCCCGGACATGGCCCCTGGCCCGTTCCACACCGTCCCGCAGATGCTCGGGACGGACTCGGGAGGAGCCGAGGATGGTGCCGCCACGGGCGAGGATGCCCCCCACCGCGTCGAGGTCGAGCTTGAGGTAGTCGCACTCCAGGAGGCCCTTCCAGCCGTCCCGGAAGCCGATGACCTCGTCGCCGTGGTCGACGACCGCGCGGTGCACGACGGACCGGATGACGGCGTTCAGACCGGGGCAGTCTCCGCCGGACGTGAGGACACCAATGCGCATAGCCCGAAACAACCTTCTCGCCGTGGGCCGGGACCGGACCGCGTCGTCCGGCTCGATCCCCGCCACCCTAGCGGCATCCGGGGGTGGGTCCGAAGCACGCGTCCGCCTACTGGACGAGCCCGCTCACCTGTGCGGACCAGCCGTCAGACGGGCCGGTGACGCCCCTCCGACACCCGGCCGGCGCCCCGGTGTCCGCGAGCTCGCGGACACCGGGGCGCCGGCCGGGGCGGACGTCGTGGCGCGGGTCCTACGCGGGCTGCTGCGAGGCCGCGATGCGCTCGTTCCGCAGCGCCTCGTACCAGTGGTCGTCGGTCGGCGGCAGCGCGTTGACGTCGAGCGCCAGCTTCAGCAGCAGGTCCGCGATCTGCGGGTTGCGGGCCAGCACCGGACCGTGCATGTACGTGCCGAACACGGTGTCGTTGTAGGCGCCCTCGGTGCCGTCCCCCGTGCCGTTGCCGTTGCCGAAGCGCACCCGGGCGAGCGGGCGGGCCGTCGGGCCGAGGTGGGTGACGCCCTGGTGGTTCTCGAAGCCGGTCAGCGGCGGCAGGCCGAGCGGCGTGTCGATGTCCCCCAGCACGTCGCCGACGCACCGGGCGCCCTCGCCGCGCACCGAGACGACGTCGAGCAGGCCGAGGCCGGGCTCCCGCTGGCCGAGGTCGTTGATGAACTCGTGGCCGAGGATCTGGTAGCCGGCGCACACCGAGAACACGATCGCGCCGTTCTCCACCGCCCGGTGCAGTCCGCCGTCCCGGCGCAGCCGCTCGGCCGCGAGCCGCTGTGGACGGTCCTCACCGCCGCCGATCAGATAGATGTCGCCGGAGGTCGGGATCGGCTGGTCGCTGCGCACGTCGAGCCGGGCCACGTCGAGGCCGCGCTGGCGGGCCCGGCGCTCCACGACGAGCACGTTGCCCTGGTCGCCGTAGGTGCTGAGCAGGTCGGGGTAGATCCACACGATCCGCAGACCGTTGTCGCTCATGAAGTCACTGTCCTTGTGAGTACGTCGCGATACGTCGCCCGCGTCAGTTGCCGACGCGGCGGCGCAGGTCCTGGAACGCGGTGTAGTTGGCGATGACCTCGATCCGGCCCGGCGGGCACTGCTGCAGCGCCTGGCCGAGGTCCTCGCAGACCTGGAACTGCTGGTTCGCGACCTCGAGCCGCACCGCGAGGTCCAGCTTCCGGTCGCCGAGGACGACGATCGGATGACCGGTCAGCCGGGTGTAGTCGACGTCCCACAGCCAGGAGGTGTCGGTGCCGTCGGCGGAGCGGGCGTTCACCGAGAGGATCACCGGGGTGGGCGGCGGATCGATGAGGGAGAACGTCTCCAGCCAGCCCGCGGGATTCTTGGCGAGCAGCAGCCGCAGGTCACGGCCCTGGTGCTGGACGACGTCGTAGCGGCCGGCCACGGCCTGCACCTGGTACATGCGCTCCAGGGCGACCTGCGGCGGCACCCCGAACACCGCGGCGACGGCCGCGGAGCTCGTGGCGTTGGCCTTGTTGGCGCGGCCCGGAAGCTGGAGGTGGATCGGCCAGGCGGAGCCGTGCGGGTCGAGGACGTGGTCGCCGGAGAGCGCCCAGGACGGGGTGGGCCTGCGGAAGCCGCACTCGCCGCAGAACCAGTCGTCGCCGGGGCGCTGCATCACACCGCCGCAGGACGGGCACGACCAGGCGTCGTCCTTCCACATCTGGCCCGCGGCGACCCAGATCACATTGGGGGAGGAGGAGGCGGCCCACACCACCAGCGGATCGTCGCAGTTGGCGACGATGACCGCCTTCGAGCCGGCCAGGCCCTCGCGCCAGTTCTCCGCGAGCATACGGGTCTCGCCGGCCCGGTCGAGCTGGTCGCGGGAGAGGTTGAGCAGGGCGATGCATTTGGGGTCGGTGTCCCGGGCGACGCCGGCGAGGTACTTCTCGTCGACCTCGATGACGCCGAACTTCGACTCCGAGCCGCCCGCGAGCGCCGAGGTGATACCCGCGGGCATGTTGGCGCCGAGGGCGTTGGACACGACCGGTCCCGCGGCGCGCAGGGCCTCCGCGATGAGCCGGGTGGTGGTGGTCTTGCCGTTGGTCGCGGAGACCAGGACGCAGTCCAGGTTCTGCGCGAGCCGGGCGAGGAGGTCCGGGTCGAGTTTGAGCGCCACCCGGCCGCCGATCACCGAACCGCTGCCGCGTCCCGCGGCGCGTGATGCCGCTGCGACCGCCTTGCCCGCGGTCACGGCCAGCTTGGCCCGCGGCGAGAGCGGGTCCGAGTTGCCTGCCATCAAGTCTCGATCCTCCTTGCGTACGCGCCGCGCCTGTGGCTGGCGGCCACGTGGTGTGAACCTCAGCCTATCGAGGTCCATTCGCACTCCAGAACCACGGCACCACCGATGAGACGGGCGTTGCTGGGAGGACCGTACTCTGAGCGCCATGCGACACGGTTCCATCCCGGGCGTCCACGGACGTGTCCGGCCCCTCACCCTGCTCGGCGACCCGGTGCTGCACGCACCCTGCGCGGAGGTCACCGACTTTGGTCCGGAACTGGCCCGGCTGGTGGAGGACTTGTTCGCGACGATGTACGCCGCGCGGGGTGTGGGCCTGGCCGCGAACCAGATCGGTGTGCCGCTGCGGGTGTTCGTGTACGACTGCCCGGACGACGAGGACGTCCGTCACCTGGGCCATGTGGTCAACCCGCGGCTGGTCGAGACGGACGGTGTGGTGGTGCGCGGTCCGGAGGGCTGTCTGTCCCTGCCCGGTCTGGAGGCGGGGACGGAACGTCACGACCACGCGGTCGTCGAGGGCCGCACGGTGGCCGGGGAACCGGTCACCGTGCACGGCACCGGGTTCTTCGCCCGGTGCCTGCAGCACGAGTGCGATCATCTGGAGGGCCGCGTCTACGCCGACCGGCTGACGGGCTGGCGCCACCGCAGGCTCACCCGCCAGGTGCGGCGGGCCTCCTGGAGCGGGCGCGGCTGAGGCTCAGAAGCCGGGTCCGCCGACCCGGTCGCCGGCCGCCGCCAGCCGGCCCCACAGCAGGTCGGCCAGGCTCCGCACCAATTCCGCCCGGGAGCAGGGGCGTTCGCCGAGCCACCAGTCGCCGGCCGCGTGCATCATGCCGACGATCCCGTGCCCCCAGACGCGGGCCAGCTGCTGGCTGCCCGGTCCGAGGTCCAGCCGCTCCTCGATGACCTGTGCCAGTTCCTCGCCCATGCGCCGCAGCAACGGCGCCGAGTGCTTGCCGACGTCGAAGCCCTGGTCGCCCGGTGAGCCCTCGGCCGGGTGCATCAGGAACCGGTACACCTGCGGGCGCAGCTCGATGGCCGCGAGGTAGGTGTCGAGGGTGTTCTCGACCCGCTCGCGCCGGTCCGCCGGGGCGTCCAGCGCCTCCCGCAGTGAGGCAAGGAGAGCGTCGGTGTGCCGCTGGGCCAGGGCGGCGTACAGTCCTCCCTTGTCGCCGAAGTGCCGATAGAGGATCGGCTTGGTGATGCCGGCCTCGGCGGCGATCGCGTTCATGGAGGCATGCGGGCCCTCGCGGAGCACCACCCGGTCGGCGGCCTCCAGCAACTCGCGCCGGCGGCGGTCGGCGGACCGCTGCTGATCGGTCCGCTGTGTGGTGTCCATGATCTCTCCCCACCCGTGCTGATTCGGTGACGCCTGCGCAAACTAACACTGGCGGCGTGCCGGGTCTCGGACGGATCCGGGGGTCCGGGGGAGTTGACTTTCCTTACCAGCCGGTAACAGACTGCGGGTTACCGTAAGTAACATGCACGTGCGCCGCCGCTGGAGGGGACATGGCCGAGTTCACCATGGAGCTCAACGAGGAACAGAAGGAGGTCCGTGACTGGCTCCACGGCTTCGCCGCCGATGTGATCCGCCCCGCGGCCGCCGAGTGGGACGAGCGCGAGGAGACCCCCTGGCCGGTCATCCAGGAGGCCGCCAAGGTCGGCATCTACTCCCTCGACTTCTACGCCCAGCAGTACTTCGACCCCACCGGCCTCGGTATCCCCACGGCCATGGAGGAACTGTTCTGGGGCGACGCGGGCATCGCCCTGTCGATCGTCGGCACCGGTCTCGCCGCCGTCGGCGTCCTCGCCAACGGCACCGAGGAGCAGATCGGCACCTGGATCCCGCAGATGTACGGCGACGCCGACGACGTCAAGCTCGCCGCCTTCTGCTCCTCCGAGCCCGACGCCGGTTCCGACGTGGCCTCCATGCGCACCCGCGCGGTGTACGACGAGGCCAAGGACGAGTGGGTGATCAACGGCACCAAGACCTGGGCGACCAACGGCGGCATCGCCAACGTGCACGTGGTCGTCGCGGTCGTCGACCCGGAACTCGGCTCCAAGGGGCACGCCTCGTTCATCATCCCGCCGGACACCCCCGGCTGCTCCCAGGGCCAGAAGTTCCAGAAGCACGGTATCCGCGCCTCGCACACCGCCGAGGTGATCCTGGACAACGTCCGTGTGCCAGGCTCCTGCCTGCTCGGTGGCAAGGAGAAGTTCGACGAGCGCCTCGCCCGTGCCCGGGAGCGTGCCAAGCAGGGGGGCATGGGGGTCTCCCCGCTCGAGCGGAGCCGAGAGGGGGAGGGTGAAGAACGCCGCGATGGCCACCTTCGAGGCGTCCCGCCCGGCGGTCGGCGCCATGGCGGTGGGCACCGCCCGCGCCGCCTACGAGGTCGCCCTGGAGTACGCGCAGACACGCGAGCAGTTCGGCCGTCCGATCATCGACAACCAGGGTGTCGCCTTCCAACTGGCCGACATGCGCACCCAGATCGACGCCGCCCGCCTCCTGGTGTGGCGTGCCTCCTGGATGGCGGTCAACGGCAAGCCGTTCACGGCGGCCGAGGGATCGATGTCGAAGCTCTACGCCAGTGAGACGGCCAAGAAGGTCACGGCCCAGGCGATACAGATCCTCGGCGGCAACGGCTACACGCGCGAGTACCCGGTGGAGCGGATGCACCGGGACGCCGCGATCTACACCATCTTCGAGGGCACGAGCGAGATCCAGCGCCTGGTCATCGCCCGCACCCTGTCGGGCATGCCCCTCCGCTGAGACGCGGTCGCGAGGAAGAACGACGACAGAGCGGCGGTGCAGGTCATGCCGCCGGGCTGTCGTACGGCGGGGCCGTCACACCGCCGGGGCACGCCGGGTTACGTGGACCCGGCTCCTGAGGGACGATCGTGGGGAAGCCGGCCGCACGACCGGTCGGCCCATCGACCGACGCGACGGAGGCCGCGATGACACGCACGGCCGGGGAACTGCTGGAGACGATCACGCGGGAGCTGGCCCCGGATCCGCGGTCCAATCCTCTCGTGCCGCTGATCGCCCGTGGTGAGGCCGACCGGGACACCCTGGCCGCGCTCGCCCTCGAGCAGCACTGGGTGATCCCCGCCGACCGCCGGGCGTTCCAGCACCTGGCGGACAGGTCCGCGGACCAGCCGCGGGCCGCCGCGTACTTCACCGCCCTCGCCGAGGGCGAGGCGCTGGCGGCACGGCGGCTGGACGCCTTCGCCGCGGCGTGCGGTGTGGACCGGGACCGGGCCAGGACGTACGACCCCCTGCCGGGTTGCCATGCGTACCCCGCCTACATCGCCTGGCTGGCCCTCAACGCCGCGCCCGCCGACGCCGTACTCGCGGTGACCGCCAACTTCTCGGCGTGGGGCGGCTACTGCGCCACCATCGCCGAGGCGCTGCGCGCCCACTACGGCTTCACCGACGAGGCCTGCGCGTTCTTCGACTTCTTCGCCGAACCGACCCCGGACCTGGACCGGACGGCCACGGAAGCGGTCCAGGCCGCTCTGGACGCGGGCCGCCTCGACGAGAACCGTGCCCGGGGGTACGGTCATCTGCTGCAGAGCTACGAGTCGCTGTTCTGGAGGACGCTGCTGCGGCCCGTCTGACGGGGTGCCGACGGCCTCACGCCGCCGTACCGTTCAGGGCGCGCCCCCGCTGCTGTGGGCGATGCAGGCCACGTCGATCCGGTCGGCCAGCTTCGCCAGCTCGATCGTGAGCGCGGCGACCGTGTCCTCGTCGAGCCGGTCCTCCCCGGTCTCCACGAGTCGCAGCCACCGCCCGCCCACCGTGCGGAGCAATTTGCTCACGTCCGCCGCGGAGACCTGCAAGGTACCGCGGTCGTCGACGATCAGAGGCAGAGTCACTTCGCGGTTCACAGTCCGGATCGTAGTCGTGGGAACGTCACGCACCGTGCCAAACCGTGGTGATGTTGCAGAACTCGCGGATTCCGTGCCCGGACAGCTCACGCCCGTACCCGGACCGCTTGACCCCGCCGAACGGGAACGCCGGATGGGACGCCGTCATCCCGTTCACGAAGACGCCGCCCGCCTCCAGATCCCGGGCGAACCGGTCGACCTCGGCCCCGTCACGCGTCCAGACGTTCGAACTCAGGCCGAACGGGGAATCGTTGGCGATCAGTACCGCCTCGTCCAGGTCCGCCGCCCGGTACAGCGTGGCGACCGGGCCGAAGGCCTCCTCCCGGTGAATGCGCATCTCCCGGGTGATCCCGGTCAGAATGGTCGGCGGGTAGTACCAGCCGGGCCCGTCGGGCCGCTCACCGCCGCACAGCACGCCCGCCCCGGCGCGTACGGCGTCGTCGACCAGTTCCTCCAGATCGGTGCGGCCCTGCTCACTGGAGAGGGGGCCGACGTCCGTCTCCTCGTCCATCGGGTCGCCGGTCCGCAGTGCCCGCATGCCCGCGGTGAAGCGCTCGGCGAAGGAGTCGTAGACGTCCGTGTGCACGATGAAGCGCTTGGCGGCGATGCAGGACTGCCCGGTGTTCTGCACCCGCGCGGTCACCGCGACCGCCGCCGCCCGGTCCAGGTCGGCGGAGGGCATGACGACGAACGGGTCGCTGCCGCCCAGTTCCAGTACCGTCTTCTTGATCATCTCCCCGGCGGTGGAGGCGACCGCCCGCCCCGCGGGTTCGCTGCCCGTGAGGGTGGCCGCCTTGACCCGCTCGTCCCGCAGGATCTCGTCGACCGCGGCGGAACCGATGAGCAGCGTCTGGAAGCAGCCCTCTGTGAAGCCCGCCCGATGGAACAGGTCCTCCAGGTACAGAGCCGTCTGTGGCACGTTCGAGGAGTGCTTGAGCAGGCCCACGTTGCCGGCCATCAGCGCGGGCGCCGCGAACCGTACGACCTGCCACAGCGGGAAGTTCCACGGCATCACGGCGAGCACCGGGCCGAGCGGCCGGTAGCGCACCAGGACCCGGGAGGCGCCGGAGTCCTTCACGTCAAAGGCGTCGGGTTCCTCGTCGGCGAGGAGTTCCGCCGCGTGATCGGCGTACCAGTGCATCGCCTTGGCACACTTGGCGGCCTCGGCACGGGCCTGCTTGACCGGCTTGCCCATCTCGGTGGTCATCACCCGGGCGATGTTCTGCCGGTCCTCGTCGAGGAGGTCGGCGGCCCGGTGCAGTAGTCGGGCACGCTCGTCGAAGGTCGTCGTCCGGTACGTGCGGAACGTGGCCTCCGAGAGCCGGAGCCGGCGCTCGATCTCCTCCTCACCCATGGTCTGGTACGTCTTGAGCGTCTCGCCGTTCGCCGGATTCACCGTTGCGATGGGCATGGCTGGCCTCCCTCGGGACGGGCTGTGCTTCTTGACCTTCCCGCGCGGCGGTGGGCGTCGCAATGCGGAAGGGCTCCTCAGGGCGAGTGCTCCGCCAAGCGGTCGAGAAACACCGCCTGTGCCGTGACGACCAGCTCCCGGGCCCGGTCCAGGGCGAACCACTCCACCCGGTCCAGCTCGGGGAACTCCTGCGTCCGCCCCGACTTCGGCGGCCACTCCATCCGGAACGTGCCGGGGACGATCGTCGCCGGGTCGAGATCGCCCTCGACCGCCCAGGCCGTGACGGTCTTGCCGCCGGACTGCCGGACCTCACCGAGCGATACGGCCCTCCCTTCCGGAGGCGGCAGCCCCAGTTCCTCCTGGAACTCGCGGCGGGCCGCGTCCCAGACCGGCTCACCGGGGTCGTACTCGCCCTTCGGCACGGTCCAGGCACCGGCGTCCCGGCGGGCGAAGAACGGGCCGCCCATATGACCGAGCAATACCTCGAGCCCGTGACCGGTGTGTCGGAACACCAGCAGACCGGCGCTCCGGGCACCCTTCACGGCCGTACCTCGGGGTGTGCGGCGAGCAGTGTCTCCACCGTGTCCGCCTCCTGAGGGCGCTTGTCCTCGCGGTAGCGGACCACGCGGGCGAAGCGGAGGGTGATGCCGGCGGGGTAGCGGGGGGAACGCTGGAGCCCGTCGTAGGCGACCTCCACGACGAGTTCCGGGCGTACGGTGACGACGTACCCGCTCTCGTCCACGGCCAGCTCGCGCAGCCGCTCGGTCTGCCAGGCCAGCATCGTGTCGGTCAGGCCCTTGAACGTCTTGCCGAGC
Organism: Streptomyces sp. GD-15H; assembly: GCF_045291515.1. Lineage (NCBI taxonomy): Bacteria > Bacillati > Actinomycetota > Actinomycetes > Kitasatosporales > Streptomycetaceae > Streptomyces > Streptomyces sp. GD-15H. The sequence continues at coordinate 7,364,275 of NZ_CP149447.1, forward strand.
ATGGTGAAACCGCCGTCGGCGGTGCGCGCGCCCAGATGCAGGTTCGACAGCTTGTCGGTGCGACGGCCGTGGCCCCACTCGGCCGCCAGCACCACCAGGTCGAGCGTGTGCACGGGCTTGACCTTCAGCCAGGACGCGCCGCGCCGCCCGGCGCTGTAGGGGGCGTCGAGCCCTTTGACCACGACCCCCTCGTGACCGCGCGCCAGCGTGTCGGCGAGGAACTCCTGCGCCGCCTGCACGTCCTCGGGTCCGGACACCAGCGTGCGCCGTACCCGCATGGGCTCCGGCACCAGCCGGGCCAGCTCGGCGTGCCGCTCGGTGAAGGGAAGGTCCAGCAGGTCACGGCCGTCGACGGACAGCGCGTCGAAGAAGACGGGGGCGACGGGCACGTCCCGGGCCGCCGTGGCCACGTCCGACCGGGAACCGACCCGCCCGGCGGTCTCCTGGAACGTACGGGGCCGCCCCCGCGCGTCGAACGAGATGACCTCGCCGTCCAGGACGAACCGCTCGCTCGGCAACGCCCGAGCAGCGGCCGTCACTTCGGGCAGCCTGCCGGTGATGTCGTCCAGGGTGCGGGTGTGCACGCGCACCGTGTCGCCGTCGCGGTGCACCTGGACGCGGATGCCGTCCAGTTTCTCCTCGACCGCCGCCGCCCCCAGCTTCTCGACCGCCTCGGCCACCGAGGAGGCGCTGTGCGCCAGCATCGGCAGCACGGGCCGCCCCACGGTGAGGCGGAACCGCTCCAGTGCGGCGGGGCCGTCCGCCAGCAGTGCCTCGGCCACCGTCTGCAGCGAGCCCGCCAGCATCACCGCCCGCCGCACGTCCGTCGACGGCGTCCCGGTCGCCCGCGCCAGCCCCTCCACGGCGACCGCGTCCAGGGCGCCCTGCCGGACCTCGCCGGTGAGCAGACCGAACAGGAACCGCTGCTCCTCCTCGGTGGCCGCGCCCAGCAGCTCCCCGACCAGCAGGGCCCGCTCGGCCTGCGAACCGGGGCCGGAGGTCTTGGCGAGCCGGCCGAGCAGGGTGTCGACCGCGCGCACGGTGAGGGTCGGCCGGTCGGTCGGCGCGACCGGCCGGCTCAGGGTCCTCCAGCCCACGCCGATCCGGCCCTGCGGCAGCCGGCCCGCCAGATACGGGATGACCACGGGCACGTCGTCGGCCTCCGCGTCCCGGAACAGATCGGCGAGCAGCGTGATCTTCCGGGACCGCGACGAGGTGGCGGCGACCTCCTGCGACACACGGGCCAGCCGGGACAGCAGCATGCGGCCATGGTGCTACGGAGGCCGGGATTCCACACCCGGACGGCCGCGGGAGCCACGGATGTGCGGGAGCTGGGCCTACGAGGTCGCGGCGGTCACGGCGGCGTCCAGATCGGTCATCAGCAGGTCTCCGACGATCGCGGCCGCCGCGCGGTAGCCGCCGCTCGCCGCGTGGACGACCTGTTCGGCGAAGCCGATCGCGTTGCCCGCGGCCCAGACGCCGGGCACCGAGGTCAGGCCCGTCCGGTCGACCACCGGGTACGCGCCGAACGGGGTCTCGGCCAGTTCCGCGCCGAGCCGTTCCAGCAGGCCCGTCCGCGGCACCGGGCGCGGCCCGACGTAGAGCACGGAGCGGGCGTGCACGGAGCCGTCGGCGAGGCGGATGCCGCGGAGCCGGTCGTCCTCGACCACCAGCTCCGCGACCTCGCCGGGCACCACGTCGACGCCGGCCGCGGCCAGTCGCCGCAGGTCCTGGTCGGACAGCTCGTCCTCGGCGACCGTGTGCAGGAAGAGGGCGACGTCCTTGGACCAGCGGGACACCATCAGCGCCTGATGCACGCTCACGGCGCCGGCCGCGAGCACCCCGAACGGCTCGTCGCGCACCTCCCAGCCGTGGCAGAAGGGGCAGTGCAGCACGTCCCGCCCGAACCGCTCGGCGACACCGGGGACGTCGGGCAGCTCGTCCTTCAGCCCGGTGGCCACGATCAGCCGTCGGGCGCGCGTGGTGCGGCCGCCGTCCAGGAGCACCGTGAAGTCCGCGTCGTCGTCCCGGGTCGCGTCCGTCACCCGGCCCCGGACCAGCTCGACGCCGTAGCCCGCGACCTCCTCCCGGCCGGCGGCCAGGAACGCGGCCGGCGACATCCCGTCCCGCGACAGATAGCCCTGCATGTGGGTCGAGGGCGCGTTGCGCGGCTCACCCGCGTCGACGACCAGCGTCCGCAGGCGCGACCGGCCGAGCACCAACGCGGCGGACAGCCCCGCCGCCCCGCCGCCCACGACGACCACGTCGTAGGGCGCGCCGGCCACGCTGCCGTTCCTCTCGGTGCTCTCGGTGCTCTCGGTGGTGTTCTCGGTGTTCTTTGGGCGCCCGCTCTTCTCGGCCATGGTGACCACCTCCACGTCGACCGTGGCCCGAGCGCCACCAGATTGACAAACGCCTTTGCCGATCCTGCAATAACCGTATGACGACCGACGACGTTCTCGCGGATGTGGGCCCCCGGCTGCGGCGGATCAGGAAGGAGCGGGAGGTGACGCTCGCCGCGCTGTCCGAGGCGACCGGCATCTCCGTGAGCACTCTCTCGCGACTGGAGTCCGGACTGCGCAAACCCAGCCTGGAGCTGCTGCTGCCGATCGCCCAGGCCCACCAGGTGCCGCTGGACGAACTGGTCGGCGCGCCGCCGGTCGGTGATCCGCGCATCCGCTCCAAGCCGATTCAGCGCCATGGCCGCACCCACTGGCCGCTCACCCGCCAGCCCGGCGGGCTCCAGGCGTACAAGGTGCTCGAACCGCAGCGCAGGCTTGAGCCGGAACCGCGCACCCACGAGGGCTACGAGTGGCTGTACGTGCTGTCCGGCAGGCTGCGGGTGGTGCTCGGCGAGCACGACGTGGTGCTGGCGGCGGGGGAGGCGGCGGAGTTCGACACGCGCGTGCCGCACTGGTTCGGGTCGACGGGGGAGGGGCCGGTGGAGTTCCTCAGTCTGTTCGGACCACAGGGGGAGCGGATGCACGTACGGGCACGTCCCAGGCGGTCGTGACGTACACGACGGTTCCCTGTCGGCAAGCGACCGCTTAGTATGCGAGGGGCCCGGTAAGGCGAAGACGACGTTCACGGCCCCGTGGAGGCTCCGCATGCAGGCATGGCAAGTGCACGAGATCGGCGAGCCGGGCGAGGTCATGCGCCTCGCGGACGTGGCGCGGCCGGCGTCCGGCGACGGTCAGGTCCTGCTGAAGGTGCGCGCCGCGAACATCAACTTCCCGGACGCGCTGATGTGCCGGGGCCAGTACCAGGTCAGGCCGCCGCTGCCGTTCACCCCGGGCCTGGAGATCTGCGGTGAGACCGAGGACGGGCGCCGGGTGATCGCCAACCCCGCGCTGCCGTACGGCGGGTTCGCCGAGTATGCCGTCGCGGACGCCGCCGCGCTGCGGGACGCCCCGGACGCACTGGACGACGCCGAGTCCGCCGCCCTGCACATCGGTTACCAGACCGGCTGGTTCGGGCTGCACCGCAGGGCCGGTCTGGAGGCCGGTGAGACCCTGCTCGTGCACGCCGCGGCGGGTGGTGTCGGCAGCGCGGCCGTGCAACTGGGCAAGGCCGCGGGCGCCACCGTCATCGGCGTGGTCGGCGGCGCGGCGAAGGCGGCCGTCGCCCGTGAACTGGGCTGCGACATGGTGATCGACCGACGTGAGCAGGACGTCATCGCCGCGGTGAAGGAAGCCACCGGCGGCAGGGGCGCCGACGTGATCTACGACCCGGTCGGCGGTCAGGCCTACGCCCAGTCCGCCAAGGTCGTCGCCTTCGAGGGCCGCATCGTGATCGTAGGCTTCGCCAGTGGCACGATTCCCAGCCCGGCGCTGAACCACGCCCTGGTGAAGAACTACTCGATCCTCGGCCTGCACTGGGGCCTGTACAACACCAAGAACCCCAAGCTGGTCCAGCACTGCCACGAACAGCTCACCGACCTGGCCGCCCGGGGTGCCGTCAAGCCGCTGGTGAGCGAGCGCGTGCCGCTCGCCGGCGCCGCCGACGCCGTGCAGCGGGTCGCGGACGGCGTCACCACCGGACGCGTCGCAGTGCTGCCCGTACCGCGGAACGGAGCCACGGCATGACCGACGCCGTCGAACTGAGGAGTCGTGCCCGGGAGTTGCTGGCCGCCCAGCCCCCCGCCGGCACCGACCGCCTCGACTTCCTGCGCGCCCGCTTCGACGCGGGGCTCGCCTGGGTGCACTACCCCGAGGGGCTCGGCGGACTCGGCGCTGCCCGTTCCCTCCAGGCGGTTGTGGACGCCGAGTTGGAGGCCGCCGGGGCTCCCGACAACGAACCGCGGCGCATCGGCATCGGGCTGGGCATGGCAGCGCCGACGATTCTCCAGTTCGGGACGGAGGAGCAGAAGCGGCGCTTCCTCCGTCCGCTGTGGACCGGCGAGGAGGTCTGGTGCCAGCTGTTCAGCGAGCCGGGCGCCGGATCCGACCTGGCCGCTCTCGGCACCCGGGCGGTCCGCGCGGACGGGGACGACTGGGTGGTCGACGGGCAGAAGGTGTGGACCTCCAGCGCCCATGTCGCCCGCTGGGCCATCCTCATCGCCCGCACCGACCCGGAGGTGCCCAAGCACCGGGGCATCACCTACTTCGTCTGCGACATGACCGACCCCGGTGTCGAGGTGCGGCCGCTGCGTCAGCTCACCGGCGAGGCCGAGTTCAACGAGGTCTTCCTCACCGGCGTCCGCATTCCCGACTTCCGCCGCCTCGGTGAGGTCGGTGACGGCTGGCGGGTGGCGCAGACCACGCTCAACAACGAACGCGTCGCCATCGGCGGCACGCGGCTGCCTCGTGAGGGAGGCATGATCGGCCCGGTCGCGACGACCTGGCGCGAACACCCCGAACTGCGCACCCACGACCTGCACCAGCGCCTGCTGGGGCTCTGGGTGGAGGCCGAGGTCGCCCGGCTCACCGGCGAACGCCTCCGGCAGCGGCTCGCAGCCGGCCAGCCCGGTCCCGAAGGCGCCGGGATGAAGCTGGGCTTCGCCCGCCTCAATCAGCAGATCAGCGGCCTGGAAGTGGAACTCCTCGGGGCGGGCGGCCTGTTGTACGACGATTGGACCATGCGCCGCCCCGAACTGGTCGACTTCACCGGCCGCGGGGCCGGCTACCGCTATCTTCGCTCCAAGGGCAACAGCATCGAGGGCGGGACGAGTGAGGTCCTGCTGAACATCGTCGCCGAACGCGTTCTGGGGCTGCCGGCCGAGCCGCGTACCGACAAGGACGTCGTGTGGAAGGACCTGGCCCGATGAGCCCGACGAGCCCGGAGAATCCGCAGCCCGACCTGCTCTACTCGGAGGAGGAAGAGGCGCTGCGCGCCGCTGTCCGGGATCTGCTCACCGACCGCTGCGACGCGGCCGGGGTGATCTCCCGCGTCGAGTCGGGCACCCCGCACGACCTGGCACTGTGGAAGACGCTCGCCGACGGCATGGGCCTCGCCGGTCTGCTGGTGCCCGAGGAGCGCGGCGGCCAGGGCGCCACACACCGGGAGGCCGCCGTCGTGCTGGAGGAACTGGGGCGTGCTGTCGCCCCCGTGCCCTACCTGACCAGCGCCGTCGTGGCCACCGAGGCGCTGCTGGCCTGCGCGGACGGGGAAGACGTGCTGGCCTCCCTGGCGTCCGCACGCCGGATCGGCGCCCTCGCCGTCGGGCTGCACACCGCCCCCGGCGCGGCCTTCGCCACCGCACGCGCGGCGGACGGCGTACTGCACGGTGAGCTGACCGGCATCGCCGACGCCGCCGTGGCCGACGTGCTGCTCGTACCGGCGGACGACGGCGGGCTGTACGCCGTCGAGGCAGACGCGGTCACCGTCACCCTCACCGGTCAGACGTCCCTGGACCTCACCCGTCCCATCGCCACGGTCGTCCTCGATGGAGCCCCGGGACGCCGGCTGGGCGACGCCGAAGCCGCCGTGCGACGGGCTCAGCGGACCGGAGCCGGACTGCTGGCGTCGGAACAACTAGGGCTCGCCGAATGGGCGTTGAAGGAGACCGTCCGTTATCTGAAGGACCGCAGGCAGTTCAACCGGCCCGTCGGCGGCTTCCAGGCGCTCAAGCACCGGCTCGCCCAGCTGTGGCTGGAGGTCGTCAGTCTCCGCGCGGTCGCCCGCAACGCCGCTGCTGCCCTGTCCGCCGATCAGGACACCGATGTGGCGGTCGCCGTCGCGCAGGCCTATGCGGGACAGGTCGCCGTCCACGCCGCCGAGGAGGCACTGCAACTGCACGCCGGCATCGGTATGACCTGGGAGCATCCGGTCCACCTGTACCTGAAGCGGGCCAAGGCCGACTCGATCGCCTACGGCACGGCGGGCGCCCATCGCGAGGCCCTTGCCGAACTGGTCGACCTCCGAGCTCCCTGACGCCACATCACCTTCAGAACGCGCGCCCGCACCATTCACTCCCCTGGGCACCTTCCGTTCCCGCCGCGTGCGAGAGAGCCCGGCCCCCGAGGGGCGGGCTCTCTCGCACGTCCGGCCATGCCGACGAGGTGAACACGCGACGGCGGATCAGCCAACTCCCTTCATGGCACTGCTCTCTGGGCATGCGGGGACCTCATGCTCCAGAGGCCCCGTACGGCACTCGCAGGGAGGCAGAGCATGGCCCTCACCACCCGCCGCAGAGCCCTCAGCACCACACTCGCGGCCTCGGCCGTCCTGCCGACCGGTCAGGCGCTGGCCGGTGCACAGGCGCACCACCCAAGTCCGTTGTGGCGGGCCCGCGCCCACAACGACTACGCGCACCCGCGCCCCCTCCTCGATGCCCTCGACCACCGATCCGGCAGCGTCGAGGCCGACACCCACCTCGTCGGCGACCAACTCCTCGTCGCGCACGACCCCGAGGACCTCGACCCGTCCCGCACCCTCGAATCCCTCTACCTCGATCCGCTCACCGCCCGCGTGCGGGCCCATCGCGGCTCGGTGGACCGGAGACACCGGGGGCCGTTCCCACTCCTCGTCGACATCAAGACCGAGGGCGCGTCCACGTACCTCGAACTCGACCGTCACCTGCGCCGGTACCGACATCTGTTCACCACCTACGTCAACGGCCGAGTGCTGCCCGGACCGGTCACCACCGTCGTCTCCGGAGATCGCGCGGCCCGCGCGCCCATGGAGGCCCAGCGGGTGCGACGCGCCTTCTACGACGGCCTGCCGGCCGACCTCGGCGGGCCTGCCCGGCCCTCCCTCATCCCGCTGATCAGTGACAACTGGACGCTCAACTTCACCTGACGGGACGTCGGCGCGTTCCCGCCGCCGAGTGCCAAAAACTGCGGGACATCGTGGGCACCGCGCACGCGCGCGGCCGGAGGGTGCGCTTCTGGGCGACCCCGGACCAGCCGGGCCCCGCCCGGGACGCCCTGTGGGGCGAACTGGTCGCCGCTGACGTCGACCACCTCGACACCGACGGCCTCACGGGACTGGAGTCCTTCCTCGGCGCGTACCGCCCGCGGTAGACACCACACGTTCGGAGGACAGGTCAGCCGCCCGGACGAACCCTCCGCTACGCCACACTTACGGCCGAACGCCGCGAAGCGAACGTGGCGGAGGAGGTTGACGATGGCCGTTTCCATCTCTGTGGTGCTGCTGCTCGCGATCCTGGCGGTGATCTTCCTGCGCAACGGCGGACTGAAGCTCTCCCACGCTCTGGTCTGCCTGCTGCTCGGGTTCTATCTGGCCAGTACGAGTCTCGCCCCCACCATTCACAGCGGTCTGACCGCGACGACGGACATCGTCAGCGGCCTGCGGCCGTGAGGCCCTGGCCCGCCGGGCGCTCCAGCCGTGTGGGCCGCCTGCCCGGTGCCTCAGCGTTCGGTCACCGCGTCGCGCGGCAGCACCGTGACCCGGTGAAAATTGCACCCGGCGGTCGTCGGTACGGAGGAGAGGGGCGGTGGGGCCTGATGGGCCTTGAGCGCGACGCTCACCAGGCTCAGCAGCAGGTCGACGTCGGTGGCGCAGTCCAGATGCACCGTCAACCAACTCGACCCCGGGACCAGCTGGATCGCGGTCGAGGCGTTCAGGTCGTAGTGGAAGCGCTGAATGGCGCGGCGGGTCAGGTGGAGGTCGACGTCCCGTTCGGAGTGGAAGTGGACGATCTCTTCGCGCGCGGAGCGGAGGGCCTGGCCGATACCACAACCTGCCTTGCAGACGGTGAGGTCGGGCCAGGTCCGAAGTAGCTCCATGGCTCGCTGCGCCGGTGTCATGGCCTCATAGTGACCCGCTCACCGTGCGGCAACCAGTAGTTGGGCGTTTCGTAATCGATCGGTGAGGCGGCGCACCCCTCACCCATGATCACATCATGACAGGCGACCACCTCGTGACCTCACACGGAGTCCCCGTCCTCGTGTGCGACAAGGACGGACGGAAGCTGAGCGGCGGCGACACCGCCCTCGATCTGATCGGCGACGCCATGGGCTGTCACGCGGACGTGGTGGCCGTCCCGGTCGAACGGGTGGCGGACGACTTCTTCGCGCTGCGCTCGGGCGTCGCCGGGGAGGTCGCGCAGAAGTTCGTCAATTACCGCATCCGCCTGGCGATCGTGGGTGACATCGCCACCCACGTGGCCGGCAGCGACGCCCTCCGCGACTTCGTGCGCGAGGCGAACCGCGGCAACCAGCTCTGGTTCGTGCCCGACCACGACACACTTCAGGAGAGGCTGGCGCGAGGCCAGCCGGCCAGGTCCGCGGCCGCCCCGCGCGCCAGGGACCACGCGCCCGGACCCACCGGCACTCGCACGGATGCGGGTGGCGCGATGAACTGAGGCGGGTGGCGCGCGGTCGACGTGACGGCCCGGTCCGCGAGACAGGTGGGCTCAGGCCCTCCCGGCGACCGCCGCCGGGTCGTCCAGTACTTCCCGGACCACGGAGTGCGCCGCGCCCAGCAGGGGGCCCTCGGGGCCCAGGGCCGATACCGAGACGGGGCAGGCCGGGCCCGCCGTGCGCCGGGCCAGTTCGGAGCGGAGCGAGGGCAGCAGCCAGGGGGCGAGCCCGGACAGCGCGCCCCCCAGCACGACACTCTCCGGGTCCAGGAGATTGACCGCCCCGGTCAGTGCGATGCCGAGCGCCGTTCCCGCGTCGTGCAGGGCGCGCCGTACGGCCGGGTCGCCCTGTTCGGCGCGGCCGGCGAGCAGGCCCACGCGGTCCTCGCCCGGCTCCACACCGGCGGCGCGCAGCACCGCCCCCTCACCGGCGTACTGCTCCAGACAGCCGCGGCCGCCGCACGCGCACTCCGGGCCGTCGGGCCGTACCGGCACGTGCCCCAACTCGCCCGCGAAGCCCCGGGTTCCGCGCAGCAGCCGCCCGTCCACGACCACGGCGGCGCCGATGCCGATCTCGGCCGACACATGGAGGAAGTCGCGTGGCGTGCCCTCGCCGAGCCAGAGTTCGGCCAGTGCGCCGCAGTTGGCCTCGTTGGCCACGGTCAGCGGGAACCGGGCCGGGAGCAGGGCGCCGAGGTCGGTGTCGCGCCAGCCGAGGTTCGGCGCGCGTACGACGGTCCGCGTGTCGCGTGCCACCAGGCCCGGCACGGCCACGGTGAGCCCCGCCGGCCACAGCCCCTCGCCCTCGGCCTCGGCGACGACCCGGAGCAGCAGTTCGGTCAGCTCTTGGAGCACCGGCTCGGGGGAGCGGCCACGGTTCGGGACGTGCCGTACCGCCCGCGCCCGGACCTGTCCCCGCAGATCGACCGCGCACACCGCGAGATGGTCGACGCCGACCTCGGCACCGATTCCGGCCGGACCGCGCCCGCTGACGGCGAGCGCCGAGCCCGGCCGGCCGACGCGTCCCGGTCGCTCGGGGCCCAGTTCCTCCAGCAGGCCCGAGCGGATGAGCTCGTCGACCAGGGTGGACACAGCCGCCCGGGTCAGGCCGATGCGTGAGGCGACGGCGGCCCGGGACAGCGGCCCCTCGGCGCTGACGGTGTGCATCACCCGCGAGAGGTTGCGGCGGCGCATGCCCTGCTGGGTGTCGGGCAGTACCCGTCCCGGACCGGTCGGGAGCGGTACCCGCCCCGGGCCGGCCGGGCGGGCCTCGTGCAGCGGTGCGCTCATGCCTCCGTCAGTCCTCGGTCGGTGCTTTCATGGTGCGGCCGGGGCCGGTGTTCGCCGGCGGAGGCCTCAGTGGGTGTCCGTGCCGCGCTCCAGGAGCGGGGCCGCGTCGGAGAGTACCCCGGCGATCCTGGCCAGCGTCTCCTCGTCCCGCTCCACCGCCTCCAGCACCGGCCCCGCCGCCGTGTCCCAGCGGCGGGCGACCGCGGCCGGGTCCTCCCCGGTGAGCAGACCGGCCGCCTGCGCCGCCGCGCCGAGCGCCACCAACTCCCGCGCCTCGGGCACCTGCACGGACCGTCCCGAGAGCCGTCGTACGGTCTGCTGCCAGGCCGCGCCCCGGGCACCGCCGCCGATCAGCAACAGGGGCGCCGACGGGGCCGCGTCCTCGTCGTTCTCGTCCTCTTCGTCGACCACGCGGTCGAGCGCGCCGAGCAGGGAGTGCACGGCACCGTCGTAGGCGGCCTGGAGCAGCTGACCGCCGGTCGTGTCATGGCGCAGCCCGTGCAGCAGGCCGGACGCGTTCGGGAGGTTGGGGGTGCGCTCGCCGTCGAGGAAGGGCAGGAGCGTGATGCCGCGGCCCGGTTCGACGGCCTCGCGGTCCAGACCCAGCAGGGCCGCGACCCGGTCCACGGCGAGCGTGCAGTTGAGCGTGCAGGCGAGCGGCAGCCAGTCGCCGCGCGCGTCGGCGAAGCCCGCCACGATGCCGGTCGGATCGGCCAGGCGCCGCGACACCGCGTACACCGTGCCCGAGGTGCCGAGGCTCATCACCGGGGTGCCGGGCCGCACACCGAGACCCAGCGCGGCGGCCGCGTTGTCCCCGGTGCCGCACGCCACCAGGGTGCCCTTGGAGAACGGCAGGTCATGGTGCTCGCGCACGGTCCCGGCCACCTCCCCGGGCCGCACGACCCGGGGCAGCAGCGCCGGGTCGAGTCCCACATGCGCGAGGATCTCCTCGTCGTACGTCTCGGGCCCGGAGGCCCACCATCCGGTGCCGGAGGCGTCGCCGCGGTCGGTGGTGCCCTGCCCGGTGAGCCGTCCGGTGAGGTAGTCGTGGGGGAGCCGGACGGCCTTGGTGGCGCGGACCGCGTCCGGCTCGTGCTCCGCCAGCCAGGCCCACTTGGTGACCGTGAACGAGGCGGTCGGCACGCTTCCGGTGCGCTCGGCCCAGAACTTCGCGCCGCCCAGTTCCTCGGTCAGCCGGCGGGTCTGCGGCGCGGAGCGCACGTCGTTCCACAGCAGCGCCGGACGCACCGGCTCGCCCCGTTCGTCCAGCGTGACCAGCCCGTGCTGCTGGCCGCCGATCGACACCGCGGCGGCCTCGTGTGCCGCCTGCCCGCACTGGCGCAGCGCCTCGCACAGGGCGTCCCACCACTGACGCGGATCGCTCTCCCGGCCCGCCCCCGAGGTCACCGTGTGCGGGGCCTGGCCGCTCGCGACGACCCGTCCGGTGGCCACGTCGACGACCAGCGCCTTGGTGGCCTGAGTGGATGTGTCCACGCCGACGACGAGCGGACCCTCGGCTGCTGACATCGGTCTCTCCCTCTTCCGCGGTTCAGCGGGGTGACTCTCTTCCCAGAGACGCTCCTGCATACTAATTTGTAAATCGCCATGACGAAATAGCCCCAGCGAGCAAGGAGCCACGGCATGAACTACCGGCCCACCCCCGAGGACAGGTTCACCTTCGGCCTGTGGACCGTCGGCTGGCAGGGACGCGACCCGTTCGGTGACGCCACCCGACGCGCCCTCGACCCGGCCGAGTCGGTGCGGCGCCTGGCCGAGCTGGGGGCGCACGGCGTCACCTTCCACGACGACGACCTGATCCCCTTCGGCTCGAGCGACAGCGAGCGCGAGGGACACGTCAAGCGGTTCCGGCAGGCGCTGGACGCCACCGGCATGAAGGTGCCGATGGCGACGACCAATCTCTTCACCCACCCGGTGTTCAAGGACGGCGCGTTCACGGCCAACGACCGCGACGTGCGCCGCTACGCGCTGCGCAAGACCATCCGCAACATCGACCTCGCGGTCGAGCTCGGTGCCCAGGTGTACGTGGCCTGGGGCGGCCGCGAGGGCGCCGAGTCCGGCGCGGCCAAGGACGTACGGGTCGCCCTGGAGCGGATGAAGGAGGCCTTCGACCTGCTCGGCGAATACGTCATCGCCCAGGGCTACGACCTCCGCTTCGCCATCGAGCCGAAGCCGAACGAGCCGCGCGGCGACATCCTGCTGCCCACCGTCGGCCACGCCCTCGCGTTCATCGAGCGCCTGGAACGCCCCGAGCTGTACGGCGTCAACCCCGAGGTCGGCCACGAGCAGATGGCCGGGCTGAACTTCCCGCACGGCATCGCGCAGGCGCTGTGGGCGGACAAGCTGTTCCACATCGACCTCAACGGTCAGTCCGGCATCAAGTACGACCAGGACCTCCGGTTCGGCGCCGGTGACCTGCGCGCCGCGTTCTGGCTGGTGGACCTGCTGGAGTCGGCCGGTTACAGCGGCCCCCGGCACTTCGACTTCAAGCCGCCGCGGACCGAGGACCTCGACGGGGTGTGGGCCTCCGCGGCGGGCTGCATGCGCAACTACCTGATCCTCAAGGACCGCGCGGCGGCCTTCCGTTCCGACCCCGAGGTGCAGGAGGCGCTGCGCGCGGCCCGTCTGGACCAGCTGGCGGAGCCCACGGCGGCCGACGGCCTCCAGGCACTGCTCGGCGACCGGTCGGCCTTCGAGGACTTCGACGCCGACACCGCCGCCGCGCGCGGCATGGCCTTCGAGCACCTCGACCAGCTGGCGATGGACCACCTGCTGGGTGCCCGGGGCTGAGCCCCGGGCTTCCCGGGGCCCAGGGGCTCGGAACGGTGTGGGCATGGCCGGTGCGCTGCTTCGCGCGGCGGCCGCGCTCACGCGGGATCACGCGGGATCGCGCGGGTCGGCCTTCGCGCGGAGCACGCCGCGGGCTCGGCGCCCCGGGCCCCGGCTCCGTGCCGAATTCCGTGCGGGACGCTCGCACCAGGGGGCGTCCGAGGCGACCATGGTCGGTATGGCCATGCCACCGGTACCGCCCCCGCCGTCCTATCCGCCTCCGCCCTCCGATTCGCCGCAGGGTCCGCCCGGCGACGGAGGCGGATCGGGACGCGGTCCCGGCGGGCGCAGGAACCTCCTGCTCATCGTGCTCGCGGCGATCATGGCCGTGGCGACCGTCTGCGTGGTCGTGCTGATGGCGTCGGGAGGCGACGACAACTCGCCGGGCAAGGAGCCCGCCGGGAGCAGCACGGGCACCGGCGGCTCGCCCGACCCGTCCCTTGGCATCCCGTCCGAGCTGCCCAGCGGTCTGGAGAGCCTGCTGCCGTCCGGTTTCCCCACCGAGCTGCCGTCGGACTTCCCGAGCGAACTGCCCAGCGGTCTGCCGACCGGTCTGCCGAGCGGCATGCCCAGCAATCTGCCGAGCGGGCTCGAATCACTCCTTCCGTCCCTGGACGAGGCCGGGTTGCGCTGACCCGGCCCGGGCGGCGTACGCGGTGTTTCTCGGGGAGGGCTGCTTCAGAGCTGTTCAAGGGCTGCTTCAGGGCGTTTTCCCGGCGGGGCGCTTCGCCTCCGCCGAGGCCAGGGCCGCCGCCGGGTCCTGGGCGGCGCCTCCCGCCTTGACCCAGCGGCCGCGCTCCTTGCGGTACGGCCACCAGCGGCCGTCGCGTCCCAGCCGCAGCTGGACCGGCGCGCCGACGACGGTCCAGCGGTTGGCGCGGGCCCGGAACACCGGCCGTTCGTCCTCGTCGACCTCGGCCCAGGCCGACTCGAGGGCCGCACGCGCGCGTGCGAGCGCCTCGGCGTCCACCGTCCACTCCTCCTCGAGCACGGCCAGCGCCGCCGTACCACCCTGGCGCCAGGCCCGTACGGCCGCGGCCAGCCCCTCCCGGCCACGCCCCGAGCCGGCGGCGAGCCGGTCCGCCACGGCGCGCGCGGGGTCACCGGCGGCCAGCCGCACCGCGTCCTGCGCCACCGTCGGATCCGGCTCCACCGGCTGCCGTTCATGCCCGTCCCGGATCGCCTCCGCGAGCAGACGACGGGCCTGTGCGGAGGTCCGCGCGGCGAGGAACTCCAGGGCGGACGGGTCGATTCCGGAGGGGGCGGCCCGTCCGTGTCCAGCGACGGCGGCACCCCCGGCTCCGCGAGGGGCGGGGGAACGCCGGGCAGCTCCGGCCGGATGCCGCCCGCCCCGAACGCCTCGACCGCGTCCACACCCTCCGGCCGGGACTGCTGCCCCGCGCGCGCCCCGGCACGCGACTGGAGGGCGTCCAGCAGAGCCCGTTCACCGCGTCCCCGCACCAGGAGCAGGACGAACGGGTCCTGGTCCAGCAGCCGGGCCACCTGGTAGCAGAGCGCCGCCGTGTGACCGCAGTGGTCCCAGGCCCCGCAGCCGCACTCCGGCTCCAGATCGCCCAGGCCCGGCAGCAGTTCGACCCCGGCCGGCTCCGCGTCCTCCACCAGATGCGGCGGGATCTCCCGGTCGAGCAGCGCCGCCACATGTCCGGCCCGTTCGACGGCCATGCCCAGAAAACGGTCCCACTGCTCGTCGGCCAGCTCCTGGAGCAAGACGTCCGCCCGGTGTGCCGTGCGGTCGCGGTCCTGCACGACGGCCGTGATGCGGCCCGGTCGCACGGACACCGCGCCGACCGCTCCCGCGCGGGCGAGCCTGCGGCCCGCCTTGAGCTGGTGGGAGTCCAGGGCCGTGCCCTCCAGCGCCGTCAGCCAGGCCCGGCCCCACCAGGTCTGCGCGAAACCACGCCCCCGCGCGGGAGGCAGTGCGGCGAACGTCCGCTCCGTCCCGGCGACTTCACCGTCAGCCGTATCACCATCGGTGTCGTAACCGTCAGTGTCGTAGCCGTCGGTCTCTTCACCGTCGTACCGGCTCATCGCGCTCCCCCTCGCAGCTCCACCAGATCCGCCAGTTCCGCGTCCGTCAGCTCGGTGAGCGCAGCCTCCCCGGAGCCGAGCACCGCGTTTGCCAGTTCGCTTTTGCGGGCCAGCAGTTCGGCGATGCGGTCCTCGATCGTGCCCTCGGCGATCAGCCGGTGCACCTGCACCGGCCGGGTCTGGCCGATCCGGTACGCGCGGTCCGTCGCCTGCGTCTCGACGGCGGGGTTCCACCAGCGGTCGTAGTGCACGACATGCTCGGCTCGGGTGAGGTTCAGCCCCGTGCCCGCCGCCTTCAACGACAGCAGGAAGACCGGGACCTCGCCGTCCTGGAAACGCCGCACCATCGCCTCGCGCTCGGCCACCGGCGTGCCGCCGTGCAGGAACTGCGACGGCACGCCCCGCGCGGCGAGGTGGCGCTCCAGAAGCCGGGCCATCCGCACGTACTGCGTGAAGACCAGCACCCCGGCCTCTTCGGCGAGTACCGTGTCGAGGAGCTCGTCCAGCGACTCCAGCTTCCCGGAGCGCCCCGCGATCGCCGGGCGGTCCTCCTTGAGGAACTGCGCCGGGTGGTTGCAGATCTGCTTGAGCCCGGTCAGCAGTTTCACGATCATTCCCCGTCGCGCCATGCTGTCGGTGCCGGAGATCTCGGCGAGGGCTTCCCGTACCACGGCCTCGTACAGTCCCGCCTGCTCCTGGGTGAGCGACACCGGGTGGTCGGTCTCCGTCTTCGGCGGCAGCTCGGGCGCGATTCCCGGGTCCGACTTGCGGCGGCGCAGCAGGAACGGCCGTACCAGCCGGGCCAGCCGCTCCGCCGCGGCGGGGTCCTGCCCGCCCTCCACAGCGTCCGCGTACCGCCTGCGGAAGGTGCCCAGCCGGCCGAGCAGGCCGGGCGTCGTCCAGTCCAGGATGGCCCACAGTTCCGAGAGATTGTTCTCCACGGGTGTGCCGGTGAGCGCCACGCGCGCGCGTGCGCCGATGGAACGCAGCTGCCGGGCCGTCGCCGCGTACGGGTTCTTCACGTGCTGGGCCTCGTCGGCGACGACCATTGCCCAGGACACTTCGGCGAGCCGGGTGGCGTCCAGGCGCATGGTGCCGTACGTGGTGAGCACGAACTCGCCTTCGGCCAGGTCGTCCAGCGAGCGCCGCGCACCGTGGAAGCGGCGTACCGGGGTACCGGGCGCGAACCGTTCGATCTCCCGCTGCCAGTTGCCCATCAGGGAGGTCGGGCACACCACGAGGGTGGGCCCGGCGGACGCGGGGTCGGACTGCCGGTGCAGATGCAGGGCGATCAGGGTGATGGTCTTGCCGAGGCCCATGTCGTCGGCGAGGCAGCAGCCCAGGCCCACGGACGTCATGTGGGCCAGCCAGTCCAGCCCGCGCCGCTGGTAGTCCCGCAGCGTGGCGGCGAGGGCCGGCGGCTGTGCGACGGGCTCCTGGGCCCCGGGGTCGGAGAGCCGGTCCCGCAGGGTCGCCAGCCAGCCGGTGGGCCGCACCTCGAACCGGTGGCCGTCCACCTCCACCGAGCCGGCCAGGGCGGCCCCGAGCGCGTCGACGGGCGTCACCTTGTGGTCCTGGCGCGCGCGGGCGCGGAGCACCTCCTGAGGGTCGATCAGCACCCACTGGTCACGCAGCCGCACGACAGGACGCTTCACCTCCGCGAGCCGGTCCAGCTCCGCGCGCGTGAGCTGCCGGTCGCCCAGGGCGAACGACCAGTCGAAGGCGAGCAGTGCGTCGGCCGACAGGAAGGACGGTCTCTGAGAGGCGCCCGCGACGTCGGGCCGCCCGGGGGCCCACTCGTCGTCAGCGGGACCGATCTCCGCGCGGGTGGTCAGTTCGCGGGTCAGCTCCCTCGGCCAGTGCACGTCGACGCCCGCGCCGGCGAGCGCCCTGATGCCCTCTCCGAGGAGCTCGGTGACCTCCTCGTCGGCGATTTCCACCGCGTCCGGCACGGTCGCCGACAACAGGGGTGTGAGCGGGGACCAGGCACGGGCGGCGCGGCGGAGCGCGAGCAGCGTGTCCATCCGGGCGCGCGGTCCGAAGCCGCCGTCAGAGCCGCCAGAGGCTCCGGCCCACACGTCGGTGGCGTCCGCGACGAGTGCGGGGTCGCTCACACTGTGCACCTGGAGCACCACTCGGAACGTGGCGTCCGCACCGTCGCCGTCCACGGCGTCGTCGTTCCGGGTGTCCGACGGCGCCGTCAGGTCCGTGAGCTCCGTCAGGTCCGTGAGGCCGTGCACCTCGACGCGCAGCGACAGACGTACGCCGGCGTCGTGGCCCGCGGCGACGTCGGCGGCCCAGTCGCGCAGTTCGGGCAGGTGCTGTCGCTGCGGTACCGCGTAGGCGGAGGTGCCGGTGACGAGGGGGGCGGCGGGGGTGCGGGGCAGGGTGTCGGCGACCGCGTCGAGGAAGGCGCGCAGCAGCCGTTCGGGATCGGGCAGGCGCAGTGGCCCCGGGCCGTCGACCGGCAGGGCGTGCGCCTCGGGCGGCATCGCGGCGGCCAGCCGGCGCACCGCTTCGACGTCCTCCGCGTCCAGCGGCCCCGCGCGCCAGGCGTCGTGGCCGGTCGGGGACAGTCCCGGCAGCAGCAGACCGCGCGCCACCAGGCCCAGGGCGTGCACCGCGGCAGTGCCCCAGAACACGGCGGCCGGGTGTCCTTCCTCGCGCGCCCGTGCCCGGGTGAGGACGGGCAGCGCGGCGCGCACCGGCAGCAGCACCGCCGGGACGCTCACCGCCTCCACCCCGGCGTCGCCGGGAACGACCACGGTCAGCTCCTCGGCCGACGCCGCGTCCATGGCAGGGGGAGCCGACCCGTCGGGTCGCCAGAAGGCGACCCGGCCGGTGCGGGCCGGGTCACCGGGTACGAATACGGCTGAGCAACGGGCCAGCTCGGCGTACTGAGCCGGAGCGTGCGGCGGGGGAGTCGTCTGCGCAACGATGACGGATTCCTTGTTTCATCGATTCATCAAACTTGACTAGTGATGTCGGAGTCGCCGACGGTACAGCAAGGCCGGGGACGACCGGGTATGCCTGGGCGGTGAACTGGGTCACCATGGACGCGCGGTCGCACTTCGTCCCAAAATGTCGATGAGTCGATGAGTGAATAAGTTGATGGCGGCCCTCAGGGAAGCTTAGGGGTCGAACCTCAGGGACGTCTCAGGGTCGCGGTCGGAACCGCCGCAGGCGCGGGTCCGTTTTCACTACAGAGAGCGGCAACAGCCGCGAAGGAGGCGACACTCATGTCGAAGAACGCCAAGATCGCCGCAGGAGGTGTGGCGGCCGGGCTCATCCTGCTCATCTGGCTGCCCTGGTGGGCGGCGCTTCTGATAATCCTGGGAGTTCCGGCCGCCGCGTACCTCGCCCTGGACCCTTCACAGCGGAGCCGGCTGCGTCGTGTCTCGCGCAAGGAGCTGGGCCGCTGAGGCCGGTGGGACACGTCCGGCGGGCCGGGACCGGGGCAGGCCCGGACCCTGGGCTGACCCGGCCCCACCGCATCTCTGTCCCAGCGTCGTCCAGCGAGCACGAGTCGACGAACGGCGCCTGCGGCGCCGCCCGCGCGGTTCAGAGCGGCCGTACGGCGATCTTGTCGAGGCCCTCCAGGAGGCCCGGCAGTTCCGGCCCCCTGCCCACCGGGAGGATCTCGCCGGGTTCGTCGTCGAGCAGGACGAACGCGATGTCGTCGGTCCTGGCCACGAGGGACCAGCCGGGTCCGTCGGCACGCAGTGTGCGCGCGTCGCCAGGGGCGAAGGACGAGCGGACCCGGCCGAGCGGCGGCGGCGAGGCGACGTAGGCACGCGCCTCCGCCAGAACGCGCCGGATACCGCTGTGGCCCGGTCGGCCGGTCGGGCCCTCGGACCCGGCGCCGTCCTTGGACAGGTCATCCCCGGGCGGGCCGTCCTCGACGGCCCCTTCGGCGCCGTCGGAGGGGCCCCCGGAGCCGCCCGCAGCCGGAAACTCCGTGTCGTCGACCTGCTCCCGCCAGACCGCCCACCGGAGCGCGATCTCGTCGGCGCCCAGGCGCCGCTGTGCCGGTCCCCAGGAGCCGGAATCGGGAGGCGTCAGCGCGGGCCCGTCGGTCGTATCAGGGTCCGGATCGTGCGGCGCGGGTACGTTCGGCGCCGCCACGGCGACCGCGAGGGGCCAGCCCGGCAGCGCGGCGACGACCGTGCGCTCGTCCGGCGACAGCTCGTGCTCCATGCCGCAGTCCCAGGAAGCGATCGCGACGGCGACCAGCGAGACGTCGTCGACGACGACGGTCCACCGGGCGCCCTTGCCGTCCTGCCCGAGCACAAGCCCATACCCGTCGGCGAGCGGGGCGAGACCGAGCACCGCGCACGCCTCCGGATAGTCGTCGCCCAGCACACTCGGGAACTTCGCCGGCGTCAGCAGCGCCGCCGTGAGCACATAGAGCGCGTCGTCCGCGGCGGCGGCTTCCTCGTCCGTCCCGGCCATGCCGGCCTCCCCGTCGTTTCGTTCACCGGCGCGCACCCTAATCCGACCCCGAGTCCCTTGTCACGACCTCGAGGCCCTGCCCGGAGCGGCGGCTTTCCACCCGGACGGGGCGAATCGGTCGCCCGCTGCCACGCGGGCGCGCCCTCGGACGCCCAGGCGGGCCGTCATGGCCCTCACTTCTCGTACCCCACCCCTCACGCAAAGTAGAGTGGGGAGTCCGGCGGCAGGAGGGGGCGGTGCGGTGAAGCGCTTCGAACGACTGGAACGCATCCGGCGGATGGACCCGCGCCGGGACGCCACGGAGATCTACCGCCTGAGCGCGGCATACGAATTCCCCTGGGACTTCACCCGGTCGCTCGAACTCGCCCTGTACCGCACGTACGCCGTTCCCCGCATCGGCCGTCTGCTCGCCGAGACCTCGGAGCTCACGGACCGCGCCCAGAAGCGCTACGACGACACCTCGCTCCTCCTGGACGCCGTCGTCGAGCACGGATTCGGCAGCGACCGGGGCCGGACCGCGATCCGCCGCATCAACCGGATGCACCGCGGCTATGACATCCCCAACGACGACATGCGATACGTCCTGTGCACGTTCGTCGTGATGCCCAAGCGGTGGATCGACGCCTACGGGTGGCGCAGGATGTCGCGGCACGAGGCCGTCGCCAGTGCCGTCCACTACCAGACACTCGGGCGGCACATGGGCATCCAGGGCATCCCCGGGTCCTATGAGGAGTTCGAGAGTTGCCTCGACTCCTACGAAGAGGCCCACTTCGGCTGGGACGAGGGCGCGCGCCGGGTCTCGGACGCCACGCTCGGTCTCATGACCTCCTGGTACCCGCGCCCGCTCGCCCCGCTGCTGCGCACCGCCACACTCGCCCTGCTCGACGACCCTCTCCTGCGGGCTTTCCGGTACACCCCGCCGAGCGCCGCCACACGCGCGTGCGTACGCCGCGCGGTGCGGCTGCGCGGCCGCGCGGTCCGGTTGCTGCCGCCCCGGCGCGCCCCGCACTTCGCCCGGCAGAACTGGGAGATCAAGAGCTACCCGAACGGCTACCGGCTGGAAGATCTGGGCACCCACCCGGTTCCCGGCCTCGGCGGCCGCCCGGTGCGGTACCCGGACACCACGCCCGCCGACTGAGCGCCGGGGCAGCCGAAGAGGTCAGTCCTCCCGGACGGCCAGCGCCAGGAACCGCGCGTCCTCATCGGCGTACGACGTCATGCGCCAGCCCGAACCTGCCAGCAGCGGACGGAGGTTGTGCTCCACGCGGAGATCGTCCGGGGTGATCGAGCGGCCCTGGCGCGCGGCGAGCGCGGCCCTGCCGATCGGGTGGAACAACGCGAGCACCCCACCGGGACGCACCACCCGCGCCAGCTCACGGAGATTTTCGGCCGGGTGGGGCAGGTGTGCGATGAGGCCCGCCGCGAACACGGCGTCGAGCGAATCCGAGCGCAGGGGCAGCGCGGCGACGTCGGTGAGCAGCAGTGTGCCGTCGCCGTCCCGTCCGGTGGCCGCGGCCTCCCGCAGCATGGCCGGCGTCAGATCCGCCCCGAGGACCGTTCCCGAGGAGCCCACCGCGGCACGCAGCGGCGGCAGGGCCCGTCCGGTGCCACAGCCCGCGTCGAGCACCCGGTCGCCCTCGCACAGCCCGAGGTCGGCGACCGCGGCCGCGTAGGCCGGACCGTCGTCGGGGAAACGACGGTCCCAGTCGGCGGCACGCGCGGTGAAGAACTCCTGGACGTGTGTGTGGTCGTCGCTCATGTCCTGCATGATCCCCCACCGGACGGGGCCCGGACCACACCGTCCGGGCGTCGTGGGGGCTCACCCCCCGGGCGCCGCACGGCACGACTGATCAGGCCGCGACGCCCTTCTCCGACAGGACCTTCTCGATGGCGATCCGGACGAGGAGTTCGCCCGGTACGCCGTTGCGCGCACCGAACTCAGCGGCGCGGTCCTGGCCCATGTACCGCGTGGCGATCCGGGTGGCCCAGCGCACCAGCTCCTCGGGGCCCTCCGCGATCTGCGCCCGACCGCGCAGCACCACGAAGTCGAACGGCGGCCGGTCGTCGTCCACGCACAGGGCCACCCGCCCGTCACGGGCCAGGTTGCGTCCCTTCACCGTCTCTTTGCCGGTGTTGAACACCACGTCGTCCCCGTCCAGCACGAACCAGATCGGCATCACGTGCGGACTGCCGTCGGCGCGCACGGTGGAGAGCTTGCCGGTGCGGGTTCCGCGCGAGACGAACTCGCGCCACTCTTCGTCGGTCATCTTCTGCCCCATGGCTCCTGTCCTCCTTGCCCGGCGCCCGGTCGTGGGGAAGGCTGGCCAAGGGGATCTCCCCGTCAGGGGACACACCGCACGGGGGAAGCGAACGGAAGGGCTCACGGACAGGACCACGAGAACCGTCACGGGGAAGAGCAAGGGGGAGATTCGCGAAATGACGCAAAATCGGGGACTCGACTGGCTGCTGGACGACCTGACCCAGCGTGTCGAGCAGGTGCGGCACGCCCTGGTCCTGTCCAACGACGGACTGGTGACCGGGACGAGCACGGGACTGCGCCGCGAGGACGCGGAGTACCTGGCGGCCGTGTCGTCCGGACTGCACAGCCTCGCCAAGGGATCCGGACAGCACTTCGGTGCGGGCGGAATGCGCCAGACGATGATTGAGTTCGACGACGCCATGCTCTTCGTCACCGCGGCCGGCGCCTGCAGCTGCCTGTGCGTGCTCAGTGGGGCCGAGGCCGACATCGGACGGGTCGCCTACGAGATGACCCTCCTGGTCAACCGGGTCGGAGAACATCTGGACGTGGACGCCCGCCGACCGGGCTCCAACGGTCTCACAGGGAACTGACCTGCACGTTCGTCGACCTCTGCGGAGTTATCCACAAGCATGTCACGAAGAGTGATGGATCGGTTACGGTTTTCTCCGGGTCGGCGCACACCGCGTCAGCCGTGCACACTCCACGGGGGAGACGAGCATGTCCGCGCACACCGCCACGCACGCCATCACGACGACCACGCCCGCCAGGACCACTACACCTACCGCGACCGCCTCGGCCGGGCCGCCTGCCGGGCCTGGCGCCGGCGGGAATCGCGCAGCACCCGACGGCTGGGTCACGACAAGCCGTGCGGCACGGGAACTCGGCCTCAACCGGAGCGAGTTCGCCCTCGCCGTGGACCTCGGTCGCATCCGCACCGCCCCCGGCGAGCGGGGAGCCGGCCGCCGGGTCGACCGGGCCGAACTCGAACGGCTCCTCGCCCGACCCGGCCACCCGACGGCCCTGCGCGAGAGCGTCAGGGCCGTCGGCACCACGGAGGGCGCGCTGCTCATGGGGGTGACGAAGGCCCGGTTCACGTGGCTGGCGCGGCTGGGACTGCTGGTCCCCGCGAAGTTCTCCCTCAACCGCTACCGCGCCGTGGTCTGGCTCTATCTCGCCGAGGACCTACGGCAGTTCACGGCCGACGAGAAGAACACCCCGCTGCTGAGGGGCCGCACTCCCGAGCACCTCAGGGGACAGCTCGACACAGGCCTCGACCTGCGGGCCCGCAACTGGCGCAACCGCCGCCTGGGAATCCTGCTCCGCCGAACCACCGACCCGTGGTCCCGTGCCGGTGCCGTCGCGTCCCTGCTCGACCCGCCGCGCATCTCCGACGTCGTCAAGGACCCCGACGAGCGCTCCCACCTCGACCGGTTCCGCCCGGAGTGGCCCTCCCACGGCGCCCCGGGCTCACCTGCCGCCGTCCTCGCGGAGTCCCTCATGACGGCTCAGGACCCCGACGAGATCGCCTGGCTTCAGGCGGACCTCGTACGGCTGCTGGCCGAGGCCCGGGAACACCGGTCGGCGCCCCGTCCCGCACCTACCCGTGCACGACGCCGCCCCGCACCCGCCCGACAGGCCCTCGGGGAGCCCGCGCGGCCGTGCGGGGCGTTCCGCGCACTGCTAGGCCGGTGGCGCGGCAGAAGCCGGCGACCGGCCCGCTGACCTACAACGCCCGGAACAGCCCCTCCTGGACGACGGACACCAGCATCCGCCCCGCACGGTCGTAGATCCGCCCGCGGGCCAGCCCTCGCCCGCCCGTGGCGATCGGCGACTCCTGGTCGTACAGGAACCACTCGTCCGCACGGAACGGGCGGTGGAACCACATGGCGTGGTCCAGCGACGCCATGTCGAAACCGCGCGGACCCCACAGCGGTTCCACCGGGATCCGGACGGCGTCCAGCAAGGTCATGTCGCTGGCGTAGGTCAGGGCGCACGTGTGCACCAGCGGATCGTCGCCGAGCGGGCCGACCGCGCGCATCCACACGGCGCTGCGCGGCTCGGCGTC
This sequence comes from Streptomyces sp. GD-15H, assembly GCF_045291515.1. Lineage (NCBI taxonomy): Bacteria > Bacillati > Actinomycetota > Actinomycetes > Kitasatosporales > Streptomycetaceae > Streptomyces > Streptomyces sp. GD-15H. The sequence goes on from NZ_CP149447.1 coordinate 7,388,002, forward strand.
CTTGACGTCGTCCCCGTTCCAGCGCAGCCGGTCCACGTAGCGGATGTCGAAGGGCTGGCGGCGGGCCATCCGCTCCAACTGCTCCGGCAACGTGCCCAAATGCGCGCGGATCTCGTCCGTGACCGTCGGCAGCGACTCGGGGTCCGGGACCGCGCGGGCCGGCGGCAGCTGGTGCTCGAAACTCCCCTGTTCAGGTTTGTGGAAGGAAGCGGTGAGATTGAAGATCGTGCGCCCCTGCTGCACGGCGGTGACCCGGCGGGTCGTGAACGACCGCCCGTCCCGCACCCGTTCCACCTCGTACACGATCGGCACCCCGGGGCGCCCCGGGCGCAGGAAGTACGCGTGCAGCGAGTGCACGGGGCGGTCGCCCTCGGTGGTGCGGCCCGCGGAGACCAGGGCCTGGCCGGCCACCTGGCCCCCGAAGACCCGCTGCAGCGACTCCTGCGGACTGCGGCCCCGGAAGATGTTGACCTCGATCTGCTCCAGGTCGAGCAGGTCGACGAGGCTCTCGGTCGGGTTCGTCATGGGAGGAACGCTCCTGTGCTCACAGCTGGCCGACATCGGTGACCCGGACGACCGCGCGGCCCTCCGCGTCGGAAGCGGTGAGGTCGACCTGCGCGCTGATGCCCCAGTCGTGGTCGCCGTTCGGATCGTCGAAGATCTGCCGGACCCGCCACAGCCCGTTGGCCGGCTCCTCCTCGATCAGCAGCAGCTTGGGACCGCGGGCGTCGGGGCCGGTGCCGAGTTCCTCGTACTCGTCCCAGTACTTGTCCATCGCCTCGCCCCAGGCATCGGCGTCCCAGCCGGCTTCGGCGTCCAGCTCGCCCAGCGCGTTGACCTGGTCCAGAGCGGCGAGCTCGACCCGGCGGAACATGGCGTTGCGGACCAGGACGCGGAAGGCACGCGCGTTGGCGGTGACCGGCTTGACCTGGTCGGCCTTCTCCTGGGCCTCCTCGGCGGTCATCTCCGCGGGGTTGGCCAGCTGCTCCCACTCGTCCAGCAGACTGGAGTCGACCTGACGCACCATCTCGCCCAGCCAGGCGATCAGGTCCTGGAGATCCTCGGACTTCAGATCGTCCGGGACGGTGTGCTCCAGGGCCTTGTAGGCGCTGGCGAGGTACCGCAGCACGATGCCCTCGGTGCGGGCCAGCTCGTAGTGGGACACCAACTCCGTGAAAGACATCGCCCGTTCGTACATGTCCCGTACCACGGACTTCGGCGACAGCGGATGGTCGCCCACCCAGGGATGGCTCTTGCGGTAGGTGTGGTACGCGTGGAAGAGCAGCTCCTCCAACGGCTTCGGGTACGTGATGTCCTGGAGGCGCTCCATGCGCTCCTCGTACTCGACGCCGTCCGCCTTCATCGCGGCGACCGCCTCGCCGCGTGCCTTGTTCTGCTGGGCGGCGAGGATCTGGCGCGGGTCGTCCAGCGTGGACTCCACCGCGGACACCATGTCGAGCGCGTACGACGGCGAGTCGGGGTCCAGCAGCTCGAACGCGGCCAGCGCGAAGGTGGACAGCGGCTGGTTCAGCGCGAAGTCCTGCTGAAGATCCACGGTCAGCCGGACGATCCGGCCCTCGGCGTCCGGCGCGTCCAGCTTCTCGACGATGCCGCCGTCCAGCAGCGAGCGGTAGATGGCGATCGCCCGCCGGATGTGCCGCAGCTGCTGCTTGCGCGGCTCGTGGTTGTCCTCGAGGAGATGCCGCATCGCCTCGAAGGCGTTGCCGGGCCGGGCGATCACCGACAGCAGCATCGTGTGCGTCACCCGGAAACGGGAGGTCAGCGGCTCGGGATCGGAGCCGATGAGCTTCTCGAAGGTCTGCTCCGACCAGGCGACGAAGCCCTCGGGCGCCTTCTTGCGGACGACCTTGCGACGCTTCTTCGGGTCGTCGCCCGCCTTGGCCAGTGCCTTCTCGTTCTCGACGACATGCTCGGGGGCCTGGGCGACGACGAACCCCTCGGTGTCGAAACCGGCCCGTCCGGCGCGGCCCGCGATCTGATGGAACTCACGGGCCCGCAGCGTGCGCACCCGATTTCCGTCGTACTTGGTCAGGGCGGTGAACAGCACCGTGCGGATCGGGACGTTGACACCTACGCCCAGCGTGTCCGTACCGCAGATGACCTTCAGCAGACCGGCCTGCGCGAGCTTCTCCACCAGCCGCCGGTACTTGGGCAGCATGCCGGCGTGGTGCACACCGATGCCGTGCCGGACGTAGCGGGAGAGGTTGCGGCCGAACTTGGTGGTGAAGCGGAAGTTGCCGATCAGATCGGCGATCCGGTCCTTCTCCTCGCGCGTGCACATGTTGATGCTCATCAGCGCCTGGGCCCGCTCCACCGCCTGTGCCTGCGTGAAGTGCACGATGTAGACCGGAGCCTGCCGGGCCGTCAGCAGATCCGTGAGCGTTTCGGTGAGCGGCGTGTAGCGGTATTCGTAGGACAGCGGCACCGGGCGGGTCGCCGAGCGTACCACCGAGGTGGGGCGGTCGGTGCGGCGGGCGAGGTCCTTCTCGAAGAAGGAGACGTCACCGAGCGTCGCCGACATCAGGACGAATTGCGCCTGCGGCAGTTCCAGCAGCGGGATCTGCCAGGCCCAGCCGCGGTCCGGCTCCGCGTAGAAGTGGAACTCGTCCATGACGACCTGGCCGACGTCGGCGTTCCTGCCGTCGCGCAGCGCGATCGACGCCAGCACCTCGGCGGTGCAGCAGATGACCGGAGCGTCGGCGTTGACGGACGCGTCGCCGGTCAGCATGCCGACGTTCTCCGTGCCGAAGATCTTGCACAGCTCGAAGAACTTCTCCGAGACCAGAGCTTTGATGGGGGCCGTGTAGAAGGTGACCTCGTCCCGCGCCAACGCGGCGAAGTGGGCGGCCGCCGCGATCATGCTCTTGCCCGAGCCGGTGGGCGTCGAGACGATCACATTCGCCCCGGAGACCACCTCGATCAGCGCCTCCTCCTGGTGGGGATAGAGCGTGAGGCCACGTTCCCCGGCCCACGACTCGAAGGCTTCGTACAGGGCGTCGGGGTCGGCGGTCGGCGGCAGCTGATCGATAAGGGTCACACCCCCCATCTTGCCTGCCGTCCGGCCCCGCGTGGGAATCGGATTCGGGAACGAAGATCGCGAAGGCTACGCTGTGTCGCCGAGGAGCGTCAGCGCACCTGGTCAACTGGACAGCGGTACACGAGCAATGGGGCGGCAACGGGGATGATGGGACCAGCACACTCACTGTCGGGCGCCGCGGCATGGCTCGGTGTGGGCGCGGCGACGGCCGCCGCAGGAAAACCGATGCCCTGGCCGGTGCTACTGGTCGGCGCTCTCATCTGCGCCGGTGCCGCCCTCGCCCCGGACCTGGACCACAAGGCGGCGACGATATCCCGGGCCTTCGGGCCCGTCTCCCGGAGACTGTGCGAGATCGTCGACAAGCTGTCGTACGCCGTCTACAAGGCCACCAAGAAGCCGGGCGACCCGCGCCGTACCGGCGGCCACCGCACCCTCACCCACACCTGGCTGTGGGCGGTCATGATCGGTGGGGGCACCTCCGTTCTGGCGGTCACCTGCGGCCGGTGGGCGGTGCTGGCGATCCTCTTCGTCCACATGGTGCTGGCCATCGAGGGCCTGCTGTGGCGGGCGACCCGGGGCGCCAGCAGCGATGTACTGGTGTGGCTGCTCGCCGCGACCAGCGCGTGGATCCTCGCGGGCATCCTGGACCAGCCGGGCCACGGCGCCGCCTGGCTGTTCACGGCACCGGGCCAGGAGTACCTGTGGCTGGGACTGCCGATCGTCCTGGGCGCGCTGGTCCACGACATAGGGGACGCGCTGACCGTCTCCGGCTGCCCGATCCTGTGGCCCATACCGGTGGGCCGCAAGCGCTGGTACCCCATAGGCCCGCCGAAGGCGATGCGGTTCCGGGCGGGCAGCTGGGTGGAGCTCAAGGTGCTGATGCCGGCTTTCATGCTGCTCGGCGGGGTGGGGTGCGCGGCGGCGCTCAACGTGATCTGAGGTGGTGATCCCCGGCCCGCCCGGGGTCTCACCCGGAGCCCTCACCGCCGTACCGGCGCTCGAAGCGGGCGACGCGCCCTTCCGTGTCCACGGTGCGCGCCTTGCCCGTGTAGAAGGGGTGGCTCTCCGAGGAGATCTCCACCTCCACCACCGGGTAGGTCTCGCCGTCGTCCCATTCGATGGTCTGCTCGCTGGTCGCGGTGGACCGGGTGAGGAAGGCGTAACCGGCGGACCGGTCGCGGAAGACGACGGGGTGGTAGTCGGGGTGCTTGTCCTGCTGCATGAAAGCTCCTCGTGCGACTCGTGCGACGTGCTCCGCCTGGTGACGGGGAAGGGACGGGGGAACGGCGAATCACCCGGGCAGGGTGTCCTCGTCGACGACATGCATGGCGGCTTCCTCGGCCGAGGCCGCCGCGCCGTCGATACCGACGTCCGTGGCCACCAGGGCGGTCTCCTCGTCCTCGTGTGCCCCTTCGTCGGGAGCGACGAGCCGGCCGGAGCGTGCGGCACCGACCTCGTTGTCCAGGAGCTCGCCGTCGGTGCCCTCGCTGTCGCCGAGACCGTCGCCGTCGGAAGCCGCGAGATCGGGCAGTTCCTCGGCGAGCCGCTGGTCCAGGGTCTCGCCCGCGCGGCCCTCCGCCGCCGTCACACCGCGGTGCTCCACGGCCCACGGCCGCTCGGGAGGGGACCAGCCCCGGTCGAGGGGATCGCCGACGCCGTCGTCCACGAGAGTGTCCTCGGCATCGAGCAGTCCGGCGTCGTCCTGAACCTCGGACCCGTCGGGCTGGTAGACATCGTCTCCCCAACCGCCGGCACTGTTCACGGATACCTCCAGGGGGCGACGGGCCCGTTCCCGCCGTGGCCCGCACCTGCACGGAGCACTGGCTTCACCCGCGCCCCGATCCTCCGGAGCCCCCGGGTGTTCCCCGAGCCGGTGCCTGACTCCAGCCTTCCACCCGGATTCGGCTCCGCGCAACGGCACGGCGCTCTCCTGGGCGGGGCCGCCGTGGCCTCACCCGTGCCAGGAACGCCACAGTGCCGCGTACGCGCCGTCCGCGGCGACCAGCTCGTCGTGGCTGCCCAGCTCGCTGATGCGGCCGTTCTCGACGACGGCGATGACATCCGCGTCATGGGCGGTGTGCAGGCGGTGGGCGATGGCGACGACGGTGCGGCCGTCGAGGACGCGAGCCAGGGAGCGTTCCAGATGCCGCGCCGCGCGGGGGTCGAGCAGCGAGGTCGCCTCGTCCAGGACCAGCGTGTGCGGGTCGGCCAGCACCAGGCGGGCCAGCGCGACCTGCTGGGCCTGGGCCGGGGTGAGCGTGAGCCCTCCCGAGCCGACCTCACTGTCGAGACCGTCGTCGAGCGCACGTGCCCAGCCGTCCGCGTCGACCGCGCCGAGTGCCGCCCACAGCTGGGCGTCCTCGGCGTCCGTCCGGGCGAGCCGCAGGTTGTCGCGCAGGGAGCCCACGAAGACGTGGTGCTCCTGGTTGACGAGGGCCACATGGCTACGGACCCGTTCCGCGGTCATCCGGGACAGCTCGGCGCTGCCCAGGGTCACTGTGCCGTCCCGGGGCGCGTAGATCCCGGCGAGCAGCCGGCCCAGAGTGGACTTGCCGGCGCCGGACGGGCCGACCAGCGCCAGCCGGGTGCCGGGGGCGACCTCGAGCGACACCTTGCGCAGCACGTCGACGCCCTCGTGGTAGCCGAAGCGCACCTGCTCCGCATGCACATGGCGTCCGTCGGGGACCAGGGCGGTGTCACCGGCGTCGGGCTCGATCTCCCGGACCCCGACCAGCCGGGCCAGCGACACCTGGGCCACCTGCAACTCGTCGTACCAGCGCAGGATCAGCCCGACCGGGTCGACGAGCATCTGGGCGAGCAGCGTCCCGGTCGTCAGCTGGCCGACACCGATCCAGCCCTGCAGGACGAACACACCACCGATCATCAGCACCGAGCCGATCACGGTCACGTGGGTGATGTTGACGACCGGGAAGAGCACCGACCGAAGCCAGAGCGTGTAACGCTCCCAGGCCGTCCACTCCCGCACCCGCTGGTCCGACAGCGCCACTCGGCGCTCACTGAGGCGGTGGGCCTCCACCGTCCGCCCCGCGTCCACGGTCTCGGCGAGCGCCGCGGCCACGGCGGCGTACCCGGCGGCCTCCGAGCGGTACGCGGCCGGCGCCCGCCGGAAGTACCAGCGGCAGCCGGCCACCAGCAGCGGAACGGCCACCAGCACGGCCGGCGCCAGTTCGGGCGCCGTGACGACCAGCCCGCCCAGCAGCAGCGCCACCCACACCACACCGATGGCCAGCTGGGGCACGGCCTCGCGCATCGCGTTGCCGAGCCGGTCGATGTCGGTCGTGATCCGGGACAGCAGATCACCGGTTCCGGCGCGTTCCAGCACTCCCGGGGCAGCCCGACCGACCGCACCAGGAAGTCCTCGCGCAGATCGGCCAGCATCCGCTCGCCAAGTACCGCCCCGCGCAGGTGGACCTGCCGGACGAACACCGCCTGGACGATCAGCGCGAGCACGAACAGTCCGGCGGTGAGCCCCAGGTGGAGCTCCCGCGTCCGGTCCGACACCCGCTCCACCAGACCGCCCAGCAGATACGGGCCGACCATCGAGGAGACCACCGCGACGGTGTTCACCGTGATCAGCAGTGCGAAGGCCCGGCGGTGCCTGCGGAGCAGCTCGGCCACGTAGGCGCGGACGGTGGCGGGGGCACCCACGGGCAGGGTGCCGGCCGTGGTGGGGGCCGCCGGGTCGTAGGCCGGTGGCGCCACGCCGATCATGCCGTCTCCTCGATCTCTTCGAGTTCTTCCAGGCCGTTCAGGTCGTTCAGGTCGTTCAGGTCGTTCAGGTCTTCGACGTCCTTCAGGTCGTCGCGACCTTTCCGTGAGTCCAGCCGGTCATGGCGGGCGCCGTTCTCGCGCGGGTCCTTGTCCGGCGTGGTCGCCTCGTCGTCCGTCTCGCGTGTCACCACGGCCCGGTACCGGGGCTCGGTACGGACCAGCTCGCGGTGGCCGCCGACCGCCACGACCTTCCCGTCGTACAGGAAGACCACCTGGTCGGCCCGGTCGAGCAGTAGCGGCGACGAGGCGAACACCACGGTGGTGCGGCCCGCCCGCAGTTCACGCAGGCCCTGTGCGACACGGGCCTCGGTGTGCGAGTCGACGGCGGAGGTCGGCTCGTCCAGTACGAGCACTTCCGGGTCGGTGACCAGCGACCGGGCCAGTGAGAGCCGCTGGCGCTGACCGCCGGAGAGGGACCGTCCGCGTTCGGTGATCAGCGCGTCCATCGGGTCCGAGGCGGCCGGCGAACCCTGCACGAGTGCCGCCAGCACGTCCCCGCACTGTGCGGCCTCCAGGGCCTCGCGCGCTCCGACGGCACCGGACGCGGGTACGTCGAGCAGCTCGCGCAGCGTGCCGGACAGCAGCACCGGGTCCTTGTCCTGCACGAGGACGGCGCCGCGGGCGGAGTCCAGTGTCAGCTCGTCGAGCGGCACCCCGCCGAGCAGCACCGAACCGTCCCGCACGGCGGCTGCCGCATGCCCGCCGAGCCGTTCGGCCAGCCGCCCCGCCGCGTCCGGATCCCCGCACACCACGGCGGTGAGCCGGCCCGCGGGGGCGAGCAGACCGGTCACCGGGTCGTACAGGTCACCGGTGGGCGTCCCGGCGGACCGCGCGCCCGAGGTGTCCGTGGCCCGCTCCAGCGCCAGCACACGCGCCGCGCGAGTGGCCGAAGGCCGTGAGAAGGAGTACGCCATGGCGATCTCCGCGAAGTGCCGCAGAGGATAGGCGAGCAGCATGACCGAGCTGTAGACGGTGACCAGTTCACCCACCGCGATGCGCCCCTCACGGGCCAGGTGGACGCCGTAGCAGACCACGGTGATCAGCAGGATTCCCTGCAGCAGCACCTGGACCGCCGCGATGAGGGACCACATCCGGGCACTGCGCACGGCCGCGTGGCGGACTCCCTGGGACGCGCGCCGGTAGCGGTCGAGGAACAGTTCCTCGCCGCCGATGCCGCGCAGCACCCGCAACCCGGCGACGGTGTCCGAGGCGAGTTCCGTGGCCCGGCCGGCCTTCTCACGCTGGACGTCGGCCCTCCGGGTGGCGTGCGGCAGCAGGGGCAGTACCGCGATCGCCAGCAGGGGCACCCCCACGACGACGACCACGCCGAGCGCGGGCTGGAGGACGAGCAGGCCGACACAGACCACCACGAGGGTGACCACCGCCGCGGTGAACCGCGACAGGGCCTCCACGAACCAGCCGATCTTCTCGACGTCACCGGTGGAGACGGCCATGACCTCGCCGGCCGCGACACGCCGGGTCAGCACGGACCCCAGGGCCGCGGTCCTGCGGGCGAGCAACTGCTGCACGCGGGCGGCCGCGGTGATCCAGTTGGTGACGGCGGCCCGGTGCAGGAAGGTGTCGCCGACGGCATTGCCGGCGCACGCCAGCGCCATGAGCCCGCCGGCCAGTGCCAGCCGGGCACCGGAGCGGTCGACGGCGGCTTGGACGCCGACGCCCACGCAGAACGGCAGCGAGGCGATGGCAACGAAGTGCAGCAGTCCCCAGGCCAGGGACCTGAGCTGGCCGGAGAGCTGATTCCGGAAGAGCCACCACAGGAATCGGGGACCCGAGCGGGCATCGGGCACGCCCGGATCGGGATACGGAAGGTCTTGGATCTGCATGACGTCCCAGTGACTCGCGGAGGCGGGGCTGTGCGTCGTCCGCGGACGACTGCGGCAGCAAACCGTGACAGGTTGACCCCGCTGCGTGCGGGAAGGCAAACGGTTTTCCACGAGACCGCACGGAACCGGCTGCCCGCGTCGGACGGGCACGGCGCGGCGGATCGGACGACCGCTGTGCGGCCCGTCGGACGGTCACGGCGCGGAGCTCCGGACGCTCACGGCGCGCTGCCTCAGCAGGACGTGTCGTCCTGCTGAGGCGCGGCCACCGTTCCGTCGATCAGGGTGTCCAGCAACCCGCCGAGGGCCTCACGCTGTTCGTCCGCCAGCGGAGCCAGAATCTCCTCAGCGGCGGCCCGGCGCGCGGTGTGCAGCTCCCGCAGGGCGGTGTGCCCGTCGTCGGTGAGCTCGATCCGGATCACCCGCCGATTGGCCGGATCGGGCACCCGACGTACTTTGCCGCTCGCCTCCAGCCCGTCGACCAGCGTCGTCACCGCTCGCGGCACCACCTCCAGCCGCTCGGCCAGGTCGGCCATGCGCGGCGGCGAGGCATAGTGGGCAAGGGTGCGCAGCAACCGGGACTGGGCCGGGGTGATGCCCAGTTCGCGCCGCACCAGATGACGCTTCTGGATGCGGTGCACCCGGCGGGTCAGCCGAAGCAGCTGCTCGGCCAGCAGGCCGTCGGGGTCGGGGGTCGTCATGTGCGGAACAATATCAGGATGCCGCTCATTGTGAGCATAGGTAACAATGAGCTAGGCTCCGCTGGTTCCGTCGTGCCCGGTACCAGGCGCCGTTCCCAGCTCCTTGTTCCCTCCCGCTCCCTGCTGCCAGTTCCCGAAGGAGACCATGCATCCCGATCGCGAACCCGTCTGGAGCGCACCCGCGGGCGCCGGGGAACAGCCCCGGCAGGTGCGCCGCATCCTGAAGCTGTTCCGTCCCTACCGGGGCCGTCTCGCGATCGTCGGCCTGCTCGTCGGGGCGGCGTCCCTCGTCTCGGTCGCCACCCCGTTCCTGCTGAAGGCGATCCTCGACGTCGCGATCCCCGAGGGCCGGACCGGACTGCTCAGCCTGCTCGCCCTCGGCATGATCCTCAGCGCCGTCCTCACCAGCGTCTTCGGAGTGCTCCAGACGCTGATCTCCACGACCGTCGGTCAGCGTGTCATGCACGATCTGCGCACCGCGGTCTACGACCGGCTCCAGCGCATGTCGCTCGCCTTCTTCACGCGCACCCGCACCGGCGAGGTCCAGTCCCGCATCGCCAACGACATCGGCGGCATGCAGGCCACCGTGACCTCGACGGCGACCTCGCTGGTCTCCAACCTCACCAGCGTCGTCGCCACCATCGTCGCGATGCTCGTCCTCGACTGGCGGCTGACCGTCGTCTCGCTGGTCCTGCTGCCGGTGTTCGTGTGGATCAGCCGCCGCGTCGGCAACGAACGCAAGAAGATCACCACCCAACGCCAGAAGCAGATGGCCTCGATGGCCGCCACGGTCACCGAGTCGCTGTCGGTCAGCGGCATCCTGCTCGGCCGCACCATGGGCCGCTCCGACTCCCTGACCAGCGCCTTCGCCGACGAGTCCGAACGCCTGGTGGACCTGGAGGTGCGGTCGAACATGGCCGGCCGCTGGCGTATGGCCGTCATCACGATCGTCATGGCCGCCATGCCCGCCATCATCTACTGGACCGCGGGCATCGCCCTGCGGACGGGCGGGCCCGGCGTCTCCATCGGGACGATCGTCGCCTTCGTCTCGCTTCAGCAGGGCCTGTTCCGACCGGCGGTGAGCCTGCTGTCGACCGGTGTCCAGATCCAGACGTCGCTCGCGCTGTTCCAGCGCATCTTCGAGTATCTCGACCTCCCCATCGACATCACCGAACGCGCGGAGCCGGTCCGCCTCGACCGGGTCGGCGGCGAGGTCCGGTTCGAGAACGTCACCTTCGGCTACGACGGCAAGGACGGCCCCGTCCTCGACGGCGTCGACATCACCGTCCCCGCCGGCACCAGCCTCGCCGTGGTCGGCTCGACCGGCGCCGGCAAGTCCACGCTCGGCCACCTCGTGCCCCGGCTGTACGACGTCACCTCCGGCCGGGTCGCCCTCGACGGGGTGGACGTGCGCGACCTCGACTTCGACACCCTGGCGCGCGCGGTCGGCGTCGTCTCCCAGGAGACGTATCTCTTCCATGCCTCCGTCGCCGACAACCTGCGCTTCGCCAAGCCCGACGCCACCGACGAGGAACTCCACGCGGCGGCCCGCGCGGCCCAGATCCACGACCACATCGCCGCCCTGCCCGACGGGTACGACACGGTCGTGGGAGAGCGCGGTCACCGTTTCTCCGGTGGTGAGAAGCAGCGTCTGGCGCTCGCCCGGACCATCCTGCGTGACCCGCCGGTCCTCGTCCTCGACGAGGCGACCAGCGCGCTCGACACCCGTACCGAGGCCGCCGTCCAGCAGGCCATCGACGCGCTGTCGGCCAACCGCACCACGCTCACCATCGCCCACCGGCTGTCCACCGTTCGCGGCGCCGACCAGATCGTGGTGCTCGACGCGGGCCGGGTGGTCGAACGCGGCACGCACGAGGAACTGCTGGAGCTGGACGGGCGCTACGCGGGTCTCGTCCGCAGGGACGCCCAACTGGAGCCGACAAGATGAAAATATGCCGGGTTTGTGGCCTTGTGGGGGTTACCGTGCCCGCATGCAGAAGAACACTCCGTCACGGAACACGATCCGACTGACGCGCCGGGGCCGACTCGCCCTCATCGCGACCGGGGCCGTCGTGGCCGGCACCGCCGTGGCGGTGCCCCTGCTGACCCTGGGCGACGACGGCGATTCCCGCCCCACCACCCTGGTGATCCCGGAGGGCCGACGGGCGAGCCAGGTGTACGCGGCCGTCGACAAGGCCCTCCAACTGCCCGCGGGGAGTACGAAGAAGTCCCTCGCGAAGGCCGCCCTCAAACTGCCGAGCGACGCCGAGGGGAACCCGGAGGGCTATCTCTTCCCGGCGACCTATCCGCTGAAGGAGAGGACGAGACCGGAACAACTGCTGTCGCTGATGGTCGACACCGCCAACAAGAAGTTCAACGGCGCCCCGATCGCCGCCGGTGCGCAGCGCAACGCGATGAACGTCTATCAGGCCGTCACCATCGCGAGCATCGTCCAGGCGGAGGCGTCCACCAAGTCCGACATGGGCAAGGTGGCCCGGGTGATCTTCAACCGGCTGGAGCGGGGTATGCCCCTGCAGATGGACTCGACGGTCAACTACGCCCTGGGCCGTTCGACACCGCGCACCACCGAGGCGGACACCGAGGTCGACAGCCCCTACAACTCGTATACGCGCATGGGGCTGCCGCCCACCCCGATCGACAACCCCGGCGAGGACGCGATGCGGGCGGCGATCAACCCGACGCCGGGCGACTGGCTGTACTTCGTCACGGTCAAACCGGGCGACACCCGCTTCACCGCCGACTACAAGGAACACCAGAGCAACGTCGCCGAGTCCCGCGCGCAGCAGAAGAAGGAAAAGGCAAAGGAGAAGGAGAAGGGGGAGAGGACGGGGAGGGGAAGGCGAGCGACCAGCCCGCGAAGTGAGCCGGTCGGCACCGGCCGCCGGCACGGCCACCCGCGAGCGGCGTCAGGCCGCGACGTGCTCCTCCGCCAGCAGGCGCCTGATGTCCCGTACGGCCGCGCGCCCGGCGCGGTTGGCGCCGACGGTGCTGGCCGAGGGGCCGTAGCCGACGAGGTGGACGCGGGGGTCGGCGACCGCCCGGGCGCCCTCGACGCGGATGCCGCCGCCCGGTTCCCGCAGTCGCAGCGGAGTGAGGTGGTCGATGGCGGGACGGAACCCGGTGGCCCACAGAATGACGTCGGCCGCCACTCGCCGTCCTCCCCCGAGCTCTCGGCTGCTCCCCCAAGTTCTCGACTTCGCTCGAGCAGGGGGGACCCCCACGAGCAGGGGGGACCCCCGTGCCCATTCCACCCCCTCCGGCGTGATCCGGTCGAACATCGGCTGCCGGTCCAGGACGCCGTTGGCGAGACCCTGGCGGATCGCGTCGTTCATCGGCAGTCCCGTCACCGAGACGACGCTGCGCGGCGGCAGCCCCTGCCGTACCCGCTCCTCGACCAGTGCCACGGCCGCCCGTCCCGCGTCCTCGTCGAAGGGGCCCTCGTGGAAGACCGGCGGCCGCCGGGTCACCCAGGTGGTGGCCGCCGCGTGCGGGGCGACCTCCAGCAGATGCTGGGTGGCCGAGGCGCCTCCCCCACCACGACCACCCGCTGACCGGCGAACGCCTCGGGACCCGGGTACTGCGCGGTGTGCCACTGCCTTCCCAGGAAAGTTTCCTGACCTTCGTAGCGCGGCCAGAACGGCCGGTTCCAGGTACCGGTGGCGTTGATCAGCGTCCGCGTCGACCAGGTACCCGCCGAGGTCTCCACGAGCAGCCGCCCGCCGGTTCCCTCCCGCACCGCCCGGACCTTCACCGGCCGCCGTACCCGCAGGTCGAACATCCGCTCGTAGCGGTCGAAGTACTCGGTGATGACCTCGGAGGACGGCCGGGCCGGGTCGGCGTCCGTGAGTTCCATACCGGGCAGCGAGTGCATCCCGTGCACCTTGTCGTACGTGAGCGAGGGCCAGCGGTACCGCCAGGCGCCGCCGGGGCCGGGGTTGTGGTCGAGCACCACGAAGTCGCGGTCCGGCTCGAACCCGGTGCGCCGCAGATGATAGGCGCTGGACAGTCCTGCCTGTCCGGCGCCTATGACCACTGCCTGGACCTCGCCCACCTCAGCCTCGCTCATGTAGTTCATATTTCTACTAACGCTGCTGGGGGGGCACGTCTTCCCGCGAACCGTTACCGCCACTCAGGGGATCAGTTCTTCGAAGACCCCCGGCACATGGGCCAGGATGGAAGCCATGTCAGATGCCTTCAACACCCGGGTCCTGAACCTCGCCACCGGTTCCGCGGAGCGGATCGTCGACCTCACCGGTGACTGCGAGTCCTTCCTGCGGGAGGTGGCGGCCGACCGCGACGGACTGCTCAACGTCTTCGTGCCGCACGCCACCGCCGGCATCGCCGTCATCGAGACCGGTGCCGGCAGCGACGACGACCTCTTGGCCGCCTTGCACACCCTGCTGCCGGCCGACGACCGCTGGCAGCACCGCCACGGCAGCCCCGGCCACGGCCGCGACCACGTCCTGCCCGCCCTCGTCCCGCCGCACGCCACCCTGCCCGTACTGGGCGGCCAACTGGAGCTGGGCACGTGGCAGTCCGTGTGCCTGGTCGACACCAACCGCGACAACCCCGACCGCCGGGTCCGGCTGAGCTTCCTCGGAGGCCGGTAGACAGATCGTCCGGCAGGCCGGTGACCGACGGAGCGGGCCCTACCCGGAACCGGCACCGCCCGCTTCGACGAACCGGGCGAGATGCGCCAGCGCCCAGTGGGTGCCCGCTTCGCTGTCGGCGGCGGGCACGGCGTCGGGGACGCCCTCGTGGACCACCAGGACGGCGGTGCCGCCGTCGTCGGTGTCGGTGAGCGTGGTGGTCATGGTCATCGTCCCGCGCAGCGCGGGGTCCTCCGTCTCGCACTCGAGCACTTCCACCACCTGCTCGCCCGGCACGAGTCTCGCGAAGTGGCCGTGGTACGTGTCGGTGCGCTCGGCGGACTTGCCCGGCGCGTCCGGTGCGTCGTACGTGAGCGAGATCCGGAACCGGCCGCCCTCGCGCGCCTCGAACTCGTGCACCTCGCCCCGCATACCCGACGGCACCCGCCACCGCGCGATCGCCTCCGCGCTCACCAGCGCCCGGTAGACCACCGGGCGGGGCGCGTTCAGCTGACGGGAGACACACGTCGTGTACATGGTCCCATCGTGCCGTCGAGGTGCATGGACGTCATCACGTCCGACGGCACCGTCCCCGTTCGGTCACTGCTCGCCGCGGACGACGGTGACGGGGCAGTCGGCGTGGTAGAGCAGTGCCTGGCTCACCGAGCCCAGCAGCATCCCGGTGAAGCCGCCGTGCCCCCGGGCCCCGGTCACCAGCAACTGAGCCTCCCTGCTGGCGTCCAGCAGCGCGTGTCGCACCCGGGACCGCTCCACGAGCGGTTCCACGGGCACCTCCGGATGAGCGGCCCGCCATGGAGCCAGGGCCTCCTCCAGTCGGCGCCGGTGCTTCTCGCGGAGCTGGTCCAGGTCCACCACCACGTTGAGCGGGTCGCCGGGGCCCTCGTAGGGTGTCGGCTCGTTCCAGGTGTTCCACACGTGCAGTGCGACCAGCCGGGCCCCGCGCAGCGCCGTCTCGACGAAGGCGAATTCGGCCGCCGCCGCACCGGCTGCCGAGCCGTCCGCGGCGAGGAGCACGGGCCCCTGCGGATCCGGGCGTCCCCGGACCGCCATGACCGGGCAGTACCCGTGGGCGGCCAACTGCACGACCGTCGAGCCCAGCAGCAGGCCCCCGAACCCGCCGCGGCCCCGTCCGCCGAGCACCGCCAGTACCGCGTGGCGCGACTCGCTCCGCAGCACCGTCAGGGTGTCCCCGGACGCCACGGTCCTGGTCACCTCCAGACCCGGCGCCACGTCAGCGGCCTGCTGTTCCGCCCGCGCCAGGACGCCGTGGATCATCGGGTCCAGGTCGGAGGAGCGACTGAAGGCGTGCACGATCCGCAACTGCGCGCCGCGCAGGTGCGCTTCACGGGCCGCGACACCCACCGCGGCGAGACTGGACGGCGATCCGTCCACTCCGACGATCACCGTGTCATCCACTGCTCACTCCCGTCCGGGCCGGTACACCCGATGCGGGTGCATCCCCCGTGACGTGCATCCCCCGTGACGCCCGCGAGCACCGAGTACCCGCGGGCAGGGCGCCGTACCGGCCCGGAGCCCGGCGGCCCGGAAACCCCGAAGGGGACGCCCTACGCGTCCCCCTCCCCCTCCGTCTCCCCGCTGCCGCCGCGGACGACGGCCACCGGGCAGTGGGCGTGGTGCAGCATCGCCTGGCTGACCGAGCCGAGCAGCAGCCCGGTGAATCCGCCCCGCCCCCGGGCTCCGACCACCAGCAACCGAGCCGTACGGCTCGCTTCGATGAGTGCTTCGCGGGTGCCGCTGTGTACGAGCTCGTGCCGGACCTTCACACCGGGGTACCGCTCCTGGTGCCCGGCCAGTGCCTCCGACAGCAGACGCTCCTCGCCGGCCTTCAGACCGCCGGGCTCGCTCGCGTAAGAAGCCTTCTCATCCTGTGGGGTCGGCGCCGGCGCGTTCCAGGTGGTCCAGGAGTGCAGCGCGACCAGTTCGGCTCCGTGCAGAGACGCCTCGGCGAAGGCGAAGTCGATCGCCTTCGCGCTCGCCGGGGAACCGTCGACTCCGACCACGACCGGTCCGTCCGCCGCTCCCGGCTCACGCACGACCAGTACCGGGCACCGCCCGTGAGCCGCCAGGTGCACCGCCGTCGACCCCACCAGAAGCCCGACGAAACCCCCCATCCCCCGGGATCCGACGACCACGAGTTCCGCGGAGGCGGACTGCGCCTCCAGCACGGTCAGCGGTTCTCCCGTCACCACGGTGTGCGAGACGTCCACGTCCGGTGCCACCGACCTGGCGTGCTCCACCGCCTCGTCCACCAGCCGATCGACCATGGTCTGCAGACCGCCCCCGGGCGGACCCAGCGGCGAGGGGCCCAGCGGCACATGCATGGCAGGCCAGAGGAACGCGTGCACCACCCGCAGCCCGGCCCCGCGCCGCTGGGCCTCCCCGGCCGCCGCGCCCACCGCGGCCAGGCTCGAGGCCGATCCATCGACTCCCACAACGACCGTACGACTCATCACGCTTCCCCAATCGGTATGTCACACCAATCGTCCCACGGCGAAGCCCCGCAGCCATGGGCCCGACGGGCCACACCTCCGGGGCGATCGGAACCTCCGGTGCCCGCCCCGTGCGGGTCGAGTCCGCCACGAGCGTTGTCCATCCGTGGTAAGGCCCATCATCTCGACGAAGTGACGGGATGACACCATGTCTTCCATGGGGGCTGACCACCAGTCGGACGAGGGATCCCCCGCCCAGAACGACGGATGATCGGAAGAAACCGGGAAGGGGATGGGCTGTGCCTGCTCCACGGATGAGCACCACGCCGCTGCCGGGCATCGGCGTGAAATACGACCTCACCACGCGTGAGCGCCAGCACCTTTCCGTGATCGCGCACCGGGACGGCGCACGCACGGTCAACATCTACCGTTCCGACGACCCGGACGCCTGCGCCCAGTCGCTGCGGCTGAACGTCGCCGAGTCGGCCGCCCTGATCGACGCGCTGATGCCCGCCCACCACAGCTCGAACCTGTTGCACACGACCGACCTGGGCCTGGTCGCGGAGCGCATCGAGCTGTCCGCCGCCTCCCACTGGAACGGCAGGATGCTGGGCGAGACCAGGATGCGCACCGACACCGGCGCCTCGATCGTGGCCGTGCTGCGGCGGGCCGAGGCGATCCCGTCCCCGACACCGGACTTCCGGCTGGCGGGCGGCGACACACTCATCGTCATCGGCACCCGCGAGGGCATCGAGACCGCCGCCGAGATCCTCGGGCGGGAGTGAGCGCGTGCACTCCTCCGCGCTCTTCCTGATCGAGTTCGGCGCGATCATTCCCGGACTCGGTCTGCCGGGACGCCTCGCCGGGCGCCTGCGGTTCTCCCCGATCCCGCTGTACCCGCTGCCCGGCCCGGCCCCCGGGACTCAGGCCTGGTTGTCCAGTCGGACCGGCATCAGCAGCGAGAAGGTGTCCTCGTCGTCGGGCCGGCGGATGGCGAGCGGTGCCGTGGAGGCGCCGAACTCCAGGGTCAGCCGGTCGCGGGCCCCGGCGTCGAGGGCGTGCAGCAGGAACTCGCGGTTGACGGCGACGCGCTCCTGGCCGTCCTCACCGTCCTCGCAGAGGATCACGGTGCCGTCGTCGGCGACCGCGAGCACGCTGACGTCGTAGGACACCCCGTCGTGCTCACGCACCTCGCCGGTACGGACAGGACCCGTCCCGACCGCTTCCCGGAAGGCAGCCACGTCGACGAGAGCGCGCCGCCCGGTCGGCAGATGGACCAGGCGCCGGTAGTCCGGGAATTCGTGGTCGAGGCACTGACCGGCCACCTGACGGCCGCTCTCGGTCTCCAGCGTCACCCGGTCACCGTCCACGGCGAGCCGGACGGGTTCGGTGCCGCCGGCCAGCGCCCGCATCGCGTCGACGAGCGGCAGGGGCACGATCACCTGCACGCGGGGCCCGCCGTGCCCGGTGACCGCGGCATGCGCGACGGCCAGCCGGTACCGATCGGTCGCCACGAGGCGCAGGGCGTCGCCCTCGATGTCGAACAGGACCCCGCCGAGCATCGGCAGCTCCGGATCCGTACTGGCGGCGAAACGGACCGCGTCCAACGCGGCGGCCAGCTCGGGCGAGGGGATGGCCGGCCGGGCCGAGGAGGTACGGAGCGAGGTCATGGGTTTCTCCCTGTCGTCGAGTAGAGCGCGGAGCGTGAAGAACTCACCACGGGCATCGGACAACCCCTGTTCCAGCCGGCGCAGGTGCGCCTCCAGGAGCTGCCGTACGAGATCGGTGTCCGCGCCGGCCCAGCCGGCCAGCACCAGCCGGATGTCGGCCAGCGGCATCCCGGCCCGGCGCAACCGCGCCAGCAGCCTGGCCTCGTCCAACTGCCCGGGGGCGTACCAGCGGTAGCCGCTGACCGGGTCCACCCAGGCGGGGACCAGTACCCCCGCACGGTCGTAGAACCGCAGGGCGCTCACGCTCAGGCCGCTGTCCCGGGCCATCTCACCGATGCTGCGCATCTCGCTCTCCACACCCGAGACCCTGCTGCCTCGACAAGGTCGAGGGTCAACCCGGACCGGAACCCGCTCGGGACGAGCCGCCGGTCGAAGGCGAGCGCCTTGCGGACGGCGTCGAAGACCACGAACCCCGCGATCACCGTGACGCAGTTGAGCCCCGCCGTGATCAGGGTGGGACGGCCACCATCGACGTGCAGCATTTCGTCGGTGGCGTACCGCTTGAAGTCCAGCGTCTCACCGGCGGCCAGCGCGCCCACGAGCAGGGACGAAGAGCGCGAGGAGCAGCCCGGCCAGCCGGTTGCGGGTCTGGTCGCGCAGCGAGAACCGCAGCGCCGTGGGGAACTGCCGGTACAACGGACGGAGTTGCCCGGTGTCAGGCACCGGCATGGCCGACCCCCTCCACACTCGCGCCGACGGCGCTCCCGTCGGCGGTGGCGGTACGCGCGACGAGCCGTCCGTCGACGAATCGGCGAGCAGGTCGGAGCGTGCCTGCTCGAAGACCAGATGGGTGATGACCACGACCGCCTTGCCACGGGTGCGCGGTTCCAGAAGCGCAGGTGGGTCTCCCAGCCGAAGCCCTGGCAGGGCTCGTCCAGCAGCGGGACGTCGGGGTCGCACAGGAGAGCAAGGGGCCGGAGCTCTACGTTGCGCATCGTTGAGCACTCCAACAGGTGCTCCCGCTGCTGACGCGTCACAGTCCGTGACAGCTCGCCACCACCATCGGGTCGTGCGAGAAGTGGCTGACCGCCTCGGCCTCCGACGAGGCGAAGTCCTGGAAGAAGCAGGGGCAGCACAGGAGCACCAGACGCGGCGCCCACCTCGCACGCCATCTCACCGGGCAGCTCGCAGGCTGGGGCATCCCGTACGACAGCGAGATCTCCCGAGCCGTTCCCTTCGTCACGGCCGAGTCGGCGCCCTACGCCATTACCCAGGGAAGTGTCTTCGGCCGGGACTTCCGGCTGACGGTGCTCCTCCTGCCCGAGCGCGACGCCGTCCGCGTCGAGGTACACCCGCCCGGAGCGTTTTCTCCGCGCTCCAGCGACCGGACCGGCGTCGCCCGAGGCCCTGTCGGGACGGGCTGCTGCTCGTAGCGGCGTATGCCGAACGGCGGGTCGTGAAGTGCGGGACGCGTACACGAAAACGGTCTGGGCGGAGGTCGCCCGCTGCGGACGTTGACGTGATGCCTGTCCGGTGACAGCGCGGTTGGTTGAGAAATACCTGGCCCGGCTGCAGGGACTCCCTCGGCGATCACCTCGGTGACGACCTCACCAGCCGCCCGGCTCCGCCGGTTCCGTGCCGGTCGGGGTCAGGACGGCGAGGGTGCCGGTGGCTGTGCGCAGGGCCTGTTCGAGGGTGGTGGGGGAGTGCAGGGTGCCGGTGCCGTCCGGGGGACGAGCCATTCAAGTCGGCCGGTGGGCCGGTACGGCGGAGGCACCGCCACCCAGGAGCCACGGCCGACGTACCGCACACCGAACCCGATCCACTCGCCGGCCGGGTCGGGCGGCAGGAAGAACCCGACTCTGCGTGCCGTGACGTCCACCAGTGTGGGTCCGGGCACCTTCAGCGGATCGCTCCACAGGAGGTCCAGAGCGAGCAGTCCGAGCCGGTCGGGGACGCTCAGCACGTCCCAGTACCGGCCTGCCGCGAGCAGCGCGGTCCCCGTGCCGTGGTCCCACTCCCGTTTGCACTCCCGGGGATCCCTGGCCGCCGCGGCCAGCCATTCGACGGCTTGTTTCCATCTGGCGCTCTGCATGTCCCCCCCGGGCATGGTCGGCTGCGCCGCTGCGGGCGCGTGCTGGTCACGGGCCGACGGCCGCACGGTCGTCCGCGCGCCGACCCGGCGTGCAGCCATGGTCGTAGATATTTCTATGCGCCGGAAGAGGTGGTGCAGGCTCACGTTCCGTCGGTATCGCGTCACGCGGGGTCGCGTGCGTACGAGAACACCCCCGAAGGGAAAGCCCGTTCGGGGGTGTTCGGTGGTGAGTAAGGGCGCGGTGGGGGTGGGGGTACCAGCCGATCAGTCGTTGCGCTTCGCGCGCTCCTCGTTTCGCTGCTGGATGCGCTCTGCTTCCTTGCGGACCTCCGCCTGCGTGGCCCGCTCGCGCTCCAGCCACTCGGGGCGCTCCTCCCGGAGAGCCTTGATCTGCTCCGTGGTGAGGGGCTCGGTGATTCCGCCGCGGGCGAGACCCGCGATGGAGATGCCCAGCCTGGCCGCGACCACCGGGCGGGGGTGTGGGCCGTCGCGCCGCAGGTCCCGCAGCCACTGGGGCGGGTCCGCCTGGAGCGCGTTCAGCTCGGCGCGTGAGACGACACCCTCCCGGAATTCGGCGGGAGTGGCCTCGAGGTACACACCCAGCTTCTTCGCCGCGGTCGCGGGCTTCATCGTCTGGGTGCTCTGGTGCGACGTCATGGTGTCCAGGGTATCGACCGTGTGCGCGACCGCTGACCATGACCGGTGGACGAGGCCGGTAGCCTGGCCAGGTGACAGGCTCGGATGTGTCCCCATCGTTCCGGCTCGTGTACGCACCCGGGGTGATGCCCGGCAAGTGGGTGCGCGTCTGGAACGAGCGACTGCCCGGTGTCCCGCTGACCCTCACCCAGGTGCCCGCCGCGGAGGCGGGTGACCTGCTGCTGAACGGGGACGCCGACGCGGGCCTCGTCCGGCTGCCCGTCGACCGGCAGGTGCTCAGCGCGATTCCCCTCTACACCGAGCGGACGGTCGTCGTGGTTCCCAAGGACCACCTCGTGACGGCGGTCGACGAGGTGGCTCCGGAGGACCTGGCCGACGAGATCGTGCTGCACCCCCTCGACGACGTCCTCATGTGGGAGACCCTGCCCGGGAGGCCCGCCCTCGAACGGCCCGCGACCACCGCCGACGCCGTCGCGCTCGTCGCGGCCGGGATCGGTGTGCTCGTCGTGCCGCTGTCCCTGGCGCGGCTGCACCACCGCAAGGACCTCACCCACCGGCCGCTCAAGGAAGCCCCCGAGTCGGGTGTGGCGCTGGCGTGGCCCGAGGCCGCGACCACCGACCTGGTGGAGGACTTCATCGGGATCGTCCGCGGCCGGACCGTCAACAGCACCCGGGGCCGCACCCAGCCCCGGCCTTCCGCGCAGGAGAAGCAGGAGAAGCCCAGGCGGGCCGCCGAGAAGGGCGGTGCCCGGCGGCAGCAGGCGGCGGGCAGGGCCGGCCGCGGGCGGCGGAAGGGCACCGGCGGCACACCGAAGAACCCGCGCCGGGGCAAACCCCGCCGCGGGTCCTGACGTTGCCACCCGGGTCGCGGGGCGCCTACTTCACCGTCGGAGCAGGTGTCGGCGCCGGGGAGACCGTGTTGAGGTCCTTCAGCTCCTCGGGGATCTCGAGCACCAGCACCGGGGCGCCCGCCTGCGGGGCCGGCGGCGTCACCTGCTCCCGGGGCATCTTGGGCGGGCTCGTCTGCTGGAAGTTGACCTGCTCGTGATTGACCAGTCCGGTCTTCTCCAGCACCGTGATGTGGTCGAGCACGGTGTCGTTGGCCTGGTCCGCCAGCTGCCGCACCAGGGTGTTCCTGGTGTTGGCCCGGACCTTGGCGATCACCGAGAAGATCTGGCCGTGCGTCACCCTCATGATGTTCACGGCCGTGGTGTCGAACTCCTTGTCGGTGGTGGCCTTGATGGTTTCCACGAACTGTTCCTGCTGGGGCGAGGCCTGGTTGGGCAGAGTGATGCCCAGTTCGAGGGAGATCTTGCGGCAGCTCTCGTCGAGCCGTCCGTGCCCGACGACCAGGTGCTCGCCCGCCTCCTTCACTTCCGGCGTCGTACCCCGCTCCATCGCCAGCAGGCCCAGGGGGTGCTCCCACAGGCCGGCGGCGCGCACCTTCACCACGAAGTCGCGGTCGGCCTCGGTCAGTTGCCCGTACTGCGTGTTGGCGACGACCCGGTCCTGGGTGGTCGATGTGTTCTGCACGCCCAGCATGGTGGGGTAGGCGAGCGCGGAGAGGGTGAGAACCATGGCTCCGCCCACGAACGCGGTTCCTGCCGTGCTGCGCGAGATGCGCATCGTGCCTCCTGGTGTATCAACAGCCCAACGCCAGGGAGTACGGAGGGAAGTGACGAAACAATCACTGTCTCGGAAGAAATCTTCTGCCGCCGGCGCCCGGTGACGACAACCGGTGCGGTCGTGCGACACCGGGCGCCCCGGCTTGTGAACTCAGGCCTCGTACAAGGCGTTCTGTGCGGTACGGGCCACCTTGTCGTTATCCGTCCCGCTCGGCAGGCCGGCCGACACCCAGGCGGCCACGACGGTCCGCACCCGTGTGACCAGGGATTTCTTGTTGCCGAAGGGCACTCTCGTCCAGATCTCGTCCAGCGGGGTGACGCCGTCGCCACTCCGGGAGGGAGAGGAGGCGCCGGAGCCGGGAGTGCCGAAGATCAGATGCGGCTCCGAGCACCGGAAGCAGGCGCCGGGGGCCGGAGTGCCTGACGCCGCATGCCCGTTGACGGTCGCCCGGAATCCTTCGGTCGCCCAGGACGGCACGCGCAGCAGCAGGGCGAACGAGGCGCGGCCGCCGATGGTCAGCGTGCTGCCCTGCCCGGGCGGGTAGTCCCGCACATGGCCGGGCGTCAGGCCGGTCGAGCCGAACGCGTCAGCCAGTCGTACGCGGTCCGTGCCGTGAACTCCCGCTGGCCGCCCCGCAGCAGCAGCCCGGCGGTGGCGAACTCCGGGGCGTCGGCCTGCGCCGCGACATACGGGATCGCGATGCAGCGCATGCCCGCGGCGTGCGCGGCCGCTGCGCCCGGGACGGCATCCTCCAGCACCACGCAGTCGGCCGGGTCCGCGCCGAGTCGGCGGGCCGCCTCCAGGAAGACGTCCGGAGCGGGCTTGCCGTGCGCGACCTCCTCGGCCGAGACGGCGAGGGGCAGATACGAGTCCAGGCCCGTGCCGGTCAGGATCGCCTCGATCGCCTCGGGCGAGGAGCCGGAGGCCACGGCCATCGGAACGCCGTCGGCCGCCAGCAGTTCGACGAATGCGCGCATCTCGGGGTACGCGCGCGTGGAGGCACGGGCCAGCCCGAGGTAGTGACGGTTCTTGACGCTCAGCAGCTCCTCCACCGGGGCCCGCAGCCGGTACCGCTCCCGCCAGTCGGCGATCGTCTCCCGGGTGCTGATCCCGACGTAGCGCTCGTGCTCCGTCCAGGAGAAGTCCGGCACGCCGTACTCGGCGAGGGTCAGCCGGCCCGCCTCGTAGTAGTTCGGCTCGCTGTCCACGAGTGTGCCGTCGAGGTCGAAGACGACCGAGAGTGTGTCGAGAGTACTCATGGGGCCCAGGATGCCAAGGCGTCCAGGACGCCAGGAGCTACGCCCGAGCCGTCCGGCCGATCCGACCTCATCAGGGGGAAACGGCCGGTGAGCATCCCTCGCTTTCCATCCGGTCGAGACGGGCCTGGAGAGTGCCGCGTGCGGTGCCTGAGTAGGCGAACCGAGGCTTTTGGTCTAGACCTGAAGGGATTGGCTGCTAGCGTCACTCCGGTCGGTACGAAACCGGCGGAGACCGGCAGGGGGATCAGTTGCGGACGGCGGGGAGCCAGAGGGGATCAGACGTGACGGACGGCAGGCGGCGGGCGTTCATCGGATCGTTCACGGCGGCGGGAGGCCCAGGCCTCGTCACCGCCTCTCTCGCCCCCGACGGCGGAGCACTGACCGTCCTGGGCACCCTGAACGATCTGCCCGACCCCTCCTACCTGGCGCTCTCGCCCGACGGACGGACGCTCTACGCGGTCAGCGAGACGGCCGAAGGGGCCGTGGCCGCGTATCGGGTGTCCGGTGCCGGTGCCGGTGCCGGTGCGGAGGACGGGGACGTACCCGAGGCCGGCCCTCCGGTGCCGGTCCATGCGAACGGGCCGACCCACCTCTGCGTCTTCGCCGGACACGTCCTCACCGCCAACTACGGCTCCGGCAGCGTCACCGCCGTCCCCGTCCGCGCCGACGGCGACCTGGTGCGGTCTGCCTCCGGAGTGTTCCGGCACACCGGTTCGGGTCCCCACCCGCAGCGCCAGCAGAGGCCGCACGCCCACCAGGTACTGCCCGACCCGAGCGGCCGCTGGGCGGTCGGCGTCGACCTCGGCACGGACTCGGTGCGGGTGTACACCCTGGCCGACGGTGCTCCCGTGCAGCACCGCGAGGTCGCGCTGCGCCCCGGCTCCGGCCCCCGTCACCTGGCCTTCCATCCGGACGGCACACGCGCGTACGTCCTCAACGAGCTCAGCCCCACCCTGGTCGCCTGCCGCTGGGACGCCGCCGAGGGCGTGCTCCGACCGCTCACCGAGATCCCGGTCCTGCCCGGCACCCCGGCGGGCGACGCCTACCCGTCGGGCGTCGCCGTCTCGCCCGACGGACGCTTCGTATGGACCGCGACCCGCGGCGAGGACGTGCTGTCGGTCCTCGCGGTCGGGGGACAGGAGTACGGGATGGCCGGGCTGCGGCTGATCGCCACCGTGCCCTGCGGCGGTCACTGGCCCCGCGCGCTCACCGAGTCCCACGGCTTCCTGTACGTCGCGAACGAGCGCTCCGGGGACGTGACCTGGTTCGCGGTCGACCCGGACACGGGAGTACCCCGGCGCGGCGGTGCGATCCCGGTACCGGCGGCGTCCTGCGTGGTCGTCGGCTGAGAGCCGCCACCCCGGCGGGCCCAGGCCGAACCGGCCCGCTCCGATGGTCGGAGCGGGCCGGTTCGGCGTCGTACGAGCGGATGAGCCGCCCCGGTCAGTGCGCCGGGGTGCTCTGCGCCTGCTGCGGGGTGATGCCCAGCGCGGACGTGTACTTGGCAAGGGCGAGCTTTCCGATCGCCGGGTAGGGGCCCAGCGCCTCGGCGGCGGAGCAGCCGACCTCCTTCGCGGCCTCCTCGACCAGGCTCGCGTCGATCTCGGGACCGATCAGGTACGGCGCGAGAGCCAGCTGCTGCGAACCGGAGTCGCGCAACTGCTCGGCCACCGACGCGATCGACCCCTCCTCGTCCAGGGCCGCCGCCATCACCGGCACGGCGAGACGCGCGGCGAGCAGCATGCCGGTGATCCCGGCCGCCTGCACGGCCTCGTCACCGCCCACGGAGGCGAGGATGATGCCGTCCGCGGCGGTCGCCACGGTGAACAGCCTGGCACGGTCGGCGCGGGCCAGACCTGCCTCGGACAGCCGCACGTGCAGCGCCTCCGCGAGCAGCGGGTGCGGACCGAGCACATCGGTCAGCTCGGCGGCGACGCGGCTGTCCATCACGGCCTGACGGACCTGGCGCAGCAGCGCGCTGTCCGGGCCGGCGAGCAGCGGCACGACGACGGCGACGGGGCCGTCCGGCTCCTTGACGTCCAGGCCGGCGGCACGAGCCTGCTCGAAGCCGGCGGTCCGCTCCTCGGCGGCGTGCGCGAGCACCGCCTGCAGCGTGGGAAACTCCTCGTCGTCTCCGTCGAGGTAACCGATCCGGGCGTCCAGGCCGGGGAGCTCGGAGCGGGCGATGCTCACGACCTCGTCCGCGAGGGATCGGGTGGCGCTGCTCGGAGTACCCGGCACGGCGAGGACGAGCGCGGGCGCGCCCTCGGGAGCCACCAGCGGCTCGGGGCGGCGGTGCCGTCCGGGCTGGCGGGGGCGCGGCATTCGTACTGGCAGGCCGGACGCGGGCCCAGTGGGGGTGCTCATGGAGCGGAATGTTAGTGGTTTCCTGGGCTCCTCTGTTCGGGGAGGGTGCGTCTGCGTGACATCCCTCCGGATATGTCTGATGTGTTATGTGCCGACATCGGGTGCATCGATGCCCCCTCCACCTGCCGGACTCGTCACCCACAGCATCTTCTCGTCACCCGGAAGGGTGAACGAACCGGCCGCGAGGTCGGTGGCGATACGCACCGCCCCGTGCAGCGGATCGCCCTCGGCCGCCACCCGCCGAGCCCTCGGCAGCCGTTTCGCCAGTTCCTCGTCCAGGGGTACGAGAAGCGGGTCGCCCATGTGGAACAGGCCACCGGTGAGCGCCACCAGCGGCTCGACCGAACCCGGCCCCGCGTCGGCACCCCCGCCCGAACCCGCCTCCGGGCAGACGGCCGCCGCCGAGTCGGCCATGTGCCGGGCGGCCGCCCGCAGGATGTCCGCGGCGACGGCGTCATCGTCGGCGCACTCCGCCACCCGGGGTGCGAAGGAGGCGAGGACGGCCGGCCGGTCGGTGCGCGGATACAGGTGGCCCGGCAGTGCCGTCGCCGGGCCGAACATCTCCTCGGCGCACTCCAGCAGCCGTCCGGAGCCGCCGTCCCGTCCGTCGTGGGCGCGCAGCGCCGCCTCCAGGCCTGCCCGCCCGATCCACGCGCCGCCACCGCAGTCGCCGAGCAGATGCCCCCAGCCGTCCGCCCGGCGCCACCCGGCCAGATCGGTGCCGACGGCGATCAGACCCGTACCGGCGGCGACCACGGCACCCGGCCGGGGCCCCAGGGCGCCGACGTAGGCGGTGACGGCGTCGGCGGCCAGTGCCACGCGCCGTACGCCCAGCTCGCGGGCCAGCGCCCCCGGCAGTTCGGCACGCAGCGCGTCCCCGAGGCTGGCCAGCCCTGCCGCACCGACGGCCGCCGTGTCCAGCCGCCCGATTCCGGCCTCGGCGGCCAGCCCCCGTGCCATGGGCACGAGTTGCCCCATCAGATGCCCCGGGTCGATCCCCCGGGCGCCCGTCCGCACCGGTTCACCGGAAGCGCCCCGAGCGAGCGGACCGCGCCCGGCGGCACCGACGACGACACGCAGCCCGGAGCCCCCGGAATCCACGGCGACGAATCCGGGCCCGGCGGACGGAGACAATGTGCTCCCCTCCTCCCCGACGACCTCGACGGAGAGGAACACTAGCGCCCGGATGCCTTGCCGGAGTAGGGGCCGGACCGCTCGGTACGGGGTGTCGGGGTGAACCACTAGAGTGATCCGGTGTGGCACCACGACCCTTGCATGAACTTGTTGAGCCCGGCTGGGCGAAGGCCCTGGAACCGGTGGCCGGACGCGTTGCGGCCATGGGGGACTTCCTGCGCGCCGAGGTGGCGGCCGGCCGGACGTACCTCCCGGCGGGAGCGAACGTGCTGCGGGCGTTCCAACAACCCTTCGACGACGTACGCGTTCTGATCCTCGGTCAGGATCCGTACCCCACACCGGGAATGGCGATCGGCCTGAGTTTCGCGGTCTCGCCGGACGTGCGGTCGCTGCCGGGCAGCCTGGAGAACATCTACCGGGAACTGAACGCGGACCTGGGCCTGCCCAGGCCCGCCAACGGCGATCTGACCCCGTGGACCGAGCAGGGGGTCCTGCTGCTCAACAGGGCGCTCACCACCGCCCCGCGCAAGCCGGCCGCTCACCGGGGCAAGGGCTGGGAGGAAGTCACGGAACAGGCGATCCGCGCCCTTGCCGCGCGGGGCGGGCCGTTGGTGTCGATCCTGTGGGGCCGGGACGCGCGCAATCTGCGTCCGCTGCTCGGGGACTATCCCGCCATCGAGTCGGCGCATCCCTCGCCGATGTCGGCGGACCGGGGTTTCTTCGGCTCGCGCCCGTTCAGCCGGGCCAACGACTTCCTGGTCCGGCAGGGTGCCGCCCCCGTCGACTGGCGGCTGCCGTCGTCCCACGAGACGGACGCGGCGGTTCAGCAGGACCGTTGACGCGGGTTCCCGAACCCGCCAGGACCCAGCCGGCACCCGCCCGTCCCCGCCACGGCGCGTCGGGAGACGCCGATGCATGCCGGTCCAGGGTCACGAGAACGGCGATGCGCGACGAGAAGGTGGTCGAGGACAACCCCAACGACCCGAGTCCCGCAGTCCGGGCCTGACCGGTCCGGACTGCGGGGCCTCAGATGTCTCAGGTCCTCAGGCCCCTCAGACCACCGCGGCCCGCACGCACAACACGTCCGGCAGATGCGCCGCGAGCTGTTGCCAGCTGTCGCCGTCGTCGGCCGACGCGTACACCTCACCATTACGGTTGCCGAAGTACACGCCCGCGGGGTTGGCGCCGTCGTGGCACATCGCGTCGCGCAGCACCGTGCCGTAATGGTCTCCCTGCGGCAGGCCCGCGGTGAGCGGCTCCCAGTTCCTGCCCGCGTCCGTGGTACGGAAGACGCGGCAGCGCCGGTCGGCCGGGACACGGTCGGAGTCGGCGTTGATCGGGAACACGTACGCCGTGTCACCTCGGTGCGGATGCGCCACCACCGCGAAGCCGAACGTCGACGGCAGACCCTCGCCGATGTCCGTCCACCGCGCGCCCGCGTCGTCGCTGCGGTACACGCCCCAGTGGTTCTGCAGATACAGCCGGTCCGGTGTCACCGCGTCCCGGGCGACCTTGTGCACGCACTGTCCGAACTCCGGGTTCGGATCCGGCAGGAACACCGCGGAGACACCGGAGTTGGACGGGTCCCAGCTGGTGCCGCCGTCGAGGGTGCGGAACACGCCCGCCGTGGACACGGCCACCGTCACCGCACGCGGATCCCGCTCGTCGGTCAGCACGGTGTGCAGCCCCTCGCCGCCACCGCCCGGCACCCACTTGGAACGGGTCGGATGCTCCCACAGCGGACGGACCAGATCGAAGGTCTCCCCGCGGTCCTCCGAGCGGTAGAGCGCGGCCGGTTCC
This sequence comes from Streptomyces sp. GD-15H, assembly GCF_045291515.1. Taxonomy (NCBI): domain Bacteria; kingdom Bacillati; phylum Actinomycetota; class Actinomycetes; order Kitasatosporales; family Streptomycetaceae; genus Streptomyces; species Streptomyces sp. GD-15H. The sequence goes on from NZ_CP149447.1 coordinate 7,417,083, forward strand.
GTGCCCGCGTACACCACGTCCGGCTCCGCCGCGGCCGGATGAAGCTGCCAGACCCGCTCCAGCGACACCCCCGTGTCCTTGGGGAACTTGACGGCGGGCCGCGCTGGTTCGGTCCAGGTGCGGCCCAGGTCGTCGGAGTGGAACACGGACGGACCCCAGTGCGCGCTGTCCCCGCCGACCAGCAGCCTCGGGACCGCGCCACGGGTGTCGACGGCGATCGAGTACACCGCCTGAGCGTTGAAGTAGGGGCTGTCGTCGAACTCCCAGGTGCCACCCCGTCGGCGCCCGACGAACAGGCCTTTGCGGGTGCCCACGGCGAGCAGTACCTCGGTCATGCCGATCACCTCCGCGACGTCGTCGACGCCCTCGTCGACGCATCCGTTCCAGACACCGGCCAGTCTGCACCCCACCACTGACAGTCACCTTTGGATCAGGCGCCGCCGCAGGTCGGGCCGGTGCGGCGGCCTACATGGCCGGAAGCGCGCGGTCCACGATCGAGCCGAGGTCGGCCCCGTCGGGCAGCGTGCCGAACGCGTGCCCCCAGTCACCGCCGAGCCGCGTCGCACAGAAGGCGTCGGCGACCGCGGGCGGGGCGTGCCGGACGAGGAGGGAGCCCTGGAGGACCAGGGCCAGCTGCTCCACCAGTCGGCGGGCTCCCGCCTGCGAGCCCGCCGCCAGACGGCCCTCGAGTCGGCTCACGGCCGCGTCCAGCCGGGCGTCCGCCCCCCGGGTGAGCGCGAGTTCGGCGAAAAGGGCCTGCGCCGTGGCCGTGTCCCGGCCCAGCGCCCGCAGCACATCCAGGGCGTTGACGTTGCCCGAGCCCTCCCAGATCGACAGCAGCGGGGCCTCGCGGTAGTGCCGGGGCATGCCCGACTCCTCGACGTAGCCGTTGCCGCCCAGGCACTCCAGGGCCTCGGCGGTGAAGGCCGGGCCCCTTTTGGTGACCCAGTACTTGCCGACGGCGGTCGCGATGCGGCGGAACGCGGCCTCCTGCGCGTCCCCGCGCACCGCGCGGTCGGCCGCCCCGGCGAGTCGCAGGGTCAGCGCTGTCGCGGCCTCCGACTCCAGGGCGAGATCGGCCAGCACGTTGCGCATCAGCGGCTGGTCGATCAGCCGGGCCCCGAAGGCACTGCGGTGACGCACATGGTGCCCCGCCTCGACGAGCGTCTTGCGCATCAGCGCCGCCGACATCATCACGCAGTCCAGCCGGGTGCAGTTGACCATCTCGATGATGGTCTTCACGCCCTGCCCCTCCGGGCCGACCAGCCAGGCGACGGTCCCGTCGAACTCCGGCTCGGAGGACGCGTTGGACCGGTTGCCCAGCTTGTCCTTCAGCCGCTGGATACGGAACGTGTTGCGCGTGCCGTCCGGCAGCACGCGCGGCAGCAGGAAGCACGACAGGCCCCCCGGAGCCTGCGCCAGCACCAGGAACAGGTCGCACATCGGTGCCGACGTGAACCACTTGTGTCCGTGCAGCGTGTACACGCCGGGCTCCGCGGTCGGCGCCGCCTTCGTGGTGTTGGTCCGGACGTCGGAACCGCCCTGCTTCTCCGTCATCCCCATGCCGGCCAGCAGCCCGCGCTTCTCGCCCGGCACCCGCAGGCCCGGCTCGTACTCCCGGCTGGTCAGCAACGGCTCGTACACCCGCGCCAGCTCCGGCTGCCGACGCAGGGCGGGCACCGCCGCGTACGTCATGGAGGTCGGACAGCCGTGCCCCGCGTCCGTGTGCCCCCATACGAGTCCGCCGGCGGTGCGCGCGACATGGGCGCCGGGCCGGTCGTCCGCCCAGGGCGCGCCGGCCAGCCCTTCGGCGACGGCCGTGCGCATCAGGTGGTGCCAGCTCGGATGGAACTCGACCTCGTCGATCCGGTTCCCGTACCGGTCGTGCGTGCGCAGTTCCGGCTCGTGACGGTTGGCCTGTTCGCTCCACTCCTGCACCTGAGCACTGCCGGCCAGCCGGCCGAGCCGCCGCAGATCCTCCTCCGCCCAACCGGCGCCCTCGCGCCGCACCCCCTCCAGGAGGGCGGTGTCGTCGGACGCGTCGTAGGGGGCCAGGGGAGTGGGCTGGTTCGGGACGTCGTGCATGGCGTACCCGCGGTGTGCCGCGGATGCCTCCTGTGCCGCATGTCCCTCAGGCGAGGCGGCGAGTCCGCCGTGCTGCTTGTGCCCGCCATGCTGCTCGTGCGCGATTGTCGTGGCCATACGCCGAGTGTTGCATTATTTCTACGATTGCAGCAATGATGCAACACGCGCCATCCGGCAGGACGCCGCAGGGCGAGAAGCGCGCCGTACAGTACGGATTCATGCGGATGAACGACCCGGAGCGAACCGGTGACCTGCGACTGCGTCCCCTGTCCGCGCGGTCGGTTGTGCTGAGCCTGCTGCTCGGGACGCACCCGCCACAGCTTCCGGCGCGGGAACTGGGGAGGCTCGTGGAGGGCTTCGGTGTCGGTGGATCCACGCTGCGGGCCGCCCTCAGCCGGATGGTGGCCGCCGGTGATCTGCTGCGCACCGAAACCGGCGCCGGCTACCGCCTCAGTGACCGGCTGCTCGACCGCCAGACGCGCCAGGACGAGGCCGTACGGCCGAGCACGCGCGCGTGGGACGGTGACTGGGAGATGGTGGTGATCACCGCGACGGGGCGCGGTCCCGCCGAGCGCGCGGACCTGCGCACCCGGCTGGCCGCCCTCCGGCTCGCCGAACTCCGCGAGGGCGTGTGGCTCCGGCCGGCCAACCTGGACCGCCCGCTGCCCGCGGAGCTCGACCAGGTGACCCAGCACTACACGGCTCGCCCCGACAGGCCCGGCGCCGACCTGGCCGGGAGTCTGTGGCCGCTGGACGCCTGGGCGGGCACGGCCCGCGCGCTCCTCGCGCACATCGGTGGCGCCGACCGCCCCGCCGACCGGCTCACCGCCTTCGCGGCCGTCGTACGCCACTTGCTCGCCGATCCCGTCCTGCCTCCGGCCCTCCTCCCCGCCGACTGGCCGGGTCACGCGCTGCGGGCCGCATACACCGACTACCGGCGTGAACTCATCGGCGAGATCCGTGCGAGCGTGGGCGGGACCAGCGGGCCCAGCGGAAACAGCGGGCCGGGCGGGCGGAGGTAGCGCGGACGGGGCAGGCGGTGGGTGAGACGCGGGCCGGCGGCCGTACGGGGCACCGCGCGGGGCGCTCCGTACGGCCGCCGCCTCACCGTGGGGGGCCGTACGACGGGGAAGGCTACCTGTAGGTGATGTCGGACGACCCGTACTTGCAGTATGTGCCGTCGGCGTTCGAGCACGTTGGTGCTGGGCTCCTTGCCGATGTCGTTGCCGATGTACTTCTGGCAGGGGATGATCTTCTTGCTGCTGTCCCCGACGATCGTGATGTCCCGCAGGGTCACGCTGTCGCCGTAGTTGGTGTTGAGCCCGGCGATTCTGCCGCCCTTCCAGTTCACCTCGATCGTGTTGAGGTTGATCGTGCGCTTGTACTGCGTGGAGCAGTTGCCGCAGGAGCGCACGAAGGTGCCGAAGTTCTTGACCGCGAAGTTCGACACGTTCAGCGTTCCAGCGCCGTTGGACTGGAACACCTTGTCGCTGGCTTCCTTCGCCCCGCCGCCGCTGACGTTGTAGACAGCTGACGACGACTTGCCCTTGAAGGTCGCCGCGTCCTCGCCGACGTCCTCCCACCACACGTTCTGCAGCGTGCAGGAGCCCTTGCAGTGGACGCCGTCGGCCGCCGGGGCGCCGAGGACGACGTTCTTCGGGACCGCGTCGTCCGCCAGTTCCAGGATCGGGCCCTGGTCCTCGTCCTGGCTGCCGGAGCCCAGGTCGCCGGTGCCGTAGAGGTGCTTCATCCCGTAGTCCTTGGTGCCGGACACCGAGATGGTGGAGGAGACGCCCTCGCTGCCGTTGGGGGTCGGCCAGGTGGCGGCGCCGGCCGGGGAGGCGCCTGCTGTCATGGGCATGCCAACCGAGAGCCCGGGGGTGGCCAGTGCGCCGGTCAGCGCCCGCCCGTGGGTGCGCGGTGTGGTCACAGAAGTCATGTTCCGGTTCCTTCTGGCGCGAGTGGGGGTGTCGGCGACGTGGGGGTGCGGAGGTGTCCTGGGTGCGCGAGGTGCGCGTCGCTGAGCGGAACATAGAGGGATGGCGTTTTCTGATCAACGTCTCGTATGGCGGGTATTCAACCATCTGCATCAGTAGTGAGCGCGTTCTCTTTGGAGAGGCCAGTCCACGTGGAGAGTGCTGCCCTCGAGCCCGCCTCGCGCGCTGCGGTCGGCAGGGGTGGAGCCGGAGTGGGCAGGGGGCGCCACCTCCTCGGCCGTGCGGCCGGAGCGGCACCCGCTCCGCTGACAGGGTGCCGTCCGCCGGTCGGGGTGCGTGTTCGTTCGTAGGGAAAGTGATCACGTGGTTACGTTGCGAGCGTGCTTGAGGAGTCTTTTCTTCATCTTTCCGATCGTTCTCCGGCGGACGGTGCCGTGTCCGTGTGGCCTGCCTGGGAGGTGCGCGAAGGGGAGCACGCGACGCGCTGGTTCGATGTGCGGCTGACCTTCGCGGACGGAGCCGGGGTCGAGGCGCTCGCGATGGTGTCCGGGCACAGCGTCTGCGTCGAGGACGTACGGGCCCGGCCCGCGCTGTCGCTGGAGGACCTGGCGCTGTTCGCCGACTGGATCGAGGGGCCGCTGGCGCGGGCCTGCGGCGCCGAGGACGGACCCGCCGCCGGTGCCCCGTCCGGCACGGGGAGCGGCAGCGCCGCGTGGTCGGACTGCAAGGGCCCGTGGGGAGGCGTTTCGTGGCGCAGGAGTACCGCGCGGCCCAGGAGGAGGGTGCCGACCCGGTCCTCGCCGTGATGTGCGCGACCGGATACAGCAGGCGTGGGGCGTTGCGGGTCATCGGCCGGGCGCGTGATGCGGGCCTGCTGACCCCGCGTCACACCCGGCGATGAACGGCACTGACGCGGGCGTCACAAGAGGTCGCGCATCCGCGTGATCTCGCTCGTCTGCTGGGCGACCACGTCGTCGGCCATCTCCTCGATCTGGATGTTGTTGCCCTGTGCCTTCACGTCCGTGGCCATGGTGATCGTCCCCTCGTGATGGGTGATCATCAATGTGAGGAAGAGCTGGTCGAAGGCCTGTCCCCCGGCCGCGCGCAGGTTCTCGAGCTGAGCCGGGGTCGCCATCCCGGGCATCGCCGCATGGTCGTGGCCGTGCTCGTCGGCTTTTTTGGTCTTCTTGTGCGTCGCCAGCCAGCCCTCCATCGCCTTGATCTCCGGCTGCTGAGCGGCCGCGATCCGCTCGGCCAGCTTGACGATCTTCGGCGACTCGGCGCGATCCGGGACGAGTTCGGTCATCTCCAGGGCCTGGGAGTGGTGCTCGATCATCGAAGCCGAAGGAGATCGCCTACTTCGAGCGGGGTCCGCTGGCCACCGACCGGATCGTCACCGGCGGCTCCTGGTCGGCGTACTACTACAACGGCTACGTCTACTCGAACGACCTCGCCAAGGGCCTCGACGTCCTGAGCATCGACGACCGGCGCACCGACCCGGCCCGCCGGGTCCAACTGCGTGAGCTCAACACGCAGACGCAGCCGGACTACTTCGACTGAGCGTCCGGCTCGGGCCGACGGGCCGGCGCCGAAGACTCCGGCACCGGCTCGGTCGCGAAGAACCGCGACACATCCGTCCGGTTCGGCGCGCCCGCCCCGCCGGCTGCGTCCGTCCGGCCCGTTCCGTCCGTCTCCGTCGCACCCGTCCCGCCGGGCACCTCGGTGCCCGGCGGGACACCCAGCTCCCAGTCGAGCCGGTAGCGCTTGAACAACTCCGCGCGCAGAGCCGCGACGGGCATCGGCGCACCCGGCATCAGGGCCGAGAACACGGCGCCCATCAGCAGGGCGCGCAGCATCGGGTAGTCGCTGTCGACCTCGCTGGAGCCGTGCCGGGCGACGGTGTCGCTGAGCAGTTCGGCCAGACGCCGCTGTTCGGGACAGGGCAGGAAGCCCTCGGCCTGCAGCAGCCCGGCCATGTGCTGGCGCATCAGTATGGGACGGTCGTGGGCCAGGCCCAGGATCGCGTCGATGGCCCGCGCCATCCGCTCCTGCCCGTCGTCGGTGCGCGGTTCGCGCTCCAGTGCCTCCTCCAGCGTCCGGTGCATCAGCCGGTGCACCGCGGACTGCACCAGATGGCGCTTTCCCGGGAAGTAGTAAGACACCAGACCCCGCGCGGACCCCGCGCGGTCGGCGATGTCGCCGAGCGTCGTCGCCTCGTATCCGCGCTCGCTCACCACTTCGACGGCAGCCTGCAGAAGCCGTTCCTTCGAACGTCTCCGCAATTCTTCATTGACCGAGGGGCTGCGCGGGGACATGCTGGACTCCTGCGTTGACTGGCTGCCAGCCAACTATACTCAACGCGTCCGGTCAGGACCCTGGTGGGTCCACTCCGGGCTGTCGTCCTCCTCGGGCGACGCGGGGGATCGCCCGAGGAGAGCGGCACGGACGAGGCGCCGCCATCCCGGCCCTGCGGCTGCCGCCAGGCCGCCCGGTGCGTCCGGGCCTCGCGCGTTCCGCCGGGCCCGCACCGAGAAGTGGTCACGGAGGTCCCGCGGGAGATCTCCGGGAGACGCGGTTCGTGCGGTCTCACGGGTGCCGCTGGTGGGCGCGCACCGCCACGGCCACGACCAGGGCGCCGAAGAGCCAGCCCCCGAGCACGTCCGTCGCCCAGTGGACGCCGAGCCAGACGCGGGTGAGGCCGACGCCGCCCACCGAGAGCGCCGCCACGGTCACGGCCCCTACCCACACGGCCCGGCTCACGCCGTGCCGGTGCAGGAGCCACAGCAGGAGACCGCAGACAACGGTGGCGGTCATGGCGTGGCCCGACGGGAAGGCCGCGTAGTGGGCCGAGTCGACCGGGTTCGGCCACACCGGGCGGGCGCGGCCCACCGCCGCCTTCAGGACCTGCTGCAGCACCGTCCCCACGGCGCAGGTCACCACCAGCCACACCGCGGTCCAGCGGGCCGCGTACCGGAACACCAGCAGCAGTGCGACCGCCCCGGCCAGCAGGCGCATGGTCCACGGGTCCCAGACCCAGTTCGTCAGGACGCGGGCCGTCTGCGTCAGCCCCGGTTCGTCGACCGCCCAGCGGTGCGTGGTACGGGCGAGGTCGCCGTCCACGCCGACCAGCGGACGCCACTCGGCGCCGACCAGGAGCAGCAGCAGTACCGAGCACAGGGCGGCCACACCGATGGACAGGGCGGCCAGGCGGCGCCGGTGCTCCGGCGGACGGGACGGCGATTCGGCGTTGGGGGAAGGGTGTGGAGGGAGTGCATGAAGCGATCCTTGCCGACCGCCGGGGTCCGGAGCCAACCCCGACGCCTTGATCGCCCGAAAGCATGGAGTGGAAAGGGCTCTCAGCGCATTCCTCCGGGCGGTTCTACCCCAGCGCCCGCAGCCCCGGTACGAACGCCACCAGGACCGGGACCACCGGAACCAGTGAGGCCACGGCCGTCAGCCGCAGCCGGCGCCCCGCCGTGAGCCGGTCCGGGGGAGTCAGCAGCCGGTGCACCCGGGCCCGGACCTGGCCCTGGGAGGCCGGGCAGGGGCCGAACACCCCGCGGTGCTCGTTGAGCTCGACCAGGGCGAGGGCGGTGGTCAGCCGGCCGAAGCGGCGGGAGGCCGTGTCGTCGGCGGCGAGCTCGACCAGCCGGTGCATCTCCTCGCGGAACGCGGCGAACACGGGTACCCGTGCGAACCCGTCCGCCAGCGCGGCGGAGCAGTGCAGCAGCCAGTCGTGCCGGGCCCGCGCGTGCCCCCGCTCGTGCGCGAGGACGGCGTCCAACTGGCGGCCCTTCAGCCGGCGCAACGCCGCAGTGGTGACGACCAGCCGGGGCGGGGAGCCGGGAAGCCACCACGCATCGGGGCGCTCACCCTCCAGGACCACCAGCCGGTCCGAGTCGGGCTCCTCGCCGGGCAGCAGCGGCGCCCGCACCAGGAGTTCGTCCTGCCGGGTCCGCCGCCGGGCACGGGCCCGTACGACCTCGCGGACCAGCATCGCCGCGCTCCACAGCCCACCGCACGCCAGCGCGACCGCGGTGGTCGCGGCCAGAGGGCCAGCCGTGCCGAGGGTGTACGCCTCCACGACCCCGCTCGGTGCCGTCGCGAACACCGGACCGCCGACCGCCCGCGAGGCGGCCGCCGCGCTGAACGTCATCGACAGGGCACAGCACAGCAGCACGGCCGCGATCACACACTGCCACACCCACAGCGCCACCACCGGCTCACGGTCCGGCCAGTCGGCCCGCGCGAGCAGCCTGGGACCGACGACGGCGGTCAGGACGCCGAGCAGCAGCAGTGCCGCGGGGAGCATCATGCGGCCAGCCTATGAGCGCGGACCACTCCCGGGTACGGCCCACCGGGCAAAGTGACGCAGGCAACGGTCCCGCCCATCGGCCCGCGGCCGCCCGCCCCGCCTCACATCGTGAGCAGCATCGCCACCATCGCGATCCCCATGGCCAGCCGGCACGCCCGCGCCAGCTCGGGCCGGTCACCCCAGCCCGAAGCCCCGGAGGACCCCGCACCGGTGGTCGCCAGGCGCCCCGGCACGGCGGCCACCGGCACCAGCCGTACGCCCGTCACCAGCACGTATCCGGCGAAGTACAGCAGCAGGATCCCGGTCAGCACGGGTATGCCCGCGCCGCCGTGCCCGTGCCCTTGGCCGGGGGAGACGGCCATCGCCACCGCCATGTAGGCCATGGACCCGGCGCCCACCGGATGGTGCAGATGGCGGGAACTCGCGCGTTCCGCCCACAGGGCGTGCAGCGCGGCCGCGCCGAACACCACCGCCCAAGCGGGCCACGCCCACGAGGGCGGGGTGAACACCGCCGCCGGTACGGCCATCACGGCCATGCCGAAACCCATCAGCGCCTCACCGCCCGCGGCACGGCGCTGCTCCTCGACACTGCTGCGCATCCGCAGCAGACAGTAGGCGCCGGTCGCCGCGCAGAGCGCGACCAGCAGCCAGCCGGAGGCCTCCGGTCCGTGCACGCGAGCCTCCCCCGGGGCCTTCCTCGCCGGACGGATGGACCCCTCCACAGTCGGTCAAAGCATGCCCCCGCTCGAAGGCGTGCACGCGAGCGCACAGGGGTACATAGGGGAGCATTCGGGGGAGCACCGCAGGTCACGGAGATGCTTTACGAGTAAAAGACCTGGTAGCGTTATACGTCATGAGCAGTGCGACCCCCCATCCCGGCCCGAACCCCGCCCCCACGCCGAAGCCCAAGCCCCGGCGCTTCCCGCTGGTCGACGTACTGCGCGTCGGACGGCCCTCCAACATCTGGTTCAAGCCCGCCTTCAGCGCGGTGGCCGCGGTCGCACCGCCCAACCTGATTCTGGTTGCCCTCGGCCGACTGGATCTCGCCGCCTACACCATGGCCGGTTCCCTGTGCGCCCTCTACGCCCACAACCGCCCGTATGCCGCCCGCGCCAAGGCCCTCGCGGGAGTGGTGATCGGCATGGTCGCCGGTCTCGCCGTGGCCCTGGTCGCGGCCTCGCTCACCAGCAACGCGGTGAGCCTGGTCGCCGTCGGCGCCGTCATGGCCGCCGTGCAGAAGGTGTTGTGCGACGTCACGCGCATCGGCCCGCCCGGCAACGTGATCCTCACCTTCGTCAGCTCCGCCTCGTTGTTCGTCCCCCAGACCCTCGGACAGGTCCCCGGCCACGTCGCCCTGGCCGCGCTGGCCGGCGTCTGGTCCTGGCTGGTCGGCATGGCACCCGCACTGGTCCGGCCGCACGGCCCCGAGCGCCGCGCCACCGCCGACGCCCTGAACGCCACCGCCGCGTACGCCGAGACCGGCGGTACCGGCGACGGCCACACACGGGCCCGTGCCGCCGCCTACGCCGCCGTGCAGGCCGCCTGGCAGTGTCTGCTCCTCACCGGGCCCCGCTCCGTCGCCACCCGCCGGGCCCTCGAACGGTTGGTCATTCGCGCCGAGATCGCGCTCGCCGCGCCGGCGGAGGCCGACCCCGCGCGGCTGCGCGCCCAGGCCCGTGAGCTGCGCGGCGCGGGGCGTATCCCGGGCGCCGACGATCCCCGCTCGGGGGCCGACGAACTCCTCGGTGTGGCCGCCGAGCGCGCCGTCCCCCACCGCTCCCTGTGGTCCCGGCTGGGACCGCTCACCCCTGTCGCCGTGCGCACCGCCCTCGGTTGCGGCCTTGCCGGATACGCCTCCCTCGCCCTCGGGGTCGGGCGGCCCTACTGGGCCCTGACCACTGCCGCCGCGCTCTACCAGGCCAATATCACCCTCACCTGGAGCCGGACCGTGCAGCGGGTCGTCGGCAACCTCATCGGCGTGCTGATCTTCGCGGCCGTCGCCCCGATCGCCAACCTCGGACCGCTCGCCCTCGTCCTGTGCTGCCTCGTCTTCAACTTCGGCGCCGAGGCGCTCATCGGCCGCAACTACTGGCTCGGCAGCGTCTGCGTCACCCCGCTGGCCCTGCTCGTCACCGAGTTCCCCGGTTATCAGGACACCGGCTCCCTGGTCACCGACCGTGTGGCGGACACCCTGGTCGGCGCGCTGGTCGGCTTCGCCGCCGCTCTGGTGGTCACCAACCGGCGGGCGGGCAACCGCGTCGCGACGGCGCTCACCACAGCCGGCCTCCGGCGCGAACACGCGGACCGGCTCCTGGCCGACCCGCAGGCCGACCCCACCGCCCTGGAGACCGCTCGGCGCCGCCTGGCCGCCGCCCTCGTCGACCTGCGAGCCGCCGCCGACGCGGCCGCGGGCGAATGGTGGCTTCGCACGCTGCCGCAGGAGCATGTCGTGCTCGCCGAGCAGGAGGGGCACCGTACGCTCGCGGCGACGGTACGACGCCAGGGGTTGCTGACCGACCCTGGCGGGGACCCGAACCCCGGCACGGACATGAACCCCGGCACGGACATGAACCCGGTCACCGATCCGGGCACGAACACGAAGGACATACGGCCATGACGGCGACCGAACGGCCCCCGGCCGACGCAGGACTTCAGGCCGAGGCAGGACTTCCTGCCGACGGGGACTCCCGGCCGGCGCGGGGAACTCGTCCGGCGCGGGGCTTCCGGCGACCGACGGCGACACCGTGGCCGCGGTGGTCCGGCAGTGGCGGGCCGTGTACCCCGGCCTCGACACCGGACCCATGGAGGTCATCGGGCGCATCAACCGCTGTGCCGCCCTGCTCCAGCAGGCCGAGGACGCACCACTGAGCCGGGCGGGACTGACCCGCTCCGAGTTCGACCTGCTCGGCGCGTTGCGCCGCACCGGGCACGAACTGACTCCGGGCGAACTGGCGCGCGAGACCTTCTCCTCGGGCGCCGCCGTCACCAAACGCCTCAAACAGCTCACCGGGCGCGGCCTGGTGGAGCGCCGCGGCGACCCGCGTGACCGCCGCATGGCCCGGGTCCGCCTCACCGACGCCGGGCGGGACGTCGTCGACGGCATCATGCCCGCGCAGCTCGTCTACGAGAACGCCGTGCTCTCCGGTCTGGACGGGCCGGAACTCGGTGAGCTGGCGGCGCTGCTCGGCGGGCTGCTGGGACAGTTGGAAGGACGCCTGGGCGCCGTGCGGGCATGACACGCCACGCCCCGGACTCGGATCGCCGGCCTCAGATTCCCGGCCGGTACCGCAGCGGATGGTCGGCCGGGGTCTCCACCAGGACGATCGGAGTGCCGTCCGGGTCGGCGGTCCACATCTCGATGAGGCCCCAGGGCTCCCGCACCGGCGGCCGGACGATCTCGACGCCCTTGTCCAGGAGCTCCTCGTGGGCCGCCGTCACGTCCGCGACCTGGAGCCACAACCGCGCCGCCGTGGCCGCCGGGGCCGCCGGGGTGTCGGACCGGCCGGACAGCTCCAGGAAGCCGCCGCCGAGGAAGTAGACGGTGCCGCGCTCCAGGCCGGTGCCGAACTCGCGGTACACGGCGAGGCCCAACTGCTCGCCGTAGAAGGCGCGGGAGCGCTCGGGATCGGTGGGGCGCAGCAGGACGCGGCTGCCGAGTACATGCACCATGCGGCCGAGCGTAGTGGCCGGGTTACTCTCTCCCGTGGCCGAGCCACGCCGGAAAGCGATGAAGAGGCAAGCGAGAAACCGGAGAAGCACCCCATGGATACCGTCACCGAGAGCGCACTCACCTTCCGTGACGCCGCCGAAGCCGATGTGGACGCTCTCGTCGCGCTGATCGAGTCGGCGTACCGGGGTGACTCCAGCCGGGCCGGGTGGACCACCGAGGCGGACATCCTCGAGGGGCAGCGGACCGATCCCGAGGAGGTGCGGGAGGTCGTCAAGTCGCCGGACAGCAGGCTGCTGACGGTGGAGCGCGAGGGCCGGATCGTCGCCTGCTGCCAGCTCGAACGCCGCGGCGACCACGCCTATTTCGGCATGTTCGCGGTCAGTCCCGCGCTCCAGGGCGCCGGGCTCGGCAAGGCGATCATCGCGCACGCGGAGCGGCTGGTGCGTGAGACCTGGGGCGCGAATGAGATGCACATGACCGTGATCTCGGTGCGCGAGGACCTGATCGCCTGGTACGAGCGGCGCGGCTACCGCCGTACGGGAAGGACGACGCCCTTCCCGTACGGCGACGAGCGGTTCGGCATTCCGCAACGTGCCGACCTGCGGTTCGAGCTGCTGGTCAAGGAACTGGCCTGACGGCCGTCACGCGGTGAAGCGGCCGGTGCGCTTGATCTCCGGGTAGTCGGTGGTCGCGCCGTCGAGCCCGAGGGCCCGGACCAGCCTGAGGTGGTCCTGCGTGTTCACCACCCAGCCGATGATCCTCAGGTCCGCCTTGCGGGCCTGCTCGACGATCTCCAGGGTGAGGCGGCGGATGTTCAGGCAGACGGTCGCCGCACCGGCCCCGACGGCCCGCTCCACGACGTCCGTGCTGTACCGGCTGGCTACGAGCGCGGTGCGGACCCCGGGCACCAGGCGCGCGATCTCGGTGATCGCGTCGTCGTGGAACGAGGACACCTCGATCCGGCCCGTCAGGCCCCGCCGGTTCATCACCTCGGCCAGTGCCCTGGCTGCCTGTACGTCCTTGATCTCGGCCTGCAGCGGTACGTGGACGGCGTCCAGCACCTCCTCGAAGACGGGGATCCGCTCGCCGCGACCGGCGTCCAGGGCGCGCAGTTCGGCGACGGTCCGGTCGGCGATCGGGCCCGTGCCGTCCGTCGTGCGGTCCAGTTCCGCGTCGTGCATGACGACGAGCTCGCCGTCCTTGCTCAGATGCAGATCGAGCTCGATGACGTCGAGGCCGGCCTCCTGGGCGGCGACGAAGGACCGGAGGGTGTTCTCGGGCTCGACACCCATGACTCCGCGGTGACCGATGGTGAGGAAGTTCAAGATCCGACTCGCTTCCGTCGACGGCGGCACAGGGCCGCGTCCCTACGGCCCTCCTGGACCGTATCGCCTGTGCCCGTTTCGTCCAGACGCTGAACATCGTTTCTAAGGAGTGTCGTCCACCCGTGTGAGGGGCAGGAAAAAACGCGGTGATGACCGGGGTGGCGCAGGATAATTTGCGGAAGCTCCCCTTGCTGGGAGAAACCCCGTACGTATACGGTCGTCGTACGCAGGTTCTTCGGCGAAGGATGGGATATGACGGAAATTCTTGTGCGGATGGGTATGGAGGGGAGCGTTCCTCCGGCAGCAAGGGTGGTCGAGCACCCGGCATGGCCCGTGCTCAAGGATGCCGTGCAGCGAATCCGGCCCTGGCAGGCGAAGGACGGCTCGATCGACTTCGACGCCGAGGCCGCCCCGGCCCGCGCCGAGGCCGAGGCCGCGGTGCGCCGGGTGACCGAGGCGCTCGACGAGCTGTCCCCGCTGCTCCCGCACGACCGCGCCTACCACGAGGCCCTGGTGAAGGATCTGCGCCGCTGGGCCGAGGGCGGCTTCGAGGTGCCCGACTTCCTCGACTCGCTGCTGGCCTTCCATCCGGCGGCGCACCGCGAGGACGGCCTCCAGCACCTGGTCGTCTTCCCGATGTACACGCAGAACGGCAACCCGAACCGCAACCTCGAGGCGGTCGTGCTGCGCATGGTCTGGCCCGACTGGCTGGCCGAGCTGGAGCGCACCCGCTACGACAACCCGCTGTTCTGCGGCATCTCGTTCGAGGACTTCACCGCGGGCTACGACACCAACTCCGCGGTGCTCTTCCCCGAGACCATCGCCGTGCGCGAGGCCCCCGAGCGGTTCACCTGGGGCGGCATCTTCTGCGACCGCGAGGCCGCCCGCTTCCGCCGGGTGACCGCCGCCGCCGTCGACATCCTGGGCCTCGAGCTGCCCGACGACGTCGCCGCGCTGGTGCACGACCAGAAGCGCTGCGAAGAGGCGTTCGTCCTGTGGGACATGGTGCACGACCGCACCCACAGCCACGGCGACCTGCCCTTCGACCCGTTCATGATCAAGCAGCGCCAGCCGTTCTGGATGTACGGCCTGGAGGAGCTGCGCTGCGACCTCACCGCCTTCAAGGAGGCCGTCAAGCTCGCCGGCGACGGCGTCCCGCAGGCACGCGACGTGCAGGTCGCGGTGCTGTTCGACCGGATGTTCCGCTTCCCGGTCACCGGCGAGCGGGTCCGCAACTACGACGGCCTCGGCGGCCAGCTGCTCTTCGCCTACCTGCACAAGCACGACGTCGTCCGCTGGACCGACAACAAGCTCAGCATCGACTGGGACCGCGCCCCGCAGGTCACCAACCAGTTGTGCGCCGAGATCGAGACGCTGTACCGCGACGGCATCGACCGCCCGAAACTCGTCCACTGGTTCGCCGGCTGACGAGCTGGTCTCCACCTATCTCTCCCCGCACCCGGGATCCAAGTGGGCCAAGGGCCCCGAGGCCCTGGACCTGACGCAGCCGCCGCGGAAACTCGTCGATGACGTGCTTCCGGACGAGTTTCCGCTGAGCATGTTCTATGAGGCACTGTCCAAGAAGCTGAAGAACGTGATCGCCTCCACCCGGGGCATCACGGCGGACAGCGCCGAGCGGGTCGCCGCGTGAGCGATCTCGTTCACAACACTGCTCAGGAGGCGAGGACCATGGGGCACGGGGCGCTCGACGGTGCGGTGATCGCGGTGGCCGGCGCGGGGGACCCGCGGGGCGTGCGGCACTGCTCAGGCTGGCCGAGGCGGGGGCGACGGTGGTCGGCTCCGACAACGACCCGGAGCGACTGGCGGAGGCCGTGGACGCGGCGCGTTACGCGCACGGCGGCGCCACCGTCATCGGTGACACGGTCGACCTGCTCGACCTGGACTCCACCCGCGAGTGGGCCACCCGCACCGAGAAGGAGTTCGGCCGGGTCGACGGCCTGGTCCATCTGGTCGGCGGCTGGCGCGGCAGCGAGACCTTCACCAAGACCAAACTGGACGACTGGGACCTGCTGGAGCTGTTGCTGGTACGCACCGTGCTGCACACCTCCCTCGCCTTCCACGAGGCGCTCCAGCGCAGCGACCGCGGCCGGTACATCCTGATCAGCGCGGCCGGCGCCAGCAAGCCCACCGCGGGCAACGCCGCTTACGCCGCCGCCAAGGCCGCCGCCGAGGCGTGGACGCTGGCCATGGGCGACTACTTCCGCAAGGCCGGGGGCGAGCACGGGCCCACATCGGCGGCTGCGATCCTGGTGGTGAAGGCGTTGGTGCACGACGCGATGCGCGCCGACCGCCCCAACGCGAAGTTCGCGGGCTTCACGGACGTCAAGGACCTCGCCGAGGCCATCGTCGGCGTCTGGGACAAGCCCGCCGCGGAAGTGAACGGAACCCGTCTGTGGCTCACCGAGAAGCCGTGAACCCACCCAGGACCGACGCACGTCGTCATCACGACCCGGACGTCCGTGGTTTCGCCAGCGACAACTACGCCGGGGCCCATCCGGAGGTGCTCGCCGCCCTGGCCCTGGCCAACGGCGGGCACCAGGTCGCGTACGGCGAGGACGCGTACACGGAGAACCTCCAGCAGGTGATCCGCAGCCACTTCGGCCCCACCGCCGAGGCCTTCCCGGTCTTCAACGGCACCGGCGCCAACGTCGTCGCGCTCCAGGCGGTCACCAACCGCTGGGGCGCCGTGATCTGCGCCGAGAGCGCGCACATCAACGTGGACGAGGGCGGGGCGCCGGAGCGGGTCGGCGGGATCAAGCTCCTCACCGTGCCCACCCCCGACGGCAAACTCACCCCCGAACTGATCGACCGGCAGGCGTACGGCTGGGAGGACGAGCACCGTGCCATGCCGCAGGTGGTGTCCATAGCCCAGGCGACCGAGCTGGGCACGGTGTACACCCCGGACGAGATGCGCGCCCTCTGCGAGCACGCGCACGCCCATGGCATGAAGGTGCACGTCGACGGCTCCCGGCTGGCCAACGCCGCCGCCACCCTGGACGTGCCGATGCGCACCTTCACCAACGCGGCCGGCGTCGACCTGCTCTCCCTGGGCGGCACCAAGAACGGTGCCCTGTTCGGCGAGGCGGTCGTGGTGCTCAACCAGGACGCCGTCAGCCACATGAAGCACCTGCGCAAGCTGTCCATGCAGCTCGCCTCCAAGATGCGCTTCGTCTCGGTGCAGTTGGAGGCCCTGCTCGCGCGGGACCTGTGGCTGCGCAACGCCCGTCACGCCAACGAGATGGCCCAGCGCCTCGCCGAGGGTGTACGCGCCGTGCACGGCGTGGAGATCCTCCACCCGGTACAGGCCAACGCGGTCTTCGCCCGCCTGCCGCACGACGTGGGCGAGCGCCTGCGAAAGCGCTTCCGCTTCTACTTCTGGGACGAGGCCGCCGGCGACGTCCGCTGGATGTGCGCCTTCGACACGACCGAGGAGGACGTGGACACGTTCGTGGCGGCGCTCAAGGAGGAGATGGCGCGCCCTTAGGCGGAGACCGCGGCGGCCGAACTCGCCGAGCTGCTGGAGAAGTTCAGCCCCCTGGGGCGCGGATCACCGTGCACCCCGCCGCAGGGGCGGTCCGGGGCGGCCGTGGGTCTGCCCGCCATGCGCGTGACGGGGGCGGGAAGAACAGGCGGAAGCGGATGTGCGACCGGGGCGCCTCGCCCTGCTGAGACGGCACTGGCTGCTCGCGTCGGCCGTGGCGGTGGCGCCGCTCGCCACCGCGACGACGGTCCCGCTGGTGCCGGCGGGCTCCGGCGACGACCCGCCCTGCCAGGAGGCCCCGGCCTCGACCCGCGCCCTGGGTCCGGGCGACGACGTGGTCCGCCCCCCGGCGGTCCGCAAGCTGATCAGGCACGAGAATCCGTGCGGTGACGGCGCCGAGGAGCTCGGCGCCGTGGTGGAGGCCGCCCACCCGCGCCGCGCGCCCGGGTGCCCCGCACACGGTGGCCCAGGCCCGCAGCGCCTACGCCGTCGCCGCGGCCTGGGACCGGGCCGACGTGCCCTACGGGATGGCGCCGGGCCGGCCGGGAACACCGGCCGACTCGCAGCACGCCGGTTCCCCCGGTTACGGACGGGACCCTGTCGGCGGTGCGGGAGGCGCGGGTCGGCGGGTGTCAGCGTGCCTCGGCCTCGCGGACCTGTTCCGGCGTCGGGGCCGTCCCACCGAGGTGCGCCGGCATCCACCAGGTGTCGTCCTGGCCCTTGGGGCGCACCGGGTAGGCGCGCTGCGCGGCCTCCAGCAGTTCCTGGACCCGCTCCCGCAACTGCCGGGTGATCGCGCCCGCGTACTTGTCCCTGGACGCCTCGAGCGCCTCACCGACACGGATGGTGATCGGGGTGTGGCTGCGCTTGAAGTTGCGGGGGTGGCCCTTGGTCCACAGTCGCTGGGTGCCCCACACCGCCATCGGGATCAGCGGTACGCCCGCCTCCTGCGCCAGGCGCGTGGCACCCGACTTGAAGCTCTTCAACGTGAACGACTGCGAGATGGTCGCCTCCGGGAAGACCCCCACGATCTCGCCGGACCGCAGCGAGTCGAGCGCGTGCGCGTACGCCGCCTCGCCCTGCTCGCGATCCACGGGGATGTGCTTCATCCCGCGCATCAGCGGACCGGAGACCCGGTGCCGGAACACGGCCTCCTTCGCCATGAAGCGCACGAGGCGCTTCTGCGGAAGGGCGGCGAGGCCGTTGAAGACGAAGTCCAGGTAGCTGATGTGGTTGCTCACCAGCACGGCGCCGCCCGACCGCGGGATGTTCTCCGAACCCCGGCAGTCGATCTTGAGGTCCCACACCTTGAACAGAGTCTGGGCGAAACCGATCACGGGACGGTAGACGAGTTCTGCCATGGGTGGGGTGGAACCCTTCCTACTCTGCCTGGGAAGGGGGACTCCCAGCCGAAGTTACGCAGCCGTAGGTTTACGGCTTGTCGCTGATGGTGCCCCAAGAACGACCGGCGAACCAGCCCTGACGGCCACCCGCGGCGAGATTCTTGTCACGTCCACCCCCTTGATCCACCTCGGGCTTTTGCGCCGCCATTACCCCGCGCGCACCGTCGTCCGCCGTAGGAGCAGGTACATCTCGCAGCACGGGCGGTAACCGAAAGCGGAGTGGAGGAGGCCGCCGCGAGCGCGGCGCCCGCATGTCGATGTCCATGGATCAAGCGCTCCGCCCGGAAGCCCGTACGGGGCACCGGGGAATCTTTGCGGTCTCGTGAACGCTTCGAACAGTTGACGACCGGACCGATGATGTGTGCTGGTGCTCGCGGCGGCGAGTGTCCACGGAGTGCCGCTGCGGCGGCGGAGCGGGAGAGTACGGGTGCGCGGGCGGGACGACGGCAAGCGGCTCCAAGCGCCGGAGCTCGGCGCGGAACTGGGCGAACGCGCCACGCTGGTGCAGTTCTCCAGCGCCTTCTGCGCGCCCTGCCGGGCGACCCGGCGGGTGCTCGGCGAGGTGGCCGGCCTGGTCCCGGGCGTGGCCCACGTGGAGATCGACGCCGAGGCCCACCTGGACCTCGTACGCCGGCTCGAGATCCTCAAGACGCCGACGGTGCTGGTTCTCGACGCCGACGGCCGTGTCGTCCGGCGGGCCACCGGGCAGCCGCGCAAGGCTGATGTGATCGCCGCGCTGGGGGAGGCGGTGTGACGCACCGTGCCGGGCGGGGAGGCGGTGTGCCGGGCCGGGCGCCGGGAGAGGCCGCGTGACGGCGGGACGCTCCCTCGTGGGTCATCGCCCACATCCCGGGACCGACTTGACGGTACGTGCCATCTATCCTCAGCCTGACACCATGTTCTCGGAGTACTCGGAACTCCTTCACCCCCGGCGGGTTCCCGCCTCGCACTCTCCGCTGAAGGAACGTTCCATGGAGACCGCCGTCGGCCCGGGACCGGGCCCCGGCGCCGCCCGACCGGCCTCGCCGGAGCTGCTGCGCTCCGTCTTCCGGCAGCACGCGGCGGGCGTGGCGGTGATCACCGCGCGCGGGGAGTCCGGTCCGGTCGGCTTCACCGCCACCTCCCTTGCCTCGGTCTCGGCCGATCCCCCTTGCTCTCCTTCGGCGTCGGCGTCGGGGGCTCCAGCTGGCCCGCGATCGCCGCGAGCGACCACGTCGGGGTCCATGTGCTGGGCGAGCACCAGCGGGAGCTGGCGGCCACCTTCGCCCGCCCCGGCGCCGACCGCTTCGGCGCCGCCACCGCCTGGCACGAGGGCCCTGAGGGCGTCCCCGTGCTGGACGACGTCCTGGCCTGGACGGTGTGCGAGGTGGTGGCGCGCGTGCCCGCCGGTGATCACCGGATCGTGCTGGCCGAGGTCCTGCTCGGCGACCACACCGGCCACGGTCGGCCCCTCGTTCACCACCAGGGCCGTTTCCGCGCACTGCGTGACTGACCGAGCCCCTGCTGCGGGGCCGTCGAGTTCCGGTTACGCTGCGTTGCGAAGGTCACAGTTCAAAGCGCTTGCTCAGCGGGAAAGAACTGGGTGTACTGGCGAGTAATATTTCGTTGGGAAGAGTGCTTCGCCCCGATCGGGAACGGCCGTTTGAGGCGCTTATGCTGCCTGAAGGCAGGCAGCCAGAAATGACGATGCAGTAGGAGAGCCGGCGTGAGCTTGAGGATCGTTGTCACCGTGAAGTACGTGCCCGACGCCACCGGCGACCGGCACTTCGCCGAGGACCTGACCGTCGACCGCGACGACGTGGACGGTCTGCTCTCCGAGCTGGACGAGTACGCCATCGAGCAGGCGCTGCAGATCTCGGAGAACTCCGACGACGACGTGGAGATCACCGTCCTGACGGTGGGCCCGGAGGACGCCAAGGACGCGCTGCGCAAGGCGCTGTCCATGGGCGCCGACAAGGCGATCCACGTCGAGGACGACGACCTGCACGGCACCGACGCGCTCGGCACCTCGCTGGTGCTGGCCAAGGCGATCGAGAAGGCCGGCTTCGACCTGGTCGTCTCCGGCATGGCCTCCACCGACGGCGTCATGGGGGTGGTGCCGGCGCTGCTCGCGGAGCGCCTCGGGGTGCCGCAGGTGACGCTGCTGTCCGAGGTCTCCGTGGAGGACGGCACCGTCACCGGCCGCCGGGACGGCGACGCCGCCTCCGAGCGGCTCGAGGCGTCCCTGCCCGCGGTCGTGTCGGTCACCGACCAGTCGGGCGAGGCGCGTTACCCCTCGTTCAAGGGCATCATGGCGGCGAAGAAGAAGCCGGTGACCTCCTGGGACCTGTCCGACCTCGACCTCGAGGCCGACGAGGTCGGCCTCGAGGGCGCCTACACCGCGGTCGACTCCGCGACCGAGCGGCCGGCCCGCAGTGCGGGCACGATCGTCAAGGACGAGGGCGAGGGCGGCAAGCAGCTCGCCGAGTTCCTCGCGAGCCAGAAGTTCATCTGAGCGGCAGGCTCCACTCGCTTCCCGCCCCTCACACTTCGCAAGCAGGAGAGAAGAAGTCCCATGGCTGAAGTTCTCGTCTACGTCGACCACGCCGGCGGCGCGGTCCGCAAGCCGACCCTGGAGCTGCTGACCCTGGCCCGCCGCATCGGCGAGCCGGTCGCCGTCGCACTGGGCGCCGGCGCCGCCGCCACCGCCAACGTGCTGGCCGAGCACGGCGCGGCGCGGGTCCTCACCCACGAGGCCGCCGAGTACGCCGACTACCTGGTGGTGCCGAAGGTGGACGCCCTGCAGGCCGCGGCCGCGGCCACCTCCCCGGCCGCGGTGCTGGTCTCCTCGTCCGCCGAGGGCAAGGAGATCGCGGCCCGCCTGGCGCTGCGCCTGGGCTCGGGCGTGATCACCGACGCCGTCGACCTTCAGGCCGGCGAGGCGGGTCCGGTGGCCGTGCAGTCGGTGTTCGCGGCCGCGTTCACCACCCGGTCCCGTGTCTGCCGGGGCACGCCGGTCATCACGGTCAAGCCGAACTCGGCCGCCGTGGAGGCCGCCCCGGCCGCCGGCACGGTCGAGGCGCTGTCGGTGACCTTCTCCGCGCAGGCGAGGGGCACCAAGGTCGTCTCGCGCACGCCGCGTGAGTCGACGGGCCGTCCGGAGCTGACCGAGGCCGCGATCGTGGTCTCCGGTGGCCGCGGGGTCAACGGCGCGGAGAACTTCGCGGTCATCGAGGCGCTCGCCGACTCCCTGGGCGCGGCGGTGGGTGCCTCGCGGGCCGCGGTGGACGCGGGCTGGTACCCGCACACCAGCCAGGTCGGCCAGACCGGCAAGTCCGTCTCGCCGCAGCTGTACGTGGCCGCCGGCATCTCCGGGGCGATCCAGCACCGGGCGGGCATGCAGACCTCGAAGACGATCGTGGCCATCAACAAGGACGCCGAGGCCCCGATCTTCGACCTGGTCGACTACGGCGTGGTCGGCGACCTGTTCGAGGTCGTCCCGCGGCTCACCGAGGAGATCAAGACCCGCAAGGGCTGATCGCCCCCGGCCGTACGAGGCCCTCACGACCGAGCGTCGGTCGTGAGGGCCTCGGCCTGTTCCAGCGACATTGAAGTCGCCGGTCACGACCAAGGGAAGATAGCGGAGCAGATCGGGACGCGGGACGGTGTTGACCGGTGCGAAGGTCGCCCGATAACTTCATTCAACGGATTGTTGATTCCGCATTGCGGAAGGCCGGGAGGGTGTGACATGGGCCAGGGTCGGCAGGAGCAGGTGGCGACAAGCCTCGCGGGCGCCGTCAGTGAGGAGATCGGCGCCTCCCTCGCGCCGGTCGACGCCGAACTGGAACGGCTCTACCCCGGAGCCCCGGGCACCCGCCAGCCCGTCCACACCGTCTACGTCCCCGGCGACGCCTTCACCGCCAGCACCCTCCGCTCCTGGGGCGACCAGGCAGCGGCCGCCCTGGACGAACACGCTCCGGACGCCACCTCGTTCGCCCACGCCATCGGGCTGGACCACGCACTCGCCGAGGACGTGTACGGTCGCGTCCGCGCGAAGCTGGAGCACGAACCTGTCGAGGATCTGCGCGTCGACTTCGAGGACGGCTACGGCAACCGCCCCGACACCGAGGAGGACGAGACCGCCGCCCGCGCGGCACGGCTGATCGCCGAGGCGTACGAGAACGGCACGGCGGCCCCGTACATGGGCATCCGGATGAAGTGCATGGAGGCCGCCGTGCGCGACCGGGGTATTCGCACCCTCGACATCTTCCTCACCGGCCTGGCGGAGGCCGGCCCGCTGCCCGCCGGGCTGGTGCTGACGCTGCCCAAGGTCACATATCCCGAGCAGGTCACCGCCATGGTGCGACTCCTCGAGGCGTTCGAGGAGGCCCGCGGTCTTGAACCCGGCCGGCTCGGCTTCGAGATCCAGATCGAGACCAGCCAGTCCATCCTCGCCGCCGACGGCACCGCCACCGTCGCCCGGATGATCCAGGCCGCCGAGGGCCGCGCCACCGGACTGCACTACGGCACCTTCGACTACAGCGCCTGCCTCGGTGTCTCCGCCGCCCACCAGGCCAGTGACCACCCGGCCGCCGACCACGCCAAGGCCGTCATGCAGGTCGCCGCCGCGGGCACCGGCGTACGCGTCTCGGACGGCTCCACCAACGTCCTGCCCGTCGGCCCGACCGCACAGGTCCACGCAGCCTGGCGACTGCACCACGGCCTCACCCGCCGCGCCCTCGCCCGTGCCTACTACCAGGGCTGGGACATGCACCCCGGTCACCTCCCCACCCGCTACGCGGCCGTCTTCGCCTTCTACCGCGAGGGCTTCGAGCAGGCCGCCGCCCGGCTCGCCCGATACGTCGCCCGGACGGCCGGTGACGTCATGGACGAGCCCGCCACCGCCAAGGCCCTCGCCGGCTACCTGCTGCGCGGCCTGGACTGTGGCGCCTTGGATCTCGTCGAGGTGGCCCGGGCGGCCGGTCTCACCCGCGCCAACCTGGAGGGCTTCGCGGCACCCCGGCGGGGCGACCTGACGGCCTCCGCGTCGTAGCCGACCCGGCGCGCCGGCTCACGGCGACTCCCTTCGTGCTGCCCGAGCCCGAGTCCCCACTTGTCGAATCTATCGATTTTCGATAGATTCCCATCGTAGTTCAATCGAAGGAGAGACGATGGGGCATCTGACAGTGCTCGCGCTCCGCGCCGTGCTCGCGGCGCTGCTCGCGGGTTCGGTGTGCGTCCAGGCACTGATGGTGCCGCTGCTGGCAAGCGACCTGGAGGGCCTCGACCCGGACTACACCCACCTGCGCGCCCCGTTCCTCCTGATCGTGGTCCTGGGAGTGGTGACGGCCCAGGTGGTGCTGGTCTGCGTGTGGCGGCTGGTCACCATGGCGCGGCGCGGAACCGTGTTCTCCCACGCCGCCTTCCGGTACGTGCACCTCGTGATCGGCGCGTTCGTGGCTGCCGCGCTGCTCGTCTTCGCGCTGGGCGTGATCCTCGCGCCGGGCGAGGCCGTGGCCCCCGGCATCGTGCTCCTGCTGGGCGGGGTCGGCCTGGCGGTCCTGGGTGTCGCGCTCATCGTGCTCGTGCTGCGGATGCTGCTCGCCCAGGCCGTCACCCGCGACGTGGAGGCGACGCGGATGCGGGCCGAGCTCGCCGAGGTGATCTGATGCCGATCGCCGTCGACATCGACGTGATGCTGGCCAGGCGAAAGATGTCCGTCGGCGAACTCGCGGACCGCGTCGGAATCACCCCCGCCAACCTGGCCGTGCTCAAGAACGGCCGGGCCAAGGCGGTGCGCTTCACCACGCTGGCCGCGCTCTGCGAAGTGCTCGAGTGCCAGCCGGGCGACCTGCTGCGCTGGGAACCCGAACAGGCCCCGGAGCCCGCTCCCGCTCCTGCCACCAGTGCGCCTTAGGCTGTACGGCACGCATGGGTCGGTGGGTTTCACAGGAACGGGGCAGCGGTGTCAGCGGGGGAGAACGGGCGGCCGGACGGGATCGGGCGGCTGCTGGCCGGACGCTATCGCGTCACGGAGCAGCTCGGGCGCGGCGGCATGGGCGTGGTCTGGAAGGCGCTGGACGAGGTCCTCGGCCGCGAGGTGGCCGTCAAGGAACTGCGCACCTACACCGACGCCGCCGGCCCCGAACTGACCGAGCTCGCGCTGCGGATGCGACGCGAGGCGCGGGCGGCGGCCCGGGTGCGGCACCCCGGCGTCATCGCGGTGCACGACATCGCCGAGGTGGACGGCCGCCCGCTGATCGTCATGGAACTGGTCGACGGACCCTCCCTGGACGACGTGTTGCGCGAGCGCGGCACCCTGGACCCCACTGCGGCGGCCCGGATCGGTGCCGAGGTCATGGACGCGCTGGCCGCCGCGCACCGCGCGGGCGTGCTCCACCGGGACGTGAAGCCCGGCAACATCCTGCTCGACCGCTCCGGCCGGATCGTGCTCACCGACTTCGGCATAGCCACCATGGAGGACCCGGGTGACGGCTCGGCGGCCCACCTGACCCGCAGTGGCGAACTCGTCGGTTCCCTCGACTACTTGGCTCCCGAACGGGCCCAGGGCGCCGACCCCGGCCCCGCCTCCGACGTCTGGTCCCTCGGCGCCACGCTGTACGCGGCCGTGGAGGGCGCCTCGCCCTTCCGCCGTACGTCGACGTTCTCCACCCTCACCGCGATCGTCACCGAGCCCCTGCCCGAGCCCCGCCGGGCGGGGCCCCTCGCGCCCGTCCTGCGGCAGCTGATGGACAAACGGCCCGGGTCCCGCACGGAGGCGGAGGAGGCCCGCGAACTGCTGGAGGCCGTCGCGAACGGCCGCGGAACGGACACTGCGACGACGTCCCTGCGCGGGTTCGCGGCCCCACCCGGCCGCACCGAGACACAGCGCGGCGTCCCGGCGGTACCACCGGGCTTCGGCCCACCGCGGCCGACCGGACCACAGGCGGGAACGGCGAGTTCCGGCGCCGTCGGCGCACCCGCCGTCCCCGGGGCCGCCGGTCCTGCCGGCGGCCCCGGGAACTCCCCGGCCGGCACCCGCCGCAGGGGGCGCGTCCTGCTCGCCGCCGCGACCGTCACCTTCGTCCTCGCCGCGGCCGGAGTCACCGTCGCCCTGCTCGACTCCCCGGACGGCACCAGGGCGGACGCGGCGACCGGGGACGCCCGTATCGATCCCGCGGCCTCCGCCTCGGCGTCCACCCGCGCGGACGAAGGCTCCGCGAGCCCCGGACCGACCGGGCAGGGCGACGAGCAGAGCGAGGCTTCTCAGGACCAGCCCGACGAGAAGGAGAAGGCCACCACCCCGGTCCCCGACCGCCCCGCCTCGACCGCTCCGGAGGAGGCCCCGGCAGAGGCAGCGTCCGGGGGCGGTGGCACGGGAGGCAGCGCCCCGACCAATCCGGCCCCGGGCTGCCACTCCATCGGCGGCGGCAAGTACAACTGCCATGTCGGACGCACCGCCACGTCCTACACCGCCTCCGGCACCCGGGCGGGCGTCCTCCACGCGGGCACCAACTACTTCTACTGCCAGCAGAACCTGGACCGCCGTGAGACGTACCGCGAGTGGACCAACGTCTGGTGGGCCAAGACGGACGACGACAGCGGCAACACCGACGTCTGGGTCAGCGTCGTCTACGTGCGGGGCGGCGACAACGACGCACCGGTGCCCGGGCTCCCCGTCTGCTGAGACCGTACGTACCGCTCCCGGCCGGACGCCGTCACCCACCGCTCCTCGGCGGACAGCCGCGTGCCCCGCGCGCACAGCAGCCGGTCGGCGTGGGCCCGTGCGCTGAACTGCTCGGTGAACACGCCGAACATCGTCCGCGACGCCGGTGAATTCAAGAGGAGTTCGCTGAGCAGCGGGCGCTGACCGGGATGCGTGCGCGGGGCGTCGGTGCCGTCGTGGAGGACGCCGTGCCGGTTGACGTAGACGTACGCGCCGGGCAGTGAGGTGCCGTCGGAGCGTTCGATCCGCACGTCGGGGGCCGGCAGCCAGGCACGGTCGTAGTTGCCGTCCGGGAGCGGCACGCCCTCGCTGGCATCGGTCACCGCGAACTGCTCGGCGTCCAGCCAGAGGACGAACAAGTCCCTCACCCGTGACGGGGCGTTGACGGGGGACGCGGACACACACCCCGTGCGGCTCACATGCGCCGAGACTCCCACGTCGACGCCGGTCGTCCGCGTCCGCACCGTCGGGGCCGGGGAGAAGATGCCGAACTGGGCTATCTCGTACCGCAGTTGACCGGGGAAGGCATTGGAGCCGATCGCGAGGACGGGCGTGCGGTCCTCGTGGACCAGGCGGTCCAACGGCAGCAGCAGGTCACCGTCGAGCAGTCCCGACTCCCTTGGCCACACACCCGGATACAGCAGCGGATGTTCGCGCGGCGCCTCGGCCAGGCCCAGCGCACGCAGCGTGCGGTCCTCTGCGGACACCAAAGGCTCAGTCCGCCGGGGGCAGCTCACCGGAACCGCGTGTGATCAGCCGGGTCGGCAGCTCGACGCGCTCGGGGGCGATCAGGGTGCCGTCCAGCTGGCGGAAGAGGCGCTCGGCCGCGGTCCGGCCGAGGGCCGCCGCGTCCTGGGCGACGACCGTGACGCCCGGCTGGAGCAGATCAGCGAGTTCGATGTCGTCGAAGCCGACGAGCGCGACCTGACGGGACTGCTCGGTCAGGACCCGGATCACGGTGACGGTCACCCGGTTGTTGCCCGCGAAGACCGCGGTGACCGGGTCCGGGCGGGAGAGCATCTCCTCGGTGGCCCGGCGCACCCGCTCGGGGTCGGTGACGCCGAGGGAGATCCAGGCGTCCTCCACCTGTATGCCCGCGTCCTCCATGGCGGCGCGGTAGCCGCGCAGCCGCTCGGACGCGGTGTGGATACCGGACATGTCACCGATGAAACCGATTCGGCGGTGCCCGTGGGCGATCAGATGCGCCACGCCGTCACGGGCACCGCCGAAGTTGTCCGACACGACGACGTCGGCGTCGATGCGGCCGGGCGGCCGGTCCACGAAGACCGTGGCGACGCCCGCCTTGAGCTCCGGTTCGAGATACCTGTGGTCGTCACCGGCCGGGATCACCACCAGCCCGTCCACCCGGCGGGCGCACAGTGCCAGCACCAGCTCCTGTTCGCGGTCGGCGTCCTCGGCGCTGGAGCCGTTGATCAGCAGCGCGCCGTGCGCGCGGGCGACCTCCTCGACCGCCCGGCTCAGCGGACCGTAGAACGGGTCCGCGAGATCCTCCAGGACCAGGCCGACGCTGGCGGTGCTGCCCTTGCGGAGCACCCGGGCACTGTCGTTGCGGCGGAAACCGAGGGCGTCGATGGACTCCTGCACCCGGCGCTCCGTCTCCGGCGTGACCCCGGGCTCGCCGTTGACCACTCGCGAGACCGTCTTCAGGCCGACCCCGGCGCGGGCCGCCACGTCCTTCATGGTCGGACGGTTGCCGTAACGGGACCCTGAGAGGCGATGGGTGCGGCGGGGTGTCTCCGGCACGGTGCGGTGTCCTGTCCTGTCGACCATGGGGTGCGTGGATCCATGGGCTTGTATGAGGATGTGGCGTCGAGCATAGAGCCTGGACAACGTTGTCAAGCTCGGGGACACTGTCCACCGCGCACTCCGGCCCGCAGAGCACCGCGAGATCGAGGTGCGGCTCGCCCTGTGTGTTGGTTCCTGGCCGGGCATGGGTCATTTCGGCGCTTTTCTCATGGTTGACGGGGAGATCCGACACTGATGCACACCGACCTCGTGGCTGCGCTCGACATCGGCGGTACCAAGATCGCCGGCGCACTGGTGGACGGCCAGGGCCGGATTCTGGTCCGGGCCCAGCGGCCGACGCCCGCCGAGGAGGCGGGCGACACCGTGATGCGGGCGGTCGGGGCGGTGCTGGCGGAGCTCACCGCGTCCCCGCTGTGGGAGAACGCGTGCGCGGTCGGTATCGGCAGCGCCGGCCCCGTGGACGCCTCGGCGGGCTCCGTGAGCCCGGTGAACGTGCCCGGCTGGCGCGACTACCCGCTGGTCGCCGAGGTCCGGGCGGCGACCGGCGGGCTGCCCGTGGAACTGATCGGCGACGGTGTGGCGATCACCGCGGCCGAACACTGGCAGGGTGCCGCCCGCGGCCATGACAACGCACTGTGCATGGTCGTCTCGACCGGGGTCGGCGGCGGACTGGTGCTGGGCGGCCGGCTGCACTCCGGGCCGACCGGCAACGCGGGGCACATCGGCCACATCAGCGTGGATCTCGACGGCGACCCGTGCCCGTGCGGCTCACGCGGTTGTGTGGAACGCATCGCGAGCGGCCCCAACATCGCCCGACGGGCCCTGGAGAACGGCTGGCGCCCCGGCCCGGACGGCGACACCTCCGCCGCCGCGGTGGCCGCCGCCGCCCGGGCCGGGGATCCGGTGGCCGTGGCGTCGTTCGCCCGGGCGGCGCGGGCACTGGCCGCCGGAATCGCGGCCACCGCGACCCTCGTCGAGATCGACATCGCCGTCGTCGGCGGGGGAGTGGGCAAGGCGGGCGAGGTCCTCTTCGCGCCTCTGCGGCAGGCCCTGACCGAGTACGCCACCCTGTCCTTCGTCCGGCGGCTCGTGGTGACACCGGCGCAGATGGGCACCGACGCCGGGCTGGTGGGTGCGGCGGCCGCGGCGCTGGCGAAGCGGAAGGACCCGGCCGCCGCGGGCGTCTGAGGACGGCCCGCCACACGTCCCACGCCGAACGCATCACACCGCAAGTGCCACGCGTCGTACGCAAGGTGCCGCCACGCCGTACGCACCGCCTCGCGGACCCGAGCGTGACCCCGAGGCGGTTTCGGCAGTTGAGCCGGGCATGAAGAAGCGCAGCATGCTCGCCATCGCCTCCCTCGCCACCGGCTTCGTCGTCGCGGCGGTCACCCCGTCGCACGCGCTCGGTGAGAGCCTCGACGGCCTCCCCGTCGGCGACACCCTCAGCACCCTCGACCAGACCGTCGCCGACGAGAGCCCGTTCCTCGCCGACGACCACCGGGAGGCCAAGGGCTGACGGGCCCCACCACGGAATCCCCGGCGCCGATGCCTCGGAAGGGGCGTCGGCGCCGTTGGTGTGCGTTCTCAACTGGGGCTGGTTTCCGTGGCAGGGTGGAGCGGGCAAGCCACAGGGGGCCGACGGAGGAGGGGGAACCGTGATCGTCTGGATCAACGGTGCGTTCGGTGCGGGGAAGACCACGACCGCACGGGAACTGATCGAACTGATCCCGAACAGCGCGCTCTTCGACCCCGAGGTCATCGGCGGGGCGCTCAACCATCTGCTTCCGCCCAAACGCCTCGCCGAGGTCGGCGACTACCAGGACCTTCCCATCTGGCGCCGACTGGTGATCGACACGGCGGCGGCGATGCTCGCCGAACTCGGCGGGACCCTCGTCGTGCCGATGACCCTGCTGAGACAGGAGTACCGGGACGAGATCTTCGGTGGCCTCGCGGCCCGCCGCATTCTGGTCCGGCATGTTCTCCTCGCTCCGGCGGAAACGATCCTGCGTGAGCGAATAGCGGGCCGGGAGGTCCCACCGGACCTCCCGGACGGCGAGATGCGGGTACGGCAGTGGTCCTACGACCACATCGAGCCGTACCGGGCGGCCCTGGCCTCCTGGCTCACCGCCGACGCCTATCCGATCGACACCGGCCCGCTGACCCCGTACGACACCGCCGGCCGCATCGCCGAGGCGGTCGGCAGCGGAGAAATTCCCGCCTGCGACATCGTGCAGACACCCGAGCCGACCGCCGAGACCGTGGCCGCCGGTGTCCTCCTCTTCGACGAGCGGGACAGAGTGCTTCTCGTCGACCCGACCTACAAGCCGGGCTGGGAGTTCCCGGGCGGGGTCGTCGAACCCGGTGAGGCACCGGCGCGGGCGGGCATGCGCGAGGTCGCCGAGGAGACCGGGATCCGCCTCGACGACGTGCCGGCGCTGCTCGTCGTCGACTGGGAACCACCCGCGCCGCCCGCTTACGGCGGCCTGCGCCTGCTCTTCGACGGCGGTCGTCTCGACGCCGCCGATGCCGCGCGGCTGCTGCTGCCCGGTCCCGAACTGCGCGACTGGCGCTTCGTCTCCGAGACGGAGGCCGCCGACATGCTGCCCCCGGTGCGCTACGAGCGCCTCCGCCGCGCGCTGCGGGCGCGGGAACGCGGGAAGGCGATGTACCTGGAAGCCGGAGTACCGGTCGGCTGACGTCCGCAACCCGGCCCTTGCGCGGTCTCGCGTGGCCGAACCTCCCGTGCGAAGCCCGGCCCGGTCGTGGTTACGGGCCGGGCGTCGCACGCGGCCGTGCCCGCGGGCGGGAGATCAGCCCGTGGACTCGGCCGCGGCCGCGTAGTTGCGCAGGAACAGCGCCTCCGTGACCGACAGCCGCTCCAGCTCGTCGGGGGAGACGCTCTCGTTCACCGCGTGGATCCGGGCCTCCGGCTCGCTCAGCCCGATGAGGAGGATCTCCGCCTTCGGGTAGAGCGCCGCGAGGGTGTTGCACAGGGGGATGGAGCCGCCCTGACCGGCGTAACCCATCTCCTGGCCCGGGTACGCGACCGCCATCGCGTCGGCCATGGCCCGGTAGGCCGGGCTGGTGGTGTCGGCACGGAACGCCTGGCCCTGACCGATCTGCTCGGTGCTCACCCGCGCACCCCACGGCGTGTGCGCCTCCAGGTGCGCCTGGAGCAGCTTGGTCGCCTCGACCGCGTCCACGCCCGGCGGCACGCGCAGGCTGATCAGCGCGCGGGCGCTCGCCTGCACGGACGGGGTGGCGCCGACGACCGGCGGGCAGTCGATGCCGAGGACGGTGACGGCCGGGCGGGCCCAGATACGGTCGGCGACCGTGCCGGAGCCGATCAGGTCCACGCCGTCGAGCACCTTGGCGTCCTTGCGGAACTGTTCGTCGTCGTACTGCAGTCCGTCCCACGTGCTGTCGCCGGTCAGCCCGTCGACGGTCGTGCTGCCGTCCTCGGCGCGCAGCGAGTCCAGGACGCGGACCAGGGCGGCCAGTGCGTCGGGGGCGGCGCCACCGAACTGGCCCGAGTGCAGGTTGCCTTCGAGGGTGTCGACCCGCAGCCGCACGAGCGTCATGCCGCGCAGGGTGGCGGTCACCGTCGGCAGACCGGCGCGGAAGTTGCCGCTGTCACCGATGACGACGGCGTCGGCCGCCAGGAGATCGGGGTGCTGCTCGGCGTACCGCTCCAGGCCGCCGGTGCCCTGCTCCTCCGAGCCCTCGGCGATCACCTTGACGTTGACGGGCACACCGCCGTTGGCCTCGAGCGCGCGCAGCGCCAGCAGATGCATGAGCACGCCGCCCTTGCAGTTGGCGGCCCCGCGCCCGTACCAGCGACCGTCCCGCTCGGTCAGTTCGAACGGCGGGGTGTCCCAGCCCGCCTCGTCCAGCGGCGGCTGCACGTCGTAGTGGGCGTACAGGAGCACTGTCTTCGCGCCCTCGGGGCCGGGGAGGTAGCCGTACACCGACTGGGTCCCGTCCGGGGTGTCGAGGAGGGCCACGTCCTGGAACCCCTCGGCGGTGAGCGCGTCCGCGATCCAGCGCGCCGCGTCCTCGCTCTCACTGCGCGGGAACTGGTCGAAGTCCGCCACCGACTTGAAGGCCACCAGCTCGGCGAGCTCCTCCTTCGCCCTGGGCATCAGTGAGGCGACGGTCACGGCGACCGGATTCGACGACATGGGCACGCTCCTTGTGGGTGCGACGTTGTAGGGGTGCGTACTTTCGTGTGCGAGGCGATCATTCGGCATGGGCAAGGCCCTTGTACGGGGCACCCATGCCGTCCGATCCTCCCACAGCGGCCTCGAGTGATCGTCGCCGTAGTATGCGGGAGACAGATGGGGTCCCCCCTGCTCGAGCGAAGCCGAGAGCTTGGGGGAGGCAGGCGGCTGGATCGGGAGCAGTAGACCATCGTGAGCAGCGAGAACTCTTCGGCGGACGACGCGCGGCAGGTATGGGACGTCGTCGTGGTGGGCGCGGGACCCGCGGGGGCCTCGGCCGCCTACGCGGCAGCGGTAGCGGGGCGGCGCGTGCTGTTGCTGGAGAAGGCGGACCTGCCCCGTTACAAAACCTGCGGCGGCGGCATCATCGGCCCCTCGCGCGATTCACTGCCTCCCGGCTTCGAACTTCCGTTGAAGGACCGCGTGCACGCGGTGACGTTTTCCCACAACGGCCGCTTCACCCGCACCCGCCGGTCGAGGCAGATGCTGTTCGGACTGATCAACCGGCCCGAGTTCGACCATCAGCTGGTGGAGCACGCGCAGAAGGCGGGCGCCGAGGTGCGGACCGGCGCCGCCGTGCAGCGGGTCGAGCAGCACGGCTCGGCCGTGCCGGACCGCCGCACGGTCGCCCTTGTCCTGCAGGGCGGTGAGACCGTGCTCGCGCGGGCGGTGGTCGGCGCGGACGGCAGTGCCGGCCGCATAGGAGCGCACGTCGGGGTCAAGCTCGACCAGGTCGACCTGGGACTGGAGGCGGAGATCCCGGTGCCGGAAACCGTCGCCGAGGACTGGAAGGGGCGGGTGCTCATCGACTGGGGTCCGATGCCCGGCAGTTACGGGTGGGTCTTCCCCAAGGGGGACACGCTGACCGTCGGTGTGATCTCCCGGCGAGGTGAGGGCGCCGCGACCAAGCGGTACTTGGAGGACTTCATCGGACGGCTCGGCCTCGCCGGCTTCGAACCGAGTGTCTCCTCCGGCCACTTGACCCGTTGCCGCGCCGAGGACTCGCCGCTCTCACGCGGCCGGGTGCTCGTGTGCGGGGACGCCGCCGGGCTGCTGGAACCCTGGACCCGTGAGGGCATCTCCTTCGCGCTGCGCTCGGGCCGGCTGGCGGGGGAATGGGCGGTGCGTATCGCCGAGGTGCACGACGCCGTGGACACGCGTCGGCAGGCGCTGAACTACGCCTTCGCGGTCAAGGCGGGACTCGGGGTCGAGATGAGCGTCGGCAAGCGGATGCTGGCCGCGTTCGAACGGCGGCCCGGGGTGTTCCATGCCGTCCTCACCGGCTTCCGCCCCGCCTGGAGGGCGTTCCGGGACATCACGCGCGGGTCGACGTCACTGGGCGAGCTGGTCCGCACCCATCCGATGGCCCACCGCGCCATGATCGCGCTGGACCGACGTCCCGCGGGCGGCGGATCCGACTCCGAGGGCGCGTCCGTCAGTTCGTGACCGTAATCCGGAAGACCGGGTGGTCGGGGGCGGAGGCGACGATCTCCTCGTCGGAGGAGCCGGCGGTGACCCCCTGGAAGTACTGGTTCACCTCCCAGCCCCACTTCTCCAGGTAGGTCCGCAGGATCGGGAGCTTCTCCTCGTCGGGAAGCTCCACCGCGGTGAAGGAGCGGACCTTGCGCCCGACGCGCAGTTCCCCGCCCCCGGCGGCGCGCATGTTGCGTACCCACTGGGAGTGACCCCGCGCCGAGACCAGGTACTGCGCGCCGTCATAGGTGTGCGGGTTGACCGGGATGCGCTGCATCCGTCCACTCTTGCGGCCGCGGACGGACATCTCGGCGGCGCCGGCGAGGCTGACACCATGCCGGGCCAGCCAGCCGATGACGCTGTTGAGCCGGATGGCCATGGGACTGCCCTTGCGGTAGTACGGCGCTGACGACGACATCGGTGACTCCCAGGTCGGAACGGTATTGAGAGCAGTGCTCTCTTTTGTGAGCGATGCTCTCGCTGTGTGTCCTCAGCTTGCACGACGGGGGCGTGGCAATGCAAGAGCACTGCTCTCGTTTGTGTGCACCGCTCTGAATCCGTGGGACACTGATCCGCATGAGCAGCACCGCACACGGCGCCCGTGCCCGAGCCAGGATCGAGGTCACCGCGGCCATCAAGGAAGCGGCCCGCAGGCAGCTCGCGACGGAAGGCGCCGCCAAGCTCTCGCTGCGGGCCGTGGCCCGCGAACTCGGCATGGCCTCCTCCGCGCTGTACCGGTACTTCCCCAGCCGCGACGACCTGCTGACCGCGCTCATCATCGACGCCTACGACTCCCTCGGCGAGGCTGCCGAAGCAGCCCATGACGCGGTCGCCGGCACCGCACCGGCCCAGCGCTGGACCGCGGTCTGCGAGGGTGCGCGCGACTGGGCGCTCGGGCATCCGCACGAGTACGCGCTGATCTACGGGTCGCCGGTGCCCGGCTACAGCGCGCCGGAGACCACCGTCCCGGCCGCCGCTCGCGTGGGCTTCCTGATCATGGACGTTCTGCGGGACGCGCAGCGCGACTCCGGACTGGCGAAACCCCCGCTTCCGGCCGGATTGCGGCCGGAGGCCGAGCGGATGGCCGCCGAGCTCGCGCCGGACCTTCCCCCGGAGGTGGTGGTGGCGACTGTGGCGGCCTGGGCCGAACTGTACGGCCTGATCGGGTTCGAACTGTTCGGGCAGTTCCACCGGGTTGTGGAGGACCGCGAGACGTTCTTCCGGCACGCGGTGGGCCGACTCGCCCACTCCGTGGGCCTGCCGGCGCTGACGTGACGTAGCGGCGTCCGTCCCCGTGCACCCTCGACGGCGTACTTCGCCGGGAGTACGCGTGATCGCGACGCCGGGGTGACGCCGCTTTCCGCACCCGGCGCCTAGCGTGACGGGCATGGACGAGCAGCGTGGGTGCCGAGGCGGGCCTGGCCGGGCCCGCCCGGCCGACGAGGGCGAGGGAGGCGACGAGGGCGTCGAGAGCCGTCGTTCCCGGTGGCCCTGGCCCTCCACCGTGCTTCTCACGGCCTTCGCGCTGCTCGGCTCCCACTTCGCCGAGCACGCCCAGGCAGGCGAGCGGGTGGCGCTGGACCCCTCGCGCGACTGCTGCTCGTGTCCGGCGCGGTGCTGCTGTGACGGCAGCGGTATCCGGTGCCGGTGGTGTTCGCCGAGGTGGCCGCCGTACTGCTCCATCTGGGCGCCGGGTACCCGTACGGGCCGGTGTCCCCATCGCCGCCCTGGCCTGCTTCAGCGTCGTGGTCACCGGGCACCGCCATGCGGCCTGGGCGGCGATGGGAACACTCTGGGCCGGGCACATGCTGCTCGCCCATCTGCTCTACCGATGACTGCCGCCGTCCGGTGGCGTGGCCGCCTCCTGGAACGAGGAGATCGTGTTCGCCACCTGGGTGGTGGCCGTCGTGGCGGTGTCGGAACTGGCCAGGACCCGCCGCGAGCAGTGGGCTCGGGAACGTGCCGAACGGGTCCAGACGGTGTGGCTGGTCCGCGAAGTGCGGCCCGACGTCGTCCTCATGGATATCCGTATGCCCGCACTCGACGGGCTGGCCGCCACCCGCAGGATCACCGGGGACACGGACCTGAAGGACGTGAAGGTGGTCATGCTCACCACCTTCGAGCTGGACGAGTACGTCTTCGAGGTGATCCGGTCGGGTGCCTCGGGCTTCCTGGTGAAGGACACCGAGCCGGAGGAACTCCTGCGCGCGGTGCGGGCCGTGGTAGCGGGGGACGCGCTGCTCTCACCGGGGGTGACCCGGCGTCTGAGCGCCGAGTTCGCGGCCTGTTCCAAAGGAGCCGGCTGCGGCCGACGCCCTGTCCGAACTCACCGAACGGGAACGGGAGGTGATGGCTCTGGTCGGCATCGGCCTGTCCAACGAGGAGATCGCCCGCCGCCTGGTTGTCAGCCCGCTCACCGCCAAGACCCACGTCAGCCGCACCATGGTCAAGCTGGGCGCCCGCGACCGGGCGCAACTGGTCGTCCCGGCTTATGAGTCGGGCCTGGTACGGCCGGGCTGAGCCGCCCCCCGGAAACGCAGCAGCACACTGACCACACGGATGAGGAAGAGAACCGGCGCGAGCACCAGCCCGGCAGGAAGCAGCAGACCTTCGACGGTGCCCGGGAGGCTGAAGAGGAGCGCGGGGCCAGCCACCGCCCCGAAGACGACCGCCGCGGCGAACGCCGCGCTGCACAGCGCGTAGCCGATCTCGACGGTGACCGCGTCCCGCTCGGCCTGGGTCCGTCGCATCTGTACCCCCTACACGTCCCCTGCTTGGCTCTCCCGAAGTCAAACATCCCGGCGCAGGGCGGGCAAGGAGCCCGCCCGACCGCGCACTGCACGAACACGGCCTGTGCGCCGACGGCTTCGGGGTACTCGACATACTCGCGGAGGACCGACGGGGCGTGCGGGTTTCGCTCACGGCGAGGGGGTGCTCCCTGCACGGCAAGGTGCTGCCGTTGCAGCGCGCGGCGCTGACCCGGATGCTCACGAAGTGCTGAGCAGCCGAGCACGGGGATCGGGAGCGGCCCGTGACGGGCGGCTCCTGGGACAGCCGTACGGTCCACACCGCGTCGGCGTCGAACCGGTGCACAGCCGTCTCACGTGCCTGGCGGCGGGCGCCCGGCAGGGTGTCGACGAGACCACGGTGCCGGTCGCGGTACCAGGCCATGAGTGCGGGGCCGTCCAGCTCGGGCGTTTGTCCAGCGGACGGGGACCGACGTGCAGGTCGGCGACGGGGGCAGGTCGCCGCTGAGGTGTCCATGCCGGTGTCCTCGGCGGTGGACCGGGCCGCACGGCGCCGGGGGCACCCGCCGATACCGCCGTCGGGGTGATGCCGTAACCCGTGTGAACGTCTCGAATGGCAGGAGCAACTCCTATGACTGACGGTTAATCACGTCGGGGCCCGGTCAAACGTGCTGACTAGGGGTCAGCAGCCGGATCCGCCGACGGAAGGACAGTCAGATGCGCTCTGCCCGCATGCTGCTCGCCACCGCGACGGCCACCGCGGCCCTCGTGGTCGGGGCGCCCGCAGCCTTTGCCGTCCAGATGGGCGACTCGGACCACGACAAGTCTTCCTACAGCAAGGAGCACAAGGAGGACAGCAGCCACGACGAGGACAGCAAGCACGACAAGCCGCACGGCGGAATGCACACCGGCGGCGGGGCTCTCACCGCTGTGAACGAGGACGGCTGGAGCGACGGGGAGGACAAGGACAAGAAGGACGAGTACAAGGACGACGAGTACAAGGACAAGAAGGACGACGAGTACAAGGACAAGGACGAGTACAAGGACAAGAAGGACGACTACAAGGACGACGAGGACAAGGACAAGAAGGACGACTACAAGGACGACGAGGACAAGGACAAGAAGGACGAGGACAAGGACAAGGACGAGGACAAGGACAAGGACGAGGACAAGGACAAGAAGGACGACGACTACAAGGACAAGCCGAGCGGGGGCATGCACACCGGCGGTGGAGCTCTCGCGGCCGTGAGCGAGGACGGCTGGAGCGACAAGCACGACGACGGCGACTACCACGACAAGAAGGACGAGTACAAGGACGAGGACAAGAAGGACGACTACAAGGACAAGGACGAGGACAAGAAGGACGACTACAAGGACGACGAGGACAAGGACAAGAAGGACGAGGACAAGGACAAGGACGAGGATAAGGACGAGGACAAGGACAAGGACAAGAAGGACGACGACTACAAGGACAAGCCGAGCGGGGGCATGCACACCGGCGGTGGAGCTCTCGCGGCCGTGAGCGAGGACGGCTGGAGCGACAAGCACGACGACGGCGACTACCACGACAAGAAGGACGAGTACAAGGACGAGGACAAGAAGGACGACTACAAGGACAAGGACGAGGACAAGAAGGACGACTACAAGGACGACGAGGACAAGGACAAGAAGGACGAGGACAAGGACAAGGACGAGGACAAGGACAAGGACGAGGACAAGGACAAGGACGAGGACAAGGACAAGGACAAGAAGGACGACGACTACAAGGACAAGCCGAGCGGGGGCATGCACACCGGCGGTGGAGCTCTCGCGGCCGTGAACGAGGACGGCTGGAGCGACAAGCACGACAACGGCGACTACAAGGAGAAGAAGGACGACAGCGACTACAAGGAGAAGAAGGACTACAGCGACTATCACGACAAGAAGGACGACAGCGGCTACAACGACAAGAAGGACTGGGAGCACGGGAAGCCGAGCGGCGGCATGCACACCGGCGGTGGCGGGCTCGCGGCCCCGGGTGTCTCCGGCGGCGGCCTGGCTGCCCTGACGGTCCTCGGCGCCGGTGCCTACGCGCTGAAGCGCAAGAAGGCTTCCGGAAGCGTGGCCTGAGCCATGCCTGACGTCATAGCAGCCGGGGTCGCCGTACGCGCGTCGCGCGTACGGCGACCCCGGCTCGCCCTTTCGTATGCCGTGTTCGCTGCCGTGTCCGAATGAGGTGGTCCCCCGATGGCAGCCCGCCCCCTTTCCCCTGACCACACCGATCCGACTCCGGCGAGGCGGAGACTGCGCGCCCTCATGACGGCGATCTTCTGGGGTACTGCGGCCCTGGTGCTGGCGGTGAGCCTGCTCGGTGGCCGAGAGGAGCCCCCGCCGACGCCCTCGGCCCGCACTCTCCCCCCGCGGCCTCCGCCCTGGTGTCCCCCTCGGCCTCCGCATCGGCCTCCGATCCCGCCACGACCGCGCCGACGAGCAAGCAACTGCCGCGGTCCGCCCCGACCCGGCTTCGCATCCCCGACATCGACGTCGACGCGCCCTTCACCGATCTCGCCATCGGCGCCTCGGGCCAGCTCGACGCACCGCCGGCGCACGACACCAACCTGGTCGGCTGGTTCGCCGACGGCGTATCCCCGGGGGAGCGCGGAACGGCGATCATCGCCGGGCACGTGGACACGGTGACCTCACCGGCCGTGTTCGCCCGGCTCTCCGAACTCGAGAAAGGCGACCGGTTCAAGGTGGAGAGGGCCGACGGGCGGGACGCGACGTTCGTGATCGACCACGCGGAGTCGTTCGCCAAGAACAACTTTCCCGACGAGCGGGTCTACGGCGACACGGACGACGCCCAGGTCCGGCTCATCACCTGCTCCGGAGCCTACGACCGCGCGGCCAAGGACTACACCGAGAATCTGGTGGTCTTCGCCCACTTGGTCTGACCGGGACGGACCGTCCGCCATGGACGGCCGCCGGGGTTGGTTCGCTGCCCGGAAGAGGGAGGAAGTGCCCTTCCGGGCAGCGCGTTCGTCAGGCCACCGAGC
This sequence comes from Streptomyces sp. GD-15H, assembly GCF_045291515.1. Classification (NCBI taxonomy): domain Bacteria; kingdom Bacillati; phylum Actinomycetota; class Actinomycetes; order Kitasatosporales; family Streptomycetaceae; genus Streptomyces; species Streptomyces sp. GD-15H. The sequence continues at coordinate 7,456,267 of NZ_CP149447.1, forward strand.
AGGTGGACCCGTTGAGAGTGAATGCCGAGGGACTCGGGTTGCCGTCCGCCGTGGTGGCCGTGAAGCCGAGGGTGACGAGCCGGCCGGGGGGATCACCGCGGTGTAGGGGGCCGAGGCGACACTCACCTCGGAACCGGTCTGGACCGGGGTGCCGCCCCACATGTTGGTGATGCGCTGGGCGCCCGGGAAGGTCCAGTCCAGCGTCCAGCCGTCGACCGCCGAGCTGCCGGTGTTACGCACCGCGACCTCGCCCTGGAAGCCGCCGGGCCACTCGTTCGTCACCCGGTACCCGACCTCGCAGGTGCCCTGGCTCCCGCCGGAGGACGTGGTGACCGTCACCGTGGTGGAACGCTGCGAGCAGTTGCCGGCCGCGTCGCGGGCGTACACGGCGAAGGCGTAGGAGGTCGCGGGGGAGGGGCCGGTGAGGCTGCGGAGGCGCCGGTGGTGGTGGTGACGACCGTCTCGTCACCGCCGTCGATCCGGACGACGTCGTAGCCCGTCACCCCGTTCGCGTCGGTGGCCGCCGTCGAGGGGGAGCGGCGGACGATGAGGTCACCGAGGAGACGGCCGGCGTGCCGGGGGTGGTCGGGGCCGTGGTGCCACCGCCCGGGCCGTGCGGGGAGCCGGCCCCCGGGTGCGGACCACGCACCGGATGCGTGTCGCCGCCCCGGGGGCGAGTACGCCGGGGACCCGGGGGCACCTCCCCCGCCCTCGAGGCAGCGGGGGAACGCCCAGGACCGTTCGGGGCGTGCGGCTGAGCGGACTCACTCCTGACCGGTCCAGAGGAACGGCGCGCGGTCGGTGACGCGCATGGTGTTCCCTTCCCCGAATGAGGTGGAAGCGCTCCGATGAAGACGTCAAGCCACCCTTGTCGGTGACGCGTGAAGAGAGGTGGCGGAGGGTGGTGCGCGCGGCGGTGTCACGAGATCGGCACGCCCCCATGGGTGTGGCGCACCGGTGCGCCACACCCATGGGGGCGGAGAACTCCGCGAGCGGGTCAGGGCTCGACGCGCCTGCGGAGCACCACCTTCCTCAGCAGCGGCCAGGCCAGCAGCAGCACGATGACGGCGTACACGATCACCGAGAAGGGCGTGTTGACCAGGCCCGAGATGCTGCCGTCACTGATCTGCAGCGCGCGGCGGAGCTGCTGCTCGGCGGCCGGGCCGAGGATGACGGCGATGATGGCGGGCAGCACCGGCAGGCCGTACCGCCGCATGCCGAAGCCGATCAGGCCGATGATCAGCAGAATCACCAGGTCGATCACCTCGCCGCCGACCGCGTACGCGCCGACCGCCGCGAAGAACAGGATCCCGGCGTACAGGTACGGCCGCGGAATGCGCAGCAGCTTCGCCCACACCGGTGCCAGCGGGAGGTTGAGGGCGAGCAGCAGCACCATGCCGACGAACAGGGAGGCGATCAAGCCCCACACCAGCTCGGGCTCACGTTCGAAGAGCAGCGGGCCCGGCTGGATGCCGTATTGCTGGAAGGCGGCCAGCATCACCGCCGCGACGGCCGTGGTCGGCAGGCCGAGCGTCAGCATGGACACCAGCGTGCCCGCCGCCGAGGCCGACGCCGCCGACTCCGGTCCCGCCACGCCCTCGATGGCGCCCTTGCCCCACTCGTCCTGGTGCTTGGACAGCCGCTTCTCCGTGACGTACGACAGGAACGTCGGGATCTCCGCGCCGCCCGCCGGGATCGCCCCGAAGGGGAAGCCGATGAACGGGCCGCGCGCCCAGGACTTCCAGGTGCGCTGCACGTCGCCGCGGCCCAGCCATGGCCGGCCCACCGGAATCGGCTCGGGCGGCCTGCGCCGCAGATGCGCGGCGACCCACAGCGCCTCGCCGATGGCGAACAGGCCCACCGCGACGATCACCACGTCGACGCCGTCGGCCAGTTGGAGGGATCCGAAGGTCAGCCGCTGCTGGCCGGTCATCTGGTCCAGTCCCACCAGACCGATCGTCAGGCCGATCAGCAGCGAGGCCAGACCCCGGATCCGCGACGAACCCAGCACCGACGTCACGGCGATGAACGCCAGCACCATGAGGGCGAAGTAGTCCGGTGCACCGATGTCCACGGCGAGTTCGGCGACCGCCGGCGCCAGCGCGACCAGCAGAATCGTCCCGATCATGCCGCCTGCGAAGTGACCGATCGCGGCGGCGGCCAGGGCCTGCGCACCACGGCCCGACTTGGCCATGGGGTTGCCTTCCATGGCCGCGACCACGGCGGCGCTCTCCCCCGGTGTGTTCAGCAGGATCGAGGTCGTCGAACCGCCGAACATCGCGCCGTAGTAGATCCCCGCGAACATGATGAACGCGGCGATCGGGTCGAGCCCGTACGTCACCGGCAGCAGCAGCGCCACCGCCATCGCCGGGCCGATGCCGGGCAGCACTCCGATCGCGGTGCCCAGCAGCACGCCGAGCGCTGCCCACAGCAGGTTGACCGGGGTCAGGGCCGTACCGAAGCCGTCCAGAAGGGAGTTGAGGGTGTTCACGTCACAGCACTCCCATCAGCGGACCACCGGGCAGCGGTACTCCGAGCAGGTTGTTGAACACGGTGTAGGCGACGAGGGAGACGACCGCCGCGATCAGCGGATCGCGGTCGGATCTGCGGCTGCCGAGGGCGAAGGCCGCGCCCCAGAAGAGCAGCGCGCCCGCGATCGGAAAGCCGAGCGGTTCGATGAGCACTGCCGAGCCGAGGAACACCCCGGCGAGCAGCAGCACCGTGCGCCAGTCGGCGGGTTCTGACAGGTCGACGTCCTCGCCGGTCTCGGCCTGGCCCCGGCCGCCGCGCAGTACGTCGACCGCGAGCAGGGCGGCGACGAGCAGCAGTCCGGTGCCGACCACGACCGGTACCGTCCGCGGCCCGACGGGGCCGCGCTGGGTGATGTCGACGTCCATGCTGAGGGTGTCGGTGAGGACGAGTGCGCCGAGCACCAACAGCATTACGCCGACGCCGAGTTCCGAGTGGTCGCGCAGCCAGGAGCGCCGTTCGGTGACGGGCGCGGGGGACGGGTCGGTGGTCGGTGTGGTCACAGTCCGAGCTCCTTCAGGACGGACACCACGCGCTTGTCCTCGGCGTCCAGGAAGTCACCGAACTCCTCGCCCGTCAGGAAGGCGTCGTCCCAGCCGTTCTGCCTCATGGACTTGCGCCATTCGTCCGAGTCGTGCAACTCCTCGGCCAGCGACACGAGTTTGTCGCGTTCGGCGTCGGTCAGTCCGGGCGGGGCGACGAGGCCGCGCCAGTTGGTGAAGTTCACGTCGTAGCCCGCCTCCTGCAGTGTGGGCGCGTCGAGTCCGGGCACCCGCTCCGGTCCGGTGACCGCGAGCAGGCGCAGCTCACCGGCCTTGATCTGGTCGAGGTATTCACCGACGCCGGACACGCCGAATCCGACCTTGTTGCCGAGGATCGAGGCGAGCAGCTCGCCGCCGCCGTCGAAGGGGACGTAGTTGACCTGCCTCGGGGCGATCCCGGCGGCCCGCGCCATCAGCATCGGCGCGAGATGGTCGGGTCCGCCGGGAGAGGAACCGCCGCCCACCGGGAGCTTGCCGGGGTTGTCCTTCCAGGCGCCGATCAGGTCGTCGATCGTCTTGTACGGGGAGTCCTTCCCGACCACGACGACGTCCTGCTCCTCGGTGAGCCGGGCGATCGGGGTGGTGTCGCCGAGGGTCTTCGGCGCGTCGTTGGACCGGACGGCGCCGACGACACCGAGGCCCATCGACATGGCGAGCTTGCCGTTGCCGTGCTCGCTCACCAGCCTGCTGAGGCCGACGGTGCCGCCGGCGCCGGGCAGGTTGAACACCTCGATGTTGTGGGTGAGCCCGGCGTCCTCGGCGTTCTTCGCGGCCGTACGGGCCGTGATGTCGTAGCCGCCGCCGGGCGTGTTGGGAACCATGAAGCGCAGGCCCGGGATCTGTGTGCCGGTCTCGGTGCCGCTGCCGGTCGTGAGCAGCGGCGGACCCACGAGTACCAGCACGGCGGCCCCGAGCAGGGCGAGGGGAGTGCGCAGGCGCACGAATGCCACCACCTGTCGGTCGGTCGTCTGGGGGTCACGCAAAGCCCTGGGGGGAGGGTGACGTGCGCCACATGGTGCACGTGTGTCGGCGGGCTGTCTCGCTTGCGGAACCAACGGAGTTTTTGGTCATTGCGTCAGCGGCCCGCAGGGCGTCCGGGCCGAGCCCCGGGCGACCATGTCGCGGCACTTCCGGGGCGTCCCGAGGAGTGCGGATGGGGTACGTCTCTTTCGCCCTGAGCAGGTGGGCGCCATGATGGGGCAGCCCGTCACCTGCGCCGCACCGCGTCGTGCCCGCCGGAGGGCATCGCCGGCCGGAGAGCCCGTCGGCAGGAGAGATTGAGTACGTCGTGGCCGTCACCTTCCGCCGTCAGACCCTCGCGGGCGAGATGCTGGTGCTCCAGCTCGCCCTCGTCCTGATGGTCCTGCTGGCGGTCGCCGCGGTCTCCCTGGCGCAGTCGGAGGCGACGTTCAACCGGGTCGAGGGCCGCCGGGTCGGCGCACTCGCCGAACAACTGGCCGCCAACCCGCTGGTGCGCAGCCGGCTGACGCGGTCGGTGCCCGGCGAGGCTCTCGCCGCGCTGGTGAACTCCACCCAGACGCAGTCCGGGGTCACTTCGGTGACCGTGGCCGGTCCGGACGGCCGGATCGTCGCCTCCACGAACCCCACGGTGATCGGTGAGCGACTGCCACCGGGCGACGGCGCGGTACGCGGGCGCGGCTGGTCGGGGCCCATGACGCTCGACGGCAGCCGTGAACGGGTCGCGCAGGTGCCGGTCCTCGGGGCGGCCCAGCACAACCTCGGGCGCCACCTCGGCACGGTGATGATCGGCGTGGCCGACCCGACGGTGTGGCAGCGGCTCAGCGGCGCCTCCTCCTCTTTGCTCGCCTATCTGGGCATCGCCAGCGGGCTGGGAGTGGCCGGTTCCTGGCTGCTCGCGCGGCGGGTGAAGCGGCAGAGTCTCGGCCTCGAACCGCGCGAGATCGCGGGGCTCGCCGAACACCGCGAGGCCATGCTGTACGGCATCGCCGAGGGGGTGATCGCACTGGATCCGCAGCACCGGCTCACCCTCGTCAACGAGATGGGGCGCCGTCTGCTCGCCCTGCCCGCGGACTGCGTCGGCCAGAGCCTGGACTCCCTCGGCGTCGCCGGGCGGCTGCGGGACGTCCTCGCCGGAACGCAGGACCGGACCGGGGACCCGCCGCGGCACGAGCCCGGTCGTCGGCGTGACGAGGTCGTCGTCCGGCATGGCCGGGTGCTGGTGATGAACCGGATGACCGTCACCAAGGACGGGCGTCTTCTCGGCTCGGTCACCACCCTTCGGGACCGCACCGAACTCGCCCGCCTGGAACGGGAGATCGGGTCCTTTCGCAGCTCCTCCGAGTTGCTGCGCGCCCAGGCGCACGAGTTCGCCAACCAGTTGCACACGATCTCCGGACTCATCCAGATCGGCGAACAGGACGAGGTAGTGCGCTACATACGTGCTCTGAGCCGGCGCCGTCAGTCCCTCGACGTCACGCTCAGCCGGCGTGTGCGGGACACCGCCGTCGCCGCCCTGCTGACGGCGAAGGTCTCCCTCGCCGCCGAACGCAGGGTGACCCTGCGCATCTCCGACAACAGCGCCCTCGACCGGCTGGCCCCCGAGGACGCCGCCGACGTGGCGACGGTCGTGGGCAACCTCGTGGACAACGCCGTGGACGCGGCGGCCACCGTGGGTGATCCCGGTGCCGAGCCGGGGAACGGGGGTCCTGGCGGCGGGGACGGGCATGACGCCTGGATCGAGGTCGAACTGCGCCACGACGCCGCCAGTGTGGAGATCGTCGTCCGCGACTCCGGTCCCGGAGTCGCCCCCGAACTGGCCCGCGAGGTCTTCTCGCACGGCTTCACCACCAAGGCCGCCCAGGAGGGTGAGCGCGGTATCGGCCTGGCACTCACCCGTCTCGTCTGCGAACGTCACGGCGGTGAGATCTCGGTGACCAACACCCCGGACGGAGCGATGTTCACCGCCCGCATGACCATGAGCCACCTCGCCGACGCGGTGGCGGAAGGAGCCGACCGATGACCAGCACGCACGGTGAGCACGCCGGATCCGCGCGCGCCGGCGCGATCGACGTGCTCGTGGTCGACGACGACTTCATGGTGGCCCGCGTGCACCGCGCCTTCGTCGACCGCGTCGAGGCATTCCGGGTCGTCGGCGTCGCCAGCACCGGCGAGCAGGCGGTCGCCGCGGTGGACGAACTCCGTCCCGATCTGGTCCTGCTCGACCTGTATCTGCCGGACCTGTTCGGCCTCGACGTGATTCCCCGGCTGCGCAGCGCGGGGCACGACTGCGACGTGATGGTCATCAGCGCCGCACGGGAGGCGGAGACGGTGCGCGGGGCGGTCCGGCAGGGGGTCGTCGACTATCTGCTCAAGCCGTTCGAGTTCGAGGACCTGCGGGCCCGGCTGGAGCGGTACGCCGTCCAGCGCGGCCGGCTGCTGGACACGGTCGTGCGCGGCCAGGCCGACGTGGACCGGGTGCTGGCCGGAGCGGCGGCGCCGATGCTGTCCGCGGCTCCGATGCTGCCCAAGGGCATGAGCGTGGAGACCGCCGAACTGGTCGAGCGCACCCTGCGCGAGGCCGACGGCACGCTGTCGGCCACCGAGTGCGCCGCCCTCACCGGCGTCTCCAGGGTCAGCGCCCGCCGCTACCTGGAGCACTTCCACGCCGTCGGCACGGCCGAGGTCTCGCTGCGGTACGGGGCCGCGGGACGGCCGGAACGCCGCTACCGGTTCGTCGGACGGCCCCTACGGCAGGCCGGCGGACGGGCCGGTGAGGTCCGCCCATGGGACGGGGCACGGCTCTAGCGCGTCGTCGTTCCCTACAGGCGTGGGGTTGTCCGGACCTGCGCGCGGATCTGGGTCGACCCCCGGGTGCAAACGCTTTCTCAGCGTCCTCCGGCAGTGCGCGCCCACCGGCCGTCCAAAGGAGCGTCGATGTCTCTGCCCCCCGTCCACCGCCGCGTCGCCGTCGTCGGTACCGGAGCCGTCGCCGCCGGCGGTCATCTGCCGGCGCTGCGGGCCCACGCCGACCGCACCGGGCTCGTGGCCGCCGTCGGTGTGGACCGGGGCCGGCCCGGCGCCTTCCGCGAACTGGCCGGCGGGCAGGTCGCCGGGTACACCTCGGTGGACGCGATGCTGGACGCCGTACGCCCGGACCTGGTGCTGATCGGAACGCCGCCGTCGCTGCACCGGAAGCAGACGGTGGCCTCCCTCGGTGCGGGCGCCTGGGTGCTGTGCGAGAAGCCGCTGTGCCTGTCGCTCGCCGCGTACGACGAGAGCGCGGCGGCGGAGGAGGCGTCGGGCGCGTACGCCTCCGTGGTCTTCCAGCACTGCTACGGTTCGGGCTCCGCGCACGCCCGTGAACTGATCGAGAGCGGGGAGCTGGGCACCCCGGCCGGTACGCCGCCGCGGCGACCCTTCCACCCGGCACGGGACCGGAGACGGAGGCGGCGGCCCGGCGCCGCGGGGACCTCGCCGTCGAGGGCTGCCTCGCCCTGCGCGAGGCATGCGTGCCCGGTGATGCCGGACCGGATCGGGAGTTCCAGCGCGCCGCTGCCCGGCTGGTGCGCCACCGGGTGCCGGCCTGGCGGGAACTGTGGCGGGCCAGCGCACTGGCCGCCGCCGAGCGGACCGGTGCCCAGCTCGACGCGCTGGCCGACGGCGACCCCGCGTACCTCGCCGAGGCCGGTGACCGTCCTCCCCGGCCGTCGGTCACCGGGCCCGGGACGGGCGTGGCCTTCCGCTCCCGTACGAGGCGGGGAGGCGGGTAGACGCCAGGGCGAGGGCGGTGGCCGCGCTCGCGATGCCGAGAACCGCGCCGGCGGCGACATCTCCCGGGTAGTGCACGCCCGTATGGATGCGTGAGTAGCCCACCGCGCCGGCCAGTGCGCCGAGCGGGCCGGAGGCCGCGGGCAGGACCGTACCGACGGCGGTGGCGAACGCGACCGCCGACGCGGTGTGCCCGGACGGGAAGGAAGCCGACGTGGGCATCGGGACATGGCGGTCCACGGTCACCCGGGCCGCCTCCCGGTCGGGCCGGTCCCTGCGGACCAGGCGCTTGCCGAGCAGATTGGCCGACGCCGACGCCACGGCGACGGCCCCCACTCCGACGAGCGCGGCCCGGCGCTGCTGCGGCCCGCCCAGGGCGAGGGCACCGGCGATGCCGAACGAGATCTTCGAATGGTCGGCCGCGTGCGAGAGGCGGCGCAAGGCCCGGTCGAGGGTGGGGGTGGGAGTGGCCGCCACCGCCGCGTACAGGGCGCCGTCCACGGCCCTGAGATCGCTGAGGACGGCGGACGCCACCCGGCGGAATCCGTCGGCGGGCCGGGCGGGCGCGGTGAGCGGACGGGCACCGCCCTGGTCGGTGGTGGTCGGCTCGCTCATTCGTCTCTCCCGCGGTGGCGTTGTGGAGGGAGGGTCCGCGTGTTCGGGGCCCGTTGGGCGCACCCGCACCGCGGACCGGGAATCACCAGGTCCCCACGGTACGCGTGGTCCACTCGGTGCGTTCCCGCGCCCCCTCCGCGGCCCGGCCGTCACACCCACCCGCCGTGCCCGGCCACTCACCGCACCGGCCTGGCCGGAGCGGCCCCGACGGGCGCACCCGGACGGGGCCGCCCGGGTGACCGCCGCCGCTGGTCAGGCCGCCCGGAAGGTGCGCAGGCGGAGGGAGTTGCCGACGACGAAGACCGAGGAGAAGGCCATCGCCGCACCCGCGATCATCGGGTTGAGCAGGCCGGCCGCGGCGAGTGGCAGCGCGGCGACGTTGTAGGCGAAGGCCCAGAACAGGTTGGACCGGATCGTGCCGAGAGTGCGGCGGGCCAGCCGGATCGCGTCCGCCGCGGCCCGCAGGTCGCCCCGGACGAGGGTCAGGTCGCCGGCCTCGATGGCCGCGTCCGTGCCGGTGCCCATGGCCAGTCCGAGGTCGGCCTGGGCCAGCGCGGCGGCGTCGTTGACTCCGTCGCCGACCATCGCGACCGAACGGCCTTCCGCCTGAAGGCGCTTGACGACATCGACCTTGTCCTGCGGCAGCACCTCGGCGATGACGTCCTCCGGCGCGATCCCGACCTCGCGGGCGACGGTCCGGGCCACCGCCTCGTTGTCGCCGGTCAGCAGGACGGGCCTGAGGCCGAGCGCGCGCAGCCGGCGTACGGCCTCGGGGCTGGTCTCCTTCACGGCGTCGGCGATCTCCAGCACCGCGCGCGCCTCGCCGTCCCACGCCACCGCGACGGCGGTGCGTCCGGCCGCCTGGGCCGCCTCCCGGACCCGCGCCAGCTCCGCCGGCAGCTCCATTTCCCACCGCGTCAGCAGTTGTTCCCGGCCGACGAGCACCGCGTGACCGTCCACGACACCCTGGACGCCGAGTCCGGGGACGTTGGCGAAGTCCTCCGGGGTGGGCAGCGTGCCCAGCTTCTCCAGGGCGCCGTCGGCGACCGCACGGGCGATCGGGTGCTCGGAGGAGTGCTCCAGCGCGCCTGCCAGCCTCAGCACTTCGGCCTCGTCGGTGCCTTCGGCCGGGTGCACGGCCAGCAGGGTCATCCGGCCGGTGGTGACCGTGCCGGTCTTGTCGAGCACCACGGTGTCGACGCGTCGGGTGGACTCCAGAACCTCCGGGCCCTTGATGAGGATGCCGAGCTGAGCGCCGCGCCCGGTGCCGACCATCAGCGCGGTCGGGGTGGCGAGGCCGAGGGCGCACGGGCAGGCGATGATCAGTACGGCCACGGAGGCGGTGAACGCGGCGGTCAGCCCGGCGCCGTGGCCCAGCCAGAAGCCCAGCGTGCCCAGGGCCAGCGCGATCACGATCGGCACGAAGACCGCGGAGATCCGGTCCGCGAGCCGCTGCGCCGCGGCCTTCCCGTTCTGCGCGTCCTCCACCATCTTCGCCATCCGGGCGAGCTGGGTGTCGGCGCCGACCCGGGTGGCCTCCACGACGAGACGCCCGCCCGCGTTGAGCGTGGCCCCGGTGACCGCGTCCCCGGTGGCCACTTCCACCGGCACGGACTCGCCGGTGAGCATGGAGACGTCCACCGCCGAGGTGCCCTCGACGACGGTCCCGTCGGTCGCGATCTTCTCGCCGGGACGCACCAGGAAACGGTCACCGACCGTCAACTCATCGACCGGAACCGTCTCTTCGCGCCCGTCGGGCCGGAGTACGGTGACGTCCTTCGCACCCAGTTCCATCAGCGCCCGCAGCGCCGCGCCCGCCTTCCGCTTGGCGCGCGCCTCGAAGTACCGCCCGGCCAGGATGAACGCGGTGACACCCGCGGCGGCCTCCAGATACGATGTTCCCGGCGCCGTCCGAACGGGCGATGGTCAGTTCGAAGGGGTGGGTCATGCCCGGGGTGCCGGCGGTGCCGAAGAAGAGTGCCCACAGCGACCACAGGAACGCCGCCGAGGTGCCGACCGAGATCAACGTGTCCATGGTGGCCGCACCGTGCCGCGCGTTGGTGAACGCCGCCCGGTGGAAGGGCCACGCCGCGTACGTCACGACCGGTGCCGCGAGCGTCAGGGACAGCCACTGCCAGTACTCGAACTGCAGGGCCGGGATCATCGCCATCGCGACGACGGGCACCGACAGCACCACGGCCGTGATCAACCGCTCCCACAGTGACCGGAGTTCGTCGGAGGGTCCGGGGGAGTCGGGGGCGGCGGGCTCGTCCCGGCGCGCGGGCGGCGCGGGCTCCCGTGCCGTGTACCCGGTGGCCTCGACGGTGGCGATCAGGTCCTGGACGGTGACCTCGCCGTCGTGCGACACCCTGGCCTTCTCGGTGGCGTAGTTGACCGTGGCGGTGACCCCGTCCATCCGGTTGAGCTTCTTCTCGACCCGCGCGGCGCAGGAGGCGCAGGTCATCCCGCCGATGACCAGCTCCACCTCTCCCTGGGTTCCGGCCTCGGTCTCGGTGCCGGCTGTACGGACGGTCATGGGCGCTCCTCGTGACGAGGGCCGGCCGGGGCATGCCCGGCGGCCGATCGCAGTATACGGGTCGGGGGTATCTCCTCCCGCACCCAAGGTATACCCCCCACCCGTATGCGATTCAAGGGTCGCCCGGTCTTGACTGAATACCCCCCAGGGGTATGGTGAGGTGTGTGGATGCCGACCCGGACCCGGGCCGGACGTGCTGTTCCGAGGAGACGGTCATGCATACCGGACTGAAAATCACCGCATTCGCCGCAGCCCTGGCCGCGACCTTCGGTACGGCCTACGGCGTCGGTCAGGCACTGGACCCGGTCGTCGCGGACAGGGCACCCGCACCCGCACATGACGAGAAGCACACCCCCGTGTCACCCGCGCCGCGCGCGGACGACGGCCATACCGGGCACCAGGCCGCTCCGGCGGGCGGGCTGCGGGTCTCCGCGAGCGGCTACACCCTCGACCTGAGGACCCCGCGCGTCGAGGCCGGTCGGCCCACCGACCTGCGCTTCACGATCCGCGACGACACCGGCCGGGCGGTCACCGAGTACCGGCCCGAACACGAGAAGGAGCTCCATCTCGTCGTGGCCTCGCGCGATCTCCTCACCTACCGCCATCTGCACCCCACGCGCGCCGCCGACGGCACCTGGAGCACCCCGGTCGACCTGCCGAAAGCCGGCGGCTACCGGGTCTTCGCCGACTTCACCCCGGCCCGAAAGGGCGCCGAGAACCTCACCCTCGGAGCGGACCTCGCCGCCTCCGGCGCGTACCGGCCGCAGCAGTTGCCCGAACCCCGCGGTACGGCCCGCGTCGACGGCTATGAGGTCCGGTTGCACGGGGCGCTGCGGCCCGGCCGCGGGACCGAACTGCGCCTGACCGTCTCCCGTGACGGCAAGCCGGTCACCGACCTCCAGCCCTACCTCGGCGCCTACGGCCATCTGGTGGCCCTGCGCTCCGGAGACCTCGCCTACCTGCACGTCCATCCGAACGGCGAACCCGGCGACGGCAGCACCGACCCCGGCCCGACGGTCTCGTTCACGGCCACGGCACCCAGCAGCGGCAGCTACCGGCTGTTCCTGGACTTCAAGCACGACGGAGTCGTCCGCACCGCGGCGTTCACGGTCCGGGCCGGAACACAGCCCGGCACGTTGGAACACCCGCACGCCGACGACGCCGACGACGGCGGCGAGAGCGCGGGCCACGACCACTGAGGCTCAGCCCAGGGCGCGGTCCAGATTGAACGCGGCGCTGATCAGTGAGAGATGCGTGAACGCCTGCGGGAAGTTGCCCCGCTGCTCCCCGGTGTGGCCGATCTCCTCGGCGTACAGGCCCAGGTGGTTGGCGTACGTCAGCATCTTCTCGAAGGCGAGGCTCGCCTCGTCGAGCCGCCCGGCCCGGGTCAGCGCCTCGACGTACCAGAACGAGCAGATGGAGAACGTGCCCTTGTCGCCGCGCAGGCCGTCCGGGCTCGCCTGCGGGTCGTACCGGTAGACCAGCGAGTCCGACACCAGATCCTCGGTGAGGGAGTCGAGCGTGGAAAGCCACTTCGGGTCGGTCGGCGCGATGAACTTCGTCAGCGGCATCATCAGCACCGCCGCGTCCAGCACGTCGCCGTCCTCGTGCTGCACGAAGGCCCGGCGCCCGTCGGACCAGCCATGACTCATGATCCGCCGGTAGACGGTGTCGCGGCAGGCCTGCCAGTGGGGAAGGTCGGCGGGCAGTCCGCGCCGGTGGGCCATGCGGATGCCCCGCTCGATCGCCACCCAGCACATCAGCCGCGAATAGAGGAACTTCCTGCGCCCGCCGCGCGTCTCCCAGATGCCCTCGTCGGGCTGGTCCCAGTGCGCGCACACCCAGTCCACCAGCGCGCACACGTGGTCCCACTGTTCGCTGGAGACCGGTTCGGCCCACTTGTCGTACAGGTAGATGGAGTCGATCAGCGCCCCGTAGATGTCGAGCTGCAACTGGTCGGCCGCCGCGTTGCCGACCCGCACCGGTGCCGAACCCCGGTACCCCTCCAGATGGCCGAGTGCGCGCTCGGACAGGTCGGTACGGCCGTCGATGCCGTACATGATCTGCAGGGGGCCGGAGGGGTGGTCGGCGCCGGGGCTGATGTGCCGGGACACGAACCCCATGAACGCCTTGGCCTCCTCGGAGAAGCCCAGCCGCAGCAGCGCGTACACGCAGAAGGCCGCGTCCCGCACCCACACGTACCGGTAGTCCCAGTTGCGTTCCCCGCCGAGTTCCTCCGGCAGGCTCGTCGTGGGCGCCGCCACGATGGCTCCGGTGGGCGCGTAGGTGAGCAGCTTCAGGGTGAGGGCGGAGCGGTGCACCATCTCCCGCCACCGGCCGCGGTAGCGCGAGGAGGACAGCCAGCGCCGCCAGTACCGCACCGTCGCGCCGAACTGCTCCTCCGCCTCCCGGTGCGCGCAGTGGCGGGGGGCCACCTCGCCGCCGACCCGGTCCAGGGAGAACACCGCGGTCTCGCCCTCCGCCAGCTTGAAGTCGGCCCGCGCGTCGGAGCCGTCGGCCTCCAGCGGAGCGGTCGAGGTGAGCGCGAGGGACAGTGTCTCGGACTCGAACACCGCCAGGTCGCCGGCCACCCGCAGGGTGTGTGGCCGGGTGCCGTACTCGAACCGCGGAGCCGCCCGCATCCGGAACGGGAGGGCCCCGCGCACGCACAGCACCCGCCGGATCAGCCGGTGCCGGCCCTCCTCGGCCGGCTCTCCGGTGACCGGCATGAAGTCCTGCACCTCACCCACGCCGTCCTCGGTGAAGAACCTGGTGATCAGGACATTGGTGTCGGGGAAGTAGAACTGCTTGGTGCGCGCCGGCACGGCCGCCGTCAGCTCGAAGGAGCCCCCGCGCTCGGCGTCCAGGATCGCGGCGAAGACACTCGGCGCGTCGAAGTCCGGGCAGCAGTACCAGTCGATGGTGCCGTCGGTCGCCACCAGCGCCACGCTGCGCAGATCGCCGATCAGCCCGTGATCGGCGATCTGCGCGTACCGCTGCCCGCCGGACGTTTCCCGCCCCCTCGCCGTCCCGTCCATCGCAGCCTCCCTGGCCCGCCGGTACGTGCCGCCCTTGCTGCCAGCTTAGGCAGGCCCGGCCGGGCGGCCCGCGGCAGCGGTTCACGCCACGACGACGCGCAGCCCCGCCTCCTCGAACCGGCGCACCGTCTCCGGGGCCGCCGCCGCGTCCGTGACCAGAGTGTCCACCGACTCGGCCGAACAGATCCGGGCGAAGGCCCGCCGGCCCAGCTCGCTGGAATCGGCCGCCACGATCACCCGCTCGGCCCGCTCGCACAGCAGCCGGTTGATCGCCGCCTCCGCCTCGTCGTGCGCCGCCGCGCCGTGTGCGACGTCGAAGGCGACGACACCGAGCACCGCCACGTCGAGCGTGATCTGCTCCAGGACCCCGTCCGCGAGCGGCCCGACCAGCTCGTACGACTGGGCCCGCGCCACACCGCCCGTCACCACGATCTTGAACTGCGGGCGCACGGCGAGTTCATTGGCGATGTTGAGCGCGTTGGTCACCACCGTCAGCGCGGGCGACCCGGATGCGAGATCACCGCGTACCGCCAGCGCACGCGCCACCTCCGTGGTGGTGGTGCCGCCGGTCAGCCCGACCGCCTCGCCCGGTGCGAGGAGACCCGCCACCGCCTTGGCGACCCGCTGCTTCTCGGAGGCGCGGCGAGCGGTCTTGTAGCGCAGCGGCAGCTCGTACGACACCCCGTGCGCCACCGCACCGCCCCGGGTGCGCACCAGCATCTGCTGCCCGGCGAGGGTGTCGAAGTCCCGGCGGATCGTCGCGGCCGACACCTCGAGCGCGGCGGCGGCCTCGTCCACGTCCAACCGGCCCCGCTCGACGAGCAGTTCCAGCAGCGCCTGCCAGCGGGCGTCCCGCGACATCCGCCCTCCCGTCGTGCGGTCCCTGCCGTCTTTCGGCCTCCGGCGACCCTAGCGCCTGCCCGGCGGATCACGCCGGAGACGCGGGGTCCGGCACGCCCTCCCCAAGCTCTTCGAGCATGGGGCCCAGCGGCGTTGTCGTCGCTCGCCGAATTCCCACGCTCACCCGCGGTGATGAGGCGCCGTCGATTCTCTGCGACCTGATCCGCCGGACAGGCCCTGGCGCACCTGCTGATCTCTGCCCGAATGCTTGATTGTGCTCGAAACTCCGCTCTATCTTGCAACAACAATCATCGAGAAGGGTGGGGGCGGACATGACGCATGTCGAGGACGAACTGACGAGTCAGCCCGAGTGCTGGACGCGGGCCGCGACGCAGGCGGCCGAGCACACCCGGGCCCTCCCGGCACCGGGGAAGCGGGTCGCGGTCGTCGGCTGCGGCACCTCGTACTTCATGGCACAGGCGGTGGCGGCCCTGCGCGAGGGAGCGGGCCAGGGCGAGACGGACGCCTTCGCCGCCTCGGAGTTCCCGCACGGGCGTGCCTACGACCATGTCGTCGCCCTCACCCGCTCCGGTACCACCACCGAAGTCCTGGACCTGCTCGACCGGTTGAAAGGCAGCATCCGCACCACCGCGCTCACCGCCGACCCGGACACCGCCGTGACGACATCGGCGGAGGAGACCGTCGTACTCGACTACGCGGACGAACGCTCCGTCGTGCAGACGCGGTTCGCGACCACGGCCCTCACCCTGCTCCGCGCCCACCTCGGCCTGCACACCGACACGGTCGTCGAGGACGCGCGAACCGCCCTCGCGCGGCCGCTGCCCGAAGGGCTCCTGCACTGCACCCAGTTCACCTTCCTCGGCCGCGGCTGGACCGTGGGCCTCGCCAACGAGGCGGGTCTGAAGATGCGGGAGGCCGCACTGGCGTGGACGGAGGCCTACCCGGCCATGGAGTACCGGCACGGCCCCATCAGTGTCACCACGCGCGGTACGGCGACCTGGATGCTGGGCGACGCACCGGACGGCCTGGCCGGACAGGTGCGGGACACCGGCGGGTTGTGGATCCAGGGCGCCCTCGACCCACTGGCCGAACTCGTCCGCGCCCAGCGCCTCGCCGTCGCCGTCGCCGAGGCCCGTGGACTCGACCCCGACCGCCCCCGCCACCTCACCCGCTCAGTCGTTCTCGAGCCCTGACCCCGCCGGAAGGACCGGAAAGGACCGGACGTGCCCCTCACCACCACCGGCGAACTCGTCGACCGCGCCGCCGCGGCAGGCTCCGCCGTCGCCTCGTTCAACGTCATCACGCTCGAACACGTCGAAGCCGTCATCGCCGGGGCCGAGTCGGTGAACGCCCCCGTGGTCCTCCAGGTCAGCGAGAACGCGGTCAAGTTCCGCTACGGCCGTCTGCTGCCGCTCGCCCGCGCCGCCGTCGCCGCCGCCGAACGGGCCGCCGTTCCCGTCGCGTTGCACCTCGACCACGTCCAGAGCGACGCCCTGCTGCGCCAGGCCCCGGACGCCGGCTTCGGCTCCGTGATGTACGACGCGGCCCGGCTGCCCTACGCCGAGAACCTCGCCGCGACCCGGGCGGCCGTCGACTGGGCGCATGCCCGGGGCCTGTGGATCGAGGCGGAACTGGGGGAGATCGGCGGCAAGGGCGGAATGCCGCCGCTGGACGCCCACGCGCCCGGCGCCCGCACCGACCCCGACCAGGCCCGCGCCTTCGTCGCCGACTCCGGCGTGGACGCCCTGGCCGTCGCCGTCGGCACCAGCCATGCCATGACCACCCGCACCGCCGCCCTCGACCACGCCCTCCTCGAACGCCTCTCCGCCACCCTGGACGTCCCCCTCGTCCTGCACGGCTCCTCGGGCCTCCCGGACACCGAACTCACCGCGGCCGTCGGATCGGGCATTGCCAAGGTGAACATCGGCACCGCCCTGAACGTCGCCATGACCGGCGCCATCAGGGACTTCCTCGCCGCCCACCCCGAAGCTGTCGACTCCCGCGGCTACCTGACCGTGGGACGGGAAGCGATGACCCGCGCGGTGGCGGACATCATCGTGACGCTCACCCCTCACTGACGCGGGCCGCCAAGGGAGCTGCGGCGCTAACGTTTCACGGACTTCAGGACGACGAACTTCGGGTCGCTCGCCACCACTTCGCTGTTCCCGAAGAGCCGCCGCAGCTTCACGTGGTAGCCCAGATGGCGGTTGCCGACGACCCACAGCTCACCACCCGGGCGCAGGGTGCGCCTCGCGCCGGTGAACATGCGCCAGGCGGTCGCTTCGCTGGTCGCCTGGTGGGAGTGGAACGGCGGATTGTTGAGCACCAGGTCGACGCTGCCGTCCGGCACGCCCGCCAGGCCGTCGCCGACCCGGAACTCGGCATGCCCCGGTACGCCGTTGGCCCGGTACGTGGCCTCCGCGGACGCCACCGCCTGGAACGACTCGTCGACGAACAGCACCTCGGTCCGCGGGCCGGCCAGCGCCACCGCCGTACCGACGACACCGTTGCCGCACCCGAGGTCCACCACCCGGAGCCCTGCCCGCCCGGCCGGCAGATGCTTCAGGAGGAACCGGGTGCCGATGTCGAGCCGGTCGGCGCAGAAGACCCCCGCGTGGTTGACGACGGTCCGGCCCGAAATCGCGCCGACGCCCTCGGGCAGCGCGTAGCTGTACGGCCAGGGACTGGGGGGCCGGACCAGGGCCGGGTCCGGGGCGCAGAAGATGAGCCGCGCCTTCTTCTCGGCGAGGGAGGTCCGGGTGGGGCCGATGATCCGCTCGAAGAGGTTCAGTGTCGAGGTGTGGATCTCCTTCACCATGCCGGTCCCGACGACGACCGTGCCCTCGTGCACCCTGGGCGCCAGACGCAGCAACTGGTCCTCCAGCAGCGCCAGACTCTTCGGCACCCGCACCAGCAGCACATCGATCCGGCCCGGCGGCGGGTCCTGCGTGGTGAGCAGCCGGACCGTGCCCGGCTCGACACCGGCGCGTGCCAGGTTCACGCGGGTCGCCTCCTGCCCGAGCCAGGAGTCGGTGATCTGGGTCGGTCGGTGCGCGGCGAGCGCCGTGACCAGCGCCCCCCAACGGTCCCCGACGACCACGACCGTGCCGTCCAGCGGGATCGGCTCCCGGTCGAGATGCCCGAGGAGGTACTCGTCGGAGGCGTCCCAGGCGCGCAGCCTGTCGCGGGGGTCCTCGGGGAAGCGGGCCAGCACCGGCGCGCCCCACGGAGTCGTCATACGGTCGTTCATCGTGCGACCAGGCTAGCGGAGCCCGGAGCCGCAGCTCAGACCGTGTCGAGCAGGATGGAGGACAGGGACGCCGAGCTGTTCCCCGGGCCCGTGCCGAGGCCGCGCCCGGCGCGGTGCGCGTACCGGACCGGCTGGACGTGCCGGCGCAGCGCACACTGCTCGACGCGTGCCGATGGGGGTCCCCCCGGTCGAGCACAGTCGAGACCGGGGGAGGGCGCGTCCACCCGCCGGACTGCGCACGGTCCGCACCCCCGGCGGCGGCACGATGACCGGCCGCCTGGTGCGCCGCGGAGGGCACTGCTCCCCGTACGGCTACGCGCGCACCGTCGTCGACGGCGACGGCGCCCCGGTGAAGCCCTTCCCCGACGACTCGGCGAACTGGCCGCCGCGCGGTGACCGACGCGCTCGGAGTGGCGGCGGGAGCCGCGTACGACGTCGCCCTCGTCAACTTCTACGACGGCGACGTCCGCATGGGCATGGACCGCGACAGCGACGAGGAGAGCGACGCGCCCGTGGTGTTGCTCAGTCTCGGCGACAGCTGCGTCTTCCGCTTCGGCAGCCCCCCTGAAAACGCCGCCCCGGACCCGCCCTTACACCGACGTCGAGCTGCGCAGCGGTGACCTCTTCGTCTTCCGCGGGCCGTCACGGCTCGCGTACCGCGGGGTCCCCCGCGTGCACGCGGGTACGGTACCACCGGAGTGGGGACTGGCCGGGCGGCTGAACATCACACTCCGGGTCAGCGGCCGGTAACCCGCCGCCGTTTCGGACCATGGGAGACTCGCCCTCATGAGCGGGAAGGCGGACCCCGGCCGGCGGGGGAAGGGACCACCTCGAGGACGCGGCTGGACCGGGGGCGCGGAGCGCTCGGACCCGCGTTGGAGCTCGTGCACACCGGACGTGCGCCGACCCGCGCGGTGCTCACCGCGGAACTGGGTGTGACGCGGGCTACGGCCGGCGCCGTCGCCGCCGAACTGGAGGCGCTCGGCCTGATCCGGGTGGACGCCCGGCCCGGCGCGGCGGCCGGTTCGCAGGGCCGGCCCTCGCACCGGCTCTCGATCGCCGAGGACGGCCCGGTGGCACTGGCCGCACAGGTGCACGCCGACGGGTTCCGGGCCGCCCTCGTCGGCCTCGGCGGCCGGATCGTCGCCACCGCGCCCGGCAGCGAGGTCATCGACGCCGACCCGGCGAAGGTGCTCGGCTCCGTCGTCGCGGCGGGCGCCGAACTGCTCCGCGAGACCGGGCGCCGGTGCGTCGGAGCGGGGCTCTCCGTGCCGTCCGCGGTGGCCGAACCCGAGGGGCTGGCATTCAGCCCGCTGCGCCTCGCCTGGCCCGCGGGCGCCCCGGTGCGGGAGATCTTCGCCGAGCAGGTGCACGCCGCCGGTCTCCACGGACCCGCCTTCGCGGCGAACGACGTCAACCTCGTCGCCCTCGCCGAGTACCGGCACGGCGCCGGGCGCGGCTCGCGCGACCTGCTGTGCGTGGCCACCGGCCACCGGGGCGTCGGCGGCGCGCTGGTGCTCGACGGCCGTCTGCACACCGGCAGTTCCGGTCTCGCCCTGGAGGTCGGCCACCTCGCCGTCAACCCCGGGGGCCGTCCTTGCTACTGCGGCAGCCGGGGATGCCTGGACGTGGAGGCGGACCCGCTGGCCTTCCTCACCGCGGCCGGACGCGAACCCGGCCCCGAGATGTCCCTCCTCAAACAGGCCGACACACTGATCCGCGAGCACTACGACGACCCGGCCGTCCGCGCCGCCGTCGCCACCCTCGTCGACCGACTGGGGCTGGGCCTCGCCGGCCTGGTGAACATCCTCAACCCGGACCGGATCATCCTCGGCGGCCTGCACGGCACCCTCCTGGACGCCGATCCGGACCGGCTGCGCGCCGTCGTCGCCGACCGCAGCCTGTGGGGCCGCAGCGGCGGCGTTCCGATCCTGGCCTGCGCCCTGGACCACAACAGCCTGGTCGGCGCCGCCGAACTGGCGTGGCAGCCGGTCCTCGACGATCCGCTGGGAACCCTGGCTTAGCCTCGATCCACCGACGTAGTCTGAAGTTGATCTTCTGGTGGGTCTCCGGGCCGGTGGCTGGGTGCGGGCAGGTGGTATCCGCTGGTCTGCCCAGCATTTCCACGGTTCGGTTCCGGTCGGGCCCTTGCGGACGGGGCGGACAGGGACTGTTCGTATCAGCCAGGCCCGTGGGCGGTGGAGAACAGGTGTGTCCAGGCGGGCTGCCAGGGCCAGTTGTGCGGCAGGTGCAGGGTGATGCGGCGGGCGGAGCGGGCGATCCGGGCCGGAACGTGGACCAGGTGGGTACGGATCGTGGCGGTGGTGGCCCTGGCGTGGAACGCGGAGGCCAAGGAACCGGTGGCCCGCAGCAGGTTGTAGGTCATCGCCCACAGGGTGAGCCAGGCGGCGTTGGCATGGAAGTGCCCGGACGGCAGGTGGGCCAGTGCCCCGGCCTTGCTGTCCGCGATGACCTGCTCGATGACCGCGTGGTGGCGGTGTTCCCGCTCGGCCTGGAGGGTTTGTGCGGGCTGGTCGGTGAAGAAGGGGTGGTAGCGCCATACGGGAAACAACTCGCCCTGCGCACCCACGACGGCGGGTTTGGCCAGGTCACGGACCCGACGCACGATCAGCCGCGCGGTGACCCGCTCCGCTTTCCTGCGGCCGGCGAACGCGGTGTAGGCGGGTATCTCGGCGACCTCGGCGTCCGAGATGAGGTCACCGGTCTCGGGATCGGGCACCGCGGTCGGGTACGTGATCGGCTGCCAGGCCTGGTCGGGGATGCCGAGGACGGCCCGCTTGACGGAGGGGTTCATGCCGGTGGTGATCGAGAAGTGGGCGCCGGCCCGGCGGCAGGCGGCGATCACCCCGGCGTTGTAGAACTGCGAGTCCGCGCGCAGGATCCGGGTGCCGGTGCAGCCCGCCTCGACGGCGGTGGCCAGGGCCTCACTGACGAACTTCGGGGCCCCACGGGAATCGGCCGCCTTGCCCCGGCGCATCCGCACTCCGGCGATCACCGGCCGGGAATGCGGGGTGCAGACCGTGGCGAGCAGGGGGTGCAGGGTGCGGATGCCCCTGAACCGGCCGTACTCGGCGCCCTGCTTGGCCCGGCCGTAGACCCGCTTGTGGGTGGAGTCGACGTCGATGAACGCCTTCTCGCCGGAGCCGGGAAGCAGCGGGGTGTGCGCGGCCAGTTGACCGAGGAACCTGCGGTGCACGGCGTGGAGTTGGAGGGCGTGACCGTGGGTGAACGCGCGCAGGAACGTGCCCAGCGTGGACGGCGCACGGACCCCTTGGAACAGGGCCGGCAGCGCGCCGTGCCGCAGGGTGTGGAGGTCGTCAATGCTGTTCGCACCGGCGGCCATGCCGGCCACGATGCTGCTGACCTTGGCGTCCGCCGCGGCACCCGCCCCGTTCTTCGCCCCGGTCAGCTTCACCCTCTCCGCCACCAGCCGCGACAGCCCGCACCGCTCGGCCAGCCGCAGCACCGGAACCAGCCCGGCCTGCGCGACCAGGTTCGGGTCATCGAACGCAGCGGAGACCGCCGCTGGGGTATGGGAAACTTGCATCTCGGAAGTGCCTTGCCGATCGTGCGTACTGGAAGCCTCAAGAACTCCCATCATCGCAGGTCACAAGGCACTTCCTCGTTTCTCGAAGAGTCATCCACAGCCATCAGGTCGGTGGATTCAGGCTTAGGGCCTGTCCGGCGGATCAGGTCGGAGGAAACCGACGGTGTCCGTCCGACTGGGGGAGCGGGGTCTGGTGCATGCGGCTGCAAGGCGGAGGAGGGAACCGACGCGAGGGGGTCCCTCCCGCGCAGGGGGTTCTCCCGCTCGAGCGAAGCCGCGCGTGGGGGAGAAGCCGAGCGTGGGGGAGTCGGCGAGTGACGACAACGCCGCTGGGGCCCCTGCCCGAAGGAAGAGCTTGGGGAGGGCGTGCCGGACCCCGCGCCTCCGGCATGATCCGCCGGACAGGGCCTGACGGGCCGACCGGCCGGCAGGCGGATGCCTGAGCCGACAGGCGGAAGCACGGCCGGCCACCGCACAATGACGCACGGGACACTGATCCGCGAAGCACGGACGACAGTGCGCACCGACCGGGGACGGGACACTCGGCCCCGGACCCCGGAGCATCGGGGGGCTGCCCGCCGAAGACGGACCGATCGACCGACCCGCAGAAAGCCGAGGCCATGACCGACCAGCTCACCGTGACCGTCCTGGCACCGGCATCATGGGCGCCGCGATGGCCCGCAACCTCGCCCGTGCCGGCCACACCGTCCGTGTCTGGAACCGCACCCGCGCCAAGGCCGATCCGCTCGCCGCCGACGGCGCGCACGTCGCCGGCACCCCCGCCGAGGCGGTCGAGTCCGCCGATGTCGTTCTGACCATGCTGTACGACGGTCCCGCCACACTGGAGACGATGCGGCTGGCCGCACCCGCTCTGCGGCGCGACACGGTCTGGGCGCAGTCCACCACCGCCGGTCTCGAGGGTGTCGCCGAGCTGGCCGACTTCGCGCGCGAACACGGTCTGCTCTTCTACGACGCCCCGGTGCTGGGTACCCGGCAGCCGGCCGAGGCCGGACAGCTGACCGTGCTCGCCGCCGGACCGGCCGAGGGCAGGACCAAGGTGACTCCGGTATTCGACGCCGTCGGCGTCCGCACCGTGTGGACCGGCGAGGACGGGGCGGCCGGCAGCGCGACCCGGCTCAAACTCGTGGCCAACAGCTGGGTCCTCGCGGCCACCTCCGCCGTGGGGGAGACCCTCGCCCTGGCCGAGGCGCTGGACGTCGACCCCGACGGCTTCTTCGACCTCATCGCAGGCGGTCCGCTCGACATGGGCTATCTGCGCGCCAAGGCGCGACTGATCCTGGACGGGCCGCTGACCCCGGCCCAGTTCGCCGTGACCACCGCCGCCAAGGACGCCCGTCTGATCGTCCGGGCCGGCGAACAGCACGGCGTCCGTCTGGACGTGGCCGCAGCCGGCGCCGAGCGTCTGGAACGCGCCGCGGCCCGGGGCCACGCTGATGAGGACATGGCCGCCGCCTATTACGCCAGTTTCGACGAGCCCACCCCCCTGAGCACCCGAAGCGTCTGGGGAACCGTTCGACGACCCACCGAGGAGTCCGTAGTGTCCAAGCCCCCGTTGCCTTCCGAGGCGGACGACCTGCTGAGCCGCCCCAACCCCTGCGTCATGGCCACCCTCCGCTCCGACGGCACACCCGTCTCCACTCCCACCTGGTACGTGTGGGAGGACGGCCGCGCGCTGATCAGCCTGGACGAGGGCAGGGTCCGCCTGAAGCACCTGCGCCGCGACCCGCGCGTCACCCTCACCGTGCTGGCCGAGAACGACTGGTACACCCATGTCACCCTCATCGGCCGCGTCGTCGAGCTGAAGGACGACGAGGGTCTGGCCGACATCGACCGCCTCTCCCGGCACTACACCGGCAATCCGTACCCAAACCGGGCCCGGGCCCGGGTCAGCGCCTGGATCGAGGTCGACCGCTGGCACGGCTGGGGCGCGATGAAGGACAGCGACCAGTCGGCCACCTGAACCCCGGTGTCCCGCAGGAGCGGAACGGGCTCGGCCCGGCTCACCACCGGCGTCCTCGGATGCAGCCGGCGCCGGCGGGCGCGGGCCGCCGCGCCCGCCGGCGGCGGACGGGAGCAGGCGCCGTCGTCCCCTGCACTCCCCGTGGGGTACGCGCAGTGCCGCTGGTCGTACGACGACCTGGCACCCCCTCGGGGACGACTCACGGAGGTGACGCGTCACCACGACGCGACAGCGCATCCGAGGAGTTGAACGATCGTGCAGACCCTGGCGCACTTCGGCGACGGCGGACCCGGCCCGTGGATCCTGCTCTTTCCCCTGGTCTGGGCTCTGGTCGTCGGCGGCGGCATCACACTGCTGCGCCGCACAGTACGGTGGGACGCCGCGGCCCCGGTTCCGGCCGATCCGCCGTGGCGGACGATTCGCCCATCAAGGTGCTCGGCCACCGCTTCGCCTCCGGCGAGATCGACGAGGACGAGTACTGGCGGCGGCTGTCCGTCCTGGACGAGGAGTTCGGCCGGCACGGCAAGGGCGGTGCGGCATGACCACCAGAGTCACCGCCCGGTCAGCCGGCCACGGCGGACCGGGCGGGTTCCGGTTCGGGCCGGTGGCCCTCGACGGAGTGCTCGACGAGCGGGATCTCCGCGAACCGGTGTGCGGCAGGCTCGACGGAGGTGATCCTCGGGCACCGGTCCCAGTCCGCGACGGGAGTCGTGCACGGCGGCGGCAGCGTGAACCACACGACCTTGCCGGACCCGCCGTCCGGCAGCGCGCCCCAGCTCTCGCTCATCGCGGCCACCATGGCCAGCCCCCGCCCACAGGTGGCGAGCGGACCGGCGTCCTCCATGACCGGCAGCCGCGGGTCGCGGTCGCGCACCGAGACCCTGAGCCGGTCGAGCAGCACTTCCAGCTCGACCGTGCAGGTCTTGTCGGGCTGGGCGTGCCGGTGGACGTTGGACAACAACTCCGTCACACCGAGCGAGGCCCGGTCTATCAAGGTGTCCATATGCCAGTAGCGCAATTGCGCAGATACGATTCTGCGGACCTGGCCGATCCGCGACGGCAAAGCCTGGAGCTCCACCGTGCAGTGTCTGCTTGGGTGAGTGATCACAGCTGCGACTCCCCGGTGTCAGGTCCGGACGGACGTCCGGAAGAACACGGAGTACGGATCCAGCAGGGTGCCCGCGTGACATGGCCGCCTGCTGTCGTGGCCGGCGGGCTGGTTCGCAGCGTTATCGCCGGTAAACCCAGAGTGACGTGACAACAGAGTGACGCAGGGCCTGAAGTGGCGCAACTCACGGGCATCTCAGGCGCCGCGGCCCGACGCCCGGCGTACGGCTTCGATGAAGCGGCGGGCCGCGGGCGGCCCCGGCTCACCCGGCGCCGGGTCGTGGTCGCCCAGCGTCAGCAGGTACCGATGGCCGTTGAGGTCGGCCAGGGCGCGGTCCTCGGGTGCGAACCAGGGCCGGGAGGCGCGTACGGCCTGCACCGGCGCGCTGTCGATCTCGGTACCGTGGCTGGTGAGCAACTCGAGCCTGCCGTCGCTGATCCGGACCTGCCCGGCCCGGGTGAGCGACCGCAGCCGCCTGCCGATCCGCACGCCCCTGGCCGTGAACTCCGGCTCGGTCATGCCACCCGCCCCCTTGTGCGCGTCGGTGTACCGGACCGTGCTCCGCGGCCGGCTCATGTCCAGATCCAGTGTGCCCCCGTCCGGGACCCTGCTCCGCCGGTGCAGTCTGCCCGCCTCCGTCGCCGAGCACCAGGGCACGCGCCCCCGTTCCCCGAGGTGTCCGAAGCACTCGCGCGAATGCGCCCCCACCGCCGTGCCCCGGGCGCCCCCACGAGGGGGCCGAGACGTGGCCCCAGGGTTGCCTTTGAGCCGCCCAAAGAGACGTTTATGCAGGTGAGAGGCGGCCCTTGAGTGCTTATGATCGGTGTGTCGGCCGCGCGGGACGCCGTCGCCGCTCAGCGTAAGGAGCCCTGTCGTGAGCACCCCCCAACAGCCCCCGAGCGGCGCCACCCTCGATGTCGACCACAGTGACCCCGGCTACCGCGACTGGCTGAAAGAGGCCGTGCGCAGGGTGCAGGCCGACGCCAACCGGTCGGCCGACACCCACCTGCTGCGCTTCCCGCTGCCCGAGCGGTGGAACGTCCACCTTTACCTCAAGGACGAGTCGACCCACCCGACCGGCAGCCTGAAGCACCGGCTCGCCCGCTCCCTCTTCCTCTACGGACTGTGCAATGGCTGGATCCGTCCGGGCCACCCGGTGATCGAGGCGTCCAGCGGTTCGACCGCCGTGTCGGAGGCCTACTTCGCGAAGCTGATCGGCGTGCCCTTCATCGCCGTCATGCCACGCACGACGAGCGCCGAGAAGTGCCGCCTCATCGAGTTCCACGGCGGCCGGTGCCACTTCGTGGACGACCCGCGCACGATGTACGAGGCGTCGTCCGCCCTCGCGGCGGAGACCGGCGGCCACTACATGGACCAGTTCACCTACGCCGAACGGGCCACGGACTGGCGGGGAAACAACAACATCGCCGAATCCATCTTCCGTCAAATGGAGTTGGAGCCGTTTTCGGTACCCGAGTGGATCGTCGCCACGGCCGGCACCGGCGGCACCTCGGCGACCCTCGCGCGCTATGTCCACTACATGCAGTACGACACCCGCGTCTGTGTCGCCGATCCGGAGGACTCCTGCTTCTTCGAGGGCTGGAGCACCGGCGATCCGGACGTCACCTGCGACAGCGGTTCCCGTATCGAGGGCATCGGCCGGCCCCGGATGGAACCGAGCTTCGTGCCCGGCGCCATCGACCGGATGATGAAGGTGCCCGACGCGGCCGCCGTCGCCGCCGTACGGGCCCTGGATCGGGCCATCGGCCGCAAGGCGGGTGGCTCCACCGGCACCGGGCTGTGGAGCGCGCTGAAGATCGTCGCGGAGATGGTGGCCGAAGGGCGGCAGGGGAGTGTGGTGACGCTGCTCTGCGACCCGGGGGACCGCTACCTCGACAAGTACTACTCGGACGCGTGGCTGGCCGACCAGGGCCTGGACATCACCCCGTACACGGCGACGATCGAGACGCTGCTGCGCACCGGGGTCTGGCCGGACTGACGGCCCCCGGGCGGCCCGAGCACGGGGTCAGCCGTCCGCGGGATGCTCGGGCTCGCCCGCCACGACCAGGCGCCGCAGATGCTCGGAGACCTCGAGGCGGGCCTCGGCCGGCAGCCCGGAGTCCGTCACCAGCGTGTCCACCTGGTCCAGGGACGCGAACGAACTCAACCCCACCGTGCCCCACTTGGTGTGGTCGGCGACCACGACCACCTGCCGCGCCGACTGCACCAGACGCCGGTTGGTCTCGGCCTCCGCGAGGTTCGGCGTCGACAGCCCGGCCTCGACCGATATCCCGTGCACCCCCAGGAACAGCAGATCGAAGTGGAGCACCGCGATCGCCTGGTCGGCCACCGGCCCCACCAGCGAGTCGGACGGCGTGCGCACACCGCCGGTCAGCACGACGGTGGCCGCGCCCTGCCGGGGGCCCGAGGTGCGCTGCGCCGCGTGGAAGACGTCCGCCACCCGCACCGAGTTGGTGACCACCGTGAGGTCGGGCACCTCGAGCAGCTGGTTGGCCAGCGCGTACGTCGTCGTGCCGCCCGAGAGGGCGATCGCCGCACCCGGGGCGACCAGTTCGGCCGCCGCCCGCGCGATGTCGTCCTTCGCGCTCAGCTCCAGACCCGACTTGGCCTCGAAACCGGGTTCGTGCGTACTGGCCTCGACCAGCGGAACCGCGCCGCCGTGCACCTTCTCCAGGACGCCCTGCCGGGCCAGCGCGTCGAGGTCGCGGCGGACCGTCATGTCCGACACGCCGAGCTTGCGGGTCAGCTCGTTGACCCGGACTCCACCGCGGCGCCGGACCTCGTCGAGGATCAGGGTGCGCCGCTGCTCCGCGAGGAGGTTCTGATTCTCGCTCACGTACGCTCCGGTCCTTTCGCCGCCAAGCCGTCCGACACGTCGCACGCGCCCGGTCCGACTAGCACGTTCTTTCCGTCACCGGTGCGTCGGCGTCCCATCCTCGCATGCCGGGGCAAGGGCGGCGCACCCGGTTGTTCGTCGCGTACATGCCATAATTGTCCCGTGGGTTCATCCCGTGGGCTGCCCGACCGTCACCTGGAGCGGGGAGATTCCGTGAGAACAGGTGTGAGCCGCTCCGGCAGGGGAGATCCTGCCCGCACGGAAGGAACCGACGGCGTGTCACGGGGGAAGTGCGAAGCAGTGCAGCGTGCGCGGGAACACAGACCGACCGAGGGCGCCGGCGCCCCGGGCGAGCGGCCCGGGGAAGTCGGAACGGCCCTGGAACTCCTGGTCCACGGGGTGGGCGGCACCACCCCGGAGGAGATGCTGAACGATCCGCGCACGGTGCGGATCACGGGCGACGACGTCGCCGCCGTGTTCCGGCGCGCCGACGACGCCGACGCGGAGCGCCGGCCCGCCGACCGCCGGGACGGCCCGGTCCCCGAGGCGTACGTCTGGTGCAACCTCACCTCCGGCAACGGCACCCGCGCCCTGTGGCTGCTGCTGCTGCCCTTCATGGTGGTCAACCTCGCCCACTGGATGCGCCCGACGGCCCGGGGCCGCGGACGCCTCGTCCGGCTGTACGGACTGCTGGTGCGGCTGGCCGGACTGAGCCTGACGGTGCTGCTCGTCGCGGCCGCCTGCGAGGTCGCCCTGGACCTTGCGGCCTGGCAGTGCGCGGGCACGCACGCGTGCGCCGCGCGGCATTCCTGGCTCGGCTTCCTGTCACCCGAGGCCTCGGACGGCGGCTGGTGGAGCCAGCCGGGCCGCCGACTCGCCCTCGCCGCCCTGGTGCCCACAGCCCTGACCGGGCTGCTGTGGTACCTGTCCCTGCGTACCTGGAGCGCGTACGAGTCCCAGCAGCCGATGACCCACGAGAGCGAGCCCGAGGCCGACGGCGGCCCCACCGCCCTGGGCCGGCCCGGCTTCTGGTACGGCCGTCGCCTGGTTGCCCGGCTGCGCGCCGCACACACCGCCGCCGGACTGCTCACCGTCGCCGCCGCGGTCGGCAGCGCGGCCGCCCGCCACGACCGTGCTCCCGGTGGCCCCGCGGCGCTGGGTGTCCTCGGCCCGCTCCTCGAAGCGGCGCTGTTCGCCGGCGCGGCCGTCGTGGTGTGGGTGGTCTGCCGCCGCGGACGCACCGACCGCCGTCTGGACGGCGAACTCGACACACGCGTGGTGCGCCTGCTGCCCCTCGCCGCGCTCGCCCTGCTCCTCCTGACCCTGGTGTACGCCGGATGGCAGCGCCCCGGCTGGGAGTCGGCGGGCCGGCTGTCCGCCGACGCGACCTTCGGCACGATCGTCCTCGCCCAGGGCCTCCTCGTGATCGTGCTCGCCGGAGTCGCCCACGTCCTGCACCGAAGCATCCCCGACCGGCGTGCCGCCATGCGGGGCCTGGCCGGACCCGCGGTCGCGATGCTGGCCTGCGCACTGGGCGGCGTGATGTCCGGCGGCGTGGCCCAGCGGGTCTCCGACTGGCTGGACGGCACCGGGGCGTCGATTCCCGGACCACCGGTGGTGCTCACCTGGCAGGCGTCCGTGATCCCGCCGCTGCTCGTCCTGCTGCTGGGGCTCTGCGGCTGGCTGGCCCGGCAGGCCTGGCGCATCGCCCGCGACGAGCGCGTCACCGTGGCACACGAGTTCCCGGACGAGACCGGAGACCCCGCCCGTACCCGGCGGATCGCCTACGCCCGCGCCATGGCCACCCTCACCGACCGGGCCCCCCGCATCGTCGCCGTCACCTCCGCCGCGACCCTGCTGCTGGGCGCGGGCGCCCTCGTCGGCGCCCTGACCACGGCCCGAACGCCCGGCCAGGCCGCGCAGGGCACCTACGCCGTGGTGCACGGCGCAGCCGAGACGGCGCAGGCACTGGGCTCCTGGCTGATCGGACTCGGCTTCATCCTGTTCGTCACCTGGGGCCGGCGCGCCTACAAGGACGCCTCCGCGCGGCGCACGGTCGGCATCCTGTGGGACGTCGGCACCTTCTGGCCGCGCGCCGCCCATCCCTTCGCCCCACCCTGCTACGCCGAACGGGCGGTGCCGGACCTGACCTGGCGGATCGAGACCTGGACGCGGTCGACCGGCGGACGGCTGGTGCTCTCCGGACACTCCCAGGGCAGCGTCCTCGCCGCCGCCGCGGCCTGGCAGCTCACACCCGCCACCCGCAACCGCGTCGCACTGCTCACCTACGGGTCCCCGCTGGAACGGCTCTACGGCCGCTGGTTCCCGGCCCACTTCGGACCCGCCGCGCTCGGCGCCCTGCGTCAGGAGGTCGACTGCTGGCGCAACCTCCACCGGCTCACCGACCCCATCGGCGGCCCGATGCGGCTGCCCGGCGACTGCGGCCCCGAGGTGGACCGCCCTCCGCTGGGGGACCCCCTGGCGTACGGCCGCACCGAGGCCCACCCGCTGCCCGCGCCGATCCTCGGCCACTCCGACTACCAGGCGGACCCGGCCTTCGCCGAGGAACGCCGACGGCTGCTGGCCCGGCTGCGGCCGGACGTCCCGGCACCACGGCACACGGAAGAACCCGACGACGGCGTCCGCAGCGGCTCCGGCGCGCCCACCGCGTGAGGCGCGCGGCGCGCGGCGGCGGGATCAGGGCAGCTCGGGCAGGTCGTCGGCGTAGAGCAGGGTCAGGTCGTCCGTACTCGGCTCCGGCAGCTGGGCGACCCGGCTCGCGTGCCGCTCCACCATCGCCTCGAACGTCTGCCGCGCGGTGCGGCCGTTACCGAACGCGGGGCCCTTGGGGATCTCCGCGAAGTACTTCAGCAGTCCCTCCGAGGCACCCGCCGCCAGCCGGTACTCGTGTTCCTCGGCCTGCTGCTCCACGATGCGCAGCAGCTCCTCGGGCCCGTAGTCGCCGAAGGTGATGGTTCGTGAGAAACGGGACGCCACACCCGGGTTGACGGACAGGAACCGCTCCATCTCCGCCGTGTACCCCGCGACGATCACCACGACCGCGTCCCGATGATCCTCCATCAGCTTCACCAGCGTGTCGATGGCCTCCTTGCCGAAGTCCCGCCCGGAGTCCTCGGGGGAGAGCGCGTACGCCTCGTCGATGAACAGCACACCGCCGCGTGCCTTCTCGAACGCCTCCTGGGTGCGGATCGCCGTGGAACCGATGTGCTCGCCGACCAGATCGACCCGGGAGACCTCGACCAGATGACCCTTCTCCAACACGTCGAGGGAGGCGAGGATCTCGCCGTACAGGCGGGCGACCGTGGTCTTGCCGGTGCCGGGGGAGCCCGTGAACACCAGATGGCGCTTGACGGAGGCCGCCTTCAGCCCGGCCTGCTGCCAGCGCTGGCCCACCTCGATCATGTCGGTGAGGGCCCGCACCTCCCGTTTGACACTCTCCAGGCCCACCAGCGCGTCGAGTTCACCGAGCACGGTCTTCGACGGTCGCAGCTCCTTCTCCGGTTCAACGGCGGGGGCGGGCGGCGCCTGTCCGGCACGGGGCCCGGGAACGGCGCCCAGCAGACCGGGGAGGGGGGCACGGTCTGCACGGCCGGCTCCGGTGCCGCCGGTGACGCGAGGTGGCCGCTCTCGTCACTGGTGCAGTCCTCCACCACGGGACCACCCGCGCCGGCCGCTCCGCCGCTCTCGGCGAACTCGTAGCCACCGCGCGCGCAGCGCTCCGTGCGGCACTTCCGCAGCGTCGTACGGCTGCCGTCTATCACGTGGAAGCCGTACCCGCCGCTGCCCGTGACCCGGCAGCCCAGGAAGCTGCCGCGGCCACCGGCCGAGACATAGACACCGGCCTCGGCCGGGGAGCCGATGGTGCAGCGCTCGACGGTCGGATCGGCGCCCTTGGTGACGATCACGCCGGTCTGCATGCCGTCCAGGGTGCAGTTGCTGAGGGTGCCGCCACTGCCGTGGTCCCGGAACCAGGCCCCCGTGGCCGCCTCCCGGATCCGGCAGTCGTCGAGTTGCGCGGTGGCGCCGTCACTCACCGACACCGCGGTGTTGCGCACCTGCGACAGGTCGCTGTCGACCACGTCCGCGCGTGAACCGCGGTCGAGGACGAACAGGGCGTCCGGTACGTCGTGCACCCGGCAGGAGTCCAGTACGACGGTCGCGCCGTCACTCACCCACACCGCCGGATAGTCGCCGGTGCTGTCGAAGATCTCGCACTGGTTGACGTCCGCGCGGGTGCCCGGGTCCCACACCGACAGGCCGTTGCGGCCGAACTGCCGCACCGTGGTGCGGGTCATGGTGAGGACGGAGCGGGAACGCAGATCGACCGCGTTCTCCGGGATGTCGTGGATACGGCAGTCGGCCAGCGTCAGTACCGCGTCGGTGTCGAGAGTGACACCGTCGCCGGTGGTGCGGTGCACATCGCAGTCGGTGAGGTGCGCGGTCGCCCGGCCGGTCACCTGGACACCGCTGCCCCGCACCTCGTAGACCTCGCAACCCACCGCCTCCAGCGCCGAGTTCTCCCCGGTAGCGGTGAGTCCCGAGCCGGCCGCGTGGTGCACGCGGCAGCGCTCGAGCCGAGGGTGCGCGCCCCCGCGCACCGCGACGCCCGCCTGCCCGGCGGCGACGACCTCGCACTCCTCGAACACCCCTCCCCCGCCGTCGAGTACGGCGATGCCGACCCCCGCCGGGTTGTCGACCGTGCAGTGGCGGACCGTCGGCCGGGCGCTGCCGCGCACCTCTATGCCGACAGCCGACCGGGTGACCACCCGTACGTCCCGCAGTTCCGGGGCGCCCTCCTCTATCAGCAGGGCCGGCGCCGCGGAGTCCTGTCCCTCCACATGCAGGTCCTGGACCACCGCCGACGCGCGTACGGTCAGCGGGACCCCGTCCACGGGGGCGATGCGCACCGAGCCGGGCGAGCCCTCGGGGCCGCGCAGGGTCACCGCCCGCCCCACGACGAGGTTCTCCCGGTAGGTTCCGGGAGCGACGGTGAGGATGTCGCCCTCGGCCGCGGCCTCCAGGGCGGCGGCGAGCGACGCGTACTCGCCTGTGCGGCGCCGCCATCGCGATGTGCCGGTGTGCGTCACCTGGACCGTGCCCTGTGCCATGGCGTAGCTGTGCCCCCACCTTGTTGTACGCGGGTTTGTCGTCGAATGCTTCGGCCGGACCACCGTAGCGTGCGCACGGCTGCCGCATTCACCGGAGGCACGGGCCGTCAGCTTCCGGTGCCGGTCCTGCCCCAGTCGGGGCCCGCCCTCTCCCAGGCCTGGTCCAGGCGGACGTACCGGTGGTGGACCATGCGCCGGACGATCAGCCGTCTGACGCCCTCGATCAGAAAAGCCGTCAGCAGGGTCACACCGAAGCCGGCGAGCACGGCGTGCGTCGTCGCCGTCGCCGTGTCCATCGGCCGTGCTGTGATGCGGCCCTCGGCGTTGGTCCACAGGGAAAGCGGTCGTCCGGCCGCGGGTCCTTCAGGCGCGTCGACACCGGGCCGCTGCGCTCGGTGCCGTCAAAGGCGGTCCAGCGGGCGAGGACCCGGATGCGCAGATCCCCGCGGGAGGAGGCCTCCGGGTCGACGGCCGGCGGGGAGGGATCCAACTTGCGTACCACCGTGGCCCGCACCTGATGCCGGGCCTCGTGCTGTGCGCGCACGGAACGCTGGAGGACCTCCTCGGTGGCGCCCCCGACGAGGAACCCGGCGACCGGAGAGGCCAGGACGGCGAGCAGCAGCGCCACGAGCGCCACCCAGCCCTCGGCCAGATCGGTCGGGCGGCACAGCGGGTTGTGCCGCCAGTGCCGAAGTCCCCTGATCGCCCGCACCGGCCGCACCGCCTTCCCGCTTCCATGATTCCCGCTTCCGGGATAACCCCCGGCGGAGCCGTTCGTCCGAGGTTCCGTGGAAGAGAGAGGGACATCACCCTTCGCCCTCGGGTGCGGCCCACGCACGGGATCGGCCGGCGGGGAGGTCAGACGAGGACCGTGACCTGATCGCCGACCCGGATCGTGCCGGGGGAGAGGGGGACCAGGTTCTGCCCGAACACCAGCTTGTCGCCGA
This sequence comes from Streptomyces sp. GD-15H, assembly GCF_045291515.1. Classification (NCBI taxonomy): domain Bacteria; kingdom Bacillati; phylum Actinomycetota; class Actinomycetes; order Kitasatosporales; family Streptomycetaceae; genus Streptomyces; species Streptomyces sp. GD-15H. The sequence goes on from NZ_CP149447.1 coordinate 7,489,977, forward strand.
ACCGGCGGTGCCGGCCGAGCGAGTGCAGGGGCTCCCGGCCGCGCTCGGCGGTGCGCTGGTCGGTGGTCGTCACCACGCACCGTCCGCTGGGCTTGGCGACACGGAAGGCGACCTCACCGACGGCGATGCGCGTCCAGGTGTCCTCGGCCCAGGCGGTGGTGCCCTCGACCACGAGGTTCGGCCGGAAGCGGCTCATGGGCAGGGGCCCCTCGCCCGCGTGGCCGCCCTCGGCGACGAGGACGTTGAGGGCGTCGAGGGACGCGGTGGTGGTGAGCAGCAGGGGGTAGCCGTCGGCGAGGCTGACGGTCTCGCCCGGCAGCGCGAACTCGGGATCGACCGGCCGCCGCGTGGCCGGGGCGTCCAGGTGCACCAGGCGTAGGCCGATGCCGAGGAAGGCGCTGCACCAGGCGTGCACGGCGCCGTCGGCGGCCGGGACCACCTCGACCTCGTCGCGGAAGAGCTGCACCCGCTCGGTGCGACCCGGTGGGGGACGGGCACCGTGACGGGGTCCGCTCCGGGCGCGGACAGCCGGAGACCGCCGCCGGGCAGGAGGTCGGCGGCGGCCAGGGCGAGGCGTGGATGCCTGCGCTGTGTGACGACCCTCCTCCCGTCGTCGATCAGCATCCAGCGCCGGTCCCCGGCCGGTCCCCAGGGCTCCACGGCGACCTCCCGGAGGGACAGGCTCCGGAAGGCCTTGACCGGATGTATGTGAATCGAGTGCAGCAGCGCTTTCCCCATGGAGTCATCGTGCCAGCCGGCGACGACTCCCCTGGGCCGGCGGCCCGCGGAACGGCTCCGTACCCGGAGCTCAGCACCCGGGACGGCTCAGTAGCCGCGGTAATACTGGTTGTTGTACGGGTCCTGGTACGGAGCGGGCGCCGGCCGCGGGGCCGCGGGGCGCATCGCCTCGTAGCCCGCTGCGGGAGCGGCCGGACGCGGCGGCTGCGGCTGGGGCCCGGGGTAGCCGCGCGGCGCGGTCGCCTGCTGCGGGATGTACGGCGAGTGCGCCTGCTGCAGCGGGGCCGGCTGCTGCGCCTGCGGGTAACCGTAGGCGGGCTGGGAGGGGGCCGCCGGGAGGGCGGGCAACGCCGAGGGAAGCGCCGGGAGATGGCTGCCCGGCACGTCGTAGGCGGAGGGGACCCGGATCGGGGCGATCTGCGGGGTGCCCCGCTCGGCCACGAGCGAGTCGTAGATCGGAGTGTCCGGGAAGGAGGCGGAGTGGTAGCCGCCGCCATAAGTGGAGCGGGGGGAGGTCATGGCCATAAGTTAAGCCCACGATGTGCTGGTTGGGGAGACCGATAAGAGGGTTGTTTTCCGTGTCCTCAGCGACCAGGGACCACTAAAACGGGCGAACTTGGAGGAAGTGGCTGTTATTTCGGATGGCTTTCTGGTAAAAGCCGAGTTCCGGGCGGGTTACCGGCTGGTCGTCACTTCTCCGCACATGCCCCGTGGGACTTCCCGCGCGCGGGCACTAGTAGGGCTTTGTTAGGTACCCCGATTGTTCGTGCGTAGGTAGTGTTGTGATCTTCTTTCGGGTGTGACACCGGAGGAGATGGAGACGGTCCGCCCGCGCCTGGAGGCGTTCGCGGCCGAGATGCTGGGCTCGCTGCCGCGGCGGGACCAGCGGGCCAAGGGTGAGCTGTACCTGCGTGGGCTGATGCTGGACGGCAAGCGCAAGTCGATGCAGCCGATGGCCGAACGCCTGGGCGTGGACCACCAGCAACTCCAGCAGTTCGTCTCCTCCTCCACCTGGGACTGGGTCAAGGTCCGTGAGCGGATGGCCCGTTGGGCCGCCGCCCACATCTCGCCGGAGGCGTACGCCATCGAACGACGTGGGCTTCCCCAAGGACGGCTACGACTCCCCGGGGGTGGCCCGGATGTACTGCGGCGCGCTGGGCAAGCGCGGCAACTGCCAGATCGGCGTCAGCGTCAACCTGGTGTCCGACCGCGCCTCGGCGGCCGTCGACTGGCGCCTGTTCCTGCCCGAGAGCTGGGACGACGCCCAGCACGCCGGCGATGTGCTGCTGGCGGAGGCGATCCGGCACCGACGTGCCAGGGCCGGCATCCCCGAGGCCGAGCGGCACCGGGAGAAGTGGCGCCTGGCCCTGGACATGCTCGACGAAGTGCGCGGGGACTGGGAACTGCCGGACCTGCCGGTCGTCGCCGACGCGGGATACGGGGATGCCACCGGCTTTCGCGAGGGGCTGACCGAGCGCGGCCTGGCCTACGCCGTGGCGGTCAAGGGCACCACCACCGCTTACCCGGGTGACGCGGTCCCCGAGCGCCCGCCGTACTCCGGTCGGGGTCGCCCACCCGTCCCGACCTACCCCCAGCCGCACACCACCTTGCGCCAACTCGCCCTGGATGCAGGAAGGTCGGTGGTGCGGACGGTGACCTGGCGCCAGGGCAGCAGGGTCGGCAAGCACAACCCCCGCGCCGAGATGCGCTCGCGCTTCCTGGCGCTGCGGGTCCGCCCCGCCAACCGCACCATCCGCCGCTTCGCCGACGGCTCCCTGCCCGAGTGCTGGCTGCTGGCCGAGTGGCCACCGGGCTCCGCCGAGCCCACCGACTACTGGCTGTCCACCCTGCCTGCCGACACCCCGCTGCGTGACCTGGTCCGGATCGCCAAGATCCGCTGGAGAGTTGAGCACGACTACCGCGAGCTCAAGGACGGCCTGGGCCTGGACCACTTCGAGGGCCGCAACTACTCCGGCTGGCACCGGCACACCACCCTCGCCTCCCTCGCCCAGGCGTTCTGTACCCTGCTGCGACTCGACCCAAAAGTCCCTGCGCCGGCCTGACCCTGTACGCGGTCCTCCGCGAACTCCAGGCCCTCCTGGCCACCTGGGCCGGCGCCTGCTCGATATGCGGCCGGCCCGCACCGACACCAGAACCACACCACAGGACCTAACAAAGCCCTACTAGGTTGGGCGGACGAAATCCGATGGACGCCGGGCGTGACCTGGCAAGGTGACACGTGATGGGGACTTACATGTCAATGTCGAAGGGATCGAACACACCGGTGCCGTCCGCGGCGCTCAGGGTGGAACTGGGGTGGCGCTCGGGCCCCGGCGTACCCGACGCGGACGCCTCCGCGCTGCTGCTGGTCGGCGGCAAGGTCCGCTCCGACAGCGACTTCGTCTTCTACAACCAGCCCGCCCACTCCTCCGGAGCCGTCCGGCACGAGGGCAAGCAGAATGCCGGCGGGCAGGTCACCGACACCCTTCTCGTCGATCTCACGCGGGTGGAGGCCGGCGTCGAGACCGTGCTCCTCGCGGCCTCCTCCGACGGTGGCACCTTCGGCCGGATCCCTGACTTGTACATCGAGGTCAAGGACGCCGCGCAGGGCACCGTCGCGGCCCGGTTCGACAGCATGGGCGCGACCAGCGAGAGCGCCTTCGTGCTCGGCGAGTTCTACCGCCGCCAGGGAGCCTGGAAGTTCCGCGCGGTAGGGCAGGGCTACAGCAGTGGACTCGAGGGCCTGGCCACCGACTACGGCATAACCGTGGACGAGCCGCAGCACGCCGCCCCCGCCGGCCCGGCCCCGGCAACCCCGCCCCAGCTCCCGCCCCCGGCACCCCCGGTCGCCCCGCCTCCGGCCCCCGCGGCCCGGCCGGTCGCCCCGCCCCCTCCCGTCGCGCCGCCGGTCCGGCTCACCAAGGTGACGCTCACCAAGGAGGCCCCGGCCGTCTCGCTGACCAAACAGGGCGGAACCTCGGGCGCCCTGCAGGTGAACCTCAACTGGCAGGTGCGCAAACAATTCTCCGGCTGGGCGGGCAAGCTGGGCCGCCCGGTCGCCATGCACTCCGACCTCGACCTCGACCTGTGCGCCCTGTACGAACTCACCGACGGCAGCAAGGGAGTCGTCCAGGCCCTGGGCAACGCCTTCGGATCGCTGCGGCGGCCCCCGTTCATTCACCTGGACGGCGACGACCGCACCGGCGCCGTCGCGTCCGGTGAGAACCTCACCGTCAACCTCGACCACATGCAGTACTTCCGGCGCATCCTCGTCTTCGTCACCCTCTATGAGGGCGCCCGCTCCTTCGCCGACCTGCACGCCACGGTCACCCTCCAACCACAGCACGGCGCCCCGATCGACTTCTCGCTCGACGAATGCACCGTCCCCTCCACGGTGTGCGCCCTCGCCCTCATCACCCACACCGGTGGCGACCTCGTCGTCCAGCGCGAGGCCCGCTACCTGGTGCCCGACCGGGGAGTGAGCCCCCAGCGCACCGTCGACCACGCCTACGGATGGGGCATGAACTGGACGCCGGGCCGCAAGTGACCCTTGACGGCCGGCGCTCAGCCCTCGTCGGGCAGGGTGCCCGGACGCGGGTAGGTGCGGCCCTTCCAGGCCGCACCGCGCCCGCGGTGGTGCCGCACCGCCGAATCGACCGTCATCAGGAGGTACAGGAACGCGGTGAACGGCAAAAGGGGAGCGAGCCACAGCGGTTGCCGGTAGTGGCGGAGCATCGGGACGTACGTTCCCGCCATCACCAGCCAGGCCGCCGCACCGACGGCCACGGCACCCTGATCCCCGGCTGCCAGTCCCGTGACGACGGCCACCGGCGGCACCACGTACACCAGCGCCAGCCCCACGACCGTCCCGGCCAGCAGCACCGGACTGTGCCGCAGTTGCGCGTACGCGCTGCGCGACACCATGCGCCACAGGTCGTCCAGCCGCGGGTACGGGCGCACACTGTCCACCCGGTCCGCCAGCCCCAGCCAGACCCGACCGCCGCCGGCCTTGACCGCCCGTGCGAGGGCCACGTCGTCGATGACGGCCTGCCGGATGGCGTCGGGGATCCGCGCCCGCTCGGCCGCCTCCGCGCGCAGCAGCACACAGCCCCCGGCCGCCGCGGCCGTCCGCGTTCCCTTCCGTCCGATCCGGCGGAACGGATACAACTGCGCGAAGAAGTACACGAACGCCGGTACGACCAACCGCTCCCAGACGCTCTCCACGCGCAGCCGCGCCATCTGCGAGACGACGTCGAACCCCCCGGTACGGGCCGCCGCGACGAGCCGGCGCAGGCTGTCGGGCGCGTGCGCGATGTCGGCGTCCGTCAGCAGCAGATACTCGGGCGCACGCGCGCGTGCCAGCTCGATGCCGTGTCGCACCGCCCAGAGCTTGCCGGTCCAGCCGTCCGGTGGCTCGCCGGGCGAGTCCACGGTCAGCGGCAGGCCCCCGGGCCGACCCGCCAGCTCACGCGCGAGCTCCCCGGTGCCGTCCGTACTTCCGTCGTCGACCAGGAAGACCTCCGCCCGCCCGGGATAGTCCTGGGCGAGCAGCGACGGCAGGCTCGCGGGCAGCACCGCCGCCTCGTCGCGCGCGGGGACGACCACGCACACCGACGGCCACGCCTCGGGCTCCCGCCCGGGCGGCAGCCGGACATCCGTACGCCAGAAGAAGCCCTGAAAGAGCAGCAGCCACAGCCAGGCGGCGAGGGACACGGCGGCGGTCCACACTACGGCGCTCACGTGCGCAGTCTCCCTCACGGGAGCGGCCGGAAGAGGCTCATCGTCTATCGTGGCCGGGTGAAGATCGCGCTCATGGACTCCGGAATCGGCCTGCTGGCGGCCACCGCAGCGGTACGACGCCTGCGCCCCGACGTCGATCTCGTCCTCTCTCTCGACCCCGACGGCATGCCCTGGGGCCCCAGGACTCCCCAGGACCTCACCGCCCGCGCCCTGGCCGTCGCCGAGGCGGCTGCCGCACGGCGGCCCGACGCCCTGATCGTCGGCTGCAACACCGCGACCGTGCATGCCCTCACCGCCCTGCGCGCCCGCCTCGAACCGGTCCTGCCCGTCATCGGCACCGTCCCGGCGATCAAGCCGGCGGCCGCCGGCGGCGGGCCGCTCGCCATCTGGGCCACCCCGGCGACGACCGGCAGCCCGTACCAGCGGAATCTGATCCAGGACTTCGCCGGCGGCGTGACCGTCACCGAGGTGCCCTGCTGGGGTCTCGCGGAGGCCGTGGAGCGCGCGGACGAGAACGCGATCGACGCGGCCGTCGTCGCCGCCGCCGAACTCACCCCGGAGGACGTGACGACCGTCGTCCTGGGCTGCACCCATTACGAACTGGTCGCCGAACGCATCCGGGCCGTCGTGCGGCGCCCCGACCGGCCGCCGCTCGTCCTGCACGGCTCCGCCGGAGCGGTCGCCGCCCAGGCCATGCGCCGCGTCGGTGAACGGCCGGCCCCGGGGCCCCGGCGACCGGCACCCTCACGGTGCTGTTGAGCGGACGCGAGGGCACGCTTCCGCCGGCCGCCCTCACCTACGCGGAAGGCCGGCTGCTGCAGGAGGTCACTCCCGCCGGGTGAGATCGGTGAGGGACCGGGCACACGCCCGGTCGGCGCAGTGACGCCGTGCGACCCCGTACCCGCCCGGCGAAACCAAAGTAACCTCGAGCGTATGAGGGACCACCCCCGCAGCGCCCACGCCCCGTACCCCTATGTCTGGACCGGTCGCGCGACCAACCGCATGCAGTGGCTCCTGGCACTTCTCGGTGCCGCCTGTATGACGCTCGGCATCGTGCTGGCCGTCGACTCGGCATGGACGACCGGCGTCGCACCACTGGCCATGGCCGTCGTCGGGTGCATCGCCGCCGGGCTGCTGGTCCTGTTCGGCACGCTCGCCTTCGTGCACGTCGCGCTGCGTGTCGACGAGGACCACCTCGAGGTGCGCTGCGGTCACATGGGCGTGCCGCGCCGCCGCATCCCGCTGTCGCACGTCGCCGGAGCCGAGTTCGCACCGCACGTCACCCCGCGGCACTGGGGCGGCTGGGGCTACCGCTGGCGGCCCGAGAAGGGCACGGCGGTCGTCGTACGCCGTGGTGAGGGCATCGTCCTGAGCCTGTGGGACGGACACACCTTCACGATCACCGTGGACGACGCGGAGGCAGCGGTGCGCGTCATCCGCGACCGCCTGCACCCGTACCGGCCGGGCCCGCTCCACTGACCTGCAGGGGGAGAGGAGTCACGGCGTGAGCCGGGTCCCGCGTGCGGGAGTGTCCGTCGGCCGCCCCGGTGTACCGGTGGTGTACCGGCGGGCCGTCGCGAGTCCCGCGAACAGTCCCGCTCGCACGGGGACCGCGGTGAAGCTCAGCGCGGTCCCCACCGCGGCGACGGCCGCGACGGCGTAGGACGAAGGCACCGGCACACGGTAACGGCTGGTGGCCGGTTTGGGGACGTGTGGTGACGAGTCCTCTCCGATGACACCGCTCCGTCCGGCCCAGCTCCCACGCCGGCGGGCCCCGTGCCGGCGGGCCCCGTGCCGCCCGGTGAGCCAGGCCCCGGGCCCCGGCCCCGGCCGGTCCTCCCTCCGCAGCCGGGCGCCCGTGCGGTTGGCGCCCAGGTCACGCGCCGTAGACTCTCCGAGTGACCGTCACCGCAACCTCCGTCGGCGAGTCGGACCCGATACCGCCGCAGACCGCGCCCAGGGCGTGGGGCAGGCGGCTCGCGCGCCTCGTTCCGGCCGCAGCGGCAGCACTCTCCGGACTGCTCCTCTACGTCAGCTTCCCGCCGCGCACCCTGTGGTGGCTGGCGCTGCCCGCCTTCGCCTTCCTCGGCTGGGTACTGCGCGGGCGCGGCTGGAAGGCCGGGCTCGGCCTCGGCTACCTCTTCGGGCTGGGCTTCCTCCTGCCGCTCCTGGTGTGGACCGGCGTGGAGGTCGGACCCGGTCCGTGGATCGCCCTCGCCGTGATCGAGGCGATCTTCGTCGCGCTGGTCGGCGCGGGTGTCGCCGCGGTGTCGAAGCTGCCCGGATGGCCGGTGTGGGCCGCCGCGCTGTGGATCGCCGGGGAGGCGGCACGCGCGCGTGTGCCGTTCCACGGATTCCCCTGGGGCAAGATCGCGTTCGGGCAGGCGGACGGTGCCTTCCTGCCGCTCGCCGCGCTGGGCGGGACCCCGGTGCTCGGCTTCGCGGTCGTGCTGTGCGGCTTCGGCCTGTACGAGATCGTGCGGGTGGCTGTGGACGCCCGCCGCACCGGGACCGCGCGGCGCGTCGCGGCGGCGGTCGGCGCGCTGAGCGTGGCGGTGCCGGCCGTGGCCGCGGTGGCCGCCCGGCCGCTGGTGAGCGACACGGCCGAGGCCGGTACGGCGACCGTCGCGGTCGTCCAGGGCAATGTGCCGCGGCTGGGGCTCGACTTCAACTCGCAGCGGCGGGCCGTTCTCGACTACCACGCGCGCGAGACGGAGCGCCTGGCCGCCGAGGTCGACGCGGGCCGGGTGGAGCGGCCCGACCTCGTGTTGTGGCCGGAGAACTCCTCCGACATCGACCCCTTCGCCAACGCCGACGCGCGCGCCGTGATCGACCGGGCGGCCAGGGCGATCGGCGCGCCCGTCTCCGTCGGCGCCGTGGTGCGCAAGGACGGCAAGCTGCTCAACGAGCAGGTCCTCTGGGATCCGGTGGAGGGTCCCGTCGACACCTACGACAAGCGGCAGATCCAGCCGTTCGGCGAATACCTCCCGCTGCGGTCCCTGGTCGGGGCGATCAACGACGACTGGACGTCGATGGTCCGCCAGGACTTCAGCCGGGGCACCGAACCCGGCGTGTTCACCATGGCCGGAACCGGGGTCGGCCTGGTCACCTGCTACGAGGCGGCCTTCGACTGGGCGGTGCGCGACACCGTCAAGCACGGTGCCCAGCTGATCTCCGTACCCAGCAACAACGCGACCTTCGGCCGCAGCGAGATGACCTACCAGCAGCTCGCCATGTCCCGGGTCCGCGCCGTCGAGCACAGCCGCACCGTCACCGTCCCGGTGACCAGCGGGGTGAGCGCGATCATCCTGCCGGACGGGACGGTCGGCCAGAGGACCGGCATGTTCGTCGCCGACTCCCTGGTGCAGGAGGTGCCGCTGCGCTCCTCGCAGACCCCCGCCACCCGCCTCGGCGTCCTCCCGGAGACCGCCCTCGTCCTGGTCGCAGCCGGCGGGCTGGGGTGGGCCGTCGCCGCCGGTGTGCGAGGGCGGCGCGCCGAGGACGCGTAGTCGTACGGCCGGCACACAGGCCCTGAAGCGTCGCGGACTTGTCCGACCTGCCCGTTAGGGTCGCAGAATGGCTACTCCCGACTTCATCAGCGCCCTGCGCGCCTCCGCCGGTCATCAGCTGCTCTGGCTCCCCGGGGTCACCGCCCTCGTCTTCAACGACGAGGGCAGAGTGCTGCTGAACCGCCGGTCCGACACCCGTAAGTGGTCGGTGATCGGCGGCATCCCCGACCCGGGGGAGCAGCCCGCGGCCTGTGCCGTGCGCGAGGTCGAGGAGGAGACGGCGGTGCACTGCGTCGTCGAGCGCGTCGTCCTGGTCCAGGCGCTGAACCCGGTGACCTACGAGAACGGCGACATCTGCCAGTACATGGACATCACGTTCCGCTGTCGGGCCGTCGGCGGTGAGGCACGGGTCAACGACGACGAGTCGCTGGACGTCGGCTGGTTCGCCGTGGACGCGCTGCCGGATCTCAACGAGTTCGGGCGTTTCCGGATCAAGCAAGCCATGGCCGACGCACCCACATGGTTCGACTCCACTAGTTCCGGCTGAACTGTGGGGCGCAACCATATGGGGTGGGGTAGGGGCGCTGACTAGGGTCGGGACATGACCGCGCCCCACGCCCGTTACGCCCCCCTGCTCGACCTCGGTGGCCGTACCGCTCTGGTCACCGGCGCCGCCGGCGGCATCGGCCGCGCCTGCGCGCTGCGGCTCGCGGCCGCCGGGGCCAGGGTGAGAGCCGTCGACCGGGATGCCGTCGGCCTGGAGGCGCTGGCCGAGCAGGCCCAGGGCCTCGGGGGCGGCGTCGAGCCCCAGGTGCTCGACCTCATGGACCTGGACGCCGCCGAACTCGCCGCCGTGGGCGCGGACGTGCTGGTCAACAATGCCGGACTGCAACTGGTACGGCCGATCGAGGACTTTCCGCCGGATGTGTTCCACACGGTGCTCACCGTGATGCTGGAGGCGCCGTTCCGGCTCATCCGCGGTGCCCTGCCCCATATGTACGGACAGGGCTGGGGCCGCATCGTCAATGTGTCCTCGGTCCATGGGCTGCGCGCCTCGGCCTACAAGTCCGCCTATGTAGCCGCCAAACACGGGCTCGAGGGGCTGTCCAAGACCACCGCCCTCGAAGGCGCACTCCACGGTGTCACCTCGAACTGTGTGAACCCCGGCTATGTGCGCACCCCACTGGTCGAACAGCAGATCGCCGGCCAGGCCCGTGCGCACGGCATCCCCGAGGAGCAGGTCGTGGCCACGGTCATGCTGCAGGGCAGCGCGGTCAAACGACTCATCGAACCGGAGGAGATCGCCGAGGCGGTGGCGTATCTGTGCGCTCCGCAGGCGTCCTTCGTGACCGGCACCTCGTTGGTACTGGACGGTGGCTGGACCGCGCACTGAGCCACCGCCCGGCTCACGCCGGCCGCCCCCGGACGTCACCACTGCCACCGCGTACCCGGTCGGCCATGTCGTCCACAGGCCCACGGCCCCATCGGTCGAGTTGTCCACAGGGCTGACGGGGCGGCCGTGGGATGAGGAATCCTGAGACCATGTCCCGCGATCACGTACAGTCCGCCGAACACCCGGCCCCCGGTTCCGCAGCGCCGGGCCGGGCCCGTCCCGCGTCCGGCAGTGCGGAGACGCCGTTCCTGGAACTGCTGGCCCGGGGCGCGTCCGCCGAGGCCTACGAGCAGCCGGTGCTCCTGGCCCGCGCCGAGGGACTGACCGCCGAGCGGATCGCCGCCCTCGAACAGGCCAGGCGGCTCGCCCTGCGCGTCCGCTCCGACCTGGAGGGACGGCGCCGCAGGGAGGCCGAGCTGTCCGCGCTCTTCGAGACCGCGCACGACCTGGCCGGACTGCGCGACCTGGACGCCGTGCTCCGGGCGATCGTGCAGCGCGCCCGCTCGCTGCTCGGCACCGACGTCGCCTACCTCAGTTTGAACGACCCGGCCCGGGGCGACACCTACATGCGGGTCACCGAGGGCTCGGTCGCGGCCCGCTTCCAGCAGCTGCGCCTCGGCATGGGCGAGGGGCTGGGCGGCCTGGTCGCCCAGACCGCCCGTCCCTATGTGACCGACGACTACTTCCGCGACGACCGCTTCGAGCACACCCTCACCATCGACACCGGCGTGCGGGACGAGGGGCTGGTGGCCATCCTCGGGGTGCCCCTCATGCTCGGGCACACCGTCATCGGCGTGCTGTTCGCCGCGGACCGGAGGGCCCGGGTCTTCGAGCGCGAACAGGTCGCCCTGGTCGGCTCCTTCGCCGCGCTCGCCGCGGCGGCCATCGACACGGCGAACCTGCTCGCCGAGACCCGCTCGGCCCTCGCCGACCTGGAAAGCGCCAACGAGATCATCCAGGACCGCAGCGGGGTCATCGAACGCGCCTCCGACGTGCACGACCGGCTCGCCGAACTCGTCCTGCGCGGCGGCGGGGTCCATGACGTGGCCGCCGCCGTCTCCCAAGTCCTGGACGGCACCGTCGAGTTCACCGAGGCCGCCACCGCACCGGCCCAGGCCCTCGAGGCGTCCCGCGCGGAAGGACACGCGGTACGGCACGGCCGCGACTGGGTCGCCGCCGTGGCCGCGGGCGGCGAACTCCTCGGTGCCCTCGTGCTGCGCGGCCACCCCGGACTGGACCCCGTCGACCAGCGCACTCTGGAACGCGCCGCCATGGTCACCTCGCTCCTGCTGCTCGCCCGCCGCTCCGCCGCCGAGGCGGAGCAGCGCGTCCGCGGCGAACTGCTCGACCACCTGCTCGACGCCCGCGACCGCGACCCGCGCCTGCTGCGCGAGCGCGCGGCCCGGCTGCACGCCGACCTCGACGCCACCCATGCCGTACTCAGCGCCCGCCTGGAGGGCGCCGCCGCCGACGCCGACCAGGAGGCGGACGCCCGTCGGCGCCTGTGGGCCGCGGCGTCGCACCTCGCGGCGACCCGCCACGGTCTCGCCTCCGCGCGTGACGGCGGCACCGTCCTGCTGCTGCCCCTCGCCCCCGGTGACACCGCCACCGACCTGGCCCGCCGTACCGCCCGGCACCTGGGAACGGCCGTACACGAGCCGGTCACCGTCGGTGCGTCCGCTCCGGTCGAGCACCTCACCGCCCGCCCCGACACCGTGGCGGCGGCCTACGCGGAGGCCCGGCGCTGTCTCGACGCCCTGCGCGTGCTGGGCCGCTCCGGCGACGGTGCCGCCGCCGAGGACTTCGGCTTCCTGGGTCTGCTCCTGGCCGGGGAGCGGGACATCGCGGGCTTCGTCGACCGCACCCTCGGCCCGGTCGTCGCGTACGACGAACGACGCGGCACCGAACTGCTGCGCACCCTCGACACGTACTTTGCCTGCGGCATGAGCCCGGCCCGTACCAAGGACGACCTGCACGTGCACGTGAACACGGTCGCCCAGCGCCTGGAGCGCGTCGGCCACCTCCTGGGCGACGACTGGCAGAGCCCGGCCCGCGCCCTGGAGATCCAGCTGGCCCTGCGCCTGTACCGGTTCTCGGCCCCGGCAGACCCATCGACGCCCGGACGGAGCTGACCACCGTACGCGCCGTGCGGGCGTAGGGGAGTCGGTGACAGCCGCAACCGGTTCACGGCCCGCCGGGGACGGCGCGCGGACACCGACAGGATCGGAAACCGGGCGGTGGCGACGGGTGGGCCTCTCGCGTGTTACTTGACAGTACGGAATGATGCCGGGCAACCATCCGTACGGCCGGGAGCTGAGGTAGCGGTGACGACTTTCGAGGAACGGAGCGCGGTGCACGCCTTCCGGGACGACGCCCTGGGGGAACACGACGCCGTCGGTCTCGCTGCGGCGATCCGGCGGGGTGAGGTGAGTGCCGTCGAGGTCGCCCGGGACGCGGCGGAGCGGGTGCGGGCGGTCGAGGCGAGACTCAACGCGGTCCAGACGCACGCCGGCCTCCCGGCGCACGCCGGCGGGGTGGGCGGAGCCTTCGCCGGGGTGCCGACATTCGTCAAGGACAACACCGACTACCTGGGACTGTTCACCGGCCACGGCAGCGCAGCTTTCACTCCGAGGGCCGCGCGGTGGCACGCGCCATTCGCCCGGCAGTTCCTGAGCACCGGCGTCACGGTGCTGGGCAAGACCCGGCTGCCCGAGTTCGGGTTCAGCCCGACCACGGAGTACGAGAGCGCCGAGCCCGTTCGCAACCCGTGGAACACGGGCTACTCGGCGGGCGGTTCGTCGGGCGGCAGTGCGGCGCTCGTCGCCGCCGGGGCGGTGCCGATCGCACACGCCAACGACGGCGGTGGCTCGATCCGGATCCCCGCCGCCTGCTGCGGACTCGTCGGTCTCAAGCCGACCCGTGGCCGGGTCGTGGCGAATGCGCAGGGCCGCCAACTTCCCCTTGACATAGTCTCCGACGGCATCGTGAGCCGTTCCGTGCGCGACACCGCCGCGTTCCTCGCCGCCGCCGAGACGTACTGGCGCAACCCCGAGTTGCCGCCGCTGGGCCTGGTCGAAGATCCCTCGGGGCGGCGGATGCGCATCGGATTCCTGCTGGACTCGCCGAACGGTGTCCCCTCCGACACCGCCACCCGGGAGGCCGTCACAAAGACCGTGGCGACACTCGAACGGCTGGGCCACACCGTGGAGCCCGTGGAGTTGGCCATCGACCCCCGCTTCACCGAGGACTTCCTCACCTACTGGGGGCTGCTGTCGTTCCTCCTCGGCGTCACGGGCCGGACCCTCGGCGCGGACTTCGACCGGCGCCGTATGGACGGCCTCAGCAGAGGGCTGCGCGAGGCATACCTCAAGACCTGGCGGCGCACTCCGGGCATGCTGCGGAGGCTGAAACGTACCCGAGAGGCGTACGCGGCGGCGTTCCGCGGGTTCGACCTCGTCCTTTCCCCCGTGCTCGCCCACACCACGCCGCCGATCGGTCATCTCAGCCCGGCCGTGTCCTACCCGACACTGATCGAACGGATTCTGGCGTACGTCGCGTTCACACCGGTCAACAACGTCGTCGGTGCACCGTCGATCTCGGTGCCCGCCACGAGTGCGACAGAGGACGGATTGCCCGTCGGCATCATGTTCTCCGGTCGCCCCGGCAGTGAACGGGCGCTGCTGGAGATCGCGTTCGCGCTGGAGACGGACCGCCCTTTCCGACGTATCCAGGACGTGTGAGCGCGGCCGTCCTCCGCGCCACCACTCAGCGGCCCGACGGGCCTGACGCCTTGTCCGTTCCTGATCGGTTGAGGGTTGTTACCTTTCCGAACAGGCGATTTCCGCCCCGGCTGGGTCGAATTCATGAAATGCGGGGTGATAGCTCCTCGTGCCACGCTCATGTTGGCGGCCGTCGCGATGTTCCTGGCCGTGACGTCCGGGCGGGGGAACGTGAGAACGAGTGTGAAAACAGTTCTGTTCGTTCACGGAACGGGCGTTCGGTCGAAGCGTGAGCGGGAGCGCTCGACAACATCGGGGACGGTTTTCGGAAGGTGCTGCCGGACACCGTGGTGGAGACGTGCTCCTGGGGAGACATCCTCGGTGTCGCGCCGGACGGGTCAGGGATGTCGCCGTCGACACCCGGGAGCCGTTCCCCGGGCGCACGGCGCCTACTGGGCCACACCGCGGGTGTACGATGCGGTCCGCACGGCCGGCGAGGAGTGCTGATCGATGGTCGTACGCGCTCTGGTGGTGTGCCCGGAGACGTACGAGGGCTCGTCGCTGCGGCCCATGCCCGGCTCCCTGGCCTCCGGCGTCCGCTTCGCCTTCTGGCTGGTGAGCCATGCCGCCGAACCGTGCTCCCTCACCATCCTGACCAACGCCGGACCGCAGCCCGACCCGCTGCCGACGCGGCTGAACGCCGCCTCGGCTGACCTGGTGGCGGCCGATGTCCGTTCGGTGGTCGATCTCTTCGGCCGGCCAGCCTCCTGGACGATCCAGTGGAGGACGACGCCTTCGTCCTCCACTGGATCGGGCACGGCACGATCAGCCGGGAGAGCCCAGCCACTTCCTGTACCTCCCCTGCAACCAATGCGTCGAACTCGAGGGCCCGCAGCGCGGAATGGCCGGTCCGGGCGGACCCAGACGCCCCGCACAGCCTGCGGTACGTCGCCCTGGGGCGCACGGAGCCGTGGACCCGGAACGTCCGGCTGCTCCTCGACGTCGGCGGTGCCAAGCACACCCGGCAGAGCACGACCGGCCGGCTGACCGACGCGGGCCTGGCCCTCGGAGACGTCCGCCCCGTCACCGCCTACCTGCACGCCTTCGAGTGCGCCTTCCCCGCCTGATCCGCACACGGCTCAACCCCGAGGCCGCCGGCTCCGCGACGTACGCGGCACCGGCGGCCTCGGGGTTGTTCGATTCGCCCGCTCAGGAGCCGGCGCCGCGCTCCCAGTGGTAGAAGCACTGCGCCATGGCGTCCTTGGGGCTGCGCCACGTCGCGGGGTCGTACGGGCTGACGTACGCCTCCAGCTGCTCACTGATGCCGCGGAACTCGGGGTGTCCGGCCACCTTCGCGATGGCGGGTGCCGGGTCCTGCTCGGACTCGATGAGGTGCAGATACACGTCGTCGCCGAACTGGAAGAGCTTGCGGCGGTTCACCCCGACCAGGCGGGGGAGTTCGCCCCGGTCGGAGGCGGCGAAGACGTCGGCGATCCGCGGCGCCGAACCGGGCGCCATACGGGCGACGATGAGTGCGTGATGCATCGACGGTCCTTTCCGGGTCGGTCGGCGGTCAGCCGGACGTGACGGACGCGCCCCGGCGGTCGCGGGCGGCCTGCTCGATCCGGTCCCGGATGAGCGCCATCTGCGTACGCGAGTTGCGGTTGATGTTGTCCGTCATCCAGTCGTCGTCGACCGGGGCGTCGGGCTTCATCGCGAAGTCCTGAGTCCAGCGCATCTGGACGCCGCCCGGGACCTCCTCGTACTCCCACAGGATGTCCATGTGGGCGAAGGGTCCCGTTTCGACGCGACGGGCGCGCACACTCCTCGTGGCGCGGTCGGGGGTGCGCTCGGACACCCAGCTCCACACCTTTCCGGTGTCGTCCGGGTGCATGGTCAGCCGGAACGTCGTGGTGTCCCCCTCGCGGGAGAGCACCTCGACGGACGCGTACTCGCTGAACAGGCGCGGCCAGTTCTCGAGGTCGTTGGTCATCTCCCAGACGAGGTCGAAGGGAGCGTCGACGGTGATGCTGTTCTCGGTGTGTCCTGCCACTTCAGGCTCCAGCCTTGAGGGTGTTGTTGACGAGGTCGAGGAATTCCCGGGGCGTCCTGCAGCGCTCCGAGTCGGGGGAAACGACCCGCTGTACCGGTTCTCCAGCTCGCCGACGATGCCGAGAAGGCCGAGCGAGTCGAGACCGAAGGAGTCGAAGGGGGACTCCGCTGCCTGCCTGAGTTTCTCGGGGTCGACGGTGATGCCGGCCGCCTTCTTCATCAGGGCGGCCAGTTCGTCGAAGGTCACTTCGGTGGTGATCATGGGTTGTCTGCTCCTTCCCCGCCCGGCGTTACCGGGCGGATTCGCCACCGCGGCGCACGACCAGCGCCGCATTGGAGCCCATCAGTCCCCTGCTGAGAACGAGGGCCGTGCGCAGCTCGGCGGGCCGAGCACGCGACATCACCAGGTCGAGGTCGTGGCAGATGTCGGACACGTTGGGGGTGGGGGGCACCTGACCGTGTTCCATGGCGAGCACCGCGGCCACCGTGTCCAGCACGGGCGCCGCGCAGTGGGCCCGGCCGAAACCGGTCTTGGGCGCCGTGACGGGCACCCGTGCGCCGTGCGTGCCGAGCGCGTCGGCGATCGCCAGCGCCTCGGCGCGGTCCGCCTCCGGGACGCCCATGGCGTTGGCGAACACCACGTCGATCTCCTCCGGGGCCGCGCCCGCCTCGTCGAGGGCACCGCGGATCGCGCGGGCCAGCCCCTCCCGGGACTCCTCCCAGCGGGACGCACCGGTGAAGGTGGCGGCATGGCCGGCCACGGTGGCCCGCACCGGCGCCCCGCGTCCGCGGGCGCGGTCCTCGTCCTCGACGACGAGCAGCGCGCCGCCCTCGGCGGGCACGAACCCGCAGGCCTTCGTGGTGAACGGACGGTAGGCGAGGTCCGGGTCCTCGACGGTGCTGAGCTCGGGGTAGCCGAGCTGGCAGACCATCGAGTAGGGGGCGAGGGGTGCCTCCGCGGCGCCGACGACCATCGTGTCGGTGCCGCGCCGGACCTCCCCGGCGGCGTGCGCGAGGGAGTCGAGACCGCCGGCCTCGTCGCTCGCCACCACCCCGCACGGGCCCTTGAAGCCGCCACGGATGGAGATCTGGCCGGTGCTCGCGGCGTAGAACCAGGCGATGGACTGGTACGGGCCGACGAACCGCGGACCCTGCCCCCAGAGTTTCTGCAGCTCCCGCTGCCCGAACTCGCCGCCGCCGGAACCGGCCGCGGTGACCACGCCGATGGAGAACGGCTCCGCGGTATCCCCGCTGCCGAGCCCGGCGTCGTCGAGGGCGAGGGCGGCCGCCGCCATCGCGAAGTGGCTGAACCGGTCGGTCTGGACCAGGAACCGGTCCTCGATGAGGTCCGCCGCGTCGAAGCCCCGGACCTCACCGGCCACCCGCAGCGGCAGATGCCCGCAGCCCTCGCGGGTGATCCGGTCCAGCACGCCGATGCCTTCGCTGACGGACTTCCAGTAGGCATCGGTCCGCAGTCCGTTGGGCGCGATCACACCGATGCCGGTGATGGCCGCGCGGCGGGGGCGCTGAATGCTCATCGTGTCCTCCCACCCGGCCCGGTCAGCAGCACCGCGGACTGGAAACCGCCGAACCCGCTGCCGACGGAGAGCACGTTCCTCAGCCTCCGCGGGCGGGCGGTGCGCGGCACGTAGTCCAGGTCGCACTCGGGGTCGGGGGTCTCGTAGTTCGCCGTCGGCGGCACGGCCTGGTGCTTCAGGGCGAGCACGCAGGCGACCACCTCGATCGCGCCGATCGCGCCGAGCGAGTGCCCCACCATCGACTTGATGGAGCTCATGGGCGTCTCGTGGGCGTGGGCGCCGAGGGACCGCTTCACCGCGGCCGTCTCGTGCCGGTCGTTCTGCCGGGTGCCGGAGCCGTGCGCGTTGACGTAGTCGATCAGTGTGGGGTCGAGACGGGCCTGGTCGAGCGTGCTGTCGATGGCCCGCGCCATTTCCAGCCCCTCGGTGGTCAGACCGGTCATGTGGTAGGCGTTGCCGTACGTGGCGTACCCACTGATCTCGCAGTGGATCTCCGCGCCGCGGGCCCGGGCGTGCTCGTACTCCTCGAGGACGAGGACCGCCGCGCCCTCGCCCATCACGAAGCCGTCGCGGTGGGCGTCGAAGGGCCGGGAGGCGTGCTCCGGGTCGTCGTTGTTCGGTGAGGTCGCCTTGATGGCGTCGAAGCAGGCCATCGTGATCGGCGAGATCGGCGAGTCGGACGCCCCGGTGATGCAGACGTCGGCCCGGCCTTCGGCGATGGTGTGGAAGCCGTAACCGACCGCGTCGAGCCCGGAGGTGCAACCGGTGGAGACGGTCTGCACGGGGCCCCGCGCGTCGAACCGCTCGGCGATGACCGAGGCGAGGGTGCTCGGCTGGAACGCCATGTGCAGTTTCGGGTCGGCCTGCCGATGGTCCACGTCCCAGCGCTTGCCGTGTTCGCTGACCCGCACGTAGTCGTGCTCCAGCCGGGTGGTGCCGCCGACCGCGCTGCCCAGCGACACCGCGGTGCGCCAGGGATCGTCGGTGGCGGGGTCGAGCCCGGAGTCGTGGACCGCCTCCGCGGCGGCCACCGCGGCGAACTGGATGTACCGGTCGGCGTGCTGGCACAGATCCGGGTCGAGGCCGTGGGCGAACGGGTCGAAGTCGCACTCGGCTGCTATCCGGGAGCGAAGACCGCTCGGATCGAACAGGGTGATGCCGCGGGTCGCGGTGCGGCCCGCGGCGAGCAGGTCCCAGAACGCCGTCGCTCCGGTGCCGCCGGGAGCGACTACACCGATGCCGGTGACGGCCACTCGCCGGGTCATTTTATGGCCTCACTTCGATCGGCCGGCCGGTCCTGCCCCGGCCCGGACACACCCGGCCCGCCCACGGTCAGCTGGGGACCGGCCACGGAACTGGCGTTCTCCTCGGTGTCGACGTGACCGAGACTCGGATGCGGGGCGAGCGGACCCAGGTGGAACACCATGCGGGCCTCGGCGTCGGAGACGTTGCGGAAACGGTGCCGCATGTCGATCGGGATCATCAGAGCCTGCTCGGCCCGGAGCGCGAACGGTTCCCCGTCCAGGTCGACTTCGAGGGCGCCGCTGACGACGTAGACGAACTCCTCGGAGTACGGGTGGTAGTGCTCGCCGATGCGCTCGCCGGGCTGGATGACGGCCAGCCCCATGAAGCCGCTGGTGGAACCCACCGTGGCCGGGGTGAGCAGGGTTCTGAGGTCGCCTCCGCGCCGTCGGTTGGGTTCCGTCTCGCTCAGGTCCACGATGCGTGGATGCTGTTTGGACATGGTTGGTACCTCCGGGTGTGGCGGGGACGTCCGGGCGTGCGGGCCGTGGACGTCCCCACGGTTTGCCGTCAGGAATCCGTCGCGCTGCGGTCGGCGACAGACAGCATGTCGGCGTGCGACAGCAGCCGGTTGATGTTGCGCTCCGAGTCCAGCGGACCCTCGACGCCGACCGCGGCGCCGTCCAGGAGCCGCTCCAGCTCCGCCGCCTTCCCCGCGCCCTTGATGCCGAGCGCCGAGAGGGGGTCGAGGTCGAGGTCGCCGGTGGCGTCGATCAGACGGACCACGACGTCGTCGCGCTGGAAGATGGTGCTCGAGTACACCGGGCTGTCCGGCTCGTCGGCCGCGGCCTCGTCCTGATGGGAGAGGAACCGGGCCAGTTCCAGCCCCTGGCCCTCGACGGCCGGGTAGTACAGCGCGTGCCGCCGCAGACCCGCGGGCCGAGGCCCGTCTCCGTCGACGTGGTGCACGGCGGGGAGCGCGGCCCTGGTGGAGAACACCCGCGCGGAGCCGGGATCGGCGAGATCCCGGGCATGCTCCAGATAGGGGTTTATGGCCTCCTCGACCGCTCGGAACCCGGGCTGATTGGCCGCGTGGCGCAGCGCCGTGGCCAGGTCGCCCTCCACCTCGACGGCCCGCACCACGCGGTTGCCGTGCATGAACACGGAGGTGCGGCGCAGCCGCGTGTTGTCGTCCAGCGAGGCATTGGGGGACGCGTACCCGGCCAGGTGCTTCACGACCTTGGACTCGGTGCCCGGCTTGACGGTGAAGGTGAAAGCGTGGCGGGCCACGCCCTCACCCACGCGGGCCTGCTCCTGGAGGCCCGCGGTGGTCTGCCTGGTGAGCGGCAGGCCGTCCTGCATCTCGCGCAGGACGCTGTAGCGCATCGACCGGGTGTCGCGGACGCAGCTGTGCAGCGGGCGAACGGTCTCGATGTGCTCCTCGCTGTTCACCCAGGCGAGGAAGGGCGGGGCGCTCTCCCATTCGCTGGTGATGAGCCACTGCGAGGGGTTCTCGATCGACTGGCAGAGCTGGTCACTGATGTGACCGGGGACGGACGCGACCATGCTGCTCATGTGGTCGTACGCGTCGAGGAACTGCTCCTGGGCCCCGTCGTACAGGTCGAGCAGCAGGATCACCCGCAACCTGGAGCCGTCGAATGCCGACTGCGGTATACGTCCCGCCATACGGCCCGTCGTGCGTTCCGTCGTGCGTCCCGTGGTGGTCATCCGGCGCACCTCTCCTCTTCTTCACGGAAGGTTCTTCACTGGAGGTCGGGAACGGCCGCCGTATCCGAAGGTCCGGGGTCGCCCTGCATCGATCGTTGACGCACCCCGCGATGTGCGCGAGCGCCACGGGGCAGGTGGGTGAACCGTGCGTCAACCGGGTGTCGCCGGGACGCGGAGCGGCCCGTAGCGGGCATGGATTCGGCATCCTTTTCCACCGCCCGCCGCGGGCGACGCTGGAGGCAGTTCAATGAACCGTTTGGAAACGGCCGACGAGATCGGCCACCGCACGCCCGTCCTGATCGTCGGCGGCTCCCTGGTGGGCCTGTCCATGTCCGTGTTCCTGGGGCGTCTGGGCGTGCCGCACACGCTCGTCGAACGTCACCCGGGCACGTCGATCCACCCGCGCGGGCGGGGGAACAATGTGCGCACCATGGAGCTGTACCGGGTGGCCGGAGTCGAGCAGCGGATCAGGGAGGTCGCGTCGGTCCTCGCGGACAATCACGGGATCATGCAGACGCCGAGCCTGGTGGACGGCGACGGCGAGTGGCTTTTCAAGGAGATCGACCCCGGCGGCGGGCTGGCCCGGTTCAGCCCCGGCGGGTGGTGCCAGTGCAGCCAGAACGACCTCGAACCGGTGCTCCTCGCCCACGCCCGCGAACTCGGCGGCGACCTGCGCTTCGCGACCGAGATGGTGTCGTTCGACCAGGACGGCGACGGTGTGACGGCGCGGGTCAAGAGCCGGGAGACCGGCGAGCACACCACCATCCGGGCGGACTACCTGGTCGCCGCGGACGGCCCCCGCAGCCCCGTCCGGGAGCGGCTCGGCATCGGCCAGGACGGACCGGGCGACCTGTTCCACAACGTGAGCGTCACCTTCTCCTCCCGCAACCTCGCGGGCATCGTCGGCGACCGGCGGTTCATCGTCTGCTACCTCACCAACCCGGAGGCCGACGGGGCGCTGCTGCCGGTCGACAACGCCGAGAACTGGGTGTTCCACGCCCCCTGGCACCCCGAACACGGCGAAACCCTCGAGGAGTTCACCGACGAGCGGTGCGTCGCCCACATCCAGCGGGCGATCGGAGCACCCGACCTCGACGTCAAGATCACCGGTCGGGCCGCGTGGCACGCCGCCGAGCGGGTCGCCGAACGCTACGCCGACGGCCGGGTGTTCCTCGCCGGTGACTCGGCCCACGAGATGTCGCCCACCGGGGCGTTCGGTTCCAACACCGGTATCCAGGACGCGCACAACCTGGCCTGGAAACTGGCCGCCGTCCTCGGCGGCTGGGCGGGACCCGGACTGCTGGATTCCTACGACGCCGAGCGCCGTCCGGTCGCGGAGGCGACCAGCGCCCGCGCCTCGAACCGCTCGGTCGAGCACAGCCACCCCGGCTACACGCCCGCGGCGGGCGCCGGCAGCAAGGGCCCGAAGGGCGGAATCCTCAACGTGGCGCTGGGCTACCGCTATCGGCGGGGCGCGGTCCTCGGCAGTGACCCGGCGGCGCCGGTCGTCCCCGACGGCCTGCAACTGGCGGGGGAGCCGGGCAGCCGGGCCCCCCACCTGTGGCTGGACCGCGCCGGCGTCCGCGTCTCCACCCTCGACCTCTACGAGCGGTCACTGGTGCTGCTCAGCTCCGAGGACGGCGCCTGGCACACCGCGGCGGAGCAGGTGGCCAAGCGCCTGTCGGTGCCGCTCGACTCGTACCGGATCGGCAGCGGCCCGACCGCGGACCTGACGCCGGACGCCGACGTGAGCTGGGCGCAGGCCCACGGCGTCACCGAGGACGGCGCGGTCCTGGTCCGCCCCGACGGGTTCGTGGCGTGGCGCTCCGAAGGGGCCGCCCCGGACGCCGCGACGGCGCTGCACGACGCCGTCGCGGACATCCTGGCCAGGGAGCGGGACTGACGAGGCGCGTGGAGCGGGGGCGTCAGGTCCCTCCGACGCCGCCCTGCCGCCCCCGCTCCGCCTTGGCCTGGTGCTGTTCGAACCGCTGGACCGCCGGCCCGTCGTCGTTCCACGGCCACGGGGTCACCGTGCCCTGAAGCACCTGGAACACCGGGTGAGCGTCGGCGGCCCGGCCGGCCGCGCACAGCGCGTACGCCAGTACGTTCAGATCCGCCTGGGCCGCCGCGTGCTGGAAGAATCCCGGCTTCGCCCAGAGGGAGGCGGCCTGCTCCAGTGAGGCCGCGATCTGTCCGCCCTCCCACAGCTGACTTGCCGTCATGGCCCGGACACCGCCCTGCGCCGCCAGCCCCTGGTACTGCCGCACGGCCGCGGTCACCTCGATCGCGGCGCACGGCGCGTTGGCCGGTATACGGGTGCGCACCACATCGATGAAGTCGAGGACGGCCGCACTCGAACCGCCTTCCTCCGGCGACAGATGGGCGAGCATCTGCAGATATGCCTCGCGGTGCCAGCGGTCGCGTCCGGTGGTCTCCCGCCAGATGGCGTTGACCTCGCTCTGCGCGTACCGCTCGATCCGGGCCATGCCGAGCAGGGTCACCCAGGGCAACGGATCCGCCGGATGCAGCTCCGCGGCCCGATGACACTGGGTCACCAACTGTCCCGCTTCCTCCAAGTGCCTGTCCCGCAGGCCGCGGGCCAGGCCGACCCTGGAGTGGAACACCAGCGCGTCGGGGTTCTCCGGCTCCTTGGCCAGCCAGGCCGACGCCAGCTCCGAGCCCGATTCGGCCGTCGCGTCGGCCAGTACGGAGACACGGTGGCCGCGTCGGTCCCAGTCGCCCCCGGTCTCCTCCAGAAGCGTGGCGACGAGTGTCACCTCCGCCGGCTTGACGCCCCCACCGCGCTTGCTCAACTGCCGAAGGACGCGCGCGAGGTCGGCGTCGTCGAGGGCCGGGACGATTCGGGGACGTTTACTGGTACGACTGCTGAAGAGGGACATGCCCGCAGACTAGGAACTTCGCCGGGTCCGGCAACCGGTACGTAGCGATCGTTACCGATCCGGCCTTCTGGGTCACGCCGCGCGTCCACCAGGTCGGCACATGGGGCCGGAGCAGGGCGAACACCCACAGGCAGGTGGGGGGTGCCGAGGCGGGTGACGCGGGAAGCGAGGGGGTGGGTCACGCGGGAACGACGGGGCGGGGCCGGACTGCTTGCCGGCCCCGCCCCGTCGTTCCGTGGGCAGGTCAAGGAGCCGGCGCCGGGAAGGTCGGGTACTCCACTCCCGAGACGTACTGCACGACCCGGACGACCTGGCAGGAGTAGCCGAACTCGTTGTCGTACCAGAGGTAGAGGATCGCGTTGTCGCCCTCCACCTTGAGGGCGCCGGCGTCGACGATCGACGCGTGCCGCGAGCCGATGAAGTCGCTGGAGACCGCGTCGGGGGCGCTGATGAAGTCGATCTGACGCTTCAGCGGTGAGGTGAGCGACACCTCACGGAGGTGGTCGAGGACCTCGGCGCGGTTGGTCGCGCGGCCCAGCTGGAGGTTGAGGATCGCGATGGACACGTTCGGTACGGGGACCCGGATCGAACTGCCGGTGATCGTCGCCTCGAGGTCGGGCAGCGCCTTGGCGACGGCGGAGGCGGCACCCGTCTCGGTGATCACCATGTTCAGCGGCGCGGAGCGGCCGCGGCGCTCGGACTTGTGGTAGTTGTCCAGCAGGTTCTGGTCGTTGGTGAACGAGTGGACGGTCTCCACATGGCCGCGCAACACACCGTACTCGTCCGCCATCGCCTTGAGCGGCGGGACGATCGCATTGGTGGTGCAGGACGCGCAGGACAGGATCTGCTCGTCCGGCTTGAGGGTGTCGTGGTTGACGCCGTGCACGATGTTGGGCACGTCGCCCTTGCCGGGCGCGGTCAGCACGACCTTGTCGACACCGGGGCGCAGATGCTGCGAGAGGCCCTCGCGGTCGCGCCACTTGCCGGTGTTGTCGATGAGGATGGCGTTCTTGATGCCGTACGCCGTGTAGTCCAGCTGGGACGGGTCGTCGGCGTAGATCACCTTGATGGTGTTGCCGTTGGCGACGATCGTGCTGTTCGCCTCGTCGACGGTGATCGTGCCCTGGAACTGGCCGTGCACGGAGTCGCGGCGCAGCAGCGAGGCCCGCTTGACGATGTCCTGCTCGCCGCCCCGGCGGACCACGACGGCACGCAGCCGCAGGCCGTTGCCCGAGCCCGACTTCTCGATGAGCAGGCGGGCGAGGAGCCGGCCGATGCGGCCGAAACCGTAGAGGACGACGTCGCGCGGCTCACGACGGTCGATCTTGTGGGCACCGGTGGCGCCTGCCACGGCCTCGGCGGTGAATTCCGCCACCGACAGTCCCCGGTCGTCGGTCCGGTAGGTCGCGGCGAGCATGCCGAGGTCGATCTGGGACGGACCGAGGTCGAGCGTGGTGAGGGCCTGGAGGAACGGCAGCGTCTCGGTGACCGAGAGTTCCTGGCCGGCGATCTGACGGGCGAAGCGGTGGGTCTTGAGGATGGAGACCACCGACTTGTTCACCAAGGAGCGGCTGTGCAGCAGGACGGTGACGTCCCGCTCGCGGTGCAGCTTCCCGATGATCGGGATCATCGACTCCGCGATTTCCTCGCGGTGCTTCCAGTTGGTGAACGAGTCTTCGTTGACAGTCACAGGATTATCTTTCGAGCTAGGCGGCGCTCATATGATAACCATGCGGGTCAAGGGGCTCTCAGGGGGTCTCCTTCAGGCAGGGTTGCGTCCCGCGCGATCGGGTACGCGTGCAGGACAGCGCCCGGAGCGGATCTTGTTCCGACCACCGACCACCGATCCCGTCCGGGGCGGTCCGTACGACCACCGCTACGAGGGAAACAGCCATGGAGACACCCGCGCACGAGAACAACGGACCCACGCCCGCCCAGCGGGCTCTGGACGCTCTCTCGGAGAACACCGAGGACACGGCGGCCCTGAACGCCCTCGCCGACAGTGACGTACTGATCCCCGTGCCCGACGACACGGGTGACGAGGCGGCCGCCGACCCCGGCGTCGTCGCGCTGCCGGTGATGGAGCAGCCGGACGGCATCCAGGTGGTGCCCGTGTTCACCTCGGAATTGGAGATGTCGGGCCTGCTGCCGTTCGTCTCCCGTTACCGTCTGGTGCCGCTCGGCGCCCTGGCCGCGCAGTGGCCGGCCGACGAGCTGTCCCTCACCATCGACGGCAGTTCCGAACACCGCCTCACGCTGACGTCCGAGGGGGTACGCACCCTGCTGGCCCGCCCCTAGGCGTGCCGTCGCGGCCGCCCCCTGCATGGCGGCGGGGCTATCCGCCCAGCGCGCGGGTGAGGGCCGCGCGCTGCAGCGGCAGTACCTCGGCGTGCAGGTCGCGGCCCTTTCGGGTGAGTGTCACATATACGCCCCGCCGGTCCTCCGCGCAGACGCTCCGGGCGACCAGACCGTCCTTCTCCAGCCGGGCGATGAGACGGGACAGCGCGCTCTGGCTGAGGTGGATCCGCCCGGCCAGGTTCTGCACTCTGCACTGCTCGCCCTCCGCGGGCGTAGCGGTCGCCAGGATGTCGAGCACCTCGAAGTCGGAGGCCCCCAGGCCGTACGGATGCAGCGCGCGGTCGATCTCGCCGAGGGTGCGCGCGTGCACAGACAGGATCTCCCGCCACCGCTCCTCGAGCCGCGGGTCCACCGCCTCAGCCGCCATAGGTGAACGGTAGCACTCGTTGGATTTTCAACGACCGGGTGAGTTCCCCCGGCGGCCGGCGCCGGCGTGCTACGCCGGCTCGCGCTTCACCAGTTCCGTCGGGAGGATCACCGTGGCCGGGTCCTCGCCGCCGATCTGGGCCAGCAGGACCCGCACCATCTCGGCGCTGATGCGGTCCCAGGGCTGACGGATCGTGGTGAGGCCGGGGCTGGTGGCGACGGCGGCCTGGGAATCGTCGAAGCCGCCCACCGCCAATCCTCCGGTACCCGGCGTCCCGCGCGGTGCAGCGTCGTCAGCACCCCCTGTGCCATCAGGTCGGAGGCGACGAACATGGCGTCCATGTCCGGCGCGCGGGCCAGCAGCCGCTCTGCGCCCGCCTCACCGCCGGCCCGGCTGTAGTCGCCGGAGACGATGAGCCGCTCATCGGTCTCGATGACGGCCTCGGCGAGCACCTCCTTGTACCCGGCAAGGCGCTCCACCCCGCCCGGGGTGTCGAGCGGTCCTGTCACCACACCCACCCCGCGCCGGCCCAGGGCCAGCAGATGGCGCACCATGTCACGAGCGCCGTCCCGGTCGTCCGCGGCCACGTAACTCACCATGGAACCCAGCCCGATGGGCTTGCCGCGGGCCGCCCCGCCGTCACCCGGCACCGCCTTGGCGAGGGCAACGCCTGGTACGTCTCCACCCGTCTGGGCGCCGAGGACCTGGACGCGTTGCTCGGCCGGGCCGTCGAGGACACCCGGATCACCCCGCGCGACGACCTGCCCCGCGATGTGGAAGTGGTGCACCGCACCGGGGAGTCGGGCACGTTCCTGTTCGCCATCAACCACACCGGCACCGACGCCAAGGTGCCGCTCGACACCCCGGCACCGAACTGCTGACGGGTGAACGCGCCGCGGGCCGTCTGGCGGTCCCGGGCGGAGCCGTCCGGGTCGTCCGGCTCGACGGCTGAGCCAAGACTCCCTCCGCCGCGGTGAGCAGAGCACACCGCGGGCGGAGGGGCCCCCGGCCACCGGCCTCCCCGCCGGGGCGACCCCCTCCCACGTCGAAGGGACGACGAACACCCATGTTCCATCCCAGACGCACACTCCGGGTCCTGCTGCTGCCGCTCGCCGCGGGATTCTTCCTCACCGCACTCCCCGTCCGGACCGCGACCGCGGCGAGCACCCTCACCAACGGCGGCTTCGAGGCCGACGGTTCAGGAGCGGCCACCCCGGGCGGCTGGTCGGAGTACGGCGACACCGGCACCTCGTACACCGAGTCCGGCGGCCGCGGCGGCGGTCACCGCCTGTCCCACTGGCCGTCCTCGGCCTACCGGGCGGAGACGTACCAGCACCTGCCCGCGCTGACCAACGGCACCTACAAGCTGACCGCCTGGGTGCGCTCAGGCGGCGGCCAGAACACCGCCCACCTCGCCCTGAAGAACTGCGGCGGCACCGAACAGCGCACCGATCTGCCGGTGTCCGCGAGCGACTGGATACGGATCGTCGTGCCCGTCAGGGTGACGAACAACCAGTGCACGATCAGCGTCCACAGCGACGCGAACGCGGGCAACTGGATCAACGTCGACGACCTGACCTTCACTTCGGGCACCTCCGGCCTGACGATCAAGGGCGCCGACATCTCGTCCCTGCCCAAGAGCGAGGACAGGGGCGGTGTCTACCGGACCGCCTCCGGCAGCGCCGGCGACGGCGTCGCCCTCCTGAGGTCCGCCGGCATGAACTACGCCCGCCTGAAGGTCTGGGTGAACCCGGCCGACGGCTACAACAACAAGGCGCGCGTCCTCGCCAGGGCGAAGCGCGTCAAGGCCCAGGGCATGAAACTGCTGTTCGGATTCCACTACTCGGACACCTGGGCCGACCCGGGCAAGCAGGCCAAGCACGCAGCCCGGTCGGGGCACTCCTACGGCCAGTTGAAGACGGACGTGTACCAGCACACGTACGACGTCCTCAACGCCCTCAAGGCCCAGGGCACCACGGCGGACATGGTCCAGGTCGGCAACGAGATCAACGGCGGCATGCTGTGGGACGAGAGGTCCACCAGCAACTGGACGCAGCTCGCGAGCCTGCTCAACTCCGGCTACGAGGCGGTGAAGGCGGTCGCCCGGCCACCACCGTCGCGCTGCACCTCGCCGAGGCGGTGACCTCGACGGCACCCGCTGGCGGTTCGACAACGCCGCGTCCCACGGCGTCCGGTTCGACACCATCGGCCTGTCGTACTACGGCTACTGGCACGGCACCCCGCACGGCTTCCAGACCGCCCTGGACGACGCGGCCTCCCGTTACGGCAAGCCGGTCTTCGTCGCCGAGACGGCCTACCCGTTCCGGCCGGACAGCGAGGACGGGCTCGAGGACATCATCGACCTCACCGAGGAACTCGTCCCCGGCTACCCGGCGTCCCCGGCGGGGCAGACCCGGTGGATGAACGACGTGGCGAGCATCGTCGAGGCCGTCCCGAACGGACGCGGCCTCGGGGTCTTCTACTGGGAGGCCACCTGGACCGTCCGCACCGGCAACGGCTGGGACCCGGCCGACCCGGCCTCCGGCAACGGCTGGGAGAACCAGGCGCTGTTCGGCTACGACGACCGGGTGCTGCCGGCGGCGGCGTGGTTCCGCCACCGGTGATGTGCTGTTCAACCACCTTGTGATCAGGGGGTCGGCTCTCGGACAAGGTGCCGGAGCGCATGACACGGGGGCTCCGGTTGCGGGACAGTGGAGGTACCCGGAGCGGACGCCGGGGCGGAGGTGGACGGCATGGTGGGGACTCCCGCCGACGGGACACGGCTGCACATCCTGACGTGGCTGAGAGAACCCGGCCACGCCGCACACGGCGTCACCGCGGAAGCCGTCGCCGCCCGGTTCGGCATGCCCCACCCGGTCGCCCTCACCCACCTCCGGCTGCTCACGGCCGTCGGCCTGCTGCACACCAGCCACCTTGCCGGACGCCCCCACTACCGGCGTGACGAGGTACGGATCGCCGAGGTCGCGGCGGTGTTCGAGAAGGGCTGGGGGCACACACCACCGCGCGGCGACCCCGGCAGCGTGAAGTGACCCTCTCGCGCCCCCAGGCGTAGGGCCGGCCTTCGGCCGCGAGCGCGTCTCGCGGCGCGGCGGTGGGGCCCGCCGTACCCGCACCGCGACACGCCGCCGCCAACGGTCCCTACTGGTGGAGGCGCGCCCGCACGTCCGGGCCGGGGGCACCCTTGCGCTGCCTCACCGACCGCGCGGTGCGGTCCCGGCACGACTCGGTGTTCCCCGGGGGACCTTCACGGTGAACGTGGCCGGCTGCCTGACGCTCGGCCTGCTCACCGGCGAGGTGGCGGCGGGCGCCGCGGGTTCGCAGGCCCAGCTGCTGCTCGGAACAGGTTCATGCAGCGCCCTGGCCGCGTACTCCGCCTTCTCCTGCCTTTTCCTATGCGACCCTCCGCCTCGCCGAGGCGGGAGCCGCCCGCTATGCCGCCGCGAACGTCGTGGCGAGCGCCGCGGCCGGTCTGGGCACGACGTTCGCCGGCGCGGCCTTGGCCGACGCGCCGGGGGCGTGACGGACGTCCCGGCCGCTCCGTCGCCGCCGGACGGGCCCTGGCCGCGCCCCCGTCAGCGGACCTCGCGCAGTGGTCCCCCCACACTCCTGAGGTGGCGCAGAGCCGTACCGTACGAGGCGAACAGCCCTGTCCGGCAGTACGGGATGTCCAGCTCCGCGCAGTACCGCTCGGTGAGGACCTGGGCCCGGCCGAGGGCGGGCGTGGGCATGCTGGGAAGAGAGGGTGCTCGATCCGGTGGTTCAGCCCGCCCATGAAGACGTCGACGAACACATCGCCCCGACGTTGCGGGAGGTGAGGACCTGACGGCGCAGGGAGTCCAGGCGCTTCCTCTCCCCGATCATCGGCATGCCCTTGCGGGGAGAACACCTGGCGGTGCGCCAGGTCGTGCGCGGCGAGTGCGAGCTGCCCGAAGACCACGGACAGGGCCGCCGCGACGAGCAGGTGGCCCCAGCTGTCGCCCAGGACGAGGAAGGCGGTCACACCTCCCGCGAGCGGGAGGCCAGGGCCCCGAAGCGCAGGGCGCAGTGGAGCGGGCGGCGCCTGAGCAGCCCCTCGGCGGCCATGCGCCGCGACAGTTCGGCGAAGTCGCTCCCCTTCTCGCGGTCACGCGTGGGTGGGGATTCCGGGAGCGCCGTTGGATCGGCCGTGTACTTCAGTATGTGAATGGTTTCCCGGCGGCAGCATGATGTCGACCCCAGAACGTGGGGGTGGACAGCACTCCCGCGAGTACCGGGCCTGCCCCGCTTGACAGCCCTCGCGTTCGCCGCGCACGATCACTTCCGTGAACCTGTCAGACAGTCAGACAGGTGGCAGGGGACCGCGGCGTGTGAGCGCGAGGGAAGCGGTTCTCTCCCACCTCCGCGACGCCATCGAGCGGGGCGCGTACGCGATCGGCGACAAGCTCCCCTCCGAGGGGGAGCTGTGCCGCACCCTCGGGGTCTCCCGGCCCGTGCTGCGCGAGGCTCTGCGGGCACTGCAGACCATGGGCCTGACCGTTTCCAGGACCGGCAAGGGCACCTTCGTCGTGGCCGACGCGGTGGGGGACCCCACGTTCGGCGACTACGCGGCCGGCGACCTGCTGGAGGTGCGCCGCCACGTCGAGCTCCCGGTCGCCCGGTACGCGGCCCGGCGGCGCACCCCCGAGAACCTCGACCTGCTGAACCACCTGCTGGACCGGATGGACCGGGAGACCGACACCACCGCGTGGGTCGCCATGGACACCCTCTTTCACCTCGCCGTGGCCGAGTCCACCCAGAACCCCGTGTTCCGCCGGGTCATCGAGGAGATCCGGGACGCGCTGGCCCGCCAGTCCGCCTTCCTGAACCAGCTGGGGGACCGCCGCGAGCAGTCCAACCGCGAGCACCGGGCGATCGTCGAGGCGCTGACCGACGGCTCCGAGGACGACGCCCTCGCGGCCATGTCCCACCATCTCGACCGCGTCGAGACGACCCTTGCCGCCATCGTGCGCCCGCTGCGCGCGCACGCTCCCACGGACACCACCACGGAAGACCGATCCTGATGAACACCCCCTCCCGCGCAGCCGCACCCCCGGTCCGCGACCCCTTCCACGCCCCCGTCGCCCACCTCGTCCGCGGTGGGGTCGTCGAAGGCGTCCACTACGGTTCCGTCGTCGTCCTCGGAGCCGACGGCGAGGTCCGACTCCGGCTCGGCGACATCGAGGCCGCCTGCTACCCGCGCTCCGCGCTCAAGCCCGTCCAGGCCGTCGCCATGGTGCGCGCCGGGCTGCCGCTCGACGGCGAACTGCTCTCCCTCGCCGCGGCCAGCCACTCCGGCGAGGAACGCCACCTCGCCGGCGCCCGGCGCGTCCTCGCGGGCGCCGGACTCACCGAGGACCACCTGTGCAACGTCCCGGACCTGCCGCTCGGCCCGGCCGTGCGGGACGCCTGGGTGCGCGACGGCCGCCCGCCCTCCCGGCTCGCCCAGAACTGCTCCGGCAAGCACGTCGCCATGCTGCTCACCGCGAAGCTCAACGGCTGGCCCCTGGACGACTACCTCGACCCCGCCCATCCCCTCCAGCGGGCGATCGCCGCGAG
Organism: Streptomyces sp. GD-15H; assembly: GCF_045291515.1. Classification (NCBI taxonomy): domain Bacteria; kingdom Bacillati; phylum Actinomycetota; class Actinomycetes; order Kitasatosporales; family Streptomycetaceae; genus Streptomyces; species Streptomyces sp. GD-15H. Next base: position 7,521,856 of record NZ_CP149447.1, read on the forward strand.
CGTCGAGGACCTCACCGGGCAGCGCGTCGCCCGGGTGACCGCCGACGGCTGCGGCGCACCCCTGTTCGCCGTCTCCCTGCACGGACTCGCCCGTGCCGCCGCCCGCATCACCACGGCCGCGCCCGGCACCCCCGAGGCCCGGGTCGCCGACGCGATGCGGGAACACCCCGAGATGGCCTCCGGATCCGGCCGGGACGTCGCCGCCCTGATGCGGGCCGTTCCCGGGCTGCTCGCCAAGGACGGCTTCGAGGGCGTCCAAGTCGCCGCCCTGCCCGACGGACGTGCCGTGGCCGTGAAGATCTCCGACGGCGCCGGCCGGGCGCGTGTCCCGGTGACCGCCGCCGCCCTCGCCCGGGCCGGTGTCGACCCGGCCCTGCTCACCGGATTCGCGGGCGAACCGCTGCTCGGCGGTGGCCGCCCGGTCGGCGACGTCCGCCCCGTTCCCGCGCTCGCCCCGCTCGACCTCTCCGGTGCGCAGGGAGCGGTCCTCGCGGGCCGGGGGATCAACCCGGCACGGCCGGACCCCTCCTGAGCCGCAGGAACAGCGCCACGCCCGCCACGCCCAGCAGCGCGGCGCCCGCGACCGTCCACGCGACCGTCCACTCCGGCTCGTCGCCCCGTACCGCGGAGGCCGAAGCCGGGGCCGGACCGGCCGCGGGCCGGCCCGGGGCTCGGCAGCGACGTGGTCCGCAGGGCGTCCAGCGATCCCACCGGATCGACCCGGCCGGACGCCTCGAAACCCCAGTCCAGCAGCGCGCGTGCCTCCTCGTACACGGCCTCCCCGCCGCCCGATCGGGGATTGAGGACCGTTGCCACGAGAGTGTGCCCGTCCCGGCGGGCGGCCGCCACGAGGGTGTTGCCGGCGTTGCTGGTGTAGCCGTTCTTGATCCCGACGAGGCCCGGGTAGCGATCCACACCGCCGGCGCCGGTGAGCAGCCGGTTGGTGTTGAGGATTCCGTACGATCCGCCGTCACGGCCGGGGAACGTCGCCTCCACGCGGGAGCAGTACCGTGCGAAGTCGGGGCTGTGCAGTCCGGCACGGCCGAAGACCGCCAGGTCGAACGCCGAGGACACCTGGCCGGGAGCGTCGTAGCCGTCGGGCGACTTCACCCGGGTGTCGCGGGCACCCAGGGCGCGGGCCTTGTCCTGCATTCGCTCGGCGGTGACCTGCCAGCCGCCGTTGAGCGCGGCCAGGACGTGCACGGCGTCGTTGCCGGAGCTCAGGAAGACCCCGTTCCACAGGTCGGAGATCCGGTAGGTACGGTCCTCGGCGACCCCGACGCGGCTGCTGCCGGGGCCGATGCCCGCAAGTTCCTCCTCACCGACGGTGTGCCGGAGGCCGCCCGGCAGGACGGGCAGCACGGTGAGGGCGAACAGGGTCTTCAGCGTGCTGGCGGGCGGCAGCCTGCGGTGCGCGTCGTGCGCCGCGAGCACCTCACCGGAGTCGGCGTCGGCCACCAGCCACGATCGGGCGGACAGCTCCGGGACCTCGGGTGCTCCGGCGTGCGGGCGCACCTGTGTGCCGGAGCGGTACAGCAGCGAGTCCGGCGCGGCCCGTGACCCGGAGCCGGGCTGCGGCGCGGGGTTCGGACGCGTACCGGCGGTCGCCGCGGCGGGCGCGAGCGCCAGCAGGCCCGCCGTGCAGAGCGCACAGGTGGACACGGCAGCCCGCGAAGCAAATCCGATAGTCATACCGCAAACGTAGGAAGGGAACTCCGGAGGGCCGTGGTGACCGGGCCGGAGGCCCTCCGCGAGCACCCGGATGCCGCACGCCGTTACACCGGTCAGCCACCGGGCAGGGTCGGCTGGACGCGCCGGAGGAAGGTCGCGTTGTCGGGGGTCTCCCGCATCCGCTCCAGCAGGGTTTCCAGGCCGGCCGCCTGCCCGTCCCGGGGCTGCAGAACCCGCCGCAGGCCGCGTGCGGCAGTCAACTCCGCGGGGGTGAGCAGCCGTTCCTCGCGACGGGTGCCGGACGGGACGATGTCGACGGCCGGGAACAGCCGACGGGAGGCCGCTTCGCGGCTCAGCCGGAGCTCCATGTTGCCGGTGCTCTTGAGCTCCTCGAAGTAGAACTCGTCGGCGCGGGAGCCGGTCTCCACCAGGGCCGAGGCGAGAATCGTGAGCGAGCCGCCTTCCTCTGCCTTGCGGGCGGCGCCGAAGAACCGCTTCGGCCCGATCAGCGCGGACGTGTCGACACCGCCGCTCATGGTGCGGCCGCCGGAGGGGGCGGCGTTGTTGTACGCCCGGCAGAGCCGGGTCAGCGAGTCGAGCAGGATGACGACGTCCTCGCCCGCCTCGACCAGCCGCTTGGCCCGCTCGATCACCAGCTCGGCAAGGGCGATGTGCTGTTTCGCGGGCCGGTCGAAGGTCGAGGCGTACACCTCGCCGCGCACCGAGCGCCGCATGTCGGTGACCTCCTCGGGACGCTCGTCGAGCAGTACGACCATCAGCCGGCACTCGGGGTGGTTGCCCGCTACGGCCGCCGCGAGCTGCTGGATCAGAACGGTCTTGCCGGTCTTCGGCGGGGCCACGAGCAGGCCGCGCTGTCCCTTGCCGACGGGCGCGAGTAGATCGACGACGCGCCCGGCCAGACCGGACGCGGGGTGCTCCAGGCGCAGCCGCTCCCGGGGGTGGAGTGGTGTCAAATCCCCGAAACGGGGCCGGCCGCGCAGCGCGTCGGGCGTACGGCCGTTGACCCGGGCGACCTCGGTGAGGCCGTGCCGGTCGCCGCGCAGCCCCTCGACGTGGTCGCCCTTGCGCAGGCCGTGCCGGCGGAGCAGCGCGGGGGAGACGGCGAGGTCGGAGGTCGAGGGCAGGCAGGTACCGGCCCGCAGATGCCCTTTCCCGGCCGTGTCGATGTCGAGGACGCCGCTGACGGGCTGGGGCTGCTGGTGGACGGAGGGGCGGGCGAGTGTGGTGAGGGTCATGGAGGTCGGGCCTTTCGCGGACGACGGGGGAAGTGCATGTGGCGGAACGGACATACGAAGGGAAGAGGGGAACCGTGCCGGAGGGTGCCTCTGCGCCCCGGGGCTGCGGGAAACAGCACCTCGGCTGTGGCGATGAAGCCCTGCTCACGAGGTGGTGTGGAAAGCCGGACGGCCGGTCGGAAACGACGGGCGGATCGGCGAACCGATGAAAAAACCGAGAGAAGAACTGGCACCGACGCCTGCGGCATGCATGTGGGCGCTATACGAGTGCTTCTCCCAAGATACCATGGAGTGCAGGGCGTACGAGCCGGAGAAGGGCACGCCGGGACGGTCGGCGGGCCCTGGGGCGAAGCCGGTCGGGCGATCGAGTGGTATTCCGCCGTTCCCGCGCGCGTTCAGGCCGAGCGGTCCTGCGCCTCACGCGCGATCATCTCGAACTGCGCGCCCATGGCAGCCGCGAGCGCCTGCGCACCGGACAAGGGGCGCACCATCACGGAGAGTTCGTCGATACGGCCGTCGTCGTCGACATGGATGAAGTCGCAGCCCTCGATCTCGCGGTCGCCCACCCGGGCGGCGAAGACGAGCGCGTGGTCGCGGCCGTTCACGTCGTTGATCTCCCGGAGGTACCGGAAGTCCTCGAAGACCCCCGCCACCGCGCGCAGGATCGCCGCCGTGATCGGCTTGCCGGTGTAGGGCTTGAAGACGAGCGGGCTGGTGAAGACGACGTCCTCGGCCAGCAATGCTTCGGCGGCGTCCATGTCGTGCGCCTCGACAGCCTCGCGGAATGCCCGCATCACAGCTCCTCACCTCAACGGATCGCACAGGTGCGGACGAGGCTAGCCCTTCGGCCCCCCTTCGGGCAGGACTTGGGTCTAGGCTGGTCCGATGTTCAGCCCCGAAGGCCCGCGTCTGCGTGAACTCGCCGTCCAGGCGCTGTCGTCCGTGGAGCGCGGGTACGACCTCCTCGCGTCGAAGTTCGACCACACCCCCTTCCGTACGCCCGACTCGGTGCTCGACGCCACCGCCGGGACGCTGCGGAGGCTGGGACCGTTCGACGCCGGGCTGGATCTGTGCTGCGGCACCGGTGCGGGCATGGACGTCCTGGCGCGGGTGTGCCGTCGAAGCGTCACCGGCGTCGACTTCAGCGCGGGCATGCTCGCCGTCGCGCGCGAGCGGACCCGGCCCGGGGGACCGCCGACCGGTCATGTGCGGGCGGACGCGCGGGCGCTGCCGTTCGGGCCCGCCTTCGACTTGGTGGTGAGCTTCGGGGCATTCGGCCACTTCCTGCCGCGCGAACTGCCGGAACTGTTCGCCCAGGTCCACCGCGTGCTGCGGCCGGGGGGACGGTTCGCCTTCCCGGTGGTCGCTCCGCCCCGGCCGGGCTCACTCGCGTACTGGATGCTGCTGGGCTTCGACGCGGTGATGCGGGTGCGCAACGCGGTGTGGCGCCCGCCGTTCGTCATGTACTACCACGCCCTCCGCTTCGGCGACCTCCGGCGTGAGCTGGACCGGGCCGGATTCCGGGTCGAGCTCCACCCGCTGCCCGGTTTCGGGCAGCGGCCGGACGGCAGCCCCCGGGTCCGCCTGGTCGTCGCCCAACGGCCCGAGGAGTAGCCGGAGCGCGCCTTCTCAGAGGTACGAGCGCATCCAGCGGAGCTTGACCGCCTCCTGGAAGGGGCCGCCGCCCTCGTGGTCGTTGAAGTCGTACACCTCGATGGACTTGTCGTCGTGCGTCCAGGCGTTGAAGGCGGCGAAGACCGTCGAGGGCGGGCAGGTCTGGTCCTCGAGGGCCGCCGAGAACAGTGCCGGGGCGCGGCCGCGGGCGGCGAAGTGCACGCCGTCGAAGTAGGACAGGGTGCGCAGGGCGTCCTCGGTGCGGCCCCGGTGCGTTCTGAGGAAGAGCCCGATCTCCCGGTACGGGTGCCGGTCGGTGAGCGTTGCGGCACGCGGGAAGTCGCACAGGAACGGTACGTCCGGGGCGACGGCCGCCAGGTCCGGGACCAGGCCGCCCACCGCTAGGGTGACGCCGCCGCCCTGACTCGCGCCGACGGCCGCGGTGCGGGCCGCATCGGTCAGCGGGTGCGCGCGGGCCGCCTCCACCGCGCGCACCGCGTCCGTGAACACCCGACGGTAGTAGTAGTTCTCGGGCGCGTCGATGCCGCGCGTCATGAACCCGGGGTACGCCGGTGCGCCGCCCACCGGGTCCGCCGTGCCGCCGCCGGCGCCCCAGGCGCTGCCCTGGCCGCGGGTGTCCATCACGAAGTGCGCCCGGCCCGTGGACGCCCACAGCAGATGCTCGTGGGGCAGACCGCGGCCACCGCCGTAGCCGACGAACTGCACGACCAGCGGCAGCGGTTCCTCGGCCCCGGCGGGCAGCGTCAGCCAGCCCTTGACCGGGTGGCCCCCGAAACCGGCGAACGTCACATCGAAGACCCGCACCGTGGACAGGCCCGTGTCGACCGGCTCGAAACGGGCGTCCAGGTCGTGCTCGCGTGCCTCCGCGAGCGTCTTGGACCAGAACGCGGCGAAATCCTCCGGAGCCGTGGACGCGCTCCGGTACTCGCGCAGTTCGTCGAGCGGAAGGTCGAACAGGGCCATGAAGCACCGCCTTTGTACGGAGACAGTACGAAGCGATCACACCGTACGTGGGCCGCGGGAGCAGTCGCCAGACCACGTGCGGGACTCCGTCCGCGCTCGATGCGAGAACAGAGACCCACAGGTAAAGGGCATGGAAAGCGCTTGTGCTCGAGGGGGCGGCCGTCCTACGGCGGCCCAGGCGCGGCGCGGGTCAGCCGAAGCGCTCGATACGGATCCGGTCCACGGGCTGGCCGGCCGCGACAAGCAGCCTGGAGGCATGCTCGGCAAAGGAGTTGGAACCGCACACATAGGCTTCCCACCCACCCTCAGGGGCATCGGCCAGGAGCGGCGCCACATGTGCGGCCGCCATCCGTCCCACAGCCACACCCTCCGGCGCGCTCCGCGTGAACACGGGCTGGGTCTCCGCGCCGAACTCGCCCCGGTAGATCAGCTCCTCGGGGCTGCGCGCCGACACCAGCAGCCGCAGGGGCAGGGACAGGCCCCGGGCCCTGTGGTGCCGCACCATCGACATCAGCGGGACCACGCCCGAGCCGGCTCCACCAGCAGCGCGGGCCGATCGCCCGGCCAGGCGAAGAAGCCGCTCAGCGGGCCGCGCACCTCGACCCGGTCACCGGGCCGGGCCACCGAGTGGAACCAGCCCGAGACCTCGCCGCCCGCCACATGGTCCAGGGTCAGCTCGATGTGCCCGGAGTCGTCCGGCGCGGACGCGATCGAGTAGTGGCGCTGGGCCACATAGCCGTCCTCGGCGGTCAGCCGCAGCAGCAGATGCTGACCCGGCACATGTCCCGGCCAGCCGGGCACGGCGAAGCGGAAGGTCGCGGCGCGTGGGGTCTCGCGGCGGATCCCGGTCAGTGTCGCCGTCCGCCACACCGAGGCCGTCTGCTCGCTCACACCGATGCGTCCGGGCACGGCGAACCGCGTCGGCGGAGCGAACCGGGTGGGCGGAGCCAAACCCTCCGGCCCTCGCGGCAGTGTCACTCGCTCAGTCACCGGAGTACCGCTGCTCCTCCCAGGGATTGCCGCGCGCGTGGTAGCCGTTGCCCTCCCAGAAACCCGGCTCGTCGTGGTCGAGGATCCGCAGGCCCGCGATCCACTTGGCGCTCTTCCAGAAATACAGGTGCGGCACGATCAGCCGGGCCGGGCCGCCGTGCTCGGGCGGGAGCGGCCGGCCGTCGTACTCCCAGACGATCCAGGCCCGCCCGCCGGTCAGGTCGGCGAGCGGCAGGTTCGCGGTGTAGCCGGTGTGCGAGTAGGCGACGGCATGGGTGGCGGACCCGTCGGGCCGGACGAGCTCCATGAAGGCGTCCAGGGAGACGCCGCCGAACCGCACCCCGAACTTCGACCAGCCCGTCACACAGTGGATCGCGCCCTCGTACGCCGAGGCCGGCAGGGCGTGCGCCTGCTCCCAGCTCCAAGTACGGGGCTCGGCCACCAGCCCGTCGATCCGGAATGTCCAGTCGGCGGGCGCGAGGTCGGGGGTGACCTCGGCGGACAGCACGGGCCATTCGTCGCCCGCGTCGTACTGGCCGGGCGGCAGACCGGGATGGTCCACGCGGGGGCGGCCGGTGAAGCCGCGGGTGATGTTCACGTGATCGGCGATTCCGTTGCGAGTGGTACTCAGGTGATTCCGGCTTCAACCGTACGGGGTGCCGGAGACCATCCGCACACCGATCCCGCCCGCCGGCCCCGGCCGAACCGTCGGCACCCCCGCCCGCCCCACCGGCCTCGATCACGCCCCGCCGTGTGCACCGCGCCGTACGAAAACGCGCCGCACGGCCGGCCACGTCGTCGGGTAGTGTGGCGAACCGGCTGCGGACGGTCCCGGCCGTCGACGGCCCAGGGAGGTGAGACCCATCACCGCTGTGTCAGGTCGGGTGCTCTCACCTCGAAGCGACGCGGATCACCCGCAGTAGGTGACCGCGGGAGCGCCCTTCGGCTCCCGAAAGGCTTTCGCCGCCATGCCGTCCCAGTCCCCCTCGCCCGTCCCGCAGTCCTCCCCCGGTTCTCTCCCGCCCGTCGGCCGCCCGCCGGGCCGCCCCCCGCCCCGCCTTCCGCGCCCGTCGATCGGGATTCCGTCGTGGTCGCGCTGCGCGCCGCGGGCTGTGTCTTCGCCGAGGAGGAGGCCGAGTTGATCCTCGCCGCCGCGCACACCCCGGACGACGTGACCCCGATGGTCGCGCGCAGGGTGCGCGGGCTCCCGCTCGAACTCGTCGTCGGCTGGGCCGAGTTCCGGGGCCGGCGGATCGCCGTGACCCCCGGTGTCTTCGTACCCCGGCGCCGTACCGAGTTCCTCGTGACGCAGGCCCTCGCCCAGGCACCCGACGCGGCCGTCGTCGTGGACCTGTGCTGCGGTTCGGGCGCCGTCGGTGTGGCTCTGGCCGACGGGCTCGGCGCGGTCGAACTGCACGCCGCCGACATCGACCCGGCCGCCGTGCGCTGTGCCCGCCGCAATGTCGCGGACGCCGGCGGCCAGGTGCACACCGGAGACCTGTTCGAGGCGCTGCCCGGAACGTTGCGCGGCCGGATCGACATCCTCGCGGCCAATGTGCCGTACGTGCCCAGTGGCGAGATCGGTCTGCTCCCGCCGGAGGCCCGTGACCATGAGCCGCGCGTCGCACTCGACGGTGGCGCGGACGGGCTCGACGTGCTGCGCCGGGTGGCCGCCGGGGCCCCCGACTGGTTGGTGCCCGGCGGGTGCCTCCTGGTCGAGACGAGCCGCCGACAGGCGCCCGAGGCCGCCGCCGTCCTCACCGGTGCCGGACTGCGGACCCGCCGGGCCGCATCCGAGGAGGAATACGCCCATGTCGTGATCGGCGTCAGACCGTAGGACCGCCCGCGCGTTCCGCACCGCCGGGAGCCGTCGCGCGGGCGATGAGCAGGGCCACGTCGTCGAAGTTGTCGGGCTCGTGCAGCGCGCGCAGCAGCAGGTCGCACACGTCCTCGAGGGAGCGGTCGGGGCCGTGCAGCAGCGTGAGCAGGCGGTCGAGACGTTCGTCCAGCGGGTGCCGGCGGGTCTCGACGAGGCCGTCGGTGTAGAGCACCAGCCGGTCGCCCGGCTCGATCCCGACGACGGTCGTGGAGAACTTGACGCCGCCCACCCCCAGCGGCACCCCGGTGGGCAGATCGAGCAGTTCCGGGGTGCCGCCGGCCCGTACCCGTACCGGCGGCAGATGTCCCGCGTTGGCGATCAGGCACTGGCGCTCACGGGGGTCGTGGACGGCGTAGACACAGGTGGCGATGGCATCCTCCAGCTCGCCGACGATCCGGTCGAGGTGCTTCAGGAGCACCGCCGGATCGAGGCCGAGCGAGGCCAGCGTGTTCGTCGCCGTGCGCAGCCTTCCCATGGTGGCCGCCGCCGGGATGCCGCTGCCCATCACGTCCCCCACCACGAGGACCGTCCTGCCGCCGCTCAGCGGGATCACGTCGAACCAGTCACCGCCCACCTCGCTGGTGCTGCCCGCCGGCTGGTAGCGGGAGGCGACCTCGAGCCCGCCCGTGACGGGTGGGTGGCTGGGCAGCAGACTGCGCTGCAGGGTGAGCGCGGCGTCGCGGGCGCTCTGGTACCAGCGGGCGTTGTCGATCTGCACCGCCGCGCGGGCGGCCAGTTCCCGGGCCAGCAGCAGATCGTCCTCGTCGAACGGCCGCGGATTGCCGGTGCGTTTGAGGTCGAGCGCGCCCAGCACCTCGCCGCGCGCGGTGAGCGGCACGGCCAGATACGAGTGCACACCCGCCCGGCCCAGCAGTTCGGCAGCCTGGGCGGAGCGGGCGATGCGGGTGAGGTGCTCGTCCTTCACGTGCGGCAGCATCACGGGCAGGCCGGTGCGTACGCACTCGGTGACCAGCCGGTCCGGGCCGTACCGGGCCACCCGGCCCGGCGGATCGGCCGCCCGCAGGGCGTCGTCCGAGCCCACGCCCCGGAGCGCCAGCGCCCGGATCATCGCCGGCTCGGCCGGGGCGAGGGTGCTGCGGTAGCCGCGGACCACCGAGTCCAGCAGATCCACGGCCGCCACGTCGGCCAGCTCCGGCACGGCCACGTCGGCCAGCTCACGGGCCGTACGCTCCAGGTCCAGGGTGGTGCCGATCCGCACCGAGGCGTCGGCGACGACGGCCAGCCGGCGCCGGGCCGTCTCGGCCTCGACGGCCGCCCGGTGCTGCTCGGTGATGTCCACCACGGACACGGCCACGCCCAGCACCGAGCCGAGCGCGTTCTCCAGCCGGTAGAGCGAGACCGACCAGGCGTGGTCCTCCTCGGGGTCGGCCGGGGTCCGGCCGATCATGGACCGGTCGACGACCGGCTTCCCGGTGTCCAGGACCCGGCGGGCCGCGGCCTCGATGGCATCGGCGTTCAGCCGCGGCAGCGCCTCGCGGACTGTGCGGCCCAGATGGTCGTCGGCCGGCATGCCGTTGATCTGTTCCAGTGCGGGGTTGACCGAGACGTACCGCAGACCGGTGTCCAGTACGGCCAGCCCGATCGGGGACTGGGCGACGATCCGGGTGGACAGCGCCACGTCCCGCTCCAGCCGGCGCACGGTCGACTGGTCGACCGCGAGGCCGAGGGCGTAGACGGCGCCGCGCTCGTCCGTCAGCCGCGTGTTGCGGAACTCCACCATCCGGGTGCCGCCGTCCTTGCGCCGGATGGGGAAGGCCCCTGCCCAGCTCTGCCCGGTGCGCATGACGTCGGAGAACAGCTTGACCACCAGGTCCAGATACCGCTCGTCCACCATGATACGGGCGGCGTACCGGCCCAGCGCCTCCTCGGCGCTGTACCCGAACAGTTCCTCGGCCTGAGGGCTCCACAGGACGATCCGCCCCTCGGGATCCAGCACCACCGAGGCCACACGCAGCACGTCGAGCAGCCCGCTGGGACGGACCGGCCCCGATGCCGTTCCGTCGCCCTCGACCAGGGGTGACTCGGCTGCACTCATCGCACGCCCCGCCTTCGCCGATTCTCACGGCACGCCGTCGCTGTGCCGACATCCCTTGTTCTACCGCGCGTGGGGGGCGATTTTCCGCTGCTCCGACTGACTCCTCCCCTCAGGCGGGGACCCCGCGCTCCCCCGGGCACGCCGGTGGTGCGCGGGTAGTACTCCCGCGCGGGCGGTGTTTCCCCGGGGAGGGGCGGGGAAGCCGGTGTGGCGACGAGAGGAGCGATCACGATGGGCAGTGAGCGAGCGCACCCGGAATCCGTCTCGGTCGAGATCAGCGGGTGCGACAAGCGTGACGCGCGGATCGTGCTCGACACGCTGTGTGCGTGCTACGCGTCCGACCGGTGCCCCGACGACGTACCGGAGAAGTTCCACGAGACTCGCCCGATGGTGTGGCTCGGCACGTTCGACGTCGCCGCCCCGCAGGAGGGCGGCGCCCGCCCGGCCCGGCTGTCGTCGTCGGTCGACGCCGACGTGTACGGCGGCTACTGGGCTGTCGACCAATTCCGTACCACCCTGGACTCCCTGTTCACGGTGCACGACCTGAGCACGGTCTCGGGCGACCAGGAGGAGGAACTGCACATCCGCCTCGAAAGCCGGTGACCTGCCGGGGCACCCCCTGGACACGGCGGCGCGCACGGACACCCCCGACGGTCCTCCGCGCCGCCGGCCCACTGTGCTCTCCGTCATGTTTGTGCAACTAGTTGCATAAGCAGGTGCGCGTCCTCTACAACAGAGGCAAGACACCGCGCACGGAGGGCCCGATGAGCCGTTACCCGCACCTGTTGACACCTCTCGACCTGGGCTTCACGACCCTGCCCAACCGGATCCTCATGGGCTCCATGCACATAGGCCTCGAGGAGGCCGAGGGCGGCTTCGCGCGCATGGCCGAGTTCTACGCCGCCCGCGCCCGCGGCGGCGTGGGCCTCATCGTCACCGGCGGCGTCGCACCCAACGACGAGGGGCGGCACTTCGAGGGCGGCGCGAAGCTCACCACCGACGCGGAGGCCGAGCAGCACCGGGCCGTCACCGAGGCCGTGCACCGCGAGGGCGGGCGGATCGCCCTGCAGATCCTGCACGTCGGCCGGTACGCCTACCACCAGGACCTGGTCGCCCCCAGCCCGCTCCGGGCGCCGATCAGCCCCTTCACGCCCCGCGAACTCACCGACGCCGAGGTCGAGCGCACCATCGACGACTACGTCCGCGCCGCCCGCCTCGCCCGGCAGGCCGGCTACGACGGCGTCGAGATCATGGGTTCCGAGGGATATCTGATCAACGAGTTCATCGTCGAGCAGACCAACCGGCGCACGGACCGCTGGGGCGGCTCGTACGAGAACCGGACGCGCTTCCCCCTCGAGATCGTCCGCCGGGTGCGCGAGGCGGTCGGTGAGGACTTCATCGTCATCTACCGGCTCTCCATGCTGGACCTCGTCCCCGGCGGCTCGACCCTGGACGAGGTGATCACCCTGGCTCGCGCCGTCGAGGCGGCCGGCGCCACGATCATCAACACCGGCATCGGCTGGCACGAGGCTCGCATCCCCACCATCGCCACCTCGGTGCCGCGCGGTGCGTACACCTGGGTGACGAAGCGTCTCATGGGTGAGGTCTCGGTCCCGCTCGTCACCACCAACCGCATCAACACCCCCGAACTCGCCGAGGAACTGCTCGCCGAGGGACACGCCGACATGGTGTCGATGGCCCGCCCGATGCTCGCCGACCCCGACTTCGTCGCCAAGGCCGCGGACGGCCGGTCCGAGGCGATCAACACCTGCATCGGCTGCAACCAGGCCTGCCTGGACCACACCTTCAGCGGGCAGATCACCTCCTGTCTGGTCAATCCGCGTGCCTGCCACGAGACCGAGCTGGTGCTGTCACCGACCAGGCACCGCAAGCGCGTCGCGGTCGTCGGCGCCGGCCCGGCCGGGCTCGCCTGTGCCGTCAGCGCCGCCGAACGCGGCCATGAGGTCACCCTGTTCGACGCCGCGAGCGAGATCGGTGGCCAGCTCAACGTCGCGCGGAAGGTGCCCGGCAAGCAGGAGTTCGACGAGACCCTGCGCTACTTCCGTACCCGGCTCGCCGAATTGGCCGTGGACGTACGCCTGGACACCCGGGTCACGGCCGACGACGTCGCCGGCCACGACGAGGTCGTCGTGGCCACCGGCGTCAGCCCCCGCGTGCCCGCCCTCCCCGGCATCGACCACCCGAGCGTGCTCGGCTACCTCGACGTGCTGCGCGACGGCGCCCCCGTCGGCGACCGGGTCGCGGTCCTCGGCGCGGGCGGCATCGGCTTCGACGTCGCCGAGTTCCTCACCGACGGCGGCGACAAGGCGCACGAGGACCCCGAGACGTATCTCCGTCGGTGGGGCGTCGACCTCGACCACCGCACGCCCGGCGGTCTCGCCGCACCCGAGCGGCCCGCCCCGCCGCGCACCGTCCACCTGCTCCAGCGCAAGACGTCCAAGGTCGGCGCGGGTCTCGGCAGGACCACCGGCTGGATCCACCGCACCGAACTCCGCCACCGCGGTGTCACCATGGTCTCCGGGGTGCGCTACGACCGTATCGACGACGCCGGTCTGCATGTCACCGTCGACGGCGAGAGCACCGTCCTGGAGGTGGACACGATCGTCCTGTGCACCGGCCAGGAACCGCGCCGCGACCTGTACGAGGAGCTGGTCGCCGCCGGGCACGCCGTCCACCTGATCGGCGGCGCCGACCTGGCCGCCGAACTGGACGCCAAACGCGCCATCAAGCAGGGCACGGAGCTGGCGGCGGCCCTGTAGAGCGGCGCGGCCCGTACCTAGGATTGAGTCCATGTCACTCCCGCACGCGATCCTCACCGCCCTGCTCGAGAAGCCGTCGTCCGGGCTGGAGCTGACCCGGCGCTTCGACAAGTCGATCGGCTACTTCTGGTCCGCGACGCATCAGCAGATCTACCGCGAGCTGGGCAAACTGGAGGCCGAGGGCCTGATCCGAGCCCTGTCCGCCGAACAGCCCACCCGCGGGCAGAGGAAATCCTACGAGGTCCTGCCGGCGGGCCGCGCCGAACTGGCCCGCTGGACCTCCGCCTCGCAGGATCCCAAGCCGCTCCGCGACGCGCTGCTGCTCCGGCTGAGGGCGGCGGTGGTGGTCGGCACCGGGGGGCTCGAGGCCGATCTTCGGCGTCATCTGGAGCTGCATGAAAAGCAGCTGGCGGAGTACAGGGGCATCGAGCAGCGCGACTTCCCGCCCGGCAGGGACGGCAGGGACGACCGGCTCCGGCATCTGGTGCTCCGGGCCGGCATCGACCTGGAGACCTTCTGGACCCGGTGGCTCGAGCATGCGCTGACGGAGTTCGCGGAGCTGTCGGACACCGAGCGGAAGGAGCGGACCGGGCGGGCTCGACCGACCAACTCGCCGGGCTTCGCCCCCACGGATCCGTCCGACTCCGGGCGTGCGGAATCGGACGGTTCGGGCTCCGGAGGGAAGTGACGCCGGCCGCCCGACCGGAGCGCGTCGGACGTGGTGGCGGCCGGCGCCGTCTCAGAGGCGGTCCGGCTTGCTGCGTCGCCGCAGGTACCAGGCCGTGGCGACGAGGCCGGTGCCGACCAGCGTGCCGCCGGCCACCAGTGTCACCGTGCCGTAGTCCGTGGAGCCGCCGCCTATGCCGCCCAGCACCCCGAGGGACGGCGAGGGCGAGGCGGAGACCGTCGGACCGGGCGTGGGAGTGGACGCGGAGGCGACGACGACGGACTGCGTGCCCGCGGTGGTCCCGTTCGAGCACATCACGATCACCGTGTGGGTTCCCGAGCCGACGCCCGACCAGGCGGCGGACTGCCCCGAGCTGGTCCCGGACAGCGCCACCTGGCGGCCCTGGGAGAAGTTCGACTGGCTGCTGTCGAGCAGTGAGGCGGTGCCCCAGCTGCCATTGAGCTGGGCGCACGCGGTGGTGGTGACGGAGACCGTCGAACCGGTGGTGCTCACGGAGATCCCGGGGCCCGAGGCGGCCGGGCCCGCCAGGGTCAGCGGCAGCGCGGCGGCGACTGCCACGGTCAGACCGGAGCGGAGCAGTGGCTTCGAATAGCGCATGTGAACTGCCTTCCGGCGGCACGGTTGGCGGTACATCCCTTGCGCCGCCGAGGATCGGGGAACGCCCGTGCTGCCACGGGCCCAGCCAATGCGCACCCGACCCACGGCGCATTCCGGCCGCCGCCGGGCAGGTGACGACTGCAGTCGCCCGGACGAAGGCAGGCTCAGCGGCGCGTGCCCGTCGTCACCGTGCGCTCCGCCGAGAAACCTCCCCAGGTCCCGTCCGGCAGCTTGGCCCGGATCCGTATCCGATGGGTGACCCCCGCCTCCTCGCCCGCGTAGAAGCTGTACGTCGCCCGGCCGCGCGGCGCGTCCCCTCCGTAGACGAGTGAGGTGGCCGCGCGGCCGTCCAACCGCACCTCGTACTCGGTGATCACCCCGTCCACGCGCGGCGGCACCCAGCTGAGGTCGATGCGGTACGCCCCCTCGGACCGGTGACTCGTGGCGCGGAAGCCGGTGGGCGCCGCGGCGCGGCCGTCGTCCCGGCCCGGTGTGGTGAGGCGGACGGTGGCGCCGGCGGGGGAGAGGTTGTCGGCGGCGTCCCGCGCCCGGACGATGAAGGCGTAGCGGGTGCCGGGCCGCAGCCCCGTCACCACGGTGGCGGTCCGACCCCCGCCGACGCTGTGGATCTTCGTCTCTCCCTGGTGGACGTCGTACGAGAGCACGCCCCGGTCGTCCGTCGAGGCCGACCAGGACAGCTGGACCGCCCGACTGCCGACCGCTGTACCGCGGACGTCCGTGGGACGGCTGGGCGCGGACCGGTCGGCCGCCGTGGCCGAGGGTGTCGTCGCCCGGACCTCCTGGCTGCGCGGTCCGAGCCGCCCGTCCGCGTCCCGCGCCCGCACGGTGAAGGCATACATGGTGGCGGGCCGGAGCCTGGTGACATCCACCATGTGTTCGGAACCGGGTACTTCCTTGACCTTTGTGGTGCCCCGATACACCTCGTACCGGCTCACCTCGGTGCTCGCGGCGGCGACGGTGTTCCACATGACATGCACGCTGGTGGCGCTGCCGGCCTCGGCCGTGACACCCGTCGGAGCTCCGGGCGGCCGTTCACCGCCGCTCCCGCTCCCGGATCCGCTCCCACCGCAGGAGACGATCAGCAGGAGCCCGCCGCAGAGCGTGCCACGGAGCACCCCGCGCAGCGTGCCACGTCGGCGCGGGGGCACGGCGACAGGAACGCCTTGCACGGCTCTGCCTCCCGAGGACACAGGAAACGGCAATATGGTCCATACCAATATGGCGTGGCTGGCGCGATCACATCAAGAGGGCACTGCGGGGCCCTGCGAGGAAGTCGAACGTGCACCGTACGGCCCTGCTTCGGTGGCCGCGGCACCACTCCCGGACGAGATTGGGCCGAGTGCCGTCAGTGTCCCCCACGAGAGGCCCGTATACCATGACTCCTGTCCATTCGCTCGCACTGGCCGTGGCCGGCGTCGCCCTGCTTGCCCCCGCGACGTTCCACAGCACCTCGTCCCAGGCCCGCGCGGAACAAGCGGCGAACTCCGTCAGCGCCGCCGACCTGCTGGCCGAGGTGCGTCACTGCGCCCCCGTCTCCCACGGCAACTACCGGAGCGACCAGGGCGTCCGCGCCACCATCCCGGTGTGCGGCACCCGTGACGCCGTGTTCTGGAAGGCCGACATGGACATAGACTGCGACGGACAGCCCGGTGTCCGTTGCAACACCCGTACCGACCCGTACTTCTCCACCTCCACCGCCTTCGCGCAGTCCGACGGCCGCCCGCTGAACTCCGAGACCCTGCCTTTTGTGGTGGTGCCGGTGCCGAGCGGGCTCTGGGACTACCGGGCGTACGGCGTCCGAGGCGGCTCGGTGGCGGCCGTCGTGTACCGCGACCGGGTGCAATACGCGGTCGTCGGCGACACCGGCCCCGCGGGCCTCATAGGCGAGGCGTCCTACGCGACGGCCGAAGCGCTCGGTATCGATCCCAACCCGCAGGGCGGCGGCACCTCCTCCGGTGTCACCTACATCGTGTTCAGGGACAGCCGGGTGACCCCCGTCGAGGACCGCCGGGCGGCGAGGAGGGCGGGGAGGAGCTCGCCCGGCAGTTCGTGAACGGCGACTGAGCCGAAGCCTCCTCTTCACACCTTCCGATACGTGTACGCGTCCGCCGCGGCGGCCTCCACCGCCGCGAGGTCCGCTCCCGTCCCCGCCGTGACCACCGCGGCCACCGCTCCCTCCACGAACGGCGCGTCCACCAGTCGGGTGTGCTCCGGGAGTTCGTCGCCCTCGGCGAGCAGCGCCTTCACGGTGAGCACCGCACTGCCCAGGTCGGCCAGGACGGCGACCCCGGCGCCGTCGTCGACGGACGCCGCCGCGGCGGCGACGAGTTCGGCGCTCGTACCGAGACCTCCGTCCTCCGTGCCGCCCGCCGGGGCGACGGCCACCGCGGTACCGGCGCCGGCCAGGCCCGTCGCCAGCTCGGCGACCGAGGCCGCCACCTGCGCGCTGTGCGACACCAGGACGATCCCCACCAGCTTCCCGTCACTCACCGGTTGCCTCCCCGGCTCCGGCGGGGGCGGAGACATCGGCAAGGCCGGCGATCAGCAGCGCCGCCGACGTGGCCCCGGGATCCTGGTGCCCGATGCTCCGCTCGCCCAGGTAACTGGCCCTGCCCTTGCGGGCCCGCAAGGGCGTCGTGGCCACCGCGCCCTCCTCGGCGGCGGCCCGCGCCGCGGCGAAGGAATCGCCGAGCGCGTCGACCGCGGGTACCAGGGCGTCGATCATCGTCTTGTCGCCCGGCGCCGCGCCCCCGAGCTGTCGGACCGCGTCCACTCCGGTGCGCAGCGCCTCGGCCAACTGCTGCCTGCTCACCTCTGTGGCCTCTCCGAGGGCCTTGCCGGTGCGGCGCAGCAGCGTCCCGTACAGGGGCCCGGACGCGCCGCCCACGGTGGAGATGAGCAGGCGCCCGGACTGGGTCAGGACCGCGCTGGGCGTGGCGGGCGGCTCCTTCTCCAGGGCGGCCCGCACCGCGGTGAACCCGCGCTGGAGGTTGCTGCCGTGGTCGGCGTCCCCGATGGGCGAGTCGAGGGCGGTGAGCCGCTCCGCCTCACGGTCGACGGACGCGGCGGTCACCCTCATCCAGCGGCGGAAGAATTCGGCGTCGAGCACTGGAACTCCTTGCGAAATAGGCACAGTGAACCCATACCCCGGTGTCCGTCACATGCCCCAGCGCAGCCCCGGGGTACTCACCGGCGCGTCCCACAGCCGCAGCAGCTCCTCGTTGATCTGGCACAGGGTGACCGAGGCACCGGCCATGTCGAGCGACGTCACGTAGTTGCCGACGAGGACACGGGCGACGGGGACACCACGCTCGCCGAGCACCCGCTGCACCTCGGCGTTGAAGCCGTACAGCTCCAGCAGTGGGGTCGCACCCATGCCGTTGACCAGGACCAGGACCGGATTGCGAGGGGTGAGGTCCTCGAGGACCGCGTCGACGGCGGCCTCGGCGATCTCGCCCGAGGTCATCATCGGCCGCCGCTCCCGGCCCGGCTCGCCGTGGATGCCGATGCCCAACTCCAGCTCCCCGGACGGCAGATCGAAGGTGGGGCTGCCCTTGGCGGGCGTGGTGACGGCGCTCAGGGCCACGCCGAAACTGCGGGAGTTCTCATTGACCTGCCGGGCCACGGCCTCCACGCGTTCCAGCGGCTGGCCCTCCTCGGCCGCCGCACCTGCGATCTTCTCCACGAACAGCGTGGCGCCGGTGCCGCGCCTGGCGGTGTAGAGGCTGTCGGTCACCGCGACATCGTCGTTGACCAGCACCTTCGCGACCTGGACGCCCTCGTCCTCGGCCAGTTCGGCGGCCATGTCGAAGTTGAGCACGTCACCGGTGTAGTTCTTCACGACGAACAGCACCCCGGCCCCGCTGTCCACGGCCGCCGCCGCCCGCACCATCTGGTCGGGCACGGGGGAGGTGAACACCTCGCCGGGACAGGCCGCCGAGAGCATCCCGGGTCCCACGAACCCGCCGTGCAGCGGTTCGTGCCCCGATCCGCCGCCGGAGACCAGACCCACCTTCCCGGCCACGGGAGCGTCCCGCCGGACGATCACCCGGTTCTCCACATCCACCGCGAGCTCGGGATGAGCCGCCGCCATCCCGCGCAACGCGTCCGCGACCACGGTCTCCGACACGTTGATCAGCATCTTCATGGGTGCCTCCTAGGGAGCTTAGCAGGTGGGTCTTCCACCTGCGTTTTTGCTGGTCAGAGTAGGTAGGGGAAGTTCTCGATCTTGACGGTCCGTGGCGGCCGGAAGCGGGCTGTGGCGGTACTGATGCTGACTTAATGCTGACTTTGGTGACGGTCCGTCAGGTCTGCTGGGTGGTTGGATGCGGGTCGGCTGAAGTCCTCTTGTCTGAAGTATTGACCTTGCAGGAGCGAAGGTCACGTACGCGGGCGCTCAGGTGTGCCCGGGAGGTGGGACGGCCCGCCGCCTGCGCCGTGCGGGGGGCGATGAGGGTGGGGCCTGCGCGGCCGACGCGGCGGTGCCGGGGAGAGGCTCTGCCGTGAAATTCAGGAAAAGAACGCTCCAATCTCTCGGTGACCCGGTGTGTGAAAACCTCGGCTCCGACGATCCCGGCAGCTCATCGAAACCGAAATGCTTCCTTTATCGGTCTGGCATGTACATCACTAAATTCTTCGCTGGGTCAGCATGAACTGGGTACACGACGGCTCGCCCCGGCACCGTCGGGTGGCCGACGTCCTTGAAACGATGCAGGCCGAGCCGCACGGCGGTCCTGCTCAGCCCCGGAGTCCTTCCGTAGGCTCATCGACCACCGGATGAGTCCTGTCGACGCCCTCACCAGGGGGCCGAACCGGCTGACCGCGCTACGCCTGCTCAATCAAGCACTCGTCCGGGAAGGTTTCGAAGCGTTCTACGCTGCCGATGGACACTGCTGTCTCCGCCACCTCGGGACGAAGACCGTCCCGGCCCTGGCGGCACACCCGCACCGCCCCTTTACTGTTGCAGAGGTGCATCGCTGTGCCGACCTTGCCACGTGCCTCGACGGGTGCAGTGAGGACGAGCTCATCGAGAAAGCGCTGCTTCCACTGTCGGCAGGGTTGCGTCTTCTTGGTCAACTCCGTACCTGGGACTGGTGATGCAGATATGGGGAGCCACCCCGCATGCGCGGGGACCACGCGAACGACGGCGGCACTGGGGGCATGTCGTCGGGGTTATTCCTGGATGCGCGGAGATCACGCCTCGAACATGATCCAGTTGTTCTGGAACTGGATCGGCCGGACCCAGGAGGAGATCGAACAGGCCCGCCGGGACTGGATGGAAGGCACCCGCTTCGGCGAGGTGAAGGGCTACGACGGCGCTCCGCTGCCGGCCCTCGAGCTGCCGCCAGTGCCGCTGAAGCCGCGCGGAAGGGTGCGTTGATCTGCGGAAACGCCTGAGCGTCGGTGGTCGGCGGGGGAGAGCTCGTCGGGCACCGACGCTCGTTCTCCGGCTGCTCGCGGGGGGCGGCTGGGTGTGCCGCAGGCTCGGTTTCCGGTGCTGGGCGATTCCAGGGTCTGGCTGTCTGTGGGCAGCTGTGGCAGGACTCTTGCTCACCCTTTGCTCACTCTACTGACAGGTCATCAGGTGTCGGCAGGGGGTATGTGTCTTACCTTCGGGGCGGTGGGTGGCCATTGCAGGCTGGGTGGCCACCGGACGGATTCCGACCTGACGAGCGAGTGAGTCACACTCTGGTACGGGGACTTGGTGCTCGGCTTGGCGTCTTGTGGAAGTTCCACAAGGTGAGTGGCCGTAGTGGTGAGCGTTCCTGGACTGTTTCCTGGATGGGCATGTCGTGAGCCGTTTTCAACCTCATGCTGATGCGTGGTGAAGGACGAGGACGGCCTTCACGATGTCGGTGATGCGGTTCGTGCTGCACCGGAGCTTCCGCAGCAAGCGCCACTGCTTCAGGGCAGCCATGGCCTGCTCGCCCAGCGCGCGGATGCGCGCGTGAACCCGATTGACGGCCCGCTGACCTGAGGAAAGCCGCTCCCACTTGCCCCGGAAGGGCACCCTGAAGTTGCCTCCGGCGCCCTGGTAGCCCTTGTCCGTCCAGCAGGCCAGACCCGCGGCGGTAAGGGCGTCAATGATGCCGTGGGTGCGGGCGGCCTTGATGTCGTGGAGGGCGCCGGGCAGAGCTGGCGAAGCCCACAGCAATCGGCCGCGAGGATCGGCGAGGACTGGCACGTTCATCCGTGCTTCTCATGCTTCCCGGAATAGAGCGGGCGGTCAGCGGATATGCGGTCGATCGGCAACAGGCGTGCCGTCCACGATCACATACGCCTTGGGCGCTGCCGCCTTCACCGCGGCAGCCAGGTCCGGGGCGAGCACGGCCGGCACGTCGACGGCTTCGGCGACGTACCGGTAGGCGGTGGTCGTGCCGACACCGAACCCGGCCGCGAGCTGGGCATTGGGGGTGCCCCGGCCGGAGGCTGGGGGAGTGTGCCCGCACCGCAGGTGGGCCAGCGCGAGCAGTTGGTCCGCCCGCTGAAAAAACAAGCAGTTCACGGCCGGAGGCATTCGCCCTGTGGGTCGAAGCAGACGAGACCGTGCTCACGAGCCAGCGAGGCGGCGTACTCGGAGACTTCCTCAGCCGTGCCGTAGGACATGAGCAGGTACACGACCGGACCTGATGCCTCATTGAGGATCGGTGACGACGCCCACACGGCACTGCGGTCGACGTCGTTTGGGTATCGCTCCACGAGCGCTTCGACGTAGGCGACGATGCGTGGCGCCGGGGGCATGACGTCGTCCGACTCGAGGTAGCGCTCGTACAGCTCGTCGTAGGTCGCGCCCGCTTGATGATTGTCGAGTGGACGTTCGCCGTCCCACACGGCAAGGTCATAGCTCACAGGCGAATCGTCGCAGGTAGCGGTTCCGCCGGGGTCAGCAGGCCCTGGGACTGCGTCAGCCGCCAAGTGATCCGTGAGAGAACTCCTGAGCGGCGGCGTCAGCGAGCGGTCAGCCGCCGCGAAGGCCCCACTCGTCGAGGCCGCCGTACACGTGAGCCTCAAGGCATCGAGGTGCGTCAAGGCCGACGGCCTCGCCGCGGTAGATGGCGATGAGCGAGTTCTGGCCGCGCCACCAGGTGTCGGTGATGCCCTGCACTTCAGGTATCGGCT
Source organism: Streptomyces sp. GD-15H (assembly GCF_045291515.1). NCBI lineage: Bacteria > Bacillati > Actinomycetota > Actinomycetes > Kitasatosporales > Streptomycetaceae > Streptomyces > Streptomyces sp. GD-15H. The sequence goes on from NZ_CP149447.1 coordinate 7,543,511, forward strand.
CGTACCCGTTCAGATCCAGGGACTCGACAGCATTTCCGGTGATCTTTGTGACTGTCTTGGCCCAGCGTCCCGCGTGGAAGGCCAGCGCCAACGATTCCACCCATCCGTCCGTGCTGGCGTGCAAGGGTGTCCAGCGGTAGGCATCGATCCCGAACTCGCCTTCAGGCCCGATCATGAATCCGTAGGCCATGGACACCCGGCAGCCCCCGGCCGGGAACGACCAGCCTTCCGCGGCCGAGCCCTCGGGACGGTCGGCGGTCAGGATGTGCGGGCCGCCCTCGTAGAACGGGGCTGGCGGCAGGGCGAGGCCGCCCCAGCGGGCCTGGAAGGCCGAGGCCCGGTCGATCTCCGCAGCGGGGATCCCGTGCCCGAGCCATGCGTCGCGGTGGTGCCGGATGCCCTGCCGGGGGACATGGATGCCGTGCACCTCGACGAAATTCCGGGCTCTGCGGCTCAGGTCACTTGGTGCGGCGGGGCCGGCGATACGGAGGTGTCTGCCATCACCGCTGCTCGCTGCCGTCGGAGTGGAGCACGGCCGCGGCGATCTCCCGCACGCGGTCCAGGGTGATTCCCTTGCGCTGCTCGACTGCGAGGGGATGGGCGGTGGGCTCGAGCTCGACGTAGGGTCGCTCGCCGACCGGGCGGGTGTGGACGTTGGTCTTCAGGTTGAGGGTCGTGGGCGAATAGACCTGCAGCTCGGTGGTGAGCCAGCCGAAGTGCGGCTTCTCGGATTCGCGGCCAGGGGTGTCCCACAGGTCCGCGGCGCGGGAGAAGTTCTCACGGCTGAGCGAGACCCAGACTCCCCAGGAGAACACCTCGTCGCTGCCGAGGACCGGTATCTCGATCAAGCCCTTGACGAAGTAGTGCTGCCCGCGCACCACGCACTGGTCGGACGAGAGCAGGCAGTCGTCGGCGTCGGCGAAGGCCGGATCCCACACCGCCGGGGCCTCGGCCGTGTAGTTCATCGGCAGCTCGTGGTGGTGCGCACCGCAGCGAGAGCAGGTGAATCCGTGATCACTGGTCATGTCGCCGAGCCTAGTGACGGGCTCGATGCCACCGCGGTCGGGAGCCCATCAGCGCGATGAGGACATTGCGCGGCTCGTGACGGGCCGACAAGAACGCTCAGGGACCGCCCACAGCGCTCACTCATAGGAGGGAGCGTCCATCAGGCTTTCCGGGCGCGGCGGTGAGGACGGCAGCGGAGCGCGCGACCAGCGGACGGGGTTGCCGTCGGGGCCGTCGGTGAGCCAGGAACCGTCGCCCAGGGGCACCAGTTCGTACGGGTTGGCCGTCTCGACGGCGATCTCGCCGCTGAGCGTGCCCGTGCGTACGTCGATCAGGTGGTGGCGGAACCACTCCTCCTCGTCCTGGCCCTCACCGCCCAGGGTGACGACGGCCAGGTCCGGTGTCAGGTAGCCGCCGCTCCATTCGACGAAGGTCTCCTCCGGGTCGAACCCGAAGGCTTCGACGGGCAGGGTGAAGAGTACGTCCCCGCTGGGGTGGTGGTGGAAGGCGACGTCCGCCTGCCCGTGGTCGACGGTCATGAACTGCTGCCCGTCCGGCGCCAGGTCGATCAGGCAGCGATCCCGCCACGGGTACGTCACGAACTCCGCCTCGCCGTCGGCCCCGGCCGTACCCCGAAGAATGACGGAACCGTCCTGGCCCTCACCGATGTCGAGGTAGATGCTGCCGTCCACGGGGTGCACGTGGTGGCCGGCGCCGTGCCCGACGGTCTCCATCTCCCGGCGGGCGAGGACCGCCCCGCTGCCGGCGTCGTGCACGACCCACTGGTCTCCGCCCCCGCGTCCCGCCATCGCGTCCGGCCGGTAGACCCACACGGTCCGGCCGTCCGCGGACAGCACACAGCCAGGCCGGTGGCCATGAGGCCGGTCGAAGTGTGGCTCGAAGTTCGATGCCCACACCAGGTCATCGGCGCGCGTGAGGCAGACGAGGCCGTTCAGTGTCGTATACACGACTCGTTCCAGATCGGGCCGGACTGCCGCTTCCACGACCTCGTCGCCGGGCCGCGGCTGGAACACCGCGGCGGGCTCCAGCGCCCCGAGAACGCCGGAGTCCACCACGTAGGCACGGATCCACCCGTCGTGGTGGCGTGTGATCACCCTCGGTTGCCGCGCAGAAATCATCCGCTGAGGCTAACGCGCGGTCCAGGCCGGCTGAGACCCGGGATCGGTGGGCGCGATGCCTTCCAAGGCGACCGCCTCCAAAGGAAAGGGCCGATCCGGTGACCGGGCCGACTGGCGCGCCCAGTCGCGCCCGCAAGTGACAACAAGCCTGCCCATATGACAACCAACGTGCTTTGGCTCAATGGCGGCGTGAGCCGAAGCCCGATGGCTGTCACTACCGGCGGCCGCTGACCTGCGGCTCCAGGGTGACGAGACATGGTGGTTGTCACCGAATCGGCGCGTTACTTGTCACCGACTACGGATTCGGGTCGGCGAGCGGCGTTCTGGAAGGGGCGGGGCGGTCGGATTCGAACCGACGTCCTCCGAGATGCTGTCGCGGCGCACTACCTCTGTGCTACGACCCCGCCTTGCTGGTGATCATAGTCCCCACCCACGGCGACGGACAGGGGGCAACACAGCTGTCGAGGCCGCCACCAGCACTCCTGTCCTGTCGCGTTGAGCTTGTCTGCGGATCTTGTGCCGAGCTGCGGAGTTGCCGGGTCGAGTGAGAACACCCGGCGCGGGAATCTCAGGGCATCTGGCTTCTGCGGAATCCGGGGCTGCGAGCCGAGTCGTCGCCGGACCGTCAGGAGGAACCCGTCCTGGACCTGGAGCAACGTAGGCTCACGGGCTGTGAGCCACATGGATGAGGTCGGGAAGACGCGCTACCTGGTCCTTCATGACTATGGGATGGGAGGCCTGTGGTGGTGGGTGCGGGCGGGATCTGCCGAGGAGATCGTCAGTGCCTGCGCCGAAGTCGAGGTGATCGCGGACCCGGACGCGGTGAGACGTGCCGAGACGTGGGGCCTGGGAGTAATTGTCAAGACTTGTGGGTGAGTTGAGGTTCAGGCGGCTTCGAGGTCCTCGACGAGGTGGCCGTTTTCGAAGCGGGCGCCGGAGCGGACGAGGGCGACGAGGTGGGGTGCGGTGACCGCCCGCCAGCGGGCCTGGGCGGCCTCGGCGAGCTTGAACACCATCGTCAGGGCGGCGGCCGGGCTGCCCGCTCCTCGGGTGACCTTCGTCCGCAGCCTGATCGTGGAGAACGTCGACTCGATGGGGTTCGTGGTCCGCAGATGGATCCAGTGCTCGGCGGGGAAGTCGTAGAACGCCAGGAGCTCGTCCAGGTCGTCGGTGACCTTCTTCACGGCCTTGGGCCACTTCGCCTGCGGGTGCCGAAAACCCCGTCCATGGCCTGCGACGTGCAGGTTCTCGTGAACCGCCGTCGGCCGCGGGACAGGTGTGCCAGGCTGACCAATCGTGCTGCTGCGACTGCCCTCCCTCGCCGTGTCGAGCGTGTTCGCCTTCATCCGGCCGCTGCCGATGAGCGAGGCCGACAAGGACCTCGAGATATTGACGCTGCGCCACCAACTGGCGGCCCCGCAGCGGCAGACCGGCAGGCCCCGGGCCACCCCGGCGGACCGTGCTCTCCCTGCCGCACTCCTCCACCGGTTGCCTCGCGCCCGGCTGCAACAGCCCCACCCGACCGTCTCCCCTGCGACGATCCTCCGGTGGCACCGCGCCCTCATGCGCCGTCGCCACGCCGCTGTCTCCCGACGTAAGCGTCCCGGCAGACCGCCCACCCGTCGCTCTCTCCAGGCTCTCGTCCTGCGCCTGGCCCGGGAGAACGGGCGGGTGGGGCGACAGACGGATCCACGGCGAGCTCGCCGTGCCGGGCATCGAGGTCGCGCCCCCGGCCGTGGGGGAGATGCTGCGCACGCAGGGGATCCAGCCCGCCCCCGAGCGCGACCGCCAGACCTGGGCCGCCGCCCTGCGCGGCCGGGCCCACGCGATCCTGGCCTGCGACTTCTTCACCGCCACCACCCCGAGCGGCGCGCCCGTGTAGGTCTTCGCCGTCATCGAGCACGCCGACCGCCGCATCCGCATCCTGGGTGCGACGGCCCATCCCACCGCGGCCCGGGTCACCCGGGCCGCCCGGAATCTCGTGATGGATCTTCAGGACGCGGGGGCCACCGTCACGCGCTTGATCCGGGACCGCGACAGCAGGTACACCCGGGCATTCGACGCCGTCTTCGAGGCCGAGGGCTTCGAGATGGTCACCACCGGTATCCGCGTTCCCCGCATGAACTCGATCATGGAACGCTGGGTGCAAAACTGTCGGCACGAGCTCCTCGACCGCACCTTGATCTGGAACCTGTCCCACTTGCTCCCCGCGCTCGGCGAGTTCGAGTCGTTCTCCAACGAGCACGGGCCGCACCGCGCCCTGCACGGCGCAGCGCCGCTTCGGCCGGCCCCGAACCCATCACCGACTCCACCCGGCTCGGCCACCTCGACATCCGCCGACGAGACCGACTCGGCGGCATCCTCCACGCGTACACGCATGTCGCTTGACCTGCGAGGACGTAATAATCGGCACTCGCAGGATGCGACTTACGCGCTCAAACGAGCGGCATGTGAACACCGGAGGTCGAGATGCTCCCCCTTTTCCGAGGGGTATGTGCCGCCCGGCCGGGCGGTCGAGGGGTCGTGTCCACGACGTGGCGCAGGCGATCAAGCCCTTCGTGTTCCGGTGCGCGGGCCGTGGCGGTCTCCGGGGAAACGTCAGCCCGCGAAGCGTCCCGTTGAGACGGGTCGGACACTCGATCCGGCGGAGCCAACCGTCCCCCACCAGCGGATTCCGGCACTTTGCTCTCCTGCACCACCTGGTGGGACACCATCTCGGTGGGCAGACACGCGACGAACTACCGACAATCTTTCAGTCCGCCGCGACCAGGTCTTTCAGCGGCCTCCCTCGGCCAGCGCCTTGATGCCGCCCAGGGTGGCCTCCATCCCGGCGCGCAGTTCCTTCAGCCGGAAGGCAATGATCTTCTCCTCCCGGTCCGGCCGGTGCTCGATGGCCAGGGTGATCCCGTTGCGGCCCGGCCCGACGAGGGCCGACTGCCGCAGCAGGGTGTCCCCGCCCTCGGCCTCGAGCTCGTAGCGCCAGGACGCCAAGGACTTCGCCGGATCCAGCGTCGGCACTCCGAACCGGCCGTCCGCATCCGTGACGGCCCAGGCGAACACCCTCTGCTCGTCCACCTCGACCACATGGGAGACGGTCCGCCACTCGCCGAGCTGGGGGTGGTGGTTGTAGCCCTCGAAGCGCGCACCCACCACGGGTCGGTCCGCGCCGTCGAGCCATGCGACGCGCTGCAGCTCCGGGCTGAGCCGGGCAGGCAGACGGATGTCGGTCACCAGCTCCCAGACCTGCGACACCGGTGCCTCGACACGAACGTCACAGCGCACACTCGGACCATCGGCAAACCGCACGTCGTTCGTCCCCCTCGAGGTCGGAGCCTCCGATCATCCCAACTCGCCCCCTTTCACAACAGGGTCGAGTTCGTTTCGCTCACCTTATCCGGCCCTTGACCCCGGTGCGCCGCTGCTTGACGCACAACGGACCCGAGCCGAGCCGTTGTTGGTCTCGGATCTGCAGCGCCTTGACACTGCCCGGCCGCGGTCGGGAGAACACCACCGGGCGACCCGTGCACTGAGGAGACGCGCCGACCGAGCGTGACCGATCCTGGAGGCATGAGAGTCCTGCGGTGCTCTCGTGACCTCCTTTCGGGGCGGCGGGGACCGGCCATCCGGCAGCGCCGCATCCCTCACAACGCGGACAACTACGAGCACTTCACCGAGACGCTCTGCCGCCGAATGGTAACCGCGCCCGTCTTCTGGCCCAACGGCAAGGCATACCTGTTCACCGGCGGCCAGTACTACCGCTATGACCCCGCCACGCAGCGGGTGGATCCGGGCTATCCGAAGCCGATCGCCGGCAACTGGCCGGGTCTGTGGGGCGATCGGATCGACGCGGGTATCGTCTGGCCCAAGGGGCAGGCGTACTTCTTCCGCGACAACCAGTACATGCGCTACGACATCGCGGCGGACAAGGTCGACGCCGGCTACCCATTGCCCATCGGACCGAACTGGCCCGGCCTGCCGGGCCGAGTCCGCTGACAGCCGCAGTTCCTCGAGACGCTCGAGGTCGTCGCGCACCGACTCCCGCTCCTCAGAGGTGAGGTGGACCGCGGCGGCCTCGGCGAGCGCGGACGTCGTGGTCTCCTCGTCACCGAGGCGCCGACGACATCCGCGCGCAGCACGAGGAGGCGAAGCGCCTTCACCGGTTCCTCCCGGGGTTCGCCGACTGGCCGTCAGCTCGGTCTCTGCTGTTGTCTCGAGGGTGTCGGGCGCTGTACCCAATATCGAAGAGACGCGTACGAACGGGAAACGACGCGTCGATCAGAGGGGCGGCGCAGCACATCGGAAAGGGAGCCCCTGACCGACTCGCCTACCCACCGGCCCCGGGCACGGTGACGGCCAGGCCGGTGCGGCACCGCACCGGCCTCAGGCCCGGGGCTCCGGTGCGATCTCCGAGATCAGGCCCTCGATCCGCTTCCTGATCTCGTCCCGGATCGGCCGGACCGCCTCGCCTCCCTCGCCGCCCGGTTCGCCGACCTGGCCGAACAGGCCCGTACCGCCGCCGACAACAAGAGGGCCTGCCCGTGACCCGCACCGAAGCACCCGCGACCCCCGGCGCGGAAACGTCGATGCCGCGAAGATGTCGACACTCGACCGCTTCCTCGCCGTCTGGATCCTGCTCGCCATGAGCCTGGGTCTCGGTCTCGGCCGCGCCGTTCCCGGGCTGAACGACGCCCTGGCCAAGGTGGAGATCGGCGGCATCTCCCTGCCCATCGCCGTCGGCCTGCTGATCCTGCCGTCCCCGCTCGGCCCGCTCTTCGGCGACGTCCAGGCGTGGATCGCGGGCATCTCGCCCACGGCGGCGCCGGAGAAGCTCACCCAGACCTCCGGCGCGACCGCTGAGACCGTCGGCAGCCTCGGTTCCTGGCCGTCCCTGCCGCCGGTCGCCGGGTACACGGCGGCGCTGCTCCTGAGCGCGGCCGGGGCACTCCGCGGCCGGGACGTGTGACCACCGGCGTCGAATCGTCCGTGATGGTCCGGGGCGAGACCATGGAATCCCCTTCGCGCAAGGAGTGACCCATGAGCGACCGTTCCCCCACCGTGCTCGCCGGCCTGGACGGCATCCGCCCGTACCTCGAGGACACCTACAGGGACCTGCACCGCCATCCCGAGCTGGGGCTGCGGGAGCACCGCACCGCGGGCAAGGGCGCCGCGGCCTTGCGGTCGTTCGGCTACGAGGTCACCGACGGCGTCGGCGGAACCGGGGTGATCGGGGTCCTGGTCAACGGGGACGGCCCGACCGTCATGGCCCGTGCCGACATGGACGCCCTTCCGGTGCGCGAACAGACCGGCCTGCCCTACGCCTCCACCGCGACCGTGACCGCCCCGGACGGCACCGAGCAGCCCGTCATGCACGCCTGCGGACACGACATGCACGTGACCTGCCTGCTCGGCTCAGCGCGGCTGCTGGCCGGGAACCGGGACGGCTGGAGGGGCACCTTCGTGGCGCTCCTGCAGCCCTCGGAGGAGAACGGCGACGGAGCCGACGCCATGATCGCCGACGGGCTGACGTCCCGGTCGCCCCGGCCCGACGTGGTGCTGGCACAGCACGTGCTGCCCTATCCGGCCGGATACGTCGGCACCCGCACCGGGCCGTTCCTGTCGGCGGCCGACAGCCTGCGCATCACCGTCCACGGACGCGGGGCGCACGGTTCCATGCCCCAGGCCGCGGTGGACCCCGTCGTGATGGCCGCGATGATCGTCGTACGTCTGCAGACCGTCGTCTCCCGGGAACTGGCCGCCACGACCCCGGCCGTGGTCACGGTCGGCAGCATCCACGCGGGTACCGGCCCCAACGTCATCCCCGACAGCGCCGTCATCGAGCTCAACGTGCGCACCTACGACGACGCCACGCGCAGCCACGTCCTGGACGCCGTCGACCGGATCGTCCGTGCCGAGTGCGAGGCGTCCCGCTCGCCCAAGGAGCCCGAGATCGAGCGGACCGCATCCTTCCCGCCCACCGTCAACGACGAGGCGACGACCCGACGGGTCGCCGAGGCGTTCGCCGCGCACTTCGGGGACGACGCGCACACCATCGACCTGCAGACCGCGAGCGAGGACATGAGCGAGATCCCCGGGGCGTTCGGCGTGCCGTTCACCTACTGGGGCATCGGATGCGTCGATCCCGCCCGCTACGCCGAGGCCGCCCGCGAGGGCACCCTCGCCCAGGACATCCCCGTCAACCACAGTCCCGCCTTCGCCCCCGTCGTCCAGCCCACCCTGGACACCGGCGTCCGCGCCCTGACCGTGGCCGCCCTCGCCTGGCTCGCCGCCCCACCCGCGTCTCGGCCATGACCCGCCGGACCGGCCCTACGGCACCCCGAGTTCGAACAGGACGTATCCCGCGTACGACCCGGAGGCCAGCGCCGCCGTCCCCAGCACGGTGGCCAGCGAGGGCAGCCGGAGGCGGCGCACGGCCAGCGCGAGCGGGATCAGGAGGGGGAACAGAGGGAGGAGATAGCGTGAGACGTTGCCGAAGTACTGCTGGGTGCCCATCACCATCAGGTAGGACAGCACCGTGTACACGACGAGCACGGCGGGTGGTCGCAGCCGGACCAGCAGCACGGTGAGGACCGGCACGAGCAGGACCACCCCGACACCGATGACGTCCTCGAAGGGCATCGCGAACAGATAGTCGAAACGGCCCACGAGGACCGAGGTCAGGACGTCGAGGCTGTGCCGGCCGTAGTCGAATGTGTGGCCCCACGCACCGTCCTGGAGCTTGCTGTACCCACCCCAGTCGCCCATGCGATGGCCGACCCAGCCGAGGTAGCTCCGGCCCGCTCGGCGATCACCAGCAGTTCGGTGTCGAAGAACCACCCCGGTCCTCCACCAGCGGCAGCAGCCGCTCGGCGACGTCCCGGCGTACGGCCTTGAAGCCGCACTGCGCGTCGGAGAACCCCACGGCGAGGGTGCCGCGCAGCAGGCCGTTGTAGCAGCGGGAGACGATCTCCCGCTTCGGGCCACGCACCACCTGGGAGCCGCGCGCCAGCCGGGTGCCGATCGCGAGGTCCGAATGCCCGGAGATCAGCGGGGCGACGAGCGGCAGCAGAGCCGCGAGATCGGTGGACAGGTCCACGTCCAGGTACGCGAGCACCGGGGCCCGGGAGTCGGACCAGGCGGTGTGCAACGCCCGTCCGCGCCCCTTCTCGGCCAGCCGGATCCAGTACGTGTCGGGCAGTTCCCGGGCCAGCCGGGCGGCGATCCGCAAAGTGGCGTCGGTGCTCGCGTTGTCGGCGATGGTGATCCGGAAGGAGTACGGGAACGTCTCCGCGAGATGCGTGTGGAGACGCCGGACGCACCGCTCCAGATCCTCCTCCTCGTTGTGCACGGGAACGACCACGTCGAGTACGGGCTCCGGGGGTCCGTCGTCGTCGCTCTCGCTTTCGCTGGTGTCCGGCGGCGTCGTACGACGCGGCAGGAGCGCGGACGCGGCGGGAGTATCGGCCGCGTTGGCAGCGGCGGGTGTGCGGCGGCCGGTCGGCAGCGACCGCCTGGCGGGTCTCATGGCGGGTTCACGGTCCCTTTCCGGCATACGGCATGAACCCTTTTTCTGAGGTGGGCATGCCAATTCGCTCGTGAGGATGGTCGGGGTGGAGGTCCCGGGGCCGAACGGCGCCCCGGGCGGGGGAGTGCGGTGCCGTGCGGCGCTGCGGCTACCCGCTTCCCGCCGACTCGAGGCCGGCCGAGAAGGAGGGTGAGTACGGGGGCTCGGAGGTGGGTGGGGGAGAGGCCGGCACCGTGGTCACGGGTGGTGAGGAGGGCACCGACGTCCGCTCGCTTTCGCTCGTCGTGGCGGGCGGCGAGGTCGAGGCCGGCGCGCTGCTCCCCGGGGCGCCGGTGGCGGTGCCCGTGGTGACGGGCGGGCTCATGGGCGGGTGGGAGGTGCGGGGAGCGGAGCTCGTCGCCGGCGGAGTGGGCGTCGGGGTCACCGGGGGCGGCGTCGGGCTGGTCGCGGGCGGCGGACGGTGATCGGCGGGGGGCTGGGAGCCGGAGCCGAGGCCGGGCAGCAGGGCGAGTCCGACGCTGAGCCCGGCCACCGCCAGGGCCGAACCGCCCGCCCGCCGCAGTATCCGGGACCGGTGGCGGGCCCGGATGCCCTGGTGCAGCCGCTCCCGTTGCTCGGAGTCGAAGGGGGTCTGCTGCCGGAGACCGCGCATCATCCGCGTCAGCTCCCGCTCGAAGTCGTCCATCGGTTCTCCCTTCACCCCACGGGCCTGACGGCGTCGGACAGGATCTGCCGCAGTCGCGCCACACCCCGCGACGCGTGGGACCGGGCGGTGCCCACCGGGCAGCCGAGGGCCTGCGCCACCTGGGCCTCGGGCAGGTCCTCGCAGTAGCGCAGCACCACCGCGGCCCGCTGCCGGGGCGGCAGCAGGGCCAGCGCGGCCTCCAGCCGCGAGCGCTCCGCCACGACCGACGACACATCACCCGGCTCGGGCCGGTCGGGCAGCTGCTCCACCGGACGCTCACCCCACCAGCGCCGCCGGGCGGAACGGGCCGCCATCCGCACGAGCACCTGACGGACGTACGCGTCCGGCGCCTGCTCGGCGACCTTCGGCCAGGCGAACCACAGCTTCACCAGGGCCTCCTGCACCAGGTCCTCGGCACGCTGCCGGTCGCCGCCGGTGAGCAGACGCGCGACATGGAGCAGCGCCCCCCAGCGGGCAGCCACGAACTCGTCGAAGCCGTCTGCCCGAAACCGCTCCATCCCCACCGTCCTGTCCGGCCAATCCCCTACACCAGGACAAAGACACTGGGCCCCGCCCCACGATGCACCCGGGCCTTGTGATCCACCTCACCCCGGACAGGCGAAAGGGCGGGTCACGAGCTCCACGACCGCGTGATGCGATCGGTGAACCCATGAGCCGCCCAGGAGTGCGCACGGGGCGCAGGACGGTGCCGGACAGGTCAGCCTTCCGTACGGTCGCCCTTCGGCTTGCCCCGCTGGTCGGGGGTGCCGTGCGGCGGCGGACTGAACGGCTGCGGCGAGGTGGCGGGTGAGACGGGGGAGCCCGTCCGGCCCGCGCCCTGCTCTGGGCGCAGCGCCTCCGGGTCGCCGGACGTCGGCTCGGCACCCGCGTGCAACTGCTCCAGTCGGGCCGTCAGCAACTCGGTCACCGGGAGTCGGCCCCCGTGCGAACGCTCGTAGGCCAGAAGTTCCTCGACCTCGTCCGCGGACAGCGCGCGCACACGGCTCTCCAGGCTGCCGATCGGCAGATGGTCGTAATCGGGCAGCGGCAGGGTCTCGCGTGCCGGGTCTGCCATGATTCTCACTTCCCTGTTCACGGTGACTGCGGTGGACCACGGTGGCGCTCGCGGCAGGGGGGCGGCGTGGCCGCCGGTGGTCAGCGGTGCCCCGGCCCACCACTGCCGAACGCGCCGCTGCCGCCCTCGTCCCAGCGGGGCCGTTCCTGCGAGGTGCTGGCGCGGCTGCCGGAGCTGCCTCCGTGCAGGTCGTGCGGCATCAGACGGTCGTCGCTTCTGGGCATCTCGTCGGGCTCCCGGTGTTCCCGGGCCTCGCGGACCGGGCCCTCTTCGGGCATCGAGGGCTGCTCGTCGGGGCGTGGCCGGGGCGAGTCACCCCGCCTGACCCTTTTGCTGCCGAACGCGAACAAGCCGATCAGCAGGCCCACGACCAGCACGGCCGCCAGAACGAGCCCAATGCCCATGACGCCGCGGTTCGCGGCGAGGTCGGCTGCTTCCGTCCACGGGGTGTTCATAGCGGTGTTCGTCATGGCTTGCGAGTACCCCTGGTCCCCCCGGTGAACCCGCCGGGCCGGCCCTTGGGAACGGCGTGTTTCACCGGCCGCGGCAATGGCTACCCGCGCTGAGTGACGACGACATCCGATCAGGAGCTGTTCCGGTTCCTCGAGGACCGCTTCGCCTGCGCGCAGGCATGCACGGAGTGTGCGCGGGCCTGCGCGGTGCGGGCCAGTCTCGTGGACCCGGACGGCGGCGGGAACCAGGAAGTGGTACGACGCAAGGGCATCATGTGCGCGGAGGTGTGCGACGCGACTTGCGGTGTGCTGTCCGAGGACAGCCAGATGGACGAGACGGCCATCCGGCTCCAGGTGGAGTGGTGCCGGCAGGTGTGCCTGGAGAGTGCGCACGCCTTCGACGGACATCCCGGCGCGGAGAAGACCGCCGAGGCGTGCCGGGCGTGCGCGCGGGCCTGTACGGACTTCCTCACCACGCTGAACTGACGGGCGGCGCGCGGGTCGCCGATCGGAGCGCGCTCTCCGTTCCCGATGTCCGCAACGCGTTCTGCCGTGTGCGCCGACAGGACCGGCCTCGGGGAGCCTGGAGGCGACGCCGTGCAGCTGGACCACACGCCCGGGCAGCGGCGGCTGCGCACCGCACCGGGCTCCCACTTCGCCGAACTGGTGCCCGGCAGCGTCCCCACCCGACCCGGCCGCCCAGAAACGGCTCTCCCGGGAGACCGTCCGGCGGCTCGGCGACGGCGGCTGCCTCGGGTGGTCACCTACCGGGGCATCACCTACCGAGGCCGGCTGAGAGTGACGGCGACTGTCCGCCGACGCGCGGTGACGTCCGGCACCGTACAAAATCGGGCGAGACGTCGCCATACTGGACGGACCAGGGGGAGGGTGCGTGGGACATCGACGGGGGCGGGAGATGGGGGACAGCAGGCTGATCCATGGCCGGTACCGGCTGCTCGATCCGATCGGGCGGGGCGGCATGGGGGAGGTGTGGCGGGCACGCGACGAGTCACTCGGCAGGCAGGTCGCCGTGAAGTGCCTCAAACCACTGAACGCCCACCACGACCACGCCTTCAGCCGGGTACTGCGTGAGCGGTTCCGGAGGGAGGCCCGGGCGGCGGCGTCCCTGCAGCACCGCGGGATCACCGTCGTGCACGACTTCGGCGAGTTCGACGGAGTGCTGTATCTGGTGATGGAGCTGCTGCAGGGACGTGACCTCAGCCGACTCCTGGAGGACAACAAGCAGCACCCACTGCCGGTCGACGAGGTCGTGGAGATCGCCGAGCAGGTCGCCGCCGCCCTCGCCTACACCCATGACCAGGGCATCGTGCACCGGGACCTGAAGCCCGCGAACATCGTGCGGATCGCCGACGGCACCGTGAAGATCTGCGACTTCGGCATAGCCCGCCTCGGCCACGACATCGGGTTCACGTCCCGGTTGACCGGCACCGGTGTCGCGATGGGCACGCCGCACTACATGTCGCCGGAGCAGATCAGCGGCACCGAGGTCGACCGGCGCAGCGACCTGTACTCCTTCGGCTGCGTGCTCTACGAGATCGCCACCGGGGTACCCCCGTTCGACCTCGACGACGCGTGGGCGATCCTCGTCGGCCACCGTGACACCCCGCCCCGGCCGCCGCGCGGCCACCGCACCGAACTGCCCGAGCGGCTGGAGCGGATCATCCTCGACCTGCTGGCCAAGGAGCCGGGCCGGCGCCCCGACAGCGCACGCGAACTGGCCCGCCGGGTTGGCGCACTGCGGACCGCGCCGACGCGGCTGCCGGTGCCGACCGCGGTGACGGCCTGGCCGGAGCCCGCGGGCCCGCCCGGTGCGGGCGAACGCGCGGTCCTGCCGCCCCCGGCAGCCCCGGCGCCCGAGCCCGTGGCGCGTGCGCCGCGGCTGCCGTCCTGGACCCGCGGCATGACCAGCGGCCGCAAGGCGACCGTCACCGGAACGCGCACCACGCCCCCGGATCCGGCGGCCGGACTGTCCGGCGAGTGGATCGCCCACCCCGCGACCGGCCGTGACGAGCCGCTCCCGCCGGGGGAGCGGCCCACCCCGTCGCCGGAGGCCCTGACCGCCCTGGCCGGACGGCACAACGCGGGCCTGAGCCTCGGCCGCCTCGGCCGCTGGGCGGAGGCGGGGGAGGTACACCGCGCGGTCGCCGCGGAGCGCGAACACCTCCTCGGCCCGGAGCACCCCGACACCCTCGCCAGCCGCTACGAGGTCGCCTTCACCCTCAGCCGCACCGGCCGCGCGGCCGACGCGCTGCGCGCGTACACACAGGTGGCCGAGGCCCGTATCCGCGCGTTCGGGCCCGACCACCCCGACGCCCTGGCCGCCCGCCAGGAAATGGCGTACGTCATGGCCCAGTCGGGCCGGCCCTTCGACGCCCACCAGGTCTACCTGTCGGTGCTCTCGGCCCGCGAGCGCACCATGGGGGCCGAGCATCCCGACACCCTGCGCTGCCGGCACAACCTCGCCTTCAACCTCTCCAGGCTCGGACGCCTGGAGGACTCGTACAGCATGGCGTGCGAAGTGGCCGCCGCCCGCGCCCGGGTGCTCGGCCCCGAACATCCGGACACCCTGGTCACCCGCTACGAAGTCGCTTACACACTCGGACAGTTGGGTCGGTGGAGGGAGGCCCTGGAGACCTACCGCGAGGTCGCCGGGGCCCGCGCGCGGGCTCTCGGCCCGGACCACCCCGACACACTCGCCGCCCGCTACGAGACCGGCATCGGCCTGGGCCGGCTCGGTCACACCGCACAGGCCCTCGACCTCTATCGCGGCCTGGTCGACGACCGCACCCGGGTCCAGGGCCCCGCCCATCCCGAGACCCTGCGCGCCCGGCACGGCCTGGGCGTCAACCTCGGTCGGCTCGGCCGCTGGACGGAGGCCCTCGCCGAGTCCCGCGCGGTGTGCGCCCTGCGTGAGGGGGTGCTCGGCGCCGACCATCCGGACACCCTGGTCAGCCGCCGCGAGGTCGCCGTCGGTCTGGGCTGGCTGGGCCGCTGGGCGGAAGCGCTCATCGAGTACCGCAGGGTGGCCGCCGGCCGGGAACGCGTCCTCGGCGCGGACCATCCCGACACTCTCACCGCCCGCAACGACGAGGCCCACTGCCTGGAGCAGCTCGGCCACGACGCCGCGGCCGCCGAGCTGCACCGCGAGGTGGCGGCACTGCGGCGGCAGCGGGCCGTGGGCGGAGTCTGACGGGCCCGGCGGGGTGGTGCGACGCCGTGGCCGACGACCCCCGCTGTCTGGTCGGCCCGGATCTCCACGTGTTACGAAGACCCACATGAGCACAGACGTGGGAACCCGGACGTACGACGCCGTCATCGTCGGCGGAGGTCACAACGGTCTCGTCGCCGCCGCCTATCTGGCCCGAGCGGGACGCTCCGTCCTGGTGCTGGAGCGGCTGGACCGTACGGGCGGGGCGGCGGTGTCCAGCCGGCCGTTCGCCGGTGTCGACGCACGGCTGTCCCGGTACTCGTACCTGGTCAGCCTGCTGCCCCGGAAGATCGTCCAGGACCTGGGGCTCGACTTCCGGGTACGCACCCGCACCGTCTCCTCCTACACCCCCGTCGAACGCGACGGGCGGCCCACCGGGCTGCTCGTCGGCGGTGGAGAGCGGCGCACCCGCGAGGCGTTCGCCCGCCTCACCGGGTCCGAACGCGAGTACCGGGCCTGGCAGCGTTTCTACGGCATGACCGGCCGCGCCGCCGAGCGGGTCTTCCCCACCCTCACCGGGCCGCTGCCCACCCGCGAGGAGCTGCGTGGCGCGATCGACGACGAAGAGGCCTGGCGGACCCTGTTCGAGGAACCGATCGGTGTCGCCGTCGAGGAACACTTCACCGACGACCTCGTACGGGGTGTGGTCCTCACCGACGCCCTCATCGGCACCTTCGCCGACGCCCACGACCCCACGCTCCAGCAGAACCGCTGCTTCCTCTACCACGTCATCGGCGGCGGCACCGGCGACTGGGACGTGCCGGTCGGCGGCATGGGCGCCCTCACCGACGCGCTGGCCGCCGCCGCGCGCGACGCGGGCGCCGTCCTCGCCACCGGTCACGAGGCAGTACGGATCGACACGGACGGACGCACGGCCGAGGTCACCCACCGTACGGCCGACGGCGAGGGCGTCACCGCCGCCCGGCACGTCCTGGTGAACGCCTCCCCGCGGGAGCTGGCGGCGCTGACCGGTGATACACCTCCCGCCCCGGCCGAGGGCGCCCAGCTCAAGGTGAACATGCTGCTCAAGCGGCTGCCCAGGCTGCGCGACAGTTCCGTCGACCCGCGCGAGGCGTTCGCCGGGACCTTCCACATCGCCGAGGGATACGGGCAACTGGCCGCCGCGCACGCACAGGCCGCCGTCGGTGAACTGCCCGCCGCGCCGCCCTCCGAGATCTACTGCCACTCGCTCACCGACCCGACGATCCTCGGCCCGGACCTCGCCGCCCAGGGTTACCAGACGCTCACCCTCTTCGGTCTGCACACCCCGGCCCGGCTGTTCGAACGGGACAACGACGCCGTGCGGGAGGAGCTGTTGAAGTCGACGCTCGCCCAGCTCGACGCCCATCTGGCCGAACCGCTCGCCGACTGCCTGGCGACCGATGCGGACGGGCGTCCGTGCCTGGAGGCGAAGACCCCGCTGGACCTGGAACGCGACCTCGGGCTGCCCGGCGGGAACATCTTCCACCGCGCGCTGTCCTGGCCCTACGCCCAGGACGGCACCGGCCGGTGGGGTGTGGAGACCCGACACGCCAACGTCCTGCTGTGCGGCGCGGGCGCGGTGCGCGGTGGCGGGGTGAGCGGGGTGCCGGGGCACAACGCGGCCATGGCGGTGCTGGAGGCGGGCTGACGGGGCGGGCTGACGGAGGGCGGCCGGGTATCAGTCGGCCGACCTGCGCCATCCCACGGCCTGGACGCGTGCCGCGTCCGCCGGACGGGTCTCGTCGAACAGGACGCCGTCACCGGTGGCGACGCGCATCCCGTCGACGTACGCACCGCGCCCGACGTACAGCCGGTCCGTCGCGTAGCGCCAGCGCAGGGTGAGGCTCCGCGCGGCGGGCAGGCCGGCGGTGAGTCCGTGCCAGACGCGGCCCGACCAGCCGGTGGCGGTGCCCGCCGGATGCCGCTCCGGCTCCCCGCCCCGGCGTTCCGTGGCGAACGGCACCGGCTGCCAGGTCGTGCCGCCGTCCGCCGTGGCCTCCAGGGTGAGGACGTCGGAGCGCGGCTCGGTGTCCCACCACAGGGCGCAGCGCAGCCGCGCTGCGCCGGACGACGTGTCCAGCGCGGGCAGGGTGAGGGTCGCCGTCGCCGAACTCGCCATCCCGGAGAACCAGGCCGTGCGTCCCTGCGCCGGGCGGACCGGAACCGCGCGTGCCAACTGGTTCGCGGCGGCCACGCGGGGAGCCGATCCGGAGCGCCAACTGCGTACGGGATGCACCGAGTTGCCGAGCACGACGAGGAACGAGTCGGTGGTCGGATCGAGCACCAGCGCGGTGCCGGTGAAGCCGGTGTGGCCCGCCGTGCGCGGGGTGGCCATCGCACCCATGTACCAGTGCTGGTACAGCTCGAAGCCCAGGCCGTGCTCGTCCCCGGGGAAGTCGGTGTTGAAGTCGGTGAACATCAGGTCCACCGACTCCGGTCTCAGAACGCGCGCCCGGCCGTAACGGCCGCCGTTGAGCAGGGTCCGCCCGAGCACCGCCAGGTCCCAGGCGCACGAGAACACGCCCGCGTGGCCCGCGACCCCGCCCAGGCTGTAGGCGTTCTCGTCGTGCACCTCGCCCCACACCAGCCCCCGGTCGAGACCGGACCAGGGCAGGCGGGCGTCCTCGGTGGCGGCGATCCGCGGCTTCCAGGAGGCGGGCGGGTTGTAGCGGGTGCGCCGCATGCCCAGCGGGCCGGTGAGGTCGTCACGGAGCAGGACGTCCAGGGTGCGGCCCGTGACCTTCTCCAGCACCAGTTGGAGCGAGATCAGGTTCAGGTCCGAGTACGAGTACGCCGTGCCCGGAGGGCTGACCGGCGCCTCGTCGTAAATGAGCTGGATGCGCTCCTCGTACGTGGGTGCGTTGTAGAGCGGGATCCAGGGCCGGAAACCCGAAGTGTGCGTGAGTAGTTGGCGGATCGTCACGTCTGCCTTGCCGGCGCGGCCGAAGCCCGGCAGATACGAGGCGACGGTCGCCTCCAGCTCCAGGGCGCCCCGTTCGATCTGCTGCACGGCGAGGAGGGAGGTGAACAGCTTCGACACCGAGGCCAGATCGAAGACGGCGTCCTCGGTCATCGGGATCTGCCGGTCCGCCGGGAACTCGACGCCGGTGTCGGTCTTCTCGTCGTACGCCTGGTAGCGCACAGCCATGCCGATGGGCCGGTGGAGTGCGACGGTGCCGCCGCGTCCGGCGAGCAGTACAGCGCCCGCGTACCAGGGGTGTTTGGGGGACGGCCCGAGGAACGCCTCTGCGTCGGTGACGAGTTGACCCAGATGCTCCGCGAGCAGGCCGGCCTGCCGGGCCGATCCGTGCCGCAGGGTCGGGTGCCCGCTGCCCGACGTCGTCACCGACGGCGAGGCCGACGAGGCCGCTGCCGCAGGGCCGGCCGGGAGGGCGGCGAAGGCCAGAGCGCCGCCCAGAGCCATTGCCCTTCCACCGAGTTGACGGCGAGTGATACCGCTCGACCCTGCGTCCGTCATGGGGGTTCCTCCCGTGTTGTGGCCGCGGGCGGCCTGAAAGAATCTTTCGGGGATCGCCTTGCGGGGTGAAACTTTCCTGTCAGGTGCGGGATGTGTCAATGGGGCGTGCGCGGTCGCAGGAGAAGCCGAACACCATGGATCACTTGAGAAGGCATCAGGTGATCTCTTCCGCCGGTCACGGTGCTGCGGCATCCCGTGCCGTTCGGACGGCCGCCGACCGGCCGGTCCGGTGTCTTGACCTCCCCGGCCGGTCGACCGAGGATCATCTGTCATGACGCCCGGACACGGAAGCACGGTCGACGGACTCCTGCGACGCAGCGCCCGGCGTACTCCGGCGCGTATCGCCGTCGAGTACGGCGACCGCACCTGGACCTACGACGCGCTCGACACCGCCGTCTCGGCGGCGGCGAGCGTCCTGTTGGCGGAAGGGCTGTCCCCCGGAGACCGGGTCGGCGCCTACGGTCACAACTCCGACGCCTACCTGATCGGCTTCCTCGCCTGCGCCCGCGCGGGCCTGGTGCACGTACCGGTCAACCAGAATCTGACCGGCGACGACCTCGCCTATCTGGTGGGTCAGTCCGGCAGCACACTCGTCCTCACCGACCCCGACCTCGCCGGACGGCTCCCGGACGGGGTACGGGCGCTGCTCCTGCGCGACGCCGACGGTTCGCTGCTCGACCTGCTGGCCGAGGCACCCGCGTACGACGGCCCCGAGCCGCGCTCCGAGGAC
The DNA here is from genome assembly GCF_045291515.1 of Streptomyces sp. GD-15H. Classification (NCBI taxonomy): domain Bacteria; kingdom Bacillati; phylum Actinomycetota; class Actinomycetes; order Kitasatosporales; family Streptomycetaceae; genus Streptomyces; species Streptomyces sp. GD-15H. The sequence continues at coordinate 7,562,808 of NZ_CP149447.1, forward strand.
CTGGTGCAGCTGCTGTACACCTCCGGCACCACCGCCCAGCCCAAGGGCGCGATGATGACGCACCGCGCACTGGTGCACGAGTACCTGAGTGCCATCACCGCCCTCGACCTCGGCGCGGGCGACCTCCCCGTGCACTCGCTCCCGCTCTACCACTCGGCGCAGATGCACGTCTTCCTGCTGCCCTACCTCGCGGTCGGCGCGACCAGTGTCATCCTCGACGCGCCCGACGGCGACCGGATCTTCGACCTGATCGAGGCGGGCCGCGCGGACAGCCTGTTCGCCCCGCCCACGGTCTGGATCGCCCTGTCCAACCGTCCCGACTTCGCGACCCGCGACCTGAGCGGCCTGCGCAAGGCGTACTACGGGGCGTCCATCATGCCGGTGCCGGTCCTGGAGCGGCTGACGCGGCGGCTGCCGGACCTGGCGGTCTACAACTGCTTCGGGCAGAGCGAGATCGGCCCGCTGGCCACCGTCCTCGGCCCCGACGAGCACAAGGGGCGCATGGACTCCTGCGGGCGGCCCGTGCTGTTCGTGGACGCGCGGGTGGTCGACGAGGACGGCAAGGACGTGCCCGACGGGACACCCGGTGAGATCGTCTACCGGTCGCCGCAGCTGTGCGAGGGATACTGGGACAAGCCCGAGGAGACCGCCGAGGCCTTCCGCGACGGCTGGTTCCACTCCGGGGACCTCGCGGTGCGCGACGCCCACGGCTACTTCACGATCGTCGACCGGGTGAAGGACGTCATCAACTCCGGTGGCGTCCTGGTCGCCTCACGGCAGGTCGAGGACGCCCTGTACACGCACGAGGCGGTCGCCGAGGCCGCCGTGATCGGCCTCCCCGACGACCGCTGGGTGGAGGCCGTCACGGCGGTCGTCGTCGCGCGCGGCGAGACGACGGAGGAGGAGCTGATCGCGCACGCGCGCGAGCGGCTCTCGTCCTTCAAGGCGCCGAAGAGGGTCCTGTTCGTGGACGAACTGCCGCGCAACGCCAGCGGGAAGATCCTCAAACGGGAGCTGCGCCACCGCTTCGCCGGATGAGCGTGGTTCGGCCCGCGCCGGCGCGGGCCGTGACCGGGGAGGCCTGCTCTAGCCGGTGGGGCGGGGCGCGGTGCCGCTTCCGGCGCCGTTGCCGCCGCTGCCGTCCTGGGGTCCGTACGCCGTCATGAAGCGGTCCCGGAAGGTGTCCATGCCCCAACGGGGTGCGGTCGGGGCGGGTTTGAGGCCCTCGGTCCAGTTCCAGTCGGCCACCCGGTCCAGGACCTTCGGGTCCTTGGCGACGAGGGTGATCGGCACGTCCCTGCTGGTGCTCCCGGCGGTGACGGTCGGGACCGGCTGGTGGTCGCCGAGGAAGACCAGGACCGTGTCCTCGTCGCCGTACCGCTCCATCCACTCGATCAGGCTCCGCAGCGAGTACTCGATGGACTTGCGGTACTCGGCGCGTACCCTCTCCGGGTCCCGCCAGACCTCCTTGGGGTCGGTGCCCTCCTTCTTGATCTCGTGGAACACCGAGCCGTCGCCGAGGTCGTCCCAGTCGATCATGCGGGCGTTGGGGGACCACGGGTTGTGGCTGGAGGCGAGGATGATCTCCGCCATGATCGGCTCACGGTCCTTCCTGCCGTGCTCCAGGCGCTCGAAGGCCTCCATGCTGAACTGGTCGGGCACCGGCGTCCAGCTGAAGTACGGACCCTGATAACCGAGTTGCTCGGAGTCGTAGATGTGCTCCAGGCCGAAGTACTTGCCCTCCGGCCAGGCCCGCCGCACCCCGGGCACGATGCCCACGGTGCGCCAGTCACCGGCCTTGCGGAAGTAGTTGGTGAGGGTCATGCGGTCGCTGGTGGTGAGGCTGCGGTAGCGCTGCTGGTTCTTGATCCACAGGCCGGACAGGAAGGTGGAGTGGGCGAGCCAGCTGCCCGCGCCCGTCACCGGTGACTCGAGCCAGCCGCTGCGCGACTCGAAACCGGCGGCCTTCAGGGTGCCGGTGCCCTCCTTCAGTACCGCGTCGATCGGCTCCGCCATCGCCGGGTCGTCGATCGCGACCCGGCCGTAGCTCTCGACGAACGTGAACAGGACGTCCTTGCCGCGCAGCCCCGTGAACAGCTGGTCGGGCGGAGTGTCGGCGAAGGCGTCGACTGCGGCCTGCTGTGCGAAGACCCGCCCGTCCTTGATGCCCGCGCGCACCTGCTCCACACGGTTGTCCAGCATCTGCGCGGTGCCCTTGGTGGCCAGCGGGACGCCGGTGATCTGTACGCCCAGCGTGACGCAGGTGATCCACACGACGCCGAGGACCAGTGTGGTGCGGGCGGCGACGGGGCGGTGGCGCACCATCAGGTTCGTGATCCGCACCGCTGCCAGTGTCATCAGCACCAGCAGGGTGATGAACAGGGCGATCACCCCGATCACGGCGAGGATCTGCCCGCCTCGGCCGAACGACTCCCGTACGAACTCCGCCGCGTCGTCGAACAGGATCCAGTCGAGCACCAGGTCGAACGGCCGGGCCAGTACCTGGTAGAACCCCATGTCCACCATCTTCAGGACGGTGAGCAGCCCGAGGAGGACGCCCGAGACCGCCGCGGTGATCCGCCGGGGCTTCGGCGGCAGCGCGAGCAGCAGGGTCGCCAGCAGGATTCCCTCGGCCGGGACACGGAGGAACGCCGCGAACGTGAGCCGCTCCACGCGGTTCGGCATGAGGAGGGCGAAGAGCAGGAGCGCCCCGGCCAGGACGGTCGTCCCGACCGTGAGGCCTCGGGCCGTACGCGGGTGACGCCGGCGCAGGCGCTCCCACCGGGTGGGCGCCGTGCCGTCCGGTGCCTCCCCGGCGGCCTCGCCGGAGGTGGTGGGGCCGTCGTCCGGGTCCGCTCCGCTCTCGGTGGTGTCCGACAACTGGCGGGAGCGAGTGAAGAGCTGCACCCGGGGGTCCTTCCGTGCGGTACTGCGAGGGCATGGCAAACCGGGCCCGTGTACGGGCCTGCCACCCTCAGTACGTTCGCACGTCGCTCCCCGTTCAATCGCGCCCGCGTGGATTCACCGGCCCGAACTCACGTGCCCGGATTCACCCGCCTGCCGCGCCCCGGAAACGGACGCCGACGTGACCTGTCGGGGGCCGGAACCGATCGCTAGGCTGGCCGCGGACGACGGAAATCGGGAGGAGCACGGACGTGGCCGACAGCACCACCCAGCAGCGACCGCTCACCGGCTGGGACAAGCCTGACCTGGACCTCAGCAACGCGCAGTGGCAGTCCAGCAGCCGTGGCCTGGGGGATGTCCAGATCGCCTTCGTGGAAGGCTTCATCGCCATGCGCAACAGTGGCCGCCCTCAGAGTCCTTCCCTGATCTTCACCCCGGCCGAGTGGGGCGCATTCGTGTCGGGAGCCCGGGAAGGGGAGTTCGACCTGACGTGAGCCGGGCGTGGTCGCCGATACACCCGGACACACGGGCAGGGATACCCTTCCGGGACCGGGGCTGAGCCAGGTCGGCCCGGGAACGTGCGGGTCGTGGTCCGGAAGTGAGGAACCCCATGAGCACCCAGCCGGTCGTCGCTGCGGTCGACGGTTCGGACGACAGTCTGCGCGCCCTGGAGTGGGCCCTCGACGCCGCGCGCCGGCGTGAGGCCCCGCTGCGGGTGGCGCACGTCCGTCAGTACGCCGCCTGGGGCCAGCCCGAGGTGCTGGCCGCCGGACCGCCCGACCCCAGGGAGGACCCGGTCCTCGATCTGGTCCGCGCACGGCTGGCGGGACGGACCGGGCTCCCGGCCGTCGATTTCGTCGCCCTGGACGGCGCTCCCGGTGCCGTCCTCCCCGAACTCGGCGCCACCGCGCAGCTGCTGGTGCTCGGCTCCCGGGGCCGCGGCGGATTCGCCAGTCTGCTGCTCGGCTCCAACTCCCTGGCCGCGGCCCGTGACGCCGAATGCCCCGTCGTCGTGGTGCCCCGGCCCGGACGGGGGACCGGGGCCGGCACCGACACGCCCGCCGGGTCCGACACGGCCGGACCGTTCGTGGTCGTCGGCCTGAACGTCGACAGCCCCGACGAGGCCACCCTCGCTCACGCCTTCGACGAGGCCGCCCTGCGCGGTGCCCGGCTACGGATCGTCGCCGCCTACCCGTGGCCCCCGCAGACCTGGATGCTGCCCGGGGAGATGCCGGCGCCGCAGATCGACCAGGGCGCCGTCGAGCACGAGTCCCGGACCCTCGCCGACGGATGCCTCGCCCCGCACCGCGAACGGCACCCCGGAGTCGTCGCCGAGATCCTGGTACTGCCCGGTGATGCCGCCGGACACCTGGTCGCGGCCTCCGAGGACGCCGAGCTGGTCGTCGTGGGGCGCCACCGACGGCGCCTGCTGGCACCGGCCCGCATGATGGGCTCCGTCACCCAGGCCGTGCTGCTGCACGCGGCCGGCCCCGTCGCGGTCGTTCCACCGGCACCCCCGGAGGAGTAGCCCCCGCAAGCATGCCCGCGCGCCCGGCACCGCCGTGCTGTGCGCGGTACTTCAGCAGCCGGCCGCACGAGCCCACCTCATGGGAGTGGAGGGCGTTGCCCGGCCGTCCGTCGGCGGGTGCGGGCACGTACCATTGCGGCATGTCGTTCCTCCGCCGCCGCAGCGCCACTCCCGCCGGGCCCGACTTCGACGTACTGGCCATGGATCCGGGCGACTGGCCCGGAAACCTGGGCGCCGGGCTGCTGCCCGCCCCCGACGGCACCTGTCAGGGCGTCTTCCTGCGCTACGACCTGTTCGGCGGCCGTGGCCCCGCGATGATCATCGGCAATCTGCCGGAGGGCTCCGCGGCCCGTGAGGTTGCCGAGGGCGAGGTCCCCTTCGAGGTGGCACAGCTGCTGCTGGCGCTGGAGAACGACGAGGAGGTGACCGTCGTCGGCACCGAGGACGTACCCGTGATGCAGGGCGACAACCTGCTGATCGTGCGCCGCGTGAAGCTCTCCGAGGGCCGGATCTCCTGCGTGCAGTTCGACCGCAGCGACAACGTCCTGGTCACCATCGCCGCCTGGGACCGCCCCATCACCGACGACCTGTACACCCTCCTCAAGCCGCTGCCCGCGGAACTGTTCCAGCAGGGCTGACCCGGACCCGCTGATCCGTTCCCCGGCTGTTCCCGGGCCGTTCCTGATCCGTTCCCCGGCCGTTCCCGGGCCGGGGAACGGCCGGTGCCCCGAGGACTTCACCGTCACGTCCGCCGCCCGTACGAAGGCGATCCGGTGGCCGTACTGGATCTGGTGGTACAGGTCCTCGCCCCTGACCACACGGTGCGAGGCCTCCTCGTCGAAGGTCACCGCGTACAGATACTCGCCGGGCACCTTGCCCGCGGCGACGTACTCCTGGCCCTTCGGCAGCGTGTGCGGCAGCGGGGACACCTTCTGCACGGGCACCTCCGCCGGACAGGCGGCCTCCTCCGGGTAGGCACGCCCGTACACCGGGACGGAGTCCAGACCCTTCCTCGGGGTCACGACCCGGCCCGCGGCGGGCACCGCGGTGGGCTGCTCCTCCGGGTTCCTGAACCAGGCCGTCTGCCCCCGGGTACCAGAGGGCGGTCCAGTCGCCCCACCGGTTGGCGACCGCGTACTGCTGGCCGGTCGACATCCGTGAGGACAGGTCGTTCACCCCGGTCGTCGGGGCCGAACCCAGGCGGTTGTCCCTGATCAGGGGAGACTTCTCGTCGTGGTCGGAGTACAGGCGCACCGCGCTGGACCCGTGCGCCGCGCACGGCTCACCGGCGCTCTCGCAGCCCGTGAACACCGGGTGGTGGGCGGCGTGGTCGGGGCGGATCGTCACCAGAGCGCCGTCCTCGCCGGCGGTGGCCTCGAAGGGCCGGCCCAGCAACGCGAAGTAGTGCGCCCAGTCCCAGTAGGGGCCGGGGTCGGTGTGCATGCCGGACACGGCCTCCGTGGTCGGACCGGGCACGGTGCCGTGGCCCAGGATGTGCTGCCGGTCCAGGGGGATGTCGTACTTCTCGGCGAGATACCGCACCAGGCGGGCCGAGGAACGGTACACCGCCTCGGTGTACCAGGCGTCGGGTTCCGTCAGGAAGCCCTCGTGCTCCAGCCCGATCGACCCGGCGTTGACGTACCAGTTGCCCGCGTGCCAGGTGATGTCCTTCGCCTTCACATGCTGGGCGATGTGACCGTCGGTCGAGCGCAGACTGTAGTTCCACGACACATAGGTGGGATCCCGCACCATGTCGAGAACGCCCTCCCAGGCGCCCTCGGTGTCATGGACGGCGATGTACCGGATCGGCTGCGAGACAGGCCGGTCCCCCAGGTCGTGGTTGCCGTAGTCGCCGTCCCCGAACTCCTCGTACGGTGCCGGGGCCCACTCGCAGGACACCGTCTCCGGACACTCCGTCGCGGCGGTGGAGGCGGTACGCAGACCGATGCGGGCCAGCGTGGACCGGTCCGGGGCGAGGTCCGCACGGGCGGTCAGGCCGACCTCTTGTCCCGCGTCCGTGACGCGCCGCGCACCGGCGCGGATCACCTCGTAGACGTCGTTCGCGTACGCCGACGCCGTGTCGTCCGCCCCGGAGAAACGGGCCACCGCGCCGTACCAGTCGGCCGGGTCCTCGCTCGGCGGCTCGCCCAGCTCCCGCTGGGCCTCGGCCAGCAGCGCGGCGCCGCCATTCCCTGGCAATCCGGGCCGCGGGTCGTGGCGGCGAGCCAGGGCCGCGGCGCGGTCAAAGCGCGGGAGACGTGCCGGGACATGGGAAAGGTCCGCGGCGCTCCCCCTCGGGAGCGCCGCGGACCTTTCCCATGTCCCGGTCAGCGAGTGCCGACCGCCGCGCGCACGGCCCGGCGGGCCATCTGGCAGTCGTCGTGCAGGCGCCGCAGCAGCAGCCGCTGCTCCTCACCGGACGGCAGAACGCCCGGCTGGGCCGGGCCCGGTCCCACCGGGCCCCCCTCGCGCATCGAACGGTGCACGGCCGTCTCGTAGGTATGGATCTCACGCGTCAGCACCAGCATCAGGTTCACCAGGAACGCGTCGCGTGAGGCATGGCCCGCCGACTGCGCGATCTGGCTGATCTGCCGCCGGGCCGCCGGCGCTTCCCCGAGCACTGCCCACAGGGTCGCCAGGTCGTAGCCCGGCAGATACCAGCCTGAGTGTTCCCAGTCCACCAGCACTGGACCGGCCGGTGAGATCAGGATGTTGGAGAGCAGCGCGTCGCCGTGACAGAACTGGCCCATGCCGTGGCGCCCGGCCGCGTGCGCGATGCCGTGCAGCAGTTTCTGCAGATCGCCCATGTCCCGGTCGGTGAGCAGACCCAGCTCGTGATAGCGGGCGATCCGCGCCGCGTAGTCCAGCGGGGCGTCGAACGTCCCGGCCGGCGGTCGCCACGCGTTCAGCCGGCAGATCGCGCCGAGTGCCGCCTTGATGTCCGCTCGTGGTGGCGCCTCCACCGGGTGCCGCTGGAGCGCCGCCACCCGGCCGGGCATTCGCTCGATCACCAGGGTGCAGTTGTCCGGGTCCGCTGCGATCAGCCGGGGCGCCCGCGCGGGTGGGCGATGCCGGACGAACGAGCGGTACGCCGCTATCTCGTGCCGGAACCGCTCGGACCAGACGGGGGAGTGATCCGTTAAGCACTTGGCCACCGCGGTGCTCCGGCCGGTCGTGCCGACCAGGAGGATGGACCGGCCGCTGCGGCGCAGCACCTGCACCGGTGCGAACTCCGGGCAGATACGGTGCACCGACGCGATCGCCGTGCGTAACTGGGCGCCCTGGGGCCCGGACAGGTCGAGCCTGCCGCTGAGCGGCTGGAAGCCGGAGCCCGGGGCGCGCCGCACCTTGCCCGGGCCTGGCACGGTGGCCGCCGGGCGCGCGGGGGCGAGGTAGGGGCCGTTGTCCGACGGACGCGGACGCAGTGGCCTGGGTGGTGCGGACACGGAGGACGATGCTGCGTACATGGGCGGTACAGATCCCTTCGTGTGCCTGCGACGTCATCGCGCCACACGGCCCGGTCGCCCAGGCGCACCCTGGGGAATGCTTCCGGCGGAGACCGGGTCGTGGTGGCGCGTTCCTACTCGACACCCGATGCCCCCTGGCACACCATCTGGCGAACCCTGGCGAACCCTGGCGAATAGTCGCCCGGCAACTCGCCCGGGGCTACTGTCAACTCAGCCGAGAACCTGGGGGCTTGACGTGAGCGGACAACCCAACACCCGGCTCTCGGACCTGTTCGGCCTGGCCGGCTGGTCCAAGGGCGAACTCGCGAGGCTGGTCAACCGGCAGGCGGCGGCCATGGGCCACCCCCAGCTGGCGACCGACACCTCCCGGGTACGGCGGTGGATCGACATGGGAGAGATCCCGCGCGATCCCGTGCCGCGGGTGTTGGCGACCCTGTTCACCGAGCGTCTCGGTCGTGTCGTGACCATCGAGGATCTCGGTCTGGTCCGGCACGGGCGTACGGGGAAACGGCCACGCGGCGGGAATGCGGAACATCCCGACGGAGTGCCGTGGGCGCCCGAGCGGACAGCCGAGGTCCTCACCGAATTCACGGGAATGGACCTCATGCTCAACCGACGCGGCTTGGTGGGCGCGGGCGCCGCGCTCTCCGCCGGATCCGCCCTCAGCAGCGCCATGCACGACTGGCTGCACACCGATCCGGCACTGACCACCGACGCTCCCCGAATCGCCCATCCGCTGCACGCCGACTCCGTCGGGTTCGACCGCTACGAGGCCGTTCCCATCGGGTCTCAGGAGATCGAGGAACTCGAGCGCTCCGTGGAGGTGTTCCGCGCCTGGGACGCCGCCCGGGGCGGCGGCCTCCAGCGCAAGGCGGTGGTCGGCCAGCTCAACGAGGTGGGCGGCATGCTCGCCTACCACCACCCACCTCATCTCCAGCGGCGCCTGTGGGGCGTCGCCGCCAACCTCGCCGTCCTGGCCGGCTGGATGTCGCACGACGTCGGCCTGGAACCCACGGCCCAGAAGTACTTCGTCATCGCGGCGCACGCCGCCCGGGAGGGCGGCGACCGGCCACGCGCGGGTGAGGCGCTGTCCCGTGCGGCCCGCCAGATGGTGCACCTGGGCCGGCCCGACGACGCCCTGGACCTGCTGAAGCTCGCCCGGTCCGGCTCGGGCGAGGAGGTGCTGCCGCGCACCCGCGCGATGTTCCACACCATCGAGGCCTGGGCACAGGCGTCCATGGGCAAGGGGCAGGCGATGCGCCGCACACTGGGCCGGGCCGAGGACCTGTTCGTCTCCGACCGGGGAGCGGATCTGGAGCAGCCGGACTGGATGCAGACCTTCAAGGACGAGGATCTGTACGGCATGCAGGCCCTGGCCTACCGCACGCTGGCCGAGTTCGAGCCGGGCGCGGCCGCGCACGCCCAGCACTACGCGGAGAAGGCGCTGTCCCTGCGCGTCGACGGCCGGGAACGATCGAAGATCTTCGACCATCTCTCCATGGCCTCCGCCTGCTTCATCGCGGACGACCCGGAACAGGCCGACCGGTACGCGCGTCTCGCGCTGATGTCGATGGGCTCCAACTCCTCGCGCCGCACCTGGGACCGGCTGCGCCAGATGTACCGGCTCACCGCCGAGTACTCCTCGTACCCGAGGATCCAGGAACTGCGGGAGGAGATCAGGCAGGCCCTGCCGAGGCCCAGGGGGAAGGGCGGCAACAGCAAACCGGCGTAACGGAGTGGTGAAGGGGCTTCCTACGAGGTCACGCGGGCCACGAGCACGCAGGCCTCCTCCTCGCGCACGGTGTCGCCGAACTCCCGCAGGACGGCCGGCATGCAGTCCCGCGCGGTGCGGTCCCCGGTGAACTGCGGGGCCAGTCCGAGGAGATGCGGGACGGTGGCGGCCCCCGCCCGCCCGGGTACCAGCCCGTCGGTGTACAGCACCAGCACATCGCCGACTTCGAGGGTCTCCTCGGCCTGCCCGTAGAGGACGGCCGGGGAGGCGCCGAGCAGGACGCCCTCCGGGGCGTCCAGGGCGCGTCCCGTTCCGCCGCGGAACAGCAGCGGGACGGGGTGCCCGGCCCGCGCCCACACCAGCGAGCGGGTCTCGGGCCGATAGCGCAGGCAGAGGCCACTGCCGAGGGCGGGTTGCCCGGTGGCGTCGAGTAACCGGTTGAGGCAGGCCATCAGCGGGCCCGGTGCGGTGCCGGCCATCGCCATGCCGCGCATCGCGCCGAGCAGCATCGCCATGCCCGACGACGGGCCGACGCCCTGCCCGGTCAGCTCGCCGACGCTGAGCAGGGTGGTGCCGTCGGACAGTTCGAGGGCGTCGTACCAGGGGCCCCCGGTCGGCGCTCCGGCCGGTGACGGGAGGTGCCGGGCGGCGAGGTCCAGGGTTCGCGGGCTCCGGTGCGGGAGGGGCAGGGAGCCGTGCCACGGGGGCAGCACGGCTTCCTGCGGCTCGACTACGGGCCGGTGTCCGGTTCGCGCCGCGGCCTGTCGCTGGTGATGCAGCGAGTCACGGGTCTCGCTGACCGCCCGCCGGCAGCGGCGCAGTTCGCTGACGTCCCGCAGGACGGCCCACATCGAGGCGGTGCTGCCGTCAGCCCCGAGGACCGGTTCGCCCCTCATGTGCACCGTCCGGACGCTGCCGTCGGGACGTGTCATCCGGAACTCCCCGTCGATGGGCCGGGCGTCGACGAGGCAGCCCGTGACCATCGCCGTGAGTCTCGGCCGGTCCTCGTCGTGTACGAGGGACGGCAGTTCGTCGAGGGTGAGCGGGGGAGCGGCCGGGTCGCGGTCCAGGATGCGGTACAGCTCCCCGGACCAACTCGCCTCGTCCGTCAACAGGTTCCACTCGGCGCTGCCGACCCGGCTGAGCAGGGAGTCGTGCCGGGGCGGCGCGGCGGGCGCGGGCCCGGCCTGCGCCGGTACGGGCAGTGGGCCGTCCCGCAGCTGGGCCAGGTGCTCGTCCAGGTCGTTGAGCTGGTGCAGCGCCAGGTCGCACAGTGCGCGCTGCCAGCGGTCCTTCGGGTCCGAGGCATCGGCCGCGGTGCCACGCCGTACGGCGTCCACGTCGCCCCTGAGCCGCCGGGTCTGCGAGATGAGCGCGTCGACCGGGCCGCGTCCTGGCGGCTGGGCGGCTGAGCGGCCCGCGGAGAGGTGGGACGGCATGACGCACTCCGATGTGGGACGGTTCGGGCCAGAGGCGGACGGAGGGACCGTTACGACTGTGGCACAGCCCGCCACGCCCTGTAAGGGATTCGGCAAGACACCTTAAGGTCATGTCTGTGGCATATGCCACTGTCTTCGTGGAGTTACTCGGAGGTACGCGTCGGATGCCCGTCGGTCGGAACAACTCAGTTGGTACGTACGTGACTTGGCGAGGCGTTCGGTGACTGCTCGCCGTCACTCACCTATTCGATGGACGGGTGTTTGACCGCACTCAGTACCGCAGTACGCCCGCGATCCGGTCCGTGCTCCCCAAGGTGTCGTCCGGGACGAAGCGGACTTCGGCGCCGGTCTCCAGGCATCGCTCGACGATCTCGTCCACGATGTCCTCGCGGGTGTCCGGGCCGCCGGCCTCGGCGACGACCAGATGCTCGCCCGCCTCGCGCACCGTCACCCGGAAGTTCTCCTCGACGGCCAGCAGCCGTACCCGGCCCTCCCGGGCGTTCTGCCACAGCTCGTCGACGCCGGCCGCGAACCCCTTGCGTCCGCGGGCCGTCTCCAGGGCCCGGACGACCTCCTCGGCGCTCTTGCGCGCCTCGCTCTCGAGCACCGGACGCAGGGCCTGCCACACCGCGTCGGGCGTGCCGTGCGCGAGCCCGCCGTGCTGGACGTGCACCGCGTCCCGGGCCACGCCGCCCACCTCGCCCAGCAGGGACAGTGCGGCCGGCGCGCCGGTGACGTACAGGGGCCGGGGATGCTCACGCAGCACCGCGCGCATCGCGGTGTCGGTCTCGCGCAGGAACCGGCGGATGTCTTCGTCCCGGTAGGTGCTCGACTGATCACCGACCCGCTCGAGGCGCTCGGGGTCGAAGTTCTCCATGTCGCGGACCAGCGGGAAGGCGCCGAGGTGTTCCTCGGTGACCCGGTCCACGCCGCCGTTCCACAGCGTGGCCCGGTCGGGGGAGACCGACAGCGCCCAGAAGGGGCGCTCCGCCGTGTGGGCGGACACCAGGTTGCGGGTGAGGAAGGTGTCCGAGAGCACCACGCGCTCCGGCACGGAACGGGAGAGCGACCACACCTGGTGCTCACCCGGAGCGGCGAAGATGACCAGCCCGTCCTCGGCGTGCGTCAGGTCGACCTCGGACAGTGCCCGGTCGAGCTGCAGGGTGACCTCGCTGCGCCGGTCCCGGGTGACCGCGGGATCGGCCTCCAGCTGCTTCTTGGCCTCGGCCACCATGTTGCGCAGTCGCACCGGGTCCTGGGCATTGAGGGGCTCGCGCCGGTGTGTCGGCGTCAGCACCGACACCGCGGGGTAGGGGCGCGGGCGTCGAAGCTCGGCAAGGGCCGCGGGACTCAGATGGTGCTCCATGAGAGCACCATAGAGCCGATTCACCGAGAGGGCATTTGGGGCAATCCCGCCGTCGTCGCCCCGTGGGAGGACTCACTCACGGGAGTCCTCCTCGGAGCCGCACGAGCTGCCGCTGGGCGGCAGCGAACCGTAGAGCAGGAAGTCGTCGACCTTGCGGTGCACGCAGTCGGACGATCCGTAGCCGGTGTGACCCTCACCCCGGTGATCCAGCACCACGGCCGAGGAGCCGAGCCGCTCGGCCGTCTCCACCGTCCACCGGTACGGCGTGGCCGGGTCGCCCCGCGTGCCGACCAGCAGCATCTTCGGAGTGTCGACGTCCTTGACCTTTTCTCGGATGTAGTCGGTCCCCTTGGGGCGGCCGTGGCACATCAGCACCTGGGCGAGCCGGTAGCGGCCGAAGACCGGTGAGGCCTCCTCGTAGGCGGTGCGCAGCCTGGCGAGGTCCCGGGTCACCTGCTCGGCGGCCGGGCGGTCGGGATCGTCCGCGCAGTTCACCGCCATCAGCGCGGCGGGGAGGTTGTCCAGGGGGACCTCCTCCTCGTCGACGAGCGGATCGTCCGCCCGGTGCGGTACGGGGAGCGTCACCCCGCCGGTGGCGAAGGCCTCCACGCCGCGCGTGTCCCCGTCCTCCATCAGCTGCGCGAGCGCCCGTTGCAGCAACGGCCACAGTTCCCTGCTGTAGAGGCCCTGCGCCATGGCGCCCGCGAGGTCCTGGCCGGTGAACTCGTAGCCGAAGTCCGTCGGTACCGGGTTCTCGTCGAGCGAGGCGACCAGCTTCACGGCCACCTCCCGTGCCTCGCGCGGGTCCTGGCCGAACGGACAGGCGATGTCCTCCGTGCACCAGGTCAGGAAGTGTTCGAGTGCGAGCTGCTGCCCCCTGACGCTCGCCAGTCCTTGTTCGGCCAGTGGTTCGGTCAGGGTGTCCACGCCGTCCAACACCAACCGGCCCACCTTCTCGGGGAATCGGGCAGCGTACACCGAGGCCAGCCGGGTTCCGTAGGAGAACCCCAGGTAGTTGAGCTTCTTGTTGCCGAGCACCTGGCGCAGCACGTCCAGGTCCCGCGCGACGTTCACGGTGCCGATGTGCGCGAGCACCGGGCCCGAGTGCTCGGCGCACTCGGCGGCCACCTCGCGCAACAGGGCGAGCATTTCCCGCGGATCGGACATGTCCTCGCCGCCGGTCGCCTCCAGCGCCTGGCCGGTGGCCTGGGTGCCGCAGCTGACCGGTGAGGAGCGGCCGACACCGCGCGGGTCGAAGGACACCACGTCGTACTCGTCGGTGAGACCCATGAACTCCTTGCCACCGTGGGCGAGTCCGAGGACGCCCGAACCCCCCGGCCCACCGAAGTTCAGCACCACCGAGCCCCGCGGGTCGCCGGTGCCCCGGTAGCGGGCGAGGGCCAGGTCGAGGGAACCCTTGTCGGGTTCGGCGTAGTCGACGGGGACGGTGATCTTCCCGCACTGCAGGTCCTTGGGCATGTCGGTGCTCTCGCACGCCGACCACTTGATCTTCTGGTCGTAGAACCGGTCGAGGTCCCCGTCGGCGGCAGCGGCGGCCGGGAGACCCGCGCCCAGCAGGGCCAGCCCGACCGCTCCGGTGACCGCGCAGCGCCGGACCGAGGGTCGCGTTGACAGCTTGGCCAGCATCGATGCCTCCAGGGACGCCCCAGAGCGGACCGGATCCGGCGCCCTCGATCACCATAAGGGGGCTTTGGAGGCCCCGCCTGTCGGCCGGACGGCCCCGCGCGGTGGCGGGCCCGGCGTTTCGGGGTTTGCCGTGCCCCGGGCCGGTCCTCCGCCGGCCATACGCCGGTTCGAGGGCTCGGGGGACGAGCCCGGCCACCGGGCGGAACCGGCGCCCGAGCCGTCCGCGCCGTCCCGCACCGGCACCCGGCACGCACGCCGCACCGGCCTCGGACACCCTCGCCGAAACGCGCACGGATCGGACGCTCCCGGTCCTCGCCACGGGAGCGGCGCTCTTCCTGGGCGGAGTCGCCCTGTACCGCCGCAGCCGCCGGGCGGCGGACGACTGAAGGCCGGGAAGGGGCCGAGCCCGGCGCGGAAACGATCACGCCCGGGTCCCACCACCCCCGGCAGTGGGCGAGATCCCGCCCCGGCCGTCGCCGTCCGCACCGGTCAGCCGCGGGCGCCGTGGAACCTTCTGTGCAACTCCCGTATCTCCTCCGTCAGTTCGGGAACCGGGCCGTCCACGGTCACGCCGGGTGCGATCTCACTGACGGGCAGTGGCCGTACCGGTGGGGCGGGCACTCCCAGCTCGGCGAGCCAGGCCAGCAGCTGCGCCGAGGAGGCGACGTAGACGATCCGTCCGAGGCCCACCCAGGCATGCGCCGCCGCACACATCGGACAGTGCTCGCCGGAGGTGTACACCGTGGCGGCGGCCCGTTCCTCGAGTGTCAGGTGGGCGGCCGACCAGCGCGCCAGCTCGAACTCGGGGTGCCGGGTACGGTCCCCGGCGGCCGTCCGGTTGCGATCCTCGGCGAGCACGGACCCGTCGCCGGCCACCAGGACCGAACCGAACGGATCGTCCCCGGCGTCCAGCGCCTCGGCCGCCAGCTCGACGCAGCGACGCAGGTGGGGCAGTTCGGAATCCTTGACAGCCACGGGTGCCGCCCTTCTCACGACTACGGCTCGATCAACAGTCACGGCAACCTTAGGCTCACGCGATCACGGACGCGAAGCACGGTGTGCCGGCGCCCCGTAATCCCGTTGCCCGGGCATCGGACCCGTGCTGGAATCAGCGGCATGGATCATGCCGAGGTACTCGCTCTGTTCGACCGTGACCTGCGCGAAGGAGCGCGACCCGACGGCCCCGGCGCCCGCGTCGAGCGCGCCGGCCACGTGGTGCGGCAGACCGCCCCGCGGCACGGCTGGAACGGCGTCGTCTGGTCCGCCCTGGACGACGCGGACGCGGACGCGGCGATCGCCGGACAGATCAACCACTTCACCGGGCTGGGCCGCGAGTTCGAGTGGAAGCTGTACGGCCATGATCTGCCGGTGGACCTCGGACAGCGGCTCGTGGCGTCCGGGTTCACGCCCGGACCGGAGGAGACGCTGATGGTCGGCGAGATCGGTGAGCTGCTCCTCGACACCCAGCCGCCCGAGGGTGTCCGCGTCGTCCCGGTCACCGACCGGGCCGGTGTCGCTCTCATGGCCGAGGTGCACGAGAAGGCCTTCCGCGCCGACGCGTCCTGGCTGCGGCACCAGTTGCTCGCCCAGCTCGCCGCCGGGCCCGACACCGTGGTCGCGGTGGTGGCCCTGGCCGGCCGGGAGCCGGTGGGCGCGGCCCGGATGGAACTCGTGCCCGGCACCCCGTTCGCCGGGCTCTGGGGCGGCGGCACCGTCGAGGCCTGGCGGGGCAGGGGCATCTACCGCACGCTGGTGGCCCACCGGGCCCGCGTCGCCGCCGAGCACCGCTGCCGTTACCTCCAGGTCGACGCGTCCGGCCAGAGCCGCCCGATCCTCGAACGCCTGGGCTTCGTCCCGCTCAGCACGACGACGCCGTACGTGTACGTCCCGTAGGGACACCCGGCTCCCGGTTCTCCCCATACGGCCGTCCGGCCGGGGACTGACACCGGGACACACGGACGGGTCCGGCGGGCCGCACCCCTGTGGTGCTTCCCGCCGGACCCGTCCGTGTGCCGTGCCGAGCCGCCGGACCTCCCAGTCAGCGGAGGGCCTTCGTACGGTCCAGCGCGGCCACCCCGAATGCGGCGAGGCCGATCTGGATGAGCCACTCGATCCAGTCGACACCCTTGGTGTCGGCCACTCCGAGCGCCGCGGCGATCGCCGAGCCGATCAGCGCGGCGACGATGCCGACGAGGATCGTCCACAGCACCCCGATGCGCTGGCGCCCGGGAACCACGAGCCGGCCCAGGACGCCGATGACGACGCCGATGACGATGGCACTGATGATGCCGCCGATTTCCATCTCGCCCCTCCTTCTCGGAACCCGCTGAAGGACGTGTGCCCGCGCTCGGCGGAGACAGTCACCCGTGCCGGGGAGGGGCCGGTGCGGACATGGCGGGACCGGCCCGCGGTGGACGCGGACCGGCCCCTGCTCCCGATTCCCTTTCTCGGCCGCGATCAGCTCCTGGGGGCGCTCCTGGCTGCCGTGGCGGCGCACATGGTGCCGAGCATCAGGGTCAGCGCGCCGATGACGATGTTGTTCCAGATGACGCCGGCGTCCGGACCGTTGCCGACGATCCACGGCGAGACGATCATCCACACGCCAAGGGCGCACATGGCTCCGCTGAGGCCGTACATGCGTGCCGGAGCGGCGGTGAACCCGATGGCGAGCAGGCCGATCGCGATGCCGACGATCAGGTTGTGGGTCACGAGCGCGGGCTGGCTCGTCGTGTAGTGGAGTATCCAGGGGGACACCGCACAGTAGAGGCCGAGCAGGAACACCGGTCCGTCTACCAGCACCACATCACGACCGCCGAGCACGCGGTCGTACCGTGCCCGCATTTCGGAAGCATCGGGGTGGCCGGCGATGTCACCACGGGGATGCGAGACGTTGGCCATGAGTCGTCTCCTTCAGGTAGCAGGACTGACCGCTTCTGATGCGGTATGCGGTAAGCGCCGCTTAGGCACATTTTGCCCTTATTTCTCCTTTATGTGTAGGGGTCGGAGCGGGGATCTCGCTCGGCCCCACTCCTCCCGAAACCGGTGAACTCGGGGGCGTGTCGGGCGATCCGGGATGGCCGGTTCACCCGCTTGACTGGTACAGACCAATGCGGTTGAGTGTGCCCGGCACCCCCCACCACGGCCGCCCCTCACACCGTGGCCGGTCCCGCCGGCACGCGTGCGGCGACAGCCCGCTCAGGCATGTCCCCACCCGGGAGCGGCCGTGTCCCGCAGAGGAGTTGATCCCTTGTCGAGACGCCGCATGTCCGCCGTGCTGGCCGCAGCCGTCATCGCCTGCAGCGCACCGGTGCTGCTCCCCGCCGCGACCGCTTCCGCCGCTCCCGCGTCGGCGGCCGCCGCATGCTCCAGCTATCCGAACTGGGTGGCCGGGCAGTGGTGCGACGCCGGTGACGTCGTCCGCTACACCGATGGCCGCGCCTACATCGCCGAGCACGCCAACCCGGGCTACGACCCGATCATCAGTACCTGGTACTGGGAGCCGTACTCCTGCGCCAACGACCCCGGAACACCGGTCGGGAACTTCGTCGTGACCGAGGCGCAGTTCAACCGGATGTTCCCGAACCGGAACCCCTTCTACACCTACAGCGGGCTGACGGCGGCCCTGAGCGCCTACCCCGGCTTCGCCAACACGGGCAGCGACACGGTGAAGAAGCAGGAGGCCGCCGCCTTCCTCGCCAACGCCAGTCATGAAACCGGTGGCCTGGTGCACGTGGTGGAGCAGAACACCGCCAACTACCCGCACTACTGCGACTGGAGCCAGCCCTACGGCTGCCCAGCCGGCCAGGCCGCCTACTACGGGCGCGGACCGATCCAGCTGAGCTGGAACTTCAACTACAAGGCCGCCGGTGACGCCCTCGGCATCGATCTGCTGAACAACCCCTGGCTGGTGCAGAACGACTCCTCCGTGGCCTGGAAGACGGCCCTGTGGTACTGGAACACCCAGACCGGCCCCGGCCCGATGACCCCGCACCACGCCATGGTCAATCAGGCCGGTTTCGGCCAGACGATCCGCAGCATCAACGGCTCCCTGGAGTGCGACGGCCGCAACCCGGCACAGGTGCAGAGCAGGGTGACCACGTATCAGCAGTTCACCCAGATCCTCGGGACGTCACCCGGCGGCAACCTGTACTGCTGACGCAGGACCGCGGGGCATGGTGTCATGCACCTGACCATCCGTGACCTGGCCGCGTTCCCTCCGTGCACGCGGCCATCCTTCGGACGAAGGGCACCCACCATGCGCACCCCCCACGCCCTGCTCGCCACGACCGTCACGACCACCGCGCTGGTCGCGGCGGCCGTGGCACCGACGCCCGCGGCGGGGGCCGACGCGGTTCCGCCGCCCGGCACCTACTACGTGCAGAGCGCCACCACCGGACTCAACGCGGCCGACAGCGCCGGAGCGGTCGAGCAGCGCCGGCCGCGCGGCAACGAGGACCACCAGCAGTGGAAGCTGCGGGTGAACGGCGCCTCGTACCGCCTGGAGAGCACCGACCCCCCGGCAGCTGCCTCGGCCGGGGCGGCGACCTGGCCAGGACCGTTCCCTGTACGGGCGCGGACGCCGCCTGGGAGGTCACTCCCGTCGGCGCCGACCGGTACATCCTCGGCGTCCCCGGCACCGACCGGCGCCTCACCGTCGCCCCCAGACCCGCGGGGGCCAACCACCCCGCCCAACTCGCCGTCACCGGCGGCTCCGGAGACCTCGCCGACTGGTATCTCACCCCGGTCACTCCCGCCACCCGGCCCATGCCGCCCCAGGACGCCCGCACCCTGGACCAGGTCACCTTCCTCACCTCGCACAACGCCTACGCCAACGGAGTCGACGGTGGCTTCGCCCCGCCGTTCGTCAACCTCTTCCCCAACCAGACGCGCGGCAGCGAACGCCAACTCGCGGACGGAGTCCGCGGATTCATGCTGGACGTCCACCAGGCCCCGGACGGCGCGATCCTCTGCCACAACAGCTGCACCCTGGTCAGCAGGCCCGTCGCGCTGTGGGTGGACCTCCAGCGCATGGTGGACTTCCTCAAGGCCCACCCCGGCCAGGTCGTCACCGTGTTCCTCGAGGACTACGTCGACCCGGGCGTGCTGCGCGCCGAACTCGGCCGCGTCACCGGCCTGTCGGACGTCCTCTACCGGCCGGACCGCACCGGGGTGCGCGAGAACGGCTGGCCGACCATGGCGGAGCTGACCGCCACCGGACAACGGCTGCTGATCCTCAGCGACCACAGCCGCTCCGCCGACCAGGCCGCGGGGCTGACCCGGGACAGCTTCGGCGTCATGTACCAGCGGGAGTGGACCGTCGAGAACCACTGGTCCATGGGCCCCGGAGTCGGCGCCTCCGACTGGTCCTGCTTCAGCCGCTGGTACGACGCCGGCGCCAACATCCCGCTCACCCGCACCGAGCCGGGCTTCCGCCCCCTCTTCGTCATGAACCACTTCCGGGACACCCCGATGGCGAACACGGCCGGCACGGACAACACCGAACTCGCCGACCGCGCCAGCCGGTTCTGTCGGCCGGCCGCCCGCAAGAAGCCCAACTTCCTCGCCGTGGACCACTACGACCTCGGCAACCCGGCAGCGGCCGTCGCAGCCCTCAACACGTACACGTATCCGTAGTCCCGCGCGGGACGAGGAGGGCCGGTGCGGGTCCGGCGCCGCGAGGCGCCCTACACCAGCCAGCTTCCGCCCCGCATGAGATGCCGCATCGGCAGTTCGTGTTCCTCGCACCAGGCCTGTACCGCCCGGGGGCGTACCCGGAAGAACGCGTAGACCGCCCGGCCCGCTCGCGGATCCCAGCCGGTCTTCTCCCGGAACGCCTCCGCCGCCACCGGCGGCACCTCCCGCGCGTCGTACGAATCCACTTCGCCGTCGATCAGGACGACGTCCCGCGTGTCGCCGAACGCCAGCCGGGTCCGGCCGCCCTCCCGCAGATTGCGGCCGGTGGGGTTGGCCGGCCGGGTCGCGAGCCAGACGGCCTCGCCGTCCCACACGAACCACAGCGGCACCAGACAGGGCAGCCCCTCGGTATCCGCCGAGGCCACCCAGATGTCCGTCTCCCGCTCCAGTCGGTCCAGGACGTCCCTTCTGCGCTGCTCCCGACTCCGCTGCGGTGGCTCGGTGACCTTCATACGCGGACGGTAGCCGAGTGCCCCGACCGGGCGCCTCGGGCTGCCGTCGTAGGTCTTCGGGCCCAGGCCGGGGCACTGCCGGGAGCGGGACTGGCGTACCTCTACGTTTTACGTATAACCTCTGCCGATCGAACCCCCCGCCGAATGCTCCCCCACTTCACCACCGAACCGCTGAGGAACGCACCGCCCATGACCGCGCCCCGCATCGACACCGACACCCTCCGCCGGCTTCCCAAGGCCGTACTGCACGACCACCTCGACGGCGCCCTGCGCCCCGCCACCCTGGTGGAGCTGGCGGACACGGTCGGCCACACCCTGCCCACCACCGACGCCGACGAGCTCGCCGCCTGGTACGTCGAGGCCGCCGGCTCCGGTGACCTGGTGCGCTACATAGCCACCTTCGAGCACACCCTCGCCGTCATGCAGAGCCGCGAGGGACTGCTGCGCACCGCCGAGGAGTACGTGCTCGACCTCGCCGCCGACGGGGTCGTCTACGGCGAGGTCCGCTACGCCCCCGAGCTGATGACCAAGGGCGGGCTGACCCTGCCCGAGGTGGTCGAGGCCGTGCAGGAGGGGCTCGCCGCCGGCATGGCCAAGGCCGCCGCCGGGGGGACACCGGTGCGCGTCGGGACGCTGCTGTGCGGCATGCGGATGTTCGACCGGACGCGGGAGATCGCCGACCTGGTGGTGGCGTTCCGGGGCGCGGGCGTCGTCGGCTTCGACATCGCCGGCGCCGAGGACGGTTTCCCCGCCGCCGACCACCTGGACGCCTTCGAGCACCTGCGCCGCGAGAGCGTGCCGTTCACCATCCACGCCGGCGAGGCCCACGGCCTGCCCAGCATCCACCAGGCCCTCCAGGTGTGCGGCGCGCAGCGCCTCGGCCACGGTGTGCGGATCGCCGAGGACATCCCCGACCTCGCGGCCGGCAAGCTCGGCCGGCTCGCGGGCTGGGTCCGTGACCGCCGGGTCGCGCTGGAGATGTGCCCCACCTCCAACATCCAGACCGGCGCCGCCGGCTCGATCGCCACGCACCCCATCACCGCGCTGAAGGACCTCGGCTTCCGGGTCACCCTCAACACCGACAACCGGCTGGTGTCCGGCACCACCATGACCCGCGAGATGTCCCTGCTGGTGGAGCAGGCGGGGTGGACCGCCCGGGACCTGCGGACCGTCACGGTCAACGCCGTCAAGAGCGCGTTCCTCCCGTTCGACGAGCGCAACGCCCTCCTGAGGGACGTGGTGCTGCCCGGCTACGAGTCCGTGTTCTGAAGGAGCCCGCGCACATAGGCCGCCTGTCCGGCGTGCTGGAGGTCGTCGGACAGGACGCTGACCAGCCGCACCCCGAGGCTCACCGGTGGGTCCCAGCGCTCGTCCACGATGCGCTCCAGGTCCTTGGCCCGCAACGCGCGCAGCGCTCCCAGGCTCTGCGCGTGCACCGCGTCGTAATAGCCGGTCAGCAGGTCGGCCGAGTCGACCCGCACCTCGGCGACCCGCGCCGGGGTGTGGCCGTACCCGGTGTCGCGGCGGGGCAGGCCGAGCGCGAACCGCTTCTCGAAGTCCTGGGCGAGCCACACCTGGTCGAACCCGAAGGCGTCCGCGACGTGGTCGTCCTGGATCCGGGTGAGGTGCCAGACCAGCCAGGCGAGGGAGTTGGTGCCGGGCGCGGGCCGGGCGTTGAGGACGTCGGGGCCGAGCCCGGCCACCGCGGCGTGGACTTCTTCGCGGATCCTGCCGAAGCCGTCGATGAGGATGTCCTTGGCGTGCATGGGTCCACCCTCGCGCATCCCGCCCCCTTACGCGCCCCGTTCTCCCGTGGGGAGTCCAGCCGTGGCTACGCGCCCGCGTCGTCCAGCAGGGCCATCAGCGCCCGTGCCGCGGGGCTGGTGGCCTCCGCCGGCGGGGCCAGCGCCACAGTCTCGTACACCGGCTCACCGGTGTCCTTGAGCGGCAGCGCGGTCAGCGCCTCACGCTTGTGCCGGAAGTGCTGGGGGACGACGGCGATGCCGAGGTCCTCGTCGACCAGGTCCAGGAGGCTGTGCACGTCGTTCACCTCCAGTGCGACCGTGCGCCGTACCCCCGCGGCGGTGAACGCGGTGTCGGTGGCCCGGCGCGGTCCCCAGTCGGGATGGAAGTCCACGAAAACCTCGCCGCCCAGGTCGTGCGGGGTCAGAGGCGCCCCGGCCCGCGCGAGACGGTGCGCGGGATGGCACAGCACGGTCATCGGCTCACTGGTCAGCGCCACCGATCGCAGCCGGTCCGGGTCCACCTGGGTCCGGTAGGCGAATGCCAGGTCGAGGCGTCCCGCCGCGACCTCCTCCGCCAGCGCCGCCGAGCCCCACTGCCGCAGCCGGATCTCCACGTCCGGATGGCGACGCCGGAACGCGGCCAGCAGCTCCGCCACATGCACCCCGGCGATGCACTGCTCGGCGCCCACCGCGAGCGTGCCGCGCAGCACACCCTGCACCGCGGCCACCGCCTCGCGTGCCGCCCGCACCTGCGCCAGGACACGCTCGGCCTCCACCAGCAGGGCCCGTCCGGCCTCCGTGAGCGTCACCCTCCGGGTCGTCCGTACGAACAGCGGCGTCCGCAGCTCGCGCTCCAGCGCGCGGATCGACGCCGACAGGCCCGACTGGGAGACCAGCAGCCGCTCCGCCGCCCGGGTGAAGTGCTGGTCCTCGGCGACGGCGACGAAATGCTGAAGGTGGCGCAGTTCCATGATTGAGAAGCGTATCCGCTGAATTCCATCGGATTCTCCTGTTGGACCGCTGCCCGCGGCGCGCGCCAGAGTGGAACCCCGGTTCGACGGAACCGGACACTCGTGTGCCAATCCCCTGGAGTCGCGTTGTACACCCCACACCCCGGCCGTTATGCGGACCTGCCCTACCGGCGCACCGGACGCAGCGGCCTGAAGCTTCCCGCGCTCTCGCTCGGCCTGTGGCACAACTTCGGTCCCGACCGCCCCGCGGAAACCCAACGCGCCATCCTGCGCCGCGCCTTCGACCTGGGCGTCACCCACTTCGACCTCGCCAACAACTACGGCCCGCCGCCCGGCGCCGCCGAGTCCGCCCTCGGCGAGGCGCTGCGCGCGGACTTCGCGCCGCACCGCGACGAGTTGGTGATCTCCACCAAGGCCGGCTATCTGATGTGGCCCGGCCCGTACGGCGAATGGGGCTCACGCAAATATCTGCTGTCCTCCCTCGACCAGAGCCTGACCCGGATGGGCCTGGACCACGTCGACATCTTCTACTCGCACCGCTTCGACCCCGACACTCCGCTGGAGGAGACGATGGGAGCCCTGCACTCCGCGGTTCAGCGGGGCAAGGCGCTCTACGTCGGCGTGTCCAACTACTCCGCGGAGCAGACCCGTGAGGCCGCCCGCATCCTCGGCGAGCTGGGCACCCCGCTGCTGATCCACCAGCCGCGCTACTCGATGCTCGACCGGCGGCCGGAGGACGAGGGCCTGCTGGACGCCCTGGAGGAGCTCCAGGTCGGCTCCATCGCCTACTCCCCGCTGGAGCAGGGCCTGCTGACCGCCCGCTACCTCGACGGCATCCCCGAGGACTCGCGGGCCGCGAGCGACAGCCCGTTCCTGAACACCGACGCCGTCACCGGCGAACTGGTGGAGCGGCTGCGCACGCTGAACGGCATCGCCGAGTCCCGCGGCCAGACCCTCGCGCAGATGGCGCTGGCCTGGGTGCTGCGGGGCGGACGCGTGACCTCGGCTCTGGTCGGGGCGAGCAGCCCGCGGCAACTCGAGGACAGCGTCGCGGCCACCCACCACCTCGACTTCGACGCGGACGAACTGGCCCGCATCGACGCGGTGGTCAAGCGGTAGGCCCACCGCTCAGACAGGTTGCCCACCCGGCCGCGTCGTGGTCCTCCTCACGACACGACCGGGTGCGTCGTCGCGCTCTCGGTCACCGTGCGCGCCGCATTCCGGCCAACAGGAGGGACGAATATGCCAGGAGAGTGGCCGGAAAGACATGGTGACAGTGATTCAGTGGTGAACATACTCGACAACGAGAGCGCTTCACCCCGCGCGACGGCGCCCTCACGCACAGCACGCGACCCACCGGAGAACGAGCGCGGTCGGCCGCCGGGCAACGCAACGGGGGAGAGAATCGTGCACGACGAGTTCCTGTGCCACGTCACGGCCTACGGCGTCTGCGACGGTCGGCGCATCGGCGTACCCCTCGGGACCTACCGCGCCCCCACCCTGGCCCTGGCCCTCTGGTGGCTGCGCGATCGCGCCTCGTGGATCGCCGAGCGCCTCGACCCGCGGCCCGAGGTCGAGCACTTACCCCCGGGCGCGCTCGTCCCCGTCGCAAACGGCGTGCCCGACGTACCCGCCGTGCTGCGTGCCTGGTGCGGTGACGCCGCCCGGCAGGAGGAGATGGCCGAGGCCCTGGCCGCCGGGCGGTTGGTGCGTCTCGCCATCAGCGACGACACCACCGAGTACGAACTGCTGGCCGAATCCGTGGACGCCCTGCGGATGCAGCGCGCCGCCCCGGTGCTGGGCATCCCGGTCGCTTGACCGTACCGCCCCGTCGCGCACGGCACGCGCCGCGCACCGGGCCGACCCCGGACCACCCCGGCCACACCAGGCACCCGAACGGGTCAATCGGTAGAATCCAGACATGGTCGAGCGCTCGGTCGCGCCGGAGCTACTCGTGGAAACCGAGAGCGGCTCCACCCTGATGAGCCCGGTCCGCGACTACCACGTCGGACGCGACCCGTTGAGCGACATCGTCCTCGACGATGACCGGGTCTCCTGGCACCACGCGGTGCTCCACCCCGGGAACGGTCACTGGACCCTCGAGGACGAGCACAGCACCAACGGCACCTACGCCGACGGCCACCGCGTACACGCCCAGGACGTTGGCGCCGGCAGCGTCATCCGCTTCGGCAGCCCTCGGGACGGACCGAGTGCCGTCCTGATCGACCGGCCGCCGCCCGTCCCCGAACGCCTCTCCGCCGTGTCGGCTCCCTCCCTGACCGGCACCTACCGGCAGCCCACCACCGTACGGCCGCTGCCCACCCGCGGCGTCCGCATCGGCCGCGCCGCCGACAACGACCTCGTCATCGACGACCTCGTGGTCTCCCGCCGGCACGCCGACCTACGGGCGCTGCCCGACGGAACGTACGAGATCGCCGACCTCGGCAGCCACAACGGCACGTACCTCAACGGCCGGCCCGTCACCCGCGCCCCGGTCGGCCCCGGCGACATCGTCGGCATCGGCCACTCCGCGTTCTGCCTCGTCGGCGACGAACTCCAGGAGTACGTCGACACCGGCGAGATCTCCCTCGACGTACAGGACCTCACCGTCACCGTGGACCGCGGACGTAAGACGCTGCTCGACCACGTGTCGTTCCCGGTGGGGGAGAAGTGCCTGCTCGCCGTGGTCGGCCCCAGCGGCTCCGGAAAGTCCACCCTCCTCCACGCCCTCACCGGACAGCGCCCCGCCGATCACGGCACCGTCCTCTACGACGGCCGCGACCTCTACCGCGACTACGCCGAACTGCGCCAGCGCATCGGCCTCGTCCCCCAGGACGACATCCTGCACCCCCAGCTCACCGTCCGCAGCGCCCTGTCCTACGCCGCCGAACTGCGTTTCCCGCAGGACACCGACAAGGCCGAACGTCGGGCCAGGGTCGATGAGGTCATCCGTGAACTCGGCCTGGAACAGCGGGCGGAGCAGCCCGTGCACAGTCTCTCCGGCGGGCAGCGCAAGCGGGTCAGCGTAGCCCTGGAACTCCTCACCAAGCCCTCCCTGCTGTTCCTCGACGAGCCGACCTCCGGCCTGGACCCCGGGATGGACCGCTCGGTGATGCACATGCTGCGCTCCCTGGCCGACGACGGCCGGACCGTGGTCGTCGTCACCCACAGCGTGCTCAGCCTGGACGTGTGCGACCGGCTTCTGATACTCGCGCCCGGGGGACGCGTCGCCTACTACGGACCGCCCGAGGACGCCCTCGCTTTCTTCGGGTTCGAACAGTGGCCGGAGGCCTTCGAGGCCTTCGAACGCGATCAGGACCGCGACTGGGCGGGCGACTACCGTGCCTCACCCCTCCACGGCCGGTACACAGTCGACGCCACCGCCCAGCCCCGGCAGCAGCGGGCGGAGCGTGTCGACGTCGCCCCGCCGCCCCGGCCGCGCAGCCGCACCGCGCAGCTCGGCACCCTGGTACGCCGCTACACCGCCGCGCTCAGCGCGGACCGCACCTTCCTCGCCATCATGGTCGCGCTGCCCTTCGTGATGGGCGCGATGGCCCGTGCCCTGGCCGGCGGTGCCCTGACGCAGAGCACCGCGATGAACGCCCTGCTCATCCTGTGCGTCGGTGCCGTCCTCACGGGCGCCGCCAACGCCGTACGGGAGCTGGTCAAGGAGCGCCCGATCCACCGGCGTGAACGGGCCGTCGGTCTGTCCAGATCGGTGTACCTGGTGTCGAAGATCGTCGTGCTGGGCACGGTCACCGTGCTGCAATGCGTGGTGCTCACCCTTGTCGCGCTGCTCGGGGTCGACCTCGGCGCACCGGATGGCGAGGGCGTGTTGATGCCGCCTCTGGTGGAGATCACGGTCGCCGTGGCCCTCCTGGGCTTCACCGCCGTGATGCTCGGCCTGCTCGTCTCCGCGCTGGTGCGCAAGGAAGAGGGGACGATGCCGCTGCTGGTGCTGCTGGCCATCGTCCAGGTCGTGTTCTGCGGTGCCCTGCTGAAGCTGGACGGTGTGCCCGTCCTGGAGCAGCTGTCCTGGCTGGTGCCCTCGCGATGGGCGTTCGGCGCGATGGCCGGCACCGTCGACCTGGCGAGGATCACCCCCGGCGACGTGGCCGAGGACCCGCTCTTCCAGCACTCCCCGGGCGTGTGGCTGCTCGACGCGGCGATGCTGCTGGTGCTGTCGGCGCTGTTCGCCTTCGTCGTGTCGCGGCTGCTGCGCCGCCACGAACCCGCCGTGATGCGGAGGTAGCCGGCCCATGACGAGCCCGTCCACGCCCGGATTCCGGCCCACCCACGTCGTACCGGGCAACGGCATGCCGGCCTGGGAGGCGCCCGACCCCGCGGGGCCCACGATCGGCCTCGACCCGCTGCTGCCGGTACGGCTGGTCGAGCGGCGCGGGGACTGGGGGCAAGTGCTGTGCTCCAACGGCTGGTCGGCCTGGGTCGACGGCCGCCGTCTGCTCGCCGTGCCCCAGGACCCGCCCGCCGCCGAAGCGCCCCTGGCCCGCATTGCCGATCCCCGGCCCCTGCTGACCCGGGCCGAGGAGGCCCTGGCGGAATACCGGGCCGCCGTCGACGCGCTGGCCGACGGTGGCACCGATGGGGAGGGTTTCCGCGCGCGTACCCGCGGCCTGCGCATCGGGCTCGTCGTGGACGGGGAGTCCCTGTGGCTCTACGACCGCGACCACGCGCGCTGGCTCTACACCGACGGCACCCGGCTGCACACCTACGCCGCCGACGAGGCACCACGCGCCGAGCCCGGAGCTCCCGGGCACGCGCCCACCCGGGTCGTGCCTCCGGAACCCACCCGGGTCGTCCCGGGCGAACCCCCTCAGACCGTGTCCGGCGCGCCCACCCGCGTCGTCCCCCGGACCCGCCGGACCGTGACGTCCGATGACCCACGACACCAGCCTGTTCGCCGGCGCCCTCCGAGCTGACGGGGCAGCAGGTCGCGAACTACCGCATCGAGCGCGAGATCGGCCGCGGCGGCATGGCGGTCGTCTTCCGCGCCCGGGACCTACGCCTGGACCGCACCGTCGCCCTGAAACTGCTCGCCCCGGAACTCGCTCGCAACGACACCTTCCGCCGCCGCTTCACCCATGAGTCCCGCACCGCCGCCGCGATCGACCATCCGCACATCGTCCCCGTCTTCGAGGCCGGCGAGACGGACGGCATCCTCTACATCGCCATGCGGTACGTCGACGGCAGCGACCTGCGCCACCTCCTCGACCGCGAGGGCCCGTTGCCGCCTCCCACCGCGCTGCGCATCGCCGCCCAGGTGGCCTCGGCGCTCGACGCCGCCCACGAGCACGGGCTGGTCCACCGGGACGTCAAACCCGGCAACATCCTGGTCGCCCCCGGCACCGACAGCGACCACCCCGAGCACGTCTACCTCACCGACTTCGGCCTGACCAAGAAGTCCCTGTCCCTGACCGGATTCACCACCGTCGGCCAGTTCGTCGGCACCCTCGACTACGTGGCCCCGGAACAGATCTCCGGGCGTCCGGTCGACGCCCGCTGCGACGTCTACGGGCTCGCCTGCGTCGTCCACGAGACCCTCGCCGGCCGTCCGCCGTTCCGCCGGGACGACGACATGGCCCTGCTCTGGGCCCACCAGTACGACGACCCGCCGCCCCTGACCGCCGTACGTCCTGACTTCCCGTCGCAGGCAGACGCCGTCCTCGCCAGGGCGCTGGCGAAGAGCCCCGACGACCGGTACGCGTCCTGCCTGGACTTCGTCGCCGCCCTGCGCACCGCCATGGCAGGGGGCGGCGAGGCCGCGACCGCACCCGCGGGGCACACGGGCGGGGGAACGTCGGCCAGGGGAGTACCGGCAGGAGGAGAACGGGACAGGCGGACGCCTGAACCGCCGAAACCGCCGCCGGCCTGGGCGGAACCGGTGTTCGGACCGCGAGCTTAGAACACCCGTCAGCGGTCCGGCACGTCCCGTCAGCGGTCCGGCCCGCCGCGGCCGCGGCGCGTCCCCCGAGCCAGCAGCGCGCCCGCGAAACCGGCGACCAGGCCCCACAGGAGGGCCAGACCCATCGCGCCCGGCAGACGCGGTGCGAGCAGCACCTGACCGGAGAGCCCGGTGTCGAGGTCGCCGATGCCGAGCACGGAGAGGCCGAGCCGGGCGGAGACCCGGCCGACCAGGCAGATCATCAGAACGGTCAGCGCGAGCGCCACCGCCAGGTGCGTGGCGTGCCGCCAGGTCCGGACCCGGGCCGGTGACAGGGCCGCCATCACGAACGCGACGGCCAGCAGCAGCACCGCGTCGGTCACCAGCAGCCACCACACCCTGCCGTCGTGCTCGGCGAGCGTGCTCAGGTTCAGTGCCGAGACGTCCTCGGTGCGCAGCACCTCGTCGAGTACATGCGGCATGGGCAGCCCGAAGGGTCCCTCCACCCTGCCGTCCCAGGTGGCGCCGAGCCCGATGGTCAGCGCGAGCCAGGACACATTGGGCAGGCCCAGCAGGATCACGGCGAACGTCTCCGCCGGGTGTCCCCGCGTCGCGGCGACGACCAGCGCGATGACGGCACCGATGACGACGAAGGCGAGCAGCAACCGCAGCATCGCGCGCGCCGCGGGCCGCACCGCCGTCTGGAACCGGAGCAGCCGCCCCGGCAACGGGGCGCCCCGTGACACCAGCAGGGCCAGCACCAGCACACCCGCCAGCCAGAGCATGCCGACGAGGACGGTCAGCGGCACATCGGCGGCGAAACCGACCTCGGGGGAGAGCCCGAACAGATCCCCGAGATCGCCCAGGGGCCCGTCCCCGAGCGAGACCTCGAAGGTGTGCCGGGCGGCGAACGCCAGCCCGAGCAGGGCGAGCAGCCACAGGGCGGCGATCCTCGCGGCCCACCCGATCAGCTCCGGCGCCCCCGCGACGGCACGGTGGCGCAACGGGCGCAGAAAACCCCGGCCGACGAGCAGGGCCCCGGTGAGCGTGACGGACAGCGGCATGACCGTCAGGCCGCCCTCCGCGGCGGCCAACTCGCCCGCGTCCCCGGACAGCTCCACCGAGCCGCCCACGGCGGTGACCACGGTCGCCGCGACCACCCTGGGGAAGGAACCGTCCGGGAGGTCCGTGGCACCGGCCGCCCACAGCCCGAGCGCGGCCACGACGCCCATGGCGAGCAGCCCGCCCACCACCGTGACCAGGGCCTGCGCCCAGCCGTGGCGGGCGGTCACCCGGTCGGAGACGGTACGTGAGCTCACCTCTGCACGCTAAGCGGGCCCCCGCCCGGGGCGCCTGCCGGGAGGTCCGTCCGCGTCGGCTTGCGACCGGTACGCCACCGGAGCACACAATGAATGAGTAACGGAAGTAGTGGTGTGTATCCGCGGAAACCAACTGAAACAGCAGGCAGAGGCCTGACGTCGGTGCGACGTGTGACTGTCGCGGACCATCCGCGCGGGAAGAAGGGCTCGTGAGCGTCGAACCACCGCCCTTCGGCAGGCCCACCGGTCCTCCCTCCGGGCCGTTGTCGGGCTCCTCCCCGCCACCGCCCTCCGGGCCGCCCGCCGGTGGCGCGGGCGGCCCGGGCGGCCCGGGGCCGCCCGGCCCGGGCAGGCTGCCGCGGTGGTGGTCCGTACCCGCTCTCGTCGTGCTCGCCGCGGCCGTGGCGGTGGTCGTGGCCCTCGCCGTGGTGCTCACCCGTTCCGACGGCGGCTCCGAGGCGGGCGGCGGCGAAATCTTCCTGCAGGCCGCGAACGCGAAGGGCCCCGATCCGTTCACCGAGTCGACGGCCGAGGACGGCTCCGCCTCGCCCGGGACCCCGCCACCCAAGACCTCCGCCCCGTCCACCGGGGCGTCGTCCCCGGCCAACGCGGTGGGCGCGGTGAGCGGCGGGGAACCCGGCCTGTACGGCGGCACCCGCAACGTCTCCAGTTGTGACGTGGAGCAGCAGATCGAGTTCCTGCGGGAGGTGCCCGCGAAGAACGAGGCGTTCGCCTCGGTGGCCGACGTCGAACCCTCCGAGGTTCCCTCCTACCTGCGCTCGCTGACCCCGCTGCGACTCCGGCTGGACACCAGGGTCACCAACCACGGATACCGCGACGGCGCCGCCACCGACTACCAGGCCGTCCTCCAGGTGGGCACGGCCGTACTGGTCGACGACCGCGGCGTCCCCCGGGTCCGCTGCGCCTGCGGCAACCCGCTGACCGAGCCGGTCGAACAGGCTGACCCCCGGTACACCGGCGAGCCCTGGCCGGGCTACCGGGCCTCGAACGTCGTCGTGGTCGAACCGGCGCCGCGGCCGATCGAGAAGTTCGTGGTCCACGACTCCGACAGCGGCGGCCGGTTCGAGCGGCACCGGGGAGACCCGGGCGGCAAGGACCGTGTCACGAAACCGCCGGACGGGCAGAGCCCGTCGCCGGGTGACACCACCCCCTCGGCGCCGTCGCCGGACACGCCCTCGTCGACCGCACCGTCCACCCCTCAGTCCGGGACGCCGACCAGCGAGCCCCCCACCGGCGAATCGCCCACCAGCGAGCCGGGGAGCGGCGATTCACCGACCGGCGAACCGCCGTCGTCCGAACCCCCGCAACCGCCTCCCGCCGAGTCCGGCACCCCGAACGACGCCCCGAACGCCACGATGAACGACGTCACGAGCGGCGTTTCCTAGTCGCGTGGTGCCGGTGTCCCGCGCCCGGTGCCCCGCCCGCGGATCACCAGAGCGTGGTCGCCCAGTCCCAGGAGACGGTCGGCCGGGAGTTCGCCGAGCGTCGTGAGGACCGCCTCGATGCGGGCGGTGAGCGGGTCGAAGGCCGCGTCGAGCACGGTGCCGCGCTCCTCGCCGTCCTCGGTGAGGACCCTGCTGCCGAGCAGATCGTGATGCGGTGGCGCCTCGGCCGGGAGGGAGGACGGAGGGAGGGCGATCAGCACGTCCGGACCGATGGCGTCCACGTCGTCCCAGGCCAGCACGGCCTCCCTGCGCAGGCGCCCGCTCCGTATCCGCACGTGTGTGACCGTGCCGGACGCCGCGTCGACCGTCAGCGCCCGCACGACGCCGAGCCGGTCCCCGTCGCCCGGGGCCAGCACCGGCAGCCCTCGCACCCGGGAGAACAGCATCACGGCAGCGCGCCCGTCCGCCGGGCATGGAACGCGCCGACCCGCGCCACGAAGTCCGGCAGGTCGTCGGTGACGTAGGTGGTGGCGTGCGCGGGAATGACCAGCGACCGGCCGGAGACGGACACCGCCTCACCGCGCGGCACGTACACCCGGTGCCGGCGGTGTCTCGAGCCCGGCACCAACTCCCGGTGCGCGGCGAGCCGGAAGGCGACGATCCGGCCGCTGGTGCCGCCCTCGACCAGGACGTCGAGCACCGTGCCGACCACGTCGCCCTCGTCGGTGAGGACCTGCGCGCTGAGCAGCCGCCCGTGCAGGGCGTCGCGGCGGGCCACCGACAGGGTCACGTCGCACAGCGCCCTCTCGTCGCGCACCATGACCGCGTGGTGGCCGAGGGAGTGCACCGCGGGCCAGGGCAGATCCCGGGGCAGGAGACCCGACAGCAGGGCCCGGCCGGTGAGCGTGAAGCCGGTGACGCGCCCGGCCGTGGCGTCGAGGACCGTGTCCTTGACGTGGGCCACCGCATCGCCGCCCAACGTCACCACGGGTAGCGTCCGCAGGCATCGCACCGCCAACAGTTCGTTCATGGCTCGCCCTTCGCACCGGAGGCGGCCCCCGCTCCGCACCCGCGTATCCGGGTGCCCGCCGTGTGGCATGACGAACACCGATCAGGGGACTGCGCCGCCCGACTCGGGGTAGGTGCACCGATGCAGATCGTCCGGCCAGTCCGGCCTCGCAGAGAGAAACGCATGACCAATCACCTGGACGGGGCAGTGATACCGATTGGTTTCGACGTGCCCGTGGAACCGCTACGGCGGGCAGCGCACTTCACCGGCGAGCCGGGATGCATCGCCGAAGCGCGCGCCTTCGCCGCGCGCTTCCTGGAACAGCTCAGGACCGAGTGGTGCGCCACGATCGGCCGCCGGACCGACGGCGCGGCACTCCTGGTGGTGAGCGAACTCGTCACCAACGCCGACCGGCACAGCGGGGGGCCGTACATCCTGGAGCTGGAGGGTACGGACGAAGCGATCACGGTCGCCGTGTACGACAGCAGCGGCACCCTGCCCCGGGTCTTCCCCCGCGATCCCCAGCGCATCGGCTGCCACGGGCTGGAGATAGTCCGGGCCCTGGCGCGGGACATCTTCGTGGAGCGGGTACCGGTCGGCAAGCGCGTCGGCGCGGTGCTGAGCCTCGACGCCGGCTGAGACCCCGGCCGGCGTCTGCCGAGCACGCCTGCTGGACAGCGCTCCCACTCCCGAGCGCGTCTCCGAACGGTTCCGCACCCCTCGGGAAACGACGAACCAAGAACGGGGCCGCCGGTCCACCCCCACAGGTGAGCCGGCAGCCCCGTACGGTGTCTGTCCTTCGGGTCGTCAGGCGCAGCCCAGCTCGCCCAGCATGCCCTCGCGCAGGCGGCCGATGATCCGCTTGATCAGCCGGGAGACGTGCATCTGCGAGCACCCGAGGCGCTCGCCGATCTCCGCCTGAGTGGCCTCCTCCACGAACCGCATGCGGATGATCTCCCGATCGCGGTCGCTCAGCTCGGCCATGAGCGGCGCGAGCGCGTGGAAGTCCTCGACGAGCCGCAGCCCCTCCTCCTCCACACCGATGAAGTCGGCGAGGACGGCCTCGCCGTTCTCCGGACCGTCACCGGTGAGGGCGGCGTCCAGTGACGAGGAGTTGTAGCCGTTCGCGGCGAGCTGTCCCTCGTTGACCTGCTCCTCGGTGATGTTCATCAGCGTGGCGAGCTCGGTGACCGTGGGATCGCGGTCCAGTCGGCTGGAGAGCTCCTCGCGGGCCTTGGCCAGTTCCACCCGCAACTCCTGGAGCCGCCGCGGCACATGCACCGCCCATGTGGTGTCACGGAAGAAGCGCTTGATCTCGCCGACGATGTACGGCAGCGCGAAGGAGGTGAACTCGACCTCACGCGACAGCTCGAACCGGTCGATCGCCTTGATCAGACCGATCATGCCGGTCTGGACGATGTCCTCCATGTCGTCGCCACGGCCGCGGAACCGTCCGGCCGCGAACCGCACCAGCGACATGTTCATCTCGATCAGAGTGTTGCGCGCGTACTGATATTCGTGTGTGCCCTCGTCCAGCTCCGCCAGACGACGGAAGAACTGCCGGGACAGCTCCTTGGCATCGCGCGGAGCGACGGCTCGGGGATCCGCGACCCCCGGCAGGCTTCCGTCACCCGTCCCGGCCTCGGCGTTCTTCTCGACGACCTGTGCCTGCGGCCGGATCACGGCGGTCTCCATACCTGTACCTCTCCCCACGAACGTGCACGGGCGGACATGTGCGTCGGTCCTTCGGAGTTGCAGGTACCCAGCCCCTCCCCGACCATTCCCCCCGACTTTTCGAGGGCCGCCGGAGAGGCACGGCGTTCCGCCCCTTCACTCAGGGCGGAATGCCGCTCCCTTCCCCTCGGAGCGGGGGTTCCTAGGCTGAGGGAGTGAGCAATCAAGCACCCCTCGACGCCCGTGTCATTCCCCTGCGGCCCGCAGCCGCACGCCACGCCGCGGCACCGCCGGGTCCGGCCCCCACCGCCCCCGCTCCCCCTCCGGCTTCCGCTCCGGCTCCCAGGGAGCCGCTGTGGCGCGACCTGGTCGGCGACGTGCTGCGGCGCGAGCGGCTCGCCCAGGAGCGGACGTTGAAGGACGTCGCCGACACGGCCCGGATCTCCATGCCGTACCTGTCGGAGGTGGAGCGGGGCCGCAAGGAGGCCTCGTCGGAGGTCCTCGCGGCCGCCGCCCAGGCCCTCGGTCTGGGCCTGGGCGACCTGCTGTCGCGGGCGCAGGGAGAACTCGTCCGCGTCACCGGCCCGCGGGTCCCCATCGGCCGGGGCGCGAACCGGGGGACGCCCCGCGCCCCGTACGACGGGCTGTGCCTGGCCGCCTGACGCGACCGTGCCGGGCCCGGCGCCTCACACACCCACGAGGCGCCGGCTGCAGCACCTCGTCGGCCAGGCCGTAGGACACGGCCTCCTGCGCGGTGAACACCTTGTCGCGGTCCATGTCCGCGCGCAGCGTCGCCACGTCGTGGTGCGTGTGCCGGGACAGGACTTCTTCCACCTGCGAACGGATCCGCAGCATCTCCTTGGCCTGCAGCGACAGATCGGAGACCGTGCCCCGTTGCCCGCCCGTGGCCGGCTGGCCTAGCAGCACCCGCGCGTGCTCCAGCACGAACCGACGCCCCGGGTCCCCGCCGGCCAGGAGCACCGCCGCCGTGGACGCCGCCTGACCGACGCAGTACGTCGAGATCGGCGCCTGTACGAACGCCATGGTGTCGTAGATCGCCATGAGCGAGGTGAACGAGCCGCCCGGGGAGTTGATGTAGACCGCGATCTCGCTCTCCGGCGCCGACGACTCCAGATGGAGGAGCTGCGCGATGACGACGTTGGCCACCCCGTCGTCGATCTCGGTGCCCAGGAAGATGATCCGCTCGGACAGCAGCCGGCTGAACACGTCGTAGGACCGCTCGCCTTGCGGGGTGCGCT
Organism: Streptomyces sp. GD-15H; assembly: GCF_045291515.1. Taxonomy (NCBI): domain Bacteria; kingdom Bacillati; phylum Actinomycetota; class Actinomycetes; order Kitasatosporales; family Streptomycetaceae; genus Streptomyces; species Streptomyces sp. GD-15H. Next base: position 7,598,322 of record NZ_CP149447.1, read on the forward strand.
CGACGACGTTCGGAATCGTGTACGTACCCATCGTCACAGCCCCATCCTGCGCCGCGTCGCGGCCGGCCGGACGTCGTCCAGCGACTCCACCACCCGGTCCACCATTCCGTACTCCCTGGCCTCCTCGGCCGTGAACCAGCGGTCGCGATCGCCGTCCCGGGAGATCGTCTCCGACGACTGGCCGGTGTGCTCGGCGGTGATCCGCTCGATGGTCCGCTTGGTGAACTCCAGGTTCTCCGCCTGGATCTCGATGTCGGCGGTGGTGCCGCCGATCCCGGCGGACGGCTGGTGCATCATGATCCGCGCGTGGGGCAGGGCGTACCGCTTGCCCGGTGCGCCGACGCTCAGCAGGAACTGGCCCATGCTGGCCGCGAATCCCATGGCGAGCGTCGACACGTCGTTGGGGACCAGCCGCATCGTGTCGTAGATCGCCAAGCCCGCGTGCACGGAGCCGCCGGGGCTGTTGACGTACAGGCTGATGTCGGTGCGCGGGTCCTCGGCGGACAGGATCAGCAACTGCGCGCACACCCGGTTGGCGGAGACCTCGTCGACTTGGGTCCCGAGCAGCACGATCCGCTGCGCGAGGAGCTGCGCGGCCAGATGGTCGTCGAACCGGGTCGGAGGGGTGTCGCCCTCCTCGGCCCGGGGCAGCGGAGCCGGCGGCTGGCCGGCGGTGAATGGAGACATCGGCACTCCCGTGTTGTCCGTGTGGTTGCTGTGTTGCCCTTCGGTACACGGCCGGTGCGACCGCGTGCCCTCACTCTCGACCGGCTGCGGCGGCCCGCGGGGCTTTCTCTGCCCGCGGCAGATTCGCCCTGGGCAGAGCGCCGCCGACCGATGAGTTCCGGGGGCGGGCCGGTCGACACTGAAGACCGCGTTCCACGCCCCAGGAGGTATCCATGACCACCGACGGATTCACCACGTGTCTCTGGTTCGACGGCCGGGCCGAAGAGGCCGCGGACTTCTACGTCTCCGTCTTCAAGAACTCGAGCATCGGCCGGATCCTCCGGTACACCGAGTCCGGGTACGGCACGACGGGCTCCGTCCTCACCGTGGAGTTCACGGCCAACGGACAGAAGTTCGTCGCGCTGAACGGCGGACCCGAGTTCAAGTTCAGCGAGGCGATCTCCTTCCAGATCGACTGCGTCGACCAGGCGGAGGTCGACCACTACTGGGACAAGCTCATCGAGGGCGGTGGCGAGCACGGCCCCTGCGGCTGGCTCAAGGATCGGTTCGGAGTGTCCTGGCAGGTCAACCCGGTGCGGCTGACCGAGCTGATCAGCGACCCGGACCAGGAGAAGGCGGACCGCGCCATGAAGGCCATGCTGTCGATGGGCAAGCTCGACATCGCCGCCCTGGAGAAGGCGTACGCGGGCGAGTGACGCAGGCGCGGGCGGGGCCGCGGACGGGCCCCGCCCGGCCGACGGCGTCCGGGCCCGGGCGCATCACCGCCCCCGTGGGGCCCGCTCGGCCAGGATCTCCTTGAGCACATGCCGTGAGTTCGCCGCGAGCGCCGGTTTGGTGTCCCCGTAGTACGGCAAGCTGGATGAGCGAGATCGACAGTGCCCAGCTCCGTCCGCGCGCCCACTGGGCCCCGTCGGCGGCCACGGCCTCGCGAAAGAGTCCCCGCACCTCGGCGGGGAGCAGATTCCAGGCGACGATCAGGTCCACGGCGGGATCGCCCACGCCCGCACAGTTGAAGTCGATCACCGCGGCCAGCCGTCCGCCGTCGACCAGGACGTTTCCCGGTGAGAGGTCGCCGTGGGCCCAGACGGGCGGACCGGTGTGGCCGGGGGCCTCCAGGGCCTCCTGCCAGAGCGCCGTCACCGCATGGGCGTCGCCCCGACCCGCCAACCGCGCGATCGCCTCGCGTGTCTCCGCGTCCCGGGTCGCCGGCGGAACCTCCCGGGGCCCGCCGGGCCGTCCGCCGCGTCGATCCCGCGCAGGGCGGTGATGTACGCGGCCAGGTCCTCGGCGAGCCGTCCGGCGCCGTCGAGGGCGCCGGCGACCGGATTGGCGCCGTCCAGCCAGCGGTACACCGACCAGGGCCACCCGAACAGGTCACCGGCCTCAAGCCCCAGCGGCTCGGGGGAGGCGAACGGCGGAGGCGGCCGGAGCCGGGGCAGCCGGCGCTGCTCGTGCGCCACGCTTTCCACGGCGCCGGGATACCGGGGGAGCCGTACGACCAGATCCGTGCCGAGGCGGAACATGGCGTTCTCGGTCCCCGACGACCGCAGGCGACGCACGGGCAGCCCGGCCCATCCGGGAAACTGTCCGGCGATGAGCCAGGCCAGCGCGGCGTCGATCTCCACCTCGTCGGGACGCATCCTCGTGGCACACATGCCGCCCGTCCCAGGGGGAACGCGCCCCCTGTCCAACGGTTTTGACCCCGCTCGTCGGCGTGGGCCCCGTCAGCGGGGCAGCGGGGCAGCGGCGCGGACGTGCGCCCCGATCACCCGGGTGATCTCCCGCGCGATGCGCAGGATGCCGGGCGAGCGGACCGGGCAGGGCTTGGGCTTCGACGTCGTGGGCGCCAGGCAGAAGTGCAGGTAGTCGTCGTCCAGGTGCAGGGCGGTGCGGCCTTGGCCCTGCTGGGTGCAGTACTCGGGATGGGCCCGTTCGTAGGCGTCGCAGGGCAGGTACTGCGACCAGGTGTAGCGCGCCCCGGCCGGACTCACCGCCCCGCCCGCGTCGGCCACGAGGTCGCCCGAGGCGGCGGCCCGCTTCTCGTAGAGCGCGTTCACCCGGCGGACCCGGTCGGGAGTGATGGGGTCGGGGCCCTGCAACACCCAGACGATCCCGGGCCGTTGGGCTCCACCGGCCGTGCCGATCTGCTCGGTGAGGCGTCGCGCGTCGGCCGCGTATCGCTCGAAGTACCGCTTTTGCGAGGCGTGGTAGGTGATCCCGTCCATGCAGGGGGTGTAGTCCCAGGCGTTGCCCCAGAACTGCAGCACCACGTAGTCCGGCCGCAGCGAGCGCACCAGCGCCGCCGCCTTGTCCGCCGCCGGGACCAGGGACCGGTCCGCGGAACCCTCCAGGTAGTCGCACAGGGTGGTGCCCGAGTAGGGCGCGCTCGTGTACCGCGCGCGCAGGTCCTTGCGCAGTTCCCGCCCGAGGACCTTCTGGTTCTCCATCGCGAGTGAGTCGCCGAGGTACAGCACGGTGGGCGGCTTCGGCGGCTCGTCGGACGCGGCACCGGGGGAGACGTCCCGGGAGCCGCCCGGGCCGGGCGAAGCGGCACCGGGCGTGGCCGCGGGCCGTTGGTGCGTGGTGGCCGACGCCTCGGGCGAGGCGGGCGGTGGCGGCTCGGCCCCGGGACCGGACGACGGGTCCCCGCACGCGCCGAGCAGCACGGCGGCCAGCGCCACCCCCACGACCCACGGCTTGCGCATACGGCGACTCCCGCCCCGCCCGGCGAAAACGGCTCCCAGGCAACCACAGCCGGGCCCCGGAGGGAAGGCACGCTCCAGGACAGGCTGTTCATCGGCGGTGCGTGCGGGCCGTGCTCGGCGCGCGGGCCCGGGAGGCGGTGACTGGTGCCGTGGCAGGCGACGTCTGCCCCGTCGCGACGCCCGGCACGCTCCCCGAGCTCTTCGAGCAGGGGGAGCACCGGCCGAAAGCCCGAGTACGTCCAGTACGAGGGCTTCCGGTCGGCACTCCCCCAAGCTCTCCGAGCAGGGGGACCCCCAGAGTACGCTCCCCCAAGCTCTCGGCTTCGCTCGAGCAGGGGGCACCCCCGTGACGCCGCTCCTTGACGGGCAGACGTCGCCTGCCACGACACCAGCGTGACGGAAAGGACCGACCACCCGTCCGGAGAGGGCACGCCGCCATGGCCGTACAACCCGAGGGGACCCCTTCTTGCTGGGCCGACGCGGTGTTCAACGACGTCGAGGCCGCCAGGGCTTTCCACGGAGACGTCCTGGGCTGGACCTTCGGCGCGTCGTCGTCGGAGGTCGGCGACTACACCCAGGCGTACGCCGACGGCAAGGCGGTGGCGGCCGTCGTGCCGCCCGTGCCGGGCCAGGAGGGCTCGTCGCAGTGGCGCCTCTACTTCGCGGTCCGGGACGCCGCCGCCACCGCCGTCCGGATCCGGGACAACGGCGGTGAACTGCTGAGGGAATCGATGAGGGGCGGCGACTTTGGCACGATGTGCCTGGCCCGTGAACCCGGCGGGGCCGTCTTCGGCCTCTGGCAGGCCGGCACCCACGAAGGTTTCGGGGCGACGGCCGCACCCGGCGCGTACTGCTGGGCGGAGGTCTTCACCCGGGACCCGGAGAAGACCGACGCGTTCTTCCCCGTCGTCTTCTCCTACCGGTCGAAGCAGCTCGGGGACGAGATCGGCTTCCGGCTCTACGACCTCGGCGAGCAGGCCGTGCTCGGCCGGATGAGGATGACCGAGGACTTCCCGCCCGAGGTGCCCTCGTACGTCGACGTCTACTTCACCGTGGAGAACTGCGACGAGGCGGTGACCAGGGCCACCGAACGGGGCGGCATCCTGCGCTTCGGGCCGATGGACACCCCGTTCGGGCGGTTCGCGGCCCTTAGCGACCAGCAGGGCGCGAACTTCTCGGTGATCGACGTCACGACCACGGCCGGTGACATGCCCAAGACCACAGAGGTACCCGAGGCGTCCTGAGACGTGACCCGAGGGGGCCTGGGACTCGTCCGACGGGCCGTCCCGGGCAGGCGCACCGTGCGACCGGGCACGCTGCCCGGCCATGGCATGATCGGGCGCATGCGTGAACGTGTTGTGGCCGCGTGCGACGGGGCCTCCAAGGGCAATCCCGGACCCGCCGCCTGGGCCTGGGTGATCGCCGACGCCTCCGAGACCCCGGTCCGCTGGCAGGCGGGCGCACTCGGCAGAGCCACCAACAACGTCGCCGAACTCACCGCGCTGGAGCGGCTGCTGGCGGCGACCGACCCCGATGTGCCGCTCGAGGTCCGGATGGACTCGCAGTACGCGATGAAGGCGGTCACCACCTGGCTGCCCGGTTGGAAACGCAACGGCTGGCGCACGGCGGCCGGCAAACCGGTCGCCAACCAGGAACTCGTCGTCAGCATCGACGAACTCCTGCGGGGCCGCTCCGTCGAGTTCCGCTACGTCCCCGCCCACCAGGTTGACGGCGACCGGCTCAACGACTTCGCCGACCGTGCCGCCAGCCAGGCGGCCGTCGTCCAGCAGGACGCGGGCAGCGACGCGGGCTCCCCCGAGCCGCCCCCCTCTCCGGACACCCCGCCAGGCGCCGCGAAACGCGGCTCCGCCGCGGCCAAGGCGTCGTCCCGGCCGCGCGGCGGCTCCTCGACCCGCACGATCAAGGCGAAGTTCCCCGGCCGCTGCCTCTGCGGCCGCTCCTACGCGGCCGGCGAGCCCATCGCCAAGAACGGCAGCGGCTGGGGCCACCCCGAATGCCGCACGGCCGCGAGCGCCTGAGCAGGGCCGCTCCGTGGCGCCATCCCACCGGGCCGCGACGGATGACAGACTGACGCCATGGACGAGCGCACATTCGGCAGGTCGGGTCAGCACGCCTCCGTGATCGGTCTCGGCACCTGGCAACTCGGGGCGGACTGGGGGACGTCGACGACAAGCAGGCCCTCACGGTCCTGGAGGCCGCCGCCGAGTCCGGGGTCACCTTCTTCGACACCGCCGATGTGTACGGCGACGGGCGCAGCGAGCAGACCATCGCGTCGTTCCTGAGCGGCCGGCCCGATCTGCACGTTCTGGTCGCGACCAAGATGGGCCGCCGGGCCGAACAGCTCCCGGAGAACTACGTGCTGGACAACTTCCGCGCGTGGAACGACCGTTCGCGGCGCAATCTCGGCATCGACCGCATCGACCTGGTGCAGTTGCACTGCCCGCCGACGCCCGTCTACTCCTCCGACGAGGTCTTCGACGCCCTCGACACCCTGGTGGCGGAGGAGCGCGTCGCCGCCTACGGGGTCAGTGTGGAGACCTGCGCGGAGGCGCTGACCGCGATCGCCCGGCCGAACGTGGCGAGCGTGCAGATCATCCTCAACCCGTTCCGCATGAAGCCCCTGCTCGAGGTGCTCCCGGCGGCCCGCGCGGCGGGCGTCGGGGTCATCGCCCGCGTCCCGCTGGCCTCAGGGCTGCTGTCGGGCAGGTACACCAAGGAAACCGTCTTCCCGGAGAACGACCACCGCACCTTCAACCGGCACGGTGAGTCCTTCGACCAGGGCGAGACCTTCTCCGGTGTGGACTACGAGACCGGCGTCGAGGCCGCCGCCGAGTTCGCCGCGCTCGTCCCCGAGGGATACACCCCGGCCCAGCTGGCCCTGCGCTGGATCGTCCGGCAGCCCGGCGTCACCACCGTCATCCCCGGCGCCCGCTCGCCCGAGCAGGCCCGCGCCAACGCGCACGCCGCCCGGCTTCCGGAGCTTTCCGAGCAGACGCTCACCGCGATCGGCGACCTGTACGAGCGGCGGATCAAGGGCCAGGTGGAAGGGCGTTGGTGAACGACCGGGCAGGAGCCCGAAGGTGAACGGCCGGGTGTGACCCCGCCGGTGGGAGACACGAGACGACATGAGACTCAAAGGGATGCCCGAAAACAGGTAGGGAGACGCCGGACGGTGGGAACCTGCGGAGGGAGACGGACCCAGGCCGCTCATCCCAGGAGGCACCGTGTCGCACACGCAGCAGGGCGAGAACAGAGGGCGCCACGAGACCGCGGACGAGCGGGCCGACCGGATGTGGCAGGACATCATCCAGGAGGTCCGCGTCGCCCAGATGGGCGTCCAGATCCTCTTCGGCTTCCTGCTCACCGTCGTGTTCACCCCCACGTACGCGAAGCTGTCCGACACGAACCAGACGATCTACCTCATCACGGTCGTCCTCGGAGCCTGCGCCACCGGTGCGCTCATCGGCCCCGTCTCCCTGCACCGGCTCGTGTCCGGACGCCGCGTCAAACCGCAGGCGGTGCGGTGGGCTTCCCGGCTGACCATGCTCGGCCTCGTCCTGCTGCTCGCCACCACCAGCGCCTCACTACTGCTGATCCTGCGGGTCGCCACCCACGACCGCTTCGTCCCGTACGTGGTCGCCGGAGTGGTCGTCTGGTACCTACTGTGCTGGTTCGCGCTCCCGATGTGGACCCGGCGCCGGCACACGGCGCCCTGACCAACCGAGCCCGCGCGTTCAGCGGTCGGTGAGGATGTCCGCGAGGAAGTCGTCGAGGGGGACCTCCTCGCTGCCCGGCGCGACCGAACGGTAGGTCTCCCGCAGGAAGCCCCCGACCGTCCCGGCCCACGCGAACACCACCGCGTGGTGCCGGCCGCCATCGGCGTGGGCCTCCCCGAAGAACTCCATGCGCAGCTCCTGCCCCGCCCCGCGGGACTCCGGGCGCAGCCGCACATCCCCCGTCCCGACCGGGCCGGTGAGGCCGTCGGCGACCATCTCGCGGTCGAGCCGCCAGCGGGCGAGGACCCGGCCGTCGTGGCTGAAGGCGAAAGTAACGGCGAACGGGTCCGCGGGATCGTAGCTCAGGTGGGCGAGCACGGGAAAGCGGCCCGCGGCGCCCGCCTGGAGCTCCACCACCAGGGTCTTGTGCACCGACGAGTTCACGAGAGGCCTCCGGGTCGTACCGATGTCGACGTAGGGCCCTCTCCTACCCCGAGGCCGTGGGAATGCTCAGCCGTCCGGGTGATTCCCTCCGCCCGTGCCCGCCCGCTCACCGTGCTGCGCGCACCGCGCGGATCAGCCGGGGGACGGCCGGAACGTTCGCAGGAAGGTCCGTAGTGCCTCCCGGTTCTCGGTTTCCTCCCAGTCGGCGGCCGGGGTCGTCCAGCGCAGCGAGAAGCCGCGCCCGCCGCCGAGGAGGAACCCGCGGCCGTAGGTACGCACCCGGGAGCCGTCGGCCGCCGAGAGCCACTCCATGTCGGCGGCCTCGCGCCCCTGGTACGTGGTCGCGCGGATCGCGCCGATCCGCTCGTAGGCGTCCGTCCGCTCCAGGGGCGGCTCCACATCGTCCCGCCACACGGCCACCGGGTCCGTACCCACCCGCTCGCTGTAGGTGACCGCGAGGGTGCGGGTGCCCCCGTCCGCGCCGAAGGTGACGCGGTAGGCGAGGTCGGAGACGCGGGAGGTGTCCAGCCGTTCGAAGTCCTCGGGGAGCGCGACGGAGAAGCCCTCCGGCGCACGGTAGAGGCGGTAGCCGGCCGGGAGACCCGTCGGGCCCGAAGGGGTCGGAGTGGGGGTGGCGGACGGCGGGGACGTGCCCCGGTCGCCGGGCTTGCCCGGTCCGGTTGCCCCGGACGGGTCCGAGGGGGCTGGCGCGGAGGCGGAGACCGGCGGCGTGTTCGGCGCGCCGGCGGCGGAGCCGGTGCCGGTTCCGGGCAGCCCCCGGGCCGCGGCGAGCACGACGACCGCCACGGTGACGACGGCCAGGGCCGTGCCGAGGACCCCCGTCCGTCTGCTCCACTCCCGGCCCGTGTTCCTGGGGGTGGCGGGGTGGGTGCCGCGCAGCCGGGGGCTCGGCACCGCGACCAGGGCCGCGTCGGGGTCCTCACTGAGCGCACGGGTGAGCACCTCGCGGACCACCTGCCGGGTCGGCCGCTCCCGCGCGTCCTTGCGGAGCAGGCCCTGGACGACCTGGGTCAGGGGTCCCGCGCGCACGGGCGTGCGCAGCGGCAGCCGGTCCACTGCCTTCAGCGTGTACTCGGGCCGCCCCCGGTCGCGGAACGGGGGACGTCCCTCGACCATCGTGTAGAGGATCGCGCCCAGCGCCCACAGGTCCGCAGCGGGACCGATGCGCTCGTCGCGGGCCTGCTCGGGGGAGGCGTACGACGGCGACGTGAGGCGGGGGACCAGGGGCGAGCCGGCCAGGCCGAAACCGGTGACCACGACCGGACCGGTCTCCCGCACGAACACCTGGCCGGGGCTGAGTTCGCCGTGTGTGATGCCCGCCGCGTGTGCGGCATCCAGCAGGTCGAGCAGCTCCAGCCCGATGCGCGCGGCCCGCACGTAGTTGAACGTGCCCTCCTCGGTGAGGAGTTCGCCCAGCGGTGTGCCGTCGATCCAGGCGGTGGCGGTCCACAGGAAGCCGGTCTCCTCGACGGCGTCGACGACGGTGGCGGTCCGCCCGGGGCACGACTGCGCCATGCTCTCGGTCGTGCGCAGGACACGGGAGGGGGCGCGGCGCACGGGCTCGGACGGATCCTCCGGGAGCGCGATCTGCGTGACCAGGAAGGGGCGTCCCGTCCCGATGTCGGCGGCGTACCAGCAGACGTGATTGGCCTCGCGATGGACGACCTCGACCAGCCGGTACCGTCCGGCGACCGGCTGGTGTGTGGAGACGTGCGCCCTGCCCATGGCCATCCCTCGTCCAAGCCGCTGCTTCCGCCTTTGTCAGAGGTACGTGCGACCGGGTGCCCTTTGCTCAAGGGGCGGCGCCCGAATCCCGGCCACGACGGATTCCCGTCCTTCGTTCGAAGGAAGGGGCGAGCGAATGCGGCCTCGGGGCTCGAGGGAGGGTTCAGCGCAGCCCGAAGCGGGACGCCCAGGCGCTCATGTCGCCGGTGGTCGCGTTGCCCCCGCACACCACCAGCCCGATCCCGGCCCCCTCGCCGACCCGCTCCAGCACCCGGCGCGCCGCCGGCAGCAGACAGCCGGCAGCCGGCTCCGTCCACACCTTGGCATGGTCCGCGAGGTCCAGCGAGCCCTGTACGGCCTCTCGGTCCGGTACCACCAGCACCTCGGTGACCAGCGCCGACACATGCTCGTACGTCAGCTGCGCCACGGCCGGGGCACTGAGCGTGGAGACGACCGACGACAGTGCGACCGGCACCGGTCCGCCGGCCGCGAGCGCCGCGGACATGGCCTGGGCGCCCTCCGTCTCCACGCCCCAGATCCGGATTCCGGGCCGCCGGGCGCTGAGCGCCGCCGCCACACCGGAGATCAGTCCACCGCCACCGATGCTCACCAGTACGTCGGTGAGGGCACCGGCGTCGTCGGCGAACTCCAGTCCCACGGTGCCCTGCCCGGCGATCACCACCGGGTCGTCGAAGGGGTGGACCAGGGTCAGCCCCTCCTGCTGAAGCCGCGTCATCAGCGCGAACGCGCCGCCCATGTCGTCGGCCAGCCGCACCGACGCGCCGGCCGTCTCCGCGATCTGGACCGCCCGCGCGGGGGCCGACCGGGGCATCACCACCGTGGCCTTGACGTCGAGTGCGGAGGCCATGACCGCGACGGCGATCCCGTGATTGCCGCCGCTCACGGCCACGACCCCGGCGGCCCGCTCCGCCTCGCTCAGCGACAGCAGCTTCGCCACCGCGCCGCGCGCCTTGAACGATCCGGTGCGCTGCAACAGTTCCAGCTTCGCCGTGACCGGGGCGCCGAGCAGTGCCGACAACCCGGGGCTCGGCACCGTCGGCGTCCGTACCACGTGCCCGGCGATCCGCTCCGCCGCGGCCTCGATCTCCGACATCCCGATCATGACAACCGCCTCCCGGCGCGGGGCGTGATCCGCGCCGTAACGAACCCTCACCCGGCCGGTCGTCAAGGTCAACAGGGTTCGCTACGGCGGCACGGGCCTCAGTGCTGCTGTGGCTTCTGCGGGGTGGCCTCGCTGGGCCGCACGATGACGTATCCTTCGCCCTGCAGCATCAGCTGCACCGCCTCGCCCGAGCCGCCGCGCAGCATCGAGCCGAACGACTGCGAGCGGTGCAGGGAGGTCGCCAGACCCGCCGTCCAGCCGACGATCGCGTCCGTGTCGACGTAGACCGGGTACTGCGGCGACACCGGGAGGACCAGCGGTTCGCCCTCGCACACCAGGCCCAGCAGACCGTGCCCCGTGAAGACACTGTTGAACAGGCCGCCGCCGGTGATGCCGGCGCCCTTCACGGTCGAGATGCGGTACGACAGCGTGGAGTCGAAGCACAGGACGTTGCGGCCGTTGACGGTGAACTCGTCGCCCGGCTCGACCTGGATGATGAAACAGTTCTGCGCCTCGTGCGCGAACCAGGCCTCGCCCTGCCCCCGCACCGCCATCAGCGGCAGTCCTTCGCCCGTCACCGCGCGTTTGAGCATGCCGCCCACGCCCTGGCCCTTGCGCTCGAACTGGAGCCCGCCGCGGTAGGCGATCATCGCGCCCTGCCGGGCGTGCATCTCGCCGTTGACGACGTAACGGATGCACTTGGCGTTCTCGACTGCCATGCCCGGAGCCGAGGCGGGCTGCACCATGTGCCGGCTGGAAAACAGATCACCCTTCATGAGGGCATCCTCACCCGGAGGGTTCGCCTCCGCCAAGATCCCGCCCGGAGTCGGATTTGAGGACGGTGGCGCGGTGGCCGGAACTGTTCCTCCGCCCCCGACGACCTCGGCGGCGGAGCGCCGGCCACAGGCTGTGTCCTCGCCGAGGGGCCCGCCGTGCGGAACCCGCGGCGGCGGGCGGGGTTCTCACGAGGGTGGTTCAGTCGCGTGCCGACCCCGGCGACCGGTCGCCGGGGTGCGGAGCGTTCAGCGGCGAAGGCGCTCTGCCCAGTCCTCCGGTACGCGCTCCGCCGGGCCCGGGGACGGCTGGTCCGCCGGGTGGCTCACGGGTGGGGCCAGATCGGGGCCCGACTCGTATATCTCGGCGGTGGCGTAGTTCCAGAACCAGGCCTCGCCGGGTTCGTAGCTGCGGACCACGGGATGCCCAGAGGCTCTGAAGTGCGCCGTGGCGTGCTGACCGGGTGAACTGTCGCAGCAGTCGACGTGCCCGCACTGCGCGCAGCGCCGCAGAGGGAACCACCAGCCGCCCGCGGCGTCGCACTCGGCGCACCCCGCGCCGCTCGGTGGAACACGGGGATCGATGGCGTGGTCGCTGGTCATGCCGACTCCTCGAGAATGTCGCGGAACTCCAACGACAGCCGGTCCAGCGTAAGTGGGATCGCGACCGTTCGCCCGGGTACGGGCTGCTTCAGGCGGGACGCGAGGAGAGCACCGGAGGCAGGTTGGGGAAGACTGGACCGCGCTTACTGGACACGACGCAGGAGGAACCGCATGACGCGCCCGATCACGGCAGGGGTCGACGGAACCGAGGAGAGCCTCGCCGGGCTGGCCTGGGCGGCGAGGGAGGCGGTCCGCAGGGGGCGGCCACTGCGGGTGGTGCACGCCTGGCGCTTCCAGACGCACGAGGGAATCGACGCCGGCGACGCCGCCACCCAGGAGCAGTGGGTGCGCGACGCGGTGGGCGAGTCGGTCCGCCGGATCACCGAACGGTACCCGGATCTCGCGGTGACCACCGACGTCCTGGAGGGGGACGCCGTACGGACCCTGGCCGGCGCCGCGGCGGACGCGGAGATGCTGGTGCTCGGCTCGCGCGGGCACGGGCGGATCATCGGCTTCCTGGTCGGCTCGGTCGGCCAGCAGGTGATCGTCGACGCCACGCGGCCGGTGGTGTTCGTGCGGGCCGGGGACCGGGCGTCGGGCGAGGTCGCCGGGCGGGAGATCGTCGTCGGCCAGCAGGGCGACCCGGAGGACAGCGCCGCCGCGCTGGACTTCGCCTTCGAGACGGCTGCCGCGCGGGGCGCCACCGTCCGCGCCGTACGGGCCTGGACCCTGCCGCCGATGTTCGCCTACAGCCCCGAAGTGCTGCGCCAGGTCGACGAGGCCGGGGGCCTGGAGCAGTACGAACAGAAGGCTCTGTCCACGGCCCTCGCGCCGTTCCGTGAGCATCACCCGCACGTGCCCGTCGTCGAGCAGGTGGAGATGGGCAGCGCCGGGCAGGTGCTGCTGTCGGTGGCCGGCACCGCCCAGCTGATGGTGGTCGGCCGCCGTGCGCGCCGCACCGCCGTCGGCGCCCGGATCGGCTCGGTCGCCCACGGCGTCCTGCACCACGCCGACTGCCCGGTGGCGGTGGTACCGCCGACCTGACTCACTCGGCCGCGGGCCGCAGCGCCTCCCGGGCCCCGGGCAGGACGTTCCTGATGTGAAGTGCTCTCCCGGCTGAAGCCGGGAGATTCCTGCCTACCTTGCGGGGGCGGGCTTGACGCCACGGGGACGCCTGACGACTGCCCTCCCGGCAGCCGGGACGAGCGCGTGGCCCATCCGGTACAGGTGCAGGACGTTCCGGGCCGCGTTGTGGTCGGCGTTGCCGGACCAGCCGCAGTCGGGGTTCTTGCACACGAACACGGCCTGGCCCTCCCTGCTGCCCGGCGTGGTGACACCGCAGGCCGAGCAGCGCAGGGAGGTGCCGGGGGCGGGAACCTTGTGCAGGGTGCCGCCGTACCTGGCGGTCTTGTAGGTCAGCATCGTCACGGTGCGGCCCCATGCCTCCTGGCTGATGGAGCGGTTCAGGCCGGCCTTCTGCGCAACCTTCCTGCCCGGCTCCTCAAGGGTCCCCCTGGCCGACTTGACCATGTTCGTGAGGGTGAGTGCTTCGACCACGACGGTGCCGTACCGCTCGGCGATGGCGGTGGTGGTCTTGTGCTGCCAGTCAACGGCGCGGCGCGTGGCTCCTGCGCGGAGCTGTTTGATCTGGTCGTAGGTGTGCCGCAGGCGGCGGGAGGTCTTCTCCCCGCGTGTGCGGTGCTGCCTGCGCCGGGCGGCGCGTCGTTCCAGGCGCAGCAGCCGAGCCTTCTCCCGCGGGTTCGGCCACTTGTCCCGGTCGGCCGTCCCGTCGGGCAGGCGGGGCGGGCGGCCGTGGTCGCGGTGGTTGCCGTCCGAGAGGGCGAGGGGCAGGTTCACCCCGGCGTCGATGCCGACCTCCGGCCCCTGGTGGGGCTCGGGCCTGGGCTCCAGGGTCTGGACGCGGAAGGCGATGTGCCAGCCGAGGGCGTCCTTGACCAGCCGGGCCCCGGTGATCCGGTTCTCGCCGGTGGCCCGCTTGCCGACCGGGAGGTCCTTGGTCCAGCGGAATCGGACCCGGCCGACCTTCGGGATGTTGACCATGCCCCAGCGTCGGTGCACGCGGGTGATGTTCAGGTCCCGCCCCTGCGGGATGTCCACCGACATCACCGTGCGGATGCGGGCCTTGAAGCGCGGGGCGTCGGCGCGGCCCTCCCAGCAGTTCCGCCAGGCCTGGAAGTACGTTTTCAGCACGGCCTGCGCGGCTTGGGCGGGGAGTGCGCCGAGCCAGTCGATCTCCTTGCGGGCCCGGCGGATCGCCGCGTCGGCCGCGGCCAGGGACCGCTTGTCCTTGGGGAGCATCGTCCACCAGCCGTGCAGGCAGTTCCACAGGGTGCGGCCCGCGTGCGCCTGGTCGTCCATGAGCCGGGCCTGTGCGGGGATCGGTGCCAGTCGGGCGCGGTGCCCGAACTGCCGCTTCCCCTGAACATGTTCCGTACTCGCGCGATCACAGTACCGTGCGGCTGTGTGCCGCCGCGCCGGAATCCACGTGATGCGTTCACGGGCGAGCGACCCAGGGCGGCTTCGCCGCCCGCCGTGGGGTGGGCACATCGAAGACGCCGGGGCCTTGGTGACCTTGGCACCGATCTACTTGCGCGTCAGCGCTATTGCGCGCGCTCACGGGCCAGTCGAGCCGCGTCCCGCAGGGACCCCTCGTGCGCGGGGCCGTGTCCGGGCAGCAGGAGGTCGCTCTCCAGCCCGGCCAGGACGTCCAGCGAGGCGAGGGCGGTGGCCCGCTCGCGGTGGAACATGCCGGGCAGCATCTGCGGTCCGCTCACCCGGGAGGTCGGGTGAGCGCTCACCAGGGCGTCGCCGGACACCACTGTCCCGGTGTCCGGGAGGTGGAAGGCACAGTGCCCGTCGGTGTGGCCGGGTGTGTGCACGGGAACCGGCCGGCCGGGCAGATCGAGCGGGCCGGGCGGATCCGGTGCGTCGGAGCGCGGTTCGGGCCGCGGGAACGGCTCGGGGGCGGCGACCGGCACGTGCGCCGTGCCGCCGGAGCGCAGCGCGTGCAGGGCCCAGGGCAGCACGCCCGGCCGCCAGCCGTTGCGCAGGATCTGTCCGACGGTCACCTGGTGCAGGAAGTCCCGGCGGGCGTGCGGGACTTCGGCCTCATGGGCGTACACGGGCGTGCCGTACGCGGCCCGCAGGTACTCGGCGGAGCCCAGGTGGTCCGTGTGCGCGTGGGTGATCAGTACGGCCGTGACCGCCTCCGGTGCACTGCCCACCTCCGCCAGGGAGGCGAGGAGTTGCCCGCGGTCGCCGGGGTAGCCGGTGTCGATCAGGGTGACGGCGTCCCCCTCCTGGAGGATCACCCAGTTGGTGTTCGAGCCGTGCACCAGGTGGGTGCCGTCGGCCACGTGCCGCACATCTGCCCGCATGATCGTCCCGCGTTCCGCCGTCTGCCCGAAGGCCACCAGCAAAGCAGATCAGGACGCCTGCGGCCGGATCGGGCCCGGCCGTGGTGAACGGCTCGCCCGGCTCGTCGCGGTAGTGCGCGCCCAGCGCGTCACGCGCCTCGACCAGCACGGGGTGCGGGCCCCTGGGTGCGGCGCACCCTCCGTGCGAATGAAAGCTCCAGTTCCGTCGAAGCCCTTCTGGATACGTCGGTGCATCGGATACGTTCGCGTATCGAACGGAGGTGGGCGGCATGCCCGTGGACGGCGAAGCCGGGCGTGCGGCGCCCGGACGACGCGTGACCGGACGCCGTGTCCGCACGCGCGCGAACCTCCTCCGGGCGGCGTTCTCCGTGTTCGCGGCCAAGGGCTTCGGACATGTCTCGATCGAGGAGGTCTGCGAGGCCGCCGGCTACACCAGGGGCGCCTTCTACTCGAACTTCGCCAGCCTGGACGAGCTCTTCTTCGCCCTGTACGCGGAGCGCGCCGAGCTCATCGCGGAGCAGGTCTCCTCGGCCCTCGCCCTGGACGGACCCGACCTCGATGTGCCCGCCGCCGTGGACCGCGTCACCGAGGTGCTGCTGCTCGATCGGGACTGGTTGCTGGTGAAGACCGACTTCCTGGTGCGCGCAGCCCGCGACCCGGAGGTGTCCCGCAGCCTGCTGGAACACCGCGCGCGGCTGCGCCGGGCCATCGCGCACCGGCTGGCGCGGGCCCGCGGCCACACCGAACTGCCCGCCGTCCTCGGCACCGTCGAGGGCGCCGCGCACGCCGTGGTCGCCGCCTACGACGGAGTCACCACCCAACTGCTGCTGGACGGGGACGTCGTCCGCGCCCGCGCCTGGCTGAAACAACTACTGACCGCGCTGCTCACCGACGGCAGCGCCGAACCGGCCGCGCACCGACGCGGATGAGGAAGGGACGGTCGTCATGGATGCCGACGTCATCGTCGTCGGAGCGGGTCTCGCGGGCCTGGTCGCGACCCACGAACTGACCAGCCGGGGCCGCAGGGTCGCCCTCGTCGACCAGGAGAACGCCGCCAACCTCGGCGGGCAGGCCTTCTGGTCCTTCGGTGGGTTGTTCCTCGTCGGGTCCCCGGAGCAGCGGCGTCTCGGCATCAAGGACTCCTTCGACCTCGCCTGGAACAACTGGCAGGGCAGCGCGGGATTCGACCGGCTCCAGGACGAGGACTCCTGGGCGGTGCGCTGGGCCCGTGCCTACGTCGAGTGGGCGGCGGGGGAGAAGCGGTCCTGGCTGGACGGACACGGCATCTCGTTCCTGCCCACCGTCGGCTGGGCCGAGCGCGGCGACCTCCGCGCGGACGGCCACGGCAACACCGTGCCCCGCTTCCATATCGCCTGGGGCACCGGCACCGGCGTCGTCGAACCCTTCGTACGCCACGCCCGGCAGGCCGTGCGCGACGGGCTGCTCACCTTCCACCACCGCCACCGGGTCGACGAACTGGTCGTCCAGGACGGCACCGCGCGCGGAGTGCGCGGCACCCTGCTGGCCCAGGACGACGCACCGCGCGGTGTCGCCTCCAGCCGCGAGGCGATCGGCGACTTCGAACTCACCGCCCAGGCCGTGGTCGTCACCAGTGGCGGCATAGGCGCCGACCACGACATCGTCCGCCGCCACTGGCCGCAGCGGCTCGGTATCCCGCCCCGCGAGATGATCACCGGAGTCCCGGCCCACGTGGACGGACGGATGCTCGACATCAGCGCCCGCGCGGGCGCGCGCCTGGTCAACCGGGACCGCATGTGGCACTACACCGAGGGCATACGGAACTGGGACCCGATCTGGCCCGGTCACGGCATCCGCATCCTGCCCGGACCGTCCTCGATGTGGTTCGACGCCCTCGGCCGCCGGCTGCCCGAGCCCTGCCTGCCCGGCTACAACACCCTGGGCACGCTCGCACACCTGCGCACCACCGGGGACATCGCCGGACACGACCACTCCTGGTTCATCCTCACCCAGAAGATCATCGAGAAGGAGTTCGCGCTGTCGGGTTCCGAACAGAACCCCGACATCACCGCCAAGGACCGGACCGGGTTCCTGCGTGAACGCGTGCTGGGCAGGGGCGCCCCCGGTCCGGTCGACGCGTTCCTGCGCCAGGGCGCGGACTTCGTGACCGCCCCGACCCTGGAGCAACTCGTCGAGAGGATGAACGCCCTCACCGACAAGCCCCTGCTCGACGCTGCCGTCGTTCGCCGCCAGATCGAGGCCCGCGACCTGCAGATCGCCAACCCCTACGCCAAGGACGCCCAGGTGCAGGGCATCCGCAACGCCCGCCGCTACATCGGCGACCGCCTCGGCCGCGTGGCCGCCCCGCACCGCATTCTCGACCCCGCGGCCGGCCCGCTGATCGGCGTCAAGCTGCACATCCTCACCCGCAAGACCCTTGGCGGTATCCAGACCGACCTCGACTCCCGCGCGCTGGACGGCGCGGGGCAGCCGATCGAGGGGCTGTACGCGGCGGGCGAGGTCGCGGGCTTCGGCGGCGGCGGCGTCCACGGCTACAACGCCCTGGAGGGCACCTTCCTGGGCGGCTGCCTCTTCTCGGGGCGCGCGGCGGGACGGGCGGCGGCGCGGCAGACGGCGTAGCCGGCGCGTCAGTCGTCGAGGAGGCGGGCCAGTACCTCGGCGTGGCTGGTCGCCGGCTCCCTGGACGCGGTCAGCAGGGTCACCTGGCCCTTCGTCGCCAACTCCCGCACACGGTCGAGGAGTTCGGCCGCCTCGGGAGCGGCGAGCTCCGCCTCGTAGCGTCCGCGGAACTCTTCGTACGGCCGCTCGCCCATGTGGTACCAGCGGCGCAGCTCCGTCGACGGGGACAGCCCCTTGGGCCATTCGTCCACGCGTGCCATGTCCTTCGCCAGACCGCGCGGCCACAACCGGTCGACCAGGACGCGGACGCCGTCGTCCGGTTCAGGCGGTTCGTAGACACGGCGCACGCGTACGCTCATGGTCTGCCCCTTCCCGTGGTCTCCCGCGAGCCTACTGCCGCCCGCCGGGCCCGGCCCGGCGGGCGGGACGCGCGGACCACACGTGCGGTGACTCAGGCGCGGCGCGCGCCCACGCGGCGCTTCAGCGCGCGGCGCTCCGTCTCGCTCGTGCCGCCCCACACCCCGAGGGCCTGCCCTGTACTCATCGCCCAGTCGAGGCACGGCTCCTGGACGGGGCAGCGCAGGCACACCTCCTTCGCCCGCTCCGTCTGGAACAGGGCCGGGCCGGAGGTCCCGATCGGGAAGAAGAGGTCGGGATCCTCGTTCCGGCATGCCGCGCGGTTCCGCCAGTCGTCCATGGAAAATCACCTGCGATCGGAGTGGATACGCACCTTTGAAAGCCTTACTCCTTTCGGGTCACCTGTCGACACCTGAGGAAACAGCGTTTCCCATGGCATGCGTCACCGCTCGTGCGCCCGGCCGACAACAGCGCGGGCCGACCCGAGGCGGAACTAAGCACGCAGTGCCGTCGCCGCCGTCGCCGTCACCGCGTCGGCCACCGCTGCGAGGGCCGGGGAGTCCAGCTTCCACTGCTGCCAGTACAGGGGTGCTTCGGCCACGTGAGCCGGGGCGAAGACGGTGAGCCGGCCTGCCCGCAGCAGGGGTTTGGCCTGGGTCTCGGGGACCATGCCCCAGCCCAGGCCCGCGGCGACCGCCTCGGCGAACCCCTCCGAGGTCGGAATGAGGTCCGGCTCGTGCTCGCCCCGGTGCGCCCGCGGGTGAGCCGGCGCACGAAGGCGTCCTGGAAGTCGTCCCGCCGGTCGAAGGTCACCACGGGCGCCCGCGGCAGTGTCTCCTCCAGCGGCACCGTGAGGTACCGCGCGGCGAACTCCGGGTTGGCCGCGGGGAGATAGCGCATCCGCCCCAGGGGCCGCACGGAGCAGCCCGGCACCGCTTCGGGCGACGAGGTCACCGCGGCCATCACCGCTCCCTCGCGCAGCAGGGCCGCGGTGTGGGCCTCGTCCTCGCGGCGCAACTCGAAGGAGAGGCGCGGCTCGCCCGGTACCCGGGTGAGGGCCGCGAGGAACCAGGTCGCCAGGGAGTCCGCGTTCACCGCCACCGACACCCGCGTCGGCTCCCCGCCGGAGCCCAGCCCCAGCTCCGCGTACGCGTCCCGTTCCAGCCGAGCCACCTGGCGGGCGAGCCGCACCAGCACCTCCCCCGACTCGGTCGGCCGCACCGGTCTCGTGCGCAGCAGCAGCACCCGCCCGGTGCGCTGCTCCAGCGCCTTCACCCGCTGGCTGACCGCGGAGGGCGTCACATGCAGGGCCGCCGCGGCCGCGTCGAAGGTGCCCTCGTCCACCACGGAGAGCAGGGTTCGTACCTGGTCGAGCGGCAGGTCGTCCATCACATCGGCTAAGGATACGTAAGAAACATTAGCTGTACTGCGCCGGAGCGGTACCTCTAACGTCCTCCGCATGAGCAGCGCCCTGACCACAGCCGCCGCCGGATTCGGCACCGGCCTCTCCCTGATCGTCGCCATCGGCGCGCAGAACGCCTTCGTCCTGCGCCAGGGCGTCCGCCGCGAGGCGGTCCTCGCCGTCGTCGGCATCTGCGCCGTGTCCGACGCGGCCCTCATCGCCCTCGGCGTCGGCGGGGTCGGCGCGCTGGTCGTGGCGTGGCCCGGTGCGCTGACGGCGGTCGGCTGGACCGGCGGCCTCTTCCTGCTCGGCTACGGCCTCCTGGCCGCGCGCCGCGTGGTCCGGCCGGGCGAGGCCGGGCTGCGGGCGGAGGGCGAGGCCGTGAGTTCACGCCGTCGCGCCGTGCTCACCTGTCTGGCGATGACCTGGCTCAACCCGCACGTCTACCTCGACACCGTGTTCCTGCTGGGCTCGGTCGCCGCCGACCACGGGCCGCTACGCTGGACGTTCGGCCTCGGCGCCGTGCTGGCCAGCCTCTGCTGGTTCGCCGTCCTCGGCTTCGGGGCCAGGCTGCTGAGCCGTTTCCTGGCCCGGCCCACCGCCTGGCGGATCCTGGACGGCCTGGTCGCGACCACCATGATCGTCCTCGGCGGCACGCTCATCGCCGGCAGCTGACACTGCGGGCGGGCGCCGTCACCGGTCCTGCCATAGTGAACTCCGGTAAAAAGATGTAGTCACCAACCGGGACGGTCGTGGACACCAGCGAGAGCAGCACCGAACCCCAGGCCGAGGAGGCCGCCTTCAAGCGGGCGGCGTCGGATCCGTCAGGTCCGTCGCGTCCGGCAGGTCCTTCCGGGCAGCCCCGGCCGCGCGGCCTGCGCCGGTGGGCCATGGACACCCGGCCCCTGCGCCGCCCGGCCTACCGCCGGCTGTGGGCGTCCACCATCGTCACGGCGGTCGGCAGCCAGCTCACCGCCGTGGCCGTGCCCAAGCAGATCTACGACATCACCGGCTCCTCCGCCTGGGTCGGCGTCGCGAGCCTGGCGGGTCTGCTGCCACTGATCGTGTTCGCCCTCTGGGGCGGCGCCGTCGCCGACGCCATGGACCGTCGCAAGCTCCTGCTGATCACCAACACCGGTATCGCCGTCACCTCGGTCCTGTTCTGGGCACAGGCCGTCACCGGGCTGGACTCCGTCGCCGTGCTCATGGCCCTGCTCGCGGTGCAGCAGGCGTTCTGGGGACTGAATGCCCCGGCCCGCAGCGCCTCCATCGCCCGCCTGGTCCCCGAGGAGGAGCTGCCCGCCGCCAACGCCCTGGGCTCCACCGTCATGCAGACCGGCCAGATCGCCGGACCGCTGCTCGCGGGTGCGCTCATCCCGGTCGTCGGGCTGGCGGAGCTCTATCTGATCGACGCGCTGGCGCTGTGCGTCACGGTGTGGGCGGTCCACCGTCTGCCCGCCCTGCCGCCGCTCGACGCCACGGTGACGCGGCGCGCGGGCCTCCGGGAGATCCTGGACGGATTCCGCTACATCTCCGGGCACGCGGTGCTGCTGCTGTCGTTCGTGGCGGACATCGTCGCCATGGTCCTCGGCATGCCCCGGGCCCTGTTCCCGCAGCTCGCCGCCGAGACCTACGCGTCCTACGACGAGGGGCTCGCGCTGGGGCTGCTGTTCGCCGCCATCCCGATCGGCGCGGTGGCGGGCGGACTGTTCTCCGGCACGTTCTCCCGGGCCCGCCGGCACGGCTGGATGGTCATCGGATCCGTAGTGGTGTGGGGCATCGCCATCACGGGGTTCGGGCTCAGCGACAGCCTCTGGATCGCCGTGGCCTTCCTCGCCGTCGCCGGAATCGCGGACATGGTCTCGATGGTCTTCCGCGGGGCGATCCTGCTCTCCGCCGCGACCGACGAGATGCGCGGCCGGATGCAGGGCGTCTTCACCGTCGTCGTCGCGGGCGGCCCACGGCTCGCCGACGTCCTGCACGGCACCGCCGGTTCCGCCTTCGGCCCCCGTACGGCGGTGGCGGGCGGCGGGCTCCTGGTCGTCGTGGTGATGCTCGCCCTGGCCGCCGTGATGCCGGCGCTGCGCCGCTACCGCGTGTGAGGTGTGGCCGGGCCGGGCCCGCGGGCGCCGGGTCTACAGTGCGCCGTGCCTGCGCGTCGTGTGCGGCTCCATCAGCCGGCTCCGCGTGGCCTCCAGCCGGTGCGCGAGGATCTCGGCGACGCAGCGCACCAGCGTCAGCCCGAGCGCCGGATCCTCCTCGCACAGCCGGAGCACGGCCGCCGCGTCGAACTCGTAGGCGCGGACCGGGCTGAACGCCTCGGCACCGAAGTCCCACTGGTGGGGCGGGAACAGCCAGGACCAACCCAGCAGGTCGCCCGCACCGAGGGTGGCGACCGTCACCCGGCGCAGGTCGTTCACCCGCTGGTCGAGGGAGACCGCACCGGAACGGACGACCCAGAAACGGTCGGCGGTGCCCCCCGCCTCGAAGATCCGGGTGTCCTCCGGGAAGGCCACCTCGCGCGCGAGCGCCATCAGGCGTTGGCGCTGTTCCGGGGGGAGGGCGGTCAGGAGTTTGATCGCTTTGGTCATGAAGCAGGACTCCTCGCCGGGCATTCGGTACCGGTGCCTACGTCCATTGGAGCCGCTGCCGCCGTCCGGGGCACTTCGGCATGTGAAAGCCCTGGCTGGACGGGGGAAGCCAGCCAGGGCGGTAAAAGGTGGTGGAGGGAGGACGGGCGTCGACTCCGTCACCACTTATGGGTGAACGATAAACCATCTTCGCGGGTGTGCGCCGCCAGAACCGGGTCGCGTGACCTGTTTCACTTCCGCCGGGTCGGAAACAGCTCTAAACCGGCCGGTCAGCTCCACACATCGGACCTGCCAGGGGTCAGGATCTCGTCCAGCACCCGCAGCACGGCCTCGTACGCCAGCCTGTGCATGTCGGCGACTCCCTTCTCCGCGGGATCGGCCCGTTCGAGTTCGGCGCTCCTCGTCCGCCACAACCGCTCCTCATGGGCCGCGTGAGCCCGCGCCCGCTGGATCCGCCGCACCAGTTCGTCCGAGTCCACCACACCGGTCATGAGGTTCGCCTACCCCGTTGCGCCGTGGGAATGACAGGCACTCGGGAAAAGCTCGGAAGGTTTGCCGGTGCCGGGGCAGGTGAGCCGAAAGAGGTGACATTCCTCATCGACCAAGGAGCCGAACAATGTGCGAGGAGCGCATGACCGGAACCGACATCGCCCCGCCCGGCGCTCGCCGCGCCGGTACGCGGCGGCCGTATCGGCCGCGGCCCGCCGAGGCGCGCAGGGCCGTGTGGCAGGCGGTGTGCGAGCGCTGCCGCGCCACGCACGCGCCGTGCGACACCGACGCCCTCGCGGACGCGCTGCTCGTCGCCTCCGAACTCACCACCAACGCGATCCTGCACGGTGGCGGCATCACCGACTTCCGGGTCGACGTCACCGGGCCCGAAGTGCGCGTCTCGGTGAGCGACCGCAGCGCGGAACTGCCCGTCGCACTGCCGTCGACCGACCGGCAGGGACGCTTCACACCCGGCGGCCGAGGCTGGCCCATCGTCTGCCGGCTGTGCCGGGACATCCGTGTGGCCGACCTGCCCGCGGGCGGCAAATGCATCACCGCCGTGGTCCCCCTGCCCTGAAGGCCCGCCGAGCCCGTTCGGCAGATTGCGCCGGGAAGTGGAGTTTGCGCCACCGACGGGAGGGCAGTCGGAGGGTCGTGCTTCGGACCGGAGGCGCGCCAGCGGGAGAGACATGGCTGCTGAGGAATCCCCTCCGGACGTCCCCGCAGCGGCCGTCCCGCGGTAGACCACCCTGAAATCCACGTTCGGGAGCGAAATCGCATGCTCATAGACACCCCCACCGACCGCCCCGACACCCCCGCCACCACGACGCCCACGACCATCACGGCGGCCGCCCCCACGGCCCGCGGCGCGCGCAGGCGGCACGACGACGCCCCCGACACCGCGGCTCTGTTCGCCCGGCTGGCGTCCCTGGAGGACGGCCCCGAGCGGGACGCCGTCCGCGACGAACTCGTCACCGCGTGGCTGCCCATGGCCCACCGCATCGCCGGCCGATTCCGCGACCGCGGCGAATCCGTCGAGGACCTGCGTCAGGTGGCCGCACTCGGACTGGTCAAGGCGGTGGACCGCTTCGACCCGGCCCGCGGAGCCTTCGAGAGCTACGCCGTCCCCACCATCACCGGCGAGGTCAAGCGGCACTTCCGGGACCGGATGTGGGCCCTGCGGGTCCCCCGCCGGGTGCAGGAACTGCGCAACAAGGTACGGACCGCCCGGCGGGACCTCACCCAGACGCCCGGCAGCCCCGAACCCTCGCCCGCCGTCCTCGCCGAGCACACGGGGCTGACCGAGGAAGAGGTCGCAGCCGGCCTGGAGGCGCTGGAGAGCTTCAGCACCCTGTCACTGGACGCGGAGATGTCGCCCGACGACGACGGCTACAGCCTGGCCAACACCCTGGGCGCCTCGGACACGGCCTACGACGTCGTGGTCGACCGCGAGTCCGCAAAGGAGGGGCTGCGCCGCCTGCCCGAGCGCGAGCGCACCATCCTGTACATGCGCTTCTTCGAGGACATGACCCAGAGCCGCATAGCCGACCAGCTGGGGATCTCCCAGATGCATGTCTCCCGGCTCATCAACCGCAGCTGCGCCCGCGTGCGCGCCAACGCGATGGGCCGACGGACGACGGCCACCCATCGGGGGCACGCCTGAGCGCCGTACCGTCTCCAGCAGTCCCACGTCCTGTCGTATGAGCGACCGCATGAGGGGAACATGGTGCAGATGAGTGAATCCGAGATCCCACCGGACGGCCGGCCCGTGGACGTCTACCTCGACCTGCTGCGCATCCGGATGGACACCGAGGACTACCGCCTGCTGCTCCGATTGGTGGAGCCGGTGCTCCGGGCGATCGAGGAACACCACCTGTCCGGTCTCGACGTCGCCCTGGACGGCGGGGACGAAGAACTGCCCCAGGAGGTCCGCGACGAGGCCGCCCTCGTCATCGCCACAGCCGTCACCGGCCGCATGGACAACGAGGTGGTCGAGCTGGACGTCGACGAGAACGGCCCGGTCCGCGTGGTCACCGACGCCACCACGGCCGCCGATCCGTCCCGGCTCGACGAGATCGCCGGCTACATCAGGGAACGGCACCGGCAGAACGACGAACTGCGCGGCATCGCCGAGGCCAGCGGCCTGCCCACCGACTTCTGAACGGACCTGCCCACCGGATCGCGCGAGGTCGCGGGCACGGCCGCCGGCCGCGGAACGTCCGTCACCGCTCGCGCGTCGCCAGCGGTACGTCCAGCGGGCGGGCGAGACCCACCACCGCTTCGTCCAGCCGCTCCAGATGCCGCAGCACCCGGCCGGTGATCCGGCCGTAGCGGGAGGCGCCGTCGTCGCCGGAACCGCCCAGCAGCGAGGCGAAACTCGGCCCCGTCTCGATCCTGGCCGTGACGTCCTCGTCCGCGACCCGGGCCGCGATCGCCGCGATGTTGCGCACCGTGCGCCCCGCCGCCCCGCGCAGCCGTGGATCCGCCGCGATCGAGGGATGGGCCGGCAGCAGTTCGGCCGTCGCCGCCAGCGAGCGCGCGTGATACGCACAGGTCTCCAGGAGCGCCACGACGTACCGCGCGGTGTCCCGCCGGCCCCGCAGCGGAGTGACCGGATGGGTGAGCGGCTGGGTGGCGGAGCGCAGATCGCCCAGCGCCTGGTCCAGCTCCCGCGCCCGGTCCAGCAGATCGACGGTGGGCCCGCCGCTGAGCTGGTCGACGGCGGCCTCGGTGACCTCGGTGAGCCGCTCCAGCACGGTGCCCAGCAACTCGTTCGTCCGCCGGTCCGTGCGCACCGGCAGGACCAGGACCGCGGCGATCACCCCGCAGGCGGCACCCAGCGCGGTCTCCTCCACACGCAGCACCAGCACCTCCCAGCTGTAGGTGTGCAGGAGCGTGTACAGCAGCCCCACCATCGCCGTCACGAAGAACGACATCAGCGTGTACGAGAGCGGTGCCGTGTAGGACATCGCGAAGATCAGCACCAGGATCAGGGCGAACGTCGTCCAGGTGTGCCCGCCCACCAGCCCGGCCAGCGCGACGCCGGCGACCACGCCGAGGACCGTACCCAGCAGCCGCCGGTAGCCCTTGACCAGGATCTCGCCCGTCGACGAGGTGTTGATGAAGACGATCCAGCACGTCAGGACCGCCCAGTACCAGCGCTCGGAGGACAACAGCTCACCGCCGGCGATGGCCAGCGACGAGCCCACGGTGACCTGTACGGCAGCCCGGGTGGTGGGTCGTCGCAGCCCCGTGTCCTCCTCGGCCGTCTCCTCCTGCTTCCCGGCGTCGATGGAGGCGTCCTCGGCGTCCAGCTCCTCCCGGGAGCGAGCCGTGGCAGGGGTGTCGTCCGACTCGTCCTGCGGACCGTCCAGGGCGATCCGCAGGCCCATCACCGCACGGGCCGACTCGCCGATGGCCCGGAACACGTCCTGGAGGGCCGGGGAACACGCCGGCAGGTTCTCCTCGTCCCGGTAGGCGAGCAGCCGGTTGCGCACGTGCGCCACCGCCGTTCCCGGCACCCCGGGCCCGGCGAGCAGCACCAGCGTACGCAGCGCGAGCAGATCGCGGCGCAGCCCGGCGGTGGCCTCGTCCGGCGCCGCCGTCCGGCCCGCCTCGGGAGCGGGCGCGCCCGGCAGATGCAGGGTCAGCGTGTCCGCGCGTTCGGCGCTGCGGGCGGACAGCAGCAGCAGGCCCAGCCGCTCGGCGGCGATCTCGGCGTCGGCGATCCGGCGCTGCACCAGTCGCGCCGACGACTCGTCGGGGGTTCCCTGTTCCAGCCGCGTCTGGATCATCAAAGCCGTCTCGTGCAGCCGGGCGGTGCCCGCGCGGACGTCCTCCAGCGCTTTGTCGACCTCGTCCGGCGCGGCGTCGAGCAGCGCCAGTTGCGCCGTCACGAGCTGTGCCAGCCGGGCACGGAAGGCATCCCGCAACCGCGCGAGGAGCCCGGCCGGGGTCACGGGGACGACGGCGAACCGCATGACGGCACTGCACACGAACGCGGCGGCCAGGGCGGCCCACATCCCGGGCAGTCCCCCGGGGGAGGCGCCGATGAACAGGGACACGAAGTAGACCTGGAAGCCGATCAGCCCCAGGGCGGTCCCGCGGTCGCCGAACCGGCGGGCGTACACCGCGCAGAAGATGAGGACGGTGAAGAAGACGTCACCGACGACGACCCGTTCGCTCAGCACCGCGCCGAGCGACACGGACACGAGCGCCACCGGAAGACCGAGGGCGAGCGTGGCGGCCTGGGCGCCGCGCTGCTTCTCCCGAATGGCGAAGGTGGCGACCGTGGCGGTCATCGCACCCGCCACCAGCTGGGGGACGCCGGCCCCCATGAGGGCGAGCACGGCCAGCGTCAGCGCGATGGCGCCCACCGTCCGCAGCCCGGCCGTCAGTCGCAACAGCCCGGGATCCGACGCCGCCAGGCGGTCCCGCAGCCGTGTCCGCACCGAGTGCCCCGCCGCTTTCACGCCGCCGCACACTCTCCTGTCGCTCGCGTTGATCGAAATGCCAGCATGGCACGTGCCGAGGCGGCACCCGCCGGACGCCCCCCGTAAGGATCACCGGGCCGGCGGGGCACCGAACGGGCGGGGCAGCCGGGGGAACGGGGTCACCGCACCCGCCTGCCCGCCTCCTCGATGTGCGCCCGCACCTGCTCAGGCGTCAGATAGGCATCGGTGTACTCGAAGTCCCGCAGCTTGGCGCGCTGGCGGGCCTGGAAGCCGGTACGCACGAAATCGTCCCCGGCGATCGAGTTGAGCAGCCAGTTCGTCATGACCCGTGTCTTGGCGACGTTGGTACGCAGCGCCGACCAGTGGTACCCGCGGGCCGCCACCTGGGCGGGCAGGCCCCGCAGTTCCACACCGAGCGGCTTGGACACGGCGTCGGTGCCGCCCAGGTCCACGACCAGCCCGAGGTCCTTGTGGTGGTACGGCCGCAGCGGCCGGTCGGTCAGCGTCGCGATGACGTTGTCGGCGACCTGCTTGCCCTGCCGCATGGCGTGCTGCGCGGTCGGCGGGCACACCGCGCCCTCGCCCTTGGCGAGGTCGGGCACCGCGGCGGAGTCACCCAGGGCGAACACCCCGTCGTGGCCGGGCAGACGCATGTCGGCGTTGACCGCGAGCCGCCCCCGGACCGTTTCCGCGCCGAGCGTGGCGATCAGCGGGCTGGCGACGACGCCGGCCGTCCAGATGAGGGTGTGGGTGGGGATCACCCGGCCGTCGGTGAAGGTGACCTCCTCGGGGCCCGCCTTCGCGAGGGAGACACCGAGCGAGATCTCGACACCGCGCCGGGTGAGGATCTCCTGCGCGCTGCGCCCGAGCTTCTCGCCCAGCTCGGGCATGAGCTTCGGCGCGATGTCGATCAGGTGCCACCTGATCAGGCCCGGGTCCAGACGCGGGTAGCGCTCGACGGCGGCGTGGGTCAGCCGCTGCAGACAGGCGGCGGTCTCGGTGCCCGCGTAACCGCCGCCGACCACCACGAACTGCAGCCGCGCGGCCCGTTCGGCCGGGTCCTCGCTGGCGTCGGCGAGGTCGAGCTGGGCGATCACGTGGTCGCGGATGTAGGCGGCCTCGGCCAGCGTCTTCATGCCGTAGGCGTGATCCGTGAGCCCGGGGATGTCGAAGGTGCGGGTGACACTGCCGGGGGCCAGCACGATGTAGTCGTAGGGCTCGGTGACGATCCGGTCCGTGATCGTGCGGATGACGCAGACCTTGGACTTCAGGTCCACGCCGATGGCCCCGCCCGGGAGGATCCGGGTGCGGTACTTCGCACTGCGGCGCAGGGAGATGGCGACCGACTGCGGTGTCAGCACACCGGAGGCGACCTGGGGGAGCAGCGGCATGTAGAGCTGGTAGGAGGACGGCGTCACGAGGGTGATGTCTGCTGCCCACGGGGAGAGCTTCCGCTCCAGCCGGCGAACGCACGCCACGCCGGCGAAGCCTCCGCCCACCACCAGGATCCTGGGTCGTGTCACGGTGTTCATCCCTTTCTGCGGCTCCACACGGTCTGTCTCGAACGTCGACGCCCTTCATGTGCCCCGGGATCGCTGGCCGGCACCTCCTTGATCGCGGCGCGTGACGCGTCACACCGGCGCCTGAGGGGCTCCGGCACGCGGGAACGTTCAGCACCACGATGCCCGCACCGGAGCCGGAACGCACCGGGAAGCCCATGACGCGGGCGGGCGGGCCGGCCTGCCGCCGCCCGGCGGGCACGGCGGCTCAGCCGCGCAGGTGGCAGAGCAGCAGACAGACGTCGTCGTCGCGTTCGGAGTCGCTGAGCATCGGGTGCAGAACGCGGTCCGCCGAGCCCTCCAGGTCCGTGTCCAGCTCCGCGGGGCCGAACGAGCCGAGCGTCGCCGCGAGCCGCCCGATGCCCGGATCGATGCCCTGGGCGCGCCGCTCGACCAGCCCGTCCGTGTAGAGCGCCAGCGTCGAGCCCGGCGCCACCTGTTCGGTGTGGTCGGCGATCTTCTGCTCCAGCGGGATCCCGAGCATCGCGCCCGGCTTGGCGTCGAGGGTGCGCACCCGCCCGTCGGGCAGCCGCAGCACCGGCGGCGGATGCCCCGCGGCGGCCCATGTCAGGGTGGACTCGTCCGGGTGGAAACGGGCGATGACGGCCGTGGCGTACAGATGGGGTTGGAGCTGGTGCAGGAACCTGTGCAGCCGGGTCAGCAGCCGGCCGGGACTGCCGACATCGACGGCGTAGGCGCGCAGCGCGGTGCGCAGCTGGCTCATCATGACCGCCGCGTGCAGTCCGTGCCCGGTCACGTCGCCGATGACCGCGATCAGACTCCCGTCCGGCCGGTGGAACGCGTCGTACCAGTCGCCGCCGATGTTCATGCCGTGTGTGGCCGGCAGGTACCGGGCGGCCAGGTTCAGCCCCGGGGTCGTGGGCAGTTCGGTGAGCAGGGCGCGCTGCAGCGTCTCGGCGATGTCGCGGTTGTGCTCGAAGCGGCGGGCGTTGTCGATGGCGATACTGGCCCTGCGGGTGAGCTCGAGCAGCATCACCGCGTCGTCCGGGTCCCAGCGCTCACCGGGCGGCGTCAGGGTGAGCACGCCCAGCGGCGTCCGGCGCGTCAGCAGCGGTACGCACAGCAGCGGCCGGCCGGGATCGAGCATGGAGGGGGGCTGGTCGTCCACGCCGTTCAGCCCACCGGGATGGTCGGCGGCGTACTGCGGCCGCCCGGTCCGGGCCGCGCGTACCGCCGCGGCCGGACGTGGCGGGGGCCGGTGCGGATCGTCGTCGTCGTCGAAGAGCCATACGTCGACGCCGGACGCGTACCGCGGCACCAGCAGTTCGGGCAGCCGGCGCACGATCTCGTCGTGGTTCAGGGAGGCGTTCAGCACGGCGCTCGAGTCCGCCAGGAACGTCAGCCTGCGGCGTGCGTTCTCCGCCTCCTTGCGGGCCCGGTGCTCGGCGGCGAACGCCTCCCGCTGGGCGCGTCCCGCCGCGTCCAGCTCGGCGTGCAGGGCCAGGACGCCCTGGTTGGTCTGGTGCAGCTCCTCCCGGTGGAAGGCGACCAGTGCCTCCTGCTCGGCGAGCCGGTCCAGCACCTGAGTCGTGTCCTCGTCGGCGCTCAGCAGCGCCTGGGCCAGATCGGCCGGATCGTCCGTCACCGTGCTTCCGTCGTCCGGCCTGCCCGCTTCCGGGCAGGGGACCGTCACCTCCCACGGAGTCTCCCCGGCGGCGCTCACGTCCGGCGGGGGAACAGCACGGCGTGCAGCAGGCCCTGCCCGTCGTCCGAGCCGGGCGTGCCCACGGTGAGCCGCCAGGTGCCGCCCTTGGCCAGGCACTGCCGCAGCCGGATGCCGAGCTCCGCCGCCAGCCGGGCCCGTTCGACGGCGGGCACCCCGTGGCGGGCGGCCAGCCGCGCCAGCGAGACACGCGCGCGTGCCGCGTCGGTCACGCCGCTGATCTGCCATACGTGCGTCATGGCCGGTCCGGTGGCGTGGAGGTCAGGACGGCCACCGCGGTGTCGTCCCGCACGGGGCGGGCGGCACTACTCGCGTCGCGGATCGTCACCGCGGCCGTCACGGCCGGGTCGGTCGCCGTGAGGAAGGGGTCGGACGGCGGGGCCCAGGAGCTGGGCAGGCCGTCGGTGTGCAGGATGAGCACGCTGCCGGCGGACCACGCGAGATCGTCCTCGCGTATGGTGCCGGGCCGGTGGACACCTACGATGCCGGGCCGGGAGAGCAGGGCACGCCACCGGTCGCCCTCGCGCAGCCGGGCCCCGATGTTGCCGATCCCGGCGAACCGCAGCCGCCCGGTCCGGGCGTCGAGCTGGGCCACCCCGACGGCCGCGCCGCGGGTGGCGCCCAGCTCCTCGTGCAGTCGGCGCAGTGCCTCGGCGGGGGTGAGATGGGGTCGGCGGTGCACCGCGTCCACCGCGGCGGTGGAGGCACGCGCCGCCTCGGGGCCGTGGCCCAGCCCGTTGGCCAGCATCAGGGTGTGCCGGTCCCCGGACCTGACCCAGACCCAGGCGTCCCCGAGTGGCCGGCCCTGGAGTAGGGGACGTTGACCCCGCCGGCCCGGATCACGGGCACCGACGGCTCACCGTCACCGCGCGGGCCGTCCCCGCCGGGCGACGGCGGGGCGCCGCCACCCACACGGGCCACCGCCACCGTGCCCCGGCCGAGCACGCTGTGCAGGCCGAATTCGTCCGAGAGCCGTCGGCAGGTGCCGAGGCCCGCTCCCAGTGAGCGGGTCGTGCTGAACCCGTCCCGCAACGCGCCGGCCACATCGGCGATGCCCGGCCCGTGGTCGACCGCGGCGATCTGCACGGCCCGCGCCCGGTCGCCCTCGCGGAGCACGGACGGCTGTACGACGTCGATGAGCACCTCACCGTCCCGCGCGTGCTTGAGGAGATTGGTGGCGAGCTCCGTCGCGACCAGCGACACGGCGGCGGTGCTCCGCTCGTCGAGACCGGCCAGGGCCGCCGCATCCTCGGCGGCGACCCGGACGTCCCGCACCCGGGTGGAGTCCCGCACCGGCACGTCCCAGAGGCGTGGCATCAGATCTCCTCCCGTGCACGTGGCGGCCGGTTCACCCAGGAGGTCACCCGCACCGTGGTCCCCGACCCCACTGTGCTCTCGACCTCGAACTCGTGCACCAGGCGCCGCGCGCCGCCCAGCCCCATCCCCAGCCCGTCGCCGGAGGTGTAGCCGTCGCTGAGCGCCCGGTCGAGGTCGGGGATGCCCGGCCCGGAGTCGGTGAACGTCAGCCGCAGTCCGCCACCGAACCCGGCGGACACCCGGGAGGCGTCCATCTGCCCGCCCCCGCCGTGCACCAGGGTGTTGCGTGCCAGCTCGCTGGCGGCGGTGACCAGTTTCGTCTGGTCCACCAGTCCGAAGCCGAGCAGGGCGGCGGCCTGCCGCACATGCTGGCGCACCCACACCAGGTCCATGTCCAACCGGATGGGCAGGCAGGCCTCGACCCCCGAGGCGGTGGGCGTCACAGGAGCTCCCGGCGCGTACCACC
The DNA here is from genome assembly GCF_045291515.1 of Streptomyces sp. GD-15H. NCBI lineage: Bacteria > Bacillati > Actinomycetota > Actinomycetes > Kitasatosporales > Streptomycetaceae > Streptomyces > Streptomyces sp. GD-15H. Next base: position 7,630,476 of record NZ_CP149447.1, read on the forward strand.
CGCGCGCGACCGCACGACGGGCTGTTCGAGCAGTGCCATCGCCGCCTGGGTGTCGAGCGCGGTCCGCAGCCCCGGCAGTGTCAGCCCCAGCTCCACCAGGGTGATGGCGACCGCCGGCCGCATCCCGGCCACGACGGTCCGCGCGGCCAGCAGCGACGACTGCGCCGCGATCTCGGCGAGCACCCGCCCGAGGAAGGAGTCGACGATCTCCACGCCGGAGATGTCGATCACCACCCCCGTGACCCCGCTGCTCGCGATGGTCTCCGACAGGTCCTGCTGGAGCTGCTGGGCCGTGCTGTCGTGCAGGTCGCCCTGGAGAGTCACCAGAAGCACGTCGCCGAGCCTCAGCACCGGCACATGTCCCGCGACCGGGCGGGAGAACGCCTCGCTCACCGGCGGGCCGCACTGCCGGCCGCCGTGCTCACGACGTCGACCCCCAGCTCGTGCATGCAGTAGCCCAGCGCGTCGGCGAGGCTCGCCCGGGTGAGTACCGAGCCGAGGTCGAGACCCAGGTGGACCATGGTCTGTGCGATCGCCGGACGGATACCGGAGACGACGCACTCCGCGCCCATCAGCCGGGCCGCCGCGACCGTCTTCATCAGATGCTGCGCCACCAGCGAGTCGACCGTCGGCACCCCGGTGATGTCGAGGATCGCGAACCGGGCGTGCTGGTCGACCACCGCGTTCAGCAGCGTCTCCATCACGACCTGGCTGCGGGCACTGTCGAGCGTCCCGATCAGCGGGACCGCGACGATCCCGTCCCAGAGCTTGATGACCGGCGTCGCCACCTCCAGCAGCTGCAGACGCTGCCGGTCGATGAGTGCCTGCACCTCGCTCAGGGCCATCTGCATGGCCACCACGCGCAGGGTGCCCATGAGCACGCTCAGCGTGGTCGCGCACGCCCGCAGCTCCTCGGGCGGGGCCTGGTCCAGGTCGGCGGCGAGGAGGTTCTCGACCGGCGGCCACAGGGCGGCCAGCTCGTTCGACACCTGCGTGGCGGACAGACCCGCGCGGCTGCGGGCCGCGGTCATCCGCGCCAGCTGCTCACGGACACCGGTGAACCCGGCGGCGTCGGAGTCCTCGACCCGCTCCGCGTCGGCGACCTGGGCCAGGGCGTCGACGACTGCCTTGCCGGCCTCCACCGCCTCGTCGCGCGAGAGGGTGAACACCGCACGGAACAGGGGCTCGTCCGCCCACCGCTGGGCGATCTGCTCACGTCTCAGCCGCAGGAAGTCCCTGACCTCGAGCGTCGGCGTTCCGAGCGGTTCGCCCGCTTCGCGCTCAGGCACCTGTGTCTCCTCCTCATCGTTGCCGCACCGAGCCCGTGACAGGCGCCGAGACGGTGCTGTGACCTTGCCGGACGACCACTCTAACGACGCTCCCGGCCGGTACGGCATCCCGTGCCGGACAAGCGACCCGAGGGCGGCGCCTCCGCCGCGCCGCTCAGGACTCGGCTTCGGTCGGTGCGCCCGGCAGGGAATCGACGCGCTCCAGCGCCTCCTCGACGCTCTCGGACAACGGAACCGTGATGCTCACGCCGGTCAGGTCCAGGACGCGGCGCACCGTGGGGGAAGGGGAGATGATGTGCACGCTCCCCGGCAGATCACGGGCCTCCTGGTAGACGCGCAGGACGATGTTCATGCCGGACGAGTCCATGAAGGGCACCGCCGACAGGTCCAGCAGGAAGTGTCGGCGTCCGTGATGGAACTGGTTGGCCAGGTGATGCTGAAACTCCTTCGCGGTGTCGGCGTCCAGGTATCCCTGAACCGCCAGCAGGACGGCGTCCTCCCGGGGCACAGTCACCTCGACGGACAACGGGTTCGGAACCATGGACACGAATTCAACCTCCCACACGAGCCGGCGGCCGGGTGTGGCCGCACGTGCGGCCGCCTACCCCCGCATCACCGAGTCATGCGGTGCCCCGCACACCGGCCCGGTCGCCGCCCGGGACCGGTTTTGTGGCGGTGTCCGCCGAATGCACCGGCTCCAGCCGGGTAGTTGGCTGCTGTGGAGACGGTCGGGACGATGACGGACCCGCCCGCTCCGGGAGCGTCATTCACCGGGGAGGCAAGGAGCAGCGTGCCCATCGACAGCATCTGGTCATACGCGCCGGAGCTGGGTCCCGCCCAGGGGCAGGATCTGGACCTGACGGGATACACCGTCGTCGCGAGCGACGGCACCATCGGCCATGTGGACCGGCAGGCCGACCATCACTCCATGCGGCACCTGGTCGTCGACACCGGCGTCTGGGTGTTCGGCCGGAGCCTTCTCGTGCCGGTCGGCGTCATCACCGCCGTCGACACCGGCGAGCGGAGGATAACGGTGTCCTGCACGAGGGCGGAGGTGAAGGCGGCGCCCCGGTTCAGGACCGACAGCGAGACCATGGACCCCGAGTACCTCACGGCGGTCGGCGAGTACTACCGGGGGCTGGCCGGCCCGATTTGCTGACGACCGTGGGGTGGCGGCCGGCGGGCGCCCACGGCCGCCACCCCACGGCCGTCACCAGGGCAGGAACACATGGATGTCCTTGCCGTGGTCGGTGCCGACGACGCTGACCTGGTTGCACAGCGTGTGAATCAGATGCCAGCCGATCCCGCCCCCGCCGCGGCTGGGCCGGAAGGGCCGGGGCGCGGGCGTGGTGGTGTTCGTGTCGTGCATCACCACATGGACCCCGTCGAACGTCCGGCGCAACCGCATCTCGAAGGGGCCCGGCGCGTACTGGACCGCGTTGGCGGCCAGCTCCGTGACCACCAGGAGGATGTCGTCCCAGTGCTCCGGGGCCGCCGGCGCGGACACGCGGGCCAGGTCGAAGAGGAACTCCTCCGCCACCAGGCGTGCGTCGGTGACGTCGTGCAGATCCCCGTGGAAACCGGCGACGCGGTCCGTGATCTCCTCGGCGGCCAGTGACTTGTCCCTATACGGCTCGGATGCCATGTCGCCTTCCCTGCCCCGGCTTCGACGGGCAGTCGTTCATGTGCCGCTGTCCTTTTCCTTCGTCTCCCTGGTCTGTGGGTTCCCGGGTCGGCGGAGCCTACGCGCCCGTATGTCCGTGCGCTTCGGGTGACACCCACGTCACTTTGACGACGCCTGCCGCGCGGTCAGCGGAAGACGTTGTCCGAGTCGTCCCAGACCGACGGCTCCTCCGGCGCCGGAGCCCGTTTCGGACGCGAACGCGAGTGGTACATCGCGTCGATCTCCAGCGCGTGGCGTCGCACTATCTCGTCCCGGCGCAGCTTCATCGACGGCGTCAGCAGCCCGTTGGTCACGTCGAACGGCTCCGACAGCACCCGGAACACCCGGATCGACTCCGAACGCGACACACTGCTGTTCGCCGCGGCGACCGCCCGCGCGATCTCCTCACGCAGCGCGTTCTCCTCCCGGGCCTCCCGGGTCGGCGCATCGCCCGGCAGTGAGAGAGCCGCCCGCCAGTGCGTCAGGAACTCCGGGTCCAGGGTGATCAGCGCCCCCACACAGGGCCGGTCGTCGCCCACGACGACGGCCTGGTGGACGAGTGGGTGCATCCGCAACCGCTGCTCCAGGGCCGCCGGCGCGACGCTCTTGCCGCTGCTGGTGATGATGATGTCCTTCTTGCGGCCGGTGATCGTCAGATAGCCCTCCGAGTCCACCCGGCCGAGGTCACCCGTGGCCAGCCAGCCGCCGGCCAGCGCGGTCAGGGTGGCGGCCTCGTCGCCCAGGTAGCCCTGGAACACCGACGGTCCGCGCACCAGGATCTCCCCGTCGTCGGCCACCCTGATCTCGCTGCCCGGCAGCGCCCGCCCGACGGTGCCGGACTTCTCCCTGCCGAGCGGCTGCATCGTCACACCGCCACCGGTCTCGGTGAGCCCGTAGCCGTCGTGGACGTAGATGCCGATGCCCTCGTAGAAGAGGGACAGGTCGCGGCTGAGGGTCGAACCGCCCGAGGTGGCCCTGCGTACCCGGCCGCCCAGCGCGGCCCGGAGCTTGCGGTAGACCGTGCGCTCGTACAGGGAGTGCTGCAGCCGCAGGTCGAAGCCGGGCCCCGAACCCCGGCCCAGCCGCCGCCGCTCCACGGCGGCGGCGAAGTCGCGGGCCGTGTCGGCGGCCCGCTCGAACAGCGCTCCGCGCCCGGCCTGCTGGGAGGCGCGCATAAAGTTCTTGTAGATCTTCTCCAGCAGGGAGGGGACCGCGTACAGATAGGTGGGCCGCAGGGTGCGCAGGGCCGAGGAGAGGGACTCCGCGCCGATATCGGGTTCGTGCCCCATCAACAGGCCGCCGCGCACGCACAGGCCCTGAATCATCAGCCCGTACACATGGGAGAACGGCAGGTAGGCGAGGACCACGGCCTGCTCTCCCGGCGGCGCCGCCGTGTGGGCCCAGCCCGCCAGCAGGGTGTCGCAGGGGGCGGCCAGGTTGCGGTGGCTCAGTGCGCACCCCCTCGCGTGCCCCGAGGTGCCGGAGGTGTAGGCGATCACGGCCGTGGAGTCCGGCAGCACGATCCGGCGCAGCGAGTCGACCATGGCCGCCGGTATGTACTCGCCGCGCGCCACCAGCTGGTCCAGCGCCCCCGAGTCCAGCTGCCAGACGTGTCGCAACAGCGGCAGCGCGGCGCACACGGACCCGACGGTCATCACCCCCTGCTCGTCCTCGACCATCACGGCCACACAGCCGGAGTTTCGGAGGATCCACTCCACCTGGTCGCGTGAGGAGGACGGATAGATGGGGACGACCTCGGCGCCCACGGTCCACAGCGCGTAGCACAGGACCGTCCACTCGTAGCGGGTGCGCGCCATGATCGCCACGCGGTTGCCCGGGGAAAGCCCCGAGGCGACCAGTCCCTTGGCCAGGTCGACGACCTGGTCGCGGAACTCCAGCGCGGTGATCTCCTCCCAGGTCGCGGAGGCCGGGCCGGTGCGGCGGGCGAGCATCGGCAGGGTGGGGCTCTCGGCGGCCGTCTCGAAGAGACTGTCCGCGAGGCCGCCTGTCCGGGGCGAGGCGGCCCAGGGAGCGAGAGCGAGGTCGCGCATGCACTGCTCCTGACATGTACGGGCTGTGACTCGGCCGACGAGCAGAGTCATCGGCGGGGCCTGAATGTAGCCGAGCCGGGGCGTTCCGGGGCCGGGATCGCGGGAAGTGTGGCCACACCGATGATCTCGGAGGTCCCGCGCCCCCGGACCGGACGTGAGCCGCACGGCCCGGCGGCCCCGAACCGGGGCGTACGCGCGGCCCCGGACGGAGCCGATGGTGATGATCACCACGCCCGTGTATACCGCACGTGGCCGGCCGGGGCGTCGCCGGGCCCATCCGTACGTTCCGTCAGGACGCGCTGTACCCGCGCCGGTTGCCGTCCGGCGCGGGTACAGCGCGGGGAGCCGCCGGACCTCACGGGACGTCCGGCACCAGCCACACCGTCGCGAGGGGCGGGAGCGTGATCCGGATACAGCCGTCCTCGGGCTTGACCGGGTCCGGGTTGGTGACGTCACCGCCGCCGTACCGGGCCGCGTCCGTGTTGAGGACCTCCTGCCAGGCGGTCACGTCGGCGGGCACGTCGAGCCGGTATTCGTGCCGGACGACGGGGAGAAGTTCGACACCGAGAGCAGCGGCCGGCCCTCGGCGTCGAACCGCAGGAACGCGAACACGTTGTCCTCGGCCGCGTCCACCGAGACCCAGCGGAAGCCCGCCGGGTTGGTGTCCCGCTGCCACAGCGCGTCCGTCGCGCGGTAACGGGTGTTGAGGTCACGCACCAGGTCCCGTACCCCGCGGTGGTCGCCCGCGGAGTGGTACGCGTCGTCCAGCAGCCACCACTCGGGACCGTGCCGCTCGGACCACTCGGCGCCCTGCGCGAACTCCTGCCCCATGAAGAGCAGTTTTTTGCCCGGGTGGGCCCACATGAAGCCGAGGTAGGCCCGGGTGTTCGCCCGGCGCTGCCACCAGTCGCCCGGCATCTTCGACACCAGGGCCTGCTTGCCGTGCACGACCTCGTCGTGCGAGATCGGCAGGACGTAGTTCTCGCTGTAGGCGTACACCATCGAGAACGTCATCTCGTGGTGGTGGTACTTGCGGTGGACCGGCTCGTGGGAGACGTACTCGAGCGAGTCGTGCATCCAGCCCATGTTCCACTTCAGGCCGAATCCCAGCCCGCCGTTGTCGGTGGGCCGGGTCACCCCGCCCCACGCGGTCGACTCCTCCGCGATCGTCACCACGCCGGGGCACCGCCGGTACACGGTCGCGTTCATCTCCTGCAGGAACGCCACCGCGGCCAGGTCCTCCCGGCCCCCGTGCACATTGGCTTCCCACTGCCCGGAGTCCCGTGAGTAGTCCAGGTAGAGCATGGAGGCGACCGCGTCCACCCGCAGCCCGTCGATATGGAACTCCTGGCACCAGTACACGGCGTTGGCGACGAGGAAGTTGCGCACTTCGGTCCGGGCGAAGTCGAACGTGTACGTCCCCCAGTCCGGGTGCTCCGCCCGCCGGGCGTCCCCCGGCTCGTACAGCGGGTCCCCGTCGAACCGGGCCAGCGCCCAGTCGTCCTTCGGGAAGTGCGCCGGCACCCAGTCCATGATCACGCCGATCCCGGCCCGGTGCAGGGCGTCGACCAGGTACTTGAAGTCGTCGGGCGAGCCGAGCCGCGAGGTCGGCGCGTAGAACCCGGTGACCTGGTAGCCCCAGGACGGACCGTAGGGATGCTCGGCGACCGGCATCAGCTCGACATGGGTGAACCCGAGGTCCTTGACGTACGCGGGCAGTTCGTCGGCCAGTTGGCGATAGGTCAGGCCCGGCCGCCAGGACGGCAGATGCACCTCGTACACCGAGAACGGCGCCTCGTGCACGGGCACCTGGGCCCGTCGCTCCAGCCACTCGGCGTCGTCCCACGTGTGGTGCGAGGACGTCACGATCGACGCCGTGTTCGGCGGTTCCTCCGCGAGGCGCGCCATCGGGTCCGCCTTGAGGGCCCGGTGACCGTGCCGGGAGTGCACCTCGAACTTGTAGCGGACGCCCTCACCGATTCCCGGCAGGAACAGCTCCCACACGCCGGAGGCACCGAGCGAGCGCATCGGGAACGCCGTGCCGTCCCAGCAGGTGAAGTCACCGGCGACCCGTACTCCCTGCGCGTTCGGCGCCCACACGGTGAAGCGGGTGCCGGTCACGCCCTGGTGGGTCATGGGGTGCGCGCCGAGCGCGGTCCACAGTTCCTCGTGCCGTCCCTCGGCGATCAGATGCAGATCGAACTCGCCGAGCGAGGGCGGCATCCGGTACGGATCGTGCACCTCCACGGCGTCCTCGTCCCCGTACGCCACTGCCAGTGTGTACGCGGGGACCGCGTCCAGCGGCAGAACCACGGAGAACAGGCCGTCGCCCTCCGAGGTGAGCGGGACGGGCTCGCCACCGGTGACCACGCTCACCGCATGCGCGAAGGGGCGCAGTGCCCGGAAGGCGATGCCGCCCGGCACCGGGTGCGCGCCGAGCAGCGCGTGCGGATCGTGGTGGGCGCCCGCCAGCAGGCGCCCCCGGTCGGTGGGATCAAGGGCGGGGGCGGTCCCGTGTGCCGCCGGGGCGGACGGGACGGGCCCGGCCGACTCGGGAAGCGGGGTGTCATGCAGGGCCACGGCTTCAGTCTCCTCTCACGGCGAGGCGCTCGATCGCCGCCATGGGTACGGGCAGCCAGTCGGGTCGGTGCCGGGCCTCGTACAGCACCTCGTACACGGCACGGTCCGTCTCGTAGGCGCGGAGCAGGCCGTGCTTCTTTCGCGGGTCCCAGCCGGAGCGCGCCGCGTAGCCCGCGCAGTAGGCCTCGCGGCAGCGGCGCGCCCACTCAGGGCGCCAGGGGCGCCGTTGGCGGGCGGCGTAGTCGAACGAGCGCAGCATCCCGGCGATGTCCCGCAGGGGGGAGTGGGCGCTGCGCCGCTCGGAGAGCGGCCGGGACGGCTCGCCCTCGAAGTCGATGACGAACCAGTCGCGTCCGGCCCGCAGCACCTGCCCGAGGTGCAGGTCACCGTGGATGCGCTGGGCAGCCGGACCGGGGCCGCAGAGGGCGAGCGCGGCGAACGCGGCCTTCAGGCCGGGTACGAACGGCTGGAGCACGGGGACGGAGTGCGCGGCTGCCGTCAGCCGCTCGGTCATCGCCGTCGCCGTCAGTCCGTTCTCCCCGGGTCCACCGACGGGGAAGGCCGAGGCCAGCGCCAGGTGCACGTCCGCCGTGGCCCGGCCGAGGGCGTGCGACTGGGCGGCGAAGTCGTCACCGGAGGCCAGTGCGTCCAGGGCCAGCGTCCAGCCGTCGGAGGCGCCCCGCAGGAACGGCTGGAGGACGCCGAGCGTCGCCTTGAACGGATGCGTGGTACGCAACCAGGCCACCGGGGCGGGGACCCGGTGGCAGCCCTGCCGGGACAGCGCACCCGGTACCTCCAGATCCGGGTTGACTCCGGGCTGGATCCGCCGGAAGACCTTCAGGATGAATTCCTCGCCGTACACCAGCGAGGAGTTGGACTGCTCGGCGTCCAGCAGGCGCGGTACCAGCCCGGCGCCGGGCCCCGGCTGGGCCGCGTCGCGCTCGAAGTGCAGGGGGCCGGTCGTGCCGGGGTACCGCAGCCGTTCCAGGAGTAGCTGGGTCGAACGCGGGTCGTGGAGGGCGTCGTAGACCGTCCGTCCGGTCAGCGGCCCGTCCTGCACCCTGCCGATGAGTGCCCGGCCGAGGCGCGGCGACGGGTGCTCCCGTACGCCGAGGAGGAGCTGGTAGCAGTCACCGGCGGGAGGAGTGTTGCCGGGGGAGGGCACGCCGCCGTGGCCTGCGTGGACCAGCAGATGCAGACAGGCCGGGAACAGCTCCGTCATCGACAGCACATGGAGGTCGGCCACGGGGCGGTCCTTGCCGGCGAACCAGCGCTGCCCCGGCAGCCACTCGCGCAGCAGCCCGGTGAACGACTCCATGGGCTCGGCGGGTGCGCTACGCGGTCGCAGGAATGCGGTCTTCGTCACGGTGACGCCTCCTCTCGTCGGCGCACGCTCACAGTCGTCGGCCGATGCGGGATCGGGATGCGGCTCGAGCGAGCCGGAACCAGTAGAAGCCGTGGCCCCCGAGGGTCAGCAGATACGGCAGTGCGCCGACGGCGGGGAAGCGGACCCCGCCGAACAGCTCGACCGGATGACGGCCCTCGAAGGCACTCAGATCGAGCTCGGTGGGCTGCGCGAAGCGGGAGAAGTTGTTGACGCACAAAACCAGGTCGTCCTCGTGCTCGCGGAGGAAGGCGAGGACGGCCGGATTCGACGACGGCAGTTCGGTGTAGCAGCCGAGGCCGAAGGCGGGGTTCTGCTTGCGGATCTCGATCATGCGGCGGGTCCAGTGCAGCAGCGACGCCGGCGAGGCCATGGACGCCTCGACGTTGCTGACCTGGTAGCCGTAGACCGGGTCCATGATCGTGGGCAGGAACAGCCGCCCCGGGTCGGAGGAGGAGAAGCCGGCGTTGCGGTCGGGGGTCCACTGCATGGGGGTGCGCACGGCGTCGCGGTCGCCGAGCCAGATGTTGTCGCCCATGCCGATCTCGTCGCCGTAGTAGAGGATCGGCGAGCCGGGCAGGGACAGCAGCAGGGCGGTGAACAGTTCGATCTGGTTGCGGTCGTTGTCCAGGAGCGGGGCCAGGCGGCGGCGGATGCCGATGTTGGCGCGCATGCGGGGGTCCTTGGCGTACTCGGCCCACATGTAGTCGCGTTCCTCGTCGGTGACCATTTCCAGGGTCAGCTCGTCGTGGTTGCGCAGGAAGATGCCCCACTGGCAGCCGGAGGGGATGGCGGGGGTCTTGGCGAGGATCTCGGAGACGGGGTGGCGCGACTCGCGGCGGACGGCCATGAAGATGCGGGGCATGACCGGGAAGTGGAAGGCCATGTGGCACTCGTCGCCGCCGGCGCGGTAGTCGCCGAAGTAGTCGACGACGTCCTCCGGCCACTGGTTGGCCTCCGCCAGCAGCACGGTGTCCGGGTACTGCGCGTCGATCTCCTTGCGCACCCGCTTGAGGAACGCGTGCGCGGCGGGCAGGTTCTCGCAGGTGGTGCCCTCGGCCGCGTACAGGTAGGGCACCGCGTCCAGCCGGAAACCGTCGATCCCCAGGTCCAGCCAGAACCGCAGGGCCGCCAGGATCTCCTCCCGGACCCGCGGGTTCTCGTAGTTGAGGTCCGGCTGGTGCGAGAAGAAGCGGTGGAAGTAGTACTGTCCGCGCACCGGGTCGTAGGTCCAGTTGGAGGCCTCGGTGTCGACGAAGATGATCCGCGCGTCCGGGTAGCCCCTGTCGTCGTCGGCCCACATGTAGAAGTTCCCGTAGGGGCCGTCGGGGTCCTTGCGGGACTCCTGGAACCAGGGGTGCTGGTCGCTGGTGTGGTTCATGACGAAGTCGATGATCACGCGCATGCCGCGCTGGTGGGCGGCGTCGGTGAACTCCACGAAGTCGGCGAGGTCGCCGAAGTCGGGCAGGACGGCGGTGTAGTCGGAGACGTCGTAGCCGCCGTCGCGCAGGGGGGACTTGAAGAAGGGGGGCAGCCACAGGCAGTCGACGCCGAGCCACTGCAGGTAGTCGAGTTTGGCGGTCAGCCCCTTCAGGTCGCCGATGCCGTCGCCGTCGCTGTCCTGGAAGGAGCGCACGAGGACCTCGTAGAAGACGGCCCGTTTGAACCAGTTCGGGTCGCGGTCCCCCGCCGGTGTGTCCTCGAAGGTGTCCGGGACGGGCTCGTTGACGGTCATGGCGTTTTTGCCCCTCCGGTTCGCTGTGCGGCGGGCGGGCGCTGGACGTGCAGGACATGCGCGCCGCCCGGTTTTAGGCGCACGTAGTTGGCCCGGCCCCAGTGGTAGGTCTCGCCGCTGAGCTCGTCGCGCACCGGCACCGACTCGTGCCAGTCCAGGCCGAGTTGCGGCATGTCCAACGAGACGGTGGCCTCCTGGGTGCGGTGCGGGTCGAGGTTGGCGGCCACCAGCACGGCATCGGACCCGCTGCGCTTGCTGTACGCGAGGACGGCGTCGTTGTCGGTGTCGTGGAAGCGGAGGTTTCTGAGTGCGCGCAGCGCGGGGTGGGCCCGTCGGATGGTGTTGAGCCGGGTGAGAAGGGGGGTGAGGGTGCGGCCGTGGCGTTCGGCGGTGTCCCAGTCGCGCGGGGTGAGCTGGTACTTCTCCGAGTGCAGGTACTCCTCGGAGCCTTCGCGCAGCGGGGTGTTCTCGCAGAGTTCGTAGCCGCTGTAGATGCCCCAGGCGGGGGAGAGGGTGGCGGCGAGGACGGCGCGGACCTCGAAGGCGGGCCGGCCGCCGTGCTGGAGGTAGGCGGGCAGGATGTCGGGGGTGTTGGCGAACAGGTTGGGCCGCATGTAGCAGGCGGCGTCCCCGGAGAGTTCGGTGAGGTACTCCGTCAGTTCCTGTTTGGTGGTGCGCCAGGTGAAGTAGGTGTAGGACTGCTGGAAGCCGCTCTGGGCCAGGGTGTGCATCATCGCGGGGCGGGTGAAGGCCTCGGCCAGGAAGATGACGTCGGGGTCGGTGCGGTTGATGTCGGCCAGCACGCGTTCCCAGAACACGACGGGTTTGGTGTGGGGGTTGTCCACCCGGAAGATGCGTACCCCGGTGGACATCCAGTGCCGCAGCAGCCGGCAGGTCTCGGCGAGCAGGCCGTCCATGTCGGCGTCGAAGGCGAGGGGGTAGATGTCCTGGTACTTCTTGGGCGGGTTCTCGGCGGGGGCGATGGTGCCGTCGGGGCGGTGGTGGAACCAGTTCGGGTGGTGGTGCACCCAGGGGTGGTCGGGGGAGCACTGGAGGGCGAGGTCCAGGGCGATCTCCAGGCCGTGGCGGGCGGCCTGGCCGACGAACCAGGTGAAGTCCTTTAGGGTGCCGAGTTGGGGGTGGACGGCGTCGTGGCCGCCGTCGGGGGAGCCGATCGCCCAGGGCACGCCGACGTCGTCGGGGCCGGCGTCGAGGGTGTTGTTGCGGCCCTTGCGGTGGGTGGTGCCGATGGGGTGGATGGGGGGGAGGTAGACGACGTCGAAGCCCATGGCGGCGATCGCGGGCAGCCGGCGGGCGGCGGTGCGGAAGGTGCCGTGCGGGGTGGTGGGGGTGCCCTCGGAGCGGGGAAGAACTCGTACCAGGAGCCGTACAGGGCCCGTTCGCGTTCCACCAGCAGGGGCATCGGGTCGCCGGCGGTGACCAGTTCCCGCAGGGGGTAGCGGGCCAGTACCGCGTCCACCTCCGGCGTCAACGCCGCCGCCAACCGGGTGGCGCAGGGCAGGGAGTCGTCGTGGAGCCTCTTCGCCGCGGCGAGCACGACGGAGCGGCCGTCGCCCTTGGGCACTCCGGCGGCGGCCCGCTTGTACAGGTCGCCGCCCTCCTCCAGCACCAGACCGGCGTCGATGCCCGCGTGCACCTTGATCCGCGCGTGGCGGCGCCAGGTGGCGATGGGATCCCCCCACGCCTCGACGCGGTAGGTCCACCGGCCCGCGGCGTCCGGGGTGATCTCCGCCCCCCACCGGTCCGTGCCCGGCGCCAGCTCCCGCATCGGCGTGAACGGCCCCGGCAGGCCCTCGGGATCCTTCAGGACGACATTGGCGGCCACCGCGTCATGTCCCTCACGGAAGACGGTGGCCGTCACCTCGAACGTCTCACCGACGACGGCCTTCGCCGGCCGTCTGCCGCATTCGACGGCCGGCCGGACGTCCCGTACGGGAATACGTCCGATGGCCCGCGTCGTCTTCATGGGTCTGCACCTCCGCCGTGCTCGACGCCGGGCCCGCGCCCGGTCGTGGGACCAAACTGAGGCGGGAAGGTCCGTTACCTTCCCGCCGGGGAGCGCCGCTCGATCGACGGCGGGCCCCGTCTCGCAGGAGCGGCCGGACGCAGCCTGTCGTTCGCCGCCGGACCGGGCCACTCGTTCACGGCCGGACGCGACCACTCGTCCTGTTCCTGCAGGTGGGTGACGGGACTGGTACGCAGGTACCGTTCGGCGGCGTCGGCCGCCTCCCGCGCGCAGCGCTTGCCCATCAGCACACAGAGGGTGTATCCCGAGTCCTCGAACGTGGTGCGGACCGTGCGATCCGTCGGGGCGGCGAGCATCACGCGTTCCCAGGCCCGGTAGCGACGCAACTGCCGGGCGACTTCGGCTCTGGCGGGTAGCAGCATGGCGCCGTTCTCCTTTCCGTGGCTCGATGGGGCACGTACTCCCGACGGCAGGGTGACGGCCGTGCGTACGGCGGCACGGGCCCGTGACGGTGATCGAGGGTATTCACACATGGTGCATGTTCGGTAACTCCGCGTCTTGTTGGATTTTCAACCATTAAGGCGGGTCGGTACACAGGCCGGACGCGGCTCGACGGCGAGGCTCGGAGTGGGATGAATCATGCTCAACTGGCGCCCCGGACGCCTCAACGTGCGCTCGTGTTGCACGGATGGACCAACCGGGTCACGCTGATGGTGACCCAGGAGCACCAACTGCTCACGTTTCGTGTTCGGGGCTCGTCCCGCAGGGGCGAGGGGAAATCGGGAGCTTCGCGGTGAGGAGCCAACGACGATGAAGACCACCGTGCCCTGCTACTACCACCTCGACGTGGAAGTCAGCCCGGAGCGGGTGGGGCAGGTCAGCCGCATTCTGGCCGCCCACCTCCGGCACTGGGACCTGGAGAACCTGATGGAGCCCGTCTGCCGCGGCACCGAGATGCTGCTGCACGCCATCGACGAGCACGCCACCGACAAGAACACGTCGATCGAGATGTGGTGGAACGGTCAGCACCTCATCACCGCCATCGGGGACCACGACCGCGCGCTGCGCCCCGACCAGGAACTGCGCGGCTGCCTGGAGCACATCGCGGCCAGCAGCGACGGCTGGGGCTGCTGTGCGACCGAGGCCGGCAGCAGGGTCATCTGGTTCTCGCGGCGGGCCGGGCCGGCGAACGCGTCCCGCTGGTGCCGACCGCGCCCGACCCGAGGGCCAGCGAGGGCCTGGACCTGCCCCGCGGGCTCAGCGTCGCCCAGCTGACCGGCCTGGTGCGCACCCCGGCCGGCCTTCTGGAGGCGGCCCGGTGACCCGACGGAACAACCGGAAAGGGGCGCCCGCGTGGAGCGGGTGCCCCTACCCGCTGGGTGCGGTCCATGACGGTGAGGGCACCAACTTCGCGCTGTTCAGCGAGGTCGCCGAACGCGTCGAACTCGTCCTGGTGGATGACGCCGGCCGGCATACGGGCGTCCCGCTGACCGAGGTCGACGGGTCCGTGTGGCACGGCTACCTGCCAGGTATCGGCCCCGGCCAGCGCTACGGCTACCGGGTGCACGGGCCGTGGGCACCGGCGGCCGGGCACCGCTGCAACCCGGCGAAGCTGCTGCTCGACCCGTACGCCACGGCCGTCGACGGGCAGATCGACAACCACCCCTCGCTCTACGAGCGCCGGCCCGACGGCCCCGACCGGGCCGACAGCGCCGGACACACCATGCTGGGGGTGGTGACCGACCCGGCGTTCGACTGGGGCGACGACAGCCGGCCCGGCCGGTCGTACGCCGACACGGTGATCTACGAGGCCCACGTCAAGGGCATGACCCGCGCCCACCCCGACGTCCCCGCCGAACTGCGCGGAACCTACGCCGGTCTGGCGCACCCGGCGGTGGTGGACCACCTGACCTCGCTGGGCGTCACCGCGGTGGAACTGATGCCGGTGCACCAGTTCGTTCAGGACGGTGTAGTGCAGAGCCGCGGCCTGGCCAACTACTGGGGCTACAACACCATCGGTTTCTTCGCCCCGCACAACGCCTACGCCGCCCACGGCACCCGCGGCCAGCAGGTCGCCGAGTTCAAGGCGATGGTGCGGACCCTGCACGGGGCAGGGCTCGAAGTGATCCTGGACGTCGTCTACAACCACACCGCCGAGGGCAACGAGAAGGGCCCCACCCTCTCGTTCCGCGGCATCGACAACTCCTCGTACTACCGGCTGGTGGACGGTGACTGGTCGCACTACTACGACACCACCGGCACCGGCAACAGTCTGCTGATGCGCCACCCCTACGTACTTCAGCTGATCATGGACTCGCTGCGGTACTGGGTCACCGAGATGCATGTCGACGGCTTCCGCTTCGACCTCGCGGCCACGCTGGCCCGGCAGTTCCACGAGGTGGACCGGCTGTCGGCGTTCTTCGACCTCATCCAGCAGGACCCCGTGATCAGCCGAGTCAAGCTGATCGCCGAGCCGTGGGACGTCGGTGAGGGCGGCTACCAGGTGGGCAACTTCCCGCAGCTGTGGTCGGAGTGGAACGGCAAGTACCGGGACGCCGTACGGGACTTCTGGCGCGCCGAGCCGCACACGCTCGGCGAGTTCGCCTCCCGGCTCACCGGCTCCTCCGACCTGTACGCGCACAGCAGGCGACGGCCGCGCGCCAGCGTCAACTTCGTCACCGCGCACGACGGTTTCACCCTGCGCGACCTCGTTTCGTACAACGACAAGCACAACGAGGCCAACGGCGAGGGCAACCGGGACGGCGAGAGCCACAACCGGTCCTGGAACAGCGGCGTCGAGGGCGACACCGAAGACCCGTCCGTGCTCGAACTCCGGGCCCGCCGACAGCGCAACTTCCTTGCCACGCTGTTCCTTTCGCAGGGCATCCCGATGCTCTCCCACGGCGACGAATTGGGTCGCAGCCAGCGCGGCAACAACAACGCCTACTGCCAGGACAACGAGATCTCCTGGATAGACTGGCGGCCGACCGACGAGCAGCGCGCCCTGCTGGACTTCACCCGGCGGGTCATCGCCCTGCGGATCGCCCACCCCGTGCTGCGGCGGCGCCGCTTCTTCCGCGGCGAGAGCGCGCGCCGCGCGGGCCGGCACCTGCCCGACCTGGCGTGGCTGCTGCCGAACGCCGAGGAGATGACCGACGACGACTGGCAGCGCTCCGACGCCCACAGCGTCGGCGTCTTCCTCAACGGCGACGCCATCGCCGAACCCGATCCGCGCGGACGGCGCCTGGTCGACGACTCCTTCCTGCTGCTGCTCAACAGCCACTGGGAACCGGTGGACTTCCGCCTCCCGGCGGCCGCCTACGGTGAGCGCTGGACGGCGCTGATCGACACCACCGACCCGGACGGCGTCCCCGACGAATCGGAGCACAAGGCGGGCACCCGGCTGACTGTCGGACCACGCAGCCTGGTGCTGCTGTCCAGGCCGCCGTACACCGCGGAATGAGACACGGGCGGACCTCCCGGACACACCGCTCGGGAGGCCCGCCCACGTCCGGTGCCCTGCTCTTGTCCTACTCCGTCTCCCACTCCGTCGGCGGTCCGCCCGCGGGTCCGGGGCCGCGAACGTGGCGCGCGGTCACCGTGAACTGGGCGCCCTCGTTGTCACGCAGCACGGCCTCGTCGTCCCGCAGGGCCAGCACACTGCCGCCGTGCCGCTCGGCGGCGCGGACGCACGCGGCCACGTCCGCCACGGTGAAGTGGACCTGCCAGCGCGGCCGGATCGCCGGATCGGGGGCCGACCCCAGTGCCCCCGACTCGATGCAGGCGACCACGTGCCCGTCACTGCGCAGCACCACCTCGTCGCCCTCGTAGACGACCTCGGTGCGGCCGGGCCCCGCCGCACCCCAGTCGAAGACCTCGCCGTAGAAGATCGCGGCGTCGAAGGCGTCACGGGTGTGCAGCCTGACGAATGCGGGTTGCGCCTGGCGCCAGCTGAGCCAGTGGGTGAACAGCTCGCCCTGCCAGACGCCGAAGGTCGCGCCGTCCCGGTCGGCCAGCAGCGCCGCGCGCCCCGGAGGCAGGGAGAGGGGGCCGACCGCCAGGGTGCCGCCGCGTTCCTGCACCCGTGACACCGCCTCGTCCGCGCTGCGCACGGCGAAGTACGGGGTCCAGGCCACGGCCATCCGCCACATGTCGGCCACCCCGGCGAGGCCGGCCACCGGCGCACCGTCCATCAGGGCGATCCTGAAGCGCTCGCCCAGCCGGGCCGGGCGCCATCGCCAGCCCAGCACGGCCGTGTAGAAAGCCTCGGTCGTCTTGATGTCGCGACTGGTCAGGCTCACCCAGCAGGGCGTCCCGTACACGGAGTGGGTGGAGAAGACGTCCGTCGTGCCGGCGGGGGAGGGCATGTCGTGGTTCATGGCAGTCGCGTCCTGATCTCGTCGGCCTGGCAGCCATCTGCAGGACTCCAGTGTCCGGCCTGTACCGCTCCGGGCGCCTGCCGAGTACCCCGGTGAGGGTGCCGAAACGGTGACCGGGGCGTCTTCGGGAGGTCCAGGTGGCACCGGACGGGACGAGTGACGACGATGGAGGGGAAGGACCCTCTGTGAAGGCACCCGAGCACTGGGTGAAGACAGCGCGAGAGCGACACACCGGACCCGGAGGTGACCATGCCCACGGACGGGGACGCGGACGCGGACCGGATCCTCCGGCTGGAGGAAGAGGTGCAGCAGCTGAAGGAGGCGATCGTCTCGCACGCGGTGGTGGATCAGGCGATCGGTGTGATCGTCGTACTCGGACGGGTGTCGCCCGATCAGGGATGGACGGTGCTGAAGGAGGTCTCCCAGCACACCAACGTCAAACTTCGCGACATCGCCGGGACGATCGTCGGCTGGGGAAGCACCGGTGTGCTGCCGCCGGAGATAGGGGCTGAGCTGGGGAAGGCCCTGGACCGGATCAGCCGGCCTCCGTCTGCAGCTCCTCACGCACCTGGGCGAAACAGCTGCTGAGCAGCCGGGACACATGCATCTGCGAGATGCCGAGCAGCTCGGCGATGCTGCTCTGCGTCATGCCCCGGAAGAACCGCAGATAGAGGATGAGCCGCTCGCGCTCCGGAAGCGCCTCGAGGCAGGGCCGGACCGCCACACGGTCGACGACGGTGTCGTAGGCGGGGTCCGGGCCGCCGAGCGAGTCCCCGAGCGCGTAGCCGTCCGTACCGGGCATCTCCGCCTCCAGCGACAGTGCGGAGAAGCACTCGAGGGCCTCCGTGCCGGTGCGTACCTCGTCCTCGGTCAGCTGCGCGTACGCGGCGATCTCGGCGGTCGTCGGGGCCCGTCCGGGAGTGGTCTGCGCCAGTTCCTTCACGGCGTGCCGTACCCGGTTGCGCAGATCCTGGACCCGGCGGGGGACGTGCAGGGTCCACATGTGGTCCCGGAAGTGACGCTTGATCTCGCCGGTGACGGTCGGTACGGCGTACGCCTCGAAGGCGTTGCCGCGCGCCGGATCGTAGTGGTCGACCGCCTTGACCAGGCCCAGGGCCGCCACCTGGTACAGATCCTCCAGAGCCTCACCGCGCCCGCGGAAGCGGACGGCGATCCGCTCGGCCATGGGCAGCCAGGAACGGACGAGCTCGTCCCGCAGCGCCTTGCGTTCGGGGCCCTCGGGCAGCCGGGCGAGGCGGACGAAGTCCTCGGCGGTGTCGGGTGCGTCGTGGTGGGGATGCGGCTTCGTGGTGCTGCCGGCGATACGCATGACGCGCACCTCCCTGAGCAGGTGCCGGGTCGACGGGCACCGTGGGAGCGCGGGCTCGGACCGTACGGAGAAGAGACCCCGGGGGTGGCGAGCCGGTTCCCACGGTCGTGCCTCCGGTCCGAAGCACTGGCCTTTCCATTCCCCCGCGCTGCGCCGATGAAACGGTTTCCCGAATTTCGGGTCGGGAATGTGCGGGAAACGTACGCTGCGAAGTCATGGAAATTCATTGGGTGAAACTCAGGAAAGGTCGGGGAAGCCGGTCGGTGGCCGGGCCGCGGGTGGGCCCGCGTCGTACGCAGGCGGCACGGCCGCCCCCGGGCCCGCCATGTGATCACGGCACGGAACGTGATGTGCGGCACGCCGCGGTCCGGGCCGGGCGGCCGGTCCGGCGGATTGTTCCAGCGCAGCGCTTGATCAGCGATCAGAGGGGATGAACTGCCTGACCACGGTGCATTCCGCTCATTTGACAGTGCCGGGAGCCCACGGATAGGAAGCAGCGACGGAAGTGGAAAGGTGAACCGTGTACGAGCCGAACGTGGTCGGGGACTGGCGGGAGTACGACGAGCATGCCGGTCTGCGGGTCCGCGTCCACCGTCTGGAATCGGGCGAACCGCCCAGGGGACGGGACGACGCAGCTCAAGGACTGACGTACTTCAGCGTCCGGGTGACCGTCGAGAACCGCGGTGAGCGGAAATTCGGGATTCATCTCGAGGACGGTCAGGTCGACGTGCGGGTCGGTCCCGACGGGGAGAGCGCGTTCATCGACTGGCGCAACTCACAGTTCATCGAGGGCTTCGACGTCTATCCGCTGCGTCGCGCCACCGCCGTGCTCTACGCGGCCGCCCCCGAGGCGTCCCTGAGCCATGTCGACGTCCAGGTCCAGCTGCGGGCCGACGAGGAGTGGACCGGCCGCCGTCTGTGGTCGGGCGCCCTCACCGTGCACGACGGGACCGCCGGAACACCGGGGGGCGGGGTCAGGGAGGGCCTCGCGCACCAGTTGAGCGCGTTCCTCCGGGGCCAGGCGGAGGAGGGGACCGCCTGATCCGCCGTCAGTGGGCGATCCCGTCGATGATCTCGCGGGCGCCCTGACGCAGCAGGGCCACGGCGACGGAGGTGCCGAGCGTCGCCGGATCCAGCCGGTCCGCCCATTCGTGGGCGTTCGGCCACACCTCGCCGCCCGGTGCGAAGACGCAGGCCCGCAGCGACAGGTCGCGCAGTCACTTGTCCCCGGTGGTCCGTATGGGGACGACCTCGGTGCGCACACCGGGCAGGACGACCGCCGACTCGCCCCGTACGCGCTCTGCCTGGGCGAGCGCCATGGGTGAGTCGCGGGAGACGATTTGGATCAGTTCGGGGACCGACATGGCGACACGGTAGCCCTCCCGCTCGAATCCTTACGCCGGACGGACCGGTTGGGAGCCCGAACGGCGAATACGTCCGGACTCCCGGCGACGGGTGGTCAGTTGTGCGAACGCCGGCGTCAGGCGTTCGGATCGAACGGTACGCCCGACGGCTTCGCCGCGGCCAGATGGGAGGCGAAACTCCCGTCCTTGAGACCGAAGTGCGCACTGCCGAAGTCGTGGGCGACGAGTTTGTCGCGCAGCCCGGCCGGATAGCCGTTCCAGCCGACCAGCGGCGGGTACTGCCAACTGCTTTTGTGGTTCTCCGGCGGTTCGTCACCCGAACCGCCGAGCCGGAAGCAGTGCGTGCTGATGCCGTCCTTGTGGTACACGATCTTCGGATGCGTTCCGTCGAAGCGGACCGCCGACCGGGCGTGGATCGAGAACGAGCCGTGGTGGGACGTCGCAACGTACTGGGCCGTGCTGTTCTGCACCCACACCACGACATGCTCCCAGTCGTGGCGGTGGCCGCCGAGGCTGACGCCCGGCAGTGCCTGGTCCTTCTCGAAGTACAGGGCGTAGACGATGGCGCACCAGCCGTTGTTGCACTTCGAGCGCGAGTAGCCGTTGGTGCTGTCCAGGTCCGGGGCGTCACGGCAGTTGCCGTTGAGGGCGCCGGTCGGGTGGAGCCCGGGGCTGACCGTTCCGTCCGGACCGATCGCGGGGGTGGGGTAGCACCCGTCGGTGTCGTAGTCGTAGGCGGGCTGGAAGGTCCGGTCGAGACTGTCCGCGTTCGCCGGCAGGGCCGGCGGCGGAGCGGCGAAGGCGGTGGCGGGGAAGGCGACGACGAGAGCGGCGGCACCGGCGAGATCGGTCAGCCATCTCCTGCGGTGCTTTCGGAACGTGCTCGACGACACTGCGTCCTCCTCATGGTCCGGGCGCAGCCCAACGGCTGTGGGGAGCAAGGGAGTTCAGCATCCCGGTTGTGCACTTCCGTGCCAAGGGGCCACGGGCGTACCGATGGTGAAGCGCTGCCCAACACTCGACGAGCCGTTATCGGATCACTCCCCGTCGTCCGGAATGTCGGCGGCCGCCTCCTCGGGCGTGAGATCCGGACGGGGCCTCAGTCAGGACGGCCTGGCACGGCACTCCGCGCCGGGTACGGGTGCTGTAGCGCACCTCGCCGTGCAGCAGGGGCACCACAGATGCACCACGTGGGGCAGCACGAGACGGACGGGAACCGTCACCGTCCGCCGTGCCGCTCTGCGGGAGTGGGCGCCAGGACCCATCCGGGACTGCAGCAACTGGAAGCTCGCCCGGCCGTGTTCGTCCAGCGCGAGCACTTCTTTGTCCAGGACCGCGAGAGCGTCGACGGGCGGCTGGAGTCCGGGGTACACACCCGTGGTGTCCTGACTGGACCGGGCGCACAGCCTGACGCTCCCGTCTCCGGGGGCCATCACCCGGACCGGCTCCCTCCCTCGACCTCGACGAAGAGCTGGAGCCACGCAGCGGCACCCCGACCGCGCGGCCTGACGGTTTTGGCCCGCGCCGCCCGGTCCCGTTCGCGCCGTGCCCGACGCGAACGGTGAGACCCGGTACCCTCCTGCTTACTTACTGTCCGGTAAGGCCGCGGGGCAGGTCGCCGGAGGAGGAACCGTTTCCCGGTCCGATCGCTCACCGTTCCTCTGGGCTGAGCAGGGTTGAGTCCGCTCAGCCGCACGCCCCGAACGGTCCTGGGCGCTCCCCCGCTGCCTCGAGGGCGGGGGAGGTGCCCCCGGGTCCCCGGCGTACTCGCCCCCGGGGCGGCGACACGCATCCGGTGCGTGGTCCGCACCCGGGGCCGGCTCCCGCACGGCCCGGCGGCACGAGCACGGCCGGAGGCGACGAGGGGCCCCGAACCATCACTCCGGTGGAGCAGGGGACCCGCGCCGGCGCCGTACCCGGCGTCCCGGAGCGCACGGGCACGTCACCCCGCACGGCCCACCACACCGCCCGCCCGCCCGCCCGCCGACCACCACACGATCGAGTTGCACCCACCCGCGCGCACGCTCTCCCCGCCATGTGAAGATGGCCGTCGACTGGAGCCGCCGCCCCACACCGCAGCGGGCCGCGGCCCGGGGACGGCTGCCCCTGCGGGGCCACTGGTGCTGTGGGCGCGTGGAGTCGCCAAGGGTGCGGAGAACCGCTCGTGAGCGGGCGACCGCAGCAGCGGTGACGCCGTGGGACGGCGGGCGGAGTTCACCGATGGGGCAGGGGTGGGGCGGTCAGAACTCCTGGTGCACCTCCGGGTCCCCACCGATGCGCCGGTGGGCCCGGTCGGTGATGGCCCGCATCTGGGCGGCGTCCAGTTCGAAGCCGAAGACGTCGAGGTTGGCACGCTGCCGCCCGGGGTCGGCCGACTTGGGCACGGGCAGCGCGCCGAGCTGGATGTGCCAGCGCAGCACCGCCTGGGCCGGTGTGACCCCGTGGGCCTCGGCCACCGAGGCCACGGTCAGGTCGTCCAGCACCTTTGAACCCCGGCCCAGCGGGCTCCAGCTCTCGACGAGTACGCCCTTGTCCGCGTGGTAGGAACGCAGCTCCTCCTGGGGGAAGAAAGGGTGCAGCTCGACCTGGTTGACCGACGGCAGCACCCCGGTCTCCTTCTCCAGCCGTTCGATGTGGGCGGGCGCGAAGTTGGAGACCCCGATCGAGCGTACGAGCCCGTCCTCGCGCAGTTTGATCATGGCCTTCCAGGAGCCGACGTACTTGTCGACCCGGGGAGCGGCCAGTGGATGAGATACAGGTCGACGTACTCCAGCCCGAGACGCGCGCGGGACTCCTCGAAGGAGGCGAGGGTCTCCTCGTACCCGTGGTGGCGGCCGGGGAGTTTCGTCGTCACGACGACCTCCTCGCGCGGGACGTCGGCGCGGGCCACGGCACGACCGACACCGGTCTCGTTGCGGTAGTTCGTCGCCGTGTCGACGAGGCGGTAGCCCATCTCCAGGGCCGCCGTCACCGACTGCTCCGCCTGCGCGTCGTCCATCGGCCAGGTGCCCAGACCGAGGGCGGGGATCGTCGTGCCGTCGTTGAGCGTGTGGTTCGGGATGCTGATCACGAGGGGACCCTCCCATGGACAGTGTCGTCACCCTCCAGCCTCACCGACCGGACAGTCAATGATCAACCTGACGGGCGGGCCGGACGGACGGGACGACTCGCATGAACCGGCATGGATCCATGCAGACCGACGGAGGGGGCGCACATGACGACGGGCGGAAGCGGTGTGGGCGGGGAGAGCGGAGGGAGCACGGAGCGCGGGGTGGGCGGTGGGGAGGACGTCGAGAAGAGCGCGGGTGTCGAGGTGCGTCCGGTCGCCGGGCACATCGGTGCCGAGATCACCGGCGTCGACCTCGCCGACGAGCCCGGCGACGCCGTGATCGCCGCCGTCCGGGAGGCGGTGCTGCGCTGGAAGGTGGTGTTCTTCCGCGGACAGCGCCTGGACCACGCCGGACATGTGGCGCTGGCGCGGCGGTTCGGTGAGCCGGTCGTCCTGCCCCGGCGCGGGAAGGCCTCGCCGCCCGGCTTCCCCGAGATCGAGACGACCGCCGACCGGCTGGAGCTCGGCGGACGGTTCGGTATGGAGCACGACGAATGGCTGCGGCGCCGCCGCCACACCCTGCTGCGCGGCTGGCACTGCGACCACGGCGCCCGCGTCGACCCGCCCGCCGCGACGATCCTGCGCGCGGAGACCGTCCCGCCCTACGGAGGCGACACCACCTGGTCGAATCTGGCCGCCGCCTACGCCGGACTGTCCGCTCCGGTACGAGAGTTCGCCGACCGGCTGCGCGCCGAGCACCGGCTGGGGGTCGGCTACCAGCCCCGGCCCGGCGACGACGCCTATCTGCGGCACCTGCTGGACCACCAGACGGCCTCCGAGCACCCCGTGGTGCGGGTCCATCCGGAGACGGGGGAGCGGGTGCTGTTCGTCAACGGCTACTACGTCGAGCAGATCACCGGCCTGTCCCGGCCGGAGAGCCACGCCGTCCTGGAGATGCTGCTGGAGCAGGCGACCCGGCCCGAGTACACGGTGCGCTTCAGGTGGGAGCCGGGCAGCATGGCCTTCTGGGACAACCGTGCCACCATCCACCTGGCCCCTGGTGACGCCGCCCACCTCGGCCACCCGCGGATCATGCACCGGGTGATGCTCACCGGTGACGTGCCGGTGGGTGTCGACGGCCGCCCCTCGGAGCCGGTCACCGGAACCGCCCCGGGACGCTGGTGACCGGCCGACCGGCCGGCCCCGTCCGGAAGCCGCTCAGAAGGCGCGGCTCAACGAATCCGGCACCACGGCCCAGTGGCGCTCGTCCGCCTCCTTGTCGTACGCGGCGATGCCGTCCTCGGTGGCGATGTGAACGGTGGTCCCCCGTACGGCGGTCATGACAGGTGGACGCCTCTCTGCGGGAGGCCGGCCGGGACCCGCACCCGCGGCGCGGGACGGAGCACGCCCATCCTGACACGCCGTGGGCCCGGCGCTTCGGCCGTATCCGGGTCAACTCGGTTGAGGAGAAGCTCCTTTGCTCATCACGTCCGTGCCGCCTCCCGGATGCCGCTACTCGAACCGTGAGGTGTCGCCCGCGCCGCGCCGTACGATCTCCGCCTCCCCGCCCGAGAAGTTGATCACCGTTGTCGGCTCGGTGCCGCAATCTCCTGAGTCGAGCACCGCGTCCACCACATGGTCGAGCCGGTCCTTGATCTCCCAGCCCTGGGTCATCGGCTCGTCCTCGCCGGGCAACAGCAGGGTGCTGGACAGCAGGGGCTCACCGAGCTCCGCGAGCAGCGCCTGGGTGACGACGTGTTCGGGGATGCGCACGCCGACGGTCTTCTTCTTCGGATGCTGCAGCATGCGCGGCACCTCCTTCGTCGCGGGCAGGATGAACGTGTAGCTGCCCGGCGTGGAGGCCTTGACCGCGCGGAACACGTCGTTGTCGATCCGTACGAATTGGCCGAGCTGCGCGAAATCCCGGCACACCAGAGTGAAGTGGTGGCGGTCGTCCAGCTTGCGGATGGTACGGATCCGGTCGATGCCCTCCCGGCTGCCCAGTCGGCAGCCGAGCGCGTAGCAGGAGTCCGTGGGGTACGCGACCAGGGCGTCGGCGCGGATGCTGCCGGCGACCTGGGCGATGGTACGCGGCTGGGGGTTGTCGGGGTGCACGTCGAAGTACTTCGCCATTCACCGAGCTTATGCCGCCCGGACGGCAGCGCTGCACACCCCCGCCCGGTGCCCGTCCGGGTACCGGGCACCCCGGATGCCGCGCCCAGCCCGTAGTGAGCTCGGCGATCGGTGGGGTAACGTCCGGGGCCGGCGGAAGGCGCCCGGCGGAACGAGGGGAAGACCGAGGTGGCAGCCCGTAAGGACGGAGGCCGACGGCCGGAGCCGGCGGCAGGGGAGCGACCGGAGCAACCCGGGTGGGCACAGGAACTGCTGGGGCACCTGCGGCCGGCGGGCCGTGACGTCCGCAGGATCGTCGACTGGCTCGCCGGCACCGTGCACGCGTCGGTGGCTCTCCGGGACGCCGTCGGCATCCTCGTCGCCGGGACCCGGCTGCCGCTGGACGAGGACCTCGTCGCCGATGTCACCTCGGGCCGGATCGCCTCCGCCGCCTGGGAGGACGGCGAACACCACCTGCGCCTGGTGAAGGTCGGACATCCCTCCGAGGTCTGGGCACTGGCCGTCTCCCGCGACGCCCCGTTCGACCGGCGCAGTGCCGACATCGTCACGCACACCGCCCAGGTCGTCGAGCTGCTGCTGACCGCCCGCGAGACCGCCGCGGCCGGGCAGCAGCTGCGGCGGGCCAGCGCCGATCTGCGGCTGGCGATCCTGCAACTCCTCATGGTCGAGGACACCGTCGCCGCCCGCCGGGTGGCCGCGGGACTCTGGCCGGGCCTGCTCGACGCCGACACGGCATGCGTCTACATCGTCGAGTCCGAGCCCGCCCACCGCGACCGCCTCGCGGAGGAGTGCCTGGACACCACGGAGGAGAAGGCCCTGGTCGTGCGGTGCCCGGCCATGGACGGGCACGTGATCGTCGTCAGCCCCCGCGAGGCCACCGCCGCCGCACTGAAGTCCCTGGTCGCACGGCACCCGGACACCTTCCTCGGGGGCAGCGTCCGGCAGAACCTCGCCCGGACCGCCACCGCGTACGGGCAGGCCGTCAGTGCCCTCGCCGTGGCACGCTTCCGTCCGGACAAGACGGCGGTGTACGCCGAGCGCACCCATCCCGAGCGGCTGATGAACCCGGCGGCGCTGCGCGACTGGACGGCCCGGCTGCTGCGCCCACTGGACGCCGTGCCGCACCACACCCGCGCCGAACTCCTCGCCACCACCCGCCTCGGCCTGGAGTTCACCGCCGTCAACACGGCCAAGATCCTCGGCGTGAGCCGCAACACGGTGCGCGCCCGCATGGAACGCGTCGAGACCATGCTGGGCACCGGCTTCGACGATGTCACCGCCCGTGCCGTCGTGCACCTGGCGCTGCACACCCAGATCAACCTCCAGGACGGACAGGCGCGCGGTGCCTGCGCGACACCCGCCCCGGGGCTCGCACATCTGGTGTCCGGGTCCGCCGTACGCTCCTGGGCCGGAGAGCTGCTCGAACGGCTGGACCAGGACGCCCGCCCCCTGCGGCGCACGCTGCGTACCTGGATCGCCGCAGGCGTCAACGCCGAGCGGGCCGCGCAGGTCCTGGGCGTCCACCCGCAGACCGTGCGCGAGCACGTACGCAGCGCCGAGCCGGTCCTGGAACGCCAGCTGCTGGCCGCCGGGACCGACCTGTACGAGGTCGTGCTGGCCCATCTGGCGCTGGGAGACCTGGAGCACCCGGTGTTCGCGGGGGCCGTACCGGCACCCTCATCCGGGTGAACGACGGACCAAGCCGAATTTTCGACGGTTCCGTGACCGGCTGCGTACGGGGTGAAACGGATTTTACCGGACTCACCTGTGCACGGCTGAGTCCTGCGGCCGTCGCAGCGGGCATCAGTGCGATACACACCCGCGTCGCCGTTCACATAGGTTCGTCCTTGCCGCGGGAGCACGACCGGAACGGGGGACCGGTCGCGCTCCCGTGGGTCTTCCTCACCAGGACCCCCCGCCTGCCCGCAACCGTGGCAGCCGTGGGAGCCGCGGGCGGTCCCGCCGTTCTCGCACCGACCTGCACGCCGTAAGAGTGCGCGCCGCCGCTCCGAGTCGCCGCTCTCCGTGAGGCACGGCAGCATGGCCCTCGTACGCACGCCACCGGCGGGACGCGCGCGATGCGCGCGGCCAGGCCGTCCGGCGGCGGACGTTCCGCGAGCGGGGCCAACGACGCGTGAGCGACCACGCGGCCCCGGAGCCGGGGGAGCCCACGAGCCCGGGACACCGGAGGAACGGAGCACCCGGACCGGCCCGCGACGACCGGCCCACGGCCACACGCCACCGTGTCCCGGCCCGCCACCAGTCATGAGTAGCCGAAGGAGTCCACGAACATGACGGACGTTTCGAGCCGGGGCCCTGCTCCGGGCGACGACCGCAAGGTACTCACCAACCGGCAGGGCCATCCGGTCCACGACAACCAGAACCAGCGCACGGTCGGCGCCCGCGGGCCCGCCACGCTGGAGAACTACCAGTTCCTGGAGAAGATCAGCCACTTCGACCGGGAACGCATCCCCGAGCGCGTCGTACACGCCCGGGGGGTGACCGCGTTCGGTCACTTCGAGGCCTACGGCACCTGGGGCGACGAGCCGATCAGCCGTTACACCCGGGCCCTGCTGTTACAGGAGCGCGGCAAGCGCACGGACGTGGCCGTCCGGTTCTCCACCGTCATCGGCGGACGCGACTCCTCCGAGGCCGCCCGGGACCCGCGCGGCTTCGCCGTGAAGTTCTACACGGAGGACGGCAACTGGGACCTCGTCGGCAACAACCTCGGCGTCTTCTTCATCCGGGACGCGATCAAGTTCCCGGACGTCATCCATGCCCTCAAGCCCGACCCCGTCACCTTCGAGCAGCAGCCGCGGCGCATCTTCGACTTCATGTCGCAGACGCCCGAGTGCATGCACATGCTGGTCAACCTGTTCAGTCCGCGCGGCATCCCCGCCAACTACCGTCACATGCAGGGCTTCGGCGTGAACACCTACAAATGGGTGAACGCCGAGGGCGAGACCAAGCTCGTCAAGTACCACTGGATGCCCAAAGCGGGCGTCCGCTCCATGACCGAGGACGACGCCGCGAACGTCCAGGCGGGCTCCCTCGGCCACGCCACCAAGGACCTCTACGAGGCGGTGGGGCGCGGCGAGTACCCGGAGTGGGAACTGCTCGTCCAGATGATGGACGACCACGACCACCCGGAACTGGACTTCGACCCGCTCGACGACACCAAGACCTGGCCCGAGCAGGACTTCCCTCCGAAGCCGGTCGGCCGGATGGTGCTCGACCGGATGCCGGAGAACTACTTCGCCGAGAACGAGCAGATCTCCTTCGGCACCGGTGTCCTCGTCGACGGCCTGGACTTCTCCGACGACAAGATGCTCGTCGGCCGGACCTTCTCCTACAGCGACACCCAGCGCCACCGTGTCGGCCCGAACTACCTCCAGCTCCCCGTCAACCAGGCCAAGGCCGCCGAGGTGAACACCAACCAACGCGACGGCCAGATGACCTACCTCGTGGACCAGGCGGGGGAGAACCCCCAGGTCAACTACGAGCCGTCGATCATCGGCGGTCTGCGCGAGGCCAAGGAGCCGTCGCATGACGAGCAGGGCCCGGAGATCCGGGGCTACCTCACCCGCAAGCGCATCCCCCGCGCCAACGACTACCTCCAGGCGGGCCAGCGCTACCTGCTCATGGAGGACTGGGAGCGCGACGACCTGGTGAAGAACTTCGTCGCCCTGCTCTCCCAGTGCGACCGGCCGGTGCAGGAGCGCATGGTGTGGCACTTCCTGCTGGTCGAGAACGACCTCGGCCGCAGGGTCGGCGACGGACTCGGCATCGCTCCGGGGGACGTCGCCGGTCTGGAACCCCTGGCGGGCCAGGACCTCACCGACAAGGACCGCAAGCGGCTCGCCAACCTGGGCGACAACCCGCCGCGCGACGTGCGGGGACTGACGATGACCCACTGCGTCCCCGATGAACGGCACGTGGTGACCCGCTGAACAGGTCCCCGGCCCCGGGCCGACCCCGCCACGGGGTCGGCCCGGGGCTGTTTCCGTCGTGTACCGCGGCACGGCGGGCGGGAACGCACGGCACCCGAGCCCGGGCTCCGGTGCGCCCCTCCACGTCCGACAACCGCCCCCGACTCGTCACGCGGGACGGTGAAAACGCGCTGCCCACCGATCGAACGGGCCGGTTCCGGGGGACCAATCGGGTCATGACAAGCGCATCGTTCCAACGCACCCTCACCCTGCCCGCCTCCGTGTGCGACCAGGCCGCCCAGCACCTGGAGCAGGCCGCGAAACGGACCGTCGACGGGGCCGGGATCCCGTTGAAGGCGTTCCGCACCGCCGCCGACAGCGACTACACCCTCCCGGTCTCCGTGGTGGAACAGGCCGCGGCCTGCCTGCTCGTCCTGGCCACCGAGACCGCCCAGACGGTACGGCCGTCGGCGCTGCGCGCCACCATCAGCGTCGCCCTGAGCCTGCGCGACGCCGCCCAGGCGGTCCACCAGCCCGCGCTCACGAACCGGTTCTGGTGAGACGGCATCCGCCCTCCCCGGAGCAGGTGTCGCCGAATGGTCCGTTCCCGCGGGGGAACCCGACGACCCGCACCACGGACCCCCACCGGCACCCCCGAGACCCACCAGGAGAAGGCCATGAGTCTGTTGCGCGCCGTCGGCCGCCCGATGCTGGCATCGATGTTCGTCGCGGGCGGTCTGGAAACAGTTCGCAACCCCAGGAACGTCGTCCCGGTCGCCGAGCCCGTCGTCCGGCCCGTCACCGAACGCGTCGCCGTGCTCCCGGACCGCACCGAGCAGGCCGTACGGCTCAACGGCGCCGTACAGGTCGTGGCCGGGCTGCTGCTGGCCGCCGGACGCGTCCCACGCCCGGCCGCGCTCGCGCTCGCGGCCACGCTCGTGCCCACGACGCTCGCCGGGCACCGTTTCTGGGAGGAGGACGACGCCTCCCAGCGTGTCCAGCAGCGCATCCACTTCCTCAAGAACCTGGCCATGCTCGGCGGTCTGCTGATCACCGTCGACGACACCGGAGCCGCCCCCTCGCTGCTGTGGCGCGGCCGTCACACGGCCCACGAACTGCGTCGCGATGCCCACCTGGTACGGCACGCCGCCCGGGCGGGAGCCCGCCCCGCCGCGGCGGTCGCTCGCGTCCGGGCCAAGCTGCCCGGTTGACCAGGGACCCGTGACAGCGCCGACGGGGGTCCCGAATCGCGTTAGCCCCTCGGAGCCCGGGGGACTCGAGGGTGAGTGGACCCGGCCGGGTGCCACCACGATCCGGAGGTGAAGGACATGGGACACGGAGGCAACGTCATCGACGAGCTGGTGACCGATCACCGGGAAGTCGAGGACATCTTCGGCAAGATCGACGCTTTGCCGCTCGGCCACAAGGACCGCAAGGTGTACGCAGACCAGGCGACGATCGAGCTCGTCCGGCACTCGGTGGCGGAGGAGGCTTATCTCTACCCGGCGGTGCGCGAGCACGTGGAGAACGGGAACACCCTGGCCGACAAGGAACTCGCGGACCACGCCAAGGCCGAGCAGCTCATGAAGGATCTGGAGAGCCGCGACGCGGGCGACGCCGAGTTCGACCGGCTCGTCGGCATGCTGATGAGCGAGATCCGCGAGCATATCGCCGACGAGGAGCAGAACCTGTTCCCCATGCTGCGCGCGTCCTGTTCCCGGAACAGCTCGACCAGCTCGGTGACAAGGTCCGGCAGGCCAAGAAGACGGCCCCGACCCGGCCGCACCCCGCCGCGCCGGACAAGCCCCCGGCCAACAAACTGTTGGCACCGGGCGCCGGCCTGGTCGACCGGCTCCGCGACGCGCTGAGCGGTCGCGGCAAGCTCGACTGACGCCGTCCGACGGTCCGACGCCGTCCGAGGGTCCGACGCGGTCGGGACATGCGGAGAGCACGGACACACAGGGACCCGCGGGAGGGGCCCGTCGACGCGAGACGCGACGGGCCCCTCCCGCGTCACGCCGCGCCCGCTACGTCACCGCGTCACCCCGCTACGGAAGCCACTGGTCGGCGGCGTGCCCCGTGGCCACCGCCGGACTGCGGCCGGAACCACCCGTGAGGGCGGCCGCACCGGCCGTCCGGCGGCAGCGCACCGTCGGCCGCGTCGTCGACGTACCACGGCGCGCACGGGCGGCTCCCGTCACCGGCCACGGTGACCGGCTCGCCCGCCCGAGTCGTCTTCATGCTCCGGCACCGGGTGCGCTCCGTCTCTTGACGGCGGTGACCGGGGTCCTTCGCGTGTGTCACCGCGGTCACCCCCGTCATCGTGCCGTCATCGCGCGCCCGGCCATTGTGATCAACCCCACTCGCTCCCCCAAGTTCCGGACGGTTCAGCGTGTTTGGTGCGTGCACGACCGCTCCGGGAGGCGCGCCGGAACCGACTCGGCCGTCCCTTCTGCCACGATGGTCCGCGCCTTGTCCCGGTGACGGGAGCCGCCGCGCAGCGCAGCCGGCGTTCCGCTTCCGTGCCCCTCCTGCTGAGTCCTCCGACTCGTCTTCGAGTAGCGCACTGTGTCTTCCTCGCCCAGCCCCGCCCTGCCCACCCCCGTGCCGGTCCCCGCCTCCGCGCCCGCCAAGCCCGAGTCGCACTCGCCGTGGCGGGCCCTGAGACACCGCAGCATGCGCTGGTGGTCCGTCGCGAACTTCGTGTCGAACGCCGGTACGTGGATGCAGCTCACGGTGCAGAACCTGCTCGTCCTCCAGATCACCGGGTCCGCCGCCGCGACCGGCCTGTCCATGTCCGTGCAGGCCGTTCCGGCCCTGCTGATGAGTCTTCTCGGCGGCGCGGCGGTCGACCGCTGGCCGCGCAAGTTCACGGCCGCCGTCAGCCAGGCCCTGCTCGGCGTGATCGCGTTCACCACGGCCGTCCTTGTGGCACTGGACCGGCTCGACATGACCTCGCTGATGGTGCTGGCCGCCGTGACCGGCGTCGTCGCCACCGTCGACAACCCGGCCTGCGCCCTGCTGGGCAACGATCTCGTCCCCGCCGAGGACGTGCCCTCGGCCATCGGGGTGGGCGCGCTGGTGCACAACTCCGGCCGGCTCGCGGGTGCCGCCCTGGCCGGAGTGACCGTCGGGTACCTCGGTACCTCCGCCGCGTACTTCGCCAACGGGCTCTCCTTCCTCTTCGTGACCGCGGTCATCCCGTTCCTGCGTCCGGCACCGGAAACCGCCCAGCGCGTGGCCGAGGAGCGCAGGCGCCCGGACCAGGAGATGACCGTGCGCGAGGGGCTGACCTTCTTCGCCGGCCGGCCGCGTCTGCTCGCGCTCGCCGGAGTCACCGGGATCAGCGCCGTCTTCGGCCGCAACTACGGGCTCACCCTGGCCGTCCTGGTCACCGGGCCGCTCGCGGGCGGCGCCGGGGCGTTCGGCACGGTCTCCACCGTCCTCGCCGTCGGCGGCATCCTCGGGGCGATCCTCGGTGCCCGGCTGCGCAGGCCGTCCGTACGGATCGTGGGCGCCCTCGCGGCGACGGGCGCCCTGCTGCAGGTGGTGGCGGGGCTGTCACCCTCGCTGGCCGTTCTCCTGGTGCTCGTGCTGCCCATGGCCGTCGTGGAGTCAGTCTCCGACACCGCCGGAACGGCCGTCCTGCAGACCGACCCGCCCGCCCATCTGCGCGGACGCGTGCTCGGGGTCTGGGGCAGCATCGGCACGGTGTGGAGCCTGGGCGGTCCGCCCGCACTCGGCCTCCTCATGGAGCTGGCCGGTCCGCGCGGCGCCCTGATCACCGGTGGGCTGATCATCGCCGGGGCGATCGGAGCGGGGCATCTGCTGCGGGGGCGCCGGACGGCCACACCGGTGGTGCTGCGGGCCGAGGAGGGCGATGTGACCGGCCGGGCCGCACTGGAGACGGCCGCCTGACCCGTCGACCTGTCCGGGCCGCGAGGGGCCCGGACAGCAGGGCGCGTACGGGGTTTGGCGTCAGGCGAGGAGCGTGTGGCCTGGGCGGAGACGGTCGAGCAGGTGGGAGCGGTGCAGTTCGGCCACGGGTGCCAGCAGGTCGGGGTGGCGCAGCAGCGCCGCTGCCCTCCGGTCGGTCTCGTCGGGTGCGAGCAGCCGCCGGAACTCGGCCGGCGTACCGGGGGTGTGAACTCCCCTGGCGAGCGCGGTCACCGCGCGGGAGGCTGTGCCCGGGTCGGCGAGCAGGCATGCCGCCCAGCTGGTCACGACCTCGTCCACCCAGGTGCGCCAGGCGTCCGTGTCGTCCGTGCCTGTGCTGTCCGCGCCGGTGACCCGGTCGAGCCGAGCCGAACCACCCGGGCCTGCCAGGCCGACCAGAGCGGCGTCCATCGTCGTCGGGTATCGGAGCCACGCGGCGGCCGTCACCGCCTGCCGCGCCTGCACCTCGCACAGGGCGGAGGCGAGCGCTCCGCCGGAGGCGGGGAAGGAACGGGTCAGCCACTGCGTGGTCGCCGCGATGACCGGGGAGAGATCTGCTTTCACTGCCGGGCCGTCCGAGCTGGTGGGGTCAGGGACATCTGCCCGGAAACGGTAACTTCCGGCACACCCGGTCGAACATGGCCCCGGTCTCCTTCGGGACGTGGCCTCGGCCACACCGGCCGGGGCCGCCCGCCCGGCCCGCGGTGTCCGAAGACCCCGGCAGGGCACCCGGCGGCCGTGGACGTACTCAGCCGCCCCTATCGGCCGCACGCTGCCGCTGCCGGCGCCCGACTGCGTCGCCGGACTGGTCGAACAGGAGGTCGACGCGACCCGGGACGGCGCCGTATCCGCGTGGGCCCGGCGTGCCCCGTCGCCCTATCGACGAGGTGAGCACGGTACTCACCCGCGGGGCCCACCGGTGGCCGCGGAGCACCGCGCACGCCCACGACCCGTTCGCGGCCACGAGGCAGCCACCGGCGCCGGACGGGCCGTACGGATCCCCCCACGGTCACACGCGCTGCCACAGGGCCGGGGTGCCGGCCGGTGCCCACGCGCCCTGGGCCTGGTGGGGCTGCAGACACTGGTAGCGCACGCCGTCGCGGGTCACCACGGCCCCGGCCTCGTACACCCGGCCCTCGGTCCACTCCTGGGCAGCCCCGTCCGGCGGGGCCGGTGTCGTGGCCTGGGTGGCGGTGGTGAGGACGAGGCCGAAGTCGCTGAGGATCGGGTTGACCGGCTGGTAGAACGTCGTGCCACCGCCGGTGCAGTTCCCGGAGCCGCCGGAGGTGACGCCCTGCGCCTGGACGCCCGCGACAAACGGCCCGCCGGAGTCGCCCGGCTCGGCACACACCGTGGTCCGGGTCAGCCCGTCGACCGTGCCCTCGGGGTAGCTGACGCTCGTGTCGTGTTGCTGGATCGTCCCGCAGTGCCATCCGGTGGTCGAACCGGACCGGCACACCGCGGCCCCGACGAGGGCCTGCGTCGAGCCGGTGACCTGCACCTCCTGACCGTCCTGCGCCTTGACGCCGGGCGTGGCCGTCCACTGGTCGTTGGTGTCCACCCACGCCATGTCCTTGCCGGGGAACGTCGAGGCCTGGAAGGTGCCCTGGGCGGTGCGGTCGTCACCGGTCGTCACCGCGCCGGGGTTGCCGCAATGGCCCGCGGTGACGAAGCCCTGCTGCCCACCCCGGGTGACGGAGAATCCGACGGAGCAGCGGGCGGTGTCGTTGATGTAGAAGGCGTCGCCGCCGGTGATGTCCGGCATCAGGCGCGGCCGGTCCGTCGTCGTGCGGATGCCGACGTGCGAGCTCCGGAGCCCCGCCGCCTCGACGAAGGCGGCGCCGGCCGCCTGGTTTCTCGCCTGCACCATGACGCGGTTCTTCGGCACGTCGACGTACCACACGGGCGTGTCCAGGGTCTTGACGCGGGTGGCCGCCGAGTCCAGTTTCTCCTTGGCCGCCACGAGCTCGGACAGCGTCCGCTGGACGACCGCGGCCGTCGCACCCTGGGCCTCGATGACGGAGACGTCCTTGGCGTCGACGGTCGCGACCGTGAGCTTCTCGGAGGCCGCGCCGTGCACCCAGGCGCCGGCGAACCGGTCGCCCAGGGCGATGCGCAGACGGCCCGCGCGGGTGCCCGCCTCCCCCTCGTTGGCCAGCCGTTCGGACGCCTGGGCCGGAGTCAGCTTCAGATCGCGCTGCAGGGCGCTGAGCAGCTGCGCCGACGGCCGGTCGGCGCCGGGCACGGGTCCTCCCACGGGCATGGGCCCGGCCGCCGCGACGGAGGGGATGCCGGTGAGGACGAGACCGCCGAGCGCGGCCAGGGCCACTCGGCGCGCGGTCCGGGCATGTCTGAGGACCATTCGGTACGTCTCCTTCGTTCCGGAGGTCGGCTGTCGCGGGCCCCGGGGCCCGTCCGGCGGTTCCCGCCGGGCCCGCGGGGTCCGCTGCCGCACCCCGCCGCGTTGCCGGGCACACCCGCGTACGGTCCCGTACGAGGACGACCCTCCGCCCTGCGATGCACGGCACCGGACCCCGCGGACCGATCCGACGTGGAACGCCGGACAGGACCTAGGTCTTGCCCGCGGCGCCCGACGCGATGTCAGGAGCGCGCCGGGTTCGCGCTTTGGTGAGGCGAACGCGCCATGTGCAGTACCAGGGCGCGACGGCAGTCACCGGGCGTGGTCAGGCGGGCCGCGGGCCGGACGAGCCCACCGCCGGCCACGGAGGTGCAGGTGAGCTCCGTGGCCGGCGGTGGCGGAGTCGGGGTCCCTTCTGAGCTGCGAGAAACACACTCGTTGCGGCAGCACGTTCCACAGGGCGGTCGAGGCCCCCGTCGATCAGCCGGCGCTCCTGGGCTTCCCCGGTCAGGCTGCGCGCCGGTCGTCCGGCTCGGGTCCGACCCGGGCGGCGCCCCGCGCGGACGGCCGCGGATCCGGGCCGGTGAGCGTGGTCCGCGCCCCGGGCAGGCGCAACGGGAAGCGCCGCCGGCGTGTGCCGACGGCGCTGGGACGAGCGGGGTGTGCGGCTGTGGTCAGCCGGACGCTTCGGTACCGGCTGACGTGCTCACGCGTTCTGGGACCGGCAGATGATAGACGTGGAAGGCGCGGCCGATGACCGGCTGGGCGACATTGCGCACCTTGACGCCTCCGCTGGTCATGCCGTGCTCCGTGCCGGCGTGCGCGTGCCCGTGCACGGCGAGGTCGGCGCCGGCCGTGTCGATCGCCTCGGCCAGCAGATAGCTGCCCAGGAACGGATAGAGCTCCAGCGGTTCCCCGGCCAGGGTCTCCGGCACGGGGGAGAAGTGGGTGAGCGCGATCCGGAGGTCGCAGCCCTCCGCGTCCAGCCGCTCCAAGGACGCCCGCAGAC
Source organism: Streptomyces sp. GD-15H (assembly GCF_045291515.1). Lineage (NCBI taxonomy): Bacteria > Bacillati > Actinomycetota > Actinomycetes > Kitasatosporales > Streptomycetaceae > Streptomyces > Streptomyces sp. GD-15H. The sequence continues at coordinate 7,666,653 of NZ_CP149447.1, forward strand.
CGTCGGCGCACCGGCGCGAGTGCCGGACGAACTCCTTCATCACCGGCTCGCCGAACTCCCCGGCGCTGCGCCCGACGAACCCGCCCCCGAACCCCTTGGTGCCGGCCACCCCGACGCGCGTGCCACCACTGCGCACGACCGTCCCCTCGCCTTCCAGGACCCGGGCGCCGGCGTCCCGCAGGATGGCCGTGACCTCGTCCGGGCGGTCGTCGTGGTGGTCGTGGTTGCCGAGCACGGCGACCACCGGGACGGCGAGGCCCCGGATCTCGTCGGCCACCACGCGAGCCTCCCGGGGTGCCGTGCCGGGTGAGATCGCCCGCCAGCAGCAGCAGGTCGGCGCAGTCGGGCAGGGTGTCGAACGCGGGACGGAGCAGCCCCTGGCTGTCGGGCCCCATGTGGATGTCCCCGACAGCGGCGATCCGGATCATGCCAGCTCCTCCGCCCGGTCGGGCGACGACGTCTCGCTGACCACGACATCGCAGTGCACCGGAAGCCCGGCGAGCTCCTCGCGCACGAGGCGCAGGACCTCCTCGCGAGCGGGGGCCGAGGGAACGGTCCCCGTGACCAGCACGGCCTCGCCGCGGACCTCGAACCGCACGCCGAGTTCACCGAGCTCCCCGGCGGCGAGACGGTCCTGGAGATGGGCGACGCGGTACTCCCGGCTCTGCGCCGGGGGCACGCCCCCCGCCGGTTCGACGCCTTGGGTGCTCATGGGGATGCTCCTTCCGAGGGCTCACGGATGACGGTTTCCCCGGACGACGGGGTGTCCGGGAGGCGGGGCGCCCGGATGACGCCCAGGCGTTCCAGCAGGAAGAAGAAGGCGGCCGGCATGGGCGCGTCCCCGCAGTCGCGCCGCACCCGGTCCCAGTCGACCTTCTCGCGCAGGGCCCGGGCGATGGGCAGGACCGCGCCGAAGTCGACGTGGTGCTCGGAGAAGGCGGCGATCAGACTCCACAGCAGGTCGGTCGGCGCCAGGACGGGCATGCGCACCGACTCCACCGGGAGTTCCTCCGCCCGGTCGAGCATCTCCGTGGAGACGGGCCGGTGCGCCAGCTCGAAGATGATGTCGACGTCCTGGCCGAAACACGTCGCCTTGATCAGCCAGTCCTCCGGCGGCGTGTACACCGTCAGCCCGGCCGAGTCGAGTGTGGCGGCCACGGATTCGGCGTCCTCGGGGCGGACGCAGAAGTCGACGTCGTGCTGGAGGTTCCCGCTGCCGCCATGGGCGTGGACGGCGACGCTGCCGGCCAGTGCGAAACGGTGCCCGTTCCGTTTGAGTACCGCCCCGACCTGTTTGGCCGCCTCCAGGATGGCCTGGTTGCGGTCGCGCGGGAGCTCGGTGTTCTCCTCCCCGGCACGTGCCGTGCCGACCTTGGTCCGGCCGGGCGCGTCCGTGGCCGGACCAAGGCCGGTTGCCTCCGGTCGCCGGACGAGCGGGGCGCCGTCGCCGTTCTCCGTCATGACCTCTCCCCTCGCCCGACCGGACGATCCGCACGGCCGCAGCCCCACGCCCCTGCCCCGGGGACGGATCGGCCGCTGTGTGAGCACTGAGTACCCGGGGCACCCGGTCCGACACTGACGGAGGCACGAGGCGTAGGGACCGCTGTCCGGGCGGCGGGACGGCGACGGGAGCACCTCGGGCGAACAAGAAAAGCGCTCCGGCCACTCACGGCTGAATATGGGGCGCAAGGCAGGGAAACCGATGGGTGCCCCTGGGTGATGCGCTTGTGGAGGTCGTCATGAACCAGGACACGTCTCGTTCGTCGGATCTTCCGCAGCCCTTGCGGGCCATGGCGTCGGGCCTGCGGCATGTGCCGGGCGCGGAACAGGTGGGGAAGGCGGCCGACGGTGCGCTGGACGCGATCGGGGCGGTGTCCCCGCGCGGTCGCCGCATGGCCGTCTACGCCGGAGCCGGCGTGCTCGGTGTCGCCGGCGTCGTCGAGTGGCCGGTGGCGCTGACCGGTGCGGCCGTCGCCTGGCTCACCCAGCCGCGTCCGGCCCGGCGGCCGGACGCGGAGTCACCGAACGACGCAGCACCGTCCGACGAACACGGGGCGCACCGCTCGGTAACCGGAACGGAACCGGAGCCCGCGCCCGAACCGTCCGCCGACCAGGGTCCCGGCGACCGGCTGGCGCCCTTCCGCCACCAGCACGAACCGGCGGAACCCCACGTGCGCGAACAGCCCGCCAAGGTGGGTGACACCGCGACGGCGTCCGCGCTCAAGCAGGTCGCCGAAGCCACCGCGCACCACGAACCGCACACCGCCCACCATCCGGGCCGCAACGGCGCGCACGACCCGCAGACCGGCTGATCCAGGATTACGGGACACCCTCAGATGCTCACACGCTTCGACATCGCCCCCCTCGCCGGGGCCGTGGCGGGGGCCGCCGCAGGCGCCGCCCGCAACACCGCCCAGGGCATGACGTCCGTCCACGACACGACGCTCCGCCTCCGCAACGTCGCCCGCAACGCCCTGGGCGGCGGCCGGCACTGGCGGGCCGGACACCGCGTCCACCTGGCGCTGCGGCACCCCGACGGCGACGCCGCCCCGCTCGCCCGCGAAGTGGCCGGCGAACTCCTCGACCACCCCGACGTGCTGACGGCGTACTGGGACGAGGGACTGACCCGCCTCGTCGTGACGGCGGCAGAGGACGCGGCCGGCGACCGGGTGACCGAGCGGGCCGTCGCGCTCGCCGCACGCCTCGGACTGAGCGAGGACGCCGATCCGGAGGAGGACGAGACCCCCCACCCCGGCGACCCCCGCCAGGTACGGATCAGCGCCGCCGCGCTGCTGCTGGACGCCGCCGGCGCGGCCGGGGCCCTCGCCGGGCGCTCGCTGCGCCTGCCGCAGACCCCGAAAACGGTCACCGCCGCCGTCACGCTGATGCGTGAGAACCCCCGCTTCCGCGCCCTGCTGCGGCAGCGGTTCGGCGGTGGCGGCATGGAACTCGTCCTCGCCGCAGCCAACGCCGCCGCCCACGGAGCCGGCCAGTCCCCGATGTCCCTGGCCCTCGACGGGCTACTGCGGACCGGCCAGCTGACCGAGGCCGCGGCCCGGGCCGCGGCCTTCGAGGTGCTGCACGACGACATCTGCGTCGAGGAACGCACCAGCCTCCCCTGTCCCACGGACAGCCGTCCCCCGCTGCGGGTCACCCCCGCCCAGGCCTACGCGGCCAACGCCGGCACCGGCAGCGTCGCCGGCGCCGCCGCCGCCCTCCTCGTCACGCACGACACCCGGGAGGCCGCCGAAGCCGTCCTCGCCGGATCCCCCAAGGCGGCACGCTACGGCCCGGCCGCCTTCCAAGCGGTCCTCGGCACCTTCCTCGCCAGGTCCGGGATGCTCGTACGCAGTGGGGAGCGGCTGCGCCAGCTGGAGATCGCCGACTCCCTCGTCCTGCACGCCGACGCCCTGCGCAGTCGCCCGCCGGGCACCCCGGACGCCGACGGCGGGACCGCCGCGTTCGACGACCCGGTCGACCCGTTCGCCGAAGCCGTCCTCGACGCGGCCCGCCGGGCCGGGCTGTACGTCGTGATCACGGGTGGCTCCGACCTGAAGGACATCACCCGGCTCGCGGACGAGGCGGCCCCGGCGGACCTGCCGCTCGGCGATGTCGTACGGGCCCTGCAGAACGACGGGCACATCGTGGTGAGCGTCGCCCGTGTGGCCGAACGCGGTGACGGAGAGGTGGCGGACGGGCTGTCCGCCGGTGACGTGGCCGTCGCCCTCACCGACGCGCGGTCGGCGATCCCCTGGGGAGCCGACGTGCTCGCCCCGGGCGGAACGGCCGACGTGTGGCGACTGCTGACGGCCATTCCGGCGGCCCGCCGGGTCGGCCGCCGCTCGCAGACCCTGGCCCGCGCGGGCGCCGCCCTGTCGGGGCTCATGGTGGCCCGCGGCGGCACACCCGGCGGCCGCGCCTGGCGACGGCTCACCCGGCACGCCCCGGTGAACATCGCCGCGGCGGGCGCCCTGCTCTCCGGCTGGGCCGAGGCCGTCGGCGTGGCCCGCGCCACGCCGCCCGAGCCCCGGCTGCACGTGCCCTGGCACGCGCTCGAGCCGCACGAGGCGCGCGACCGGCTGAGCAGCTCCGCAACCGACGCCGAACCCCGGGGTCTCGCCCTGCTCGCCGAGCGGTCCCGCCGGCGGGCGGCCCGGCTCGCCCGTACCCCCGTGGCGGCCCCCGCCCGCTGGACCTGGCAGGCGGCCGGCGCCGTCCGCCGTGAACTCGACGACCCCCTTACGCCCGTCCTGGCCACCGGGGCGGTCGCCTCCGCCCTGCTCGGCTCGCTCGTCGACGCGCTGCTCGTCGTCGGCGCCATGGACCTCAACGCCGTGGCGGGCGGACTCCAGCGGCTGCGCGCGGAACAGGCGCTCGCCCGGCTGGCGGCCCGGCAGCAGCCCAAGGCGCGCCGGCAGGACACCCGCAGGCGCACGGTCACCGTCGACGCGGTCCGGCTACGGCCCGGCGACCGGATCAGCCTCGCCGCCGGCGATGTCGTACCGGCCGACGCACGACTGCTGGAGGCGGACGGGCTGGAGGTCGACGAGTCGGCGCTCACCGGTGAGTCCCTCCCCGTGACCAAGGGCGTCGACGCCACTCCCGGCGCGCCGGTGAGCGGACGGACCTGCATGGTCTTCGAGGGCACCACCGTCGTGGCCGGCCGGTCCGTCGCGCTGGTGGTGGACACCGGCGACCGTACCGAGGCGGGCCGCGCCGTCGCTCTCGCCGCCCGCACCCCACCGCCCGCCGGCGTCCAGGCGAGGCTGCAGGAACTGACCCGCAAGGCGCTGCCGGTGACCCTCAGCGGCGGCGCACTGGTGGCGGGGCTGTCGCTGCTGCGCGGCAGCCCGGTACGGCGGGCCGTCAGCGGCGGGGTCGCGGTGGCCGTCGCCGCCGTCCCCGAAGGACTGCCGCTCGTCGCGACCGTCGCCCAGATGGCGGCGGCCCGCCGTCTGTCCCGGCGCGGCGTCCTGGTACGCACGCCCCGCACCCTGGAGGCGCTCGGCCGGGTCGACACCGTCTGCTTCGACAAGACCGGCACCCTCACCGAGAACCGGCTGCGCCTGGTCCGGGTCGCCACCGCCGACGGCACCGTCCTCGCCCCGGACGCCGAGCCCGCCGTGCCGGTGGTACGGCTGGCCGCCCGCGCCTGCCCGCAGGTGGAGACGGGCCAGGGACGCCGGGTCGCGCACGCCACCGACGAGGCGGTTCTCGACGTCGCACCGCCCGACGAGGCCTGGGCGCCCAGTGGGGAGCTCGCCTTCGAGGCCAGCCGGGGCTATGCCGCGGCCGTCGGCCGGGACGACGGCGGCACCCTCCCGGACGCCGGTGATCTCCTCGTGGTCAAGGGCGCCCCCGAGACGATCCTCCCCGCCTGCCGCGACCTGCCCGACGACACGACCGGGACGGCCCACACCCTCGCGGGGCAGGGGCTGCGCGTCCTCGCCGTCGCCCGGCGGCCGTGCCGGGGCCCGGACGCCACCGCCGCACTCGAAGCCGACCTCGCGGATCTGGAGTTCGTCGGGCTGATCGCCCTGGCGGACGTCCCGCGCGACACCTCGCAGGCCCTCCTCACGGAGCTGCGCCGCTCCGGCATCCTGCCCGTCATGCTCACCGGCGACCACCCGGAGACCGCCCGCGCGATCGCCCTGCAACTGGGCTGGCCGGAGACGACCGAGGTGGTCACCGGTGACGAACTGGTCGCCATGGGCCGCCGCGACCGGGTCCGCGCCCTGCACGGCGCCGGAGTCGTCGCCAGGGTCGCGCCCGAGCAGAAACTCCATGTGGTGGAGGCGCTGCAACAGGCGGGCCGAGTGGTGGCCATGGCTGGCGACGGCGCCAACGACGCCGCGGCGATCCGCGCCGCCGACGTGGGCGTCGGCATCGAGGCCCGCGGCTCGGCCGCCGCCCGCAACGCCGCCGACCTCGTCCTCACCACCGGCGACCTGTCGGTCCTGGTCGACGCGGTCCGCGAGGGCCGCGCGCTGTGGCGCAGCGTCGCCGACGCGGTGAGCATCCTCATCGGCGGCAACGCGGGCGAGGTCGGCTTCAGCGTGCTGGGCACCCTGCTCGCCGGTTCCTCACCGCTGTCGACCCGTCAGCTGCTGCTGGTCAACCTGCTCACGGACATGTTCCCGGCGATGGCGGTGGCGGTGACCCCGAGCGACGATCCTTCGACGGCGGCCCATGCCGAAACCGGCCCGATGGGCCTCGACGTCCTCGGCGCCCCCCTGCTGCGCGCCATCCGGCGCCGGGGCGTGACCACCTGCCTCGGCGCGGTCACCGCGTACCTGATCGGCCGCCTCACCCCCGGCGGCAACCGCCGCTCCACCACCATGGCCCTGTGCGGCGTGGTCGGCGCCCAACTCGTGCAGACCCTCTCCGGCCGCCGGCACAGCCTGCTGGTGTGGACGACGGCCCTGGGCTCCGCCGCGGTGCTCGCCGCCCTCGTCCAGACCCCCGGCGTCAGCCACTTCTTCGGCTGCACCCCGCTGGGTCCCGTGGCGTTGGCGGGCGTGGCGCTGGCCATAGCCCTCTCGGCCCTCGCACCGCGCCTGGAACGCCTGGATACGGTCCGACGCCTGTACGAGCTGCTCTCCCGTCTCGCCCTGCGCCTGGGCGCCGAAGCCCAGCAGGCCCGGCACCTGCTGCACAGCGGCATCGCGCGGCCGGTGGCGGCGTAGGGGCTCCCGTTCGGACCCGCGGCGGGCCGCTCGAGCCGGAGCGGGCGCTCGTCCTGGACGGGACGCCCGCCGACCGGGACCACAGCGGCCCGAGCGGAACTTCTCGGGTGCGCTCAGACTGGAAGAGCACGGCGGCCCGCCAGGCTCCACCTCGAGGACCTGGGGAGCAAGGACGTCACCCTCACCACGGGGCTGGTCGACACCCGCTCCACCTCGACCCTGCTGCGGATGGCGGTGGCGGGCCGGCTGCTCGGCGGACGGCCGGTCGCTCACACCGTCCCGCTCGAACGCATGCAGGACGGGTACGACGTCTTCGGCGACGCCGCCGAGACCGGTGCGCTCAAGGTCCTCCTCGATGGACCGCAGCGCGAGGCCGTCCCGGCGCACACGGTCTGACGGGGCGGGCCGGCGGAGCGGCCGGCGGCCCGCCCGGGGCCGCCGGCCGCTCCCCGGCCGATCCGAACCCGGGACGGGGCCGTTCGGCCCATGCACCGAACGGCCCCGGTGGCGGACCCTGGAGAGGAGGCGCCGTGGCCCCGACGGACCGGCCGGTCCGGCACACCGGTGTGGCACGTCGTGGCCTCCGGCACCCGCGCGAGGAGGTGACGTCTCATGGCGCGGACGCATGGTGCGCGGCCCCGCAGGGTGTGGCTGTGGCGCTGGCGCAAGAACCCGCTGCGGCGCCGCAGCGATCTGATCGAAGCCTGGCTGCTGCTCGCCACCCTCGTCCTCGCCCTCCTGGCCGGGGCGTTCACGGGCCTGGAGGCGGCGGGGGCGGTGGACGGATCTCTCGCGGAGCGCCGCGCCCAGGCCCGCACCGTCCAGGCCGCACTGGTTGAGGACGCGGCACGGGCGCTGCCCGCGCCGGTGGCCGAGGAGGGGGACGGCAGCGGCCACGTGTGGGCCAAGGTCCGGTGGATCGCTCCCGACGGCACCCTCCGCACGGGCCGGGCGGAGGCAGAACCCGGGAGCAAGGCCGGCAGCGTGGTCACCGTGTGGACGGACGGCGCGGGGCGCATCGTCTCCGAACCGCCCAGTGGAGCGGACGCGCAGTTCCAGATCGTCATGGCGGGTCTCACGGTCGCCGCCGCGAGCGGGGGACTGGTCCTGCTCGGCGGACGGCTCGTCCGGGGGCGGCTCCAGCGGCGGCGCGCGGCGGCGTGGGAAGCCGAGTGGCAGCTGGTCGAGCCGACGTGGCGGAAGCGCATGACGGGTTGACGGACGCGCAGTCGGAGCGGAACACACACGAGATATGTGCGACATCCGTGACCTGCTCAATTGCAAAAATTAGCAATTGCCTACATCATTGACTGGTATGCCCGTCGTCGTGGCCCCCGGGGCACGCCGCACGACGGAGCGCCGTAGCCACCGGGAAGTCGAGGGGTTGTGTCGGTACCGTTGCTGCTCGCCGGGGTCTGGGCCCGGATCACGTCACTGCTGCCCGCCCGCGGCGACCTCGACCAGATGCGGCGCGATCCGCGCCGGGACCTGCTCGCCGGACTGACCGTCGCCGTCGTCGCACTGCCCCTCGCCCTCGGATTCGGCGTCTCCTCCGGGCTCGGCGCGGAGGCGGGGCTGGCCACCGCCGTGGTCGCCGGCGCGCTGGCCGCCGTGTTCGGCGGCTCCAACCTCCAGGTCTCCGGCCCGACCGGGGCGATGACCGTGGTACTCGTCCCCATCGTCGCCGACCACGGTGCGTCGGGCGTGCTCACGGTCGGGCTGATGGCGGGTGTGATCCTGGTCGCGCTGGCGCTGCTGCGGGCCGGAGGCAGCATGCGGTACGTGCCCGCGCCCGTGGTGGAGGGCTTCACGCTCGGCATCGCGTGCGTGATCGGACTGCAGCAGGTCCCGAACGCCCTCGGTGTTCCCATGCCCGAGGGCGACCGGGTGCTGGTGGTGGCCTGGCGGGCGTTCGAGGAGTTCGCGCGCACACCCAACTGGACCGCCGTCGCCCTGGCGCTCTCGGTGGCCGCCGTGATGCTGATCGGGGCGCGCCTGCGGCCGACCGTCCCGTTCTCCATCCTGGCCGTGATCGCGGCCACGCTCGTGGTTCAGGTCGCCGGGCTGGACTGGGTACGTCCCATCGGCGACCTGCCCTCCGGCCTGCCCGCCCCCTCGCTCGCCTTCGTCGATACCGGCGCACTGCCCGAACTGGTCGCACCCGCCCTGGCCGTGGCGGCGCTGGCCGCGCTGGAGTCGCTGCTGTCCGCCTCCGTGGCCGACGGCATGACCGTCGGCCAACGGCACGACCCGGACCGCGAACTGTTCGGCCAGGGCCTGGCGAACATCGCGTCGCCGCTCTTCGGCGGCGTCCCCGCGACCGGCGCGATCGCCCGCACCGCGGTCAACGTCCGCACCGGAGCCACCTCACGACTGGCCTCCCTCGCGCACGCGGCGGTCCTCGCCGGGATCGTCTTCGCGGCCGCCCCGCTGGTGTCGAAGATCCCGCTCGCCGCGCTGGCGGGCGTCCTCCTGGCCACCGCCGTCCGCATGGTCGAGGTCGGTTCGCTGCGCGCGATGGCCCGTGCCACCCGCTCCGACGGGCTGATCCTCGTCCTCACGGCCGTCGCCACCCTCGCCCTCGACCTCGTCCTCGCCGTGATCATCGGGCTGGCCGTCGCGGGCCTCCTCGCGCTGGGCGCCGTCGCCCGGCAGGCACACCTCGCCCCGCTCCCGCTCGACCAGGGCGACCACACGGAGGAGGAGCGCGAGCTGCTGGCCGAGCACATCGTCGCCTACCGCGTCGACGGCCCGCTGTTCTTCGCCGCCGCCCACCGCTTCCTGCTGGAACTGACCGAACTCGCCGACGTGCGCGTGGTCATCCTGCGCCTCTCCCACGTGAGCGTCATCGACGCCACCGGCGCCCTCGTACTCAAGGACGCGGTGGCGAAACTGCGGCGCCGCGGCATCCTCGTCATGGCCTCCGGCATCCGGCCCGACCACCGCCACGTCCTCGACTCCGTCGGCGCGCTGGAGTTGCTGCGGCACGAGGGCCGGGAATACGCCACGACGCCGGAAGCGATCTGCGCGGCCCGCGCCCACCTGGAGCTCACCGGCGTCCTGCCTGCGCCCCGGACCCCGCAGCCGGCCGCCGCGCCCACCCGGGAGGCGCCGTGAACCGCAGGCGTCCCGCGCCGTCCGCGCCGTGCGTCAGGCCCGGCCGCCCGTACCGTACGGAGTGCCGATGACCCCCAGACCGGGTGTGCTGCCCCACCGGCACGTGCTCACCCTTCCCACCGAGCCCGCCGCCGTTCGCCTCGCCCGCCAGACCGCCGAACAGGCCCTGACCGACTGGGGGATCGGCCGGCACCACCCCGCGGTCGGTCCGGCGCTGCTCATCCTGAGCGAACTGGTCACCAACAGCGTGCGCCACGCCGCCGCGGTCTCCCCGCAGACGACCGTGGTCTACGCGGCGAGTCCCGACTGCCTGGTGTTCGCCGTGCACGACCGGCACCCGCACCGGCCGCCGCTGTCCGGACCGGACGCGGGCAGCGGGACAGGGGGCCTGGCCACCGTCGTGGAACTCACCCACGAACTGGGCGGCACGGCGGTGGTGAGGGGCGATGCCGACGGCCGGGGAAAGAGCGTCTGGATCACCCTGCCCCTGTGATCCCGGAAGGACCGCGAGCGGGACGCCGATTAGGTAGGGCCGGGACAGGTAGGGCCGACCCGGCCACCGGAACACAGGGATGTATGAAGTTGCTAATGTCGGAAAACGTCGAGGTCGGGTGCCGACGAGGCACAGGCGGGGCGAGGGACCTTGGACCGGACGACGGGACCGGGGCGGCGCGCCGGAAAGGGGACGGCACGATGACCATGCCGCTGTACCAGCTGAAGGCCGAGTTCTTCAAGACCCTGGGCCATCCCGCCCGCATCCGGGTCCTGGAACTCCTCAGCGAGCGCGAGCACGCCGTCGCGGAGATGCTGCCCCAGGTGGGCATCGAACCGGCTCACCTCTCCCAGCAACTGGCGGTGCTGCGCCGGGCGAACCTCGTGGTCAGCCGCAAGGAGGGCTCGACCGTGTACTACTCGCTGACCAGCCCGCACGTGGCGGAACTGCTCCGGGTGGCCCGCACCATCCTGTCCGGAGTGCTGGCCGGCCAGGCCGAGCTGCTCGCCAACCTCAGGGGCGAGAGGAAGCCGCTCCCGTAGCGCGGCCAAGGTCCCGCGGTGCGGGCCGCCCTCGGCGGCACCACCCTGTTCCGCGGGCCGGCGTCAGCGCGCCGGGGCCGCCTCCTCGCCCTCGTGACGGCCGTGCAGGAAGAGCTGGGGCTCCGGCGTGGCGTCGGGGTGGGCCGGGACGAACATCACGCTCTCCTCCGACAGCACGCTCAGCCCCGCCTCGCGTACCAGCGCGGTCACGTTCTGGGCGGCGAAGCTGGTGACCCGCACGTCCTGCCCCATGAAGACACCGTCGAAACCCTCGACGTCCAGGGGTACGGTGGCCAGCGCGAACAGGCCGCCGGGGCGCAGAGCCAGGGTCAGCCGCCGCACCAGGTCCGCCTGCTCCGCCCGGGACATCTGGAGCAGGGCGAAGTACACGCAGACGGCATCGAACGAGCCGTCCTCGAGCGGCAGATCGCGGACATCAACGCAGCGGAACTCGGCCTCGGGCACCTGCCGGGACGCGATCTCCACCATCACCGGCGACACATCGACGCCCAGCACCCGGTGACCGGCCGCGGCGAGCGTGGCGGCCGTGGGCCGGCCCGTCCCGCTGCCCACGTCCAGCACCCGGCTGCCGGGCGGGAGCCGTTCGACCAGCCACGCCAGCGAGGCCCGGTGCGTTTCGGAGGCGGCGAACGCCTTCTCGTAGTCGCTGCCCAGCGCGTCGAACACCGCGGCTGCGGGCGAACTGCGATTTCCGTCGACCAAGACGCACCCCGTCTCCGCGTATCGATGCCGGGCATCGTGCCATCCCCGAGCCGCCCTCACAACCGTCCCCGCTCCTGCCGCTCCTCCCTCCGGCGCTCCTCGCCGCACGTCGAACCGGCTTGCGGAGGTCCCGGCAGGCACGGCAGGCTCGGGGTGTGCCGACTCTGCTGATCGTCCATCACACGCCCTCGCCCAACTGCCAGGCGATGCTCGAAGCGGTCCTCTCCGGGGCCGGCGCCCGGAGATCGAGGGCGTCCGGGTCGTCCGGCGGGCGGCGCTCTCCGCCACGGCCGGCGACGTCCTGGACGCCGACGGCTATCTGCTCGGCACCCCGGCGAACCTCGGTTACATGTCAGGGGCGCTCAAGCACTTCTTCGACCAGGTCTACTACCCGTGCCTCGACACCACTCGGGCCGGCCGTTCGGTTACTACGTGCACGGCGGCAGCGACGTCACCGGGGCGGTGCGGGGCATCGAGTCCCTCACGAAGGGCCTCGGCTGGCAGCGCTCCGCGGACGCGGTGATCGTCACCGGCGAACCCGACAAGGCCGCCGTCGAGCGGTGCTGGGAACTGGGCGCCACGCTCGCCGCCGGGCTGATGGACTGATCGGTCCGGACCACGGCGGCAAGATCAGGTCCCTCCGTCCATCCGGCGCCGGTCCTGCTCGTCCCAGGCGCGGGTGTCCCGGGGCTGGGTGTACGGCTCCGCCTCCGGCGGATGACCACCGGCGATGGCCCGCTGCCGGGCGATCTCCGCGTCGAACTCCAGGCCCAGCAGAATCGCCAGGTTGGTGATCCACAGCCAGACCAGGAAGACGATGACACCGGCCATCGTGCCGTACGTCTTGTTGTACGAGGCGAAGTTGGCGACGTAGAAAGCGAATCCGCCGGAGGCGGCCAGCCAGATCAGCAGGGCCAGGAAGCTGCCGGGGGTGATCCACCTGAACCCCCTGATCCTGGCGTTCGGCGCGCCCCAGTACAGCAGCGCGATCATGATCGTCACCAGGACGACCAGCACCGGCCACTTGGCGATCGACCACACCGTCAGCGCGGCGTCCCCGACACCGAGGGTGCCGCCCACCTGACGGGCCAGACCCCCGGTGAAGACGACGATGAGCGCACTGACCACGGCCAGCACCATCAGCACGACCGTCATCCCGAGCCGTACCGGCAGCACCTTCCACATCGGGCGCCCCTCGGGCATGTCGTAGACCGCGTTGGCCGAGCGGATGAAGGCCGCCACGTAGCCCGACGCCGACCACAGGGCCAGCACGAGACCGCCGATCGCCATGACCGAGCCGATACCCGCGTTGCCCTGCAGTTGCTCGACGGCCCGGGTGATGATGTCGCGGGCCGCCCCGGGGGCGAGGTTCTGGACGTTCTCCATCACCTTGTCCGTGGTCGAGCGGCCCGTGATGCCCAGCAGTGACACCAGCACCAGCAGTGCCGGGAACAGCGCCAGCACGCCGTAGTACGTGAGTGCGGCGGCCCGGTCGGTCAGCTCGTCCTCCTTGAACTCGCGCGACGCGGCCTTCAGCGCGGTACCCCAGGCCCCCTTCGGGAGTCCGGTCGGCGCGTCCGGTGCCGCCCGCTCCACCTCGTCACTCGGCCCTGGTTCCACCGCCTCCCGGCCTGAGTGCTCCGGGTCCGGGGTGCCACCGTCGGACCGCCTGTTGCGTCCCGGGACATTCAGTTTCATGGCTTTCGGGTAACCACGGAACGGGGAGTCACTCCGCGCACGAGCGGAACAAGGTTGTGAGAGCGCTCCCATGAGTGGAGGGTGCGGACGTGATCTCGTCTCCCGTGATTCGTCCGTACCGCCGTGAGGACCGGCCGGCCCTCGACGGCATCCGCATCCGCACCGCGCACAACGGTCAGGACAGCCGCCCCCACTACCGCGACCCCGGCATCCTTGGGTGCCCGGCAGGCGACGGACGTGGACAGCGACTTCATCGTTCAGTTGCACGACCAGGTCAGCCACGGCGCGGACCACTTCCTCGGCTACGTCACCCGGCAGGGCTTCGACCCCACCACCCAGGCCTTGACGTGGGACGGCCTCCCACTGGTCACCACCACTGGCAGTTACGGCACGGATCAGAACTGCTCGATATCGGTGAGTACCTCCGGCTTCAGCGGCCGTCATCTGATCCCTCCGTGGATACGTGGATACTCCGTCCTTCAGGGCGGAGTGGAATATGGACTCCTGTGGAGCAGGGCAGAGGGCTGCGATGCGCCGTCAGGGTGGCGGGCCGTAGCGCTCTGACCCGCAGGTTTGGTCTTCACGTGTGGCCGCACTAGTTTGCGAGGATGACCGGGAAGCGTGTGAAGCGGGCGTTCAAGTACCGCTTCTATCCGAGCGAGGCGCAGGCGGCTGAGCTTTCGCGCACGTTCGGGTGTGTGCGGAAGGTCTACAACCTCGCCCTCGAAGCCCGTACCGCGGCGTGGTATCAGCAGCAGGAGCGGGTCAACTACAACCAGACCTCGGCCATGCTCACCGCGTGGAAGAAGACCAAGGAACTCGCCTACCTGTCCGAGGTGTCGTCGGTGCCGTTGCAACAGTGCCTGCGGCACCTGCAGGGGGCGTTCGCCGCCTTCTTCGAGGGGCGGGCGAGGTACCCGCGATTCAAGTCGCGGAAGAAGAGCCGCCGTTCGGCGGAGTACACCAGCTCGGCATTCCGCTATCGGGACGGTCGCCTCACACTGGCCAAGATGCGTGAGCCTCTCGCCATCGTGTGGTCGCGCCCGCTCCCCGAGGGTGCGCAGCCGTCCACCGTGACCGTGTCCCAGGATGCGGCCGGCCGCTGGTTCGTGTCGATACTCTGCGAAGACGCCGTCCCCCTGACCCCGGCCACCACGGCGGTGGTCGGTATCGACGCGGGCATCACGTCCCTGGTGACCCTTTCCACCGGGGAGAAGATCACCAACCCGAAGCACGAGCGCCGCGACCGGGCACGCCTGGCCGAGGCTCAGCGGGAACTGTCCCGCAAGGCGAAGGGCTCAGCGAACCGGGACAAGGCCCGACTGAAGGTCGCCCGCGTGCACGCCCGGATCGCCGACCGCAGGCGGGATTTCCTGCACCAGCTGACCACTCGGCTCGTTCGTGAGAACCAAACGATCGTGATCGAGGATCTGACCGACCGCAACGTGATGAAGAACCACACTCTGGCCCGCGCCATCTCGGATGCGAGTTGGATCGAGATGCGGTCCATGCTGGAGTACAAAGCCCCAGTGGTACGGGCGTGAGGTGATCGCGGTGGACCGGTGGTTCCCCTCGTCCAGGTTGTGCTCCGCCTGCGGGACGATCCGGGCGAAGCTTCCGCTGAACGTCCGTGAGTGGACGTGCGACTGCGGCGCGGTCCACGATCGCGACGTGAACGCGGCGCAGAACATGAGGGCTGCCGGGCTGGCGGTCTCGGCCTGTGGAGCCGGTGTAAGGCCTCAACGGAGTTCTCCGGGCGGGCAGCCGACGATGAAGCAGGAAACCCCACGGCGCGAGCCGTAGGACTTCCCCTCGTGAACGAGGGGGAGGATGTCAAGTCGTCTACACGATCTCCTGGGGCAGGCAGGCCTCGCACATGGACCAGACGTACTTCCTCTGCAGTGACGTGAACTTCCGCTGACAGGTGGTTGCTTCATCTGCCCGGCCCCCAAAGTTCCCTCCGCGCACGCCGAGTCGGGCGGGAACCCCGGGGGCTCGGGTACCTCCCGGGCAAGGGAGTTCTGAGAATCCTCGAAGAAACCGTGAAGCACTTGAACGCACTGCGACGCACCTACGTATGGGGCGTGGGAATTCCATGCCCACCCCCCGCGACAAAAGCGTAGGAGCACTGCCTTGGCACGCAACACACGCAGACGCCCACGAGGTCCACAGCGCGCGACCTTCGCCGCGGTCGCGCTGATCCTGGGCGGAGGGGGGTTGATGGCGGCCAATGTCTACGCTTCCGCTACGGAGGACGACGCCGCGGGCGGAGCCGGTCAGGCACGCGTCCTCGGCGGCGCCACCATCGACTGCCCCGACGTGGCGACCAACCTGACCACGGTGCCCGAGAAGGCGCGACCGGACGTCGACAAGGAACTGGCGGCGCTGGACGAGCAGATCGCCCAGGCCTACCAGCGCCTGGGGGAGTCCGCGCAGGCCATTCAGCAGGACCCCGGCGTCGCCGACGACAAGGTCGTCGACCCGCTCGAGGAGGAGCGCTCCGCGACCCTCGAACGCATCGCGGGCGCCATGGAGAAGGAGGGTGACCGCCCCGAGGACCTCGACGAACTCGCCGGCTGCTCCGTCCGCGACTCCGGAAACGCGTCCGCCCAGCCGGGAGACGGCCAGGACGGGAGCGACCAGGAGGGCGACCAGGGCGAAGGGGGCGACAACGGCGGTGACGGCCAGGGCCAGGGCGGCGGAAACGGCGGACAGGCGGGCAACGGGCCCGTCGCCGCGGACTTCGTGGACATCAAGAGTGTCCAGCCCAACGTGGTCAAGCCCGACCCGACGGCGGACGCTTCGAAGGGAACCTTCATCAGCAGTTGCGGAGTCAACGAGAACGGCCTGTTCAACTCGGACAACGTGATCGCCGCCCCCGGTGTCGCCAACGGCGCGCACCACTTCCACGACTACATCGGCAACCAGGCCACCAACGCCTTCTCCAGCGACGACCAGTTGACGGCGGCCGACACCAGCTGTGAGGACCAGGGCGACAAGTCGTCGTACTACTGGCCCGTGCTGCGGCTGCAGAACGGCACCGAGGAACGGGACGCCAACTCCCCCGGCGGCGGAATCGAGGGCAACGTCGGTGAGATCATGACCCCCAAGGAGGTCACGCTGACGTTCGTGGGCAACCCGCAGGGCGAGGTCACGGCCATGCCGCGGCTACTGCGCATCATCACCGGTGACGCCAAGTCGTTCGTCAATGGCCCCGCCAACGCCAACGCGTCCTGGAGCTGCACCGGCTTCGAGAACCGGCAGCTCGAGGACAAGTACCCGCTGTGTCCACAGGGAAGCGACGTGGTCCGCACCTTCGACTTCCAAAGCTGCTGGGACGGCCGCAACACCGACAGTGCCAACCACCGTACGCACATGGCGTTCGTGGACGCCGAGGGCAACTGCCCGTCCGGCTTCACGCCCGTGCCGCAGCTGGTCCAGCGCATCGTCTACGACGTCGACGCGCCGAGCCTGGACGACGGCGGCGCGACCACCCCGCTGTTCGCCGTGGACTCCTTCCCGGAGCAGTTGCACAAGCCGGGCACCGACCACGGCGACTTCATCAACGTCTTCGACGAGGACCTGATGCGGGAGATGGTCGACTGCATCAACAGCGGCCGCACCTGCGGTGCCGACGCCGGCGACGGTGGTGAACAGCCGGGTGAGGACCCGAAGGAGGAGCCCACCGAGGCTCCCGGCAAGGGCGGCAACGGCGTCGAGCAGCCCGACAACGGCGCCGACCAGCCGGGCGACAAGGGCGACAAACCTGGCGACGGTGACGGCCGGCAGGAGAACCCCTCGGAGCCCCCGGCCGACGGCCAGGCCACCGAGGAGCCCGCGGGCGACGACGCCATCACCCCGCCCGGAGAAAAGCAGCCCGAGGTCCGGGCCTCGGTCCCGTCCAAGGGCGACGGAGTGGCGGGCGCGGACAACCAGCAGGGCGACGACGCCGGTCAGGAGACGCCGGGCGTCGGCACGGCGACCAACGACGCCGGCCGGCAGACCGCGGCGGCCGACGCCACCGAGCCGCAGGCCGTGAGCGGCGGTCTGGCCGAGACGGGTGCCCAGCTCTGGCCGGCGGCCGCGGGCGCGGTCCTGGTCGTCACCGGCTTCGTGCTGCTGCGCCGCGTGCGCCGTACCTGAGCCGACACCTCCCGCGCGGTGAGGCGTGGGTACGTACGACGGCGGCAGGCCCCGTGGGGCCTGCCGCCGTCGCGTCGCACGTCCCGCTATCCGGGCGTGGGCGACCGGGGCTTTGGCGTCGCCGGTGCGCAGCCA
Source organism: Streptomyces sp. GD-15H (assembly GCF_045291515.1). Lineage (NCBI taxonomy): Bacteria > Bacillati > Actinomycetota > Actinomycetes > Kitasatosporales > Streptomycetaceae > Streptomyces > Streptomyces sp. GD-15H. The sequence continues at coordinate 7,684,190 of NZ_CP149447.1, forward strand.
GGCCTCGTGGACGCGGGAGAGCAGAAAGATCTCGTAGTCCGTGCTGAGGCCGATGAGGGCGAGCATCGTCATCGGCACGTAGCTCTCGATCGGCACCGTGCCGGACACACCGAGCGCGGACCCGCCCCAGCCCCACTGGAAGACGGCGGCGACGAGCTGTAGGAGGCGGTTGAGGGACAGGGCGTTGCGGACGGCCGCCTTGAGGGCGACGAGCAGCCCTCGGAACATCGCCAGGATGATGCGGTCGATGCGCCGGCCGATCAGCCCAACAGGGCTGGGACAGGGTCGGCGCGCCGATGACGGCGGAGACGACCGTGACGGCGGCGGCGAGCCCCGGCTCGCGCCGAAGGAGACACCGGGTGCGGACAGACCGGCGAGGGCGATGATCACCGTGCGGCCGGAGACGGCGACCGCCCGCATGCCCGGTTCGGAAGCCTTCCGGAACCGGTCCGGGCCGAGGAAAGGGGCGAGGAGCGTCCGGCCGTCGTGCCGGCCCCGCCCGTAACGCGTCCAACCCGGACGAGTGGCCGGTGCGCTACTGTCCGTGAGGCCGCCGCTCTGCGCGCCGTATGCAGCGGCACGACGGGCCCTCGGTCCGTGCCCCTGCCCATGCCGTGCCGACTTCCGGCACCCTTCCGAAATCCTCCTGCGCGAGGGTGGCCACAGCCGGTGGAGGCCCGGTGCCCCGGCGTGACACCCCCGCCGCCCCCGAGCGGACGGGCTGCGACGACATGCTCGCGGAGCGGGTCGGGCGTACCGTCCGAGGTATGAGCCGTGTACGTCCCGGAGGGAACAGCGGGCACGTACGCACCCTCTCTGACGGGCGGGCAGCCTTCCTGCCACCGGACGGAGGCCGTGATGTCCAGGATGAACGAGCCGCTCCTGGGCGCCGCGTCGCTGGACGACGCCCTGGGCGCGGGCCTGGCCGCCACGGTGCGGAGCACCGGAGCCTCGGTCGGCGCCCTCTACCTGTTGGACGCGGCGGACGGACTGCTGCGACTGGGCTGGCTGAGCGGGATCCCGGAGGATTTCTGCACGCCGTGGCAGCGGCTGTCCCTCACCACACCGACGCCCGTCACCGACGCCGTCTGCGAGGACCGGCTGGTCTGGGTTGGCGGCCAGGACGAGATGGCGCGCAGATACCCCCAAACCGCCGCCGTCCTGCCGTACCCGTTCGCGGTGGCCGCGATGCCCCTGACCGGTGTCCGCCGCTGCAGGGGCGCCATCGGCCTGATGTGGCCCGCCGACCACCCGCAGCACGTGACGGCCCGCGAACGGCACAACATCACGACCAGCGCACGTCACCTCGCACGTCTCCTGGACGACAGCTCTCAGCCGCCCTCCCTCCTCGACCACCCGCGGATCGTCACCCCGGACGTCGTGGTCCGCCCGGCGCAGACCGGGCTGGCCGCCTCCGACTATCTCGAGCGGCTGCCCGAGGGCGCGCTGTCCCTCGATCTGGAGGGCCGGATCACCTTCCTCACCACCGCCGCAGCCCGCCTGCTCGGCCGCCGTACGGAACAACTCCTCGGCACCAGGCCCTGGCAGGCCCTGCCCTGGCTGGACGACCCGGTCTACGAGGACCACTACCGCACGGCGGTGGTCAGCCGGGTACCCGTGACCTACGTCGCCTGCCGCCCGCCGGGCCAGTGGCTGACCTTCGAGCTCCACCCCGGCAGCAGCGGCATCAGCGTCCGCGTCACCCCCCGGAAGGAGCACACTGCCGCCCTGTCCAGGCCCGTGGACTCGCCGCGCCCCGCGCCGGCCCCCACGGGACGTCTGCACCAGCTGGTCCATCTGGCCGCCGCGCTCACCGAGACGGTGACCGTGCGGGACATCGTGGACCTGATCACCCACCAGATACTGCCCGCCTTCGAAGCCCAGGGACTGATGCTCGCTTCGGCCGAGGCCTGGCCTGCAGATCGTCGGCCATCACGGCTACCCCGGCGACATCGTGGAACGGCTCGACGCCCTGGCCTTGGACACGGAACTCACCCCTGCGGGTGATGTCCTGGCCAGTGGCACGGCCGCCTTCTTCAACAGCCGGGACGAGATCGCCGCCGGATACCCCAGGGCCGTCCACCTCAGCGACAAGACGGCCTGGGCCTTCCTCCCGCTGGCCATCTCGGGACGGCCGGTGGGCTGCTGCGTCCTGTCCTACGACCGGCCGCACGTCTTCACCGCCGACGAGCGCGCCGTCCTGACCTCCCTGGCCGGCCTGATCGCCCAGGCCCTCGACCGCGCCCGCCTCTACGACGTCAAGCACCACCTCGTCACCGCCCTGCAGCGAACCCTGCTGCCCCGTGCCCTGCCCACCGTGCCCGGCCTCGACCTCGCCGTCCGCTACCTGCCCGCCGGACACGGCCTCGACGTCGGCGGTGACTTCTACGACATACTGCGCCTCGACGACACCACCGTGGCCGCCGTCATCGGGGACGTGGAGGGCCACGGCGTCACCGCGGCGGCGCTCATGGGCCAGGTCCGTCTCGCCGTCCACGCGCACGCCACGGCCGGCGCGGCGCCGGACAAGGTCCTCACCCGAACCAATCGGCTCCTCGCGGACCTGGACTCCGAACTGCTCGTCTCCTGCCTCTACGCCCATGTCGACCTGGCCCGCCACGAAGTGACCCTCTCCAACGCCGGACACGTCCCGCCGCTGCTGTGCCGTGCCCCCGGACGGGCAGACGTGGTGGACCTTGACCCCGGACCGCTGCTCGGCATCGGCACCGGCGGCCACTATCCGGTCACCACCGTCGGCCTTCCCCCGGGCGCCGTCCTCGCCCTCTACACCGACGGACTGGTGGAGGCCCCCGGCACCGACGCCACCCGCGCCACTGAGCGGCTCGCCGAAGGGCTGGCGGCGGGCGCCGACCTGGACCTGCGCCGGCTCATCGCCCGCCTCCTGTACCCCGTGGACCACGCCGGCCAGTCCGCCGACGACGTCACCGTCCTCCTCCTGCGGGCCGCGGAACAGGGGCAGGGCCGGGGGGATGGCGAGGGGCAGGGTGATGCCCCGGCTGAGGCCCCGGGCGCCGACGGCACGGAGGTCAGGACCCTGCCACCCGACGGAACGCCGTGAGCAGCGGTGCCACGTGGTCCTGCCGGTCCTCGACCCTGCGGGCCGCCCTCACCAGTCGGTCGGCGAGCTCCTCCACCGAGTCGGCGCCGCTGTGTGCCAGCGTGTGGCGGACCGCGTCGATCCCGGTCTCGATGTCCCTGCCGGGCTGCTCGACCAGCCCGTCGGTGTACAGCGCGAGGACGCTGCCGGGCGCCAGGGTGAGCGCGGTGACGGGGTGGAGGGAGTCCGCCTCGACCCCCGGCATCACGCCGCCGCCGGGATCCGGGCTCTCGGTGCGGCCGTCGGAGTGGCGCAGCAGCGGCGGGGAACGGCCGGCCCGCACGGCGAAGGCACGGCCGATACCCGGATCGAGCTCGACGGAGCAGCAAGTGGCGAAGGCATCCGCCTCCAGGGCGGCCAGACGCGCGCAGCGGCGGGAACGCCCAGGAGCACATCCGGTCCAGGCGATCCCCGGACAGGCATGGCTCAGCGCGTCGTGCAGCGCGCCGCCTACCGGCATCCGCCACCACGGCTTCAGCAGCGACCGCGGGACCCCGGTCACCACGCACAGCACCAGCGAACGCCGGTCCCGCGACCGCAGATACACCAGGCCGCCCGTACCCTCCGAGGCTTTCGACCGCCGCCACCACGGGCTGTACGAGCGCGTCCTCGACCCGACTCGTTTCCCCGGCGGCTGCCTCTTCCCTCCCGTGTCCTCCCGGTGCGGACGCACAGGACGTCCCTCGTTCCCTCCTCACCAGGATGTGCCACGCCCGGTGCCCCGGCGCGGCGGGGAACGACCGAAGGAGCCTCTCGGCGCAACCATTGGCCCAACTCGGTCGTCTCACCCGATATCAGCAGGAGGCGACCCTTGGGGCGGAAATGATTAAAACAAGAATAATTTTCGTGACTCTGGCGCTCGTGGGCGGCACGCTGGGAACGGCGGCGGTCCCCGCCGCCGCCACACCCGCCGTCTCCACCCAGGCCGCGACGTCCCGGTCCACGGCGTGCCCCACCGGCTGGAGCAGCCTGGTCAAGGCCGACCCCACCACCACGGCCACGACGGCACCGGTCCGGGACGTCAGGACCGGACACCACACCTGCTACGACCGGATGGTCGTCCACCTGCCGGGAGCGGGCGGCAGCGGCATCGGGTACACGGTCCAGTACGTCGACCGGCTGTACCAGGACGGCTCCGGCAGGCACCTCCCCGTCGCCGGCGGCGCCGTCCTCGAAGTGCGTGTGGCCGCTCCGCCGTACGACCCCGAGACCGGCCGGCCCACCTATCCCGCGCGCGCCGGACAACCCCTGCCGGGAGTGGACCTGACCGGGTACCGCACCTTCAGGGACGCGCGGTTCGCAGCCGGCTTCGAGGGCGACACCCAGATCGGGCTCGGGGTGCGCGCCCGGTTGCCGTTCAGGGTGCTGCAGCTCCCGGACCGTCTTGTGATCGACGTCGCCCACAGCTGGACGGGCGCGCGCTGAACGCGATTGTCAGTGGTGGATGCCACCCTGCCGGTATGGACGAGCTGGAGTTCATGCGCGGCAGGGTCTACGGAGCGGACCACGACGATCCGGGGCCGCGCGACGGGCGGTTGTACGTGGAGCTGGTCGGAGGACCGCTGGACGGTCTCCTGCTGGACATCACGGACCGTTCCGAGACGGAACTGCGAGGCGGCGTCGGGCTGCCCACCGAGATGGGCCGCTACGGCGCGGGCGGCCGTGCCCTGTACGCGCCCCGCGACAGGGGCGGGCGTGTGTTCGACTGGAAGGGTGATGTCCCCTGAACACGTGGCCCGCGTCGACCGGCCGGCGCGGGCGCGAGGAGGTGGGAGTGAGCCATGGGACTCCTTTCGGACAGCGGCTGGGTGGTGCGCGACCGGATCGGTGACGCGATCTTCTCCCGGGTGGCGGGACCGGAAGGCCGCGACAACCGTGCCCGTATCCACGGCACGCCCGGCCCGCGCTGGTTCGGTCCCGAGCGGCCGGTCAGACGGGTGCACGCGGACGCCTCGATGTTCATCGGCGGACTGTCGGCGCTGTTGCTCCAGTCGCTCCACCCACTGGCCATGGCCGCCATCGCCGGGCATTCGGGCTTCCGCGGCGACCCCTGGGGGCGCCTCCAGCGGACCAGCACCTTCCTCGCCGTGACCACCTACGGCCCGGCCGACAGCGCCCAGCAGGCGGTCGACCGGGTACGCGCGGTGCACGAGAGGGTGCGCGGCACGACCCCCGCCGGCCAGGAGTACCGGGCCGCGGACCCCCACCTGCTGTGCTGGGTGCACATCGCGGAGGTCGACTCCTTCCTGCGCGCCCACCAGCGCTACGGCGCCCGGCCACTGGACGCCGCCGACTGCGACGCGTACGTCGAGGACATGGCGCGCATCGCCATCGCGCTCGGCGTGCCCGACCCGCCGACGAACCGCGCGGAGCTCACCGACCGCCTGGCCGCCTACCGGGGGGAACTGCGTTCGACGCCCGAGGCGCGCAGCGCGGCGCGTTTCCTGCTGCTCAACCCGCCCGTACCGGTCCTCGCCCGGCTGCCGTACGGCGCCCTCGCCGCCGGCGCGGTGTCCCTGCTGCCGGTCTGGGCCTCTCGGGCGCTGTGGCTGCCCCGGGCACCGACTGTCGAGGGCGTGTTCGTCCGGCCGTTCGGCACCGCGGTGACCGCCGGCCTCCGCTGGGCCCTGGCCCGGCCCGGCGGGCCCGCACGGCGCGGGCGGCCCGACCGTCTTACCGGCCCGGGGCAGGGCACCGCCGGTTGACGCGTCCGACAGTGGGCACTCAGTGCTGGCTGGTGTGCTGGTGCACTCGTGGAGTTCCGGACACGGGAGGACGTCATGGCGGTTCGTCATCGTCTGATCAGAACGAGTCCGCAGACCGTCTGGGAGGTACTTGCGGACGGCAGCCGCTATGCGGACTGGGTGGTGGGGTCCTCGCTGTCGGAGCCGGTGCGGGGGCAGTGGCCCCGGCTCGGCGCGGCGATCCGCTACGAGGTACGGCTCGGGCCCCTGCGACTGTCCAACGAGACGGTCGTCCGACGCTGTCAGCGGGGCGAGGCCCTGGAACTCGAGGCATGGGCGGGTCCGCTCGGCACGGCGCGGATCGCCTTCGAACTGCGGCCCTGGGGGGACGAATGCCTGGTGATCGTGGACGAGCATCCCCTGCGGGGTGTCGGCGGCCGGCTGCACAACCTGGCCGTGGAGGTGCTGATCCAGGTCCGCCACCGCGCGATGCTCGCAAGGCTGGCGGACCTCTGCGAGAAGGAGGCCGCCGAGTGGGAACGCCGCCGCTCCCTCGGCCAGGTCGTCGCGTCGGAGCCCTGACGCGACGACGCCCGTCAGGGGGACGGAGTCGCCTCGTGGACGGCGCGGTGGACGGCACGCGCCAACCGTGCTCCCCACCGGGAGCGGGGCCCGGCGAAGGCGTGTGACGCCTTGCCGGGAGAGGGAGTACGGGCGGCGACGCACACCGCGTCGGTGGGGGTGCCGGAACAGTCGTGACCGGCATCCAGCAGTGCCTGCACCTTCGCCTCCGTGGCCGTGGCCACCGCGTTGACCAGCGCGGCGTCGGTGAGCGGCACCGGCAGGGCGACGACGATGTTGATCGTGCCCGGCGTGTGCGCGCCGTCGGTGCCCCCGGTGCCCTCCGCGCCCGCCTCCTCGGTGTCGAAGGCCGCGGCCCAACCGCGTACGTCGATACCCGAGGTGACGACCGCCTCCGCGCCCTCGTCGTGGGCGTGGCCGTACGCCGAGACGTCGGCGGCCGTCATCAGCCCCACGCCCCGCCCGCGTGCGCCCGCCCCGGCGGCGATGTCGGTGAGATGGCGGTCGGGGTCGGTGCGCCGGTACCCGTGGGGGACCTGGGCGTTGAGGACCCAGGCCCGCTCGCCGATGCCTCCGCCCAGTACCGCGCTGCTGATCATCCGCAGGTCCGGCCCCGGAATCCACAGCAAGGCGTGCAGTCGTTCACCGTCCTCGACACGGGTCAGGCGGCGTGGGCGCAGCAGCCCGACGGGAGTGCGGGGCGGTGGGAGGACGGCGGTCACCGGGCAGAACTCCTTGCGGGATCGGGGTCGGCCGATCGTATGCCGGAGCGGCCGACCCGGCCCGCACGGGGCCCGCTCAGCCCGCTGCTGCCGCCACTGCTCCCGCCGCCGGCGTCGCGGTGGGCGTGCCGACGGGCGGGGGACGCGGTCAATGGCGACGGCCGCGGAGCTTGCTCAGCAGGCGCTGCGCCTGTGCGCGGCGCCGGGGGTCGGCTGCGGCACGTCGTACCTGCTCGGTCGCGCGCTGCCCCTGGGGGCTCTTGGCGAACCGCTTGATGCGTTCCACGATGCCGGGCATGAGGGCTCCTTTCCACGGGCCTGCGCCCTTGCCGTCCTCGGCGTTCCTGTTCTCGTCCTCCTTCGTCTACCCCCGTGAAGGCGGACTCAGCCCTGCGGACGCCCGTACGGGCTCACGTCTGCTTCAGCGGCTCGTACACCCCGGGGTGCACACCGAACGTCCAGGCCACCCCCTCGCGGGCGGTCCGCGTCGTCGGCGGTACCCGGAGCCAGTACGTGCGACGGGTACCGTCGGGCTCCGGAGTGGAGTTGACGACCTCCACCATCACGACCGCCTCATCGTCGACGAGTTCGACACGCCAGAGCGTGCCCGTCTCGTCCTGGTGCACGGGCTCGGCCCCGGAGTCGTTCAGGTAGCGGTCGTAGCCGTAGTACTCGAGCATCACCCGGCGCAGTTCGGCGTTCTCCTCGGCCCGGATCCGCTCCGGAGTGAGGGTACGCAGCTCCTCCAGGAAGGCACGCGGCACCGGCATGCCGCGCCAGGCGCACAGGGCGAAGCCGTCGGGGAACTCCAGCGCCGGGCCGTCCCCGTGGTCCAGCCGGCCCGCCTCGTCACGGTGCAGGGCGACCGGGCGTTCGCACACCACCGCCACCTTCTCGAACGGCCACCACCAGCCGGCGCTGCGGCACACCTGGACCAGTCCGTCGAGCGGGGACCCGGCGCTGTCCAGGGCGGCCAGCCACGGCGCGTCGTGCTGCCCGAGCAGCGCGTCCAGGAGGACCAGCCGTATCGCGGTACGGGCGTCGGCGTCGTCGGCCGCGAGATCGTCGAGCACCCCGGTGCGGATCCGGTCGACCAGCGCCTGTGTGGAGTCCCAGAGCGCACCACCGGTCGCCGACCAGCGCCGTGACCAGCCTGCCGCGCCCAACTCCTCGTGCAGGCGCCCGCGCTCGGCCGCCCAGGGTGCCGTGCGCACCGCCTCACGCACACTCACCCCGAAGTCCGTCCCCTGCCGCACCAGTGCCACGCCCTCGCGCGGCGAACCGGCCCAGACCACCCGCTCCGGCTCCGGCAGCCCGACACGCCGGTACGCCAGCCGGATGCCTTCCTCGGCCGCCGCCCGGTCGGCGGGCACAGCGCTCGCGGCCCACGCACGCCAGTGCCCCAGCCCGTCCGCGTGTCCGCCGCCCGCCTCGCCCGTCCCCTGTGCAAAGCCCTCGGCCCCGGCCGCCGCCCCGCTCGCCCACTGCGTCATCGTCATCGTCCCCTGTCCGCGCCGCTCGTACGGCCCGTACCGTCCGTACCGTTCGTGTGGTCCGTGCTGCTTGTGCCGCTCGTGCCGCTCAGTCGGCGACGAGCCGTACCGCACCGGGGACGTACTCGCGCTGCCGGATCACGCGGTACCACCCCTCGGGCAGCGGGATGGCCGCGTGCTCCTCGTGCACCACCCGGCCGCCCTCGGGCAGATGCAGCAGCAACGGGCCGAAGGGCCCGGGCTCACTGACCAGTTCGCCCTTGCCGACGACCGCGTGCGCATGCCCGGTGACCTCCCCCAGAGCCAGTACGAGCCGCCCGCGGGCGTCGCGGGGCTCCTTGGGCGCGTCCGGGACGTGCGAGGGCACCGCCTCGTCCGCGACGGGCACGATCAGCACGTCTCCCTGCCGGTACATGGATCTCCCCTCCACTCCGGCGCACGGTGCTCCGGAGTCCATGCGAGGACCGTACGGACCACCACTGACACCGCCCCCTCGCCAGGGCCGCCGCCGGGCGTTGTCAGTCGCTGTTGGTAGAACTGCTGCACGCACCGTCGGACGGCCCGCAGCCCGGGTTCCCCCGACGGCGCCGGATCACTTACCACCCACTCGTCCGGCTCACGTCAGGAGCAGCGCATGGCCATCGGTGGCAACCTCGAGAAGTTGTACGGACTTCCCGCCTTCTCCTTCCCCGGGCCGTCCGAGACGACGACGGAGCTGCCCGAGCCCGACGCCGTGGCCTGGCGGGTCGCCACCGACTCGTACGACGCCGAGGAGGCGTGGACGGCGGCCTTCGCCCGGTTCTGCGACCGGGTCGACACGACGGGGGTGCGCGCCCTGATCGTCGGCGCCTGGGAGGACGCGTACGACTCGGACCCGTCCGAGGTCATCGAGGCGCTGCTGGCCGCACGCGACCGCCTGCCCGCCCTGCGGGCGCTGTTCCTCGGGGACATCACGTTCGAGGAGTGCGAGATCTCCTGGATCAACCAGACCGACGTCACCCCCCTGCTGGCCGGCTTTCCGGCCCTGGAGGAGTTCGCGGTGCGGGGCGGCCAGGGGCTCCGCTTCCCCGCCCTGCGCCATGACGCACTGCGCACGCTGACCATGGAGACCGGCGGTCTCCCGGTGGACGTCGTCCGGGGCGTCGGGGCCAGCGAACTGCCCTCGCTGGAACACCTCGACCTGTGGCTCGGCACCTCGTGGTACGGCGCCGACAGCGAGGCCGCGGACCTGGAACCGATCCTGTCCGGCGCCCGGCTGCCGCGCCTGCGCCACCTCGCCCTGCGCAACAGCGAGATCCAGGACGAGGTCGCCGTCGCCGTGGCGGCCGCCCCGGTGGTCGCCCGTCTCGAGGTGCTCGACCTGTCCATGGGCACCCTCAGTGACGAGGGCGCCGTCGCTCTCCTCGGCGGCCAGCCGCTGACGCATCTCAAGAAGCTCGACCTGCACCACAACTACCTGAGCGAGCCCCTGCGGCAGCGCCTGCGCGAAACCCTCGCACCCGCGGGTGTCGAGGTGGATCTCGACCAGGACGACGCCGACTGGGACGAGGACGACGACGGCACCGTCCACCGCTACGTGTCCGTGGGGGAGTGAGCACCGCGTGTCCTATTACCCCTCCCACCTGACGCGCTTCCACGACCTGCCCGTGCACGTCTTCGCCGACGACGACGCCGAGCAGGGCGCGGGCCCGAGCCTCCCCGCTCCCGCTTCGGTCGCCTGGCGACTGACGGCCGAATGGGACGAACGAGAGGTCCCGTTCGAGGAGCGGTGGAACCGGTTCCTGGACCGGGTCCGTACCGACGAGGTCGTGGCCCTGGTCATCGGCGCCTGGTGGCAGGAGTGGGACGAAGACGGGATCGGCCCCGTCCTCGACCTGCTCACGGCCGAGGCACACCGGTTCCCCGGACTGCGGGCGGTGTTCCTCGCGGACGTCGAGTCCGAGGAGACGGAGATCTCCTGGATCAAACAGGGCGACGTCAGCCGGGTGCTGCGCGCCTGGCCCGGCCTGTGCGAGCTGGGCCTGCGCGGCTCCGAGGACCTGGTGATCGAGCCGCTGCGACACGCGGCGCTGCGCAGGCTGCGCGTCGAGTCCGGCGGCCTGGCCCCCGAGCCGGTGCGCGCCCTGGCGGCCTGCGAGCTGCCCGCCCTGCACCACCTGGAGCTGTGGCTGGGCACCAGCTGGTACGGCGGTGACTGCACCGCCGCCGACGTCCGGGCACTGCTGACCGGGCTGAGCCGCAGTCCCGGGCTGCGCCACCTGGGCCTGTGCAACAGCGACATCCAGGACGAGATCGCCGCGGCGGTGGCCGCCGCGCCCGTCGTCGCGGGTCTGGACTCCCTGGACCTGAGCATGGGCACCCTCGGCGACGAGGGAGCAACCGCGCTGCTCTCCGGCCAGCCGCTGACCCATCTGCGGGCGCTCGACCTCGGACACCACTTCATGAGCGACGAGATGGCCCACCGCGTGCGCGAGGCCATGGCACCGCACGTCCCGGACCTCGGCCTCACTCCCGCCCGGCGCAACCAGTACAGTCCGGAGAACCGTTATGTCGCCGTCGGGGAATGATCCGGGGCGGGCCGGTCCCGCGCCGCGCTTCGCGGTCGTCGGCAACCCGGAGAACCGCAGGATCACCCTCTTCGCCGACGCCGTCCGCGCGGCCGGACTGCCCGCACCGCGCGTCGTGCCCTGGGTAGCGGTCCTGCGCTCGGACGGAGCGGACTTCCCGGCCGACGAGATCGTCCGGCTCGACTCGCCCGGTGAGAACCCGGAAGTCGACCGGCTGCTGCGGGACGCCCAGGACCCCACGAGGGTCGAGGGCTCGGCGCGCTGGTACGCGCGATTCACCCGGGCCACGCGCGGACTGCGCGGCGGTGTCCGCCTCGACGACCCCGACGAACTGGCCGTCCTCTTCGACAAGCGGCGCTGCCACGCCACCCTCGCCGCGGCGGACGTGCCCGTACCCTGGTCGCCCACTTCGGGAGCCGCCGCGGAACCCGTCCGGGGCTGGGACGACGTACGCGCGCTCATGCGCCGGCACCGGATGCCGAGGCTCTTCGTCAAACTCGCGCACGGTTCCTCGGCCTCCGGCGTGCTCGCCGTCGAGTCGTCGGCGGACGGCCGTATCCGTGCCACCACTTCCGTCGAACTCGCCCCGGAGGGAGCGCTGTTCAACTCCCTGAAGGTGCGCCGCTACGAACGGGAACGGGACATCGCCGCCATCGTGGACGCGCTTGCCCCGGACGGTCTGCACCTCGAACGCTGGCTGCCCAAGGCCTCGTTGCGGGGCCGCGTCACCGACCTGCGGATCGTGGTGGTGGCCGGCCGCGCGACCCACGCCGTGGTGCGCACCAGCAGCTCACCGCTGACCAACCTCCACCTCGGCGGCAGCCGCGGCGATCTCGACGCGGTCCGGGACGCCGTACGGGCGGCGGGCGGGCGGTGGACCGACGTCCTCGCCCTGTGCGAACGGGCGGCGGCCTGCTTCCCGCACACCCTGTGCGTGGGCGTCGACCTGCTCCCGGCAATCGGCTGGCGCCGGTTCGCGGTCGGCGAGGTCAACGCCTTCGGCGACCTGCTGCCCCGCCTCACGGGCCTGCCGGGCAGCGGAGCGGAAGGCCTCGGCACCTACGCGGCCCAGATCGCCGCGGTCCTGCGCCGCACCGGCCTCGGAGGCGGCCTCGGACCCCCGAATCCTTCGTATCGTCCGCATGACGCGCATGACGTGTATGACGCGCACCACCAGCACCAGCAGCAGCACAGAACGGGAACCACCCATGCCAGCGCCTGACATGAACGTGCCGGACATGAACGTGCCAGACATGAACGCGATCGTCGGCAGCCACGACATCCTGCTCGTCACGCTCGACACCCTCCGCCACGATGTCGCCGCCGCACTCGCCGCCACCGGTCGCACCCCGAACCTGGCCCGTCTGCTGCCCGGTGGGCGGTGGGAGGAGCGGCACGCCCCGGGGAGCTTCACCTATGCCTCGCACCAGGCGATCTTCGCTGGCTTCCTGCCGACGCCCGCCACCCCCGGCCCGCACCCCCGCCTGTTCGCGGCGCGCTTCGCCGGCAGCGAGACCACCGCCGACGGCACCTTCGTGTACGACACCCCGGACCTGGTGTCGGGCCTGGCGAAGGAGGGCTACCGTACGGTGTGCATCGGCGGAGTCGGCTTCTTCAACCAGCGGGGGCCCCTCGGCTCGGTACTGCCCGGCATGTTCCAGGAGTCCCACTGGGAACCGGAGTTCGGTGTCACCTCACCCACGTCCTTCGAGGCCCAGGTGACCCGCGCGGAAGAAGTCGTACGGGAACTGCCCGACGAACAGCGCCTGTTCCTCTTCGTCAACGTGGCCGCCCTGCACCAGCCCAACTGGTTCCACCTGCCCGGCGCGACCCGGGAGGACGGTGACACCCGCGCGACGCACGCCGCCGCCCTCGAGTACGTCGACCGGCACATCGGCCGGCTCTTCGCCGCCGCGAGCAGCAGACGCCCCTGCTTCGTCGTCGTCTGTTCCGACCACGGCACCGCGTACGGCGACGACGGGTACACCGGCCACCGCATCGGCCACCCCTCCGTGTGGACCGTTCCCTACGCCCACTTCCTCCTGGACCACACCCCGGCCGAGGCCGCCCGATGACCACCGCCACCAGTCCCCATCCCCGCACCGACGGCACGCACCCGGCGAGCCCCTACCAGAGCTACGTCTACGCCTACCCGCACAAGACCGCCTACCGGAAGCTCCCCGACCGCCCGCCGCTGCGCACCCTGTGGGCCACCGAACCCAAGGACGCGCTCTCCCTCTACCTGCACATCCCGTTCTGCGAGGTCCGCTGCGGCTTCTGCAACCTGTTCACCCGCATCGGCGCCCCGGACGGCTTGACCGGCGCCTATCTGGACGCCCTGGACCGGCAGGCGACCGCCGTGCGGGAGGCCCTCGGAGAGCGGGACGGCGTGCGGTTCGCCACGGCGGCCTTCGGCGGCGGCACTCCCACCTTCCTCACCGCCGCCGAACTCGAGCGGCTCTGCGACATCGCCGAACACCGGATGGGCGCCGACCTGCGCGCCGCCCCCCTGTCGGTGGAGGCCTCACCCGCCACGGCCACCGCCGACCGGCTGGAGGTCCTGGCCGCGCGCGGCACCACCCGTCTGAGCCTCGGCGTCCAGAGCTTCGACGACACCGAGGCCCGCGCCGCGGTACGGCCACAGCGCCGCGCCGACGTCGAAGCGGCCCTCAGCCGCATCCGCGACGCCCGGATCCCCGTACTCAACATCGACCTGATCTACGGCATCGAAGGCCAGACCGGGCGGACCTGGCTGCGCTCCCTGGACGCGGCCCTGGCCTGGCACCCCGAGGAGCTCTACCTCTACCCGCTCTACATACGCCCCCTGACCGGCCTGGGCCGCCGCACTCAGGGAGCCGAGCCGGCCTGGGACGAGCAGCGGCTGCGCCTCTACCGCCTGGGCCGCGACCATCTCCTCGCCCGCGGCTACACCCAGCAGTCCATGCGCATGTTCCGCCGCGCCGACGCCCCACCGCAGGGCGCCGACGACTACGCCTGCCAGACCGACGGCATGATCGGTCTCGGCTGCGGCGCCCGCTCGTACACCGCCGGCCTGCACTACTCCTTCGACTACGCCGTCGGCATGCACGAGATCCGCGGCATCATCGACGACTACGTCTCCCGCCCGGCCGCCGACCTGGCCCGCGCCGAGTACGGCAGGCCCATCGACGCCGACGAGGCCCGCCGGCGCCACCTCATCCAGTCACTGCTCCAGGTGGACGGCCTCCACCCCGCCGACTACCGGGCCCGGTTCGGCACCACGCCCCATGACGACTTCGGCACCGAACTGTCCCGGCTCGCCGACCGCGGCTGGCTGACGGACGACGACCCGCGCACCCCGGTGCTGCGCCTGACCCCGGAAGGGCTGGCCCACTCCGACGCCATCGGCCCGGAGCTGTTCTCCCCGGCCGTACGGGCCGCCATGGCCGCCTACGAGCGGAAGTGAGAACCGGCTCATGGACCTGACCGCGCTCTACCGGGGCCCGCTCGCCTCGTGCGACTACGACTGCCCGTACTGTCCCTTCGCCAAGCGCCGTGACAGCCGGGAGCAACTGCGCGCCGACCGCGCCGCCCTGGAACGGTTCACCCACTGGGCCACCGCGCAGGCCGGCGACCGCCTCTCCCTCCTCTTCACCCCCTGGGGTGAGGGCCTGGTCCGCTCCTGGTACCGGCGCGCCCTGACGGAACTCTCCCACCGGCCCCACATCCGCCGGGTCGCCATCCAAACGAACCTCAGCTGCCGTACCGACTGGCTCGCCGACGCCGACCTCGCCACCCTCGCCCTGTGGTGCACGTACCACCCGGGGCAGACGCCGTACGACCGCTTCCTGGCCAAGTGCCACCAACTGACCCGCCTCGGCGTCCGGTTCAGCGTCGGCATCGTCGGCCTGCCCGAGCACCTGGAATCCGCCCGGCGGCTGCGCGCCGAACTGCCGGACCAGGTGTACCTGTGGGTCAACGCCGCCGAGGGCCACACGTACGACGACGCCGAGGCGGAGGTGTGGACGGCACTGGATCCGCTGTTCGGCTACAGCCGCCACCCCCACGCCAGTGCGGGCCGGCTCTGCCGCACCGGGGAGTCGGTGATCTCCGTCGACGGCGAGGGCACGGTCCGCCGCTGCCACTTCGTCCGCACCGAGCTGGGCAACCTCTACGACGGCACCTACCGACAGGCACTGGGTCCCCGCGCCTGCCCCCTCACCAGCTGCGACTGCCACATCGGCTACGTCCACCTGGAGACACTGCCGCTGTACGACGTGTTCGCGGGCGGTGTCCTGGAACGCATTCCGGCGTCGCCCGTGCAGCCCGGCCCGAACGACCGGGCGGGTTTGCCGCGGGAATCAGCGGCAAGTCGGTGTCCATGAGTGAACAGAACAAGAGCCCGAATCAGAAGACCACCTCCACCCGGACCGCCGCGTCCAAGGCCCGGAACGCCACGGAGAAGGCGACCGCCCCCGTCGAGCGGGTGGCCTCAGGCGCCGCCGGCAAGGCGGGTGACGCGGCGTCAGCGGCCAAGTCGGGCGCCGAGCGCGCGGCCGGAGCGGCGAACGGCGCCGTGCAGAGCGCGGCCAGGGGAGTCGAGGCGGGCCGCAGGGCGGTCGTCGCCACCTCGGGTCAGGTCGCCGCCACCGCGGTGACCGCCTGGACGGTCCTCTCGAACCGCAAGCTCGTCGCCGCCGGTGTCGGTGCCGGCCTGACCGTACTGAGCACCGCGTCCTACGTGGTGGGCCGCCGTGCGGAACGCCACACCCGGGGTCCTCTCACACGGATGACCGGCGGACGCATCTGACCCGGGGGCGGGCGGGTCCACTCGCGCGGTGCGGCCTCGAAGAGGAAGGATGGGTTCGCAAGCGCAGAATCAATCCCTGCCAAGGAGTGGGCACATGCAGCACGAGCGAGCGGGTGGCCCGGCCGGCCCGAGGATCTCGTCGACGTCGCTCGGCTGGTCACGGCGTACTTCGCGGTGCACCCGGACCCGGAGGAGGCCGGGCAGCACGTCGCGTTCGGGACGTCCGGGCACCGCGGCTCGTCCCTGACGGGCGCGTTCAACGAGGACCACATCGCCGCGACCAGCCAGGCCATCTGCGAGTACCGCGCGGGTCAGGGCACCGACGGCCCCCTCTTCCTGGGCGCCGACACCCACGCGCTCTCCGAGCCGGCCAGGGTCACCGCCCTGGAGGTGTTCGCGGCCAACGGGGTCACCGTGCTCATCGACAGCGCCGACGGATACACGCCGACCCCCGCGGTCTCGCACGCGATCCTCACCCACAACCGGGGCCGCACCACGGGCCTCGCCGACGGCGTCGTCGTCACCCCGTCCCACAACCCACCCGCCGACGGCGGTTTCAAGTACAACCCGCCCAGCGGCGGCCCCGCCGGCTCCGAGGCGACCACCTGGATCCAGGACCGGGCGAACACCCTGATCCGCGGCGGTCTGAAGGACGTCCGGCGCATCCCCTACGCCCGTGCCCTCGCCGCCCCCGGCACCGGCCGCCACGACTTCCTGGGGACGTACGTCGCCGATCTGCCCAGTGCGCTGGACCTGGACGCGATCCGGGCGGCCGGCGTCCGGATCGGCGCCGACCCGCTGGGCGGGGCGTCCGTCGCCTACTGGGGCCGCATCGCCGAACAGCACGGCCTCGACCTCACCGTGGTCAACCCGCTCACCGACCCCACATGGCGGTTCATGACCCTGGACTGGGACGGCAGAATCCGCATGGACTGCTCCTCGCCGCACGCTATGGCCTCTCTCATCGCGCAGCGGGACCGCTTCGACATCGCCACCGGCAACGACGCGGACGCCGACCGGCACGGCATCGTCACCCCGGACACGGGCCTGATGAATCCCAACCACTACCTCGCCACCGCCATCAACTACCTCTACGCACACCGCGAGCAGTGGCCGTCCGGGGCCGGCGTGGGCAAGACGCTGGTGTCGTCCGCGATGATCGACCGCGTCGCCGCAGACCTGAAGCGCGAACTGGTCGAGGTGCCCGTCGGCTTCAAGTGGTTCGTGGACGGACTGGCGGACGGCACCCTCGGCTTCGGCGGGGAGGAGTCCGCCGGCGCCTCCTTCCTGCGCCGCGACGGTTCGGTGTGGACCACCGACAAGGACGGCATCCTCCTCGCGCTGCTCGCCTCCGAGATCACGGCGGTCACCGGAAAGACCCCCTCAGAGCACTACGCCGCTCTCACCGCGCGCTTCGGTGAGCCCGCCTACGAGCGGATCGACGCCCCGGCGACCAGGCAGGAGAAGGCCCGCCTGGCGAAGCTCTCCCCGGCACAGGTCACCGCCGCCACCCTCGCGGGGGAGAAGGTCACCGCGGTGCTCACCGAGGCCCCCGGCAACGGCGCGTCCATCGGAGGCATCAAGGTGAGCACGGCCAACGCCTGGTTCGCGGCACGCCCTTCGGGAACCGAGGACGTGTACAAGATCTACGCCGAGTCCTTCCAGGGTCCCGACCACCTCCGCCGGGTGCAGGAGGAGGCCAGGACGGTGGTCCTGTCGGCGCTGGGCGGCTGAGCGGTGCCGCGCCGCCCGCCGCCCGGCACGAGGGCCGGCGGCGGCGCGTCAGCCCGAGCGGACCGCCGACGTGGTCGGGGAGGGGGAGGCGAGTCCGGTCGGCAGCGACGTCGCCGTGGGCAGCTCCGCGGGGATGTCCTCCGACTGCTGCAGCACGGTGTCGCCGGGCCCCTGGCGCGGTGCGCCCGTGCCGGTGGACAGCAGGGACCAGGCGCCCAGGGCCACCGCGATCGCGGCGGCCGTGCCGATCACCCGGCAGACCCGGCGCACTCTGGCCCTGCCGTCCAGATCACGCCACGACGGCCCCTCCCACGGGTCCTCGGGGTGCCACAGGTCACCGACGAAGGCCGTCGTGTCGTCCCCCTGTCCCTCCGTGTCGCCACGGGCGTCGGCGCGCGCCGGCTGCGGCTGCCACCCCGCCGCCCGCTGCAGCGCGGAGGGTTCGACGGGGGCGGAGGAGCGAATGGCACGCTCGTTGTCCGTGAGGAACCGTTGCCAGACCTCGTCCGGCGGGGACGGCACTCCGTCCCCGCCCTCCGGCGTCTCGCCGTTCTCCGGTCGCTGCGCGGTCACGTCCGTTCGTTCCTCTCCGGTGCGGGAGCCCGCCGACGACACCACAGCCGACTCGCACCAGGACCCCGACAGGATCATCGCACAGCGCAAAATCCGAAGACCAGTGGCCCGACGGCCGACGTTTTCGCACTTTCCTTCCTCCCTTCGCCCCACCGGACGCACATGCCGCACCGGTGGCGCGAGCAGCACTCCGGCAGGCTCCGGACGAGGTGGGCTCGGTTGGGCGAAGGTCCGATGCGGGGGCCGGGACGGGTCGGTGACCGTTGCATGGTCTGAAGGCGGGGGCGTCCGCGGACATGGTGGCCGGACCGGGTGTGGGCATGCTGCTCCTCGTGTCGCGGGGCCCCGCCTTCGCCGGACTCGTCGGCGGCCGGCGCCGTACCGCGGTGATTGGCGTTACGGCCCTGCTGCTGCGCGAGGACCTGGCCCAGCACGTTGGCCTGCCGCCCGACGACGACGTGACGATGCTCCTGCTGCGCCACCACCGTCACGGGCGTGGCGTCCCACCCCCCGTGAGGTGCGCGAGCGGCCGGGGGCGGCCTCGCGACTGCTCGTGGCGGTCTCCGCGGACCGGCTCGCCGCCCTGCCCTCCTGAGATGGCAAATACGCATGCTAGATTCCTATTTGAGGGCCCCCGGGCACAGGACGGTGACACCCGATGACGGCAGACGGCGACGACGCCACCACCACTGAGCACGACGGCGGCCCCCCGCTGCCGCGGACGCTGTGCGACACGGCAGCGCTGGCGGCGCTCGAGGATGCGCCAGGCGCCCTGTGGCGGCTCGCGGAGTCGGGACGGCAGCTCGACGCCAACGTCGTACGCATCCCGCCCGGCCGGCGGGTCGACACCCACCGCGAGCCCGACCTCGACGTCCTCCTGCTCGTTCTGGCGGGCGAGGGCTCGCTGACCGCGCCCGACGGCACGCAGCCCCTGCGCGCGGGCACCCTGTTCTGGCTGCCGCACGGCTCCACGCGGAGTCTCGCCGCCGGCGACGAGGGACTGACCTATCTGACCGTGCACCGGCGCCGCCCCGGCCTGCGGATCAAGTCATCGGGCGCCCCGAGTCCTTCGGCCGGCCCTCCCCCGCAGTGACAAGGTGAAACCGACACCAAAAAAGTGACCAGAACAGACAACTTCTGAACACTTCAGGCGGTCTAGTCCGCCATGAAGATCTCTTTCCTGATCCACAACGCCTACGGGATCGGAGGCACGATCACCACCACGTTCAACCTCGCGGCGGCGCTGGCCGAGCGCCACGACGTGGAGATCGTCTCCGTGTTACGGCACCGGGAGCACCCCCACCTCACCCCACACCCCGGAGTGAGGCTGCGGGCCCTGGTGGACCTCAGACGGGAACAGGACGACCCCCGGTACCGCGGACCGGCAAAGGTGTTCCCCTCGGCCGAGTACCGCTACCAGCAGTACAGCGAGTTGACCGACCAGCGGATCGCCGAGTGCCTGGAGGGCATCGACGCCGACGTGGTCATCGGGACCCGGCCGGGACTCAACGTGCACCTCGCGCTCCAGGCCCCACGGCACGTCGTACGCGTCGGCCAGGAACACCTCACCCTCGACAACCATCCGCCGAAGCTGCGCACCGTCCTGCGCCGCGTCTACCCGCGGCTCGACGTGCTCACCACCGTCACGGAGGCGGACGCCGGCGCCTACCGGCGCAAGATGCGGCTGCCCGGGGTACGGGTGGAGGCCCTCCCGAACAGCGTCCCCGACCCCGAGCTGCCCGCCGCGGACGGCACCGCCAAGCTGGTGATCGCGGCCGGCCGACTGGTCCCCGTGAAGCGGTACGACCTGATCATCGAGGCGTTCGCCCGGGTCGCGGCCGAGTACCCGGACTGGCAGCTGCGCATCTACGGCAAGGGCGAGGAACAGGCCGGGCTGCGGCGCCTGATCGAGTCGCTCGGCCTGTGGAACAACGTTTTCCTCATGGGCGCGGCGACCCCCATGGAGGCGGAGTGGGTCAAGGGCTCGATCGGCGTGGCCGCGTCCAACTTCGAGTCGTTCGGCATGACGATCGTCGAGGCGATGCGGTGCGGACTGCCCGTCGTCAGCACCGACTGCCCCTACGGGCCCGGTGAGATCATCAAGGACGGAGTCGACGGCAGACTGGTGCCGGTCGGGGACGCCACCGCCCTCGGCGCGGCCCTGCTGGACCTCGTCCGCGACGACGAACTGCGCCGCCGTATGGGCAGGGCGGCCCTCGACAACGCCCGTCGTTACGCCCCCGGCCCCGTCGTGGCGCAGGCGGAACGCCTGGTCCGGGAAGCCGTGGCGGCCCGAAGCGCCGGGCAGCGCCTCACACCGGAGGACGGCCGCAAACACCGCACCCTGGCCGGCCAGGGCCACGCCGCCGCCGACCTCGCCCGCGCCGCCGCGTCCGACGCGCTGCGCACCCTCCGGAAGGGACGCCGATGAGTACCCAGCGGGACACGGACGACCTGCGCGCCCACTGCACCGCTGACGCCGACGGCCGGATCACCTTCCGCCTCCGGCTCCGATCGCCCGGCCGCCCTCGACTGGCACTGGTCCCACAGCCGAAGAAGAACCGGCCGGAGCGGCCACCACACCTTCTCGGCCTCGAACCCCACGGCGACGACGGAGACGTCCGGGCGGTGCTCGCACCGCGACCGGAACTCGCGGAGGGCCGCTGGGACGCGTATCTGCTGAGGGAGCCGGACGCCGGACGGGAACGGTTGCGTCCCGGCCCGCGGGACCTGCGCGCGCTCGTCGACGGAACACTTCGGGTCAGACCGTCCCCGGTGGCGGTCCGAGTGCCCTATGCCACGAAGGACGGCTTCCTCGCGGTCCGGGCCTGGCTGCGTACCGCCCACGCCGAGGCCTGCCGGCTCGACATCACCGACGGTGCGATGACGGTCCGCGCGCGCCTGCACGGCGCCGAACTCACCGACGGGGCAGAGGTGCTGCTCCGGCTTCGGGGAGACAGGGCCACCATGCGCGGTTACCGGCCGCGGGCGGAGGGCAACGCGTTCGACTTCTCCGTGCCCTTCGCGGAGTTGGCGGCCGCGGCGGCCGCCAACCAGGTCTGGGACGCCTTCCTCCGGCCTGCCGCCGACGCCCCGCTGGTCCGGATCGGCCGGCTCCTCGACGACGTGGCCGACCGCAAGAAGGTGTGCGTGTACCCGGCGTCCGCGGTCGGCGGGGCCACCCTGCGCCCCTACTACACCGTCGACAACGACCTCGCCGTCGAGGTGACCGCGGCGGGCTGATCGCGGCACCCCGACTGACGTTCGACCGCTTTGCCTTCTCCCGACCGGTCTCTTGACCGTCCGCCGGTCGGACGGTGACGATTCCCGTGTTCCGCACAGCCACCGCCGGTGGTCGAAGGAGTCCTGACCCCGCCATGACCGAGCACACGCCCGGCCCCGCTTTCCGAACCCGTGCGGCGCTGGCGATGTCCCCGGACGTCGCCGCGGCCGTCCTCGACGCCGACTCGCAGGCGGCCCTCGCCGCGCTGTGCGATCCGGCGCCCCTTCCGGTGCTGGACGACTTCACCACGCCTCACGCGCGCGGCGTGCTCGCCGATGTCGACCTGCTGGTCACGGGGTGGGGCTGCCCTCCCCTGGACGCCGAGGTCCTGCGTGCGGCGCCCCGCCTGCGGGCCGTCGTGCACACCGCGGGCAGTGTGCGCGGCCATGTCACCGACGCCTGCTGGGAGCGCGGCATCGAGGTCTCCTCCGCCGCCGCGGCCAACGCCGTGCCGGTCGCGGAGTACACCCTCGCCATGATTCTGCTCACCGGCAAACGGGTCCTGGAGAGCGCGCGCGACTACCGCACCACCCGGACCCGGCCCGACTGGCTGCGCCCCGACCGCGCCACCGGTAACCACCGCCGCACCGTGGGCATCCTGTCCGCCTCCCTCATCGGCCGTCGCGTCATCGAACTGCTGCGCCCGCACGACCTCGACGTCCTGCTGTACGACCCGTACGTCGACGACCGGGAAGCGGCCGAACTCGGAGTACGCCGCGTGGAGTTGGCGCAGCTGTTCCGGTGTTCCGACACGGTCAGCGTGCACACCCCGCTGCTGCCCGCGACGCGTGGGCTGGTCGGCCGCGAACTGGTCGACTCCATGCGGCCCGGCGCCGTACTCATCAACACGGCCCGCGGCGCCGTCGTCGACCATGACGCGCTCACCGACGCCGCGCTGGCCGGCCGCATCCGTGCCGTGCTCGACGTCACCGACCCCGAAGTCCTGCCGCCCCACCACCCTTTGTGGCAGTGCGAGCACGTCCTGCTCACCCCCCACCTCGCCGGATCCCAGGGCAACGAGCTGCGCCGCCTGGCCGATCTCGCGCTCGCCGAGATCGCGCGCTGGGCCGCCGGAGACGGCTTCCTCCACCCCGTACGACGCGAAAGGCTGGCCTTCCTCGCATGAGCGTCCCGTTCGAGTTGCCCGCCGAGAACCGCGACCTGAGCCCGCACACCGGCTGCACCCGCGCCCACGGGGAGGCCGCGGCGGACGGGCTCCTCACGGCGACCTGGCGCTGGAGCACCCCGGCCACGCCCTGCTGGACCTGCCGGGGCTCCCCTCCCGCTCGGGCGTGCGCTCCGACGGTCTCGAGGGATACGCGAGGACGTTCCTCGCCGCCGCGTTCCGGGTGGCCGCACGGACGGGGACGACCCCCACGGCCGGCTGGAGCGCTACGCGAGTGGACTCGCCGCTGGCACCCGTACCCCGGGCCGTGACGACACCGAGTCCTGGCCGCTGATCCTCGACTTCACGACGCAGGGCCAGCCCATGGTCGAGTCGGCGTCGATCGCCCTCGGCCTGCGCCTGGCCACCTTCTGGCTGTGGAAGAACCTCGACCCCGACGTGCGGGACCGCGCCGAGGAATGGCTGCGGGGCGCGCTGACCGACGACGGACTGCTGAGCCTCGGCCGGCACGGCCCGCACGACGCCGTGCTGCAGCCCTACTCGGACCCGGCGTCACCACTATCGGGCGTCGAAGGCCTTCGTCGCGCTGCCCGCCCCCGCCGGCCACGCCCTCCGTACGGACCGTGAGGAGCCCGCGCCGGTGGAGGAGGGCGACCGCGTGCTCGCCCTGCCCGCGCCCGGACTGCTCGTCCAGGCAACCCGGGCCGACGGAGTCGTCCGACTGCACAATCACGGCAGCCACCATGTGAGTCCTTACCAGGCGGAGTCGGCCCAGGCGGAGTCGGCGGCCGAGGCGCCCCGTACTACGGGCGCCAGGCTTACTCGACCCGCACCGGCCCGACCGCGCCCGGGAACATCGCCGCCCACCACCTGTCCGTGGTGGTCGGCGGCCGGCCCAGTGTCCGCCGCCGCTTCCACCCGCTGGGCGCCGGACACGGCGAGGGATGGGGCTGGGCGGCCTCCTGGCACCGGCCGATGTTCGTCGACGGCCCGACGATGGTGCCGGGCCTGCGGGTGGAGAGCGTCACGGTGGCCACGGCCGCCACGAGCTGCGGGTGCACCGGGTGGTGGGGGCACCGGCGGACTCCCGTGTCACCCACACCGGCTGGGCCATCGGCCCCGACGAGCCGCTGCTCTCGTCCCTGCACGGCCCGTACGGCTGGGACGATCCCGCCCCGGGCCTCGTCCGCGCACCCCAGGGCACGGCCTTCACCCGCTGGGCGCGGGTACCACGGCTGACCGGCCGGTCCGACGGCACGTCCGTCCACGTCAGCCTGGCGAGCCTGACCGCCGCACCGGACCCCGAGCCCTTGGGGGAGGCGGTCCGGGAGACCCGGGTGGACGAGGCAACGATCGAGGTCGGGTGGGCCGGCGACGGAGCCCGCACCTGGATCGCGTTCGACCCGGTGCAGGTCGACCACACACAGCAGTGACGCCGCGGGGACCCCCGTCGCGGGCAGCGGCCTGTGCCGCACCGGCGGAGCATCCCGGAACGCGGACCCCCTTTGCGGTACGGGTCCGTGCGCTGAACGGCCCCCGCCACCTGGCGGGTCGTCCCGGAGTCCTGAAGGGTCGTCTCGACCGGTGCGTGGGCCGCCGACCGACCGGCACACACCGCGACGCGCCGAGTACGGGTCTTACCACTACGGCCGCGGGTGCGGAATCCTGCCGGAGGGATCCTGAGCCCATGAGCAAGGAGCGGAACAGTGGCGGTGCACAATGCGTCGGACTTGGTCGAGTCGGCCACCTACGTGGACGAACTGCCGGTCCGGCGCAAGCACCCCGGAAAAGTCGTCATCGCATGGCTGACTACAACCGATCATAAGACCATTGGCACGCTGTATCTCACGACGTCATTCGGATTCTTCGTTCTCGGCGGTATCCTGGCGCTGGTGATGCGCGCCGAACTCGCCCGGCCCGGTCTGCAGATCATGTCGAACGAGCAGTTCAACCAGGCGTTCACGATGCACGGCACGATCATGCTGCTGATGTTCGCGACGCCGCTGTTCGTCGGATTCGCGAACTGGATCATGCCGCTCCAGATCGGCGCGCCCGACGTCGCCTTCCCGCGGCTGAACATGTTCGCCTACTGGCTCTACCTGTTCGGCTCGCTGATCGCGCTCGGCGGCTTCCTCACCCCGGACGGGGCCGCCAGCTTCGGCTGGACCGGCTACGCCCCGCTGTCCGACGCGGTCCGCTCGGTGGGCGCCGGCTCCGACATGTGGATCATGGGTCTGACCCTCCAGGGCTTCGGCACCATCCTCGGCTCGGTCAACTTCATCACCACCATCATCTGCATGCGCGCCCCCGGCATGACGATGTTCCGCCTGCCGATCTTCACCTGGAACGTGCTGCTCACCGGCGTGCTGGTGCTGCTGGCCTTCCCGGTGCTGGCCGCCGCGCTGTTCGCGCTCGAGTACGACCGGAAGTTCGGCGCGCACATCTTCGACGCGACCAACGGCGGGGCGCTGCTGTGGCAGCACCTGTTCTGGTTCTTCGGCCACCCCGAGGTGTACATCATCGCGCTGCCGTTCTTCGGCATCGTCTCCGAGATCGTCCCGGTCTTCTCCCGCAAGCCGATCTTCGGCTACATGGGGCTGGTCGGCGCCACCATCGCGATCGCGGGTCTGTCGGTGACGGTGTGGGCGCACCACATGTACGCCACCGGCGGCGTGCTGCTGCCGTTCTTCTCCTTCATGACCTTCCTGATCGCCATCCCCACCGGGGTGAAGTTCTTCAACTGGATCGGCACCATGTGGAAGGGGTCGCTGAGCTTCGAGACGCCGATGCTGTGGTCCATCGGCTTTTTGGTGACCTTCCTGTTCGGCGGGCTGACCGGCGTCATCCTGGCCTCGCCGCCGCTGGACTTCCACGTGACCGACTCGTACTTCGTCGTGGCGCACTTCCACTACGTGGTGTTCGGCACGGTCGTCTTCGCGATGTTCGCCGGCTTCCACTTCTGGTGGCCGAAGTTCACCGGCAAGATGCTCGACGAGCGGCTCGGCAAGGTCACCTTCTGGACGCTGTTCATCGGCTTCCACGGCACCTTCCTGGTCCAGCACTGGCTGGGCGCCGAGGGCATGCCGCGCCGCTACTCGGACTACCTCGCGGCCGACGGCTTCACCGCGCTGAACACGGTCTCCACGATCGCCTCGTTCCTGCTCGGCATGTCGCTGCTGCCGTTCTTCTACAACATCTGGAAGACCGCCAAGTACGGCAAGAAGATCGAGGTCGACGACCCGTGGGGCTACGGCCGCTCCCTGGAGTGGGCCACCGCGTGCCCGCCACCGCGGCACAACTTCCTCACCCTGCCGCGGATCCGCTCCGAATCCCCGGCGTTCGACCTGCACCACCCGGAGATCGCGGCGTACGACAGGGAGGTCAACCGTCCGGAAACCTCCGCGATCCAGGCCCCCCGGGGAGCAGCAGAAGTGATCTCACCGCCCAGCGCGTGGAGGAGCAAGTGAACCCCATCCAGGACAGCGCCCGAGGCCTCAACCAGCTCGAGGGATACCTGCTGTGGGCGGCCGAGCTCGAGGACGCCCGGCAGCGGGCCGGCCGATTCACCGAGCAACTGCCGTGGCTGACGACCGCACAGCGCGAGGACGTGGAGCACCTCTACACCGCCGACCGGATCGCGTCCTCCCGCGCCTCACTCGTCCGGATCTGCGACCGTGCGGCCGAGCTCCGCGGCGAGTACGAACACCGCTACCAGCAGCTCCGGATGCGGTGCGTCGCCGCGGCGGTCGTGGGCGTGGTCAGTGGTGTGGGCGCGGCGATCGCCGCGATCCTCACCGGGTCATGAGAGACCGCCACGGCGCAGATGGGGGACGTTGCCCGGACTCGCGCGGGGTGCGAGGCGTTTTGGCGAAGTCGAAGTCAGGCTGAACCCCATGGCTTCATCGATCCCCATGGCTTCATCGATCGAAGGTCCGCATCGCGGGCGCCCCCGAGTTCCGTCCCGGGGCGGCCGACGGGCCGCCGGCCTCGTCCGGGTACGCGGACGGCTGCAGATGTCGGCCGTCGCCTTCCTGGTGACGGCGGTCCTCACCGGCTGCGGAGCGATCACCGGCAGCACGGCGCGGGAGTCCCCGACGGTCGCCGCACCCACGGCCGCCACCTCCCCAGCCGTCACGCCCGAGGCCGCGCCACCGGCGGCCGAACCGCCTGCGGCCGGACCACCCGCGGTCGGATCCCCGGAGACCGGAGCCCCCGGCGTCGAGAGCACCGCACAGGGCAGGCCCGACGCCGGCGCGCACCCGGAGACACCCGCCCCGCTCGGCGGCCTCGGCCCCCGGACACTGGCGCTGATCCCCGAGAACGCCCGCCAGGCCGTCGTCGTCACCGGCACGGGCAGAAATGCGAACCGCTCCGAGGCCGTGCTGTACCGGCGTACCGCCTCGGGGTGGCGGGCGGGCACCCCATGGCCCGCCCGCAACGCCCTCAACGGCTGGACCGACGACCACCGGGTGGGAGACCTCCGTTCGCCGATCGGCGTGTTCACCCTCAGCGACGCGGGAGGGCTGCTGCCCGACCCGGGCACCCTGCTGCCGTACGACGAGTCATCGGGATTCGCCATCGGCGGCACGGGCTTCGTGGGGGAGCCGCTCGCCGGGTCCTTCGACTACGTCATCGCGATCGACTACAACCGCGTCCCGGGCACCTCACCGCTCGATCGGACACGGCCGCTCGGCGCCGACCGGGGCGGCGGCATCTGGCTGCACGTGGACCACCAAGGGCCCACCCAGGGCTGTGTGAGCCTGGAGGAACCGCACATGAGACAGCTTCTGCTGGCGCTCGACCCCGCGCAGCACCCGGTGATCGTCATGGGGGACGCCGGGTCACTGCGCAGGTGAACGCGGTCCTGGGGAGCCGGTGCCGTACACACGGCCGCAGGACGCGCAGGCCGCGGCGGGCCGCGCGCTCATCAGGACACGCCCGTTCGGGTGGTGATGGCGGGCGCGCACCGGTCGGCAGGCCGGTGCGCGCCCGCCATCACCGATGTGAGGCCCACACCCCTCCCTCCGACCCGCTGCCGAAGGTGTTCGTCCCGGTGACCGCCCGGCGATCGGTCCGGACACCGCCACCGGGCGGTCACCGGGGGCGCGGCAGTCACTCGGGCGAAGGCGGTAACGCTCGATGTCTCCCTTGGGGATTCAATTGGGGAGTCAATGCTCATATTCGGCTGCAACAGACGATAATCGGAACTCGAATGCGTGGGCAGGTTCCGCGGGGTGGGCACGGACGGGTGGACGCGAGCACCGGAGCGCGCTGGGAAAGACCCTAGGCTGTGCCCATGGAGCAGCGCGAGATCATGCAGCGGGGCGTCGGCATCCTCACCGAGGCCCTCGAGATGCGGCGGCAACTCCGAGAGAACCCGGACGCCGAGGTGGTGAGGAGCGGAGCCGTCTCCAAGCTTCTCGAAGAGATGCTGCCGCACATCCAGTTGCCGGCCGACGCGAACGCCCGCGAGGTGGCGGAGATCGTCACCGAGAAGCTGGGGCCCGCCATCGTTCACATCACCTCCGCACTCACCTTCGCCTTCGTGCAACTCGCCGAAGTGCACGACGCGGGCCGCACGGACGTGTCCTCCGCGGACGTCCTGCGGGCCATCTCGCTGCGCTACGAACCGGGGGCCGAGCGGTAACCGGCCGGGACTTCGCCCCGCATACACGGACGCATGTTCTCAGGCCGGGGCGCCGCCGCAGCCGATCTCGTTCCCGTCGGGTCGCGGTACACGGCCTTGCGGACACCGTTCCGGTAGGTCTCCTGCCGCGTGGGCCGCGCCCTCTCGCGGTGATAGCGCCATGCGCCCATCCCGGGTCCGCTCCACCGCCGTCCGTCCCGGACTCTTGACTCCCTACGCGCCAGTAGCCATGCTCGGCGCACGCCTTGTTCTGGTCATGACAATCGGGTGGACCCGGGTCACCGGCCCGGACCGCCCGGTGGGCCGAACGTGCCGTGCCGCTGACGGAGGGACGTGGGACGTGAGCACCGCTCGACGCCGGTACGGCGGCGGACGCCGCCGAGTCGCCCTCGTGACACTGCTTCTGCTCGTGCTCACCATGATGTACCTCGGCCCCACGTCCAGTTCCGCGGCCGACGGCGACTGGTGGGCGCCGACCGCACGGCCGGCGCCGGACTCCGGGATCGGTGTCACCGGCGAGCCGTTCACCGATACCAACGCGCGGGGCGAGGTCCGCGGGTTCGTCGACGCGCACAACCACATCATGTCCAACGAGGCCTTCGGTGGTCGGCTCATCTGCGGCAAGCCCTTCTCCGAGAAGGGGATCGCCGACGCGCTCAAGGACTGTCCCGAGCACTACCCCGACGGCTCGCTCGCGATCTTCGACTTCCTCACCAACGGCGGTGACGGCAGGCACGATCCCGTCGGCTGGCCCACCTTCAAGGACTGGCCGGCCCACGACTCGCTGACCCACCAGCAGAACTACTACGCCTGGATCGAGCGGGCCTGGCGCGGCGGGCAGCGGGTCCTGGTGAACGACCTCGTCACCAACGGCGTGATCTGCTCCGTGTACTTCTTCAAGGACCGCAGCTGCGACGAGATGACGTCGATCCGGTTGCAGGCGAAGCTGACCTACGACATGCAAGCGTACATCGACAGGATGTACGGCGGCACGGGCAAGGGCTGGTTCCGGATCGTCACCGACAGTGCCCAGGCCCGTCAGGTTGTCGAGCAGGGCAAGCTCGCGGTCGTCCTGGGTGTGGAGACCTCCGAGCCGTTCGGCTGCAAGCAGGTCCTGGACATCGCCCAGTGCGACAAGGACGACATCGACGCCGGGCTGGACGAGTTGTACGACCTCGGCGTACGCAGCATGTTCCTGTGCCACAAGTTCGACAACGCACTGTGCGGGGTGCGCTTCGACGAGGGCGCGCTCGGCACCGCGATCAACGTCGGACAGTTCCTGTCGACCGGCACCTTCTGGCGGACCGAGAAGTGCACGGGGCCCCAGCATGACAACCCCATCGGCCTGGCCGCCGCACCCGGAGCCGAGGAGGAACTGCCGGCCGGCGTCAAGGTCCCCGCCTACGACGAGGACGCCCAGTGCAATGTACGGGGTCTCACCGACCTCGGTGAGTACGCCGTGCGCGGAATGATGAAACGCAACATGATGCTCGAGGTCGACCACATGAGCGTCAAGGCCACCGGCAGAGTGCTCGACCTCTTCGAGGCCGAGTCGTACCCCGGCGCACTCTCCTCGCACAGCTGGATGGACCTGAACTGGACCGAGCGCGTCTACGGCCTCGGCGGCTTCGTCGCCCAGTACATGCACGGCTCCGAAGACTTCGTCGAGAAGGCGCGGCGCACGGAGGCGGTGCGCGACAGGCACGGCGCGGGCTACGGCTACGGCACCGACATGAACGGCGTCGGCGGCTGGTCCGCACCGCGCGGCGCCGATGCGCCCCACCCCGTCACGTATCCCTTCCGCAGTGTGGACGGCGGGTCCGTCATCGACCGGCAGACCACCGGTGAGCGCACCTGGGACCTGAACACCGACGGGGCCGCGCACCACGGACTCGTCCCCGACTGGATCGAGGACATCCGGCGCGTCGGCGGCCAGGACGTGGTGGACGACCTCTTCCGGGGCGCCGAGTCCTACCTCGACACCTGGGGCGCCTCCGAGCAGCACCGGGCGGGGGCAACCTCGCCGAGGGCGCCCCGGCGACCGGCAGTTCGGCCGAGTGGAACCCGTTCACCAGCTACGCGCCCGGCCGGGCGGTGGACGGCGACCGGGGCACCCGCTGGGCCAGCGACTGGAGCGACGACCAGTGGCTCCGGATCGACCTCGGTTCCACCCGGGAGGTCGGGCGCGTCACGCTCGACTGGGAGCGCGCGTACGGGACTTCCTACCGCATCGAGCTCTCCACCGACGGCTCGAACTGGCGGACCGCCTGGTCCACGGTCTCCGGGGACGGCGGCCTCGACACGGCCCGCTTCCCCGGAACCGGCCCGCCACGTCCGTGTCCGGTTCCTGGACCGGGGGACCGACTGGGGCTACTCCCTGCGCGAGGTCGGCGTCCACAGGAGCTGACGGCGGTCCCCGCCCGCCCGGGGAGGGCGCGTCTCAACTCCGTTGCGGCAGGGCGTCGTCCAGGAGTTCGCGTACGGCGGGGAGCGCCGCCGCGCGGTCGGCGGGGACGAGACCGATGCGGGTGCGGCGGTCGAGCAGGTCGCTCTCGTCGAGCGCTCCCTCGTGGCGCAGGGCCCACAGCAGTTCGGCCCCGGTGACCGGGTGTCCGGGCAGGACGGGCTCGCCCAGCCGGGTGTCCCGCGCGCCGAGGGCGTGGACGGCCGGTGCCTCCGTTCCGTAGCGCCGCACCAGGCGGCGGGGCGTGGGCAGGGTGGTGAGGACGTGCGGCGGTGCGGCGCCCACGAGCGGGAGGGACGCGGTGCGGGACAGGGCCGGCAGCCGGTGGACGCGGACGGCGGTGTCGACGGCGTCCTCGGCCATGCGCCGGTACGTGGTGAGCTTGCCGCCGACGACGGTGACGACACCCTCGGACGAGGTCAGGACCGCGTGCCGCCGTGAGACGTCGGCGGTCCTCGTCGCCGTGCCGGCGCCGGCCGCCGTGGTGTCCAGCAGGGGGCGCAGTCCGGCGAAGGCCCCGACCACGTCGTCTCGGTGCAGCGGGACGTCCAGGACGGAGCACAGGACGTCGAGGAGGAAGCCGATGTCCGTCTCGGGCGCCTCGGGGACCTCGGGGATGCCGCCGTCCACGGATTCGTCGGTGAGCCCGACGTAGACCCGGCCGTCGTCCTGGGGCAGCACGAGGACGAAGCGGTTGTTCTCCCCGGGGATCGGGATGTGCAGGCCGGCCGGAAGCGGGCCGAGGCTGTCCGGGCGCAGCACGAGGTGGGTTCCGCGTGAGGGACGGATCCGGATGCCGTCGACGAGGCCGTCGGCCCAGACTCCGGACGCGTTGATCACCGCGCGGGCGCGGATCTCGCCCTCCTCACCGGTGAGTTCGTCGCGGACCCGGGCGCCGGACGCGGTCAGGTCCAAGGCCCGGAGCCGCGTGAGGACGCGAGCCCCGTGCGCGGCGGCGGTGCGGGCGAGGGCGGTCACCAGGCGGGCGTCGTCGGTGAGCCGGCCGTCCCAGGACAGCAGGCCGCCCCGCAGCCCGTCGCCCCGTACGGCGGGGGCCAGATGGCGGGTCTCCGTCACCGAGATCCGGCGCGGCGCGGGCAGGGTCGCCCGCGCGGTACGGGCGGCCAGCCGCAGGGCGTCGCCGGCCCGGAAACCGGCGCGGGCCAGGGCGGCCTGACCCCGGGAGACCAGGGGGGTGAGGGGCAGGACGAACGGCTGGGCGTGCACCAGGTGGGGGGCGGTGCGCTGCATCAGCACCCCGCGTTCGACCGCACTCTCGTGGGCGACGTCCAACTGGGCGGAGGCGAGGTAGCGCAGCCCGCCGTGGATGAGTTTGCTGCTGAAGCGGGAGGTGCCGAAGGCCAGGTCGTGGGCGTCGACGGCCACCACGTTCAGACCGCGGGCCGCGGCGTCCAGGGCGGCCCCGGCACCGGTGGCACCGAGACCGACGACCAGGACGTCGACGACCGGGCCGCCCACGGTCTCGGTCAGGTCGCGGACGCGGCGCTCTGCGGACAGGGACGAGACGGAGGCCGGTCCGGTGAGGGCGTTCATGGTGTGAGGATCCTCTCCAGGATGTCGCGCAGTTCTGCGAGGAGGGCCTCGGAGGTGAGGTCGGGGTCGTCCTCGTCGGTCATGGTCCGCAGGGAAAGGGTGAAGGACTGGACGATCAGGAGTACAGAGCGCGCCTGCCGTTCGGGATGACCGGTGCGCACCGAGCCGTCGGCATGCCCCTCGCGCAGGCTGCCGGCCAGCAGCTCCAGCAGCGCCACCTGGCTCGCTCCACGGCGGTCCAGCACATAGGGGAGGAGCAGTTCGGGGTCCACGTCGACGATCTTCCGGAAGAGCGGGTGTTCGCCGAAGGCGCGTACCCCCGCCACCAGTCCGTCGACCATGCGGTCCCGGCTGGTGACGTCCGGACGGTGCCCGAGGACGGCGCCGGTGGCCACGTCGACCCATTCCCGGGTCATGAGGTCCCCGACCAGCGAGCGCACATCGGGCCATCGTCGGTACAGCGTCATCCGGGAGACCCCGGCGCGACGGGCCACGTCGGTCAGCGTGGTGCGGCGGACCCCGACGGCCAGAACGCAGTCGCGCACCGCGTCGAGCACGGCGTCGTTGTCCGAACGGTTGTGACGAATAGGCGTCATGTGTAACAGTGTAACGCCAGGTGAGGCCGTCGGCGACGGCCTCGCTCATATCGACGCTCGAACCGACCGGTGAGGACGACAGCCATGGACATGCTGTGGAGCGGCTGGGGCGACCCGGCCAGGGCGACGCCGCTGCCCGACACGGTGATCGGGCTGCTGCGCGATCTGCTCGGCGTCAAGCCGTGTGAGGCCGGACCGGTAGCCCTCGAGGAAGTGGCCGTGCCCGAGCCTCGGCTGGCGTCCGCCGCGCACCGCGCGCTGGTCGAGGCGCTGGGTGGTGAGGACCATGTGCGCACCGACCCGGAGACGCGGATCCGGCACACCCGCGGCAAGTCCACCCCCGATCTGCTGCGCATCCGGCACGGTGACGTCACCGACCTCCCGGCGGCCGTCCTGTTCCCCGCCGACCACGACGAGGTGCTCGCCGTCCTGCGTACATGCGCCGAACACCACCTGCCCGTGGTGCCGTTCGGCGGCGGCACCTCCGTGGTCGGCGGTCTCGCCCCCGGCCGCCAGGGCTCCTTCGTCGCCCTGGACCTGCGGCGCATGGACGGTCTGCTCGCCCTCGACCCGGTCTCCCGCACCGCCACCCTGCAACCCGGCCTGCGCGCCCCGCAGGTCGAGGCGCTGCTCGCCGAACACGGTTTCACCCTCGGCCACTTCCCCCAGTCCTACGAGTGGGCGACCATCGGCGGCTTCACCGCGACACGCTCCAGCGGCCAGGCGTCCGCCGGGTACGGCCGCTTCGACGAGATGGTGCTCTCCCTCACCCTCGCCACCCCCGAAGGCACCCTCGACACCGGCCGGGCCCCGCGCTCGGCGGCCGGGCCCGACCTGCGCCAGCTCGTCATGGGGTCCGAGGGGGCCTTCGGCGTCATCACGTCGGTGACCGTCCGGATCCGTCCTCTTCCGCAGACCCGCGTCTACGAGGGCTGGCGGTTCGACTCCTTCGACGAGGGCGCCGCCGCGCTGCGCCGCCTCGCCCAGGACGGGCCGCGCCCCACCGTGCTGCGGCTGTCCGACGAGACCGAGACGCTGATCGGCCTCGCCCAGCCGGACGCGGTTGGCTCCGGCACCCCGCAGTCCGCCGGATGCACGGCCGTCGCCGGCTACGAGGGCACGGAGGAGGACACCGCGTACCGCAGGGAAAAGGCCGCGGCCGTCCTGCGCGAGTGCGGTGGAACACCGCTGGGGGAGGAGCCCGGCCGGCGCTGGGCCCACGGCCGGTACTCGGCCCCGTACCTGCGCGACTCCCTGCTCGACGCCGGTGCCCTGGCCGAGACGCTGGAGACCGCGACCTTCTGGTCCCGGATTCCCGAGCTGTACACCTCGGTCCGCGACGCCCTCACCACCACGCTCACCGAGGCCGGTACCCCGCCCCTGGTGATGTGCCACATCTCCCACGTCTACGAGAACGGCGCCTCCCTGTACTTCACCGTGGTGTCGGCACAGGGCGACGGCGACCCCGTGGCGCACTGGACGCGCGCCAAGCACGCCGCGAACGAGGCGATCCTCGCCGTCGGCGGCACGATCAGCCACCACCACGGCGTCGGCACCGACCACCGGGACTGGTACGTCCGCGAGACCGGCCCACTGGGCACCGACGCCCTGCGCGCGGTGAAGCGGCGTCTGGACCCGGCCGGAGTCCTCAACCCCGGCGTCCTCCTGTCCGCCGACTGAACCGAGCCCCTCAGACCATCGTCCGCTCCATCCCGTCGGTCCGCCCGGAGGCAACCCGATGCGACAGTTCACCGCCGTCGTCAATCCCACCGCGGGCGGATCCACCGGAGCGGCCGCGCTGCTCGCCCTCGCGCGACAACTCCGGGAGGCCGGGGCCGAACTGCGCACGGAGTACAGCCGCAGTCTGGCCCACGCGCAGGAGCTGGCCCGTGACGCCGGACAGCGGGGGCGGGTGGTGCTGGCCGTCGGCGGGGACGGCATCGCCGGAGGCATCGGCGGTGCCCTCAGCGGGACCGGCGCCACGCTCGGCCTCGTGCCGGCCGGCCGCGGCAACGACTTCGCACGGGCACTGGAGCTGCCCACCGAACCGGCGGCCCTGGCCCGGATACTGCTGGAGAACGAACCGCGGCACGTCGACACCATCGAGGTCGAATCGGCAGTCCACGACCGCACCGTCGTCCTCGGCAGCGTGTACGCCGGAGTGGACGCGCTCGCCAACCGTCACGCCAACCGCAGCAAGCTGCTGCGGGGCGCCGCCTCCTATTACGCCGGCGGACTGCGGGCGGCCACCACCTGGCGGCCGGCCCGCTACCGGGTCACGGTCGACGGCGAGGAGCACGCACACACCGGCTACACCGTGGTGGCCGCCAACTCCGGCTACTACGGCTCCGGCCGCGTCATCGCGCCCGACGCCCGGGTGGACGACGGGCTGCTGGACATCGTGATGGTCGAGGACGCGCCGCGGCGCCTGTTCTTCACCCTGATGAACGAGCTGAGGACGGGCGCCCACGTCCACCGGCCCCAGGTGCGGGTGCTGCGGGGCCGGGAGATCCGTGTCGCCGCCGACCGCGAAGTCCCCTACGGTGCGGACGGCGAGGTCGACGCCCATCTCCCGGTGACGCTCAGAGTCCTGCCCGGAGCGCTGCGCGTGCTGTGCTGACCGCCCGGCCCGGGAGCCGCCGGGCGGCCCGTCCGGCCTGTGCCCGGTGGTCACGCCCGGGCGCCTTGGTGGCGCTGGGCGAGCCGGGCGAGTGCGACCGCGCCGAGAAGCAGGCCGAAGTCGCGCAGGGCGATGTCGTAGTAGTCGGGGATGGTGAGGAGGCTGACGATGATCCCGGCCAGCCAGCCGGCGACCAGCCAGCCCCCGAAGCGCGGGGCGACGGCCACCACGAGGCCGGCCACGATCTCGATGACGCCCACTGCGTACATGGCCGACTGACCGCTGCCCGGAACGAGGTCGTTGATCCACGGTGCGAGGTAGGCGGGCCAGTCGACGAGCAGGTTGGCGAACTTGTCCAGGCCGAACAGGATCGGTGCCACGGCGAAGCCGGTGCGCAGAATCACGAAGGCCTGGTAGCCGGGGTCGGCGAGCGCGGCCCGCCGAGTTGTGACCGAGGTGCTGCTGGTGCTGGTGGAGGCCATGGCCCCTCCTTCTATCGGCAACTTTCATTAACGATAGAAGCTCTTTATTTCTCTTTAGTCAATGGCCGTGGGTTTTACACTGGTGTTCGTGGACGACACGGACGAAGTACGGGAGCAGCCGGACGATGCGCGGGACCAGGACGTCTCCGCCATCGCCGCCCTCGACGAGCCCACCCGCCGGAGGCTCTACGACTACGTGGTGCGCGAGCCGGAACCGGTGGGCCGGGACGAGGCCGCCGCGGCTCTGGGCCTGGCCCGGCAGACCGCTGCCTTCCACCTGGACCGCCTGGCCGACCAGTCCCTGCTCGACGTGGTCTATGAGCGGCGCAGCGGACGCACCGGCCCGGGCGCGGGCAGACCGGCCAAGCTCTACCGCCGCTCGACGAAGCAGATCGCCGTCAGCCTCCCGGACCGGCGCTACGAACTCGCCGGACAGCTCCTCGCCCACGCCGTGGAGGAGTCCGGCGAGACCGGGGAGCCGGTGCGTGACGTCCTGCATCGCGCGGCACGGGAATGCGGGGTGCAGGTGGGTGCCGACGGCCACGAAGAGGTCCTCCCCCTGTTGGAGAGGTACGGCTTCGAGCCACGGCACGAGGGTGACGCCGTCGTCCTGGGCAACTGCCCCTTCCACACGCTCGCCCGCGCGCACACCCGGACGGTCTGCGGGATGAACCTCCATCTGCTGCGCGGTGTCCTCGACGGCCTCGGCGACACCGGCTTCGAAGCGCGCCTGGCGCCGGAACCCGGCCGCTGCTGCGTCCGCCTGGAGCGGGCGGCCTGAACGGCCGCTCTCACCTCACTTGGCGAGGAAGGACAGAAGCGCCCGGTTGACGTCCTCGGCGTGCGTCCACAGCAGGCCGTGCGGAGCGTCCTCGACCTCCACGTACTCCGCGCTCGGCAGCGCCTGGTGGAACGGGCGCCCCGTCGAGTCGATGGGCAGGATGTTGTCCGCCGTTCCGTGCAGGATCAGTGCGGGCACGTCGATGGCGGGGATGTCTCCTCGGAAGTCGGTGAACCACGTCATCGGCGCGGCCGCCGCGGCGAAGGATCCACCCGACGCCGCCGTGTGCCAGCTGTTGCGGACGGATTCCGGGCTGATCCGGCTGCCGAGGTTCTCGTCGAGGTTGTAGAAGTCCTTGAAGAACGACGTGTAGAACGCGTACCGGTCGGCCTTCACCGCCGCGGAGATGCCCTCGAAGAACTTGCGGGACGCCGCGCCGGCCGGGTTGTCGTCGGTCTTCAGCAGGCAGGGCTCCAGCGAGGCGAGGAAGGCCACCTTCGCGACGCGGTCCGTGCCGAACCTGCTGACGTAGCGGGCGACTTCACCGGTGCCCATGGAGAACCCGACGAGCACGGCGTCCGAGACGTCGAGGGTCTCCAGGACCGTGTTCAGATCGGAGGCGAAGGTGTCGTAGTCGTATCCCGTCGTGGGCTGACTCGACTGTCCGAATCCGCGCCGGTCGTAGGTGATCACGCGGTACCCCGCGTTGAACAGCGCGGGGGACTGCTTCTCCCAGGAGTGGCCGTCGAGGGGGTACCCATGGATGAGGATCACGGTCTGTCCGGCCCCGTGGTCCTCGTAGTAGAGCTCGATGTCGGTGGAGTTCTCGCGTCCCACGGTGATGTAAGGCATTGCGGTTCTGTCTCTTCTCGGCTCGATGGCGGGCAACCCGGGTCGCACGACCGTGCCGGGGCGGAACCGGGCGACGTCTCCAGGTTCCCGCGACACGCATGAACCCGCATCCGGTCAACGGCGCGTGCGAGATCGCCGAAGAGGACCCGCCGCAGCATCCTTCTCCGTGATCTTGGGCGTGCACGGGGCGTTCGACGGCCCCCCACAAGGAGTGATCCGCTCGATGAGCGCCACGACGAGACCGTCCGCACCCACTCCGACCGCTCCCGGCAACCTGCCGCTGATCGGTCACGCCCACCGGCTCGCCCGGGACCCCCTTCCGTTCCTCACCTCACTGCGTCGGTACGGCAGCGCCGTCCGGATACGCATAGGTCCGAGCCCTGCCTACGTCGTCACCGATCCCGCGCTGACCCGCCGAGTCCTGATGCCCGAGATCATGGAGGGAACGATCCGGCAGACGATTCTTCCCCCTGGATCACCTGACTGCCGCTGCCCGCCCATCGCGCTCACGCCGCCCGCGTCGCCCGCCTGCGGACCCTGATCGACCAGGCCATCGACCACCACTCACATCGGGCCACGCACCCGGGGGCGGACGACACCGGTGCGGTGCCGGCGCGTTGCCCGCATGCGTCGGCCCCGGCGACGTGGCAGGCGGGCCTGTTCGACGCCCTGCTCACGGCCGAGACCCCGCTCAGCCGCCAGCAGTTGCAGGACGAGGCCATCACCCTGCTGACCGGAGCGATAGAGACCACCGGTGCCACCCTCGTCCGGGCCCTGTACGAGATCTCGCGGAACCCCGGGATCGAGCGGCTCCTCCGTGACGAACTCGCCCTCGTGTGTGCCGACCGCCCTCTGCGGCACGAGGAGCTGGACCGGCTCGCCCACGCCCGGCGGGTTCTCCAGGAAGCGATCCGGAAGCACGGACCGGCCTGGAGGGTGACGCGCGCCGCGAGCCGCGACATCGAGCTCGGAGGGCACCGCATCCCCGAGGGTGCCGACGTCGTCTGGAACCCTTGTCTGCACCAGCACGACCCGGAGGTGTTCCCCGCCCCGGACGTCTTCGACCCGGACCGCTGGGCCCCTGACCGCTCGCAGGCCACACGCGGCTCCTTCCTGGCCTTCGGCGACGGCCGCCGAGTGCATCGGGGAGAACTTCGCCTGGACGGAGCTCCAGATCATCCTGACCACCGTCCTGCAGACCTGGCCCCGGTTCGGCGTCACATCCGGCGCACCGAGCGCCCAGGCAGTGGTCACCGTCAAGCCGGACAAGCCGATGATGACCCTCTCGCCCGAGGCCTCCGGCGGGGTCAGCCGGCGTACACCCGGCCTTCCCGTACGACGTAGTGCACCGGACCGGAGCAGCCGATGGACGGGGTGACCAGGAGGCTCACCGTGAGCGGCGCGGGCTCCGTGCTCGCCGTCGAGAACTGGCAGGCGGCGCCCGTGCCGGTGAGGGGATACCAGAACCAGCCGTCCCGTCGCCGACGGTGACGCGGTCCGACTCCGTCCAGGCCCCGCCGGTCCGCGTGAACACCTGCAGACGCATGGACGCGGCGTACTCGGCCCCGGCCGAACGGAGCGCTGTCAGCGTGATTCTGTAGTCGGTGCCGAGAACGGACGACGCGATCTGCCGTGTCCGCGGCGCGGCTGTGTCCGCGGTCGGCGCCCCGGCGCCGGCGGCACCGAGGGCCGCCGCCATCAGGACGGTGAGGGCTGCGGTCGTGCCGCGACGGGTGCGAGCACGAATCGGGCTCATGTGTTCCCCCGTCGGAACGAGTGCGAGTCGAATAGGCGGAAAGGCCGAAGGGACCGGTATCACCCGTTTGGCGAAGAAAACACCTCGAACGGCTCCGGGGTTGTACGGCAGGTGCGGCGTGGAGGGTCGAAGAACGGCCACGAACGGCGAGGAACAGCCAAGTGCGGCGAGAAATTAGCACCCTTCAGTCACCGGCTACGGGTTAATGTCAGTGCCAGGGAGCAGAATGATCAATGAAAGAGATCAACACCGGCGCCGCGCTGGGTAGACGGTCTCGAGTCCCGGCTCCGGAAAGGCCCCAGCGATGCTCTTCACCGTCAACCAGATGCAGGACCGTCCGCGCGCCGGACGGGTGACCACCGGCCTCCGGGCGGCCCCCGAGAGGTCGCTCGCCCCGGCCGGCACCAGCGGCGCCGACGTGCTGCGCATCATCTCCGACCCGCGCACCCCCACCTTCGTCACGGTGTACGCGAACGGCCGCCGCAGATACAGCTACTGGCGTCCGCTCGATTCCACCACGGGCCAGGGCGGCTGCTACGCGGCCCTGCCCACCTCGGACTGCGACGAACTGCACGCGGCCGGGAAGATCGAACTCGGGGACCCCGTCGAGGACCCGAACCGGACGACGTACCGAGTCAGCGCGTCCCCCCGGGTCGCTCCCTCGCCGATACGCTCGGCGCGGGAACGCCCCCGCGTGGTGCGAACCGCCCGCGTGGCCTGAACCGTCTGGCCCGAACCCGCCCGCGGGGAGGGGTCACTTCCGTGCGGGGAGGGAAGTGGGAGGCGCGGTACGGGGAAGGGGCACCGTCGAAAGCCGGACACGGAGTGCATGGATGCGCGGAGACGTCATGGGCATGCGGGCGGCGGCACGCCGGACAGGAACGACGCGTACGCGACGGGCAGTCGCGTGTTCGGCGCTCGCCGTACTGTCTGCCGTCGCACTGGTGGGCTGCGGCGGCTCGGACGAGGCGAGCGCGGGGTCCTCGGACGGCGATCGGCCGTCGGAGTCCCGCTCCGCACCGGACCCATCGACGTCCCCGTCCGCCGACCGCACCGCCTCGGCGCAGCCGTCGGTGTCGGCTGCGGACGGGCACGACGCGGCCGCCTGCTCGGACGGAAACTGTGAGATCGCGGTCTCCGAACCGGTGACCATCCGCTTCGACGGGCCGGCCGGCAGCACGATCCTGTCCGTGACCGAGGTCGGCCCGGACAGGATCGAGTACGCGCTGAAGTCCGGCAACGGCCAGTCCGAGGGCGGGGCCGAAGGCCACGGGCAGGGCTGCCTCACCGTGCTGCGCTCCAACGGCTCCGGCACCTCGTGCGGCGGCATGGGCGACGGCCGGCCGCCCAGTGCCCAGTCCGACGCCGTCGTCATCCAGGCGGCCACGGGGGAGGACGGCACGGCGCTGCTCCACATCGTGTCGGGCTGACGGCCCGTCAGTGCCGTTCGGGGCGACGACCGAACCTGACGCCCGCTCACGCATCGAGTGGGAGGCGTCAGGCGATGGAGGCCGAAATGACGGCGGCCACCGCGAGGTTGCAGGACGCCGTCACCCAGACCGCGGGGTGCGGTTCCGGCTCGACCAGCGTGGCGCCCAGACGCCCCGGCGTGATGAGGTCCACCACCAGGAACGCCACGGCCATCATCACCAGTCCCAGCAGACCGAACACCGCGGTCGACACCAACCCCTTGCCGAAGTCCTCGTACGTCGTCCAGATGGACGTGAACACGATGCCGCCGATGCCGAGCAGCGCGGAGCTGAGCACCAGGGCGGCGTTGCGGTTGCGCTCCTCCCATATCTGCCGGCCGAGCTTTCCCGGCGTCAGCAGGTCGACCAGGACGATCCCGAGGACCAGCAGGACGAGACCGAGTGCGCCGTAGGCGGTGGACCGGCCGAGTCCGTTGACGATGTCGCTCATGGGGTTGCCGGCTCCGTAGCGTGAGGGATCGTGAGTGATCGCGGTCAAGGGCGAGCAAAATGTAGCGCATCCGTTCGCCGCTCCGGTGCGTGCGGTGGGCAACGTGTGCGCAACGGTGGCGGGGCACCGTCAGGCCTCCTCGCCGATGTCGTCCGCGTGGGCGACGAATCGGGGGGCTCCGTCGGTGATTCGGTGGAGGAACGTGCCACGCAGCAGTCCGGCGCGCAGGGCGGAACGACCGTCGGCACCGGCAGCGGCCAGACCGTGTGCGGCGAACCGGACGGCGTCGTACGCCTCGGCCGCTTAGGGGCGGGCGAGTGGCCGTGCCGGCCCTCCAGCCCTTCGCCTCGGTGAGGAACAGGCCGCCGAGGACGTGCTCGCCGGCGGTCCGCACGCCGCGATGGCGGGCGGACCGCAGCGCGCGGGCCGACGAGGCGGCGCGCTCGTGCCGCAGCCCGGCGACCCGGACGGCTCCACCGTCTTCCCGCAACAACTCGTCGTGGACCACGTGTCGGTGACCACTGGGAACACGGCCGGCGGCGTCGCCATCAAGGACCTGGCCGGCAAGTGTGTCGACGTCGCCGGGGCGAACCCCGCCAACGGCACTCCCGTACAGCTCTACGACTGCAACGGCAGCTCCGCCCAGCGGTGGACCGCGGGCTCCGACGGCACTCTCCGGGCCCTCGGCAAGTGCCTGGACGCCACCGGAAACGGCACCGCCGACGGCACGCCCGTCCAGCTGTGGGACTGCACGGGCGGGCCCCACCGGAAGTGGACGGTCACCGATGCCCGCGACATCGTCAACCCCCAGGCCGACAAGTGCCTGGACGTGACCGACAACAACGCGGCCAACGCCACCCGGCTGCAGATCTGGACCTGCACGGGTGCTGCGAACCAGAAGTGGACGGTGGGCTGAGGCCGACAGCCTCCGGCGGGACCCCCGCACCGGTCCCGCCGGCCGTTACGATCGCCGCGTGCGCTCTCCCCGCTCAGCCTCGGGCTGGACCATGGCCGTCTTCGGAGCACTCGCCGCCGTTCTGGGGACGGTGGGCCTGATCGCGCCGGCCGCGCAGTTGTCGCTGCTGGGTCTCGCGGCGCCGGGCGTGCGGGGGAGTGGCGACCTCACGCCGGCCTTCGTGACGGCGTCCTCGATGGCGGCGCTCAACATGGGCGTGTACTACGTACTGGCGGCGCTCGCCGACTGGCGGGCCTTCTTCCGGTGGACGGTGCCGTTCCGGCTGCTGACGTGCACGGTGTTCACGGTCGCCGTGATCACCGGGCGGGCACCCGAGGCGTTCATCGGCGTCGGTGTGTGGGAGGGCCTCGGCGCGGTCGCGACCGGTGCGGCGCTCCGGTACGAACGGCGGACCGTCGCAGCGGGCAACGCCGGTGAAGGTGCGGTGACCCCAAGACCGCGGACCGTGCCGAAGCCTGAGCCCGGCGCTTTGGGCCGCCATAAGTAGTTTTACCTTTCTTTTGCCCTCGGGGAACACGGTCGCCGCCGCGTCCGTTGATCGGTCGGACCGAAAGATCCGGGACTGACGACCGGTACCGGAAAGACAGCGACAGAAGCCGAGGTGGCACCAGTGGCGATGTGGGACCGGGTCAAGGATCAGGCCAGGGCGCTTCAGCAGTCCCAGGACGCGCGGGCGGGAGGCGGGCAGTACGGGAACCCCGGGCCGCCGCCAGGCGGCCCTGCGCGCGGCTCGTCCTCCGGCGGCTCCAAGGCCCAGCTGATGGGCTTGCTGAAGTCCCAGCTCGCCTCGGCGAAGGCGGAGCTCAAGAGCGGCGCCTACCGGGACGCCAGCATGGCGATGTGCGCGCTGGTCGCGGCCGCTGACGGGCGGGTGGAGCCGGCGGAGCGGCAGCGCGTGGAGGAGTTGATCGCCTCCAACGACGTCCTGCAGAACTTCCCGCCGGACCAGCTCAGCAAGCGGTTCAACGACCACGTGGACCAGCTCGTGGCCAACTTCGAGGCGGGCAAGGCGCGGGCGTTGCAGGACATCGCCAAGGCGGCGAAGAAGCCCGTCGAGGCACGCGCGGTCGTCCAGACCGGCATGGTCATCGCCGGTGCCGACGGCACCTTCGAGGCGTCCGAGCAGTACGCCATCCGCGAGGCCTGCGCGACCCTGAACATCTCACCGGCGGAATTCGGAGTCTGAGGACCGCTCAGGCCGCTCCGGTCGTGCCCGTCGTCGGCCCTGCTCCGGGGCGGCCGACGACGGGCACGGCTTCGGTCAGTCCCTCGTCGGCACCCCGCCCCTCGGAGCCGGGCCGACGGTGTGGCCGAGCAGGTGCAGCGGTGCGGCCGACACCCCGGCCCGTTCCACGGCGCCCCAGTAGGCCAGAGCCACCTCCGCGTCCACCAGGCCGTGCACCAACGGCAGTTCGTGGCCGGCCGCGTGCAGCAGGGACTCGGCGCGGCAGGACGCCAGGGTGCCCTCGATCCAGGGCTGGGCGAGATAGCCGGCCGCCGCCGCGGCAGGCAGATCCTCGGCGACCTCCCGGTCGGTGCGGCCGACATGCAGCAGCCCGCCGCCCAGCACCAGCACGTCGTCGCGTTCTCGCATGCGTGCGAGGGCCCGCTCGGCGTCGAAGCAGTGCGGGAAGGAGTCGTCGACCACGATGGCCCCCGGCCGCAGCCGGTCGACGTCCAGCACCGCGGTGGCGCCGCTCACCGCCGTCACCAGCAGGTCCGCACCGTGGACCGCGTCCGGTAGCACCCGCTCCGACTCCGCGACCTCGAAGCCGCCCGCACCGACCAGTCCGCGTTCCCGCAAGCGTCGTCCCAGCGCGGTCAGCCGTGGTCCGCTGCCCCGCACGTTGCACAGCAGGAGACACCGGGGAGGTC
The DNA here is from genome assembly GCF_045291515.1 of Streptomyces sp. GD-15H. Taxonomy (NCBI): domain Bacteria; kingdom Bacillati; phylum Actinomycetota; class Actinomycetes; order Kitasatosporales; family Streptomycetaceae; genus Streptomyces; species Streptomyces sp. GD-15H. The sequence continues at coordinate 7,728,384 of NZ_CP149447.1, forward strand.
GGACGGCCAGGGACAGCAGCAGCTCCAGGGAGGAGGCACCGATCGAACCCAGTCCGGCGAACGCCACGTCGAGATCCGAGAGATCCCGGCCCGTGGCCCCGAGCGCGGCGTGCACCGTCCTGACCACCGCCACCACCGTCGCCGCGTGCCCCGTCGTCACGGCCGCCGGATGACTTCCGGACCGCAGCACGTCGAAGCCGTATCCGGTCAGCGACGGAATCATTCCCGCCAGGGACACACAGCGCGCACCCTGTGCGGCGGCGAGCGACACGGCACGCGCGGTATGCCCCACCAGCCCGCTGCCCGCCGCGAGTTCGTCAGCGAAGAGCGGAACGCAGACGAAACCGGACCGGCCCAGCGGCGTACGGACCGTCTCCAGCAGACGCGGGACGCCGTCGGGGAACAGCAGGTCGCGCAGCTCGGCCCGCGACAGCGCCGACTCGGGCAGACCCGCCAGGCGCGCCAGATGGTCGGGGGCGGGCAAGTAGCCGACCAGGGCCGCGTCCATCGTGTCCCGCGCCCCAGGTTCAGGGTGACCACCCGAACCGGACGGGCGCGGCGCGGGCCGGTGTGTTTCGGGCTGGTCCGGCACGCCACCGCCCTCTGACGCGGCCAGGATGAGACGCCGGCGCACCGAGTCGGCGAAACCGTCGAGCGTGCCCGGTGCGAACGCCGCGGCCGCGCCCCGGACCGTGACCCGCAGCCCGTCCGCGTCGGGTCGTACCGCCATGAACACGTCCGTCGCGACGGAAGGCGGCAGAAACGTACTGTCGCCCGACTCCCACGACAACCGCAGCGTCCCGCCATCCGCGAGGGCCAGCGCCGAGAAGTCGAGGAAGGTGAAGAAGAACTGAGAGGTCAGGGGAAGCCCGTCGGCGCTCCGGGGGATCACGTCCTCGTGGGTGCGTGCCTCTTCCGCCTCCGCCGCGACACGGCGGAGCGCGCCGTCGAAGTCCCCTTCGGAGAGGGGCCCGTCGAAGGCGGAGGCCGGCCGTACGGGTACGGCCGTGGCGAACGGGCCGAAGACCCGGTGCGCGTCGGGCAGCGTTCCGTCCCGGCCGCTCACCGCCAGCCCGACGATCAGGTCCGGCCGGCCGGTCAGCGCCGTGAGTTGCTGGTAGTAGGCGGTCAGCAACGGCGCATAGAGGGTGGTCCGCGCGCGTGAGGCGAGCGCGCGCAATGCCGCGGTCGAGGAGGCGCCGAGGGCGAACTCCGCGGAGCGGAACCGGATGTCGCTGTGGGCTCCGGTTCGCTCCTCCGCGCCGCTGCCGCTGACGGTGGTCCGCAGCACCGGCGGTCGGTACGGGGCGCACACCCGGGCTTGACGTCGCGCCCGGCCCTGCCCGGCGGCACCGGTCCCGTGCCCGGTCTCCGTCGAGGACCGGACGTGGGCACGGAAGTCGCTGCGCGGCAAAGGGAGTAGGGGTGCGGCACTGCCACCGGTCAGCCGGTCGTACACCTCGGTCAGTTCCTGCATCAGCAGCGCCGCGCTGTATCCGTCACCGATGACGTGATGCGCGTGCACCAGCAGGATGTGCTCCTCCGGGGCCAGGCTCAGCACCTGAAGCCGCAGCAGCGGCCAGGCCCAGGGTTCGAGGCGCCGTGCCGCTTCGGCCGCGGCCCGTTCGTCCACTTCGGCAGGTGTCGCGACCGTCGCGAAGGCGACCGGAAGACGCAGCGACGGCGGCAGTTCCTGCTGGACGGGCGGACGGGCCCCGGCCGGGAAGACGGTGCGCAGCATGCCGTGACGTTCCACCAGCAGGTCGACCGCGGCCTGGAAGACCTCGGGATCCAGCGGTCCGGACAGCCGAAGCCGCGCCAGCCAGGTACCGCCCCCCGGCGAGAGAGCCTCCGCGAGGAGGAAACCGCGCTGGCCGGGTGTGAGGGGGAACGGAGCCGTGCGGTCGTCTGCGCTCGGGTAAGGAAAAGCGGGGTGCGACTTCGCCGAGACGGCGTCGACGGCCGCGGAGAGCGCCGCGAGGGTTCGATGACGGTAGATCACGGTCGGCCGGGGCAGCGGCGCTTCATGCTCCGCGAGCCGGGAGAACACCCTCAGGACGAGCAGCGAGTCACCGCCCAGGTCGAAGAAGTCGTCCTCCCGGCGTACCGAGGCCACCTGGAGCACGTCGGACCAGATCGCCGCCACACGTCGTTCGGTCGCCGTGGCCGGGGGAGTCCCGTCACCGTCCGGAAACGCCGAACCGGCGGGGACATCGTCCTGGACCGCTGTCGCGCCGGAGCCGGGGGACGGGCCGGTCAGTGCGAGGCGGTCGACCTTGCCGGTGCCCGTGAGGGGCAGCGCGTCGAGACAGGTGATCCGGGCCGGGATCATGTACGACGGCAGGAGACCGGCCAGATACCGGCGCACCTCCCGGGTGTCCGGCGGACCGGCCGCGGGCCGGAGGGTGACGAAGGCGAGCAACCGCCCCTCGTGTGCGATCACCACCGCCCGTGCGACGCCGGGACACCCTTGGAGCGCCACCTCGACCTCTCCCGGCTCCACCCGGTTCCCACGGATCTTCACCTGGTCGTCGACCCGGCCCAGGAACTCCACGGTGCCGTCGGCCGACCGGCGGACCCGGTCTCCGCTGCGGTACCAGCGCCGCCCCGCCCGCATGGTGAACGCCCGCCTGGTCAGCTCCGGTTCGCCCAGGTAACCGGGGGTCAGGCCGACACCCGCGATGAGCAGTTCCCCCGGCTCGTCCGGCTCGCACGAGGTGCCGTCGGGTCGGACCACCTCCAGATCGGTGCCGGCCACGGGGTGTCCGATCGGCAGCTGCCGCACCGCGTCGCCCGGGCGTGAGCCGATGACGTGGCAGGTGGCGTTGATGGTCGACTCGGTGGGCCCGTAGAGATTGGCGAGGCGCGCGCCGTTCCCGAACAGGTCGAACCAGCGGCGCACGTGATCCACGGGCAGTGCTTCCCCGCCGACATGGACCCATCGCAGCGCGGTCAGGTCCGGCAGACCCGCCCCGTGCCGCGCCCTCTCCTCGGCGGCGGACAGCAACTGCTCCCACAGCGTCGGCACGGAACTCCACACGGTGACACGCGCCCGCTCCACGTGCGTGAGCAGCAGCTCGGGATCCCTCAGCAGGGCCCGCGGCACCGTCACCACGGTGCCGCCGACCAGGAGAGGGGCGAGCAACTGGCGCACCGAGGCGTCGAAGCAGGGCGACGCGGTCTGCGCGAGGCGGTCGCCGGCACCGTACCCGAAGGTGGCGACGGCCCAGTCGAGGTAGTTCTCCATCGCCCGGTGAGTGATCGGTACCGCCTTGGGCCGTCCCGTGGACCCGGAGGTGAAGATGACATACGCGATCGCCTCGGCACCGGGCGGCGCGGCAGGAGCGTCCGGGGGTTCCGGTGCGGTCACAGGAGCGCCGCCGTCCACCGTCGCGTCGTCGAAGACGGGAACCGCTCGTACGGCCGTGAGAGCGTCGGCGGTCTGCCGGGTGGGGGCGTGGCACACCACGGTGGTGGTGTCCGTGCGGACCAGTTGATCGGTCAGGCGTGCGAGGGGGTGCTCCGGGTCGAGCGGGACCCAGCCGGCCCGGCGCGCAGGATGCCCACCACACCGACGACGGTGTCGGCACCCGGCTCGGTGAGCAGGCCCACCAGATCGCCCGGACGTACGCCGAGGGCGCGCAGGCGTGCGGCGAGCAGAGCAGAGGCACGATCGAGCGCCCCGTAGCTGAGCGGCGCACCTGCGGCGGCCCCGGCAGTGGTGTCCACCGCGAGCGCGTCGGGCCGGGCCCGGAACCGGTCGAGCAGCCGCGCGACCAGCGAAGACGGCACTGGGGACGGCACCGAGTGAACAGCGCCGGCATCCGGCGACGGTGCCGCCGAGCCGGGCGACGGCGGCGTGCACAGCACCGCGGCCAGTTCGGCGCGGAACTCCCGGTCCAGTCGTGCCACGGTGGCCCGCCGGAACAGCGGCTCCGGGAAGTTCCACGACCATCGCAGAAGCGGACCGTCCGCCCAGCACAGCAGACTCAGCCGGGTCGCGGCCGACCCGGTGCCGGCCGCGGTCGCCCGTACCTCCACTGGACAGTCCGCGGCCGCGCTCACCGGGAAACGGGCGAAGCTGAAGCCCGCCGGGCTCACCGTTCGGGGGCCGAATCCGGCACCGGGCGCGGCACCGGGAAGCAGCGCGGCCAAGTCCAGGCTGCTCAGTCCCGCGTGCCGTTCGCTCTGCAGCCATATCCGGCGCAACCGCTCCGCCAAGGGCAGAATCCCCTCGTCGTCAGCCGTCCGGCACAGCAGGGGAAGGGTGTCGGCGAGCGGGCCGACCAGCCGGTCCACACCGTCGCATCGGTCCTCCCGGCGGGCCCTGGCCACGTTCACGGCGACATCCCGGCCCTTTGACCACCGCGCCAGGCAGCGCACATACGTGGCGAGCAGCAGGTGGAACAGGGAGACGCCGTGCGCGGCGGCCAGCTGTTCCAGGCCGGCGGTGAGCCCCGCATCGAGCTCGCCGTAGTGCTGCACGATCGGGCCGGACGGGTCGGATCGGCCGGACGGAGCGGACGCGGGCACGTCGGGATCACTGTCGTACGGCAGCCGCAGCGCCTCGCCGCGCGCGGCGAGGCGCTCGGACCAGTAGCGTCGGTCGGCACGCCGCTCAGCGGAGTCGGACGGCGGCAGACTCGACGCGTACTGCGCGAAATCCGGGGCTTCAAGGGCCTGTTGCGGGCGGTCTCCGTGGCACAGAGTGGTGTACGTGTTCCACAGTTCCTCTGCGAGGAGGTTCAGGCTGTAGCCGTCCACTGCCGCGTGATGCACCACCAACAGCAGATGGGCGAGCGCCGGCCCCGGCGGAGCAGTACGGCCCGGACCGGTGGCAGCGCCGCCAGGTCGAACGGCTGGTTGCACACGGCCGTTTCGGCAGCGTCCACCTCGCCGGCGGCGCAGTCGCGCACCTCGTACCAGTCCGACAGCGACACCGGCGGCGCCACGCGCTGCGTCGGCATGCCGCCCGCGTCGTCCACCCGCAGCCGCAGCATGCCGTGCCGTTCGGCCAGCGCCGCCAGCGCCCGGCCGAGCAGACCGGTGTCGAGCGGGCCGCGGACCGTCAGTCGCAGATGACCCCGCGCCGGGACGTCCGGGTGCAGCCTGCTGCTGGTGTACAGCGCGAGTTGCACGGGCGTCAGGGCGAAGGGCAGCCCGTTCCCGACACAGGAACCGTCACCCGACCCGTGCCCGGGCCCGCTCGTGGTCGGTACGGGGGTTTCGCCGGTGTGATCCTCCAGGTGGGCGGCGAGTTCACGCACCGTCCGGTGTTCGAAGAAGAGCGTGGTGGGCAGTTGCCTCCCCCACCTCCGCTCCAGCCGTTTGACGAGGTCGACGGCGCCCAGCGAGTCCAGGCCGAGCCGCAGGAACGGCGTGTCGTCGTCGACGGCGGACGCCGGGACCCCGAGCGACTGCGCCAGCAGTTCCCGCAGCACGACAGCGGTGCCCGACGGCACCGCGGGCCGCCGTCCGCCGGCGTCGTCCGTGTCGTCGGCCCGCTCGACGGCCGTGGACCGCATGGGATACCGCGGCACGGCGGCAGACCGTGTCGCCGGCGCCAGGTCGGCGAGGACCAGCTGCCCGGCGTCGGTGCCGCACGCCGTTCGCAATGCGGCCAGCGCGGGCCCGGTCGCCAGGGGCCGGCCTCCGCCGGCCGTGAGGCCCCCGGCACCGTCGAGTGCTCCGAGGCCCTCGGCGACCACGAGGCCCGTCTCGGCGAACGGACCGAGGTTCACCGACAGCCAGGGCAGGCCCGCCAGGCGCTCGGCTCCGGCGAAGGAGTCGAGGAAGGCGTTGGCCGCCGCGTAACCGCCCAGCGCGCCGGCCAGGCCGGGCAGTACCGACGAGACCGACGAGAACGCGACACACACCCCGGGACGCTGCCCGTGCCGCTCCAACGCACCGGCCAGCAGGACCGTGCCCAGGGTCTTCGCCCCCAGCGCGTCCACCGTCTCCGGCACGTCCGTTCCGCGCAGGCTGCCGGGTCGTACCACGCCCGCCGCGTGGAACACGGCATCCAGCGGCGGCAGCGCGCGAACGAGCCGCTCCACGTCGTCGGGTGCCGTGAGGTCGGCCACGACGTAGCGTGCGTCGGCACCGAGGCCGGCGAGCTCCTTCAGCAGATCCGAGGGCGGGTTCGGGGATCGTCCGGCCAGCACCAGGACCGGCCGGCCCCGGCCCGCCAGGTCCCGGGCCAGTGCGGACCCGATGCCTCCGGCGCCGCCCGTGACGAGGTACGTACCGTCGACCGGCAGCCGGTTCCCGCAGTCCGGCTTCCCCGCCGCTCCCGGCTCTCCGGCCGCTCCCGGCGCGACGGATCGTACGAGGCGCTGTCCTCCCCTCCAGGCCACGGCTCCCGCCGCCTGCGGCGCCGTCAACTCGGCGGCCAGGGCCCGCAGCCGCCCCTCGTCGTGGGGAGAGCCCGGGGAGTCGTCGGGGCTCTGGTGTCCGGGGGAGTGGGGTGAGTCGTGGGACGAGAGGTCGACCCAGTTCGCGACCACCCCGGCCGACTCCTCCGGTACGGCGAGTGCCAGACCGCCCAGGATTGCCTGCCCTGGCACCGCGTGCTCCACACCGTGCCCGGTGACGTGCGCGTCCTCGGTCACGATCAGCAGGCGGCGGGCTCCGGACCGGTCGAGCAGGGTGAGGGCGTCCTGGAACGCCGCGACGGCCTGTCGCAGGTCCCCTTCGAGACCCTCCGCCGGGTTCGGCCGGACCGGCCCGCCGAGGAGAACCACCGTCTGTGGACGGACCTCACCGTCGTCGGCCGTGACGGCCCGCACGCCGACGGCGGCGAACCCGGCCGCCAGGCGGCGCACCGCCACCGAGTCCGTTCCGGTCACCAGCACGGGGCCGGGAAGACCGTCGCCAGGCAGTGGCGCGGGCTGCCAGGTGATGCGGTGCAGCAGTCCGCGCGCATCGGGTTCGGGCCAGTACCTGCGCCGCTGGTACGGGTACGGCGGCAGCGCCACCCTGCGGTGTCCCGCGTCGAGCGCCGTACGGTCCAGCGGCACCCCGCGCACCCACAGCCGCGCCACCGTCTCCATCAACTCCCGTGCCCCGCCCGGCGCGGCTCCGGTACCGGACGGCTGCACGGGGGCGGACACCACAAGGGCGCCGTCATGGACGCCGTCGAGGTGCCCCCGGCGGCGGGCGGCCACCGCACGGAGGGGACCCGCGAGGTTCTCACCCGGGCCGAGCTCCACGAACGTGTCGTAGCCCTCGTCCAGCAGACGCTCCACGGCCCGGCCGAACAGGACCGGCCGCAGCGCGTGTTCGCGCAGATGGTCCGGATCCAGGCGTGGCTGCCACTCGGCGGTGAGCGTACTCATCACCGCGAGCGCGGGCACCGAGGGACTCAGCAGCCTGCGCGCCGCCTCGCTCAACTCGCGTGCGACCGGCGCCATCAGCGGCGAGTGGAAGGCGCGCGGCACCCGCAGCGCGCGGACCGTCGCGCCCCGCGCGGTGAGCAGCTCCGACGCCTGCCGCACCGCGTCGGGGGTGCCGGAGATCACCAGCCGGCCGGGACCGTTGTACGCCGCCACCGCGAGGTCACCGGGGGAGGCTGCCACCAGCTCCGCCACCTCTCGTTCGTCGGCGCCCCGTACCGCAGCCATGGCACCCGGCGCGGTCGATTCACCCATCAGCCGCCCTCGTTCCGCGGCGAACAGCACCGCCTCGGACAGTGACAGCATGCCGCCGACGCAGGCAGCCGCCAGTTCACCGACGCTGTGCCCGACCACCGCGTCGGGCCGCACCCCCCAAGCCGTCAACTGACGGGCGAGCGCGACACCGTGCGCCACCAGCAGCGGCTGCGCCACCTCGGTCGCGGACAGCGAGGCGGCGTCGACTTCGCCGTCGACGCACCAGGCCGTCAGCTCCCGCCCGTGCACGACTCCCACCAGCGCCGAAGCCTCGTCGAGCGTTGTGCGGTACACGGGTGCCGTGTCGTACAACTCCCGGCCCTGTCCCGGTCGCAGGCCGCCCTGACCGGGCAGGACGAAGACGGTCCGCGGCCGGTGCGTCACCGTCCCGGCGACCGCGCCCGACACGGGCGTCCCGTCGGCGGCGCGCACCGAGGCGAGCCGTTCACGCAGGTCGCCGGCGGCCACGACGGCGAGCCGATGCGGCCGTTCGTCGCGTGCGGCGCCCGCCGTCAGACAGACGTCACCCTCCGCGAACTCCGGGTGGTCGCGCAACTGCTCCGAGATCCGCGCCGTCCACGCGCCGAGCCCGGCGGCGCTGCCCGCCGACAGGGTGAGCAGGTTCGGGCCGCGGACGTCCCCGCGCGGTGCACGGGCACGGGAGGGGGGTGCCTGCTCCAGTACGGCGTGCGCGTTGGTGCCGCCGAAGCCGAAGGCATTGATCCCCGCCCTGCGCGGCCCGGACGACTCCCAGGCCGTCACCTCGGTGACCAGGGAGAACCCGGACCGCTCGACTGCGGGGGAGACCGGGGCGTGATGCAGGGAGGCCGGCAGCCGCCCGTGCCCGAGGGCCAGGACCACCTTCACCAGGGAGGGCAGCGCCGCCGCGTTCAGCAGGTGCCCGACGTTGGTCTTCACCGAGCCGAGCAGCCGGGGCCTGCCGTCCGGGCGGGCCGGGAAGACATGGGCGAGGGACCGCAGTTCGATCGGATCTCCCACGGCGGTACCCGTCCCGTGGGCCTCGACGTACGAGACCGACGCCGGGTCGACGCCGCAGTACGCGTAGGCCCGGCCGATCACCTCGCGTTGACGCAGCGGATTGGGCGCCATCAGACTCAGCGACGTACCGTCGTTGTTCACCGCGGTACCGCGTACCACGGCCAGGACCACGTCGTCGTCCCGCTGGGCCTCCTCGAGTCGCCGCAGGACGAGGACCGCGCCGCCCTCGCCCGGCACGAACCCGTCGGCCGCGGCGCTGAAGGCACGGCTGCGCCCGGTCGGTGACAGGGCCTTGGCCGCCTCCAGAGCCTGGTGTGCGGACGGTGTGAGGTGCAGGTTGACCCCGCCGACGACCGCGACGTCGCACTCGCCGTCCGCGAGGCTGCGCCGGGCCAGATGCAGCGCCACCAGACCCGAGGAACACGCGGTGTCCACGGCCAGCGCCGGACCGTCCAGGTCGAGGCAGTGTGCCACGCGCGCGGCGACCAGGTTGGGAAGATTGCCGGTCAGGGCCGTCGCGTCCGCCGAGGCGCCCGCGGGACCCGCCTCGGCGAGGAGCTGTCGGTAGCCGCTGTCGCCGACGGCGGCGAAGACCCCGGTCCGCAGGCCCCGCCGCCGGGGCCCGGCGTACCCGGCGCGTTCCAGTGCCTCGTGGGCGAGTTCGAGGAAGACGCGCGCCTGCGGGTCCAGCGTGCGCGCCTCCTCGTCGCCGATGCCGAAGTGGCCGGCGTCGAAGGCGGCGGGGTCGTCGAGGAAAGCTCCCCAACGTCCCGGTTCCTCCGGTCCCGTGCGGCCGTCCGTGTGCCAGCGGTCCGGAGGCACCGCGGACACGGCGTCGCGCCCGTCGGTGAGCAGGTCCCAGAACTCCTCCGGCGTGCCGGCCCCGGGGAACCGGCAGGCCAGCCCCACCACGGCGGTCGCGGACGCACCGTCCGCACGGCCCGCGGCGGACGCACCCTCCTGCCCGTACGCCACCGAGGCGGCCGCCTCCCGCTGAGCGGACGTGCCCTCCACGGCATCCGTCCCGACGACGTCCACGAGGTGGTCGGTGAGCGTGGCGACCGTGTCGTTGCGCATCACCGCCGGTCCCAGGGCGACACCGAGGGACCGTTCCAGCTCGGCGAGCGCCTCCATGGCCCTGAGCGAGGTACCGCCCAGTTCGGCGAACCGATCCCGGTCCCCGAACGACGCCTGCGGCAGCCCCAGAACTCCGGCCCACGCCTCACGCACCGCGCGCCGGACGTCCCCGCGTGCACGGGGCGCCGTCCCCCGCCCCGCGGACGACGGCCGCGGCCGTTCCACCGGATCGCCCGGCACCGCACCGGAACGCGCCGACGGTCGGTACGCCCCCGCCTCGAACCGGGAACGCATGCGCTGCCGCCGTACCTTTCCGCTCGTCGTCCGGGGGAAGGCGGACGGCGGCAGCGCGAGCACCCGTACGTCGTCGTGGCCCAGCGCCGCGCGGACCCGCCGTGCGACCCGGTCCAGTACCTCGGACGCGGTCCGCGGCGGTCGCGCCCAGGCGACGAACACCACCACCCGCTCCCCGCCGCTCACCGGATCGGTCGACCCGACCACCGCCGTCGTACCGGCCGGTACCCCCGGCGTACCGGCCGCCACTTCCTCCAGGTCCGGGGCGTGGAACGTACGGCCGTTGACGAACAGGACGTCCTTGTGCCGGCCGCTGACACACAGCCGACCGTCCCGGAGGAAGCCCAGGTCGCCGGTGCGCAGCCAGCCGTCCGCGAAGGACCTTGCCGTCGCGTCCGGCAGACCGTGGTAGCCGCGTGCGAGCTGCGGACCACTCACCTCGATGTGCCCCACCCGCCGGTCGCCCAGCGGCCGGCCCTCGTCGTCGGTGATACGCACCGAGCAACCCGGCACCGGTACGCCGACATCCATCAACTCCACGGCGTCACCACCGGGTTCCCGTTCCACCGCGCGGCCCCGGCTGAGCGCGGCGCGCTCCACGGCCACCGGCACGGCCACCTCGCCCAGCGGCGGGAACGCGACGGCCAGCGTCGCCTCGGCCAAGCCGTACACCGGCGTCGCCGCCCGCGGATCCAGCCCCGCCGCCCGGGTCCTGGCAGTGAAGTCCCGCCACACCGCCGCCGATATCGGCTCGGCCCCCACCAGGATCAGCCGCACCGTGCTCAGGTCCAGGCCGGCGAACACCTCGCCGGGAACCCGACGGAGGGTCAGGGCCAGCGCGAAGTTGGCCGCCGACAGGATCGTGGCGCGATGCGCGGCGGCCACGTCGAACCACAGCCGGGGATTCTTCGCGAACGACAGGGGACCGATCTTCACCTGCTTGGCCCGCGCGGCCAGCGGTGCCAGATGGGTGCCGATCAGGCCCATGTCGTGGAAGTACGGCATCCAGCTGACCACCACGTCGTGTTCCGTGAGGGCGGAGGCCTCGGTCAGTTGCCGCAGATTCGCCAGGACGGCCGCGTGGGTCAGCTCCACACCCTTGGGCGCACCGGTGCTGCCCGACGAGAACTGCAGGAAGGCCAGGCCGTCCGGGGCCGCTTCGGCGGGAGCGGTCAGGGGCGGGCTCGTCCGCAGCGCGTCCAGCCGCAGGATCTCGGCACCGTCGGGGAGTTCGGCGGCCACCGGCGCGCAGGCCGCGTCCACGACGACCGGGGGACGCCCGAGGTGCTCCCACACCGGCCGGACCCGCCGCGCGTCGGGCGCCAGCGGCACCGGCACCAAACCGGCCGCGAGCGCGCCCCAGAACAAGGGCTGGAAGTCCGCGCTGTGCTCCGCGAGCACCGGAACGCAGGTGCCCGGCGCGACACCCGCCGCACGCAGACCGCCCGCGACGCGCAGCGTTCCGTCCAAGAGCTCCTGGAAGGTGACGGCCACCTCGCTGCCGTCCCCCCGGACGTGAACGATCACTTGGCCGGGGGACCGGCGGGCGGCATCGAGCAGGACGTCCAGCAGTGTCGCGGCGTTCATGTGTCCGTTCGTTCGTCGGTGAGGCAAGCGTTGTGGTGAGGCATGCGTTGTGTGGGACGGTCCGGAGCCGGAACAGGTTGCTTCCGCGTATTGATCACCGGCAGGTCCATTGTCAGTGGTCCCGCCCACGGTTCGATCAGTGGGATTCGCCGGAGCGGCCGGGGACCCACTTCGGGGGCTGCCGTTACTGCTTCGACCGGAACGGCACCCGTCCGTGGAATCTCGGCACGGGCGCCGGGTCGGCCCTGTCGATGCAGTACCGGGACGAACGGCTGTACCTGGTCACCACGGACGGTTCGCTGGTGCGCGTGGACGCGAGCGAGGCGGCCGCCGCCCAGCAGGGCACGGTGCCGGTCGCACGGGACGCCAAACCCGCCGCGGCACTGCCGACACACACGCCGGCCACGACGGCGAGCGCGGTGACGCCGGTCGCGCAGGCACCCACCGGGTCGATCGTCGTGGAATGCGCCCAGGACGGCGGCCGTCCACGCGTGCACGTGGTGCCCGCCGGGTGCGACCCGTCGTGAAACGTCCGGTTCCCGCGTGCGGGACGAGAGCCGGGAGTCCGCTATGCGGCGGACGCGCTGCACGCGTCCGCCGGCGGCTTCCACCGGGTCCGCGGTGACATCCGCCGGCTGCTCTGACCGCCGGGCGGCCTCTCGCGGGTCGTACACCCGACGCACACGGTGCATGCGTGAACCATGCGTGAGCCCTGTACGCGCCCCCGTGGCCGTCCGGAGAATGCAGTGTCCGTGATCATGCGCGGAGTGCCTGGTTCCTTCCGCCGAAGCAGAGGAAAGCAGGTCGACCGCCGTGCTGTTGCGTCTGCCCACGTCCCTGTCCGAAGCACAGAACTGCATGGCTGAGGGAGCGGTGCCCATCGGCGGAGCCACCCTCGTGTGGGCGCTCTGGCAGCGGGACGGCTTCCCCGAGCAGGCGATGTCCCTGCGCAGCCTCCCGGAGGCCAATGTGCTCGAGCGCGAGGCGCTGGGGGCGGCCGTTCTGCTGCACCGGATCGACGACCGGGTGCCGGAGGTCCTGCGCGGCGCGGCCGCCACCGTGGGCACCGGCGCCGTGCGCCGGACGGCCACGGTCGGCGGCAACATCGTGGGCAGCACCCTGCGCTGCCTGCTGCCGGCGGCGCTGGTCCTGGACGCGCGCGCCACTGTGCTGGACCGGGACGGAACCTACGAGACCGACCTGGCCGAGGTGGTGGCCAAGCGCCACCTGTTGCTCAGCCTGCGCTGGCGCGACCCCGTGACGAGCGGATACCACAAGGCGCCCGGCGAGGTGGGGGACCGCCGCCGCTCGTCGTCTCCACCGCCGTGCACGCCGAGGACGGCGGCCAACGCCGTGTCCGCGTCGCCGTCCGTGACGGCTACGAGGTGATCGGGGGAGCACGGAGTGCGCGGCCGGCACGGACGAGGTGCTGGGGGCCCTGGACCGCACGGATCTCGGTTCGCTCTCCCCGGCGGCCCGGGACGTGATGTGCCGGGAGGTGTCCGGGGTCCTCGACCGGGCCACCGACGACTGACGGCACCGACGGCCCACCGCTTCAGTCGGCCGCGTGGGCGTGCCAGGCCCGCGTCAGTCGACGGGCCAGGTGTGCACCGGGGCGTTGAGATGCATGTAGTCGATGTACATCTGCGTCATCCGCCGCAGGGCCTCATGGCGGCCGCAGTGGGTCGAGGCGTCGATGTGGTGGAACATTTCCTTCTGCCACACCGCCCCGTTGCGCCCGGTGACGCATCGCTGGTCGATGATGCCGAGCAGCGGCTCCCGCCAGGCCTCGTCCATTCCGGAGAGCTCCAGCCCGCGGTGTGCCAGCGGCAGCAGCCGCCGCAGCACGAGCTCGGGCACCGGCACCTCGCCCATCCCGGGCCAGTACAGCCGTGCCTCGATGCCGTGCCGTGCCGCCGTGTGCAGGTTCTCCTCTGCGGCCGAGAACGACATCCTCAACCACACGGGCCGTTCCTCCTCCACCAGGGCACGGGTGAGCCCGTAGTAGAAGGCGCCGTTGGCCAGGGTGTCGGCCACGGTGGGGCCTGCCGGCAGCACCCGGTTCTCCACCCGGACATGCGGCTTGTCGTGCGCGATGGCGTAGACCGGGCGGTTCCAGCGGTAGATGGTGCCGTTGTGCAGGGTCAGCTCGCCCAGTTCGGGGATGTCGCCGCGGTCCAGCGTCTCGGCGGGATCCTGCTCGTCGCACAGGGGGAGCAGCGCCGGGAAGTACCGCAGGTTCTCCTCGAAGAGGTCGAAGACGCTGTTGATCCATCGCTCCCCGAACCAGACCCGGGGGCGTACTCCCTGCGCCTTGATCTCCTGCGGGCGGGTGTCGGTGGCCTGCTCGAACAGCGGGATGCGGGTCTCGTGCCACAGCTCCTTGCCGAAGAGGAAGGGCGAGTTGGCCGCCAGGGCTGTCTGGACCCCCGCGATCGCCTGGGCCGCGTTCCAGTAGTCGGCGAACTGTTCCGGGAACACCTGGAGGTGGAACTGGGTGCTGGTGCATGCGGCCTCGGGAGTGATCGTGTCCGCGTAGGTCCGCAGCCGGTCGACGCCGTCCACCTCGATGTGCAGGTCCTCGCCCCGGGCTGCGAAGATCTGGTCGTTGAGCAGCCGGTAGCGCGGGTTCTCCGACAGCGCCGACTCACCCACGTCCTCCTGCCGCAGCGTCGGCAGAATACCGGTCATGATCAGGTGGGTGCCGACCGACTTCGCGCGTCGCTCCGCGTGATTCAGCGCGGCGCGGATCTCGGATTCCCAGGAGTCGGGGCCGCCCGCCGTCAGCCGTCGGGGCGGGACGTTGATCTCGAGGTTGAACCGGCCCAGCTCCGTGGACCAGGCGGGGTCCGCGATCGCTTCGAGCGCGTCGCTGTTGCGCATCACCGGCTCCGCCCGGTCGTCGACCAGGTTCAGCTCGATCTCCAGCCCCACCTGGGGCCGCTCGGACTCGAACCGTGCCTCACGCAGCATCTGTGCGAACGTGTCGAGGCACTCCTGCATCTTGATCCGGTACCGGCGGCGGTCCTCACGGGTGAACACCAACGCCGGGACGTCGCGTCCCATCGCTTTGCCTCCCGGCCTCGCGGCTTCCCGTCCTCGGACACCTCTCCACCCCAGCGTCGCACCACCGGGCGACTCCGACCAGGCGGGACGGGACTCACCACGACGCCCGGGGGGCGGGATACCCGTACGGGGTACCTGGGCGGGCGGGGAGGCGCTCCTTGTCGCGCAGGCGGAGTCCGGCGGTCTCGCCGAGGCAGTCGGGGATGCCCCGGCGTGCGGCGGAGCGCTGCGAGGCCGGACCGTGGACGTGGGCGAGGAGCCCCTGCACACCGCGCAGCGACAGAGCCGGCGCCACCATCCGCTGGCGGCCTCCGACGCCACCACGGCGCCCCTTCGGCGTACCTCGGTTGCGCACCGCCGTGCGGACCGGGCTAGCGTGCATGGCGAGGACGCCGTGGCAGCGCGTCCGGCGAAATGCA
This sequence comes from Streptomyces sp. GD-15H, assembly GCF_045291515.1. Taxonomy (NCBI): domain Bacteria; kingdom Bacillati; phylum Actinomycetota; class Actinomycetes; order Kitasatosporales; family Streptomycetaceae; genus Streptomyces; species Streptomyces sp. GD-15H. Next base: position 7,743,475 of record NZ_CP149447.1, read on the forward strand.
TGCGTTGGTGGTCCAAGGCAAGACGCCCCAACCCCGTGGGGAGATGCAGGTGCAAGGCCTGCCCAACGCTCCACCCGAATGCCGGTCAGCAGCGTTTCCTTGCCGGAGGACGAGCCGGGGAACGTGGTTTCCCGGGCTGCAGTTCCCCGGCGCCGCGCTCACCCGCACGGTCCATCTGACGCCATTCCGGCCTCAGGCCGGCCAGGTTCGTGGTGAGGAAGTACACGGCCCCTCCACCGAGCAGCACTGGCACGAGCCCGACCGAAGCCACTGCCGCCCCGGCGATCAACCCACCCAGTGGCATGCCGGCCCAGGCCAGTGACGTGGTGAGCGCCTTGACCCTGCCCAGCATCCGGTGGGGGATCCGTTCGAAGAGGACGGCTCCCAGCACCGGGTTGAGGAAGCCGGCACCGAAACCGCTGAGAGCGAACACGGCCAGTACCGCCCCCATCGGCGCGTCGGAGGCGAGGATCAGGAATCTCGGCGCCCCGGCGAGCAGGAACCCGGTGAAGAACACCATCCGGCGCCGCAGCCGGTGCGCGTACGCCGCGGCGATCAGGCTGCCGCCGACCGCCGCGATTCCCTGCACGCTCCCCAACAGACCGATCGCACCGGGCCCGTTGCCGGACTCGTCGGCCCAGACCGGCACGAGCACCGAGTTGAACGCCGTGTCCAGCAGGTTGGTGACGGCGACCATGAAAGCGATCGTCAGCAGCAACAGGTCACCGCGGAGGAACGTGAAGCCCGCCGCGAACCGTCGCCAGTAGCTCGCTTCCGGCGAACCGGCCTGCGATGCGGCAGCGGCGCGCCCCATGCCGCGGGGCAGCGACAACGCGATGATCACCGAACCGAGAGCGAATCCGCCCGCGTTGACGGCCAGCGCTGTCAGGGGACCTAGCAGCGCCACCAGGGCGCCGCCGGACGCCAGGCCGATGGTGGATGCCAGGCGTTCGGTCACCCCCGACAGGCCGGTGGCCCGTTCCAGTGGTACCCGACCGCGCTCGGCCGCCTCCGGCACCATGACCTCCTTGGCCAGGTCGCCGGGGCCCCGGGCCGCGCCGATCAGCGCCACCAGGGCCAGCAGGAGGGGGAAAGAAAGCAGGTCCAGGGCGTGGAGGAGGGGAACCGCGGCGGCCGCGGCCGCGCTCGCCAGGTCGGCGGCCCAGGAAACGGTCCGCGGGCCGATCCGGTCCACCAATGGTCCGGTGAGCGCCTTGACCACCACGTAGGGGGTCATCTCGCAGAAAGCGACCAGCCCGGTCCGGGTGGCGCTGCCCGTCGTGACGAGAACGAACCAGGGCAGTGCCACGACAGAGATCCGTGTGCCGGTCTGCGAGACGGCGATGGCCGTCAGGACCCCTCCCAGGGGCCGTAAGGACCGTGGGAGGGGTAGGCCGTCGGTGCCCGGGACGGCGTCGGTCATGACGTCTCCGTGCCTGTTGTCCCCGTGCCCGCGGTGTCTCCGGACGCGTCGAGTTCGGGCAGCAGGTACGTGATCACGGCGACCCGTTCGGCTCCCTCGGGGGCGCTTGCCGCCGACTCCGGTCCGTCCCGCCGGTAGCGGGTGATGACAGCCTTCAGCTCTTGGTGCAGGGCGCCGGTTTCCTCGGGCGTGAGCCGCAGGGCCCAGTCGCTCATGTCCAGGGTGTCGCGCCACGCGCGGGGCATCGTCTGAAGGCCGTTCAGCGTCTGCTGCGCGCGCAGGGAGTAGAGGGCGGCGACGGACTGCAGGTAGGCCAGCGTGGCCTCGGGCTCCCGCTCGGCCAGGTCCGTGGTGTTGAACCAGGTCGTCCGGTGCACCGAACGCCACCAGCGCTCGCGCGCGTTGCCGCGTTCGGTGTCCTCCTCGACGAAGCCGGCCGCGTCGAGCCGGCGCAGGTGGTAGCTCGCCGTACCGGAGTTCACGCCCAGCCGCTCCGCGAGGCGGGTGGCCGTCGACGGGCCGTACTTCCGCAGCAGCCCGACCACCTGCACGCGCACCGGATGGGCGAGAGCGCGGAGCCCCTTGGCATCCAGAACCACCGCGTCCGCTGCGACTTGCGAGCCCCCGGGGCTCGCGCTCCTGTCAGTCATGCCGCTCAGCCTAGACCGCGAACAGTTCTTCGCGAAGACATCTTTGCGAAGAACTGTTCGCGGTTTCCCGATACCGATCGGCGGTTCCGGGTACTCACTGTGCGGTTCAGGGCACTCACTGTGGAGAGTGGTCTGGCTCACATGGCGTAGTGGGGCCGACGCCGACACCATTGTCTTCGTCACCCGGCAGGCTGAAGGGATCAAGAATGTTCCGCAAGGTGCTGGTAGCCAACCGTGGTGAGATCGCGATTCGGGCGTTCCGCGCAGGCTACGAGCTGGGCGCCCGAACCGTCGCGGTCTTCCCGCACGAGGACCGCAACTCGCTGCACCGGCTCAAGGCGGACGAGGCGTACGAGATCGGGCAGCCGGGGCATCCGGTGCGCGCCTACCTCTCCGTCGAGGAGATCGTCGGCGCGGCGCGCCGGGCGGGAGCCGACGCCGTCTACCCGGGGTACGGGTTCCTGTCCGAGAATCCCGAGCTGGCCCTCGCCTGCGAGGACGCGGGCATCACGTTCGTCGGACCGCCCGCCCAGATCCTGGAACTGACCGGGAACAAGGCTCGCGCGGTGGCCGCGGCCCGTGAGGCAGGCGTGCCGGTGCTCGGGTCCTCGGCGCCCTCCACCGACGTGGAGGAACTCGTTCGTGCCGCCGACGACATCGGCTTCCCCGTGTTCGTCAAGGCGGTCGCCGGTGGCGGCGGGCGCGGAATGCGCCGTGTGGAGGACCCCGCCCAGCTGCGGGAGGCCATCGAGGCCGCCTCCCGGGAGGCCGCGTCCGCGTTCGGCGACCCCACGGTCTTCCTGGAGAAGGCCGTCGTCGAACCCCGCCACATCGAGGTACAGATCCTCGCCGACGGCCATGGCAACGTCATTCACCTCTTCGAGCGCGACTGCTCGGTGCAGCGCCGCCACCAGAAGGTGATCGAACTCGCGCCCGCGCCGAACCTCGACCCGGAGCTGCGGGACCGGATCTGCGCCGACGCCGTGCGCTTCGCCCGCCGGATCGGCTATCGCAACGCCGGGACCGTGGAGTTCCTCGTCGACCGCGACGGGAACCACGTCTTCATCGAGATGAATCCGCGCATCCAGGTCGAACACACCGTGACCGAAGAAGTCACCGACGTCGACCTCGTGCAGGCGCAACTGCGCATCGCCGCCGGTGAGACGCTGACCGACCTCGGTCTCGCCCAGGAGGACATCACCCTGCGGGGCGCCGCGCTGCAGTGCCGCATCACCACCGAGGACCCGGCCAACGGCTTCCGCCCCGACACCGGGCGGATCAGCGCCTACCGCTCGCCCGGCGGCTCCGGCATCCGCCTGGACGGCGGCACCACCCACGCCGGTACGGAGATCAGCGCCCACTTCGACTCGATGCTGGTGAAACTGACCTGCCGGGGCCGGGACTTCACCACCGCGGTCAATCGGGCTCGGCGCGCCGTGGCCGAGTTCCGCATCCGCGGCGTCGCCACGAACATCCCCTTCCTGCAGGCCGTGCTGGACGATCCGGAGTTCCAGGCCGGACAGGTCACCACGTCGTTCATCGAGCAGCGTCCGTACCTGCTCACCGCGCGCCACTCCGCCGACCGCGGCACGAAGCTGCTGACCTACCTCGCCGACGTCACGGTGAACAAGCCGCACGGCGAACGGCCCGAACTGATCGACCCGATGACCAAGCTGCCCCGGCTGCCCGCCGGTGAGCCGACGGCCGGGTCCCGGCAGCGGCTCACCGAACTCGGCCCCGAGGGCTTCGCCCGCTGGCTGCGCGCGTCACCGACCGTCGGCGTCACCGACACCACCTTCCGCGACGCCCACCAGTCGCTGCTCGCCACCCGGGTCCGCACCAAGGACCTGCTCGCCGTCGCCCCGGTGGTGGCGCGCACCCTGCCCGAACTGCTCTCCCTGGAATGCTGGGGCGGTGCCACCTACGACGTCGCCCTGCGCTTCCTCGCCGAGGACCCGTGGGAACGCCTGGCCGCCCTGCGGGAAGCCGTACCGAACATCTGCCTGCAGATGCTGCTGCGCGGCCGCAACACCGTGGGCTACACGCCGTACCCGACCGAGGTGACCGACGCCTTCGTCCAGGAGGCGGCGGCCACCGGCATCGACGTCTTCCGCATCTTCGACGCGCTGAACGACGTCGCCCAGATGCGGCCCGCCATCGACGCCGTACGCGAGACCGGAACGGCCGTCGCGGAGGTCGCCCTGTGCTACACCGCCGACCTGTCCGACCCGTCCGAGCGGCTCTACACCCTGGACTACTACCTGCGCCTGGCCGAGCAGATCGTCGACGCGGGCGCGCACGTCCTGGCCGTCAAGGACATGGCCGGCCTGCTCCGGGCGCCCGCCGCGGCGACGCTGGTGTCGGCCCTGCGCCGGGAGTTCGACCTGCCGGTCCACCTGCACACCCACGACACCTCCGGCGGCCAGCTCGCCACCTACCTCGCCGCGATCCAGGCCGGAGCGGACGCGGTCGACGGGGCGGTGGCGTCCATGGCGGGCACCACCTCGCAGCCGTCCCTGTCGGCGATCGTCGCGGCGACCGACCACTCGGAGCGGCCCACCGGCCTCGACCTCCAGGCCGTCGGCGACCTGGAGCCGTACTGGGAGAGTGTCCGCAAGGTCTACGCCCCCTTCGAAGCGGGCCTGGCCTCACCCACCGGCCGTGTCTACCACCACGAGATTCCCGGCGGGCAGCTCTCCAACCTGCGCACCCAGGCCATCGCCCTGGGGCTGGGCGACCGCTTCGAGGACATCGAGGCGATGTACGCCGCCGCCGACCGGATGCTCGGCCGCCTGGTGAAGGTCACCCCCTCGTCGAAGGTGGTCGGTGACCTGGCACTGCACCTGGTGGGCGCCGGGGTGTCCCCGCAGGACTTCGAGCAGGATCCGGATCGGTTCGACATCCCCGACTCCGTCATCGGCTTCCTGCGCGGCGAACTGGGCACCCCGCCCGGCGGCTGGCCTGAGCCCTTCCGGACCAAGGCACTGCGGGGCCGCGCCGAAGCCAAGCCCGTCCAGGAGCTGACCGCCGACGACCGTGCCGGGCTGGCGAAGGACCGTCGGGCCACGCTCAACCGGTTGCTGTTCTCCGGTCCGACCCGCGAGTTCGAGACCCACCGCCAGACCTTCGGCGACACCAGCGTCCTGGACAGCAAGGACTTCTTCTACGGGCTGCGCCCCGGCAAGGAGTACACCGTCGACCTCGACCCCGGGGTGCGGCTGCTCATCGAACTCCAGGCCGTGGGCGACGCCGACGAGCGCGGCATGCGCACGGTGATGTCCACCCTGAACGGTCAGCTGCGGCCGATCCAGGTCCGCGACCGGGCGGCGGCCTCCGACGCCCCGGTCACCGAGAAGGCCGACCGGACCGACCCCGGCCATGTCGCGGCGCCGTTCGCCGGCGTGGTGACCCTCGCGGTCGCCGAGGGCGACGAGGTGGAGGCGGGGGCCACGGTGGCCACCATCGAGGCGATGAAGATGGAAGCCGCGATCACCGCCCCGAAGTCCGGCACGGTGAGCCGGCTGGCCATCAATCGCATCCAACAGGTCGAGGGCGGCGACCTCCTCGTGGAACTCGCCTGACCCGACCGCAGGCCGTGGACGTCCCCGCTCGGTCGAGGAGCTCGCTCAGCGGCGGCAGGAGCAGGGACGTCCGCCGCATCAGGGTCGTGTGCGTGGGGGAGGGCAGCACGGCCGGCCGCGACCGCGGAATCAGGCGTTGCATCTCGGCGGCGCGCTCGACGCGTACGAAGTCGCTGTCGCCGATGACCCGCAGTGTGGGAGCCGTCAAGCCCGCACAGGCCGTCGGCGGTCCAGAACAGTGTCGGCGGTCCAGGACAGTGGGGCGTGCGCCGTGGCGGAGCACTTGGCGAGGAACCCCCGCGCAGCCGCTGCGGGACGGCGTAGCCGCGTCCCATGGCGTACCTAGGCCGGCGGTTCGCTCAGGTCGACGGCGCGCAGGGCCGCCGCCAGAGCCGGTTCGTCGCCGACGTCGAGGGCCGTGTCGGTCAGCTTGATGACGTGTTCGTCGCCGTGCGCCAGCGCCCGTTCGAAGACCTCGTCGGGGGTGAGGGCGCCCGGCGGGGAGTACGCGACGGGGGAACGCGGCGCGTACATCGCGGTCACCGCCGCGGACGCCGTCCAGGCGGCCCGCAGACTCGGTACCCACAGGGCACGCGGCAGCGCGGGCATACTGCGCAGTACGGCGTTGGGGGCCGTGGCCGCGTGGACCAGCATGGTCTCCTCGCCGTGGCCGTGTGTGGCGTAGCGGTGGGTGGCGGCCCGCACCAGTTCGCCGAGGCGGCGGCGGGCCTCGTCCGGGGCCGAGACCGTGGCCGCCCACATCGGCAGGCCCGTGACCCGGGGGAGTCGGTCGGTGAAGCCGCCGTCCTGTGCGGCAAGGGGCGTCACCGCGTCCAGGGCGGCGGCGGCGCTGCCGGAGCCGGGCAACGGTGCCGGATCAGCGAGGGGGCGGTAGCGGGCGGCCCAGTAGCCGAGGCCGTGCCCGAGTTCGGCCAGGCGTGGCCCGGTGGCCTCACCGGCCAGGAGCGTACGCACGGCGTGTCCCACCCGGATGACCGGATGGGTGGAACCGCCGTACAGGCCGGGCAGGAGACGGGGCCACCACTCGGTGAGCACGTCACGCCAGGGATGTTCGGCCATCTCGCGGCCGAAGTAGCCGATCCAGTCGGCGGCGCGGCGGGAATCACCGAGTGCCGAGGGCCAGTTGACGGACGTGACCGGCTCGCTCCGGGCCGGGAAGTCCTCGAGCTTGCGCGCGTACAGGTCGAGCCACCGGTGCACCGAACCGGCCCGCCCGTGCGCGGTCAGGGCTTCCACGGTCATCGGCGCGTGATTGGTGAGCCGGCCGAGCCGCTCCGGTCCGAAGCGGTGCAGTCGCTGGAGTGCCTCGTCGAGCGTGCCTGTCGTGTCCATGGACAGGACGGTAGGCGCGATGCCACTGCGGCGTAACGGGCCGCAGACCTAGGACCGGCCCCGGACGACTACGTCTCCCGAACCAGCCCCCAACCCCACGAAGGCGGGGCCGACGGCGCCGGCGGGTTCACGGAGGCGTTCAGCCGGTCTGTGGCGCGGTGCGGCTGCGCACCGGATGCTTGCTCAGGACGGAGACCCGGTTGAAGGCGTTCATGGTGATCGCCACCCAGATCACGGCGGAGATCTCATCCTCCGACAGCACGGAGCGTGCGAGCGCGTACGCGGTGCTCTGCGCGTCGGCGTCCGTGGGCAGGGTGGTGACCTCGGCGAGTGCCAGCGCGGCGCGCTCGCGAGGATGGAACAGTTCGGTGTCGCGCCAGGCGGACAGCACGCCCAAGCGCTGTACGGTCTCACCGGCGCGCAGCGCCCGCGTGGTGTGCAGGCTGAGGCAGAACGCGCAGGCGTTGAGCTGGGAGACCCGGATGTTGATCAGCTCGACGAGAACGCGGTCCAGACCGGCGTCGGCCGCGACCTTGCGCACCGCCTCGGCCGTGGCCGCCAGCGCGCGATAGGCGTCCGGGCTCTGCTTGTCGACGAACACCCGCTGGTCCGTGGTCTCCACTGCCGCCTGGGTCACGTGCACTCCTTCATCGCGCGGTGTCTGAACCTTTGTTCCTATCATCCACGCTTAGTTGTTGAAGAATGTAGTTTCATCCGCCGACCGAGCGCGTCCCCTCGCCCATCGCCGTGAGCTGCAGCCGCAGCGCCAGCCGCACCCGGGGCGAGGACAGGTCCACCGAGGCCACTTCGTCCAGCTTGCGCAGCCGGTAGCGCAGCGTGTTGGGATGGATCCGCAACAGCCGCGCGGCGCTCTGCGGGTCACCGAAGTGGTCCAGCCAGGCCGCGAGGGTTACGCAATACGGCGTGCCGTGCTCCTCGTCGTGCGCGCGCAGCGCGGCGAGCGGCCCGCCGAGCAGGCCCGTGTCGATCCCGACGGCCGCCGTGGCACGCTCCACGACGACGGTGTCCCAGGCGTCCTCCATCAGGACGATCCCCGTCCGGTCGGGGAGCGAACAGGCCGGCGCCGATCAGCCGGTGGAGCTCGCCGGCCTCCGAGGTGGCACGGGGCAACTGGTCGGGGGAGTGGGCGGGGCAGCCCGCCGCGGCATACAGACCCGGGTCACGGGTGTGGACCTCACGCAGCACATGCCGAAGCCAGTCCAGGGTGCCCGCACCGGCATCGGCCATACCCCCGGCGGTGACGGGACGTCTGCCCCGCGGCCGCTCGGTGACCAGGCCGAACAGCAACCCGTCGAGGTCGGTCAGCAGGGGCTGGTGCCAGCCGAAGCGGAGTGCGACCGATTCCCACAGATCCAGTTGCCTGCGTACGTCGGTCCCGTCGGGCGATCCGAAGGCCACCACCCGCCAGGGACCCGCCGGAAGCGCGGGCGCCGCGCCCGGTCCGGAAACACCCGGGCCGGGCGCGGCGCCCGGCCCGGTGACGGAGGCGGCGCCCTCGCGCAGGGTCACCCGCAGCTGACCCGTCGAGACCCGCCGTGCGATACCGGCCTCGGCACGCAGCCGCAGCAGGTGCAGGGCGAGGACCGAGGCCACGTCGCTGAGCTCCCGGATGCGTTCCGGGGGGACCGGAGAGCGGACCACCGCCCAGATCGAGCCGAGCCACTCGCCGCCGGCCCGTACCGGGATGATCAGCCGGGGCAGGGTGCCGTCGGGGCCGGCCGGGGTCCAGATGGGGTCGCTGGAGCGGGCGAGCCTGCGGAAGACACCGCCGGCCCGGAAATGGGTGAGGGTTTCCGGGGGCACACGCCGTCCCACAATGGTGGAGACGCGCGCCGGATCGGTCGTGTCCTGCCGCGCGGAGTAGGCGAGGACCCGGGACTGCGCGTCCTCCACCGTCACCGGCGCGTCGATGATCTCGGCCGCCGCGTCGGCCAGCGCGAACAGGTCGACGTGCGGTCCCGGAGTGCCGAGGCGACTGGTGTCGGGCGCGGAGGCCCGGTCGATGACGCCCCGCAGCAGCCAGACGACATGCGCCCACGAAGTGTGCGGCTGCAGCTCGACCAGCGCGGGGCCCGCCAGCTCGCGGGCGGCGCGGGCCACCTGCGGATCACCGGCGAAGGGGCCCTTGAGCACGACGCCCCCGGCCGCCGCCCGGGTGGCCCGTTCCAGCAGGGCGACGGCCCCGGCCCGGTCGGTCACGCCAACCCCCAGGACGAGTTCTCCCGGCTGCCCCACGGCATCCCCGGGCTCGGCCAGGGCGACGTCGTGCACTTCGGCGTCCCTGGCCGCCACGACAGTGCGGAGAAACCCGGCGCCCAGGGAATCCACCAGATCGGTGACCGTGATCATCATCGGCCTCCCGCGGCGCGACGGCGGCAGCTCATGAGCAGGGTCATGCCCCCATTGTGACCCGGGGCATAGTTCCCCGCGCATCACGTGTATGACTCCCATTGGCCGTACAGCACAAAGACAACGGCACGGTCCGGGCCCACCATCGGATACACCACCGCCTTGGAGAAGAGGTTTCGCATGACCCGCCCCGCCTCGCCCGCGCACTCCGGCCCCCGCTCCGTCGCCGTCGTCGGTGCCGGCATGGTCGGACTGTCCACTGCCTGGTTCCTGCAGGAGCGAGGCGTCGACGTCACCGTGTACGACCGTGACGGGGTGGCCGCCGGCTCCTCCTGGGGCAACGCCGGATGGCTGACCCCCGGCCTGGCGACGCCGCTGCCCGAGCCCGCGGTCCTCAGCTACGGCGTACGGGCGGTCCTCAGCCCGTCCTCCCCGGTCTACGTCCCGCCCAGCGCGAACCCCAGCCTGCTCAGGTTCCTCGCGGGGTTCGCCCGGAACAGCACCGCGACACGGTGGCTGCGGGCGATGCGCGCGCTCGTCCCCATCAACAGCCTGTCGCTGTCCAGCTTCGACGCGCTGGCCGAAGGCGGCGTCGAGGCGCGGACGCTCGACGCCAAGTCCTTCCTCGCGGCCTACCGCACGGCCGGGGAACGCCGGGTTCTGCTGGATGAACTCGAACAGATCCACGCCGCCGGACAGAGCATGGAGTTCGACGTCCTCGACGGCGACGAGGCCCGGGGGATCGAGCCGTCCCTCTCGGACGAGATCGGCGCGGCGATCCGTCTGCACGGCCAGCGCTACATCGACCCCGGACACTTCGTGCATGCCCTGGGCGACGCCGTCCGCGCCCGGGGCGGCGAGATCCGGGAGCGGACGGAGGTCACCGAGGTGCGGGACGCGGCCACCGGTGTCACCGTCCTGACCGGTGACGGCCAGAACCGGCACTTCGACGCGGTGGTCCTGGCCACCGGAGCCTGGCTCGGCCGCCACGCCAGGAAGTTCGGGGTCCGCTCCCTCGTCCAGGCCGGCCGGGGTACAGCTTCAGCGTCCCGGTCGAGCACGTGCCGTCCGGCCCCGTGTACTTCCCCGGCCAGCGCGTCGCCTGCACGCCGCTCGGCGACCGGCTGCGCGTCGCCGGAATGATGGAGTTCCGCAAGCCGGAAGCGCCCCTGGACGCGCGCCGGATCAGCGCCATCGCCGAAGCGGCCCGCCCGCTGCTGCGCGGCGCCGACCTGGACGCCCGCGAGGACGAGTGGGTCGGCTCGCGCCCCTGCACGACCGACGGACTGCCCCTGATCGGGGCCACCCGCTCCCCCCGGGTCTTCGCCGCAGGCGGACACGGCATGTGGGGCATCACCCTCGGCCCGGCCACCGGACAGCTGCTCGCCGAGACGATGGTCACCGGCGAACGCCCCGCGCAGCTCGCGCCGTTCGACCCGCTGCGCTGACCGGCCGCTGCAGGCGGGGCGGGATGTCTGCCCCGCCTGCAGTCCGCTAACGGGGCGGGGTCGGTGTGTCGTGGGTCCGGTACATGGCCTGTACGTCGAGCGCCAGCTGGACCGTCGGCCCGACGACGGCGATGCCGCGGGCGAGCATCGAACGCCAGTTGAGAGTGAAGTCCTCGCGATGCAGTTCGGCCTTCGCGAGGGCGGCGCAGCGCAGCTCCTGCTCGTAGCCGCCGTTCACGGTGCCGAGATACTCGGTGTCGAGGCCCACCGAGCGACTGGTGCCGTGCATCGTGAGGGTGCCGTGCACCGTCCACTTGGAGCCGCCGCGGTAGGCGAACCGAGTGCTGGCGAAGTCGATGTACGGGTAGTTCTCGACATCGAGGAAGTCGGCGGACCGCAGGTGGTTGTCGCGGGTCTGGTTGCCGGTGGTGAGGCTGGAGGCGTCGATGCGCACCGAGACCTGGGAGTCGCCCATGTTCTCCGCGACCCGGATGCCGCCCTCGAACCGGGTGAACCGGCCGTGGACATGAGCCATGCCCACGTGCTTGGCGATGAACCGGATCGCGGTGTGCGGAGGGTCGAACAACCAGGTACCGGCGGGCGGCAGCTCCAGCAGGCGCCCGGGCTCCAGCACGATCCGCACGGGGGCGAGAGCCACCCCGGCGGCTATGTCGACGGTCTCGCGGACGGGTGACAGGCCCTCGGCCGCCAGCATCACGCTGTACGTGCCCGGGGGCAGGGTCGCCATGAAGTAGCCGTACGGGTCGGTGGTGCCGCGGGCCACGACGCGGTGGCTGTCCAGCGCGGTCACCGTGACCTCGGCTGCGCCCAGCGGCTGCCCCAGGGCGTCGACGGCCTCGCAGCCGAACGCCCCCGCGCCGGCCGGCAGGGGGACCGAGAGGCCCGACGCGGCGCCGGAGGCGCCGTGCGGGCGCAGGCGTCGCAGCAGTCCGAGGACCATGGTGTTCACCTTTCTTCACGCATGTTTCCGCCTGGCCCGTACGACACACCGCGTTCGCGGCTGCCAAGATCCCGGGGAACAGGACATCGGTACGAAGGGGGCGGCCTGTCATTGATCCTAAAGCCGTCGGGAAAGGACAGTTACTGCTCCCGGCGTCGGCGCGGGCGCCGGGCGGCGCCGAGTGAGCCCTCAGGGACGCGAGGTTATGGAGAGCGATGTACTAATTTGTGGGGGCATTACTTTGCGGTGCCGCTCCAGCAAACGACAGGGAACGTATCGCAGTGTTCATGCGTCACTCGCGGTTTCGGTGCACATCGCACACGATCCGCGCACACGTCGCCGCAGGAGCCCGGACCGATGAGTTCTCGCGCGTTCCGTCGTCCAAGGAAGAGAAGAGGGGAAGGGCGTCTTCCCCGCCCAGGAGAGGAGTGCGGGCGATGAGGCTGGCGCTGACGCAGTTCCTGACAGTGGACGGCGTTTACCAGGGCCCGGGGTCCCCGGACGAGGACACCAGTGACGGATTCACCCGGGGCGGCTGGTTCGTACCGTATCTGGACGAGGCCTTCGAACAGTTGGCCGCCACCTGGCTCGGCCAGGCGGACGCGTTGCTGCTGGGCCGCCGCACCTATGGGAGTTTCGCGCGGTACTGGCCGGAAATGACCGAGCCCCCCTTCGGGCCGCTCATGAACGGCCTGCCGAAGTACGTGGCATCCCACAGCCTGACCAAGGCCGGGTGGAAGCCGACCACGATCCTCTCCGGCGACATCCCCGCCCAGGTCGCCGACCTGAAACGACAGCCCGGCCGCGAGCTGCAACTCCACGGCAGCGCCCGGCTGGCCCAGTCACTGCTGGCCGCCGGACTGATCGACGAACTGCGCCTGGTGGTCGCCCCCGTGGTGCTGGGCACCGGCCGCCGCCTCTTCCCGGACGGCGGTGCCCCGGCCGGCCTGCGCCTCGTCCGCCACGAGACGACACCGCGCGGACTGGCGGTCCACGTCTACGAACCGACCGGACAACCCGAGTACGGGACGTACGGAGCCGACGCACAGGGGCCCTCGGACGCATGGCACGGCGAAGGTCCTCGCCCCGGGCCTGGCCTGTGAGGGGGTGTGACCGGGCGGGGCGAGGACGGCTTTGTGCCGCTGGACGTACCGGGCAGGTGGGGAGCGCCGGTTCAGTCCCGCAAGCGGTACTCGATGACCGCGCCCGGATTCTCCAGGGGGCCGGTCGCCGGAGCGCCCTCGGCGTCACGGACGGGGCCCGCTGAGTCCGTCACGACGAAGAGGGACCTGCCGTCGGCGCTGAGCGCCGTGTCGCGGAAGCGGTTCTGTTCCGTGAAGAGCTTGGTGACCTTGCTGACGTCCTTGCCGTCCTCGGTGAGGTCGACGCGGTAGACGGTGCCGTCCTTGAGGGTGGTCATCACCAGGGAGTTGTGCCAGCCGGGGAGTCCCTTGCCGGAGGACTTGGCGGACGGGGAGGACTTCCGGGACGTCTCGTAGTGCTCGAAGCTGGAGGGGGCGATGGTGGGCCAGCACACCGACCACATCTCGCCCTGGGCGCACGTGGGGTCCTGGAAGTCGAAGTCCGAGCCCACGGTGCCGAAGGTGTGGACCGGCTGCACGAAGGACTCGGTGAAGTCGGACTCCTCCTGCACCGGGACCGTTTCGGGGATCTCGAAGTTGCTGAAGGTCAGCTCGTCGCACGGCGTCGGCCACGAGGCGGACCAGTTGGCGTAGACGTAGGCCTTGTCGTCGCGGTAGCCCGAGACGTTCGGCCAGCCGTAGTTGCCGCCCTTGCGCAGGATGTTGATCTCGTCGTCGGTCTTCGGGCCCATCTCGTTCGAGTAGAGCGTGCCGTCGGGGCCGAAGGCCAGGCCCTGCGCGTTGCGGTGCCCGTAGGTGTAGACGTGGCTGCGCACGCCGCCGAGGACCGGGTTGTCCGAGGGGATGGAGCCGTCGGTGTTCAGCCGCAGGGTCTTGCCCTGGTAGGCGATCCAGTCCCGGCCCTGGACTTCGTGGGCGGTGGGCAGCCGCATGGCGTAGTTGGGCTTGCAGTAGTTGCCGAGCTGGTTCGCGCCCTGATCGCCGATGGTGTAGTACAGCTTGCCGTCCGGGCCCAGGCGCAGCCGCGCCGACTGGTGGTCGTTGCCGGACGGCATGCCGGCGATGACGGCCTTCGGCCTGTGCAGCCGCTTCCGGTCGGGGTCGTAGGTGTAGCGCTCGAGCTTGGTGCGGGCCTGTACGACCGAGGTGGGATCGATGTCGTAGCTGTACGAGATGTACGCGTACAGCTTTCCGGACTTGTGCTCCTCGAGGGCGAGACCGAGCACGCCGTCCTGCCCGCCCTCGCTGTGGACGGCCCCCGGCAGGCTGAGCAGGGTGGTCTTCTCGCCGGATTCCGGGTCGACCCGGGTGACCTTCTTGCCGGTCTTCTCGGTGGCCCACAGGGATCCGTCGGGAGCCCGCACGACCTCGTAGGGGTTGTTCAGCCCGGTGGCCACGACACGCTTGGAGAACGTGCCCGAGGCGGGCGGTGTGCTCGTGTCGGCGGGAGGGGAGACGGCGTCGGAGTCGGGGTTCCCGGAGGGGTCTCCACCGGTGACAGCGGCGCCGGTGAGGGAGGCGCCGAGGGCCAGGACGAGTGCGGTCGTCACCGGCCCGCGCAGTATGCGGTGCATGCGATTCCTTCCGGAGATGTGCCCCCCGTCAGAGCATTGCGCTCGGTGAGTGATCCAGCGCTCTGAGTGCTGTGGCGCTGTGCCGTTCAGGTGACGGAGGGCCGTCACCGGGAGGCGGGACATGCGCGAACATCCGCCCGGACGGCATCCGGGCAGGCCTGAAGTGCCGTGCTGATCTCACGAGTCGAGGGCCGGAGCGTTGGTGCTGCGGGTGGCGGCCATGTGACCGGCGACATGACCACGGGCTCGCAGCCGCGTGGCCACGCCGTACCTCGCACGGTGTGCCCGGTCACCCGGCGGTGCCGGGGGCCGCTGTGCGCGGTGGCCGGCCCGGCGGTGGACCCACGGCTATGGGGGCGCCCCCTTCTCGGAGCGTTCGACCAGCGAGCGGACCAGGCCGTGGTCGGGGAGGACCGGCATGCCCTGTCGATGCGGGTGGCGCGTCGCCGATGAGGGCGTACGCCTGGCAGCGGCAGCCGCCGGAGTCCTGGCGGCGGGCTAACGGGTTGCCAGGGAGTGGGCGGTGGCCTCGAGAGCGGTCTCGACGATCACGTACTCGGGTGCCTGCCGCCCGGTCACCTCCACGAAATGCGGCGGGGCCTGCTCGATTCGGCCGGTGCGGCCGGCCATGAGGCGTACCTCGCCTTTCGCTGCGGCGGCCGGGGCGGCCGTTCCAAGAAGGTCTTCCTTTCCGGAAGGGAGGCTCCGGACGTCGGAGGGAGTTCCCCGACCTCCCCTTGGAGTCTCGGCGGCGCGTCCGGGGCGCGCCACCGGCGTTCACCCGATCGGAGTAGGGGGAGCGCCCCCGGCGCGGCTCGCCCGGATGGCTAGACTGCACCGGCAGTGCCGTACCGCCGCGCCGACCGCCCAGGAGTGTCCCGTGACCCACCGCTTCTTCTTGTGAGCCAGGTACTCCGCATGGCAACGAACCGTACGGCGAAGAGCATCGCCACCCGTCAGCGATTCGTCGACGAGGCCCTGCGCCTGTTCAAGGAACAGGGCTACGAACGCACGTCCATGGCCCAGATCGCGGCCGCGGCCGGCAGCAGCCGGGCCAACCTGTACCTGTACTTCAACAGCAAGTCCCAGATCATCAGGGCCCGCATGGCCGAGATCGAGGCCGAGGTGGCCGAGCTCTACGCCGTACTGGACGGGATGCCGAGGCACACGCCCGAGGCCATGCGGGAGTGGATGGGCACCGCCCGCGAGATGTGGCTGCGCTACGCCACCGAGTTCGAGGCCGTCAACCAGGCCATGGCCATCGACCCGGACGTACTCGAGGAATGGCTGGGCCTGATCCGGCGCGTCTCGTCGTCCCACGCGTCGCTCCACCTGGACGGTGCGACGGAGGACGAGCGGGTGGCACGCGAAGTGCACATGGCCACGCTCATGATGAGCCTGGAACGCAACTTCTACTTCCTTTACCTCCGCGGTCACAAGGAGCGGGAGGAGCTGATCCTCACCTCACTGGCCCGGCAGTGGGCCCAGTTGTTCGACGACTGACGCGGGGGCACGGGAACCACCGGAGGGCGCCGCGGACTTCCCCACTCCGTACGCAGAACTCCGTCGGGAAACCCGGCCAACGGGTTTCCCGACGGAGTGGGGGAGCACGGAACGGCCCGGCGTCAGCCGCCCAGCACCAGTCGCGGGCACCCTGCCGCGGCCCGGGACACGCAGATCAGCATGGTCCTGTCGGCCTCCTGCTCCGACGGGGTGAGGATCGAGTCCCGGTGGTCGGCCCGGCCGGCGACGATGGGCGTCTCGCAGGTGCCGCACGTACCGGTCTTGCACGAGGAGACCACCGGGAGCCCGGCCTTCTCCGCGGCCTCCAGGATCGTCTCGTCCGCGCCGACCTCGACGACCGTCCCGGACTCGGCGAACTCCACCTGGAACGGTGTGTCGGGAACGGTCCGTGCCACGGGCTTCGGGGCGAACCGCTCCAAGCGCAGGGAGTTCTTCGGCCAGTGGGCGGTGTTCTCCTCCACTGCCCGCAGCAGCGGCTCGGGGCCGCACGCGTAGACGAGCGTGCCCTCGCGCACCTCACCGAGCAAACCGGGCAGGTCGATCAGTCCCAGCTCGTCCTGCGGGACCACCGTGACCCGGTCGCCGTGGACGGCCAGCTCGTCGCGGAAGGCCATCGACGCCTGAGTGCGCCCACCGTAGACGAGGTTCCATTCGGCGCCGGCCCGCTCGGCCTCCCGGATCATGGGCAGGATCGGGGTGACACCGATGCCGCCCGCGATGAACAGGTAGCGGGGCGAGGGCAGGAGCCGGAAGTTGTTGCGCGGCCAGGACACGGTGACTCGGGAACCGACCGCCAGCGCGTCGTGCACCGCCGCCGACCCGCCCCGGCCGGCCTGCTCCCGCAGCACGCCGATGCGGTAGGACGTACGGTCCTCGGGGTCGGAGGACAGCGAGTACTGGCGCACCCACGGCTCCCCGTCCTCGTTGGGCACATGGACGTCGACATGGGCCCCGGCCTTCCACGGCGGCAGGTCCCCACCGTCCGGGTGGCTCAGGGTCAGGGCGACGACACCGTCCGATGCCTCGATGCGCTCGGTCACCTCCAGGTTCAGGGTGCGCACGGTCCGCGTCCGGGAGCGCTCGACGTCCGCGACGTCCCAGTGCACCTGCAGCGAGCGGCGCACCGGGAGCAGGGCCATGCGCAGGAAGTCGAGTTCGTCGGTGTCGTCCGGGCGCAGCGACGGCAGCCGCTCGAAGAGCACGCGCAGCCCCGTGGCGCCCTGGACACGGGCCAGGGGGTTGCCGAGGCAGGTGTGCCGTCCGGCGGTGAAGGCCAGGTGATCGGTGGGATCGGGGCGGTGGATGTCGAACTCGAAGGGCCGCTCGACGTGCTCGGGATCGGTGTTGGCCGAGGCCAGCGCGACCCACACCATGTCACCGGCGGAGATGCGCACGCCGGACAGTTCCACGTCCCGCGTCACCCGGCGGGAGGTGAACGTCGAGGACGGGCGCCGCCGCACCGTCTCCTCGAAGACCCGGGGCCAGAGCTCCGGTTCGGCGAGGGCGTCCTCGAGCGCCTGCGGGTTCTGGGACAGGAAGAGGACCGCGTTGGTCATGGCCTGGGCCGTGGTGTCCGTGCCGGCCGCGGCGAACTCGGAGACGTGCAGGGCGATCTGGGGCGTGGGCAGCGCGTACGAGCCGTCCTTCGCCCGGGCCGACGCCATCACGGAGATGATGTCGTCGGCATCGGAGTCGCGCCGCGCGTCCACGATGTCACGCAGCTTCAGGTTGGCCTCGACGAAGCGGTCCCACACCTGGGACCGCGCCGGCTCGGGCAGCGGCTCGTGCGCGGACGACAGCACGGAGAACAGGTCGTCGCGCAACTGCCGCAGCATCGCCTCGTGTTCGTAGCCGAGACCCAGCAGCGCCATGATGGTCTGGGTGGTCAGCTCCAGCGAGTACTCCTCGAGCAGGTTCGCGGAACCGTTGTTCTCGAACCTGTCGATGATGCGGTGCGCCCTGGCCTCGATCTCGGGCTGCAGCCGGTCCATGCGCTCCTTGACGAAGCCCCGCTGCGCCACGGACCGCGTCTCGGTGTGCCCGGGCGGGTCCTGCCCCACGATCATCTTCGACACGAGATCCGGCGGGTAGATCTCCCGGTGCTTCGCCGGCACGTCCGCGGCCGAGTTGGCGGCCGAGGAGTAGGTCTGCCAGTCCGACAGGACGGTGAGGCAGTCCTCCCGCCGCGTGACGATCCACGCGTTCAGGTGCGGATACCAGAACACCGGCGAGGTGTCCCGGACCGTGGCCAGATGACCGGCCGGGTCCCGGTAGTAGTCGTCACCCATCGCGTCGAAACCGTGGGCGACGGGGCAGCGGCCCACGGGACGGGCCTCTTCCTGAAGTGACGTCATGGCCTGGTCCTTTCGCGGGTCAGACGCTGGTTGCCGCGGAGGCGGCGATCGAGGAAAGCTTCTGGAAGCGGGCGACGTTGTCTCCCTCGTCCATCACACCGGAGGAGAGGAAACAGAAGGACATGCCCGAGACGGGGTCCACCCACAGCAGGGACGAACCGGCGCCGTAGGAGCCGAAGGTGCGCGGCGAGACGAACGGGCCGAAGAAACGGGCGTGCGTCCCCGTGCCGGCGAGGGCCATGCCCAGGCCCATGTTGCCCGGCGGGAGGTCCCACTTGCGGGCGGCGGCGACCATGCCGTAGAGGTCGTTGATCTGGTCGCCGGTCTGGTTGCTCGTGGCGAAGTCCAGCACCGACTCACCGATGAGCTGCTCCCCGGAGCCGGTGCGCCCCTTGTTCCGCAGCATCTCGGTGAACGCGAAGACGTCGTCGATGGTGGACACCGCGCCGACCCAGGGCATCTCGGCGTCCTCGCGGTCGATGACGTCGTTGAGGCACTCGATGTCCTCGGGCTTGAGCCAGGAGTCGTTGGCGACGATGACCTTCAGCGGAACGCCCAGGTCACGCCATTCGGCGGGCATCCCGAACCGGGTGTGCGTCATGCCGACGGGGCCGAAGACCTTCTCCTGCATGAGCTCCCGGAACGAGCCGGCACCGTAGGCGCGACGGGCCATCTCGCCCATCAGCGCGTGGTTGATGGCCGCCGAGTAGTTCAGGTTCGTGCCCGGTTCGTGCACGACGTCGACGCCGGCCAGCGCCTCGATGACATCGGCGAGTACGGCGAAACCCTCCGGGCCCAGCCCCGGGTTGGGCGTCGCGGGCATGCCGGCGCGATGGGTGAGCAGGTGGGCGAGGTTGATCCGGTCCTTGCGCGCCGCGCGGAACGGCTCGGTGCCGAAGAACTCGGGAATGAGGTCGACGACACGGGTCGACAGCATCAGCCTGCCCTCGCTGAGGGCCCGGAAGACCAGGGCGTTGGTGAAGCCCTTGGACATGGACAGGATGCGGTAGACGTCGTCGCGTCGGGTCGGGCGGCCGGTCTCGACGTCGGCCAGTCCGTAGCTGCCGCGCAGGGCGATCTCGCCGTGGCGGGCCACGATGACGTTCGCCCCGTGGTACGCGCCGCTCTCGATGTCCGCGCGGATGGTGTCGTCCAGGACCTCGAGGAAGCGGCGCTCGACGCCGGGTGTCTCGGTGAGGGCGACCGTGGGCTCCGGGGCCTCGGTGTGCTGCACTGGATCTTCTCCGTCCGGTTGTCGATGGGGGTCAGAGCATGAGGGCGCCGCCGGAGGGCGCCAGCGTCTGACCGGTGTAGTGGCCCGCCGCGTCGGAGGCGAGGAAGAGGACCGTCCGGCCGATCTCGTCGGGCTCGGCCAGGCGCTTCAGCGGCTGGAGGGAGAGCAGCGCCTGGACGTGGTCGTCGCCGGACGCCGTGAGCATGGCCGTCCTGATGCCGGCCGGGGCCAGCGCGTTGACCCGGATGTCGAAGGGGGCGAGCTCCGCCGCCACCGCCTTGGTGAGGCCCACGACCGCGGCCTTGGACGCCGGGTAGTAGGCGGGCATCGGCAGGCCGATGAGCCCCGCGACGGAGGCGAAGTTGATGATCGAGCCGCTGCCGCTCTCCTTCAGCAGCGGCACGGCGGCACGGATCGTGTAGAAGGTGCCGTTGAGATTGATCGCGACGACGCGGTCGAAGTCCTCGTCGGAGATGCCGTCCAGGAACTCGGGGTGGTAGGGCTCGCCGCTCTTGAAGGACTCGGTCATCTTCTGGTTGATGCCGTCCACCCACGCCTGCTTGGCCTTGTTCGGCGTGGCGACACCGGCGGCGTTCACGAGGATGTGCAGGCGGCCGTGGTCCTCCCGGACCCGGTCGAAGACGCGGTTCACGGCGGCGGAGTCGGAGACGTCCGTGGCATGGCCCAGGACCCGCTCCAGACCGGCGAACTCGCGGTCGAGGTCCTCCTGCCGCAGATCCATGCCGTAGACCGTGGCACCGGCTCCCGCCAGGGCCTTCACTGCGGCCAGGCCCATGCCCGAAGCCGCACCGGTGACGACCGCGATCCTGCCGTCGAGTTCCATAGTCGATCTCCTCGTCGTTGAGGTGTGACCTGCCGTTTCAGGACAAGTCGCGCCTCCCAGCGGTGAAGTCCGGCCAACCTAACCAAGAATTTGACACCTGTCTAGGTTTGGTTCTCCGGGAGGTCCGGGCGCCGGAATCCGAAGCTCCGGGTCGGGTGGACGGTCTGGTCCGCTTCCACTGGATGGAAGAGAGCCCTGGCCGGGTGGCTCGGACGGACGCAGAATGTCGCCCATGTCCTCCTCGCGCATCCACAGCCGCACGCAGATCGGCATCGTCGGGGCCGGCCCCGCCGGCCTCATGCTCTCCCACCTGCTCGCCCGGGCCGGGATCGATTCCGTAGCGATCGACCTGCGCAGCCGTCGGGAGATCGAGGAGACCCATCGCGCGGGGATCCTCGAGCAGGACTCGGTCGACCTGCTGGTCGGCACCGGCGTCTCCGACCGGGTGCACCGCGACGGTTACCGCCACGACGGTATCGAGCTGGCGTTCGGCGGGGGCGGGCACCGCATCGACTTCCAGGGGCTGGTCGGTGCCTCGACCCAGCTCTACCCCCAGACCGATGTCTTCATCGATCTCGCCGACGCCCGCGAGCGTGACGGCGGCGACGTCCGGTTCGGCGTCACCGACGTCGCGGTCGACGACCTCACCTCCGACTCCCCGGTCATGCGGTTCACCGACGCCGGCGGCACCCCCCACGAGGTGCGCGCCGACTTCCTCGTGGGCGCCGACGGATCACGCAGCCTGTGCCGCCGCGAGGTGCCGGAGGCACGGCGCACGCAGTACTTCCGCGAATATCCCTTCGCCTGGTTCGGCATCCTGACCGAGGCGCCGCCGAGCGCGCCGGAGCTGATCTACAACCACTCGCCGCGCGGTTTCGCGCTGATCAGCCAGCGCACCGAGACACTCCAGCGGATGTACTTCCAGTGCGATCCCGCGGAGGACGCCGCCACCTGGTCCGACGACCGGATCTGGGAGGAGCTCCAGTCACGCGTCGGGGCCAACGGCCACACGCTCAAGGAGGGGCCGATCACCTCCAGGACCGTGCTGCCGTTCCGCAGCTTCGTCCAGGAGCCGATGCACCACGGTCGGCTGGTGCTCGCCGGCGACGCCGCGCACACGGTGCCGCCGACCGGCGCCAAGGGCCTCAACCTGGCCCTGGCCGACGTACGGGTACTGGCCGAGGAGCTCGAGCGGGCGGTCGCGAGCGGTGACACCGCCCCGCTGGAGGCCTACAGCGCGCGGGCCCTCGGCCGGGTCTGGAAGGCCCAGCACTTCTCCTACTGGATGACCACGATGCTGCACACGCTGCCGGGGGCCAGCCCGTTCGACGTCCGGCGCCAGGAGGGCGAACTGTCCGCGGTGACCGGCTCGACCGCGGGCTCGACCTACCTGGCCGAGGCCTACACCGGCTGGCCGGAAGGACGATGACCATGGCACTGCCCCGTCAGAGCCCGACCGCCAACCAGATCGGCGCGGATGTCACCGGCCACCTGCCCGACCGCGCGGACGTGCCCGGCACCGCGGGCTTCCGGCCCGAGGACGACGCCGTATGGCGCCTGGCCGTCGACCACCTCCACGTGCGGAGCAACGACGGCCACACCGCCTACTCCTACGGCCTCGCCGCGGCCCTGTGCGACCTGCATCCCGAGGCCGACCGCGAGGTCGTGCTGCCCGCGATCATCCTCCACGACACCGGCTGGTCGAGGGTGCCCGAGGACGAGGTGCTCGAGGCCATCCGCCCCGGCGGGGGTCGCCGCGACCTCGTCCTGCGCCACGAGAAGGAGGGCGCCGCGATCGCCGCGGACATCCTCGCCCGGCTCGGCCACGATCCCGCGCGGGCGGCCGAGATCGTCGAGATCATCGACGGCCACGACACCCGGCTCACCGCGCTCTCCCTCAACGACTCGCTGGTCAAGGACGCCGACAAGCTCTGGCGGCTCACCCCGCACGGCGTGGACACCGTCATGGACTGGTTCGGGCTGACCCGCGAGCAGGCGCACACACTGATCGGCAGCCGGGTCCACGACCACCTGTTCACCGACGCCGCCCGCACCATGGCCCGCGCCCTCGCCGCGGTCGCGGCGATCGACAGCACACCCCAGCGGATCGCGCTCGGCTGAGACGAGCCCGCGTGCCCCCGCCCGCGCCGAGCCACGCTCCTCCGGCCGACGGGCCGAGCCCCCCGCGGGCGGCACGGACGGTACGCCACACGCGCTCGACGGGCCGCCCGCCGTGCGCGACGATGGCACTCCGACGATCTCTGGAGGCCCCATGCGCGGTGACGGCCGCACGGTGACCTCGAAGGCGTTCGCGCTGCTCAGCGCCTTCGAGAGCGGTCCCAACGCGCTCTCCCTGAGCGATCTCGCCGAGCACGCCGACCTGCCCCTGCCCACCGCGCACCGCCTGGTGAAGGAGCTCGTCGAATGGGGCGCGCTGGAACGCGACGAACAGGGCCGCTACACCGTGGGCCTGCGTCTGTGGGAGGTCGCCCAGAACGCCGGCCGCCACCTGCGCGACACCGCGAGGCCCTACCTGCAGGACCTGTTCTCCCTCACCCACGAGACCGCGCACATCGCGATCAGGGACGGCGACGAGGCCCTCTACATCGACCGGATCTACGGCTCCACCCGGGTCCCTCGCGCCTCCCGCGTCGGCGGGCGCCTGCCGCTGCACGCCACCGCGGTCGGCAAGGTGCTGCTGGCCTGCGAGGAGGAGTGGGTGCGCGACGCGTACCTCGCCCACCGGCTCGAGGCGGCCACCCGGCACACCCATGTCAACCCGGGACGGCTGGCCGCGGAGCTGCGCAGGGTCCGCGACGAGGGCTACGCGACCACCCAGGAGGAGGTTCGCGCGGGGTCGTGCTCGATCGCCGTCCCGGTCCGCCTCGAACCCCACCCGGCCGCCATCGGCCTGGTCATGCTGTCGAGCGACGGGGCCACGATGACCCGCCACCTGCCGACCCTGCGAGGCATCGCGCGCCGCATCGAGGCGGCCGCCGCCCGCCCCCAGCCCAGCCTCGCCCGCATCCCGCGGCGGGCCGGCCGCGGACGCTCCTGACCCTGCGCGAGCTGCTTCCCGGAGCGCGAACCACTTCCGTCCAACGGAAGTCACGCGTGGACCTCCTGATGTGTCGGGGGCCACGATGAGGTGGTCGTCGCACGGCGACGTGATGAACAGGAGGCGGGATGACGTCGACCCAGACCCCGGCCGGCACGGCTCCGGGCTGTCCGATCCATCACGGCTACGAGCCGTTCTCCCAGGACGACCCGTTCCCGTCGTACGCCGCCCTCCGCGCGGAGGAGCCGGTGATGTACGACGAGCGGATCGGCTGCTGGGTGGTGAGCCGGTACGACGACATCAAGGCCGTTTTCGAGGACTGGGAGACCTTCTCCTCCGAGAACGCCCAGGCGCCGGTGCGCGAGCGCGGACCGCAGGCGAAGCAGATCATGGAGGAAGGCGGCTTCACCGCCTACTCCGGCCTTTCCGCCCGGGTCCCCCCGGAGCACACCCGGATCCGCAAGGTCGCCGCCAAGGCGTTCACCCCGCGCCGGTTCAAGGTGCTCGAACCCGACATCCGTGCCAACGTCGTACGACTGCTCGAGACGATGCTGGCCCGCCCCGAGCGCCACGGCGAACTGGTCCGGGACCTGGCCTACGACGTACCGACGATCACGATCCTCACCCTGATCGGCGCCGACGTCTCGCGGATCGACACCTTCAAGCGTTGGTCGGACTCCCGCTCGGCCATGACGTGGGGCGACCTCTCCGACGAGGAGCAGGTACCGCACGCCCGCAACCTCGTCGAGTACTGGGCGGAATGCCGCCGACTGGTCGCCGAGGCCCACGAGACCGAGCGGGACAGCCTGGTCGGCGACATGGTCCGGATGCAGGCCGAGGGCGACCCGATCAGCGACCACGAGATAGCCTCGGTCTGCTACTCGCTGCTCTTCGCCGGACACGAGACCACCACCACACTGATCTCCAACGCCCTGCGGGTGCTGCTCTCCCACCCCGACCAGTGGCGGCAGGTCGTCGAGGATCCCCGCCGCATCCCCGGCGCGGTCGACGAGGTGCTGCGCTACAGCCCCTCCATCGTCGGCTGGCGCCGAAAGGCGCTGCGCGACGCCGAGATCGGCGGTGTGGCGGTCCCGAAGGGCGCCGACATCCTGCTGCTGATGGGTTCGGCCAATCGCGACGCGTCCCGCTTCGAGGACGGCGAGTCCTTCGACATCGGCCGGGCCAACGCCCGGGAGCACCTCTCCTTCGGATTCGGCATCCACTACTGCCTCGGCAACATGCTGGCCAAGCTCCAGGCGAGGATCACGCTCGAGGAGACCGCCCGCCTCGCGCCCGGCCTCCGCCTCGCCGACGACTCCGACATCCACTTCGGCGACAACCTCTCCTTCCGCGCGCCCGCCGCGGTCAGGGTGACTTGGGAGGACTGACCCGTGAACGACTCCATCGTCT
The DNA here is from genome assembly GCF_045291515.1 of Streptomyces sp. GD-15H. Classification (NCBI taxonomy): domain Bacteria; kingdom Bacillati; phylum Actinomycetota; class Actinomycetes; order Kitasatosporales; family Streptomycetaceae; genus Streptomyces; species Streptomyces sp. GD-15H. The sequence continues at coordinate 7,768,362 of NZ_CP149447.1, forward strand.
TCTTCGACAGCGGCCACGCGCCCACACTCGAACTGCTCGGCGGCAAGTGTGCCTCGCTGGTCTCCATGACCACCGCCGGCATGCCCGTACCGCCCGGATTCGCCGTGACCACGACCGCCTTCGACCGCTTCGTCGACGGCAGCGGCCTGCGCGAGGAGATCCAGGCCGCCCTCGCCGAGATCGACCCCGACGACGTCGCGTGCGTCGACCGGGTGTCGGCGAAAATCCGGGCCACGATCGAGTCCCGGGACGTCCCCGACGACATGCACGGCATGCTGCGGGACGCCTACGACACCCTGATGTCGCGGTTCCCCGATGAGGTGCCGGTCGCGGTCCGCTCGTCCGCGACCGCCGAGGACCTCCCCGACGCCAGCTTCGCCGGCCAGCAGGACACCTACCTCTGGCTCACCGGCTACCCCGCCGTACGGGAACACGTACGACGGTGCTGGGCCTCGCTCTACACCAGCAGGGCGATCACCTACCGGCTGCGCAACAACATCCCCGAGCAGGACCTGTCGATGGCCGTCGCGGTGCAGAAGATGGTCAACGCCCGCTCCTCGGGCGTCGCGATGACCCTCGACCCCGCCAACGGCGACCGCTCCAAGATCGTGATCGACGCCTCGTGGGGAGTCGGCGAGATGGTGGTCTCCGGACAGGTCACTCCCGACAACATCCTGCTCGACAAGGTCATGCTCGCCGTGGTCGGCGAGCACCTCGGCGACAAGCACGCCGAACTCGTCCCCGACCCGCGGACCGGCTCGCTCGTCGAACGCGAGGTCGAGCCGGACCGCCGCGCGGTGCGCTGCCTGACCGACGCCGAACTGCTCGCCGTCGCGACCCTGGCCAAGCGGGCCGAGAAGCACTACGGCTGCCCGCAGGACGTCGAGTGGGCACTCGACGCCGACCTGCCCGACGGCGAGAACCTCCTGCTTCTGCAGTCCCGCCCGGAGACGGTGCACTCCGCCGCTCCGGCCGCCCCGGCCACCCCCAGGGCCTCGGGCCCGACCGGCTTCTCCATGACTGGTCTCACCTCCTCCCTCATTGGCCGCTGAGCCCGAACCGCAGAGGAACCCGCATGACCATCGAACAGACCATGAAGTCCTTCCCGAAGCCCTCGGAGATCGAGGTGCCCGCCGGTGCCGAGGGGTGGGAGAAGCTCTACCCCTACCACCTCGTCTTCGACAACGCCCCCGACGGCGACGAGAAGTTCTGGTTCTGCGACAGCCAGCACTGGCCCACGGTGTTCAAGCCGTTCGAGACCATCGGCGGCGAGTTCGCGGTCAAGTGCCTCGGCCAGTACAACACCCGCCACCTGCTGATCCCGCCGGCGAACGGCATCGAGTTCAAGATCCATCTCGGCTATCTGTACATGAGCCCGGTGCCGGTGCCGGAGGACGAGATCGCCGCCCGCGTACCGGAGTTCGAACGCCGCGCCGGCCACTACTTCCAGAACTGGGACAGCCTGCTGGAGGCCTGGCACTCCAAGGTCCGCGCCACGATCGACGAGATGGAGGAACTCGAGTTCACCGCGCTGCCCGACGCCGTGCCGTTCGACGACATCGTCTCCGGCAAGGCCATGGACGGTTCCCAGGTGCTGATGGAGAACTACGACCGCCTGATCGCCCTGCTCTACCGCAACTGGCAGTACCACTTCGAGTTCCTCAACCTCGGATACCTCGCCTACCTCGACTTCTTCGGCTTCTGCAAGGAGGTGTTCCCGGGCATCCCCGACCAGGCCATCGCGAAGATGGTGCAGGGCGTCGACATGGAACTGTTCCGGCCCGACGACGAGTTGAAGAAGCTCGCCGTCAAGGCCGTGGAGATGAGGCTCCAGGCGGCGTTCGCCGACCCCGACGACGTCGAGGGCACCCTGCGGGCGGTCCGCAACGCGGGGGGCGAGGAGTGGGGCGAGGAGTGGCTCGCGGCGTACCGGGCCGCGCAGGACCCCTGGTTCAACTTCACCGTCGGTAACGGCTTCTACGGCCACGACAAGTACTGGAGGGAGCACCAGGAGATCCCGCTCGGCTACATCAAGGACTACATCCGACGCGTCGACGAGGGGCAGGACATCATGCGGCCCGTCGACGAGCTGATCGCCGAGAAGGAGCGGATCGTCGGGGAGTACCGCGACCTGCTCCAGGACGACGTACGGGAGCAGTTCGACGCCAAGCGCGGCCTCGCCGCCACCGCCTACCCCTACGTCGAGAACCACAACTTCTACATCGAGCACTGGACCATGGGCGTCTTCTGGCGCAAGGTCCGCGAACTCGCCCGGGTGTTCACCGACGCCGGCTTCTGGGACGACCCCGCCGACATGCTCTACCTCAACCGCAACGAGGTGCGCGACGCGATCTTCGACCTCGTCACCGGCTGGGCGGTCGGCGCCGAGCCGACCGGACCGCACTACTGGCCGGCCGAGATCGAGCGGCGCCGCGGCATCATCGACGCGCTCTCGGCCCGCCGTCCGCAGCCGGCGCTCAACACCCCGCCCGCCCAGATCACCGAGCCCTTCACGATGATGCTCTACGGCATCACCACCGACCAGGTCCAGCAGTGGCTGGCCGGGGACGAGGGCGGCGACGACGGTGCCATCACCGGCATGGCCGCCTCGCCGGGCGTGGTCGAGGGCGTGGCCCGCCTGATCACCTCCGCCGACCAGCTCGGCGAGGTCCAGGACGGCGAGATCCTCGTGGCCACGATCACCGCTCCGTCCTGGGGCCCGATCTTCGGCAAGATCAAGGCGACCGTCACCGACATCGGCGGCATGATGAGCCACGCAGCCATCGTCTGCCGCGAGTACGGCCTGCCCGCCGTGACCGGCACGGGCTCGGCCTCGAGCACCATCCGCACCGGCCAGCGCATCCGCGTCGACGGCACCGCCGGCCGTGTCGAGATCCTGGAGAGCTGAGCCACCATGTCGCTCCCCACCCCTCAGGCGCTCGCCCGCACCGTCCTCGTGACCGGTGCCGCGGGCGGCCTGGGCCGGGCCTTCGCCCTCGGCTTCGCCGGCCGTGGCTACCGCGTCGCCGTCGCCGACCTCGACACCGACGGCGTCAAGGAGACGGCCCGCCAGATCCAGAACGCCGGGGCCGACGCCTGGCACGGGCGCGTCGACGTCACGGACACCGACTCCACCGAGGAACTCGCCGCGCGGGTCGCGGACTTCGGAGGCGGCCGGATCGACGTCCTCGTCAACAACGCGGCCGTGTACGGCACCGTCACCCGCTCGCCACTCGAGGACATCGACCCCGCGGAATGGGACCTCGTGATGGCGGTCAACCTCAAGGGGCCGTGGCTGATGACCCGCGCCGTCAGCCCGTACCTGCCCGAAGGCGGCCGGGTCGTCAACCTCTCCTCGGCCACCGTCTACAGCGGCTCGGAGAACTGGGCGCACTACGTCGCCTCCAAGGGCGGCGTCATCGCGCTCACCCGTGTGATGGCCAAGGAACTCGGCCGCCGCTCGATCACCGTCAACGCGATCGCGCCGGGTTTCACGCTCACCGAGGCGAGCCGCGGCCTGCTCGAGGACGCCGAGTCCTACGGCGTCGACCGCGGCTCCCTGCGACGGGCCTGGCCCGAGGACATCGTCGGCGCCGCGCTCTACCTCACCGGCCCCGACAGCGACTTCGTCACCGGCCAGACCCTGGTCGTCGACGGCGGCCGTCAGTTCATCTGACCTCGATCCAGGAGGAAAGTCATGCCCCAGGTCACCTATACCGACCACACCGGCGCGTCCCGCACGGTGGCGGCCAACGTCGGCGACTCGGTCATGGAGACCGCGGTCCGCAACGGCGTCCCCGGCATCGTCGCCGAGTGCGGCGGCTCCCTGTCCTGTGCCACCTGCCACGTGTACGTCGACCAGGACGGCCTCGCCTCGCTCCCGCCGATGGAGGAGATGGAGGACGAGATGCTCTGGGGCGCCGCCGAGGACCGGCAGGACAACTCCCGTCTCTCCTGCCAGCTCAAGGTCACCGAGGGCTGCGACCTGCACGTGACCACCCCGACCACCCAGGTGTGAACGATCATGGCTGACGGACTGCTGATCATCGGCTCCTCACAGGCCGGTGTCTCGCTCGCCACCTCCCTGCGCGCGCTCGGGTACGAGGACCCGATCACCCTGCTCGGCGACGAGAACCACCGCCCCTACCAGCGGCCCGCCCTGTCGAAGGAATGGCTGCAGGGCGAGATCACCAACGAGTCGCTGATGTTCCGCACCCAGGAGTACTGGGCCGAACACCGCATCGACGTGGTGAAGAACGAGCGGATCATCCGCATCGACAAGAACGACGACGGCTCGGGGGTCGCCCACTCCATGTCGGGCGCCGACTTCCCCTTCGACCGGCTGGCGCTGGCCGTCGGCGCGCGGGCCCGGCGGCTGCTGCTCGACGGCGTCGACCTGCCCGGCGTCCTCTACCTCCGAAACGCCGACGACGCCCTCGAACTCAAGGCCCGGGTGCCCGACGTGCGTGACGCGGTCGTGATCGGCGGCGGCTTCATCGGCATCGAGGCGGCCGCGTCCCTGACCAGGATGGGCCGCTCGGTCACCCTGATCGAGGCGGCGCCCCGGCTGGTCCCGCGGGCCGTCGGCGAGGAGACCTCGGCCTACCTCCTCGACCACCACCGGGCCGCTGGCATGGACATCGTGCTCGGCGCCTCGGTCCGACGCATCGTGCCCCGCGGCGACCGGGTCGGCGGCGTCGAACTCGCCGACGGCCGGACGGTGCCCGCCGACCTGGTGCTGGTCGGCGTCGGCGTCATCCCCCACACCGAACTGGCCGAATCGATCGGCCTGGTGTGCGACAACGGTGTTCGGGTCGACGAGTCCGCCCTCGCCTCCGACGGGGTCACCGTCGCCGTCGGCGACTGCGCGAACCTGCCCAACCCCGTCCCCGGCGCCCCCGTCGGCGACCGGGTGCGCTTCGAGAGCGTCAACAACGCCATCGAGCAGGCCAAGGTGGCGGCCTACGCCATCACCGGCCGCCGCGAGGAGTACGCGGGCATCCCGTGGTTCTGGTCCAACCAGGGCGACATCAAGCTCCAGATCGCGGGGCTGTCCACCGGCCACGACCGCACGCTGGTCCGCGCCGACCCGGAGCGGGGAAGGCACTCGGTCCTCTACTACCGCGGTGATCGCATCCTGGCCGCCGACTGCGTCAACCACCCGCTGGACTTCATGGCGGTCCGGAGCGCGCTGGCCAAGGGCCTGTCCATCCCCCACGACGCCGCCACAGACCCGTCCGTCCCGCTCAAGTCCGTGACCGTCGACCCGGCCGCCCTGGTCGCGGCCGACTGAGAAGGGGAACACCATGCCCACCGCGCTGCCCACCGAGCGCCCCGTACCGGCGCCCGGGCCGGTCGACACCTCACCCATCTCGTTGACCCCGGCCCCCGGTGACGATCTCGACCCCATATGGAAGGCGGTCGTCCCCGAGACCCGCACGCGCGCCAACGACATCCACCTGCCGATCTCGCTGGCCTACGCGGAGCGGCTGTGCGATTCCTTCCCCCACGTCGACCGGCTGCTGGTCCGCGTGGCGATCCAGCTGCACGACACCGGGTGGGGGAGGGTCGACGAGGAGCGCATCCTCTCCGAGGGCTTCTCCGGTGACTGGCGCAGGGCCGAGATCCGGTTCGAGCACGAGAGGCAGGGCTGCGCGATCGCCCGTGAGGTGCTGCCCCCTCTCGGCTACGACGACACGTTCGTCCAGCAGGTCTGCGACATCATCGACGGGCACGACACCCGGAAGGAGGCGTACTCGCTGGAGGACGCGCTGGTCCGCGACGCCGACCGGCTGTGGCGCTTCGACCACGCCGGGATCGCGCTGGCGTCCGGCTGGTTCCGCATGGACCCCGCGGTCTACAGCGACCGGCTCGAAACGGAGATCATTCCCGAACTGCTCACCGCCCCGGCCGTCGCCATGGCCACCGCCACCCTCAGCCGCTCGCGTGCCCTGCTCAAGACGGCTGTGATCCGGTGAGTGCCACCTATGCCCGGCCGGCGACCGGACGGACGGCGTCCACCCGGCCGGAGCCCCGCTGGACCCATGTGGACGATCTCTACGCCGACGGCGCCTGGACCCGCTCGACCGCTGCCGCCCGGCTGCCGCTGGTCGATCCGGCCACCGGCCAGGAGTGGGGATCGGTCCCGGACTGCTCGGCCGACGACGTCGACGCCGCGCTGTCCGCCGCCGACCGGGCCTTTCGCAGCGGCCCGTGGCCGCGGACCACGCCGTCGCAGCGGGCCGCACTGCTGCTGCGGATCGCCGACGAGGTCGAGGCCCGCGCCGCCGAGACGGCGCTGACCAACACCCTCGAGAACGGCTCACCGATCAGCGAGACCCGCGGCGCCGCCGCGAACGCGGCGGGTATCCTGCGGCACGTCGCCGGGCTGGCGTCCTGGCTCGAGGACGAGGACGTACGGCCGTTCCCGGCGGGGGGCGCCGAGACCGTCGTACGCAGGGACCCGGTGGGCCCGTGCGTGCTGATCGCGCCCTGGAACTTCCCGATCAACCTCATGGTGGTCAAGCTGGCGCCGGCCCTGCTCGCCGGCTGCACGGTCGTCATGAAACCCGCACCCGGCACATCGCTGTCGATCCGGTTCGTGGTCGAGGCGTGCGAGGCCGCCGGCGTCCCGCCCGGGGTGGTCAACCTGGTCACCGGTGGCGGTGAGGTCGGCGACCGGCTGGTGCGCCACCCGCTCACGGCCAAGGTCGCCTTCACCGGGTCGACCCCGGTCGGCCGCCGGATCGCGGCCGCGTGCGGCGAACTGCTGCGACCGGTCACCCTCGAGCTCGGCGGGAAGTCCTCGGCGATCGTGCTCCCCGACGCGGACCTCGAGCAGATGTCCGCGGCGCTGATCCGCACCTGCCTGCGCAACACCGGGCAGACCTGTTACATCTCCACCCGCATCCTGGCCCCCTCGGAGCGTTACGAGGAGGTGGTCGACATGGTCACCCGCACGGTCGAGGCCGCCCCGCAGGGCGACCCCTTCGACGAGGGCACCGTGTTCGGGCCCATGGCCTCGCGGGCGCAGTACGAGGTGGTGCGCGACTACCTCGACTCGGCCCGCGAGGAAGGGGCGCGAGCGACCGTCGGCGGACGCCCCGCGGACACGGAACGGGGCTGGTTCATCGAGCCGACGGTCCTCGCCGACGTCACCCCGGACATGCGGATCGCGCGCGAGGAGATCTTCGGGCCGGTGGTGAGCGTCCTGCGCTACGACGACATCGACGAGGCGGTCGCCCTCGCCAACGACACGTCGTTCGGGCTGGGCGGCGTGGTGTTCTCCGCCGACCGCGAGGCCGCGCAGGCGGTCGCCGAACGCATGGACACCGGATCCGTCGGCGTGAACTTCTTCGGCTCCAACCACAACGCGCCCTTCGGCGGGCGGCACGACTCGGGGCTGGGCGTCGAGTACGGAATCGAGGGCCTGTCCCAGTACGTCACCTTCAAGTCGATCCACCGTCGTACCGGCTGACACATTCGCCGACACGGCCCGCGACGATCGGCAGCCGCGACGACCTCCCGCTGGAGAAGGAGGCGGTAAAGGGGCGACTGAGGCAACTGATGTTCTCCACACGCTGGTTCAGCGTTGTTTCAGTGCGGTCACAGGGGTGCTGATCAACGCTGGAACGCGGTGGAATGGAATGCCGGGAGGGGGCGCCTTGTGGAGCAGGCCTGTGGAGCAAGCGGGAGCCGGTGCGCAGCACTTCCGCCTGCCGTGCGAGCCGTGTCCCGGTCCGTACGGCGATCACCACCTGGGGGACCTCGGTGACCATTCCACCACTGCCCACTGCCCACTGCCCACCGCCCACCGGACCGGACGACGACCCGTCCACGCCACCGAAGCCGACCGAACCGCCTGCGCCGTCGATCCCGACCCGGCCGCCCGTACCCCCGCACAGCCCGCAGGATCTGCCGGACCCGCACGCCCACGATCCGCCGTTCCCGTGACCGTCGTTCCAGAATCCGGTGTGGCACGACCCGCCGGCGGTCGCCCTCGGCGACGCGTCCCTCCTGGGAGTGGGTTATCTGCTGAGGCGCCGCCACGGACTGTTCCGGACCGTCGCGGTGATCACTTTCGCGCGGGTCCGGACGGCGTTCGCGACCGCCGAGACCTGGAGCGAGATGCTCCTGCTGCTGTGGTGGGCGGCGGTCGTGGCGCACGGATGGCTGCTCGCCCGACGTCGGCAGGGCAAGCCCGCGGACGGCGCAGCGCCTGGTCACGCTCGGCCTCACCGCCGCGGTGCTGCTGAGCGTGGGGCTGCTGCGGTTCGACGCCCGGGGCATCGAGGACGACATCACCCAGGCACGCGCGGACGGTGACTGCGGGGCGGTGACGGAGGCTCAGGAACAGGTGTGGGCGGGGCACAGGGTCGCCGCGGCCCCAGTGGCCGCACGCGGTGACGCCGCGGTCGACACCTGTGAACGACTGGAGACGGCGGAAGCCCGGCTGGCCGCCGGACTGGACGGCGGTCGGGACGACCTGACCTCGGGTTTCCTCCTGTCCGCCCCGGTCCTGGAGGAGGACTCCCGCAACGACGCCACGGTCGGGGCGCCCCTGACCCGCTTCCTGACGGACTGCCCACCGCCGACGCCTGCGAGACCGCGTGGATCACGGACTGGCGGACCACCGACTCGGCTGGGGCGGCACTGGTGGTGTGGGGGTCAACAGGGCTTCGGGAGCGCCGTCCGCACCTGCCCCTACCGGAGCGGGACCAGCGTGCAGATCGCCCACGTCACGTTCCGCAAGGTATCGCTCCCGGTGAAGGTGTACGCCCTGTGGACCGGCAAGCACGTGGCCGACCGCACGGCCCAGACCAGCGGCTCCACCTGCTCGTCGCTCTTCTCCACCTCTGGCGTCATTCCCCCGGACAAGTACGTCACACCCTCGAAGTCCGACATCCGCAACGCGTTCTCCTCCGGCCTCGGACGATGACACGCGGGCGCCCTTGATGCCGGCCATCGTGCGACACCCGGCTGTCAGTGCCCGGTGCGAGACTGCGGAACATGACGAAACCGAACCCGCAGGCGGACCTGACCCGATATCTGCAGGACGCCAGGGAAGCCCTGGTGTGGAAGCTCGAAGGGCTCTCGGAGTACGACGTCCGCCGCCCGCTGACTCCCACCGGCACCAACCTGCTGGGGCTGGTCAAGCACGCCGCCGGAGTGGAACTGGGATATTTCGGCGACGTGTTCGGCCGGCCGTTCTTCCGGCAGGATCCGCCGCCCTGGTGGTACACGCAGGACGCCGAACCCAACGCGGACATGTGGGCCACCGCGGACGAGTCGCGCGAGGAGATCGTCGGGCTCTACCACCGGGCGTGGGAGCACGCGGACAGTACGTTCGCCGCACTCGCGCTCGACACCGTCGGCCATGTGCCGTGGTGGCCGGAGGAGCGGAGGGAGACCACGCTGCACCACCTCCTGGTGCGCGTGATCGCCGACACCCACCGGCACACCGGCCATGCGGACATCGTGCGGGAGCTCATCGACGGGGCCGTCGGCTGGAGGAAGGGGGCGAGAGATCTGCCGCCCGGTGACGGGGCTTGGTGGGAGGCCCACCGACGCCGGCTGGAGCACGCGGCGAGGGAGGCTGACAGCCGCTGACCGGCCGGAGCGTGAGGTCCGGTCGGCGGTGCATCGCCGGACATCGGCCTCCGTCGGTTTCCTCCGAGTTGATCCGCCGGGCAGGCCTTACCGGAGAACTCGGCCACCCGCATTCGGGACTACGAACCCCACGTCGTCCCGGGACTCCTCCAGGCCGAGGACCACGCGCGCGACGTCCTGCGGTTGAACCGCCCCCACCCGACGCCGGAGAAACCGGCTCGGCACGTGGCACTGCGGAGGGGCGTCAGGCGCTGCTCACCCGGCGGGATCCGGCGGCGCCCCGGCTGTGGGCGAACGAGGACAAGGTTGCGGTGGTGTGGGTGGGCCAAGAACGGTGTTCCTCCCTCAAGGCGTCGGACGCGTTGACGGGGAGCGCGGCGTCGGCTGAGCGGCGGGAGGCGTTGTATGTGCGGGTTTCGGGCACCGGCGGGCAGGAGTCGTCGCTGGCTGCGCAGGAGGCGAGTTGCGGGCCCCGGCTTCGGGCGTGGTGCTCCGGGACCGGCCCTCGGGGCTGCGGGAGTCGCGTCCGGGTCTTGACCGGTTGCTGAAGCGGGCCGCGGCGGGGAGTTCACCTATGTACGGGTCACTCATCGTGACTCTCTGGCCCGGTGCGGTGCGGCTTGGCTGATCGAGGTGCTGGCTCATCGCGGGGTGGCGGCGGCAGCCGTGGGAAGCCGCTTGAGGATCAGGACGGCAGGGTCCCGCCGCCGACCTCGCGCCAGAAGGCGTCGACCCGTGCGTTGAACACGTCCGGGGACTCCTGGAACGGCTGGTGGGCCTCCCCCGCCATGACCTCGAAGCGGGCGCCGGGGATGGCGTCGGCCACCACCCGCCCGAGGCGCGGCGGCGTGGCGATGTCCTGTTCGCCGGCCAGGACGAGGGTCGGTGCGGTGATGCCGGGGAGCCGGTCGAGCGTGTCGTGCCGCATGAACGGCTCCAGTTGACGCTGGAAGGCCTCGGCGGACTGCGGGTACGGGAAGGCGAGTGTTTCGTCGATGATTCGCTGCACCGTGCCGTCGGCATGGGCGCGCGGTGTGTAGATCCACAGGAGGAACGCCTCGAGCATGGCGTGCTCGTCGGGCGCATTCGTCACCAGCCAGTGCCAGAAGCGGGTCATGGCGGTGAAGTAGGCGTCCGCCCGTGCCCACGTACTCATGAGGACGAGGCTGCGAACGGCCTCCGGGTGACGGAGTGCCAGCTCCTGCGCGATCGCGCTGCCGCCCGAGAAACCGGCGACATGCGCCCTCTCGACCCCGAGCAGCCGGAGCAGGTCCGCGGCGTCGTCGGCCATCATGGCCACGGACATGGGCCCGTCGGGCAGCGGCGTCCGCCCCGCCCCTCGGTTGTCGAAGGCGATGACCCGGTACCGGTCCGACAGCCCGTCGAGCTGCGCCTGCCACGCCTCGGCGGGGTCGCTCAGCCCCGCGATCAGCAGGACATCGGGCCCTTGGCCACGGCTCTCGGCCCAGATCGTGGTTCCGTCGGCTTCGACGTGCTCACCCATGAAGACACCTCCCGCCTCATCGTCTCCTCTGCCGGTCCGTGATCGCACACCGCCCCGCCGCACGCACTCGTGAAAGACCTCGGCCCTCCGCCCCCACCTGATGGACTGCCTGGCCGGCGCGGCACCGGTGGTCTGTTTGCGGGGCCGTCGACGCTCGGAGCGGGAGGGCGGCAGTGACCGCCGCTGGAAGCCGCTTGAGGAACGAAATCCCCTCCCCATCCGTTCGCCACGCCCACCAGGCTCGTCGGATCGCACTGACGATCGCGACCTCTCTGCCAGGCCGATCACGAACAACACCGAGGGAGACTCCACTGGGTCGTCGGATGCCTGGGCGGGGTGCTGTCGTTTCTCGTGAACATCGAACACGCCGGAACTCGGGCGCCTCCCCGAGAGCTGAACAACCGCTGTCGCCACGCAACTCATACACAAAGCCAGTCGGCTCACGTGACCCGGCGACAGAGCCCTGGGCGGACGCACCGGGGGATGCGGACCCGAACCGGTTCTGGCTCAACTTCTGTGGTGCGGAGAAGGAGTGCCTCCTCCAAGAACCCGCTCCACCTGCCTGACCTGCGAGAAGCCGGGCACGGCATGGCCCTGAACCCGGCGTGATCGGAGACAGCGCTGAGTAGGCCCGGAGCGCGGTGCCGGGATTGCTCCCGGTCCGTTTCTCCGGACCTCTCGCCGAACCCGCCGTGCGCCTCTCAACGCAACGGGCTCTCCACGGTCTCTGCCGTCAGACGGGGTTCGCAGGCTGCCATGGGTTGGGGATCGCGCCGGCCCGGTATCGGTAACGGCTGACCGTAACCGACGCGATCCGGAACAGCTCGATCCCGTCCGCCGCGATGGGTCGCCACCGCCCGCTGGGGGTGGTGAACCGGCGGCGGACGTCGCCCCAACTCCACCGGTGACGCTCCCGCAGCATGCGGATCAAGCGCCACCACACGAAGGCGTCGAGCCTGTCGAAGACATGCTTGGCGACCGCGTGCTTGAAGTAGTTGGCCCAACCGCGCATGATCTGAGTGAGTCTGATCAGCACGGCGGCGAGATCCTGCTGCGATGTCCTGCCTGTCAGGGCACGAATCTTCGCCTTCAGCGACCGGATGGGCCGGTCGGCGATGAAGGTGTAGACGTGCCACTTGGTCGTGCCTCCCTTGCGTTTCCACTGGATGCGGAAGCCCAGGAAGTCGAAACCGTCGCTCATGTGCGTGATCCGGGTCTTGGCCTGCGACAGACGCAGGCCGAGGGGTTCGAGCACGTCGGCGACTTCTTCGCGCAGTGCCGCGGTGTCGGCCTCGGTGCCGTGCACCAGGACGACGAAGTCGTCCGCGTAGCGGACGACTCGCCACGTGGGTTGACCTTTGCGGCGCCGGTAGGCGCGTTTGCCCTCGGTGGCCATCGTCCCGCCTGACTCCCATGGCCCGTGCAGGTGCTCGTCGAGCGCCGACAGGGCGATGTTCGCCAGCAGCGGGGACAGGATGCCGCCCTGCGGGGTGCCGGTCAGTGTCTCCTTGTTCTCGCCGAGTTCCGTGAGGACTCCGGCCTTGAGGAAGGCTTTGACCAGCGCCAGGACACGCTTGTCCTTCACCCGGCGACGCACTCGGTCCATCAGGGCCGCGTGGTCGATCGAGTCGAAGCACGCCTCGATGTCCGCATCCAGCACCCAGCGATAACCCCGGGTGCCGAAATAGTGGATCTCGGCGATCGCGTCCTGGGCCCGCCGTCGGGGCCGAAACCCGTAGGAGACCGGCGTGAAGCCGGCCTCGAAGATCGGTTCCAGCACCAGCTTCAGCGCCGCCTGAACGACCCGGTCCCTGATCGTCGGAATCCCGAGCTTGCGGACCTTCCCCGAGCCCCCCGGCTTGGGAATGCTGCGTTCCCGCACCGGCAGCGGACGGAACGAACCGTCTTTGAGGGCGGCCCGCAGGTCGTTCAGGAACCCGGGAACACCGATCGACTCCTCGACATCGATGGCGGTCAGGCCGTCGACGCCGGGAGTCCGGGCTCCCCGGTTGCCCGCGACCCGGTCGAACGCCGCCAACAGCGTCGCCGGGTCGTGCACGAAGTTGAACAGGTCATCGAACCGGCGGCCGGGATCGGCCACCGTCCAACGGTGAAGCTTGGTCTGCATCCCCAGTACCCGGGCCCGAGGGCCCGGAGCTCCGCCATTCGGCGGGGCATCTTCCGGCATTGCAGCGTCCTTCCCTTCTCGATACCGCTGCCGCCCTTCCCCATGCGGCCGGCTCTCCCGGCCTCGGAGTACTACGGCGGCTCCGCCCCGTCCCCAACCGATCAGCGGTCGATGCGCTCAGCCCCGCCAGCCTGCTGGAGGCAGGTGGCAGGGCGAGGTTCGGGACGGTTCCCGTGTTCACTGTGGTTCGCTCGATGAAGGAGGAGCCCGGCTGTATCCCTGCGGCCTCGCCACGAGTACGCCGCAGGCTTTCCTCGTGGCCTCCCGGCCGGCTTTCGTAGACCGACCCAAGAGTTGTCAGACCACCCGAAAGAGTGACCTGCATACGCACCGCTACCGGCCCTTATCCGCCAGGTTTGAGCCGGAGGCACTTTAAGAGACGTAAACGCCGGTTCCTCGCGTACTCCTCTCCATCACGCTTGCCGGACCCGCCCCATCTGGCAGTACTGGTCACGTCCCGGCGTTGTCAGAGGGCGTTAAGTCCCATCTCTCTGGGTTCGCGATCGCTCGTTCGTGTGACTGGTTGCCGTTCGGGGCAGCGGTTGGGCATGTGCATGCTCGGATATCGGCATGGAGCGTGAGCCGTATCCGAGCGACTTATCGGACGAGCAGTGGGCGTTGATCGAGCCGATGATCACGTCCTGGAAGCAGGACCGGGTGGCGCGGTCGGCGACCAAGGATCCCGGGACCTGTGATCTCCGGGAGGTCGTGAACGCGATCTTCTACCAGAACCGGACGGGCTGCCAGTGGCGCTACCTGCCCCATGACCTGCCCGCCTGGTCGGCGGTGTTCTACTACTTCACGCTGTGGCGCAAGGACGGGCTCGACCAGCGGATCCAGGAACTCCTGCGCTGCCAGGTGCGGGAGAAGGCCCGCCGATTAGAGGACCCGTCCCTCGTGGTCATCGACACCCAGTCCGTGCGCGCGGCCGCGGGAGTCCCGAAGACCACGACGGGGCTGGACGCCAGCAAGCGGACGCCGGGGCGCAAGCGGGGCCTGGCCGTCGACGTGCTGGGACTGATCATCGGGGTCGTCGTGCTCGCCGCGTCGGCGCACGACAACGCCGCCGGGGTGGCCCTGCTCGACCAGGTGGCCGAGCGGTGCGGGATGCGCCTGGAGAAGGCCCTGGTGGACCAGGGATTCAAGGACGAGGTCATCATCCACGGCGCCCTGCTGGACATCACCGTCGAGACCGTCCGCCGCAACCCGGACGAGAAGGGCAAGGGCTTTGTCCCACAGCCGAAACGGTGGGTGGTCGAGCAGGTCAACGGCACGTTGATGCTGCACCGGCGCCTGGCCCGCGAGTACGACCACCGTCCCGACAACGCCGCCTCGCGCGTCTACTGGGCCGCCACCGCGAACATGGCCCGCCGCCTCACCACACCCACACCGGCCTGGCGCGACACCGTCCGGGCGGCCGCGTGAACATCACCGAGTTCCTGACGGATCTCCAGGCCCAGCAGGACGAGGCCACCGCCCGGGCCGGTGAACTCCGCGGCCAGATCGAGCACCTGACCGCCGTGCTCGCCGAGACCGAAGCGCGTCTCATGGACCTGGCCACCACCCGGAAGGTCATCGTCGAACTCACGCCGACCAGAGACGGAGACGAGGCCGGTCCGTCCGAGTCGACCACCGCCTACCAGGCCATCGTGAACGCCTTCAACCAGCACCCCGACCAGGCATTCCGGGTCCGCGAACTGCACGAACTCCTCGGCATGCCCACCGACGACCCATGCATGAACGTCACCCGCAGCCGCCTCGGGCGCCTCACCCGCCAAGGCTTCCTCACCCAGCCCGGACGGGGCCGCTACCAGAAACGGACTTAACGCCCTCTCAGGGCCGCTCTCGCCCTCCCCGGCATCACCCGGATCAGGCTGCCCTCAGCTTCAACCCGACTGCTGCGACAGCGAGTTGGTGCAGGCCTTCCACCTCCACTCGAACCGACAGCGCCTCACGGCGCAAGCAAAAGTTGAGCCAGAACCCCCGAAACCGCACGCACCGGCCGACCCCGCGCCCCCCGCCCGGACACGGGCCGCCGCTCCGAGCTCAGGCGCCTGCCCCGGAAGGGGTGAGGTGCAGGGGGCAGATCACCGGGGTGCCGTGGGCCGGGTCGGTGAGGATGGCGCTCTCGACGCCGTAGAGCTCTCGGACGAGGTCGGGGGAGACGATGGCGGACGGGGCGCCCTGGGCGACGACCGCGCCGTCCTTGAGGGCGATCATGTGGTCGGCGTAGCGGCACGCGGTGGTCAGGTCGTGGAGGACCAGGACCGGGGTGCGGCCCTGTGCGGCCAGGGAGCGGACCAGTTCGAGCACTTCGAGGGCGTGGCCCATGTCGAGGGCCGAGGTGGGTTCGTCGAGGAGGAGGATCTCGGTCTCCTGGGCGACGGCCATGGCGATCCAGGCACGCTGGCGCTGGCCGCCGGAGAGCGTCTCGAGCGGGCGGTCGGCGAGGCTGTGCAGGTCGGCGGCGGTGAGTGCCTCCTCAACCGCGTGGGCGTCGGCGGCGGACCACTGGCGCAGCAGGCTCTGGTGGGGCTGGCGGCCGTAGCGGACGAGGTCGCGGACGGTGAGGCCGTCGGGGGCGATCGCGGACTGGGGGAGCATGCCGATGGTGCGGGCGATCTCCCGGGTGGGGATCCTGGTGAGCTCCCTCCCGTCGAGGAGGACGGCGCCGCCACGCGGGCGCAGTGTGCGGGCCAGCCCGCTGAGGAGGGTGGACTTGCCGCACCCGTTGGGGCCGACGATGACGGTGACCCGGCGTTCCGGCAGGGCGAGGTCCAGGCCGTCGATGACGAGGTCGGAGCCGTGCCCCAGAGACAGGGCCCGGGTGCGCAGGCGGCTGTCGGCGTCGGCCGGGTTCACAGGGACCTCCTGGTACGAGTGGTGAGCAGCAGCCAGATCAGGTACGGGCCGCCGACGACGGCGGTGACGAGGCCGACGGGGACCTCCAGCGGAGCGAGCACGGTGCGGCCCACCAGGTCGGCGAGGAGGGTGAAGAGCGCGCCGGTGAGGGCGGAGAGCAGGACGGGGACGGCGCGGGGTCCGGCGATGCGGCGGGCGGCCTCGGGGGCGGCGAGCGCGATCATGCCCAGCGGCCCGGCGACGGCGACGGCGAGGCCGCCGAGGACGACCGCGACGGCGATGACGACCAGGCGCAGGGCCTTGACACGGACGCCGAGACCGGAGGCGACGGAGTCGGACAGGCGCAGCAGGAGCAACCGGCGGCCGAGGACCATGGCGAGCGGCAGGGTGAGGAGCAGGGCGAGGGCGAGCAGGGCCACGGCGTCCTGGTCGCGACCGTTGAGGGTACCGACGGTCCAGCCGTAGGCGGCGTTGGCCGCGTCGGCGGCCGAGCGGGCCAGGACGAGACTGGTGACCGCGCCGAAGACGGCGCCGACGCCGAGGCCCACGACGAGGAACCGGTAGCCCCCGCGTCCGGCGCCCCCGCTGAGGGCGAGGGTGAGAGCGGCGGCGGTGGCGGCACCGGCGAGGGCGGCCGCGCTGGGCAGCAGGCTGGTGCTGATTCCGGTGACCGAGGCGACGGCGAAGGCCGCGGCGCCGTCGTTGAGGCCGACGGTGTCGGGGGTGGCCAGCCGGTTCTGGGCGAGGGTCTGCATCAGGCAGCCGGCCGCGCCGAGGGCGGCGCCGACGGCCAGCCCCGCCTGCAGGCGCGGCAACCGCAGGCGTTCGACCACCAGGAGGTCACGGGGAGTGCCCTCGCCCACCAGAGCGCGCAGCGCGTCCAGCGGGTGGACGAAGATCTCGCCGACGGCGAGGTGCACCCCGCTCGTGGCGATCAGCACGACCAGGGCGGCGGCGGTGCCCAGCAGCGGCTTGCGCGGGATCAGGAGGGCGTGGGGCCGGCGGCCAGGCGCCAGGTGCCGGGGACGGCGAGTGGCGCGCGGCGGGCCTGCGCCACGGTCCCGGTCGCCGGTCCGGGCGGGGCGGGGAGAGTTTTCACAGCGAGGGCAACCTGTGGGATCGGACGACGGCGACCAGGACGGGCGCGCCGAGGAGCGCGGTCATGACGCCGAGGGGCATCTCGTAGGGGCGGGCGATGAGCCGGGAGACGACATCGGCGGTGAGCACGGTGGCGGGGCCGACGAAGACGGAGACGGCCAGCAGTCGGCGCAGGTCCGGACCGACCAGAGCGCGGGCGGCGAACGGCACGACGAGTCCGACGAAGGCCACGGGACCCGCCAGGGCGGTGGCACCGCCAACCAGCAGGGCCACGGCCGTCACCGCGAGGGCCCGGACCCGGCCGGGCTTGTGGCCGAGGCCGGTGGCCACGTCGTCGCCGAGACTCAGCGCGGTCAGGGAGGGGGCGACGAGGACGGCGAGGAGAAGCCCGAGGCCGACGACAGGGGCGATGGCCCACAGGTCCGCCAGTTCCCGTCCGGCGACCGACCCGATGGTCCAGAAGCGGATCTCGTCGGCGGCGCGGGCGTCGACGAGCAGCATCACCGAGGAGCCCGCGGCCATCAGCCCGCTGAAGGCCGCACCGGCGAGCACGAGGCGCACGGGATCGTCCCCGGCCCCGCGCACCCGGGCCGCGGCCAGCGCCAGCAGACACCCGGCACCCGCTCCCAGGACTGCCACATACGGGCCGAGGGTGGCTGCCGAAGCACCGAGGACCAGGGCGACGACCACTGCGAAGGATGCCCCCGCGCTCACACCGAGCAGGCCCGGTTCGGCCAGGGGGTTGCGAGCGGCCGCCTGGAGCAGGGCTCCCGCGATGCCCAGGGCCACGCCGACGGCGACCGCGACCAGGGTGCGCGGCAGCCGCAGTTCCAGCACGGTGAAACGGGCATCGCCGTCGGCCCCGCCGAGCAGGGCGGACAGGGCACGCCCCGGTCCGACATCCCCCGCTCCCAGGAGCAGGCTCGCGATCACGGCCGCCAGCAGGAGCCCGGCGCCGGGCAGCAAGCCACGCAGGATGAGTGAACGCAGCGTCACAATCGCCCCTCCTTCCACATTCAACAAAGGTGAGGTTAACCTAATTTTGCATGCGCCATACATCCGCCTTCCTTGGAGACACCCATGCCCAGAAGCCGCTCCCCGCTGCGCTCCGCCGCTCTCGCTCTGACAGCCGCTCCGCTGGTCATGACCCTCGCCGCCTGCTCGGGCTCCGACTCCGGCACCCCGGGCGACAGCACGGAGAAGGCGGCGGCCGCCGGGACCGGGCGGACCGTGGAGACGGCCTTCGGCGCAGTGAAGGTCGACGGCACACCGAAGAAGGTCGTCACCCTCAATGACGCCTCCCTCGACACCGCCCTCTCCCTCGGCATCACCCCGGTCGGCACCAGCGCCGCCAGGGGCGCCGAAGGCGCTCCCGCCTACCTGGGCGAACAGGCCGAGGGCATCCCACTGGTCGCCACGGTCAGGGAACCCAACACCGAGGCGATCCTCAAGGCCGCGCCGGACCTCATCCTCACCGGCGCCAATCTGGAGAAGTCGCAGTACGAGACGCTCTCCGCCATCGCACCGACCATCGTCCCGGCCGCCGGCGACTGGCGCTCCAGCCTCGACACCTACGGCGAGGCGCTCGGCAAGGCCGACGAACTCGACAAGAAGATCGACGCCCTGCTCGACCGCGCGCAGAAGGCGGGCGACGGCGCCGAGGGCACGGGCGTCGTGATGCGGTGGATGCCGGGCGGCCCGATCGTGATGAACGCCGCCAACATGCCCACCGCGATGCTGCGGGAGGCCGGCCTGTCGCCGATGCCCATCGCCAAGGACCTCGGCGAACAGCCGCACTCGGACCCGCTGTCCCTGGAGAACCTCACCAAGGCCGACGCCGACCACGTCTTCATCGCCACGCTCAACGCCGAAGGCGACAAGGCGCTGGCGGCCGCCCGCTCAGAGAAGGCCTTCACCCGGATGAACGCCGTCGAGGCAGGACAGGACCACGGGGTCGACGGCCAGGTCTGGAGCAGCAGCAACGGTCCGACGGCCATGGAACAGGTCATCACCGACATCGAGAAGGCACTCACCGATTGATCTGCGCCCGACCGCCTTCACCAACGCCACCCGGACCGCTCTTCACCCGGCCCGTCGTACGGTGTCAGCTCGCCCGCCACGTTGGCGGCACCCACCGCTGGGCAACGGAGAGGGTACGCACTCGGGCCACCGGGCCGGTCGCCCACGACCTGGTCGACAACGTCTCCTCACCGGGCCCCGAGACCCCGGCCGCCCTGGAGACCTGGATCGCCGACGGCGCCCTGCGCACCGGGGCACCCGCCAATCCGGTCCGGGGCAAGTGCCTGATGTACACGGGCGGCGCCATCGGCTACACCGACCACCCCACCCTCCACGGGCAGAACTGACCGGAGCACGTCACCGGGTCAGTCGGTGAGACGTCGGCCCGACGTGATCGCCGGGCCGACGGACGAGCCCGGCCGTTCAGGCTTCCTCCCCGTACTGGGCGTAGCGCTCCGAGCCCCACCAGTGGCTGTACGTCGGCGCCTGCGGCCAGCCGGCGGGGACGTCCTGCCACTCCTCCTGGCGGCCGTAGGGAAGCAGGTCGAGCAGCGGGAACGTATGGCTCAGCTGCTCGGTGCCGCGGCCCTCGGTGTGCCAGGTGCGGTAGACCGTGTCACCGTCCCGCAGGAACACGTTGACCCCGAAGCCGCCTCCGGGTGGCGCGCCCATGTCGCCTCCGAAGGGACGGCCGGCAGTGGAGTACCAGTCCATGGCGTTGCCGACCCGCCGCTTGTACGCCAGTGCCTCCTCGATCGGCCCCTGGGTGACGATGACAAACGGGCGTCGTAGTCGTCGAGGAACTCCAGCTTCCAGAACTGGGCCGTGAAGCCGGTGCAGCCCGGACACTGCCAGGTCTGTCCGGGCTGCCACATGTGGTGGTAGACGATCAGCTGGGACTTCCCGTCGAAGACGTCGGCGAGTCGGACCGGCCCGTCCGGTCCGTCCAGGACGTAATCCGGCAGCCGGACCATGGGCAGCCGCCGCCGCTGAGCGGCGATCGCGTCCAGCTCCTTGGTCGCGGCCTTCTCCCGGGCGCGCAGCTCGTCGATCCGGCGCCGCCATGTCTGAGCGTCGACGACCGGTGGAAGCGGTTTGGTGGTCATGTCGGCATCCCTCCTCGGAACGTGCCGGCCGTTCGCCGGCACGGCAACCCTCCACTCATGCAGACGGGGCGGACGCCCAGAACTCATCGCCGGTCCTCCGCCGGATCAGGTCGGCCCGGCCGTCCGGGTCACCGCTTGCGCGCCACGCCGCCGTACATGGCGACCTCCTCGCCGAGGGCCACGTCGCCGGGTGCGGGGTGCCAGTGGTTGCAGGACACCACTCCGGGTCCGAGGAGCTGGAGCCCGTCGAAGAACCCGGCGACCGCTTCGGGGGCCCGCTGGGTCAGCTTCGGAGTGCCGTGTTCGTTCCAGAAGGCGACGGCCGTGTCGACATCGGGCATGTCCGGCCGCGTGATGGTGTGTGACAGAACCAGGTGGCTGCCCGCCGGCAGGGCGTCCATGAGACGTCGCACGATGTGGTGGGCCTCCTCGTCGTCCTCGATGAAGATGACGACTCCCAGCAGGATCAGAGCCACGGGCTGGTCGAAGTCCAGCAGCTGCCGGGCTCGCGCCAGGATGGTGTCGGTGTCGCGCAGGTCCTCGTCGAGGTAGGACGTGCGGCCCTCGGGCGTACTGGTCAGCAGGGCCGCGGCATGGGCCAGAACGATCGGATCGTTGTCGACGTAGACGACGCGGGACTCGGGGGCGATCCGCTGGGCGACCTCGTGTGTGTTGTCGGCGGTGGGCAGTCCGGTGCCGATGTCGAGGAACTGCCGCATGCCGCACTCGGCCACCAGGTACCGCACCGCCCGCTGGAGGAACTGCCGGTCCGCGCGGGCGTATTCGCCGATGCCGGGGTGGAGCCCGCGGATCTGCTCGCCCACCTCCTGATCGACCGCGTAGTTGTCCTTGCCGCCCAGCCAGTAGTTCCAGATCCGTGCCGTGTGCGGCTGATCAGTCCTGATCCTGTTGCCCAGCTCACCAGCGGCGGGGGTCTCGGACATGCGTACGCTCCAGTTCCAACGGCGGGCTAGGAAGTAGCAACCTATACACAGAAGTTGGCTCGAGCGAGAGGGGGTTGACGCAGTATCAGGAGATTCGCCGAGACGACAGCCGTGCCCAGCCCGTCCCGTTGAATGCCCAACTGCGCACACCTTCCCGGACGTTCCCGGATGTCGTCCGCCCGGCCACGCGGCTGTTCCTGTCACATGCGGTCCCAGCTTCTGCTCTGATACGGGCCTGACCCCTACTCAGTTCGGAGAAGGCATGAAGCACAGCTCCCGACGCCCCGCCCGCGGTGCCCGTACGGCCGCCCTGCTGACCGCCGTCGTCCTCGCCACGGCGACACCGGCGACAGCCGCGGAGGACGGTCCCTCCGGGGTGCAGGCCCCGGCCGTACCGCTGCGGGTGGCGACCTACAACATCCACGCCGGAGCCGGTCAGGACGGGGTCTTCGACCTCGACCGCACCGCGGAGGCCGTACGTGATCTGGACGCCGACGTGATCGGTCTCCAGGAGGTCGACGTGCACTGGGGCGCCCGGAGCGACTTCGTCGACGAGGCCCGCGCGCTCGCCGACACGCTGGACATGCGGGTGTTCTTCGCACCGATCTACGATCTGGACCCGGCCCCGAGCACCGGGGAACGCCGGCAGTACGGTGTCGCCGTGCTGAGCCGCTACCCGATGCTCGGGGCCGAGAACCACGAGATCACCCGGCTCTCCACCCAGACGTCCGATCCGGTGCCCGCCCCGGCGCCCGGCTTCGCCGAGGTGACGGTCAACGTCAAGGGCGCGTTCGTACACGTCTACAGCACGCACCTGGACTACCGGGCCGACCCGTCGATCCGTGCGGCCCAGGTGGCGGACATGCTCGAGGTGCTGGCCGCCGACCGCGGACCGAAGATCCTGGTCGGCGACTTCAACGCCGAGGTGACGGCTCCGGAGTTGGCGCCGCTGTGGCAGCGGTTGCGGGACGCCGCCCCGGACGGCGGTGGGACGTACCCGGCGGTCGACCCCGTCAAGCGCATCGACCTGGTGACGGTTTCCCCCGACATCACCGTGACCGGTGCCCACGAGGTCGCGACGGACGCGTCGGACCACCGCCCCGTGGTCACGGACCTGAAGCTGCACCGGCGCGGCCGCTGAATCGGCCAGGACCAGGGACGGCACCCCACGGGAGTCGTCCCTGAACACCTGCCTCGAAGCGGTGACGGTGTGTCAGTCCTGCCCGGAGACGCTCATCTCGCCCAGCAGCGACCAGTCGTCCTGCGGCACCGTAGCGTTCACGATCCGCGGCGTCTCGGCGAGGTGCGGCGGCAGGGTCCGCTGCGCGGCCCTGAAGTGCTCGGACTGCACATGGGCCGCCCCCGCCTCGTCGTCACGGAAGGCCTCGACCAGGACGTACTCCGTCGGGTCCTCGATGCTGCGGGACCAGTCGAACCACAGGCAGCCCGGCTCACCGCGGGTCGCCGCGGTGAAGTCGGCGGCGATGTCCGGCCACTGGTCTGCGTACTCGGGGCGGATACGGAATTTGGCGGTGATGAAGATCATCGGTCGGTCTCCCTCATCGGTTCTCTGCGTGCCGCCGCACCGTCTGAAGTGCCGTCCGACGGGCGAACACCGGCCCAGGGAGCGTCGCTCCGCCAGTGGGATGGGCACCGGCTCGATGGATCCGGCAGTGCACGGTCGTGGCCGTGACACAGGTCGCACACGGCTGGCTGCGAAGATCGTAGCCGACACGGGGCGGGCCTGCCGCGGCGGTGACCTCCCGGCGCAGGGACGTCAGGCCGGTACCGTGCGCAGGCGCAGGGGGGTGGTCGAGGCGGGTTCCGGCAGGCGCAGCCCCCGGCTGCCGGGTGTGATCGAGCCCAGGATGCCGGGGTGGCGGGCGCCGGTGCAGGCCGGGACCGTGCCGGCCAGTCCGTGCGCGGTCAGGTATCCGAGGACGGCGAAGGCGTAGGCCTCCTTGGCCGCGGACGGCAGTCCGAGGTCGTCGGAGGTCCGCAGCGGGATGCCGTGCAGTGCGGTGCGCAGCATGGACATCAGGGTGGGGTTGCGGGTCCCGCCACCCGAGGCGATGACCTCGCTCGCCCCGGCCGCGCGGACCGCGTCGGTGACCGTGCGGGCGGTGAGGTGGGTGACGGTGGCGATCACGTCCTCGGTCGGGAGCCGGTCATGGCCGGTCAGGGCGGCCCGCAGGTAGGGCCAGTGGAACAGTTCCTTGCCGGTCGTCTTGGGTGGCGGTTTCGCGTAGTACGGCTCGTCGAGGAGGCGCTGCAGCAGAGCGGTGTCGATCCCGCCCCGGGCGGCCAGCATCCCGTCCCGGTCGTATCCCAGCCGGCCGTCGGTGAGGGCGTACACCGCCGCGTCGACGAGGGCGTTGGCGGGGCCGGTGTCGAAGGCGATCGG
Source organism: Streptomyces sp. GD-15H (assembly GCF_045291515.1). NCBI lineage: Bacteria > Bacillati > Actinomycetota > Actinomycetes > Kitasatosporales > Streptomycetaceae > Streptomyces > Streptomyces sp. GD-15H. The sequence continues at coordinate 7,792,096 of NZ_CP149447.1, forward strand.
GTCACCGGCCGCGTCGGCCACCGTGAGGTTGGCGATCCCCCCGAGGTTCAGGGCGGCGGGCACACCGGGCCGCCCGCGCAGCCACATCACGTCGACGATGCTCACCAGGGGTGCGCCCTGGCCGCCGGCGGCGACGTCGCGCGTGCGCAGGTCGGAGACCACCGGGCAGCCGGTGGCCTCGGCGATCCAGGCGGGTGAGCCGATCTGCAGTGTGCCGAGCACCCGGCCCTGCTCGACCCAGTGATAGACGGTCTGGCCATGGGAGACGACGAGGTCGGCGCGTCCGTCGCACAGTTCCCGGTCGGCCCGGGCGGCCACGGCGGCGAATGCCTGGCCGATTCGGGTGTCGAGCCGGCACACGTCCTTCATCGTGGTCGACGCCGGCGGCAGCGCGGCGGTCAGGGCGGCCCGCAATTCCTCCGGGTAGGGGTCGCTCACCATGCCCAGGGGTGTCAGCAGCAGACTGTCCCCTTCAAGGGCCAGGTCGGCCGCGGCGGCGTCGACCGCGTCGTGGGACGTCCCCGACATCAGCCCGATGACCCGCATCCTCATCCTCACACCTCTTTCCCGGCTTGTACGGCGGTCAGTCGCGCAACGCGCGACGGTGGTCGTCGCCGCGCAGGGTGAGCAGGGCGAGCGTGCTGACGGCACAGGTCACGACCACGTAGTGGGCGGGGATGTCGATGTTGCCGGTCCGTTTGATCGCTTCGGTGATGATCAGGCCGGCGCATCCGGAGAAGACGGCGTTGGACAGTGAGTACGCCAGACCGAGGCCGGTGTAGCGGACGCTGGTGGGGAACATCTCCGCGAGCATCGCGGGCCCGGGTCCCGCCATCAGTCCGACGGCGGCACCGGCAACGAACACCGCGAGGCTCTTGGCGGCCGTGGAGGCGCCGGAGTCCTGCAACAGATGCATCAGGGGGAACGCGAGGACGGCCACGAGCACCGCCCCGGTCACCATCACCGCGCGTCGGCCGATCCGGTCGCTCAGCGCGCCCGCCGGGATGATGGAGGCCGCGAAGCCCAGGTTGGCGAGGACCGTGGCGACCAGGGCCTGTTGGAACGAGGCGTTGAGCGTGCTCTGGAGGTAGGACGGCATGACGACGAGGAAGGTGTAGCCGGCCGCCGACCATCCCATGAGCCGCCCGGCACCGAGCGCGATGGCCTTGGCCACGTCACGTGCGGGGGCAGATGCCGGCGTCACCGCCTGTGGGCGGCCTTCCGCGTCCGGGGTCCGGGTCCGCGTCCGCGTGCGCTGGAAGGAAGGGGTCTCCTCCAGCTTCAGCCGCAGCCAGAGGGCGGCGAGCCCAAGGGGCAGTGTCAGCAGGAACGGCAGCCGCCAGCCCCACCCGTTGAGTTCCGGCTCGGTCAGCACGGTGGCCAGCAGCGCGGCCATGCCCGCTCCGGCGAGCAGGCCGAGGGCCACCGTGAAGGACTGCCAGGCCCCGTACAGCCCGCGCCGGCCCGGCGGGGCGAACTCCGTCATGATCGAGACGGCACCGCCGAACTCCCCTCCCGCGGACAGGCCCTGGACGATGCGCAGCAGCGTGAGCAGCCAGGGGGCCGCGGCGCCCAGCGTGGCGTACGTCGGAAGCAGGCCGATCAAGGTGGTGGCACCCGTCATCAGCAGGATGACGAGGATCAGCGTGGGGCGGCGCCCCATCCGGTCGCCCAGGCGGCCGAAGACGGCCGCGCCGACCGGGCGGAAGAAGAAGGCGAGCGCGAAGGACGCGTACGTCTTGACCAGCGCCTCGACATCGCTTCCGCCGTCGGGTGTGAAGAAGTTGGCGGCGATGATGGTGGCGAAATATCCGTAGACGCCGAACTCGTACCATTCGATGAAATTGCCCACCGACCCCGCCACCAGCGCCCTGCGCGAGCGCGGCGGTTTGGCGGTTCCCTCGACCGGGTCGTGCACGGGGGTGGTCATACGGCGCCCTCTCGACGTCATGGATGCCAAGCGGACGGAAGCTTTCCCTGATGGAAAGTTATTTTCAATAGTCCGTCCATGACCTGCCAATAACTTTCACCAGTGGGCAGGCCGGGCGAAGTTCCCCGGCGGCAGGCGAGGTTCTGGACGGCGGCACCGGCGCACCGGAGGGGCGTCACGGCCGAGCCCACGGCGGGTCGCCGCAGAACCGCATCCGGCTCGGCGAGCGCTGCAGCCACGGCGGAGCCGACCCGGTCCGGAGTGCCGGCGGTCTGCAGACGGCGACCGACAGGCACGACCCTGACCCCGCGCCCCGCCGCACCCTGCGCCGCGGCGCCGCAGGCGGCTGGTGTTCCCTGTGAGGTGCGGGCCTCTCCGGCCGTGCGGGTGCGACCGTCTGCGTGTACTCGGTCGTGCCGCACTCGAGGGGGTCCAGGTGCTGCGGGAATCCCGCGGCCTGAGGGGAGGCGGACTGCCCGCACGGCACACCTGCCTGGGGTGAGGGCAGGGATTCGACGTCGTCCTGATGGGTTACCTGCTCGGCTTCCGCGTGGCCGTCGTCCGAGGCTTCATCGGCTGGTGCTTACTCAGCCGCGGAAGACGGCTTGGCCCGTGCCCCTCGAGAAAGCACTCGTACCTCTCCCGAACTTCGCCGTTCGGCTCCCGTCCAGACTCCCAGCCGCCGACCGTCGACGGGCTGACGTTCAACGCCCGCGCGAGCTGGGCGCACGAAACACTCAGTCCCTCGCGCAGAGCGCGCCGTTCGTCGGCGGGTGGCAGCGGGACCTCCTGCCTGGCCCCGGCGAGCAGAGCGCCGATCGCGTCGAAGTCCGTCATGGTGCGCTCTTCTCCTGCACGGCCTCAAGGCGTGTGGTGTGGGTATGGCGGCCGGTCACGCGGCAGCGTTCTGCGGGCAGCGACTCGGTGGCCCGGGTGGGGCCGTCCAGGAGGTCGAGGCCGTCGATGCCGCAATGAGCGGCGACCGCGTCACGAGCGGCCAGACTCCATGAGACTTAGCCGGTCTGACGACGGCTCACCTGAGTCCGTCCCCCCAGAGCAGCGGCGAGATGGGCCTGCGGCTCGCCGGTCGCGTGCGGGAGCGCGGCCACGGCGGACCGCACCCACCCGGCCAAACTCAACCCCATACCGGAGGCACTGCCACTCAATACTCACCACCTGTGCGTATCACGCATGTCCGCGTTCCCGGTCGCCTCAACGTCGATCGGCCCGAGACGAAGCCCTCGCCGCCCCGGGCAGGCCGGGACCGGGGTGTCGTCAGTCCTTGATCTCGCAGATCACGGCGCCGGAGGTGACCGAGGCGCCGACCTCGGCACCCAGCCCCTTGACGGTGCCGGAACGGTGGGCGTTGAGGGGCTGCTCCATCTTCATCGCCTCCAGCACCACCACCAGGTCGCCCTCGGTGACCTGCTGGCCCTCCTCCACCGCCACCTTGACGATGGTGCCCTGCATCGGCGAGGCCAGGGCGTCGCCGGAGGCGGCCGGCCCGGACCGCCTGGCCGCCCGGCGCTTGGGCTTGGCGCCCGCCGCCAGCCCGGTACGGGCCAGCGACATGCCCAGCGAGGCGGGCAGCGAGACCTCCAGCCGCTTGCCGCCCACCTCGACGACGACCGTCTCCCGGTCCGCCTCGGCGTCCGCGGCGGCGTCCGCGGCGGCGCCGAAGGGGGGATCTCGTTGACGAACTCGGTCTCGATCCAGCGGGTGTGCACCGTGAACGGGGCCGCCGAGCCGGCCAGCTCCGGGGCGAAGGCGGGATCCCTGACCACCGCGCGGTGGAACGGCAGGGCGGTGGCCATGCCCTCCACGGTGAACTCCCCCAGCGCCCGGGCGGCCCGGCGCAGCGCCTCCTCGCGGGTGCGGCCGGTGACGATCAGCTTGGCCAGCAGCGAGTCCCAGGCCGGGCCGATCACACTGCCCGCCTCCACCCCCGCGTCCAGCCGCACCCCGGGGCCGGACGGCGGGGCGAAGGCGGTGACGGTGCCGGGGGCGGGCAGAAAGCCGCGGCCGGGGTCCTCGCCGTTGATGCGGAACTCCAGCGAGTGGCCGCGCAGCACCGGGTCGGGGTAGCCCAGCTCCTCGCCGTCGGCGATGCGGAACATCTCGCGCACCAGGTCCAGGCCGGCGACCTCCTCGGTGACCGGGTGCTCCACCTGCAGCCGGGTGTTGACCTCCAGGAAGGAGATGGTGCCGTCGGTGCCGACCAGGAACTCCACGGTGCCCGCGCCGACGTCGCCGGCCTCCCTGAGGATGGCCTTGGAGGCGGCGTACAGCTCGGCGTTCTGCGCCGGCGACAGGAAGGGGGCGGGGGCCTCCTCGACCAGTTTCTGGTGGCGGCGCTGCAGCGAGCAGTCCCGGGTGGAGACGACCACCACGTTGCCGTGGGTGTCGGCCAGGCACTGGGTCTCCACGTGCCGGGGCCGGTCCAGGTAGCGTTCCACGAAGCACTCGCCGCGGCCGAAGGCGGCCACCGCCTCGCGCACCGCGGACTCGTACAGCTCGGGGATCTCCTGCAGGGTGCGGGCCACCTTCAGGCCGCGGCCGCCGCCGCCGAAGGCGGCCTTGATGGCGATCGGCAGGCCGTGCTGCTCGGCGAAGGCGAGGACCTCGTTTGCCCCGGCGACCGGGTCGGGGGTGCCGGCCACCAGCGGGGCGCCGGCGCGCTGGGCGATGTGCCGGGCGGCGACCTTGTCGCCCAGGGCGCGGATGGCGGCCGGCGGCGGGCCGATCCAGATCAGTCCGGCGTCCAGGACCGCCTGGGCGAAGTCGGCGTTCTCCGAGAGGAAGCCGTAGCCGGGGTGGACGGCGTCCGCGCCGGAGTCGGTGGCGGCCCGCAGGACCCTGGCGATGTCCAGGTAGCTGGTGGCCGGGGTGTCACCGCCCAGGGCGAACGCCTCATCCGCGGCGCGGACATGCAGAGCGTCCCGGTCCGGGTCGGCGTAGACGGCAACGCTCGCGATTCCGGCATCCCGGCAGGCCCGGGCCACGCGGACAGCGATTTCGCCACGGTTGGCGATGAGCACCTTGGTCAGCATGCCGTCTCCTTTGCGTCCGTCCGGTCGGTGCTGAGCGCATCGACGGCCTCGACGATGCGTCGGGTGTTCGCACCGGGAGTGAACACCGCGGCGACGCCCATGGCTTCGAGCGCGCGGACATCGGCGTCCGGGATGATGCCGCCGACCAGGATGCGGACGTCGCTCGCGTCTTCCCGTGCCAGCAGTTCGATCACGCGCTCCACGATCGTCAGATGGGCGCCCGAGAGGACGGAAAGGCCCAGGACGGGCGCGTCCTCGGCGATGACGGTGGCGACGATCTGCTCCGGGGTCTGGTGCAGTCCGGTGTAGATCACCTCATGCCCGGCGTCGCGCAGCGCGCGGGCGATCACCTTGGCGCCGCGGTCGTGACCGTCGAGTCCGGGCTTGGCGATCACCACACGCAGTCGAGGCGGCGCCACACCACCGAGGTCTGCGCGCTGTCGCAGGACGTTCATGATCTCTCCGTTCGGAAATTCACTGGGGCAGGGCTGAGGCGGACCAGCCGACAGGGCCGTATCCCTGCGGGGTGCGCAAGAGCAGGCGAGGGGAGGCCCAGGCACCGGCACGGCGGGGAGCAGGTCCGGGACCTGGTGCACGGACGGCGGAGAGCAGCGCGACCACGGCGGCGAGCTCCTCCGGGGTGGGGTTGCCCCGTACGACCTTGATCACAGCGGCTCCTGGGGTCAGAGGGGGATGTTGCCGTGCTTCTTGGGCGGCAGCGAGGCGCGTTTGGTGCGCAGCTGGCGCAGGCCGCGGACCAGGTGCCGGCGGGTCTCGGACGGCATGATCACCGCGTCCACGTAGCCGCGCTCGGCCGCGACATAGGGATTGAGCAGGGCGTCCTCGTACTCCCGCAGCAGCCGCGCCCGGACGGCCTCGGGCTCGTCCGCGCCGGCCAGGGTGCGCCGGTGCAGGATGTTGACGGCGCCCTGGGCGCCCATCACCGCGATCTGGGCGGTGGGCCAGGCCAGGTTGAGGTCGGCCCCCAGGTGCTTGGAGCCCATCACGTCGTAGGCGCCGCCGAACGCCTTGCGGGTGATGACCGTGATCAGCGGGACGGTGGCCTCCGCATAGGCGAAGATCAGCTTGGCGCCGCGCCGGATGATGCCGTCGTGCTCCTGGTCCACGCCGGGCAGGAAGCCGGGCACGTCCACGAAGGTGAGCACCGGCACGTTGAAGGCGTCGCAGGTGCGCACGAAGCGGGCCGCCTTCTCGCTCGCCCGGATGTCCAGGCAGCCGGCGAACTGCATCGGCTGGTTGGCGACGACGCCGACCGGGCGGCCCTCCACCCGCCCGTAGCCGGTGACGATGTTCGGCGCGAACAGCGGCTGGGTCTCCAGGAACTCGCCGTCGTCCAGCACCTGCTCGAGCACCGTGTGCATGTCGTAGGGCTGGTTGGCGGAGTCCGGCACCAGGGTGTCCAGCGCGCGGTCCTGGTCGGTGACCGCCAGGTCGGCCTCCTCCGGGTACGCCGGCGGCTCGGCGAGGTTGTTGGACGGCAGGTAGGACAGCAGCTGCCGGACGTACTCGAGGGCGTCCTTCTCGTCGCCGGCCAGGTGGTGGGCCACGCCGGAGGCGGTGTTGTGGGTGCGGGCGCCGCCCAGCTCCTCGAAGCCGACGTCCTCGCCGGTGACCGTCTTGATGACGTCCGGGCCGGTGATGAACATGTGCGAGGTCTGGTCGACCATCACCGTGAAGTCGGTGAGGGCGGGGGAGTAGACCGCGCCGCCCGCGCACGGGCCGACCACCAGGCTGATCTGCGGGATCACCCCCGAGGCGTGGGTGTTGCGGCGGAAGATCTCGCCGTAGGCGCCCAGCGAGGCCACGCCCTCCTGGATGCGGGCGCCGCCGGAGTCGTTGATGCCGATGACGGGGCAGCCGGTCTTCAGCGCGAAGTCCATCACCTTGACGATCTTCTGTCCGTAGACCTCGCCCAGGGCGCCGCCGAAGACGGTGAAGTCCTGGGAGAAGACGGCGACGGGGCGGCCGTCGACGGTGCCGTAGCCGGTGACGACGCCGTCGCCGTAGGGGCGGTTCTCGTCCAGGCCGAAGTGGGTGGAGCGGTGCCGGGCGAACTCGTCCAGTTCGACGAAGGAGTCCTCGTCGAGCAGCAGGGCGATCCGTTCGCGGGCCGTCAGCTTGCCCTTGGCGTGCTGCTTCTCGACGGCGCGGGCCGAGCTGGCGTGCGTCGCCTCGTGGATGCGGCGCTGGAGGTCCGCGAGCTTGCCCGCGGTCGTGCGAATGTCGATGTCGTTCACTGGTTGTACCACCCCGGGGCTCATCGGTTCAGAAGGTGTCGTGGGGGACATGCACGCCCCAGACGTTGCGCAGCGCGTGGGAGACCTCACCGACCGTGGCGTGCCCCCGCAGGGCCTCGCGCATCGCGGGGAGCACGTTCTCGGTGCCCTGGGCGGCGGTGCGCAGGGTACCGAGGGCGCGTTCGACGGCGTCGTTGTCGCGGTCCCTGCGCAGGGCGGTGAGGCGTTCACACTGGTCGAATTCGATCTGGGGGTCCACGCGCAGCGGCTCGTACGGTTCTTCCTCGTCCAGGACGAACGTGTTGACGCCGACCACGGTGCGTTCCTTGTGGTCGATCTCCTGAGCGATCAGGTAGGCGGAGCGTTCGATCTCGGACTTCTGGAAACCCTGCTCGATGGCCGCGACGGCGCCGCCGCGGTCTTCGACGGCCTGCATCAACTCCAGCGCTGCCGACTCGAGTTCGTCGGTCATCGATTCCATGAAGTAGGAACCGGCGAAGGGGTCGACGGTCTTGGTCACATCGGTTTCGTAAGCGATGACCTGCTGGGTGCGCAGGGCCAGTCGCGCTGCCTTCTGGGTGGGCAGGGCGATGGCCTCGTCGTAGGAGTTGGTGTGCAGGGACTGAGTCCCGCCCAGGACCGCTCCCAGACCCTGCAGCGCGACCCGGACGAGATTGACTTCCGGCTGTTGGGCCGTCAGCTGCACACCCGCGGTCTGCGTGTGGAAGCGCAGCATCTGCGACTTCGGATTCCGGGCGCCGAACTCCTCACGCATGACGCGTGCCCAGATACGGCGGGCGGCGCGGAACTTCGCGATCTCCTCCAGCAGCGTGGTGCGGGCGACGAAGAAGAAGGACAGGCGCGGAGCGAAGTCGTCGACGTCCAGGCCTGCGGCGATCGCGGCGCGCACGTACTCCTTGGCGTTGGCGAGGGTGAACGCGACCTCCTGCGCGGGTGTGGCCCCGGCCTCGGCCATGTGGTAGCCGGAGATGGAGATCGTGTTCCAGCGCGGCAGCTCACGATGGCAGTAGGCGAAGATGTCACTGATCAGCCGCAGTGACTGCTTCGGCGGGAAGATGTAGGTGCCGCGGGCGATGTACTCCTTGAGCACGTCGTTCTGGATCGTCCCGGTCAGCAGGTTGCCCGGGACCCCCTGCTCGGCGGCGACCAGCTGGTACAGCAGGAGAAGCGTCGAGGCGGGTGCGTTGATCGTCATCGACGTCGAGACCTTGTCGAGCGGCAGGCCCTGGAACAGCGTGCGCATGTCCTGGATCGAGTCGATCGCCACACCGACCTTGCCGACCTCGCCCCGGGCGAGGGGCTCGTCGGAGTCGTAGCCCATCTGGGTCGGCAGGTCGAAGGCCACGCTCAGGCCCCCGGTGCCGGCGCCGACCAGCTCGTGGTAGCGCTCGTTGGACTCCTTCGCGGTGCCGAAGCCGGCGTACTGCCGCATCGTCCACGGCCTGCCGGTGTACATCGACGGGTACACGCCCCGGGTGAACGGGAACCGCCCCGGCGCGCCCAGCTTGGCGTCCGCGTCGAAGTCCGTCGGCGTCCTGCCGTCGTAGACCGGCTGAATCGGCAGCCCGGACTCGCTGCGTGCGAGAGAACCCACGGTGACCTCCTGCGGTACTCCATCTCTTTTGAACGGTACGCAGTACCATTCCATTGGGCAAGTGGCCACCGGAGGGCGAGACAAGGAAAGATGGGTGATCATGAGTAAGCCAGCCGCGCGAACCCGGCTCTCGGACGCCGCCTTCACCCTGTTCGACGAGCGCGGATACGAGCAGACAACCGTCGACGACATCGCCGAACGCGCCGGTGTGGGCCGCACCACCTTCTTCCGGTACTACCCGGCGAAGGAAGACGTCATCTTCCCCGACCACGACCGGATGCTCGATCAGATCAAGGACCGTCTGGCCACCTCCAGTCACGAGACCGCCCTGGCCGCCGTCTCCGACGCGGTCCGCCTGGTGCTGCTGCACTACCTCGACGAAGGCGACCTCGCCCGCCTGCGGTACCGGCTCACCAGCAAGGTCGCCGCGCTCCGCGACCGCGAGATCGCCAGCGTGGCCCGCTATCAGCGCCTGTTCCGCGAGTTCATCTCGAACTGGCTGGGAGACTCCAGCGAGTCGGCCTCACTCAGGTCCGAGCTCATGGCCGCGTCCGTGGTCGCGGCCCACAACCACGTGCTGCGCCGATGGCTCCGGGGCGAGTCCCCCGACCCTGTCGGAGAGGTCGACGCCGCGATGCGCGAGGTGCTCGCCCTGTTCCCGGGCCCGCAGTCCCGCTCGGAGACGGACGACGGCGGCACCACGGTCGTCGCCTTCCGGAGCGGACAGGACATCGACGCGTTGCTCCCCTCACTGCGACGCCTCATCGAGGGCCACCCCGAGCAGTGAACACGTCCGTCATGCCCCTTGCCCCTCGATGAGGGACCTGTCCTGCCCCAGCCGCTGCCGCCCCACGACGTCGGCGGTGAGCCGGCGGCGAGCAGCGGCCGGTTCGGCGGCGGAACCCACGGAATCGGCAGGCGCGTGCTCATCGGCAAGCCTCTCGACCCCTGGGCCCCGCGCGTGCCCGTCAGGGGCACCGGCGGGTGTTGAGGCGGGCCGCCTGGCGGTTCAGGTGGTCGCGCTCGGCGAGGTTGGGTGCCTTTCGGGCCGCCTCGGCGTACAGCCGGGCCGCCGTCGCGAGGTCGCCGTCGCGCTCGTGGAGGTACGCAGCCACGGCGGTGTGGCGGGGCATGGGGCATCCCCTGCTCGAAGAGCTTGGGGAGGAGTCGTCCAGCGCCGCGAGCGCCGCCAGGCCGGCGCGCGGCCCGTCGGCCTCGCCGATGGCCACCGCGCGGTTGAGCCGGACGACCGGGCTGTCGGTCAGGCGCGCGAGTTCGTCGTACCACTCGACGATCTGCACCCAGTCGGTCTCCTCGGCGGTGGGCGCGTCCGCGTGGAGGGCCGCGATGGCGGCCTGGGCCTGGAACTCGCCCAGCCGGTCGCGGGCGAGGGCCGCCTGGAGGATCCCGACGCCCTCGGCGATCAACTCCGTGTCCCACCGGCCGCGGTCCTGCTCGGCGAGCGGCACCAGGCTGCCGTCGGGCGCGGTCCGGGCGGCGTGCCGGGCGTGGTGGAGCAGCATGAGGGCGAGCAGCCCCGCCACCTCGGGGTGCTCGATGGCGGCCGCGAGCTGCCGGGTGAGCCGGATGGCCTCGGCGGCGAGGTCGACGTCGCCGGAGTAGCCCTCGTTGAAGACCAGGTAGAGGACGCGCAGCACGGTGGCGACGTCGCCGGGCTGGTCGAACCGTACGCCGGAGACGGTGCGCTTGGCCCGGCTGATGCGCTGCGCCATGGTCGCCTCGGGCACCAGGTAGGCCTGGGCGATCTGGCGGGTGGTCAGCCCGCCGACGGCGCGCAGCGTGAGCGCGACCGCGGACGACGGAGTCAGCGACGGGTGGGCGCACAGGAAGTAGAGCTGAAGTGTGTCGTCCACCGCGGACGCGGGCCCGGGCGCCGGCTCCTCGTCGACGAGGCCCTCACGCCGGCGGCGGGCGGCGTCCGCCCGGGTCGAGTCGAGGAACCGGCGCCAGGCCACGCTGACCAGCCAGCCTTTCGGGTCCCGCGGAGGGTCTGCCGGCCAGACGCGGACCGCCTCGACGAGCGCGTCTTGCACGGCGTCCTCGGCCGCCGCGAAGTCGGCTCCGCGGCGGACGAGGATTCCGAGCACGCGCGGCGTGATGCTCCGGAGCAGGACCTCGTTCATGGACGAGGTCACTCCGTGATGGTGGGCGGCGCGGCCAGGAAGGGGCGCACCTCGAGCCACTCGTGGATCGGCTTCCCGCCCGCCCCGGGGCGGCCGACAGTTCCCCGGCCAGCTCGACGGCACGTTCGTGGTTGTCGACGTCGATGACCATCCAGCCGGCGATGAGGTCCTTGGTCTCGGCGAACGGGCCGTCGGTGACCGGCGGGCGCCCCTCGCCGTCGTACCGGACGAACGTCCCCTCGGGGGCGAGCGCCTGGCTGTCGACGAACTCGCCGGTCTTCTCGAGCCGGGCCGCGAAGTCGTTCATGTACTGGACGTGGGCCGAGATCTCCTCCGGCGTCCACTGGTCCATGGGTACGTCGTTGACCGATGCCGGAGCACCGCGGTAGTGCTTGAGCAGCAAATACTTGGCCATCGTGTTCTCCTCGGTACTGGTGCGACCCATTGTGGTCGCGTTCACGGGGGAGACGTAGCCAGCCACAGGTTCTCGACATCGGCGTCCGATTCTTCTGGCTCTCGTGGGAGAGGTGGGTCGCGCCGGACACCACGTGGATGTCGCGCTCCGCGGTCAGCCTGCCGGCGGCCCGCAGGTTCAGGTCGAGCACCGTCTCGTTGCCGCCGGCAGTGAGCAGGTGCGGCCACCGGAGGGAGCGCGTCGCCGGCCAGGTCCGGGCGTCCGCCCCGCGACACGACCGCCGCGCTCGGCTCGCTGGACCCTTGTGGAGCCCGGCCCCTCTCGGCAGGGGCGCGTTTACCGTTGTGGTATGCGCAGCGACGTGGTGACGCTGTTCGTGTGCGGCGATGTGATGCTCGGCCGCGGGGTGGACCAGATCCTGGCCCACCCCGGCGATCCGGCGCTGCGGGAGACCTGCGTCGCGGATGCCCGCGCCTACGTCCGTATGGTCGAGTCGGTCAATGGACCGATCCCGGCCCCCGTGCCCCCGTCCTGGCCGTGGGGTGAGGCACTCCGACTGCTGGACGTGGCCGCCCCGGACGTACGGATTGTCAACCTCGAGACCTCCCTCACGCGCAGTGACGCGTTCGTCCCCGGCAAGGCGGTTCACTACCGTATGCATCCAGCCAACGTGCCCGCCCTTACGGTGGCCCGGCCCGACGTCTGCGTCCTGGCCAACAACCATGTGCTGGACTTCGGCCGAGCGGGCCTGGCGGAGACGCTGGAGACGCTCGACCGCTCGAGCCTGCGGGTGGCGGGCGCCGGGCGGAATGCCGACGAGGCGTACCGGCCGGCGGCAGCCCCCGTCGGAACCGGCGGCCGTGTCCTCGTCTTCGCCCTGGGGGCGAGCTCCAGCGGTATCCCGTCCGGCTGGGCGGCGACCGCGGCCCGCTCCGGCGTCGCCCATGTCCCCGACCTGTCGGCCACCACGGCCGCCGCGGTGGTGGAGCGCATACAGCGGATGAAACGTGCGGGCGACATCGTGGTCGTGTCCGTGCACTGGGGCTCCAACTGGGGCTACCACGTCCCACGTGAGCAGATCCGTTTCGCGCACGCCCTGGTGGACGGCGGCGCCGACCTCGTCCACGGGCACTCCTCGCACCACCCCCGCCCCATCGAGGTGTACCGGCAGAGGCTGGTGCTGCACGGCTGCGGCGACTTCATCGACGACTACGAGGGCATCAGCGGTTACGAAAAGTACCGCGACGACCTCCGGCTCGCCTACTTCGTCACGGTGGCGGCGGACACCGGCCGGTTTCTCGGCCTGCGCATGAGGACCTTGTGTTCCCGGCGTATGCGGCTGGAACCCGCCTCGCACCAGGACGCCACCTGGATGCACGCAACCCTCGGCCGTGTCAGCGCTCCCGTGCACCCGGTCCTCGAACCGGACGGCACGCTCTCACTGGAACCGAGCCGTCAACGCCCGGGGTGCTGACGTCCCGCCCCCCGTTCCCCATCGCCGCACCGGTCGCGCAGGCTGGGCCGGCGGGCGGGGGAGGAGTGCGGTGCTCACCCGCTGCGGACGGGGCGGAGCCGGCCGTGAAACGGCCGGCCCCGCCGGTCGGGCCTCGATGCAGTCGGCGATCACCTCGAGTGTGAACTCGACCGAGCTGAACGGGTGTTCAGGTGCTTGATCCACCGGTCCTTCGGTTGGAGGGCCGCATGCGGGACGACGACCCCGGCGATGAACCGGTGGATGCCGGTGAGCTTCTCCCGGATCACCGCGACCTCATATGCCTGGAGTTCGCCCGGGTCCGAGCAGAACTTGTAACGGTCCTCCCCGTTGTACGAACTCCCCGCGTGAGGAATTCTCACACGGTCAGGCTACGAGCGTCTGGAAGACCGAATAAACGCCGGGCGATCTCAGACGCAAAATCGTGTGTATCCGATCGCGGCATTAGCCGACTGATGGAAGTACTGGTTTCCCTCCGGATCGGAAATGCGCGCTCCGAACAACACGCAGTCCTGGCCGTCGTACTCCCACGCCGTCTCACGGGACGGGCCGATCGCGTACAGGCTCGGGCCGGACAGTGAATTGCTCTTGTCGGCCGTGCCGGACGCCCCCACCGTGGCGACATGCATGTCCGTCGCCACGCCCACCCACCGGGATTTCACTGCGAAACCGCAGAATGAGCGTGTGTACGGATTGTATTCCAGATACACGGTCCCCGCCGGCAGGATGCTGCCGGAACGTACAACGGGCTCCGCGTGGACGTATGCGTAGCCCGCGCCGCACACATCACCCACCGTGCTCGGTGCCAGTGGTGACGCCGCCGCCGGTGCCGCTGCGGCACCGAGTGCGAGTGCTCCCAGAGCGACACAACTCCATAACCGTCGGATACTCATTCTTCTCCCCCTCCTCGGACAACATGTGAGCAGAGCCTGTGGCTCCGGTGAGGAGTTTACCGGGGGTCGGCACACGTAATAGGAGCCCATGGGATGGGCTGCATCACATTCCATTCTCGCGAACTGTTCTCGAACTGCACCGCCCCGGATAATTCAATGGGTTCCGTCACCACAATCCGACTTTTCTGTATGTGGGTATACGGGATATGCCGCGGCGAGCGATGGGCGGCAGGCGGCGTGATGGGCCCGGGTCCGTCCGGCGAACCGGTGGCTTGCCCACCAGGGCGACGACCGAGCCGGGGCCTTCTCCTGCTGCTTCGCCGGCTGCGTCGGAACTGGTCGCCGGCAGCCGCGATGGCGGGCTCATTCCCACTGCGTGCCGAGCCGCTCGGCCAGGAAAGTGATGATCTCGTTCCGAGCCTGCAGGGTGGGATGACCGTCCTGGTCGACGAGGTGAGCCGTGACGACGCTGTGGGCGCAACCGACGACGTCACGGAAGAAGGGCGGAGGGTTCGTGTTCGCCGTATCGGCTTTGAGTACGCGGCCGTCGAACGCGTCCCCGAGCAGTGCTCGGTAGGCCGCGAACCGCTGGCCAGGGCACCACCTGTCGTTGTCGAAGCGGTAGGCGAGAACCTTCAGTCCGTCTCGTGCCACGCGTTCAGCCACGGCAGCAGCGTCTGCGTCGCTGATCTCCAGACCGCCGGGGTCGTCGAGCGGAAGCGACGGATGGTTGACCACTGGTGCGATGACAGCGGGTTCCAGCGCCATGGTCAGGGCGAAGTTGCCGGTAAAACACAGACCGACGGCGCCGACGCCGGGCCCGCCCCGCTCGGTGTGCGCCAGGCGGGCGAGGCCGCGCAGCCATGTGACGACGGGGCTGGTACCACCACCGCCAAACGCTCGGAACTCGGCGCTGACGCACGCGCGGCGAACGATGGTCTCGCCTGCCTCGGCGAGCGGATAGGCGCCGTCGACGCCGAAAAGGGAGGGCAGGTACACGGAGAAGCCGGCATCTCGCACCCAACGCGCGAACCGTGCGATGTCGGGACTGATACCCGGCATCTCGGGCATGAGGATGACTGCTGGTCCTGACCCGGCGGCAACGTACACGGTTTTGTCGACACCATCGACGCTGATGGTTCTCCGCGAGAAGTCGTCCAAGGGGTCGTTCTGTCCTCGCATGATTGTCATGACCTAGATGATGAGGAGTGGCCGCCCTCCTGAGAAGCGGCGGCATCGCCACGTATCCCGGTAATATCGCCATCCGTTCGAAAGCGCCGGAGGGGCCGTATGAGTCCGCTGCGAGTCGGTGTGCTGGCCTACCCTGGCTGCTTCGCGTCGGAGGTGTTCGGAGTCCCCGACCTCCTGGTAATGGCAACTCACGTCGCCGCGGCGCAAGGGTCGGTTCAGCCGGCCTACGAGGTGTCGGTCATCTCGCCCCGGCGGCGTGTGATCGCGTCCGGCGGCTCGGCCCTCGACGCCTCGGCGATTCGCCCGGTAGACGTCCTGATCGTGCCGGGCTTCGAGCTTTCGCCCACGGTCGATCTCGGCGCGACACTGGCAAACCTGGGACCGGAAGTAGCGTCGATCCGATCGCAGGCGGCCTCCGGGACCGCTGTCGTATCGATCTGCGTGGGCGCCTTCCTGGTTGCTGAAGCCGGGCTGCTCGGCGGGCGCGAAGCGACCACGTCCTGGTTGTTCGCGGATCGGTTCGCCGAACGGTACGCCGACGTGCGCCTCCGCCCGGAGAGCTTGGTCGTGACTGACCGGGGGGTGACGACCACAGCGGCCTTCAGCGCCATGTACGACTTCGCGCTGCAGTTCATTCGCGAGCACGACGGCCCCCGCGTCGCCCGTAGCACCGCCCGTATCGCCCTTGTCGATGATGCACGTTCCACGCAGGCTTCCTATGTCGACTCGGGGCTCCTCCCCACTGTGGGCAGGGAGTTCTCGCTCAGCGTCAAGCGATGGCTCGACCAGAACCTCAGTGCCCGTTATGACCTGGCCACCCTCGCCCAGGAGTTCCACGTCAGCACAAGAACCATGCTCCGGCGCTTCGGCGAGGAAGCCGGCGAGACGCCACTCGCGTACCTGCAGACGGTCCGGGTGCGCCGAGCCGCACACCTGCTGGAGACGACCGACAGGACCGTCGCCCGCATCGCCGCCGACGTCGGGTACCGCGACCCCGGGGCGTTCAGCGGCATCTTTGCCAGACACACGGGCCGGCGTCCGAGGGAGTACCGCGCGATATTCCATCGTCGCCGCGACCCTCACGCGTCAACCTGACGAACGGAGAGGTGAGACCTTCCTGACGTGGTGCTCTTCCGGCTTTACGCGCATGAGGGCAGGGCCTCTCCAAGCCCGCCGCCGCGGGGTAGGCAGGAATCTCCCGGCTGAAGCCGGGAGAGCACTTCGACTTCAGCCAGTGTCACCGGGCGTGAGCTACAAGGAAGCGGCCCGGATCGTGGGTGTCGACCCCGAACGGGCGGGCAGGAAACCAGGGCGCCGAGGTCATCGCCGGCCGCATCCGGCGGGGCCGTCTGGTGGTGCAGGCCAAGCACACCACCGTCGCCGCCAAGGCCGGTTCCCCTATGGTGTGCCGGGTCAAGGAACAGCAGGCCCCGTCCACCGCGCCCACACGGCCGTGGTCGTCACCGACGGGCGTGTCACCCGCGACGCCAAGAGCTGGGGCGATCCGCGGGCAGCTCACTGTCTCTGAGTCCGTCCGAAGGCGGTTGACGAGATCCCGGCGATCATGATGATCGGCCGGGATCTCTGTCGTTTCCGGGGTCTGTTGCCGCGCTACCTGGGCTTCAGCACACAGAACTCGTTGCCGTCGGGATCGGCCATCGCCACCCGGCCGACCTCGCCCTGGCCGGTGTCGATACGAGTCGCCCCGAGGGAGAGCAAACGCTCGGCCTCTGCCTGCCGATCACCGTGGACAGGTGGCGCGAGGTCGAAATGCAGCCGGTTCTTGCCCGTCTTCGGCATCAGCGGCGGACCACCCCAGGTGATCTTCGGACCACCGTGCGGCGAGCGGATCGCGGTCTCCTGATCCTGATCCCAGACCAGCGGCCACTCCAGCGCTTCGCTCCAGAAGTACCCGACTTCCTGCGAACCGTCGCAGGCCAGCGCTCCGATGAAGCCGCAGTCGGCAAGGAAGCTGTTGCCCGGCTCGATGACGCAGAACTCGTTGCCCTCGGGGTCGGCGAGCACCACATGACCGTCTTCCGGGCGTTGGCCGACATCGATGTGCCGTGCGCCGAGCCCCAGCGCCCTGGCCACCGTCTGCCGCTGATCCTTTAGGGAGGTACTCGTCAGATCGAAGTGCATCCGGTTCTGGCCGATCTTCTGTTCCCGGCTCGGAGGGAAACGGATGCGGAACCCGGTGTCATCGCTGGGCAGGAGCGCGACGCCGTCGGGTGGGTCGTCGGCCAGCTCCCAGCCCAGGACCCCGGACCAGAACTGCGCGAGACGCAGGGGTCGGCTCGCATCGAAGCAGACCGCGAACAGTTGAGAAGTCATTCTCCTGTGCATCTCCGATCCGCTGACTGCCCACTGTCGACAGGGCGCCCCGTCAGCCCCGTGAACGGGAAGCCTAAGCCTGAATCCACCGACCTGATGGCTGTGGATGACTCTTCGAGAAACGAGGAAGTGCCTTGTGACCTGCGATGATGGGAGTTCTTGAGGCTTCCAGTACGCACGATCGGCAAGGCACTTCCGAGATGCAAGTTTCCCATACCCCAGCGGCGGTCTCCGCTGCGTTCGATGACCCGAACCTGGTCGCGCAGGCCGGGCTGGTTCCGGTGCTGCGGCTGGCCGAGCGGTGCGGGCTGTCGCGGCTGGTGGCGGAGAGGGTGAAGCTGACCGGGGCGAAGAACGGGGCGGGTGCCGCGGCGGACGCCAAGGTCAGCAGCATCGTGGCCGGCATGGCCGCCGGTGCGAACAGCATTGACGACCTCCACACCCTGCGGCACGGCGCGCTGCCGGCCCTGTTCCAAGGGGTCCGTGCGCCGTCCACGCTGGGCACGTTCCTGCGCGCGTTCACCCACGGTCACGCCCTCCAACTCCACGCCGTGCACCGCAGGTTCCTCGGTCAACTGGCCGCGCACACCCCGCTGCTTCCCGGCTCCGGCGAGAAGGCGTTCATCGACGTCGACTCCACCCACAAGCGGGTCTACGGCCGGGCCAAGCAGGGCGCCGAGTACGGCCGGTTCAGGGGCATCCGCACCCTGCACCCCCTGCTCGCCACGGTCTGCACCCCGCATTCCCGGCCGGTGATCGCCGGAGTGCGGATGCGCCGGGGCAAGGCGGCCGATTCCCGTGGGGCCCCGAAGTTCGTCAGTGAGGCCCTGGCCACCGCCGTCGAGGCGGGCTGCACCGGCACCCGGATCCTGCGCGCGGACTCGCAGTTCTACAACGCCGGGGTGATCGCCGCCTGCCGCCGGGCCGGCGCCCACTTCTCGATCACCACCGGCATGAACCCCTCCGTCAAGCGGGCCGTCCTCGGCATCCCCGACCAGGCCTGGCAGCCGATCACGTACCCGACCGCGGTGCCCGATCCCGAGACCGGTGACCTCATCTCGGACGCCGAGGTCGCCGAGATACCCGCCTACACCGCGTTCGCCGGCCGCAGGAAAGCGGAGCGGGTCACCGCGCGGCTGATCGTGCGTCGGGTCCGTGACCTGGCCAAACCCGCCGTCGTGGGTGCGCAGGGCGAGTTGTTTCCCGTATGGCGCTACCACCCCTTCTTCACCGACCAGCCCGCACAAACCCTCCAGGCCGAGCGGGAACACCGCCACCACGCGGTCATCGAGCAGGTCATCGCGGACAGCAAGGCCGGGGCACTGGCCCACCTGCCGTCCGGGCACTTCCATGCCAACGCCGCCTGGCTCACCCTGTGGGCGATGACCTACAACCTGCTGCGGGCCACCGGTTCCTTGGCCTCCGCGTTCCACGCCAGGGCCACCACCGCCACGATCCGTACCCACCTGGTCCACGTTCCGGCCCGGATCGCCCGCTCCGCCCGCCGCATCACCCTGCACCTGCCGCACAACTGGCCCTGGCAGCCCGCCTGGACACACCTGTTCTCCACCGCCCACGGGCCTGGCTGATACGAACAGTCCCTGTCCGCCCCGTCCGCAAGGGCCCGACCGGAACCGAACCGTGGAAATGCTGGGCAGACCAGCGGATACCACCTGCCCGCACCCAGCCACCGGCCCGGAGACCCACCAGAAGATCAACTTCAGACTACGTCGGTGGATCGAGGCTAAGGGCGAGCCGGTGTCATCCGCAGCCGAGTTTCGACGCAGCCAGAGCGATCAGCGACGCGCGCGATCGTCCTCGATGGCTATGACTTGGTCGTCCAGGGAACCGGCCTGCGCGGAGCCGCCCGGCGCGCTTGCCCGGGGAGAGGCGCCGTCGGCGAACAGGACGAACAGGCCGGGCAGCACAGCCAGCACTGCAACGGTGTCTGTGAGGCCGAGGACTCCGCCTGTACCGCTACCGAGTGCCAGGCCGATCGCCAGGTTGCCGAAGGCGGACATCCCGAGCACGAGCCCGATGACGACGCCGATCGTCAACGAGAACATGCCAGGACTCGCTCCTCGGGGCGCTGCTTCCGCCGGGCTGTCGTGACAAGGGCTGCAGAACTGACAACACGGCAACCGCGCGCCCCGTACCGGCGCCGGCGTCTCCTCCTCGCCGGTCAGCGGCCCGGCCCGGGATCCGGCTGTACCGCGCCGTCGATACCGGCACGCGCCGCCTCCAACTGGGCCGCGAACGCGATGCCGAGGAAGAGGGCGACAGCGGTGAGGTTGGCCCACAGCAGCAGGGCGACGAAGGCGGTGAGCGGCCCGTACAGGGCGCCGAACGCGCCGCTCCCCTCGACGTAGAGCGCGAGCAGCCGCGTCGCCGCGACCCACAGCAGGAGATGGACGGCCGAGCCGAAAGCCAGCCACGTGTAGCCGGGTTGGACCCGTCGCGGCGACCAGCGGAAGATCACCGCGGAGGCGACCCACGCCAGCGCCAGCCCCACCGGCAGGTCGAACGCGTCCCACCATCCTGTGCCGCTGCCCGGCCCCCCGACCACGCGGGCCACCGCGTCGCCGACGGCGTCGCCGGCGACGAGCACGACGAAACCGAGCACCAGCGGCAGGCCGGCCGTGAGCGCGAGGAGGACGGCCCTGCCGTACTTACGAGGGAAGGGACGGTCGCGTTCGATGCCGTAGATGCGGTTGGCGCCCCGCTCGATCTGGCCCATGGCCGAGGCGAGGTTCAGCAGGGCGAAGCCCAGACCGAGCCACAGGGCCAGCGTGGCCCCGATGTCGCCGTGGGCACTGCGCCGCGTCCCGTCGAAGGCGTCCTGGACGAGGTCGGCGCTGGCACCGGGCACGATGCGGCCGAGGGTGAGTTCGATGACCCGTCCCACGCTCTCGGTGTGCACCGAGGTCGCCAGGCCTACCAGCGCCACGGTGAACGGCACCAGGCCGAGAACAACTTGGAAGGCGAGCGCCCGGGCGTTGGTGAACCCGTCCGCGTAGCGGAAGCGGGCGAAGGAGTCGGTGAGCAGCCGCAGGCTTCCGTAGTGCCGCAGCGCGGCGAACGCCTCGTCGCCGGAAAGTTCGTCCCCGAGCATGTCCCGGGTCTGCGGGACGTGGACGACGGTTCCCATACGCGCACACTCCTCGCCTCGAGTGGGTCTGCTCCACTTATTGATCGCCCTTTTCCCTGTCGTCACACCTCTTGTAGCGCCTCACATCGGGTCCATAAGATCGCCGGGGACAGCGGGTGAATCATCCCAAGCGTGCGCATACCCAGCGGAATCGGTTATTCCGGACGCGGTGTTCGGGAGTCAGGGACGAACAAGGGACGCGCATCATGACCGAAGGACGGAAGCACAGAGTCTTTCCGCAGGGAACCGTGGCCGTGGGACCCGGCCTTGGCGCATTCACCTCGGCGGCGCAGGCGGTGACCGTCCCAGGCGTTGTCAACTTGGTTGACACGCGGAGCTCTTGGGACGGTTCCTGAGTCCTTGGCCGTCGGGAGGGGCGTCGTGTCGCCGTCGTGCACAGGGGCCCCGGTTCCCGGCGGAGGTCATCGCCCACGGCGTGTGGCTCCACCACCGCTTCCCGCTGAGCTACCGCGAGGTCGAGGAGTTGCTGCTCACCCGGGGCGTGACCGTCTCGTACGAGACGATCCGGCGGTGGAGCGTGAAGTTCGGTCCGGCCTGTCCACGCGCGCTGCGGCAGCGTCGCACCACCTCGGCGAAGTCGGCCGGCACGGGTTCCATCCGCGCGGAGTGGAAGGCGTGGCCGACCCGCGGTGGCGTCGTGGACCGGCCCCGATCCCGGAAGTACGCGGCGGCCTCCCGCACCGCGGCCTTGTCCCCGGAGACGACCACCGAAGTGGGGCTGTTGACGGCGGCGCTCTCCGCCGCACGCCCCGTTTCGGCGAGGTGGGCGGCCATCTCGTCCGCTCCGATGGCCACGGCGGCCGTCGCACCGCCCGGAGGCAGCGCGTCCGTCAACCGGCCCCGGGCCGCCACCAGGGTGCAGGCGTCCGCGAGGGACAGCACCCCCCGGCGGCATGCGCCGCGGCCACCTCGCCCACCGAGTGCCCGGCCACCAGGTCCGGGTGCACACCCAAGGCCTCGAGCAGCCGGAAGAGGGCCGTCTCCAGGGCGAAGAGCGCGGGCTGCGCGAACCGGGTCGTGTGCAGGAGCGCGCCCGTCTCCGTGCCGGGCTCGGCGAACACGACGTCCAGCAGAGGCACCGGCAGCAGGGGGTCGAGCAGGGAGCAGCACTCGTCGAAGGACCCGGCGAAGCTGGGATGCAGCTCCTGGGACTCGTACAACTCACGCCCCAGGCGCACGTGTTGACTGCCCTGGTCGGTGAAGAGGAAGGCCAGCGGGCCTCGGCGGCGGGACGTGCCCGTCCGCACCCGGGGCCTGCTTCCGCCCTCCGCCACCACCCGCAGGGAGGTGAGCAGTTCCGCACGGTCCCGGGCCACCACCACGGCCCGGTGCTCGAAGGTCTCGCGGGTGGTGGCGAGCGAGTACCCGATGTCCACCGGGGCCGCGTCCGGGTCGGCGGCCACCCGTTGGTACAGCCGCCGCGCCTGGGCCCGCAGCCCGGCCCGCTCCTCGCCGACACCGCAGCAGTCACGGACGCCGGCACCGCCCCGCCATCGACGCGCCCCCTCCCGGTCCCGTCGTCCGCCACGGAAACCGGCGGCGGGGTGCTCCGGTCCGCCGGGGCCACATGGACGTTGGTGCCGCTGATGCCGAAGGAGGACACCTCCGCCCGGCGCGGGCGGCCCGCCCTCGGCCACTCCACCGCCCGGTTCAGCAGCGCCACCCGCCCCGACGACCCGGCGACTGGGTTCATCGGCGTGCAGCATACGCGGCGACACGTCGTGCGCCAGGGCCTGCACCGTCTTGATCACGCCCGCCACCCCGGCGGCGGCCTGGGTGTGACCGATGTTCGACTTCACCGACCCCAGCCGGAGCGGACGCTCCCGCGCCTCCCGCCCGTACATCGCCAGAAACGCCTCCGCCTCGATGACATCGCCCAGCCGGGTGCCGGTGCCGTGTGCCTCCACCGCGTCGATGTCCCCGGGGGGCGGTCCGGCGTCCGTGAGGGCCTGCCGGATCACCCGCTGCTGTGCCGGGCCGTGCGGTGCCGTCAGACCGTTGCTCGTCCCGTTCTGGTCCACCGCCGAGCCGCGCACCACGGCCGGCACCGGAAGCCCGGCGCGGCGCGCCTCGGACAACCGGCTCAGCAGCATCCCGGCGCCCTCGGCCCACCCCGTGCCGTCGGCGGACGCGCCGAACGCCTTGCAGCGGCTGTCCGGGGCCGGCGCCTGCCGGCGGCTGAACTCCACGAACGACGCGGGCCCCGACATCACCGTGGCCCCGCCGACCAGCGCGAAGGAGCACTCGCCCCGGCGCAGCGTGCAGGGCCACCAGGGACGAGGAGCACGCCGTGTCCACCGTGATGGCCGGGCCTTCCAGGCCGAAGGTGTAGGCGATACGGCCCGAGGCGACGCTTCCGGCGCTGCCGAGGCCGAGGTAGCCCGCGACGTGCGGGGGCACCTCCGTGAGGCGGCCGGCGTAGTCGCTGGACATCGGCCCGACGTACATCCCGGTCGACGAGCCGCGCAGGGCGTGGGGAACAAGGCCGGCGCGTTCGAAGGCCTCCCACGCCACTTCGAGAGCAGCCGGTGCTGCGGGTCCATGGCCTGGGCCTCGTGGGGGGAGATGCCGAAGACGCCGGGGTCGAAGCGGTCCACGCCGGTGAGGAAGCCGCCCTCACGCACATATGTCCGGCCGGACCGACCCGGGTCCGGGTCGTACAGCGCCTCCGTGTCCCAGCCCCGGTCCGTGGGGAACGGGCCGATGGCGTCGCTCCCGTCGGCCACCAGCCGCCACAACTCCTCGGGGGAGGTCACGCCTCCGGGATAGCGGCAGGCCATCCCCACGATCACCACGGGGTCGTCGTCCGGCCGGCCCACGCCGCGCGATCCCGGCGCCGGACGGTGTGGCGGCGCTCCGCGGGCGCAGGTGGGCGGCGAGCGCGGCGGCCGTGGGGAAGTCGAAGGCGACGGCCTCGGAGAGAGGGAGGCCGGTCGCCGCCGACAACCGCTCCCGCAGCACTGTCGCCGCCAGTGAGTCCATGCCCAGGTCCCGGAGCGCCGTTCCGGGCTCCACCGCCTCCGTCGTACAGCCGAGCACGGCCGCCGTCTCGCTCCGCACCAGGGCCAGCAGGTCCTCCGTCGGCTTCCCGGCCGCCCCCGTGCCGAGCGTTCGCGTGGACCCGTCGGCGAGGGCATGCCGCAGGACCTTCCCGGAGGCGGTACGGGGGATGCGCTCCACCTCGTACAACTCGGCGGGCACCTTGAAAGCGGACAGTTCCGCACGACAGGCGGCGAGGAGCGGCCCCCTGTCCAGCACATCGTCGCCCGGCTCGGGGACCAGATATCCGACCGACACCTCGCCGAAGGCGGGATGCGGAGTGTTTGCTTGCAGAAGCCGACTGCGTGCCGTCAGGTGGCGGCTGTGAGGACGAGGGAAGGGGACCGGTACAGATGGTGGTGACTGCTTCGAAGAGCCTCTCCTACTGGCGGCGTCGGCCGATCCGGCTGGAACGCTGCCACTTTGTGTCTTCCGGAGCAATGGTGTCTTCCGGGTGCCCTAGGCTGTAATGTCCCCGCCCCGGCAACCGTTCAGCAGCCTGCCTCCGAGTCCCGAACCACCCGCGGATGCATCGAGGCCCCACTGCCGCCGGCAGTGGGCCCGGCGGCTCCTCCGGGCATGGCGCGTCGTCGCGGGGGTTCCTGCCTGCCGTGATCCGGGCGGGACAGGGGGCCTGGTGAGCAGGAACAAGGGGCGACGGCATGCGAAGTGTGGGTGTGGAAGAGGAACTGCTGCTGGTGGACCCGAACAGTGGTGCGCCGGTCGCCGTCTCCGGCGCGGCGCTCGCGGCTGCCGACCGCCGGGCCTGGCAGCACGGCCGGGCCGGCGCGAAGGACCACCAGTTCGAGGAGGAGCTTCAACAGGAGCAGGTGGAGTTCGCGACCGAGCCGGTGACGGAGATGGGCCGGCTCCAGGAGGAGATCACCCGCTGCCGTAGGGAGGCGGCGCGGCATGCGGACACTGCCGGGGCGGTGGTGGTGGCTGTGGCGACTTCGCCGTTGGTTGTCGAGCCGTCGTTGAGTACCGGTACCCGTTATCAGTGGCTGGGTGAGCAGTTTGGGTTGACGGCTCAGGAGCAGTTGACCTGTGGCTGCCATGTGCACGTGTCGGTGGACTCCGACGAGGAGGGCGTGGCTGTCCTGGACCGTATACGCCCGTGGCTGGCGGTTCTGACGGCGATGAGCGCGAACTCGCCTTTCTGGCAGGGGCAGGACACCGGCTACGGCAGCTATCGCAGCCGGGTGTGGAACCGCTGGCCGTCCGCCGGTCCGGTCGAGATCTTCGGGTCCGCCGCCCGTTACCACGAGCAGGTAACCGCCATGCTCGAGACGGGGGTTCTCCGTGATGAGGGCATGGTCTACTTCGATGCCCGGCTCTCCGCCTCGTATCCCACCGTGGAGATCCGTGTGGCGGACGTGTGCCTGGACGCGTCTGTGCCCGTGCTGGTGGCCGCGCTCGTGCGTGCCCTGGTGGAGACGTCCGCCCGGGCTTGGCAGGACGGCGTACCGCCGGACAGGGTCGGGACGGGTCTGCTGCGCCTCGCCTCGTGGCGAGCGGGACGCTCGGGTCTCGACGGTCCCCTCCTGCACCCCGAGACCATGCGCGAGACCTCCGCTGCCAGGGCGGTGCGGGCTATGTACCGGCACGTTCGTGAGGCGCTGGTGGACCACGGCGACGACGATCTCGTTCGCGAGGGCATTGCCCGCCTCTTCGAACAGGGCAACGGGGCGCGTACGCAACGTCGGCTGCTGGCCGAGGAGGGCAGCCTCGCCCGGGTCGTGATCCGCTGCGCCGACTTGACCACGAGCAGTTGACGTCCTTCCGCTGCGCGGGTTCGTTGTCGTCAGGCTGATCGCGGCGGAGAGGACACGCGGGGTCTTGCGCCTGGTGAGCCGGCCTTGAGGTGTCGTTTCCCCACGTGAGTCGTGTGTCGTTTCAGATCATGGCTTTGCCGGTGACACCGCTGCTGCCCATGATCCCGGGCATTCCTGAGCGGCGCAGCCTCGACTACGTCCGGCACGGCACCGTTGATCTGTTCGCCGCGCTGAACACCGCCACCGGCAAGGTGATCGGGAAGCTGTCCGCACAGCACCGGACGGTGGACTTCCGGGACTCCCCGGCGAAGATCGACCGCCAGACCGAGCGGCGCGGCCGGACTGGCGGACGACTGTGCCGGCCGGCGGCGAAATGATCGGGCCGCCCCACACGCCCAAGAATGCCGGTGCTGACCAGATGCGGCGCCAACGGTCGATACCGATGCACGCTCGGGGGTCCTGCTGGCGGCGACGAGTCGCCCCTGGCTCAGCGCGTGAACCCGGATCCGAAGTGGAAGGTGGACAGCACCGGGGAAACCCCCAGATCGTCACGCCGCGGGAGTGGGGGCAGCACGCGAGCAACTGCTCGTGAGGGAGAAGGAATCGACCCACGTCCAGGACACGCTGGCCGCGATGCGCCGGCGAATGTCATGGACGGCGGTGGAGAAAGACCATGAATTCGACGAACCTGAAGGCAAGGCGAGCCTGCTTGACCTGTTCGAGGGCCGTCGTCAGCTGATCGTCTACTGCGCATTCTTCGAGCCCGGGGTTTCCGGCTGGCCCGACCATGCGTGCGTCGGTTGCTCCATGGTGGCCGATCACGTAGCCCGCCTCGCGCATCTGAACGCCCGCGACACCACTCTCGTCTTCGCTTCGCGCGCGCCGCAGCCGGACGTCGAGCGTGTGAAGGCGCGCATGGGCTGGACGATGCCCTGGTACACAATGACCGACGACTCCGACTTCGGCGTGGAAGACCGTGCACGGATCTGATGAACCAGTTCGGGCTGTAGCCAAAACGGGGGCCGTCACCCGTATTGCTCGGCACCGCCTTGCCGGCCTTCCCGCGCTCGATCGCTGAGTGTGCCCGGGCGTTGTCACCCAGTCGGGTGCCGGGCACCCGCTGCTCAGGCGCGCGTGGACAAAGCGCACGGTCGGGCCCCACCGCTCCCGCGCCCGGGCCAGGCACCACTGGCACGGCGGGCAGCCGTCGCTGCCGTACTTGTGCGCCTTGCGCAGGCATTCGGAACGCGGGCCGGTCTTGTCACCGGGGCAGGCCGGTGCGGACGGACCGGGCTCTGTGAGCGGAGGCGGGCTTGGCGTTGCGGCTCTGCAATGACACGGAGGGACGGCGCGGTGCACCCCGGTGACGTCCCACCACCGTCACGACCTCACCCAGAGGCCGTCGCCCGGCCGTCGACGGGGATGTTCGGCCAGGCCACGGTGATGAGGGCCGTTCCCAGGGGAAGCGCGACCCGGGTGAGAGCGTGCCGGTCGCCCCGGGTCGGGTCCCGGTTGACGATCAGCACCGGCTTCCCGGCCTGGGCCGCCTGGCGGACGAACCGGAGCCCGGACATCACCGTCAGTGAGGAGCCCAGGACCAGCAGCGAGGCTGCCTCACGGACCATGTGGCGGCAGTGCTCGACCCGCCGCGGCGGAACGGTCTCGCCGAAGAACACCACGTCCGGTTTGAGGATGCCGCCACAGACCGTGCAGGGCACCACGCGGAAGTCTCCGACCTGTTCGTCGGTGAGGTCCGCGTCACCGTCCGGGTTGATTCCGGCGGCCACCGGCTCGAAGCCCACGTTGGCCTCCTCCAGCCGCCGGGCGAGTTCACGGCGCGGGCTGAAGGTGCCGCAGGAAAGGCAGACGACCCGCTCCAGGCTTCCGTGGAGTTCCACCACGCCCGTGCTGCCGGCGGCCTGGTGCAGGCCGTCGACGTTCTGGGTGATCACACCCGAGAGCAGGCCGTGCCGCCCGAACGCGGCCACGGTCCGGTGCCCGGCGTTGGGGCGGGCGCGGCCGAAGGTGCGCCAGCCGAGGTGGCTGCGCGCCCAGTACCGGCGCCGGGCCTGGGCGCCGGCGGTGAAGTCCTGGTAGGTCATCGGGGTGTGTCGGCTCAGGCTCCCGCCTTCGCCCCGGTAGTCGGGGATGCCCGACTCCGTGGAGATGCCCGCCCCGCTGAGCACCAGCACATCGCCGGTGTTCAGCACATCGGCGACCGGCCCCAGATCTGTGGTGCCCGGCGGCAGGTCCTCGGCAGGGGTCCAGCTCATAGTGGGGCGCATGCGCATGTCGCCAGGGTACGGAACAGGCCACCACTGAGGCTGATCCCTCGGAGTGGACACCCTGACAATGGATCTTGAAGGTCCAGGAAGGGACGTCCAGGTGGGACACCAGTCTCCGTACCCGGAGGAGTTCCGGAAGGACGCCGTCGCCTTGTATCGGGCGGCCGGCGGCAAACGTACCTACGCGGCGGTGGCTGCTGACCTCGGGATCACCGGGGAGACGCTGCGCACGTGGGTCGGCAAGGGCAACACCGATCAGCAGGTGCTGGCCGCGCGAGACGGCAACGGGCCAGAGAGCCCGGCCGAAGAGCTTGCCCGGCTGTTCAGGGCCGAGAAGGAGTGGCGGCTGGAGCGCGAGATCCTGCGCCGGGCAGCCGCCTGTTTCGCTCGGGAGGTGAAGTGAAGGCCCCTCCCCAAGCTCTGCGAGCCGGGGATATCCCATGCCGGGACTCCCTCTCCGGCAACCGCGCCGACTTCGGCGTGAAGCCGGCTGGGCCGGGTGCTCGGCGTGCCCGCTCCGGCTATTACCGGCAGCGGGCCACCGCCCAGGCCCGCGTCGAGCGCCAGACCGAGGAGGCTCAGGTGGTTGCCGAGATCCGCGAGGTCCACGCCAAGCACCATGGCGCCTACGGCGCGCCGCGCATCCATGCAGAGCTGCGGGCGCGGGGCCGGAAGATCAACCGCTGGGGGTGCTCCCGCTTGCGGGGGAGTGTGACCCGGCTGATGCGCATCAACCACATCGTCGGCCGTCACTTGCGCCGCGCCGAACGGACCACGATTGCGGACCGGACAGCGTCGCCCGGCGCGGACCTCCTGAACAGGGGCTTCACCGCCGACGGTCAGGTGCGCGCGTCATTTTTCACACGGACAGGGGCGCGCAACACGCTGCGGCCGTCTTCACTGCGGTCTGCCGCCGACACGGCATCCGCCGCAGCACGGGCAGCGTCGGCTCGAGCTGCAACTCGTCGCACAGAACCCGGTGTCCACTCCTGGGGAGCAACTCCAACCGGCGAGCTGGCCCAGTCCGGCGGACATGGGCGATGCTGACGCAGCAGGCACGGTCTCCCGTTGTGGTGATCAGCGAACTCGACACTCCAGGATCACCGGGAGGCCGTGCCTGCGCGTGTATCCGTCGGTCCGTCACGAATCACCGTCACGACCGAGTTCGGGCGTCAGGCCCATACGGACCACGTCGGGCCAACCGCGACAGCGACTCCGACGCCGCCACTCCCGGCTCGGGCAGCGCAACCCGATCGCCTACGAGGCAGCCCTCCACACGACATCAACTACGCTGGCGCCAGCCGCATAAGCGTGTCCAGATCCGGGGTCAAGGCCCGTTCACGCCTCGCCACGTACTTTCATCACCATCTTGTTGAGCGCCCACAGCCCGATTCCGAGGGCCAGCAGCACGCCCGCCCTGATGTACACGTCGGCGGACCGATCGGACAGCGGGCTGGCCAGGATCAGGGCAGTGATCGCGCCGAGCACCGGCAGGGCCGTCGGCGTGCGGAAGTGCTTGTGCTCGACGCGGTCGCGGCGCAGGACGAGGACAGCGATGTTGACGACGGCGAAGACACACAGGAGCAGGAAGGCCGTGGTGTCGCCGAGACCCGCGATCTCCCCGGTGGAGACCAGGCCGATGGCGAGGAACGAGACGAAGACGATGCCGACGACCGGGGTGCGGCGCCTGGGAAGGACACGGCCCATGCCGCGGGGCAGGACGCGTTCGTTGGCCATGCCGTAGCAGAGGCGGGACGCCATCATGATGTTGATCAGAGCCGAGTTGGTGACGGCGAACAGGGCGATCAGCGCGAACAGCTTGGGCGGGAAGTCGATGCCTCCGGCCTTGACGACCTCCAGCAGCGGGCCGCTTGAGTCCTCCAGCACGCGGTAGTCGACGAGCAGGGAGGCGACCAGGGCGACCAGGACATAGATGGTGCCGGTGACGGCGACGCCGGTGAAGATGGCGCGCGGGAACGTACGCACCGGGTCCTTGGTCTCCTCGGCCATGTTGACGGAGTCCTCGAAGCCGACGAAGGCGAAGAAGCCGAGGGCCGTCGCCCCCAGCACGCTGGTGATCAGCGCGTAACCGGTGCCCTCCGCCTGGAACTCGCCGAGCCGGGAGGGTTCGCCGTCACCGGTCAGAATCGCCCAGGCGCCGATCATGAGGATGATGAGCAGGCCGGTCAGCTCGACCAGGGTGAGGACCACATTGGTCTTCACGGACTCCGACACGCCCCGCAGGTTCAGGGCCGCCAGGGCGAGGATGAACAGGATCGCGACGAGGGTGGACGGGAGGAAGCCCGTGAACTCGGCGAGGTAGTCGCCGCTGAAGGCGCGGGCCGCCGCACTGGCCGAGGAAAGTCCCGAGCACATGACCATGAAGCCGATGATGAAGGTGAGGAACGGGACCTTGAACGCCTTCTGGGTGTAGAGCGCGGCGCCGGCCGCCTTCGGGTACTTGGTGACGAGCTCGACGTACGAGGCCGCGGTCAGGATGGCCACCACGAACCCGATGACGAACGGCAGCCACAGCGCCCCGCCGACCTTGCCGGCGACCTGACCGGTGGTGGCATAGATGCCGGTGCCGAGGATGTCGCCGATCACGAACAGGACCAGCAGTCGGGGGCCGATGGCACGCCGCAGCGGGGTGTCGTCCCCCTCCCCGGTGAAACCGCGGCATCGCTTCCGGCTGTGGACACAAGGACTCCCCTCTGAGGCGTTCCGCTCTGAGGCGTCCCGCAGTGAACAACGTTCTGCCTGCCCGGCAGACCGATCAGTGATGCCTCGGCGTACTGCAATCGGAGGCACGACCGTGTCGATGGCTTCGGGCTGGCTTCGTCGATGTCTAGCGGTTCTGGTACCACTTCTGTTTGCGCCGTGAGACGCAAACAGAAGTGGTACCAGAACCTGAGTTTGGATTCACGCTGCCTTCCTCGCTCACCGGGCTGAGTGGTCAGGCGGACCTCGAGCGCGACCGCACCGCGGCCAACCGCAAGTACGACCGGGCCGGGCTGGTGGAGGTCGACCGGCTGTTCTCCTTCACCCTGCGGGGAGCTGCGCCTGAGAGGTGATCGGCAGGACCGCGCTGCCCTGCTCAGTGAAATGGGATCCTGGGGGACGGCCCGGGAGCGGACCACCCTCGTCCGGTCACCCGTGAGCTGTGTCGTCGGCCAGGGTGTCGAAGAACAGGCTGAGGCCCTTACCCATGGTGGGGTGGGTGATAACGACGTCGCGGACCTGCTGGTATGGCAGCCGGCCGAGCATGGCCATCCGCACGGCGGAAAGGACCTCCCCGGCGTTGTGGCCCAGCAGAGCGACGCCGAGGATCTGGTCCGTCCCGGCGTCGACGACGGCCTTCCAGGTGCCGGCCTTGTCGTGCAGGTCTTGGCGCGCGGGATGGCGGCGACCGGGAGCCGGGCCACCTTCACGTCGCGCCCCTGCGCACGGGCCTCGGTCTCTGTGAGCCCGAGGCGGGCGAGCGCGGGGGTGAAGAAGACGGTGCAGAGTACGGCCCGGCCGCTGGTGACGGCGTCGCCGCCGGCGAGGTCGGCCCGCAGGATGCGGAAGTCGTTCCAGGAGGCGTGGGCCAGGAGGCGTGGGCCAGGAGGCGTGGGCCAGGAGGCGTGGGTGAACGAACTGGGCAGGACGCGCCGCTAGATCATTCGCTGCCTCAAGCGGTACGTCGCACGAGAGATCCACCGGTTCATCGTCCCTGCACACCCTGCGGCAGACCGCACGGGACCAGCCCGAAGCGCCGCTCGACATCCAGGGGCATCAACGCCGCCGCTGAGAGCTTCCGGGCCGTGCTCAAGGAGGAGAGCGGCACCCGGGTATGGCCGGACCGGGCCACTGCCCGCGCCGAGGTTTTCACGTTCATCGAAACGTTCTGCAATAGGCCGGCAGCTTCACCCAATCGGGCAACAGGGTCATCGACGGCTTCTGCAACCCTCGCCGCACCCAGAAGCGGCTCGGCCACCAGCCCGATCGAGTTCGAGGAGAAGCACTACACCGACCAGACGGCGGCCGAACCAGTGAACCTGAAACCACGTCAACCCGCCCTGACCAGCTAGTCAGCCTCCCCCGCGCAGTGGGTAGACCTCGGATCAACAGCGACGATAAATCCGATATTCCGGATATTTCGGGTGTGGTGTCCCATGCTGGGGCGTGCTGTGTCCAGCCCCATCCGAGGCCGCCCGGCCAGGGGTGGGTGAGTGTGCGACCGACCGGAGAGCCATGTTCAGCCAGGAACGCGACCGTCAGACCTCTCAACCCCGCCGCGCCGTACTCGGTGCCGGGATCGCCGCTGCGGAGCCGGCCTGCTCGCCGCCTGCTCGGACGGCGCACCGGACCGGAGCCGCCGCGAGGGTGCCCCGGGCGCCGCGCCCGCGCGATCTGCCCCTCCGCAGGACAGCACACAGGCACCGCCCGCAGGGACTCCGAGCCCCGAAAGGCCGACACGAGGACTGACCCTCACGGCTACTCCCAGCACGGTCAACCTGGGGGGCGGACACACCGTCAGGACGTGGACGTACAACGACGAGCTGCCAGGCCGCGAGGTCCGTGTCACCGCAGGGGAGACCCTCGAACTGACCCTGAACAACCATTTGCCGGAAGCCACCACGGTTCACTGGCACGGCATCGCCCTGCGCAACGACATGGACGGCGTGCCGAACGTGACGCAGCGGCCGATCACAGCGGGCAAATCGTTCACGTACCGCTTCCACGTCCCGCACCCCGGCACATACTGGTTCCACCCGCACCTGGGCCTGCAACTCGACACCGGTCTCTACGCACCGCTGATCGTGGACGATCCCAACGAGCCCCTCTCCTACGACCAGGAGTGGGTCATCGTCCTCGACGACTGGATCGACGGGGTGAACGGCTCGACTCCACAGGACGTGTTCGCGCAGCTCCGTATGGGCAAACCCGCAATGGGGCACGGCTCGGGTCCCGACGACGACCACCATGACGCGCGCGGTGAGCAAGAG
The DNA here is from genome assembly GCF_045291515.1 of Streptomyces sp. GD-15H. NCBI lineage: Bacteria > Bacillati > Actinomycetota > Actinomycetes > Kitasatosporales > Streptomycetaceae > Streptomyces > Streptomyces sp. GD-15H. Next base: position 7,824,677 of record NZ_CP149447.1, read on the forward strand.
CGTGAGAACCCGCCTTCCCGCCCCCGAGGAGGGATCGACGCCGGGTACGGGCCGCCCCGGGCGCAGGTGCCGGGTCGCCGGGACGACGACCCTTCGGCGCCGCCGTACGGCGGTAAGGGCACCTACCGGCTGATGAGGAGTGCCGTCAGCGGACTACTCGGCGGACACGCGGGCAGTGTCGACTACCCGCACTACCTGATCAACGGGCGCACCTCGGTCGACCCCACGCAGTTCAGGGCCAGGCCCGGCGAACGCATCCGGCTGCGCATCATCAACGCGGCCGCTGAGACGCCGTTCCGGGTGGCGCTCGGGGACCACCAGCTCACCGTCACCCACAGCGACGGCTTCCCCGTACAGCATCACAAGGTCGACTCGCTGCTCCTGGGCATGGCCGAGCGGTACGACGCGCTCATCACCGTGAAGAGCGGGGTCTTCCCGTTCACCGCGCTTGCCGAGGGTAAAGGCGGGGTGGCGATGGCCGTTCTGCGCGCGGGCAGCGGCGCTACGCCGGAGCCATCCGCGCGTCCGGCGGAGCTGAACCGGAACGTGCTGGTTTCGGCCCGGCGGCTACAGCCGCACGAATCCGTGGCCCTGGACCGGCGCAGACCCGACCGTCAAATCAAACTCGCCCTGACCGGCAGTATGAAGAAATTCGACTGGGGTATCGACCACAGGCCTTATTCGCCGGACCGGATTCACAAGATCGAACGTGGTGAGCGGGTGCGGTTGGTCGTCATCAATGCCACGGACATGTGGCATCCCGTCCATCTGCACGGCCACACCTACGGCCTGGCCGACATCGATTCCCCCGGCGCCCGCAAGGACACCGCCGTGGTGCTGCCGCACCACAAGCTGGTAGTCGACTTCGACGCGGATAACCCAGGACTGTGGATGCTGCACTGTCACAACGTCTATCACTCGGAGTCCGGAATGATGACGACGCTCGGCTACTGACAGCCACGCGGCTGCCCCGTCAGGGGAAGCCGCGTCACCGGGCGAGGTGGGCGCCAGCCCCCTGACACCTCCACTCGGCTACGGAGGCTGGACGGGCACGGCTTCCGCCACGTGCGTCGGCTTCGGCTGCTCGGACGCGGGGCGGGCATGCCCAGGGGTGTGCTGCCGGTGTCGTCGCGGCGCTGGCGCCCCCAGTTGCCGCTTCAACTCGCGTCGGCATGTGGCGGGGTTGAGGCGCTGCCTTGGGTGCGGCAGGGCCTGGAGAAGGCACAGCGTCCGCACTCGTCAGAAGACGTACTGAGCCGTGCGGACACGTAAGTCCACGTCAACGGCCATCTCAGGCGCTCGATCCTGGTGAGACTCATCCAACTTACCGAGGAGAAAGAGATGTTCGATACGGCCTTCGCCTGTCATGTGCGCTATCAACGCGAAGCAGCCAGCACGGCGGGAGCGTCACTTGCGACCAGGGAGTCTCGACCCGCTGCCAGCTCCGGCACGTACGTGTGGAGCGTCGTCCGGGAGACACCCAGGAGCTCGGCGATCGACGTGATCGTGTCCTCCGGATCCGTCAGCAAAGCGCGAACGTCCCACACTTGTTGCTCCGTTATGGCGAGCGGCCGGCCGATGTGCTCTTCGCGGGCCCGGGCCGCTGCCGGGCCCTCGTGGGTGCCCTGCACGATCAGTTCCCGGATGAACCCCGCGAGCGCGGCGAACACGTGGAACACCAAGAGCCCGCCCGGGGGCGTGGTGTCCAGCGGCTCGTGCAGCGACTGGAGCCGATCCCGCGCTTGCACAGGGCGGAGAAGATGAAGATCAGGTCTTGGATCGAGCGACCCAACCGGTCGAGGGAGGGCGCCAGGAGGGTGTCGCCGGGACGGAGGTGGCCGAGGCACTTCCGCAGCTCCTCGCGTCCCGCTTTCTTGCCGGACTTCTTGTCGGCGGAGACCCGCACGCGGTCGGCCTCGTTCAGGGCTGCGACCTGCCGATCGAGCAGCTGCCCCTTCGTGGACACGCGCGCGTACCCGACCCGGGCCCCGAATGGCGGAGTCGCGTATCCAACTGTCGTCGATTCGGATGTGGTTCCTGCTTGACGGTTACGGAATGCTGTCATCGGGCCGGGCCCTGGCGGTGGCTAGGGTCGGCCTCATGCGTGGCGACGATGTCCGAGCAGCAGCCGGGACGGCGATGTCCTTCCTCCAGCCGCACGCCGTCCGTGACTGGTCGGTTTCGGTACCGGGCTTGGACTTCACCGTGGCCTCGGTGGTGGCACACGCCGGCCAGGGGCCGTTGTGGTATGCGCTGGACCTCACCGGCGGCCCGGCGGACGACACGGCGTTCGAGATCAGAGTTCGGCCCGATGCCGGGCCGGAGGCGTTGCTCAGGAGCCTGTGCAACGCGGCTCACCTGTGTGCGACGGCCGTGGACAGCCTTCCAGTGACGGCGCGTGGTTTCCATCCGTTCGGGGCCGCCGACCCGTCCGGATTCGCGGCGATGGCCTGCGGGGAGATCCTGGTCCACACCTATGACGCGGCCACCGGTCTCGGCGAAGGCTTCCGGCCCGGCCAGCGCCTCGCGCGACGGGTGCTGACGCGGCTGTTCCCCTGGCATGCTCCGGGCACCGACGCCTGGGCGACCCTGCTGTGGGCCCACGGCCGGCTGGACCTGCCGCACGCGCCGCGCCAGTGCGACTGGCGTTGGCACAGCGCGCCGATTGCCGAATGGGACGGGACGATTCCCCGCAAGGCGTGACCGAGTGCTCACCTGCCACCGGTCCTCGGCTTCGGTCAGCCCGGCCAGGTCCTACCGGTGCTCGCCAGTCAACGGTCGCGAGCTCTCCGCGGGGTCCAGCCTGCTGATGACCATTTGTGATCTCCAGCGGCGTATCGGCTCCACCGATCTGGGGGAGGGAGGCCAGAGTGGTGTTCTTCTCGCCGAGCCAATGGAGGAAGGTCCGATACGGGTCAACTGTGGCTCCGAGGACGGTTCGTGGTACCACTGAACCGCCAGGGCCGGCTCCACCGGTGCCGGCGGCCACATCATCGAGACCGGCGCCGGCTCCTGCCGCCTGCCGCAGCCAAGACCCAGCAGGACGGCGGCGGACCGCAGACGCCAACACCGCGATCACCCTCCGGATGCCCCGCACGCTCGTACCCGGGCCAGCACGAGGTCCGCCAGCTCCTGCGGGGCCAGCTCGCCATCCAGGAACACCGTGTCGCCCGGCAGAGTGCCGACGGCGGCCATGCACGGTCCAATCCTGTCCTTGCCCCAGCGCCGGACCCGCTCCTCCCGCTCGGGGTCATCAGGGAAGAAGCTTCGTCCGTCGATCCGCTTCTCCAATACCTCTCGGGAGACCTTGAGGAAGAAGTGGTGAACGTCGATGCCCGCGTCCCTCAACACGCCGAAAATCTCAGCGACATAGCCCGGGTCAACCAGGGTCATGGGGACCAGGACCGGGCGGCGGTACTCTTCGACCAGCCCGACCGCCAGATCGGCAACCTGCCGGCGCCACAGCCGGAGATCCTGGAAGTCGCCGGTCGGCACGTCCACGATCTCCCGCAGCACAAAGCCGACCATCTCCGGGTCGTAGACCAGTGCCTCGGGCCAGCGCGGACGCAACTCGTCCACCAGCGTCGTCTTCCCGCTGCCGAACGCACCGTTCACCCAGACGATCAACGCGATCCTCCCCGCCTCATTGTCATGCCCGCGCGCCGGGCCTGGCACGTCGGACCAGCATGTCGCGCGGCCTGAGTGAGGCCGAAATCCATTGCCAGACCATGACCGAAAGATCGCTGAGCAGGACGGAATCCCGCCACCGAGCGGAACCGGCTCACCTTAGCAATGACACGACATCACAAGTCCAACCTCAGTGAGCGCTTCGGCGCAGTGCTTCCGTATAGGCATTCCGGAGCCCATCCATCACCGTCAACGATTGGTGCTCCAGGCGAACTCGTCCGGTGATTGCCACCAGTGGGGAGAACCCGCACAGTCGGCGCACCGTCTGACCGTCCTACGTTCGGCCCGGGGGCCGGGTGGCGTCGGTGATGCGGTCGATCCGGTAGTAGTCGGCGACACACCCTCCGGGCCAGTAGGAGCGTCCCTGCCGACTGAACGGCTCCAGCACCTGGCTGATCACGAGTCGCTCGTACGGGAGGACCCTGGCACCGGAACTTGCACCCGCGCGCAGCCGCCGGTCCTGGGCATCCCACTTCACCGCCCGCGCGCGCATGTTCGCGTCGAGGTCGAGCAGGGCGACCGCCGGGCCGAAGCAGACCAGGACGCAGAGCACCGCGCACGCGGCCTGCAGGGGACCGGTCTGCCGCGCACGCTGCCGGGCCGCCATGCCCAGCAGCGCCCCAGCGCCGACGAGCAGGGCCACGTACACCAAGAGGTAGTCGTTCCAGAGCCGGTTGGCGCTGGGATCACTCACCCGATCCTGGAAGGCAGGGTAGGTGATGACCGTGCAGAGGTAGCCGGACACGAGGAGCGCGGCCACTCCGGCACAGGCCGTCACAGGCCAGTGGGTGGGCGGGCCTGGCGGGCTCCCGTCCAGGCGTCGGCACAACAGGCCCAGGAGCATCCCCACCGCGACCGCCCCGACGTACTGCCAGGTGGTGCCAACGGTGTGGGCGATCTCCGCGAACCCGCGCAGCGAGGCGGCGAGCGACTCCGGCGCGATCAAGGATGTCGTATCCGCACCGAACCGATCCCGCCGGGTGTTCGAGCCGGGTGAGGTGATCAGGACGAGAACCCCGGCCGTGATCCCGGCGATGCCCGCTGCGCACCAGAGGCAGAGGAAGTGCCGGGAGGGACCGGCGGCGGCACGGCCGCTGAGAAGGAGGACGGTGACCAGCAGCACCATCACGACGATCGCGGTCTCTTCCGACAGAGTACCGATGGCCAGACCGGCGAACAGGGCGACGGCGAGGGCCACGCCCCTGCCACGGCGCGAGCGCCCCACCAGGAACGGGAGCAGCGCGGCGCAGGCCACTACCGGTGGCATCGTGTGCGAGACCGACGCTGCGGGCCAGTAGAACGTCTTGTACGTGTTGGGCGTCACGAACAGGAAGAGGGCGGTCGCCATGGCTGCGACCAGCAGCGGCAGCCCGCGCGGCACGGCGATCCTGGCCCGCCGCAGCGCGAGGACCGTCACCGCCCACAGCACCGCGAGCGTCAGCACGCCGCTGACCAGGCCGAACCATTGGTGGCCCGCGACCTGGAACTTCGCGTAGGCACCGACCAGCACCGCGTTGGCGACCCGTCCGTTGTCGTCGAAGTAGAACCGGCCGATGAGGCCTGTGATGCCGTCGTCCCGCACCACCGGCAGGAAGCACCAGTCGTCCGCGCCCGGCCGGACCGACCGCCCGAACCACGCGGCCGCGGCGAGCAGGGCGAGGGGCGGGAGGGAGAGGGCGGTCACCCAGAGCGAGGTCCGCGCGCGCGGCCGGGAGCCGTGCTCCGGCCGTCCTGGCACGCCCTGCGGGTCGTGCAGGTCGTACTGCCGCGTGGCGTCCGGCCGGCCCGGGGCCGCGGATTCCGGTGTGCTGTCGGGCATCCGTGCTCACCGGTCCTCGGAGCAGTGGAGGGGGCGGTCGGCGACCGGCTTGCTCACCGGCCGGGGTAGCTGTGCGGCCGCCCCGGCCGGGGCGGAGGTTTCGCGGCGACCCGACATGATCGCCCATCGGGCCAGCAGGAAGGAGACGGGAGTGACGAGGACACCGGCGACGAGGGCAGCCAGGTTCTTGTCCAGGCCGAGACCGCTGACCGCCCCGTAGAGCAGCGCGCCCGATGCCACGAGATTGACGAGGCTCGACACGGGATAGCGCACGAACGCGTGCCACGTCGGCTTCGTCCGACAGGTGACGTACGAGTTGAGCATGAACGAGCACACGATGCTGACCGCATATCCGAGGACATGGGCGACCAGGTAGGGGATCCATTGGTTCAGAACGGCGTAGACACCGAGATAGACGGCTGTGTTCACGCACCCCACCAGGACGAAACTGCCGAACTGGCGCGCGGTGCGTACCTGGACGGAGACAAGCCCGATCCGGGAGGAGACAAGCTCGTTCAGTTCCGATGTGCCCGGGGGCGGAGGGCGGTCCGACAGCACCGGACAGCTCTCGTCGGTCTCCCGCACCACGTACGGCGGACGGTGCTTCGCCTCCTGATAGATGCGCCCCACATATTCGCCGATGACCCCAAGAGTGACCAACTGGATACCGCTGAGGGCCACCACCGCGGTGAGCAGCGTGGCGTAGCCCGGCGTGTCGGCACCGTGCAGCACGACGGTCACAACGGTCCACACCGCGTAGGCCAGTGCCGACAGGAAGACCCAGAATCCTGTGTAGATGGCCAGGCGGAGCGGACGGTTGTTGAAGGAGAGAAGCCCGTCGATGCCGTAGTTCAGCAGCCGCCTGCTCCCCCATTTCGACCGGCCGGCGACGCGTTCGCTGTTCCGGTAGCGGAAGCTGACCGTGTCGAAGCCGATCCAGGAGAAGATCCCCTTCGAGAAGCGGTTGCTCTCCGGCAGGGACAGGACGCTCTCCACCGCCCGCCGGGACAACAGCCGGAAGTCACCCGAGCCGTCGAGGAGTTCCACGTCCACACAACGGCGTACGACTGCGTAGTAGGCGTGGCTGAGTGTGCTGCGGACCACGCCCTCGCCCGAGCGGTTGCGACGTGGGATCACCTGGTCGTATCCGTGCCGGTGCAGTTCGAGCATGCGGGGGATGAGTTCGGGCGGGTGCTGGAGGTCGGCGTCCATGATCACCACAGCGGCGCCCCGCGACATGCGGAGACCGGCAAGCATGGCGGCCTCCTTGCCGAAGTTCCGGCTGAGCGCCGTGTAGCGGGTCCGCTCGTCCTGTGCGGCGAAGGCGTTGAGCAGCAGTCGTGTGCGGTCGAGACTGCCGTCGTCCACGTAACAGATCTCGAAGGTGTCTTCGAGCCCTTCCAGGACGGCGATCAGAGCCGCGTGGAAAGACCTGATGCCCTCGGCCTCGTTGAAGCAGGGCACGACGACCGACAGTTGAAGGCCGGTCACGCGACACCTCCGGACGTCCTCGGACTCGGACCTGTTGATCTCGGATCGCTCCGTTTCACCACAGTGGCCCATCCAACGGTAAGGTCCTCCTCCTCGTGCTCCGACGCGCGAGCCGCCGCCCTCTTTCGCACGAACGGCGCACGGGCAGTGCCCAGGAAGGGGCTTCGGACCCCCGAAGGACCCGAAGCAGGAGGCGACCGGTACCGTGCCGCCCGGCGAAGGCAAGGTCACCTTTGAGATCGCCAGGGCCGATCCCCAGACCCCCGAACCCCCAGAGCCCCCAGGTCCCTCCCGGGGACCGATTCGCCGGCAGGCGCTTCGAGAAGGCCCTGAACGTCACGCTCGACTCGGTGGTGTTCGGCTCCTGCGGAGGGAGCCGCCCACCGCCGGCACCTTCCTCGAGATGACCTCCCGCGTGACCGGGTCCGCCCTTTTGGGCCTGGCGGCCCGTAACCGCGTCGAACGCCGACCCGGCCCGCCCACGGCCAGGGATCGGCAGAACACCAGCCTTCCTGTGCCGGTCTCACCAGCCTGCCGCCACGCCCTGTCCGGGGAGCGACGCGCCCTGCACGGCACCGTCCTGTGACCTGCTGCCCGGCCACTGCTGTGAGCCAGTACCGCCTTCCCCGCCCTCGAACGCGTTCTGTACGTTTTCAGTACGGTAAACATACGCGATCTGTGCGGTTCGCGGGATAGGGTGGCGGTCAGGAGGTGTTTCATGTCCGAGTTGTTCGACGCGGTCGACGCGCTGGTCGGGTCCCGCGCCCCGCTGCCGCCGGCGGCGGAGCGCAAGCGGCTGCGCCAGGCGCACGGCTTGACGCTGGACGACGTGGCCGCCGCGCTGAAGGTACGCCGGGCGACAGTGTCCGGCTGGGAGTCGGCCAAGAAGCCGACCGAGCCGCGCGGCGAAGTCCGCGAGGCGTACGCACGGCTGCTCAAGCAACTCGCAAAGCTCTACCCCGCACCCAGCGCAACGGAGGGGCCGACCGCCACGGTCGCGGCGCCTGCCACGTGCACCGGCACGGCCGCCACCCCGGCGGAGCGGATTCTGTCCCCGGGCCCGGCCCCCGGGACCGCGGCCATGACCGCCCACGAGAACACCCAGACCACCCCCGCTTCCGCCGCCACAGCTCCGCAGGCTGCGCCGCGACCGGCGCGCACCACCAAGAACACGTCCACGTCGACGTCGCGCCGCCCGGACACGCGGAAGGCGGCCCCGGCCGGCACCCCGGCAGGCGGCCCCGACCCGCGCTTCGCCAACGGGCCGCTCGCGGTCGTCGACGTCGACGCCGACGGACAGGTGCTGGCGTACTGCACCGGCGGCCTGGTCCTGGAGGTGCCCGCCAAGAGCCTGCCGGCCCTGGTCGACTGGACGCTCACGGAGGCAGGGCTCGGGCAGCCGAAACTGTCCGGCCCGGGCAGGGACGCCGACCCGCTGCTCGTGCTCACCCAGGCCGCGCTGGAGCGCTACGGCCTGCCCGCCGCCCTCACCGAGGAGGAGCGGCTCGCCGGGCGGATCCCCGAGGGCCACAAGGTCGTCAAGCAGCTGGTCCGCGCCGACTGGAAGCTGACCAAGCGCGGCTTCGGGCCGTGGGCGCGGATCTACCGCCCCGCCACCGGTGCACAACGGGCCTGCGTGCAGCTGTGCATCCCGTCCTGGCACGCGCTCGACTCCCGCCACTGGGGCGGGGCCGGACAGCTCCCACCGGCGGACCTCGCCCGCGTGCTGGGCGTGTACGCGTCGCGGGTGATGACGCCGCGCGGCTCCACCGCCGTCACCGGCCTGGAGCTGATGACCGCGCTGCACCCGCCGACCCGGGCCTCCGAGCCCGACACCGACGGCACGCGGCACTCCGAGCACAACCCCGGCAGCCTGGGCAAGGACCCGGTGGACTGCGCGCCGTGCGAGGCCCCGGACGGGCACCCGCTGCTGGCGGACCTGCCGCGCTTCCACGTGCGCGGCCCGGCGGAGAAGCTGTTCGAGGAGGCGTACGACTGGGCGCGGCCGATGACGGACGCCGAATGCATGCGTCGCCACCTGGTCGGCATCGACGTGAACATGGCCTTCGCCGCCGGCGCCAACGGCCTGGTCGTCGGCCTCGGTGCGCCGACGCACGTCAAGGCACCGGTGTTCGATCCGAAGCTGCCCGGCTCCTGGCTGGTCGATCTTTCCCACGTCGACCTGTCCCGGGTGAAGGTCGCCAAGGACACGTGGGCGGACCTGGATGCCGGCCTGCTGCCCAGCCCGTTCACGCCGACGGGCGAGCGACCCGAGGGCCCGGCCTGGTACGCGACACCCACTGTGGCCTACGCGGTGGAACTGGGCTACGAGGTGCGCCCGGTCGAGGCATGGGTGCGTTACGGCAACGGCCGCTACCTGGACGGCTGGTACCACCGGCTGCGCGACGCCTACCTCGCCACGATGGCCGACCTCGGCGTGGACGCGGACCTGTCGCCGGTCGGCTTCCTGGCGGCCATGGACGGCTACCAGGAGCGCGACCCTCAGCTGGCGATCGTCGTCTCGGCGATCAAGGCGACGGTCAAGGGCGGCCTGGGCAAGCTGCGCGAGCGGCCTCGTGGGGAGGGCTGGCGGCCGGGCGAGCCGTGGCGCGCGCTGTCCCGCCCGACGTGGCGGCCGGACATCCGCGCGGCGGTCATCTCCCGCACGCGGATCAACCTGCACCGCAAGATCGTCAAGCATGCGGCGTTCACCGGCGACTACCCGGTGGCGATCCTGTCCGACTGCGTCGTGTACGCGGCCGACGGAACGTCGCCGCTGGACTTCCTGCCCTACCGGGGGGGCAAGCCGCTGCCGGGCGGTTTCAAGCTCGGGGTGAACCCCGGGCTGGTCAAGCACGAGGGCACCCAGAGTGTGCTGTGGGGCGAGGAGGTCCGCGAGCGGTTCAACGCTCCGGAGCTCAACCTTGCCCGGTACATCAAGGACGGCACCGTCACCGGCGTCGACAACGGAGAGTAGGGGAGGGGCATGGGCCTGTTCGGGGACGGCCTGGACGCCGCGGTGCAGAAGGCGTTCACCCGCCCGGTGCCCAAGAGCGCGCCCGCGCAGATGCGGTACCTGGTCAAGCGGCTGGGGGGCACCAAGGCGGTCGCCCAGCTGCTGCGGATCTCCCAGCGCACCGTCGAGCGGTACGTGAAGGACCAGATCAAAAAGCCCCGGGCGGACCTCGCCGCCCGGATGGAGCACGAGGTCAAAAGGCGGTGGCAGCCGCAGATCAGGGCGAAGGCCCGCGAGAAGGCGGCGACCACCGGCGGCATCGTCCTCGACACCCGCGCCCGCCTCGGCTACACCGCGCCGATCGGGTCGACGGACCAGGACCGCATCCGGCACCTGACCGTGGCCCTGCCGCCCCGCTACGCCGCCCGCCTCTTCGACGCCCAGCAGGCCGGCGTCGGCGACCAGCAGCTCAAGGAGATCGCCGCCGAAGCGCTCAAGGAGGTGTACTTCCAGGACGGCGGCCGCCGCGCCGGAAGCCTGGAGGAGGTCCGGTTCACGGACATCGAGCACCTGGAGTTCGACCTCTGACTTGACTCGGACAGCCCGCGAGCCTGGACCAATTGGTCCAGGCTCGCTCACGTATGACGTGGGCTCAGGGAGCTGGCGGCTATCGACCCATCAGCTCGTTGAGCAGGCTGACGACGATGGCGCCAACACCGATCGCTGCTCCGACTGCCGGGTGAGGGAGAGCGAGGACGGCGGTTGAAGCGCCCACCGACCGTGGAAGTGAATACAGCTCCGCTCAGTTCCGTTCTTCGATCGCGGAGTTGAGATGCGTCAGAACATGGGCCGGGCCGGGTCTTGCCACGATAACGACGTAGCCGAGAGCTTCTTCGGCCTGCTCGAGGCGGAGATCGGCACCACCATCTGGAACACCCGGGCACAGGCCTGAGCCGACGTCTTCCGCTTCGTCGAGGTCGGATAAAACCGCAGCAGACTCCGCAAGCACCCCGAGTGCGGACATCTCACCCCCATCGAGACACGAGAACTGCTGCACCAAGATATCGCCCCGCAGCGTAGACACCCGCTGTCCAAGATCAGGGGAACTTCCGGGGGTGCGGGCCCAGTACGTCGGCGTCGGGGCCGCGTGACCGGTCGAGATGAGTGTCAGAGAGATGCAAGACCCGGAGGCGTGTATCAGCGCGGCCACCAGCCCGGGAGTTGCGCGGCGATGCCGGTGGCCGCGGCATCGACATCGGTCTCTTCACCGATGACCCAGACTTCGAAAGCCGTCACGACGCCTCCGGCGATGACCGCGGCCGGGTATCCCGAGGAGCGGGCGGGTACGTCGACCCCCAGCCGTGCCAGGTGCGAGATCGCCGCCTCCGCGCGCTCGCGCATGGCCTCGGTCAGGTGCCGGTGGAAACCCGCGTCGGCGTCCGAGGCGAACAGAGCGCGGTAGGTGGCCCGACGGCACAGAAGCTCCCGCAACTGGTGACGCAGCGCGATCATGTAGGCGGCTGCCAGGTCGGCAGGAGTAGCGGCGGTGGCGGTCGCCTCCTCGGGCACGCCCGCGAGGCGGTCGACGGCCTGGGCGAACACATCGGCCGCCAGGGTGCGGATGTCGGGCCAGTGCCCGTAGAAGGTCACCCGGTGCACACCGGCGCGGCGGCACAGCTGCGCGACGGACAACTCCTCCAGCGGGGTGTCGGGGATCGGTGTTCGGCGCACACGGCACACGCCGCCCGCGGCGCCGGGGGAGCGAGGGCGTCGGGACCGCGCCGCGGGCTCCTCGGACGAACGCCCCCGGCGAACGGGTCCTCGAGACCCCGCGGCGCGAGGTCCTGGACCGTCTGCCGAGCTGGCACGGGACGCACGTCCGGCACGTCCTGGCCGCCTGCGCCACTACAACCGGCATCGCCCGCACCGGGCCCGGGGGCGGTTTCTTCTCCTTGCCCGGGAGCATCCGGCGCCGGTGACCGGCCCGGCCGCTCACCGGCTTTGACCCACCCGGGTGCTCGGCGGCGTCCTCACCGGGTACCGCTACGCGGCCTGACCAGCAGCGACGACTTTCCCAACGGCACAAGGTCCGAGCGTCAGGGGCGGCCCCGCTCGGCTGTCTCCCCGTCCGCGCGGACCGGCCCAGGCGGCGTCCCGTCGCCGAACGGCCGACCGCCCAGGTCCTCGCGGTGATGAGGGGCCGACCAGCCGGACAGATCGGGGCCGAGGGGCACGATGCCGGTCGGGTTGATGCCGGTGTGAACCTGGTAGTAGTGCCGTTTGATGTGGTCGAAGTCGACGGTGTCGCCGAAGCCGGGCGTCTGGTAGAGATCGCGGACGTACGCCCACAGCACCCGGTTCTCCGTCAGTTTCCAGCGGTTGCACTTGAAGTGGCCGTGATAGACGGCATCGAACCGCACCAGCGTGGTGAACAGCCGGATGTCCGCCTCCGTGATCGTGTCGCCGACGAGGTACCGCTGCCCCGCCAGCCGCCGCGCCAGGAGTTCGAGCCGCCGGAACACGCCCGCGCACGCCACCTCGTACTCCCGCTGACCGGTGGCGAAGCCCGCCCGGTACACCCCGTTGTTCACATCGTCGAACACCTCCGCCATCACCGCGTCGATCTCGTCGCGCCGCCTCTCGGGATACAGGTCGGGCGCGCCTGCGCGGTGCAGTGCCGTCCACTCGGTGGCGAAGTCGAGAGTGATCTGCTGGTAGTCGTTGGTGACCAGCCGCCCGCCGGCCACCTCCACGATCGCGGGGACACTCACCCCGCCCGGGTAGTCCGTCTCCCGCCGGTTGTACGCCTCGCTCAGATACCGGATGCCGAGAACCGGATCACGACCGCCCGGGTCCAGGGTGAAGCGCCAGCTGCGGTCGTCCTGGACCGGGTCGGCGACGGCCAGGGACAGCGCGTCCTCCAGACCGAGTAGCCGCCGGGACACCAGCGCTCGGCTCGCCCACGGGCAGGCACGGCTGACGACGAGCCGGTAGCGCCCGGCCTCCACCGGCCACCCGTCCCTGCCGTCCGCGGTGATCCGGTCCGTGAAGTGGGCTCTCGACCGCTTGAACGCCTTCCGGCCGTAGGCGCTGTTGTCGCCGTCCCCCTCGTCGCGGCTCATGATGTCCTCCTCCTCGTCGCTTCGAACCCCGGTGAACGCGTTCCCCGTTTTCGGCGGTCGGCACGGTGTGACCGGGGCAACCGGCCGGGGTGGGTACACGATCGGATCGCAAGACCCGGGTCACCGTCCTGGTCGCGCTCGCAGACCTGGTCGGGCTGGGTCTACGTGGCCTTCGTCCTGGACGCGTACCCCGCCGGATCGTGGGCAGGCAGGCCGCCACCCACATGCGCACCGACCTGCCGCTGGACGCGCTGGAGATGGCCCTTTGGCGGCAGAAGCTCAAGAAGGACGCCGACCTCATTCATCATTCCGCCCACGGGTCGCGATACGTGTCCGCTCGCTACACGGAGCGACTGGCGGAGGCCGGAGCCTCGGCATCGGTCGGCTCACTCGCAGACTCGTACGATAACGCGATGGTCGAGGCTCTGCACGAAACGTTCAAGGCCGAACTGATCGAGCATCAGGGCCCGTGGCGGGACTTCGACGAGGTCGAACGGGCCGTTTTCCAGTGGGTCGCGTGGTACGACGGTGAACGACTCCACGCCGCCCTGGGCTACACGTCCCACCCGACGAGTACGAGCAGGCGTACTGGGCGAGCCTGGAGGAAGCCCCGCAGACCGCTTGATCACACGATCGCGGACTCCACGAAACGCGGGGCAGCTCACTGCATGGGACGGGATGGTGGATTTATCGTGGTCAGGGACTCTGGTCGCAGCCGTCCACAGGCCCGGACGGAGCCGACAGCTCCGTGCTCTGCTGCTCCTGCCGTCCACGGGGGGCGAAATGAGAATCGAAATGATCCAACGGGCAGCGGCCGCACTGTTCGAGATCTCGGACGAAGCGCGTGAGGAGACCATCACGTTCATCGAAGCTGTGGCCGGGGACTCGACGACAGAGGTCCCGGACCTGGCCGCAGCATTCGGTGAATGGTGCTGGCTTGTGTATACCCGCCATGGTGAGGTGGTCGAAGTACTGGACGCCGGCTGCGCCCGGTAACCAGCGAGGGGCCCGTACCACTGTCTGCTTTCTTACGTGGCCGACCGGCTTCATGACGTAGCCGGTGACGCTGTCGGTCGCGGGGGACGAAGATCCCGGTGACGAGCGCGGGCGGGGCGGGCTGGACGGCGGGGCGTAGTCGAGGGGCCCCAACCACAGCACTTTCGCCCGCTCCATAGCGTGCCCGGGTGCCCGGGGCCGGCGCGTGGGGGATGCGCGAGTGGACACGCGTCGGTGACCGTTCACCGGGTCCCGGCCGGGGAGGACAGGACCTGACAACCAGGCCCAGAGTACCGGGGAGCCGAGTCGGCAGGGGAGAAGCCGCCCGTGTTCTATTACCTGCTCAAGTACGTCTTTCTGGGGCCGTTGCTGCGGCTGTTGTTCCGGCCGCGGGTCGAGGGGCTCGAGCATGTTCCGGCGCAGGGCGCGGCGATCGTCGCCGGGAATCACCTGTCCTTCGTGGATCCCCTCCTCATGCCCGCGGTCCTGAAGCGGCGCATCACGTTCCTGGCCAAGGCGGAGTACTTCACGGCGCCGGGTCTCAGAGGCCGGCTGACCGCGCTCGTTCTCCGCGGTGCCGGGCAGATTTCGGTGGACAGGTCGGGCAGGGCCGCAGGGCAGGCGGCGCTTCGGAAGGGGCTGGGGGTGCTGGCGAAGGGGGAACTGCTCGCGATCTATCCGGAGGGCACGCGCTCGCCCGACGGCCGGCTGTACAAGGGCAAGGTCGGGGCGGCGGTGATGGCTCTGGGCGCGCAGGTTCCGGTGATTCCGTGCGCGATGGTGGGGACGTTCCGGATCTGGGCTTCGGGACGTGTCCTGCCGAGGCTCACGCCGGTCACGATTCGTTTCGGGGAACCGCTGGACTTCTCGCGTTTTGCGGGGATGGGGCACCAGAAGACGGTGCTGCGGGCCGTCACCGACGAGATCATGTACGCGATCTTGCGGCTGTCGGGCCAGGAGTACGTGGACCGGTATGCGGCCGAGGTGAAGGCCGTACAGGGGAGGGGGCGGCGAGGCTGAGATTCCGCCGCGCCTGGGTGCGATCCGGTCCGGACGGCCGTCCGTCCCAAGCGAGCAGTCATGCGACCACCACACCGGCCCGAAGACCTCTTGTCCGCTCATGCCCACGCCGACGGCGGGCACATCCGGCGCTCAATCGATGCCGCAGGTGCTCGATCTCTCATCTCACCGCCCGGCTGGCCACCGCTTGCTCCGAAGGGCCCTGTCGACCCTCGCTCCACGGCTCTGCCCGAACCTGCGTTCACGACTTGGTGTCCGGCTCCTTCCGGCGTGTCGAGAACTCCTTATGGCCTTTGGGGCATGCGGGGATCTTGTCGCCCTGCTTCACATGGACTTTCTCGTCACACTCGGCGCGGTAGAAGTCGCCTGTCTTCTGGGCCTTCTCGCCGGCTTTCGCGGTCACGGTTCCTCGCCTCCCTAGGTCTCGTCGTCCGACGCCCACGGCCCGGCGGTCGTCGTGGTTCTGGTGACGGTCGCTGTTGCCGAGGCCGGAGGCGCCCGGTTCGGTCACGTGAGCAGCGCATGTGTCAGGTGATCCCGCCGCTGCTGCCGGCGAAGAGGATCCGGGCGAGTTCGTCGTCCAGCGACTGGCGGACTTTGTCCGTCAGGCCGCCTTGAGTGGCCTCGCCGACGAGCTCCATGACGGTGCGGGCCTCGTGGGTGGCCTTTGCCTTGTCTTCGCCCGCGCGCTGGGCGACGCGGTCGAGGAATGTGTCGTAGTCCATCCGGATGCCGGTTTCCGGCAGGTCCGGTGCGGTGGCGACGCGGCGCAGGTGCTCGCCGATCTCCTGTGGCAGCTGGGCGGCGAGGTTGTCCGCGAGGGAAGCGGGGATGCGTTCGGCGAGGGTTTCCAGGGTGGCGCGGGTGGCGGTCTCGGCGGTGCCCCGGCTGTCGAGGTGGGCGCGCGCCTGTACCTGCCCGATGAAGGTGTCGTGGTCCATGGCTGTTCTCCGTTCGAGGTGATCGTTCAGGTGTTGGGCTCCGCCGCGCTGATCCGGCCCAGCGCGGAGTCGGGATCGCGTTCGGCGGCCAGATCGCCCAGCGAGACGATGCCGACCACACAGTCCCTGTCGGGGTCGACCACCGGCAGGCGGCGTACTGCCTTCTCCCGCATGGGTTCAACCGCGCGGTCGACCGGGTCGTCGGGAGTGACCGTGATCAGTTCGGCGCTGCACGCCTCCTGCACGCGTTTGTCGGTGACATCACCGCCTTCGGCGAGGGTCCGCACAGTCAGGTCCCGGTCGGTCACCAGCCCGCGCGGGTGGCTGCCCTCCGTCAGCACGACCGCGCCGATGTCCTCGTCGCGTATACGGCGGGCCACATCGGCCACGTAGGCGTGGGGGCTGGCCTCAACCGGCGGGGCGGTCATCACGTCCCGCACCATCTGTGCCGTCGCCATGGCAAGACCTCCAGCAGTCGTCGTATCGCCGTGCAGGTGTTGCTGCCCGAACTACCACGAACGCCACGATCCATGTCTGTTTCCCCCAAGATGTGCCCTGCCCAGGAGATCGGTGGTGCGCCGCAGTGGGCAGGGGGCACATACCGGAGGGCCAGGTCTCTTCTTCCTCGCCCGCGCCGGGACGTTCGGGGTGCGGCGGGGTGAGTGCCGTTGTGTGGTCGAGGTGGCGGAAGGTGTTGTATCGGTCGGCCAGCCGGGTGGGCACGTAGGTGCCCCAGCGTTCCCGGGCCGGACGGTAGGTGACGCCGATCGCACGGTGGTCGTTTTCCCGCTGGAACCACGGCCGCCCGTCCTCGGCCTGCCCGTCGGGTCGATCGCCGGGCGGGAACACGAACAGCACCTGCCGCCCAGGCGGTGCCTGGTGCAGGCGGTGCTCCAGGCTTCCGTCGCGCGCCGGCGGCGCACGCAGGACACGGGGGCGGGCGCCCCAGAAGTCCGCCGCCATCACGGTGCCTTCGTAGGAGCCGAACCCCACCAGCACGACATCATCGGCACCGTTGCGCTCGCGGACGAGCTGCCCGACGTTGACCATGCCGGCCTCCGCCATGTCGGTGGCCCGCGCGTCCCCGATGTGGGTGTTGTGCTCCCACACCACGGTCTTCGCTTCGGGCCTGTGGTGGGCCATGAGCCGGTCCACGATGTCGGCCATGTGGCGGTCGCGGATGTTCCACGACTCCGGCCCGCCGCGCACCAGCGCCCGGTAGTACGCCTCGGCGCCGGCCGGCACCTCGGCGTTCTGCCGGGCCGCGAACTCCGCCAGCCCGTCCGGCGCCCGGCCTGTTCCGCCCCGCGTCGCAGCTCGATGAGCAAGGCCAGCACCTCCGGTCCACATCCGGAGGGAATCAGCCGGGTGGCCTCGGCGTACTCCTGCGGATCCTTGGCATACGGCTCGAAGCAGCGATACGCCTCCATGGCCGCCTCGGCCCGGTCCGGATCGTGGGTGCGCAGATGGACCAGGACGGCGCGCAGGGACTCCCACAGGGTGTAGACGTCCAGGCCGAAGAAGCCGACCCGCTGCTCGGCGGGCCGTACGGCATTGTGACGTCGCAGCCACCGGGTGAAGTGGGCCACCTCGGTGTTCGCTCACCTCCACCGCGGCCAGCGGGTGAAGTCCTCCAGCGCCTCGCGCGGATCCTCAAGGGTGCCCGGCGCCGCGGTCACCGAGCAGTGCACCTGTAGGGTTCCAAAAGTCCTGCATGCACGCTGGCCTGCTGCTTCGTCAAATTTCGCGATCTTTTTCAGGCGGTGTTGTGGTACTCGTGGATCAGCCCGCTGAGGATGTCGTGGCGTTGGATCCGCAGTGCCGGCAACGGGACGACGTCCGGATCGTCGGCAGGCGCCCGGAGTCGCAGGGCCCGGTGCGGCCGTCCGGTGTCGTAGTGCTGGGCGTACTCGGCGAGGACGCGTAGCGCGTGCTGCTCGTTGTAGATCAGCAGGCGGTCCGTGCACTCGGCTCGTGCCGTGCGGAGGAACCGCTCCGCGTGGGCGTTCATCCGTGGCGCCTGCGGCGCGGCCTTGAGGATCTCGGTGCCGTCGGCGGCGAAGACCGCGTCGAACGCCTGGGTGTAGCGGCTGCCGCGATCGCGCAGCAGGTAGCGGAAGCCGGCGGCGCGGTCGCCGAGGTCGGTGATGAGGTTCCTGGCGAGCCAGGCCCAGGCCGCAGTGGGATGGGCCGTGGCGCCGAGGATGTGGACGGGGCGGGTGCCGACCTCCATGGCGAAGAACACGTACAGGCTGCGTGGCGGCGGGCGATCAGGGCGCGGGGCCGGGCAGCACCGTGTCTGGTCGGACCAGCGGTCGGATCCGCCGAATCGCCAAGCCTTGGACCGGTGCGGCCAGGAGGGCTCGGTCGCTCGCTGGAACCCGCCGGGAGATCCGCTGCCAGCGCGTCTGTCGCTCGAGTACAGCGATCCGGTAGCGCAGCGCCAGCACCTCCGAGTCTTTCTCTCGCTTGCTCATCGGCGGCAGCCGCAGCATCGCGAACGCTTTCGTCACGCCCGGGCACGTCGGTCGCGGAAGCACAGCCGCTCATCGTGCCACGATGATCACGCTGATGCGGGGCATCGGTGGGTCCGTCCATCAGCTGACGCCCAGGCACCCAATAACCGCACCCGCCTGTATGAAGCATTCGGCAAGGGCAGCGCTACCGGAGGCTGTCTTTCTCAAGGTGCCGCTGGTTCTGATGGCAGATAACGTGACACATGGGTCGAATGTTTCTTTTGTAAAGAAGAGCCGCGACGACTACGGGGATGCGTCCTCGCTGATAATGCCTGCGAGCGGGGAAGCCAGGCTTTGGTGGTCGCGCCCTACAGATGGGGACGCCATGGCCAACGATGTGCGCGCTGCGGACACTCCGCGGGAAGTGAAGGCGGGCAGGGAGCAGCAGCCGCGGGAGCCGGTAACAGACCCCGCCCTGAACATCGACGTCCACCCTGGTGGGCAGGGGCCGCCGCCCCGTCACCGGCTGGTGACGATCGGCGACTCGCTCACGCACGGTTTCCAAAGCGGGGCGGTCTTCCACACCGACCTGTCATACCCGGCGATCATCGCCGACGAATTGGGCTGGGGCGGGCACTTCCGCTACCCCTGCTACCCCGGGTATGGGGGCCTGCCGCTCAACATTGAACTGCTGCTGCGTGAGTTGGAAGACCGCTTCGGCCAGGACCTCGACTGGTGGGAGACGCCCCTTGCACTGTTCCAGGCCCGCCGGTTCATGGACGGTGCGGAGGACTACTGGGAGCGCGGACCGGGCGCTATCGGTCCCCGGACCACCGGCATCAACCACAACCTCTCGGTGTACGGCTGGGACCTGCGCGATGTCCTGGAGAGGACCGCGAAGACCTGCCGGGACGCCCTCCAGGCGCCCAAGGACAACTGGCTGCAGCAGGTCGTGGAGAACCACGGCGACCGCGCGGCCCTGCGAGTCCTGCCCTCCGACAGCGTCGACGGCAACGGGCGGCTGACGCTGCTGGACGCGGCGCAGCGGCTCGGCAACGAGCGGGACGACGGCCAGGAGCACGGCATCGAGACCTTGATCGTCTTCCTCGGGGCTAACAACGCCCTGCAGGCGGTAACCCAGCTGAAGGTGGTGTGGAGCGGCGAGGGATACAAGGACCTGCGCGGCAAGTGCTCGTATACGGTGTGGACTCCCCAGCACTTCCGGGAAGAACTGGAGGAGCTCGCCGAGCGAGTGCGTGAGATCAAAGCCCGCCACGTCATCTGGTGCACCGTGCCCCATGTCACCATCGCCCCGCTCGCCCGCGGCGTGGCGGGCAAGACCGAGCCCGGATCGAGGTACTTCCCGTACTACACCCGGCCGTGGATCAGCGACCGCGACTTCAATCCGCTCCTGCACCCGCACCTGACCGGCCAGCAGGCCGAGGACGTCGACCGGGCCATCGACCTGTACAACGACGCCATCACCGACCAGGTGCGCGAGGCACGGAAGGATGGCCGGGACTGGTACCTCATGGACACCGCCGGTTTGCTCGACCGGCTCGCCTCACGCCGCTACATCGAAGACCCCCTGGCCCGACCGACCTGGTGGCAGCCCTACCCACTGCCCCCGCAGCTGCAGGCCCTGTCGCCGGAGCCGAACTCCCACTTCCTGGCCAGCGACGGAACTCGGCGCACTGACGGAGGCCTGTTCTCCCTCGATGGCGTCCACCCCACCACCATCGGATACGGCATCCTCGCCCAGGAACTGATCACCATCATGCGCCGGGCCGGCGTGGAGTTCCGCCATGCCGACGGCAGCGTACGGCCGGACCCGGTCACCGTCGACTTCTCCCGCCTCATCCGCCGAGACACCCTGATCAACCAGCCGCCCGGAAACCTCACCTCTGGCCTGGGCGTCCTCGCCTGGGCCGAGCCCACCCTGAGCCTCGTGCAGCGCACCCTGTACTTCCGCGCCTGTTAGGGCGTGGAGAAGATGCCGGAGACGGCCGCGGAGCTGTACGTCAACGACGCCTCCGATGACGACTTGGCCAAGGCGGAGAAGCTGCCGAAGTCGTCGATCGACGCGAAGTTCTACGAGCTGGAGGCCGGCCGCCACGCACCCCGGAGCGGATGTGGTCGGCGTGACTGTGCGGCGACCACCTCGTCGCCGAGCGGCGCGGGGTCCTGCGGCAGTTCGCAGGCGGTATCGACGCGGCCGGTTGCCGGGGTGCACCGCGCGTTCCTCGCAAGCTGTCGCGTGTTCGGCGAAGGCGTCGACAGCGCCGGCGAGCGAGGAGTCGAGGCCGTCTGCTTCGCCGACACCCGCACCCCCAGGTCGAGATCGTGCAGACATCGGCCGCGCGCTGCGGCCCAACCGCGACGGTTCCACCAAGGTCGCCCGCATCATCGTGCCCGTCTTCCTCACCGTCCGGGATCCCGTCGGACGGGCGCTGCGCGGGCGGCGCGTGCGCCGAACGCCGGGGCGCCCACCCGGCGCAGGCCGGCCGGGCCGGGGGGTCAAAAACTCCCGCCCCGTCGGGCCGGCGCGGCGCGGGGCCGGCCGCGGCGCCGTCACCGCGCGCCGCGGCCGGCCTCCCGGGCCTGCCCCGGTGTCTGCTGGAGTCCCGCTTCCGGGCGATCGGCCTTGCGGCGCCCCACCAGCAGGGCCCCGGGCGTCACCGGGACCACCTGCGCCCCCCGGCGTCGGGGGGGCGCAGCGAGGACGGCGCCGCGCACCACGGCCGGTCCGCGGACTCGTCCCGCACCGGGCCCGTGAGCTGCCTGCGCGGCACCGCGTTCTCCCGCCGCGGCGGCAGCACCGCCGGGACGGAGAGTGGCTTGCGTGCCGCCTGGGACACCGGTGAGACAGCCACCCGGACCGAGTTTGAGTAAGCCGTCGTGGCGCACCAGCCCCACTGCGAGCAGCGGCGATGAGCCTCCGAACGGCACAGGATGATCGGCACTATCCGGCGCGAAGCCCTCAACCATGTCCTCCTCATGAACGAGGCCCACGCCCGGCACGTCCTGGCCACCTACCGGCGTCACTGCAACGAACACCGCCCCCACCAGACCCTCAACCAAATCCCGCCCGGCGCCGGTGGCCGGCCCGGCCGCTCACCGGCTTTGACCCACCCGGGTGCTCGGCGGCGTCCTCACCGGGTACCGCTACGCGGCCTGACCAGCAGCGACGACTTTCCCAACGGCACAGGGTCCGCGACCGCGGGTTGCCTGCCTGTCGTTGTGCTGGACGGTGATCTCGTATCCGAGGAGTGACGCCGCGCCTTTACGGGCGTAGGTGATCAGTGTTTTCTCTGGTGACAGCCAGGTGTGAGATCTTCACAAAGGAACGTCGCGAGACGGTGCTTGATCTCCGCGGCCTCGGATTTCGGCCCGAGCGCGCCGCACTCGGCGTCCCCGAACTCCGAGCCCCCGGTCCCGGACGAGTCGCCCGCGTAATCCGCCAGATCCGCGTGTGGCCCGGGAGGGCTCGCCCACCCGGGCCGCACCTGCGTCAGGTCCCGCCTGGGCTGCGACGTCAGGGTTCCGCCAGGGTCAGGCCACCTTCCGCCCCCGCAGCGGTTCCGTCGGCGCCCCCGCGCCCTGCTGCAGGCCCTGCAGGAACTCCTCCAGTACCTCGGGCGCCGTACGCGTCGGCCGCCAGCCCAGTTCCGTGTGCGCCCGCGTGCAGTCCATCAGGGGCAGCCTCAGCACGGCGTCGAACAGGTGCGGAGAGGCGGGCAGCAGGTGCAGCCCCCAGGCGGCGGCGACCGCCGAGCGGGCCGCCGTACGCGGGAGCCGGACCCTACGGGTGCCGAGCATCGTGCCCAGCAGTTCCGCGTCGACCGGCGGTTCGGCCGCCAGGTTGAAGGGGCCCCGGGCGTCGGGGGACAGCACCGCCCGCCGATAGGCGTCCGCCGCGTCGCCGGTGTGCAGGACCTGCACCCGCAGCCCGAGGATGTCGGGCAGGAAGGGCAGCAGGTCCGGGCGCACCAGCGGACCCGGCAGGAACCGTCCGCCGAAGATACGGCGCTGCTCGCTCGCCGACTCCCGCTTGAAGAGGAACGCGGGCCGCATCCGCACCACCCGCGTCCCCGGGTGGTCGCGTTCGAAGGTGTCCAGCGTCCGCTCCAGATAGGCCTTCTCCCGGCAGTACGCGGCATCCGGCCAGCCATGTGT
Organism: Streptomyces sp. GD-15H; assembly: GCF_045291515.1. Lineage (NCBI taxonomy): Bacteria > Bacillati > Actinomycetota > Actinomycetes > Kitasatosporales > Streptomycetaceae > Streptomyces > Streptomyces sp. GD-15H. Next base: position 7,847,341 of record NZ_CP149447.1, read on the forward strand.
CGGCCACGACTCGTCCACCTGCCGGTCCTTCGGCCCCGGCGAGTACGCTCCGACCGACGAGGCGTGCACCAGCGCGGGGACCCGGGCCTCGGCCACCGCGTCGAACACCTGCATGCTGCCGAGCACATTGGTGCGCCACGTGGTCGCCGGATCGTGCGTCGGCTGGAACGCCCAGGCCAGATGGATCACCGCGTCCGCGCCCGCGAACTCCTCCACGAGCCCGAACCGTTCGGAGGCCAGATCGACCGCGGACCACTGCGTCTTCGGCGGCGACCACGGGGGGACCCGCCGGGCCATGCCCAGGACGGACCCGACCTCCTCCGCCGCCGCGAGGGCGCTCACCACGCTGGTGCCGACGTTACCGGTGGCGCCCGTGACAACGACCCTGATACCCGTTTCACTGCTCACCTTCCGCTCCTTTCGGCCGCGTAGTCCCGCAGGAGCGGTCCGAGTACCCGGTCCGCGGCGCTCGGCACACGGCCGGCGGACGCAAGGACGAGACTTACGCGGAGAACGCGCGCAAGCGACGGCGCGGAGGCATGGAAACCCCCATCCACTCCTTCAGTTCAAGAGGTCGTCGCAACACCCCGATGCAGGGGGACGCGATGGACTTCGAGATCCGGGAGGGCCGGAGGCCGCAGGGGCCAGGAAACCCCTGAAGGGGCGTGAGCTCTACCTTGCTCTTGTGGATCAAGGGACGAGTATCACGCAGGCCGGCCGGATGGTGGGGGTGCATCCCCGGACCGGCCGGGAGTGGCGTCACGGACGGCCCGAGGGCCGGGCGAAGAGACCGCGACCGCGGGCGCAGGACGCGTCGGCGGTCGCGGTCAGATCCGTAAGACCGAAAACGCGGTTGATCGAGGTCCGTGGCGACTCGCGCTCTCTCGGCGAGGACGAACGGATACACATCGCCGACCGGCTGCGGGAGAAGGCCACGATCCGGGCCATCGCGGCCGAGCTGGGCCGCAGCCCCTCCACCATCAGCCGGGAGATCCGCCGCAACCGGCACCCCGTCAACGGCCAGTACCGGCCGCACGCCGCGCACGCCCGGGCCAGGGCCCGCCCGCCCCGCCCCAAGGGCGGGAAGATCGCGGCGTGTCTGTTGCTGCGTGACACCACCCAGTCGTGGCTGGGGCTGAAGTGGAGTCCCGAGCAGATCAGCCGGAGTCTGCGCCGGCACTTCCCCGACCGGCCGGGGAGGCACGTGTCGCACGAGACGATCTACCAGGCCCTCTACGTCCAGGGCCGGGGCGAGCTGCACCGCGAACTCCCCAGGGCGCTGCGCACCGGCCGCACCCTCCGCAAGTCCCAACGCCCGGGCCAGCGCGTTCCGGGCTTCCCGGCACCGATGGTGATGAGCAGGCCGCCCTCCCCATGCCCGGGGCCGAGGACCGAGCCGTCCCCGGGCATGGGGAGGGCGGCCTGCTCATCTGCAAGGACAACGGCTCCGCGATCGGCACCCTGGTCGAGCGGACCACCCGCTACGTGATGCTGGTCCACCTGCCCGGCACCCGCGCCACCCTCACCGTCCGCGACGCGCTGATCGACACCCTCGCCATCCTCCCGGACCACCTGTGCCGCTCGCTGACCTGGGACCAGGGCTTAGAGATGGGCCTGCACCACCAGTTCTCCATGGCCACCGGCATGCCGGTCTACTTCTGCGACTCCTCCGGCCCTTGGCAGCGCGGATCGAACGAGAACACGAACGGGCTGCTGCGGCAGTACTTTCCCAAGGGCACGGACCTGTTCCCGGCACAGCCGGGAACACCTGGACGCCGTCGCCGCCGAACTCAACGGCCGTCCACGCAAAACGCTCGGCTGGGAAACCCCAGCCGAGCGCCTCGCTAAGCTGCTGACAACAGCCGCATGACCAGCGGTGTTGCCACGACCCCTTGGATTCGCCCGTCATAGGGGGTGATCACGGCCGGGGCGGTCATCAGGATTCTGCCGTGGATACCCCGGCCGTCAGGCCGGGGTGGGGGTACCCCCGCTTGCGGGGGAGAAACGGACTTCTGCGGAGCGGGGCAAGCAAGGCCGAATCGCCGCCAGGGCGATTCGTCGTCCGCCGACCACAGGCCGGCACCCTTGGCTCCCACGGGAGCTGATACAACGTGAGGCGTGACGCGGCAGGTCAAGCGGGCCTTCAAGTACCGCTTCTACCCCACGGACGAGCAGGCAGCGGGAGCTGTCCCGGAAGGCGAAGGGCTCGGCCAACCGGGCCAAGGTCCGCCGGAAGGTGGCCCGCGTCCATGCGCGGATCGCCGACCGGCGCCGGGACTTCCTGCACAAACTCTCGACTCGTCTCGTCCGTGAGAACCAAACGGTCGTGCTCGAAGACCTGACCGTCCGCAACCTGGCCAAGAACCACACGCTGGCGCGCGCCATCTCGGACGCGTCGTGGACCGAGCTGCGGACGATGCTGGAGCACAAGTGCGCCTGGTACGGGCGCGAACTCGTCGTGATCGACCGCTGGTTCCCGTCCAGGCAAGATCGTCTCCAGGCGGACCGGCAGCAGGAGATGCCGCGGCTGCTCCCTCGGCAGGCGGCGGAGCGGACCGGCCAGGCTCACCCGGTCGGTGTCGGTGCACGTCGGCTTGCCGACCTGGCGTTGCAGGACCAGCAACTGGTGCCGCAGGGCGAGGATCTCGATGTCCTTGTCCCGGTCGCTCATCGGCAGCAGACTTGGCAGGGCGAGGGCGTGGGTGGCGGCGAGGTGGGCCAGGCGCAGCAGCACGAGAGAGCATGATGCCGTCCGCATTGGTCCGCGGGAAGACGACCAACGGTCGGTGTGCGCGGCTCGCCGCTGGGCAATCGAGGCCGTGACCTGCGCGGATGATGTATCGGCACCTGCAGAGTGGGGAGCGCACCCGGTCTGTGTGCATCGGCGCGAAAAGCAGCTGGGGATAGCAGTGGAACTCCAGGTCGCGGACCTGGGTCACGGGGTGTGTACGCTCGTCGGCGTGCCCCCGCCGGGTGCCCGCTGCTTCTCGGTCACACCGACCTCCGCCGTCCGGGCGTAGGTCAGCTGCGGGTTGCCCGCTCGATCAGGTCCTGGAGATACAGCCCCCGGGCCGCGTCGAGCTCAGGCGGTGTGTGAGTGCGTACCGCTGTGGCGAACTCCCGGCGCAGTATGGGCCAGCACTCCTCGTGGTCGATCTCGGCGGTGTCGTAGACCAGGGGCGGCTCGGTGCCGAAGAGTTCGACGCGGGTGACGGCGCGGGGCACGTCGACGGCGCCGGACAGGGAGGCCTGGCTCACCGCGCCATTCGCGTGTTCGAAGGTCAGCTCGATCCATGTGCGTGGGTCGCCCGTGCCGTGGATCGCGGTGATGGGACCGATCGCGGTGTCCAGGAGGTCGAGCAGATGCGGGCCCAGATCGAGCAGCGCGCCCCGTTCGAGGCGCCAGCCGGTCGCGAAGTCGCCGCCCAGGAAGGCGCCGTGCAGGTAGCAGGAGCGAGCGCCGGCGACCTCGATGCCGCGGGCGGCGTCGAGAAACGCACGGGTGGTCGGGTGATAACGCTTGGTCAGCACCAGCTGGGAGATGACCTCCGCCTCGGCGACGGCGTCCGCCACACGTCGTGCGGCAGCCCGATCAGGGCCCAGAGGCTTCTCGAGCAGCAGCGCCTTGCCCTGCTTGGCCGCCAGGGGCGCCAACTCCGCCTGGACGGCGGGCGGGACGGCGAACGCCACTGCCTCGCACCGGTCGAGCAGGTCCTCGAAGCTCCCGGCGGCCCGCGCCGCGTAGGGCTGTGCAGCCTGCTGTGCGGCCTCGGGGCGGCGGGCCCAGACGGCGGCAAGCCGGGTCTCTGGGCCGGTCGCCAGCATGCGGGCGTGCATGGCCCGGGCCCAGGGGCCGGCACCCACGAGGCCGACCTCGACCGGCCGGTGCGCCCAGGGGGATATGAGGGTCACGATGTTCCTGTCTGCGCGGAAGGGATGGTGCCGCTGAGACGGGCGTCCGCGCGGGCGGGGGAGTAGAGGTAATCGACGACCATGGTGGCCGCCCCGATCAGCCCGGCGTGGTCGCCGAGCCGTGAGGTGACGATCTGCAGGTTGGCCGTGGTACGGGGCATGGCGCGCTGGTAGAGCAGCTCGCGCACGCCGGTCATGAAGGGCACTCCGGCGAGGTCCCCGGCGAGCATCAGCACGCCGGGGTTGAGGAGGGTGACGACGGTGACGAGGACCTCGCCGACCCGCTGGCCGGCCTCCCGGGCGAGGCGGATCGCGTCCGGGTGGCCCTCGGTGAGCAGACGCTTCACGTCGGAGCCGGACGCCGCGCCGGCATGCAGGGCGGAGAGCTGCCTGGCCAGCGCACGGCCGCTGGCTACGGCGGCCAGGCAGCCGTAGGACCCGCACATGCACAGGGAGTCAGTCCGGTCATGCAGACGGATGTGGCCGATGTCGCCCGCGCCGCCGTCGATTCCGCGGTAGACGCTGTTGTCGATCACCACACCCGCGCCGATGCCGGTGGAGACCTTCACGAGGACGAAGGCCGCGCAGTCGGCGTGGTGGGCCTGCTGCTCGGCCAGCGCCATCAGGTTGGCGTCGTTGTCGACGAGGACGGTGACCGGCCCCTCGTCCAGGCCCGCGCCCACATGCCGGCCGTAGGCCGTCTGGAGGCGCTCGCGGATGGGGTACCGGTCCCAGCCCGGCATGATGGGCGGCTCGACGACCCGGCCGATCTCCCAGTCGACCGGGCCGGGCACCGACAGGCCGATTCCGCAGACCCGGGCCCCGTTGACGCCCGCCGCGGCGATCAGGTCCGGGAACCAGGCCGACACCTCGTCCAGGACCCGGTCGGGTCCTTCGGTGATGTCCAGCGGGCCGGTGTGCTCGGCGAGGATCGTGCCGGCCAGGTCGAGGACGGCGGCGCGGGCATGCCGTGTCTCCAGGTCGACGGCGATGACCGAGGCATGGGTGGGATCGAAGACGATCCGCTCCGACGGACGGCCGCCCGTGGAGGTGCCCGTGGTGTGCCGCAGCCAGCCCGCGCGGTTGAGCGTGTCCAGCCGTTGCCCGATGGTGGAGCGGGACAGACCGGTGGCGCGCAGCAGGTCAGCGCGGGTGTTGGCCCGGCCACTGCGGATCAGGTGCAGCAGCGCGCCCGCGCTGACCTGGTTCGACGTGATCACAACATCACCCATGATTTCAGCTCTTGTCGGCGCCGCTGGTCAAGCCCTCGGTGAGAAGTCGCTCGGCGGCGAAGAACAGAACTACCACGGGAATCGTCAGCACCACGGAACCGGCCATGAGGATCGTCTTGGGCACCTCGATGCCGTTGGAGAGTTGGGCCAGGCCCAGGGACACGGTCCACGCGTCGGGATCGGCGGCGAGGAAGAGCAGGGCGAACAGGAACTCGTTCCAGGCGATCATGAAGACGTAGAGGCCGGTCGCCATCAGGGAGGGCAGGGCGAGCGGGAGGATCACCTTGCGGATCGTCTGCAGCCGTGAGCACCCGTCGAGCGCCGCTGCCTCCTCGATGGAGTACGGGATGGTGACGAGGTAGTTCTTCAGCATGTAGATCGACACCGGCACGGTCTGGGCGACATAGACGATGGCGAGTCCGACCAGGCTGGAGGAGAGCCCCATCTTCGCGAAGATGACGAACAGCGGGACGGCCAGCAGGGTCGCCGGGAACAGGTAGACGGCCAGGAAGAGCGCGCTGACCTGGCGGTGACCGAAGAACCTCAGCCGGCTGACCGCGTAGGCGCCGGGCACCGCGGCCAGCAGGGTCAGTACGACCGTACCGAGGGACACCAGGGCGGAGTTGACGAGGAACGTCACGAAGCCCTGGCCGCCGGCGTCGGTGGACTTCAGCACATCGCGGTAGGTGGACAGCGTGAAGTCCTTGACCGGGATCCACAGGGAGCCCGGGTCGAGGAGCAGGGCGTCGATGGGCTTCAGCGACAGCAGGAGCATGTAGTAGAAGGGCAGCAGAGTGATCAGCGCGAGGAACGCGATGACGAACCAGCGCAGGACGCCGAAGAACCGGTCCTCGAACTGTGCCCTGGTCAGGGCGGTCTTGCGGGTCACGATTCCTCCTGGACCTTGTTGCCGAAGAACTTGAAGTAGAGGCCCAGCAGGATCATCAGCGAGGCGGCGAGGACGAGGGCCTGGGCGGCCGCGGCTCCCACGTCGTAGCGGGCGGTGAGGAAGTCGTAGACCCGGACGGCGGCGACGTCGGTGCCGGCGCCGCCGCCGGTCAGCAGGTAGACGTCGTCGAACTTGTTGAAGGTCATGATGAACCGCAGGACGCACAGCAGCGCGATCATGGGCATGAGCTGCGGAAGCAGAATGTGCCGGAAGCGCTGGGTGGGCGTGGCCCCGTCGACCGTCGCGGCCTCCTCGAGTCCGTTCGGGACGGCCTGCAGACGGGCGAGGAGGAACAGGAACGCGAAGGGGAAGTAGCGCCAGCACTCGAAGACGATGACGGTCAGCAGGGCCAGCGGGATGTCGAACCGGAGGCCCAGCAGGTTGACTTCGTACGCGCGGGTGGAGAGGAAGGCGATGGGGTCGTCCCAGCCGAACAGGCTTCGGCCCCAGTCGTTGACGATGCCGTACTGCGGGCTGAGCGAGACCTCCCAGACGAACGCCACGGCCACGACGGGTGCGACGTACGGCAGCAGCATCGCGGCGCGCAGCAGGCCACGGCCGCGGAACGGCTTGCGCAGGGCGAGCGCGGCGATCAGCCCGAGGAGGAGGAGCCGGCCGTGCTGCCCGCGGTGTAGATCAGGGTGGTGCTCAGGCTCGACCAGAAGCCGGCGGAGGCGAAGACCTGGCTGAAGTTGTCCAGGGACCAGTTGCCGAACAGGCTCAGCCCCTGGACGTCGACGAGCTTGGCGTTTTGGAACGCCAGCAGCACCGTCCAGGCGATGGGCAGGACGACGACCACCAGGACCACGATGAAGGTGGGCGAGACGAACGCGAGCCCCGCGCGGTTGGCGCGTCGGCTTGCGGTCATCGGGCGGCGGCCCCGGGCGGTCGGACCACCCGTGGGCCGGGGGCTGGTCTTCCGGCGCTGCGGCGCGCCGGTGGGAGCTGTTGTCATGAGGGGACCTTCGTGACGGGCGCGCGGGGCGGCTACTGGAGGGACTTCTGCAAGGCGGAGACTTCGTCGCCGGCTTCGCGGGCCGCCTCCGAGGGGGAGGTCTGCCCGCTGGTCATGGCGCCGATGGCCTTCGGTACGGGCAGTTCGCCGTTGGTGGCGCCGACGAGGGCTCCCTCGCCCTGGGTGATGCCCCAGCGGCGCATGTTGCTGACACCGTCGGCGAGTTCGTTGAGCAGGCTCGCCGGGAAGACCTCGTCGAAGGGCTTCCTGGTGTCGACCCCGATGTCGCTGTGCAGCCAGGCGTCGATGTAGCGGTCGGGCTGCGCGGCGGTGCCCTCCCGGACCGGGATCTTGCCCTCGGGGGACATACCGAACCAGGACTCGTAGCCGGTGCCCATCATGTACGCGATGAACTCGCGGGAGGCCGCCGTCTCGGCGGTCTTCGTCGCCACCCAGGAGGTGATCTCGCCGAACTGGGCCGCCTCGTCGGCGTCGGGGCCCCGCATCGCGGTCACGATGCCGCTGTTGTCGGCCAGGTAGCCCGGGTCCTTGCGGCACTCGCGGCAGCTGGGCAGGGCGTCCTTGCGTAGACCGGCGAGCTCGTCCAGCAGGAAGGAAGACCAGACGATCATGGAGGACCGGCCCGCGAAGTAGGTGGCGCGGGTGGAGTCCACGGTCTGCGTGCCCGGGGCGCCGTAACCGCGGGCCAGCTGGTCGTAGGTGCTGAACGCGGTCTCGCACTGCGGTGATTCGAGGGCGACCTCGTGCCGGTCGTCGACCAGCTGGCAGTCGTTGGCGAGGGCGATGCTCTCGAAGCTCTGCGAGGTGAAGACGTCGCCCGGATCGGTGGCCGCCGAGATGCCGTCGTGCCCCTTGGCGGTGAGTGCCTCGGCGGCGGCCAGGGTCCGCTCGTAGGTGTCGGGGGGCGCCAGTTGCTTCCCCTCGAACTGGTCCTTGCGGTACACCAGCAGCTGGAGCCAGGCGTCGGAGGGCACACCGAGGCTGGTGGCGCCGTCGGAAGTCAGGTCGAGCGCGTTGGCGTTGAAGGTGCCGCGCCCGAGCTCCCCGATGATCTCCTTCGGGATATCGGTGTTGAGCAGGCCGTTGGTGTACATCTGCCACACTTGGCCCATCGGTGCGGCACCGATGACGTCGGGCAGCTCGCCCGCCGCCGCGGCCGACATGATCAGCTGGGGCATCTGGCCCTCGTCGACCCCGACGAGTTTGACCTTGATCCCGGTCTCCTTCTGGAACCCGTCGATGATCTTTTGTGTCGCCGCGACGCGGTCCGGGAGGTTCTCCTGGGACCAGACGGTGATCTCACGGTCCGGAGTGCCGGGCCCGGTACCGCCGGTGGAGCAGCCCGCGAGCAGCCCGGTCCCCAGGGCTGTTGCGACGCCGACCGCAGTCATCCTCGACCGCAGGGTCCTGATGCGCATTGCGTTCCCTCGTTCCGACTTATGTCTACTGGGAACGCATCTCAGCATCACTATTGCTTGTTGACAAGGCATAAGTTCCGGATATCGTCAACGCAACCCGCCCAACGCACCGTTCGGAGTCCTTCGTGGAACGCGTCGTCCAATTCACCGGTCCCCGCCAGGTGGAGGTAGCCGAGCAGGTCAGGGCCGAAGTGCCTGCCGGGCACCTGAGGGTGCGCACCCGCTACTCGGGCATCTCGGCCGGCACCGAGCTCACTGCCTACCGCGGCACCAACCCGTATCTGACGCGCACCTGGGACCCCGAGGCCCGCCTCTTCCGCGACGGTGCGGCAGGCATCGAATACCCGGTGGCCGGCTGGGGCTACTCCGAGGTCGGCGAGGTCGTCGAGATCGCCCCGGACCTTGTCGGCACGCCGGGCCTTCCGCAGGTGGGCGACATGGTGTGGGGTATCTGGGGCCACCGCAGCGAGGGCATCGTCCCCGTCGAACGCATGATCGGCCACACCCTGCCGGCCGGTTTGGAGCCGCTCGCCGGCGCCTTCGCCCGCGTCGGGGCCATCGCCTACAACGCCGTGCTGGCCGCCGACATCCACCTCGGCGAGGACGTGGCCGTCTTCGGGCAGGGCGTGATCGGCCTGCTCACCACCCGGCTCGCCCAACTGAGCGGTGCCCGGGTCACAGCCGTCGACGCCCTGGACGGCCGCCTGGAGACCGCCAGGCGCTACGGCGCCCATCACACCCTCAACGCTCGCACCGACCAGGTCGCCGAAGCCATCCGCGCCGCCACCGCCGGTCTCGGCGCCGACCTCGCCATCGAGATCAGCGGCGCCTACTCGGCCCTGCACGAAGCCCTGCGATCGGTCGCCGTCGGCGGCCGGGTCGTGGCCTCCGGTTTCTACCAGGGCGACGGCATCGGCCTGCGCCTGGGCGACGAGTTCCACCACAACCGCGTCCAGCTCGTCTGCTCCCAGATCGGCGGCATCCCCCCGCAGCTGTCCAGCCGTTGGAGCGTCGAACGCCTCCAGCAGACCTTCCTGCGGCTGGTCGCCGAGGGACATGTGGACGTGACCTCCCTGGTCAGCCATGTCGTCCCGGCCGCCGAGGCCGCCGATGCGTACGCACTGCTGGACGAACGCCCCGCCGAGGCGCGGCAGATCGTCCTGGAATTCTGAGAGGCCCCTCATGCTCAAGACCGCCGTACAGGAACAACTCCTGCCCGGAGACACCCTGCAGGCCAAGTGGGAGTTCGCGCAGGAGGCCGGCGACGACGCCATCGAACTGCGCGGCAAGGGCGGCCTCCACTTCGCCTCCCGCCTCGACGAACTGAAGCAGGCCCACAAGGACGGCGTGGCCATGCCGACGGTGTGCGTCGACATGCCGCACTTCTTCGGTGCCTTCGACGAGGACCTGCGCCGCGACGCGCTCGCCCAGATGAAGTCCCAGCTCACCGTGATCGCCGAGATCGGCGGCCGGGGCGCCCAGACCCCGGCCTCCTACGGCATGTTCTCCCGCCGTCTGCCGCCTTTCGAACCCCCGCGTACCGAGGAGGAGGACCGCGAGATCCTCCTGGCCGGCCTCACCGAACTGGGCGAACACGCGCGCAGGGAAGGCGTCATGCTCTTCCTCGAGCCGCTCAACCGCTACGAGGACCACATGGTCAACCGTCTCGAACAGGCCGCGGACCTGATCCGTGCCACCGGCCTCGGCTCCGTGCGCATCGGCATCGACAGCTACCACATGAACATCGAGGAGTCCGACCCCACCGCCGCGATCCTCGCCCACCCCGACCTCATCGGCCACGCCCAAGTCTCCGACTCCAACCGCTTCCAGCCCGGCGCCGGACACCTCGACTGGCCCGCCTGGCTCGGCGCCCTGCACACCATCGGCTACGACGGCCACCTCGCTGCCGAGTGCCGGCTGACCGGCGATCCCGTCGAGGCCGTCCGCTCCATCCCCGCCTTCCTCAAGAGGTCCGGCGCGTGAAGACCCTCCTGGGCCGGCCCGCGCCCTCCGCGCCCGCAGACCACCTGACACTGCGGCGCGGTGCGGCGCGGGTCCTCATCGACAACTGGACCGGCACCTCCACCGTCCCCTCCCGCACCCTCTACCCCCATCAATGGAGTTGGGACTCCGCCTTCATCGCCATCGGCCTGCGCCACCTCTCGGTACGCCGCGCCCAGCGGGAACTCGAATCGCTGCTGGCCGGACAGTGGGCTGACGGCCGCCTGCCGCACATCGTCTTCAACCCCGCCGTGCCGTACGGGGCCTATTTCCCGAGCCCGGACTTCTGGCAGTCCTCCCGCGCCGCGCGGGGCGTGGGCGCACCGGCGATCCCCGAGACCTCGGGCATCATCCAGCCACCGGTGCACGCCCTGGCGGCCTGGCTCGTGCACTGCTCGGACCCCGCCGAGTCGGACCGCCGCGGCTTCCTGGCCCGCATCCATCCCGGGCTCACCGCCTGGCACGACTATCTCCTCACCCACCGCGACCTCGGAGGCGGGGGACTGGCGGCCGTCGTCCACCCCTGGGAACCCGGCATGGACAACAGCCCCTGCTGGGACCGGCCTCTTGCCCGCGTCGAACCCGCCGCCGACACCTTCCGCCGAGCCGACCTGGACCACGGCAGCCCCACCGACCGGCCCACCGACCTCGACTACGGCCGCTACGTCCGGCTGGCCGCGACCTACCGCGCAACCGGCTACGACGACCGGTCCACGGTCCACGGTTTCGCCGTCGAGGACCCCGGCTTCAACGCCCTGCTGATCACCGGCGAACTCGCCCTGGCCCGCATCGCGGAACACCTGGGCCACGCCGGGGGCGCCCACACCGAGCGGGCCGCCGACCTCACCCGGCGGCTCGTCGACCGCCTCTGGGACGACTCCGCGGGACTCTTCCGAGCCCGCGACCTCGCCGACGACTCCCTCATCGACGAGCGCAGCGTCACCGGACTCGTCCCGCTCGTCGTCCCCGGCCTGCCCGCCGACCTCGTTCGGCGTCTGCTGGAAACCTTGAACGGACCGCACTTCCGGGCACCAGCCACCCGACTCGTCCCCAGCTACGACCTGTCCGGACCGAGCTTCGACTCCCAGCGGTACTGGCGGGGCCCCGCATGGTTCAACACCAGCTGGCTCATCGAACGCGGACTGCGTACCCACGGCTGGCATGCACAAGCGCAGCACCTGCGCCAGGCTCTTGTCACGGAGGCCGGACGAACCCGGTTCGCCGAGTACATCGACCCCCTCACCGGCGAGGGCCGCGGTGCCCGGTACTTCTCCTGGACGGCCGCCCTCGCCCTGGATCTGTTGCTCACCGACGACAAGGAGCCGTTGCCATGACCGAGGCCGGCGAGCAGGTACAGCTCGTGCGCGACGCCGCCTTCGTCCGCCTCGGCCCGGACGGCGACCTCCACGGCGTACGCGGCACGGCACCCGACGGACTCTTCCTGCGCGACGCGCGGCACCTCAGCCGCTGGCGGCTCACCGTCGACGGCACCACCCCCACCACGCTCATGCCGTCCGCGGCCGCGACGGCAGACACCGCCACCTGTGTGCTCACCCCCGCCGGCACCCGCGACGAACCGCCCGCCTACGCCGTCTTCCGCCGGCAGACCCTGACCGCCACAACCCTCACCGAGCACCTGCGCTTCGTCAGCAACCGCCCCGAACCCGTGACCGCCCACCTGGACCTCACGGCCGACGCCGACTTCGCCGACCTCTTCGAACTGCGCGCCGACGACCGGCACTACGCCAAGCCGGACGCCGTACACCGCGTCCACACCACCGACGACGGCGTACGGTTCGAGTACCGCAGAGCCGAGTGGCACGCGCAGACGACCGTGGCCTGCCGGCCCGCTCCCGACGCCGTGACAGAGGCACAGGAGGGGCCGACGGCGCGCACCCTGCGCTGGCGGCTCCGGCTGGACGGCCACGCGGAGGCCGAACTCCACCTGACCGTACGCGCCCGGCCACACGGCATGCCCTCGCACATCCCGCAGGCTCCCCGCACCGATCGGAAACAACTCCCCGAACAAGCCGATGACTTGGCTCGGGCAATCGACCAGGGCCTCGCCGATCTGGATCTGTTGACGGTCCTGGCGACCGGGGTGGACGGCGAGGACGTGTTCGTTCCCGCCGCCGGTATCCCCTGGTTCCTCACCCTGTTCGGCCGGGACTCGCTGATCACGTCGTACTTCCTGCTGCCGTACCGGCCCGGCCCGGCCGCCGCGACCCTGAGCGCCCTCGCCGCGACCCAGGGCCAACGCCACGACGCCTTCAGCGGCGAGCAGCCCGGACGGATCGTCCACGAGATCCGCCACGGCGAACTCTCGCACTTCCGCCAGGTTCCCTTCGGGCGCTACTACCGCACCGTCGACGCCACCCCACTCTTCCTCGTCCTGCTCCACGCCCACTACGAGACGACCGGCGACCGGTCCCTCGCCGTACGCCTGGAGCCGCACGCCCGGCGGGCCGTCGACTGGATGCTCACCGACGGCGGCATCAACGACCACGGCTACCTCGTGTACACCCCGGACCCGAACGGTCTGATCAACCAGAACTGGAAGGACTCCCCGAACGCCATCTGCTTCACCGACGGTACCCAGGCCGAGGGCCCCATCGCCGTGTCGGAGGCGCAGGGCTACGCCTACGACGCCCTGACGCGCACGGCTCGACTGGCACACGAGGTATGGGGGGACGAGGCCTACGCGGCCCGGCTGCGCGACCTGGCGGTGCCGTTGCGGCACCGCTTCCTGCGGGACTTCTGGATGCCCGGCGCCGACTTCCCGGCCCTGGCCCTGGACGGCGAGGGCCGCCAGGTCGACGCCCTCGCCTCCGACGCCGGCCACCTGCTGTGGTCGGGCATCCTCGACACGGAGCACGCCCGCACTGTCGGCCGAAGGCTGCTGCGACCCGACTTCTTCTCGGGCTGGGCCATCCGCACTCTCGCCTCCGGCCAGCGTCCGTACCACCCGCTGTCCTACCACCGCGGCAGCGCCTGGCCGCACGACAACGCCCTCATCGCGCTCGGCCTCGCCCGCCACGGACTCGCCGACGAGGTCCGCACCCTCGGCGCGGGCCTGATCGCGGCGGCGGCAGGCTACGGCTACCGACTGCCCGAGGTCCTCGCCGGTTACGACCGCGCGGCGACCGCGTCACCGGTCCCGTACCCGCACTCCTGCTCCCCGCAGGCCTGGGCGGCGGCCACCCCGCTCGCCCTGCGGACCGCAATCGAACAGGTGGGCGTGTAGTCCGGTATGAACCGTTCCGGGTTCGATAGGGACTCGATCATTTGAGAGGATCGAGTCATGGCACGTCCTTCCCCCTACCCGTCACCACCGCGAGCCTCTCCGAAAGCGCCCTGGGAAGACGCCTCCTCGACCAGGCCAAGAACTGGGTCGGCACCGGCTTGAAGAAGGCCGTCGTCGAGCACGGCGCCAATCTCGGAATCGACGTCGAAGTCGTCAACAGACAGCCCGGAGCTCGCGGTTTCCGTGTCGTCAAAAGGCGCTGGGTCGTCGAACGTAGCCTGGGACGGATCATGACGCACCGGCGCCTCGCCCGCGACTACGAGACGCTCCCCGTCAGTTCCGAAGCGATGGTCGACATCGCGTCGATCGACAACCTCGCCAAGTGCGTAACGGACGAGAACACCCCACCTGGCGAAGCACCCACTGGCCTCGATCTTGCATGACGGTCCGTCGGTTCTTCCGTCGGGCCGTTTCGCTGTTGTGGGTTGGTCGTGGGAATGCCGGTGGCCCGACTGTCGTGTCGGGTGGGCGCCGGGTTCCACGGCTCCGGTGGGGTGATGCTGCTCGGAGGGACGGGAAGCTGCTGGTCAACCGGGGTTCGACAGGGCATGGAGCCGTCAGCTTCACCTGAGGAGTGCAGCTTTTCTGACGACGAACAGGACCCTAGACAAGTCCCATCGTCCCAGGTCAGAGGCACTCTTCACTTATTTGATCAAGCCTCGGACACTCACACTCGCGAAGCGCGAGGCTAGTACCAGAACGCCTTGGCGACGGCGCGGTGTGCAGCGGCCGCGCGGCCGTAGAAGTCCCGAAGGCCGGTGTGGTGGGCAAGGTAGTTCTCCTTGGCCGCGCCTTCCGGGTCCTCCCACTGGGCGTACGGCGCGGTGAGTTTGGCCCCCTCCACCTGCCAGAGAGCTTCGAAGGAGGCCCCGGCGAGCAGGTCTGCGACCGTGGCGACCTGGTTCGGGTCGAGGATGACGAATGGCGGTTGCTGGTCCATGCAGGCGGGGACGATCCGACCCCCGTAGACCGGCAGATCCCATGATGAAGTCCCGCCGGCGAGCGTGGGCCCTGCCAGGTAGAGGTCGTTGAGGGGGTCGAAGTCCTTGGCTATGGATTCCGCGATGCCTGCCGCGTACTCGGTCTCATGGTTGTCCCAGGCCGCGCCCATGAACTCCTCCAGTGAGGCGTGGTCGTCCCGGATCTCATCTTCTGCCACCGCTCGAAGGTGAAGGTGAAAGCTCATGTCTCGGTCTCCTCGTGACTGCCTGCCTTGATCTTGCATGACGGCCCGTCGGTTCCTACGACGGGCCGAGTCGCTGTTGCGGACTGGCTGCGGGAGTGCAGGTGGCCCGGCTGTCGCGTCGAGTGGGCGCCGGGTTCCACGGCTCCGGTGGGGTGATGCTGCTCGGAGGGACGGGAAGCTGCTGGTCAACCGGGGTTCGGCAGGGCATGGAGCCGTCATCTTCACCTGAGGAGTGCAGCTTTCCTGACGATGAACAGGACCCTAGAGAAGTCCCATCGTCCCAGGTCAGAGGCACTCCTCGCTTATTTGATCAAGCCTCGGACGCCCACACTCGCGAAAGCGCGAGGCTAGTGCTGTGACCGGCAACGTTCACCGGGTTGCTCGTTGTGCTGGTTGGAAGTGACGACTTCCAACCAGCAGGGGAGGCGGGATGGCACCACCGGTCAAGGTCCGGAGGCTGACTGAGCAAGAGGGGCAGAAGCTTCAGCAACTCGTGCGGCGGGGCAGCACGAGCTCGGTGCGGTTTCGGCGGGCGATGATGCTGCTGGCCTCGGATGGCGGCAACAAGGTCCGGGTGATCGCGCGGCTGGTCCAGGCGAACGAGGACACCGTCCGCGACGTGGTCCACCGCTTCAACGAGATCGGGCTCGCATGCCTCAACCCTCGGTGGGCGGGAGGCCGTCCTCCCCCAGGCTCCGCCCGGGGGTACCCCCAGCCTGCTGAGCAGTGACGACGAGGACTTCGTCATCCAGACGGCCACCACCCGCCCCACCATGCTGGGCAAACCCTTCACCCGCTGGTCGATCCGCAAACTGGTCGATCACCTGCGCAAGAACATAGCCCGGCCCGTCCGGATCGGCCGTGAGGCCCTGCGGTCGTTACTGGCACGTCGCTGGATCACCTTCCAGAGGACGAAGACCTGGAAGGAATCCCCGGATCCAGCGTTCGACGCCAAGCTGGAACGGATCGAGTACGCGGTCAACGAACGTCCGGACCGCACGTTCGCCTTCGACGAGTTCGGGCCACTGGGCATCCGCCCCACCGCCGGCTCCTGCTGGGCCGAACAGAGCCGCCCCGACCGATTGCCAGCCACCTACCGACGCACCCACGGCACCACCTACTTCCACGGCTGCTACTCGGTCGGCGACGACAAGCTGTGGGGGATCAACCGGCGTCGCAAGGGCACCGACCACACCTGGGCCGCCCTGCGGTCCATCCGCGCCGCCCGTCCGGACGGCGCCCCGATCTACGTGGTCCTCGACAACCTCTCCGCCCACCTGAACTGGAGAACCCGCAGGTGGGCGGACCGGAACAAGGTCGAGCTGTGCTTCACCCCGACCTACGCGTCCTGGGCCAACCCCATCGAGGCCCACTTCGGACCGCTGCGGCAGTTCACGCTGGCCAACTCCAACCATCCGAACCACACCGTCCAGACCCGCGCCCTGCACGCCTACCTGCGCTGGCGGAACAACAACGTCCGTCACCCCGATGTCCTGGCCGCCTAGCGACGCGAACGCGCACGCATCCGCAGCGAACGAGGCGTCCGCTGGGGCGGTAGACCTCTACCAGCGGCGGCCTGACGTCATCGCCCCGACCACAGGAACTGCTCGTCCGGTTCCTCATGCCGCTCCAGCACTCCCGCGGCGACCAGCTGAAGCAGCACCTCATGGATGTGATTGCCCTCTTCCCTCGCGATACGGTGCTGTCATGTCTCGATCAATCGAAGCCGGATCAGTCTTGTCTCCCGTCACCGCGGACGACGTCGACCTTGCCGTGCGGCTCGCCGTGGGCATCCTTCGGGACGCACCCCCGGAGGGGTGGGGCGGTAAGGCCGGTTCGCTGGAGTGGGACTGCTGGGAGACCGTCGAGCACCTCGCCAACGACCTGTTGTACTACGCCGTGCAGCTGGGGCCGCAGAGCCCGCCGCTGGACACCCATGTGCCTTTCGCGTTGAGCCAGAAGAGGCCGGACGGACCCATGGTCTTCGTCTACGCGGAGCGTGATGCGGGTCCGGCCGGCCTGGTGCAGGTGCTGGAGGCGTGCGGCGCGCTGCTGGTCGCCATGGTGCGTACGACGCCGCCCCGGGTCCGCGCCCACCACGCCGCCGGGGTGTCGGACCCCGAAGGCTTCGCGGCGCTGGGGGTGCAGGAAACGCTGGTGCACATGCACGATGTGGCGGAAGGCCTCGGGCTTGCCTGGACCCCGCCCTCCGCTCTCTGCTCGCGGGTGCTCGCCCGTCTGTTTCCAGAGGCTCCGGGCGGCGCGGATCCCTGGCTCACCCTGTTGTGGGCCACCGGCCGCGCCGAACTGCCGGGGCACCCTCGTCTCACCACATGGCGCTCGGACAGTACACCACGGTCATAGGAGCGGATCGGCTTCAGCCGCGGCCAGGCTGATGATCGTGCCCTTACCGCGGCGAGAGCGCACCGGGCCACCCGTCCCAACCGGCAACCCGGCGAACCTATGCGGTCACGGCACTTGGTGCATAAGGGGCAATGCGCCTACGTCAAACGCCCTCTCAGGTGCGCGAGGTGCCTCGCCTTTCACGGGCCGGGCAACGGGTTGGTGCCCTCTGTAGGCACCGGGTCCGCGCTCGGCAGACGGTTGCCGATACTGCGGTATGCCAGAAAAGGGCTTCTCATCCGGTGGGCGGGAAGGCAGTTCTTGCCGTCGACCACGACGCGCGGCGGGGCGAGGAGCTCTGCCAGGCCGACCCAGTCCGCCTCGATCACCTGGGGCCATTCGGTGAGTACCAGCGCGCCGTGCGCGCCGCGAACCGCATCGGGCAGGTTGCCCTGCGGCACGGCTGCAGGGAAGAGGCGCATCAGCTCATCCGGGGACGTCCCCGGGTCCCATACCCGCACCCGTGCCCCTTCCCTCAGCAAACTCGGCACGATCGTCCGGCTAGGGGCGGCACGCAGGTCATCGCTCCATGGCTCATAGCGCACCCCCAGGACTGCGATCTCGCACCCGGCCAGATCGCGACCCAGTCCTTGCGCCAGCACGGTGACCGCCGTCTGCGGTTGTGCGGCGTTGATGTCGATCGTCGCGTTCAGCAGCGGCGTGTGGATGCCGTGGGCCGCGGCCCAGTGAGCCAGCGCCGCGGTGTCCTTGGGCAGGCAGGAGTCTCCGAAGCCCAGGCCGGGCTGCAGCAGCGCGTGCCCGATCCGCGGGTCCGATCCCACTCCCTGGATCACCGTGTCGATGTCCAGATCAGGCAGTGTGCACAACCGGGCCAGTTCATTGGCGAAGCTGATCTTCGTGGCGAGGAAGGCGTTGCTCGCGTACTTGATCATCTCGGCGCTGGTCGGAGTGGTCACGATCCACGGGCAGGCGACGCCGGCGTACATCTCCCGCAGCACCGCAAGACAGGCCGGTGAGGTTGTTCCAGCGACGACGCGGGCGGGCGTTTGCCAGTCGTCGAGGGCGCTGCCCTGATTCAGGAACTCCGGGTTGTAGGCGTAGCGGCCGCGCAGGCCGGGGCGGGCAGTCAACAGCGTCTGGCTCGTCCCGGGCGGCACGGTGGACTTCAGCACCGTGCACGGCTGCGGCAGCAGCCCCGCCACCTCCTCCAGAGCCACTTGGACCTGCAAGAGATCAGCCGTGCCGTCCGCGCTGGGAGGAGTACCGACGGCAATCAGGACCACCTCGAACGGCCACTGACGGTGCAGCGGCTCCAGCTCGGCCGCGAAACGCAGACGTCCGGTGGCCAGGGCCGCCGCGAGCTGCTCCGGCAGGCCGGGCTCGTACACCGGCGCCTCGCCGGCCAGCAGGCGGGCCAGCCGCCCGCTCTCCTGCTCAATGCCGGTGACGTAATGACCCTGCAACGCCAAAGCCACCGCACCGGTCAGTCCCACATACCCCTGGCCCACGACGGCGATGCGCACGTGCCCGCTCCAACGGATCCGGCCGTGACACGGCTTTCAGCCCTGAGAGGGCGGACCGGCCACGGATGTCTGCACCATGTACCCGTTGGGAACGGCCACGTCCCGGCTGCACGAGGACTGCCGCTCGAACAGATGAGTCGAGGGCGCCGGACCACGGCCCCAGCCGGGACTGTAAATCGTTCGGCTCTGAACATGATTTTCGTAGCCGTTGATCGTCGGCTGGAGGGATCAGTTGAGCAGGATCCGGTGACGGAGGAGGCGGAAGCCGACCCGGCCGTACATCTGGTGCTTGATCAGTTTCGTCATGGTGCTGACGCCTCCGGTCCCGCCGTTGTGGAACGGCAGGGTGAATGCGTTGATCACGGCGTCACGGTCGCGTTCCAGGCCGCGGGTGAAGGCGTCCAGGTGGGGCAGGTCGTCGGCGCGGACACGAGTGATCCATTCCTTGAGGTGCCGGGCGTTGTCCGGGGCCAGGCTCAGGAGGTCCGCGAAGGTCCGGATACGCCCGGTCGGGGCGGTCATCTCGGGGCAGGTGCCGGTCAGTTCCGCGAGGAGCGCGCGGTCGGTGTCCTTGAGCCGGTCGGCGTCGATGCCCGGCCGCTTGCCGATCAGACGGGTGGTGGGGTGACCGATGACGTTGATGCGGGGGTTCTCGCAGGCGCGTACGATCCGCCGGGTCATCGTCTTCCGGCCGATGCGGAGTGGGAACGCACCAAGGCCACGCAGATGTCGAAGTCCTCGAGGAACTCGTCGGGCCAGTCCACCTCCCGGCCCGGGCCGATGTCGGGCTCGGTGCCGTGCAGCAGCCGCATCCCGTGGTGCCTGCCGTCCAGTGACCGCACCCGCTCGCGCTGGGCGAGGATCTTCTCGTCGGTCATGCGCTGCATGTAGAGGCTCGGTGCGTGGTCGGCGACCGCGTAGTACGCGTAGCCCCGTCCGGCGGCCGCTGCCATCTCCTTCAGTGGGCGAGGCCGTCGGTGAGGTCGATATGGGTGTACAAGTCGCCTCTGATGTCGTCCTCCGTCACCACCTCGGGCAGCTCGCCGCGCAGGCCAGCTTCGATCTCCCCTCGGTCCTCCCGCAGCGTGGGCGGGATCCATGGCAGGCCGAGCCGGGCGTACACCTCGTCCTCGGACCGCGAGGCGACCCGCTTTCCGCCCTCGGTCTCGAACAGGCCGTCCTCGTAGAGCCTCAGCCCCAGGTGGGCGGCGATCGTGCGGGTGCGGACGTTGTGCGCTTTCGAGCCGGTGAAGTACTGCTGGCCCGCGCCCCATGAGTCCGGCCGCACCACGCGCAGGTCGACCTGGACGCCCTTAACGGTACGGATCGAGGTCTTCTTGTCCTCCTGTGTGATGACCTCGGCGGTGGAGTGCAGTGCGGTGAGGGCGCCCATGAAGGGGGCCGACCGGCCGGCGGCGACCAGGATGTCGATGTCGCCGATCTCTCGAACGTGAGTCGTACGGTGATCTGGCTGATGGACACCGCCCCCCGGGCGGCGCGGTGGCCCGTGACCGTGGCCCGGCACCACCGGGTCGGCTGCAGCGGGCAGGCGTCCACTTGGGCCCGGTCGCCCCATTTCCTGACAAGCGTGGACATGGCGGATTGTCCGGCATGGTCCGAGCGATCGGATTGAGCACGTCGGTGAGGCGCTGGAGAATGTCAGAAACAGGTCGTCAATGGTCAGGACGTCGGCGGCGCGCCGTCGCTCGTTCAGGATGGCGCTGGCGTACGCCTGAGCTGCGAAGCCCTGGCCGGCGGCCGAGACGCCGTCGGTGGCCCGTCGACCGTGAGCCCGACGACACGTTCGCCCTCCGGCCATCACACGGAAAGCAGCGGACATGACCGAAGCCGCCCATCCGTTCGAGGAGCTCGTGCGGGCCGTTCGAGAGGCCGGTATCAGCGACGAGCGCCTGCTCCAGGCCGTACGAGCGACGCCCCGAGCGGCATTCGTCCCCACCGGCCACCAAGCGCATGCCTACCATGACGTGCCCTTTCCGATCGGGCACGCACAGGTGACCACGCAGCCCTCGCTCTCCGCCATGATGATCGAGGGCCTTGACTTGAGCGGGGACGAGCACGTACTCGAGATCGGTACCGGCCTCGGCTTCCAGACCGCGCTGCTTGCCCGGTTGGCCGCCGATGTCGTGACCATCGAGATGTGGCCGGACATCGCCCGGCAGGCACGGCGCAACCTCGCCAGGCAGGGCATTCGGAATATCGAGCTGCGCATCGGGGATGGCAGCGGTGGCGTACCGGACCGCGCTCCGTACGACGCAGTCATCGTGTCCGCCGCGTTCCCGGAGGTTCCCGCCCCGCTGGCCGAGCAACTGCGCTTCGGTGGCCACCTCGTCCAGCCCATCGGGCCGGGTGGCCGGGAGCAGGTGGTGTCCTTTCTGCGCACCGCGATGGGGCTGGAGCGCCGACGGATACTTACGCCCGCGCACTTCGTCCGCCTGCAAGGACGGTACGGCTTCCCTTCCTGAGCCCCGCCGACCGCGTCGGATTGCCGACATTCCGGCGACCTTGCGACATGAGGAGGGTGACGGTCAGCTCGCCGCGGCTGGGGCTGCGTCCACGCCGACACAACCGGAACGCGCGGCGATACGGCGGCAGCGCGCCGGTGACAACCGCGAGGGCAAAAGCGTCAGAACTCCCCGGAGCGCGAGGAGCGGGCGCTGACGTCAATCAGCGGTGACGCGGGTTCCCCTGTGATGTCGTGCCCTTCGCCGCACATCAGAGGGGCGCCCTCGGCCCCACCGTCCGGTTCGAACCCGTCAAAGCCGGGGCTCATTGGTTTGCGATGCGTGCCAGGGCGAGCGCGATGTTGTCGGGTCCGCCGGCCGCGATGGCGGCCTTCCACAGTTCGAAGGCGGCCCGGCCGTCGCCGTACCCCCGCATCAGGCCGTCGAGGACGTCGTACGGCACCGGGTCGGTCAGGCCGTCGGTGCAGATCAGGTACCGGTCGCCAGGGGCCACGGGGGTGGCGGTCACATGGGGGTGATGGCGCGCTACTCCGCCGTGCCGCCGAGGGCCTGGGCACGAGGGAAGTGATGCGCTGCCCTGGCCCGGTCGGGGATTGCCGTCCACGCTGACCTGGAGCAGTCCGTCCCGGGATGCGGCGAAGACCCGGCTGTCGCCCACGTTGAACGCCAGCAGCGATCGGGGCAGTATGACGGCGCCCGCGACGGTCGTGCCCATCGTGGCCGGTCCGTCTCCGCTTGCGGCCGCGTACACCTCGCGGTTGCAGGCGTGCAATGCCTCACGGACGCCGTTCTCATCGGTCAGGACAGGCCCGGTCAATGCGAGTCGGCGGACGACCAGGGCACTGGCCACCTCCCTGCCGGGCTGGCCGCCGAGCCCGTCGGCGGCGGCGACGACGAGCGGCGTACCGAGGGGGAACACGAGCGTCTGCGGGTTCTCGGTGACGGTGGCGCACGGTGTCCACGGCCCGACGACGAGGCTGTCCTCGTTCCGGTCGCGGACCAGTCCTGGATGGCTGAGCGCACTCACAGCGACGTACGTCATCGGATGCCACCGCCTTTCCATACGGGCCGATGGGTGCGTGACCCGTGACCGTCTGCCCTGGGGGCGGGTGCCAGGCAGTGCATCCGAGGCCGGATCGTGCCGTGACCATTCTCAAGTGGCCCACTCGGCAGTGCATCTCGGCCGCAGCGGCCGCTTCCGCGTGCGATTCGGCCATGCCCGTGACGCCGGGCAGTGGTGCGGCTGCCAGTCGGCTTCATCGGCAATAGCATGAATGTGACAGGGCTGGGACACGGAGGAGCCTGCGCGGGCAACGAGCCTCTTCCCACGGGGCGCACCGCCGACGCAGCGGCCGCTCGTCGTTCCGCCGCTTCTTGAACCTCCTGACCGCTTCCGGGTATCGGTGTCACGCACCGCCCGCGACGGAGGTGCGGCAGCCGGTGAGGCGCAGGCACGGATGCACGGACAGACCGCAAGGGGAAGATCCCTGTCCGCGACGCGCTCAGCCGGCGTTGTCACGTTGTGGGGTGCGTGACTGTCTGACGGCGGGCCGGGGCGTGGTGGGGCCGGGTGGCGATTTCGGGTCAGGCCGCGGTGGGCATGGCGGCGGCACCGGTGATCCGGTCCCAGATCGCGAAGCGGAGGGTCGTCTCGGCGCGGGGGACGGCGGCGGCCATCAGGTGGTGGGGGCGGAAGTGGGGTGGGATGCCGCTGCAGGCGGCCGGGAACCGCTGCGCTGCGCCGGCGGAGCGGAAGCCCTTCCTGGCGCGTTCGTGCCGCCGGGTGGGCTGGTGGCAGTTCTCCGCCCGGTGGTTCAGGCCCTGGTGCGAGCGGTGCTCGACCGAGCGCATCAGCTCCCGGCGGGCCACGCCGTGGGAGCGGAGCCTGTCGGTGACCAGCGCCCGGGGCACCCGGTGCTCCTTCATCAGCTTGGCCATGAACGGCTTGGCGGCCTTGGCGTCGCGCCTCGACCGGAGCAGGATGTCCAGCACGTTCCCGTGCTGGTCCACCGCCCGCCCCAGGTAGTGCCGCTCGCCGTTGATCTCGAGGAAGACCTCGTCCAGGTGCCACTTGCCCCCCGGGTCGGGTCGGCGGCGCGGGCCGTCGGCGCGGGCCTGCCCGAACGTGGTGCACCAGCGCCGGGCGCTCTCGTAAGACACGAGCACGCCGCGCCCGGGCATGAGCACCTCGACCTCGCGGAAGCCGAGCGGGAAGCGGACATACCGCCCCACGCAGTGGGAGATGATCTCCACCGGGTACCGGTGCCCCTGGTACGACGGCGACGCGCTGTCCATGGATGATCCCTCCCCGGCATGACCGACCAGAAGATCATCCCACCCGGTCAGCCAACGTGACAGTGCCCGACCGCGGACTGCGGAGTGGGACACGAGCGCAGTGCTGTCCACCGTCGCCGACGCGGCCTCCGACAGGCAAGTCGATCATCTGCTGTCTCAACTACCTGAATCTTGCGCGGAGTTGTTTGGCAGGCCAATCCTGAGCTAACCGCTCAGGCGTGGCCCGTCGCCGGTCGGCATCCGCACCCCACCGCGGCAGCCGAGCGCACAGCAAGCCCTGACCGATGTGCCCGGCGACGTCGCCTTCGACGTCACTGGATCCGTGCTGTAGCCAGTCGACCTCCTCGACCGGTCACATGGTGACCCTCAGCCCCGTCTCGTGTTTCGGTCGACCGGTCGGTGCCGACGCATACTGGAACCAGAGAGCCACATACGCATATGAGCCGGACGTGGAGGTGGGCCATGAGCACCCTCGAACAACACGTTGACGTTGGAGTTCCGATCGGCAAGGCATGGGACAGTCTCCACCGGGTGGAGAACTATCCGCGCTTCGTGGACGGACTGCGAGACGCCCGTACGGAGACAGAAGGCCGAGCGCATCTCGGCGTCGAGGCCGGCGGCCGGTCCCGGGAATTCGAGGCCGAAGTCTCCGACCGCGAGGGGGAGCACGTGATGGAGTGGCATACCACCGGTGCTCCCGACCTGACGGGTTCCTTCTCCCTGCGGTCGATCGACGAAAACCACACCCGGGTCCAGGCACGGCTCGAGTACGAGCCCGGCACCATCAGGGACACCTTCGGCGGGCCGAAGGGCTTCGCCCAGGCGAACGCGATAGAACGCCTCGTCCGCAGCGATCTCGAGCACTTCAAGGAGTACGTGGAACAAGGGCGGTGAACAGCAGGCGGGCCCCGCTGCGGTACCCGGCAGGTCAGCGCACAGCTAACAGCTAGTAGCTCGGCTCAGATCCTTGGCCTTTCCATTGCTCTTGTCGCGTGGTCAGCCCGCTGGGATGCCGGCGATCTGAGTGACGAGGAAATCGAGCCGTTCCTCTTGGCCGTCCGGGGGGATGCGGCCGCTGTCGGACAGGACAACCATGCCGTGCAATGCGCTCCAGGTGACTTCGGCGAACAGTTCGCGTCGCTCGTTGTCCAGGCAAAAGCAGCTGACGAACTCGCCGAAAGCGGCCCGTAGCGGGGGTGGTGTCTCGGCGCTCGCGAATTTCACGTCGGTGGGCAGGACGAACATGGCCTGGTACAGGGCAGGCCGCTCGGTCGCGAATTCCAGATAGGCGCGGCAGACGGCGCGCAGGGCCTGCCCGGCTCTGGGGCGGCCTGCCGGGCGCGGCGCAGGTGGGCGGCGAGTCCGCTGAAGCCATCGATGGCGACGGCGCTCACGATGGCGTCCTTGCCGTCGAAGTGGCTGTACAGCACCGGCTGGCTGTACTCGACGCGTTCAGCCAGCCGTCGCGTCGTCACCGCCTCCCAGCCTTCGGCCTCCGCGAGTTCGCGCGCGGCCGTGATGATCAGCTGATGACGGTGGGCGCGTTCACGTTCACGGCGCTCGTTGATGGCGGACATGACGGCATCCTAGCAACGCTAGACATCCTGTCGCGGCTAGGTCTATCGTCGCTAGCACTACTAGCGCCGCTAGAAATCGCTGCGGGCGCCGCCACCGAGAGGGGAAGCAACCCATGCTCACCAACGTCGCCAACGTGCTCACCGGACTGATCGGCGCAGGCATCATCTTCGTCGGCGCACGCGCATTTTGGGCACCTCAGGCCGCGGTCGGCTTTGGCATCTCCGGCACGCCGACCGAGGACCGGAACTTCCAGGCCTGGCTGTCCGTCAAGGCCGTGCGCGACATAGCCTCGGGGCTCTTCATCTTCATCCTGCTGGCTGGAGCGACACCCCACCTGTTGGGCTGGTTCATGCTGGCCGCCACCGGTATACCCGTCGGCGACGCGCTGATCGTGCTGCGCAGCAACGGGCCCAGGGCGGCCGTTTACGGCATCCACGGAACCACCGCCGTGGTGATGCTGGCGATCAGCGTGCTCCTGCTCGTCGCGTAACCGCTTGTCACGCCGCTTGGGCCGGGTATTGCGTCCACTGACGGATGGGTGAGTCCAGGGCGAAGTTGGTCTTCGGTTCGGCGCGGGCGTTGCGTCGGCGGACGTAGGCCGCGATCGCGGCGTTCTGCTCCTCGTGGGTGCGGTGGTCGGTGCCGTTGAGGACGAAGTAGCGCAGGGCCGCGAACTCCGACTCGGCCCAGTTCAGCCAGGAGCCGTAGGTCGGCAGGAAGGCCAACTCGACGTCGTTGTCAGCGGCCCGGCTGCGGACCTCGGCATGCTTGTGCGGGGAGAAGTCGTCCAGGACGACGTACAGCTTCTCTCCGGGCCAGCGCGAGCGCAGGGCCTTGAGCAAGCCGAGGAACTCTCGCCACCGCTTACGCTTCCGAATCCTGTAGTAGATCGTGCCGGTGGCAAGGTCGAGCGCGGCGAGCATGTGCATCACTTCGCCGTACCGGTGGTAGGTGGCCCGCAGCCGGCGGGCTTGCCGACCGGACGCCAGGACCTGCCCTTGCGGCTGGAGGTTGAGAGGGCCGATCTCGTCGACGCATGTCACCCGGCCGTCGGTCGGCGGGGTGTCGTACAGCGCGAGGATCCGGTGCATCTTGGCGACGAAGTCCGGATCGGTAGAGACCTTCCACGTGGTTGTGGCCTGCCAGGAGACCTTGCCGGAGCGCAGGATGCGGCGCAGCGTCTCCCGGCTGATTCTCGGAACCACGGGCCGTTGGACCAGGTGGTCGGCGAGCTTGGACAAGCTCCAGGTGGTAAAGCCGGTCAGGCCCCAGTCGGCGGGGGACGTCCGGGCGATCAGGCAGATGTGCTCGCGCACCCGCTCACTGATCGCCCTGGGGCGTCCCCCGCTCCATTTTGGGTCCAGCGCGTCGAACCCCCGCTCGTTGAAGGCGTGGATGACATCGCGGACGTCGTCCTCGCCGACCTGCATCAGCGAGGTGATGTCCTTGACCGTCTGGCCCTGGGCGGACATCAGCACCACGATCGCCCGGCGCAGCCGAACCGGGTCCTTCGCGGTCCGGCTGATCCGCTGCAGGCGGCGGCCCTCCTCCCTGCTGACCGGACGGACGAACACACTCGGTCGACGTCCCACGACCACCTCCAAGATCAAGTACTGGGGACAGTCTGCTGACCATCAGACGGGACGTCGATTACCCACCCAACGATGCGAGACGAGCCACTAGATCCACAACGCTGCAGGTCAAATGCCTTCAAGGAGCCACTGACATGGTCTGCAGATCTACCGACACACTCATGCCGACTCGCACTGGGCGCGCGGGTGCATGCGTCCGTACCGCTCCAAATTCCCGCGACGTTCCGTCGCCCCACCTCTACGATCGCTCGAAGCAGCAGGTCGGCAGGGGTGGGGCGAGCATGGACGACGGCATCGGAAGCGGCGGGACGGCGGCGGTCCGCCTGATCCGGGGGACGCCCCTCACCAAGGCTTTGGACACCGCCGACCCCCGCGCCTGGACCGCGTTCGACGTGGGCGTCCGGCAGGTCCTCCGGTACGGACATGCGCTGCTGCCGGAGGAAGAGCGGACCGCGGTGCTTCGCTCCGGCACGGCCGCCGATGCCTCACCGCGGACGGAGACGTCTTCCCGGCACCCGGCACCCGATCGGTCCGACCGCCTCCGCCGCTGGGTCAGCGCCCGCTTCCGCCGCCCGGCCGGGAGCTCGGGGCAGGATGCGCGGGCCCGGCTCGCTCTTGCCCTGTGCCATCCGGACGGGCGGGTGCGCGAGGCCGCTCTGGAGGGGGTCGCGGGGCATCCCGTACTGCTGCCGCTGCTCGTCATACGTGCTGGTGACCGGGTGATGCCCGTGCGGGAGCGGGCCCGGCGGTTGCTGGGCGAGAGGCTCGACGTGGAGACCGCGGTCGTCCTCGCGCCGCTGATCCTGCGGGTCGGTCGGCGCGACCGGGGCGCCTTCGGGCTGGAACTGCTCGACGGCGTGCTCCGACGGGCACCGCGCGAGCGGTTGCTGCCCCTGCACACCCACACCGACCGCGCGGTACGTCGGTTCGCCTTCCGGCTGGCCGTCGAGGAGGGGCTCCTCTCCCCCGGCGAGCTGGCCCGCCGCGCGGCCTGGGACGACGACGCGGTCGTCCAAGGCCTGTGCGCCGACGCCGCCCTGGCCACCATGACGGACGGAGGCGACTGGGACGAGGTGCTGGAAGCGCTGCTGGGCGCGCGCAATCCCCGAGCGCGGTCGGCCGGGGTCACTGCGCTGCGACGGGCGGGACGGCCCGGGCGGGCGGTGGGATTCCTCATCGACCGGTCCGCGGTGGTCCGGGCCTGTGCGCGGTATGTCGTACGGCAGCACGGGATGGACCCGCTGCCCTGGTACCGGAAGCAGTGCGCGGACCCGGCCGGCCCGGCGGTGCCGCCCGGTGTCGTGATCGGGCTGGCGGAGTGCGGGGAGCGCGCGGACGCAGAGCTGCTGCGGCCACTGCTCACCCATCCGGCACCGGCGGTGCGGGCACGGGCGGTGGCCGGGCTGCGCATACTGGACGTGACCGATGTGACCCGGCTGCTGCCGCTGCTCGACGACCCGGCGCCCGGTGTCGTACGGGAGACGACCACCGCGCTGCTTCCCTTCGCCGGGACACTGCCCGACGGGCTGCTGATGACGCGCCTCGGCGCCGAGCAGTCCCGGCCGGTCCGGGTCGCCGCGTTCCGGCTGCTCGACGCGCGCGGCGACCTCATAGGGCTGCGGGCCGCGGTCGCCCTGCTGGACGATCCGGACTACAAGCTACGCACGTGGGCCGGGCAGTCGGTGCAACGCTGGCATCCGGGAGCGGACACCCCGCGCGGGGAGGCGGAAGTGGGCGAGCTGCTGGACCGGGCCCGGCACCTCTTCAGCGACTACGTCCTTCAGCGGCGCAAGTGGGAGGCGGGGTTGACCGGCTGACGCAACCTCCGCACGGGGCGACTTCCTCGGTCCACCCGCGGATCAGCACAGAGCCGGACTTCAGCTCAACTGTCGGCGGACCATGAAGCCGCCATAGACTCAAAGGACCGGTTCGGGAACTGGGAGCTCGTGATTCGGACCGGGGGCCGGGGGATGGCCACCTCAGGAGGACGTGATGTTGCGGCACACCAGACTGGCCGGCGAATCGGCGGACTACCTCGACGCCCGCGAAGAGCTGCGCCTGGCCGAGATCGACCTCATGCGCCACCGCGAGAAGGTCGCGGCCCAGCGACGGGCGCTCCCGCAGGGGCCGCCCATCGACGACTACGTCTTCATCGAGGGCCCCGCCGATCTCGACGCCGGCGACACACCGGTCCGCGAGGTCACTTTGAGCGAGTTGTTCACCGCCCCGGACCGCCCGCTGATCGTCTACCACTTCATGTACGGCAAGCTGCAGACCGACCCCTGCCCGATGTGCACCCTATGGATCGACGGCTTCAACGGCATCGCCCACCACATCGCCCGCAACGCCGACTTCGCCATCGCCGCGGCCGCCGACGTGCCCGCCCTGCGGCAGCACGCCCGTAACCGCGGCTGGCACCGGCTACGGCTCCTGAGCTGCGGCGACAGCATGTTCAAGTACGACCTGGGCAGCGAGGACAAGGACGGCGAACAGGACTCCACCATCTCCGTCTTCACCCGCGACGGCGACGGCACGGTCCGCCATTTCTACTCCACCCACCCACTCATGGCCGACGACATCGACGAGCGCGGCATCGACCTCCTGGCCGCCGTCTGGCACCTCCTCGACCTGACCCCGCAGGGCCGCGACGACTGGTACCCGAACCTCGACTACTGACCCCCGACGACCGGCGGTGCCGGCTCCAAGCGTGAGTCACGTCAGATATCACGGCGCGTGCTCTGGGGCCGAGCGGATTCACAGGACTGCCGTACGCCCGTAAAGACCGCCGTTGACCGCCGGCTCGCGGTGAACCAGATCATCTGACACGACGAGCGAATCGGACCAGATCACTCGAGACAGGGACCAGATCGACAGAGACGGGACAGCAGCGGAGCTGTTGTCCCGTGCCACCGAACCTTGGTCGTTGCCATCGGAAGTTGATGATCGGTGAGTTCGTGCCATCGAACTTCCCGGTCTCCGGCGCTGGTGTCAGTCGCCGGGGCGGACGGCCTGGACGCCGGTGCCCGCATGTGCCTTGGGGGTCAGGGTGAGCAGGAAGCGTCCGGTGGGGTGGGCGGCGGAGGGGCGGGCGGCGTGGATGGCGTGGACGGCGGCCCAGGAGTCCCCGAAGCGCAGCAGCTCGGTGGCGGTGACCGCGGCGTCGGTGTCGAACGCCTCGAGTGGGATGAACCGCAGTCCCTTGATGTAGCCGAGCAGGCCGGGCCGCTCGGCGTCGCCGGCCGTCAGCGGCAGCACCGGCGCGTACAGCGTTCCCAGCCCGCCGGAGGCCTGCACGTAGAACGCGGCGACCGCCTCGTTGAACGGGTCCTTCGGGTCGTACAGCGCCGCGGCGGTCGTGTGGTCCAGGACGACTGCGATCGCCCTCACTACGCGACCGCCTGCGGGTTGTGCTGCGTTCCGCCCAGGCGCTCCAACAGTGCACGCGCCTTCGCCTCTGCCTCCGGGCTCGGCGCGCTGCCGAGCGCGGAGGAGAGCTCGGCGCGGGCCAGCTCGGCACGCTCGGCGTACTCGCCCTGGGTCGGGGCGCCCTGCGCGAGGTCCTCGACCAGGGCGCGGAGGGTCGTGCCGTGCTCGGCCGCCGGCCGGGCCAGCCGGTCCCGCGCCGCCGTGCTCACCTCGGTGCTCGTCTCGTCTGCTGCCATACCCCGACTCCACCGCGTTCCTCTACTCCGAGTAGAGGACTGTGGCCGTACCGGAGACGCCCGGCCCCGGGGGAACCGCTGGCCGGGTGTCCTTGGCGCTGCCGGTGCGGCCGGTGGGGTTTCCTGCGGATCCGACCGGCGACGTACTGGATCTCCTTGCCAGCTGTGGCCTGGGCACCGTTCGGTTCAGATGCCGGGTTCGCTGGCCGGGTGGGCGCACGCGATGTACGCGTGAGTTCGTCACGCAGGGTCTTGCCCGTTCCCGGGGCGAGCTGGGGATGCTCCCGCTGCAGCGCCTCCAGCTCGTCAGGTGAGGCTGTCGACCCACACGATCATGCGGCCGGTCTCGGCTTCCTCCGCGTTACGCAGCTGCTGGTCGTACCGGTCGAGTTCCGGCCCGGTACCGGCGAGCCAGGGTCGGGCGGTCTCGTCCTGCTGGCGCCGCTCGTTGGCACGCTCGGCGATACCGCACGGATACCCCTCCAACCCTCGCGGCCCGGCCAGGATCCGCCGCCGGGCGGCGAGCAGCGCCTGCTCGGTCTCCTCGCTGATGCCGCAGGCGGCGGCGAATCCGATCAGCAGCTCCTCGCTGGGTAGCCGCCGACCGCTCAGGGCGTGGGGAAGGGCGCCGCGGGAGAACCGGCCCTGGCCCGCCTCGGTCAACACGTCCAGACTGGGATTGTTGGCCTCGGCACGCAGACGCTGCATGGCCCGGGCGAGACACCCGCCCAGCTGGTGATCCGTCCCGGCACGTACGGGGCGTACCGGAACCGGCCGCGGACGCAGCACACGGACGGCACGCTCCCGCAGCCGCGCGGCCTTCTCCGGATCGGCGCCGGAACCCAGAGTGAAGGCGCGGACGGTGCGCTCGGAGGGCGGCCGCCCGTCCAGGGCCCGGCGCAGGATGCGTTCGCAGACCTCCACCCCGCGGGCGGGCCAGGCTGGCGAAGGTCCTTCCGCGCCGCACGCCGCGCAACCAGTCCCACAGCTCGGCCAGTTCCACCGGTACGGCCAGCGGGCCGGACGCCCGCCTCACTGCCGCCGCCGGTGAGGCGGCGAGCAGGCGGCACGCGCGGTGGGGGAGCAGCAGAAGCCCGGCCGCCGCGGCGGAGATCGGCCTCTTCCGTGTGCCGAAGATCTTGGTGTTTGAGAAGGACGCCTGAATACGAGGCCGCATTCGCAGCCCGACCGCTACACCGATGGTGTCCGTCATAGCGGAACAAGCTCACACCCCGTCGGCCATCTCCGCCCGCATCACGGCACCGGTGGTTGCGGCACTCGCCTACGTCGGGTGCTCGGGGGTCCGGGCGTGCGAGCGAGTCGGCGCCTTCCCACGGAGCACCGGAGGTCGAACCGTCCTGATCGTGCGCGTTTCCGCGGCCCCTGCCAGTACAGTCGCTGCAAGGTGCGGCTGGAGAGGCAGGTGCGGGAATGCTCGAGATCAGCGGGGGCACCTGGGCGGCGACGCTCGCGGTCATCGTGGGACTGCTGGCCCTGGACCTGACGCTGGGATGGGTGAAACCGCACCGCGTCGGCTTCCGGGAGGCCGCCGCCTGGTCCGTGTTCTACGTCGCGGCCGCTGTCGTCTTCGGCGTGTGGTTCATGAGCGCCCACGGGGGCACGTACGGCACCGAGTACTTCGCCGGTTATCTGGTGGAGAAGAGCCTCTCGGTCGACAACCTGTTCGTGTTCGTCATCATCATGACGACGTTCACCGTGCCGGAGGAGCACCAGCAGAAGGTGCTCTCCTTCGGCATCGTGCTCGCGCTCGCCATGCGTGCCGTCTTCATTGCACTCGGAGCCGCGCTGATCTCCGCGTTCTCCTTCATGTTCCTGCTGTTCGGCCTGCTGCTGATCTACACGGCCGTCCAGCTCTACCGGCACCGGGACGAGGATCCGGACGTCGAGGACAACGGCGTGGTGAGGGCGGCCCGGCGACTGCTCCCGGTCACCGAGGGCTACGTCGACGGCCGGATCCTCACCCGGGTGGAGGGGCGACGGATGGTGACGCCGCTGCTGATCGTGCTCATCGCGATCGGCAGCGTCGACCTCCTGTTCGCGCTCGACTCCATCCCCGCGGTCTTCGGCGTGACCGAGGAGCCCTACATCGTCTTCGTGGCCAACGCGTTCGCCCTGCTCGGCCTCAGGGCGCTGTTCTTCCTCGTCAAGGGGCTGCTGGACCGGCTCGTCTACCTGTCGACGGGCCTCGCGGTGATCCTGGCCTTCATCGGGGCGAAGCTCGTCCTCCACTGGGCGCACGAGGACATCTCGCACGGCGTTCCGGAAATCTCCACTCCGCTCAGCCTCGTCGTCATCGGGGTCGTGCTCGCCGTCGCCACGGTGGCCAGCCTGGTCAAGACCCGCCGTGACCCCACCAGCAAGGCGCACGCCGGATCGCTCAGGGCCCACCGGCCCCGGCCGGAGCAGGACAAGGACTGAGGCCGCCGGCACCCGCCACGAAGATTGCGCCGCATGCCGGGCTGACCGTTCAGGGTGCCCGGCCCGCGCCCCGGCACCGAACATCCTGCGGTTCAGCCTCCCCAAGGTCGCCGGCCTCTCCGCCTGGGAGCTCGGTCGCCCTCACCCGCCGCGCGAAGCCGCAGGTGCCCGCCGTGCAGGCCATGCCCGCGTTCCGGCACCGCGGCATCGCCCGCGAGCCGGTCGTGGTGATCGACTCCACCGCGGCCCACACCGGCCGCCCGGTCGAGCTCGACTCCGCGGTCGGCGCCGCCTGCATCCGCGTATCCGGCACCTGCGGGCTGACCCCCTTCACCACCGAGCTCTTCCACAGCCACGACCTGGCGCTGTGAACCCCAGCGCCCCCGCTCCTTCCGCCACGGCGAGTGAGTGGGGGCGCTTCGTCGTGTCCGACGTCAGTCGGCGATCTCGCCCTCGAACGCGGGGAAGTCGAGGTCGAAGTTCTCGCTGCTCCGCTGCACCGTGACCACGATCTTCCGCCCGTACTTCGTCTCGAGGACGTCGTCGTTGGTCTTCGTCGCCGCCACACCCGGCGCGAGACGCCCCTCGAGCGGCTGCGACCCCTTCTCGAACATCGTGAACGCGGCCTCGCCGCCGTTCGTCGCACCCTCCACGATGACCGACAGATCGTCGAGGTCCACCGCTGACTTGCCGCCGGTCTCCAGCTTCAGCGTCACCCGGAAGTCCGTACTGCCAGGCTCCGCCGACTCCAGCAGTTCCGGGTCGTAGTCAGTGAACACCCGCGCATCGACGACCGTGACCTTCAGCCCGTCCGGCCACGTGCACGACTCCCCAAACTTCAGGCCCGTCGCCTGCCACCCGGTGCCGTCACCGCCAGTGCCGGCCTCGTCGGAGCAGTGCTCCATCCACTCGGCCTGGTCGAGCGCCTGGTCGGTGCAGTCAACGGTGTCTGACTTGGACGCTCCCGGCTTCGGCTTGGATGCCGTGTCGGAACTGCTGCCACCGCCGCATGCGGTGAGTGCGGCCAGGAGCAGGGCGGCCGTGGCCGCGTAGCGCGAACGCACATGGATTCACCAGGTTGAACATCGGAATGCTGCCGGTCAGGGATTGCCGCCCCTACGGGCAGCTCTTCCCGAACTTGACCGCGGTGAGCTCCACCGGCTGCCCGTCCAGGGCCGTACCCCCGGCCGGCGTCTGGGAACAGACCTGCCAGTTGGACTCCATCAACACCATCCGGTCATCGGCCGACGCATCGTTCACCGTGATCGACGTGCTCGAGTCCAGGGCCCCGCGGGCCGCCTTCACCGACTCCTCCCTGAAGTCCGGCATCTTTCCGCCAGCAGCAGACGGCGGGACGTTGCCACGTTGTTGGGTGCGTGACTGTCTGATGGTGGGTCGGGGCGTGGTGGGCCCGTGGCCCGGGCCTGTGTTCCGGCCGTGGTGGGCAGATTGGCAGCGCCGGTGATCTGGTCCCGGATCGCGAAGCGAATGGACATCTCGGTGCGGTAGTTCGAGGCGGTCATCAGGTGGCGGTGGGGTCGGAAGTGCGGTGAGATGCCGCTGAACGCGGCCAGGAACCGCTGCGCGGCACCCACCGATCGGAAGCCTTTCCTCGCGCGCTCGCGTTGCCGCGTGGGCTGGTGGCTGTTCTCGGCCCGGTTGTTCAAGCCCTTGTGGGAGCGGTGCTCCACGGAGGGCATGACCGCACGGTGGGCGGCGCCGTAGGAGCGCAGCTTGTCGGTGACCAGCACCCGGGGCACCCGGCTTCGGGGAAGGGCCCCCGGGCGACTCACCCCAGAGCGACTTCACGCCGGGGCCCCGGCTGGGCGGGACGAAGACGCGAGGAGGAGGGCCCGGCGCAAAGTCACCGTGGTTCCGGTCGACGTGATCGGCGGCGCGGGTCGAAGAGCATTGGGGCGTTGGGCAGCGGCCTGGCGGAGCGGCGCGGGCGTGACCCGCGCCGCCGGGCGGGTCGACGGCGAGCGGGCCGCAGGAGGACGCACGTGGTCCCGCTGACGTGCGCCCCACACGGGACGGGTAGCGGATTTCTTGTGTTCGGGGACCCTGGGCGTAGTCGTTTACAGGCCCGAGCGGAGTGCACAACTCCGCCGTACCGTGCTGCTCCTGCCGCTGACGGTGGGCGAAATGAAAGTCGAACTGATCCAACCGGCTGCCGGCGTGCTGTTCGACGTCCCGGACGACACGCATGAGGAGAGCACCAGGCTCATCACCGCCGTGGCCAAGGATCCGGAGGTGCAGGTCCCGGGCCGGCCGCAGCGTTTGGTGAACGGTGCTGGCTTGTGTACACCGCCCATGGAGACGTGAGCGAAGTGCTGGACGTCGGATGCGCTCGGTGACGTCGGTGGCACGTGGGGCCTGTATCGCGGTGGTGCCGCTGTCGTGTCCAGATGCCTGGGTCCTGGCCGGCGAAGAGGGACTGTCTGTCACGGTGTCTCCGGGGCGCTGGGTCGCACGGCCAAGGCACACTGGTCACGTCTCTTTACGGCTGTCGGGCGAGGGGGTGTGGCCCCGCCCGCAGCCCGTGCACAGCGTGCACGGGCGCGAAGCCGCCAGGGAAGCCCTGAAGCGTTCCAGGGAGAAGTCTTGGGAGGAGGCGGCGGGGGCATGTGGGCGCGTGTGCCGGTCAGATCTCCATCACGGCATCGCAGTCGGGGCAGACCAAGGAGGCGTACTCATCGGGGTACCACGGCGCCCCACGGCGCTCGGAGGGCCTGCGGCGGGCGGTCGCCATAACGAACGTGTCCTTGCCGCAGAGGGTTCGTGGTCCGGTCCTGGTGGGCGCTCCCGGCGCGGTGGGCGCCGCGTGCACCCGGCGGACGGGCCGTTCTCCATCACCTGGTGAACCGGGGAGGAGCGTGTGGCCACCGGCTTGTCGAGCTCGTACACGACGACGATGTCGCTCATGCCTTTACCGTAGGCCGAGGGGTCGATCCGCCCGCAGCCTCGAGCCGGGTGGCTGTGATCGGCTGTCGCGCCTGGCCCGCGAACGGCGGCTACCCGGGCCTGTCCACCGGGCCAAGCCCGGCCACCTCGAACTCCACCCGGACCTCGTCGGCCAGCCGCAACGCGCCCAAGAACGCGGTGTAGGGCTTGATTGCCCAGGCGGACTGCGTGACGGTCGCCCAGCCGCGCAACGGCCCGCCGTCATTCCCCCTCCCGTGCACGGTCGCCGGGTGGGTCCGGCCTTTGATGGTGAGCTCCCCAGTGATCTCGAAGGACTGCGGGGTTCCCGTGATGCGGGTGGAACGGAAGGTGATCGCGGGGTGCTCCGCGATGTTCAGTAGGGCCTTGTCCGCCAGCGTCCGTTTGATCTCGGCCCGGTCGGCGTCGGTGAGCGCCTTCAGCCCGCCCGTCTCGACCGTCACACTCACCGACGACCTGTCCGGGGCGCCGACGGCCACCACGGCCTCCCCGGACCATCGGGTGACCTCGATGGTGAGGTCGTGTCCCGCCCTGCGGCCCGGCCCGGCGCGGCCGGTCTTGATCAAGAGGCGGCCGGTCGACGGCCCGAGCCGGTACGTTCCGTCGGTCAGCGTCACAGCGCCCAGGCTACGGGCGGGCACGGCTGGGGCCGTCGACGCGGTCCAGTCGGCGTGTCCCCATGGGGCGAGACGATGTCGCAAGGGAGCCGGATACCCGGTGTGGGGCTCGGAAAGTCGTCGCTGCTGCTCAGGCCGCCTGGCGGTACTCGTTGATGGTGCCGCCGAGGACGCGGGTGCGCAGGAGTCTGCGGTCTTCGAGGTTGTGGACGAGGGTGGTCGGCTCGGTGGCCTCGGGAGGTCGCTGATGCCGGGCACGATGCGGCCGATGCGTGTTGTAGTGCCGGGCGAACTCAGCCAATACCCGTGTGGCGTGGGTCTCGTTCAGGATCAGGGCGTGGTCGAGGGCTTCGCGACGGATGGTGCCGATCACTCACTCGCAGTGCGCGTTCATCCGCGGCGCCCGGGGTGCGCTGAGCGGCACCTCGGCCTCCTCCGCTACGAAGACGGCATCAAAGGCCGCGGTGTACTTCGCATCCCGATCGCGCAGCAGGAACCGCGGTGACCGGTCGCGCTTACCGAGGCTGACGGCGGTGTTGCGGGCCTGCTGCACCACCCCACACGGCCGCCGGGTGCGCGGTCGCCCCGGTCACGTGCAGTCTGCGGGTGCCGTGCTCCAGGAACGCCATGGCGTACAGACGCTTCCCCAGCACGGTGTCCAGAGGGAAGAAGTCCGCGGCCACGATGCTGTTGGCCTGCGCGGTCAGGAAATCGCGCCAGGTCAGGCCGGAGCGGCGCGGGGTCGGGTCGACGCCCGCGGCGTGGAGGATTTCCCAGACCGTCCAGGCGGCGATGGGGTGGCCGAGCCGGGCCGGCTCGCCCTGGATCTTCCAGTGCCCCCCACCGGGGGTTCTCCCGCGCCGGACGCGGGGTGAGCTTTTTGATCGCCTTCCTGGTCGGCGGCCGTCCGGTTCGCGAGCGCCGCCTGCTGTGGTCTCCCTTGGCGGCGCTGCACCGGCGGTGCCGGGCCAGGAGCGTGCCGGGGTGACGGGAAGACCGGGCGCCAGAGGCCGCCGGGGCAGCAGCGCGGACAGCACCGCGCACCGGAACCGGTGCGCGGGCGCGGAGCGGACCGGGCCCTTCCACTGCCGGCGCGGCACCGCGTTTTCGTGCCGCGGCACGAGCGGCTCGGCGTCCCTGGAGGTGTTGCGGCGCAGCAGCACCGCCGGGACGGACGGCGGCTTTCGGGTCACCTGGTACACCAGTGAAACGATCGCGCGGAGATGGTGCCGGCCGACGCCGCATTGCCGCCCTCGCCTGCAGCGATGACTTTCCGAGCGCCATAGGATGCCGTGGCGCCGCCGGGGGTCGCCCAGTCCCGCCAGCGCGCCCAACTGGCCCCCGCCGGGGGACCGCGCACGGACGACCCAGCCCAAGCGCAGCGGCAGCCCCGCAGCACATGCCTCCGGCGCGGCACAGCTCCGCCGTCCGGCCCACCTGAACCAGGTCTTCCCTTCGCGGCGGGATGCCGCCGCACGCCTGTGCGTGGCCGCCACGTGGGCGGCCACGCACAGGCGCCCGGCAGCGCACTTCCAACTCCTCACCAGCTGAGTGCTGCTGTCCGGCCATACGCATCACGCTGCGGACTTGGCGTCCGGCCCGGCCGGCGTCACCGCGTCAGGCGCGGGAGTCAGGCCTGCGCCGGCACCTTCTCGGTGTTCGCGGTCTCCGCGACGCCGGCCGTCTCGGCGGCCGAGGACGCTTCTACGGCTGCGTCGTCCGCGGCGGGCGCGGACTCGGTCACGGCGGTGTACAGCACGGTGTTCTTCTGCTTCATCCGCTCGATATGCCTCTTGGCGACCAGCCGCTCCAGGGTGCTGCGTACGGTGTTGATGTCACGGGCCCGCTCGGGGTACTCCCGCCCCAGGTCGCCGGTGACCTCGCTCGCGGTGCGCGGCTGCCCGGCGTGCTTGCCGAGGACGCTCAACAGCAGCTCACCCAGGGCCGGTTCACCGGCCTTGGTCGCCGTCGTCTTCTTCACCGCGGGCGCCTGCTTCGCTGCTGTCTTCTTCGCCCCCGGCTTTTTCGCCGTGGCCTTCCTGGCCGTCTTCTTGGCCGTGGTCTTCTTCGCGGGTGCCCCGGCCGGCTTGTCCTGCCGCTGCTTCGGCACCGCCGCGGAAGCCTCAACATCGGCCGCTTCGGTCGGCTCGGTGGGCCCGGACGTGTTGTCCTGCGGCCGTGCCGGCTCGCCCTCGGGCGCCCGGGCGCCGGCGCTGGCCGGGGCGGACACCGTCTCCAGTGCCTTGACCAGCCAGGCCTCGTCCGCCTCGAGCTGCTCAAGACGCTTACGCAGACGGGCCTGTTCCTCCCGGTTGGCCTTGAGGTGATCGGCGAACTGGGCCGCGTACTGGCTCTGCAGGCTCTGGGTGGTGGGCTCTTCCGGCTCGGTGGCCACGCGGCACGCTCCTTCATACGGGGGTTGTTGCTGCCGGATGCTACTCACCCAAACGGGACCGTCGCCGCTGTCCTGGGCACACACCACCCTTACGAACAGCCGCACCCGGCCTGCCGCACCTCCCGGCACCGGCCCGCCGGAAGGGACACCGGACGCGAAACCACCTCACCGTCTCCCGCTCCATGGCCCGCTCGGATCCGACCGCACAGACGCCCTGCCCACGAAGTTGACACTGCCGTGACCGCCGGTACGCGCCGTTTCGTGCCGCCGCGACGCACAGGATGAGGTGGGAAAGAGCTTGAGATCGGAGTGGTCGTGATGCGTGAGGCGTACGACGGGTACCAGGCAGCGGGCCGGCTGAAGGTGCCGGTTGCGGCCTGGCGGTGGGCGGGCGGCCTCGCACCTGGTCCCGGCCGCCCATGTGGGAGTGGGGCTGTGGGCGCGCGCGGTCGTCGAGGCCACAGCTGCGGAGGCGCTGCGGGCGGCGCTGCGGAGACCGGCCGTTAGCCTGTCGGTATGTCAGAGCGTGTCATCCCGGGCCGTAAGGGCGGCCTGATCACTCTGGGCGCCGCGGACGCTCTGTGGGCCGGCTTGACGGCCGACAGCGCTGTGCCGACGGCTTCTGCGGCGTTCACCTGCTCTCCCGCCCATGCCCAGGCGGGCTACGTCCTGCTCGGCGGCCGTGTGGTGGCGACGGTGAAGGCAGGCGGTGGCCAGTGGAGTGTTCCGGAGACTGAGGTGCGCCGGGCGGCAGCGGAACTGAACGCGGTGGAGATGGACCGCCAGGACCTGGTCCGCATCGGTCCGTTCCGTGACGGGTCGAAGCAGGAGCACAACGAGGGAACGCCGCTGCGATGGCGCCAGCGCATCGCCCGGGAACTGCAGGAACTGGACGAGCCCGAGCGGGCAGCACGATGTGAAGGCGGCCGGCCGTACCATCTGGCGGGGATCGACTGGCGGCGGATACTCGTGGAGAAAACCCGCGACCGGACGGCGCGGACATGGTGGCTGCCGCGCGCTGTGGTCAGGCTGCTGGATGTGGCCGAGCACACCGAAACGCGGTGGCTGCGAGCCGCGCGGACCTGTCAGGCAAGCGCAACCGTCACCGAGTCGCCCTCCCACCACCGGCAGACCCGAGCCGCCGACGGCCTGGCAGACGACGAGTCCCGACTGCCCAACCACCCCGCTGCGCCCGTACAACGAGGAACTGAAAGGCCACTTGTACTCGGTACTCAGCAGGAAACCCGACATCTCCCGCAAGGTGGCTGGGTGGACTTGCGCCATCTGCCGCACCGCACCCGCCGCCGTACTCGACCATTGCCACGAACATGGCTACGTTCGCGCTCCCGTCTGCCACTCCTGCAACACACAAGAACGACCCGACCACCTCTACAGCAACGACATCCGCGTGGCCAACCACTACACACGTCTCTTCCACACCCACACCGCCGACTGGCTCCGCCACTGGCACCGCTGCCCCGGCTGCCGCACCCGCACCACCCTGCCACTGCCCCACCTCGCCGCATGGACCGCCCACATAGCCTGCCGATCACTGCGCCCGACCCACCGCGCCCCCAGCGGCTCCCGCGGGCGCAAACCCTGCGGTGCGCTGCGCGTGTCCTGGACCGGCAGCCACAATGCGCCCGGCTCCTGCCTGCTCACTGTCGCCGTCGACTTGTGCCCCTCCGGCGAGCACCGTGTCCTGGCGCAAGTCCCCTACCGTGAAGCCGCCGAGCGGTTTCGTACCTGGCTGGCCGAGACCGCCCCTGCCGTGGCGGCTGAGGCCGGACCCGACCGCCTGGACGGCCTCCCGGCCCGATTCCGGCCAGTCATCGCGGACACCAGCGGTGAGGGCCTGGCGCTTTTCTGAGCGAACAGCGAGAGACCCGACACCAACGTCGACCGGATGATGACGAGGACCATAATGACAAAGCCGAAGGTCAGGGATGTGGCTGCGCGGTACCGGCCGGTGGGCGCCTTCCCGCGCCACCTACTGCGCGAGGGCCGTCAGGCCGCGCTGGAACGCCGCCTTCGCTGCGCGCTTGGCCGCCGGGGCCGGAGACGGCGCCTGGGCGGGCTTGATGCCCAGCCGGGCCAGCCGTTCCTGCTGCTTGCTCGACAGTTACTTCCAGGTGCCAGGCTGTTTCTGTCGCTGGAGCCACCGCCCGAGGTCGTCGTCTTCGAAGAGCACGCCGGGGGCGATGTCGGGCAGGCTGCCGTCGGCGTCGACGACCTGGTCGCGCGCCGCCACGTCCCGGCCGTCCTCGAACTCCACCCCCTGAGAGGCTGGCGCCATGCCGTCCAGCTCGACCACCTCGGACTGCGCCCCGGCGACCGTCCCGACCTCCACCGCGGCCACCAGGTCGTCCGCCTCGCTCGCGGGCACACCCTGGGCCTTCAGGAGCGCGAACAGCTTCAACCAGGCGTGGGTGCCTGTGGTCTGATACTGGCTCACCCTGTGCACAGAATCGCTGCTCAGCGCGGGGTCCGTTCCGGTAGATTCGTGGTGACCAATCACTGATGATCTGTAGGTTTTTGTCGGTGGTGGTTCGGCATGGTGATGTCAGTGCGGTAGGTATTGGGTTTCTGCTGTTCAGCGTGCTGTGGTGGGGGTTTCGGGTGGTGACACGGATGCCGATCTGGGGCTGAAGTTTTTGGTGATGGTGCGGGTCAGTTGGTTGCCGGTCGGTATAGCGCGGGGTGTGTTGTTGCTGGTCAGCGCCGTGGTGGCAGGGGCTGGATGGCACTGTCACGTTGGCCGACCGGCCTGGGAGGATCTTGGAGTTGATCGTGCCAGGGGGACTCGCTCGTGTCGTCCGCGCCGCCGTCGTACCAGCGGCACCGGCGCCCGGTGGAGACCGTCTCCCGCTGCGTGGGGCGGGACTTCCGCTTCCCGCTCGGCTTCCGCGAGGCCGGGGAGCCGATGCCCGGGCGCGGCGTGCTCGTCTCCCACGAGAGCGGCAGGCGGTGGTGCGCGAAGTTCGGGCAGACCTGCGCCGCCGCCGACCCGGGGACAAGTGGCATCTCGACGAGGCCCTCATCAAGATCAACGGAGAGCCGAAGTACCTGTGGCGGGCCGTCGACGCCGACGTGCCCGGCATCCTGGTCCGGGGCCGAAGGGACAAGGCCGCGGCCCGGCGCTTCTTCCGCCACCTGCTGAAGACGACCCGCACGGTGCCGCGGGGGGTGGTCACCGACAGGCTGCGCCCCTGCGGTGCGGCCCACCGCGAGGCGATGCCGTCGGTGGAGCACCGCTCGCACCAGGGCCCGAACCACCGGGTCGAGAACAGTCATCGGCCCACCCGGCAGCGCGAACGCGCGAGGAAGGGCTGCCGCTCCGCCGGCGGGGCCCGGCGGTTGCCGGCCGCGTGCAGCGGGATCTCACCGCGCTTCCGGCCCCGCCGCCACTTGATGACCGCCACCGAATACCGCACCGAGACGACCCCCCGCCTCGCCCTCTGGGACCGGCTCACCGGTGCCGCCGCCGTGCCCACCGCAGCGTGCCCCAGGCCCCCGCCCGCCCCCTCCATGCCCTGACGCGCCCACAATCGCTCAACACCCCATCCACGTGACAACGCCCGTCCAAGAAGGCAGAGCCACTTGTCACCGGGCCCCGGACGGCGCCGACGTGGAGCAGCGGCATAGGCCGGGCCGAACCGGCGCGTCCACGGGTGGACTGTCTCGTGGCCGACCTCGATGCCGCGCCCGGGCATCGGCTCCTCGATGTCGCGCAGGCTCGGGTGGAAGCGGTGGCACAGCCACACGCAGGGGAGATGACCTCCGGAGGGAAGCGGAAACCCCGGTACGACGGCGTCACCACGGACAGCCCCTCCAGCGATCCGACCAGACGGATGATCATGCCGCCCGAGAAGGCCACCACTCAACCTGACAACGCCTGCCTGACCTGTGACGATGACTTTTCGAGCGGCACAGGTTTCAGGGTTCGCGTGGTGCGTGGTGAGGGCCGGTGTCGTGGTTCGTGTGGGGGGTGGGTCAGGATGGTGGCAGGGGTGGTTCGCGGGATGTCGTGCCGACGGTCATGCGGGCCATGATGCGGTAGCGGGCGGCCAGTTCCGAGGGGGCGAGTCCGCCGTCCACGCGGTACCACTGGGACACCGCCGTGCACATCGTGACGATCGCCCGGCTGACCTCACGGGGGTAC
This sequence comes from Streptomyces sp. GD-15H, assembly GCF_045291515.1. Taxonomy (NCBI): domain Bacteria; kingdom Bacillati; phylum Actinomycetota; class Actinomycetes; order Kitasatosporales; family Streptomycetaceae; genus Streptomyces; species Streptomyces sp. GD-15H. Next base: position 7,890,372 of record NZ_CP149447.1, read on the forward strand.
GGTGTCGTGAACGTTCCCCGCGCCACGCCTTCCTCGACGGCGGCGTCCATCAGGCGCTGCTGCCGGTCGCGGGCCTGGAGGTACGCGGCCCGGTCGTCGCCGAGCACGCTGCGGATCTCGCTCGCCGCGATGAACGCGAGTTCCCGCCGGTGCGCGTGGAACAGCACCAGGCACTCCACCAGTAGGTCCAGCCGCCGTCCTGCGTCGGGCCCGGCCTCTTCCAGTGCGGCCGTGCTGCGCTCCCACAGCTCCGCCATCGCCCGGGTGACGACGCCGACCAGCAGGGCGTGTTTCGACGGGTAGTGGTGGTACACCCCCGGTACTGACAGGCCCGCCCGTGCGGCCACCTGCCGGATCGTGGTGCCGTGGTATCCCTGTTCCACGAAGCAGGCCAGGGCGGCCCGCAGGACGGGTGGCATGCCGTCGCTGGTGTAGAGCCTCCAGTCCGTCCGGTGCCCGGCCGTGTCATCACCGGTCACCTCAGCTCCGCCGGGGGTCAGTGCTTCGGCTGCGGTCATGCTCTCCTCGCCGGTGTGCTCGTGCCGGTACATCAGTATGCACAGGCACCCCACTCGCTCGGCCGGGCCGTCGTGGCCGGGCGCCTCCGCGGAGCGGCCCCTTGACAGGGTGACGCGCCCCGTAGATCCTCACCTGCAACACCGAGCGAGCGCTCGGTCGGTACGTTGTCCAGCTTACCCCGAGCTATTCCAAGCCGGTGGAGGGAGCGGGAGATGTCGATGCCCGAGGCGCGTCCGTGGCGGGAGCTGTACCCGTCGGCGGTGCCGGCGGAGATGACCGTCGGCCATGATTCCCTGACAGCCGCATGGCGAGCCCGGGTGGAGCGCCACCCGGACGGCGTCGCGCTGCGCTACTTCGACGGCGCGCTCACGGCGCGCGAGGTGGACACCGCCTCCGACGCACTGGCCTGCGCCTTCGCCGCCCGCGGCACCCGGCGCGGTGACCGGGTCGGCATCTACCTGCAGAACATCCCGCAGTACGCCCTGGTGCTGCTGGCCCTGTGGAAGCTGGGCGCCACCGCGCTCCTCCTCAACCCGATGTACCGCCGCAACGAGCTGCGCCGCCTGATCGACGATGCCGGGGCCGTCGGTATCGTCTGCGCCGACCTGGACGTCGAGGAGACCCGCGCGACCCTCGCCGGCAGCTCGGTGCGATGGACGGTCAGTACATCGGCGCTGGACTTCCAGACGCGCAACGACCCGCGTGCCTTCCCCACGGCCGAGCGTCCATCTCCCGCCGCCGACGGCGATCTGGCGGCCCTGCTCAACGAGTTCGCGGGCCGCCGTCCCGAGCCGGTGGATCTCACCCGCGACGACGTGGCCCTGCTGTCCTACACCTCCGGCACCACCGGACCGCCCAAGGGCGCGATGAACTCCCACGGCAACATCCTCAACGTGGCGCTCACCAACGCCGCCTGGGCCGATCTAGCCGATGGCGACGCGGTGTACGCACTGGCCCCGCTCTTCCACATCACGGGGGCGGTGGTGAACGGGGTCATCTCGCTGATCACCCCCACCACCCTGGTCCTCACCGGCCGCTTCCGGCCCGAGGTGGCGCTGGACGCGCTCGTGGAGCACCGGGTGACCTATATGGTCGGCTCGATCACCGCGTACAACGCGATGTACGCGGTGGAGCATGCCGGACCGGAACACTTCGCCGCGGCCAAACACCTCTTCTCCGGCGGGGCTCCCATCCCGCCCGCCACTGTCGACCGGTTCCGGGAACGATTCGGCGTCTACATCCACAACGTGTACGGCATGACCGAGACCAGTTCCGCCGTCATCGCCGTGCCACCCGGCACCACCGCGCCGGTGCACGAGGCCAGTGGCACCCTCTCCATCGGCGTGCCGCTGCCCAACCTCACCGCCCGGGTCGTCGACCTCGACGGCAATCCGCTGCCCCCCGGCGAGCAGGGGGAACTCGAACTGAGCGGCCCCCAGGTGGTCGCCGGCTACTGGCGGCAGCCCGCCGCCACCGAACAGACCATCCCCGGCGGCAGGCTGCGCACCGGCGACGGCGCGATCATCGACGAGCAGGGCTGGGTCTACCTCGTCGACCGGCTCAAGGACCAGATCAACGCCTCCGGTTACAAGGTCTGGCCGCGTGAGGTCGAGGACGCCCTCTACGAGCACCCGGCGGTCCATGAGGCCGCCGTGGTCGGGCAGCCGGACGACTACCGCGGCGAGACCGTCGTCGCCTACGTCTCGCTCACCGCCGGTGCCTCGGTCACCCCGGACGAACTGATCTCCTTCACCCGCGAGCGGCTGGCCGCATACAAGCGGCCCACCGAACTGCACATCCGTGCCGACCTCCCCAAGACTCAGACCGGCAAAATCCGGCGCACCGAACTGCGCAGGGCCGTGGGCCACGACCTTCCTCCCACCACGACGAAAGGCTGACCGGTGCAGCACCACCCCACCGACCAGAACAACGCCACGCAGGCAGCGGGCCGTCTCGCCGGACGCACCGCCGTGGTGACCGGGGCCAGCCGCGGGATCGGCCTGGCCATCGCCGAACGCCTGGTGGCTGAGGGCGCGCGGGTGTGCATCACCGCCCGTAAGCCCGAGCCGCTGCTCGAGGCCGCCCGGACACTGCCCGACGGCAGTGTGCTCGCCGTGGCGGGCAAGGCGGACGACCCCGAGCACCGCGCCGAGGTCCTCGACACCGTGGCCCTGGAGTTCGGCCGCCTCGACATCCTCGTCAACAACGCTGGCATCAATCCGGCGTACGGCCCCGTCACCGAGATCGGCCTCGACGTGGCCCGCAAGGTGCTGGAGGTCAACGTGCTCGCCACGCTGGGCTGGGTGCAGGCCACCCTCGCCCACCCGCAGCTGCGCTTCGCCGAGCGCCACGGCACCGTCGTCAACCTCTCCTCCGTCACCGGCGACACACCCGCGCCCGGCATCGGGCTGTACAGCGTCAGCAAGGCCGCCGTCTCCCACCTCACCCGTGCCCTGGCCGCCGAACTCGGCCCGGACGTCCGCGTCAACGCAGTCGCCCCGGCCGTGGTCAAGACCCGCTTCGCCCAGGCGCTCTACGAGAACAGGGAGGACGAGGTCGCCGCGGCCTACCCGATGCGGCGGCTCGGCGCACCTGCCGACGTGGCCTCCGCCGTCGCCTATCTCGTCTCCGACGACGCCTCCTGGGTCACCGGCCACGTCCTCACCGTCGACGGCGGCCTCGCTGTCGCCGGCGGCACCGCCTGACCCACGGCACCCGTTCAACGAAAGGACCTGGACCATGTCCCCCAGCACTCTGCCGCCCTCGGTCGAGGAACTGCGCGAGCGCACCCGCCGTTTCATCCGTGAGACCGTCATCGACGCCGAGCCCGTCCCCGGCGAACGACTGCAGGGGGACACACGTGTCCGGCTGCAGGCCGCGGCCAAGGAGGCCGGGGTCTTCGCCCCCCACGTGCCCACCGAGTACGGGGGCCAGGGCCTGCCCATCGAGCACTGGTCACCGATCCTGCAGGAAGCGGGCTACTCGCCCATCGGCCCCAGCGTGCTCAACTGCATGGCCCCCGACGAGGGCAACATGCACATGCTCCACCTCATCGCCACCGAGGAGCAGAAGAAGCGCTACCTGTTCCCGCTCGCCACCGGTGAGATCCGCTCCTGTTTCGGCATGACCGAGCCGCACCCCGGTGCGGGCTCCGACCCGGCGGCGCTGCGTACCTCCGCCGTACCGGCCGAGGGCGGCTGGGTGATCAACGGGCACAAGCGGTTCATCAGCGGTGCCGTCGGCGCCGGCTTCTGCATCGTGATGGCCCGCACCCCCCAGACCGGGGACGCCCCCGAGGGCGCCACCATGTTCCTCGTCGACATGACCAACCCCGGCGTCCGGATCGGCGCCCCCATCCACACCGTCGATCGCTACATCGACGGCGGCCACCCGCACGTCCACCTGGAGGACTGCTTCGTTCCCGACGAAGCAGTCCTCGGATCGCCCGGTCAGGGCTTCCGGTACGCGCAGGTGCGGCTCGGACCGGCACGGCTCACCCACTGCATGCGATGGCTCGGGCTCGCCCGGCGCTCCCTGGACATCGCCCTCGACCGGGCCGAGGAGCGAGAACTGTTCGGCGCTCCGCTGAACGCGCTCGGCCTGGCGCAGAACCTGATCGCCGAGTCCGTCATCGACATCGAGACCTCCGACGCGATCATCGACAAGACGGCCGCGCTGCTGGCGAGCGATCCCCGGGCCGGCTCCGCGATGTCCTCGGTCGCCAAGGTGTACTGCTCAGAGGCCATCTCCCGAGTCATCGACCGGGCGGTCCAGCTGTGCGGCGGCGACGGCGTCTCCGACGGGCTGCCGCTGGCCCAGTACCTCAACGAGATCCGCCCGTTCCGCATCTACGACGGGTCCACCGAGACGCACAAGTGGGCCATCGCCCGCCGGGCCGCCAAGCGGCGCGGCGCCGAAGTACAGGCCGGAGAGCGCCACCAGGGCACCGCCGTCGTCCGGGGCAAGGAGGCGTGATGGAGACCATCCCCGATGGCATCGAGGTCGTCGCCGACCGGGAAGCCGCGGACCGGCTGACCGTCCCGCCCCTGCTCATCGTCGACGAGATCACCGGCTTCCTCGACAAGCACGGCATCGGCAGCGGCCCCCTGTCCTGGGGACGCATCGGCGACGGGCACTCCAACGTCACCTATCTGCTCCGGCGGGGCGACACCTCCGTCGTGCTGCGCCGCGGGCCGCGCCCGCCGCTGCCCAGGTCCACCCACGACATGGTCCGCGAGGCGCGCATCCAGCGGGCCGTGGGTGGCCACGGCGTGCCGGTGCCGGAGATCCTCGCCATCTGCGAGGACGACTCGGTGCTCGGAGTGCCCTTCTACTTGATGGGCCATCTCGACGGCGCCGTCATCACCGACACCGTCCCCGCCCACCTCGACGCTCCACAACGACGCCGGACCACGGGACTTGCGGTCGTCGACACCCTCGTCGGCCTGCACCGCCTCGACGTCACCCAGGGCGAACTCGCCTCCTTCGGGCGGCCCGAAGGCTATCTGGGCCGGCAGGTGGAGCGCTTCGCAGGCCTGTGGGACGTCAACACCACCCGCAGCCTGCCGACTGTGGCCCGGCTCGCCGACTGGCTCGGCAACAACCTCCCGGTCAGCCAGGCCGCCACGGTGGTGCACGGTGACTACCGCATGGGCAACCTGATGTTCGCGCCCGACGGCCCGCCCCGGCTCCTGGCCGTCCTCGACTGGGAGATGGCCACCCTCGGCGATCCGCTGGCCGACCTCGGCTACCTCGTCGCCACGTACGCGGAGAAGGGGCAACCCGTCACCCCGCTCGAACTCACCCCCGTCACACGTGAGGAGGGGTATCCCACCCGCGCCGAGCTTGTCCGGCATTACCACGCCGGCATGGACCACCTCGATCTCACAGCCCTCCCCTGGTACCAGGCCCTCGCGCTGTGGAAGGCGGCGATCTTCTGCGAGGCCATCTACACCCGGTGGCTGCGCGGGGAGCGCCCCAACGACCGCACCTTCGGGCCCTCGCTGGAGGCAGGGGTACCCCTGCTGCTGGAGGCAGCCGCCGCACACGCCGCCGGCTGACCGCGGCGTCCGGCCGCACCCCCGGCGCCCCAACGCAACGCCCTGCCCCTGCCTGCCCAGAGCAAAGGAGCTCTCGTGAGCGACGTACAGACATCTCACGGCGCGCCGCACGAAGCCGGAGCACCGACCGGCCTCTCGCTGCGTGCCAAGCGCAAGTCCCTCATAGCCAGCACGGTCGGCAACGTCCTTGAGTGGTACGAGTGGAGCGCGTACGCCGTCTTCACGCCGTTCATCGCCACGGCCATGTTCAACTCCCAGGACTCGGTCTCCGCCCTGCTGTCCACCCTCGCGGTGTTCGCGGTCGGCTTCCTCATGCGGCCCCTGGGCGGCATCGTCTTCGGCCGTATCGCCGACCGGCGCGGGCGCAAGTTCGTGCTGATCACCACCATGCTGATGATGGCCGGAGGCAGCCTCGTCATCGGCTTCCTCCCGTCGTACGCATCCATCGGCGCCTGGGCCTCGCTGATCCTGCTGCTGGCCCGGGTGGTGCAGGGATTCGCGCACGGCGGCGAGTCGGCCACCGCCAACACCTATGTAGCGGAGATCGCGCCCAGCCACCGGCGCGGCATGTGGGGCAGCATCGTCTTCGTCGCCATCTTCGGTGGCTCCGTCGTCGCCTATACCGTCGGCGGTGTGGTCACCTCCACCCTGACGGAGAGCGCCGTCGCCGACTGGGGCTGGCGCATCCCGTTCTTCCTCGGCGCGTTCCTCGCTCTGGCGGCGCTGTACCTGCGCCGCAACATGGAAGAGAGCGACGTGTTCGAGAACGAGCAGTCCGGCCCGGCGGACGCCGGCAGGCCGGTCTCGCGCAAGCAGGTGACCCGGTCGGTGCTGCTGGTCATCCTGATGACGTCCGGCATCACCTCGGCCCACTACACCTGGACCTCGTACGTCTCCACCTACGCCATCACCCAGCAGGGCATGGACCCCGGCGTCGCCTACTGGTGCTCGGTCGCGGCCCAGTGCATCGCGCTGGCGACGCTGCCTCTGTGGGGATACGTCTCCGACCGGGTCGGACGCCGCCCGATGATGCTCGCCTTCGCGGTGCTGATGACGACCCTGCACATGCCGCTCACCGGGATGATCGGCTCGGCGGGCTGGACGCTCTTCGTCGCGGCCACCGTGGCACTCGTCGTCGTGGCCATCCCCGGCGCGCTGCTGTCGGCCACCATGGCGGAGACCTTCCCGACCAAAGTGCGCACCCAGGGCATCGGCTTCGCCTACTCCATCTCCGTCGCCCTCTTCGGCGGCACCGCCCCGTACCTCAACCAGCTCTTCATCGACCTGGAGATGGCGCAGCTCTCCGAGGTCTACATCATGGTGCTGTGCGTGTGCACCGGTATCGCCGTGTACCTGATGAAGGAGACCAAGGGCATCGAGCTGAAGAACGCCTGAGGCGGCGCCCCGGGCGGGCCGGGCTCGGCACCGGAACTACGGGTGCCGAGCCCGGAACGAGGCACTGTCACGTTGGTGAGCTCCCATAGGGTGATCTTCAGGTTGATCATGGTGGAGGGGGTTGCTCGGAGTGCCGTGTCGCCGTCGTCCAAGGGGCACCGGTACCCGGTCGAGATCATCTCCCACTGCGGGTGGCTGTCTCACCGCTTCCCGCTGTCGTTCCGGGAAGTCGAGGAGCCGATGCCCGGGCGCGGTGTGCTCGTCTCGTACGAGACGATCCGGCGGTGGTGCGCGAAGTTCGGCCGGATCTATGCCGATGAGCTGCGCCGGCCGCGGCCGGGGGACACGTGGCACCCGGACGAGGTTTTCCTCACGCTCGACGGACAGCGGCAGTACCTGTGGCGGGCGGTGGACCAGCACGGGAACGTGCTGGACATACTCGGTCGGCCCCAGCGCGACACCCGCGCCGCCGTGCGGTTCTTCCGTCGGCTCCTGAAGGGCCTGGAGTACGTGCCGCGTGTGGTGGTCACCGACAGGCTCCGCTCCTACGGCGCGGCCCACCGCCAGGTCATGCCGGGGGTGGAGCACCGCAGTTCGAGGTACCTGAACAACAGGGCGGAGAACTCGCACCAGCCCACCCGCCGGCGCGAACGGGCGAGGAAGGGCTTCCGCTCCGCCGGCGGGGCCCAGCGGTTCCTTTCCGCGTTCGGCGGCATCTCACCCCACTTCAAGCCCCGCCGCCCCCCGATGACCGCCGCCGGCCACCGAGCCGGGATGACCATCCGCTTCGCGATCCGGGACCGGGCCACCGGCGCCGCCAGGCCCGCCGCGGCCTGAGCACCGGCCCGAAACCCGACCCCCGCCACATCCCGACGCGCCGTCAGAGAGCCACGCACCCCACAACGTGACAGCGCCCGGCAGATGCATCCGCGCTTTCCGGTGATCCCCGAACAGCTCGGTCTCTCCACCGGGCGCACCCCTGCGCAGCAGCGCGCCGCGTGGGGGCACGAGGTCTTGGAGGTGCACCAGCACCGGCGTCACCGCCGCTGACGTGCGGTCGGCGGGTCGGCCCCGGCCGTGCTGCACCCCATCACAGCGGTCGGAGCCTTGCCCGGGGCAACATACACCCGGAAAGCCACCATCCCGCTTAAACGGGTGCACATCGCGGTGACCGCGCGGTTGTGTGGTCACCGCGATGTCCGAGGGGCGATGCTGAGAGGCATGTCCGTGTCCTCGTCCACATCCTCGGCGCCGAGCGCATACGAGAGGCTGCGCGAGCAGTACGCACTGCGGCTGCCCACGTCATTGGAGGATCTCGCCGGTCCGGCGACCGGCATGGTGCACCTGCCCTTGCACGTTGTCTGGTCCGGTCGCCGCTCGTACGGGCTCGGCCGGCCTCGCTCGCGGATGAGTCTCTACCGCACCGTACTGGCCGAGGGGCAGCGTCAGGACCTGATCGCTTTCCTCAACCGGGACCTGCTCATCGCCCAGTGGCCGATCTTGCGTACGCTGATCAGCCGACCCCTCCGCGACGCCTGGGAGAGCCACTTCCCCGAGCTGCCCGTGGACAGGGCCGCTACTGCCGCGTGAACCTCTCCGAACCGCACCGACGCCTCCTGGCCGACGTCCTCGACATTGGAACCCCATACCCCCTGGTGATCACCGGCGGGTACGCCGTCCAAGCTCACGGTCTGGTCGACCGACTCTCCCAGGACGTCGACGTAGCCACCGAGGGGACCTGTCCCCGAGTGGTGGACACCTCCTACCCGGTCCCGGCAGGGGCCGGGTAGGAGGGATCTCTCCCAGCGGTACGAGATCGTCGGCTCTCACGCTGCACCTTCCCCACGCCACGGCCGGCCTCCATCGTGATGGCAGGGGGATCTCGCCGACCAGGCGCCGACCACGCCGGCGCCCGGGCTCGTGGTCTTGCCGCAGACGATCACAGGCGCTTCAATGCACCCACCCCCACAGGAGGAATACCCGATCCATACCCAGCGAAGGGGTTCTTCTTGACCGCCATACGCGCCACCGCCGTCACCGCGGCCGCCTGCGCCACCGTGCTCGCCATTGCGTCGCCCTCGTCCGCGATCAACTCCTACAACGCGACCCCCGCCCCCGAACGCACCGAGGTCGGCGCCCTCGTGGCCACCTGGGACAACGACGGCGATCCGGCTACCCCGGACCGCGTCGACTGGGTCTGCTCCGGCACGATGATCGACGCGGACACATTCCTGACGGCCGCTCACTGCACCACGGACTGGCCGGACAACGTACGGTTCTACGTCTCTCTCGACCAGGACGTCCAGGCCGGACTGGACGCCGCCGCGAAGAAATACCCCGGCGACCCCGTCACCCAGGCGAGAACCGTCGCTGTCCAGGGCGCGGCCCACAGCCACCCCGGCTACCCGGGCCCCGCCGCCGACACGCACGACATCTCGGTCGTCGAACTCCCCGCCGCGGAGATGAGGTCACGCTGGTCCTTCACCCCGGCCGCGCTGCCGACCGCCAACCAGTTGGGGGTGCTCGGACCGCAGAAACTCAACTCCACCGACTGGGTCGTGGCCGGATACGGCACCCAGGAGGCCGTGAAGGGACCGGGCGGCCACACCCACCCGGGTGGCGGTGTCCGGATGAAGGCACCGGTGAGCTTCGACGCCCTCAACGACGCCTGGGTGCACCTCGCCATGACCGCGCCGCAGGGCAACGGCGGTACCTGCTACGGCGATTCGGGCGGACCCAACTTCGCCGTCATCGGCGGTAAGCGCATCCTCGCAGCGACAACCATCACCGGCGACAGCCCGTGCTACGCCACCAATGTCACCTACCGGCTGGACACTCCAGGAGCGCGCGCCTTCCTGTCGCCGTTCGTGCAACTGCCCTAACCCTCAAAGCGCACAGGGCCGGGTGATGCCGGTGGCGGGCCATGCTGCCGGCACCACCCGGCCCAGCACGTTTGATGGGTCAGCCGGGCACTGTCACGTTGGCTGACGGTGTGGGACGGTCTTCGGGTTGACCGTGCCGTGTCGGGGGTTGCCGGTGCTGTCCGTGCCGCTGCCGTACAAAGGGCACCGGGTACCCGGTGGAGATCATCTCCCCCTGTGTGTGGCGGTACTTCCGGTTCCCGTTCGGCTTCCGCGAGGCCGGGGAGCCGATGCCCGGGCGCGGCGTGGTCGTCTGCCACGAGACGGTCCGCCGGTGGTGCCCGAAGTTCGGGCGGTCCTACGCCAACGCGCTGCGCCGCCGACGTCCCCGCCCCGGCGACAGGTGGCACCTCGACGAGGTCTTCCTCACGCTCAACGAAGAACAGACGTACCTGTGGCGGGCCCCGGACGCCGACGGCACCGTGCTGGACATCCTCCTGCAGAGCCGCCGGGACAAGGCCGCGGCATGACGCGTCTTCCGCCGCCTGAGGCGGAAGACCCGGGCGGTGCCCCGGGTGATCGTCACCGACAGGCTCCGCTCCTACCGGGCGGCCCACCGCGAGGTCATGCCCTCCGTGGAACACCGCTCGCACCAGGGCCTCAACAACCTGGCAGAAAACAGTCATCAGCCCACCCGGCAGCGCGAACGCGCCAAGAAAGGATTCCGCAGCATTGGCGCAGCCCAGTGGTTCCTGGCCGCGTTCCGCGGCATCTCACCCCACTTCCGGCCCCGCCGCCCCCCGATGACCGCCGCCCGCTACCGAGCCGAGATGACCATCCGCTTCGCGATCCGGGGCCAGATCACCGGCGTCGCCGGCCTGTCCGCCGTAGCCTGAGCCGCTGTCACCACCGAAGCCGAAACACGCCGAACCGGCTCACACCCTCGAGCACTCGCTCAACCTGACAACGCCCGGCCTATGGCGTTGTCAGCGGGCGCTCGTGGGCTGCCGGGCATGGCCCGTTCCTGGACGCGACTGCATGAGCACCTCGGTGTGCCGCCCGGCCCCGTCACCTTCGGCATGGTCGAGAAGGCCGCCGCCGACCGGCTGGCCGAGTTTGATGATCTGGATGGTGAGGAGCAGTTTCCCAGCCTCCTTGCGAGGATCGGTGGAACGAGCTGGCCAGGGACGTCGCCGCGATGGCCGACACCCATGGTGGCCTGATCATCTTCGGAGTGCGGGACAGACGTGCGAGCTGGTCGGCATCGATCCCGACGAGGTGAACACCGAGCAGTACGCCCAGTGGGTCCGCAACAACGTCCAGCCCTACCTGCCTGACCTCACCTTCACGCCCCTCACCTTGCCCCGATGGCGCCCGCACTCCGCCGCCTCGCGATGGTTCCGTGAGCCTCCCCGTCCCGGACCGGTGCGTCCCGGCCCCGGGGGACGCCCGGACAGGGGGAAGCCGTCTTCTTCGCCGATGGGGGTGGCGGCACGCAGTAGATGCAGTTAATCTACAGCCATAAGGTTATCTGGTTGCGGCGAGCGGTCGATCCGCAATTGCTTGAGAGGTGAGAGCGGTGCCGGCGAACGAGGGTGTTCACGATCTGGTCGTCCGACGGCGTGATCAGTTGGCCCAGGACGTGGTGCGCCTGACGCTGGCGTGCCCCGATGGCGGCGAAGTCCCCTTCTGGGAGCCGGGCGCGCACATCGACCTGGTCCTCGGCGGCGGCCTGGTACGCCAGTACTCGCTGTGCGGTGACGTCGGTGACCGTGCCGGATTGCAGGTGGCGGTGCTGCGCGAGCAGGTCGGCCGCGGGGGCTCCGTCCACGTCCACGACAGGTTGGCGGAAGGGGACCGTATCCAGGTCCGCGGCCCCCGCAACAACTTCGCTCTCGTCGACAGCCCTGAGTACCTGTTCATCGCAGGCGGTATCGGTATCACGCCGCTCATGCCTATGATCCGCCGGGCAGAGGCGGCGGGGGCGGAATGGACACTCCTCTACGGAGGCCGGACCCGCTCCTCCATGGCGTTCCTCGACGAACTCGCCGGTGAGCGCGCCGACCGGGTCCGCATCCAGCCCCAGGACGAGTTCGGGCTGCTGGACCTGGAGTCGGTCCTGGGTGAACCCCGGGACGGAGTCGCCGTGTACTGCTGCGGGCCGGAACCACTGCTGGAAGCGGTGGAGAAACTCACCGCGCCCTGGCCGCAGGGGAGCCTGCACCTCGAGCGGTTCTCCCCCAAGACACTCCACGACGTCCCCGAGCCCGGAGCGTTCGTCGTGAAACTCGCCCGCACGGGCACCGAGGCCACCGTGCCCGCAGACCGCTCCATCGTCGACGTGCTCGGCGAGGCCGGCGTCGACCTGCCGACCTCGTGCCTCGAGGGCACATGCGGCACCTGTGAGACGGCCGTGCTCGAGGGCAGGCCCGATCACCGGGACTCCCTGCTCTCCGAGGAGGAGCGCCGGCAGGGCAAGACGATGATGCCCTGCGTGTCCCGGTGCCTGTCACCGACCCTGGTTCTGGATCTGTGACGAACCGGGCCACCGGCACACACCTGCGCAAGGACCGGACGGGGCGGGCCGTGTGCGCTGGGGCGCGCCGCCCGGCCGCGAGGGCGGCCCGGCGGCGTGCCCCGGGGCCCGCCCCTTTCGCGCCCCGGCGGCGCCCGGCCGTCCGGCTGACCCATGGGCGCGTCAATTCCGCCCTGAAAAAGGAGACCTGATGGACAGTGACCTTTTCGAGCCCGACCACGAGGCCTACCGCGAGACCGCGCGTTCCTTCGTCCAGCGGGAGGTCGTGCCGAACATGGCGCGCTGGGACGAGGAGCGCTGCGTCGACAGGGAGACGTGGAAGAAGGCCGGCCGCGCCGGCCTGGTGGGGCTCCCCGTGCCGGAGCGCTTCGGGGGCGTGGGCGAGCCGGACTTCCGCTACCGCGTCGTCCTGTGCGAGGAGATCGCCCGCGTCGGCGCCTCCTCGCTGCAGTCCTCGTTCAGCACGAACGACGACATCGTGCTCGGCTACCTGCTGAACCTGGCGACCGAGGAGCAGCAGGAGCGGTGGCTGCCCGGCTTCGCCACCGGCGAGACCGTCGGTGCGATCGCGATGAGCGAGCCCGCCGCCGGGAGCGACCTGCGGGGGATCACCACCACCGCCGTCCGGGACGGCGACCACTGGGTGCTGAACGGCTCGAAGACCTTCATCACCAACGGCATCCTGGCGGACCTCGTCGTGCTGGTCGCGCGGACCGACCCGGACGCCGGCAGCAAGGGGTACAGCCTCTTCGTGGTGGAACGCGACACCCCCGGCTTCACCCGCGGACGCAAGCTGGACAAGGTCGGCCTGCAGGCGCAGGACACCGCGGAGCTGTTCTTCGAGGACGCCCGCGTCCCCGCCGGCAACCTCCTCGGCCCCCTGGGCAGCGGCCTGCCCTCGCTCATGCAGAACCTGCCGCGGGAGCGGCTGGCGATCGCGGTGGCGGCACAGAGCTCGGCGGAGGCGGCGTTCCGCTGGACGCTCGACTACGTCCGCGAGCGGCAGGCCTTCGGCAAGTCGGTCGCGGAGTTCCAGAGCGTCGGGTTCACCCTGGCGGAACTGCGTACCCGCATCGAGGTGACCCGCGCCTACATCGACCGCTGCGTCAGGGCCATCAACGCCGGAACGCTGACCGCGGTGGACGCGGCGAAAGCCAAGTGGTGGGCCACCGACATGCAGTGGAAGATCATCGACGCCGGAGTCCAACTGCACGGCGGATACGGCTACATGAAGGAGTACCCGATCGCCCAGGCGTTCATGGACGCGCGCATCCAGCGCATCTACGGCGGCACGAACGAGATCATGAAGGAAATCATCAGCCGCGACCTGGTACGCACCCCCTGACGGCCACGGGGCCGCAGGAGGGCCGGGCCCGGCCCCCCCTGCGGCCGCCGCCCGCACGACGGCCCCGGACCACACCCCTCCCCGGACACGCGGATCACGGACCACACCGATCACGCGGGACACGAGGCGACGCCGAGCAGTCGGACGGGCGGTCGACACATCATGGAGCTGATATGACGAAGCGTTGGGGCATCACCCTCCCCGTGGCGGGACTGTCGCTCCCCGACCATCGGGAGCTGGTCGCCTCCCTGCCGGACATGGGCTACACGGACGTCTGGTCGGCCGAGGCCAACGAGACCGACGCCTTCACCCCGCTGGCACTGGCCAGTGCGTGGGCGCCCGCGCTGCGGCTGGGAACCGCGATCGTGCCGGTGTTCACCCGTGGGCCGGCCGACCCTGGCCGTGAGCGCCGCCACCCTGGCCGCGGCGGCCCCGGGCCGGTTCGCCCTGGGCATCGGCACCTCCTCCGACGTCATCGTCGAACGCTGGAACGACATCCCCTTCGAGGAACCGTACAAACGGGTGCGGGACACCGTGCGGTTCCTGCGCTCGGCGCTGCGCGGGGAGAAGGTGACGGAGACCTACGACACCTTCACGGTGCGCGGGTTCACCGCGCAGCTCGTCCCTGAGGAGCCACCCCCCGTGCTGGTCGCGGCCCTGCGCCCCGGCATGCTGCGACTCGCCGGCCGGGAGGGGGACGGCGCCGTCGTCAACTGGCTGTCGGCGCAGGACGTGTGCACCGTGGCCCCCTACGTCCGTGAACGGGACCCGGACAAGGAGATCGTCGCGCGGATCTTCGTGATGCCCGGAGCGGACCCCGATACCGCCCGCGCCCTGGGCCGGCGGATGATCGCCGCCTACCTCAACGTCCCCGTCTACCGGGCCTTCCACGAGTGGCTGGGCCGCGGGGACGACCTGGGGCCGATGTGGAAGGCGTGGAGCGACGGCGACCGCGCGGCGGCACTCCGGGCCATCCCCGACGCGGTGGTCGACCAGCTGGTGCTGCACGGCCCGGCCGCGCACTGCCGTGAGCGAATCCAGCACTACGTCGACAACGGGGTCACCACCCCCGTGATCCACATGGTGGGCGCCGAAGGCGATCCGGTACCGCTGGTGCGCGGGCTGGCCCCCACGGGGTGAGACGGCCGGGCCGGCGCACGGGGAGAGAAACCTCCCCGGGGGCTGGCTCACCGGTCCCGAACACCCATATGCTTATCTATAGCCATTAGTTTATTGGTGGCAGGTTCCCCTCACGCCGCCGCGCACCGCCGCCGTCCTCGTGAGCCTGCCATCACCTGCGCCGCCACGCGCTTTTGGAACCCGTCATCCCTGTCCGGCAGGGAGCCCGGTACGTCCCGGCGAAACGGTCGATCGAACGAGGCGGAAGAAACGAGGGAGCTCCATGGAACTGGACCGATGGGAACTGTTCATCGGCGGGAAGTGGTCCGCGCCGGCCGACGGCGGCCGGGCCGAGGTCGTCGAGGCCGCCACCGGAAAGGTCCTGGGCCGGACCGCGATGGCGTCGGCCGCGGACGTCGACGCGGCGGTGACCGCAGCCGAATACGCGCTCACCGGGCCATGGGGGACCATGCAGGCCGGCGAACGGGCAGACCTACTGGACCGGTTCGCGGCGGCGCTGAAGGCCCGCGGACGCGACATCGCCCCCCTGGTCAGCCGGGAGAACGGGATGCCCCTCTCGCTCTCCATCCCCGTCAACGGGTTCAGCGCCTCGATGATCGTCTCCTACTACGCCCGGCTGCTGCGGGAACTGCCCGCGACGGACGTACGGCCGAGCCTGATCGGCGAGACCGTCGTACGCCGCGAACCGGTGGGCGTCGTCGGCGCGATCACCCCGTGGAACTACCCGCAGTCCCTGGCCGCGATGAAGATCGGGCCGGCCCTGGCCGCAGGCTGCACGGTCGTCCTCAAACCGGCGCCGGAGACCGCCCTGGACGCCTTCTTCTTCGCCGACGCCGCGCAGGAGGCTGGACTGCCCCGGGGCGTGCTCAGCGTCCTGCCGGGCGGCCGCGAGGCGGGGGAGCACCTGGTCTCCCACCCGGGAGTCGCCAAGATCGCCTTCACCGGCTCCACGGCAGCGGGCCGCGCCATCGGGGAGCAGTGCGGACGCCTGCTGCGGCCGGTCACCCTGGAACTGGGCGGGAAATCCGCCGCGATCATCGCCGAGGACGCCGACCTCGCCGAGTTCACCGGGGCGCTCCTGGACGTGAGCCTGACCAACAACGGCCAGACCTGCCACGCCAGCACCCGGATCCTGGCCCCAGCCTCTCGCTACGACGAGGTGGTCGACGCGGTCACCGACACCGTCCGCGGCCTGCGCATCGGTGACCCGCTGGACAGGGCGACGCAGATCGGCCCGCTCGTCAGCGCCGCCCAGCGCGAACGCGTCCACGCCTACATCGACCTCGGCGTGCGGGAAGGAGCCCGCCTGACCACCGGCGGCACCGCGCCGGTCGACGGCCTGACGGACGGCTGGTTCGTGCGGCCGACCGTCTTCGCCGACGTGAGCAACAACTGGCGGATCGCCCGCGAGGAGATCTTCGGCCCGGTGCTGTGCGTGATCCCCTACGAGGACGAGGACGAGGCGGTCGCCCTCGCCAACGACTCCGAGTACGGCCTCGCCGGCACGGTCTGGACCGCCGACATGGCAAGGGGCATGGACCTCGCCGCCCGGATCCGGTCCGGCACGGTCGGCATCAACCAGTACGGCGTCGACCTCCAGGCACCCTTCGGCGGAGTGAAGGCCAGCGGGTTGGGCCGTGAGATGGGGCCGGAGGGCCTCGACCCCTACCACTGCCTGAAGTCGGTCTACCGGCCGGCGCAGGAAGCGGCGAGCTGACACGAGCGAGTGGGCCGGACCGGCAGCCGCCGCACCGGCCCCAACCGGTACACCACAGGAGACAGGACAGCAATGACCACCTCGAAGGAGACGGCCGGCGAGGCCGCGACGCTGGAACGGCGCGGACACGTGGGAGTCATCACCCTGAACCGTCCGCAGGCCATGAACGCGGTGAACTCCGCCCTCTCGGCCGCCGTCGGCGCGGCACTGGAGGAGATCGCCGCCGACCCCGATCTGCGGGTCGGTGTGATCACCGGCGCGGGTCGGGCGTTCTGTGCGGGCGCCGACCTGAAGGAACTGGCCGCCGGACGCCCGGTGACGGCCGAGGGGCACGAGGAATGGGGCTTCGCCGGTCTGGTGCAGCACCCGATCGACAAGCCGCTGATCGCCGCGGTCAACGGGTTTGCGCTGGGCGGCGGCACCGAGATCGTCCTCGCCTGCGACCTGGTGGTCGCCGCCGAGGAAGCCCGACTGGGCCTGCCCGAGGTCAAGCGCGGCCTGATGGCGGCCGCGGGCGGAGTGTTCCGCATGCCCCGGCAGATCCCGTCCAAGGTCGCGGCCGAACTCCTCTTCACCGGCGAACCGATGAGCGCGCAGACCGCCCACGGCTGGGGCCTGGTGAACCGGGTCGTACCGGGCGAGCAGGTCCTGGCGAGCGCGCTGGAACTGGCCGAGTCCATCGCCGCCAACGCGCCCCTGTCCGTCCAGAGCAGCAAGCGGCTGATGCGGGACAGCTACGCCTACGGCTCGGACCTGGACCCGCAGCTGTGGACGCTCAACCACAAGGAAATGGCCGCCCTGATGGCCAGCGAGGACGCCAAGGAAGGCCCGCGCGCCTTCGCCGAGAAGCGCACCCCCCGCTGGACCGGCCGCTGACACCCGGCCGGACCCCGGTGCGGCGCCCGTGGAGCGACACCCCGGACGCCCGCCGACCCCACCACCGCCCGCACGTTCCTCACGAAAAGGAAGACCCATGACCGAAGCGGTAATCGTGGATGTGATCCGCACCCCCTCGGGGAAGGGCAAGCCCGGCGGGCAGCTGTCCGGGGTGCACCCGGCAGACCTCCTCTCCCGGGTACTGCGCGCCCTGGTGAAGCGCAACGACCTCGACCCCGCCCTGATCGACGACGTCATCGCCGGATGCGTCTCCCAGTCCGGCCAGCAGACGATGAACATCGCCCGCAACGCGGTGCTGGGCGCGGGCCTGCCCGAATCCGTGCCCGGCACCACCATCGACCGGCAGTGCGGTTCGAGCCAGCAGGCCGCGCACTTCGCCGCCCAGGGTGTGATCGCCGGCGCCTACGACGTCGTGATCGCCTGCGGCGTGGAGTCGATGAGCCGGGTACCGATGTTCAGCAGCTCGCAGGGCGAGGACCCCGCCGGGCCCGCCGTGGCCGCCCGCTACCCCGACGGCCTGGTCAACCAGGGCATCTCCGCCGAACTCATCGCCGCCCGCTGGAAGCTGGACCGGAACACCCTCGACGAGTTCTCCGCCCGCTCGCACGCCCGCGCGGCCGCCGCGGCGGCCTCCGGCGCCTTCGACAACGAGATCCTGCCGATCACCGTCCCCGGCCCCGACGGCACCGAGCGCACGCTCACCACCGACGAGACCGTCCGGGCCGCGACCACCGCCGACGGCCTGAGCGCGCTCAAGCCGTCGTTCCGCAACGAGGCCATGGGCGAACGGTTCCCGGAGATCGACTGGTCCATCACCCCGGGCAACTCCTCACCCCTGACCGACGGCGCCTCCGCCGCTCTGATCATGAGCGCGGAGAAGGCCGCCGCCCTGGGCCTGCGTCCCCGGGCCCGCTTCCACTCGTTCGCGGTGACCGGCTCGGACCCGCTGCTCATGCTGACCGGAGTCATCCCCGCCACCGAGAAGGTCCTCGCCCGCGCCGGCCTGGCGATCGGCGACATCGACGCCTACGAGGTCAACGAGGCGTTCGCGCCCGTCCCCCTGGTCTGGCAGCGGGAACTGGGCGCCGACCCCGAGCGGCTCAACCCGCGCGGCGGTGCCATCGCCCTGGGCCATCCGCTCGGTGGGTCCGGCACTCGTCTGCTGGCCACCCTGCTCAACCACCTCGAGGCCACCGGCGGCCGTTACGGCCTGCAGACCATGTGCGAGGGCGGCGGCATGGCCAACGCCACCGTCATCGAACGCCTCTGACTCCACCCCACCCCCACCACACCTCGTTCGAAGAAGGGAAATGCCGTGGATATCACCGGCAGCGTCGCCCTGGTCACCGGCGGCGCCTCGGGCCTGGGCCTGGCCACCGTCAGGAAGCTGGCCGCCTCCGGAGCACGGGTCGTCATCGCCGACCTGCCCTCCTCGCCCGGCAAGGCCGTCACCGAGGAACTCGGTGACGGAGTCGTCTTCGCACCCGCCGACGTCACCAGCGAGCAGGACATCACCGCCGCCCTGGACGCCGCCCGGGAACTGGGCACCCTGCGGGTGGCGGTGAACTGCGCGGGCATCGGCAACGCCATCAGGACCGTCGGCAAGCAGGGCCCCTTCCCCCTGGCAGACTTCACCAAGGTCCTCCAGGTCAACCTCGTCGGCACCTTCAACGTCATCCGGCTGGCCGCGGAACGCATCAGCCGGGCGGAGGAGATCGACGGGGAACGCGGAGTCATCGTCAACACCGCTTCCGTGGCCGCCTTCGACGGCCAGATCGGCCAGGCCGCCTACTCCGCCTCCAAGGGCGGCGTGGTCGGACTGACCCTGCCCGTCGCCCGTGACCTCGCCTCCCTGAAAATCCGCGTGGTCACCATCGCCCCCGGTCTGTTCGAGACGCCCATCCTGTCCGGGCTCACCGACGAGGCGAAGGCCTCCCTCGGCGCGCAGATCCCGCACCCCTCCCGGCTGGGTGACCCCGCCGAGTACGCGGCGCTCACCGCGCACATCGTGGAGAACCCGATGCTCAATGGGGAGACCATCCGCCTGGACGGCGCGATCCGGATGGGCCCGCGCTGACACGCCCCCACCCCTGGTCCACGTGTCCGCGCCCCGCGAGGCGCGGACACGTGGACCTCGTCCCCCCGCCCGGCACCGCCGGGTGCACCCACCCGGCTCCCCACGGAAGGGACTACTGCCATGCGTATCGGGATACAACTGGACTACAGCGGCGGTTTCGTCGAAGCCGTCGAGGAGTTGCGCGACCTGGAACGCGCGGGACTCGACATCGTCTTCGTCGCGGAGGCCTACAGTTTCGACGCGGTCAGCCAGCTCGGCTACATCGCCGCCAAGACCGACCGGCTCCAGATCGCCTCCGGCATCCTGCCGATCTACTCCCGCACCCCCACCCTGATGGCCATGACCGCCGCGGGACTCGACTACGTCTCCGGCGGCCGCTTCACCCTCGGGCTGGGCGCCTCCGGCCCCCAGGTCATCGAGGGCTTCCACGGCCTGCCGTACCACGCGCCGCTGGGCCGGACCCGGGAACTCGTCGAGATCTGCCGCAAGGTCTGGAGACGCGAGGCCGTCACCCACGAGGGCCTGGCACTACCGCATCCCCCTGCCGGCCGAGCAGGGCACCGGACTCGGCAAATCCCTCAAGCTCATCAACCACCCCGTCCGCGACCGGATTCCGGTGATGCTCGCGGCCATCGGCCCCAAGAACGTGGCACTGGCCGCGGAGATCGCCGAGGCGTGGGAGCCGATCTTCTTCCACCCCGGCAAGGCGGCCGAGGTCTTCGGCCCCGCCCTCGCGGAGGGCCGTGCCAAACGAGCACCGGAACTGGGCGAACTGGAGATCAGCATCGGAGTCCCCACCGCGATCGGCGACGACACCGAGGAGGCGCTGCGCGCCGTCCGCGCCCAACTCGCCCTCTACATCGGCGGCATGGGGGCCCGCGGCAAGAACTTCTACAACGACCTCGCCCACCGCTACGGCTACCCGGAGGAAGCCGAACGCACCCAGGACCTCTATCTGGCCGGACGCAAGGACGAAGCCGCCGCCGCCCTCCCCGAGGAACTGGTACGCGCCCTGTGTCTGGTGGGTACCGCCGACGAGATCGGCGAGCGCCTCACCGCCTACGCCGAGGCCGGCGTCACCACCCTGTCCCTGCAGCCGGTGGGCCCAAACGCCGCCGACCGCCCCGGACGCGTCCGGCTCGTCGAACAGGTCGCCGCACTCGCCGCCGGCTGACTACCCGACCCTCTGACCCCCGCAGCCCAGACGCCCGACCCGCACACCGCGCGGAGCACAAGGAGGACACGATGCCCGGACCGCTGGCAGGCCTGCGGGTGGTGGAACTGGCCGGTATCGGCCCCGGACCGCACGCGGCCATGCTGCTGGCCGACCTCGGCGCCGACGTCGTACGCATCGAACGGCCCTCCGGCGGCATCCGGACCGTGCCCGAGGGCCGACCGGACTGGCTGCTGCGCGGCCGTCGCTCGGTGGCGGCCGACCTCAAGGACCCGGCCGGACGGGACACCGCGCTGCGGCTGGTCGAGCGGGCCGATGTGCTGATCGAGGGCTTCCGACCCGGCGTGACCGAACGCCTCGGTATCGGCCCGGACACCTGCCTCGCCCGCAACCCCCGCCTGGTCTACGCCCGGATGACCGGCTGGGGCCAGGACGGCCCCCTGGCCGACCGCGCCGGACACGACATCAACTACCTCTCCCTCACCGGCGTCCTGCACGCCATCGGCACCACCGGCGCCCGCCCCACCGCCCCCCTCAACCTCGTCGGCGACTTCGGCGGCGGCTCCCTCTACCTGGTCATGGGCATCCTCGCCGCCCTCTTCGAACGGGAACGCTCCGGAGCCGGCCAGGTCGTCGACGCCGCCATCGTCGACGGCACCGCCTCGCTCGCACAGATGATCTGGGCCTTCCGGGCCGCCGGAGTCTGGAACGACCGGCCCGCCACCAACCTGCTGGACACCGGCGCCCCGTTCTACGACACCTACGCCTGCGCCGACGGCGCGTACGTCGCCATCGGCGCCCTGGAACCGCAGTTCTACGCCCAGCTCCTGGACGGCCTCGGCCTGGACCCCGACCACCTGCCGCCCCAGAACGACCCGGCCGGCTGGCCCGCCCTGCGTGCCGCGTTCACCCGGGCCTTCGCCACCCGCACCCGCGACGAGTGGATCGAGGTGTTCACCCACACCGACGCCTGCGTCACCCCCGTCCTCACCTTCGCCGAAGCCACCGAACACCCCCACCTGGCCGCCCGTAACACCCTCACCACTCTCGACGGCGCCCCCCAGGCCGCCCCCGCGCCCCGCTTCTCCCGCACCACCCCCGACACACCCACCGCCCCGCCCGCCCCCGGCACCGACACCGACGCCGTGCTGCACGACTGGGGCATCACCGCATGACGCCGGACGCGGGAGCGCCACGCCCCAAGGAGCCACGATGAAACGAGGCCTGTACACCGCCGACCACGAGGAGTTCCGCGAGGTCGTCGCGGAATTCGTCAGACGGGAGGTCACCCCCCACCTCGACCGGTGGGAGGAGCAACGGCTCATCGACCGGGACGTCTGGCTCGCCGCGGGCAAGCAGGGCATCCTCGGCCTGGCCGCACCCACGGAACACGGCGGAGCCGCACTGAGCGACTACCGCTACCGCAACATCGTGCAGGAGGAACTGGCCAAGGTCTTCGCCTCCTCCCTGGCGTCCGGCTTCTCCCTGCAGGACGACATCGCCATCCCCTACATCACCTCCCTCGGCACCGAGGAGCAGAAGCAGCGCTGGCTCCCGGGAATGGCGGCCGGCGAGCTGATCGGGGCCATCGCGATGACCGAGCCGGGAACCGGCAGCGACCTGCGGGGCATCAAGACCTCCGGCACCAGGGTCGACGGCGGCTGGCGGATCAACGGCAGCAAGACCTTCATCACCAACGGCATCCAGTCGGACCTGGTGATCGTCGTGGTGCGCACCGACCCCGACGGCGGCTCGCAGGGGTTCAGCCTGCTGGTGGTCGAGCGGGGGATGACGGGATTCACCCGCGGCCGCAAGCTGGCCAAGGTCGGCCTGCACGCCCAGGACACCGCGGAACTGTTCTTCGACGACGTGTTCGTTCCGGACACCCACGTCCTGGGCACCGTCGGGGGCGGGTTCGGGCAACTGGTCTCCCACCTGCCGCTGGAGCGCCTGTCTATCGCCGCGCACGCCATCGCGCTCGCCGACGCGGTGCTGGCCGACACCATCACCTACACCCAGCAGCGCGTCGCCTTCGGTCAGCCCATCGCCGACTTCCAGAACACCCGGTTCGAGCTGGCCGAACTGAGCACCGAACTCGACGTCACGCGCGCCTTCGTCGACAGGGCGGTCCTGGCCCACGGCGAGAACGACCTCACCGTGGTCGACGCCGCCAAGGCCAAGTGGTGGGCCACCGAGGTCCAGAACCGGGTCGTCGACCGATGCCTGCAGCTGCACGGCGGATACGGCTACATGCTGGAATACCCCGTGGCCCGCGCCTTCCAGGACTCCAGAATCCAGAAGATCTTCGGGGGCACCAACGAGATCATGAAGCAGATCATCGGACGGGACATCATCGGCCGGAAGTGATCCGCCCGCACCCCGGCCCGCGCCCGCGTCACCGCCCCACCCGGCGGCGGCGCGGGCGCCGCGCGTCTGCGGCGAAGCGGAGCAACGGCGGCACGGGCCTGCGGCGTCCGGCACCCCTGGGGACGCACGACGCCCCGGCCGGACATCCCGAAAACCCCGGCCGGACACGGGGATGCGGCCTGGTGCCCTTCCCGCGTCCGGCCGGGGGGTGAAGGACACTCCCCGGCCGGAGGGCTCAGGCCCCGCCGGGGTCCGCACCGTCCTCGAGCCGGGCGGTGCCGTCCAGGGCGACCCGCACCTTTACGCCGGCGAGCTCGCTCCGTGCCATCTCGGCCAGCTCATCGGCCTGACGGCAGATCGCCAGGGTCCGCCCGCCGTCCGGGGCCCGGACACTGAGGAAAGCCCGCTCCGGCAGGCCCTCCCGGTCATGGACCACCGTCCACGCCTCCAGTGACCCGGTCCCCTCCCACTGCGTCAGCGCCCGGACCCTGGGCTCGCGGTCCACCTCCGCCTGGACGTCCGGCGCCCGGAAACCGGCGGCCGGCGGCTCCGTCCCGTACACGCCCATCGCGTGTTTGGTGAGATAGCCCCCGTTCGCGGTGACCAGCCCCACCGACCCCGGGGCGGAACGCAGCCGGGCCGCCATCGTGGCGATGGAGTGGCTGACGTAGTTGTTCCAGGGACCGCCCGCGAACGTCAGACCACCGGTCACCGTCAGCGGACGCGCCGGATCGTCGATCGCCAGCCCCAGCTCCTTGGCCGCCACCTGCACCGCGGAAGGGAAACACGAGTAGACGTCGACGAGATCGAGGGCGCCGACATCGGTGCCCGCGAGCTCCAGCGCCCGCCGACCGGCGATGCGGATCGCCGGCGACCGGTGCAGCGCGCCGCGCTCGCCCAGCTCATGGGTGTCGTGCGCCTCCGCACCCGCCAGCGGGAACACCCACCGCTCGGACGGCACCCCGTACAGTCGGGCGGCCCGCACCGAGCACAGCAGCAGCGCCGCCCCCTGCTCCACCATGTTGTTGGAGTTCATCAGCTTCGTGTACGGCCACGCGATCCAGCGGTTGGAGTCGGACGGGGTCAGGATCTCCTCCGCCGTGTGCTCACGCCGGATCCAGGCGTGCGGGTGGCCGGCGGCGACCCGGCTGAAACCGGCCCACAGCTCCGCGCTGCGCCGCATCTGCTCCGCGACGCTGCGGCCCGCGGCGATGCGGTGGGCCTGCTCGAACAGCGGATACACCCAGGAAGGCGGCTCGAGCCCGATGCGCTTCTCGCCCTGCCCCAGGAGCGGGCCCTGGGAGCCGAGGGGCGAGGCCGCGGGGACCGTCTCCTCCTGGACTGTCCACGCGGGCCGCTCGCCGTTCGCCCGCAGCCGCATCCGGGTCCGCCACGCCTCCGCGCCGCCGATCAGGACGACGTCCGCCCGGCCGGCGGCGATGTCCAGCGCGGCCCGGTTGAGCAGGGCCTGCGGATTGTTGCCGCCGTCGGCGGTGTACCCGGTGTGCCGGGGGGACGCGCCGACCCGTTCGGCGACCAGCGCGCCGGGATCGCGGTAGCGCCAGGAGAGCATGCGCACGACCTGGACCGAGTCCAGCGACTTCAGCAGCCCCGAGCCGCCGGAGTCCCGTTCGGCCTCACGGGCCGCCGCCGCGAGCAGGTCGACCGGCTCGAGCGCGCCGTCGCGCTGGTCGACCTGCCCGACGCCGACCAAGACCGGGGTACGGGGATCGAGGCTCATCCGCGCACCGCTTCCAGGATCCGGCCGCGGACCTCGGGCCGGGGCCAGCCGGAGAGGATTATCGTGGTGACACACGTCGGGCGCCACCGGCGCTCGATCTCCTCGCAGATCTTGTCGGCCGGCCCCACCAGCGCGACGTCCTCCACCATCGCCGTCGGGATCGCCTCCCTCGCGGCCTCCTTGCGGCCCGCCAGGTACAGGTCCTGCACCTCCGCGCACACCTCGCCCCAGCCCATCCGGGCAAAGACCTCGGTGTGGAAGTTGGCGCCCTTCGCGCCCATGCCGCCCGCGTACAGCGCGATCATCGGCTTGATCTTCCGGGCGGCCACCTCGACGTCGTCGTGTTCGGCGATCGGGCAGACGGCGGCGACCTCGAAATTGCCGGGGCCGCGCCGAGCCCCCGGCCGGGCGAAACCCTCCTCCAGAGCCGCCCGGTAGAAGCCGTCGCTCTTGGGGGAGAACCACAGCGGGATCCAGCCGTCGGCGATCTCGGCGGCCAGCGCCACGTTCTTGGGCCCCTCGGCGCCGAGCAGAACGGGGATGTCCGCCCGCAGCGGGTGGACCGTCGACCGCAGCGGCTTGCCCAGCCCCGCGCCGCCCGGATGCGGCAGCTGGTAGTGCCGGCCCGCGTACGTCACGGGCTCCCGGCGCTCCCAGACCCGGCGCATGATGTCCACGTATTCCCGGGTCCGCTCCAGCGGCCGGGGGTAGGGCTGCCCGTACCAGCCCTCGACGACCTGCGGCCCCGAGGCCCCCAGTCCGAGCATCACCCGCCCACCGCTGAGGTGGTCCAGGGTGAGTGCGGCCATGGCCGTCGCGGTCGGTGTACGCGCCGAGAGCTGGGCGACCGACGTGCCCAGGCCGATGCGCGACGTACGCGCCCCCCACCACGCCAGGGGAGTCAGCGCGTCGGAGCCGTAGGCCTCCGCGGTCCAGAAACTGTCCACCCCCAGCGCCTCGGCCTCGGTCAGCCGCTGCTCGACCTTCGCCGGTGGGCCGGAGCCCCAATAACCTGCCTGGAATCCGACCTTCACAACCGTCCCTCCGCCGTGTGCGAGAGCGCCCCGGACCCGCCGGAGCGCTCCATGTTGGGTTCCTCCACGCGAGCCTCAGCGGTTGCGGTAGACGGGCGGACGCTTCTCCAGGAACGCGGCGACCGCCTCCTGATGGTCCTTCGTCATGGTGCTGAGGATCTGCGTGCGATTCTCCAGCTCGACCGCCGACCGGAAACTCGGCGCCTCGAGGTTGGCCCACAGCACGCTCTTGGTCATCCACACACCGAACGGACTGTTCTCCGCGATCGCCGACGCCCGGTCGAGCGCCGCCTCCAGCAGCTCGTCGTCGGGCACCACGGCCGACACCAGACCGATCCGCTCGGCCTCCCGGGCATCGAGGGACCCTCCGGTGAGCAGCAGCTCGGCGGCCCGGGAGAAACCGATCAGACGCGGCAGCAACCAGCTGACCCCGATGTCACCCCCGCCCAGACCGCGCTTGATGAACGAGGCGTGGAAGGCGGCCGACGACGCCATCACCCGGATGTCGCAGAACAGCGACAGCGCCATGCCACCGCCGGCGGCGGCTCCGTTGACGGCCCCGACGATGGGCGCACGCACCCGCCGGAAGGCCTCGCCCAGACTGACGATGTGTTCCTGCACCCGCAGCCCGGCCTGGGGGCGCCCCTCACCCTCGACCGCCCCCGGAGCGGCTCCATAGCCGCGGAAGTCGAAACCCGCGCAGAAGGCCCGGCCCGCCCCGGTGAGCACCACGGCCCGCACCCGCGGGTCGTCCCGGACACCGTCGAGCACGTCGTGGAGACCCTGGATCAGGTCGGAGGTCATCGCGTTCAGTTTGTCCGGCCGGTTCAGCCGCACGAGCAGGATGCCCGGACGCGGCTCCTCCGTCTCGATCACTGTGCTGGTCATCAGTGCTCCTTGTTTCGTCACCCATGCGGTCGGCCAGGTGGGCCGCGGCCTTCCGCGGCCACCGCGTGACGGCACCGTAGCCGCACCGAATTAACCTAATAGCATAAGGTTGGTGAGGCAAGAGTCGCGCTGGAGAGGAGCCGCCCGTGCGTGACTCAAAGCGCTGGGTGCCGTCCGCCCGACTCGGGCGCCGCGCGCCGAACAGCCCTCGGGTCGGTGAGTTTCACTGTGGGCTCGGCCTGCGGACCTCCCGGTGCGGGGCGGCGGGCCGGCGGACGGCAGTGGGCCGGGGGAGAGGGTGCGGCGCGACACCTTGCCGTCGATAACCAGAAGGCTTTAGTTTTGATTCTGTGGGGGAGAACCACACGAGGCACGCGACAGGGCCCGGCTCTCCGCGGATGAGCGGCACGACCACGAAGCCCGGCCCGTGTGGCACCCCACGACACCCGAAGCACTCCAGGACCCGCTCCCACCGCGCGACGGAGGAAGGCCGACACCCATGAGACTCTCCGAGGCACCCACCGCGGGGCCGATCGCACCGGACCCCGACGGCGCGGACCGCCCCTACTGGGACGGCCTGCGCCGGGGCGAGCTGCGCATTCCGTGCTGCGAGAACTGCGGCCGCCACGTCTGGACCCCGCAGCGGATGTGCCCCCAGTGCCAGAGCACCGCGTTCGCCTGGCCGGCCGTCGCCGCGACCGCCACCGTGTACTCCTGGACCCGCACCTGGCACCCGTTCCTGCCCGAACTCGCCGACCACGTGCCCTACACGGTGGTCCTCGTCCAACTCGACGAGGTCCCCTCGGTCCGCCTGCTGGGCATGCTCGTCGACGATGAGAGCGCCCTGCGGATCGGAGCCCCCGTCCACGGTGTGATCCAGCCCCCCGGCCCGCTCACCCACGACACCCCGGTACTGCGCTGGAGGCTCACGGCATGACGGTCGAACTGCGCGGCGCGACAGCCGTCGTCGGCATCGGGGAGACGCCCTGCCACAAACGCGGCACAGCACCCCTCGACGAGGACGGCCTGCGGCTGGAGGCCATCGTCGCGGCCTGCCACGACGCCGGCGTCGCCCCCGCCGACATCGACGGCTTCTCCTCCTACGGCCACGACGCCGAGGCGACCAGCCTCGTCCCCGCTCTCGGCACCCGCGAACTGCGCTGGGCCTCGCAGGTGTCCGGCGGCGGAGGCGGCGGCCTGGGCGCGGCCCTCGCACAGGGAGCCGCCGCCCTCGCCCTGGGCCAGGCCCGGTACGTGATCGTCTACCGCGCACTGGCCCAGCGCCAGAGCGGCCGGCTGTCCTCGGCGGTCTCCAGCTACTTCTTCGACGAGCACTACCGCGCACACGGCCTGGTCTCACCCGCCCAGGTCTGCGCCCTGCGCACCCAGCGGATGATCGAGCACGACGGCATCCCGGCCGGCGCGCTCCAGGCGTTCGCCCAGGCCTGCTACCTCCACGCCCGCCGCAACCCGCTCGCCGTGGGCCGCGAGGTGGACCTGACCGACGAGACCTACCTGGCCTCACGCATGATCTCCGAACCGCTGCGGCTGTTCGACTCCTCCCGGGAGAACGACGGAGCCGGAGCCGTCCTGCTCACCACTGCCGAGCGTGCCCGGGACCTGCGCCGGCCACCGGCCTACATCCTCTCCGCCGCCCAGGGCGCCGGAGCGGACTGGGGCGAACTGCACGAGAACGATAGGGACTACACCTCGGCGGGCTTCGCCCCACTGGCCCCACGGCTGTGGAGCGACGCGGGCATCGGGCCGGGCGACGTCGACGTCGCCCAGATCTATGAGAACTTCACCGGCCCCGCCGTCGCCGCCATGATCGACCTCGGGCTGGTGACCCGGGAGAACGCCGGCGAGTTCCTGACGGTCGAGAACCTCACCGCGCCGGGCGGCCGGCTGCCGGTCAACACCGGGGGCGGCAATCTCGCCGGCGGTTTCGTCCACGGAATCGGACTGGCCGCCGAAGCCGTCCGCCAACTGCGCGGCACCTCGCCCAACCAGGTCCCCGACGCCAGGATCTCCCTGCTGACCGGCGGCCCCTCCGCCCCCCTGGTCAGCGCCGTCGTCCTCGGGAGCGCGGACACGCTCTGACCCCGCGGGAGATGAGGGGATGCGCCACCGGGCGCGGGGAACCGGCGCGCCGTCCGCGGCACCCCGCGCCCGCCTCCCCGGCCCCCGCGCGGGTGCCCCCGGCGGCCGACCTCCGCCCCTTCGTGTCACGAGGACCTCCCCCACCCACATCACCGACAGGAGTGGCCCGGCAATGACACACGACACCTACGTGGACGGCGCGTGGAAGGCCTCGCACACCCGCGACCGCGTGGACGTGATCAACCCCGCGACCGAGGAACGCGTCGGCAGCGTCCCGGCGGGCGCCGCCGAGGACGTCGACGCGGCCGTGGCCGCCGCCCACCGTGCCCTCGACGACTGGGCGCGTCGCGATCCCGCGGACCGCGCCCGGCTGGTCACCCGTCTCGCGGACGAACTGGAACGGAGTCAGGACGAACTGACCGACCTCGTGGTCGCCGAGGTCGGCACGCCCCGCCGCGTCGCCCGCTGGGCACAGGTCGGCTTCGGCATCCTGGATCTGCGCAGCGCCGTCGACGGAGCCCGGCAGATCACCTGGGAGCAGCCGGTCGGCAACTCCCTGGTCCTTCGGGAACCGGCCGGAGTGGTCGGCTGCATCACCCCCTGGAACTACCCGCTGCACCAGATCACCGCGAAGATCGGGGCCGCCCTGTGCGCCGGCTGCACCGTGGTGGTCAAACCCAGCGAAGTGGCACCTTTGACCGCGCTGGCACTCGCCCGCGCGGTGCACGAGGTGGGCTTCCCGCCGGGCGTCTTCAACCTCGTCAACGGCTACGGCACACGCGTGGGCGAGGCCCTGGCAGCCCACCCGGACGTCGACATGGTCAGCTTCACCGGCTCCAACGCGGTGGGCCGCCGGGTTCTCGCACTGGCGTCCGGCACGGTGAAGAAGGTCGCCCTCGAACTCGGCGGCAAGAGCGCCAGCGTGGTCCTCGACGACGCCGACCTGGAGCGGGCCGCCGCGTTCACGGTGCGCAGCTGTTTCCTGAACGCGGGGCAGAGCTGCAACTCCCAGACCCGCATGCTGGTGCCGCGCGGCCTCCTGAGGGAAACGGAGGCCCTCGTCACCCGGGCCGTGGCCGCCTACGTGCCGGGAGACCCGCTGGATGAGTCCACCAGGATCGGCCCGCTGGTCAGCCACGTCCAGCGCGAACACGTCCTGGAGTACATCCGGCAGGGCATGGGCGGCGCTCGGCTGGTCACCGGCGGCCCACAGCCCCCCGCGGGCCTGCCCAGGGGCTACTACGTGAAGCCGACGGTCTTCAGCGACGTACCGCCCGGCCTGCCGATCGCGCAGGAGGAGATCTTCGGCCCGGTCCTGTCGATGATCCCCTACGACTCGCAGGACGAGGCCGTGGCCCTCGCCAACGGCACCGTCTATGGCATCGCCGGCGCGGTGTGGTCCGAGGACCGCGACCGGGCCCTGGCGACAGCGCGTCGTCTGGCGGCGGCCCAGGTCGAGGTCAACGGGGGCCGCTTCAACCCGGCCGTCCCCTTCGGCGGTTACAAGCAGTCGGGACTGGGCCGTGAGGGCGGGGTCTACGGCGTCGAGGAGTTCCTGCAGCTCAAGAGCCTCCAGCTGTAACCCGGCGGGCACCGGAGGGGCCCGGCACACCTCAACGGGCGGACCGGGCCCACTCCAGACGGTCCGTCAGCGTACGGCCGGAACGGGTCCGCAGATCCTGCGTCTCCAGTACCAGACGGGGCCCCGACCACGACACCCTGCGGACCAGGACGGCACCCACGTGCTCGACGTACAGCGACATCTCCACGTGATGGAACACCAGGCCGTCCCGCAGCACGAAGCGGCCCGCGTAGCCGACGAAGCCCAACGCGGCCGCCCCGCGCTCCTCGTCGGTGGCGTCGGTGAACGACCTGCCGGACGTCCAGGGGCGTTCGCGCCTCATCAGGAGCGCGCAGACCCGTCCGTCACGCTGGTAGACGAGCTGCCCCACGGGGTCGGGCCCCAGGGGACGGCCGATGACCTCCGCGTCGACCCGGCGGGTGTAGTCGACCAGGGCCCAGGTGCCGTGGAGGCGGTCCGGCGCGTCCGGCTCCTGCGCGCGCCCGGCCGCCGGCCCGGGCGGTGACGGCTGCGCCGGGCCGGCGGACGTGTGCGGCTGATGTGTCATGACGACCCCGTTCGGTCTGCGGTGCGGACGGGCGCGGGCCCGCCCCCGGGTTCTTCCGTACCGGGCTCGGTACGGGCTCCTGTGTGTCCACGGCGGCCGGGGCCCGTGTGCGCGGAACGGTGACGGTGTCCTCCCAGGGGAGGGCACCCGTCCGCACGCCCCGGCTGCCTGGCAGATGCCGGCAGCCGGGGGCGCGCACATCCGGGCCCCGAGGCGGGACTCACGCGGCGGAGGGGGCTTCCTGCCGTTCGGCGGCCGCGGGTCCGTCGTTCAGACCGGTCCGCGGCACCAGCAGCACGAGTAGCGCCGCGGCCACCGCCGCGAGGGCGAAGAAGTAGAACACCCACGAGGTGCCGAGCGACGATCCCATGATCAGACCCACCAGGATCGGCCCGAAGACGGCTCCCAGACGCCCCAGTCCCACCGCCGCACCGAGCGCCGTGCCACGAGCGGCCGCGGGATAGTAGATCCCCACGAACCCGGAGACGGCCGTCTGCGCGGACGAGCAGAACCCGATCACGAGCACCATGGCGAAGACGACCGCCTGCGGCGGGTGCAGGGTCAGGAAGGCCACGGCCAGGGCGGCGCAGACGAACCCGGCCGAGATCACCGGACGCGGACCCCAGCGGTCGGCGAGACCGGCCAGGATCAGCATGCCGATCGTGCTGCCCAGGTAGAAGGCGACCAGGAACGTCAGAGCGGACCCGAGGTCGTAACCGGAGGCCCGCAGAAGCTGCGGGATCCAGGTGTTCATGCCATACCCCAGAAGGAGCCCGCAGAAGCTGATGACCGGGAAGAGCAGCGTCGCGACCCGGAACCCCGGCGCGAACAGCAGCTTCAGGGACGCGGTCCAGCTCGGCTTCACCGCCGCGGGCCCCGCCGCGGGCTCGGCCGGCACCTCGACCCCGTAGCGCTCGGCGAGCTGCCGCGCCTCCTCGTGCCGACCCCGGCTGGTCAGGAAGGCGAGCGACTCGGGGATCCGCCGGTAGACGCCCGCGAACAGGACCAGACCGATGACGCCGCCCAGGACGAACAGGGAGGTCCAGCCGAAGGACGGCAGAAGGAAGATCGCGAGGAAGGCGACCAGGCACCCGCCGATGGGGAAGCCCGTCTGGACGACACCGTTGTAGAACTGCCGCTTGTCCAGCGGCACGTACTCCATGGTCAGGGCGATGACGGTGGGGAGGGCTCCGCCGAAGCCGAAGCCCGCCAGCAGCCGGAGCAGGCCGAAGACCTCCAGGTTCGGGGCGACCGAGCACAGCAGGGTGAACACGCTGAAACTCGCGACGCAGGCGAGCACCGTCGGCCGCCGGCCGATGATGTCGGCGACGTAACCGGACAGCAGCGCCCCCAGCATCATTCCGATCAGGGAAAGACTGCCGATGACACCGGCCGACGCAAGGGTGATCCCCCACTGTTCGGACTGCAGCAGGGTCGGCAGCACGGCGCCGTACATGCCGCTGTCCAACCCGTCGATGAGAGTGATCGCCAGACAGGCGAAGACCACCGACCGGGCACCCGTCGAAGTTCTCGGACGCACTGCCGAGCTGGGTCGAGTCAAGGGAAACTCCTTGTCGTGGAGCAGACGTCCGTCCGGCCCGGTGGGCCGGACGGTCTGAGAAGCGGATGTCCCTCCCACCGGGCACCCGGCCCGCGGGAGGTCACCGAGCGGGCCCGAAAGGGCCCGCGGCATCAGGCCGGTGCCGGGTACCGGCGGGCGCCGGAGCGGCGCGCACCGGTGGGGCCGGCCGTCGTGTTCCGGCCGCCGGCCGCATGGGCGCGGCAGCATCGCGCTCCGGTGGTCGTTCCGAGAGGATTCCCGCACCCCCGGCCCCCCTCGCCGCCGGATGGGAACCACGGACCGGCCCCGGGGACACCGGGCACCGGAACGAAGAGACAAGGCAGACCGACGAGCACCTTCGATCCTCCTGTTGGACGTGCCGGCCCGCGCCGGCCACCGGAAGAACCGCAGTGCCGCACGGGGACACACGTCGTGCGCCGGGCGGCGGGAGAGAGAAGAGGACGAACTCAACGATGCCGACGCCGCCTCCGATCGGAGGCGGCGGCCAGGAATGCTCTGGTAAGGCGCTGGACCATTTAACTTATGGCCGTAGTTTATGGTCAAGAGTCAGGCAGGAAGAACTTTCCGGCCCGCGCGCCCGCCGGTCGAAGGGCCGCCCCGGGCGCGGTGTTCCCCGCCCCGTCCGGCGCGCCACCAGGTCGCCGGTCTGCGCCGCAGTGGTCGGCAAGCCGGGCGGGCACCATGAACTGCCTTGTCAGGTAAGGGGATGAGGGCGCGGACGGTATCCCGGGGCGGGGGAGGGGGACGCAGGATCCTGCACGGGGCAGCGGCGCCATCCGGGGTCCCGGTTGCCCGCCGCCGGAGTGCCCAGCCCGTGGGGGTCCGACGGCCGCGGCTCCACGCCACACCCCGACAAAACCTATGACCTTAAGGTCAGTGATGGTCTTTCCAAGCAGAGCGGAAGGCGAACGCCGGCCCGGCGGGCCACCGGTCTTCGAAAACCGGGGCCCTGCCGGACCGGCGCACCGACGTCCGGACGTGTGAGCGGATGCTCAGTGTCCGGACATTCCCCCGTCCACGGCGAGGGTCGTGCCGGTGATGTAGCTCGAGGCCCGGCTGGCCAGGAACACGATTGCCGCGTCGAGTTCCCGCTGGGTGCCCGTGCGGGCCAGCGGGCTGGTCGCACGCAGGAAGCCCTCGAGGGTCTCCGCGGGCATCTCCGCGATCATCTCCGTGGCGACGAAACCAGGCGCCACGGCGTTGACCCGGATCCCGCGGCGTCCCGACCACTGTTGCGACAGGTCCCTGGTCAGACCGATGAGGCCGGCCTTGCTCGCGGCGTACGCGGCCTGCGGCAGCACAGACTTGATCAGGCCGAGCACGCTGGCGACGTTGACGATGCTGGACCCGGGGCCCATGACCCGCGCGCACGCCTGCGCCATCCAGTACGCGCCCATCAGGTTCACGTCGAGGACCTGGCGGAACTCCTCCGGGCGTTCGCGCAGCGCGGGCACCGCGGAGGAGACGCCGGCGTTGTTGATCAGGACGTCGACGTGCCGGAAGCGTTCCACGGCCGCCGCGACGGCCGCCTCGCACTGCTCCGGATCGGTGACGTCGGTGGTGACGACGAGGCTCTTGCGGCCGATGGCGGCGATCTGCTCGGCCGTCTCCTGGAGCCGGTCCGCCCGTCGGGCCGTCAGGACCACGTTCGCCCCGGCTTCGGCCAGCGCGAGGGCGAAGCCCGCTCCCAGGCCCGAGCTGGCGCCGGTGACGAGCGCGGTCGTTCCGTCCAGCCGGAACAGATCCAGCACCCCGTCGCCGGGAAGGGGGCGGTTCGTCGTGGTCGTACCCATGTGCCGTCCTTGCCTCTTCTGGTGCCTTCGGCCGTGCGGCACACGGTGCCGCACGGCCGAAGGCACCGGTTGGTCTGCGACCCGGAGAAATGAGATGACCGCGCCGGGGCGCGCGCCGGGCAGGCCCGGCGCGCGGGGCTCAGTCCGTGCCGTCGGCCGCGAGCAGCCGCTGGGTCTCCCGGTGGAAGACCTGGTTCGCGACCTCGTTGCGGCCGAAGATCATGGGCCCGGCATCCTGGCTGGACAGCGCTGTCTGAGAGCCGCGCAGCAGCGGGAAGTCCTCCGCGTGCAGGACGTCCAGCAGGATCTGCCAGTTCCTCTCCCAGCGCTTGTTCCAGGTGGCCTCGTCGTAGGAGGTCTCCTCCAGACGCGGCACGATCACCCGCATCTCCATCCGGCACCGGCCCGGATCGACCGGGTCGGGACGGAAGGTGAGCAGCTCGAAGTGATTGTCGGGCAACCGCAGCAGGGTGCTGTTCGGCAGCAGCAGATGCGACTCGGTCACGTGCTTGGCGAGGCTCTGGTCCCCCGGGTCCTCGTCGATCCACCGATCGATCGTCTTGCGGGGCGCGAGCCAGCGGCAGTGCCGCCCGTAGTCCTCGAACGCGTACACGTTCGTGTGGACGATCTTCCCGGCGGTGTTCGGGTGGGCGTACTGGATGTGGTACCCGTCCAGGAACGCGTCCTGCATCAGCTTCCAGTTGCACGGCTCGTCGAAGCCCTCGGCGCGGAAGGAGACCAGATCGCCGAGCTTGTAGCCCCGCAGGACCGCGTCCATCTCCGGGCCCAGCCAGGCGGCGACGTCGATCTCGGCGCCGACCGCGTCGATCACCCAGATGAACCCGTGCCGTTCCTCGGCGGGGAGTTCGAGCAGCCCGTACTGCGAACGGTCGATGTCCCCGAAGGTGTTGTCGCGTGTGATCGTGCGCAGGGTGCCGTCGGTGTCGTAGGACCACCGGTGGTAGCCGCAGGAGAACAGCCGGCACTTGCCCGACGGCTGTTCCTCCAGCAGGGCGCCCCGGTGTCGGCACTGGTTGACGAACGCCTTGATCCCGCCGTCCGCCTGCCGCACCACGATGGCCTTGTTGCGCGGCAACTGCAGGGTGATGAAGTCGTTGGGCTCGGGGATCTCCGAGCTGTGCGCGACGATCGACGGGACCCGCCCGAAGATCAGCTCTCGTTCCCGGGCCGCGAGGTCGGCGTCGGTGAACTCCGTCGGGCTGAAGGAGACCGTCCCCTCGAACTGGTCGGTCGTGTTGTTCCGCAGATGTTCGAGCAGGCGACGAATTCGTTCTTCGCGCATTGCATCAAGTTCCGGCACGTCGTCCTCCTGTACTGTCCGCATTCACTTGCGCCGCTGCGGTCGCTCGGCCCCAGAGGCAGGTGCGGTCTCGCGACGCGGGATGCGAGACACACGGCATCACGGCCCTTTTCTCCGGCCCCGCCGAGGAGCTGCGGGAACGGAAGCGAGAGGGGCGCTGGATGTCCTACGGGTGGGGCACGTCCCCCACCCGTCGGCGACCCCGGGGCGATGACTCGCTCCAGGACGTCACTCGTGTGAGCGGAAAAGCTCACTTAATCTTATGGCTATAGGTTTTCTCGGTCAAGTGAACGGCCTCTTCCCCTTGGGTTCTGGCGTCTGCCAGCTACCTAAAGGTAGTAGGTAAAGACCTGAGGGATCCCGGGGTCGCCCCCGATCGCCCCCGCCCCCGGGCCCGGCCCCGGCCCGCGGACCGGCGGACACGGTAGGCCCCGTCAGCCCGCAGCCGGCCGTCCGCCGACCGGCACCCTGAAGCACACATCGGTCTGGTCGTGGTGGAAACCCAGGGCGCGGCAGACCCGCACCAGCGGCTCGTCCAGCGGATCGACCGACATCTCCACCTCGCGCACCCCCGTGTCGGCCAGCCGTCCCAGAGCCGACGCGAGTAGCGCACGCCCCACCTCGTGCCCCGCGGCCGCGGGGCCGGCCGCCAGTGCGTGCACCGAGCCCAGGCCGGACTGCCCCTCGCCGCCCAGGGGTCGCGCCGAGAACGCCACGAACCCCAGGACCTCCTCCGCCGGCCCGTCCACCGCGACCAGCACCTCCTGCGAGGACAGATCCGCCCACGCGGCCCCTCCCGCGGTGCGCGCGATCGCCTCGACCGCGGCCTCGTCCCGGCCCGGCAGCAACCGTCGCAGGCGGACCCCGGCGGGCGGCGCGACCTCGGCCATGCTGTTCGCCCTGCGCAGCGGCCGGATGATCCGCCACAGCACGGCCTCCGGGGTGGCGCCGAAGCGCCGCGCCATCCGCTCGGCGGCAGGGTGGGACCCGTGGGCCCAGGCCCGCAGCGACCGGGTGCCGTCGCCGGCCCAGTCCGCCGCTCCGCCGTCCGCCAGGCCCAGCCGCTCGAACAGCAGGGTCGCGATCCCGAGCGACCTGAACCCGGGACGCACCACGAACTCGACCCGGCCGACCCCCTCGGATCCCGTCATGACCCGCAGGAAGGCGACGACGGCCTCCTCCTCGCCCGCTCCGGCCGGACCCACCTCCTGCGACATCCGGACGATAAGCTCCGACAGGCGCCCGGCTTCGTCCCCGCCGAAAGCGGACGGCACGGGAGGCACGGCCGAGAACCCCTGCTCGGCGTCGAAATCCGCCGCCTCCCGCAAAAGACTGACGACCTCCGGATCAGTGCCGAAGGAGGTGCCCCACTCATACGTGATCACGGATCATCCTCGGTTGTCGGGTCGTCGCCGGGGCGCTCCCTCCCCGGCGGCCCGCGAAGGTGCACCGGAGCCGGGGGAATCCCGGGAGGGTGCACGCGTCGCCCGTGCGACAGGTCCCTCGTGACGCGGCACGTGCGGTGAGGGCGCGCCGCGCGCGGCCCCGGCGCTGCAGGGAGGTTCATGGTGCCGGAAGGGCCCCAGGGCAACGACAACGTCAGCAGCTCATTACCTCCAAGCTATAGGTATAAGGGAGTGCTCACAAGCCTGGAGCGTAGGACGAGGCCTTGCTATGTCTAGGAGTTGACTCCACTCCGCAGACCGAAGAGCGCCCAAGAAAACTAGAACCTTATGATTAGTCCGAGGTGGAGGAAGCCTCCCCGGATTCGGCGGAGCGCAGGCCCGCCCGCACGGCCCCCGGGGCCGACGCCGCTCGCCGGCCCGGCCGCCGCGGTCCCATCCACGCGGCGGGTGCGGGATACTTCGGCCATGCCCCGACCGCTCCAACCACTACTCAGCCGCGAAGCGATCATCGCCGCCACCCTGAAGATCATCGACGTGGAAGGGATCGATGCGTTCAGCATGCCTCGCCTGGCAAAGGTGATGGGAGTCCGAGCGCCGTCGCTGTACCACCACTTCAAGAACAAGACGGAACTCATGACGGAAGTGGCCCGGGTGATCGTGCTGGACACGCGCTTCCCGCGCCGTCCCGCCGATGAGAACTGGCCGGACTTCTTCGTCGCTCTGAGCCTGAATTTCCGGCGCTCGATCCTCCGCCACCGCAATGCCGCTCCGATTCTCCTGGAGCACCTGCCACGCGACGTCCTCATCACCATGTACGAAAGAGTGGCCCGCTTCCTAGATAAGGCAGGCGTTCCCCCACACCTGCACGTGCTCATCCTCGACGGGATGGAGAAACTGAGCCTGGGAGCCAGCCTCAGCGAGGCCATGAAGACCCCGGAGAGCCAGGCGCAGATCTTCCCCAACGTCAATTCCCAGGAGGAACCCACTCTCGCCACGGCCCTCGCCGCCAACGAATGGAGCGCCGAGCAGATCTTCGCCCAGACGATCCGCAGCTTCCTGGCGGGCGTCATGCAGCTGGACGCGCAGCAGCACCAGGAGGCGGCGCCCCCCGCGCAGCGGAGCGCAGGCCGGAAGGCCTGACCCCGGCCGCCGCGCCCTCTTCCCGCACCGGGCCGGAGGCGCGGCGGCGCCTCCGGCCGCCCGTGCCGCCACGCGGTACGGACGGCCGGACCGCACGCCCCAGGAAGGACTCCGAGCGCGAACCCTTGCCCCTTGTTATCTAAGGGCTTTAGGCTGAGGGTGAGTTCGCGCAGTGAGCGCCGGCTCGGGTTCCGCAGGGGCGTGACAGCCCGACGGTCACCGATGGGGAGGCATGTCCAGATGTCCACGGAGTCCCAGGAGTTTCACGAGCTGTACAGGCGGCACGTCCAGTACGTCCTCGAAGGCGACGTCAGGGCGTCCCTCGCGGACATGGTGCAGGAGAACATCCCCCAGGTTTTTCACGGGGTGACCGTCCCGCGCGGGAAGGTCGATTCCCTCCGGATCGTCGACATCCGGCCCGAGGGTGACACGTGGGTGGGGGAAACGGTGTACGACACCTCCCAGGGGCGCATCGGGCTGCGGTCCATCTGGGAGCTGCACGACGGCTCCTGGAGGGCCGCTGCGCTGGAGAACTTCCCCCGGGGGAGGAGGGTTGACCTCCGGGCCCGCCCGCCGGGCGCCGGCTGCACCCGCCGTCGACGGTCGCACCGGTAGCGGCACTCCCGCCGGGCCAGGAATACATCCCGCAAAAACCTTGTCCGGGATACCTGAAGCTCTTAGATTAATCGTCCACGGTCACGCGAACGGATCCCGCCATCAGGGGCTCGCGGGCCAGGTGCGTCGAGAAGTGTGTGGCAGCCCGTCCGGCCGCAGAACCCGGTCTCTCCGGTGCACGCCACACGAGGTCGGCCGGCCCGGCGGGGCGACCGACGCGCGCGGTCCCGTCCCCGGCCCCTGTGCCGTCGAACGGAACGCGCCGCTGGGCAGCGGCGGACCCGCTCCTTCCCGGTGAGGAAACGACCCGGCTGTCACCACGACATGTGACGCCCTTCATCAGAATTTTTTCGGCATGAGCTCGGGTGTATCTGCTGGTGCGCCGCGAGAGGACGACTTGTTCGGCGGCCCGAAGTGCTGAAAGAGATCGCGGACAGAGCGCAGGAGGAACAGACGTGAGCGGGACGCTCGTGAGTACCCTGACCTGGTGGGCTCGGAACATTCCTGACCAGCCGGCCATCGATCTCGATGGCGACGTGGTCACCTACCGGCAGTTGGAAACGTGGGCGGACGGCGTGGCCGCTGACCTCAGCGGAGCGGGAGTGGGCCACGGGGACCGGGTGTCCCTCGTCGGCCAGAACTCCCTGGAGTGGTGCGTCGCCGCGCTCGGCGCGATGAAACTCGGCGCCATCGTCGCACCGTTCAACCATCGGATGGTGGCGCGCGAGCTGACCGGCCTGCTGGAGGACTGCGAGCCGACCGTCGTCTATTGCGACGACGCGCTGCGCGACCGGCTCGACGAGGCGCGCCAGGGCCTGCCGTCCGTCGGGATCAAGTCGCTGCAGGGCGACGTCCGGCCGTTGCGGGAGGGGGAGCACGAGCCGGTCACCGCCCCCGTGACGGAGGTGTCCGAACCCGCCGCCATCGTCTACACCAGCGGCACCACCGGAAGACCCAAAGGCGTGATCTTCACGCACGCCAGCATCGCCGGCGAGATGCACGAGTGGTCGCTCATGGAGCCGGTCCAGCCCAACGGCCTGCGGCCGCTGCTCGTGCTGCCGCTGTTCACCGCGGCGGGCATCGTCTGGGGACTCGCCCGGGTGGTCATCCACGGCGGCACCCTGCTGCTGCAGACTCGTTTCGACCCACCGAAGGCCCTGCGCGTCCTGGCCGACCAGAAGGTCACCACATTCACCGGCCCACCGATCCTCTTCGAACAGATCGCGGCCGAACCGGGATTCGACCGGGCCGACCTCAGCAGCCTGACGACCGCCCACGTCGGCGGGGCACGGGTCCCCGTCGACCTGCTGACCTCCTGGCAGCGCAAGGGCGTCTCGCTGCGCCAGATCTACGGCCAGACCGAGATCGGCGGGTCGGCCACCGTGATGCCCCGTCACGAAGCCATGGAGCAGCCGGAGAAGTGCGGCTGGGGAGGCGCGTTCACCAAGATCAGGGTCGTCGACACCGAGGGCAACGACTGCCCGGCGGGCAAGCCCGGACAGATCCTGTTGCGAGGGCCGGGAATGATGCCCGGCTACTGGCGCAACGAGGAGGCCACCCGCGCGGCGATCGTGGACGGCTGGCTGCACACGGGCGACATGGGAATCCTTGACGAGCACGGTTACCTGACCTTCGTCGACCGCATGAAGGACATGATCATCTCGGGTGGGCTGAACATCTCGCCGACCGAGATCGAGAACGTTCTGCAGGAGATGCCCGGCGTCGAGGAGGTGGCCGTCATCGCGGTCGAGGACGCCAAGTTCGGCGAGACACCGGCCGCCCTGCTCAAGACCAGTACCCCGGTCGAGCCTGCCGACGTGGTGGCGTACTGCAACGAACGGCTGGCCGACTACAAGGTCCCGCGGTACG
Source organism: Streptomyces sp. GD-15H (assembly GCF_045291515.1). Taxonomy (NCBI): domain Bacteria; kingdom Bacillati; phylum Actinomycetota; class Actinomycetes; order Kitasatosporales; family Streptomycetaceae; genus Streptomyces; species Streptomyces sp. GD-15H. Next base: position 7,931,078 of record NZ_CP149447.1, read on the forward strand.
TCGTGTTCCTCGACTCGGCCCTGCCCCGCATGGCCAGCGGCAAGATCGCCAAGCGTGAACTCAAGGCGACCTATGCCACCCTGCCCCAGACGCACACCAAGGTGCGCTGACCACACCACGGAGGCCGTCCCTGATGGAGCGTGCGAAAGTCGCGGTGGTGACCGGCGGCGGGCGGGGCATCGGAGCCGCGGTGTCCCGCCGGCTGGCCGCCGACGGCTTCGCGGTCGCGGTCAACTACTCGCGCAGCGACCGCGAGGCGAAAGCACTGGCCGACGGGATCACAGCCGGCGGAGGCCGGGCGGTGGCGATCCGGGCGGACGTGTCCGACGCGCGTGAGGCGACCGCCCTCATCGAACAGACCACCGAACGGCTCGGCGCTCCCACCGTGCTCGTCAACAACGCGGGAGTGAACGCCAACGGTTCGGCGAGGTCGCAGCCCCCCGAGCAGTGGGACCGGGTCGTCGGCGTCAACCTCAGTGGCGCCTACTACTGCACGCACGCGGCACTGCCCGGGATGTACGAGGCGGGCTGGGGCAGGGTCGTCTTCTTCGGCAGCCCGAGCGGAGGCCGCGCGCTGACCCCCACCATGAGCGCCTACGCGGCCGCGAAGGCGGGACTGGTCGCGATGGCCGGCGTCATGGCCAAGGAAGTGGCCCGGCGCGGGATCACCGTGAACACGGTGGTGCCCGGCTTCGTCGAGACCGACATGGTGCGCTCCGCCGGCGAGCGCGCGGTGGAGAACCTCCACGCCGGCTGGCCGCGGGTGCCCGCCGACGCGGTGGCATCGGTCGTGTCGTTCCTGACGGGCGACGAAGCCGCCCACGTGTCCGGCGAGGAGATCGGTGTGTGGCTGGGCGGGCCGGTCTCCGTCTGAGCGGCCCGCCTCCCGGCGCGCCGGGAAGGCCGCCGACGGCACCCCCGGCCGGGGCCGGCCCCGCACCACGAGGGGCCGGCGGCCCGAAGCCGTGCGGGGTCCCGCCCCGCGACCGGCACCGCGGGCACGACAACACCCTCCGGCGCCACCGTGCCGGACCGAGCCGCGTGGCGCCGGACGCCCGCGGAGGAAAGGGCCGTTGATGACAAGCCCACTGACAAGGCACGGGCCGGCCGAGGCCGGCGGCCCGGCCGGGTACGGGCGCCCGCGCGCGCCACGACGGAGGCCCCTGTGGTGAGGAGGACGTCGTACTGCCGCCTGTGCCCCGCCTGCTGCGGGGTCGGTGTCGAGATCGACGGCGAGCGCATCCTGCGTGTCCTGGGGGACCGGGAGCACCCGCTCTCCCAGGGGTTCACCTGCCCCAAGGGGCGACGGGCCGGCGAACTCATGCAGGGGCCGGGCCGACTGACCACCTCCCAGCGGCGCACACCCACGGGCGGTCACGAACCGGTCGACGCGGCACGGGCGATCGCGGAGGTGGCCGAACGGCTCAACCGGATCGTCCGGGAGCACGGCCCGGACGCGGTGGGCCTCTTCATGGGCACCCAGCACAACTTCGCCACGCTCACTCCCTTCATGGCACGGGCGTGGTTCCGCGGCCTGGGCTCACGCAAGCTCTTCTCCACCATGACCATCGATCAGTCGGCGAAGTGGCTGGTGGCCGCCCGGATGGGCCAGTACACCGGCGGGCCCCAGTCGTTCGGCGACGCCGATGTGTGGCTGCTGGCGGGCACCAACCCCCTGGTCTCCGTCAACGGAGGCGACGGGGACGGCGCCCTGGTCACCAGCCCGTCCGCGAACCTGAAGGCCGCCCGGGACCGGGGGCTGCGGCTGATCGTGGTCGACCCCCGCCGCACGGAGACCGCGGCACGGGCCGACATCCACCTGCAGCCCAGACCCGGACACGACGCTCTGCTGTTCGCCGGCATGCTCCACGTCATCCTGCGGGAAGAACTCCACGATCGTGACTTCTGCGCCCGGTACGCGGACGGCCTGCCCGAACTGCGGGCGGCCGTGGCGAAAGCCACCCCCGACGTGGTCGCCCGCACCTGCGACGTGCCCGCCGACGACCTGGTCAGGGCGGCCCGGCTGTTCGCAGGGCCGGCCGGGGCATGGCGACCACCGGAACGGGCGTCTGCATGGGGCCCCACTCCAACGTCGCCGAACACCTGGCTGCCTGCCTGAACGTCGTCTGCGGACGCTTTCTGCGGGAGGGCGAACCGGCACGGGGACGCGGCGTACTCATGGGCGACCGGACGGCCCGGGCGGAGGTGCTCCCCGCGGACCGCGACTGGGAGAACGGATTCCGCAGCCGCGTGGGCGGTCACGGACTGATCCGCGGCGAGCTGCCCTCGGCACTCCTGCCCGACGAGATCCTGCGGCCCGGACCCGACCGGATCAGGGCCCTGGTGGTCTCGGGCGGCAACCCCGTGCTCGCACTGCCGGACCAGGACACGGCACAGCGCGCGCTGAACCACCTGGAACTGCTGGTGTCGATCGACACCAGGATGTCGCAGACCGCGCAGCTCGCCGACTACGTGATCGCGCCCACGATGCTGTACGAACGCGCCGACCACACCGCGCTGATGGAGACCTTCTTCCCGCAGCCGTTCGCCCAGTACACACCTGCTCTGGTGCCCCCGCCGCAAGGAGTCATCGAGGACTGGCAGTTCTTCTTCCGGCTGGCGGCCGCCATGGGGCAGAAGCTGCGCTTCGCGGGAAGGGACCTGGACACTTCGCGGCTGCCCGCATCGGAGGAACTGCTCGACATGGTCGCCGAACGCGGCCGGGTCCCCCTGAACGACGTCCGCCGGGCGCGGCACGGCCTGCTCGTCAGCCACCCCGCCACCACGGTCGCCGCGCCCCGCCCGGACCGGGCGGGCCACCGCCTCAGCCTGCTGCCCCCCGACGTGGCGGCGGAACTCGACGCCGCCCTGGAGGACGAGGCCGCGAACGACGGCTTCCCGCTGCGGCTGGTGGTGCGCCGGATGCGGGAACTGGTCAACTCGCTGGGGCGGGACGTCGCCGGACTGCCGCCGCACCCGTACAACCCGGCCTTCCTGCACCCCGAGGACATGGAACGCCTCGGCATCGAGGACGGCGCCCCGGTCATGGTCCGGTCGCCGCACGGATCCGTCGACGCCGTCGCACACGGTGACGCGTCGGTGCGGCCCGGCGTCCTGTCGATGTCCCATGGGTGGGGGAGCGTCGACCCCGCGGCGGACCCGCGCGAGTGCGGCAGCAACGTCAACCGGCTCACCTCCCTGGACCACGCCGCCCAGCCCATCAACCACATGCCGACCATGACGGCCGTACCGGTGACGGTCGTACCGGCGGAGCGGCGGCCGCCGTCCCGCGCCCACCCGGACGACCCCTTCCTCCCGGCCACCGGGAGGGCTGGGGAAGCGACCCCACCGCACACTCGTTTCGCATGACCCCACACCACGGGAGCGGTCCCGGACTCGGAGGCAGGCTGTGACCCAGAGGCGAACCGCGACGTACTGCCGGATCTGCGAAGCCGCGTGCGGTCTGATCGCGACGGTCACCGACGGCGTGCTGACCGGACTCGAACCGGACCGGGAACACCCCGTCTCCAGGGGCTTCGCCTGCGCCAAGGGGCTGGCCGCGGTCCACATCAACACGGACGCCGACCGCCTCCGGGTGCCCCTGGAGCGGATCTCGGCGACGGACACGCGGGAGCGGAGCTGGGACACCGCGTCGGACGCCATCGCGGGCCGGCTCTCCGCCCTCGTGAACGAGCACGGACCGCAGGCCGTGGGGGTCTTCCTGGGCAACCCCGCTGGATTCAACAGCCTGCTCGGCGTGGGCACGCCCGAGGTGTTCGCCCGGCTCGGCGTCGACCGGATCTTCTCCTCCGGCACCCAGGACACCATGAACAAGTACGCCGCGAGCGCCGCCGTCTACGGGTCCAGCCTCCTGCACCCCCTCCCCGACGTGCGCAACGCCGACGCCGTGCTGCTGTTGGGGAGCAACTGGCGGGTCAGCAAGGGCACGCTCATCTCCATGCCCAACGCCTACAACGACCTGGTCGGCGCCGCGTCCAGGGGCGCCAGGATCTGGTTCGTGGACCCACGCAGAACCGAGAGCTCGGGACGGCGGACGGGGGAGGCGGTCCAGATCAAACCCGACACCGACGCGTACTTCCTCGCCGCGCTGCTGTGCGAGATCGACCGGACGACGGGCTTCGTGGACGGGCTGTCCGACGTGGCGCGCAACATCGACGGGCTGCGGGAGTTCGTCCGCCGGTACCCGCCCGAGCGGGTCGCGGACGTCTGCGGCCTCGACGCCCGGACGATCCGCACGATCGCGCGCGAGTTCGCCGCCGCCCCCAGGGCCTGCGCCTACATGGCGACCGGCGTGAACATGGGGCGCCAGGGCACCCTCGCCTACTGGCTGCTGCAGATGCTGGTCCTGGTCACCGGCAACCTCGACACCAGGGGTGGGAACATCCCGGGGCAGGAGGTCTACCCCTACATCGCCAGGGGCCGGGCGGATCTGGAGGCGGAGCTCGTCCGTGGGGAGTTCGGGGACATGCGGCGCGGGCACCTGCCGGGCGTCCTGCTCGCCGACTACATCCTCGACGCGGCCGAACCGATCCGGGCCCTGTTCGTCATGGCCGGCAACCCACTGCTCAGCATCCCCGGAGAGGGCCGGCTCCGCGAGGCGCTGAAGAGCCTCGAAATGCTCGTGGTCGTCGACATCTACCCGAACGCGACCAGTGACTACGCCCACTGGCTGCTCCCCGCCACCGACCAGTACGAACGCGAGGACATCAACCTGGCCCTGCCCGGAATGCAGCCGGACCCGTTCGTCCACTGGTCGCCCCGGGTCGTGGAACCCCGGCACGGGCAGCGCGAGGAGTGGCGGATCCTCGCCGGACTGGCGCGGAGCCTGGGACAGCCCAGCGTGCTCGACGAGGCCGACCCGGAGGCCGCACGGTGGAAACGGGTCGACCACATGCTGACACGGGGCGGACTCAGCCGCGCGCAGGTCACCGGGCAGCCGCGGGGGATCGCCGTGGGCGGCGGACTGCGGCCGGGTGCGCTCTTCTCCGGGCACGTGCACACCCACGACGGGCTCGTCGACTGCCGACCGGCCGTCTTCGCCGCGGCGATCGAACGCCTCGAGCGGTTCTTCGGCGAACTTCGCGCCGAGCCCGAGGACCAGCTGAAACTCATCACCCGCCGGTCGGTCAAGTGGCACAACTCCTGGTACGCGAATGTGCCGTCCATGAAGGCCGGGACCCGCGACCGCAACCGGCTCGGCATGAACCCCCGGGACGCCGGCCGCAGGGGAGTGGGGGACGGGGATTTTGTCCGCGTGACGTCGGCGTACGGCACGCTGAAGGTGACGGCCCAGCTCGATGAGACGCTGCGGCCGGGGGTCGTCTCGCTGGAGCACGGCTGGGGGCTCCAGCGCGGGCTCGCCCTGTCACGCGAGTTCCCCGGGGCCAACGTCAACCGGCTCACCCCGCACGGGCCGGGCGCCTACGAACCTGTTTCCAACCAGGCGCAGTTGACCGGCGTCCCCGTGGAGGTCGCCCCCGCCCCGGAAGGGGCTTCGGGGGAGGCCGCGGAGTGAGCGGCGGCGCCCCCCCTTCCCTTTACCTAAAGCCTTGAGGTAATTATCTAAAGCCTATAGGATATCTCTTCAGATGGGTTTGCCGACCTCCGCACCACGCGGCGGCATGACGCGAAAGGGCTGACATGGCAGGCTGGGACTTCGCCAGTGTCTTCGAGGCCGTGGCCCGTGTGCACCCCGAGCGCACTGCGTTCGTCCACGGGCAACGGCGAGGGACCTGGGCGCACTTCGACGACCGTGCCTCCCGGCTCGCCACGGCCCTGGAGGCCGCCGGCCTCACTCCGGGCGATGTCGTGGCCGAGTACATGCGCAACGGTCCCGAATACCTCGAGACCTTCTTCGCCGCCGCCAAGTCGGGCCTCGCCCCGATGAACACCAACTACCGTTACGTGGACGACGAGCTCGTACAGATCTGGTCCGACGCCGACGTGAAGGCTGTGGTCTTCGACGCCGAGTTCCGCGACCGGGTCGACCGCGTACGCCACCGGCTGCCCCACGTCAGGCTGTGGCTCGAAGTGGGCCAGGGCACCATCTGGGCCGCCTCCTACCAGCAGGCGGTGGACACCCACCCTCCGCGTCCGCACGGCGGCGGACGAGCCGACTCCCTGATCCTCATCTACACCGGGGGACGACGGGACAGCCCAAGGGCGTGATGTGGCGGCAGGGCGACATCCTCTCGCTGCTCAACACGCAGAACCGGCGCCCCCTGCCCGACCACGGCGATCGCCAGGCCATCGAGGACCACCTCGCCACGCACACACGCGAGATCCGGTCACTGGTCGCGAGCCCGCTGATGCACGGTGCCGGCCTCTTCTACGCGATCGCCGCGCTGAGCGGGGCCGGAACCCTCGTCATGGTGCCGGGAACACGGTTCGACCCCGAGCAACTCCTCGACGTCACGGAGGCCGAGCGGGTGCAGTCCCTGGCGATCGTCGGGGACGCCTTCGCCCGGCCGATGCTCGCAGCACTCGACCAGAACCCGGGCCGGTGGGAACTGCAGAGCCTGCGCGCCGTGTTCTCCTCCGGCGTCATGTGGAGCCGCCAGGTCAAGGAGGGCCTGCTGCGCCACGTGCCCAAGGCGCGCCTGCTCGACGGACTCGGGTCGTCGGAGGCGTCGGCCGTGGCGTCGACGGTCTCAGTGCGGGGGAACGTGGCGGACACCGGCTCGTTCGTCCCCTCCGACCGGGCGGCGGTCCTGCTCGACGACGGCACGCTCGCCGAGCCGGGAGACGGCAAGGTCGGCCGCCTCGCCGTCACGGGCTGGATCCCGGTGGGGTACCTCAACGACCCGGAGAAGTCCGCCCAGGTCTTCGTCGAGGCCGCGGGACGCCGCTGGTCCGTCCCCGGCGACCTGGCCGAACTCGACGCCCACGGGCGGATCCAACTCCTCGGCCGCGGCTCCAGCTGCATCAACACCGGCGGGGAGAAGGTGTTCGCCGAAGAGGTCGAAGAGGTCCTGAAGCAGCACCCGGGCATCGCGGACGCCGCGGTCCTCGGCGTGTCCGACGAACGCCTCGGCAGGAAGGTCGTCGCCCTTCTTCGGGCGGGGGAGCGGCCGCCGTCGGAGGAGGAACTCCACACCCACGCCCGCGCGCACCTGGCGGGCTACAAGGTGCCCAAGCACATGGCCTTCGTCGACTCGCTGGAACGCGCGGACAACGGAAAGCTCGACCACCGCCGGCTGACCGGCATCGCGGAGAGTAAATGGGGGACGGCCACGCCTGACCCGGACCGGCAGCCGCGGCCCGCACCGCCTCCCTCGGCCTTCGTCACCGGCCGAGGGAAGCAGTCGGCACGGACCGGGACCATCCCACGCACGACTGCGGGACTCCAGGACGGACACGGGCGGCGGACCGCCCCGAGGACGACGGCGCCGGCTCACGCCGGACACCCTCTGTGGCCCGGCCTGAAGAGCGTGAGACCCTCATCGACGAAGAGGCACCCGATGACCATCGAAGACCCTTCGGCACCGCAGACCGCCGGCCCCTCGGGCCGTCACCGGCCCGCCGCCCGGGCAGCGTGCGCCGTACCTCGACGCTCGACACACGGTGGCCCGGCGGATTCGGCACCGGGCTCCACATCGAGGGACGGGCCCGCGACCTCTACACCCCGGCCGACGGCCGGCCCCGCTCGTCCTCGCCGAGGACCGGCTGCGCGTCCGGTTCACACCGGCGAGCCGGGTGATCGAGGAGATCGAGTCGACCCCGGTCAGGAGTGAACTGGCCCTTCTCGCCGGCGCCCGCTGCGGCGGCGGATTCCGCACCCTGCTGGCACAGGCCCTACCGCGGGAACGGGACACCGGAACGCCGCTGTACCTCATGCTGGACGACCTCGCCGCGGTATCACTGATCGCGGACTTCGCCGTGACCCGGTGGCCGTCCGCCGAGCCCGGTACACCCCGGACCACGGTGAGCCCGCAGGAAGGCGTCTGTACGGGCTTCATGCCGGGATCCAGCGCCCTGAGCCCCGACCGGGTCCGCGAAGGCGGCGACCGGACCCGCCGGGTCGTACCGCTGCCGCACCCCGACGACCCGGCGGGCTGGCACGAACTGGCCGTGCCCGCTGAACCGTCGATGCGCCGGGCCCGGCGCATCGACGTCACACCGGGCGAGGTCATCGGCGTGGACGCGATGTTCCAGGACAGCGCGACAGTACCCGAGGGCGGCCGGAGCGCCGTGCACGAATACCGGCTGCACGCCACGGCCCACGCACGCACCGGGGTCCTCCTCAGCCTGCGGGCCGAGCCGCGCATCCTGCCGTACGACGAGTGCCCGCTGGCCGTGCTCAACCTGGACCGGCTGCTCGGGACACCTCTGGCGGACCTGCGCACCACCGTGCCCAGGGTGCTGCGCGGCACCGACGGGTGCACGCACCTCAACGACGCCCTGCGCGCGCTGGCCGAGGTGCCCGTCCTGGTGGCCGCGCTGCACCGGCGCGCGCAGGAGTGAAGACGCCGGGACGGCAGGCAACACCTGGAAGGAACGGTCCGCCAGGAGCCTCACCCCCGGAGAACACGACGCCCCGGGCAGATCACCGCAAGGCGAGGAGAGAGGTCCCATCGTGCACTCACTGCAGGGAAAGGTCGCCCTGGTCACCGGAGGCGCCAGCGGAATCGGGGCGGGTATCTGCCACCACTTCGTCGACGCGGGGGCCTTCGTGGTGGTGGCCGATGTCGATGAGGAACGGGGCCGCGGCCTGGCCGAGGAGCTCGGCGACGCGGCGGTGTTCCGCCGTGTCGACGTCACCCGCGAGGAGGACATCGCCGCGGCGGTGACGGACACGGCGGCCACCCGGGGACGCCTGGACTGCTTGGTCAACAACGCCGGCCGGGTGGGGTCCTGGACCTTCGCCGAGGACATCCCGGCCGACGAGTGGGACGAAGCCTTCCGGCTGCTGTGCCGCAGCGCCTTCCTCGGCATCAAGCACGCGTCCCGGGTCATGCGCGACCACGGCGGCGGCAGCATTGTGAACACCGGCAGCGTCGCCGGCCTGAGGGCCGGTTACGGCCCCCACCCCTACGGCGCGGCCAAGGCCGCCGTCGTCCAGCTGACCCGCAGCAGCGCGGTGGAACTCGCCCCTACGGAATCCGGGTGAACGTGATGACGCCCGGCGGCGTGGCCACCCGCATCGTCGGCCACGGCGCCGGTCTCACGGGATCGGCCCTGGACGACAGCGTCGAACGGGTACGGGAGAGCCTGCGCGACTTCCAGCCGGTCCCCCGCAGCGGTGAGCCGCAGGACCTGGCCGCCGTGGCGGCCTTCCTCGCCTCCGACGCGTCGAGTTTCCTCACCGGACAGGAAATCGTCGTCGACGGCGGCCTGTCGCTGGGCAGGGCCTGGCCTCCGGAGATCCAGGCACACGCGAGGAAGGCGTCGTCCCGAACCGCGACATGAACGCGGGCGGGCGGCACGGGCCGGTGCCTGCGCCCCGGCACACCGCCCCGGCCCGTCCCTTGCCCGGATCCCCGGGAACAGCCCGGACGACCGTGCTGTCCACCCCTGCCCCTCACAAGGAGGAACACAACGTGAGCACACCAGACGCAACGCCCCCCGCCCCCGCGAAGGCCACCGGCAAGGACCCCTGGGACCTGCCCGACGTCTCCGGGCTCGTGGTCGGCGTGCTCGGCGGCACCGGACCGCAGGGCAAGGGCCTCGCCCACCGGCTCGCCCAGGCCGGCCAGAAGGTGATCGTCGGCTCGCGTGCCGCCGAACGCGCCCGGGCCGCCGCCGAGGAACTCGGGTACGGCGTCGAGGGCGCCGACAACGCGGAGACCGCCCGTCGCAGCGACATCGTGATCGTCGCCGTGCCGTGGGACGGCCACGGCAAGACGCTCGAGTCCCTGCGCGAGGAACTGGCCGGCAAGCTCGTCGTCGACTGCGTCAACCCGCTCGGCTTCGACAAGCAGGGCGCCTACGCGCTGAGGCCCGAGGAGGGCAGCGCCGCCGAGCAGGCCGCGGCCCTGCTGCCGGACTCCCGGGTCACCGCGGCCTTCCACCACCTGTCCGCGGTGCTGCTCCGGGACCCGGAGATCGACGAGATCGACACCGACGTGATGGTGCTCGGCGAGGTCCGCGCCGACGTGGAGATCGTGCAGGCGCTGGCCGGGCGCATCCCGGGGATGCGGGGCGTCTTCGCCTGGCCGGCTGCGCAACGCCCACCAGGTGGAGTCCCTGGTCGCCAACCTGATCTCCGTCAATCGCCGCTACAAGGCACACGCCGGGCTCCGCGTCACGGACGTATGACATCCCGGGCGGCCCGGTGCGGGCCGCCCGGAAGACGCGCCCAGGCCACCGCGATCCGGCTGTCCAGGCAGCGGGAGCGCCCCGGCCGCCGGGGCGGTGGCCCAGCCCTGGTCACTGCATCGCCGCCGTGATGCTGCTCGGTTCCGTACCGTCGGCCGCCACTGCGGCCCCCTGCCCGCGCCGTTCCCTGTCAACTGAGGGTTTCGCTTCGGGGTGAGGTGTGACCGTGATGGGTGTAGCCCGGAGGTATGAGGTATCCCGATGGGGGCGGCCTGACCGCGAAGCAGCGGGCCAGCGGGAGCGGGTGCGGCTCGAGGCCGCCGAGATGTTCGCCGCCGGGGTCACGCCGCCGCAGGTCGCCCGACGGCTGCGTGTCTCGCGCAAGTCCGCCTGTGCCTGGCACGCCGCCTGGCGGGCCGACGGCGCCGACGCGCTGTGCTCGAAGGGGCCCTCCGGCTGTCTGTCGCGGATGAAGCTCCTGGCGGGCGTGGCCGGAGCAGGCGATGGAGGAGGGGCCGGCCGCGCTGTCGTCGCCGACACCGCGCCGGCGCCGGAGCTGTGCCTTCCCGGTCACGCCGGGGGCGCTGTCGGCCCGGCACCGCAGGCCGACCGCCAAGAAGTGGGACTACGCCGACCGACGCCGCACCGGCCGCCGCGCTCCAGAAGCTGGTTCTGCCTCCGGCCAAGGAGAACCCGTGGTGGGGCCACCGGCGGATCCTCCCCCTGCGGCTTCGCCGCGGGCGGGGCCCCCAGGCGAGCCTGCCCGGCCGGGGCAGCCGATCGCACCGTCCACGGTCCGGGAAATCCCGCACGCGGCCGGCATCGGCCCGGCCCCGCACCGGCCCGAGCCGGCGCGCATTCCTCACCCCCAGGCCGAGGGGATCCTCGCGGCGGACCTCTTCCACGTCGACACGATCACCGGCATCACCGCCCGCCCCACCGCGCAGTGGGCGACCCGGCAGGCCCGCACTCCGACCGCCGCCCTCGGCGCACGCGTCGAGTCGCTCCGCTTCGTTCTCCGCGACCGCGACAGCAGGGACACCGACTCCTGCGACGCCGTCTTCGCGGCCGAAGACAGGGACGTGCTGCTCAGCGCGCCCCAGGCGCCGCGCAGGAACCCCCTGCGAGCGAGTGAGCGGCACGATCCAGCGCGAGGTCCTCGGCCACCTCCTGATCGTGAACCAAGCCCACGCCCACCAGGTCCTCGCCGGGTACCAGGAGCACTGCACCACGCATCGGCCCCACCGATCACGAGACCGACGACCACCCGAAGCCCAAGAACAGCCGGCGGTATGGCACGATCGCGTGCCCCGCAGGCTCCTGCGCACCCGCGTCGGCGGCGGGGTCATCAACGAGTACCGATACACGGCTTGAGCCGCGGCGATGACTTTACGAGCCCCACAGGCCTTCTGCGGCACGCGTTGAGGGCTGCCCGTGAACAATCCGGGAACGACACGCCTGCCGTGCCGTCGATCACCGCCACCGCCCCCTGTTTGTCGTATTTTCTGATCTATCGTTGTCTCACTCCACAGGAATACCGAGGCCTGCCCGCCATGCCCGATGGACCGCTCAACGGGACGTACGAGGCGCTCAGAAGGCCCCGTTCCGCCGGCCTCCGCCCGCACGCGCTGACGGCCTGCACCGCCACCGCGATTGCGGCGTCGCTCGTCGCCTGCTCCGCCACCGGCACGCTCGACGAGGTGCAGGCATCCTCCACACGGGGGAATGCACCGGCCACCGCACTGGCGGCGCCACCGCCGGAGAACCTTGGCGCGACTCTCGCGCGGGCGCTCGAGCCGGTCCTGCGGAACGGCGACACGCGGCTGGCGGTGGCCGTGCTCGACCTGGACAGCGCCGACCGGGAGATCGCATCGTACCGGGGCGACGCGGTGTTCGACACGGCGAGCATCAGCAAGGTGAACATCCTCGCGGCGCTGCTGCTCCAGGCGCAGGCCGAGGGCCGCGAGTTGACGGCCGGGGAGCGCCGAGCCACCGAGGCGATGATCAGGACGAGTGACAACGACGCGGCGGACCTCCTGTGGCGGGCGATCGGCAAGGGCGAAGGTCTCGACGCGGCGAACGAACGGCTGGGGCTTTCCTCGACGCAGGGCGGCCCCGGCTTCCGCTGGGGCCTCACCCGGACCACGGCGAAGGATCAGATCCGGTTGCTGCGTTCGGTGTTTGCCCAGGAGCCGGCGGCCTCCGCCCGCTCACGCGAAGGGCTGAACCGGGCATCCCGTGACTGCATCCGGGAGCTGATGGGCGACATCACGCAGGGCCAGGACTGGGGAGTGTCGGCGGCAGCTCCTCGATGGGCCCTCAAGAACGGCTGGCTGCAGCGGACCACAACCGGGCTGTGGATCATCAACAGCATCGGGCAGGTCACGGTGTACGGGCACCGGTATCTGGTCTCGGTCCTCAGCAGCGGCAACGCGTCGGCGGAGGCCGGTGTCTCGCTGGTCGAACGGGCGGTGAGAGCGGCGATCGGCGCGGCCAGCGCCCATGTCCGTCCCTGGCCGGAATGAGCCGTCCACCGCGGCACCGGACCGAAGCCTTCTCCCGCCACGGGTCCGGGCCTCCGCGGACAACAGCCCCGTCCACCGCTCGACGTCGCTCCGCGCTCGGCCGCCCGGCGATCACCCCATGTGAGCCGTCCTACGGCACCGGCGTCAACTCCACCCGGGTCTCCCATCGCCCGTGACCGTGGGAACGGTCGTAGAACTTCGCCGTCGCCTTGTGCCAGGGCAGGGTGTTGAACTGCGCATACAGGGTCGGTTTGGCGTAGTGCGCCTGCTTTTGCTCGACGAGGAAGTGGGCATGGGCGCGCTGGGTGTGCAGGGCATCGGCCGGTTACCGTCACGCCGGTCAGGTCGTAGGGCTCCAGCAGGGCGGCGAAGCAGGTGATTTCGTTGGTCTTGCCGGCACCCGCAGCTGGGTGACGGTCTGGCCGCCGCCGTCATGGCGGCCGGCGGTTGGGCGACAGGGCGGTCACCGGCGCGCGAGCCGCGGGCACTCTTGCCGTCCACGATCGGCGTGTCGGCCCCGGCTGGATCGCATCCCAGCAGGTCGGCCGGCAGGTGCGCTGGACGACCCGGCGGATCGTCGCGCAGCTGGGCGCGATCCGCACGGCGAACGCCGTGGTGGTGCGGGCCCCGAGCCGGGCGAGGGTGTCCTGTGGCGCCTGACCGGCCCACTGCCCGATGGCTGTGAGAGCCTGTGTCTGGACCTGTTACGGACGCGCTGGCGATGACTCGGGGCCCAGCACACGCCACAGTAGGTGCATTGCGGAGCCTGTCTGCAGTACCTCGGAGGTCTCCAGCTGGATGTGCTTGCCCTCCAGCTGTTCGAACAGCCGCAGGCCGCTTCCGAACAGCACCGGCACCAGGTGGATGGAGATCTCATCCACCAGGCCTGCCGCGAGGCACTTCCGGATGCAGTCCGCGCCGCCCATCACGGACACGTCCTTGCCGTCGGCCGCGGCCTTCGCCTCCTGCACCGCGGCCTCGACGCCCCCCGTCACAAACGTGTACACGCCGTCGTCGGGCACCTGGGCCGGATGGCCGTGGGAGACACGAACACCGGGAGCCGGGCCGGTCCAGTCGGGCCGTCGGCCTTCCACCAGGGCACCGAGTCGTCATCAGGTACGCCGGCCCGCCACCACCGCCCCGATGCCACCGCCCGCCCTGGCCATCAGCTCGCGGGCGCGCTCGTCACCGGCGAACGCCCACTGGTGCAAGCGCTCGCCCCCCTCGCCCATCGGTTCCTCGGCGCTCTGCTTCGACGCGGCCACGAACCCGCCCAGTGACATGCTGATGTCTGCAACCACCTTGGCCATGAAGACTCCTTCGTAAGGGAGCACCGGGCCGTCGCCCTGCTCCGGCTTGCACATACAGACGGAGCGGGCCGACGAATCTCATCAGTGCGGGTTGCAGGAGCCGTCGCTGAACCTCGTTCCACCCCGCTGCTGACCCGCGGACCGGAGGATCGGAAACAGGTTCTCAACTTTGAAGACCCCAATACATGGCTGGCAAGCTCAAGCGGCTGGGGTGGTTTGCCCCGGTTTTCGGGGCACTGTGCGGCCCTGTGTCACGCTGACACATGCTGCCCGGGTGACGTTTTGACGCCCCGCTAGGCCGTGTTTTGGAAGTGGTGCAGACTCTGCTGCGCAATTCGCTGCGGGGGTGAGGTCGGGTCCGCGATGATCGTTCCTGGGGTCGCTTCTCTGTCGTGCGGCCGTGGAGGCGGTACGGATGTCGATGCGGCCGGCGGGGCTGCCGGAGATCCCGGAGCAGACCGTGATGGTGGCCCGGGCGGCGTTCCCGAAGGGGAGTCTGGCGATACGGGTGCGGGACCGTCTGGCGGAGGTCTTCGCTGATGAGCCGTTTTCCGCCGCGTTCGGGGTGCGTGGGGCTCCGGGCCTGTCGCCGGGGGTGTTGTCGCTGGTGACGGTGTTGCAGTTCGCCGAGGACCTCACCGATCGGCAGGCCGCGGCGATGGCGGTACGGGCGATCGACTGGAAGTACGCCCTCGGTGCGGAGCTCACCGACACCGGCTTCGACGCCAGTGTCCTGTCCAGGTTCCGTACCCGGCTCGCGGACAGCGGCATGGAGCGGGTGGTCTTCGACCGGCTCTTGGCGCACTGCAAGGAGGCCGGTCTGGTGGCGGCCGGCGGCAAGCAGCGTACCGATTCCACCCATGTGATCAGTGCGGTGCGGGACTTGAACCGTCTGGAGCTGGCCGGGGAGAGCGTGCGGGCGGCGCTGGAGGCCCTGGCGGTCGCGGCCCCGCTCTGGCTGGCCGGGCAGATCGACATCACCGAGTTCGCCGAGCGGTACGGGCCGCGGGCCGACGGCTGGCGCATGCCGCCCTCGCAGACCAGACGCGACCGTCTCGCCCAGGTCTTCGGGCAGGATGCCCTCGCCTTGTGCCGGGCGGCCTGGGCCGAGGACGCGCCGGGGTGGATCCGCGAGATCGAGGCGGTGGACCTGCTGCGGCAGGTCCTCGTGCAGACCTACCTCATCCGCAGCGACGCGCGGGGACGGCAGGTGATCAGGAAGCGGGACGCCGACGACGGTGTCCCGCCCGGTCAACTCCGCCTGTCCTCCCCCTATGACCGTGACGCACGGTGGGCGGCCAAGGGTGAGGACCTGTTCTGGATGGGCTACAAGATCCACCTGACCGAGACGTGCGGCACACTCCCCGACGCCGCCGCCGGGTCTGGGGCAGGTTCTGGGACAGGGGTGGTGCCGAACCTCATCACCGACGTGCATACCACCGACGCGACCGTGCCCGATGTGAAGGCGACCGCACCGATCCAACGCAAGCTCACCGAGCGCGGCGTGAAACCCGCCGAGCACTACCTCGACTCCGGCTACCCCTCAGCAGACCTGATCACCAAGGCCATGCAGGACGGCATCCGCATGGTCACCCCGGTCCTCCTGGACCACTCCGCGCAGGCCAAGGCCGCCGAAGGCTTCGACAAGAACGCCTTCACCATCAACTGGAAGACCCGTCAGGTCCGCTGCCCCGCCGGTCGCACCAGCTCCCACTGGAACCCGGTCAAGCAGCACGGCAAGGACGCCATCGTGATCACCTTCAGTGTCCTGACCTGCCGCGACTGCCTCTTCCAGAAGCAGTGCACCACCTCGAAACCCGGGCGCCGCATGCTCACCCTGCGTCCCGAGGAACTCCACGAGAACCTCGCCCGGGCCCGCGCCGAGCAGAAGACCGACACCTGGAAGAACAAGTACGCCCTGCGCGCCGGCGTCGAGGGCACCATCAACCAGGCCCTCGATGTCACCGGCATCCGCCGGGCTCGCTACCGCGGCCTGCCGAAAGTCCGCCTTCAACACGCCTTCTCCGCCACGGCACTCAACCTCGTCAGACTCGACACCCACTGGACCACCGGGCCCCTGCCCCTCGACCGCCCTCGCAGCAGCAGGCTCGAACGACTCAGCTACCGACTTTCCGCATGAACGAATTGCGCAGCAGAGTCGGTGCAGGATGGGGTCAACCGCGTGCCGATGGGAAGAAGCTCTCGTGGTTGACCCCGTACTCAAGGTCGCCCTACGTCACCTCCGTGCTGTGAGGTCGGAGCGGCCGACTGGCGCAGAGCCCGTCGAGTTTGCTGAATGGCGGGAGAGGATCGCTGCATCCCTGGACGCTTTGGCTCGCGTGCTCCGCTTCGAGGAGGACCGGGTCAGGGCCAGGGCGGAGGCAGCCGCGGCACGGGCTCAGGCGGACGAAATCCGCAATCGTGGTGAGACCGTGCTCTGAACCGAAAGTGGATCAAGGTCGTGCCATGATCATCCACTGTGGCTCGGGGAGATCTGTCAGACGCTCAGTGGAAGGTGCTGGAACCGTTGCTGCCGGTAGGCGTCAAGCCTGGTCGGCCGCCGGTTCACAGCAAGCGGCAGCTGATCGACGGGATACGGTTCCGCACGCGGACGGGCATACCGTGGCGCGACCTGCCTCAGCGATATGGGCCGTGGGAGACGGTGTACGGGCTCTTTCGCCGCTGGCAGCGCGATGGCACGTGGCACCGAATCTTCGAGCAGTTGCAGGCCCGGGCGGACGCGAAGGGCCTGATCACCTGGGACATCTCGGTGGACTCCACGATCGCTCGCGCACACCAGCACGCGGCCGGCGCCGCAAAAGGGGGATCTGCAGGTCGAGCCGCCCGGCGGAGTGTTCACCGAGCCCGCGGACCACGGTCTCGGACGCTCCCGGGGCGGGCTGAGCACGAAGATCCACCTGTCGGTCGAGCAGAGCCAGAAGCCGATGTCGCTGGTGATCACGGCCGGACAGCGCGGCGACTCCCCGCAGTTCCAGGCGGTGCTGGGCCGTATCCGGGTTCCCCGGATCGGGCCGGGAAGGCCGCGCACCCGTCCGGACAAGGTCCGCGCCGACAAGGCATACGGCTCCCGCGCGAACCGCGCCTACCTGCGTCGACGTGGCATCCGCTGCACGATCCCGGAGAAGAAGGACCAGATTGCCAACCGCAAGAAGCGCGGCTCGCACGGAGGGCGACCGCCGAAGTTCGACAAGGCCGACTACAAGGAACGCCACGCGGTCGAGTGCGGGATCAACCGCCTCAAGCGCCACCGTGCGGTTGCCACGCGATACGACAAGCTCTCGGTCCGCTACGAAGCGACCGTGCTGGTCGCGGCCATCAACGAGTGGCTGTGACCAGCACTTTCGAAACACGGCCTAGGGCCTGTGTGATGTTGTGATCAGTCTTGCCGGTCCGGATCCGCCTGGAAGGCGGATCCGGTAGGAAGACAATCGTGACGCGCAGACAACTCACCGAAGAACAGTGGAAGTTGATCGAGCCGTTCCTGCCGATAGGCGAGTACGGCCCGTACCCCGAGCGGCTGCGGGATCAGTTCGAGGGGGTGATCTGGCGGTTCAGGACGGGCGCGCAGTGGCGGGAGATGCCGGGCGAGTTCGGCCCCTGGCCGACCGTCTACGGACGCTTCCGGCTCTGGCGGAACGCCGGTGTCTTCACCGCCCTGCTGGAGGGCCTGATCGCCGAGGCCGCCTGCCGGGGCAAAACGGACCTGTCCCTGGTCAGCGTGGACTCCACGACCGTCCGCGCCCACCACGACGCCGCCGGGATGCTCGTCGGCCAGGAGGTCATGGAGGCGCTCGAGGAGGCCGCCGCCGAGCAGGAACAGGCCCGGCAAAAGGGGGCGACAAGGCGGAACAGAACGGGCGGGACGGCGGAAACGGGCCCGAGCGGGAAGAACGCCGGCGCGTCCGCCGCCGACGCAGGCTCCGCCTGAAGGAAGCCCTGCTCGGCCGGTCCCGCGGCGGACTGACCAGCAAGATTCACCTCGCCGCCGACCAAAAGCGCCGGCCGCTGTCGTTCGTGCTGACCGCCGGGCAGGCCGCGGACAGCCCGCAGTTCATCCCCGTGCTGAACAAGGTCCGGGTCCGCGGGCCGGTCGGCCGGCCCCGCACCCGGCCCGGCGCGGTCGCCGCGGACAAGGCCTACTCGTCCCGCGCCAACCGCGCCTACCTGCGCAAACGGCACATCAGGGCGGTCATCCCGGAGAAGAAGGACCAGGCCGCCAACCGCAAGAGGAAGGGCAGCAGGGGCGGCCGTCCCGTCACTTACGACGCCGATCGTTACCGTGACCGCAACACCGTCGAGCGACTGATCAACCGGCTGAAGGACTGGCGCGGCATCGCCACACGCTTCGACAAGACGCCCGAGAGCTACCTCGCCGGCCTCGAACTCCGCGCCTCGATGATCTGGATCGGAGATCTCCTGCAAGCGGCCGATTGATCACAACATCACACAGGCCCTAGAGGCCAGGCGAGAGCGCAACCCCGCGCAGGGGGCACGACGACCGTAGACGACGGCACTGACACTCCCCCGGACACCGCCCGCACACCTCGTCGTGCAGTGACGGCACGGAGCCCTTGGGGAAAGGCCGTCAGCACATCCCAGGCACCTGCACAGCATGCACGTCACTGCTGGGCCATGGACGGGCACATGGCCATGTCCCCGCTGGAGGGGGAGCCATCGGGTGTCCGTTGAGCGAATGTTTATCGGCTGCGCGGAGCATGGACATCGTGCCCGCCGTAAGGGTGCGGCGAGCGGAATCAAGAGAAAGCCGGGTGCAGCGAATGGATTTGCTCAGATTCCGGAATACGAGAGCCACCCGCCGGTCCGAGCCGGCGGAGACCGAGGTTCTCCCGCTGATCGCGGGCGGCCTGCACGGCGGCCCGTTGCTCGTCTCACTGTCCACACTGGTACGCCAGGGGGCGGAAGATCTGCCGGGTAGTGCCCGATTCCTGTCGGAGGATTACCTGACGCAGCCCGAGGCACTGACCGAGGAGGCGCTGCGTCGCCTGCATCCCGGCATGAACGACGACGCCGCCAACGGGCCCTCCGGTCAGCAGCAGCTACGGCAACTGGTGTCCCTTGACGTGTGGTTGGTCGATCAGGCGGGCCAGCCGGACCTGCTCGAGCTGGAGCGCCGGCTCAACGCCATGCTTCCGCAGGGCGGACCGCAGGACGATGACGATCGCCGACGGGCAGTCGCGGCCCCACAGCCCGGCTTCGAGATCGTCTTCGGGGCGGCCTGGGCGCGGCTGGCCGACGGTCTCGCCGCCGCGCTGCTGGATCCGCACGGGGCCGGCCGGGGTCCGCGGATCACCCGGTTGCTGATGGTCGCCGGTTTGGTGCATGCCCGAAAGAAGCGCCGCCGCGCCTTCGGGAGTGTCGACGAGGTGGACGCACTGCTGCGGCTGCGCACCCCGCTGTTGCCTCCGGAGATCTTCCCCGCCGTCCTCCCCGAGCGGAGGGTCCGACTGGTCCGTGACGCGACCGTGAGCGATCTGTACATCGTGCGCAGCGAGTGGCGGTGCTACCAGGCCGGCGAGATCGCGGACATCCGCAATGTCCTGGCCGGCGAGAAGCTGGAGCACCGTGTCCTGCAGATCGATGAGCGGGAGATCACCGACGTCACCGAGGTGGAGACGACCACCACAGAGGAGCGGTCGGAGGAGTCGAGCGAGCAGCAGCAGCTCTCCGAGGAGGCCCAGCGCGAACTACGGTCGGCGCTGCACGCCGAGGGGCAAGTGGACACCAGTGGACAGTACGGACCCACACACGTCAACGCGTCCGTCTCAGGATCCGCCGACTACTCGCTCACCGAGGCCACCAGCCGCTCGGCCACGCTGGCGCGCGAAGCGGTCTCCCGTGCGCTGTCGCGTGTGGAGAGCCGCGTACGCACCGAGCGCACGGCTCGGCAACTCACCCGGCACGAGGACGCGGCCACGCACACCATCAGCAACGACAAGGAGCGAGCACAGCACGTCAACGGCATATACCGGTGGGTGGACCGCATCGACCGGTTGCAGATCTTCCGCTACCCGAACCGGCTTCAGCTGGAGTTCCAGCTGCCCGAACCGGGCCGGATGCTGCGCGACAAGCTGTCGAAGCCAGCGACGTCCGGCGGGTTGTCCGATCCGGGGCCCTTCAGCGTCGATCCTGCCGCCATCACCCCGGAGACGTACCGCAACCTGATCGCTCAGTACCAGGCGGTCGGTGTGCCGGCGCCGCCGGAGCCGCGGATCTCCGTCACCCAGGCGCTCGCCATCGACCCGCCGCAGCTGCCGAACAACGGTGACACCGTGCGCAACCCCGCCTCTGTCACCAAGAGCGCCGAGATCGCCATCCCTTCCGGCTACGCGGCCAACCACATCGCTGTGAGCGGGCAGGCAACCCCGGTTCTGGCCAAGTGGCTGCGCGAGAGCACAGCGGATCAGAACCGTGGCTTCGGAGACCTGGAGGGCTTCCACACCATCGCGGTCACCCTGGCGGCGGCCGACCAGCGATGGACGTTCGTGCAGCCCGGGCCGCATGTGGAGGGCGAGCACCGCGCCAACTCCGTCCAGGACGAGGGCACCAAGGAACGGGAAGTCCAGTACGTCGACGCGTTGTTGGACTTCTCGGCGCAGAGCGCGCTCGACATCCCGCTGCCCTCGAAGGTTCCGGTGGCGTTCTCGGCCACCGCGGCGAGCGCCGCGACCGCGACGGTGGAGCTCGTCTGCGTTCCGACCGAGCAGGCCATGCGGGAGTGGCAGCGCAACGTCTACGAGGCGCTGCTCGCCGCACACGAGGACCGGATCCGTGCGTACCGCGCGGAGCGGAATCTGCTCGGCGCCGACCAGCGCCGGCTGCGGGAGCGCTCCCCGGCTCGGCACGCCGAGATGATCCGCGACGAGATCAAACGCCATGTCATCGCCTGGCTGCTAGATGAGGAGGACGGCTTCCGCGGCCGGCACGCCCTCAAGGGAGAGCACGGCTACGACATCGACCTCGAGCAGGCGTCGCGGTTCGCTCCGGAGATCCAGTTCCTCGAGCAGGCCTTCGAGTGGACGAACCTCACCTACGTCCTGTACCCGTACTACTGGGCCGACCGGGACGAGTGGCCCGAGCTCCTGGAACTCGAAGCGGTCGACTCTGAACTCGCCCGGTTCCTGCGCAGTGGCTCCGCCCGGGTGGTCGTTCCCGCCCGGCCCGGGATGACGAATGCGGTCGCACACTGGTTGCTGTACCGCCAGCCCTGGCAGGGCGGGCTGCCCCCGGTGCCCGGTGACCCAGGCTACCTGTCGGTGGCGACCGAGATCCGCGACCTCGTGCAGCCGCCCGCCGACGGGCAGCCCGGCGAGAGCTGGGAGGTCCGGACACCGACCACGCTGCGCTGGCTGGACCGTTCCACCGAGCTGCCGCACAACCCCGCAGCCCGGCTCGGCCAAGCGCCGCACGAGCCTGCCGAGCCTCTCTGCGCGGACGCCTGAGACATGTTCGTCATCATGGAACCGGGGCCGGCACGGCGTACCGTGCCGGCCCCGGTGGACGCGGGAAACGGGCCGAGGCTGCGGTTCAGAGTGCAGTGGCTGCCGGAGGAGCCGGACAGTCCGCGGCCGCCGGTGTCCCAGGTGACCACCCTGGACGTTCCGGTCACCGCGGAGCACCTGGGTGAGCTGGTCCACGCCGTCTACCAGGTTGGCGGCGGCGAGCTGGTAGACGCGGTCGTCGCCCAGCCCGACTCCGCCCCGGCACTCTGGGACCCGGACAGCGACACGCTGGCACAAGCCCGCCGGTACTGCGCGGAAGCGGTCGACGGGGTCAAGGAGGAAGCTCTCGAGGCACTGGAGGAGGTCGACTGGCACGCCAGACTGGTCCTGTCCGAGCTGACGGAGCACCTGTACCGGCAGACGCGTCTCGCCCAGTACGGGCTGGTGGAGATGCCGCTCGGTGCAGCGGTGAAGCCGCCGATCGCCTGGAGGGACTGGCTGGGCCCTGAGCGATACCGCCGATTCCGCCGCACGGTGCTCGACTTGGACAAGGCGGCCCGCTCCTTCCGTTCCGCGGGCAAGTACCTGGTCGGTACGGACCGGCTGCCGCCACCGACCCGCATCCTGGGCGACGCGGGCAAGGACTGGCGGGCGGCGCGGAGCACCTTCGTCGCGGCGTGGCGTACGGCGGTCGAACGCTTCCCCGCGCTCGCCGTCTGCGGTGCGCAACTCCTCGCCGACTGCGCCGACCGGTTCACCGACGACGACATGCACGAGGTGAAGAAGCAGACGGAAGGCAGCTTCGACAAGCCGTTCGACCATCTCATCCAATCGGCGGTGGTCGAGGCCTGGCGAGGCGTCAGGGAGCACAGCTCGGACGTCGTCGACGAGATCTTCGAGCAAGCGGACGAGGCCCAGGAGAAAGCACGGAGGGTGAGGGAGACGCCAACGCTGTTCGAGCCAGCGGCATGGCCCGAGCAGGTCTACGGCGAGCGCAACCCCCTCTGGCGCTATCCGTTCGTCATCGCCGCCGCTCTGGAACGCTGCGGCGCCGAGCCCGGCAGCAGAGCCTACGCCGCGGCGACGGCGGCCCTCGAAGCGGCTGCAAAGGCCGCGGCGGCGGAACAGCGGGAGAGTGAACTGATCGATTCGGCGCTTGGCTGGGCGTCACTCGGTTTCGGTGTGCTGGCCTTCGTCCCCGTCATCGGTCTCGCCGCCGGCGTCGCGGCCATGGCGCTCTCCGCCGGCTCCGCGATCGTCGGCGTCCACCGGTATCGGCGGCAGCGAGCGAAGTACCTCGCCTTCGGGCCGATGGCACCGGACCTGGGGGTGGAGGACCCTGCCGGCGCCGGTCTGCTCCTGTCAGCGGTGGAGAGCACCTACGGAGCGCTGCCCGTGGTGGGGCCGCTCGGTCGTGCCGGCGGCCGCCTCCTGAGATTGGCCGCTCTGGAGAGCCGGGTGACGACTTTCGTGGTGGACACCGTGGCCGCGCAGCTCGAGACGGAAGCGATCGCCGCCCTGATCGAACGGGAACTGCGCAAGGCGAAGGCCTACGAGATGCCCGACGATGACGATGAGGAAAATACATGAAGCCGCCACCCAGCCCGCACCAGGCTCAGAGGAACATCCTCGCCCACGCGCGTCGGAATGCCACTACTATGGAGCCCCATCCCTCGCGGCTCGCCCCCGGCCCGACGGTTCCGGTGCCGTCCCTCCCCGCGCCGCGCACCGCAGGGACGGCGTCCGCCGCGCCCGACTTGTCCGACCATGCCGCGCTTTCGCGCGTCCTGCCTCCGCTGCCGGCGAAGACAACCCCCAACAGGCGCTTTCGCAACTACCGGAAGGCGCTGTCGATCCCCCTGAACCGGATCGGCGCCTTCTTCACCAGAGACCTGAACCGGCAGGACAAGGACCGGCTGCTGGCGCTCGTCAGGCGTGCCCACACGTGGCTGGGGCAGCGCCGGATCGTCGACCTCACCCCGCATGAACTGACCGAGTTCACCGGACAGATGCGCCGCGCTCTCGTGGAGACCGCACCCGGATTTCCCCAGCTCCTGGCGGCAGCGACGGCACGCGCTGCGGGCATGCGCGGCGCCGTCTCCTCGCTGGTGGTCGCCACCAGTGTGGAGGTCCCGAACTCGGGCGTGTGGGTCTTCTGCCACACCCGAGGCAGCGAGCCGGTCGTCGTGGCCGAAGCGTTCGTCCCCCGCTCCGGCAGCGGGAATCCACCCGCCAGGCCGGACCTTCCGGACGCACGGCGGCCACGGTGGCTGCATGGGGACGGCAGCATCCTGGACAACCCTCCGCCCCTTCCCGACCGGCCGGCCCTGATGACCTCAGGGCTGCCCGCTGAGGCGCTGGACGAGGGAGTGGAGGTCCTCGTCGACCAGCTTCGCCGTGCCGAGATCGGCTACCTGACCCGTGCCGCCGTTCCGTTCGGCAGCCGCCGGTTCACGGCCACGAGTGTGCCGGCGAACGAGCAGCGCACCCTTGGGTACGCCATCGAGCACATGGAGTACCGCGCACGGCGCAGCCACGACGACGGCGACTTCGACCGGGTGGCCATCATCCGAGGAGAGGTCATGCCCCCGATCGGACGCGTGGGCGACGAGGACTTCCTTCCCTCACCGGCCCTGCTCGGCGAGTACGGCCGCGGCATGGAGCGCCTTCACCTGTGGGGTTCGGTCCTCGGCGACTCCACCCCATTCGGACAGGCGTACGGGCCGAGCGACTTCAACGCGAAGCAACTGGAATTCGTCGAGAAGTACCTGAAGGTCAGCCGCGTGACTCCCCCGGGAGCCGAATTGCGGATCACCGCTTACATCAAAAGCGTCGAGATCGACGGACGGGAATACCCGTTCCTCCGCGAGGTCGAGTACGACCTGACCATCGACGGCCGCACGGTGCCGACCGTCATCGTGTGGCTCACTTCGGCCGGCGACGTCAGGGTCCGTTACGGCGAGTGAAGAGGGGGTGAAGGCGATATGGGGAGGTCTGCCAGGAGGCACTTCCCCCCGAAGGGTGGACACCAGTTCGTATCGTGACGGTACCGTCCTCGACATCCTGCTGCAGTCCAAGCGGGACGCGAAGGCCGCAAAGCGGTTCCTGGCCAAGCTGATGAAGAAGCAGCCGAGGACACCCAGGGTACTGGTCACCGACAAGCTCCACTCCTACGGCGTCGCCCACAGAGAGTTGATGTCCTCGGTCGATCACCGTTCCCACCAGGGCCTGAACAACCGGGCGGAGAACTCCCACCAGCCCACCCGGCAGCGCGAACGCGCGATGAAGGGCTTCCGTAGTGTCGGCGGAGCCCAGCGGTTCCTGTCCGCGTTCAGCCAGATCTCACCGCACTTCCGGCCCCGCCGCCGCCGGATGACCGCCCCCGGCTACCGCACCGAGATGCGCCACCGCTTCGGAACCTGGAACGTGATCACCGGCACTACCGCCATGCCCACCGAGCCTGAACCAGAGGCGGAAACCAAGCCCAGCACACCCCGGCACACCCTCAAGCAATCGCACACCAACAAGTTGACAATGCCTCCTCCAGGACCCCGAGGCGCACTACGAGGATCTGGGTGCCGACCGGCACCATCGCCATCTCAACCCCGCCCGCAAGACCCGCGACCTCGTCCGCCAACTCCAGGCCCTCGGCCACCAGGTCACCCTCACCCCCACGGCCTGACGCCACCCGCCCATCCACTACATCCGTGCAGGACGAGCAGACGGCTGCCCGGGGCAAGAAGGACACGGCGGCTCCGGAGCCTGCTCCGGCACCCGGCCCCGAGCCGGCCTCTGACGCCGATGCCGCCCGGTACGAGCCGTACCCGGGCGCCGTGTTCTTCCACGGCGGACGCCACTCTGCCATCGTTGCCGCCATGGCCCGCCGCCTCGAGCAGGAAGACTGCTCCGACAGCCGGTCTCTGGGGGCGGACTGGACCCGCGCGCACCGGGACGCCTTCGCCGCCTGGCAGCGGCAGTTGCGCCCCAAGGAGGGCGGCGACACCTCCGGCATCCCCGACCAGATCGCCTGGGACCGGCTCCAGGTCCCGCGCGTCACGCCCCTTCCCAAGGAGTCATGATGGCCACACCCCTGTCCGTGAACGCTTTCGTCAAGGCGCTGAAGGCCGAGGGCCTCACTGTTGTGGAGGTCGGCGACTGGCGGACCCACAACCGCAACAGCAAAGGCCCCTGGGGCCCCGTGCACGGGGTGATGATCCACCACACCGTCACCAAGGGCAGCGCCCACACGGTGGACATCTGCCGCAAGGGCTACTCCGGACTGCCCGGCCCCCTGTGCCACGGCGTCATCACCAAGGACGGCACCGTGCACCTGGTCGGCTACGGCCGCGCCAACCACGCCGGCAGCGGCGACGACGACGCGCTCCGCGCCGTCATCGGCGAGCGGGCCCTGCCCGTCGACAACGAGGCCAACACCGACGGGAACCGGTACTTCTACGGCTTCGAGTGCGAGAACCTCGGCGACGGCAAGGACCCGTGGCCGGCCGCGCAGCTCCTCGCCATCGAGAAGGTGGCCGCGGCGATCTGCCGGGAGCACGGCTGGAACGAGCGCAGCACGATCGGGCACCTGGAGTGGCAGCCGGGGAAGGTCGACCCGCGTGGCTTCACCATGGCGTCGATGCGTGCCCGGATCGCCAAGCGGCTGGGCGCCGAGCCGTCCGGCAGGACGGGTCCTTCGGGCGGCACCACGTACACGGTGAAGAAGGGCGACACCCTGTGGTCCATCGCCCGCGCGCACGGCACGACCGTGCCCGCCCTCGTCGACACCAACGGGCTGGAGGATCCCGGCCGTCTCGATGTCGGGCAGAAGCTGAAGCTCTCCGGCGGCACGGTCAGCACGTACACGGTCGCCCGCGGGGACACCCTCTGGTCCATTGCCGCCAGCAAGCTCGGTGACGGCAACCGCTGGCGCGAGATCGCCGCCCTCAACAAGCTCGCCGACGCCGACGCGATCACGTCCGGCCAGAAGCTCAAGCTGCCCAAGAAGTGAGGACCCCTCGTGAAGGCACTGTCACGTTGGCTGACCGGGTGGGATGATCTTCGAGTTGATCATGGTGGAGGGGGTTGTCCGTGGGCAGTGCGCCGCCGTTGTACCAGGGTCACCGGTACCCGGTCGAGATCATCTCCCACTGCGTGTGGCTGTACTTCCGCTTCCCGCTGTCGTTCCGCGAGGCCGGGGAGCTGATGCTCGCCCGCGGCGTGCTCGTCTCCCACGAGACGGTCCGCCGCTGGTGCGTCAAGTTCGGGCAGGCCTACGCCGGCGCGCTGCGTCGCCGCCGACCTCGGCCCGGGGATAAATGGCACTTGGACGAGGTCTTCCTCAAGATCAACGGAGAACGGAATTACCTGTGGCGGGCCGTCGACGCCGACGGCACCGTCCTGGACATCCTCGTCCAGTCCCGCCGGGACAAGGCCGCGGCCCAGCGCTTCTTCCGCCGCCTGCTGAAGACGACCCGCACGGTGCCCAGGGTGATCGTCACGGACAAGCTCCGCTCCTACGGCGCCGCCCACCGCCAGGTCATGCCCTCGGTCGAGCACCGCTCGCACAAGGGCCTCAACAACCGGGCAGAGAACAGTCATCAGCCGACGAGGCAGCGTGAACGCGCGATGAAAGGCTTCCGCAGCGTGGGTGGGTGATGAGCTGTAAGTTTTTGTCGGTGGTGGTTCGGCGTGGTGATGTCAGTGCGGGAGGTATCGGGTTTCTGCTGTTCAGTGTGTTGTGGTGGGGGTTTCGGGTGGTGACACGGATGCCGATCTGGGGCTGACGTTTTTGGTGATGGTGCGGGTCAGTTGGTTGCCGGTCGGTATAGCGCGGGGTGTGTTGTCGCTGGTCAGCGCTGTGGTGGCAGGGGCTGGATGCCGGCAGTGGGGGACGGGGGCGGCTGGTGTCGCCTTCTACGGTGTGGGCTTCAGGGCGTAGCGGATGCCTGTTGCGGTGAGGGAACGGAGGCGGCGCCTTTGCCGAAGGCGCGCATGGCGAGGGCGCCGGCGAGGGGGCCGGGCGAGAGAAGGAGGAAGGCGTACTGCCAGCCGATGGCCTCGGCCAGGAGGGGGGTGAGCTGGATGCTGAGGACGGTGAGGGCGAACCCGATCGCGGTCTGGCCGGTGAGCGCCGTCCCGATGTAGCGGTGGTCGGCCACCTCGCTCAACGATGTCGAGAACACCCCTGAGTCCGCGATCACAGCAGCACCCCACAGCGTGCAGAAGGCGAACAGAAGCAGCGGCGGAGCGTGGAAGAAGAACGGGGAGAGCAGGCAGCACAGGCCGCTGAGAAGAAGTGCTGCCAGGGCGGCGGGAGAACGGCCGAAGCGGTCCGCGCCCCAGCCGCCGAGCAGGCAACCGATTGCCCCGCCGATTCCCATGGTGAGGAACACCGTGATCTCCACCGAGCCCGGGAGCCCTCCCGCGGCAGAGGCCGCCAGCAGGAAGGACGGGATCCAGGTCCACAGGGCGTAGAGCTCCCACATGTGCCCGAAGTAACCGAGATTGGCCAGCCGCGGCCCGCGCTCGGTGAACATGGTCAGCGCATACCGGGGGTTACGGGTGGGTGCGGCCGGTGCCGCGTGGGGGCCGAGCCGGACGAAGACCAGTGCTATGACGGAGCCCACGAGCCCGGCTGCTGCTGCGGCGAGCAGAACACCACGCCAGGGCAGCGAGCCCACGCCGGCGATGAGATGGGGAAGAGTGGAGCCAAGGGTGAGGGCGGCGATGAGGACGCCCATGGTCCTGCCCCGTCCGGCGCTGCCGGACCAGGAGGCCATGAGCTTCATGCCGGTGGGGTAGACCCCGGCCAAGAACACCCCGGTCATGAATCGCAGCGGGACGGCGACGGCCGGCCGGTCGGCGACCAGGGCCAGCACCACGGTGCAGGCGGCGGCTGCCGCGGCACTGGCGGCGAGCAGGCGCTGAGGCGGGACGCGGTCCGCCAGGTTCAGGGCGGTCGAGGCCACGGCCCCGGCGACGAAGCCGAACTGCACGGAGGCCGTCAGCCATACCGCGCCGCCGGCCGTGAGCCCCCAGTCGTTCCGCAGACTGGGCACCACCGCCGATATGGAGAACCACACGGCGAGACCGAGCACTTGCACGGCCGCGATCGCTCCGCGTTGTACACCGACGTTCACAACTGCCCCCTGGACCGAGGTCTTGTTCCTCTGCTCTCGCGCGCTACGGCCGAAGGCCGACCCTGATCACCCCGAGACCGCGAGCCCGATTCGCCCCTCCGCTCGGCAGTCAGCCGCCCGGAAGGTGATGCGCCGGCTCCCAGCGTCAGCGGCATCACATCCCGGGGCTTGAGTCGCCGTGACGCCGTCTTCGGCGTACTCGATGGCCAAGGCCGGACTGCACTCCCTCACGCAGCACCTGGCCATGGAACTCGCCCCACACCATCCGCGTCAACGCCGTCGCCCCGGCTGTCGTGCGGGCTCCCATCCACGAGGAGTTCATCCCCATGGCGAACCTGGACTCCGCACTCGACGGGTTCAACTTGTTCCATCCGCTGGGTCGTACCGGAACGCCCGACGACGTTGCCGCCACCTTGGTGTTCCTGCTGCCGGAGCAGACGGACCGGGGCACCGGCGCGGTCCGGGACCTCGACGGCGGCCTCATGGCGTCGTCCTCCCTGGCATCCGATGCGCCCACCGTGTCCGCGGAAGAGCCGAATTACGTGACCGCCGACACCAAGTCGGTCGGCGCGCAGATGCGGTACCTGGTCAGGCAGCTCAACGGCACCCGCGCGGTGGCCGACGCGCTCGGCGTCTCGCA
The DNA here is from genome assembly GCF_045291515.1 of Streptomyces sp. GD-15H. Classification (NCBI taxonomy): domain Bacteria; kingdom Bacillati; phylum Actinomycetota; class Actinomycetes; order Kitasatosporales; family Streptomycetaceae; genus Streptomyces; species Streptomyces sp. GD-15H. The sequence goes on from NZ_CP149447.1 coordinate 7,960,451, forward strand.
GCGCACCGTGGAGCGCTATGTGAAGGACCAGATCCGCCGGCCCCGCGCCGACCTCGCGCAGCGCCTGGAGGACGCGGTGCGCACCCGTTGGCAGCCCCGCGTCCGCGAACGCGCCCGCCGCCGGGAGGCCACCCGCACCGGTCTGGTCGTCGACGCCCGCGCCCGGTCCGGCTTCACCGCCGCGCCCGGCACCACCGACGACGCCCGCATCCGCCACCTCGCTCTCGCCCTGCCCCCGCACCATGCGGCCCGCCTGTTCGACGCCCAGGACGCCGCCGGCGAGCAGCAGCTGCGCGACATCGCCGCCGAAGGCCTGGGCGAGGTCTACTTCCGTAGTGCGGCCAGCTGATCAGGGGTGAGTTTGTCCCTCCGCTGCTTGGTGTTGGTGACCCCACAACCAGCTTCACGGTCACCGGTTCCGTTTCGCCGTCGATCGTGAACTGTTCACTGTGGCCGCGCGGTACCGGCCGGTTGTCTTCCCGTTCCACCCACTGTGCGAGGGCTGTCAGGCCGCGCTGGAACGCTGCCTGGGCCTTGCTCGGGCCCTTCGGCGTGCGCTTGGCCGCCGGGGCGGGTGCGATGTGTCGGGTTCGTGTCAGTGGAGTGGCCGGCCGGTCGTCGTCGGCCGCTGCCGGCGTCTCGCTGCCGGCAGCGGTGGGGGCGCGGGACGGTGCGCCGCCGGCACCGGAGTGGCACAGGCACCGGACCTCACTGTCATGAGGCGGTGTATCGCCAGGTGGTTCGCCGGCATGAAACCGAGAGGCCGCACAGAGGCCGACCTGGTGCCGGGCGAACCCTTCGAGTAGGACCACCGGTGCCGGAAGCGTTTCACGTTCACTGAGTTGGAGGCGCACAGCGTGCCCGTGATGCCTGATCATGGGAAGTTTCGGACGGTGCCCCATCGCCTCGGGGCATCGTCCGAGGTCCCGCTCCTCGGGGCCTCGGCATGCCATTCAAGGAGGAATGATCATGAGTCGCATATTCGGAAGGCGGGTCGCCACCGCGGCCGCCTCGGTGGCTGTCGCGGCGGGCGCCGTGCTCGCCGCGGGCGGTACGGCCTCGGCAGCGCCCCACTCCGACGCCCAGCGCGTTGTCACCGGCTCCTACGCCACGGACAACGACCGGCACGACCGCGACAATAACCGCGACAACAACCGCGACCGGCACGACCGTGACAACAACCGCGACCGCGACCGGCACGACCGCGATAACAACCGCGACCGCGACCGGCACGACCGCGATAACAACCGCGATAATAACCGCGACCGCGACCGGCACGACCGCGATAACAACCGCGACAATAACCGCGACCGCGACCGGCACGACCGCGACCGCGGGGACAATCGCCGCTGACGGCGAGGGGCCGAAACCACCGCCCCGCTGATCAGCCGCACGCACCGTCCGCATGGCTCATGTCCGACAACGACGCCGCGTATGAGCAACCGCGGCCGAGAACGGCAGTAGATGACCGGACGGGATGCGCCCATACCACCAGGGGGTTCGGTGCGACTGCAGGCGCACCGCACCCCGCCCCGGCCAGGTCGTCGCCCGATGCGCGGGCGACGACCGGAACACAGCACCCGCACCAGGGCCGCCGAAAGAGCCGTCCGGAGAGAGCCTCCAACGAGGGGAGTGTCTAATCAACGGGTCTGGCCCGTAGTCGGTGGTGACGGCGGGTAGCCATCAGCGATCATGATCTTGTGATGGATGTCAACTCGCTTGTCGCGACGGTGTTTTCCGGGCTCTCGGGGGTGGTGATCGAGGGTGTTACGGACGGCGGGGACGCGGTCGTGGTCACGGCCCGTACCCGGGGTGTCGCGGTGCCGTGCCCGGTGTGCGGGACGCCGACGATGAAGGTGCACGGGTATCACGGCCGGACGGTGGCGGACGTGCCGGTCGACGGCCGGCAGGTCGTCGTCCGGCTGCGGGTGCGGCGGCTGGTCTGTCCGGTGCTGGGCTGTGTGCGGCAGACCTTCCGTGAGCAGGTTCCCGGACTGCTGGAGCGTCATCAGCGCCGGACGGTGCGGCTGGCCGGGCAGATAGCCGAGGTGGCACGGGAGTTATGCGGCCGGGCGGCCGCCCGTCTGGCCGGCCTGCTGGCCGTGCCGGCCTCCCGCAGCACCGTGCTGAGGTGGCTGTGGCGTCTGCCGGTGCCCCAGGCGCCGATCCCACGGGTGATCGGGGTGGACGATTTCGCGCTGCGGCGCCGTCGCCGCTACGCCACGATCATTACCGATGCCGTCACCGGCCGGCGCATAGAGGTCCTGCCCGGCCGGGACGCCGATCCCCTGGAAGCCTGGCTGCGCGAGCATCCCGGCATCGAGGTCGTATGCCGGGACGGCTCGGCCACCTATGCCGAGGCCATCCGTCGCGCCCTGCCCGACGCGGTGCAGGTCAGCGACCGCTGGCACCTGTGGCGCAACCTGTGCGACAAGGTCCAGCTCGAGGTCCGCGCCCACGCCGGCTGCTGGGCCGCCGTCCTCAACCCGCCGCTGCCCGGCGGCATCCGCGAACAGACAACCCGTGAACGCTGGAACAAGGTCCACACCCTGCTCGGCCAGGGCGTCGGCCTGCTGGACTGCTCCCGCCGCCTCGGCCTCGCGTTGAACACTGTCAAACGCTACGCCCGCATGCCCGAGCCCACCGGTCTGCGCATCGCGCCGGCCTACCGGCCCACCCTCGTCGACCCCTACCGCGAACACCTGCGCCGGCGCCGGACCGAGGAGCCGGGCGTCCCCGTCCTCCACCTCTTCCACGAGATCAAGGAACTCGGCTACACCGGCAGCCTCAACGGCCTGCACAAATACCTCAACCAGGGCCGCGCCGACGGCGACCGGCCCGTCACCACCCCACGCCGCGCCGCGCGGCTCCTCCTCACGGATCCGGAGAACCTGCGGCCGAAGGAGGCCCCCCTGCTGGAGAAGATCACTGCGGCCTGCCCGGAGATGACCGAACTCGCCGATCTCGTGCGCGGCTTCGCCGCCCTGCTCACACCGGCCCAGGGCAACGATCTGAAGCTCACCGAGTGGATCACCGCCACCCGCGCCGCGGCCCTGCCTCACCTGCACAGTTTCGCCAACGGCCTCGAACTCGACCGCTCAGCCGTCGACGCCGGCCTCACCCTGCCTTACCACAACGGCCGCACCGAAGGCGTCAACACCAGAACGAAACGGATCATGAGACAGATGCACGGCCGCGCCGGATTCGACCTCCTCCGCCACCGTATCCTCCTGCGCTGATGGCTACCCGCCGTCACCACCGACTACGGGCCAGACCCGTTAAGTTGACAGTCCCCGAAAACTCGGCAGTTAACCCCGGAAGTTGTTGAGTCGGCACGGAGCGCGGTGCCGATGTTGCCATCGGTCCGTTTCTCCGTGCCGCTCGCCGAACCCGCCGTGCGCCTCTCAACGCAACGGGCTCTCCACGGTCCCTGCCGTCAGGCGTGGTTGATACTGGTCCAGGGATTGGGGATCCTCGACGCCCGATAGCGGTAGCGGGTGACCGTCACCGCTTCGATGTCGAACAATTCGATCCCGTCCGCGTGTGGGCGGCGCCAGCCCCCGCGGGGGTCGGCGAGCCACCGGCGGACGTCCTTCCACCGCCAGCGATGCAGGGCTCTCAGCCACCGGACCACCCGCCACCAGACGAAGTACTCCAGTTTGCTGAAGGTGTCTTTGGCCACTGCGTGCTTGAAGTAGTTGGCCCAGCCGCGCATGATCTGGTTGAGACGAATCAGCACGTCCCTGGGTGGGAGTTGCGACGTCCTGTGTGTCAGGGCACGGATCTTCGCCTTCAGCGACCGGAGGGGCCGGTCGGCGATGAAGGTGTAGACGTACCACTTGTTCGTGCCTCGCTTGCGGCGCCACTGGATGCAAAACCCCAGGAAGTCGAACCCGTCGGCCATGTCCACGATCCGGGTCTTGGCCGGTGACAGCCGAAGTCCCAGAGGTTCCAGCACATGAGCGACGTCTTCGTGCAGCACTTCGACGTCATCGCGAGTGCCGTTCACGAGAACGACGAAGTCGTCCGCGTAACGGACCAGCCGCCACCTGGGCAGCCCTCGGTAACGACGCATCGTCCGCCGGGAGTTGGTGCTCATCTCTCCGCCGTCCTTCCACGGCCCGTGCAGGTGCTCGTCGAGCGCCGACAGGACAATATTGAAGATCAGCGGTGAGAGGATCCCGCCCTGCGGAGTGCCGGTGTGGGTGTCCTGATACCGGCCGTCCTCGGTGAGGACACCGGCCTTCAAGAACGCCTTGACCAGCTCCAGCACGCGCTTGTCCTTGACCCGGGCCCGCACCGCGTCCATGGCGGCGAGGTGCGAGACGTTGTCGAAGGCCGCCTCGATATCCGCATCCAGCACCCATCGATAGCCTCGGGTGCCGAAGTAGTGGATCTCGGCGATCGCGTCCTGGGCCCGCCGGGCGGGCCGGAACCCGTAGGAGACCGGCTCGAAGTCGGCCTCGAAGACGGGCTCCAGCACCAGCTTCAGTGCCGCCTGGACCAGGCGGTCCTCCACCCGGGGAATCCCGAGCTTGCGGACCTTCCCCGAGCCACCGGGCTTGGGGATCATGCGTTCACGCACCGGCATCGGGCGCCAGGCCCGTGCCTTGAGCCGCTCACGCACGTCGGCCAGGAACACCGGGACGCCGATCTCGGACTCGATCCAGGCGACCGTGCGCCCGTCCGTGCCCGGAGTCCGCGCCCCCTGATTGCCCGCGACCCGGTCCCACGCGATGCGCAGCGTGGCCGGGTCGTGCACGAAGTTGAACAGGTCGTCGAACCTGCGGCCCGGATCGGCCGCCGCCCAACGGTGAAGCTTGGCCTGCATCTCCGATACCCGCCGGCGGGGCCCCGGTTCGGGGTCCGCCGACGGAGCACCGCCGTTCGGCAGTGCGTCTTCCGGCATTGCAGCATCCTTCCCTTCTCGATACCGCTGCCGCCCTTCCCCATGTGACCGGCTCTCCCGGCCTCGGAGTACTACGGCGGCTCCGTCCCGTCCCGGACCGATCGGTCGTCGGTGGACTCAGCCCCGCCCTCACCGCCGGACGCGGCGTGCGGGGCAAGGACCGGAACGGTTCCCGTGTTCACTGCGGTTCGCTCGATGAAGGAGGAGCCCGACTGTGTCCCTGTGGCATCGCCGCGAGTACGCCGCAGACCTTCCCCACGGCCTCCCGGACAGCTCTTGAATACCGCCCCAGGAGTTCTCCGGGCCACCCGAACGGATGACCCGGATACGCGCCACTCCCGGCCCAGATCTACCAGGTTCGAGCCGGTGTCGCTTTGAGAGACGTAAAACGCCGGTTCCTCGCGTACTCCTCTCCATCACGCTCGCCGAACCCGCACCATCTGGCAGTACTGGTACGTCCCGGCTTTGTCAGGGCCGCTTCCCGCCCTCCCCGGCACCACCCGGATCAGGCTGCCCTCAGCTTCAACATCCCTGCTGCGACAGGGGGTTGGTGCAGGTCTTCCACCTCCACTCGAACCGACAGCGCCTCACGGCGCAACCAAGATCCCCGACAGAGTCAAGCTAAGTTTCGTGAGTTCTTATCCACTGGCCGGCGGGTGGTTGGTGTGCTTGAGACGTGGATCAGGAAGTGGAGCGCCCGGTTTCTGAGGAGTCGGGCCGAGCGGCTGGTGCGTTGCCTGCTGTGTCGGTTCGGGCGTTGCGGGGCCGGCGGTGCGCCGGTTGCTGGCCTTGCGGCGGGAGGGGAAGCTCACCACGGGGCAGGTGCGGTCGGCGGCGGACGTGCTGGGGGTGCGGGAGCGTGCGGTGTGGCGGTGGCTGGCCGCCGCTGAACAGGATGAGTCCGCGGCCCGGGCGCCGGGGGAGCGGGCCGGGCTTGCGGGTGGGGAGCGGGCGGCGCGTAGGCATGATGTGTTCCTGGCCCGGCCGCGGGGTTGGCGTAACCAGGTGTGGGAGACCGACCACGTGCAGGGCCCGCTGCTGGTCGACGTCGACGGCACCGCGCGTAGGCCGTGGATCACGTGGTTCACCGATTGCGCGACGAACGCGATCACCGGCGTTGCGGTCACGCCGGGGGATCCGTCGCGGGAGTCGGTGCCGGCCGCGCTGCGCTCCGCGGTCCTGCGCGAGGACCCCTACGGCCCGTTCGGCGGCCTGCCGGAGAAGGTACGGGTCGACCGAGGCAAGGACTTCCTGTCCAGGACGGTGAGTGCCGCGTTCGATCTCCTGGACGTGACGGTTCAGGACCTGCCCGCGTATACCCCGCACCTCAAGGGCACGGTGGAGGGCCTGAACCGGGCGGTGGAGAGCATGTTCTTGGCCGCGCTGCCCGGCTACGCCCGCCAGCCGCGCCCCGGCAAACGCTCTTCCCGCCCGAGGGACGAGGTGCTGCTCGGCTTTGAGGACTTCACCGCCCGGCTGCTGGCCTGGACGGCATGGTGGAACACCGAGCACCGCCCCGCGCCGCTGCGGGGCCAGACCCCGCTTGAGGCGTGGCAGGACGATCCCACCCCGCTGCGGGAGGTGCCGGCGGCGGATCTGTGGACGTTCACCCTGGAGGACGCCGGTACCCGCACGCTGACCACCCGCGGGGTCCGCTTCAAAAAACGCGACTATGTGGGGGCGTGGATGACCGGCCAGGCCGGGATCCAGGTCCGGGTCCGTTTTATGCCCCACCACGACCACCGGATCGAGGTCTACCACGCGGCCACCGGCCGCTACCTGGGTCCCGCGGACCTGGCCGATCAGGCCACTGGCGAACAGGTGAGCGCGGTACGGCGGGCGCGGGCCGCCCGCGCCCGCCGCCTGAAGAAGGACCTTCAGGCTTCCCAGCGCGAGCGCTACGCCGCCGCCAACCGGCCCGAGGCACCCCGGCGGCTCGGCGCGCTGACCACCGCGCAGGCCGCAGCCGAACTCGCCCAGGCCACCGATACCGGCCTGTCGGATCTGGCGCTGCCGGACCTCATCCCGCCCGCCGCGCCGCCGGCCGGGTGGCGCACTCCTGCGTCCCTGGCCGCGCTGACCACGCCAGGCGGCAGGCCCGCCCGGCCCACCTGGCGGTCGGACAGCCGCGCGGTGGTCATCTCCCGCACGCGGATCAACCTGCACCGCAAGATCGTCAAGCATGCGGTGTTCACTGTCCACGGACGCCACTCGCGGGCGTGCCAGCCCAGATCTCCCGACCGGAACTTCCTGATCACTGTGCAGGCGCGCGGCTGCTCGGCGACGCCCCGCACTTCTCCCGATGCGGGGCGTCGCCGGTCCCGCTAGCGTGGACCCGGGCGGTCACCGATGCAGGTGGCACTCCCGTTTGCAAGCGGCCCCATCACGCCGACCGGGACCGGTGGCCGTACCCCGTGGCACCCATGTCCCGGGTGCACGTGCCGTCGCGCCTTCGCATGACGGGGGCCGTTCAGCGGACATTTCTACTGGAGGTCTCCCAATGTATGTGTCGAGACGGCAGTGGGCGCCGAACGCGTTGTCCGCTGCCCGGCAGGTGCCCATCCGGCTCACGGCCGGCGCTTTCCTGATCAACTCGGGCTTGACGAAGAGGAACGTGGACGAGGAGAGTGCCGCCGGGCTGCATGGCTTCGCAGCGGGCACCTATCCGTTCCTCGGCAAGGTCGAGCCGCGGAAGTTCGTGAAGATGCTCTCCACGGCGGAGATCGCACTCGGCGTCGCGCTGGTGGTGCCCGCGGTTCCGGCGGTCGTGGCCGGAGCGGGACTGAGCGCGTTCTCCCTCGGCCTGATCGGGCTGTACCTGAAGACGCCGGGCATGCGGCAGGAAGGCAGCCTCCGCTGGACCGAGGAGGGACTTCCGCTCGCCAAGGACTCCTGGCTGGTGGGCATCGGACTGTCCCTTCTGGCCGAGGGCCTCACGCAGGGGCTGCAGATGAAGCCGAAGAAGCCGCGGCCGCGGCCGCGCCGGAGGCACTGACCTGCCCGAGCCTGACGGTAGCGGCCACGAGCCAGCGTGGTGCCCTGGGGAACCCGGGGGCGATCGCGCTGACACGGATGTCTCAACGCCGGCCCCGGCGATGGCGATACTGCTGATGAAGGCGTGCAGCCGAAGCCGGACGCCTCCTCAGGAGTCGTACGCGTCCGCACACAACTGCCCCCACGAGTCTTCGACTGTGCTCCGGGCCATGTCACAGACCATGTCCATGTGGTGCGACGGACGGGAGCGGGAAGCCGGGGCTTCCGGCCGTGCCTGAGCCTGTGGAACCGGCGAACGCTCTCGCGGAGCGGGCAATGTCTGCCGCCGGGGCGTATGGCGCTATTCGGCAGCTGGGGTGCGGCGGACGGAAGGATGTTCGGCTCCGGCAGGCGAGGTGCCGCCGAGGTTCTTTCGCCGCCGGTTCTCCTTCTCCTTTGTCTGCTTTTCTTGCTCTCGCCGACGACAGCGAGTTCCTCGTGTGCCGTCTCGGGCAGGCGGTGCTGTTGGTGGCCGAGCCGGGACTGACGCCGCACTGGCTGCGGCACGTTGCGCTTGGGCTCGGGTGGTGCGCGTCGGCAGGGCCGCCGCGCTCACCCGGCCGCTGAGGCGCCCGGAACGCGGGGAGGGAAGGGGCGGGGCCGGCGCCCAGGGTGCGGCGTCCGGCCGGACGCGGGGGCGTGGGCGCCGGTGCCGTGGCGGCGGGGAGGCGTTCGGCGGCGAGCCGGGCGCGCGGCGCCGGGGCGGGCTGCCTTTGATAGGGCTCTTTGAAAAATGGCTCTGACCGCAGTTCCGTGAATCCCCAGGCCAGCGCCGGGAACGAGGGATCGTTTCGGCAGGGTGTTTCCTGCCGTGGCGATCAGCCCGGCATGATGGCTGGTCGTGCTGCTGCGACTGGCTTACCTGACCGTGACGAACGCGTTCGCCGTGCTGCGCCTGCTGCCCATGAGCGACCGGGACAAGGACACGGAGATCCTCGCCCTCCGGCATCGGATCACGGTGCTGGAGCGCCAACTCGGTGGCGAGAAGGTTCGGTTCTCCCTGAACGATCGCGTGTTCCTGGCGGCGTTGCCGCACCGCCTGCCCTCGGAGGTGCTGCGCAGGATACGGTTGGTGGTGCGTCCGGACACTGTGCTGCGCCGGCACCGCGATCTGGTCGCACGCCGCCACGCTGCGCGCTCCCGGCCCAAGCGCCCGGGAAGGCCGCGGACCGTGCGCTCCATCCGGCTGCTGGTGCTGCGGCTCGCCCGAGAGAACTCCAACTGGGGATATCGCCGCATCCACGGCGAACTCCTCGTTCTGGGCGTTACGGTGGCCGCCTCCACCGTCTGGGAGATCTTGAAGGAGGCCGGCATCGACCCGGCGCCCGAGCGGGCCTCGAGCACGTGGGCGGGCCTCCCGCGTTCCCCGGCCGACGCGCTCCTGGCGTGCGACTTCTTCGAAACCGTCACCCTGTCCGGGGCCCGCTTGTACGGGTTCGCCGCGATCGAGCACGCGAACCGCCGGATCCGGATCCTGGGCGCGACCGCGCATCCGACCGCCTCCTGGGTGGTCCAGGCCGCGAAGAATCTTGTCATGGACCTCGAGGACGCCGGCTGCCGGGCACGCTATCTGATCAGGGATCGGGACGGGAAGGTCCCGCGGTTGTTCGACGCCGTCCTCAAGGACGCGGGTATCGAGGTGGTGCTCAGCGGCGTCCGGATACCGCGGATGAACTCGAGCACGGAGCGGTGGGTGCAGACCTGCCGGCGGAGTTGCCGGACCGCACATTGATCTGGGATCAGCGACACCTGCTCCACGCGCTACGCGAGTTCGAAGACTTCTACAACTTCCATCGGCCCCATCAAGGCATCGCCCACGCCCACCCGCTACGCCCCTTGCCGATGCCGATGCCGATGCCGATGCCGATGCCGATGCCGATGCCGATGCCGATCAGCGATCCGGAGCAGATCACCCACCTCGACATACGACGACGCCAACGATTCGGCGGCATCCTCCACGAGTACCGACATGCCGCCTGAACTGGGCGGATGAGCTTTTCGGCAGGCGCACGATCTTGGTGGTTAACCCCAATAGTCATGCGGCGAGGCGGAGTTGGAGTCTGGCGAGGTGGCTGTGGTTGGTGCGGTCGAGGGGGTGGCCGTTCCACCAGGCGTTGAGTCGGATGAGGTTGAGGGCGGTGGCGCTGGTGGTGTGGTCGAGGTGGGTCTTCGCGAGGCCGCGGTAGCGGGTTCGGCGCAGGCCGGTGGTGTGGGTGGCCTGGCGGATGGTGCCCTCGATACCGGCGCGGAGCGCATAGTCGCGCTGCCAGGTTCCGTCCTGTTGCCGGGCGCGGGCGGTGCGGATGGCCTCGGTGAGCTCACGGGGGTAGAGGCTGAGCCGGCGGCCCTTTCGTGAGCTGGTGCACTGCTCCTTGGCCGGGCAGGGGATACAGTCCAGGGCGGCGAAGGCAACAACGGTCTTGGCCACGCCCTCCTGGACGACGTCGTTCCAGGTGGCGCTGATCTTTCCGGCCGGACAGACGGCTCGCTTGCGATCCCAGTCGATGGTGAAGTCGTGTGCCGCGAAGCCCTGTTGGGCCTTGGCTTGGTGGGAGGTGTCGAGGAGGACTGGGGTGATCAGGGCGAGGCCGTAGGTTCTGGCGGAGGAGACGATGAGTTCGGCGCTGGGGTAGCCGGAGTCGAGGTAGTGCCGGGCGGGCAGCAGTCCGCGGTGTTGAAGGGATTGGTGGATCGGCTCCAAGGCCTTGGTGTCAGGCAGGGTGGAGGCGGTGGTGGCCACGTTGGTGATGATGTTCGGGCGGGCGGGCCGGTCTCCGTCGGCCTGTGGGTGACAGGTCTCCGAGACGTGGAGTTTGTAGCCGTTCCAGAATGTCTCGCGTTTGGCGGACCACCGGGTGTCGGTGTCGTAGGGGGAGGCAAGGCGTATCGGGGCGGGTGGCAGGCCGTCGCCGTTGTCCTCGGCGCGCTCGCGGCGCCGGATCCGTAGTCTGCCGTTCCGGTCCGGGGTGCGGATGTAATTCTGCAGCAGCACGATCCGTAGGGTCTGGACCGCGGGCAGTTCGCGCAGCCATGCCGGGGACGAGGGTGCATACACGGCCTGCAGCAGGGTGTAACCGTCGGTGGCGTAGTGCAGGGCGAGTTCGTGCTGCTTGGTCTTGGAGGCGGGCAGCCGCCAGTTGTCGATCCGGTCCGCGTAGCGGTGGCTCCAGTCCTCCACCACCAGCACCTGATCGACCCATTCGGGGCATGCGGCGGCCAGCGCGTTCAGGGCGGCGCGGACGCTCTCGCCGACCAACTCGAGGCGGTTCAGATCTCGCACCGCGGCAACGATGTGGGTGGAGTCGGTGCGCTGGCTGCCGCCCGCCTGCACCAGTTCCAGGGTCTGCAGGCGCTCCAGCAGCAGGTCCAGCACACGTTCCTCCAGGCCGTGGGCGACGACGCGGGAGCGGAACTCTGACAGCACGCTGTGGTCGAAGCCCGGGTCCTCCAGGTCCAGGCCGAGTGCGTATTTCCAGGCGAGGTTCTCGCGAACCTCGTCAGCAGCCTGCCGATCGGTCAGGTTCGCGGCCTTCTGCAGCACCGTGACCAGCGCCAGACGCCCCGGCGACCAGCCCGGCTTGCCCACCTGGCCGAACGCGTCAGCAAAGGCCGTGTCCGGGAACAGCTCCCCGAGCCGGTCACGAACCTGCACCGCCAGCGGCGCCTCCCGCCGGCCCGATACATCGCCCGGATCGCCGCCGCGACCTGCGGATCCGGCTCAGGCCAGGACTGCGGCTGCATCGACACGACACACTCCGATCCCCAAGGAACCACGACAAGATCAACGATCAGCATGATCCCATCCGCCGGAGCCGTCGTTCCTCAGCGATAACTCCGACTCACAGAAGGTGAATTGGAATTAGCCACCAAGATCGCGCACCGTCGGACAGCGTCAGGATGCCGCCCAGTTGAGTCCGAGGTCGGCGAGGGCGGCCCGCTGCGCGTTCGAGAGCTTGTCGCGTCTCGTTTTTGTGTTTGATACCCATACCCCCAGCTTCACGATCACCGGCTCCGTCTGCGAATCTGAATGAGGGTGTCACTGGTTCTGCGGTGGGTGTCACGGGCTGGCTGCGGGCGTCTGGTCTGGGGTGATGCGGCGGGTGGTGTCATCGGGGTGATGCGCTGGTGGTGGCACGGGGATGAGTGTCCGCTGGTCGGTGTGGTGCGGATTCCGGAGCGGTGGGGGAGTGTAGTGCTCGGCTTGCCGCGTGTTTCCAGGATTGGTTTGTCTGTCCCGGATCGTGTGAACTGCCGGACTGTGTCTGGGTGTTGACGGGGAACGTGCCTGATGTGCGCCGGTACGCGGTGTCGGTGCCAGGGGGTACGTCATGGCCGGGCCGGGTGAGAACGGGGCAGGGGCCGAGGAGGTCTCGCTGGTGTCGCGGGCGCTGGGGCGTGAGCAGGCGCTCGCACGGTTGCTGGCGCTGGACGGGCGCGGGGAGTTGACCACGGAGCACGCGCAGCTGGTCGCCAGGTGAGGCAGTGTCCGGCGGCGGGTTGGGCACGAGGGGTCGGCGGCGCCCGTGCCCGCCGGGGCGCCGGCCCGAGGCGCACGGGCTGAACGGCGCCGGGCGGGCTTCCCTCTCGGTACGGCCGTATGGGAAGCCCACCCGCGGACTGTTATGACCGTGGCCCTCGCGTGCGGTGGGTGTTCCTGCGCGGCGTCTGGGGCGTGCTGGGCAGCAGGTCCGTGTCTGCGGCTGCGAAGACGGCGTCGAAGGAGTCGGGGTACCTGCGGTTGCGGGGAAGGGAGCGGAGCAACTCGACGCGTGCGCCGAGACCGGCGGGCAGATGGCGGGCCTGCCGGGGCGCCCACTGCGCGGTGGGGCGGGCGGCGATGCCGGTGATGTGGAGCCGGCGGGTGCCGTGTCCCGGCGCAGCGGGACCGCGGGCACGGACACACCGCCCGGGGGGCCCGGTACCGCAGCGAGATGCTCACCGGTGCGGCATCCCGGCCACCGGCGAGGGGCCGTGCACGCGGGCTGCCACCCGCAGCGATGACGTTACGAGCCCCACAGGTGGCGTTCGCCGGGCAGCGGTGGCCCCGAACCGCCTCGGTCCGGGGCCACCGCAGGCTTTTGCCGTGCTTGCCGGCTGCAGTCCTCGTACATGGCGATGATGCGGCCGACGACCCCGCCCTTGCGGAGGCGCTCCAGCCCCTGGGGGATCCGGTCCGGCGTGATGCGGTTCAGCGGCGGGTTGAGGTCGCCCGACCGCATGAGGTCGTAGAGCTCCTCGAGATCCTGCTTCGTGCCCGACTTGGAGCCGAGGACCCGCAGCTGCTTCAGAATGATCGCGCCGGTGCTGATCGTGGACTCGAGGCGGCCCATGCCGACCTGCACCAGCGTGCCGAATTCGCCGAGCGTCTCGAGTGCCTCGGCGGTGGTGGTGCCGAAGCCCGCGTAGTCCACGATGAGCTCGAGGTCCTTGTCCGCGAACTCGGTGATCGACTCGGCGACGCCCGCCAGGCCGACCTCGGCGGCGAGCTCCCGGGTGGCCGGGTTCACGTCGGCCGCATACACCTCGGCGCCCTTGAGGACGGCGGTGCGGGCGCCGATGTAGCCGAGGCCGCCGAGGCCGATCACACCGACCCGCATGCCTTTCTTCGCTCCGCCGAGCGTGACCATGGCGTGGTACGCGGTGAGGCCCGCATCGGTCGCCATCGCGCCCAGCTCGAACGACACCTCGTCCGGCAGTCGCACCAGATTCGCGTCGGTCGCGCGCACCCTGGGTCCGTAGCCGCCGTCCCAGGCGCCGTAGCCGATGGCGTCGCCGTCCGGCATCATCGGCGAGAGGCCGACGCGGTCGCCGATCCTCCAGTGGTCCATGCCCTCGCCGACCTCGCTGATCACGCCGGCGTTCTCGTGCCCGAGCGTCATCGGAATCCGCGGGAACATCGACATCCAGCCCGCGTCGTCCATCGCGCTGACATCGGAGTGGCAGAGACCGGCGGCCTTGACGTCGACGACGACCTCGCCCGGCCCCGCGTGCGGCGCTGCCACCTCCTCCAAGGTGAGCGGCTGGTTGGTTCCGTGGAAGCGCCAAGATTTCATGGTGTCGCGTGTCCTTGCATACGTGCGTCGGGGGACGACGCCAGATGACGCCGTCCGTCCGGGCTGGATGGGCTTTTTCTTGTTCTCTCGATCCGGACGGCGCTCGCTGGAGGCTCCCCGGACGGTTCTTTCGGCGGCCCTGGTGCGGGTGCCGTGTTCCGGCCGTCGCCCGGCATCGGGCGGCGACATGCCCGGGGCGGGGTGGGCGCACCCCGCCCGGTCACCTGCTGCCATTCTCGGCCGCGGTCGCTCATACGCGACGTCGTTGTCGGACATGAGCCATGATCACTTGCGTGCACCACTCCGGTGACCCGACCCGTGCCTTCCGCGCTGCGATCCCCTTCAGGTCCGCAGCGTCCCGGGAGGCGGAGGGACAGGCGTGGCCGAGGCACGATGCCACCGTGATCAGAGTGGCTCGTGCTCGTGTCGCCTGCCCGGGGGCCTCGAGGCGGCCGGGCCGGCCGCCTCCCGCGGGCGGGGGCGGTGGTCAGGCGGCGCGGATCGCGGAGACGTCGAACTCCAGCTTCACCTTCTCGCCGACCAGCACGCCGCCGGTCTCCAGCACGCGGTTCCAGGTCAGGCCCCAGTCGGTGCGGTCGACCGTGGCGGAGCCCTCGAAGCCGGCGCGTTCGTTGCCGAAGGGATCGGTCGCCGTGCCGGTGTGGGTCAGGTCCAGGGCGACCGGGCGGGTGACGCCCTTGATGCTCAGGTCGCCGGTCAGGCGGTAGGTGTCCGCGGAGAGCTGCTGCACCAAGGTGCTGCGGAAGGACAGCTCGGGGTGGGCCTCGGCGTGGAAGAAGTCGGCGCTGCGCAGGTGCTGGTCGCGCCGCTCCTGGCGGGTGTGGAGGCTGGCGGCCTGGAGGGTCACGTCGGCGGTGGAGCGGCCGGGGTGCTGGCCGTCCAGGTACAGGCGGCCGTCGAAGTCTGCGAAGGTGCCGCGGACCTTGGTGATCATGGCGTGCCGGGCGACGAAGGCGATGCTGCTGTGCGCGGGGTCGATGGTCCAGACGCCGGTCAACCGGGCGGTGGCCGGCGCGGAGGCCGAGTCGGTGGCCGGGGCGGGAGCGGTGGCGCGGCGGCGGTTGAGCAGGCCCATGGGGTTGTCCTTCGGGGAGGGGGATGTCCTCCACTCTCCAACATGTTGAGGTTTGAATCAATTTCGGGGGATTCCTGCATTCTCGGCGGTCCGGCAGCCCGGGCACAGCAGCCCTGAGAAGCGGCTGGGGCGCCGGGCCTGTCCGCCGACCGGCCGGGAGGGCGCACCGCGCCACTCGCGTTCGTGTCCGCCGGTACCACGGCCGCGAAGGCTGCCCACACGGTTGTCGTGCCGGCGGAGGCGGACCGCCGCTCCTGGGCGCCCCGCCGGTACGACACCCACCGCCGGGGCATCGCGGCCCGGGACTGCGGCCAGGCCGTGTCCGTCGTCATAGTTGCGCGAGCGGGGCGCGGACGCGGCGGTGTGGTGGCGCCTGGGACGCGACGGTGCGCAGACGCCGACCCCCGCGGGGCGCCGGGGAGACCGGAACGACGCCCGCTGGTTCTCGACCTGATCGGTCCGGCGCGGAGCCCGTATGCGCTGCGCGCTTGCGCCAGCCGGTCTTCGGCCCCGGAGCGGGGATGCGTTGAACCGGCCGTGTTGCGGAAACTTTCGTCAGGTCGTACCCACAGGCCGGCTGCACGGATCGGTGCGCGTGTCACGCCGTGGTGACGGCGGCGTGCATTTCCCACATCAGCACCTCGGCGCCGTCGGGGCCTGCGGTGATGCGTTGGCCCTCCGCGCCGGTGATGCGGACCGCGTCGCCGGTGGTCAGCGGGCCTGCACCCTCCAGTTCGGCGCTGCCCCGGGCGAGGAAGAGGTGGGTGAAGGGGGCGGTGGTGATCGGGAGGGTCTCGTCGGGGCGGAGGCGGGCAACGTGCAGGGCTGCGTGCTTCTGCCGGATGCCGATCGCGCGCTGGTGGGCGTGCCGGGGCATGCCGGAGGCGAGGGTGGTCCAGCCGCCGCGGGCGAGTTCGTCGTTGATGTCGAGCTGCTCGTAGCCGGGCTTGATGCCGGCCTTGTCGGGGATGACCCACATCTGGATGAAGTGGACGGGTTCCTGGTGGGCGGGCTCGCCGGTGAGGGTCCAGGAGTCGTTCTTCTCGCTGTGGAGGATGCCGGTGCCGGCGCTCATCCGCTGGGCGAGGCCCGGGTAGATCACCCCGTTGTGGCCCTCGGAGTCCTGGTGGACCAGACCGCCGTCCAGCACCCAGGTGATGATCTCCATGTCGCGGTGGGGGTGGGTGTCGAAGCCGGTGCCCGGCGCGACGACGTCGTCGTTGGAGACCAGTAGCAGCCCGAAGTGGGTGTTCTCGGGGTCCCAGTGGCGGGAGAAGGAGAAGGAGTGCCGGGAGTCGAGCCAGCCGGCACGGGTGTGGAAGCGCTCGCCGGAGCGGCGGACGTCGAGGGCGGAGGCCATGGCGGTGTCCTTGTCGTGGGTGGAGGCGGGCCGTCAGGTCGCGATTTAGTTGAACCATAAACCATCCTGTGAGCCTGGTCGCTCCTTCACCCCGCAAGCGTGGGCGCCCTCACGATGGTTTACGGTTCAACCAACACCCGGCGATGGGTGTTCAGCACCAGAACGAAAGCTGTCATGAGCATCTTCAGCCGTCACCGCACACCCGACACCAACCGAACGGAGACCGCAGCCGTGCGCACCCCGACCAAGCTCGCCGTCGTCTACTACTCCTCCACCGGCACGATCGCCGCCATGGCCCAGGAGATCGCCCAGGCCGCGGAGAAGGCCGGCGCCGAGGTCCGCCTGCTCAAGGCCGCCGAGCTGGCCCCGCAGGCCGCCATCGACTCCAACCCGGCCTGGGCCGCCCACGCCGCCGCCACCGCCGAGGTTCCCGTGGCCACCCCGGCCGACATCGAGTGGGCCGACGCCGTGATCTTCGGCTCGCCCACCCGCTTCGGCAACATCGCCTCGCAGCTCAAGCAGTTCATCGACACCCTGGGCGGCCTGTGGGCCCAGGGCAAGCTCGCCGACAAGGTCTACAGCGGCTTCACCGCCACCTCCACCGCCCACGGCGGCCAGGAGTCCACCCTGCTGGCGCTGTACCACTCCGTCCACCACTTCGGCGGCATCCTCGTGGCCCCCGGCTACACCGACCCCGCCAAGTTCGCCGACGGCAACCCCTACGGCACCTCCCACGTCGACGCCCAGGGCAACAACCCGGTCGACGACACCACCCGCACCGCCGCCCGGATCCAGGCCGAGCGCGTGGTCAGGATCGCGTCCGGCCTCAAGGCCGGCCTCGCCGCCGCCTGACCCCCACCTCCCGAGCGGCCCCCAGGCCGGCCTGCAGCGCCAGCGAGGCCCTCGCCTCCTGCACCACCTTCGCCAGGTGAACGAGCAGACTTCGCGGTTCACCTCATCGGCTTCTGGCCGTGACAGCGCAGTTCGTGCAGCTGAGCAGGGTCGGACGGCGGCACGCGCGTGGGCGGCTGCCCACGGCGGAATGGGTGCTCCCCCGCCCAACGCCGCGGGCGGGGGCTGTTTTCCGTGCGGAGTCGGGCCGGGTCAGGCCGACCGCGGCGCGGCGAACGCCACAGCACGATGTGCCGCGGCTAGAAAGCCTGTCCTGCGCCGGGGAACTGCAGCAGAGCAGAGCCGCCTGGAGGCGATCGACCTGGCTGCTGCCCACCGCGACGGGCGCGTCGTCCGAAAGCGCGGCTTCCGCCTCTCTTCCGCCCCCGTACGGTCAGGCGAGACACTGCCGGTGACCGCGGGCGAAGCCGTCGCCCCGAACGAGAATCCGGCGCACGGGTCGCTGCGCAGGGGCCGGGCCGGGACGAGCTCCCCAAATGGGCTTGCCTCCTCAACCCGGGGTTCCGTGCTACTCAGGGCTGCCGGCCCGCTGCTGGGGCACCGGGACACGGGAAGGCACGCCTTCAAGGTGGCCACTCGGCTTCCGCTCCTGCAGCAACGCCGAGGGGCACACGCCACTGTGGAGTCCGGTGGGAAGGGAAACGATGACCAGTACGCACGAAAACGCGCAGCCGGACCGGCCTGCCCGAGAAGCGGAGCGAACCCGCATCCGGGACCGGTACCTGCGGCCGAGCGGGCAACGGCCCGCCTCGTCCGCTCGAGGCCTGCACCACACCGCCCTGATCAGCAGCGACGTCGAGCGAACGATCCGCTTCTACCAGGAAGTGCTGGAGTTCCCGCTGACCGAACTGATCGAGAACCGAGATTACCCCGGTTCGTCGCACTTCTTCTTCGACATCGGCAACGGCAACCTGCTCGCCTTCTTCGACTTCCCCGGACTCGACGTGGGACCGTACGCCGAGGTCCTGGGCGGCCTGCACCACGTGGCGATCTCGGTGGAAGCAGACCGCTGGCGTCACCTGTGCGACAACCTCGCCCGGGCCGGCGTCGACCACGTAGTGCACAGCGAGGTGTCGGTGTACTTCCGGGACCCCGACGGTGCCCGCATCGAGCTCATCGCCGATCCACTCGGTGAGATGTACGGCAACAAGGTGCTGTGATCAGGGTGCTCAGGGCTGTCCTGCCCTCACGGCGCAGGCCTGCCTCGGTCACTGTCTGCCGCGCGATCACCGCTTCGCGGTTGCCGGGAAGGTTGTCCGGCCGGGGCGGCCGGTGCGGCCAGGCGGGCCAGGTCAGGCTGAGGCGTACACCGTGACACCCGCCGCCCGCGGTATGAGCGCCTCGGGCATGGGCTGACCGGCGAGCGCGCCGATTTCCCGCCGTCGGTACGCCTCCCTCACCGTCGGCGTTCGCGGCAGCGTGACAGGCGCTGCTCCGCGCGGGCGCCGGCCTGTCGAAGCGACGCCAGGCCGTTCCGATGTCACACCGACGTTCCAGGATCCCGACGGAAGACCGCGGTGCCGAAGCAGAAGTAGGGGGTGCGGCCTGTCCGAAAGGCCCACGAACACACCCAGCAGCCCTCAGAGCCCCATGGCTGACCGGGTTCGTGCCCGCGCCGGAGGCGCCATGCGACCTCTTTGGTCATCCTGGCGGACACTGGCACCCCTGGCGCGTCGAGCCGCGCATCTGCACGGGCGCGAGCGATGGGGCAACCCCTGGTGCCGCACAGTCCGCAGGAACCCCCGCTTGATGAGTTCGGTCCTGCCCCCGAACGAGGGCACTCCCAGGAGGGGGAACGAGCTGGATCGGGGGTGCTGCGTTGCCTGCCGACGGACACTGACCTGCCAGGGCGCGCAGCTTTCGGTCGTCGTGTCCGAGGCGGGGGACCGCGTTGGTGAGGGAACCGCTTCGGGCGGAGACCGGCCCTGGCACCGCCTCGGTGATCGCCTTCTCGGACGATGCGAAGTCGGGCGGGAACGCACAGAGGGCAGTCAGCCGCACAAGCATTACCCTGCTGAAATGACGACCGGGATGATGGCGGGTCCGGTGCGCTTCAGCACGTTCGACCTCCCCGAGGCCCAACGCATTCCCCTGTGGGAGGAGCACAATGCCGAAGCCCTGATCGGGTTGCGGTGTCGCTCTCTTCACGACAGGGCCCTGGATGCGACGGAGATCAACCTGCAGCTCCCGAAAGTACATGTCGCCCGGGTGACCGGAAGCCCGCACGTCGTGGAGCGGACGCGGACGGTGATCCGCCGCATGCCGGCGGAGGCGATTGCCTGCTACCTGACCCTGGCCGGGGACGCGTTCTTCTACCACGATGACGGTGTCCGGTTGCTGCGTCCGGGACAGTTGATCGTTTGTGATGCGGACCAGCCCTTCATGCGCGGCTTCTCCCAAGGGATGGAGGAGCTGGCGGTCAAGGTGCCCCGGCCGGTGTGGCGGGACCTCGGAGGACCGGAGTCGTTGACGCAGCCGCTGGTCTTCGATGTCGACGACGGTGCCGTCCAGGCCAGGACCCTCGCGCAGCTGGCCGGTCGGGCAGTGCACCAGGAGTCCCCCGGGGCGCGGACGAGGACACCCTGCTGGAGTTGCTCGGCAGTGTGGTGACCGGCCGCGAGCCGACCTACTCCGCCGTTCACCTGGCGATCGCCAAGGCTTACATCGAGGAGCATCTGCTCGATCCGAGGCTTTCCGCGGCCCGCGTCGCCCAAGGCATCGGCATCAGCGAGCGCCATCTGTCGCGGGTGTTCGCCTCTGGTGGCCCGAGCGTTCCCCAGTACCTGCTCGGCCGCCGCCTCGAGCGCGCCCGCTCGTTGCTGGCCGAGGGAGGAGAGGTGACCGTGGCCGAGGTGGCTGCTCGCTGCGGATTCGGCTCGGCCGCCCACTTCTCCCACCGGTTCAAGGAGCGCTACGGGATGCGTGCCACGGATGTCCTGCGTGAGGCGCGGTCACGGGCATGACCCTCGCCCGGCCCCGCCGGCAGGCACGTCGTGTGCCGCGGGGCCGGGACCGGTGGGTTACGTGCCGTCCGGTGCGAGCACGATGTCGAAACGCACGCGGGACCAGGCCTGGTCCGCGAGGTCGCGTCCATCGGGGGACGGCGTGCCCGGCTGCTGGATTCGGAAATCCTTGACGAGTGACTCCTTGACTCCGAACACGGCGTCACTTTCCAGGAGTTCGTCGCCACGGACGAAGATGTGGGTGACGAGGGTGCGCAGGGCGGGCGCGCTGACCATGAAGTGCAGGTGCGAGGCGCGCATAGGCGAGCGGCCGGTTGCCGCCAGCAGCCGCCCGACCGGACCGTCGTGCGGGATGGGGTACGGGGTCGGGGTCAGGCCCCAGAAGCAGTAGCGGCCTTCGGAGTCGGTGAACAGGTGAGCTCGCGCGGCGGTCCGGCCGTCGTCGTACTGGGTGTCGTAGAAGCCGTCCTCGTCGGCTTCCCACACCTCGATCCGTGCTCCGGGGACCGGCTTGCCGGCGCTGTCGGTGACGGTGCCCTCCACCCAGCAGGGCTGGCCGGCGGCGCCGAAGGCGATGTCGCCGCCGAGCGCGATCTCGGGGCTGTCCTCGACGAAGAACGGGCCGAAGACGGTGGCTTCGGTGGCGTCGCCGTACGCCTCGTTGTTGACGGCCACGGTCTGCATGGAGGCACCGAGCACGTCCGACAGCAGGATGAACTCCTGGCGCCGGTCGTCGGTGAGGTGACCGGTCCGGGTGAGGAACTCGATCCCCTTGCTCCACTCCCGCTCGGTCAGGCGGACCTCCCGGATGAACGCGTGCAGGTGCCGGACCAGGCACTGCAGGACCTGCCGGAGCCTGGGGTCGGTGCAGTCGCCGAAGGAGTGCAGCACCTGGCGGGTGATCTCAGCTTCCCGTTCCTGCTGCTCACGTGACACAGCGACGGTGGTGACGACGGCGTCGGTCATCGCGGTTCCGTTCCTTCCCAGGCTGCCTGGACCAGCTCGCTGATCGTTTCGAGGGTGACGGCTCGTGGATTGCCGGCCGGGGCGGCGGCGACGACGGCCTCGGCCGCCGCTGCGACGCCCTCCTCGGGCATGCCGAGTTCACGCAGAGAGCGCGGGGCGTTCAGATGGGCGCGCAGCCGGGCCAGCCCCTCGTTGGCGGTGGGGGCGTCGAAGGCAGCCGCGAGGCGCCGCTCGGCCTCCGGGGCCTGCGGGCCGTTGAAGGCGAGGACGTGGGGGAGGACGACGGCGTGGGTCTGGGCGTGCGGCAGGTCGAACATGCCGCCGAGGACATGGCAGATCTTATGGTGAAGACCAGATCCGGCCGACGCGAACGCCACGGCGGACAGGTAGGCGCCGTACAGTGCCTGCTCCCGGCTCTGAAGCCCGTCGGGTTCCTTGACGACCAGGGGCAGTCCGGTGCGCAGTGCCCGGACGCCTTCGGCGGCGAGGGCCTGGTTGATGGGGTCGGTCCGCGGAGCCCACATGGAGTCCACGCAGTGGGCCAGCGCGTTCAGTCCGGAAGCCGCACTCAGACCGGCGGGCAGGGTGAGCGTCAGCGAGGCGTCGTAGACGACCGCGCGGGGCAGGGCCCGCGGGTCGGTGCCGGTCGTCTTGCGGGAGCCCTCGGTGAGCCCCCACACGGGAGTGGCCTCGGAGCCGGCGTAGGTGGTGGGTACCGCGACGATGGGCAGCCCGGTGGTCAGGGCGACTGCCTTGGCGAGCCCGGTGGTCGAGCCGCCCCCGATGCTGACGAGGACGTCGGTGCCGTGGGCGGCGGCCTCGGCGCGGGCTCGTTCGGCCACCTCGACCGGGACGTGCATGACGACGTCGTCGTGCCGGTGGACGACGGGCAGCCCGTCGGTGATGCGGTGGGCGAGTTCCTGCTCGGCCGTGGCGGCGATCACCATCACTCGTCGGGCGCCGAGAGCGGCGACCTCGGCGGCGAGGTTCTCGGCCGCCGCGCCGGAGGCGAACCGTACGCGCTGGGGCAGGGTGTCGTGGTCGAAACGCATGGGGGTTCAGTTCCTTCCCAGGATCGTGGTCAAAACGTGCCGCAGCTGGGCCTCCGGGTCCTCGGGGAGGGTCATCGCGCGCCAGGCGATGTGCTTGTCGGGGCGCACCAGCAGCACCCCGCTCTCCTCGACCTCGCGCAGCTTGGCCCAGTCGTAGTAGAGGTCGGTGACCTCGCGGCCCGGGCCGATGACGACGGTCGCCAACGGTATGCCGAGTTCCTGGCCGACCTTCTCGGCGGCCTGTCCCCAGTCCTCGCCCGCTATGCCGGTGATGAGCGTCCACCGGGTGTAGGGGGCGAGGTCCATCATCGCCTGCTTGCGTGCGCGGTCACCGACCCAGGCATGCGGCAGGCGCGCGCCCGGCACGGTGGACATCTCGTAGTAGAGGTCGGGGTCCCGCGCCGGGACGGGGGGCGTGGTCCCGTCGGAGAGGATGGCCGAGGAGGTGTAGTGCTGGCCGAGTTCGACGCCGTGCGCGTTGAACTCGTAGTTCTTCAACTCCATCGCCCGCACCAGGGCGGCCCGCTTGGCGGCGCCGGCGGGGGTGTTGGCCTTGCGCTCCTCGATGGCGGCCGCCATCTCGGCCTCGGTCGTGGCGTCGAGGAGACCCAGGGCCTTGAAGATGTCCACGAACTCGCGGCTGGACTTGTTGGCCCGCTTGACGATGCGCTCCGCGACGGGCGCCCGTTCGGTGCTGTAGGTCTCCAGCAGCGCGGGGGACGCGTGTCCCTTCAGCACGGCGGCGAGCTTCCAGGCGAGGTTGTAGGAGTCCTGGACCGAGGTGTTGGAGCCCAGGCCGTTGCTCGGCGGGTGCCGGTGTACGGCGTCGCCCGCGCAGAACACCCGCCCGAGGTGCAGGCGCGTGGCGTACATCTCGTTGTTGCCCCACAGGCTGGTGCCGGTGATCTCGACGTCCAGGTCCGGCATGCCGAGGAGGTTTCGCACGATCTCGGTCGCGGCCTCCTCGTCGATGGGCGGGGGCTCCTCGGCGATGTCGTAGCCCCACACGATCAGCCACTCGTTCCAGGGGCGGGCCATCCGGACCAGGCCGGCGCTGATGCCTCCCACGTTGGAACCCGGCTGGATGACCCAGTACAGGACGGAGGGCCGGTGGGATACGAAGGAGGCGATGTCGGCCTTGAAGGTGATGTTCATCGAGCCCGCGATGTCCATCGCGCCCTCGAAGGGCAGCCCGATGTCGGCGGCCACCTTCGAGCGGGCCCCGTCGGCACCGATCAGGTACTTGGCCCGGATGCTGTACCGCTGTCCGGTCAAGTGGTCAAGGACCTCCACGGTGACCCCGTCGGCGTCCTGGAAGTGGGAAAGGTACTCGGTGGAGAACCGCGTCTGGGTCCCGCGCTGCGTTGCGTTCCTGACCAGGATCGGCTCCAGGTAGGTCTGCGGGATGTCGACGGTCAGGCACGGGGAGGCGAGCCGGTAGTCGGCCTCCCGGTCGGGTCGGGTGCCCCAGGTGTGGATGCGGCCGATCTCCTCCCCGGCGATGCTCGTGCAGAACACGGTGTCGCCCACGAGGGCGTGCTCGGTGGCGTCCGCCAGCACCTGGTCCTCGATGCCGAGATCGCGGAAGACCTCCATCGAACGCTGGTTGGTGATGTGCGCGCGAGGTGTGTTCGCCGTCCACCGGTACTTGGTGATCATGATGTTGTCGACGCCGAGCGTCGAGAGCAGCAGGGCGGCGGTGGCACCCGCGGGACCGGAGCCCACGACCACGACCTCGGTGGTCACGGTCGAACCGGTCGGCAGCTCAGTATCGGGTGTCCCGTCGTTGAATTCCGGCATCCTGATGCACCTCTCTTCGAACCGGCGTCGTTGCCGGTGACGTCAGTGTCGGAACGACCCGACGGACACGGAACCCGTCAGGACCGATGTTGGCGGTAACAGGAAGACGTGGCGGATCTGCAAAGGGCCGCGTGCACGGCTGCGGCCTACGCTCCTTCGTCGCTCCGGTGGACGACTTCACGACCACCGGTCCGTCTTCCGGGCCCGGTTCCAGGGCGAGCGCGCCATCCCTCGCCAGCCCGGCAGTGGGAGCGAGGCGGTCGCCCAGAGGACGCGCGCGGACGTCGTGCGACATAGTGCCGCTGCCGGATCCTCTCGGTTTCTGCGACCAATCAGCCAATGGCCGACAGCAGGGATCGTTCAGCGATTCGCACACTGGTCGGCGAAGTCGTCGCGGGTCTTGGCAGCCTGACCCATCGCGGGTGCTGTCACGTTGGCTGGCCGGGTGGGATGATCTTCGGGTTGATCATGGTGGAGGGGGTCGTCCGTGGACAACGCGCCGCCGTCGTACAAGGGGCACCGGTACCCGGTCGAGGTGATCTCTCACTGCGTGTGGCTGTACTTCCGCTTCCCGCTGTCGTTCCGTGAGGTGGAGGAGCTGATGTTGCAGCGCGGCGTCGTCGTCTCCCACGAGACGGTCCGCCGCTGGTGCGCCAAGTTTGGGCAGGCCTACGCGAACGGACTGCGCCACCGTCGGCCCCGGTCCGGGGACAAGTGGCATCTGGACGAGGTGTTCACCAAGATCAACGGAGAACGGAAGTACCTGTGGCGCGCGGTCGACCAGGACGGCAACGTGCTGGACATCCTCGTCCAGTCCCGGCGGGACACCGCCGCGGCCAGGCGCTTCTTCCGCAGGCTGCTGAAGACGACCCGCGCGGTGCCCCGGGTGATCGTCACCGACAAGCTCCGCTCCTACGGCGCCGCCCACCGAGAGGTCATACCCTCCGTCGAACACCGCTCGCACAAGGGCCTGAACAACCGGGCCGAGAACTCGCACCAGCCCACCCGGCAGCGCGAGCGCGCGAGGAAGGGCTTCCGGTCGGTGGGTGCCGCCCAGCGGTTCCTGGCCGCGTTCAGCGGCATCTCACCCCGCTTCCGGACCCACCGCCACCTGATGACCGCTGCCCACTACCGCGCCGAGATGACCATCCGCTTCGCCGTCTGGGACCAGGTCACCGGCACCACCGCCCGATCCACCGCGGCCTGAGCACAGGCCCGAAACGCCGGCCACCACGCCCCGACGCACCATCAGACAGTCACGCATCCAACAACGTGACAACGCCCTCCAAGGTCCCGGCTGTCGCCGTCATCGACCTGGCCGCCGATGCGGCCCCACCGCGTTCCGAGGTGCAGGAGCCGCCTCCCGAACCGTCACGTGATGATCCAGTGCCCACTTCCCCGGTGCGCCGGAAGGCCCCGGAGAAGACGGCCCCGGCCCGGCGCAAGCGGCTGCCGCAGAAGGCGGCCCGCGCCCTCGCCGACAGCGCTGCCCTTGCCGAAATCCTCGTCCGGGCAGGTCAGGCGGCATGCTCGTACTCGTGGAGAAGGCCGCCGAGGCGATCGCGTCGTACCTCGAGGCGGGCGATCTGGTCCGGATCGGCGATCGGCGGGGGCAACGGGTTCAACGGGTGGGCGTTCGCGATGCCCTGATGAGGCCGGTGCACATTGTAGAAACGCTCGAATTCACGCAGGGCGTGGAGCAGATGCCGCTGATCCCAGATCAAGGCCCGGTCCGGCAGCTCGCGCCGGCAGGTCTGCACCCAGCGTTCCATGACCGCATTCATCCGCGGCATCCGGACACCCCTGAGCACGGCCTCGATCCCCGCATCGGCGAGGACCGCGTCGAACAGGGCGGGGAACTTCCCGTCCCGGTCCCGGATCAGGAACCGTGCCCGGCAGTTGACATCCTCCAGGTCCATGACGAGATTCTTCGTGGCCTGCGCCACCCAGGAGGCCGTCGGGTGCGCGGTCGCGCCCAGGATCCGGATCCGTCGGCTGGCGTGCTCGATCACGGCGAACACGTACAGTCGTGCCCCGGTCAGGGTGACCGTCTCGAAGAAGTCGCAGGCCGGCAGCGCGTCGGCCGGGGAGCGCAGGAAGTCGGCCCACGTGCTGGAGGTCCGCTCGGGCGCCGGGTCGATCCCGGCCTCCGGTGTTGTCAAGTTGCTGTTGTGGCAGGCGAGTTGAGGTGTGCTGGAGGTGCGTTCGGCCGGGCCGGGGGCATCCTGGTCAGGCGGTCGTGAGGGCTCCGGTGACGGTCCTCCAGATGCGGAACCGTTCGGTCATCTCGGTGCGGTAGTCACTCGCTGTGATCAGATGGCGTCGGGGCCGGAAGTGGCCGGAGATCCGGCTGAAGGCGGCAAGGAACCGCCGGGCCGCTCCGCTGGAGCGGAAGCCCTTCATCGCGCGCTCGCGCTGCCTCGTGGGCTGATGACTGTTCTCGGCCCTGTTGTTCACGTACGTCGAACTGCGGTGCTCGACCGACGGCATGACCTCGCGGTGGGCGGCACCGTAGCTGCGGAGCTTGTCTGTGACGATCACGCGGGGTACGT
Source organism: Streptomyces sp. GD-15H (assembly GCF_045291515.1). Taxonomy (NCBI): domain Bacteria; kingdom Bacillati; phylum Actinomycetota; class Actinomycetes; order Kitasatosporales; family Streptomycetaceae; genus Streptomyces; species Streptomyces sp. GD-15H. The sequence goes on from NZ_CP149447.1 coordinate 7,987,147, forward strand.
ACTCGAGGTCCTTGAGGAGCTTGCGGAAGAAGCGCCTGGCTGCGGCCGTATCGCGGCGATCCTGGACGAGAACGTCGAGGACGTTGCCGTCCTGGTCGACCGCGCGCCACAGGTACCGCATCTTCCCGTTGACCTTGATGAACACCTCATCCAGATGCCATGTGTCGCCGGGACGCGGCTGCCGGCGGCGCAACTGCGCGGCGTAGGCGGGGCCGAACGCGGCACACCAGGCCCGGACCGTCTCGTAGGAGACCACGATGCCGCGTTCCAGGAGGAGCTCCTCGACCTCCCGGTAGGAGAGCGGGAAACGGTGATACAGCCACACAGCGTGACCGATTACCTCGGGCGGAAACCGGTAACCCCGGTACGACGGTGCCGTCCCGCTCTCCACCCGCAGCCTCTCCTCACGACGATCTACACCAAGATCATCCCACGGCCCGAGCCGAACCTGACAACGCCAGTGAGCTGTTTCCAATCTCATTTTGAGGCGTTGCGGTGGAGAGTGAGGACGGCCTGGACGAGGGCGGCGACGCGGGTGGTGCTGCACCGCAGCTTGCGCAGGAGCCGCCAGGTCTTGAGGGTGGCCATGGCCTGCTCGCCGAGCGCGCGGATCCTCGCGGGAGACGTTAACGGCTCGCTGACCTGCGGACAGCCGCTCCCAGCGGCCGCGGTAAGGCACGCGCACCGTACCGCCGGCTCCCTGGTAGTCCTTGTCGGCCCAGCAGCGGATGCCGGCCTCGGCCAGGGCGTCGATGACGCCGTGGGTACGGGCCGCGCGGACGTCGTGGACCGCGCCGGGCAGCGCCGGCGCGGCCCAGAGCAGGTTGCCTGGGGGCACCCCGGCCGAAGGCTGGGGGAGGGTCGGCGAGGACCTGCACGTTCATCCCGTGCTTCCGGTGCTTTCCGGAGTAGTACGGCCGGTCGGCGGCGATGCGGTCGATGGGCAGTAGGCGTGCCGTCGAGGATCACGAACGCTTTGCGCGCCGCTGTCCGGGTGGCAGCGGCAAGGTCCGGGGCGAGCGCCGCGAGGATCTCGACGGCCTCCGCCACATAGCGGTACACCGTGGCAACCCCGACGCCACGGTCTATCTCGGTACGCACTGGCTCAGTGACGTGCTGCTCGGCTGGGCCGCGGGGTTGCTGATCGTGCTGGTGCTGCCGTGGTTCGAGCCGCTGATCGCCCGCAGCGAGGTGGGGATCCTCGACCGGCGCGACCAGTGGCGGGCTCACGGCGCGCCCGCCCCGGCCAGCTCCCCCGTCATGCTCAGGTGGAGTCTGGGGGCTGAGCAGGACCCTCCGGCGCTCGACACGGTATCGCCGGCGACCTGCTCGCCTTCGACGCCGGCCCATGCGACACCGGGCCCGCACACGGCCCGCCCGGAGCACATGCCGGTCACCCCCAGTGGCAGCCACAGGCCACCACTCGCTGACGCCAGGCCGCGCGGGACGACCTCGACGACCCACCCCATGACAGGCGACTGACCGGCACGGCACGGTCACTGCTGCGACGACAGTTCATCGACGGAAACCTTGCCGATACCGGCCTGGCCACGACGACCTCACACGGCAGGGCCCGGAGCCTGCCGCTGGCGCCGGGCCAGTTCCTCGTGCTGGCCGCGGCTGGGCAGCGGGGGGCGGCTCACCCGGATCTTCGACTGGCCGTGGGGCCGCTTCTCCCAGTCGCCCATGAAACGCCCGTGAAGGCCGTGCTTGCGGGCCAGGTGCAGGAGGGTCTCGGTGCGGTAGTAGAAGTCCTCCCGCAGCACCTGGTGTTCGGTGCCTTCGGTCCGGTCGAAGGTGAAGTCGAAGAACCCCGTGTCGGTCAGGACCCGGCCGACGTGGGCGAGGCACTGCTCGATCACCTCCAGCGGGGAGTGGGAGAAGACGCTGTGCGCCTGGACGACGTCGAAGTGGTCACCGGGCAGGAAGTCCAAGGTGAGGTCGCCGGTGAGCGTCAGGTGCGGCAGCTTGTCCTGGAGTCCCCGCTCGACGAGCGTCTTCTTGGCGGCGATCAGGATGTCCGGCGAGATGTCGATGCCGTAGTAATTGCCGGTCTCGAGGTAGTCGATGAAGCGCCAGCCGCCGCGCAGGTTGCCGCAGCCGATGTCGAGCATCCGGTGCCCGGGGCGCAGCCCGTGCTCGATGAGGTAGTCGAACTGCATCTGTCCCAGCGCCAGCCAGCGCTCGTGGGTTTGGCTGCCGACCGCTGCCTCCGGGTTACGGCGGGTGTCGGAGACCATGACGGCGCGGTAGTAGCTGACGTGATCGGTGTGCTTCAGGCGCAGCCAGGTATCGCGGGTGGCGCGGCGCAGGTATGGGACGACGCGAGCGGGGTGGGTCAGGGCGTAGCCGACCTTGTGGGTGAGGGCAGACCGGTTGCGCAGCAGCTTCTTCGGGGACTTCGCATCCTGGGCCATGGCGGCGACCTCCGTATGAGGCCGTCCCGATGCGGGGAGCGGCCCTTTGAGGAACGGGCGGGTGACCGACCCAGCATTACCAGCGCACCGACCCCTCCCGGGTAGGCCCCGGAGGCCGGCCTGCCCTCCGGACCACCTCATGCTGGAGGTTCGCACGCAGCCTGACGTTCACCGACCAAAATCAAACATAGATACGCTAGGGCGGCCCATTTGCTCCGGTTTGACAGACGCCGCGCAAACCGGACCTCTTCGGCAACCGCCGGCCCTCGAACATGACCTGCCCGGGCAAACCCGGCAAGCCGGGCCTCAGCCTCCACGCCGACCTCCTCAGTGCGCGGCGTCCTTGGCCCGGCGCCGGGCTTCGCGCACGGCCCGGTCCACGGACCAAGTGTGGTCGCGTGCCATCGGGCGTACGCAGCCTGGCCACACGGGCCAGGGCGGGTGGCCTCGCGGGCCCACTGCTGCTCGCGTTCGGCACCTGAGGCTGATGGGACAGTAGGTGGCTCGCTGCTCGCGGTACCGGCCGGTTGCCTGCCCGCTTGACCCACTGTGTGAGGGCGGTCAGGCCGCGCCGGAACGCCTACCACGCCTTTCCGCGGTTCGGGAGGCGCCCGCTGCCTGTGCCACCGGCGGCGTCTTCGTCCATGGGATGCGGCGCCGGTCGGAGCGGCGTCGCATCCCATGGACGCCTGGTCAGTCGAAGAGTCCTTCGACGACCTCTTCGGCGATCTCGCCGCCGATCTCTTCGGCCGTCTCTTCCGCAATCTCCTCGATGAGTTCCCCGAAGATGTCGTCCATGTGTCGAATCCCTTCTGGTCGGTGTGGCCGCCCCGCGGCACGCGTGAGGTGGCTGCGAGCTCGTGGGCATCCGGTCAACGTGCTGTTCCCGGACGCGAGTTCCCAGAAGATCTTCCTTGTGCGGCGCGTTGGCTGCCGACCCGGGGTGAATGAACAGCGGCGCCCGCTCCCCCTGAGGGCGGCTATGCCCATTCCACGCCCAGCTTGATGATCTGCGGGTTTTTGTCGGTGGTGGTTCGGCATGGTGATGTCAGTGCGGGAGATATGGGGTTTCTGCAGGTCAGTTCGTTGCGGTGAGGGTTTCGGGTGGTGTCATGAATGCCGATCTGGGGCTGACGTTTTTGGTGATGATGCGGGTCAGTTGGTTGCCGGTCGGTATAGCGCGGGGTGTGTTGTCGCTGGTCAGGGCCGTGGTGGCAGGGGCGGGACGCCGACAGTGGGGCCGGGGGCAGCCGGTGTCGCCTTCTACGGAGCGGGCTTCAGGGCGTAGCGGAGGTGAGCCGGTGCGAGAGATGGACGCAGCAGCGCAGATCATGTTCTCTCCGCGCGAGCGGAGGTGAACCGGACCTGGAGGCCGCTGTGGGCGAGCGTGGCGAGTCGGCGGTGATCAGCTCCGCGACGTCGTCGGTACGGCCGGAGACGGCCAGGGCTACTTGCGGCCGGTGTAGTACCGCCGGGCCCAGATGGGGAGCACGAACCATATGGCGATCAGCCAGACGCCGATAGCGGCGGTCAGCCAAGCGGCGAGCGTGTTGTCGAGAGCCACCCGCAGCAGCAGGAGCAGGGTCAAAACGATGGTCACCGCAAGCAGCGCCAGACCGCTCTTGGCCATACGGGAGGCGAGTACCACGGCCTGCGGTTTGATGCGGCGGCCGACGACGATCCGGTGCAGGGAAACCGGGCCGATGAGAGCCCCCGCACTGGCCGCCCCCACGATGACCGCGGTGACGTAGAGCGCCCGGTCGGTGTCGCCGAGGCCGGTGAAGGCGGGCTGGAACACGGCGATGAGCAGGACGCCGAAAAGGATCTGTACACCGGTCTGAGCCACCCGCAGCTCTTGCAACAATTCGGCCCACATCCGATCCGCACGCTCTTCGGCGGTCTCGTCGCGCCCCCGCCGCTGGGCGGGAAGGTCAGGGGCGGTGTCCCAGTGGCCTTCGGACTTCCTCACCATGGCACACTCCCTCGACGGAACTCCCCTTTGTGACATTTTCCCGCGATTGGCAATGAATAGACGGTTTCGCTGGTAGGGCCCACGCTCTGTGAGACTCCGCCTACGCTGGAGACACGCGCCGCCCTAGGGAAGCTGGGAGGTGTGCCGTGGCCCGCACTCACCGCTTCCACCTCGACTTGGCCGGTCACTCCGTCACGGTGCAGACCCGCCACGCCACACGCGAGACCGAGCTACTGGTTGACGGCAAGGTGGTCGACTACCAGCGCACACAGACGGGACACCGCAAACCCGCGATCGCACTCACCGCCGAGCTGCCTGGCGACCCGCCCCAGCCCTTCGACGTCACTGTCCAGACCGGCGAGACCGCCGGACGTGCCGCCACCTGCGTACTCGAGATCGCCGGACGCAAACATCCCATGCCGGAAATGCCACTGGGCCGAACCGACACCGACTTGTCCGGAGCGCCCCGCCCCTCCTTGCGCTCGATGCGCAGGCTCCTACGCAGCCTCCTGCGACGCACCCGCCGCCGGTAACCGGCACAGGCTGAGGAACAGGACCGTCGAGGCCCGGCCCGGCCCGGAAGAGGGGATACCGGGAAGGGTCCCCGACGCCGAGCGCGGCGTCGGGGACCGCGAACGTGATCGTCACGGACAAGCTGCGCTCCTACGGCGCGGCCCACCGTGAGGTCATGCCCTCGGTCGAGCACCGTTCGCACAAGGGCCTGAACAACCGGGCCGAGAACAGCCACCAGCCCACCCGGCAGCGCGAACGGGCGATGAAAGGCTTCCGCAGCGTCGGGGGCTTGTAAAGAATCAACACGTTGCTTTGCGGGCTCTGGCGCGTTGGTCTGGTATGCGCATACCGAGTGAGGTTCGTGATCAACCCGCCCTGAGGTTCGGGGTGTTGTTTCCGCATCTGGATGAGCGGCAGCGGCGGCTGGCGCTGGCCACCGAGGCCCGGCTGCTGGGCCATGGCGGGGTCCGGGCCGTCGCGCGCACTGCGGGCGTGAGCGAGACGACGGTGCGGAAGGGGGTCTTCGAGCTGGAGGGCGGCGAGGATCCGCTGCCCGGCGGGCGGGTTCGCCGCTGTGGTGGGGGGAGCCGGTTCGCACCACCCGAAAACGCCCCGCAGAAGGCCGAATCGCCATGTTGATTCTTCACAAGCCCCCGGCGGAGCCCAGCGGTTCCTGTCCGCGTTCAGCGGCACCTCACCCCACTTCCGGCCCCGCCGCCACCTGATGACCGCCCCCGGCCACCGAGCCGAGATGACCGCCCGCTTCGCCGTCTGGGAGCAGGTCACCTGCGCTGCCGACCGGCCCACCACGGCCTGAGCACAGGCCCCGAACCGGGCCCCACCACGCCCCGACATGCCGTCAGACAACCCCATACCCAACAACGTGACAGCGCCCTGGCCAGGCACCGGTGGGTCTGGACGAAGTTCTGGCTGACCCTGGCCACGACCACGGCGGCGGCGTTCGCGCTGCGGCCGGGGGTGGGCGCGGCGGCCGCGGCCGTGGCCGCCGGCCACCCCCTTCCCGACGCGGGCGACGTCCTGATGGGGCCGGTCGTCTCCCTGTCCGCCTATGTCTTCATGACGGTGATCTCGATCCTCAAGCCCTGGGGGCCGACCCGGCGGGGCCGCCGTCTGCGGGCCGCCGCCCGGCCGCCGAGGACCGCCGAACCGGCCCGCGGATGAGTGCGGCCGCCCGCCGTCGCGTCACAGGGTGCGCTCCAGGCGGTCCGCCATAAGCTGCACGAAGCGTGCCGGGTCCTTCGGCCGGCCGCCCTCCGCCAACACGGCCAGGGTGTGCAGCAGTTCGGCGGTCTCGGTGAGCTCCGAGCGGTCCTCGCGCTCCCGGTACGCCTGGTGCAGGCCCTTCACCAGCACATGGGCGGCGTTGAGTTCGAGGATGCGCTTGGTGTGCGGCACCTCCTGGCCCATGGCCCGGTACATGCTCTCCAGCGCCGGGGTGAGATCGTGCGCGTCGGCCACGAGACAGGCCGGGGACACTGTCAGGCGCGTCGACAGGCGCACCTCCTTGACGTCCTCGTCCAGTTGCTCCCGCATCCAGCCGAGCAGACCGGCGTACTCCTCGGCCTGCTTCTCCCGGTCCTCCCCGGTCTTCTCGTCGTCTCGCGCCCCGAGGTCGATCTCGCCCTTGGCGATCGACCGCAGCGGCTTGCCCTCGTACTCGCCCACGGCGTCGACCCACACCTCGTCGACGGGGTCGGTGAGCAGCAGCACCTCGATGCCCCGCTCCCGGAACGCCTCCATGTGCGGGGAGTTGTTGATGCTCTCCCGGGACTCGCCGGTGATGTAGTAGATGTCGTCCTGCCCGTCGCGCATCCGTTCCACGTACTGCTTCAGCGTGACGGTCCCGTCGTCGTGCGTGGTCGCGCACGAGGTCACCGCGAGGATGGCGTCACGGTTGTCGGAGTCGGTGACCAGTCCCTCCTTCAGTGCGGTGCCGAACTCCCGCCAGAACGTGGCGTACCGCTCGGCGTCGTCGGTCATCATGCTCTTGACCGACGACAGCACCTTCTTCGTCAGGCGCCGCTGCATCATGCGGATGTGCCGGTCCTGCTGGAGGATCTCGCGGGACACGTTGAGCGAGAGGTCCTGCGCGTCGACGACGCCCTTCACGAAGCGCAGGTACGGCGGCAGCAGCGCCTCGCAGTCGTCCATGATGAACACGCGCTTCACATAGAGCTGCACCCCGCGCTTGAAGTCCTGCGTGAACAGGTCGTGCGGCGCGTGCGACGGGAGGAACAGCAGGGCCTGGTACTCGAAGGTGCCCTCGGCCTGCAGCTGGATGGTCTGCAGCGGGTCGCGCCAGTCGTGGCTGATGTGCTTGTACAGTTCGTGGTACTCGTCCTCGGACACCTCGTCGCGCGAGCGCGCCCACAGCGCCTTCATCGAGTTCAGCGTCTCGGGTTCGGCTGCCTCGCCGTCGTCGCCCCGCTCACCGACGAGCCTGACGGGCCAGGTGATGAAGTCCGAGTAGCGCTTGACGATCTCCTTGATCTTCCACACCGAGGTGTAGTCGTGGAGCTGGTTGTCGGGGTCGGCCGGCTTGAGGTGCAGCGTGACCGAGGTGCCCTGCGGCGCGCCGTCGACCTCCTCCAGGGTGTACGTCCCCTCGCCGCGCGACGTCCAGCGCGTGCCCTGCTTCTCGCCCGCGCGCCGCGTCAGCAGGGTGACCTCGTCCGCGACCATGAAGGCGGAGTAGAAGCCGACGCCGAACTGGCCGATCAGCCCCTCGGCGCCGGCGGTGTCCTGCGCCTGGCGCAGCTCCCGCAGGAACTCGGCCGTGCCCGAGTTGGCGATCGTGCCGATGAGCTGCCCGACCTCCTCGTACGACATCCCGATGCCGTTGTCCCGAACCGTGAGCGTACGGGCTTCCTTGTCGGTCTCGAGCTCGATGTGCAGGTCGGAGACGTCGGCGTCGAGCGAGTCGTCCCGCAGCGCGGCCAGACGCAGCTTGTCCAGCGCGTCGGAGGCATTGGAGACGAGCTCACGGAGGAAGACGTCCTTGTTCGAGTAGACCGAGTGGATCATCAGCTGGAGCAGCTGACGGGCCTCTACCTGGAACTCAAACGTTTCGGTCGACATGGTTCGCGATTACCTCACTGGTCCATGGATGGACGGTAACTGGCGCAGTCACTGTAATAAAACACGGCGTCACCGTACGCCGGTGCCGAGGCCGGCCGACGCCGCGCCATCACCGACCGCCGGCCGGGTCAGTCGGTGCCGCTCACCGCCGCGTCCAGGAGGGGGCCGAGTTCGCGGGTCACCGTGGTCAGGGCGCGGACGTCCTGCTCGGCGCGGGCCATGAGGATCGCCCCCTCCAGGGAGCTGATCATGAGCGTGGCCAGTGGCGCGGCGCGTTCCCCGGGAACTCCCATGCCGGACAGGGCCCGGGCCACCGCCCCGGTCCAGTGGGCGAGCGAGACGGACGCGGCCTCGCGCGTCGACACGGTGGACCCGGCGCAGTCCACGGTGGCGGCGGCGACGGGGCAGCCGCCCCCGAAGCCGGCCGTCTCGTACTCCTCGGTCCACTGGCGAACCATCTGCGCGAACAGCCCACTGGGCGTGGGCTCGGGAAGTGCCGCCAGGAACCGGTCGACGCGCCTGGCCGCGTACCGGCCCGCCCAGCCCACCGCCTCGTTGACGAGCTGTTCCTTGCCGCCGGGGAAGTAGTGCTGGAGTGACCCGCGCGGCGCCCGCGCGTGCGCGGCCACCTCCCGCATCCCCGTGGCGTCGACCCCGTCGCGCCGGATGAGCTGGGCCGCGCTGAAGACCATCCGCTCGCGTGGCCCTCGTTCGGACACCGCCATTGCGACCTCCCGCCACCGGATTCTCTCTCCCGCACTCTATGACCGCTGTCATGACGACCGCTACTATGACAGCTGCCATAAGGAGTGACGCCGGCGTCCGCCCGCGGACCCGCCGGCGTCCACGGGTGCGGCAGCGCCCCGACCGCGGCGCGAGCCGGAGATGGCGGTGCATCGTGTACGTCGGCTTCATTGGACTCGGGGTCATGGGCCTGCCCATGGCGCTCAACCTCGCCCGCACCGGGACGCCCCTCGTCGTCTGGAACCGCACCACCGAGCGGTGCGCACCCCTGCACGACGCCGGAGCCGAGGTGGCCGGGGGTCCCGCCGAGGTCTTCGACCGGGCCGCCACCGTGATCCTCATGCTGGCCGACGAGACGGCGGTCGACACGGTGCTGGCACGCGGCACCCCGGACTTCGCCGCCCGCGTGGCCGGGCGCACGGTCGTCCACATGGGCACCACGTCGCCGGAGTACTCGTCCGCGTTGGAGGCCGCCGTCCGCGCCGCGGGCGGTGCCTACGCGGAGGTCCCCGTCTCCGGATCGCGGGTCCCGGCGGAGCAGGGGCAACTGGTCGCGATGCTCGCGGGCGACGCCGCCGCCACGGCGGCCGCACGGCCCCTGCTCGCGCCCCTGTGCCGTGAGACGTTCGACTGCGGCCCGGTCCCGAACGCCCTGCTGATGAAGCTCTCGGTGAACCTGTTCCTGATCACCCAGGTCACCGGGCTGACCGAGGCGTTCCACTTTGCCGACCGGCACGGGCTCGACCGCCGTCGCTTCCTCGAGGTCCTGGACGCGGGCCCGATGGCCAGCGCCGTCTCGCGGATGAAGGCCCCCAAGCTGCTCGTCCGGGACTTCACCGTCCAGGCCGCGGCCGCAGACGTGCTCAAGAACAACCGCCTGATCGCGGAGGCCGCACGCAAGGCCGGCCTGGCCTCCCCGCTCCTGGACACCTGCCACATCCTCTTCGACGAGACCGTGGCCCGGGGGCACGGGGGCGAGGACATGGTGGCCGTGCTGTGCGCGCTGGAGGCCAGGACCGGTGGTGCGCACTCCGGTGATCCCGTGGACGAGGGGCCGTGACGTCCGGCCGGATCCGGGTGTCCGGCCGGGGTGCGCCCGAGCTGCTGCATCGCAGTGGTCTTCCCGGTGGTCGCCGGCCCGGAGATGATCAGGCCGTGCCGAGCTCCGCCCTGCTGGCCACGGTTGAGCAGCAGCAGACGGCGTACCGCGGTGGAGATGGCGTCCATCGCGGGGGTTTTCAGCACCACGAACCGCGCGTGGTAGTCCTCCCGCTGCTCCAGGGTCCACTCCTGGTCGTTGGCGTCCCGTGCCGGGGCGAGGGGAGTGTCGACGAACTGCTGCCAGCCGTCCCACGTGGTCAGCAGGTTGAAAGCGCCGTGCTGCGCGGTGGCAGGCTGGGCCGTCGTCACCATGCCTGGGCCTCCTGGTACGGATCGTAGATGCGCATGCCGCTTAGCCTCGATCCACCGACGTAGTCTGAAGTTGATCTTCTGGTGGGTCTCCGGGCCGGTGGCTGGGTGCGGGCAGGTGGTATCCGCTGGTCTGCCCAGCATTTCCACGGTTCGGTTCCGGTCGGGCCCTTGCGGACGGGGCGGACAGGGACTGTTCGTATCGGCCAGGCCCGTGGGCGGTGGAGAACAGGTGTGTCCAGGCGGGCTGCCAGGGCCAGTTGTGCGGCAGGTGCAGGGTGATGCGGCGGGCGGAGCGGGCGATCCGGGCCGGAACGTGGACCAGGTGGGTACGGATCGTGGCGGTGGTGGCCCTGGCGTGGAACGCGGAGGCCAAGGAACCGGTGGCCCGCAGCAGGTTGTAGGTCATCGCCCACAGGGTGAGCCAGGCGGCGTTGGCATGGAAGTGCCCGGACGGCAGGTGGGCCAGTGCCCCGGCCTTGCTGTCCGCGATGACCTGCTCGATGACCGCGTGGTGGCGGTGTTCCCGCTCGGCCTGGAGGGTTTGTGCGGGCTGGTCGGTGAAGAAGGGGTGGTAGCGCCATACGGGAAACAACTCGCCCTGCGCACCCACGACGGCGGGTTTGGCCAGGTCACGGACCCGACGCACGATCAGCCGCGCGGTGACCCGCTCCGCTTTCCTGCGGCCGGCGAACGCGGTGTAGGCGGGTATCTCGGCGACCTCGGCGTCCGAGATGAGGTCACCGGTCTCGGGATCGGGCACCGCGGTCGGGTACGTGATCGGCTGCCAGGCCTGGTCGGGGATGCCGAGGACGGCCCGCTTGACGGAGGGGTTCATGCCGGTGGTGATCGAGAAGTGGGCGCCGGCCCGGCGGCAGGCGGCGATCACCCCGGCGTTGTAGAACTGCGAGTCCGCGCGCAGGATCCGGGTGCCGGTGCAGCCCGCCTCGACGGCGGTGGCCAGGGCCTCACTGACGAACTTCGGGGCCCCACGGGAATCGGCCGCCTTGCCCCGGCGCATCCGCACTCCGGCGATCACCGGCCGGGAATGCGGGGTGCAGACCGTGGCGAGCAGGGGGTGCAGGGTGCGGATGCCCCTGAACCGGCCGTACTCGGCGCCCTGCTTGGCCCGGCCGTAGACCCGCTTGTGGGTGGAGTCGACGTCGATGAACGCCTTCTCGCCGGAGCCGGGAAGCAGCGGGGTGTGCGCGGCCAGTTGACCGAGGAACCTGCGGTGCACGGCGTGGAGTTGGAGGGCGTGACCGTGGGTGAACGCGCGCAGGAACGTGCCCAGCGTGGACGGCGCACGGACCCCTTGGAACAGGGCCGGCAGCGCGCCGTGCCGCAGGGTGTGGAGGTCGTCAATGCTGTTCGCACCGGCGGCCATGCCGGCCACGATGCTGCTGACCTTGGCGTCCGCCGCGGCACCCGCCCCGTTCTTCGCCCCGGTCAGCTTCACCCTCTCCGCCACCAGCCGCGACAGCCCGCACCGCTCGGCCAGCCGCAGCACCGGAACCAGCCCGGCCTGCGCGACCAGGTTCGGGTCATCGAACGCAGCGGAGACCGCCGCTGGGGTATGGGAAACTTGCATCTCGGAAGTGCCTTGCCGATCGTGCGTACTGGAAGCCTCAAGAACTCCCATCATCGCAGGTCACAAGGCACTTCCTCGTTTCTCGAAGAGTCATCCACAGCCATCAGGTCGGTGGATTCAGGCTTAGAGGTCCTAACAGAGTGCTCGGACGCGCCGGTGCAGGATGAGGCAGACAGCCAACTGCAGGAAGGCGTCATGGATGTCGTCCCGGCGCTCCCAACGGATCCTCAAATGCCGGAAACCGTGCAGCCACGACAGTCCACGCTCGACCACCCACCGGTGAACGCCGAGGCCCGAGCCGTGCACCTGTCCGCGGCGGGCGATGACCGGGGTGATGCCCAGGGCGCGGACCATGCGGCGATAGCGGTCGTGGTCGTAGCCGCGGTCCGCATACAGACGGCGCGGCCGGAACCGGGGACGCCCGCGGTGGCCGCGGACGGCGGGGATCGCCCGCAGCAGCGGCATCAGCTGGGTGACGTCGTTGCGGTTGCCGCCGGTGAGCGAGACCGCCAACGGAGTTCCGTGCGCGTCGGTGATCAGGTGGTGTTTCGAGCCTGGCCGGGCGCGGTCGACCGGACTCGGCCCGGTTTTGGGCCGCCTCGCAGGGCGCGGACGTGGGAGGTGTCGATGGCGGCGCGGGAGAAGTCCAACTGGTCCGCACCGCGCAGCTTCGCCAGCAGGATCTCCTGCAGCTGGTGCCAGACGCCGGCCTGGTTCCAGTCCCGCAGTCGGCGCCAGCAGGTCATGCCCGAGCCGAAGCCCAGTTCCTGCGGCAGCCACTCCCACTGGATGTTGGTGGACAGCACGAACAGGATGCCCTGCAGGGCCTTGCGGTCGTCCAGTCGTTTGCGGCCCGGGTGGTCGGGTCGGCGCTCCACCACTGGCAGCAACGGCTCGATCAGGGCCCACAGGTCGTCGTCGATCTCCCAGGGCTTGGGGCGGGACATCACACACCTCCCGATCGGCACGAACTCGCACCAGTACACCCAGAATAATGCAAGCACCCTATTTTGTTAGGGACTCTTACCCCAGCGGCCTCCTGCGTCTGTTCAGCGGCCTTGTCGCGGGCTGTATCGGACGACGGTCCGGACGGTGCGGCCAGATCCCCGTGGCCTGCCGCGGCGTACTCGTCGGCAAGGCTGGCGAGAAGGTAGTCCTCCTCGGCCAAGTCCTCTGGACTGCCTTCCTCGACGTCGCCCAGGTCGTCGTCGATGTCCCAGCCCTCGGCTTCAACGAACGAGACGGTGAAGGAGCCGGACAGCCCGAACGAGGCCCCTGGCGCGGAAGACAGCAGAACTGGCTGGTGCGGGTTCGCGGTGAGAGAGGGGTCCGCCATCTGCGCGGCAGCACGAGCCCGGGCGGCTACCGTCCGCTCGGGCGCTGTCACGTTGGCTGGCGGGGTGGAATGATCTTCGGGTTGATCATGGTGGAGGGGGTTGTCCGTGGGCAGTATGCCGCCGTCGTACAAGGGGCACCGGTGCCCGGTGGAGGTGATCTCCCACTGCGTGTGGCGGTACTTCCGCTTCCCGCTGTCATTCCGTGAGGTGGAGGAGCTGATGCTGCAGCGCGGCGTCATCGTGTCCCACGAGACGATCCGCCGGTGGTGTCTGAAGTTCGGGCAGTCCTACGCCAACGCGCTGCGCCGCCGGCGTGCGAGGCCGGGCGATAAGTGGCACCTGGACGAGGTCTTCCTCACGATCAACGGCGAGCAGAAGTACCTCTGGCGGGCCGTCGACGCCGACGGCACCGTGCTGGACATCCTCGTCCAGTCCCGCCGGGACAAGGCCGCGGCCCAGCGCTTCTTCCGCCGCCTGCTGCAGAAGACGCGCGCGGTCCCGCGGGTGCTCGTCACCGACAAGCTGCGCTCCTACGGCGCCGCCCACCGCCAGGTCATGCCCTCCGTCGAGCACCGCTCGCACAAGGGCCTGAACCAGGGGGCTGTCGAAAAATAACTCCTCGATCTTGATGTGGAGTTATGGGGGCGTGGAGTCGTGCCCGGCGATGGTGGCGAGTTGCTGCGTCGTGGTGACGGTGAGAGGGCCGGCGGGGATCGTGTGGCCGAGTGCGGTGAGGACGGGGTTGGCGTCCCGGAGCGTCGCACCGATCCTGCTCTTGGTCAGTCCGGTCACCTCGGCCAGCAGGGCGTGGGTCATGGACCAGCGGTTCTTGAGGAGGAGGACCGTGAGGTGATCGGCGGCGGAGAGTCGACGGCCGCCGGCGCCGGGACCACCGTTGGGTCGTTTCCCGGGGAGTAGGACGGGAGGGTGCTCCGTGCACCAGGTGCGGTAGCGGGCGACGAGGCTGTCGAAGACCGCCGGTTCCAGGCCGGTGAGGCTTGGATGACGTAGCCAGGCGGGGGTCTTGTCTCCGGCGGGGAACCTGCCGAAGGCCGGGTCACGAGGTGGCCTGGGCGCGGGCGGGGCGAGCGGTTCGGGTCGCACGGTGTAGTTCCAGGTGCCGTGCCAGTCGTGCGGCGTGAGGGGCAGGCGGTCCATGACGCCGTCGGGGACGGTGACGCCGGTGGGGTAGGCGCCGGGGTCGAGTTCGGCGTGGACGGTCAGTCCGGTGCGGGTCCGGGTGGCGCCGATGGTGGAGACAACGACTTCGTGGCTGGTCAGAGGGCGTCCGCGCCAGTTGATGCTGATCTGGGAGAACAGCCGGTGCTCTATTTTATTCCACTTTGATGTGCCCGGCGGAAAGTGACAGACGGTCACCTGCAGGCCGCTGTCCAGGGCGAAGGCGGCGAGTTCCTTCTTCCAGGCCCGTACTCGGTAGCCGTTGGAGCCGCCCGCGTCGGCTGTGATCAGCAGCCGGGAGGCGCCGGGGTAACGGTGCCGTCCCTCCCTGTCCCACCAGCGGCGCAGGGTGGCCACGGCGAACGCGGAGGTATCGCCGTCACAGCCCACCGTTACCCAGCCGGCGTCCGCGCCGATGTCGTAGATCCCGTACGGGACCGCCTTGAGAGCACCCTTCTCGGGGAAATCGTGCGCACGGACCTCGACAGGATGCCCGGCCCGGTGCCATTCCCGTCCGATGACCGCGTAGCGGCCCAGCGTCTCCTTCTTCTTCGCGTCCACGCTGATGACCGGCTGCCCGTCCGCGAGACACGCCGTGACCTGGTCGTTGATGTAGCGGAACTGGGCGTCACGGTCAGGGTGGCGGGCCCCTTCGGTGGTACGCGAGGTGGCCTGCAGGGAGAATCCCTCGGCCTTCAGGAGCGCGGCCACGGTGTCATGCCCGACCCGCCGTCCCTGCCGCGTCAGTTCCGCAGCCAGGGCGCGGGTCGACTTCACCGTCCAACGCAACGGCGACTCCGGGTCGCCGCGCTCGCCGGGCTCAACCAGCGCCAGGAGACCCGGAACCAACTCCGGGTCAAGATCCCGCAGCCGCTTGCGGCCTGCACCAACAGCCCGGACCCGGCCGTCACTCTCCTCGCCCCGCTCCAGCTCCCGCAGTCCACGAGCCACCGTCGACTCCGCGGCGCCCGCGACACCGGCCATCAGCCGAATTCCGCCATGCCCGTAGACCCGTGCAGCCGCCCCGAGCACCAGCCGCCGCTGCCGCTCATCCAGATGCGGCAACAACAACCCCAACGTCTCCGCCAACCCCGGCGCTATCCCCTCCGTCACCCCGGCATCCTACGGGCCAACGGAAGCCAGAAATCGACGAGTTATTTTTCGACAGCCCCCTGGGGCCTGAACAACCGGGCCGAGAACAGCCACCAGCCGACGAGGCAGCGCGAACGCGCGATGAAAGGCTTCCGCAGCGTCGGGGGCTTGTGAAGAATCAACACGTTGCTTTGCGGGCTCTGGCGCGTTGGTCTGGTATGCGCATACCGAGTGAGGTTCGTGATCAACCCGCCCTGAGATTCGGGGTGTTGTTTCCGCATCTGGATGAGCGGCAGCGGCGGCTGGTGCTGGCCACCGAGGCCCGGCTGCTGGGCCATGGCGGGGTCCGGGCCGTCGCGCGCACTGCGGGCGTGAGCGAGACGACGGTGCGGAAGGGGGTCTTCGAGCTGGAGGGCGGCGAGGATCCGCTGCCCGGCGGGCGGGTTCGCCGCTGTGGTGGGGGGAGCCGGTTCGCACCACCCGAAAACGCCCCGCAGAAGGCCGAATCGCCATGTTGATTCTTCACAAGCCCCCGGTGAGCGGAAGTACTTCATCGCGCGTTCGCGCCGGCGGGTGGGCTGGTGGGAGTTCTCGGCCCGGTTGTTCAATCCCTTGTGCGAACGGTGCTCGACCGAGGGCATCACCTTGCGGTGGGCCACGCCGTAGGAGCGGAGCTTGTCGGTGACCAGCACTCTGGGCACCCGGCGCTGCTTCTTCATCGGCTTGGCCAGGAACCGCTTCGCGGCCTTCACGTCCCGCTTCGACTGCACGAGGATGTCCAGCACGGTGCCGTCCTGGTCGACGGCCCGCCACAGGTAGTGCCGCACACCGTTGATCTTCACGAACACCTCGTCCAGGTGCCATTTGTCGCCGCCCTGGGGTCGGCGGCGGCGCAGGCCGGCCGCATACTGGGGCCCGAACCGGTCGCACCACTGGCGGATCGTCTCGTGGGAGACAGTAATCCCGCGGGCGAGCAGCAGCTCCTCGACCTCGCGGTAGCTGAGCGGGAAGCGGTAGTACAGCCACACTGCGTGCGCGATGATCTCCGCCGGGAACCGGAACCCCTTGTACGACACCGCCGCCCCGGCCTCCACGGCCACCCTCCCCGACCCCGCCAAGCCAACCCCAAGATCATCCTATCGACAGGCCCCCAGGCAACCTGACAACGCCCGGGAAAGCTGAGCAGGAGCTCGCTGTCGGCGTGCTGGCGGAATGCCTCATCGACGGCTGCCGCGAGGTCGTCCGCGGCCTGGCAGGCGGCGTCCAGCTGCTTGAGGAGGGCCAGGAGCTGGTGGCCGAAGGCTTCCTCGACGGCTGGGAGCTGGCGAGCGTACTTCGAGCGGAAGATGCCTCGCAGGCGCTCGGTTTCGCTGTCGAAGGAACGGGTGCGGCCGCTGCGTTTGAGAGCGGCTCGCAGCTGGGCCCGTCCCCGCCCGGTCCTCTGCCGCTGGGCGTCGCGGGTCACGGGGGATCTACGATCCTCGTCGGCCCGAACGGTCTGCGGCTGCGGCGGGAGACGGCCCGGACCCTGGGCGCGGCGGTGTGTGCAGAACTCGTCTGGCGCAAGGGATTTGCACGGAATCCGCCTCCTGCGGTCGGCCGCTCCGTGTGGCAGCATGCCCTCCGGATCTTCCGTTCCGCCATCGGCCCACGTACCTGTCACGGAGAGAATCATGCGCGTGTGCGTCATCCTGTCGGCGAGCGTGGCTGCCGCGTTTCTCACCCTCACCGGATGTTCGGCCGACGAGTCCTCGAGCGGCGGTAGGGAGAACGGGTCTTCGCAGGAGCGGACGCCGCCGCTGAAGGACGCGGACGCCGCGCTGACCGAGGCGGTGGAGAAGTACACCGCCGCCTACTTCGGCGGAGACGCGGCGACCACGTTCGGAATGCTCTCGGAGCGCTGCCGGGGCGTGGTCAGCGACGAGATGGACCACGCGGCCGAGGGCGAGGAGGGGGAGGCCCACGGCCACGCCGATGAGAAGGGCGGGGACGACCACGCCGCCGAGCACGGTGGCACCGCGTACGAGGCCGCAGTGGCGCAGGCCGCCGAGAAGCACGGGCCGCGGCGCGCCACCGGTGTCAAGGTGCGCGGGGAGACGGTGGGCACGGAGGACGGCCGGGTCCTCGTGGAGTACGAGGTCGAGGGCGTTCCGGATTTCGGCCAGGAGCAGCCGTGGCTGAAGGAGCGGGGCGACTGGAAGTACGACGCCTGCTGAGGCGGTGCCCGGCCGGCGGTGGTGTGCTGCCGGCCGGGCGAGCCGGTGACCGCGGCGTCACCGGGCGGCCCGGCACCGTGCGAAGCACACTGGTGGTGAGGCGGGGGTGCGGCCGTCGCGCAGCACCACGGGGTTCGCAGTGACGTCAGGACCTGGGAAAGAGGGTGCGCCTCCGGCAGTTCGCTGATCTGGGCTTCCAGGGCCCGGCGTCGTTCGTGGACGGCCGTGAGCGAGCGGGCCAGGGACGGGACGACGAGGCCGGGGGTGCCGGTGCCCGGAACGGCGGCACTCCGTTCGTCGAGCGCGTCGAAGACGTCGTCGATGAGCCGAGGTGGCCATGCGCGGGGCCTTGGGGCGGATCAGTTCGACGAGCCTGCGGCGGCCGGCCTTCCGCAGGGCGTCCGGGGAGCCGTGGCGTTCCAGCAGCCAGGTGACGGCCTGGCGGTCGAGGCGGGGGCCGAGGGACGCGCTCCCGCTTTCCCGGGAGCCGGCTGCTGGCTGCGATCTCTCGGTTTCGGGACAGTGGAGTGAAAGACAGTGGACCTGGGTGCGTTGTTGCTGGTCGGTGGTGGTTTAGGGACGTGGGGTTACTGTCCTGGACGTGAGAGATCCGCGGAGCATCGCTGTCGTGGGGGTGCTATCCCGTGAGGGGTGACGCTGTCTCAGTTCTGTGAGTTCTCACCTGGGCCCGGAGGAGATCGCCGACCACCTGGTCACCGGTGCGGTACGGGGCACCGAGGCCGTGGGAGCGGGCGTCGGGTCCGCTGCGGCGCTGCCCACGCCGCCGGCCATGCCCGCGGAGCTGGCCGCGGGCATCCTCGGAACGGCCTCCATCGAATTCAAGCTCATCGCCGAACTGCACGAGGTGTACGGTCTGCGGGCCCCTGGCACCGCACGACAGCGTGCCGCGCTGTATCTCGCGGAATGGACCGAGGGACGCGGCCTGAACGTCACGAAACCGTGTCCCGCTCGGAGATACGATTCTGGGTCTGGCCTGCAGCTTCTCCGTGTGGGGCAACGGCCTCCGCGGCGCCTGGGATGATCCTTCGATGCCGCTGTCGATCGTCACCGCGCTGGTCCGGAATCTGATCAAGGTGCCCGCTGCCGTGCTGCGCAGCCGGGTGGCCAAGGACGCGGAGGTGCTGGCGCTGCGGCACGAGAACGCGGTGCTGCGCCGCCAGATCGCTCGGGTCCGCTCTGAGTCCGCCGACCGGGTCTGGCCGGCCGTCCTTTCCCGGCTGGTCCCGCGGGAGCGCCGGCGTCAGGTCTTCGCGGTCACGCCGACCACGCTGCCGGCCTGGCACCGACGCCTGGTCTCCCGGAAGTGGGCATTCACCGAGCGCCGCCACCCGGGACGGCCTCCGACTGCGCCCACCGTCAAGCAGCTCATTCTCCGTCTGGCGCGCGAGAACAGCACCTGGGGCCACCGCCGCATCCAGGGCGAGCTCGCCCGCCTCGGCCACTCCGTCGCCCCGTCCACCGTAGGGGAGATCCTGCAGTCCTCGGGAGTTGCCCCCGCCCCGCATCGCTCCGGCCCTGCCCGGCGCCAGTTCCGCACCCCCCAGGCCCACGGCGTCATCGCCGCCGACTTCCTGCACCTCGACACCGTGGCGCTGGAGCGCCTGTACGCCCCGATCTTCATCGAGCACGGCACTCGCCGACCACACCTCGCCGGCGTCACCGCCCACCCCACCGCGCAGTGGACCATCCAGCAGGCGAGGAATCTCGCCATGACGTTGGGGTGCCGGATGGACTCGCTGCGCTTTCTGCTGCGGGACCGGGATGCGAAGTACACCGACGCCTTCGATGCCGTCTTCCAGGCCGACGACGTGCAGATCCTGCTCAGCCCGCCGCAGGCACCGAGGGCGAACGCGATCTGCGAGAGAGCCGTGGGCACCCTCCGGCGCGAACTCCTCGACCGGATCCTGATCTACCACGAGGCCCATGCCCAGGCGGTCCTGGCCGAGTACATCCGGCACTACAACCAGCACCGCCCCCACCAGTCCCGGCGGCAACTGCCCCCGGACAGCACCAAACCGCCCGCTCCAGCCACCGTCACCGACCTCCAGGCCCAGCGAATCCGGCGACAATCCCTCCTCGGCGGCCTGATCAACCAGTACCGGAGAACCGCCTGACCGAACGGCCTCGCCGCAGCTCACAGCACCGAATCGTATTTTCGAGCGACACACGGCCCGGTATCCGGCCAGTTGCCGATCCGCTTCGCCTGGCCTCCGGGGTGAAGAAGGCCGGCCGGGCCGGTTCCCATGGCCGGAAAGCCTCGAAGTCCCGCACCCGGTGCGCGGCGATTGGGGGCGGCGTCGGGGGGATCGATCAGGCGGAGCCCGGTGCTGCCGCGCATGGCTGATCCTTGGCGCGGTCCGTCGGATGAGACGGCCTGCCGATGAGCTCGTCACACGGTCCTGTGCACGGTTCGCAGGACATTGTGTTCGTCCTGGCGGACCTGGGGTTCGGCTCGGGCCGGACGTGCTGGCGCCGCCAGGACCGGTGGCAGAAGTGCAGGGGTCCTCGACCGACTGCACCGAGTCCTGCCGGCCTCCTTCGCTCGCGGCCTCGTCTGCTGGAGACGCCTCAACGAGAAGTGGTCGTGACCGTGTTGCGAACGCTGAGCCTGCCCGAGACCCGATGTCGTGCTGACGGGGTCCTCATGTCTAATTCAGGACAATGTGGTTACTGGTTTTCGACAGTCACATTTTTCACCATCCGTGCCGACTAGGGTGCCTCCTGATCCACTGCCAGGTGCTCTCGGTCGCCGAGAGGGAATACACCGGAATGTCCATGGGATGGGTGTAAATTGAATAGTCAATCGCGTCGCCCTCAGGGCCGTACGACGATGTCGTTCCTCCGCAGCAGGTTCGCCGCGATGGCCGGAGCGGTCGCGATGCTCGCGGCCGTCTTCGCCGGCATGGCCACCAGCACAGCGGCAGCCGCCGAGGCCGGGTCCGCGGGGGCCACGGTGGGCGGATGGACCTGCCCGGGCACCCCCGTCCCTCCCGGTTACGTCATCACCGCGTTCGATCGCAGCGGCTGCAACGGTTCAGGATCCTGGCTGCACGAGGCCCGCGACGGCATATGGACGTGCACCTACTCCCCGATCGTGACCGGGTATGTCATCACCGGCTACATCAGCAGCGGTTGTGACGGCATCGGCTCCTGGCAGCACAGCCTCGCCCGTGACGGCATCTGGACCTGTGGGGGCTCCCCGGTCGTTTCCGGATACGTCATCACCAACTACAGCCAGAGCGGTTGCGCCGGCGTCGGCGGCTGGTACCACCAGCTCGTCCGCAACGGCATCTGGACGTGCCCCTACTCCCCATCCCGTCGGGCTACCGGAGCACCACCTACAACGCGACCGGATGCGGCGGCCTCGGTGCCTGGTACACCGTGCGCGTCTGACCCCGGTCCCACGCACACACCGCCCCTGTCGTAAGCCACCTGAGGCACCACGTACCGCGTGGTGCCTCAGGTGTGTCATGGGAGGGCGTTGTCACGTTGTTGGGTGTGTGAGTGTCTGATGGCGCGTGGGGGCGTGGTGGGCTTGCGCTTCGGGCCTGGGGTCAGGCCGTGGTGGACCGGCCGGCGACGCCGGTGATCTGCTCCCAGATTGCGAAGCGGATGGTCATCTCGGCTCGGTGGTCGTGTGCGGTCATCAGGTGGCGGCGGGGCCGGAAGTGGGGCGAGATGCCGCTGAATGCGGCCAGGAACCGCTGCGCCCCGCCGGTACTGCGGAAGCCCTTCATCGCGCGTTCACGCTGCCTCGTGGGCTGATGGCTGTTCTCCGCCCGGTTGTTCAAACCCTTGTGCGAGCGATGTCAAGCCCCGGGTTTGGTGGACGGTGGGTTAGTTGGTTTTCAGGGCGAGTTCTGGGGTGGGTGTTGCCGCGTGGAGGGACTCGTATTCGAAGGGCGGGGTGTGGCCGAGTTCGCCGTGGAGCCTTCGCCGGTTGAACCAGTCGATGTACTCGGCGACGGCGATCTCGACATCGTTGATGCCGCTCCAGGGACCCTTGTTGCGGATCAGTTCGGCCTTGAACAGGCTGTTGAACGCCTCGGCGAGGGCGTTGTCGTACGAGTCGCCGCGTGAGCCGACCGAGGCCACGGCGGCAG
This sequence comes from Streptomyces sp. GD-15H, assembly GCF_045291515.1. NCBI lineage: Bacteria > Bacillati > Actinomycetota > Actinomycetes > Kitasatosporales > Streptomycetaceae > Streptomyces > Streptomyces sp. GD-15H. Next base: position 8,008,841 of record NZ_CP149447.1, read on the forward strand.
CCTCGTCCAGGCGTTCGGTGTAGCGGATGGCGCGGTATTGCACGCCGCGGTCGGAGTGATGGACCAGTCCGGACAGGTCCGCGCCGTCGCGCCGGCGGCGCCACAAGGCCATGTCGAGTGCGTCGAGGGCGAGTTCGGTGTAGAGGCTGGTGGCGACCTGCCAGCCGACCACCATGCGGGAGTACACGTCGATGACGAACGCGGCGTACACCCAGCCGGAGAAGGTACTGATGTAGGTGATGTCCGCGACCCACAACTGGTTCGGTGTCTGCGCGGTGAACTGGCGTTTCACCAGGTCGGCGGGTCTGGCGGTCTCCGGTGCAGGACGGGTCGTGCGCGGGCTCTTGGCCCTGCTGACGCCGCGCAGGCCCGCAGCGCGCATCAACCGCTCAACGGTGCAGCGGGCCACCTTCCGGCCGGCCCTGCGCAGGGCGGCGTGCACCTTGCGTGCGCCGTAGACCCCGTAGTTCGCGGCGTGGATCACGCGTATCTCGTCGGTGAGCTGCGCATCGCGCAGGCTGCGGGCGGAGGGCGGTCGGCTGGTGGCGGCGTAGTAGGTGCTCGGCGCGATCTCGGCGTCCGTACCCGTCAGGACGTCGCAGATCGGCTGGACGCCGAACTCCTGTTTGTGCTGGTCGATGTAGGCGACCTTCAGCGCAGTGGGCGGTCCAGCTCCGCCGCGAAGAAACTCGCCGCGGACTTCAGGATCGCGTTCGCTCGCCTCAGTTCCTTCACCTCGCGTTCCAGCTCCGCGAGCCGGGCCGCGTCCGTGCTCGTCGTGCCGGCCACGATGCCTTCGTCGGTCTCGGCCCGCTTGACCCAGGTCCGCAGGGCCTCGGGGTGCACGTCGAGCTGGTCGGCGATGCGCTTGACCGCACCGGTCCGCGCGGCGGGGTCTTTACGGGCCTCGACCGCCATCCGCGTCGCACGCTCACGGAGTTCGTCGGAGTACTTACGGGGGGCAGCCATGATCGGCATCCTTCCGGGTCTTCGATGTCTCCATCAAACCCGGGGCGCTTCACGATGTTCCACTGAGGGCATGACCTCGCGGTGGGCCGCGCCGTAGGAGCGGAGCTTGTCGGTGACGACCACCCGCGGCACCGTACCGGTCTTCTTGCGGAGCTTCCCGAAGAAACGCCTGGCCGCGGCCCTGTCCCGGCGGTCCTGCACCAGGATGTCCAGCACGCTGCCGTCCTGGTTGACGGCCCGCCACAGGTACCGCTGCTCACCGTTGATCCTGATGAAGACCTCGTCCAGATGCCACTTGTCCCCAGGCTGAGGCTGCCGTCGGCGCAACGAGTTGGCGTACTGCTGCCCGAACTTGCCACACCACCGCCGCACCGTCTCATAGGAGACGGTCACGCCGCGCTCGGGCATCAGCTCCTCGACCTCGCGGTACGACAGCGGGAAGCGGTGGTACAGCCACACGCAGTGGGAGATGACCTCGACCGGGTACCGGTGCCCCTTGTACGACGGCGCGCTGTCCACGGACGACCCTCCCAGCCTGATCAACCAGAAGATCATCCCACCGGTCAGCCAACGTGACAGCGCCAACTGCCACCCGGCCCCACCACACCCTGACATGCCATCAGCTGGTCACACCCACACCAACGTGACAACGCCATCCCGACTCTACGCAACTCGGGACAGGTCCGAGTCTCCACCGATCCCAGAACGGTTCACCCTTGTGAACGCCCGGCCTTTTCGAGCCGTCGGTATGGCCGGTCCCCGCCTCGGCTGCGCAGGGGAGTGTCTGCCTCGGTGAGCACACGGTGGACGAACCCATACGACCGTCCGTGCGCTTCAGCGATGGCCCGTATGGACAGGCCGTTCTCATACTGCTTCTTCATCCCCCGCGCGAGTTCCTCACGGGCCGCACCTGTGATCTGTTTGCCCTTGTCCACGACTCGTCTCCTTCGGTGAGCGACGTCTGGCTGTGGTCGTCTACCCCCGGCAGGGCGCAAGTCACGGAACGGAAGCGTGCCCAGCCGTCCCCGCAAGCCCGGCGCCGTCTCGACTCTTCGTCGACGATGATGAAGCCCGCCACGTCCAGGACATGGCGCACTTCCTTGACGGGTTGAGGTTCCCCCGCTGTGCGGGAGCGGCTGATCAGCTGGTCAGGGCGGGTTGGCGGGGTTTCAGGTTCACCGGTTCGGCCGCTGCCTGTTCGGCGTAGTGCTTCTCCTCGAACTCGACGGGGCTGAGGTAGCCGAGCCGCTTCTGGATGCGCCGGCTGTTGTAAAAGCCGTCGAGATACTCGAAGAGTGCGAGGTTGGCCTCGGCCCGGGTGGCGAAGATCCGGCCGCGGAGGCACTCGGTCTTGACCAGCATCCACAGGTTCCCCGCCAGGGCATTGTCGAACGAGTCGCCCACCGACCCCATGGACGCCTCAATTCCCGCCCGCATCAAGCGGGTTGTGAGCTTGATAGACGTGTACTGACAGCCGTGGTCGGCATGATGAATGAGCGTGCCGGGGGCGACCTCGCGGGAGGCGAGGGCGTACTCCAGCGTGGTCAGGACCAGGTCGGCGTCCGCGCGGGCGGAGGTCTCCCAGGCCACCACCCGGCGGGAGAAGGCGTCCCGGATCGCCGACAGCCACAGCGGCCCCTCGCCGGTGGGGATCATGGTCAGGTCGGTGACCCACAGCCGGTCCGGCGCGCTCGCGGTGAAGTCGCGCCGCACCAGGTCCGGGGCGAGGGTGGCGTCCGGGGCGCGGCGGGTGAAGCCCCTGTTCGGGCGGCGTGGGCTGATGCCGGCCGGCTCGGCCTCGCGCATCAGCCGCTCGACCCTTTTACGGCCGATCGACACGCCCTCGCGCTTCAGGACGGCATGCACGCGCGGCGAACCGTAGATCCCGCCGGAGTCGGCGTGGACCTTGCGGATGTGCTCGGCCAGCTCGGCGTCCCGCCGACGCCGTTCACACGGCTCCTTCTCCGCCTGGCGCCAGCGGTAGTAGGTGGACGAGGGGATGTTCAGCTCCCGGAGTACGGGCTCGACCCCCAGGTGCGGATGCTCGTCGACGAGCGCCGTCACCTGGGCCGGGTCGGGTCGAGCTGTGCCGCGAAAAAAGCCGAGGCCGTCCGCAGGACCTCGTTCGCCCGGCGCAGCTCACGCACCTCGCGCCGCAGCCGGGCGAGCTCTTCCTTCTCCTCGGTGGTGAGCAGGTCGCCCCGCTCGCCGGCGTCCGCCTCGGCCTGGCGGATCCACCCGCGCAGGGCCTCGTGATGCACGCCGAGCTCCTCGGCCATGCGGCGGATGACGGGCTTCGGCTCGGAAGCGCGGTACATCCGCACCGCACGCTCACGCAACTCCAGCGGATACTTTCTCGGGGCAGGCATCGTCTGGGCTCCTCTCATGAGTCCCATCTGACCTGCTGTCACCTCTCCCCGCATCTCGGGGGAACCTCAGAGGCACCAGGCCGAGGGCGTACACGTCGGCGGGCCGGCCGACGGGCCGGCCGAGGACCTGCTCGGGGGAGAGGTAGGCGGCGGTGCCGATGAGCGTGCCGGTGGCGGTGCGGGTGGAGGCGTCCAGCAGTCGGGAGATGCCGAAGTCGGTCAGATGGGGGCGGTGGGAAGCGTCCAGGAGGATGTTGGACGGTTTGACGTCTCGGTGGACGATTCCCGCTTCGTGTGCGTGCGCCAGTGCGTGGGCCAGGTCGACGCCGAGCGCGGCGGTCGCTCGGGAGGGCAGCGGGCCCTTGGCGATGCGGTTTTTCAGTGTGTTGCCTTCGATCAGTTGCATGACCAGGAAGACACGTTCGTGGTGCTGGCCGGCGTCGTAGGCGGTGACAAGCCCGGGGTGGTGCAACCGGGCCAGGATCACCGCTTCGCTGTGCAGGTTCTCCTCGATGTCGATGCCGGTATCGGGCCGAAAGACCTTGACCGCCACCGGTCGTTGCAATCGCAGATGGGTGCAGATCTTCTGAGGGTGCCTCGTTGGGGGTGATTCGCAGGGGTTCGGGGTGTGGCTGATTGTGCCGACTTTTACGACTTGGTGCACGGTAACGATCGGGGCACTGCCGGGGCATGAAGTAGGCCGTGCGGCTTGGGTGTTGTTGTGACGCAATACCTGGGCCGCACGGCCTTGTCCAAGCGTATCTTCACCGGCCTCGCCCCGCGGCGCCTTGGCAAACTCATCGTCGAGCTCACCGACTCCTGGTTGGCCGCGGAGGAGGGGCGACTGCGTGAACGTCGAGGTCACGACCGTCGGCGCGCGCCAGGGTCTGGCCCCGACCACGAGTTGGTGTTCGTCGACCGGGTGATCGTCACCCTGGTCGTGCTGCGCTTCCAGCTCCCGCACGCGGCCCTGGCGGAGCTGTACCGGGTGGACCGCTCCACGGTCACCCGCGCCGTCCACGAGATCCGGCCGCTCCTGGCGGCCCGCGGATTCGCCGTCCCCGGCCGCCCCGACCTGCGCCTTCGCACCCTGGCGGATGTCTTTTCGTACGCAGCTGCCGAAGGCGTCGAGCTGCGCATCGACGGCACGGAGGTCCAGGTGCGCCGCCCGCGGGCCCACAAGCCCGGCCGCCGCGCGTTCGTCTCGGGCAAGAAGAAGATGAACACCAAGAAGGCCACCGTCGTCACCGACGACAAGGGCCGCACGCTGTGGGCGGGGGCATTTCGGCCCGGCCGCATGCACGACCAGACCGCCGTGCGTACCGAGGGCATCGCCGACCTGTTCGAGCGGTTCCCCCAGGTCAAGGCCCACGTCGATGCCGGATATCGGGGCCTGGCCAAGGAGTTCTCCGACCAGGTCACCGCCCCGCCGCTTAAGCCGAAGAAGGACGCAACGCTCGAGGAAGTCGCCGCCTGGGAGGCCAAGCGCCACCAGCAGTCCTCGGAACGGATCTGCGTGGAGCATGCCAACGCCGAGCACAAGCAGTGGCGAACCCTCCAGCGCTTCCTCGGACGCCGCGAATACTTCGACGAGAGCTACCAGGCCGTCGCCGGCCTGGTCTCCGACCGCGCCGCCGAAAGGTGATCACTCACCAGCCGACCCGCCCGGCCGGCACGCCCCGACCTCAATCGCGCACCACGCCGTTACCGTCGCCGGGGTCGAGCCCGCCGTGAGGCGCGGGGGTGCTGAGCGAGGGTGGGTGTGGTGTGCCGTCGTTGATGGAGGCGTTGGAGGCCAGGCGGGCTGAGGTACTGGGCCAGGCCGAGCGGCTGCGTGAGCAGATCGCTGGCCTGTCCGAGGAGTTGTCGCGGGCAGAGGAACAACTGGCGCGGTTGCAGATCGCGCGGGAGACGGTGGAGGAGGTGCTGGCCGCACCGTCTTCCCCGGTGCCGGGCACGGACGCCACGGGCGTGGGTGCCGGCGGAGTCGCCGTGGCGCTGGTGAAGGCCGAGGCGGAGCTGGACGTGACGGTGATGTCGCCGGAATACCGGGAGATCATCGCCTTGTTCGCAACCTCGGGGGCGGCGATGCGCTGCAAAGAGGTCTGCCGGCACCTGGGTCTGGGGACCGAGCCGCGGCACGTCGAGGGGATGCGCGCAAAGTCCCCGAAGGGGGCAACCCCCAGAAGCGGCTGGTGGAGCGCGGAATCCTGGCCGAGCCGTCGTCCGGGCTGTTCACGGTCGACGGCAGGAAGCAGGGGTGGTGAGCGTGGTGGGGCCGGCCCGGGCGCACTCACGGAGTGTGAGGACGCCTTCGCCGCCTCGGCGGGTCTGTTCGCCGCGGCGTGTGCGGAGCTGGCGGCCCCACAGGCGGCGGTGATGACGCACGCGCAGTTGGAGGACCTGCTGGGAGCGAGGATGCGCGAGGTCACCCGGCAGTTGTTCCAGGACCACCTGACCCTGCGGGCCAGGGACGAGGCGCGTCGGCAGGAGGTCGTGGACGCCGCCGGTGCCGAGCGCACCCGCATCGAGCGGGGCCGGCGCCGGAGGCTGGCCACGGTGTTCGGCAAGGTCACCGTGGTCCGGATCGCCTACCGCGGCACCGGCGTGGCGGACCTGCACCCGGCCGACGCGGTGCTGAACCTGCCGGACGGAATGCACTCGCACGGGCTGGCCAGGCTCGCCGCCATCGAGTCCGCCCGCGGCAGCTTCGCCGACGCCTGCGAGCGGATCAACGCCCACACCGGCTCCGGCATCGGGCACCGGCAGGTCCAGGAACTCGCTGTCAGCGCCGCGGCGGACATCGACGCGTTCTACGACGCCCTCGTGCCGGCTCCCTGCACCGACACCACGCCACTCATCTTGTCGGTCGACGGCAAGGGCGTGGTCATAAGACCCGAAGCCCTGCGCGAGGACACCGCCAGGGCCGCGGCCGCCAAGGGCGGCAACGCGATGAAGACCCGGCTGGCGTCCGGGGAGAAACACGGCAGGAAACGGATGGCCACCCTGGGAGCCGTCTACGACGCCGAATCCGCCCTGCGCACGGTCGACGACATCATCGCCGATCCCGACCGGCAGGACGACGCCGCCCACGGCGCGGCGCCCGAGCGCCGCCCTGGGCCGAAGACCCGCTCGAAGTGGTTGTGCGGCTCGGTGAACGACACCGCCGCGCAGGTGGTGGCCGCCGTGTTCGATCAGGCGGAGCACCGCGACCCCGGCCACCACCGCCCGTGGGTCGTCCTGGTCGACGGGGCCCGCCACCAGATCGACCTCATCAAGGCCGAAGCACAGCAGCGCGGTGTGGACGTCCACATCATCGTCGACCTGATCCACGTGCTCGAATATCTGTGGCGAGCGGCCTGGTGCCTGCACGACAGCGGCGATGCCTGTGCCGAAAACTGGGTCGCCCGCCATGCCCGCGTCCTACTGGGCGGAGGCGTGCAGCAGACCGCCGCCGCACTCGAGGAAGCCGCCCGCGCGGCCGGACTGCGCGGCGCCCAGCGCAAGGGCATCGACGAGGCCGTGAACTACCTGTCCGGCAAGGCCGAGCACCTGCACTACGACACCGCCCTGGAACGCGGCTGGCCGATCGCCACCGGAATCATCGAGGGAGCATGCCGGCACCTGGTCAAAGACCGCCTGGACATCACCGGCGCCCGCTGGGGCCTGTCCGGAGCTGAAGCCGTGCTCAAGCTGCGTGCCGTCCGCACCAACGGCGACTTCGACGCCTACTGGGCCTGGCACCAGCAGCAGGAGTTCATCCGCAACCACCAGACGCGCTACCGCGACCAGCTCATACCCACCTCCTGATCGACAGCACCCTCATTGGATCTGCACCCAACCCCGCGGACGCCCGCCCGGACGCCCCCGAGGACGTCGCTCCGCCCCCGCACCCCGCTGTCCCGCCATCAAAAAGCAGGCGTGACCGGAAGGTTGCCGCAACACGCGCAGACAGCATCACGGCGGGGTCATCCGCCACCAGCAGATGACCCCGCCGAACAGCGCCCACAAGTAAAAAGCGAAGCTTAGGGGTCATGACAAAATAGAACATTACGAGTATTCTGGACTCGCCGGTGCCGTTTCGTCCGGGTCGGGAGGTGCGTGATGGCCCTGCGCTTGCCGATAACCTCATCCGCCCTGGTCGGAGCTGGTGTGCGGGGTGTACGGGATGCCGAGTGCGGTCGGTCGAGTCTGCGCCGTCGCGCGGCTGTCGATCAACGCGGCATGATGACCAACCGTGCTGCTGCGACTGGCCTACTCGGGCAGGGCGAACGCGTTCGCCATGCTGCGCCTGCTACCGATGAGCGATCGGGACAAGGACACGGAGATCCTCGCCCCGCGCCACCAACTGTCGGTGCCGGCGCGCCAACTCGGTAAGGAGAAGGTGCGCTTCAGCCCGAGTGACCGGGCTTTCCCGGCGGCGCTGCTGTACCGGCTGCCGCGGGACGTGCTGCGCAGGCTGCGGCTGCTGGTGCGGCCGGACACGGTGCTCCGCTGGCACCGCGACCTGGTCGCCCGCCGCCACGCCGACCAGTCCAAGCCGAAGCGCCCGGGTCGGCCGCGCACCGTGCGCTCCGTCCGCGCCTTGGTGCTGCGCCCGGCACGGGAAAATCCCACGTGGGGCTGCCGGCGCCTCCACGGCGAGCTGCTGGTGCTGGGCGTGCAGGTCGCCGCCTCCACGGTCTGGGGGATCCTGCGGGAGGCCGGGATCGACCCGGCGCCCGAGCGGACCTCCAGCACGTGGGCCGACTTCCTGCGCTCCCCGGCCGACGCGCTGCCGGCCTGCGACTTCTTCGAGACGGTCACCCTGACCGGGGCACGACTGTACGTGTTCGCCGTGATCGAGCACGCCAGCCGGCGGATCCGGATCCTGGGCGCGACCGCGCACCCGACGGCCTCCTGGGTGGCGCAGGCCACGAAGAATCTCGTCATGGACCTGGAGGATGTCAACTGCCGGGCACGGTTCCTGATCCGGGACCGGGACGGGAAGTTCCCCGCCCTGTTCGACGCGGTCCTCGCCGATGCGGGGATCGAGGCCGTGCTCGGCGGTGTCCGGATGCCGCGGATGAATGCGGTCATGGAACGCTGGGTGCAGACCTGCCGGCGCGAGCTGCCGGACCGGGCCTTGATCTGGGATCAGCGGCATCTGCTCCACGCCCTGCGTGAATTCGAGCGTTTCTACAATGTGCACCGGCCTCATCAGGGCATCGCGAACGCCCGCCCGTTGAACCCGTTGCCCCCGCCGATCGCCGATCCGGACCAGATCGCCCGCCTCGAGGTACGACGCGATCGCCTCGGCGGCCTTCTCCACGAGTACGAGCATGCCGCCTGACCTGCCCGGACGAGGATTTCGGCAAGGGCAGGATCTTGGTGGTTAACCCCAATAGTCATGCGGCGAGGCGGAGTTGGAGTCTGGCGAGGTGGCTGTGGTTGGTGCGGTCGAGGGGGTGGCCGTTCCACCAGGCGTTGAGTCGGATGAGGTTGAGGGCGGTGGCGCTGGTGGTGTGGTCGAGGTGGGTCTTCGCGAGGCCGCGGTAGCGGGTTCGGCGCAGGCCGGTGGTGTGGGTGGCCTGGCGGATGGTGCCCTCGATACCGGCGCGGAGCGCATAGTCGCGCTGCCAGGTTCCGTCCTGTTGCCGGGCGCGGGCGGTGCGGATGGCCTCGGTGAGCTCACGGGGGTAGAGGCTGAGCCGGCGGCCCTTTCGTGAGCTGGTGCACTGCTCCTTGGCCGGGCAGGGGATACAGTCCAGGGCGGCGAAGGCAACAACGGTCTTGGCCACGCCCTCCTGGACGACGTCGTTCCAGGTGGCGCTGATCTTTCCGGCCGGACAGACGGCTCGCTTGCGATCCCAGTCGATGGTGAAGTCGTGTGCCGCGAAGCCCTGTTGGGCCTTGGCTTGGTGGGAGGTGTCGAGGAGGACTGGGGTGATCAGGGCGAGGCCGTAGGTTCTGGCGGAGGAGACGATGAGTTCGGCGCTGGGGTAGCCGGAGTCGAGGTAGTGCCGGGCGGGCAGCAGTCCGCGGTGTTGAAGGGATTGGTGGATCGGCTCCAAGGCCTTGGTGTCAGGCAGGGTGGAGGCGGTGGTGGCCACGTTGGTGATGATGTTCGGGCGGGCGGGCCGGTCTCCGTCGGCCTGTGGGTGACAGGTCTCCGAGACGTGGAGTTTGTAGCCGTTCCAGAATGTCTCGCGTTTGGCGGACCACCGGGTGTCGGTGTCGTAGGGGGAGGCAAGGCGTATCGGGGCGGGTGGCAGGCCGTCGCCGTTGTCCTCGGCGCGCTCGCGGCGCCGGATCCGTAGTCTGCCGTTCCGGTCCGGGGTGCGGATGTAATTCTGCAGCAGCACGATCCGTAGGGTCTGGACCGCGGGCAGTTCGCGCAGCCATGCCGGGGACGAGGGTGCATACACGGCCTGCAGCAGGGTGTAACCGTCGGTGGCGTAGTGCAGGGCGAGTTCGTGCTGCTTGGTCTTGGAGGCGGGCAGCCGCCAGTTGTCGATCCGGTCCGCGTAGCGGTGGCTCCAGTCCTCCACCACCAGCACCTGATCGACCCATTCGGGGCATGCGGCGGCCAGCGCGTTCAGGGCGGCGCGGACGCTCTCGCCGACCAACTCGAGGCGGTTCAGATCTCGCACCGCGGCAACGATGTGGGTGGAGTCGGTGCGCTGGCTGCCGCCCGCCTGCACCAGTTCCAGGGTCTGCAGGCGCTCCAGCAGCAGGTCCAGCACACGTTCCTCCAGGCCGTGGGCGACGACGCGGGAGCGGAACTCTGACAGCACGCTGTGGTCGAAGCCCGGGTCCTCCAGGTCCAGGCCGAGTGCGTATTTCCAGGCGAGGTTCTCGCGAACCTCGTCAGCAGCCTGCCGATCGGTCAGGTTCGCGGCCTTCTGCAGCACCGTGACCAGCGCCAGACGCCCCGGCGACCAGCCCGGCTTGCCCACCTGGCCGAACGCGTCAGCAAAGGCCGTGTCCGGGAACAGCTCCCCGAGCCGGTCACGAACCTGCACCGCCAGCGGCGCCTCCCGCCGGCCCGATACATCGCCCGGATCGCCGCCGCGACCTGCGGATCCGGCTCAGGCCAGGACTGCGGCTGCATCGACACGACACACTCCGATCCCCAAGGAACCACGACAAGATCAACGATCAGCATGATCCCATCCGCCGGAGCCGTCGTTCCTCAGCGATAACTCCGACTCACAGAAGGTGAATTGGAATTAGCCACCAAGATCGGGCAGGCCCGGATCGAACGCAGACAAGCGGTCTCCGGCCTCATCAACGAGTACCGCCAGACAAGCTGACCACTCGCCGGAGCAGCAGGTAAGAGGCTATGAAGCCATTTTGAAGCGCTACGGGTCCCTGATCTCCAGGCCGAAGGCGACCCTGGCCGCCTCCGCCGGATCCACGTAGTCGTCCTCCTCCTCGTCCTCGGCGTCCGCATCGGACTCGAGCTCGTCGAAGTCATCGACGTGCTCGCACCGGTGGTCCCACGCCGCGAGCGCGTCCAGGAACGCGATCAGCGAGGAGTTCACAAACCGGGGCTCCGGCAGCGAAGGGTCGAGCAGCAGCACCCGGCCCTCGTCGTTCGAGGGCGTACTCGGGCACGTGGTACCGGGGCGTCAGCTGAGCTTCGTGCTGTCCGAGCCGCCAGTAGCGTCGGCCGTTCCCGGCGAAGACCTCCGTGAAGGGCGCCCCGTCCGCGCTCGGGTAGAACATGGCGGATTCCCGGGGCAGGCCGAACTCGTCGGCCACCTCTCGCGCTCGGCGCACGGGAGCGGGCCGGCCGGACTCTGCCGCGACAGCGTCCGCGTCCAGGTCGAGGACGCCGTCCTCCTCCCACGAGGAGGAGTTCAGCCACTGAGGTATGTATGCCAAGGTTCACGCACTCCACTGCTTCAGGACCTGCACCGGCGCGAACTCCGCCGGCCAGACGTCGATCCGGATCCGTTCCATCGTCTCCTCGGACTCGTCCGCTGCGATACCCGCCTCCACAGCCCGCGCCAGGTTCTGCTGCTGCACGGCCCGACGGCACTTCGAGGCCGGCCTCCAGAACGTGGTCCAAGGACGACACGTCGAGCGTGGGCGGCTCCGTGGCGACGTGCGCCTGCGCATTCACGTCGACGTTCGCCTCGGTCCAGATCCCGCGGCTCTCCCCGCGGCGGCACGCTACCTGCCACTCGGGTGTGGAAGCATGCCGTCCATGTCCACCGATCCCATAGACGCGGCCGCTGTGGCACACACGGCCCGCCTCGTTGCCACGGTCCCCACCCCCCTCGGCGCCGCGGACGCCGACGCTCCGCGCATCCAGTACGGGCCCGGCCACAGGCTGCTCGTCCAGCGCGGGGACGACGAGCTCGCCGTGGTCGGGCTCGGCCCGACAGGGCAGGAGCACGGCGCCGAGTTCCGCTTCCCCGCCCCCTGGCCTCGGCCCTTCGGCGATGTCACCGTCTCTCCCACGGGCGACCTCGCCGTGTTCAGCGGCGTGCACGCCGTACGGGCCGTGGACCGGACAGGCAAGGTCCACTGGGAGCTCCCGCACGGGTGCTGGTCCGCCGCCAAGTGCACGGCGGCCGATGCCTCGTTCGAGGAGTACGCGGACGACCCGCGGCATCGGCGCGCAGGCCGCGGTTCCGCCGCGTTCAGCCCGGACGGTAAGCTGGTGTGGGCCCATGTGCGGCACGCACAGGACTGGCCGCACGAGGAGTGGCTGGTCCTCGACGCGGCCGACGGGTCGGTGCTCGGCCGGACCAGGACCTCGACCGTGGGTTCGGCGTCCGCCCACTTCCCGCATCCCGACGGCTCGTACATGGGACTGACCGTCGGTGAGGGGCATGAGGACTCCCCTTCCCTGTGGGGGCATTGGGACGGTACCGACCTGGGCTTCGAACGCATCGAAGGGGTACTGCTGCAGGACGTCAGCCCGTCCGGTGGGCACTTCCTGTGCACGGATCCCGGCCAGTGGGCGCTGTATCTGCACGAGTCCCCCGGCGCGCAGGAGGCCGGACGCCTCAACGCCAGGGATGTCGTGCCACCCGCGCCGGGTGAGGACATGGCGCGCTGGGATTACGAGGGCGCCTACCCCTACGAGGACGGCGCCGTCGTCAGCACCGATGGGCACACCGCCGAGCCCCGTCACTGGCTCGTGGACCCGGGCACACTCGCCCTGCGCGGGCGGATCGTCTACTCCCTGCCGGTCTCGGGCAGCCCATTGCCTGGCCCCGGCCTGTGGGCCACCCTCGCCGAGGACCGCACGGCCGTGCACCTGTGGAGTCTGGCCGACGCGAGCTGAGCGCGTCCCGCGACGCGAACGCCCGGCCGGGGAAGCTCCCCGGCCGGGCGTCCTGCTTGCGTGTCTGGCGGCGCCACTGGAGGTGGCGCCGGTGTCTCCTAGCGCCTCAAGCGCCAGAACGTCCGGAAGTCGGTCTTGTCGGACGCTCCGCCGAACACCTCACCGTCGAGCTTCATCTTGCTCTGCTCGACGAGTGGTGCGCAGATGTCGGAGCACACGTTCTTCGACGTGCCGCCGTACAGCACCTCGTAGTCCGGGTTCTCCTCGAGCCACCTGAACACCGATTCCTCGGCGTGCTCGTAGGCGGGATTGCCCTTCTTGGTCACACGTCCGGGCACCAGGTTGCCGGGCACGAACGACTGGCCGTCGAAGAGGTCCAGAAGGTCGCCCTTCTGACCGGAGCTCATGCCCACCTTCTCGAAGATGTCCTTGGTGCCCTTCTTCCGGACCCCGATGACCGCGACGGTCACCATGGACTCCTTGAAGAAGTGGAGCTGACCGGCGAGTTCCTGGGCGCGCTGCTGCGCCCTGACCGCCTCGTCCTTGTAGCCACAGTTGTGGACCAGGACCGCGGCGGTACCCGACCCCACGTAGTACGTGTGGACGCCCTCGACCGACAGGTTGTAGACCCTGGCCGAGTGGTGGGCGGTGTCGACCGCACTGATCTGGACCCAGGTACCGGCCGAGGTCTGCAGCCACATACCGGACTTGAGGTCCTTGGCCGGGACCCACTTGCCGAAGTCCGGCAGCCAGTACAGGTGCGCGGCCGTAGAGGTCAGCTTGAGCGCCTTGCCCTTGCCGCCGGAGTCGACGGTCAGGGTGACGAGGTCCTTGGTGCCCTCGTGATCACGCGTCTCGGTGACCTCCCGGGCCCGGGTGTCCCCGGTCTCCGGGTCGGTGGCCACGACCAGGTCGCCGACCTCCAGCTTCTCGATGGCCCGGGTGGTGCCGTCCGCGAGGACGACCTGGGTGCCCGGCAGGAAGCTGTTCACCTTGCAGGCGGGTGCCTGCGGACTGTCCGGCGACTTCGTCGTCGGGGCGTCCACGCCGTCCGCCTTGCGGACGTCGCTCGCGGCGTTCGCCGAGTCACCGGCGTTGTCCACCGCCTTGCGCACGTCGTTGGCGGAGTCCACCGCCTCGACACCCTTCTCGACGTAGCGGCCGGCCTTGACGGCGGTGGCCGCGTACCCCGCGAGCGGGATCGCCGAGGTCAACGACAGTGCGGCGTCGACATAGTTGCCCTCGGCCGCGTACCAGATGCCGTTGGCGACGTCGGCGACCTCACCGACGACGGGGACCAGGCCGACCACGTCGAGCGTGGCATGGCCGATGTCCGAGAGCGACAGACCGAACAGGTGCCCGTCGAGCTCGACGAAGCTGATCGGGTTGCCGCCGGCGAACGCGTACCGGTTGCCGGTGAACGGGTCGGTGGCCAGGGACATGTCGGCCAGGGCACCGCTGTACGAGTCCCGGGTGAGGAAGCGGTTCAGCCCCGGGTCGTAGTTGCGGAAGCCCATGTCGTACGTGCCCGAGGCACCGTCCCAGCGCGAGGAGTTGAAGCGGAACGAGTTGTAGTCGCTCTTGCCCTCGGTGCCGCTGCCCGGCTTGTCCGCACCGGTCATCTGGGACGAGTCGTCCGAACCGTAGGCCGTGTAGCCGTACGTGGAACGGGTCTTGCCGTCCTCCTTCGTGATCGCCTCGACGTCGCCGCGCGGACTCGTGACGTACTGCGAGACCTCCTTGCTGCCGTCGTCCTTGTGCTTGATCTGCGTGGCGCGCTGACCACCGGCTATGTACTGATAGTCCTTGTCCGCCTTGCCGTCGACCGTCTCGCGCAGGAGCGTCTTGTCCATGGCGAGGTAGGTGAACGCCGTGGTCTTGCCCTGGTCGCCCGAGGTGGTCTGGGAGACCGTCCGGTCGAACGGGTCGTAGACGTACGAGGTGGTCACCGCGGTGGCGCCCACGCCCTGCCGGACCTTCGCCTCACGGTCGAAGCCGTCGTAGTAGTGCTTCTCGACGGTCTGACCGCCGGTGCTGACGGTGTCGAGCCTGCCCAGCGGGTCGTAGTTGTAGGTGGACGTGATCCCGCCCGAACTCGCCGACAACAGGCGGTTGCGGTCGTAGCGCTGGGTCGTGGTGACGTCGTCCACCGTCTGCTCGACGATGTTGCTGTTGCGGTCGTAGCGGTAGGACTCGGTGGACGCGTCGTCGCCGCTCTTGGTGACCTTGGTGATGCGGTCCTGCGGGTCGTAGTCGAAGGTGTACGTGTTGTTGATGTAGGCCGAGTTGTCATCGGCGTTCATCAGCTTCAGGACGTCCTTGGAGCGGTGCCCGTTGGGCGAGTACTCCAGGTCGTGCTGCGCCACCACGGTGTCGCCCGAGGTCTTCTCGAGCGACTGCTCCACCGACCCGTCGGGGTAGTAGCGCATATCGAGCGTGTTGCCGTTGGGCTTGGTCTGCTTCAGGAGCTGGCCGCGCCCGGTGTAGGTCATCGTGGTGATCTGCTGATCGCCCGCGGTGGGCGAATCGGCGTTGGTCACCTTCTTGACCATGTCGCGCTCGTCGTACTCGATCTTCGTCCAGGTCAGATCGTGCGTGGACGTGACGGGGTTGCCGTTTTCGTCGTAGGTCAGCGAGGTGGTGTTCTTCACCGTGCCGCCCGCGGACTCCTCCACCTTGGTGATGTGGTTGAGGCCGTCGTACGAGATCTTGTACGTGTCGATCTCCGCGCCCGGCGAGAGGTCACGGACCTCGGTCATGTTGCCGTTCGCGTTGTAGCTGTAGGTGAAATCCTTCTTCTCGTTGTCCGTTTCACCGGAGTTCGAGCGGACCAGCTTCACCGCGTCCGCGAGCACCGTGCCATTGGCGGCGTCGGTCAGCGTGACCTTCTGCGGACCGTCCTCCACGAACGCGTAGGACCCGAGTGAGACCCACGCGCCGGTGTTCGCGGTCTGGTCGACGGTCTTGGTGGTGCTGCCGCCGTCGTGGTCGACCTTGAACTTGGCGTCCGAGGCGGCACCCGTCAGCTTCGGGTAGCGGACGAACACCTCGTAGGTGCCGTTCTGCGGGATGTTCAACTGCCAGGACAGCGACGAGGTGCCGGTACCCGCGGGGTGCGAGTACGTGTCGTAGCCGTACTGCTGCTCGGCCTGCGTCCGCGACCAGTTGCCCTGGGTCGCGGTGTTGTTGAAGTCCGAGCTGTCCACCAGGACGACCTGGTTGCCGACCGGCACACCGTCGTCCGAGCGGGCCTTCTTGTTGCCCGACGGGTAGTAGTCCCAGGTCATGGTGCGCTGCTGGGAGCCGCCCGCCGAGGTCAGCGTGTTCTTCGTCTGCTGGCCGAGCTTGTTGTACTCGTAGGCCGTGGTGATGTCCCACGGGTCCTTGGCCGTACGTGTCCAGCCGTTGTCGAAGTACGTGTACTCGGTGACGTTGCGGACCGTCTGGCCATCCGACGGGGGAGCCGAGACTGACTTCAGGTTGCCGACGGAGTCGTACTCGTAGAACACCGAGTCCGGTGAGGAGTAGACCGCTTCGTCCTTGTCGTAGGGCGAGCGCTCCTCCTTGACCCGGTTCAGCTCGTCGTAGACCGTCTCCGACATGAAGTCCGCGTCGTCGTCACCGGTGGCGACACCGCGCGGGGTGGTGGTCTTCGTACGGTTGCCGACCTGGTCGTACGCGTACTTGGTCGTGCGGTAGGTGATGTTGCCGGAGGTGTCCTCCTTGACCGGCACCTTGGACTCCACGAGCGCGCCGCGTTCGTCGTACGTCGCGAGCGACTCGTTGCCCTCCGCGTTGGTCTGCGCGATCTGGAGGCCGTCCTTGTCGTAGCGGACCGAGGTGGCCCACTCCAGGGCGTCGACCGTGCGCTTGACCCGGTGGTTCAGGTCGTATTCGTAGCGCGTGGTGTAGTCGTCGGCGTTCGCGGTGGCGTTCTTGCGCGCGTCCACGACCTTGACGACGTTGCCGACGTTGTCGTACTCCACCGTCGCCTTGTTGCCCTCGGCGTCCACCATCTCGATCGGCTGGTAGATCGCGTCGAACTTGGTGGTGGCGGTGTAGTCGCCCTCGGTCGCCGTCAGGTTGCCCTGTGCGCCGGTACCGGAGACGAGGTTGCCGACCTTGTCGTAGACGGAGGTGGACTTGCGCACCGGACCGCCGGGCTCGTCGGACGGCTTGACCGACTCGATCCGCTGGTCCGCCTTGTCGAACACCGCCGTGGTCTCGGTCCCGTTGGGGGCGAAGGCCTTGGTGATGTTGTCGTTGGCGTCATAGACCGGCTCCGGCGTGACGATGAACTCGCCTGCCTTCTGGTCCTTGGGCTCGCGCTTCTCCAGCGGTCTGCCGAACGCGTCATAGGCCTGGGTGACCTCGGCGCCCTGGGCGTTGGTCACCTTGGTGACGTTGCCTCGCACGTCGTAGACGAAGTGCGAGGGGTTGCCGGCCGCGTCCGTGATGGTCTTCGGGTAGCCGACCGGCTCGAACTCGCCGTACTGTGTGGCGTGCCCGTTGGCGTCGGTCTCCTTGATGACCTGGCCCAGCGCGTCGTACTCCGTGCGCGAGGTGTAGTCGCCCTCGGTGGCGGATGCGACGCCCTTGGGGTTGGTGACCGAGGTCAGGTTGCCCTTGGTGTCATAGCCGAACCGGTAGGTGCGGCCCTCCGGGGACTTCTTCTCGAAGAGGTCCGCGATATGGCCGTCGAGCCCGTAGGAGTATGTGAGGGTCTGCGCCGCGGTGCCGTTCTTGTTGGCTTCGGCGTCCTTCATTTCCAGCGGATAGCCGGTGCTGGTGTCGTACTTCCACGTGGTGACCGCGCCGTTGGCCTCCTCCAGGCGCGTCACATTGTTGTCGGTGTCCCAGGCTGTCTTGGTGGTCTCGGACTTGGCGTTGGTCATCTGGGTGGCGCGGCCGTACCCGTCGAGCACGTACTGCGTGTCGTGGTTCTCGGCGTCCGTCACCTTGGTGTTGACGACCGAGCCCGCCGTGCCGTCCGGATCGGTGTACACATAGCCGGTGGTCCCGCCCAGGCGGTCCGTCAGCGTCTGCGTGTTCCAGTGGAACTTCGGGTCCTCGCCCTCGCTCGGGTAGTAGTAGTCCAGCGAGGTGGAGTTGCCGCGCGGGTCGGTGACCTTGACCAGCTTGGCGTTCTTGTTGCCCTGCTCCATGTCGTACGTGAAGCGGAACACCTTGGGCTGCGCGCTGCCCGCACCGTCGGTGAGGGTGGTGAGCAGGCCCTGGTCGGAGTACTCGAAGGTGACCTTCCGGCCCGAGATGTCGGTCATCGACTTGACGTGGTCGATGATCTTCGGGCTCTTGGTGTCGGCCTTCGTGTAGTAGTCGACCGTGAGCGACTGACACGCGGCCGGGTCCTCGATGTAGGTGAGGAACTTGACCGGCTTGTTGTTCGACTTACGCTCGGCGTAGGTGTACGTCTGCGTGTTGCCGTTCTTGTCGACGATCGACGTCAGGTAGCCGTCGCAGTCGAAGAAGAACTGGGTGCGGTCCGGGCGGGTCAGCGACCAGGCCTTCGGGTCGCCGTCCTTGTCCGGGGTGCAGTCCACGCCGGTGCCCTGCCGCAGCAGGTAGTGCACGCCCGCCGGCGCCAGCCAGGTCCCGTCCTCCTGCTTGCGGAAGACGTGGGCGGTGCCGTCACCGTCGGGGAGGGTGACCTCGGTCGGGTCGGGGTTGGGGTGGAAGTCCAGCGCGGCGCCCAGGCGCAGCGGCATCGCGGCCTGGGCCGACCAGCCGTGGCCGAGGACCGTGTCGGAGGTGTCCTGGGAGTTGTACGCGAACCGGGCGAAGGTGGTGATGCCGCGGCCCGGGTTGGAGAACGCGTTGTACTGCCAGACGCTGTTGCCCGCGTACAGGTTCGTCATCAGCGACGAGCCCGCACCGGTGTTCTTGCCCGCGTAGGAGTAGAACTTCTCCAGACCGAGCTGGTTGGAGGTCGGGTCCTCGGTGCGGACGTTCTGCGCCAGCGGGGCGATGCCCTCGCTGTCGGACAGCCAGGTGCCGGTCGTGGTGTTCTTCAGGTCCCACTTCAGCACGTAGTCCAGGCGCTTGTTGCCGGAGTCCGAGTTGATCGGGGCCTTCAGCTTGGCCGGCACGGTGACCGAGTCGCCGGGCAGGACCTCGTCCGGCAGCGCCGTCTGAAGCTGGTTGCCGCCGGTGGTGGCGTCGGTGCCGTCCGGGAGCGACCAGGTGTAGGAGAGCGCGTGGTCGCCCGCCGCCCAGATGCCGGTGGTGGTGTTGGTGAGGGTGACGTCGACGGTGTACTCGTCACCCGGGATCATCCGGGACGGCGTGTACGGGGCGTGGTACGTCGCCTCCGTCGACTTCGTCAGGTACGTGACGACCAGCTGCGGGCGCAGCTGCGGTTCCTCGGCCTCGGAGGAGAGGAACAGCGTCCGCTCTCGCGGGCCTGCCGTCGACTCGTCGCGCAGCTTGATCGCCGCGCCGTGGTTGCTGGAGGGGTCCGAGACCCAGCTCTGCGCCAGTGAGGTGATGTACCACGACTGCCGTGCCGGGTCGTTGGTGACCGTGCCGACCGTGTCGGAGACGGCGGCGTCCATGTCACCACCGGCCGTCGTCCACGACGTGGTGGCATTCGCCTTCGTCCAGGACGCGGTCGCCTCGTCGAAGTCACGGGTCAGGCCGTGGGCTTCGTAGATCGCGCCGCTCGAGTCGGTCGTGGTCTGGAAGCCCCACATGTTCAGCTGCGCCTCGAGGACCCGGGCGTTGCCCGGGATCTCGCTGACGGCGGGGAACTTCAGCACGGCACGGGTGTTGCCGTACGTGGCCGAGTTGTTGCCCACCGACAGCCACGGGTGGGCGACACCCGCGTCGGTGAGCGTGTCGTGACCGGTGGACGGCTCCGCCGAGGAGAGCGTGGTGTCGCTCTGCCCGGACTGCAACACCACCGTGGTGCGGCCGGCCTTGGGCAGACGCACCAGCTCCGTGGCGGACGGGAGGATCTGCCCGTTCGCGGTCTTCACCGCGACCATGTAGTAGTACGCGTCGCCGAACTCCTCGGCGGAGTCGGCCGGGGTGGGCCGGGCCGAGGTGTCCGTGTACGCGCGCGTGTCCTTGGCGACGGGGGAGACCAGGGTCTGCGAGGACGGCGTGAAGTGCTGGAAGACGCTGCGGTGGACCTGGTACTCGACGATGTCGTCGCTCGGCGAGGTCGACGGGTCGGTGTACGCGGGCCAGCTCAGCTCGGCACCGGTGGAGTGGATGACCTTCGGCGGGTTGACGTCTACGCCCTGGTCGCCCCAGGTGAGGACCAGCTTCGGGTAGTTGGCGGCCTCGCCCTTGTAGGCGTACTCGGCGGCCTCATAGCGGGGGCCGCCCTTGGGGGCGCTCGCGGACTCGTCGGCGGCCTTCACCACGAAGCCGTGGTTCTCGTACGTGCCGTCGAGCCACTGCTGGACGGTCTTGGTCACCGGGAAGGAGTGCCAGGTGTTGACCTCCTGCGGCTGCTTGGTGACCACACCGCCCTTGGTGAAGCGCACGGCGTCCGCGAGGACGGCCGTGGAGGTCGAGGCGGGGCCGTCGCCGAGCACGACCTGGCCGGTGGTGCCGGCCTTGAAGGGGTGCTTGCCCAACGGCTTCCAGACGCCCTCGGTGCCTGCCTGCTGGTTGACCCGGTACGTCTTGGTGCCGCCGTCGTACGTCACCGTGTAGGGCGCGTCGGTGGCGCGGTCGGGGGCCGGGACGTAGTGCACGTCGACCTGGTACTCGCCGTCCTCGGGGAGGCTCGGCTGCCAGGTGTACTTGTCACCCGCCGTGGCGTCCTTGTTGTACCGGTAGTCCTGACCGATCGCGTACTGGGTGTACGCGGTGTTCCCCGAGGTGGGCCAGGCGCCCTGGGCGGCTGTGGTACCGGAGTCGCCGTCGTCGACGAGGACCGACGTGCCGGACAGCTCCCCGGTGATGCCGCTCGCGTTGCTCCAGGTCGCGCCCGCCTCGGTCCACGCCGTGGTGGCCCGGTGCGCCTCCAGCTGGACCTCGGTGGCGCCGGTGGTGTGGGTCTGGTCGTAGTACAGCTTCAGTTCGGCCGAATCCAACTGCGTGCCGACGGGTATGCCGGACAGCCCGAACCTCAGCAGCGCACGCGACGTGCCGGTACTGGTGTTGCCGACCGAAAGACGCCAGAGGTCCGCATAGTTGGCGCTCGGGTCGTCCGAGGAGATCATCGCGTCCGCCGACTGCGACGGCGTCGGCGCGATCGTCACCGTCGGGTCGACCGTCACCGGGTACTGGCGCTCCGGCGCCGCCAGCCACTTGGCGTCCGGCTTCAGGCTGATGCCGTACGAGCCCTCCTTGCCGGACAGGACCTGGCGGACGGCGTCGGTGCCGGTGGTGCCGTACGCGGAGCCAGCGTTCTTCTTCGCGTCCGTCATGAACGGCGCGGGGATCACCAGCGCGGGGGCGCCGACGGGGGAGTTCTCGCCGTACAGCGAGATGGTGCCGTTCTTCTCCGACTTCGCGGTCAGGCCGCCCGTGGTGAGCGTGAACTCGAAGGAGGGGGTGCCCTTCGGACGCTCGTTGAGGACGATGTCCTCCTTCACGCTGCCGTTGCCGACCGTGTAGGAGAGATCGATCCCCTGGCCCAGGGCGTCCTGGTAGGTGACCTTGTTGCCGTCGACCGCCGGGGTCAGCTTCGCGGCACCCGCGTCCTTGAGGCCGATGGCGACCCAGTGGCCCTCGTCGAGCTCGAAACGGACCAGCTCACCGGGACGTGAGCCGAAGTAGGTGCGGGCGAGGTTGGTGGTGTTCGCCTTCTCGAAGCCCTTGCGGTCGGTGCCGGTGACCGCGGTGTCGATCGGCTTCCACTCGGCGTCCTCGCCCTTGCCCGTCTCGTAGGCGGTGGCCATGGCCGAGACCTCGGACTGAACCCGCCCGTCCGACATGCGCCAGTGACGGGAGTACGGCGTCCGCTGGTCCGTCAGCTCCTTGACACGCTTGGCCTTCGGCGTGTCCTTCGCC
This sequence comes from Streptomyces sp. GD-15H, assembly GCF_045291515.1. Taxonomy (NCBI): domain Bacteria; kingdom Bacillati; phylum Actinomycetota; class Actinomycetes; order Kitasatosporales; family Streptomycetaceae; genus Streptomyces; species Streptomyces sp. GD-15H. Next base: position 8,030,450 of record NZ_CP149447.1, read on the forward strand.
TTGGCGAGCTTGTCACTGGCCGGGACATCGGTGTCGGGGAGCTCTGGCGGATCAGCAGGTTCGGTGTCCCCGTCAGCGAAGAGACCGCGGAGGCTGTCGGCGAGTTGTCCCGTGTCGGGTGGTGCCGCGAATGCCGGTGTCATCGGTGCGACGGTCGCGAGGACCGCCAGCGCCGCACTCGAGGCCAAGAGCCTTACGGCCCGTGGTCTGTACATCGGTTTCCCTTCGAAGGAACCAAGGACCATCTGCCGGACGGCAGTTGGCAGCCGAGACTCCTAACAAAGGACACCCTGTCCATGTCAACTGCACAGACCATCTACACAACTCACCTAAAAGCCATGGCTGTTGGCGTCTGAGCTGCTGTTTCCCTTCTTCTTCACAGGATCTTCCCGCACGTGATGCGTTGAGATCAGGCCAATCCTGACCGGGGACCAGGATCCCTTGACAGGGGCCTCCCCACGCCTTTTGGATCGGGCGGGGCCCATCCGGGCCTGCGGCCGAGGGGAGTTTGGATGAGCAGCGAGACGCGCGAGGCGGGGCCCTCCACGTCCACCGTCGAGCACGCGGGGGCGGACGCGGACGCTCCCGAAACGACCGAGACGGCTGACGCCGGGGCCGGAAGCGACGGACACGGCAGGACTCCCCCGGTCGACACCGAGGACGGCGGCCACAAGACCCACTCCGACCGCCCCGTGCTGATCGCGGCCGTCGGCTTCCTCGTGCTCTGTCTCGGCTTCGTGCTGTTTGGTATGGTGCGCGGCGGCGACGAGGGCAAGGCCGAGCCTAAGATCCTCACCGCGCCGGTGACGTACGAGGTGACCGGCGAGGGGACCGCCGACCTCAGCTACCAGGGGGCAAGCGAGCAGGGCACGGCGGAGACCGTCTCCGGCGCCCGACTGCCCTGGAAGAAGACGGTCGAGGTGCCTCTCGGTCAGAACCCTGTCATCAGCATCACTCTGGGCGAGCAGGGCGGTCAGGCCCGCTGCGCGGTCGCCGTGCGCGGGCGGCACGTGCAGAGCGCCACGGCCAGCGGTGGGTTCGGCCGGGCGACCTGCTCGGCGCCCCTGCCCGCGCCAGCACCCGAGGCGTCCAACTGACCTTTTCTGGTGTTGATGAGTTTGGGAGGCACCAAGTCGCTTGCCAGGGCAGTATCAGGATGCTCTTGGCGGGTGGCGATGGACGGAGCGGGCCTGCGCTGGGTGCGTCCATCTTGTCCAGCCCCTCGAGGACCGGCAGCACCAGACGGGAACGCACCAGTGTCCGGGCTTCGTGGCGCGGCAGGCGGTAGGCGCGGGTCAGATGGGTGGTGAGCCAGTCAGGCAGGGGGGCATCGGGCCAGGCGGCGGCCGACAACCGCACTGGGACCGGCTCGTCGGCTGCCCGGTGCCGGGTCAGGCCGAGGATCAAGGCAACCGCCAGGACCGTCTTCCCCGTCCCCGCATCCCCCAGCCCCTGAGTCGGGGCCAACGGCTCCGGTGATGACCAGTCGGCCCGGCCGGAGTTCCCGGTAGAATCCGGCGATCTCCTGTAGCCTGCCCTGCCGAGCCGCCCCCGTCACCCCCGGGGCGGAGGCGAGGGCAAAGGCGAGATCGATCGGCCCGTTCAGCGACTGCCGGTCCCCGCCCAGCAACTGCCGGAACGGCGTTGTCAGGTTGTCCGGCGGCGTTCCTGATTGGCATGATCATCGGGTGGATCGCCACCGGTGAGAGGGCAGGTCGTGGACTCGGTGCAGGCACCTTCGTACCGGGGTTACCGTTATCCGCCGGAGGTCGGGACCTGTCCCCGAGCGGTGGACACCTCTGAGCCCGGCCCCGGCAGGGGCCGGGGAGGAGGGATCTCTTATGGTGATGAAGGTCTATTCGCCCGAGTTCAAGGCGGACGCTGTCGCGCTGTACCTGTCGGATCCGAGCCACACCCTCGAGGGCATCGGCAAGGACCTGGGGATCAGCCGGGAGACGCTGCGCAACTGGGTGCGGGCCGAGCGGGCCCGCCGCGGCAAGAGCGGCGCCATGATCAAGAGCACGAAGGACGTCCCGGTGAGCGAGGCCACGAAGGAAGAGCTGGAGGCCGAGATAGCGGCCCTGCGCGCGGAGAACAAGGACCTGCGCAAGCAGAACGCGACCCTGGCCACCGAACGGGACATTCTGCGCAAGGCGACGAAGTTTTTCGCCACCGAGATGAACTGGTGAACCGCTTCAAGTTCATCGAGGACCACCACCGCGCCTGGGGCGTGAAGCGGTTGTGTCACGTGCTGGAGGTCGCCCGCTCCAGCTTCTACAAATGGCGGGCCGGCCGGGAGGCCCGCGCCGCCCGCGAGCGGGCGGACGCCGCGCTCGCCGAGCGGATCAGGGCCGTGCACGCCGAGTGGGACGGCACCTACGGCCGGCCCCGGATCACCGCCGAGCTGCGCGACGACGGTGAGCGCGTGAACCACAAGCGCGTCGGACGGGTCATGCGCAAGTACGGCATCGCCGGGCTGCGGCTGCGCAGGCGCCAGGTCACCACCGTGCCCGAGCCGTCCGCCACGCCCGTGCCGGACCTGCTTGGGCGCGACTTCACCGCCACGGCGGCGAACACCAAGTACGTCGGCGACATCACCTACCTGCCGGTGGGTGACGGCGAGTTCCTGTATCTGGCGACCGTGATCGACTGCTTCTCGCGCCGCCTGGTGGGCTGGTCGATCGCCGATCACCTGCGCACCTCGCTGGTCGCCGACGCGCTCCGGGCAGCTGCCGCGACCCGCGGCAGCCTGGCCGGAGCCGTCTTCCACAGCGATCACGGAGCGCAGTACACCTCCCGCCAATTCGCCGATATATGCGCCGAGTTGGGGGTGCGGCAGTCCATGGGCGCGGTCGGCACGAGCGCGGACAACGCGCTCGCCGAGAGCTTCAACGCGGCCCTCAAACGCGAGACGCTCCGCGGCGCCCGCCGCTTCGGCGGGGCCCGGGCCTGCCGCCTGGCCGTCTTCCGCTGGACCACCCGCTACAACACCCGCCGACGACACTCGGCGAACGGACAGCAGGCACCGATCGCCTACGAGCAACAGTCGGCTACCCTGACACTCGCCGCATAACGACACGAACAGGTGTCCACCCCTCGGGGACAAGGCCCGTCATCGGTCACTGCGTGTGGCCGTACCACCGGTTCGCCCTCAGCCTGCGCGACGTCCAGGAGCTGATGCTGGAGTGGGGTGTCGAGGTCACGTACGAGACCATCCGCCGCCAGTGGTCCGCGACGTTCGGCCCCGACTACGCGGCCGCGCTGCGGCGGCGTGGCCCGCGACCGGGTGACAAGTGGCATCTGGACGAGGTCTTCATCAAGGTCAACGGCGAGCGGAAGTACCGGTGGCGGGCCGTCGGCCAGGACGGAGGCGTCCTGGACATCCTGGTCCAGAATCGGCGGGACCCGGCCGCGGCCAGGCGTTTCTTCGGGAAGCTCCGCAAGAAGACCGCCTCGGTGCCGCGGGTGGTGATCACCGACAAGCTCCGCTCCTACGGGGCGGCTCTGCGCGAGACCATGCCCTCGGTGGAGCACCGCTCCCACAAGGGATCCTGCTGGCCAAATGTGGGGCTCAGACGGCGAGGGTGAGGTCGAGGCGAGCGAGGTGGCTGGTGCGGGTGTGGTCGAGGGGCTGGCCGTTCCACCAGGCGTCGAGGCGGATCAGGTTGAGGGCGACGGCGGAGTAGACGTGTTCGAGGTGGGTCTTCGCGAGGCCCCGATAGCGAGCGCGGCGGCTGCCGGTGACCGCTATGGCCTGGCGGATCGTGCCCTCGACGCCCGCCCGCAGGGCGTACTTCGCCTGCCACGCCTGGTCTTGCTGGGCGGTGTGGTTGGCGTGGATGAGTTCGTGCAGTGCCCGTGGCCGCAGGGTGAGTTGGCGGCCCCAGCGGGTGGCGTTGGTGCATGCTGCTCTGACCGGGCAGGGGCCGCAGTCGGCCTGGTCGAAGCGGACCACGACTACGTTGCGGCCCTTCTGCTTGGCCGGGCTCCAGAACCGGCTGGTGGCGCCCTGGGGGCAGGTGGCCTGGCGGGCGTCCCAGTCGATGGCGAAGGCTTCGCGCTGGTAGCCGGCGTTCTCCCGGTACTGGCGGGAGGTGCCCGTCAGCAGCGGTGTGACCAGTGTGATGCCGAAGGCGGCCCGGGCACCGACGATGAGTTCGGCGCTCGCATAGCCGGAGTCCAGGTAGTGCTCGGCGGGCAGCAGGTCCCTGCCGGCGAGGGCCTGGTGGACGGGCTCGACGAGTTTCACGTCGGGCACGGTCGCATCCGTGGTCGCGACATGCGTGATCACGTTCGGGATGGGAGGACGTGCCCGCCGGCCGGGCCGCGGAGCCCCGTCGTCAGGCCGGGGTGGCCGGCAGACCTCGCTGATGTGCAGCTTGTACCCGGTCCAGTGGAGATCTTCCTTGGTGCCGTAGCGGGCATCGAGGTCATAGGGCGAGGTCAGGCGGATCCTGCCGGGCGGGAGGCCGTCCTTGTCCGCCTCCCGCCGCTTGACCACCTCCGCTCCGTTGCTGTCGGTGGTGATCAGGTAGTTCTGCACGGTGATCTGCCGCAACGTCTGGACCGCGGGCAGCTCCCGCAGCCAGACCGGCGAGGCCGGATGGTAAACCGCCCGCAGCAGAGCCACCGCATCACGGCCGTAGTCCACAGCGAGCTGGTCGCGCTGGGTCTGGGAGCCGGGCGGGCGCCAGTACGCATCGATCCGCCGCCCGTAACGCCGGTTCCACTCACAGACCTCCAGCACCTGCGCCACCCAGTTGGGGGCCGTGGCGGACAGCGCCTCCAGCGCGGCCCGCACCGTTTCCCCAGCCAGCTCCAGCCGGTTCAACTCCCGCACCGCCGCCAGCACATGAGTGGAATCGGTACGCTGCTTGCCTCCTGCCTTGACCAGGCCCTTCTCCTTCAGCGCCGCAACCAGCAGATCCAGCACCCGCTCTTCCAGGCCGTGGCCGGCCACCCGGGTGCGGAACTCCGACAACACCGACGCGTCGAAGCCGACATCCTCCAGCTCCAGGCCCAGGCAGTACTTCCACGACAGATCGAACCGGACCCGCTGAACGGCGGCACGGTCACTCAGGTTCTCCGCCATCTGCAATACGGTCACCATCGCCAGCCGTCCCGGCGACCATCCACGCCGGCCCGGCGGCCGAACGCCTCGACGAACTCCGCATCCGCGAACAGCTCGCCCAGCTCGTCCCGCACCCGCATCGTCAACGGCGGGGCCCCGCGTCCTGCCACTGCCCGTGCCACCCTCGCCGTCGCCTCGGGGACCTCGGGCCACTCCTCCGGCCGCAACGACATGACTCCCACCCCCAGCAACCGGGAACGACAAGACCGGCCACCACGGTGCCAACAGCATCCCCACACCCCAGGACACGGCATTTGGCCAGCAGGATCACAAGGGGCTGAACAATCGGGCGGAGAACTCCCACCAGCCGACGAGGGAACGCGAACGGGCGATGAAGGGCTTCCGCAGTGTCGGCGGAGCCCGGCGGTTCCTGGGAGCCTTCAGCTCCATCTCCCCGCACCTCCGACCACGCCGACACCTGCTCACCGCCCGTAACTACCGGCAGGAGATGACCGAGCGCTTCACCGTGTGGAACCAGGTCACAGGCGTGTCCACGCCGGCCTGAACCAACACGGACATCCCGCCCAGCCACGCCCCGTTACAGGTCACGCCGCCCGACGCTCCCTCAACTTGACAACGCCGTGACCGCGGCCAGGCTGCTGCACTGGTCCAACTGGCGCCGGCGCCAGTTGGCAACAGCCCGACACAGCCACTACCGACGACGAACCGCCGGCGAACCCGCTCGATGGATCACGAAACCGCACTGGAGTACTAAACGGCATTGTTGTGTCCTGAACGCGAAAGGAAGAAGCATGTAGGAACTCTTCTTGTAGCGATGCTGTACGAAGGATGAAGGTATGGCCCTTCAAATTCGCCCTGCGGGGGAGAATTTAAACCACCTCATGCTGCGCTAGCTGAAGACTGCCGTGGTGAACGATGAGGAAAAGGCGTCCGTTGAGACGTCAGGTAGGGATCGGGAAGGCGAGCGCAAGTGAATCGCTGCTGACGTGTCGAAACTTAGAGACGACATCAGAACCGGGGTGTCAATGCGATCCCGGGATGAGCCTGGCGGGTGCCCGTTTACTGGCCAGGCGGTGTCCGGCATACAGGCGACGCGAGCCCGGTCTGCGGCCTTCGTACGGAACAGGAGAAGGCGGGCTTGGATACGTCTCCGCTGGTGAGCGGGGAGAGAGGGAGCGTCCCGGGCGGTCCGAAGCCGTGAGGGACTGAGTACCGATGCCAGGCACGCCGGCGGACCGGCTCGTAGTAGTGATGAAACCCCTGTAACGGGGGCGGAGCGAAGGGGCCGGGTCGTTCGTGACTGTGTTTATTCGATCAACCGGGGGTCACCCGGGAGGAGTCGCGTGAACGAGTTGAAAGCATCAGACAAGCCGTTCAATATTTCCAAGCATTCCGTCTGGGAGGCGTACGAGAAAGTCAGGTTGAACAAGGGCGCGGCGGGCGTGGATGCGGTGTCGATGGAGGAATTCGAGAAGGATCTGAAGGACAATCTGTACCGGATCTGGAACCGTCTCACCTCCGGCACCTATTTTCCGCCTCCGGTGCGTGCGGTGGAGATCCCCAAGAAAGGGGGCGTCCGAATTTTGGGCGTGCCCACGATTGGGGATCGTATCGCTCAGACGGTGGTTGCCGGGGTCCTGGAGAAGAAGGCCGAGCCGGTCTTTCATCCGGATTCCTACGGCTATCGTCCCGGCCGGTCGGCGATCGATGCTGTGGGCCGGTGCCGGGAACGCTGTTGGAAGGCGGACTGGGTCATCGACCTGGATATCCGCGCGTTCTTCGACAGCGTTCCGTGGGACCTGGTCCTCAAGGCGGTCGCCGCCCACACTGATCCGTCCCAGTCCTGGGTCCTGCTGTATGTGCGGCGCTGGTTGGCCGCACCGCTGCAACTGCCCGACGGGACACGGCGCGAGCGGGACCGGGGACGCCCCAGGGCTCTTCGGTTTCGCCGGTCCTCGCCAACCTCTTCCTCCACTACGCCTTCGATGCCTGGATGGCGCGGAACTTCCCCGCCATCGGCTTCGAACGGTACGTGGACGACGCGGTGATCCACTGCGTCAGCGAACGCCAGGCACGCTTCGTGCTCGCGGCGATCAAGAAGCGGATGGCCGAGGTGGGGCTTGAACTCCACCCGGAGAAAACCCGGATCGTGTACTGCCAGGATGCCAACCGGCGTGCCTCGTACCAGCACACCGAGTTCACTTTCCTGGGGTTCACCTTCCGCACACGCTCCGCGGTGCGCAAGGACGGCCAGATGTTCCGGTCGTTCCTCCCTGCCATCAGTGGGGAAGCCCTGCGCAGGATCAGTTCCGAGGTGCGGTCCTGGCGGCTGCACCACCGCACCAGCCTGACCGAAGCAGATCTCGCACGGTTCATCAACCCGATCATTCGGGGATGGATGGCGTACTACGGGGCCTTCTACCAGTCGGCCCTCTGCCCCCTCCTGGAACGCGTCAACGCCTACGTGATGCGGTGGATGCGCAAGAAGTTCAAACGGCTGAGGGGCAGGAAGAAAGCCCAGACGGCGTGGAACCAGGCCGTCGCACGGCGACCCCGGTTCTTCGCCCACTGGGCCTGGACCACCCACGCTCCCCGCGTCTGGTGACCAGAACGACAAGAGCCGTATGACGAGAGATCGTCACGTACGGATCTGTGAGGGCCGAGGGGTGAGAATCCCCTCGGCTACTCGGCGTTTCTGAGGGCGGCTCAGGAGTAGGGGAACTCCTGGTCCGCCACCCGGATGGTCTCGTCCATCCGCAGGACGACGCAGCTCACGGTCCCGGACTCGACGATCAGGATGTCGGGCACGTACGACTCGTAGAAGCGGAGGTACCCGATGGGGCCCCCGGTCGTCGTCCGCTCGCCGAGCCATAGCACGAGCCTGCGCAGATCGTGGAACCCGTCGGGATGCGCCTCCTGCCGCACGGTCAGCGCCCACCCCCTATGGACCGAACGCAACTCCGCCACCTGGAGGCCTCCGATGCGCGGTGCCGGCCCTCGGCCGTCCCACAGGGGAACCTCGTACCCCTCGTACCCCTCGTGCTCTTTGTCCTCCTCGTCCTGCCGACCGCCGTCCTCTCCCAAGTGCCAGCGGAGCAGGTCGAGATCGCGGGACGAGAGGGAGCCCGGCAGGTTGAGCGTGAGCTGGAGCTCGTAGGTGTCAGCCATGGCCACAAGCCTACGATCCGGTGATCGTCTCGGCGACGTGCGATGTAGTCGTTCGTGTCAGTGGAGTGGCCGGCAGCCGTTGCCGGCCGTCTTCCCACCGGCCGCGGTGGGGGCGCGTGATGGTCCGCCGCTGACACCGGGGTGGCACAGGCACCGGGTTTCGCTGTCATGAGGCGGTGTATCCCCAGGTGGTTCGCTGACATGAAGCCGAGAGATCGCAGCAGGGTCAGGCGCCTCGACCGAAGTAGCTGCTGCAAGGTGCGACGCCGCCATCAGGCCCGGGCCGGTCACCACCGGCGACAAGCCGGGCATCAGCCATGAAGAACATCTCCTCGGGGCTGGCATGCTACTGCCGGGCCAGGACGTCAATCTCCTCGACGACCGCCCAGTTCAGCTCGACAGGGGGATGCTCCAACATCTGGAACAACTGTTGCTCAAGGCCCGCGTCGGGGCCGTGGGACAGGGAGAACAGGTGGGTGAACCGCGCGAACCAGAAGTACCGGTTATAGAAGAGGGTGACGCCGGAGAGCGCCGCCTCCTTGGCGATCAGGGAGGACATGTGGGTGAGCAGCCAGTAGTGGCGGAACGCCGGACCGTAGCTCACGTTGTCGACATCGACCGAGACCGGCCGTTGCCGCAGGTCGGCCCTGACGGATGCCTCCCTTGAGGCAAGGATCTCCTCGGAAACCAAGATCGCCGCTACGTTCATTCGCGCTTCCCGGACATCATCTCGCGCTTCGATCCCCCACTTCGTCGACGAGCACACGCTACCGGTGCGAATCTGCGTCTCCATGTCACCGGTTTCTGTAGTGGTGACACCAGTGCCCTCCAGCGCTGGTGTCAGGGCGGTGAGCTGGGGGCTCGCCGTGCGGTGTGGGGTGGTGGTGACCTCGGGGTGCGGTTTTTGCGGTGACGGCTCGTGCGGTTGCCGCAGGTCGCGGCGTGTCCTTCCGGCGCAGATTCGAACGTGGGGCGTCCGTCAAGGACTGGTTGAGGTGGACCGCGGTCAGCCCCTTTGGCGGGCGGCCGGGTCGGAGGCGGCGCCGTGGGCGGCGACCGCGTCGACGCCGGGGCGGGCGTACCCGCTTCAGGGAGCGGACGGAGGCGTGGCGGGAGCGGGCCAGCAGCATCGGGGTGGGGGTGGTGCGCTCGGCGTCGGGGTGAGCGGTTCGACACGGAGGCCCGGCACCGCGGGGGGTGCCGGGCCTGTTCGGGCGCTGGGGTCAGACGACGCGGATGTTCTCCGCCTGGGGGCCCTTCTGGCCTTGGGTGACGTCGAACTCCACGTGCTGGCCCTCCCGCAGTTCGCGGTAGCCCTGCCCGGTGATGTTGGAGTAGTGGGCGAAGACGTCCGGGCCGCCGCCCTCCTGCGCGATGAAGCCGAAGCCCTTCTCCGCGTTGAACCACTTCACGGTGCCCCTGGCCATGCCTGTCTCCTTCGCGGGGTGCGGGCCCGCACGGTGCTGCGGGTCCGGAGGTGATCGCCTGGTCCGGAGCGGGCTGCACAGCAAGGCGCCCGCGGGCAAGGTGACCGCGGGCGAACGACTTCGGAACCACGCCTGCTCTGTGGATCACGCTAGCCCCTTTGCGGGGGCACCGCAGGCCGAAACCCCGCCGGCCCCGGCGTGCGCCGGGGCCAGCACTGCCGCGAGCCGCTGAGGGCGACCGCCCGCAGGGAACGTGTCAGGCCATCGCTGGCTGCGCGGGCCCCCCGGGCTCTGTCCGCTCGGTGGCGGCCTGCCGGCCCTGTTCGCGCTCGGCGCGGTCCCGCTCGATGCGCTCGTGTTCGGCGCGCTGGCGTGCGGCCTGCTCACGGGTGATCACTTCGGTGGCGGCGCCGACGGCGACCGCGATCGGCCACTCGACGGCCTCGACCACGGCCATGGCGCCGAGGAGGCCGTAGAAGGCCAGCTTGCGGGGCGAGGGGAGCAGGGACGTGGCCGTGGACACGGGTGCGGCCGGCAGGCGGTGGAGAACATGTCGCCCGGGGTGATGTAGGGGATGGGAACCCGGGCGTGCGCGGTGCGCAGGTGCAGCAGCTTGCCGCCCGTCCGCTTCTCCTTGGGGTGCTCCGCCGGGGCCTGCTGGGGTTCCGGAGCGCGGGTCTCCGCGGCCTGGGTCCCGGCCTGCGGCGGGACCGGCTGTTGCGGTTGCTGGGTCTGTGGATCCGGGGAAGTCATCTCTTCCTCTCCTGCCGTGCGGCGTGAGTGGCGAGGGCTCTCCCTGGCCGCATTCCATCGATGCGCGCGAATAAACCCGCCTGAACGGGCAATTCGGGCCAGCCGGTTCGGGGGCCGCTCAGGCGTGTGCGGCCGCCGGGCGCCCGCTCGTGCCGAGGGCCCTCCAGAGCCGGACGGCCAGCCGGACCACGGCGGCCTCGAGCAGGGCGACCGCCACCTGGGTCAGGACCGTGGTGAGGATGTGCGGCATGGCCCGCCGCCTTTCGTGTGTGGCGTGCGGGGTACGACTCCTTTGTCCGCTCCGAGGCCGTCCGGCAGGCTGCACACGGGTGTGCTGCGGGTGAACTTTTCCGAGCGCACCGGCGGCGCCCCGCACCGCGAGGGGCACCGGCACCGAGCCCGCCGCCGACGCCGGCGCGATCGTCCAGGCCGCGGGGCCCAGGGGGCGGCTGCCGAAGAAGTGGCTGAGCCCCGGCACGCTCACCACCACGCGCCCCAGGGCGCGCGTGTCGGGTGCGTGCGAGGCGGTGAACTTCGGTGAGCACCCGGCGGTGGTCTGGGCGGCGGCACTGCCCGGCCCGGAGCAGGGCGCCGGGGCCCGGCAAAACCGGGCCGGTACTGCCCGCAGGAGCCTTGCGGGGGCTCCGAGGGAAGTAGTCGGTGCGGCCGGCCCCTCGACCAGCGTGCTGACCTGCGACTCTTCCTCACGTCCGTGCACGGTTGAGGCGCCTTGTCCGGCGCTCTGCCCGGCCGTCGGCGGGCGCCGACCGAAGAAGCCGCCACCCGGCGGCGGCCGAAGACGCGCCAGCCCCTGCCGCGCTGCCGTCACGACCCGGCGGGTGCCGTGCCGGTCTCCCTGACCGCCACCAGCGCCGCCTGGGCCAAGCTGCTCACCGACAACTCGCTTTCCCAGGCGATCACCCCTTGACCACCGCCGCTTTCCCAGGCCCAGCCCTCTTGACCGCCCGTGCGAACACGGGCCGCCCCGCCCGGTTCGGCTTCACCGCCGCGCCCGGCACCACCGACGACGCCCGCCTCCGCCCTCTCACCCTCGCCCTGCCCCCGCAGCATGCGGCCCGCCTCTTCGACGCCCAGGCCGCTGGCGCCCCGAGCCCTGAGCGTTGAAGAGGCAATGCCGAAGGCCTCCAGGAGTGGTACTTCAAGGACCACGGTCGCCGTGTCGACAGGCTCCTGATGGGGTTCACCGACATCGACTATGTGCTCTTTAACTACTAGATTGGGAACAGGAGTTCGAATTTCGAGGTTACGAGAAGCGATCGAAAGCCTTCGAATGCCGGACTGTGGGTCCCAGTACGCCCGCCCCAACGGCATCGTTAGGCACTACAACCGCCCCGCCCGCCTCCGTGGGCGGCGTGACCCGTGCATGGCAGCAGGAGGAGAGCAGTGAGCGACCGCAGCTCCATCGAATGGACCGAGGCGACCTGGAACCCGACCACCGGCTGCGACCGCGTCTCCTCCGGTTGCGACAACTGCTACGCCCTCACCCTGGCGAAGCGGCTGAAAGCCATGGGGGCGGCGAAGTACCAGAACGACGGCGACCCTCGCACCTCCGGCCCCGGCTTCGGCGTCACCCTGCACCCCGACGCCCTCGACATCCCCTACGGCTGGAAGAGCCCACGGGTGGTCTTCGTGAACTCCATGTCCGACCTCTTCCACGCCCGGGTCCCGCTGGATTTCGTCCGCCAGGTCTTCCAAGTCATGGCCGACACCCCGCAGCACACCTACCAGGTTCTGACCAAGCGAGCCCGCCGCCTGCGCCAGGTAGCCCACAAGCTCGAGTGGCCGGCCAACCTGTGGATGGGCGTCTCCATCGAGACCGAGAATGAACTGGCACGCGTCGACGACCTGCGTGAAGTCCCTGCCGCAGTTCGGTTCCTTTCCTGCGAGCCGCTCCTCGGCCCTTTGCCCGGCCTCAGCCTCGAGGGCATCCACTGGGTCATCGCCGGTGGCGAGTCCGGACCACGCCACCGCCCCCTGGAGGAGGCCTGGGTCACCGACATCCGAGACACCTGCCAGGACGCCGGCGTCGCGTTCTTCTTCAAGCAGTGGGGCGGCCGCACACCGAAGGCAGGCGGCCGCGAATTGCACGGCCGCACCTGGGACCAGATGCCGCTGCCCGTTGCCGTATGACGGGTGTGAGTAGTTGCGGTACAGGAAGTGCCGCTGGGGTTCCCGGAAAGATCGCCGGGGGGCTGTTGGTGCTGGCTACGGTCCGCTTCGTGCCGGTGGAGTTTCTGACTGATGAGCAGGCCGAGGCGTACGGGACGTTCACCGAGGTGCCTACGCGCCCGGAGCTGGAGCGGTTCTTCTTCCTCGACGATGACGACCGGGATCGACCCGCTGGCGTGGCTGCGCGGCAGGGGCCTCAACCCCTGACGAGCCTCTGAGAGGGCGTTAAGTCCCATCTCTCTGGGTTCGCGATCGCTCGTTCGTGTGACTGGTTGCCGTTCGGGGCAGCGGTTGGGCATGTGCATGCTCGGATATCGGCATGGAGCGTGAGCCGTATCCGAGCGACTTATCGGACGAGCAGTGGGCGTTGATCGAGCCGATGATCACGTCCTGGAAGCAGGACCGGGTGGCGCGGTCGGCGACCAAGGATCCCGGGACCTGTGATCTCCGGGAGGTCGTGAACGCGATCTTCTACCAGAACCGGACGGGCTGCCAGTGGCGCTACCTGCCCCATGACCTGCCCGCCTGGTCGGCGGTGTTCTACTACTTCACGCTGTGGCGCAAGGACGGGCTCGACCAGCGGATCCAGGAACTCCTGCGCTGCCAGGTGCGGGAGAAGGCCCGCCGATTAGAGGACCCGTCCCTCGTGGTCATCGACACCCAGTCCGTGCGCGCGGCCGCGGGAGTCCCGAAGACCACGACGGGGCTGGACGCCAGCAAGCGGACGCCGGGGCGCAAGCGGGGCCTGGCCGTCGACGTGCTGGGACTGATCATCGGGGTCGTCGTGCTCGCCGCGTCGGCGCACGACAACGCCGCCGGGGTGGCCCTGCTCGACCAGGTGGCCGAGCGGTGCGGGATGCGCCTGGAGAAGGCCCTGGTGGACCAGGGATTCAAGGACGAGGTCATCATCCACGGCGCCCTGCTGGACATCACCGTCGAGACCGTCCGCCGCAACCCGGACGAGAAGGGCAAGGGCTTTGTCCCACAGCCGAAACGGTGGGTGGTCGAGCAGGTCAACGGCACGTTGATGCTGCACCGGCGCCTGGCCCGCGAGTACGACCACCGTCCCGACAACGCCGCCTCGCGCGTCTACTGGGCCGCCACCGCGAACATGGCCCGCCGCCTCACCACACCCACACCGGCCTGGCGCGACACCGTCCGGGCGGCCGCGTGAACATCACCGAGTTCCTGACGGATCTCCAGGCCCAGCAGGACGAGGCCACCGCCCGGGCCGGTGAACTCCGCGGCCAGATCGAGCACCTGACCGCCGTGCTCGCCGAGACCGAAGCGCGTCTCATGGACCTGGCCACCACCCGGAAGGTCATCGTCGAACTCACGCCGACCAGAGACGGAGACGAGGCCGGTCCGTCCGAGTCGACCACCGCCTACCAGGCCATCGTGAACGCCTTCAACCAGCACCCCGACCAGGCATTCCGGGTCCGCGAACTGCACGAACTCCTCGGCATGCCCACCGACGACCCATGCATGAACGTCACCCGCAGCCGCCTCGGGCGCCTCACCCGCCAAGGCTTCCTCACCCAGCCCGGACGGGGCCGCTACCAGAAACGGACTTAACGCCCTCTGAGAAGCCATCCGCTTACCGATCAACGGGCTGGTCTGGTCGAACGAGGGTCTTGATCGGGTGATCGCGGTGGGGTCGGCGCATGAAGGCAGGGCCTCTTGGTAGCTCGGGGTTGTCGAAGCCAACGAGCACCAGGAGGCCCTGTTGCCGCAGTCTTTCGCGCTCGCGCCGGTGGAGTCCAACGCGCCGTCTCCGTCGTGTGACTGCCTCGCGCACAGGTTCGGCAACGCGGCGGACGGGCCGGACCGTGCGCGGTGTTACGGCTCGGACCTGACGGACGCGGAGGGGCAGGTCATCCGGCCGTTGCTGCCCGTTCCGGCGTGGTTTCGGGGGCGGGGAGGCCGGCCGGAGGGCTATTGCCATCGCGTGATGCCGGACGCAGTGCGCTACGTGGTCGACAACGGCGTCAAGTGGGCCAACCTGCCTGCGGATTTCCCGCCGTACCGGCGGGTGCACGCCTTCGCCCGCCGCTGGCAGGTGACGGGCCTGCTCGCCGAGTTCCACGACCGGCTGCGCGACCGCGTGCGGGAGAAGGCGGGCCGCGCGGTGGACCCGACCGCCGCGATCGTGGACTCGCAGTCGGTGCGGGCAGCGGCGAACATCCCGCGCTCAACATCCGGCTGGGACGGCGGGAAGAAGGTGGGCGGCCGCAAGCGGCACCTGGTGGTGGACTGCCTCGGCCTGGTCCTGGCTGTCGCGGTGACCGCGGCGAATGTGCAGGACCGCGACGCCGCCGTCCCCCTGCTCGCAAGACTGCGCGAGATGTACTTCTCCATCCGCCTGGTGTGGGCGGACGGCGGCTATGCCGGGCGGCTGATCGACTGGGCGGCCGAGAAGTGCCGGCTCACCCTGGAGATCGTCAAGCGCTCCGACGACATGGCGGGGTTCGTGGTGCTCCCCAGGCGCTGGGTGGTCGAGATCTGTCAAGCACAGCGCACTCATGGAGTCTGTTGCTCTGCCGTCTCGGCGGTCTCGGTCCAGATGCGGCGGCTGTACCAGCCGGGCGGACGGGTGCGGCGTTCGCGGAGTTCGGCGAGTTCTCGCTGGTCGGCGTGGGCGATGAGCCGGTGGGGCCAGCAGCTTTCCCGGCGGGTGGTGATCCAGCCGCGGTTGATCCAGGCATAGAGAGTGGAGGTGGTCATGTCCAGCTCGGCGGCCAGGTGCCCCAGCCACCACTCGTTGGGGCCGGGCTCCTCGCCGGGTGGTGCGGGGCGGTGCCGGTGGACGCGGCCTGCGGGACAGGCCAGGCGGCGCATGAGGTCGCGGACGGTGGCTGCGGAGATCCGTTTGCCGCCCTTCGCGGGCCGGAAGCCCTCGGCTTCCAGGCGGTCGGCGATTCCGCTGGCTCCTATGCCCTGGCCTGCGAGTTCGCGGATCCGATCGGTCAGTTGCGGGTAGCAGCTGAGCTGTTCCAACCGCTGGACCGGGCGGATGACCTCTCCCGCCGTCGTGGTCCCGCCTGCCCAGACGATGGTGACCTTCACCCGCTCGCTGGTGCCGAGCACGGTGACGACGACCTTGTCGACGACCGCGCGGACGATCTCCTTGCGGTCCGCCCTTGTGGTGCTGCGCGCGCGCCACAAACCCTCGATGTCGCCGGCCAGGGCCGTGATGGTCTGCCGCTCGGCCAAAGTGAGGATGCGCGGACTGCTGCGGGTGAAGCGGTCGTACTCCTCGCAAAGCCGCTGCTGGGCGGCGAGTGCGTCCTCCCACTCCTTCTCCAGCTGGCGCACGACCAGGCGGTTCTCCGGTTCGGCGAGGTGGTGGCTGCGGCGGGCCCGGTCGGCGTCCTGCGCGGCGCGTTCCAACCGCCTCGACCACAGCCGTTCCAGCTCGGCCCGCTCGGCCAGGACCTGGTCGGCCGCGCGCAGGGACACCTCGACGGCGGCGGGCGTCAGTGCCGCGAGGACCTGCTGCTCGACGAAGGCGTCCACGCAGGCGGAGTTGAGCAGCTGGCAGCTCTTGTGCGCGCCGTAGTTGGTCATGTCCCGGGCGCACACGTACTCGGGCAGTGCCTTGCTGTGCTGGGTGTGGTAGCGCACGCTCATGCGCCGGTTGCAGCGTCCGCAGTGCACCAGCCCGGCCGTGAGCGCCCGGCCGCCTCGCACCGCGCCCATGGCTTCGGCGCGGGCGCGGTTGGCCGCCAGTTTCGCCTCGTTCGCCTCGAACCGGGCGACGGTGATGTAGGCGGGCAGGGCATTCGGGATCATCACATGCCATCCGTCCCGGGAGCGGACGACCCGTCCGGTGCTCGGCCGGGCCGGGTCCTGGCGGCGCGGGTCGACCCGGCGCCGCCCGTAGGCGTAGATGCCGGCATAGGCGGGATTGTGCAGCAGGGTCTGCAGTGTCATCCGGTTCGGCCTTCGCCACTCCAGGGTGCCCTTGTCCGGCCCCTCCCGCAGCCGGATGCCCAACTGGATGTCGTGGTCCACGAGATAGCGCAGCACGCCGTGCAAGGTGCCGAGCCGCTCGAACTGCGCGAAGATCAGGCGGATCACGGTCTGCACCTGTTCGTCCGGGTCCAGGGCGGCCTCCCCGGACGGGCGGCGGACATAGCCGCTGGGCAGGGGGAAGGTCAGCTCGCCGCGGCGGGCCTTGTTCAGGCGCCCGCTCCACATCCGTTGCTTGATCAGGTGCAGTTCGGCCTCGCTCATCGTGCCCTTGAGCCCCAGCAGCAGCCGGTCGTTGTACTCGGCCGGGTCGTAGACCCCGTCGGGGTCCGCCAGTACCGCACCCGACAGGGCGCACAGCTCGATCAGCTGGTACCAGTCCTTGCCGGAGCGGGCCAGGCGGGACATCTCGATGCCCAGCACGAGACCGACGTGGTCCAGCCCGATCTCGGTGACCAGACGCTGGAAGCCGGTGCGGGCGACCGCACTCGATGCCGACCTGCCCAGGTCCTCGTCGATCACCAGGATCCGGTCCGCCGGCCAGCCGAGCGCGACCGCCCGGTCCGCCAGGGCGTACTGCAACCGGGTCGACTCCTGGTGGTCGACGAGCTGCCGGCGGGTGGACTGGCGGACATAGACCACCGCGAGCCGCTGCAGGTGACGGTCGTCGATCTTGCTGCCGGGCCGCTCCCACGGCATCACCGAGGTCATCGTCGGTCCCGCTCACTTGCCATTGCTGCAACCGGCAACGCGCGGCTCGCCAGCCGCACCAACTGCCCCACCACCGCCCGTCGGTTCACCTCCGGCAGTGCTGCCCACACCTGCCCGTCCGGCACCGCCGGAATCGTTCTCTGGGGCCGACGTCACTGTCGTCGCGCATGGCGACTCATCTCCCTCGTCACGGTCCTGCAGCCGCTTGGCCACCGCGGCCAGCCGCAGCAGGCCCTCACGACCGATTATCGGCGCCCGCTCACTGTCCAGACCGTCCATATGTGCAGTGTGACTGGGCGATGGAGAGAACGCTGAGCTGGCTGATGCGTTCGCGTCGTCTGGTGCGTGACCACGAGACGCTGCCCGTCCTGCACGAGGCCATGGTGCTGTGGTCCATGACCATGCTCATGAGCGGCCGTCTGGCCGGGCGCCGACCGGCTGCCTTCAGCCGGTCGGCATCCCGAGCGCGGTGAACACCCCCGGCCGCACCTGCACGGCCCATCCCCGCTCCACCAGGCGTTTCTGGGGGTTGGCCCCTCCGGGGACTTCGGCCGCGGCCCCTCGACCTTCGCCGGCACCGCCTGAAGCCCCGGGGCCGCAGCCAGCTGCTGGCAGCGCATGCCCTCGCGGCCCGCTTCCGACTCCAGCACCGACACAATCCGCTGGTAGTCCGGCGCCAGGACCGACACCGTCATGCCTTCGGTCCGGTGCGGCACCACCGACCCCGCCACCGCCTTCCGCACCGGTTCCGCCACCGCGGCAGATGGCTCGGCCAGTACCTCGGCCACCGTCACACGGGCATCCACCAGCCGCTGCAGCGCACATTCCGCCTCGCCGAGCGCGGCCTGCATCCGCTCGGCCTCCTCCCGCAGCCGCGCTGCCTCTTCCCGGACCTTCTTCTCCCGGGCCTCCAGCAGACCGAGAACCGACGGCATGAGCAACCTCCACCAGCGACACGAGCGGACCAAACGCCCCATCTCTCCCGCCGCAGGCGCGAGTTCATGCCCACCCCAGCCGAACCAATGGATCACGTTCGGAAAGCGGATGCCTTCTGAGGCCCCTGACAAACCCCTGACGCCTGGTTGCGCAACCTTTGCGGCCGGATGCGGAATGAACCGTCCGGCCCGGTTGTTGATGTTGAACATGACTTCTCTGCGCAAACTGGGCTCGTCCGATCTCGAGGTCTTCCCGCTCGCCCTCGGCGGCAACGTCTTCGGCTGGACCGCCGACCAGGAGCAGTCCTTCGCCGTCCTGGACGCCTACACCGCCGCCGGAGGCAACTTCGTCGACACCGCCGACTCCTACTCGGTGTGGATCGAGGGGAACCAGGGCGGCGAGTCCGAGACGATCATCGGCAAGTGGGTGAAGGCACGCGGCAACCGCTCCGACGTCGTCATCGCCACCAAGGTCAGCCAGCACCCCGACTTCCCGGGGCTGAGCGCCGCCAACATCAAGGCCGCGGCCGACGCCTCCCTCAAGCGCCTGGGCACGGACTACATCGACCTGTACTACACGCACTCCGACGAGTCGGAAGTGCCCGTCGAGGAGATCATCGGCGCGCTCGACGAGCTGGTGAAGGCGGGCAAGGTACGGCACATCGCCGCCTCGAACATCTCCGCCGAGCGCCTCAGGGCGTCCCTGGACTTCTCCGAGCGCGAGGGCCTGGCCCGCTACGTGGCCCTCCAGCCGCACTACAACCTGGTCTCCCGCGACACCTACGAAGGCGAGCTGCAGAACCTGGCCGAGCGGGCCGGTCTGGCCGCCGTCCCGTACTACGCGCTCGCCTCCGGCTTCCTGACCGGCAAGTACCGGCCCGGTACGACGGTGGACAGCGCGCGGGCGCAGGGCGCCGCCAAGCACCTGGACACCGAGCGCGGCCAGAAGGTCCTCGCCGCCCTCGACGAGGTCGCCCGGGCCCACGACGCCGAGGTCGCCACGGTGGCCCTGGCCTGGCTCGCGGCCCAGCCGACGGTGGCCGCCCCGAGCGCCTCGGCGCGGACGGTGCAGCAGCTCCCGGCGCTGCTGGGGGGCGCGGAGCTGCGGCTGACGGAGGAGGAGATCGGCAGGCTGACGCAGGCGTCGGCGTAACTCCGGCCCCCGGCCTCCTACGGCTGTGTCCGGTACGGGTTGTACGAGGGCTATGGTGCCGCCGGCCCGTACGACCCGTAACCCGGGGCGTGCCCCGGGGGCTGCCCGGGCATCCCGTACGCCGGCCAGGGCGGTGCGGCCACCGGCAGCGTCATCCTGGCCGCGTGGTTCAACGCGGGCTGTGCCACTTCCCGCCTGCGCCACCGCTCGTGCAGCAGCTCCCGCTCCCGTACGGCGAAGTCGGCACCGGCGGCCCCGGTGCCGCAGGAACGCCAGCGAGGTGGCGTACGCCTCGTACTCGGCGACCGTCCGCGCCGCGGGCTTGCCGAAGTGGCGCCGGGCGTGGTCCCGGGCCAGCCGACGGGCCCGCATGGAGCCGAGGGCGAGCGGTTCGGCCGGGGTGAGCCACCCGGCGGCGGCGTACGCGGGCAGCTCCTCGCGCACGGTCCTCAGCTCCCGCTGCCGGGTCCAGATGACCAGCCAGGTCAGCAGCCCGAACGCGGGCATCATGAAGACGGCGTAGACCGCGAGGAAGCCGTACGGGCCGAAGGCCGTCGAGCCGTTCCACAGCGCGTGCATGCCCATGGCGAGTAGCAGCCCGGCCAGCGGCAGCAGCACGCGCCGGCGGTCCCCGGACAGCGCGGCGATGCCGAAGCCGATGCCGGTGAGCACGGTGAACAGCGGAGTAGCCCGACCCCACCAAGATCAATCTCAGCGGCACTTCCTGTACCGCAACTACTCACACCCGCAGACACCCGCGGGTTCGAGGAAACTGAAGGCGATTCAGCGGGAACCCGCGGGTCGGATGCTGTGCTCTGTGGGGATCGACCCGTGAGTTCGCCTCGGATTCACGGTGTTGCCGTGGATGGCTTGAGGAGCTTGGCACGGCCGAGCTCCTCGAACGCGCCGGCGACGAGATCGTCCGTGCCACCCGTTGCCGGCGGCCGGAGCATCCCAGCGGTTGAACTGTCAGCCCCGCCCCGCCCGGTCGAATCGGGCTGCCCAGTCGCGGAGTTGGTCGACCAGTTCGGCCGGTTCGAGCACGCGGAACTCGGCGCCGAGAGAGCCCAGGGCCAGGGCCGGCCAGTCCAGGGAGTCGGTGGTCATGCGGACCCGGCAGTGTTCGGCGTCCACCTCCTCGACCGTGCTCCACCGCCCGATCCGTTCCAGTACGGTCGCGGCCGGGGCGTACACCAGGACCGCCACCCGGTACGGGCGGGGCAGGTCATCGATCCCGGCGCGGACGAACTCGGCGGCATCGGCGGCGGGCAGGGTGCGCGGACGGAACGGAGCGCCGGTGCCCTCCGGCGCAGTGAGCCGGTCGACCCGGAAGCTGCGCCAGCCGTGCCGGGTGAGGTCGTACGCGACCAGATACCAGCGGCGCTCGAGGCAGACAAGCCGGTGCGGCTCGACCTGCCGGTCGGTGCGGCGGCCGTCGGCGGCGGTGTAGCCGAAGCGCAGCTGTTCGCTGTCCCGGCAGGTCAGTGCGAGTGCGGTGAGCACGCCCGGGTCGACGCCCGCCCGGGCCGGGCTGCCCCAGCCGGCGGGTACGGTCATCGCGCGCAGCGCCTCGACCCGGCGACGCAGCCGGGTGGGCATCACCTGCACCACCTTGGCCAGCACCCGGACCGAGGACTCGGCGATGCCCTCCACCGCGCCCTCCGCGGCGGTGTGCAACCCGACGGCCAGGGCGACTGCCTCATCGTCGTCGATCACCAGTGGCGGCAGCGCGGCGCCCGCGGCGAGCTGGTAGCCGCCGTCGACGCCGCGCTGCGCCTCCACCGGGTAGCCGAGCTCGCGCAGCCGATCGACGTCCCGGCGCAAAGTGCGGACCGAGACACCGAGCCGGTCGGCCAGTTCGGTGCCTGACCAGTAGCGATGGGTCTGCAGTAGGGACAGCAGTCGCAGCGTCCGGGTGCTGGTGTTCGCCATGTCTCCGATTCTCCCGGAATTCAGGACAGAAACTGTCCGCTATGGCTCCTACCGTCCTTCTTGACCGAGGAACACGGGACCAACCGAAGGCGGAGATCATGACCGAGACCCTGAGCCCGAGCGAGTCGGCGGCCCTCACCGGCGAGCGCGCCGACCTGCTGCGGACGCTGAGCAAGCACCGGCACTTCCTGCGCTTCACCACCCGCGACCTCACCGACGAGCAGGCCGGGCTGCGAACCACCGTCAGCGAACTGTGCCTGGGCGGCCTGGTCAAGCACGTCGCCGCGATGGAGCGGATCTGGGTGGACTTCGTCCTGGACGGACCGTCGGCCATGCCCGACTTCACCGCCATGGCCGAGGCCGACTTCGCCGAGCGGGCTGACGAGTTCCGGCTGCTGGCCGGCGAGACGCTGGCCGGCGTGCTGGCTGAGTACGCGGCGGTGGCCCACCGGACCGACGAGCTGATCGCCGCCCTGCCCGACCTGGACGCGACCCAGCCGCTGCCGAAGGCGCCGTGGTTCGAGTCCGGCGTACGCTGGTCGGCCCGTCAGGTGCTGCTGCACGTCATCGCCGAGACCGCGCAGCACGCCGGGCACGCCGACATCATTCGCGAGTCCCTGGACGGCGCCAAGACCATGGGCTGAACGGAAGGTTGGAGGGGGCCACGATGAGCGCCGCTGCGCCGATCTCGCTGGTCACGGAAGCCAACCGCGGGATCGGCCGGGCGACTGTCCACCAACTCGCCGGTCCCAGGCACGTGGTGCTGCTGCGTGCCCGCCTGCCCAACGACGCCGAGTCCGCCGCCGAAAGCCTGGCCGGCCAGCCAGCACGTCGGCCTCGAACCGCTCCAGTTCGCCTCCTCGCCTTCGACCAGACCGCAGATCGGTCGCACGCACTGAGAACCCTTCAAGAATTCAGAAGTTATCTCACACCCCGGTAAAGCACCCGAAGGAGGAAGAAACCCCTGGCCACGGCCTCGAGCACTCAGCGGGCCTCAGGAGAACTCGCGGGATGTCGCACATGAGCGGGGCCGGGCGGCACGTTGCCCGGCCCAAGCACGTCATGCGACGAGTCTTCCTGGGAAGACCTTGATTTCCCGGGTTCGCTTCACGCCCACACCATTGCTGGGTGTCTTGCCCTCGCCATGCAGGCGCTGCACTGCTTTGCGCGCCGCTGGCTCAGTCACCTGCCCGTAGAAGTCCCCGAAGATCTCCAAAGTGTGGTCCACGAGCCTGACCGGGCCCCGGGTGCGCAGCAACAGCTTCTCCAGGTTCTTTGCGATCTCGGGAACCGCCCGGTTCGTGACCTCCTTCGGGTCCGGACGCATGGGCCACAGCGCCAGCTTCCCCTCGCTCTCCTCACGGGCATCCAGCGTCTTCCACCATTCGTCACGGGCCCGGGCAACCGAGTCGCCGAAGACCCACAAGCCGTACTGACTGCGGGTGGCGAAGACCAGCCGGTAGACGGCCCGCTTGTGCGCGTCGTGGGAGACCGGCACCGACTGCACGAACATGCCGGTGCGCTCCGCAAGCAGACGGGAGTACTCAGCCGCCACGGCCTCGATGGCGTCCTCAGCAGCTCCCTCCTTCGCCTTTGGGGCAGCAGCTTCTGCGAAGTACTCCCGCCACCAGGTGCCACCGCACACATCGTCGAAGCGCTGCAGCGACCTCTCGTTGCCCTGCGGGGAGCGCACGTGCCGCCCAAGCGCCACACAGCCATCATGCTGAAGTTCATCAACAGCTCGGTCGGCGGTTTTGTCTCACGCCGCTGCCGGGCCAGCACGTCCACCAGACGATCCTGAGGAAGAACCAGCCCGCACGGATCCAGGAACAGGAACAGCGGCGCGCCTGCAGCCCGCTGAACAACACTGTCGAGAACCCCATCGACCTCACCGCGGCGGGCATGCGCCAGCACACCGCCGGCCCGATACTGCTCGACGACCTGATGCAGCCGATCGAACGGGGTGTGTCAACTTAACGGGTCTGGCCCGTAGTCGGTGGTGACGGCGGGTAGCCATCAGCGATCATGATCTTGTGATGGATGTCAACTCGCTTGTCGCGACGGTGTTTTCCGGGCTCTCGGGGGTGGTGATCGAGGGTGTTACGGACGGCGGGGACGCGGTCGTGGTCACGGCCCGTACCCGGGGTGTCGCGGTGCCGTGCCCGGTGTGCGGGACGCCGACGATGAAGGTGCACGGGTATCACGGCCGGACGGTGGCGGACGTGCCGGTCGACGGCCGGCAGGTCGTCGTCCGGCTGCGGGTGCGGCGGCTGGTCTGTCCGGTGCTGGGCTGTGTGCGGCAGACCTTCCGTGAGCAGGTTCCCGGACTGCTGGAGCGTCATCAGCGCCGGACGGTGCGGCTGGCCGGGCAGATAGCCGAGGTGGCACGGGAGTTATGCGGCCGGGCGGCCGCCCGTCTGGCCGGCCTGCTGGCCGTGCCGGCCTCCCGCAGCACCGTGCTGAGGTGGCTGTGGCGTCTGCCGGTGCCCCAGGCGCCGATCCCACGGGTGATCGGGGTGGACGATTTCGCGCTGCGGCGCCGTCGCCGCTACGCCACGATCATTACCGATGCCGTCACCGGCCGGCGCATAGAGGTCCTGCCCGGCCGGGACGCCGATCCCCTGGAAGCCTGGCTGCGCGAGCATCCCGGCATCGAGGTCGTATGCCGGGACGGCTCGGCCACCTATGCCGAGGCCATCCGTCGCGCCCTGCCCGACGCGGTGCAGGTCAGCGACCGCTGGCACCTGTGGCGCAACCTGTGCGACAAGGTCCAGCTCGAGGTCCGCGCCCACGCCGGCTGCTGGGCCGCCGTCCTCAACCCGCCGCTGCCCGGCGGCATCCGCGAACAGACAACCCGTGAACGCTGGAACAAGGTCCACACCCTGCTCGGCCAGGGCGTCGGCCTGCTGGACTGCTCCCGCCGCCTCGGCCTCGCGTTGAACACTGTCAAACGCTACGCCCGCATGCCCGAGCCCACCGGTCTGCGCATCGCGCCGGCCTACCGGCCCACCCTCGTCGACCCCTACCGCGAACACCTGCGCCGGCGCCGGACCGAGGAGCCGGGCGTCCCCGTCCTCCACCTCTTCCACGAGATCAAGGAACTCGGCTACACCGGCAGCCTCAACGGCCTGCACAAATACCTCAACCAGGGCCGCGCCGACGGCGACCGGCCCGTCACCACCCCACGCCGCGCCGCGCGGCTCCTCCTCACGGATCCGGAGAACCTGCGGCCGAAGGAGGCCCCCCTGCTGGAGAAGATCACTGCGGCCTGCCCGGAGATGACCGAACTCGCCGATCTCGTGCGCGGCTTCGCCGCCCTGCTCACACCGGCCCAGGGCAACGATCTGAAGCTCACCGAGTGGATCACCGCCACCCGCGCCGCGGCCCTGCCTCACCTGCACAGTTTCGCCAACGGCCTCGAACTCGACCGCTCAGCCGTCGACGCCGGCCTCACCCTGCCTTACCACAACGGCCGCACCGAAGGCGTCAACACCAGAACGAAACGGATCATGAGACAGATGCACGGCCGCGCCGGATTCGACCTCCTCCGCCACCGTATCCTCCTGCGCTGATGGCTACCCGCCGTCACCACCGACTACGGGCCAGACCCGTTGATTAGACACTCCCATCGAACGACTTCTGCTGCGCCTCCGTGAAGAAGCACTCCACAGTGATCCCGTGCTGGGCACGGAAGTGGGAGGCAACCCGCAGAGCGATCTCCGCCGAAGCAGGGTCACCGTTCTCGTAGCGGCCCTCACCTGCGTACCCGTCCAGGTACACCAAACGCTTGTCCCGCGTCTGTGAAGCTGTCATGCCACCGAACTGAGGCATATAGCGCTTCAGCAACTCGTGCTTGAACACGCTGGGCAGAGCCTTGTCCGCCCAGTAATCCCCACCCGTTCCAGTGGACATGATCCCCCACTCCGTCACGGCCCAACTACTCGTCTGTAACGCATAGTCAGTTACGCGCCAGAGTCCGACAAGAGGCCCATCACGCCACCTGTCCCAGTTCTGGGGCGGCTGTACCGGTGCAGAGAGCTACGGACCGTCCCTTGGTTCCGGACATACCTCGATCGAGTGAGTTGACCAAGTGCGATCTCTCGGTTTTGGGACAGTGGAGTGAGTGACAGTGGGGTCTGGGTGTGTTGTTGCTGGTGGGTGGCGGTTTCGGGGCAGGGCGGTTGCAAGTTCCGGGATCGCGTGGATCGTCCGCGCCCAGCGGGAGTTGACGCGGCAACAGCACAGGCACGAGACCGGTGATCATCAGGGTGTCTATGCCAGCTGATCACATTGAGGTCCCGTGCCTGCCACTCCATCCTCCCCGATCCCTGCCGTCCTGGCGAAACTGGGCTCCCTTCACCAGCACGACACCGGCCGCCTGAGCGCCCACCTCCGGCGCGTACCCGACCCGCGTTCGCGTCGCGGGCGGTGGTACCCCTTGGCCGGCTTGCTGCTGGTCTGCGCCTGCGCAGTCGTCTCCGGCGCCCGGACCGTCACCGAAATCACCGAGTGGGGACAGCGCGCCACCACCACGGTGCTGGAACAACTCGGCATCCGCCGCCACCTGCCCGGACGTCGACGCGCCCCGTCCCATGCCACCCTCACCCGGCTCCTGGCCGCCCTCGACGGCGATGCCCTGGACGCCGCGATCGGCGCCTACCTGGCCGGACACGACCACACCGACGTCGGCACCACCGGCTCGGCGCCGCGGCCGGCGATCGCGGTGGACGGCAAGGCGCTGTCCGGCGCCGCGCATCGACAGCAGCGCCACCGGCACCTGCTGTCCGCCGTCACCCACGCCCCCACCGTCACCCTGGCCCAGCGGGAGGTGGGGGCCAAGACCAACGAGACGGCCGCCTTCCGCCCGCTGCTGGAACCACTCGATCTGACCGGCACCGTGGTCACCTTCGACGCCCTGCACAGCGTCAAGGACCAGGTGCGCTGGCTGGTGCAGGAGAAGAAAGCCCACTACATCGCGGTGATCAAGGGAAACCAGCCGACCGCGTCGGCCCAGGTCAAGGCCCTGCCGTGGGACCAGGTGCCCGTAGCGCACACCGTCTCCGGGACCGGGCACGGCCGGCGAGAATCCCGCTCGGTCAAGACCATGGCCATCGCGGCGAACCTGGGCGGGATCGCCTTCCCGGAAGCGCGGCTGGCCCTGCGTATCCACCGGCGCCGCCAGGAGAGCGGCAAGCGGCAGACCCGGGAGACGGTCTACGCCGTCACCAGCCTCGATACCCACCAGGCCAGCCCAGCTGACCTGGGCGGATACGTCCGCGGGCACTGGGGAATCGAAAATTCCAGCCACCATGTCAGAGATGTGGTGTTCGCCGAGGACGCCTCCACCGTCCACACCGGCAGCGCGCCGCGGGCGATGGCCGCTTTGCGGAACCTCGCCATCGGCAGGCTGCGGCTGCTGGGAGCGGACAACATCGCCAAGACCACCCGAGCGATCCGGGACGCACCCGAACACGCCGTCTGGATCTGGGGCATCACCGACAGCCCGCTCCTACCGGGAACTTGAAGCCGCCCTGCATGGAAGCTAGTTGACCGAATGAGTCGCAACTCCTGGTGTAGATGACGTCCGCTTCGTTCGGGTACTCGAGCCGAGCCGATTACAGGCCAGGGATGGCGGCACCCCCGCGCACACGTCCGACCAGGCGAATGGACGAATCGATGACCGACTACATCTCTGATGACGCTTCCAACGTTGAGCTGGCCCTACGGGCGGTGGCCGAGGGCAGGGCGGACAACGCCGAACTGGACACCCTCGCCCGTAGTGTTTTCCTGATCCCCACCGGCGCCGCCCCCGACGACAACCAGAGTCCTGGCATCGGAACTGAGGGGTCTCGCGTTTTCCGGACGGGCGTCTGACCGTCTATTTCACGCGGCGATTCGCAACTTCTCGTACTCGGCGTGGACTTCACGCGGAGGGCGGTAACCCACCGCCGAGTGGAGGCGTTTGCGATTGTACCAGAATTCGATGTAGCGAGTGATGTCCTGCCGGGCGGCCTCGCGGGTCAGGTAAGTCACCCTTGATACACGCTCGTTCTTCAGGGCGCCGAAGAATGATTCGGCCATGGCGTTGTCGAAACAGATCCCGGTGCGGCCGGAAGATCTGCGGAGCCCGAACCGGTCGAGCGTCTTCCCGAACTCGGCTGACATATAGTTGCTTCCGCGGTCGGAGTGAAATATCGCGCCGGCCGAGAGGTTCCTGTTCCGTGCCGCATTGCGGATCGCTCTGGATATCAGTGGGGTTCGGTAGTGGTCGTCCATCGCGTAACCGATGACTTCCTTCGTGCAGCAGTCGATGACCGTTGCGAGGTACAGCCAGCCTTCCCCGGTCGCGATGTAGGTAATGAAATCTTCTCGGTAACGTCTCGTGACGTTTTGTGATCTTCGTTCAGGTAGTGCGGCCGTGTTCGAGCTGGAGCAGGACGAGGGCGGCTCGGGCGATCCTGGTGATGGCAGCGGGGTCGAGACTGACCCTGCGCAGCGCCTTGAAGGTGACCTTCAGCAGGGCGTTGGCGCGCTCGGCGACACCGTGGATGCCGCGGATGACGGCGTTGAAAGTCCGTTTCTCTTCTGCGAGTTCGCCTCCCGTGGGCTTCTTGTGCGGGTGGCGGAAGCCGTCGCCGGCGTTCTCGTAGCCGAGGTCGACCAGGGTAGGGATGCCCAGAGTGGCGGCGAGCCGGTTCAGGGCGTCCACCAGTCCGTGGGCCCGGGCGCAGGTGGTGTCGTGCTCCCGGCCCGGCCGGACCGGGGAGACCCAGATGGGCCAGCCGTCCGGGGCGGCGATGACCTGCACGTTCCCGCCGTGATGCTTGTGTTTCCCGGACCACCACAGGTCGGCCTTGTTGGGGCCGGCGGCGGCCACGCGGTCGGTGCGGATGACGGTGCCGTCGAGGTTGAGGTGGGTGTACCCGGCGGTCGCCGCTCGTTCAAGAGCGGTGGACAGATCGGGCGCGTGGTCGGCCAGGACGGTCAGCCCCTCGTGCAGGTAGCGGTAGGTGGTCGGCACGGAGATGCCGTTGTCCCGGGCGAGTTGGGCTATCCGGGTGCCGTCGACGAACCAGCGCAGCACGAGCACTGCCTGCCTGAAGGCGCCCAGCGCGCGGGTGCCCCTGCGGGTCCCGAGCCGTTCACGGTGCCCGCGCAGCAGCTTCGCGAAGTGCTCGGCGGTCGCCCTGCGGACATCGAGCACGGCGGTGTAGGTGATACTGGACGTCACGTGGAGCCTCTGGTTGTACGGAACGTGATCTTCGCAGACCTGTTCCTACCAGGGGCTTCACTCATGTCCGGCATCGAGTCACCACCCCGCCGCCCGGCATCATCACGCACCGCAACTGTCACGTTGCCGAGAAGACCTCAATGTCGTCGACGAGTTTTTCGCCGGGTGCGTCAGCGGTGAAGTTGCGGCCGACGAGGTCCGGCACCTGGCCGACCGTGGCCTGGGTGAGGCTGAACCTCTTCGGCTGCGGCTGGCAGGGCTCAAGGCCCAGCTCGCGCATGAGCCGGCGGACCAGTTCCAGGCCGGCGGTGACGCCCCAGCGGTCCAGCTGAGCCCGGATGCGCCGGTGGCCATAGGTGCCGTCGGACATGTCGAAGGCCTCCTCGATGAGCAGTTTCAGTTCCTCGCGTCGCTGGGCCCTCGCAGATTCCGGGCGGGATCGCCATTCGTAGTAGCCGGATCTGGAGACGCCGAGTCGGCCGCACATGAACTCGACGCTGTATGCGTACTCCGTGGTGTCGAGCCGCATCTCGTCGATGAACTCGTACTTGCTTGTTACCGGGGATCCTTCGCGAAGTACGCTGCGGCTTTTTTCAGGAAGGTAACTTCCATCTCCAGCTCGCGGTTGCGTCGTTCGAGTTCCTTCAGGCGCGCCCGCTCGTTCACCGTCAGTTCCGCATCGGGAGCCGGTTCCTGCTGCTTTTGGTGCTTCTTGACCCAGCCGCATAGTGTCTCCGGGTTCAGCTCAAGCTCCCGGGCGACTTCGGAGATCGTCTTGCTCGACCTCAACGCGATCTGGACGGCTTCCTCGCGGAACTCCGGCGAGTACTTACTGGGTGGCGCCACTTCTTCCTCGTTTCCTGTTCAGGACAACCCTATTGGGTCCCTGTCCGGAAACTTCGTGGCCCCTCAAACATCGTGCAGCTGCCTGTCTATGAGCAGCGGAACGGCACCGAGCTGGTTCCGGTCTTCACTTCGCACACACGCGTCTGCGGGAGCCTTCCCGCAGATCACGGAACATCAACGGATACCGCTCGGCAGGCCGGCACATGGCTGGCCGTCCGGCGACGTGGCGCTGGTGATCGACGCCGGCACGCCGGAGGAGGTGGCGCTCACCTCTCGGGAGGACAAGGGATCTGCTCGACCGGGGCGTCGGGTGAAGCGCACACCGACCTGGCCTTTCAGTGGATGGGCGATGGATCCGGGTTCTGCCGTCGACCCAGTCGACCCGCGGGTCATACGCCCGTCGGCCAGGTCTCTTCCTCCGGGCTCTCGGCCGCAAGAGGCTGCAGCGGGGTGAGGGCGCTGGTGCGGTCGAGATAGCAGAAGGCGTCGTAACGCTCGCCCAGGACGGTGGGAACGTAGTTGCCCACCCGCTCGTATTCCGGCCGGTAGACCACGCCGATGGCGCGGTGACCGCGTTCGTCGTGGAACCACTCGCCCCGGCCGGATGAGGGCGGCCGCTGGAACTGCACGTGGGGGAAGACGAACAGCGCCCGCTCGCCCGGCAGCGCCCGGTGCAGCAGATCCTCCAGGCTGTCCCTGCGGGCGGGCGGCACACCCATGATCCGGGGCACGTCGCCCAGGCGTCCGCGGCGACCACGATGCCGGAATACGAACCGAACCCGACCAGCACCACTCCCTCGCCCATGTGCTGTTCGCGGACCAGCTGGCCGATGTTGATCTCACCGATGTCAGCCATGTCCGTGGCACGGGCATCGCCGACGTGGGTGTTGTGCGCCCATACGACCCCCTTGGCCTCGGGGCCGTAGTGCTCCATGAGACGGTCCAGTGTGTCGGCCATGTGGTGGTCGCGGATGTTCCAGGACTCGGGGCCGCTCTCCAGCATGGCCCGGTAATAGCGTTCGGCGCCGGCCAGCACTTCCGCGTTCTGCCGGGCGGCGAACTCCGCGAGCGAGCCGTCCAGGGAGGCTGTCTCCGCGGCCCGTCGGCGCAGCTCGGTGAGCAGGCTGATGACCTCCGGTTCGCAGCCTTGGGGCAGGTAGCGGGTGGTCAGGGCATAAGTCTGCGGATCCTCGGCATACGGCTCGAAGCAGCGGTACGCCTCCAGAGCGTGCTCCACCCGGTCGGGGTCGTGCTCGCGCAGGTGGTCGAGCACCGCGTGCAGGGAGTCCCACAGGCTGTAGACGTCCAGCCCGAAGAGCCCGACACGCTGCTCGGGTGCCAGCTGCTCGTTGTGCCGGCGCAGCCACCGGGTGAACGCGACCACGTCCGTGTTGGCCCACATCCACGTCGGCCAGCGCCTGAAACGCGCCAGCACCTCTTGTGGATCCTCCGGTGCACCCGGCGTCGCGACCACCGAGCAGTGCACGGCCTGACAGTCGGGCCAGTCGCCTTCCACGGCGACGAAGGAGAAACCCTTCTCCGCGATCAGCCGACGGGTCAGCACGTCACGGATCTGATAGTAGTCAGCGGTCCCGTGGGACGCCTCGCCCAGCAGCACGTAGCGGGCGTCACCGATGCGGTCGAGCAGCGGGTCCAGCGACGCAGGATCCGTCAGCGGGAGCGCCGCTGTCCGGATACGCTCCTGCTCGGTGTCGGGCACAGCACGCTTCCCTTCCTTATCGCGTGCCGCACGGGTTCCCACCCCGCCGCAGCCTGAAACGGTGCGAAAGGGACGGGTAGGCGCGGTGATGCGAACCCTGGTCGGTGGCCTACACGTATCTCTGCAGGCTCCGGCGCTGCTGTTGGGGTCATACGGGCCCAGTCAGCTCCTGCACCTCCCCGTGGCCTGCCTGGGTGTCCGACGGCAGGGGGAAATGTCAGCCGCCACGCCGATACCCACTCGTATTGCCCATACGTCGGACAAGCCACCGTTCGGCGCCAACGAGCGCGACACGTCTGGCGCCGATTTGATCGACCCTCGTGTGCCGGGAGTCGACACGGGTACGCGGAGACCGTTCCTATCCTGAGTGAGGGAGTGTTTCCCATGGCGCACGCGACGCTCGACAACGTGCTGGGCGCTCTGCGGAACGTGGACTTTCCAGCAGACAAGACCGAGCTGCTGGAGGCGGCCCGTTCCGCCGGTGCCTCCGGCGAGGTGATGGCCGCTCTGCGTGGTATCCCGCCGGAGACCTACACCAATCGGGAAGACATCGCCCGTTCGGTACGGACCGATCCCGACACGGATCTGGGACACAGCCCGGCCCAACGCGGCGAACAGGCCCGCCAGGGCGGCAAACCCGGTCTATCGCAGCACCTGCGCGAGGTGCCCAAGACACCGATCGAGGAAGAGATGGACCGCTGAAACAGGACGGTGGCCCGGAAACCCGCGCAGCAAGGAGTTCCCGCTCACCCTGATCAACAACATGGAAGGTGACGGGCGTAGCTGCGCCGGGCCACACATCCAAGGGCATCACCGCCGAGCTGGAGAAGGTGCGGTAGATGTTCGAGGCGGAGAACTGGCCGCGCGAGAGCTGACCGCCGGCACGACAACGACGAAAGGGCATGCCATGACCGACGCCCTCGAACTCGACGCGCTGTGGGAGAACTTCCACCGCGTGGTGAACATGACCTCGCAGGAGCTGGCCGCCTGGCTCCGGGTGCGCGACGCCGACGAGACGACGGAGGCGCTGCCCGAGGAGGCGGGCACCCCGACCGGCCGGCATGTGCTGGCCATCCTCCAGAAGCGGCGCACCGACCTCACGGAGGACGACCTTCGCGTGATGCGGAAGGTGGTGGACACGGTCGCCGAACAGACGGACCTGGCGGACGAGCCCGCGGCCGAGGACACCGCCCTGCGCCACCGGCTCATGACGGTCGGCCACGACCCGCTCAAGCCCTGAGCCGACCGAAGCCTCGAGCCTGGCCTCGCTCAGGCCGCTGGCAGCACGGCCACGCGCATCCGTCGTGAGGACGCGGAGTCAGAGGCCGGTCATCGGGAGGTCGAGGAGGCGCACTAGGGTGCGCAGCACCCGGTCCGGCCTGGCCTCGCCGGGCGGTTCGACCGCCTTGTCGGACAGGTGCACGGTGCGGTCGGCGTTGGTGAACGTCCCGGTCTTCTCGCCCCAGGTCGCGGCGGGCAGGACCACGTCGGCCAGCTGGGCGGTCTCGGTCAGGAACAGGTCCTGTACGACCACGAGGAGACGCTCCTGCGCCAGGATCGAGCGGATGCGGGACAGCTCGGGCAGCGATACCGCCGGGTTGGTGCCGCTGATCCACAGCATGTGGATCGAGCCCTGCTCGGCGTAGCGGAACATCTGCAGGGCGTGCGTGGGCGGGGCGTAGTGCGGGATGGCCGCCGGCTCCACGTTCCACACCCTCGCCAGGTCGGCGACGTGGTCGTCGTTCTGCCAGTTGCGGAATCCCGGCAGGTCGCCGTTGGCTCCGCACTCGCGGGTGTTCTGGGCGGTGGGCTGCCCGTTCATCTGCAGCACGCCGGCGCCGGGCCGCCCGAGCATGCCGCGGATCAGGTGCAGGTTGTTGATCTGCACCGC
The DNA here is from genome assembly GCF_045291515.1 of Streptomyces sp. GD-15H. Lineage (NCBI taxonomy): Bacteria > Bacillati > Actinomycetota > Actinomycetes > Kitasatosporales > Streptomycetaceae > Streptomyces > Streptomyces sp. GD-15H. Next base: position 8,063,471 of record NZ_CP149447.1, read on the forward strand.
GGCGGCGGTGGCCTGGTGGGACTGGTAGACGCCCTGCAGGACCGTGGACAGCAGCCGCTCGCGGACGGTCTCCTCCAGGTGCGTTGTCAGGTTGAGCGAGTGCTCGAGGGTGTGAGCCGGTTCGGCGCGTTTCGGCTCCGGTGGTGACAGCGGCTCAGGCTACGGCGGGCAGGCCGGCGACGCCGGTGATCTGGTCCCAGATCGCGAAGCAGATGATCGTCTCGGCGCGGTGGTCGGCGGCGGTCATCGGGTGGCGCCGGGGCCGGAAGGGGGGTGAGATGCGGCTGAACGCGGCCGGGAACCGCTGGGCTCCGCCGACGCTACGGAAGCCCTTCCTCGCGCGTTCGCGCTGCCGGGTGGGCCGGTGGCTGTTCTCGGCCCGGTTGTTCAGGCCCTTGGGGGAGCGATGCGCCACCGCGGGCATGACCTCGCGGTGGGCCGCCCGGTAGGAGCGGAGCTTGTCGGCGACGACCACCCGCGGCACCGAGCAGGTCTTCTTGAGCAGCTTGCGGAAGAAGTGTCGGGCCGCGGCCCTGTCCCGCCGGGACTGGACGAGGATGTCGAGCACGGTGCCGTCGGCGTCGGCGGCCCGCCCCAGGTACTTCCGCTTTCCGCCGATCTTGATGAGGGCCTCGTCCGGGTGCCACTTACCGCAGGGCCGGGGGCGTCGGCGGCGCAGGCCGTCGGCGTAGGTCTGCCCGAACGTGGCGCACCAGCGGCGGACCGTCTCGTGGGAGACGAGCACGCCGCGCCCGGGCCTCAGCTCCTCGACCCCGCGGAACGACAGCGGGAAGCGGACATACCGCCACCCGCAGTGCGCGATGATCTCCACCGGGTGCGGGTGCCCCTTGGTACGACGGCGGCGCGGACGACACGGGCGAACCCCTCCCCGGCACGACCAACTCCAAGATCATCCCAGACCGGTCAGTCAACGTGAGACAACGTCGCCGACAGTCCGCCGACACCCTTCCGGTGCCTCACCGGCGCACCCAGTGCAGGGCCTTCGCGAGCGGCCCCCGCACGTGTGCCGGGACGCGGATCAGCTCCCGCAGCCCCGCCCGCCGCGGAACCGCGTCCAGACGGTGGTAGAACTCGCCGACGTCGAGCGCCAGCTGGCGGCCGGCGGTCCAGTACGGGATGACCGCGTGCGAGGGCGTCCCGAGCCGCACGGCCTGCCCGCCCAGGGGCCAGGCTCTCCACGTCCCCCGCAGCGCGACGCTGCGGCCGACACCGAGGACCTGGAAGTACGCGGACACGTCGTGGACGCCACGGTCCAGGGGACCGCCGCCGGCCGCGGTGAGCGGATCGATCCGCATCGTCCCGGCCACCACGGGCCGCCGTCGGCCGCCCCTGCCGTTCTCGAGCCGCACGGTGAGATCCGACGCGGGGAACCAGCCGACGTGCTGTCCGCGGTGGGAGAGCCGGATCTCCCCGTAGGCGGCGGTCAGGTGATCGCCGACCGCCCACTCCCCGGCTCCGGCGATCCCCTCGGTCAGCGCCGGATCGAGCACCAGGCGCCCCCCGCGCTCCAGGAGGGTCACCGCCCTGCCGTCCTGGTGGGCCAGGTGCATCCGCACCGGGGCGGTGAGCGCGCCGTCGTGCCAGCGGGGCCGGCCGAGTTCCGCGAGGGGCCTCACCTGGCGGGTGCGGCGGGCCAGCAGCGACAGGGCGTCGAGGCGGCCCTCCTCCAGCAGACGGGCCCGCAGCCGCGTCACCGCCGGAAACCCTTCCCGGACGGACGGCGGGAATTCCTCGAGCACCAGCCGTCGTACCGCCTCGAACCGCTCCTGGACCTGACCGTGGCCGCTCAGCACGTAGGGCTCGCTCACGTGGCGGAGGATCTCCACCCGGTAGGTCCGGCGGAGCATCGCGTCCTGCACCGGGCCGGGCGGGGTGTGCGCCTTGACGGTCTGCACGACCTTGCGCAGCCAGCCGAAGTACTCGTCGACGACGAGCTGCCTGCTGCTGGTGTTCCCGCCGTCCTCCCGGCGCATCCAGTAGTAGCAGGGGTAGTCGCCCAGGACCGAGACGCATCGCGCCACCGCGTACGCGTGCGCCATGAACACCTGGTCCTCGAGCCGGCACCGGCCCTCCGGGAACCTGACGCCGTGGTCCAGGAGGAAAGCGCGGCGGAACATCTTGTGGGGCGTCAGGCTCTCGAACAGCGGGTGGTCGCCCACGGTGCAGCGGTCGACCGTGCGGGCGAAGACATTGCTGGGCCGTGCCATGGTGCCCGCCGGTTTGCCGAGGACGATGTCCGATCCGTTGCGTCTGCCCAGGTCGTAGAGCCGTTCCAGCGCCTCGTGGCCCAGTTCGTCGTCCTGGTCGACGAACTGGACGTACTCGCCCCGGCTCAGCCGTACCCCGACGTTCCTCGGCTTCCCCGGCCAGCCGGAGTTCTCCTGGCGGTGCACCCGCACGTGGGGGTGCAGGGCCGCGAGCCGGTCCAGGCGTTCGGCCGAGTCGTCGGTCGAGCCGTCGTCGACGTACACGACCTCGTAGGCGTTGCGGCCGATGCTCTGCCCGAGCAGGCTCTGCGCGCACTTGTCGATGTAGGAGCCCGCATTGTGGACGGGGACGACGACGCTGACTTTGAGCACGGGATCCACCCTCGTGTCCGACTGGGGGCCGCGGTGGTCTCGGTGTCCGACGGCGGCGGAACGCCGGTTCCGGCACCGCCGTCCGTTCCCGGAACGGCCACGGGTGAGAATCACCTGAGCCCACGGGCGAGGAACGTAACACCGGAGACGGAGCCGCACCGCGAACGAGCGGCACATGCACCCGAATGGCGCACCGCACCGGGCGGTGGCACGGGACAGCCCCGCCGGCGGGGAAGACCGGCGGGGCTGTCCGTCGTACCGCACTGGCTCAGTGGACGGAGTGCTCCTCCTGCGGGAACGCTCCGCCGACGACGTCCTCGGCGAACGCCTTCGCCGCACTGATGGTCTGCGGGGGAGTGTCGGTTGAACGTCGTCGGCTGGGGGTCAGTGGCGCAGATGCGGTGACCTGGTCGTTGATGCTGACGGGTGGTGCTCACTCGTTGCCGGCATGAGTGACGAAGCGGAACCTGTCATTCTCACGCCGACCACCACTCATCAGATCGAAAAGTCGGCGAACTCGAGGTCACTGAAGGCGATGTGGAGGCCGTGGGTACGGCGGCCTCCATCGCGGAAGTAGGCGTGCCCCAGCGCGCGGGCGAGGATCACCATCTGCTGCTGCTCGCCCGCGTCGGCATCTCGGGCGGCGAACAGCTCCCGCGCGACCTCCCCCGGCAGGTACTGGGTGATCCACCGCACCCGCGAATCGTCCGAGGAGCCTGCCGCAGCAGCGAACCCGAATCGCGCCCGGGTATGGAAGACGAAGCCCTCGCTTCGGCCTGTGCACGCCGACGGGCCCGTACCCGGGGCTGCCACCGAGCCCGGACCGCTTCCTCGATCGCCCGGGCCTGCAGCGGACCTGGCGGACGACGTGCTCCGGAATTCTTTGTCACCCACCGCTGCACGGTGCGCTGTGACACCCCCAGCACGGTGGCCACCTTCCGGGTGGAACCCCGGTGCGTCGCCAGCAAAAACCGCAGGCGGGCCTCGGTGCTTGGGGGAACGGGTCGGGTGCGCAACGCGCGCTCCAGCCCCTGCTCGATCTGTCCCACGTCCGCCTCTCCAAGCGGCCGGCCGGCAGGGCCAGCACCCCGCAGTCCGTAGCGTCAGTTCTCCCGCATCGCCCACCCCTGCCTGCCAGTTTCTGCATTCTCGGGACAGCGCCGGCTGACGCAGGCTACGAGCCCTTGGGGGAGCACCGGCGACAAGCTGGCGGCGTGGGTCAGGACGGACGTCGCCGGCACCCCGGTGCTGTCCTTCGGGTGCCGGGTCCCACCAAGGGGTGAGGCGGGAGAGTCCCGCTGGATGGAGGTACCGCTGTGATCGTCCGACTCCTGGGTGGCCCGCTCGCCGGTCGCGTGCTGAAGACCACCGATGCTCCGTGGACCGGAGGCTGGCTCACGGCCAGTGACGCCGACTGGGGCCTGTACGTCCCCGTGCACCGCCACCCGGTGACCGACGTCGTCCTGGCAGAGGTCCGGGTCACCATCCCGCGCCGACGGTAGTCGCCTGCTCCCGACAGCGACCGCAACGCCGCGCCCTGGCCGCCTCTCTGGACGGTTGGGACGCGGCGGGAAGGGCTCGGCCCTGCTTGCCGCCGCCGACCGGCTCGCGGAACGGGCCCGCAAGGAGTCCTGGACCCACGCCGAATACCTCGTCGCCTGCCTCCAGCAGGGCGGTTGCAAGTTCCGGGATCGCGTGGATCGTCCGCGCCCAGCGGGAGTTGACGCGGCAACAGCACAGGCACGAGACCGGTGATCATCAGGGTGTCTATGCCAGCTGATCACATTGAGGTCCCGTGCCTGCCACTCCATCCTCCCCGATCCCTGCCGTCCTGGCGAAACTGGGCTCCCTTCACCAGCACGACACCGGCCGCCTGAGCGCCCACCTCCGGCGCGTACCCGACCCGCGTTCGCGTCGCGGGCGGTGGTACCCCTTGGCCGGCTTGCTGCTGGTCTGCGCCTGCGCAGTCGTCTCCGGCGCCCGGACCGTCACCGAAATCACCGAGTGGGGACAGCGCGCCACCACCACGGTGCTGGAACAACTCGGCATCCGCCGCCACCTGCCCGGACGTCGACGCGCCCCGTCCCATGCCACCCTCACCCGGCTCCTGGCCGCCCTCGACGGCGATGCCCTGGACGCCGCGATCGGCGCCTACCTGGCCGGACACGACCACACCGACGTCGGCACCACCGGCTCGGCGCCGCGGCCGGCGATCGCGGTGGACGGCAAGGCGCTGTCCGGCTCCGCGCATCGACAGCAGCGCCACCGGCACCTGCTGTCCGCCGTCACCCACGCCCCCACCGTCACCCTGGCCCAGCGGGAGGTGGGGGCCAAGACTGAACCACCCCGGCTCGAATGGAGACTCGATTTCATGAAAGGATCGAGTCATGGCACGACCTTCCCGTTACCCGCTTGAGCTGCGCCGTCGTGCGGTGCGCATGGTCGCCGAGGTGCGCGACGACCACCCGAACGAGACGGCCGCCCTGCAGGCGGTGACCGAGAAGCTGGGCATCGGCTCCCGCGAGACGCTGCGGAACTGGGTGAAGCAGCACGCAATCGACACCGGGACGCGGCCGGGGACGACGACGGAGGAGTCCGCCCAGCTCAAGGCGCTCCAGAAGGAGAACGCCGAACTGAAGCGGGCCAACGAGATCCTCAAGGCCGCGGCGAGTTTCTCCGCGTCAATGACAGAGTCAGGGACACGGGCCTACGGGTGGTGACACAGTGGCAGGTACCGGCGGGGCTGGCTCGTTTCTTTGCTGCCCCGGCAACGGTGGCTTGTCGGCGATGTGCCGTCCCGCCGGCCCTGGTCTCCGCCTCGGAGTGGCCTGATAGGAGCGTGCTGCGCAAGCCCGATTGAGGCGTGCCCCCCGCGGTGGAGACGTCCGTCAACTCTCCATCGGGCTGCGGGGCCCGGAAGATCTGGCGGGAGCTGAACCGGCAGGGTCACACGGTGGCCCGCTGCACCGTCGAACGGCTGATGCGCGAGCTGGGCATCGCCGGCGCCGTCCGCGGCAAGAGGGTCATCACCACGATTCCGGACCAGCAGGCCGAGCGGGCACCGGACCGGGTGGCCCGCGACTGCGTCGCCGGCGCGCCGAATCGCTGCTGGGCCGCGGACTTCACGCACGTGGCCACCCGGGCCGGGGTGGTCTGCGTCGCGTTCGTCGTGGACACCTTCTCCCGGCGGATCGTCGGCTGGTCCGGCGCGACGTCGAAGGAGACCCGGCTCGTCCTGGACGCCCTGGCGAGGGCGCTGTGGCTGCGCGACCGCGATGAATATCGCTATGTTCGCGGCGAGTCGATACACCACAGCGACGCGGGCAGCCAGTACACCAGTTTCCGGCTGGCCGAACACCTGGACACGGCCGGCATCGCGGCCTCGATCGGCTCGGTCGGCGACGCGTACGGCAACGCCCTGATGGAGAGCACGATTGGCCTGTTCAAGACCGAATTGCTCAAGCCGCAGCGGCCCTGGAGGACGCTCTCCCGGGTCGAGCTGGCCACCGCCGAGTGGATCGACTGGTACTGCCACCGCCGACTGCACGGTGAGAGAGGCCACGTCCCACCCGTCGAGTACGAGGCCAACCACTCCAGGGAATCCACGAAACTCCAGGTCACAACCATAATCTGAGGTCTCTACCGAACCCGGGGCGATTCACCCTGCTTGGTGCGCTGGGCCTGGCTCTTGGCCACGAGCCCTTCGAGCGTGACGCGGACGACCTTGGTCTTGATGCCGCGCTCGGGATGGGCCTGGCCGAGCGCGGCGGAGATTTCCGCGGCGGAGCGCGGTTCGCTCTGCTCGGCGAGGTGGTGGCGGATGAGGTCGACCAGGGTGGGCCGGGCCGTCTTCGCGGTGCCCGATGCCTTGGCCGCGGCCTTTTTGGCGGCGGCCTTCCTCGCCGTGCGCTTGCCGGGCCCGGCGGCCGCTGCCTTCCGGGGAGAGGACAGGGCGGTGCTGTCGGGCCCGGCCGCGGGTTTGGCCGGCGCCGGGGTGATGCCGAGTGCCTGCTGCACGGTAATCAAGTAGAAGTCCGCGTCGATCGACGACCCGGGGAGCTTCTCCGCCTTGGCCAGGTCGTCGTCGGAGGCGTCGGTGACGTACAGCTCGGCTGCGGTCTGCGGCATCTTCTCCGCGAACGCGGCGGCTTTCTCTACCTTCTGGTGGAACGTCATCACGGTGCGCAGGCTGTGCGCGGCCGCGTGCTCCAAAAGTGTGGTCTGCAGCAAGGCGAGGCGCCGTCCCCGCTGCGCCTCCTCCGTTTCCCCGGGGACGGGGAGGGGTCACGGATCTCCAGGACGTCGATCTCGAACCCGGTGAGGATGCCTAGCTCGATCGCCTTGCTCAGCCCGAGCTCGGCCAGCCACGCGCCGTAGGTCCGGTCCGGGTCGTCGGCCATGCTCGCGATCTCCAGCTCCTTCCCGCCCATGTCCTTCTACGGCCGGGGAGAGGCCAGGCCTTGGCGGGCTGGCCGGCGGCGCCGGTGGCCTGGTCCCGGAGGGCGAAGCGGATGGTCATCTCGGTGCGGTGGTCGGGGGCTGTCCTCAGGGGGCGGCGTGGCCGGGTGGCTTCGTTCATCTCCCGGCACAGCGATGGCCGGTAGGTTCCGGAGGCAGTCGGTGATCACTCGCCTCGTGAATCTCGACGAAAGGCGGCGGCACTTCGCAGGTGGTGTTCGTGGGCCTCGCGCAGCCCTACCACCTGGTCGTCGTCGGCCGGGGTCGCGTTCGCCGGCGACGTCGCCGCGGTGGTGGTGTCGGCCGGATCGGCGGTCGGGGCGGGGGCGGGGTGAGGCTCCGGGCGTCGGCGAGGAACTCGCCGGCGTCGGCATTCGGGGTCGGCTCCGGCTCGGGCGTGGGTGCGGCGGGTCTGGTGCTCCAGGCTTCGGTGAGGAAGTCAGTGGGCGGCTTCTGCGGCCGTCCACCAAGATCTACGGCAGCATGCCGCCCGCCGTCGCCGGCGTGGAGGGCGGCATGTCCACGCCGTCCACTCGCCGGCCGGTGCAGACGTCGGCGAAGGGGGCGGATGGGGGAGCAGGGAAGCGTGAAGGGGCCTGGCACCGGACACGCCGACCCCGTGTGTCCGCGATTTGCTCGTGGCGACAGACATCATGTCCCTGGCCTGCTCGCGCGGTGGCGCGTGGGACCTGTTGACCCAGGACGCGAACACGGGATGGATCATGCTGGACAGTCCCGCCTCCACCCCGCGAGGCCGTGCGGAGCACGGCGGGGCGCGTCCTGGCCGGAGTTCTTCTCCTGGCCGATGCCGGGATCCACGCCTACGAGGTCATCGACGCGGACGTGCCCTTCCTCATCGGCGGTTTCATCGCCACCGTGGTCGGTGCCGCTGCGGGTGCCCTTCTTCTTCTGACCCGCGGACCGCGGCTGGGCTGGATCGTGGGAGGGCTCACCGCGTTGCTGACCACCATCGGCTACATCGTCACCCGTGCCATGCCCATTCCCACCGACGAGGACGACTACGGCAACTGGCTGGAACCTCTGGGCATCTGCTCGTTGGTCATCCAGGGCATTATCGTCGTCATGGCCGCCGTGGCTCTGAGCGGGCTCGCCCCACTACGGCCGGGCCACCTCGTCCAAGAGGCGAAGTCGGTGACACCCGGCCTTCAGCCCGAGGAACCAGGTTCCGGTTCGCCGGACGAGCCGCCCACATCACCATGAACAGAGCCCGTTGCGGGCGGCGGGCACGCGTCCGAGACGCTCACGTGGACCCGCCGGCCAGCCGCAGGTGCACAGTGACGAGGACCCGGGTCAACGTCAGGTCTTCGCCTTCATCGAAACGTTCTATAGGAACGTCACCCTTCGGACGGCAACACGTCACGTCACGGGCCCGCCCGCGCGCTCGGGCGCCCCACCCGCCATCCAGCAGCACAACGGAGTGCCGATTTGACCTGATGTGTCAACGAACGACACGCTGCGGCTGGGGGTGAGCAGGTGCCGGCAAAGTCCCCCGGACAGCGTATCGGTGCATCAAGTCCACTACAGGAAAAGTCACCTGATTGACCATCAGCATGCCATGACGCAGCATGCAAGCGCCCCCTATAACCTGATCGGAGTCAATCTACCGACTTCCCTTTGTGTCCCGATATGGCAGATATGAGAACCGGTCGGTACGTTCATCACGAGTCGGCCGGCCAGCCGATCCCCCGAGACAGGAGAAGCGCGTGATGATTACCCGTCCCACCGTCGTTACCGTGGCCGTCGCGGTCGCCGCGGGCCTAGCCGTCACCGGTATCACCTACGCCTCGGCGTCCGCCTACGGGCAGGCCCAGGCCGCCCCCGCTGTCCAGCAGGCAGCCGCCCCTGCCTCAGCCCTCATGGGCGGCGACTCCGGCCGGGGCAACGAAGGCCGGGGCGACGAAGGCCGGGGCGACGAAGGTCGGGGCGACGAAGGCCGGGGCGACGAAGGCCGGGGCAACGAAGGCCGGATCCACATCAACGAGCGTTCCTACTCGGACAACCCGGGCGACTGCATCACCGTCGTGAGCGGCCTGGGCTCCCGAAGCCTGAACATCCGCAACGACAGCCGGAGGAGCGTCGAGGTCTTCCGCGGAGCCACCTGCGACAACGGTGCCCCCATCGCCATCGTCGGACCGCACAGCTCCAGCGACGGCGTGTTCCCCTACCACGCCGAGGGCGGCGTGTTCCCCCACCATGTCGAGGGCGGCGTCTTCGTCGAAGACGGAGTGGTAGCCAGCTTCCGGGTCATCGACCACCACTTCGGCGGACACGGCGGACAGGGCGGACAGGGCGGACGGGGCGGACAGGGCGGACAGGGCGGAAACAGCGGACAGGGCGGACACGGCGGAAACAGCGGAAACAGCGGACGCTAACCAAACCGCCACCCCGGCACAACATAAAGACCCCGGCCCGCTGGAATCGGGTCGGGGTCCCCCTGCGGCACCCCACCCCGAACACCCCGCTTTCGCATACCCGCCCGGGCATCCCATCGCAAATCCGGACAACGAAGCCCTGCCAGCCCAGCCCCACCACGCCGGCGCACTCAGGGCGATCTCAAAGTCGGAGCGATCATGTAGGTGTGCAGGCCACGGCGGTGTGACGATGCCGGATGGGTACGCGACCGTACGCAACGAAGCTCCGTTGTGGAGGTGACTTTCCCAAGTCCCCTTCGCGCAACGGAGCTTCGATGTGCCGTCAGTCTTCCACCATCGGCCTGGTCAAGTCGCCCACTCATCAGCACCGTGCGACCGGTCCGCTGGCCGAGCGGCCGCTGACGCGGCCGATCCGCGGCGCCGACGCGGGAAGCGTCACCCGTTCGCGGCAGTACTGCTGATCGCGTGCTCCGCTGTCGTCACCGGAGCAAAGACGTTCACGGCGATCGGTGGGTGGGCGACAAAGGCCCCGCAGGACGCCCTGGCCCGACTCGGCGCCCGCACCGCGACGGCCCTGGCCGTACGTATCTCGCCCAGCAGCGCGACCGGGCGGATCGTCGGCGCCGGCGGCGACGGGGAACCGGCGAGGACCCGACCGACATGGTCGCCTCCTCCTCATATGCGGGACTGAGCGGGGCACCGGCCCGGTCCGCGAGCGAGTGCCGGAGTTGGCGTCACCTGAGCTGTCGCGCCAACGGCGAAGACAACGACTCCGGCGGAACACGCCGCAGTCGCCCTTCCGGGAGGTGGCACGTGAGCGTGTACCAACCCGCATCAGCCGTACTGAGACCGGCGCCACCTGGCCCGGGGCGGCGGCGACCTGCCGCTGGGCCGGGCCTGTCTACAGGCGCAGGAGTCGCTCCGTGATCTCCCGGTACTGCCGCAGCGCGTGCCGGAACTCCTCCGCCTGCGCCTGGGCCTCCTGGTCCTGCCAGCCCGCACGGAGGACGCGTCGCCGTTCCGCGAGGGCGCTCGCGAGCTCTGCGGTGACCTCGTCGAAGGCGCTCTCGGCCGCTTCCAGCGCCTCACGCGGGGTGTCGGCGAAGTCGAGGAGGGCCTGCCGCAGGCGCTGGGAGACCCGGTCCCGCTCCTCGGCGGGCAGCAGCGGCTCAGGCCCCGGGGCCCGGCGTGCGACGGCTCCGACACCCTTGTCCGGAGGCTGCTGGGCGCGTGCCTGGTCGTACATCATCGTGTGCCACTTCCCTGTACGTCGCGCAGGCCGAGTGCCACCCGGCCCTCGTCTGGATCAAGCCGGGCTCGCGAAGCCTGAGCCGAACGAAAGCCCTCGACGCTCATGGCCCGCCTGGTCGGCCTACACCGTCCCACCAGTCAACGCCCGGCGACGCCCCCTGTCAACGAACCTCTAGGACTGGCGAGTTGCGGAGCGCCACCCATCCGAGAGACGGACGGAATCCCGACGGCACGACCCGGCCCTCCCCGTGGTGACGGCCACCCCGGGACAACGGTCTCCGTGGCCGGTCCGGGGCGGGGTGCGCCGGTGCCCTGGCCATCGTCGGATGGTAAGGGTTCGTCGGGGCAGAGGGTGTTCATGACCTCATTGGCTTTGACGGCTGGTCCCCACCAAGCGGTGACGCTCTGGAGCTTCCTTGTGGGTCTGGCGGTAGTGGCTGGTGTGTGGTTGTGGGTGCATCGGCGTCGCTGGCATGCCCCGGCTCTACGACCATCGCATGCCGATGGCGGAGAGCTGCTCCATCCGCTCCGGTGTCAGCGTGGTGGCCCGCGAGCGCTGGTTACCGATCCATGCCCCCAGCTTCAGCTCTCGGACCTCCTGGTTCTTTCCACTCCCGCTTGAGCACTGGGTCGTTCTCCAGCGAGCACACCGCCACCATCGGCGCCCGGTGCCCCACCAGCCGCCACGCCTGGGCGGTCTGCACCAGCAGGTCCAGGGTCGGCACCGTGACGAGGATCCGCCCGCCCGGGAAGCATTCCAGCGCGCACGCGGCAGCCATGATCGTCTTACCCGACCCGGTCGCGGACACGATCGTGCCCCGTGCCCCCTGAGGGGGCACAGATGACCTTGCAGGGAATCCCACTCACTTACGGAAACTCGCTTTCTGGCCACCTGGTGTTCCCGAAGCCGAATACCCAGCATTTCCACGCTCCTCCTTCGCTCGCTTCGGAAATCACAGGGACGGCGTGAAGGGCGGGACGGACACCGTACCGTCCTCGCCCACCACGATCCGCTCGGCAAGCTGGGCCAGGACCTCAGAGGGGCGCAGCCCCGTCCGGCCGACCACCGTCTGGACCAGCCGGCCGGATGCGGCGGACAGCCGGACCTCCGCCCGCAGCTCATCCGCTTCCTCCCCCCGCCGTGCCCCCAAGGCGGCCGGTGCCGCAAGAGCACCGGCAAGCCGTTCCTCACGCTCGCGAGCCCACACCGAGCCCTGAGCGTCCCGTTCCGGCTCGTACACGCTCCAACCGACTGCAGTCATCAAGTCCCTGACGCGCTGCCACTCGGCGTGCTTGGCCAGCCAGATGACAGCCAACCGCTCCCGGTCCATCTCGAACTCGTAGAAGGAACCGTTCCCCCGCAGCTGCTCCGCGGTCTCCCGCTCACGGACAGCGGCCTCCGCGACCTTTTCCGCAACGGCGGCGACATCCAGGCCACTCGCCTGACGCCGGACCTGATCCCGCGCCACGTCCTGAGCACTCCACATGAGCTTTCCCTTTTCCGGAAGCGCGGGCATCTGGACCCGCATCTGACAAATCCGTTAACGATCACTAGGTGAGCGAAGCGCTGACCTGGGAGTCTAGTGATCGTTTCATGACTCGCGACTGTGGTGTGGTGCATCTCTGAACTGGGGTTTTCGTGGAACTGCGGTAGCTGGAGAGGTCCTGACGTGCAAGTTCAGTGATCGAGCCTTTCCCCTTCACTCTGAGCTGGTCAGATGAAGGGTGAGGACGGCCTGCTCGACGAGGGCCCGGATCTTCGCGTGAGACCGGTTCACCGCCTTCTGGCCTGCGGTGAGGGCCTCCCACCGTCCCCAGCACGGGATGCGGACCGTGCCGCCGGCACCCCGATAACCCTTGTCGGCCCAGCACGTGGTGCCGGCCTCGGCGAGGGCACCGACGATGCCGTGTGCACGGGCCGCGGGCGTCGTGGACGGCGCCGGGCAGGGCCGGTGAGGCCCACAGCAGCCGGCCGAAGGGATCCGCGACGGCCTGCACGTTCATCCCGTGCTTCGTGTGTTTGCCGGAGTGTGCGCCGTGAGGCGCTTGTTGTTCGAGTGGAGGTGAAAGACCGCCGCCGCCGTCCTGTCGCAGCAGGACGGTTGAAGCTGAGGGCAGCCTGACCCGGGAGGTGCCGGGGAGGGCGGGAAGCAGCCCTGACAAAGCCGGGACGTGCCAGTACTGCCAGATGGGGCGGGTTCGGCAAGCGAGACGGAGAGGAGTACGCGAGGAACCGGCGTCTACGCCTCCTTAAGGCACGCCAGCTCGAACCTGGTGGATGAGGGCTGGATGCGGTGCGTCCCCGCTGGATATTCGGCCGGCGGGGAACTTTCCGCGCGGTCTACTTCGGTCGCGCGGGGAGGCCACGGTGAAGTGCTGCGGGGTAGCCGTGGCGAGGCCGCGGGGGCATAGCCGGGCTCCTACTCCGACGATCGAACAACGAGCGAACACGGGAACCGTCCCGGTCCCGCCCTCCTGCCGCGTGTCCAGCACGGCGGGAGGGCTGGGTCCACCGTCGGCCGACCGGGCCGGGGCGGGGCGGAGCCACCGTAGTACTCCGAGCCGGGGAGAGCCTGGCACATGGGGAAGGGCGGCAGCGGTTTCGAGAAGGGAAGGAGGCTGCAATGCCGAAAGACGCGCTGCTGAACAGCAGTGCTCCTGAGGCCCCGCGGGGGTCTCACCAGCGGGTATCGGGGATGCAGGCCAAGCTTCACCGTTGGGCGGCGGCCGACCGTGGCCGCAGGTTCGACGATCTGTTCAACCTCGTATGCGATCCGGCGACGCTGCTCGTGGCGTTCGAACGGGTCGCGGGCAACAAGGGAGCCCGAACGCCGGGCGCGGACGGCCTCACCGTCGTCAACGTCGAGCAGGAACTCGGCCTCCCGGGCTACCTGGAGGACCTGCGACGCGTACTGAAGACGGGTGAATTCCGCCCGTTGCCGGTACGCGAACGCAAGATCCCCAAGCCCGGCGGGAGCGGGAAGGTGCGCAGGCTCGGCATCCCGACCGTCTCCGACCGGGTGGTCCAGGCGGCCCTCAAGCTGGTGCTGGAACCGATCTTCGAGGCCGACTTCCTGCCGGTCTCCTACGGCTTCCGGCCCCTGCGGCGCGCACACGACGCGATCGCCGAGATCCACCGCTACGGCACCCACGGCTATCGCTGGGTGCTGGACGCGGACATCGAGGCGTGCTTCGACTCCATCGACCACACGGCCCTGATGGACCGGGTGCGCGCAAGGGTCAAGGACAAGCGCGTGCTGCGGCTGGTCAAGGCGTTCCTCAAGGCCGGTGTCCTGACTGAGGGCGGCGGTCGCGAGGAGACCTTCACCGGCACCCCGCAGGGCGGCATCCTCTCCCCGCTGCTGGCGAACATCGCCCTGTCCGCGCTCGACGAGCACGTGATGGAGCCGTGGGAGCCGGGCGGGCGGATGTCCACCAGAGGCAGGCGGGCACACCATCGCCACCACGGCCGCGCGAACTGGCGCATCGTCCGCTACGCGGACGACTTCGTCGTCCTGGTCGACGGCAGTCGTGACGACGTCGCCCGCCTGCGCGAGGACATCGCCGACGTACTGCACCCTCTCGGGCTGCGGCTGTCACCGGCCAAGACCCAGATCGTGCACATGTCGGACGGGTTCGACTTCCTGGGGTTCCACATCCAGTGGCGCCGCAAGCGAGGCTCGAACAAGTGGTACGTCTACACCTTCATCGCCGACCGGCCCATCCGGCAGCTGAAGGACAAGATCCGTGCCCTGACGAACAGAACGTCGCAGCAGGACCCGGGGACCGTGCTGAAGAGGATCAACTCGATTCTGCGCGGCTGGGTCAACTACTTCAAGCACGCGGTATGCAAGACCACGCTGAAAGCCCTGGACCACTTCGTATGGCGACGGGTGACCAGCTGGTGGATGGTGCTGCATCGCTGGAGGTGGAAGGACGTCCGCCGACGCTTCACCGACCGCAACGGCCGGTGGCACAAGCTCTCGGCGGACGGGATCGAACTGTTCCCCATGGTCTCGATCGCGGTCACCCGCTATCGCTACCGGGGCAACACAATCCCCAACCCCTGGACCCTCAACCACGCCTGAACGACAGAGACCGTGGAGAGCCCGGTGCGGTGAGAGCCGCACGCCGGGTTCGGCGAGCGGCACGGAGAAACGGACCGATGGCAACATCGGCACCGCGCTCCGTGCCGACTCAACAGGACGGCCGGTCCGCGGCGATGCGGTCGATCGGCAGCAGCGTGCCGTCCAGGAGCAGATCCGCCTTCACCGACGCGGTCCGCACCGCGTCGGTGAGGCCGGGGCGAGGGTGGCCGGGAGCTGGACAGCCTCAGTGACATGGCGGTAGGCCCTCGTGGTTCCGACGCCGAACCCGGCCGTGAGCCGGGTGTTGGGGGTGCCCCGGCCGGAGGCTGGGGGAGTATGCCCCACCCGTAGATGAGCGAGTGTCGGCAGGCCTGGCGGCCGGCGCTCAGGCGCCGCCAACGGGAACCGATCGCACGGCGGTGCCGCCGCACCTGCTGCGTGAGGAAGCGGAGGGCAGAGCTGGACACGTCGACGCGATGGGGCCTCCCCTGCTCTGGGGGCACCTCCCAGCGGTAGCCGGGGGAGAAGCCGAGAGCTTGGGGAAGGGTAGAAAAGCACGTGAAGCCTCTGGTGGAGACGGTTCTCTTGGTCGAAAACCCATCTACCAGAGGCTTCACCACGTTGTCAGCCCAACTGCCGAACTCCGGAGGCAGGTTGGAAAGGGATCAGTGTCTGCGCCCCGGCTTGTGGGGGTGATGTCGGGGCATACGGGCTTCACCCGTTCGAGAGGAGCCTGTTCATGCTTGGCATAGTGGCTGCGGTGCTGTTCTTCTTCGCGTTTTTGATCAACGCGGCGGACATCGGCACCAACGATGTGTTCTCTTCGACGAATGTGATGCTGCTGGGACTGACTGCCCTGGCGCTGCATGTGGCGGGAATCGGTGCCGGCTGGGCTTCCAGGAGCCGACGCTGACCCTGGACCCCGCGCCCGCTGACCCGGTGACGGGATGCCCGGGGCGGCGCAAACACCCCGAGCCCCCTTCATGGCCGGCCTTGCCCGCGTCAGCCGGTCCCCATGAGGCGCCCGCTTATTGATCTTGATCGCGGCCTGCTGTCGCTCCGCCGCACTGCGCGGCGTATTCGGCCCGCGGTTCGGGGAGGCCTCGCTCGGGGCTGAGTGGGGCGGCGCGGCTGACACATGGGCCGAACTCGCGTTGGTGCCGCGCGGGCCAGACGGTTCAGTCGGCGGTGGGGCACGCAACGAGTTCGGCGCTCGGGCGGCGGCAGGTGACCCGCCGGGCGGTCCGATCGGCCCTGCCGCCGGCAGACGGAGGCGGGTGACGAAAGAATGCCCCCCATGTTTCAGCGGTCGGCGTCTGCGGGGCGCGTCTCGGCCTGGGCGGCGGGGGCGGTGTAGAAGACCGAGGCGCCCTGCTTGGTGCGCTGGGCCTGGCTCTTGGCCACGAGCCCTTCGAGCGTGACGCGGACGACCTTGGTCTTGATGCCGCGCTCGGGATGGGCCTGGCCGAGCGCGGCGGAGATTTCCGCGGCGGAGCGCGGTTCGCTCTGCTCGGCGAGGTGGTGGCGGATGAGGTCGACCAGGGTGGGCCGGTCCGTTTTCGCGGTGCCTGATGCCTTGGCAGCGGCCTTTTTGGCGGCGGGCTTCCGTGCCGTGCGCTTGCCGGGCCCGGCGGCCGCTGCCTTCCGGGGAGAGGACAGGGCGGTGCTGTCGGGCCCGGCCGCGGGTTTGGCCGGCGCCGGGGTGATGCCGAGTGCCTGCTGCACGGTCACCAGCACGGTGTGGTCCTGCCGCAGGGCGGTCAACCGCTCCTGAACAGCGGTGATTTCCGCCCCGATGCGCTCCTGCTCCTGGACGTTGCGCTCGAGGTCACCGGTCACCTGGGCACGGTATTGCGACGCCAGTTCGGTGGCGGGGGCCTGGGTTTTGGGCATGACGGGGCCTTTCGGCGGCTCGCCGGCCACGCCGCCGGGAGGGGTCGGTGCGCGCGTGGCCGGAAGACGGGCTGTGCGCACACTGGACCAGGTGCGGGACCGCAGGGGCTGCGGCCTGCGCCAGCGTAGACCCGGCAACGGTGAGGGAACCGGACGTTGCTGTCGAGAGAGGTCTGCCCCTGGCTCTTCGAGGGGGGCAGTCGCCTGCCGGCCGGTGTCAGTGTTCCGCCCGGGGCACGGCCGGCGACTGCCAGCAGATCTCGTCGGTTCCCCGGTCGTGCTGCCAGCCGGCCAGGGTCTGCGAGGCCACCAGCCGGTCGAGGAGTTCTCCGGTCTGCTGCGGGGAGTGCCCGCACAGCCGGGCGAGGACGTCCATGTCGATGCGGTGTTCGGCCTGGGGAGAGGCGTGTGCCCAGCACCAGGGCGGTCAGCCGCAGTGCGGGCGGCGCGGCCGGCAGGGTCAGGGGCGCGGGGTGCAGTGCCCAGTGGGCGGCGCGGCGGCGGGGGAGGTGAACCGGGGCAGTGCGGCGGGGTAGGTGAGCGTCTCCCGCACGCGCACCTGTTCCTTGAGTCCTGGACGAAACCTGTGGTGCGCGGGGACTGGCCGGCCGGGGGAGGGGTGCGGCCGGGAGGAGCCGAGCAGTGTGTCGGGCACGGCGGCGGTATGGCTGGTCGCCGCCGCGCAGGCCGCGCAGGTGTCGGCCAGCCGCCAGGTGCGCCCGCTGCGGTCGCGGGTGAGGGCGAGCAGCACCGGCCCGGCACACCCGCGGTGCCGCGGATGCCACCAGCAGCCCTGCGTCCGGCACTGGCAGCTGCGCAGGTAGGCCGGCAATGCGTCGGTGCGGGCATGGCGGGCCAGATGCGTCAGGACGGCGGACCGTGCGGAGGCGGCCTCCAGGGGAGCGGCGGGAGCAGTGCAGGAGAGGCAGACGAGCGTCAGGCCGCCCGCTCGCGGACGCAGCTCCACTGTCCAGATACGCCGCACCGCGGTATGCGCGCCGGCAAGCCTCATCGGCTAGTCGTCCTCCCAACTGTCCGTACTGCGATGGCCGGTGCCCCGGCGCCAGGAGGCCGGAGACGGACGCACGGTAGTGCGGATCCTTATACCGCGCGCCATCCGTCCTCCGGCAAATAGTGCAGAAATCTGCACTGACAGGGCGGATATCCGAACCTTCGGATGGTGGAGTGACGATCTTGCCGCCCGACCCCGACACCACCGCACTGCGCCTCCAGCTGGCGCGCCTACGGGTCGAACGCGGCTGGAGCTTCGACAAACTCGCCGGCCGCAGCGGCCTGGCCCGGCGCACCCTCATCGACCTCGAACACGGCCGCGCCGTCGGCAATGTCACCACCTGGCACACCCTCGCCCACACCTTCGACGTGCCGATCGACCACCTGCTGGACGCCCGGTGCTCCGACCACACCCCACCCGGCCCCCGCACCCCCCGCTCCGCATGAATGGGGAGCGCAAGGAATCACCCGAATCGACGAGCGGACGCCGAACGCCCGATCGCATGCCGGCCGATCCGTTCGGGCGTGCTGGGCAGGCCGGGGACAAGGCCCATGCTCCATGTCCTGGCCGGTCTGCTGCGCCAGGAGGGCGAGCGGATCGTGCGCCGCTTCACCGCCGACGACACCCACCGGCGCACCACTGGCGAACACGCTCCCGGAGCGCGGCCGCGTCCCGTCCTGCACCACCTGCTAGCCCTCAGTGGTTCCCGACCCTGCCCCACCACGCCCGACACACCGTCAGACACTCACACACTCAACCACGTGACAACGCCGTCGATTGCGATGGGCGGGTCCACCCCCTGCCGGGGTTCACCCATCGCGTTTCAGGGCAACCTTCCGGGAAGTTCGCGAGTCATGAGTATGCGTCACCGATCCGGTGCGCATGATGTCCGAATTACGGAAGGTCTCATGACTTCTCTCGCCGTCGTGCGGCGTACCATCTCCGCGTTTGTGCTGGCCGCGCTGGCCGGCACGGCGCTGGCCGGTCCTGCCCATGCCCAGGAGGAACCGCTGCCGGTCTCGATCACCGGCCCCGACAGCGTGAACCTCTCGCTGCACCCGGAGGCCGGTGAGCCGGGGGAGCCGCAGATCGAGCTGGGACTCCGGGCACCCGGCGAGCCGGTACCGGACGAGGACGGCGTCATCTGGCCGATCCACACCGGCGAGTACACGGTCACCGTGGACGCGAGCTCCCTGGCCGGCGTCGCCGCGGTGGACTTCTCCCAGCTCGGCGGGTGGCAGGGGTGCTCCGTCGACGGGCTCGTCGCCACCTGCAGCGACTACGAGATCTACGCGGGCCAGGACTACAACGACCTCGGCGGCATCCGCCTCGACGTGACCGACGGGAGCGCCGCGGGCGACTTCGGCGCCATCGAGATCACGGCCGTGGGCGAGGGTCTGGCCTTCACCGGGCACACGGTGGACGTGCTGGTGGGCGGCCCGGAGCTGCTGATGAAGCAGCTGGCCGAGCCCGAGGGCTTCCAGGCCGGTGACACCTTCCAGGCGCCGCTGGGCTTCCGCAACGTCGGCGGGCTGGGCGGTGACGGCATCGTGCTGCGGATCTCCGGCAGCCGGGGCCTGTCCTTCCCCAGCACCTTCGGCAACTGCTGGTATGACCCGCGCGACCCCGGCGAGGTGCTCGGACGCTCCACGGCGCTCTGCATCTTCGACAGCGAGTTCACCGGTGAGGCGGCATACGGGCTGAGCGCGCCCTTCCCGATCGAGACGGCCGGTTTCGCGCTCTACGACACGATGTCCTACAGCTTCAGCGCGGTGCCCGCCGAGCAGGCCCGGGAGCTGCTGACCGAAGGCGACTACCAGGCGGGTGACGGGCCGGCGCTGGAGCTGGTCCGCGTGCCGGACGCGGACCCGGCCGATTACACCCGCTACGCGGAGATGGACTTCCCGACGGCGAACACCTTCGACCTCGATCTGACCGGTGAGCGGCTGCGGGCCCGTGAGGGTAGCACGGTGTCGGTGGACATCGGCTTCGCCAACCACGGCCCAGCCTGGCTGGCCGTGCTCCGCTCCGGCGGCGAACCGATCCCCTTCTGGGTCGACCTCCCCCCGGCACCACGGTCACCGCGGTCCCTGAGGACTGCCGCCCGGGCTGGGAGGGCGCCGAGGGCGACTACCTCTGCTTCCTCGACACGCCGATCCTGGAGGACGCCTCCCGCACCTTCACCTTCGGCCTCCGCGTCGACGAGGTGATCAAGAACGCCACCGGCCGGGCGTTCTTCGCGTACACGATGCCGAACGAGGGCAACCCGGCGAACGACTCCGGGGAGATCGTGCTGAACCCGGTGGGCAAGTACTGATCGTCAGCTGTTCTGGCACAGCGGGCCCGCCCGGAAGGGCGGGCCCGCTGTGTGCTGCGGCTGATGGGCGGGAATCCGGTGCCCTGGAGCAGGACGCCGACGCGATCGTCCTGCTGCACCGCGAGGACTACTACGAGCCCGAGTCCGGGCGGGCCGGGGAGAGCGCCCTGATCGTGGCCAAGCAACGCAACGGGCCCACCGCCACGGTCACGGTGGCCCATCAGTTCCACTACAGCCGCCTGCGCGATATGGGCGCCGCCGAAGAACCCGCCTGTGGGATCTCAGATTCCGTGGCCAAATCTCACGAACGATGGCCAAGCGGCGGCCACTTGCGAGACTTCGCAGGCCGGAGCCTTGCGCATCGGTGGCCGCCCTGAGGATTCGGACACGGCCGTGAGACTGGACGGCTGGCCAAGTCGTGAGGCAGCGCGACAACTACCAGGTCACAGCGTCGCCGTTGGCCACGGGCGGCGAGACCCTACACCGCCCCCTGACCGCCCTGGACGCCGCTGTGCGGCCCGTTCCGCCCGACGTAGGGCAACTACCCCGGCCCGGGCGGGAACGCCGCACAGCGGCCCACACAGCCGATCATGAACGGAGACCCCCCGATGGGCATCGTCGGAGACGGCCTGTACCGCGCCGTACAGCAGGCGTTCACCTGCCCCCTCCCCACGTCGGCCGGCGCGCAGATGTGCTACCTGGTCAGACACCCCATGTCGTTTGGTGTCAAGCGGCGTGGGGGTGGGCGTGGTGCGACCATGCGGTCGCTTCGTTGTAGGGGGTTCGGGTCTTGAGGCATCCGTGGAGGATGCCGACGAGGCGGTTGCCGAGCTGGCGGAGGGCGGGGTTGTCGCCGGCCTCGCGGGCTCGCTGCTTGTCGTAGTAGCGGCGGGCTCCGGGTGAGGCACGCAGGGCGGAGAACGCCTGGGCCTGCAGGGCGTCGGCAAGCCGGTTGTTGCGCACGAAGCGGGCCTGGACGGTGTGGCTCTTGCCGGAGGCCCGGGTGATCGGGCTGGTGCCCGCGTAGTTCTTCCGGGCCTTGGCGGAGCTGTAGCGGGTGGGGTCGTCGCCGAACTCGGCGAGCACCCGGGCGCCGGTGATCGCTCCGATGCCGGGCATCGAGAGGTAGATCTCAGCGTCCGGGTGCGCGAGGAAATGCGCCCTCACCTGCGCTTCCATTTCGGCTATCTGCTCGTTCAATGCGATCAGCAGCCGTGCGTGGGCGATGGCGGTGGCCGCATAGGCGGTAGTCACCGGCTCAGGCAGGGTCAGGTGCTTCTCGCGCAGCGCGGCGGTGATCGTGGCCGCTTTCGCCGTCCGGTTATGCCGGCGGTGCCGGGCCAGGACGGCGGTGATCTGGGCGCGGGTCAGCTTCGCCGCCGCTGCCGGGGTGGGGGCCTTGATCAGCAGCTCCAGGGCGTCCGTGCTGGTCAGCGTGAGGTCGGCGTAGGCGTTCAGGGCGGCCGGGAAGTACTCGCGCAGGGTGTTGCGCAGCCGCTGGAAGGTGCGGGTACGTTCCCAGATGAGGGTCTGGTGGGCGCGGGCGACGACCTTGACGGCCTGGGCCTGCTCGCTGTCCCCGGCGATCGGCCGCAGCTGGGCGCGGTCGATGCGGACCATGTCGGCCAGCGCGTGGGCGTCGCCCTTGTCGCTCTTGGCTCCGGAGGTGCCGTACCGCTCCTTGAACCGGGCGGCCTGCCTCGGGTTGATCGCGTAGACCTGGTAGCCGGCGGCGAGCAGCGCCTGCACCCAGGGGCCGCGGTCGGTCTCGATCCCCACGATCACCTCGGTGGCATCGAGGTCCTCACCGCCGTGCTTCGCGACGAGTTCATGAAACTTGGCGATGCCCTCGATACCTTCGGGTAGCTTGGCGGCGGCCAGTTTTCGGCCGGTAGCGTCCTGGACCTCGACATCGTGGTGGTCTTCGGCCCAGTCATCGCCGATCAGCAGCAACTCGTCCTCCTGGTCAGGTACTTCCCTACTCGTGCAGCCTCCGGAAGACACGGCACGCGGCCTAATGGATCCAGTGCTCACGCCCCACTCGGCGGGCACGCCACCCCATCAGCGGTCTGGCCTCCCGGCCGACCAGCAGGGGCACGGTCTGACCACAGAGCTCGAACGGCTCCGGCAGCGGAAGTGCTCACCTGCTGGCGGCTACGGCACCGAGTCTCACCGACCCGGCAGCTCCCATTAGGCAGCTCAATGGCACCCGCGCGGTGGCCGACGCCCTCGGCGTCTCGCAGCGCACCGTGGAGCGGTACGTCAAAGAGCAGATCCGCCGACCCCGCCCGGCGCCTTCAGGACGCGGTCCGCGCCCGCTGGCAGCCCCGCATCCGCGAACGTGCTCGCCGCCCGGCCGCCACCAGCACCGACCTGGTCGTCGACACCCGCGCCCGCCTCGGGTTCACCGCCGCGCCCGGCACCACCGACGACGCCCGCCTCCGCCACCTCACCCTCGCCCTGCCCCCGCACCGTTCGAGGGCAGGAGCGTCTCTGCCATCGAACGGAACCTCCTCACACCGGTTGCCGCCCGCCCGATGACCGCTCACTCATACCGGCGGCGCGGTCGGGGTTGTGCCGGTGCCGGGCCCTGGCGACCGGCACAACCCACCTGGTGTCAGCGGCGGCCGCCGCGGTGGCGGCCCCAGGAGTAGTCGTCGACGAAGCGGCCGCGGTCGTTGCGCGGGGTGGCGGTGTCGGAGCGGTTGTCCCACACGTAGACGCCCCGGTGGCCGCAGGTTCGGCCCCGCCCGCGGCGGCGACGGCTACGCACCCCGCGCACAGGTCCTGCAGACGAAGGGGCGCCAGGGCGCGCGGCTCGTCGTACGGACGCCGCACCGGCAGATAGCGACCCACCGGCAGGCAGTGACCCTGTCACCCCGCCGCCGTTCACGGGCAGGGAAGGCGGCGGGGCGACGGGCGCCTGTCCCAGGCTCTCGGGTCAGCCCTGCCCGCCCCTGCTCGGTCCCGGTGGACCTCCGTACGGCGCGCCCTCGCCCGGGCCGCGCCGGCGGCACGCCCCGGCGGCTCGCGGGCGCCCGGCCCGGGTGGCCGGCCCTCGCCCGGGCCGGTGTGTTCGACGCGGGTGTTCAGCGGGTCACGGCGGCGACCTCGGACGCGCCAGACTCGGTGCCGTCGGCGTAGAGGACCGTGACGCGGTAGTACACCGTGGTGGCGGCCGGCTGGGTGTTGTCCGCCCAGAGCCCGGTGCTGGTGCCGTCCTCGGGCTCGGTGCCGATCAGGTCGAACGTCCCGGTCCGCGGGTTCCAGCGATGGATGGCGTAGCCGGAGACCGGACTGCCGTTCTCGTTGCTGGCGCTGGAGAGGGCCCAGGTGATCAAGCCGCTCGTGCGGGTGCTGAGGTAGGCGAGTGGAGCGCCGGTCGCGGGCGGGGCGGTCGGGCGGAGGTCCAGTTCGGTGATGTCGATGACGGCCGCGCCGGTGTCCGGGGTGAGCTGGTTGCCGTACTGGTCGACGGCGACGACGGCGTAGCGCACCTGCTGCCCTTCGGCGGGCACGGCGTCGTGGAAGCTCGTGGACGTGACCCGCCACGGCTTGAAGTCCAAGGGGTTCTTCACCGGGATGTATGTCCACTGCCCGTCGACGAGGGAGCCGCGCAGCACGAGGTAGTGGTCGAGATCGGGCGCGCTGCTCGCGTCCCAGGAGAGGGTGACGCCGTTCTCCTTGGGGACGGCGGCCAGGCCGGTGACCGCGGCAGGGGCGGTCGTGTTGCCGACGACGGTGATGACGACCTCTTCGGAGGGGGTGCCCCCGTTTCTGTTGTGGTCCAGGGCGATCACCGAGTAGTACGTGACGCCGGGCGGCGGGGCGGCGTCGGTGAACGAGGTGCCCTTCACTCCCTCACCGACCCGCTCGCGCATGCCCGGGGCGGGCTGGCGCGATCGGTAGATCGCGTAGCCCGCGAAGTCGTTGCTGGTTCGCTCGGAGGCATCCCAGGTCAGGGTGACGCCCGCCTCGCTTTCCGTGGCCCGCAGGTTGAGGGCGGTGTCCACCGGGCCCGTCCGGTCGCGGGTGTAGTACATCGCCGTGCCCGAGGGCGCCGACTCGTTGCCGTGCGTGTCGACGGCGGTGACGACGTAGTAGTAGGTGTCGCCGGTCTGCGGCAGGGGCCCGCTGTAGTAGCCGGGCGCCAGTTTGTCGCCGGTCAGCCGGTTCTCGGCGGTGAGGGCGACCGGGGAGGACGTCGAGCGGTACACGCGGTAGCCGGCCAGGTCGGGCTCCGTGTTGCTGTGCCAGTGGAGGGTGATGTTGTCCGGGGAGCCCATGACCCAGTTGTCCTCGACGCCCTTCGGGGCGGCGGGAGCGGTGCGGTCGATGGTGGTGATGCCGAGGTCGGCGGTGCCGGCCGAGAGGTTGCCGGCCTTGTCGTAGGCGCGGACCTCGTAGTAGTAGACGTTGCCGTCCTTCGGGACGGTCGTGTCGGTGTACGAGGTGAACGTTGTGGTGGCTATCGGCTTCGTGGGGAAGGAGGTGCCCTTCAGGCGCCGGTACACGCGGTATCCGGCGAGGTCCATCTCCTTGTTCTTGGCCCAGCCGACCTTCGTGGACGCGGTCTTCGTGCTGTAGGTGGCGGCGGCTCCGGCCGGGACTAGTAGGGCTTTGTTAGGTCCTGTGGTGTGGTTCTGGTGTCGGTGCGGGCCGGCCGCATATCGAGCAGGCGCCGGCCCAGGTGGCCAGGAGGGCCTGGAGTTCGCGGAGGACCGCGTACAGGGTCAGGCCGGCGCAGGGACTTTTGGGTCGAGTCGCAGCAGGGTACAGAACGCCTGGGCGAGGGAGGCGAGGGTGGTGTGCCGGTGCCAGCCGGAGTAGTTGCGGCCCTCGAAGTGGTCCAGGCCCAGGCCGTCCTTGAGCTCGCGGTAGTCGTGCTCAACTCTCCAGCGGATCTTGGCGATCCGGACCAGGTCACGCAGCGGGGTGTCGGCAGGCAGGGTGGACAGCCAGTAGTCGGTGGGCTCGGCGGAGCCCGGTGGCCACTCGGCCAGCAGCCAGCACTCGGGCAGGGAGCCGTCGGCGAAGCGGCGGATGGTGCGGTTGGCGGGGCGGACCCGCAGCGCCAGGAAGCGCGAGCGCATCTCGGCGCGGGGGTTGTGCTTGCCGACCCTGCTGCCCTGGCGCCAGGTCACCGTCCGCACCACCGACCTTCCTGCATCCAGGGCGAGTTGGCGCAAGGTGGTGTGCGGCTGGGGGTAGGTCGGGACGGGTGGGCGACCCCGACCGGAGTACGGCGGGCGCTCGGGGACCGCGTCACCCGGGTAAGCGGTGGTGGTGCCCTTGACCGCCACGGCGTAGGCCAGGCCGCGCTCGGTCAGCCCCTCGCGAAAGCCGGTGGCATCCCCGTATCCCGCGTCGGCGACGACCGGCAGGTCCGGCAGTTCCCAGTCCCCGCGCACTTCGTCGAGCATGTCCAGGGCCAGGCGCCACTTCTCCCGGTGCCGCTCGGCCTCGGGGATGCCGGCCCTGGCACGTCGGTGCCGGATCGCCTCCGCCAGCAGCACATCGCCGGCGTGCTGGGCGTCGTCCCAGCTCTCGGGCAGGAACAGGCGCCAGTCGACGGCCGCCGAGGCGCGGTCGGACACCAGGTTGACGCTGACGCCGATCTGGCAGTTGCCGCGCTTGCCCAGCGCGCCGCAGTACATCCGGGCCACCCCCGGGGAGTCGTAGCCGTCCTTGGGGAAGCCCACGTCGTTCGATGGCGTACGCCTCCGGCGAGATGTGGGCGGCGGCCCAACGGGCCATCCGCTCACGGACCTTGACCCAGTCCCAGGTGGAGGAGGAGACGAACTGCTGGAGTTGCTGGTGGTCCACGCCCAGGCGTTCGGCCATCGGCTGCATCGACTTGCGCTTGCCGTCCAGCATCAGCCCACGCAGGTACAGCTCACCCTTGGCCCGCTGGTCCCGCCGCGGCAGCGAGCCCAGCATCTCGGCCGCGAACGCCTCCAGGCGCGGGCGGACCGTCTCCATCTCCTCCGGTGTCACACCCGAAAGAAGATCACAACACTACCTACGCACGAACAATCGGGGTACCTAACAAAGCCCTACTAGTTCTCCTTGTCCTCCAAGGTCAGGCTTTCGGGCTGGCCGAGGGCGACCGGTTCGCGACCGCGCTCCAGAGTCACATCCACAGGATGGCAGGCGAACAGGGCGGCTGCAGTCATGCCGACCGCCTGTCCGCCAGCAAGGTGTGGTTCGAAGGAGTCACCTGGTCAGGCAAGCCAAGCGGGAAGACGGGGGCGCGCATCACGAGGTCCGCGTACTGCCTGAACCCGGCCCCGTCAGCACGGCGACCGTGGACGTCGCCGCCGCAGCGTGCTCGTCATACTCCTCCCCGCTCTTGGAGTTGCCGGCGGCGTCCAGCTCCAGCTTGCGCAGCGCGGACAATTGCCCCTCCCTTGGCAGCAGCAGCCGGGCCTCCTGGTGGCCGCGAGCGGTGAGCACCCCCAGGGTACGGAGTCGGCCGGCTTCGTCTCGATGCGGGCCAGGCCGCAGTCCTTGAGGACGTTGAACGTGTCGCGGGTGTGCCGCTCGTGCCTGTCGCCGTGGCGCAGCATCCGCCACAGCTGGTCGGCGGGCGCCCACTGGAAGATCCCCAGCGTCTTCAGCACCCCCGCCGGCAGACACCGGTCGGCCCCTTCCGCCCGGTGGTGCCTGGCTCAGAAGGGTCGTCGTACGCCGTGGCTTGTGCGGCTGCCGCCGCGTGGGCGCGACAGTCAAAACGCACCCGCAGACGCCGACGACAGAACCTGGCAGCTGCTGCCGCGCCCGGCTAGCGGTTGACGGCTCGCATCCCTGCCTCGTCATACCGCTCACCCGCCGCCTTGGGCAGCTCCGCGTCGATGCGGGCCAGCTCGTCCTCGGTCAGCGTGATGTCGACCGCGGCGACATTCTGCTCCAGGTAGGTACGGCGCTTGGTGCCCGGGATCGGTACCAGGTCCTCACCCCGGGCCAGCACCCAGGCGATGGCCAGCTGGGCCGGGGTCACGTCCTTCTCGGCGGCGATCTCCTTCACCTTTTCCGCCAGCCGCAGGTTCGCCTCCAGGTTGGCCTCCTGGAAGCGCGGGTTCTCGCGGCGCCAGTCGTTCGCGTCCAGCTCGTCCGGCGAGGTGAACCGCCCGGCGAGGAAACCGCGGCCGAGCGGCGAGTACGGCACGAAGCCGATGCCCAGCTCCCGGCAGGCGGGCAGCACCTCGGTTTCGACGTCCCGTGACCACAGCGAGTACTCGCTTTGCACCGCGGTGATCGGGTGCACGGCGTGGGCGCGCCGGATGGTCTCCGCGCTCGCCTCGCTCAGGCCGATGTACCGCACCTTGCCCTCGGCGACAAGCTCGCCCAGCGCGCCGACCGTCTCCTCGATGGGTACGTTCGGGTCGACCCGGTGCTGGTAGTACAGGTCGATGTAATCGGTCCCCAGACGCTTCAGGGAGCCGTGGACCGAGCTCCGGACGTGCTCGGCCGAGCCGTCCTGCGGGCCGACCGTGCTGATGTCGCCGAGTACGGCGCTGTCCATCCGGTAGTTGAACTTCGTCGCGATCACATACTCGTCGCGATGCCCCCGGATCGCCTCGCCAACGAGCGACTCATTGGTGAGCGGCCCGTACATCTGTGCGGTGTCGAGAAAGTTCACCCCGAGGTCGAGGGCGCGCCGGATGGTCGCGATCCCCTCCTCCTGATCGGCGGATCCGTAGAAGGCGGACATGCCCATGCACCCCAAGCCGATGGCCGATACCTGGAGGTCCCGCAGACTGCGCTTCTGCATGCCGTGTCCCAGCCTTTCCCTGCACACTCGTTCATCGTTCGGACGGCACGAAGCCCCTCATTTATTTAGCGACGGATTCCCCCGCCCGGCATCCCGTGAGAGGCACCGGGCGACACGGGCTTCGTGCGCCGCGGTGTCTGCGACGCTACGACCTGGAGCGCACTGTCGGCGGCGGCTGAACTTGGACCCACTTTGGCCGGTTGAAATCTGACCCGGGTGTCTTCGGTTTCGGTTGTTTCAGTCGTTGTCGCTGGTGGTGGGGACGCGTCCGAGTTCGCGTCCTCGCATGCGGTAGGAGTCGCCTTTGAGGGAGTGGACCTCGGCGTGGTGGACGAGGCGGTCGATCATGGCGGCGGCCACGGTCTCGTCGCCGAAGACCTCTCCCCGGCGTCCGAAGGGCTTGTTACTGGTGACGATCACGGACGCGCGTTCGTATCTGTTCGAGACCAGCCGGAAGAACAGGTTCGCCGCCTCCGCCTCGAAGGGGATGTAGCCGACCTCGTCCACCACGATCAGCGGGTAGCGGGAGAGCTTGGTGAGCTCTTGCTGGAGCCGTCCGGCGTGGTGGGCGGCGGCCAGGCGGTCGACCCACTCGGCGGCGGTGGCGAACGCGACACGGTGTCCGGCCTGGCAGGCGCGGACCGCCAGCCCGATCGCCAGGTGTGTCTTCCCGGTGCCCGGCGGACCCAGAAAAACGGCGTTCTCCTTCCCGGCGATGAAGTCCAACGTGCCCAGATGTGCGAGCTGTTGTCGCGTCATGCCGCGCAGATGGGTGACGTCCAGTTCCTCGATCGTTTTGACCGCGGGGAGGCGGGCCGCCCGCACTCGCGCCTCGCCGCCGTGCGATTCACGGGCGGAGACCTCGCGTTGGAGGCAGGCGACGAGGTACTCGGCGTGGGTCCAGGACTCCTTGCGGGCGCGTTCGGCGAGCGCCGGCGGCGTCCAGCAGGGCCGGGGCCTTCATCACGCGGGCCAAAAAGGCAAGGTCAGCAGCGGTCTGGGAGCCGGTTCTGCGGCCCGCCGGTTTGCCAGCACCCTCCTTGGTGTCGTTGCCGATGACGGTGATGGGGGTGCGGGGCATCAGCCGGCCTCCCTCTCGCCGCCGCCGTCGATGACGGTGAACAACCGGTCATAGGAGCTGAGTTCGCGTTGTTCGACCTCGACGAGTGGGCCGGAAGCATCCTGGGTTGTGGCCTGGCGTGTGGCCTTGGACTGGACGGCCTGCTGATGGTGCAGGTGTCCGCGCATCGTCTTGCCCGCATCCGCGTGGTCGGGATCGGTGATGGTCTGGTGGCGGGCCCAGCAGCGTGGGTGCCGGGCGACGATTTCGCCGCCCGGGGCAAGGGCGATGACCTCGTCGTTATCGGTGAGCACGGTGACAGTACGGCCGATCGCGGCGGGGTGCACGGAGTAGTCGTTGGTGTCGACGCGGACGTAGTGGTCGCTGTCCGCGTACTCGTCTGAGTGCACCACCGAGTACGAAGTTATGTGCACCACTGCTCAGGCCACGTCGGTGTCCCGCTCGATGGCCTGGAGGCGGTTCTTGAGCCGGTAGCTGTTGCCGTTGATCGAGACGACCTCGCAGTGGTGCAGGAGGCGGTCGAGGATCGCGGTGGCCAGGACCTCGTCGCCGAAGACCTGGCCCCACTCGCCGAAGGTCTTGTTCGACGTCAGGATGATCGACCCCTTCTCGTAGCGCTTGGAGATCACCTGAAAGACCAGGTTCGCCTCGGCCCGCTCCAGGGGCTGGTAGCCCACCTCGTCGACCACGAGGACGCTGGGGCGGAGGTAGCTGGTGAGCTTGCTCATCAGCCGGCCCTGGTCCTCGGCGGCCTTGAGGTGGCGGACCATGTCGTCGAGGCTGGTGAAGTAGATCGAGTAGCCGGCCCGGCAGGCCGCGACCGCGAGGGCGACGGCGATGTGCGTCTTGCCGACCCCCGGCGGCCCGAGCAGGGCGACGTTGGCCTTGTCCTCGACGAAGGAGAGGGTGGCCAGGTCCTTGACCTTGCGCGGGTCGAGGTCGGGCTGGAAGGAGAAGTCGTAGTCCTCCAGCGTCTTGTGGTGCGGCAGCTTCGACAGCCGCAGGCCGTTGCGAAAGCGGCGGTCGTCGCGGACGGCGAGTTCCTCGGACAGCACCAGGTCGAGCAGGTCGAGGTAGCCCATCTTGGCCTCGTCGGCCCGCTGGATGTACTGGTTCAGGGCCTCGGCCAGGTGCGGCAGGCCGAGCTTGACTGCGGTGGTGCGGATGCGGGTGCTGGTCAGCTCGCTCAACGGGCTTCCTCGGTCGGGGCGGGTGAGGTGAAGGGTCGGGTGCCGGTCAGCTCGTCATAGACCGACAGCGGACGGCGGCCGACCTCGATGTGGGCGGCTGCGGCCCGGTTCAGCAGAGCCTGCAGCGGTCCGGTCTCCGGCCCGGCCTGGCCGCGGCGGGGTGGCGGCAGAGTGTCGCCGGTGGTGACGCGTCGGCCGGCGCCGGTCGGCAGACCGTCCCAGTGCGTCTCATCCACGATGCGGGCGCCTCGGCCGACTGCCCGCGGATGGACGGCCAGCAGCGTCTGACCGCTGGCGTCATGAACAGTGGAGTGCAGCGTGATCTGGGACTTCGTGGCCCGGACTTCGACCAGTTGACGGGGGCGGACCCTGCGGGCGGGTACCGAGTAGAGGTTCGCGTCGAAGGCGACCAGGCAGTCCTTGCCGACGTGCCGCAGATGCCGCTGGGTGACCACATAGGGAGTCTGCGGCAGCGGGCGCAGAGCCATGTGATCGCGCACGGCCCGGTGTCCGATGACCTCACCGTGGGTGCCGTGGACCTTCGCCCGCCGCAGCGGCACCCAGGCCGCGAAGGCGGCGTTCATCTCCTCGATCGAGGCAAACGCCCGCCCGGCCAGGACGTGGTCGCGGACGATGCCGACCTGCCGCTCGACCCGGCCCTTGCCCTGAGGCCGGTAGGCGGCCAGCACGTCGATGTCGAAGTCGTAGTGCCCGGCGAAGGCGACCGCCTCCGGATGCAGCGGGACCGCCTCCCCGGGGGCGACGTGCCGGCGCACGACCGTCTTGGTCCGGTCGTAGACGATGCTCATCGGCACCCCGCCGAAGTGCGCGAACGCCTGGCGGTGGCAGTCGAAGAACGTCGCCAGGTCCTGGCCGGTGGTGAAGCAGCAGAACGGGTCGCGCGAGTACGACAAGGTCATGTGGAAGGAGTAGACCTTCAAGATGCCGACATGGGCGAGGATCTTGCCCTCATCGCCCCAGTCCACCTGGGCCTGAGCACCCGGGACGACCTCGAACCGCCGGTGCAGACCCGCCAGCTCGCCCGGGCTGATGCCCAGTTCCTCCGCGATCCGGGGCCGGGCCTCCTGAAGGTAGAGCTTGATCCGCTGGTAGTTGATGGTGACCCCGTACTCCTGGACCAGGCGCTCGTGGATCACCCTTCCCTTGAGCAGGATCTCGGACCTGAGCATCGCGTCGATCAGCGGAGCGACCTCGTCCACCACCCGCCGAGGGCGCTGACCTGCTGCTTCTCTCTTCGGCGGCGCTGCCGAAGCGGGGTCCTTGAGGTACTTGCCGACCGTTCGGCGGTTCAGCCCGGTCTCCTTCGCGATCTCCCGCAGGCTCATCGCGCCGGACTCGTACAGCGACCGGAACCGCCTCAACTCCAGCCAGCGATGGGGATCCAAGACCACCGTCAGCCGCCTCCCTGTCCCGTCGAACCGACAGCAGCAGACTCGCGGCCTTCACCCCATCACCGCACCGAAAACGGTGCACTTTCATCCGTACGAGGTGGTGCACGTTCGCTTGTACGCCGACAGTCGCGGCCGATCCGCGTCTGCATCCGCCACCAGGCGGGCGGGTCGACGGGCGGCAGGGTGAGCATCCCGGCCCGGTCGGCCTCCCACCGCTCGACCGGGCGGGTCTGCAGGGTGCGGTGGACCCGTCGGTTGGCGACCGCCCGCCAGGCCGTCAGCTGAGTGTTGAAGTCGCCGGGACCGCCGAATGTGCGACCGGGCAGGAAACTCGTCTCCAGGTAGCCATTGGCCCTCTCGACCAGGCCCTTCGCTTCCGGATCACGAGGCCGGCAGAGGTGGATCTTCGTGGCGAGCAGGCCCGCGAACGCGGCGAACTCGGCCGCCGGCCTGCCGCGGCCGACCCCGGCCTCGTTGTCCCAGACCAGCGTCTTGGGCACCGCGCCCCAGGCGGACAGCAGCCGCCAGTGCCCGTCGATCAGATCGCCGGTTGTGCGGGAGGGCAGCATCCGTGCGGCGATCACCCGCGAGTAGCCGGACACCATCACCAGCACCGGCGGGCGCCCCGTCTGCCCATAGCCGAGCGGGATGTCCGCCTCGGGAAACCACAGATCGCACTGGGCCGGCTCGCCCGGCTGATAAGTCGTGCGGGAGACCGGATCGACGGGAACGTAGGCGGGTCGCAGTTCACGCACCCGCTCCTTGAGGACCGTCATTCCGCGCTCCCACCCGATCCGCTCAGCGATCACCGTGGCCGGCATCGTGGGGGTCTCCCGCAAAAGCTCACGGATCTGCACCTCGACCGCGTCGACCACCGATCCCTTCGTCGGACGCTCGTACTTCGGTGGCCGGTCGGTGGCCAGTGCCCGCTTGACCGTGTTCTTCGAGATGCCCAGATGCCTCGCGATCGCCCTGATCGGCATCTGCTCGGCCCGGTGCAGCCTGCGGATCTCTGCCCAGTCCTCCACGCAGATCACCCTCTCCCTCCTGACCTCAGATCAAGATCAGGCTCAGGCGAAGATCACCAAGTGGGTCACTTTTGATCCGCCATCAGAGGGTCAGGATTCGAGCGACGCCGAGACGCACTCCAGCGCAAGTCAACCGTTCAGGCGGACCGGCAACTCGAACAGGTCGTTCTGCGTGACCACCGGCTGGCTGCGCAGCTCCGATGCGGGCACCGCCGGCTCCAGGCCGGGGAAGGGGGCGTACAGCGGCGGCAACGCGACCCCGCCTCCAGGCGCATCGGACGCCCGCCCTCCCAGAACGTCGGATCTGGAAGCGGGCACCGCCATCCCGCAACCACACAACGACTGCATCCCGCCCCAACCAGAACCAGTACAGCCCGTCACACCACGCAGCCAGATACGCTCACAACGACCCACCCCAACTTCTGTCTGGCCCAAGGCCGTCTCAACCTCGATTCTTCAGCGGTCGTGAGTGCATGACCGGGCTGCCGGTTCGCCCTGGTTGTTCCGCTTGATCGCGGGCGGGGCCTTCGCGTGTCGCTGCGGCTGCGCCGGGGTTCCACGGCACCCGGAGGTTGTGCAGGTCGTTCCTTTCCTTGTCTCGTCGGGCTGCTGGTCTGGTCGTCAGGTGACGGCGGGCAGGGCGGTCAGCCGGTGCCAGCAGGTGGTGAACGCCTTCGCCCAGGGCCCAATGCCCCGCAGTTAAGCGGAACCAGCGCTGGTCAACTCGGGCGATTTTTGGGCATATTGAGTGTGGGTGTAGTTGCCGGGCCCGCTGCGTTCGATGACGCCTTGGCGGACCCAGCGACAGAGTTCACTGACCAGACTGCGGTGTCGGGAGGGCGGAAGGTCCAAGGCGTGCAGGATTTCGTGGACCTTCCATGAGCGTCCAGGATGTGCCTGAAGGAGGGCGATCGTGCGTTCTCTCGCGGTGTGTCCGGCGCGTCTTGGGTGGGCTGGATCGGCCCACGCCGGGGTCAGGATGTAGGCGCCGGGAGCGGTGCGTTCCAGCACTCCGGACAGCGCCCACTGGCAGAGCTGACCTGCGATGACGCTGTGCTTGGGGAGGCCGAGGGAATGAGCGATCTCGCGGGCTGTCCAGGAGCGGGCGGGCATGCTCTGCAGGAGCTGGATGACCTGTTCCTTGCGCTGGGAGCGGGAGGCCGTGAGCCGTTCGTCTTGGACGGGGGTGTGGGTGGGTGCGCTCGGGAAGGCGACGTGGCCGTCGTAGATATCGATGGCCAGACGGACGACGTCTGTACTGGTCATCGCCCTGTCGCCGTCGGCTTTGCCCGCGTAACGGGACGTTGAGCACTTGACCTTGCGGATGCTGAGGCGGGGGCGCCGCGGGGGCATCTGAGCGGTGAGCCCGGCACCGCCGATGGTGCCGGGGGCGGTGGGACCGATCTCGCAGCCGTCGATGCCGGAGGCAGTGGTCACCTGATTGCGGGCGCTTTCCAGGCCGACGGTGAAGCTCATGCGGTCGGGGTCTGTGCCGGGGCGCCCCAGTGCGGCGTCCGTCATCGCCCGGCGCAGGAGCTGATAGACGATGAGGCTGGACCACAGCTCCTGCTCAAGTCCGGCCGGATCACACGAACGCAGGACCCGGCCGTCTTGCAGCGTGTGGCGTAGGGCGTAGAAGGCGGACTCGATCTCCCATCGCTCGTGATAGAGGCGGACCAGTACGCCGGCGGGGTCGTTGACGGGATCGAGCAAGGTGGTGGCCAGTCGATAGGAGTCGCTCACCTTCTTGCCGTCGGCGCAGGTCGCGGTAACCGTGGCGACGATGATGCGCACCGGGCGTCCGCCCAGGTGTGTCAGGTAGGAGCCGTCGGACAGAACGGTCTCGATCAGGGGGCGGCGACCCGATCGGAGGCGAACGAGGTACTGGGCGCCGGTATCGCTCACCGAGCTCAGGAAGGTATCGGCATCGAAGCCTCGGTCGGCCAGCAACAGCATCTTGGGGTTGAGATGACCCAACAGGGCGGTAGCAGATGCCAGTTCACCCACCGAGCAGGAACCGAAGACCGCTGCGAGCAGGCCACGGGTCCCGGTCTCGCACAGCGCGGTCAGCCGTAGCGCGGGGTAGCCGGCGTCACCCTGCTGATTGCGTGACTTGCCCAACACCGTCCGCAGACGCGGACGGTCGGGGACTTTGATCGAACTGCAGCCGTCGAAGGCCACCGTGCGCCAGCGCCGGTAACACACTCCGGGCGTTTCCGGCGGCGCCAGCGATCCGGAGATCACCTCGAACAGCATCCTGAACGGGAGCGGCCCCAGGCGGCGGCGCACCTCGCCCAGCGCGCGTTCCGACGGGCGGATGCACAGGTGAAGCGGAAGGCCCGCGACGAGCTTGTCCCATACCCGTGCGTAGCCCAGGGTGGGGAAGAGCGTCAAAGCCAAGACGAAGTACACCCCCACTCGAGAGGGCAGCAGGCGCAGCCGCCGCTGAACTCTGCGAGTCTGGGTCAGCACGTCCTCGACCAGCTCGAACGGCATGTACTGCGTCAGCTCTCCCAGGTGCCCGGGGGCGTAGATGCCCGACGCGGTCATGATGGCGCGAGTCGTCGTGGTGGTGACACACTGATCGGGCAAACGGGGCCCCCGAAGCAGGAATTCTTGGTCGTTTTCTCTGCTTCTACCAGGGGTCCCGTTCGTCTGTCAGGACAAGGGGAGTCCCTGACTCGCCGTTGACGTGATCCGGTCGGTGATCGACAGTCCTTCCCGGAAGGTTGACCGTCCTGGACCCGAGGCCTTCCTGTCGAGGGACCGCTCGACCAACGAGTTGACCAGCGCTGGTTCCGCTTAACTGCGGGGCATTGGCCCAGGGCCAGGTCCGCTCGATGCGCAGGTAGCGGCGGCGGGCGTGGTCGGCGAGGCGGGCGGGCAGGTGGTAGAGGCGGAAGAGCATGGTGTCCGGCTCGGCGTCGGCAAGGTCATCGATGTCGTGCAGGGCCAGCAGCCTCACCCAGGCGTCGAGATCGGCGGCGAGGTTCGCGGCGAGTATCCAGCCGCGGTTGACCTCCCACGATTGCGAGGGCAGGTTGCCCAGGCCCATCGCCTTGTTGGTACGGACCCGGTCTTCCACGGATGCATGGGAGCGGTGCAGCACGTCCAGGAACTGGGCGTGGCCCGAGCCGGCGACACCCCACATGTGGCGGATGTTGGTCGCGGTGATGCAGTAGCGCCAGCCGGTCTTCTTCTCGAACAAGGTCAGTTTCTTCAGGTGCCGCCGGGTCGGACGCACCCGGCGCACGATCAGCCGCATTCCCTCCGGCCAGCCCTCGCGGGTGTTCAGCCCGGTCAGCTCCGCGACGAAGTAGCCCTCCTGGAGGCTGCCGTCCTGGCACACGGAGATCTCCCAGGCGCTTTCGGGCAGCTGCGCGATGGCCCGCTCGTCGTCATCGGTGATCTTCCAGCCGACTGTGTAGCGGACCGTGCGCCGCGTGGTGTTCAAGGCTTCGAGGTGCTCCAGCAGCCCGTGGGTGGCGCCGGCCCCGTCCACCCGCACCAGGATTTTCGCTGCTGAGGAGCCGGGGATCTGCGCGAGGGCGTCGGTGAGCACGCGGAGGTGGTCGACCACCGTGTTCGCTCCGGAGTTGCCGGGCCGCAGGAGCATCGCCAACGATTCGGTGGTGTTCGCGCACCACGCGGCCAGCGGATGAAACCCGAACGTCTTTGAACGTGACCGCGACTCTGCTGCGCAATTCGTTCATGCGGAAAGTCGGTAGCTGAGTCGTTCGAGCCTGCTGCTGCGAGGGCGGTCGAGGGGCAGGGGCCCGGTGGTCCAGTGGGTGTCGAGTCTGACGAGGTTGAGTGCCGTGGCGGAGAAGGCGTGTTGAAGGCGGACTTTCGGCAGGCCGCGGTAGCGAGCCCGGCGGATGCCGGTGACATCGAGGGCCTGGTTGATGGTGCCCTCGACGCCGGCGCGCAGGGCGTACTTGTTCTTCCAGGTGTCGGTCTTCTGCTCGGCGCGGGCCCGGGCGAGGTTCTCGTGGAGTTCCTCGGGACGCAGGGTGAGCATGCGGCGCCCGGGTTTCGAGGTGGTGCACTGCTTCTGGAAGAGGCAGTCGCGGCAGGTCAGGACACTGAAGGTGATCACGATGGCGTCCTTGCCGTGCTGCTTGACCGGGTTCCAGTGGGAGCTGGTGCGACCGGCGGGGCAGCGGACCTGACGGGTCTTCCAGTTGATGGTGAAGGCGTTCTTGTCGAAGCCTTCGGCGGCCTTGGCCTGCGCGGAGTGGTCCAGGAGGACCGGGGTGACCATGCGGATGCCGTCCTGCATGGCCTTGGTGATCAGGTCTGCTGAGGGGTAGCCGGAGTCGAGGTAGTGCTCGGCGGGTTTCACGCCGCGCTCGGTGAGCTTGCGTTGGATCGGTGCGGTCGCCTTCACATCGGGCACGGTCGCGTCGGTGGTATGCACGTCGGTGATGAGGTTCGGCACCACCCCTGTCCCAGAACCTGCCCCAGACCCGGCGGCGGCGTCGGGGAGTGTGCCGCACGTCTCGGTCAGGTGGATCTTGTAGCCCATCCAGAACAGGTCCTCACCCTTGGCCGCCCACCGTGCGTCACGGTCATAGGGGGAGGACAGGCGGAGTTGACCGGGCGGGACACCGTCGTCGGCGTCCCGCTTCCTGATCACCTGCCGTCCCCGCGCGTCGCTGCGGATGAGGTAGGTCTGCACGAGGACCTGCCGCAGCAGGTCCACCGCCTCGATCTCGCGGATCCACCCCGGCGCGTCCTCGGCCCAGGCCGCCCGGCACAAGGCGAGGGCATCCTGCCCGAAGACCTGGGCGAGACGGTCGCGTCTGGTCTGCGAGGGCGGCATGCGCCAGCCGTCGGCCCGCGGCCCGTACCGCTCGGCGAACTCGGTGATGTCGATCTGCCCGGCCAGCCAGAGCGGGGCCGCGACCGCCAGGGCCTCCAGCGCCGCCCGCACGCTCTCCCCGGCCAGCTCCAGACGGTTCAAGTCCCGCACCGCACTGATCACATGGGTGGAATCGGTACGCTGCTTGCCGCCGGCCGCCACCAGACCGGCCTCCTTGCAGTGCGCCAAGAGCCGGTCGAAGACCACCCGCTCCATGCCGCTGTCCGCGAGCCGGGTACGGAACCTGGACAGGACACTGGCGTCGAAGCCGGTGTCGGTGAGCTCCGCACCGAGGGCGTACTTCCAGTCGATCGCCCGTACCGCCATCGCCGCGGCCTGCCGATCGGTGAGGTCCTCGGCGAACTGCAACACCGTCACCAGCGACAACACCCCCGGCGACAGGCCCGGAGCCCCACGCACCCCGAACGCGGCGGAAAACGGCTCATCAGCGAAGACCTCCGCCAGACGGTCCCGCACCCGTATCGCCAGACTCCCCTTCGGGAACGCCGCCCGGGCCACCATCACGGTCTGCTCCGGGATCTCCGGCAGCCCCGCCGGCCGCATCGACATCCGTACCGCCTCCACGGCCGCACGACAGAGAAGCGACCCCAGGAACGATCATCGCGGACCCGACCTCACCCCCGCAGCGAATTGCGCAGCAGAGTCGACCGCGGCCCCGGCCTTCTTCGACGCCGAGGTGATGATGGTGGCGTCGAGGTCGATGACGATCCAGCCCGTCAGCCGCTTGCCCGCCACGACCAGCCACGGGAAGCCGCCCGGCCGCAGACGCAGCAGACTCCACACCTGCCGGCGCACCCTCGCCCGCACCTTTGCGATCTTCGCCAGGGTGGCCTCGTCGAGCCCGGCCAGCGTCCGGCGAGCGGTGGAGTCCGAAGCCGCGAGCCCGAACAACGGTCGGTGATGCAAATGGAGTTGCTCAGCCTCCGAGAAGTTCGCCGCCCCAGCACGATCGCGATCGCGAGGTTCACCAGTACTCCGGCGCGTTCCCGCCAGCCGGCTGCTGTGCTGGATGGCAGCACCCCAGCCAGCGCACCCGTCAGCCCCGTGCGGTCCGCGCACCGGCGCAGTAGCACCGCCCCGGCATGCCCGACCAGCTTCTTCCCGTCAGCCACCACGGACAGCCGACGGTCCCACCCTGTACTCTCGACCACCAGAAAGGTGCCTTGCTCTCTGCAGCGGATACGACGTAGACACTCGCATCCTCGCAGGTCAACGGCACCTCTCTGCTATCGGGGCGTCAGATCACCCAATTCCGCTGAATACCCAGGGCTGATGTCGCGCCATCCACGGAGGGATGCGCTCCGCAGGCGGCGGGGCCTGATCTCCGCGACAGGGCTCTTCTGGGGGGTGCTCTGCACGGCAGTGATCTTTGTCATGCTTCCGACGAACATCGCCAGAAACGTCCAACTGGGCTCGGTGGACTGGCAGGCGGTGGTCCTGTGGGTGCTGGGAATCGCCATCCTGGTGAGCGGGCCGGGCGCCTTGGTGCTGCTGCGGCGGAACATGGCTGTGGGCCTCCTGCCCGTTCTGGAGGACTGGGAGGAACTGAGGGACCTCACATACGTCCTCTACCTGTGGCCCTTCGACGAGGACGGCGCGCTGTTCCGCGTGCGGCCGCTGTTCGACAAGGGAGCGTGGTTCTCCTGGTTCCGGATCTTCCATGGTGGCGGCGTGGACGACTTCCTGACGGGTGAGGAGCGGATCGTCCACCTCTTGCGGCGCTTCGGGAGGGTGGTCGCCGTCGGGCGCCCCGGCGAGCCGTTCCCGCTGCCGGGGGCCACGCGTTTCTACCTGCCGAGCACGAACTGGAAGCCGGGGGTCGGCGACGCCATGCGGCGCGCCCGGCAGGTACTCATCGTCGCCGGCATCGCGGGAGACCCGAAGCGGGCGGAGGGCACCTTGTGGGAGTACACCGAAGCCGTACGGCTCCTGCCGCCCTGTCGGCTGCTGCTGGTGACCGACGGCGATGCCTACGAGCGGTTCCGCCGGGCGGCCGATGACTACTTCGCCCGCCGGGCCGCCGAACTGTGCCGCGAGGGCGGGATACTCCCCCCGTCACCCGCCCTCCCCCGTACTCCGGGCCGCGGCTGCCGCAAAAGCCGGCGCGGCGCACACCGCTCCAGGGAGTCGTCCGCTTCGGCGACGACTGGACGCCGGAGCTCGTGTGCTTCGACCCCGCCGCGGAGCGGGGCGCGACCCACCGGGCCCGCCTGCGCGCGACGGTGCGGCGGCAGATCGATCCGCTGCTGGAACGCTTGGAACGCCAGCTGCCGGGAGTGGCCGTACGCGCCGGCACGGTGGACCACGGACCTACGGCCAGAGCATTCGTCGGATACGCGGTGCTCGCGGTGCTCTTCTACTACTGGAAACAGCAGTACTACGGCTGGCTCCCCGCCGAGACGCTCGCGTTCTCACTCTGCATGGGGCTGGTCCTGCTGGGGCTCGCCCGGACGGCAGTGCACGTCGGACGGCTCGGGAACTTATACCCAGAGGTGGTGTTCCCGGAAGGCGGGGCGCCCTGCGGCGGCCGGCCGGACGAGCTCACCCCACTGCTCCCGCCCAGCCGGGCCCAGCAGAAGGAAGGCCCGGGGAAGGGACGGCGTCCCGGGCCGACCCGCGAACGGGCGAGGCCAGGCGGTGGCACACCCACAACGTCGGCCTAGTTGCAGCCCTCGTCGTCTACGGTGTCGGCTCCGGCCTCCTCAACATCGGCGAGGCTGCGGGCATCGTCGGAGCCGCTCTGCTCGCCTCCTCTGTGCTGTACCACCTCACCAAGCCCCTCCGGCTACGCACGGGCCCGCGCTTCCCCCGCCGACCTCGCCAGGGAGGCCCCGATCCTGTACCTGCGCCCCTTCCCCGACCGGGGGCGCCCGCCCGCCGACACGTCCTCGGCAGAGGAGCGGGAACTGAAGGCGCTCCTCAAGCCGTACGGGGCTTTCGTCTTCGCCGGCCGCTGGGACGAGACGGCGGCGCTGACCGGCAGCGCCATCCTCCCGCTGCCGACGGAGGGCTGGAAGCACGGCGTCTCCGAGGCGCTCCCGCACGCCCGGCTCGTCCTGATCCCCACCACGAGCACCGGTCCCGAGACGCTCTGGCAGCTGACGGAGGCCCTACGGCTGCTGCCGCCGTCCCGCTTGCTGCTCGTTCTCTCCTCCGGCGAGGACGGCGCGAGGGAGTACAACCGTTTCCGGCTGGCGGCGCAGAAGGAGTTCGCCCGGCGGGACCGGGATGCGGGACGGGGCCGGCTCCGCGCGGCGTCGTCCGCTTCGGCCCGGACTGGAGCCCGCGCCTGCTGGACCTCCACCCCACGACCGCGTACGGCGGCGGCACGCCGCGCGGCGCGCGAGCGCATGCGCGTACGGCTGCGCCCCGCGTTGGGCCACCCGCCGGAACCCGCGCCACGGAAAGATCCCTCGGCAGACTCCTCCGCCCACTGCGCGGCCCGCTCCTGTCGCAACCGGCGATGCCGCACGTCGGCAGGCCGACGGACACCAGCCGGGCCGTCGAGGAGGCCACCGCGAGATGGTCCGGCAGTGCGGCCTCCGCCGTAGCGGTCTGCGCCGTCCTTGGCTCCCTCCTCCACCGCGGTGGTGAGGGGCCTCGCGTTTTTCGGACAGGGAATTTGACTGCCTAATTCACGCCACGAGTCGCAGACCCTCGAATTCGGCATGCACTTCGCACGGAGGGCGGTAACCCACTGCCGAATGAAGGCGTTTGAGATTGTACCAGAACTCTATGTACCGGGTGATGTCTCGCCGGGCCGCCTCGCGGGTGGGATAACTCACGCGGGACACGCGTTCGTTCTTCAGGGCGCCGAAGAAGGATTCGGCCATGGCGTTGACGCTCCTATAGTTGTCAACTCGCCGCGGAGGCCGTCCGTGGGGCCGGTCGAAGCAGGTGGTAGACCTCGCGGATGACGTAGCGCTTGAGGCAGCGGATGATCTCGCGTTTCGTCTTGCCCTCGGCGGTGCGGCGTGCGACGTAGTCGATCGTGGGCTGGTGGAACCGCATGCGGACGATGACGGTTCTGTAGATCGCGGCGTTCAGCTGGCGGTGTCCACCGTGGTTGATGCGGTGTCTGCCGCCGGTCATGCCGGAGCCGGTGGGCACGGGAGCGATGCCCGCGAGCTTGGCGAGGGCGGCCTCGGACTTGATGCGTTCGGGGTTGTCGCCGGTCACGACGAGGATCTCCGCGGCCGTGTCCACGCCGATACCGAAGGGCTCGAGCAGTTGCGGGGCGACCCGCTGGACCAGGTCGCCGATCATCTTCGTCAGTTCCCTGGCCTCGGCGTCCAGGTACTGCCACCGCTTGGCGAGCGTCCGCAGGGTGTGCCGAAGGGCGTCCTCGGGTCCTTCCAGACGGCGAGGACGCAGAGCTGCCAGCTGCCGCGCCAGGCTGATCTGTGTCTTGCCGGCAGTCTCCCGGCGCAGGGCGTCCGAGGCGTGGACGAGCATCGCCTTGATGGTGACCATCGCCGCCGCACGCTGTTCCACGGCCTGGTCATGGGCGATCTTGAGCTGGCGAATCATCTCGGCCTCGCCGTCGGCGGTCTTCGGCGTGGCCGTCGCGAACCCGGCCAGCACGGCGCGGGCGGCGTTCTCGGCGTCCAGGGTGTCGGACTTTCCGTTCATGCGCCGCAGCCGCCGGTCCGGGCGCCCGGCCTCGACCACCTTGTGACCGGCCCTGCGCAGGAATGAGGTCAATGTGGCGCCGTAGGAGCCGGTGCCCTCGATCCCGAAGGCCAGAACGTTACCGAACGAGCCTGCCCAGTCCGCCAGTTGCTGGAAGCCGCCGGTGTCGGTGGGAATCGTGAGGGTAGCCAGGATTCCGCCGATCGTGTCCATCACCGCTGCGACGTGCACGTGCTTATGCGTGTCGACGCCGATCACGACGTGCCCGGACCTGGGCTGCTCGCTGGTCTGCACGGAGTTCCTTCCGGTCGGTAGCGTGGGGTTCACGCTGTCGCCGGTCGGACGGACAGGACTGTCACGGGGACGCTTTGGCGAGTCGGCTCCAGGCTCCTATCAGGTCACGTCCGTCCGGCGGCAGCGCTTGCTGCGTGCCCGGCCGGGCGGTCGACAGATCAACGCCAGGACACTCACGGGGTCAGTCATAAGCACGAGTCAGACCGCCTCAGCCGGGGCTACCCGATCCTTGCGGGATCCGGTGCGAAAAGACTGACAGTCGAAGCAGATTCCAGTGCGGCAGGCCGACCGGCGCAACCCGAGTTCTCTGAGGACACCCGCGTACTCCGCCGACATGTAGTTACTGCCGCGGTCGGAGTGGAATATCGCGTCCTGCGCGAGCCTGCGATTCCGGGCCGCGTTGCGGATGGCCCGGGAAATCAGCGGCGTCTGGTAGTGGTCGTCCATCGCGTAGCCGATGACCTCCTTGGTACAGCAGTCGATGACGGTCGCCAGATACAGCCATCCCTCGCCAGTGGGGATGTAAGTGATATCGCCGACGAGTTTTTCCCGGGCACTTCGGCGGTGAAGTCGCGCCCGACGAGGTCCGGCACCGGGCCCGGCGCCGCCTGGGTCAGCGACCACCGCTTCGGGCGGGGCTGGCAGGGCACCAGGCTCAGCTCGCGCATCAGTGGGCGGACCAACTCCGGACCGGCGGCGTGGCCCCAGCGGAGCAACTGGGCATGCACGCGTCGGTATCCGTAGGTGCCGTCGGACATGCCAAACGCTTTCTTGACGAGAAGCCGCAGTTCCTCGCGCCGCTGCGCGGTCGCGGAATCAGGACGGCTTCTCCAGTCGTAATAGCCGGATCGGGAAACGCCGAGTTTTCTGCACATGAACTCGACGGAGTAGGCGCACTCCGCGTCGTCGGGCCGCATCGATTCGATGAACTCGTACTTGCTCGCTACCGGGGATCCCTCGCGAAGTACGCTGCGGCTTTTTTCAGAAAGGAGTTCTCCATCTCCAGTTCACGGACGCGGCGCTCGAGCTCCTTCAGGCGTGCCCGTTCGTCCACCGGCAGCGGCCCGCCCTGCCGTCCGTGCTCGCGCTCGTACTGGCGCACCCACGTGCGCAGCGTCTCGGGATTCATGTCGAGTTCCCGGGCGACATGAGCGATCGGCTTGCTGGATTTCAATGCCAGCTGGACCGCTTCTTCGCGGAACTCCGGCGAGTACGGACTTGGACGTGCCACTTGCTTCTTCCCTCGATTCCTTACAGGACAACCCTATTGGGTCCCTGTCCGGGATCTTCGGGGCCCCTCAGTGGGCAGGACGAACACCTGGTGTGGGTCGTCCTCGCCGGTATCCTCGGCGTGGCCGGCCCGGCCCTGTGGATCAACAGGAGGACGCAGGAAATCCTCGGACCCCCGCTCGCCCCAGAGGACCTGGACCGCGAACCCTGCGTCCTTTACCTGCGCCCGCGCCCCGGCGACGCGGCCCCCCGGTCCCCCCAAGGCGTTCCCCTGGAACGGGACCTGGACGTGATCTTCTACCAGGACGGGCCCCTCGTCACCGCGAGCGATCCGGACGACATGGCCCAACTGTTCGGCGTCCTCCGCCTCCCGCTGCCGCGGAACGACGCGAAGGCGGTCCTGACCGAAGCCCTCCCGCGCGCTCACCTGGTGCTGATCCCCGCCTGCGGCAGCAGCCCGGACACGCTCTGGCAACTGACCGAGGCAGTGCGCCTGGTCCCCCCGTCCTGACTGCTCATCCTCGTGCCCGCCGGAGCCGCGGCGCCCGAGGCCTACGCACACTTCCGGCAGGCGGCGGCCG
Source organism: Streptomyces sp. GD-15H (assembly GCF_045291515.1). Taxonomy (NCBI): domain Bacteria; kingdom Bacillati; phylum Actinomycetota; class Actinomycetes; order Kitasatosporales; family Streptomycetaceae; genus Streptomyces; species Streptomyces sp. GD-15H. Next base: position 8,107,590 of record NZ_CP149447.1, read on the forward strand.
ACGCCCTCGCCGCGCGCGCCGACGACCTCCGGCGCGCGCATGGCCCCGGCTTCCGCCCGCCCGCCCTCCCACCCCTGCCCCACGCTCCGGCGTCCGCGGGAGCGCAGGCACCGGTGCTGCACGGCGCCGTCCACTTCACCAGGGACTGGCAGGCCGCGTTCCAGTCCTTGGACCAGCTCCCCGCGCGGCGGACGTCCCGGCCCCGGCTCCGGGGCCGGGACCGGCTCGGCGAGGTGCGGACCCGGTTGGAGCCCGTCCTGCCGCCCCGGTCCCGCCGGGGCGCGACCGGGTGAAAGTGGGAGAGGCGAACACCGCCCCGCGGAACCGGAGGAAAACCCGTGACAAACCTCGCAGTGACCGGACGGATAGACCTGACGGAGGAGCCATCATCCGTTTCAGCTATCCGCCGGCTGCGATCTCTCACCTTCGTGTCGGGACGCCACCCGCGCGTATACCGCCCGGCGACAGTACCGACACCCCTGACCTCTCCTCCCATGACAGGGGCAACACCCGCGGCAAGGCCGATTCCCAGTTCGCTGACCAGCGCGTCCGGACAACACCACGGGAACCCACCACCGACACGCCATCCCCTGACACCAAACCAAGAGATCGCACCTCGTACTGTTCGTCCGGTTCGCGCCCTTGTGCCCCCGGTGTTCACCCGTCACCGTCGGTCCGGGGACAGTGATCGCAACCTGGGGGATTCGATGGCTGACAGCACCATGCCCATGCCCGGATGGCTCACCACACTGCGGGGCCGACTGCCCCGCTGGTGGGCGCGGCTTCTCCGCCTGCCGAGACCAAGCGACCGGAACGACTCGAGCAACTCAACGTCACGAACACCGCCGCCACCCAGGAGCCGCGCGACCTCGGCCTCGAGCACCTCCGCGAAGCCCGCCGCCTCCACGAGAACATCCACGCCAGCGAGCACTACCAACGCCGAAATCAGGAGATCAAGGCCGCGGCCGCTCACGGTGTCGCCCACGAGACGATCGCCGAGGAGCTCAGCCTCGAGATCAGCACGATCAAGGCCATCGTCAGGAACAAGGCCGGCCAGGCGCCGAGCGAGTAGAGCCGTAGGCGACAACGCGATACCGCGGACCGCCGAGGAATGAGCGGCGCTCCAGCACGCCGTCGACTACCAGCAGTGCCTCCAGGACGACGCCATCATTGGCAAGGAGCCAGGGCCTGTCTGCCCGGACTGCGGTCTGGTCGGTGAGGTGCACGGGTGCCAGGAGCGCGCAGCGCGGGGCCGGCGGTGAGGGCGTCTGACAAGGCGCCGCACAAGGCGCCCGGCGCGGCGCTCTCCAGGGCGCCCCGCAGGGTGTTTTGCAGGGCGCCTCACCGCTCCGGTCCAGGCGGGAAAACTGCACTTCACAGGCGTGGTCAAGGGGGCCGGGGCACGCCGACTACTTCCTGGGAGACCCCTGTACGGGGCTTCTTCGGGCGGTACCGGCCCGTTTCCGCCGGGTCCCGGCGCCCCTGCTCCGGTCCGGGCAGCGCCGCCGGCCTCTTCCCCTCTCCTCACGACCCGGAACGGCACCGAACTCGCCGCCTGCGCCGAAGCCATTCGCCTCCGCCTGGCCCGCCGGCCAGCACACATACAACCAGCACACATGCCGAGCCGTGATACCGATCGGCACCACCATGGCCTGGCGTTCCATCAAAAACGTCAGTGCTCTGCCGGCAACCGGTGTCAGCGGCGCGACACCGGCCGTCACTATCCCGATCAGGGCCGACACCACCCCGGATCACTGCCACATCAACACCGAATCCACACCGACAGACCGACGCAGATCATCATTCAGCCCGTAGGTGCGATATTTCGGCTTCGTATCAGTGAACCACCATGAGATATACCGCGTCATGACAGTGAGCCCCAGTGCCCGTGTCACCTCATGTCAGCAGCGGACCGTCACCCGCCCCCACCGCGGCCAGCGGGAAGACGGCGGAAAGCAGCCGACGGCGACTGCCGGCCACTCCACTGACACGAACCCGGCACATCGTACCGAGGCCAGCACCCCGGCGGGCACGAGCGCCGCCGGCCACATCGCACTGAAGCGCGGTGTGTCCAGCGGGCGCCTGGATACGCCCGATCGACAAATCTTCGGGGAGGTGTCGATCTGGCCGCGTCCCGTTCGTCGTCATGGTGTGTGGCGACCTGCCGTGCGAGGGAACAACAGGACCTGACAGGAGTCGGACCGTGAAGTACATGCTGCTGATCAACGCTGGCGCGATCGACGAGAAGGGCGCGGCCGTCGAGTGCAGCGTCGAGGACTGGATGGTCTACGACAAGGAAGTGAAGGACGCGGGGATCTGGGTTTCCGGGGAGTCGCTGACCGACCTGGTTACTTCCACCACGGTACGGGTCGGCCGGGACGGCAGGCGGAGCGTCACCGACGGGCCGTTCGCCGAGACCCGCGAGGTCCTCGGCGGCTTCTACGTCATCGACGTGCCGGACCTGGACGTCGCACTCGACTGGGCCGCCCGCTGTCCCGGCGCGCGCGGCAGCGGGTCGGTCGTGGTCCGTCCGATCGCCGAGTTCGGGGCCTGACGGTGGAGGGCGAGGGAGTCACCGGGACCGGCATGCCCCTCGGGTCACCCCGCCCGTCGTCGGTCCAGTCGTCCGTGGAGTCGGTGTTCCGTGAGGAGCACGGCCGGCTGCTGGCCTCCCTCGTCCGCCGCTTCGGCGATCTCGACCTGGCCGAGGAGGTTGCCTCCGAGGCCGTGGAGGCGGCTCTGGTGCACTGGCCGGCCGGGGGCGTTCCGGCCAGGCCCGGGGCCTGGCTGTTGACCACGGCGCGGCGCAAGGCCGTCGACCGCTTGCGGCGGGATCAGGCATACGCCGCCCGCCTCGCCGTCCTGCAGGTGGAGGCGGACCGGGCCGCTCCCGCCCCGCTCGCGGACGCCGACGGCGGCCTGCCCGACGACCGGCTGCAGATGTTCTTCACCTACGCCCACCCCGCCCTCGCGGCCGAGGACCGCACGGCGCTGACCCTGCGCTGCCTGGCCGGGCTCACGACGCCCGAGGTGGCGCGGGCCTTTCTCGTCCCTGCCGCGACGATGGCCCAGCGGATCGTCCGGGCGAAGAAGAAGATCCGCCAGGCCCGTATCCCGTTTCGCGTGCCCGGCGCCGACGAGCTGCCGGAGCGCCTGCCCGGGGTCCTGCAGGTCATCTATTCGATCTTCACCGAGGGGTACGTGGCCAGCTCGGGCCCGCGGTTGCAGCGGCTCGACCTCGCGCAGGAGGCCATCCGGCTGGCGCGGATCCTGCGCCACCTGATGCCCGCCGAGCGGGAAGTCGCCGGCCTGCTCGGGCTCATGCTGCTGATCCACGCGCGACGCGAGGCCCGGACCGGTCCGAACGGCGGGCTCGTGCTGCTCGACGAGCAGGACCGCGGCCGCTGGGACCACACGATGATCGAGGAAGGACGCGGCCTGGCGGTCTCCGCGTTGACCGGCAAACCGCCCGGCCCGTACGGGGTGCAGGCCGCCATCGCCGCCCTCCACGACGAGGCCACCGACCTCGCGACCACCGACTGGCCACAGATCGCAGCGCTCTACGACGTGCTGCTCCAGCTCACCCTGTCCCCCGTCGTCGCCCTGAACCGGGCGGTGGCGGTGGCGATGCGCGACGGACCGCAGGCGGGCCTGGCCCTGCTCGACGAGCTGGCCGACGAGCCGGCACTGCGCCGCTACCACCCCTACCCGGCCGCCCGGGCGGACCTGCTGTACCGGCTCGGCCGGCTGCCCGAGGCCGCCACGGCGTACCGGGAAGCGCTCGACCTGGCCGGCACCGAACCCGAACGGGACCACCTCAGGCGCAGGCTGAACACGGTCCTGTCATCCGGACCGGACGACGGAGCCGGCACCTGACGGCGCAACACCCCGGTCGTCGATACCACGTGCACCACCTGTCTGCGCCGAGTGGCCGGGGGCAATCCCACCCCCGGCCACTCGGCGCAGAACCGTGCGTAAACCTGCGACCTCTCGGCTACATGTCGGCGAACCACCCGGGGAGACACCGCCTCATGACAGTGAAATCCGGTGCCTGTGCCACCCCAGTGTCCAGAGGCGGACCGTCACACGCCCCCACCGCGGCCAGTGGGAAGACGGTCGGCAGCCGCTGACGACGACCGCCGACCACTGGCACGAACCCGACACATCGCAGACGCAACCTCTGATCTACCTCAAACTGAGGTTCGACGGGGCAGGCCGTGAGCAACACTGACGACATGAGCCTCTTCCCTCGGCGCGGCCGGCGCCGCACACAGCCCGGCAGCACGCCGTCCTCGTCGACCACGCCGGCGGCTCGCCGTGACGACAGCACCCTCTCCTCCGACCCGGGCCCCTCATCATGGGGCGGCGCCTCGGACTCGTCCTCTTCATCGAGCTGCGACTCGTCCGACAGCAGTTCCAGCTCGTCGAGCTGCGACTGACCATCAGCCCCGCGCCGGTACCTCGGCCCTGGATGCGATATCTCGGCCTCGTGCCAGTGAACCACCACGGGATATACCGCGTCGTGCCAGTGAACCCCGCTGCCCGTGTCACCCCCGTGTCAGCAGCGGACAGTCACTCACCCCCACCGTGACCAGCTCAAAGACGGCGGAAAGCAGCCGCCGGCGACTGCCGGTCACTCCACTGACACGAACCCGACACATCGCAGCGGCGCGGTTCGGCGTCGCGGAGCATGACCCGGTCCGAGCGCAGCCGGCCGACCAGCTCGACCGGAAGATCCGCCAGGACGTAGGCGAGACGGGTGACGTCGTAGCCGGCGTCCATCACGATAAGGATGTCCGGCGCTGTCACGTTGTTGGGTATGGGGTTGCCTGACGGCGTGTCGGGGCGTGGTGGACTTGCGTTTCGGGCCTGTGCTCAGGCCGTGGTGGGCCGCCGGCAGCGCCGGTGATCTGGTCCCGGACGGTGAAGCGGGTGGTCATCTCGGCGCGGTAGTTCGAGGCGGTCATCAGGTGGCGGCAGGGCCGGAAGTGGGGTGAGATGCCGCTGAACGCGGCCAGGAACCGCTGGGCTCCGCCGAGGGCTTGTAAAGAATCAACGTGGTGATTCGGCTTTCTGCGGGGCGTTCTCGGGTGGTGCGACGGAGGCGAGGAGGTCCGCTGCGGTGCGGAAGGGCGTGGCCGGTGTCGGGAGGTGGCCGTCTTCTTCCAGGAGGGGGCGGAGGTCACGGAAGATGGTGCCGATGGTCTGCGGGGTGACGTCGAAGAGGGCGGCGAGTACCTGTCGGGTGCAGACGTTGCGCTGGTGGAGGACTGAGATCAGGACGCGTTCCGCGTGGGGGATCTTCTGGTGGAAGGCGCCGCCGTTCGTCCCGGGCCGGCGTGGCCCGCCGCGTCGCTGGTAGCGGCGCCGTTCCCGCAGGGCTGTATACCTCACCAGTAGCCGGTCGGTCAGTTTCTGCAGGTCTGCGCGGCTCATGCCGGTCAGTGACGGGTCGGACAGCACCGTGGAGATGTCCGGCCGCCGGGGCGGGGTGGCGGAGCCGGTCCGTACGAAGGCGAGGACCTCCTGCGCCTGGATGAAGTGCAAGGCGGTGGGGGTAATGGCGTAGTGGTGCTCGTCCAGCACAGGCCGGGTCTCCCTGATCGCCTGGCCGATCGCCGGCGGGGTGACCTGGAGGATCTCGGCCAGGACTTTCTGGGCGCATGTCTGCCGCAGATGCAGGACGGTGATCAGGAGGCGGTCCCTGGCCGAGAGCAGGGACCGGCCGTGGGCTCCCGGGACCTGGCGGCGTTTCCCGCCGCGCTGCTGGTGGCGGAGTTCTTCGCGCCGCGCGGCCTGGGCGGGGGCCAGGTGCCGGGCCATCGCGTCCAGTTCTTCGTGGCTCATCCCGGTCAGGCGCGGGTCGAACAGCAGTTCAAGGGCCGCCGCCCGCTCCGGCAGCGGAGCCCTCCCGGGGGCCGCCGGGTCGGTGGGCTTGTCCGCGGGGCGGATGGTGTAGTTCCAGGTGCCGCGCTGGGTGTGCGGCTCGAGGGGAAGTGCCTTCATGCGGTCGGTGCCGACCGTGACGCCGGTGGGATAGGCGCCGGTGTCCAGGGCGGCCTCGACCCGCAGCCCGGTGCGGGTCCGGGTCGAGGCGATGGTCTGGACGACGACTTCGTGGCTGGTCAGTGGCCTGCCGCGCCAGTTCATCGTGATGTGGGAGAATAGCCGATGCTCAATTTTATTCCATTTTGAAGCACCCGGCGGAAAGTGACACACCGTAATCTTCAGGCCCGTCTCGGCGGCCAGCGCGGCCAGTTCGGCCTTCCAGACCCGGGTGCGATAACCGTTGGAGCCGCCCGCGTCCGCGGTGATCAGCAGCCGGGTGGCCTGCGGGTAGTCGTCTCGTCCGCGAGCCTGCCACCAGCGGCGGATGGAAGCGACCGCGAAGGCGGATGTGTCGTGGTCGCATCCGACGTTGACCCAGCCGGTATCGGCGGTGAGGTCGTAGATGCCGTAGGGGATGGCCTGCTCGGCGTCGGGCCGGCGGCGAAGAAGCTGTGGTCCTCCACCTTGACCGGCTCGCCCTTCGGGCGCCACTGACGGCCGGCGTTGGGCAGCCGGCCGAGCCTCTCCTTCTTCTTGGCATCCACGCTGATGACCGGCTCACTGGCTCCCTGGTGCTGCTTGACCTGCTCGTTGATGTAGCGGAACTGGGCGTCCCGGTCAGGGTGCTGCCTGCCCTCCAGGGTCTTGGCGTTGACCTGGAGGCTGAAGCCGTCCTCCCGCAGCAGCCGGCCCACGGTGGGCGCCGACACGGGATGCCCCTGCCCGGCGAGTTCCTCGGCCAGGTGCCGCAGCGACTTGGTCGTCCACCGCAGCGGCGACATGGGATCCCCCCGCTCGTCCGGCTCGACCAGCCTCAGCAGAGCCGGAACAAGCAGCGGGTCCAGCTCCTCGGCACTCTTACGGCCCCCACCACAGCGGCGGACCTGGCCATCGGGCAGCGGATCCTCGCCGCCCTCCAGTTCGAAGACCCCTTTCCGTACGGTCGTCTCGCTCACGCCCGCAGTGCGCGCGACGGCCCGGACCCCGCCGTGGCCCAGCAGCCGGGCCTCGGTGGCCAGCGCCAGCCGCCGCTGCCGCTCATCCAGGTGCGGAAACAACACCCTGAACCTCAGGGCGAGTTGATCACGAACCTCACTCGGTATGCGCATACCAGACCAACGCGCCAGAGACCGCGAAGCAACGTGTTGATTCTTTACAAGCCCCGACGCTGCGGAAGCCTTTCATCGCCCGTTCGCGCTGGCGGGTGGGCTGGTGGCTGTGCTCGGCCCGGTGGTTCAGACCCTTGTGCGAGCGGTGCTCGACCGAGGGCATGACCTCGCGGTGGGCCGCGCCGTAGGAACGCAGCTTGTCGGTGATGACCACCCGCGGTACCGAGCAGGTCTTCTTGAGCAGTGTGCGGAAGAACCGCCTGGCCGCGGCTGTGTCCCGTCGGTTCTGGACGAGGATGTCGAGGACGGTGCCGTCGGCGTCGACGGCCCGCCACAGGTACTTCTGCTCGCCGTTGATCTTGATGAATACCTCGTCCAGGTGCCATTTGTCCCCGGGCCGGGGCTGCCGGCGGCGCAGCGCATCGGCGTAGGCCTGCCCGAACTTCGCGCACCAGCGCCGGACGGTCTCGTACGAGACGAGCACGCCGCGCTCCAGCATCAGCTCCTCGACCTCACGGAAACTGAGCGGGAAGCGGAAGTACAGCCACACGCAGTGCGAGATCACCTCGACCGGGTACCGATGCCCCCTGTACGACGGCGCACTGTCCACGGGCGGTCCCCCTCCATCATGACCAACCCGAAGATCATCCCACCCGGTCAGCCAACGTGACAGCACCCTTCGCAGGGCTGCGGCTCGATCCCCACCCCTCACACACAAGCCATCCGGCACGGCCCACGGCGCACTCCCCCTGGCCCCGGCAACCGGCAACCGACATCCCCCAGTTGTGCCCACCCCATGGATACGGGTCAGGGGCCCGCAGTGAGAGCTGCTGGGCCCCTGACCCGTAGTGGGGTCCGCCCCCGACCTCGGGGAGTTACGCCGCTGCGCTGAGCTCAGCGTTCTGCGGGGTCTTGGCGGGGTCTTCGGCGAGGTAGCGCTCGATCGAGTCGTCGAGTTCTTCGAGCCACGGTGTGTGGTGCTCGGCGGCCAGGGTTTCCGTCATGACCGAGCGGTAGACACGGTCGCGGTAGCCCATGATGTCGGCCTTCTTGTCGCGCTTCCACGCGAGGAAGATCTCGACGACCCGGTCGAGGTCGAACTCGGGGTAGTCCGTCTGCCGCAGCAGATCACGCACGTAGTCGGCCTGGAAGCGGACCTCTTCGGCGTCCGAGGAAAGCTTCTCGAAACGTTCCCGCCACTCGGCGATGGACGCGGAGCGTTCGGTCTCCGACGGCAGCTCGGCGCGGCCCAGGATGAGGTCGCGTACGTACCAGGCCTGCGCGTCGAACATGTTGAAGGTGAACCACTGGTCCTGCGCGCCGAGGTAGGCCAGACGCGGGTTGTCCTGCCACACGACACCGCGGTAAAGGCCGTCCGGGTACACGTTGTTCGGGGAGGCCAGCGCGAGCTCGTCGGGCAGGAACGGGTACTTGTGCAGGTAGCCGGTGCACAGGATGACGGCGTCGATGTGCTTCGAGGTGTCGTCGGCGAAGTGGACCGTGTTGCCCTCGATGCGCTTGATGACGGGGCGTTCCTCGAAGCCCTCGGGCCAGTCGTAGCCCATCGGCGCGGAACGATAGCTCGCCGTCACCGAGCGTGCGCCCATCTTGAACGCCTGGCTGCCGATGTCCTCGGCCGAGTAGCTGGAGCCGACGACGAGGACGTCCTGCCCCTTGAAGGCTTCCGCGCCGCGGAAGTCGTGCGCGTGGGCGATGTACCCGGGGAAGGTCTCGATGCCAGGGAATTGCGGCACGTTGGGGAAAGCGAAGTGGCCGCTGGCGACGACCACATGGTCGAACTCCTCGGTCGTCGTTTCTCCGGTGGGGAGATTCTCGACCGTGAGCGTGAAGACCTCACGCTCGGCGTCGTATTCCGTCCAGCGCACGACGGTCTGGAAACGGATGAAATCGCGCACGTTCGTCTTCTTCAGCCGGGCGGCGATGTAGTCCCACAGAACCGGGCGCGGCGGGTATGAGGAGACGGCGCGACCGAAGTGCTCGTCGAAGGTGTAATCAGCGAACTCCAGCGCTTCCTTCGGCGCATTCGACCACAGATTGCGGTACATGCTCGAGTGCACGGGCTCGCCGTACTCGTCGAGTCCGGTGCGCCAGGTGAAGTTCCACTGGCCACCCCAGTCAGCCTGTTTCTCAAAACAGACAATCTCGGGGATGTCCACCCCCGCGCGCGCTGCGGTCTCAAAGGCCCGCAACTGAGCCATGCCCGAGGGGCCGGCACCGACAATCGCTACTCTTTTTCTGTTCGTCACGTATGTCCCTTTATTTTCGCCATGCGGCCCCGTGCCCACCCTCACGGGCAGGACGGAGCCATCCGGTCGCCAGAATCCGCACGTATCGACCGGTTCAGAGAGGCGGCTTTCTTTTGACCGTAGCAGGATTGGCTCAGTTGCGCTAATTTGCTGTCGCAATCAACGACGTCAACCCGTCGGAGGTGCGGGCCGCGACAGCCGGTCCGGCCGTGCGGCTACAGGGCGACATCAAGCCCCACTCTCGGCGGATGAACTGCAGCTTCGTCACCTCGTCGGGTGCGACGGGGGGTCGTCCCCCGGGCTGGCCACGAAGGTCGTCGCCCTGCATGTCTTCACCCTTTGAACTTCACATCGGCAACGCAGCAGAAAGGGTGGATGGCGCCCTGGCGGAAATGTGCCCGACCGCAGCTCCTTCCCGGTCTGCGCAATCTCATTCCTCCGAGATGCAGAAGGAAGCGGATCCGCAATCTGGTTCTCCGTCTTGTCCGGTCCTCCCGCCGGCGCGGGGGAGCAGGTGCCGGTCTCCTCAAGCTGTTCAAGGGCAGAGCACGGGAGCACCGCATGGAGGGGCTGTGCTCATCGCCGCATCGGCAGCTCCAGCAGGCCGGCGAGCTCAGCGTCGGTCGCCGGCCTGAGCGTCGACAGAATGTGCCGGGCTGCGGACAGATCGGTATGGAAGCCTTCCACGGTCACGGTGTAGACCAGGCCGTCGCGGCGCAGACGCAGTTCCTGGTGCTCGTAGTCGCCCTCGTAGGTCAGCAGCTGACGGCCTCCGCCGTCGTCCGCGCAGCGGATCGGTTCGCCGATGGGAACGGGGCAGCCGCGGGCGTCGACGCGCCGGGGGTCGTGTCCCACGCGTGTCACGCCGAGGTGTAGTCGTGTGGAGTGGGGCCGCTCGTAATCGGCACCGAAGCCGTCCTCGCTCGCGCCCAGGACGTGCAGTGCGTAGCCCGGCGGCGGGTCGCCGACCCGTAGCAGGGTGTAGTCCACGCCATTGGCGGTGATCCACTTGTCGAGAGTGGGGGGCTGCGTGGCCGCCCAGGTGGCGTACACCCCGCCAACGGCGAGGGCGGTCGCTGCCCCGAGAGCGCCCAGCCTGACGCGGGTGCCTGGAAGGAAGAGCGCGGCTGCGAGCGCGTAGCAGGTGCCTCCGGCTAGGTAGAGCAGAAGACTTTTCTCCAGGTGATTGATCTTGAAGTTCACCACGGCGGCCCCGAACGCGCCGACCGTGCCGAGCGCGTAGACGCTCGCTGCCCATGCCCACAGCCCGCGCGCCCGTCGCATGAGCGGCACGACCGTGCGGACGGCGGCTCCGAGCCCCGCGAGCGCGACTACCGACAGAAGAGCCACACCGACGAGAGCGGCGGTGAACGGAGCCGCTCCATCGGCGAAGAGGGCGACGAGCACCGCCTGCAACTGCACGCCGGTCAGGGCGCACCCGGCCAGCCAGACAGCCACCAGATGAGCGATTGCGCGCCCCGCTTTCCTTCTCTGCGTCATTCGCATGATCACACCGGGCGATCGACTACGGTTCCCCGACCGCAGCAGAGAGCGACACAGAACTCGCCCGACCTGTTCGAACAACCACACTGGCCAGCCAAAGCGCTCAGCGGCCGACCGAGACGCTCAGTCACAGCCGGGAGCGTGACACCCAGTGTCCGGCCGGCTCTACAGGTCGAACTCCAGGTGCTCCACGTCGGTGAACTCCACCACCAGGCCGTGGGCCCGCCTGCTGCTGTCGCGGAAGTAGACCTCGCCGAGGGCTTCCCCGGCGATGCCGCGGAGCTGCTGTTCGCCGGCGCCGGCGTCCTGGGCGTCGAAGAGGCGCGCCGCGTGCTGCGGGGGCAGGGCGAGGGTGAGGTGGCGGACGCGGGCGTCGTCGGTGGTGCCGGGCGCGGCGGTGAAGCCGAACCGGGCACGGGTGTCGACGACCAGGCCGGTAGTAGTGGCGGCCTGGCGGCGGGCGCGCTCGCGGATGCGGGGCTGCCAGCGGGCGCGCACCGCCTCCTGAAGGCGCTGGGCGAGGTCCGCGCGGGGCCGGCGGATCTGGTCCTTCACGTACCGCTCCACGGTGCGCTGGGAGATCCGCAGCATCTGGGCGACGGCCTGGTGCCGTTGAGCTGCCTGACCAGGTAGCGCATCCGCGCACCGGCCGACTTCGGTATGGGGCGGGTGAACGCCTGCTGGACGGCGCGGTGCAGGCCGGCTCCGACGATGCCCATCGGGGGTCTCCGTTCATGATCGGCCGGGGGATAGCTGCCCGGCGCCGGGCGGAACGGGCCGCACAGCGGCGTCCAGGGCACACCGCGGAGCGGCTGAACGCGCTGGCGGAGCTGGGCACGGAATGGGCGTAGGCGGGTGCGGTACCGCCGTTCCAGTTTTCTGGAACGGCGGTACCGCACCCGCACGACAACGGGGGCGCAGCCGCCGCCGGACGCGCCCCAACCACCGTGCGGGTGGGGTCTCTTGCGCTTGGCTGAGAAACGGAAGGCCTGGATCGGATACTGAGGACCTGCGTCTGATGCGATTGCTGCAGCACGTGGGGCAGCAAGTTGTGATCGCTGTGGCGAACCTCCCTGGACGAAGCACGCGGGTGACAACTGCGCCTGAGTAAACGTACTCAGGCTGGTTGCGCCGCTCGGCCCTGGCACGGCCGGTCCAGATTCCCCACCATCAAGTGCTCCCCCATGTCGAGAGAGGATTCCTATGGGCCGTGACCTGCTGCAGCTGCGCCCCGCCACTCCGGAGGATCTGGAGTGGATCTACGAACTGCGTCACCGGGTGTACGCACAGGAGCTGGGCCAGCATGCGCCGGATCCGGCCGGGCGGCTTCGCGACGGACTGGACGGCGACAACGTCTACCTGGTCGCGGCGCGAGGAGCGGCCCGCATCGGCTTCGTCAGCCTGACTCCGCCCTGGTCGGGGCGGTACGCGCTGGAGAAGTACCTGCTCCGTGACGAGCTGCCGCTGCTGATGGAAGACGACCTGTTCGAGGTGCGCATCCTCACCGTTGAGCCGCGCTGGCGGACCACCGCGGCGGCCCCCCTGCTGATGTGGGCGGCGCTGCGTTGGATCGCCGCCCGGGGCGGTCGCCGGGTGGTGGCGATGGGGCGTACCGAGCTGCTCGACATGTACCTGGCCGTCGGTCTGCGCCCGGTCGGCCGCACCGTTCACAGCGGTGCGTTGACGTTCGAGGTGCTGACCGGCAGCGTGACCGAGCTGGCGAAGCTCACGATGGACCGGTACGGCACCACGCTGGAGTGTCTGCGGTCCACCTTGGACTGGCGGCTGGACATGGCGTTCGCACCCCGGCCGGACGGCTGTGAACACGGCGGGGCCTCGTTCACCGCCATCGGCGCGGACTTTCGTACACTGCACCGGCGCCATCACATCGTGGCGGCCGACGTGCTGGACGCCTGGTTCCCGCCGGCCCCGGGGTGCGGGCGGCACTGGCGGACGACCCGGCCTGGGCCGCCCGCACCTCGCCACCGACCGGCGCCGAGGGCCTGCTGTCGGACATCGCCACGGCCCGGGCGCTGCCGGCCAAGACGCTCGCGGTGGGCGCCGGCTCGTCCGACTTGATCTACAGAGCGTTCGGCCAGTGGCTGACCCCGGAGAGCCGGGTGCTGCTGACAGACCCGTGCTACGGCGAGTACGCCCACGTCACGGAAAGGGTGATCGGATGCCGGGTGGACCGGTTCCGGTTGCGCCGTGAGGAGGGCTGGCGGATCGATCCGGACCGGCTGTCCGCTGCTGTTGAAGCCGGCCGCTACGACCTCGTGGTGGTGGTCAACCCGAACAACCCGACCGGACGCCACGCGCCGGCCGCGGAGCTGCTTTCGCTGATCGCCGCCGCGCCGGCCCGCACCCGCTGGTGGATCGACGAGGCATACCTGGGCTATGTCGGCCTGACCGAGTCGCTTGCCGGCCTCGCCGCAACGGACCCGCGGGTGGTCGTCTGCACCTCGCTGTCCAAGATGTATGCGCTGTCCGGTCTGCGGGCCGCGTACCTGGTGGCCGAGCCGACCATTGCGGCACAGCTACGCCGATGGACCCCGCCCTGGCCGGTCAGCCTTCCGGCGCAGTTGGCCGCCGTGGCGGCCCTGCGCGACCCGGCGTACTACAGCGACTGCTGGCTCCTCACTCACGCGCTGCGCCGGCAACTGGCCGGCGCCCTGGCAGGGTTGGACAAGTCCGTGGTGGTCGAGGAGGCTGTGGCGAACTTCCTCACCGTGACCCTGCCGTCCGGGGGGCCGAGTGCCGCGCAACTGGTGAACGAGTGCCGCCGCCACGACGTGTACCTGCGCGACCTGTCGCCGTTGTCGCCGCAGTACCAGGGGCGCACCGTGCGCATCGCGGTCCGGGACACCGCCGAGAACGCGCGCATCGTGGCCGCGTGCCGGGCCGCCCTGGACGTGCTGCGGCCGGATCCGGCCCCGCGTGGTGCGATACCTGCGGGCGTTCCGGCTGCCGGATCCGCTCGATGATCACTGTGGCCTCCCTGGCGCCCTACCTCGGTGGGGCGCTGGTGCTGGGTGGCATCGCGGTGGCAGCCTCCCGGCGCCGTGAGCTGCTGATCCGGTGGTGTGCTTGGGCGGTTGGGGTGCCACTGGTCACCGGGGCGTTCTGGTGGGGCCGCCCGGGCGCTGCTGCTGTCGCCATCGTGGTCGGGGTGATCGCGGTGATGGAGTTCGGCGGGCTGATGCGGCTGGGCTGGGCAGACCGGCTGGTGCTGGCCGCGGCGGTGACAGGCGTGGTGCTGGCCGCCTGGCTGGCGCCCGAACAGGTGCTCCGGGTGGTCGCGATCGGGGCGCTTCTGAGCTTTGCGCTTCAAGGTGCCGGTTGTCCTTGATGGGTGTAGGCCGGTGGTATGAGGTATCCCGATAGCGGCGGCCAGAGTCCGGCCGAGCGGGACCGGCGGGAGCGGGTGCGGTTCGAGGCCGCCGAGATGTTCGAGCAAGGGGTGCGGCCGCCGGAGGCGGCCGGGCGACTGAGGGTGTCGCGCAAGTCGGCCTACGCCTGGCACGCCCGCTGGGAGACAGGGGGCGTGGAGGCCTTGCGCTCCAAGGGGCCCAGCGGCCGGCCGAGCCGGATCAGGCCGGAGTGGCGGGCGTGGCTGGCGGCAGAGCTGGAACGGGGGCCGGCGGCGCACGGCTGGGTGGAGGACCAGCGGTGGACGCTGGCGCGGGTGGCCACGGTCCTGGGCCGGCGTTTCCACGTCTCGCTGAGCGTCGCGCAGACCTCGAGGATCTTGCACCAGATGGGCTGGACGGTGCGCATGCCGGCGCACCGGGCCGCCGAGCGGGACGAGGAGGCGGTGGCCACCTGGGTGCGGGTGGGGGTGCCCCCGCTTGCGGGGGAGTGTGGCCGCGCGTGGAACGACGGTGAGGGACCAGGGCGCTTGGCTGTGCTTCGCCGACGAGGCCGGGCAGGGCCTGCGTCCGCCCAAGGCCAGGACCTGGTCCCGGCGCGGAATCACCCCGGTGGTGCGGGTGAGCGGCAAGGGCTCCGGCCGCATCTCCCTGGCCGCCGTGGTGTGCTGCCGCCCGGCCGCGCGTACCCGGCTGGTCTATCGCATGCTGGTCCGCCATCCCCACCGCAGGGGCGAGAAGACCGGCTTCAGGGAACCGGACCTCGCTGCCCTGCTGGACGCCGCCCACCGGCAGCTCGGCCGTCGGCCGGTCGTCCTGGTGTGGGACAACTCCACCCAGCACACCGACCATGCCATGCGCGAACTGCTCGAGGGGCGTCGGTGGCTGACGGTCTTCCGCCTCCCGTCGTACGCCCCGGACCTCAATCCGGCCGAAGGCGTGTGGGCGCACCTGAAGAAGTCCCTGGCCAACCTGGCGTCCTGCAGCACCGATCAGCTTGCCGCGCACACCCGGACCCGACTCAAACGCATGCAGTACCGCCCAGCACTCCTCGACGGCTTCATCGCCGGGACCGGACTGGTCCTGACGCCCTTACAGACCCCACCTTGAAGCGCAAAGCTCAGTTGCGGTGGCCGCGGTGCCGCTCCTGGCCGGCGATGCCGGCCATGGCCTGCACCGGCTCGGTGCCGGCCTGCTCGGGCTGGCCTGGCTGAGCGTGCTGGCCGCGTTGGTGCCGCTCGGGGCGAGCGCGCTCGTACTGTTCGTGGCGGTCTCGATCGCCGACATCGCGGCGTACTTCGCCGGTCAGGGGCTCGGCGGCCCGCGACTGTCGCCACTGTCACCGGCCAAGCGGTGGAGCGGCACTGTGGTCGGGGCCGCGGCCGGCCTCGCCGTGCTCGCCGTGCTGTCTGTTTTGAACTGGCCGATGGCGGTTGCGGTGGCGGTCGGCGGCCCAGCCGGCGACCTTCTCGAATCCATGATCAAAAGAGGTGCGCAGGCCAAGGACGCCGGCCGCTGGCTGCCCGGCTCCGGCGGGCTGCTGGACAGGATCGATTCGCTGCTCATCGCACTGGCCGTCCTGCTCATCCTGCGCTGACCTGTGAGGCCAGCCGACTCACACCGACATCCCTCATCCACACCCCCGAGCAGACCAACACTCGCCGGCCAGTGGATCAGAACTCACGAAACTGAGACAGCGTCACCCCGCACGCGATAACACCCCCGCGACAGCGATACCCACGGAACTCTCACCCTCATGACAGTGGCCCTACGCCCCGAAACCGCCACCCACCAGCATCAACACGCCCAGGCCCCGCTGTCTCTCACCCCACTGTCCCGAAACCGAGAGATCGCACCCGGGCGGCCGGATCCTGGTGACCGTCCCGACCCTGGATCTGCTCGCACAGACCGCTGAGGCGTGGCGGCTGGTGGGCCACCGCTCCCCGATGGTCGCGGTGTGCTCGCTGGAGAAGGACGAGGTCCTGGAGCGGCTCGGGGTGCGCACCACCACCAACGCGATCCAGCTCGCCCTGTGGGCCGGGAGCGGGCCCGTCGTCGTGTTCGCCACGTACGCCTCTCTCGTGGATCGCGAGGACCCAGAGGACCCCTTGGGCCAGAGGAAGGTGCGTGGGCCGCTGGAGGCTGCCTTGGCGGGCGGGGAGCTCCTGTACGGGCAGCGGATGAGCGGTTTCGACCTCGCCATCGTGGACGAAGCCCACTCAACCGCAGGGGATCTTGGCAGGCCGTGGGCGGCGATCCACGACAACGCCCGCATCCCGGCCGACTTCCGGCTGTACCTGACCGCCACCCCGCGCATCCTCGCGGCGCCCCGGCCGCAGCAGGGCACGAGCGGCCAGGCGCTGGAGATCGCGAGCATGGCCGACGACCCGGACGGGACGTACGGGCCGTGGCTGGCCGAACTCGGGCTCTCGGAGGCGATCGAGCGGGGCATCCTCGCCGGGTTCGAGATCGACATGCTGGAGATCCGCGACCCTTCGCCGGTCCTCGGGGAGTCGGAGGAGGCGCAGCGGGGCCGGCGCCTCGCCTTGCTGCAGACCGCACTGTTGGAGCACGCGGCGGCGTACAACCTGCGCACGGTCATGACCTTCCATCAGAAGGTGTAGGTGACCGCTGTGTTCGCGGACAAGCTGCCGCAGACGGCCGCGGAGCTGTACGCAGGCGACGCCTCCGACGACGACCTGGCGGCCGCAGATCGGCTCCCCGCGTCGTCGATCGACGCGGAGTTCTACGAGCTGGGGCCGGCCGTCACGTCCCGTCGGACCGGGTGTGGTCGGCGTGGCTGTGCGGCGACCATTTGGTGTCCGAACGGCGCGAAGTTATCCGGCAGTTCGCTGGCGGCATCGACGCCACGGGCCGGCGCGTCCACCGCGCGTTCCTGGCGAGCTGTCGCGTGCTCGGGGAGGGCGTGGACATCACCGGCGAACGGGGCGTGGAGGCGATCTGCTTCGCCGACACCCGCGGCTCGCAGGTGGAGATCGTGCAAAACATCGGCCGGGCCCTGCGGCTCAACCGGGACGGCTCCACCAAGGTCGCGCGGATCATCGTGCCGGTGTTCCTTCAGCCCGGCGAGGACCCGACCGACATGGTCGCCTCCGCCAGCTTCCGCCCTCTTGTAACCGTACTCCAGGGCCTGCGCTGTCACGATGAACGCCTCGTGGAACAGCTCGCCTCCCGTGCTCTCACCAGCGGACAGCGCACAGTGCACGTGAGGCGCGATGAGGACGGGCGGATCATCGGCGCCGGCGGCGACGGGGAGGACCAGGAGCAGGACGACGCGCAGGCCGCCGCCGAATCGGCCCTGCTGCACTTCTCCTCCCCCGGGACGCCAGCACGATTGCGGCGTTCCTGCGCACCCGGGTGTACCGGCCGGAATCGCTGGTGTGGCTGGAGGGCTATCAAGCCCTCATCCGCTGGCGGGCCGAGAACGGCATCACCGGCCTGCACGCCGTCCCCTACGACGTCGAGACCGAGGTCGGGGTCACGAAGGACTTTCCCTGGGGAGGTGGGTGCACCAGCAGCGGAAGGCGCTGCGGGCCGGGCAGCTTGAGGAGCGGCGCAAGATCCTGCTGGACGCGCCGGAGGCCGGGATGGTCTGGGAGCCCGGCGAGGAGGCGTGGGAGACGAAGCTCGCCGTGCTCCGGTCCTACCGGCGGGCCACCGGACACCTCGCACCCCGTCAGGACGCGGTGTGGGGTGAGGACGAGGCGATGGTGCCCATCGGGCAGCACATGGCCAACCTCCGCCGCAAGGGCGGCCTCGGGAAGGACCCGGAGCGGGCCGCCGTGCGCGCACAGCAGCTGACCGCGATCGACGCGGACTGGAACTGTCCCTGGCCGCTGGACTGACAGCGCCACTACCGTGTCCTCGCCGACCTGGTCGACACCGACGGCCACCTGCCCGATATCGCACCCGGCGTGCTGATGGACGGCGATCACATCGGGCGATGGCTTCAGCGGCACAAGCAGCCGGCCACCTGGGCACAGCTGTCGAGCGAGCAGCAGGAACGGCTGTCGAAGCTGGGCGTGCAGCCCGCCCAGACGCCGTTTGGCGCCCCGGCAGCCGCGCGTGCGGCGAAGGGCTCCAGCAAGGCCCAGGCGGCGTTCCAGCGCGGCCTGGCGGCCCTCGCGCAGTGGGTGGAACGGGAAGGCCAGCGACCGGTACCGCGCGGCCACGCTGAGGAGATCACGGTCGACGGCGAGACGGAACCCGTGGCCGTCCGGCTCGGCGTGTGGGTCTCCAACACCAAGTCCAGGCGAGACAAACTCACCCCCGAACAGCGCGCCGCACTCGCCGAACTCGGCATGGAGTGGGCGTAAGCGCGCCTGCTGGTCGTCGGAACGCGGTCCAGGCCCCTGGCCGATCGCCCAATCCAGGGCGTCGCCGTCGGCGGCTGCCGGAACCAGGCGGATGGTACTGGCGTGCGGCGGGCGGGTCGGGCTGGAAGCCGACGCCGGCTGGTGCTGCCTCGCGAATGCCGGAACCGCACGCAGGGGCCCCTTATTCACCGGTCGGTGAGGACTCCTCCCGGGGTCCCGCCGCTCAGTCGATGCGGTCGCTCAGGCCCAGCACCTGCGGGAAGTCACTGGGGCAGTTCCCGGGCATGCCCGGCACGTGGAGGGTCCGCCCGTACACGCCGGCCAGGAACTCGACGGCACCAACCGGGAACTCAATCCACTCGCCGTTGTCCGTGCGGACGACCACCGGCCATGCGTCCGGGTCCGCAGGGCTCGTCCTCCAGCAGAAGCAGTCCCCCGAATTGGACTCCGCCCAGCTGATCAGGCCTCCCGGCTGCGGAAAGGGGACGCAGTCCTCGGTGTCGCCCATCTCGTACAGATCCTGAAGGATCTCGTCCTCCCTGGACGCGGACGCCCACAACGCCTCGCCCCCGGGCCGGGGAACGGACACCGCGAGGAAATCGTCGATGAGCAGCAATGGGTACGCCTCCGCCAGCGAGCGGAAGTCCGAGAGCAGTGCCGTCCCGAGGTCCGCCTCGAGGGCGGCCCAGTCCACGCTACGCCGCGCCGCCGCGCGCCACCGTGTCATCGACGGCAGCACGGCCTCCAGCTCCTCGACCCTCAGCATGTCGTCCGCCAATCCGTGAGGTTCTTTGGCACGGGCCAGCTTGACCGCGTCCGCAACCACGACGCCGAGGCGGCCACCTCCACCCCCCGGCACGAGCAGCTCGCCGCACACCCTCCGGCAGCCCCGGCTGGGATTCGCGCGCCGGGCGCGGCACCAGGGCGCGGAGGGAGCGCACGGTACGTGGCCGGCCCGGGCTCTTCGGCCGGGACGCGGCGGCGTGGCGGCACGCGACGGCAGCATCGGGGTGCTCCTGGTGAAAAGTGCTGGTCATGCCGCGGATGTCGAACCTGCGTTCCGCGTAATTCGTCACGCCTAGAGGCTCGAACAGGCTGGTGACCTGCGAAAACAGGTAGGAGCGCATCGGTGGCGCGTTTCTCTAGGCATAGAGAAACGCGCAGGTCAGCAAAGCGCCAGACCATGCTGGTCGGCCGACAATGCCCCAGCAGCTCGCCCCATCAAAGCACCGCAGGGCGGCACAAAACGCCACCTGTACGCCGAGTGAAGCCCTGGGCCTCTATCGTGTAGATCGAACCTGGCGGTCGGACTGCCACCCCGCCGACCGTCGCAGGAAGCCCGCTGACCTGCGCGAACATCAGCACCTAGAGAAACGCCTCTCAGGTGCTCTCACCCATGTCCGCCCAGGTCACACCCCAGATTCGCGTCTCCAGGCCGCGGAATTACGCGGAACCCAGGTCGAAGGTTGAGCCGTACGCCGCGATCCGGCACGACCACCGAGCCGACATGACGATGCGGGAGACCGCAGCAGGCACCAGGCCGCGACAGCACCAAGGTGCGGTGCACACAGCAGCGGCCCGAAGCCGTCAGCCCAGAGCATCGAGCAACTCTCGCTCGCGTTGGGCGCTGAGACCGGCCCGTCTTGTCCGGTCCAGACCCTGTTCGCGTTCCCAGAGCAGCGTGTCGGCCAGCATCTCCGCCCGGGGCCGATGACGCAGCCCCGCGGCGCGCGCCGCAGAGCCGTTGCGGGCCGACCATCCTTCCCAGCCCGGCGCGACCAGCCACATCGGCAGCGACTCGGGCCCCATGTACTGGGCCACCCCGTGCGCGAGCAGCCATGCCGAGTCGGCGGTGATCACCGGACCGGTGTGCCCGCCAATGGCGCGGCACAACTCGATCCATTCTCCGAACGGAACGACCGGACCGACAGCGTTGTAGGTACCGATGCTTCCCGTCTCCGCGGCGTCGAGCAGCCAGGCGGTGAGGTCCCGCACATCGACCACCTGGGTCGGCATGGTCGGTGTGTCGGGAACCAGCAGCGGCCCTTGCGGATCGCGGGCGGCACGGGCCACCCAGTAGCCGGAGCGTCCACTGTGATCGCCCGGGCCGCCGATGAGACCGGCGCGCGCGATGAGCAGGCGGTCGCCCACGGCGGCCGTGGACGTCTGCTCGCAGGCAACCTTCGCCTCACCGTACAATGCGCGGTCGACCTCGCTGCGGTCGGTGGGAGCAAGGAGGGCCGCGGACTCGTCCGCGTCCGGCGTGGCATGGGAGGCGTAGGCGTTGCCGGAGGAGACATAGACCCAGTGCCCGGCCTGGCCGCCCAGTGCGTTGAGCGCCGCACCAACGAAGCCCGGCTGCCATGACACCTCGATGACCGCATCCCATTCCCGGTCGAGCAGCGGCGCGTACGCCGAAGGATCACTTCGGTCGGCGGCCACCAGCACCGCTCCGTTTGCGACTTCTCCGCTTTCGCCGCGGGCGAGGCACGTCACCCGATGACCGCGCTCGATCGCCTGCCGCGACAGCTCCCGGCCCACCCACGCCGTCCCGCCCAGAACCAAGATCTCCATCCCGACACCCAAGCACCGCGAACGCCGAACACCCAGGCGGGTTCGCCGACAGCGGACCCGATGCCGTCAACCGATCGCCGCAGCCCGCACGCAGCGCATCGGGCAAACGCCAAGCAGCCGCAGCCGACCGTCCCCGCGCTCGCGGCCCCGGAGTGCCGTCATTCTCCATGAACATCGGCACGCGCTCGGATCGCCCAGCGCCTCCCCGACCGGTGGACAAATGCTGCTGTGAGCAGTGCACGAAGCCAACTGCGTGAGCTCGGCGTGGAGTGGGCGTAGCCGCCCTGTCATCGGTACTCTCCCCGGGCTCTCGTAGCCGACGCCGGCTGGTGCTGTCTCGCGAATGCCGGAACCGACGGTCAGGGGTGGGCAGCGTGGGAGAACGGACGCTAGGGGCCGCAGAATGCCGGCCCTGTCGGCCGGCCGCTGGGGGAGGCGGACGTGGGGCAGATCGAGCAGGGGCTGGAGCACGCGTTGCGCACCCGGCCCGTTCCCTCAAGCAGCGAGGCCCGTCTGCGGTTTCTGCTGGCGACGCACCAGGGTTCCACCCGGAGGGTGGCCGCCGTGCTGGGTGCGCCGCACTGGAAGCTCCGGACGCGGCCGGGCCTGCTACAGCTGCCCGGCACACCCTGCGTCTGCCAGGCCCGCCGAATCCAGCACCTGACCGAAGAGATCGGCGACCTGAACCAGCGGATAGCCGAGGCCGTCAAGGCAAGTTCGCCCGGTCTGCTCGACGTACGCGGCGTCGGCCCGGACAGCGCCGCGGCCCTGCTCATCGCCGCAGGTGACAACCCTGAACGCCTCACCGGCGAGGCGTCGTTCGCGGCCTTGTGCGGCACCAGCCCGGTCGAAGCGTCCTCCGGCAAGACCCAGCGCCGCAGGCTCAACCGCGGCGGCGACCGCCAGGCCAACGCCGCCCTCTACCGGATCGTCCTCAGCCGCCTGCGCTGGGACGACCGCACCCGGAACTACCTGCAGCGACGCCTTGCCGAGGGCAAGACGCGCCGAGAAGTCATCCGCTGCCTCAAGCGCTACATCGCACGGGAGGTCTACCGGCTCCTCGCCACTCCGAGCCCCGCAGCCAGCCGCGCACGTGCCGCAACCGCTACTTGACATCCATAGGGGCATCAGTGCCTCTCCGTTCAATGGCAGCGAGTCCCGTAACGGTGTCCTGCCTGGGTATCGGCGTACAACCAAGCGCGTTCCTCACGTGTCATGATCGGCGGCGAAGTCCCGCCGCCGATCACGACCGGAGGAACGTATGACCCGACCCAGAGGCACAACTGTCGCCATCGCCAGCGGCGTCGTGCTCGCCACCACGGGCGGCCTGCTCACCGCGGCCACTCCCGCCTCTGCCGCCGTGACCTGCGCGTCTCCCGTCTTCAAGCGGACGTTCTACGCGAACACCACCTTCTCCGGGACTCCCAAGCGCACGGACTGCGACTCTGTGATCAACGAGAACTGGGGCATCCGCGCACCCGGCTACAAGGGCATGCCCGCCAACAACTTCGGCGTCCGCTGGTCCGTGACCCGTGACTTCGGCTCCGGTGGCCCCTTCACGTTCACCGCCTCCTCCCGCGACGGCATCCGCGTCTACCTCGACGGCGTCCGCAAGTTCGACATGTGGAAGGACGTGTCCAAGACCGTCTCCAAGACCGTCAACGTGACTATCCCGAAGGGCAAGCACAGCCTCCGCGTCGACTTCGTCAACTGGAAGGGCGCGGCCAACGTCAAGTTCGCCTACACACCTCGTACTTCGGTGGCCGTCGACAAGGTCAAGCCCCTAGTAGGGCTTTGTTAGGTACCCCGATTGTTCGTGCGTAGGTAGTGTTGTGATCTTCTTTCGGGTGTGACACCGGAGGAGATGGAGACGGTCCGCCCGCGCCTGGAGGCGTTCGCGGCCGAGATGCTGGGCTCGCTGCCGCGGCGGGACCAGCGGGCCAAGGGTGAGCTGTACCTGCGTGGGCTGATGCTGGACGGCAAGCGCAAGTCGATGCAGCCGATGGCCGAACGCCTGGGCGTGGACCACCAGCAACTCCAGCAGTTCGTCTCCTCCTCCACCTGGGACTGGGTCAAGGTCCGTGAGCGGATGGCCCGTTGGGCCGCCGCCCACATCTCGCCGGAGGCGTACGCCATCGAACGACGTGGGCTTCCCCAAGGACGGCTACGACTCCCCGGGGGTGGCCCGGATGTACTGCGGCGCGCTGGGCAAGCGCGGCAACTGCCAGATCGGCGTCAGCGTCAACCTGGTGTCCGACCGCGCCTCGGCGGCCGTCGACTGGCGCCTGTTCCTGCCCGAGAGCTGGGACGACGCCCAGCACGCCGGCGATGTGCTGCTGGCGGAGGCGATCCGGCACCGACGTGCCAGGGCCGGCATCCCCGAGGCCGAGCGGCACCGGGAGAAGTGGCGCCTGGCCCTGGACATGCTCGACGAAGTGCGCGGGGACTGGGAACTGCCGGACCTGCCGGTCGTCGCCGACGCGGGATACGGGGATGCCACCGGCTTTCGCGAGGGGCTGACCGAGCGCGGCCTGGCCTACGCCGTGGCGGTCAAGGGCACCACCACCGCTTACCCGGGTGACGCGGTCCCCGAGCGCCCGCCGTACTCCGGTCGGGGTCGCCCACCCGTCCCGACCTACCCCCAGCCGCACACCACCTTGCGCCAACTCGCCCTGGATGCAGGAAGGTCGGTGGTGCGGACGGTGACCTGGCGCCAGGGCAGCAGGGTCGGCAAGCACAACCCCCGCGCCGAGATGCGCTCGCGCTTCCTGGCGCTGCGGGTCCGCCCCGCCAACCGCACCATCCGCCGCTTCGCCGACGGCTCCCTGCCCGAGTGCTGGCTGCTGGCCGAGTGGCCACCGGGCTCCGCCGAGCCCACCGACTACTGGCTGTCCACCCTGCCTGCCGACACCCCGCTGCGTGACCTGGTCCGGATCGCCAAGATCCGCTGGAGAGTTGAGCACGACTACCGCGAGCTCAAGGACGGCCTGGGCCTGGACCACTTCGAGGGCCGCAACTACTCCGGCTGGCACCGGCACACCACCCTCGCCTCCCTCGCCCAGGCGTTCTGTACCCTGCTGCGACTCGACCCAAAAGTCCCTGCGCCGGCCTGACCCTGTACGCGGTCCTCCGCGAACTCCAGGCCCTCCTGGCCACCTGGGCCGGCGCCTGCTCGATATGCGGCCGGCCCGCACCGACACCAGAACCACACCACAGGACCTAACAAAGCCCTACTAGCCCTGCGGGACGTCCTTGACGAACACCACCCCGTCGATCTCGGTCAGGTGGGCCGGGTCGAGCGGCATGTAGCCGAACCAGGGGGACTCCCGGGGGACGGGCGGCCGGTCGCCGAGGAGACCGGCCAACCGGGTGCCGTCGACGACGCAGCGGTCCTCCGGGAGCGCGTACAGGAGTCCTTCGACGGTGTCCGCCGGCGGGGTGTCCACTCCCCGGTGTCGGATCGTGCCGAGGGCCGTGGCCAGGAAGGCGTACTCCTCGTCCAGGCGGGCACTCACGAGCGCGCCGGCGCTCCACCACTTCAGCAGCGGCTGATCCCACATGCGCATCGTGCTCTTGTCCCGCTGGAGATGGCTGTTGTGGGCGAAGACCAGGGTCGGGCCCCGTTCGGCGAGGGCGAGGAGGTTGTCGGCCATCATCCGGTCCCGCTGGCCCAGCAGCCGTGTCATGCGGCCCGGTGAGGTGCCGGCCAGCCAGTAGTGGTAGCGCAGCAGGCCGGTGGCGGTGCGCCCGTACAGGCGCGCCCGGTCCCAGTCGTCCCGCGAGGTCGCCGCGATCAGGTGCGGCGTCTCGGCGTCGAGCAGCGCCACCAGGTCGTCGGCGAGCAGCAGCAGCTCCCCGGCCTCTGCCGACTGCCCCACGGACCGGGCCGGGTCCATCATGACGGCGGGATGGGTCCACCGGTCGTCGGCGCCGAGCAGGCGGTCCAGCGTTTCCGCGGTGCAGGGCAGCAGATCCGGGGCGACCCGGGCGGCGAGGTAGCCGTGGAGCGCGGTGAGGGCCTGCCGGGGGCTCGCGGCGCCGGTGATCTCCAGCGGACCGTCGAGACCGGCGAAGCGGAGCCGCTCGGACACGGGCCGGCCGTCGTTGTACTCCCGCATCCAACGCACGAGTGCGCGGTTGGCCGCGGACGCGCCGAACCCGTGACTGAATCCGCGCTCCATGACCTCGTCGAGGGTGCCCGTGCCCGAGGTGACGTAGTCGTCCACGACCAGGCCCATCAGACAGTCGCTCTCAATCGCGACGGTCCGGTAGCCCTCCTGCTCGACGAGCTGCCGGAAGACGTCGTTGCGCAGGTCGAGCAGAGTGTCCTCGCCATGTGTGGGCTCGCCGAGGGCGAGCACCCGCGGCCGAGCCCCGAGCAGCTCCATGACGGCGGCGGCGTCGACGGCGTGGGCGGTGTCCTTGATGTCAGTAGGCATGCCATCAACGCTATCGTTGAACTTCCAGTGGAAACCTTCCCGCGATATCGTCGGGTTCGTGGGACGAAACCTTCAAAGCGGGGAACGACTCAGGCCGATCGACCTGGCACGCGGGCACGGTCTGTCCACGCAGGCCGTCCGGAACTACGAGGAGGCCGGCATCCTCCCGCCCGCCGGCCGCACGCCCCATGGCTACCGCACCTATACCCCGCTGCACGCGCGTGCCCTGCGCGCCTTCCTCGCCCTGGTACCCGGCCACGGCCACGCGGCGGCGGGATCGATCATGCGGGCCGTGAACCGGGGCGCGGTCGATGAGGCGCTGCGGATCGTCGACGAGAGCCACGCCCAACTGCTCGACGACCGGCGGACACTGCAGGCGGTGGAGAGCGCCCTCGGCGACCTGGCACCCCCCATGGCGGCCGAACCCGACACGGCGGCCGAACCCGATACGGCGGTGCCCGGGACCGGCGGACGGTTCATCGGGCCGCTGGCGGGGGAGCTCGGCATCCGGCCCGCGACGCTGCGCAAGTGGGAGCGGGCCGGGCTGGTGAGCCCGCGCCGCGACCCGGTGACGGGATACCGCGTCTACGAGGAGGCCGACGTACGGGACGCCCGGCTGACCCACCAACTCAGGCGGGGCGGCTACCTGCTGGAGCAGATCGCCCCGCTCATCGCGCAGGTGCGGTCGGCCGGCGGGCCGGAGCCGCTGGAGGCCGCACTGCACGACTGGCACGGTCGGCTGTCCGCCCGCGGGCGGACCATGCTGACCGGGGCCGCCGAGCTGGAGGCCTACCTCCGCGCGCGCGGCTGAGCCCCCGGCCGTCGGCCCTCGACCCCGGGCAACCGTATCCAGCCGCGGGCCCACGGCTTCGGACAGCCGCGCACCCCTGCCCTGGGCAGCCGCACAACCCACGGCCACCCCCGTTGGGACGTCGCAGCGGGCGGGGCCCGGGACCTGTACCGCCTGCCCGCGCCCGTGCTGTCGTGAGCTCCCCTTCCCGCCGAAGCCGTCGCCGCCGTGCGGTACGGCCCCGAGGAGCCGTGATGCCCGAAGCACCACCCGACGACCGGCCCGCGCTGTGCGTCGAGCACGTCGACGTGACGTACGGGCGAGCCCTGTCCGCCCTCCGCTCCGTGTCCCTGACCGTGCCGCACGGCGGCGTCGTCACCCTGCTCGGCGCCAACGGCGCGGGCAAGACGACCCTGCTGCGCGCCGTGTCCGGCACGCTGCGCCTGCACCGTGGCACGATCACGGCCGGCCGTATCCGCTGTGGCGACACCGTCCTCGACGGCAAGGACCCGGTGACGGCGGTACGCGCCGGGGTCGTCCAAGTCCCCGAGGGACGGCGGGTGTTCGCCGGGCTCACAGTCGACGAGAACCTTCGCAGCGGTGGTCTGGGACTCGGCAGGCGCGGCCGGAAACAGGTCCACGAGGCTCGGGAGCGTGTGTTCGCGCTCTTCCCCGGCTCGCCGAGCGCACCCAGCAGGCCGCGGGCCTGCTGTCCGGGGGCGAGCAGCAGATGCTCGCCATCGGCCGCGCCCTGATGGCCGCCCCCCGGCTGCTGCTCCTCGACGAGCCCTCCCTCGGCCTGGCACCGCAGATGGTGTACCGGATCGCCGAGGTGATCCGCGAGATCAACACCCAGGGCACCGCCGTGCTCCTGGTCGAACAGAACGCGGGCATGGCACTCTCCCTCGCCGATCACGCCCATGTCCTCGAGGTCGGCGAGACCCGCCTGTCCGGCCCCGCCGACGAACTCGCCCGCACCGACGCCGTACGCCGCCTCTACCTGGGCGAGGCGGCCGAGGACCAGGGGGCCGCGTGAACGACCGCACCACCACCGCGCCCCCCGTGCTCAACGTACGGGGCGTCACCGTGCGCTTCGCCGGAATCACCGCACTCGACGCGGTCTCCTTCACCGTCGAACCCGGCTCGGTGCACGCGCTCATCGGCCCCAACGGCGCCGGCAAGTCGACCTGCTTCAACGTACTGTCCGGCCTGTGCCGTCCGGCCGCCGGCACGGTCGGGCTCGGCGACACCGAGCTGACCCGGCTCGCCCCGCACCGCATCGCCGCGCTCGGCGTGGCCCGCACCTTCCAGAACATCGTCACGACCCACGGCACGGTCGCCGACAACCTGATGCTCGGCCGCCACGCCCTGTCCCGCGCCGGCTTCGCCGCCGGCGCGCTGCGCCTGCCACGGGCCGTGCGTGAACAGCGCGAGCACCTCGTCCGGGCCCGCGAGATCGCCGAACTGACCGGTCTCGGCGCCCACTTCGACAGCCCTGTGGCACTACTGCCGTACGGCGACCGCAAGCGTGTGGAACTCGCCCGCGCTCTCTGCCTGGAGCCACGCGTGCTCCTGCTCGACGAACCGGTGGCGGGCATGAACTCCGCCGAACGCGCCCGCACGGCCGAGGTCGTGGGCGAACTGCGGTCCGAACTCGGCCTCTCCGTCGTCCTGGTGGAGCACGACATGGGACTGGTCATGCGTCTCGCCGACGACGTCACCGTGCTCGACTTCGGCCGTCCCATCGCCCACGGCACTCCCGACGAGGTCCGCCAGGACCCCGAGGTGCTGCGCGCCTACCTCGGCACCGACACACAGGGGGAGGACGCGGCATGACCGGGTTGCTGGACAGCATCCTCGGCGGCATCGCGCTCGGCGCGGTCTACGCGCTGGTCGCCCTCGGCTTCGTCGTCATCTTCAAGGCGTCCGGCGTCCTCAACTTCGCCCACGGCTCCCTGCTCCTGTTCGGCGGGTACCTCACCGCCGTCCTGCACGACGACCTCGGCTTCGCCGGCGCACTGGCGCTGGCGGTCCTCACCACCGCGGCCCTCGCGGGCGCACTCGACCGGTTCCTGCTGCAACGCGGCGGACAGGACGCGCACTCCGCCCATGTGCAGACCATCGTCACCATCGGCGTCGACATCGTCCTGCTGACCGACCTGGCCCGGCGCATCGGCGGCGACCTGCTGTCGCTGGGCAACCCGTGGGGCGACGCGGTGACCGACCTGGGGCCGGTGACCGTCGCCGACAGCCGGCTCGCGGCGATCGTGGTGTCCGCGGTGGTCATCGGCGCCGTGTTCGCGCTCTTCCGGTTCACCTCGTGGGGGCTGTCCCTGCGGGCGGCGGCGGAGGACCTGGAGGCCGCCGCCCTGATGGGCGTACGGCTCAGCCGGGTGCGGGCAGGCGCCTGGTGCCTGGCGGGCGCGCTCGCCGCGCTGGCCGCGGTGTTTCTCGCCGCGTTCCCGGCACCGGGCCTGGAGCGCACCACCGGCCAGATCGCCCTCAACGCGTTCCCGGCCGCGATCCTCGGCGGGCTGGCCTCCCCGACCGGCGCCCTCGCGGGCAGCCTGCTCATCGGACTGACCGAGGCGCTGGTCGTCGGCCACCAGTCCGACCTGCACGTCCTCGGTGAGGGCTTCGGCGACGTCGCCCCGTACGCCGTGATGCTGCTGGTGCTTCTGGTACGGCCCACCGGACTGCTCGGCGCGAAGGGAGCGGCCCGTGTCTGACCGCCTCCTCGGAGTCCTGACCCGCCGCCCGGCCCGGATCCTGCTCCTCGCCGCCGTCCTGTGCCTCCCGCCGTTCTACCTGGACGCCTTCTGGCTCCGCATCGGCCTGTTCTCCATGGCGGCGGCCATCGGCGCCGTCGGCCTCGCCCTGCTCACCGGAACGGCGGGACAACTCTCCCTCGGCCACGCCTTCTTCCTCGCCGTCGGCGCCTACGGCTACGCCTATCTGGCGGGCGAGCCCGGACCGGGACTGCCCCCGGCCCTCGCCGCACTCCTCGCCGTGGCGCTCACCGGAGCGGCGGGCGGGCTGTTCAGCCCCGTCGCCGCCCGGGTGAAGGGCATCTACCTGGGCATCGCCACCCTCGCCCTGGTCTTCCTCGGTCACCATGTGCTGCTGACCGCCGACTCCGTCACCGGCGGATTCAACGGCCGCTCCGTGCCCCCGCTCACCCTCGGCGGCTTCACCTTCGGGGAAAGCGACCCCGAACTGACCATGCTCGGGGTGCCGTTCGGTGCCGAGGAGCGGCTGTGGTTCCTGGGCCTGGCGCTGTTCGCGTTCACCTGGTTCACCGCCCGCGGCCTGCTGCGCGGACGTCCCGGGCGGGCACTGGCCGCCCTGCGCGACAGCGAGACCGCGGCGGCGGTGATGGGCGTCGACGTCGCCCGCCACCGCTCGGCGGCCTTCGTGGTGTCGTCCATGTACGCGGGCCTGGCGGGCGTGCTCCTCGCACTCTCCTTCCGCCGGGTCGTCCCGGACTACTTCTCCCTGGTCCTCTCCGTCGACTACCTCGCCATGATCGTCATCGGCGGGCTCGGCTCCGTCGCCGGAGCCACCGCGGGCGCCGTGTTCGTCACCGCGCTCCCGCTGCTGATGACCCGCTACGCCGACCAGCTCCCGCTGGTGGCCGCCCCCGGCTCGGGCGAGGGCTCCGTGGGTCCCACCGAGGCCGCCCGTTATCTCTACGGCGCCGCGATCGTCCTCGTCCTGCTGTACGCGCCCGACGGGCTGCACGGCCTGGCCCGCCGGGTCCGCGACCGCGTACGACGCAGCCGCCCCCGTGCCCCCGCCACGGACCCGGCCGACCCAGTCCCTTCACCACCGCAACCGGCCGCAGCCGCACGATCCAAGGAGCACACCCCGTGAACACCACGCATCACCGGCCCCGCGACCGGCGCCGCACCGCCCCCGCCGCGCTCGCCGGCACTCTCGTCCTGCTGCTCGCGGCCACCGGATGCAGCTCCAAGGCGGACGACGGCAACGGGGGCGGCGACGCCGCCGGCGGCGTCGCCGCCGGCCCGGCGTCAGCGCCGAGACCATCAGGCTGGGCGCACTCACCGACCTGACCGGCCCCTACGCCACACTCGGCAAGAGCATCGTGCAGGCCCAGCAGATGTGGGCCGACGAGACCAACGCCGACGGCGGCATCTGCGACCGCAAGGTGGAGATCGTCGTCAAGGACCACGGCTACGACGTGCAGAAGGCGGTCACCGCCTACGCCGACATCGCCCCGGACGTCGTCGCCCTGCCGCAGGTCATCGGTTCGCCGGTCGTCGCCGCCCTGCTCGACGACATCGAGCGCGACCGGATGCTCACCTTCCCGCAGGCCTGGGCGGCCTCCCTGCTCGGCAGGGACGCCATCCAGGTCCTCGGCACCACCTACGACGTCGACATGATCGCCGCGGTCGACTTCCTCACCCGCACCAAGGGGCTGAAGAAGGGCGACACCATCGGCCACGTCTACTTCGAGGGCGACTACGGCGCCAACGCGCTGGAAGGCTCCACCTGGGCGGCGAAGCAGGCCGGGCTGAAGGTGGCCGGCCAGAAGATCCAGGCCACGGACACCGACCTGTCCGCTCAGGTCTCGGCCCTGCGCAAGGAGGGCGTGAAGGCCGTCCTGATCAGCGCGGGACCCGCCCAGACGGCCTCTCTCGTGGGCGTCGCCGCCTCCCGCGGCCTGCGCGTCCCCGTCGTCAGCAGCGCGCCGGGCTATGCGCCCCAGCTGATGGAGACCCCCGCCGCGCCGGCGCTGGCGGCCATGCTGCACATCGTGAGCGCCGCGCCCGCCGTCAGCTCCGAACTGCCGGGCGTCGAACGCATGGTGGCGTCGTACAAGAAGAAGTACCCGGACTCGCCGGTCGACTCCGGGGTGCTGTCCGGCTACAACGCCGCGCAGCTCATGGGCGCCGACCTGAAGGCGGCCTGCGAGGCGGGCGGCCTCAGCCGCGAGGACGTGGTCAAGGCGCACCGCTCCCAGAAGAACGCCGACACAGGCCTCGGCACCGCGCAGAACTTCTCCGAGGCCGACCGTCCGGCGAGCGTCGAGACGTATGTGCTGAAGCCCGACGCGGAGGCGGTCGGCAGCGTGGTGAACGCCGAGGAAGCGCACCCGGCCCCGGGCGTCGAAAAGTACCTTTCTTCGCGTTAGGTGCGCCGGACACCCGGATGGCCCCGGCGGTTCCCGGGAGGGAGGCGCCGGGGCCGCTGGGAACGGCCCCGACCGACTGGTCCTGCGCGAGTACGACCCGGTGGCCCGCCGCTGTGGCTCAGCCCATGTTGCCGAGGCGGGCCTCGCGCCACAGGTCGACGCCGCCGTCGGTGGCGTACTTGTCGATCTCGGCCAGCTCCTCGCCGCTGAAGTCCAGGTTCTCCAGCGCGGCGACGTTCTGCTCCAGCTGCTCGGTGCGGGACGCGCCGATGACCAGCGAGGTGACACGCCGGTCCCGCAGGGCCCAGGCCAGCGCCATCTGGGCGAGCGTCTGCCCGCGGCGGGCCGCGATGTCGTTGAGGGCGCGCAGCCGGTGCAGCATGTCGTCCGTCAGCCATGCGGCGTCGAACGACTTGCCCTGCGTCGCCCGCGAGCCCTCCGGAACGCCGTCGAGATACCGCCCGGTCAGCAGGCCCTGCGCCAGCGCGGTGAACCCGATGATTCCGAAGCCCTCCTCCTGGGCCACGTCCAGCAGCCCTTCCGTCTCGATCCAGCGGTTCAGCATGCTGTACGACGGTTGGTGGATCAGCAGCGGAGTTCCCAGGTCCCGCAGGATGGCGACCGCCTGCCGGGTGCGCTCGGCGTCGTAGGAGGAGATGCCGACGTACAGGGCCTTGCCCTGGCGGACCGCGGTGTCGAGCGCGCCCATGGTCTCCTCGAGGGGAGTGGTGGCGTCGAGCCGGTGGGAGTAGAAGATGTCCACGTAGTCCAGGCCCATGCGCTCCAGCGACTGGTCCAGGGAGGCGAGCATGTACTTGCGCGAGCCGCCGCCCTGGCCGTAGGGGCCCGGCCACATGTCCCAGCCGGCCTTGGTGGAGATCACCAGCTCGTCCCGGTAAGGGGCCAGGTCCTGCTTCATCAGCCGGCCGAAGTTGATCTCCGCGGCCCCGTAGGGCGGACCGTAGTTGTTCGCCAGGTCGTGGTGGGTGATGCCGAGATCGAAGGCGCGCAGGGCGATCTCGCGCTGGGTCTCGAAGGCCCGGTCGTCGCCGAAGTTGTGCCAGTAGCCCAGGGACAGCAGGGGGAGGTCGAGTCCCGAACGCCCGGTGCGCCGGTAGCGCATGGTGCCGTTGTAGCGCTCGGGATTGCTGACGTGGTTCATCGGGTGTTCTCCGGGTGCGATTCAAGGATGTTCCGTGGGACGTGGGAACCCTGCCCACACTGCCTCCGCGTGATCCGGAAGTCCAACCGATCCTTCCCGCAGGACTCAGCGATACGGCTTCTGAATCGTGGGGGATCGTTGTCGGACAGGCGGGGGCCGATTGACGGATTGCCGCCCTCGCCCGACGGGCAGGGAGACCCTGACTGTCATGAACACGACTACCTTTCCCCACGAGGAGGTCGACCATGCGCATCCGTACGCTGACCGGAAGCCTGGCCGCGGTTCTGGTGATGTCCTTCCCCCTGTTGTCGAGCGGTCAGGCCGTGGCCGCCCCGCCCGGCGTGCCCGAGCCGTCCCTGGCCGCCCGCGTGCTCACCTACGACGCGAGCGGCTCCGCGGAGTTCGGGTCCGCCGTCGACCGGGGCGCGGCGGTCTGGAACGAGAGCGTCGACGCCGTGGAACTCCGCCCGGCCGTGTCCGGGCAGCGCGCCGACATCCGGGTCCTGGCGGACAACGGCTGGCCCCGCGCCCTGCCCGCCACCCTGGGCAACGGCACCGTCTACATCGGACGCCAGGCCGTGAACCAGGGGTACGACACGATCCGCATCTCGGCCCACGAGCTCGGGCACATCCTGGGCCTGCCGGACCGCAAGCCAGGCCCCTGTTCCAGCCTGATGTCCGGCTCCAGCGCGGGAACCGCGTGCACCAACCGTTACCCGAACGCGGCGGAGAAGATGGAGGTCGAGAAAAACTTCGCGGGCGCCCTCTCCGGCGCGGGCGAGACGGAACAGGCGGGCTCGGTGCCGCGAGCCGTGCTGATCAGGGACTGACCGGCGGCGTCGCCGCACCCACCGGACCACCACCCGTGCTGCTCACCCGCCCGATGTGACCGACCGAGGCGGTTGTGGTTATGATTGACGCACGTCAAGGCGCCGGAACCTCCGGAGCCCGCCCGTGCGTTGGTGGTCCAAGGAAAGACGCCCCGCTTCCTGCGGGGAGATGCAGGTGCAAGGCCTGCCCAGCGCTCCACCGCAAGCCCGGTTCCCGAACACATCGTTCGGGAACCGGGCTTGCGTCGTTGGCGCTACGTGCCGTTGGGGGTCGGTCAGGCCGTGTGCAGGGTCAGGCCGTAGCGGCCCAGGATCTCGTTGATCGGCTGGAACCAGGTCTCGCCGCCGGAGGAGCAGTTGCCCCAGCCGCCGGAGGTGACGCCCTGCGCCTGGTCACCGCTGATGAACGAACCGCCCGAGTCGCCGGGTTCGGCGCAGACGCTCGTCTTCGTCATCTGATGCACCGCGCCCTGGCTGTAGTTGACGGTCTCATTCTTGGCCAGGACCCTGCCGCAGTGCCAGTGGGTCGTCGAGCCGGAGCGGCAGATCGAGGCGCCGACGGGAGCCTCGTTCGAGCCGCGCACCAGCTGGTCGGAGACCGTGCCCCAGCCAAGCACCACCGGAACCGTCCACCAGCCGCTGCCCACGTTGACCCACGCGTAGTCGTTGCCCGGGAACGAGGAACCCTGGAAGTTGCCGATGTGCGAGCCGTCCCAGCCCCGCACCTGGCCGCCCACGCCACCGCAGTGCCCGGCGGTCACGAAGCCGCCGTGCACCGAGAAGCCGATGGAACAACGGACGTTGCCGGTGTAGTAGGGGTCACCGCCCACCGTCCCCGCGGCGAAGGTCTCCGCGGCGGCCTCCACGGTGCGCACGGTGACCGGTCCGGCCTCGCGGGCCTCGGAGAGGAACCGTCGGACATCGTTGTCGGCCCGTTCGCCCTCGACGACGTTCACGACCACCGTGTTGGCGGTCGGATCGACGGACCAACTGCTCACGCCCGAAGGCGCGTCGAGGCGGTCCAGCCGCGACTTGGCCGCGTCGAGCTGCCGTGCGCTGTGCTCGACGACGCGGACGGTCGCGCCGGAGGACCGAAGGTCACGGACCGTCGACGCATCCGCGTCCGACGTGACCGCGACGGTCAGTTTCTCGCTCTTCGCGTCGAACCAGGCGCCGCTGTAGGCGGATCCGGCGGCCTGGGCGGCCTCGGGTGCGAGGTCGGTGGCCCGTCGTTCGGCGGCCAGCCGCCTCTCGGCCTGGGCGGGGGACAGGCCGAAGTCCCGCTGCATCGCCTGCAACAGGGCGTCGGAGGCCGGCGCGGAGTCGGTTGAGGTGGCGGAGTCGGAGGTGTCACTCGCCGAGGCGGGCAGGGTGCCGGCCGCGGTCCAGCTGCCGATCATGAGGAGGGCGGCCACGCAGGCATGCGTGAATCTGGTGCGTCTCATGGGAAGTTGCCCTTCGTCGTTCCAGCAAGGTGGGGGTGGAACAACCGCATCTGAGAGCGCTCTCATCAGAGTCGAGCAGAGCTTAGCGGGCCCGGACTATCAGGTCCATGCCAATGCAGGAAATCCGGTCAGTCTGAGCGGGTGCCGCCGTCCGGTGATCCTCGCACGCGCGATCCCAGCCGCTCTGCCTCCCGTGTGGCCCCTCCTCGCCTCACGTTCGGCCGGGAGAGCGCGTTCCCGGCCGTCCGGTGCCGCCCCTCCGCCGCCCGCTGCTCCTGCTCGGCCCGCTCCCACCCCTCGCGCGCGTCACGGAGTTCCTGCTCGGCGGCCGCCTCGCCCGCCGCCCGCGCCTGGGCGAGCCGTTCCTGCCGCTCCCCGCGCCGCTCGGCGAGTTCGTCCGTCTTCCGCGCCCGGACCGACGGCGTTGTCGACGGCGCGCGATCCGGTGTCCGGGGCGTCCGGGGGGATCGGCTCGCAGGGTGGTCCGCCGTGGCCGTGTCCGAGGGGAACCCCGACGGCGGGCTGAGCGCGCTCTCCAGCCGCCCCGCCGCCCACCGGCCGGCCGCGTCCGGATCGGCGAGCACGGCGCGCAGCGTCGTCTCGAGGTCCCGCTGGACCGCGTCCGACAGCGGGTACCCGGTGTCCCTCGCCAGAGCCGCGGCATGCCGGGACAGCTCCGGGACGATGCGCCGCCGCTGGGCGGACAACTCCGTCAGCCCACTGGGATCCGGCGTGGCGGAGGCCTCGCGCAGCGCTCGCCCCGGCTCCAGGAACCGCTGTGCCTCCTCGGGCCGAGAGCGCAGGAGCAGGCTGGCGGCCCCTGCGGCGAGGGTGGCCCGGTGGGCGGCGTGGAAGCGCCGGGTGGCGCCGGGCCGCTCCGTCGTCCGGGCGACGGCGGCCAGTTCTTCGCGTCGGGGGACGAAGTCGGACGGCGGCAGCGCGTAGAGCTCGTCGAGCACCACCTCCGCCTCGTACTCCCCGACGTCCCGCTCGCCATTGCGCCCCATGAGGCCCGGACTCCCTCGAGAGGGGAGACCTCGCACGGGACCTCGCACACCGGCGCGGAGCGATCGGCCAGGGCCTGATCCACACCACAGGACCCGAGTCCCGAGAGGAGCCGGCGATGTCCTGATCCGAGGGTGTCATGTCCTGAAGGACGGGCGCAGTAAGGTCTTGTTTGGGGTTGGGTGGTCCGCATGGCCTCCTTCTCGCGACCGCCCTGACCGCCCCGACCACCCCGACCGTTCCGAATCACTCGGCGGCCCCCGGCCGGCCCGCCCGCCCGCACCACCCTGGAGTCCAGCCATGACCGACACCCCGACCACCGCCCTCGCCGGCGTCACCCTGCCCGACAGCCGGCTCGTCCGCGAAGCCACCGAACTCGTCCGGGAGGCGACCAACGACACCGTCTACCACCACTCCCGCCGCGTCTACTTCTTCGGCACCCTGCGCGGACAGAGCCGCGGTCTGCAGGCTGACCCCGAACTGCTCTACGTCGGCGCGATGTTCCACGACCTGGGCCTGACCGAGCGGCACCGCGACAGCCGGCAGCGGTTCGAGATCGACGGCGCCGACGAGGCCCGGGACTTCCTACGCCGCCACGGAATCGCCGACGACGCCGCCCATCTGGTGTGGGAGGGGATCGCCCTGCACACCACACCGGAGATCCCCTGGCACATGGCTCCCGAAGTCGCCCTGGTGACCGCGGGTGTCGAAGCCGACGTGCTGGGCATCGGCCGCGACGAGATCCCCGCCCCGGCGCTCGCCGAGGTCGTGGCCGCGCACCCCCGCCCCGACTTCAAGCGGAACATCCTCAAGGAGTTCACGCAGGGCATCGCGCACCGCCCGGAGACCACCTTCGGCAACGTCAAGGCCGACGTGCTGGAGCGCTATGTGCCCGGATACGTGCGCCAGAACTTCGTCGACGTCATCCTGGACTCCGACTGGCCCGAGTGACCGATTCCCGGTTTCCCGCACCTCCCGCCCGCACCGAGAGCCGCACACCAGGACCGGCGGCGGCTCTCGGCGGGATCCACCCGCCCGAGGACCCCATGCCGAGCCCCTCCTCCCACACGGTCGCCGTCCTGCTGTACGAGGGTGTGCAGTTGCTGGACGTCGCCGGACCGCTGGACGCCTTCTCCGCCGCCAACGAGTACGGCGGCGGATACGACCTGCGGGCCGCCTCGCTGAACGGCGCGGCCGTCCGCACCAGCTCCGGCGTCCTGCTGGGCGCCGACTGCTCCGTGGACGGCCTGCCCGGGGAACTGGGCACGCTGATCGTGCCCGGAGCGCCGGACTGGCGGCCCTCGGTCCTGGACCGCGACCTGCGGCAGGCCCTCACGGAACTCGCCACCGGTGCCCGCCGCACCGCCGCCGTGTGCGCCGGCGCTTTCCCACTGGCCTCGACCGGCCTGCTGAACGGCCGCAGGGCCGCCACCCACTGGGAGCTGGCCCCGCACCTCGCCGACCGCTTCCCCAGGGTCCAGGTCGACGCGGACTCGATCTTCGTCCGCGACGGCACCTTCTACACCTCGGCCGGGGTCACCTCCGGCATCGATCTCACCCTCGCGCTGATCGAGGAGGACCTGGGCGCCGACGCGGCCCGTGCCGTCGCCCGGCACCTGGTGGTCTTCCTCGCCCGGCCGGGCGGGCAGTCCCAGTTCAGCGTCCGCGCCCGGGTCCGCCAGCCCGGCACCCCGGCGCTGCGCACCGTGCTGGACCTCGTCACCGAGAATCCGGCGGCCGAGCACACCCTCGACTCCCTCGCCCGCCAGGTCGGGCTCAGCCCTCGGCACCTCACCCGACTCTTCCGGGCCGAGACCGACACCTCGCCCGCGCGGTTCGTGGAGCAGGTACGTCTGGAAGCGGCCTGCACCTTGCTGGTGACCGGGGCCGACCCACTGGACGCTGTCGCCCGGCACGCCGGATTCGGCAGCCCGGAGACCATGCGCCGCGTCTTCCAACGCGAACTCGGCGTCACCCCCGGCACCTACCGCACCCGCTTCAGCACCACCGCGGGCTCGGCCCACCACGTACCGAACGCCTGAGGCACAGACCCGGCGCTTGCCCGCTGCCGGAGGGGAAGCGGGAACGCCCGCTGACATCGGGCGGCGTGACCGGTGATGCGGCGGAGCGCCAGGGGCACCGTACTCGAGGAGGGCTGCACACTCGTCGGCTTCTTTCCACACCACAGTCAAGAGCCCGTTGAAACAGGGCAGCGCCATCGGCCTCGGAGTGTCGGGCAGTCAGGGCGCCGTGGTGCCCGGTGCCGGGCGGGGCCGCGTACCGGCTGAGCCGCGAACCGGCCCGGGCCGCCCGCTTCGTAGGCGAGAGGGCCCCTCGCGTACACCGAGGCCAGTACTCGGGGCTACTCCAGATGTGGGACGTCCGCAGCGTCCGGCCCGGGCGCTGCGGGGCAGGTGGAACTCACTCAGGGCGGAGAAGCCGAATCCGGGATCGTCCAGCTCCAGGCTGAGGAGGAACTTCCAGCCACTCGCACCAGGTCACAATCTGATGGTCTGTCCTGTGAGACGTGACGTCCCCTCATGTGAAGCGGGTGTTCAAATACCGCTTCCCTCCGACCGAAGCGCAGGCAGCGGAGCTGTCGCGTACGTTCGGCTGTGTGCGGAAGGTCTACAACCTGGCCTTGGCGGCGCGTACGGAGGCGTGGACACTGCGGTCCGAGCGGGTCAACTACCACGCCACCTCGGCGATGCCGACCGCGTGGAAGAAGACCGAGGAACTTGCCTACCTCAACGACGTCTCGTCCGTTCCCCTGCAGCAGGCCCTGCGTCATCTGCAGACCGCCTTCACCAATTTCTTCGGCAAGCGGGCGAAGTATCCGCGATTCAAGAGCCGGAAGAAGTCCCGCAGATCGGCGGAGTACACCACCAGCGCGTTCCGCTTCCGGGACGGGAATCTGACGCCGGCGAAGGTGGCCGACCCGTTGGACATCGTGTGGTCCCGTCCCCTGCCGGAGGGTGCCACGCCGTCGACGGTGATCGCGTCCCAGGATCCGGCCGGCCGCTGGTTTGTGTCCCTGCCGTGCGAGGACCCAGCCGTTGTCCCGCTCCCCGCCATCGATGCGGCGGTCGGCGTGGACGCCGGACTGGACCACCTGCTGGCCCTGTCCACCGGCGAGAAGATTGCCAACCCGCGGCACGAGCGACGCGACCGCACCCGCCTCGCCAAGGCCCGGCGGGAGCTGTCCCGCGAGGCAAAGGGGGACGGCGCGAACCGGGCCAAGGCCCGCCGGAAGGTCGCCCGTATCCACGCCCGGATCGCCGACCGCCGGCGTGACCACCTGCACAAGCTCACCACTCGGCTCGTTCGTGAGAACCAAACGATCGTGAGCGAGGACCTCACCGTGCGCAACCTGCTGAAGAACGGCAGGCTCGCCCGTGCCATCTCCGATGCGGCGTGGCGAGAGTTCCGCAGCATGCTGGAGTACAAGGCACAGTGGTACGGCCGCGAAGTGATCGTGGTTGACCGCTGGTTCCCCTCCTCCAAGCTGTGCTCGGCCTGCGGACGACTGCAGGAGAAGATGCCGCTGCACGTCCGCACCTGGACGTACGCCTGCGGTGTCACCCACGACCGTGACGTGAACGCGGCGCGGAACACTTTGGCCGCCGGGCTGGCGGTGTCGGCCTGTGGAGCCGGTGTAAGACCTCAACGGAGCACTCCGGGCGGGCAGCCGACGATGAAGCAGGAACTCCTACGGCGCGAGCCGTAGGACTCCCCCTTCTTCAGGAGGGGGAGAAGGCCAAGACGGTGATCTCGCTCCTCAAGCCCTGCGGCCCGACCCGTCGGGGCCGCCGCCTGCGCGCCGGGGCCCGAGCCCCGAAACCGGCCGAACCGGTGGGTGCCCCGGCACCGGACGGTCGGCGCCCCGCATGACGCGCCCGACACGTTTCGCCGGACGGGTGGTGAGCTACCGCCCGGCCCGGCCCGGTGGGTCGGGGAGTGCGGCCGGACATTGCGGGTAGTCGCGCGGTGTGATCGGTGAGCGAAGGCGGACCGAATGGAGCCAGTTCCGGTGGACGAGGGGGACACGGTGCCGGGCGCACTGCGGCGGGCGACGTACGCCCTGGACGGTGACGGCGCGTGGATAGCGAAGGCCCGGCAACTGGCCGCCGCGTTCCTGACGCGGGCCCGGGCGGAGGGCGGGCTGCCCGTCTCGGCGCGCGCGGTGGAGGTCACCCAGCTCGTGGTCAGCGAGCTGGTCACCAACGCCCGCAAGTATGCGCCCGGCCCCGTCCGGCTGGACCTGTGCCTCACCGGTGACGCCCTCGAGGTGATGGTCCGGGACGGCAGCAGCGTGCTGCCCGTGGCCAGGGTCGCGAACCCGGACCGGGTAGGACAGCACGGCCTGGAGATCGTGATGGCCGTCGCCCACGAACTGGACGTGCAGCCGGAACCGACCGGCAAACGGATCACGGCCCGCATCTCCCTCGTGGAGACGGCCGGCGCTGACGGCCGGCCGTCTCCACGCGGGTGCCGCTCGTCTCAGGCGCCGACGTAGGACGCCAGGTGCTCGCCCGTGAGGGTGGAGCGCGCGGCGACGAGGTCTGCGGGGGTGCCCTCGAAGACGATCCGGCCGCCGTCGTGCCCGGCGCCCGGCCCGAGGTCGATGATCCAGTCGGCGTGCGCCATGACCGCCTGGTGATGCTCGACGACCACGACCGACTTGCCGGAGTCGACGAGCCGGTCCAGCAGGCCGAGCAGTTGCTCGACGTCGGCGAGGTGCAGGCCGGTGGTCGGCTCGTCGAGGAGGTAGACGCCGCCCTTCTCCGCCATGCGGGTGGCCAGCTTGAGCCGCTGCCGCTCGCCACCGGAGAGCGTGGTCAGCGGCTGGCCGAGGGTGAGGTAGCCGAGCCCGACGTCGGCGAGCCGGCCGAGG
Source organism: Streptomyces sp. GD-15H (assembly GCF_045291515.1). Lineage (NCBI taxonomy): Bacteria > Bacillati > Actinomycetota > Actinomycetes > Kitasatosporales > Streptomycetaceae > Streptomyces > Streptomyces sp. GD-15H. Next base: position 8,148,516 of record NZ_CP149447.1, read on the forward strand.
ATCCGGTGCGCCGCCGGTGTGCGCGCGTCACCGGCACCGAAGAACTCCTCGGCCCGCGCCACCGACATCGCGAGCACCTCGCTGATGTCGTGGCCACCGAGGTGGTATTCCAGCACCGCCGCCTGGAACCGCTTGCCCTCGCAGTCCTCGCAGGTGCCGGCGACCCCGGCCATCATCGCCAGGTCGGTGAAGACGACACCGGCGCCGTTGCAGGTGGGGCAGGCCCCCTCGGAGTTGGCGCTGAACAGCGCCGGCTTGACGCCGTTGGCCTTCGCGAACGCCTTGCGGATCGGGTCGAGCAGCCCGGTGTACGTCGCCGGGTTGCTCCGCCGCGAACCGCGGATCGGGCTCTGGTCGACCGAGACCACGCCCTCGCCGTCATCCCCCTTCAGCCGGCACAGCGACCCCTGCACGAGCGAACTCTTGCCGGAGCCGGCGACGCCGGTCACGACGGTGAGTACCCCGAGCGGGACGTCCACGTCGACGCCGCGCAGGTTGTGCGTCGTCGCACCGCGGATCTCCAGCGCCCCGGTGGGTTCGCGCACCGACTCCTTGAGGACGGCCCGGTCGTCCAGATGGCGGCCGGTGACGGTGTCGCTGCCCCGCAGCCCCTCGACGGTGCCCTCGAAACACACGGTGCCGCCCGCCGTACCGGCGCCGGGGCCGAGATCGACGACGTGGTCGGCGATCGCGATCGTCTCCGGCTTGTGCTCCACGACCAGCACCGTGTTGCCCTTGTCCCGCAGCCGCAGCAGCAGGTCGTTCATCCGCTGGATGTCATGGGGGTGCAGGCCGATGGTGGGCTCGTCGAAGACGTAGGTGATGTCGGTGAGCGGGGAGCCGAGATGGCGGACCATCTTCACGCGCTGCGCCTCGCCGCCCGACAGCGTGCCCGACGGCCGCTCCAGCGAGAGGTAGCCCAGGCCGATCTCCACGAACGAGTCGAGGCTGTCGCTCAGGGCGGTGAGCAGCGGCGCCACCGAGGGCTCGGACAGACCGCGGACCCACTCGGCCAGGTCTCGGACCTCCATCGCGCAGGCGTCCGCGATGGAGATGCCCTTGATCTTCGACGACCGGGCCCCCTCGCTGAGCCGGGTGCCGTCGCACTCGGGGCAGGTGGTGAAGGCGACGGCCCGCTCCACGAACGCCCGGATGTGTGGCTGCATCGACTCCTTGTCCTTCGAGAGGAAGGACTTCTGGATCTTGGGGATCAGTCCTTCGTAGGTGAGGTTGACGCCGTCGACCTTCACCTTGACCGGCTCCCGGTAGAGGAAGTCCTCCCTCTCCTTCTTGGTGTACTTCCGGATGGGCTTGTCCGGGTCGACGAAGCCCGACTCGGCGTAGACCCGGACGGTCCAGAAGCTGTCCGACTTCCAGCCGGGAATGGTGAACGCGCCCTCGGCCAGCGACTTGGAGTCGTCGTAGAGCTGGGTGAGGTCGATCTCGGAGACGGCGCCCCGGCCCTCGCAGCGCGTACACATGCCGCCGGTGCGCTGGTAGGTCGCCTTCACCGCCTTCTTGTTCCCGCGCTCGACGGTGATCGCCCCGCTCGCCCGGACCGAGGCGGTGTTGAAGGAGTACGCGCTGGGCGGACCGATGTGCGGCGTGCCGAGCCGGCTGAAGAGAATGCGCAGCATCGCGTTGGCGTCGGTGGCGGTGCCGACCGTGGAGCGGGGGTCGGAACCCATCCGCTGTTGGTCGACGATGATCGCGGTGGTCAGACCCTCGAGGACGTCGACCTCGGGCCGGGACAGGGTCGGCATGAACCCCTGCACGAAGGCGCTGTAGGTCTCGTTGATCAGCCGCTGCGACTCCGCGGCGACGGTGTCGAACACCAGCGAGCTCTTTCCCGAGCCGGAGACGCCGGTGAACACGGTCAGCCGGCGCTTGGGGATCTCGACGCTGACATCCTTGAGGTTGTTCACGCGCGCGCCGTGCACGCGAATCAGTTCGTGGCTGTCGGCGCCGTGCGGCGCGGTCGACCGCGCCTTCGTCCTCGTGGCCATGCTGGTGGTGTCTTCCTCTCGTGTGTGATCCCCGGCTCGGGTGCGATCGCCGAGCCGGGGCCGGGCGGTGCCTGCGGTGCCCGGGCGGCTCAGCGCAGCTGCTGGATGCGGATCAGGTTGCCCGAAGGGTCGCGGAAGGCACAGTCACGCACACCGTACGGCTGCTCGGTCGGCTCCTGGACCACCTCGGCGCTGTCGGCCGCCTGCAGCCGCGCGAAGGTGGCGTCCAGGTCGTCGGTGGCCAGCAGGAGACCGGCGTACGTGCCCTTGGCCATCATCTCGGCGATGGTGCGGCGCTCGTCGTCGGTGACACCGGGGTCGGCGGCCGGCGGGGTCAGGACGATGGAGGTGCCGGGCTGGCCGACGGGACCGACCGTGATCCACCGCATCCCGCCGAGTCCGACGTCGTTGCGGACCTCGAAGCCGAGGGTGTCGCGGTAGAAGGCCAGGGAGGCGTCCGGGTCGTCGTGCGGGAGGAAACTCGCGTGAATGTTGATGTCCATGGACGGCACGCTAGAGGGGGCTCGGCGCGAGCGCTTCTCGATTCCTGACCGGTCTGGTCACCTGCTTCGCCACGCACGGAGGCAGCCCCGCCGTCACGCTCGCCGCGCGGCGCCGGTAGGCACCGGGCGGCATGCCGACGAGCTCGGTGAAGCGCGTGCTGAACGTGCCCAGCGACGAGCAGCCGACCGCGAAACAGACCTCGGTGACGCTGAGGTCGCCACGGCGCAGCAACGTCATCGCACGCTCGATGCGCCGTGTCATCAGATAGCTGTACGGCGACTCGCCGTACGCCGCCCGGAACTCCCGGCTCAGATGCCCGGCCGACATGTGCGCGCCACGGGCGAGCGCCTCGACGTCCAGCGGCTGCGCGTACTCCCGGTCGATCCGGTCGCGGACCCGGCGCAGCCGCGCGAGGTCGCGCAGGCGCTGTGCCGAGGCGGGGGTGTCGGTCATATGCGGAAGCGTACACACGGCCGCCGCCCGACCTGGGCGGAATCCTCCAGGTCGGACGGTCTTGGACGGAACAACAGGGCTCCCGGCATGGTTGAGACCGCTGTACGTACGGCTGCGACGGTGCGGGACCATGAAGACGAGGCGGAACCGTCCGTCCAGGACGCGGGAGAAGGGCGAGAGCAGATGACGAGGACCGAGGAGAAGGCGCTGCTGGCGGGCGGCTGTTTCTGGGGCATGGAGGAACTGATCCGCACGTTCCCGGGCGTCCTGAGCACGCGGGTGGGCTACAGCGGCGGTGACGTCCCCAACGCCACGTACCGCGACCACGGCACCCACGCCGAGTCGATCGAGATCACCTACGACCCGGCCGTCACGGACTACCGCACGATCCTGGAGTACTTCTTCCAGATCCACGACCCGAGCACGAAGAACCGGCAGGGCAACGACATCGGACCGAGCTACCGCTCCGCCATCTTCTACCTCGACGACGAGCAGAAGCGCGTCGCCGAGGAGACGATCGCCGACGTCGACGCGTCGGGTCTGTGGCCGGGCCCGGTGGTGACCGAGGTCGCGCCGGCCGGCCCGTTCTGGGAGGCCGAGCCCGAGCACCAGGACTATCTGCAGCGGTACCCGGACGGCTACACCTGCCACTTCGTCCGCCCCGGCTGGCGCCTTCCCAGGCGCGCGGAGTCCTGAACCCCATGAGCACCTGAGGTCGCACCCCCGGGGCGCGCACGCGAGGCGGCGCGCCCCCTGTGTCGTCCGTCAGCCGAACTGGCCGGGCTGGTAGTCGCCGGCGGGCTGCTGGTTGATGACGTTGATGCGGTTGTAGGTGTTGATGACGGCGATGAGGGAGATGAGGGCGACGAGCTGGTCCTCGTCGTAGTACTTGGTGGCGTTGGTCCAGGCTTCGTCGGTGACACCGCCGGCGGCGTCGGCGATGCGGGTGCCCTGTTCGGCCAGTTCGAGAGCGGCGCGCTCGGCGTCGGTGAAGACGGTGGCCTCGCGCCAGGCGGCGACGAGGTGGAGGCGCTGGGCGGTTTCTCCGGCGTGGGCGGCGTCCTTGGTGTGCATGTCGGTGCAGAAGCCGCAGCCGTTGATCTGGCTGGCGCGGATCTTCACCAGTTCCTGGATGGCATGTGGCAGACCCGAGTCGGACACCGCCTTGCTCGCCGAGTTGATGTGCTTCAGCACCTTGGTCGCGAGCGCGTTGCCGAAGAGGTTGAGACGGGCGTCCATGGTGATCTCCTGGTTCGCGTGTGCGGTTACGTACTCCTGACGGGACAGCCCGCCGAGGTGTGACAGGTCCCGGGAGGTGACGTACGTCTCCCGGTCGGAGACGGCCCGCGGGGTGCGCGGAGCGGGCTGCGGCGGTCCCGCGGAGGCGTCGTTCACGGAGCGGCGAACGAGCGATAGCCTGACGGCGTGCAGGACCACTCCTCCGTGCCGGCGGCGGCCGCCGCCGATCACGTCGACGTCCGTCCGACCGGGGGCCGTGACCAGGACTGACACCCCGGCCCGGCACGGGAACAATGAGGGGACAGGAAGGCCGGACGGGGAGCGGAGCGTCGGTGAGTGAGCGCCAGGAACGCGACTGGACGGACATGACGCCAGGAGATTTCGACCATGACGCCCCGCTGCGCCTGAACGTGGGCACCGGGCCCGTCGTGGTGCCGGCCGAGCCGGACGAGTACGGCACGGTGCCCCTGTTCGGCGAGGAGGCCCCGGCCCGACGCCCCGTCCCGCGTCGCCCCGCGCGCGGTGGCGCGCCCGCCGAACAGGAGCACCTGTTCTGACTCCGGTCGCCGGCACCGGCGACCGGTTCGCCACCGAACGCCGCTGTGGGGTCGCTCGGCTCAGGTTCTGAGGTGAGTGGGACATCGACCGGGCGAAGTGACGGTACTGGTCGGTCCCGACGGCAGCGGCGGGTCGACCCTGCTGCGTACCGTCACCCGGCTGCGATCACCCCGCCGGGCCATTCTCACGATCGACACCGAGACCGACGGACTGGCCCTCACCCTCCGGGAGTCCTCCCGCCGGGTGGCTCTGCTGCAGGGCCGGCCCACGCCCAGCGGCCTGAGCGTGCGCGACGTCGTCGAGTTCGGCCGCGGCCCCCACCGGGGCCGCCGGGGCGGCGGGGACCCCGGCGGCCGTGCCGCCGTGGCCGCCGCGGGCACCATCGGCTTCGTGTGACTGGTCGCCCCGCACACGGCACGCGCCCTCGTCGGGCGGCGGCACACCCGCGTCGTCCCCGTCGTGCTGCTGCTCGGCGCCGTACTGGTGTGCTCCGCGGGCCTGTTGGGCCGCACCGTGATCGCTCCGGCGCAACTGGGCGCCGGCCGCATGACGGCCGTGATCGGTACGCCGTACTTCCTGTACGCGCTGGTACGCAGCCGACGGTGGCGGAAGCGGGGCGCCGCCGGCGCTTGGGGCGACCGGCGGCACCCGGCTCGTTCGTACCGGGTGGTCGGAGCTGTCGAGCCGGCGGAGTGGTCAGCCGAAGGCCCTGACCGCCTGGTAGTAGGTCCACGCAGTGCTGTTGCAAGTGGTCTTCGTGCCGCCGGTGTAGCGGGCGCAGACGCGCTTCAGGTCTTCGTAGAAGGCGCTGTCGAGGCGTGACTTGTTGGCGTCGAAGGAGCCGGCCGCCTTGTAGTTGCGGTAACCGAAGTCGTGGCGCGCGCAGGAGGTGGCGAAGGGGAAGCCGAACGGGTTGTCGGGGGAGGTGGAGCAGTAGTCGGTGCTCCAGTTGAACTCGTAAGCAGCCCAGGCGGCTTGGTTGGAACGCGCCGTGACCCACTGGTTGTAGCTCGAGGCACTGGTCTGGGTCCAGCTCGAGAGGACCTGGGCCTTGTCGGCGGGAACGGCGTCGGCGGCTGTGGCGGTGCCCAGCACACTGACGGCGGCAAGGGCCGAGGTGGCCAGTGCGGTGGCGAGTCTACGGCGCATTCCAAACCTCCATGGGGATGCGACCCGACCACCGGGTCGCAGGTTCATGACAAGAGGATGCCCGTGCCGCTGACATTTTCCCACCCGTTCGACTCAACAGATTGTCAATTTACTTGCCGTGCAGATGCCATGAGTGAGTATCACCGATGAACGACGTCTCCGGAACCGCCGCCGGACAGAGCGGGAGGGTTGCTGAACGGGGCGTCGTGAATCGCTGCACGGGCTTCGCCGCGGCCCTCGGAGCGCGCCCCCGGCCGGACGCCCCCGTGGTGCCGACCGGCGGTCGGACGTCCTGGCCGGAGAGGCGGCTCCTGCGCCGGACGATGGTCGGCCTGTTCCGGCGCCGCCGCGCGGTCGACTCCTTGCGCGACGAGGACAACTCCGAGTCCCGGCGCCAGGGGATCAAGGCACCGACCGACAGCGGGATGCGGTCGGACGAGCGCGGGTCGGACTGCGTCAACGCGTCCGGGATACGCCGTGGCCCTGGTGAAGGCAGGGGTGGACCTGACGGGCCTCAAAGCCGGACCGGGTCCGCCCGCCGCCGGCGTCCCCCACCGCTCAGGAGGCCGGGGAACTGGTGGCCATCCTCACCGCCGACCGGGCCGTACTCGCCTCGTGACCGCGCCCCCGCGCCCGGACCTACCGACCGGTGGTCCGGGGCGCGGGAGCGGGAGGGGATCGGGGTGGTGCTCCGCTCCCATGGTCAACTCTCCTTGTATGGAAACGCGTTGATGTGCGAGACATCGGCGATCGTCAGCAGCCTTGATCCACCGTGGGACGGAGTCCTCCATGCCGGCCGGCAGGTCCGATCCTCCGCAGATCGGCACCGGCAGGGCGCACCCCGCTCGGGTCTACGACTGGTTGCTCGGCGGCAAGGACAACTACCCCGTGGACGAGGTCGTCGGCGAGAAGCTGCCGCCCGAGGCGCGGGCCGGCGCCCGGCAGGACCGTCAGTTCATGCACCGGGCGGCGGCCTGGCTCGCCGGGCAGGGCACCGACCAGTTCCTCGGCATCGGCACGGGCATCCCCACCGAGCCGAACCTGCACCAGATCGTGCAGTCCGTCGTCCCGGCCGCGAGGGTCGTCTACACCGATAACGACCCCATCGTCCTGCGGCACGCGGAGATCCTGCTGATCAGCAGTCCTGAGGGCGCCACCGACTACGCCCAGGCCGATGTGCGCGGTCCGGGGGAGATCATCGAACACGCCCGGACCGTCCTCGACTTCGGGCGTCCGGTCGCGCTGTCCCTGACCGCCCTCCTGCACTTCGCCCCCGACGACCAGGAACCCCTCGCCGTCGTCGGAGAGTTGCTCTCCGCACTCCCGCCGGGCAGCCACCTCGTGCTGTCGCACGCCGCGTCCGACCGCCACGCGGAACTGGCCGCGCAGGTCACCGCCGAGTACGCCAGGGCCGGCATCCGCATCGGCTTCCGCACCCGCGACGAGGTCGCCCGCTTCTTCGACGGCCTGGACATGGTGGAACCGGGCCTGGTGACCGCACCGGAATGGTTCCGGACGGCCCCGCACCCGAGGACAGCGGCATCCACGCGGGCGTCGCACGGCTCCGCTGACGCCGCACCGCTCCTGACCCGGCCACCGTCACGCGGCCCCCTCCGGCGCAGCGCCGTAGTGCGCCGCGCCCGGCGTGTCCGCCGCGTTCGGTGCGTCCGTCATCCCAGCGGCACCGTCACCTCACCCGCCCCCGGGCCTCCGACCCGCCCGCGACACGCACCGTGAACGGCCGCTCGGTCCCCGACACGGTGACCCGCAGGACATCGCCGTCGCGCGGGGCCCGGAAGGCCGCGGCCCGCGCACCCGTGGTGCCGGGCACGGTGATCTCGGCCGCGTAGTCGGGCGAGGCCGGCGGATGGACGAGGAGGACCGGCGCGTCCAGCCAGTCGCCGTCCGGCCGTGAGTCGTCGTCGGCCAGTGGCAGGACGGCGCCCTCACGGATGTACAGCGGGAGGCTTTCGTAGCCGTGCCGTTCGGTGCGCCAGCCCGGACCGGTGGCCTCCTCGCCGCTCAGCAGGTGGGTCCAGGTGCCCTCCGGCAGGTAGACCTCGACCTCGCCGTCCGGGCTGAACACGGGCGCCACCAGGAGCTCGGAGCCCAGCATGTACTGGCGGTCGAGCGGACGGCACGCCGGGTCGTCGGGGAACTCCAGCACCATCGGCCGCATCATCGGCACACCGGTGTCGTGCGCCTCGACGGCCGCGCCGTACAGGTAGGGCATCAGACGGTGCTTGAGCAGGGTGAACCGCCGGGCGACGTCGACCGCCTCGTCGCCGAACCCCCACGGCACCCGGTACGACGAGGAGCCGTGCAGTCGACTGTGCGAGGAGAGCAGACCGAAGGCGAGCCAGCGCTTGAACACCGAGGGGTCGGGCGTGCTCTCGAAGCCGCCGATGTCGTGGCTCCAGAAGCCGAACCCGTTCAGCGACAGCGACAGACCGCCCCTCAGCGACTCGGCCATGGCCTCGAAGGACGACCAGCAGTCGCCGCCCCAGTGCACGGGGTACTGCTGTCCGCCGAAGGTCGCGGACCGGGCGAACAGCACGGCTGCACCCTGCCCGCGCTCCTTCTCGAGGAGCTCGAACACCGTTCGGTCGTACAACTGCGTGTAGTAGTCGTGCATCCGCTCGGGGTCCGAGCCGTCGTGCCAGACCACGTCGGTGGGGATGCGCTCGCCGAAGTCCGTCTTGAAGCAGTCCACTCCCTGGTCGAGCAGGGCCTTCAGCTTCGACTGGAACCAGGCGCGTGCCTCGGGGCCGGTGAAGTCGACCAGGCCCATACCGGCCTGCCACAGGTCCCACTGCCACACGTCGCCGTCGGGCCTGCGCACCAGATGACCGAGGGCGGCGGCCTCGTCGAAGAGCGGAGACTTCTGAGCGATGTACGGGTTGATCCAGGCGCTGACGCGTAGGCCCCTCTCCTTGAGCCGGACCAGCATGCCGTCCGGGTCGGGAAAGACCTCGGGGTCCCACTGGAAGTCGCACCACTGGTACTCGCGCATCCAGAAGCAGTCGAAGTGGAAGACGGACAGCGGGATGCCGCGTTCGCTCATGCCGTCCACGAACGACGTGACGGTCCGTTCGGCGTAGGACGTGGTGAACGAGGTGCTGAGCCACAGGCCGAACGACCAGGCCGGGGGCAGGGCGGGGCGGCCGGTGAGGGCCGGGTAGCGGCTGAGTACGTCCTTCGGGGTGGGGCTGGCGACGACGTAGTACTCCAGCGACTGTCCTCGACGCTGAACTGCACCTGGCCCACGGACTCCGAGCCGATCTCGTAGGAGACCGCCCCGGGGTGGTTGACGAAGACGCCGTAGCCGCGGGAGGGGACGTAGAACGGGATGTCCTTGTAGGACTGCTCGCTGCTCGTGCCGCCGTCGGCCTGCCAGACGTCGACGGTCTGACCGTTCTTGACGAACGGGGTGAAGCGCTCGCCTGGATCTGTTCCCCGACACCGAGCGCCAGCCGGGTCAGCATGTGAGGGGCTCCGTCGCCGGTGGTGGCGAAGGCGGTGCCCTTGGCGTCCGCGCGGGTCAGTTCGCGCCCGTCCGCGTCGTGGAAAGCGAGCGAGAAGGGGCCGGACCCGTCCAGGCGGAGGGTCAGCGGGCCGCTGTTCAGCTCCGTGACCGGGCCGTCCGTGCGCACCGTCCCGGCGTCTTTCGCGTCACCGGTGAGGGCGAAGTCGGGTCCGGGACGTCGCTTGCCCGCGTGGTGGGTGACGCGGACGCCGATGACGCCCTCGGCGGGTGAGAAGCACTCGACCGTGACGAGTGGCGCGTTGAGGGTGTCGCCTCGACGTGTCACTCTCTTGACTGCGGCATAGCTGGTGAAGCGCTTCGATTCCGATCCTGCTCGTCCTCGCCCAGAAGTACATCGCCGCCGGCATCACCGGAGGCTCCGTCAAATGACCACCGCACACCCCGAGGAGGGCCTCCCCGCGTGACCGGTTTCCCGAATTTCCCGCCCGGATTCGTCTTCGGCGCCGCGACCGCTTCCTACCAGATCGAGGGCGCGGCGCGGGAGGACGGCCGCGGACCGTCGATCTGGGACACCTACAGCCACACACCCGGCCTGGTGGAGGGCGGCGACACCGGTGACGTCGCCTGCGACCACTACCACCGCTACCCCGAGGACGTGGCTCTGCTGCGCGACCTGGGCGTCGGCTCCTACCGCTTCTCCCTCGCCTGGCCGCGCATCGTGCCCGACGGCGGCGGCCCGGTGAACCCCAAGGGCCTGGACTTCTACTCGCGCCTCGTCGACGAACTCCTCGCCGCCGGCATCGAACCCGCCGCCACCCTCTACCACTGGGACCTCCCGCAGGCCCTCGAGGACCGGGGCGGCTGGCGCGTACGCGACACCGCCGAGCGGTTCGCCCAGTACACGGCCGTCGTCGCCGACCACCTCGGTGACCGCGTGCCCCGCTGGATCACCCTCAACGAACCGTGGTGCAGCGCCTTCCTCGGCTACTCCGTCGGCCGCCACGCCCCCGGTGCCCGCGAGGGCCGGGGTGCCCTGGCCGCCGCCCACCACCTGCTCGTCGGCCACGGACTGGCCGTACAGGCGCTCCGGGCGGCCGGGGTCCGTGAGGTGGGCATCACCCTCAACCTCGACCACCACCTGCCCGCGACCGACTCCGCCGCCGACCGGGCGGCCGTCGTCCGCGCCGACACCCTGCACAACCTGATGTGGACCGAACCCCTCCTGGCCGGCCGCTACCCGGACACCGAGCAGGACACCTGGGGCGAGTTGATCACCGGCCAGGACTTCCGCCGCGACGATGACCTGGAACTGATCTCCCGGCCCCTGGACTTCCTCGGCATCAACTACTACCGCCCCCTCACCGTCGCCGACGCCCCGCACCGCGAGAGCGACCCCGGCCGGCGCGTGGCCACCGACAACCGGTACACGGAGGAACCGACGCCCGCCGTCCGGCACACGGCGATGGGCTGGCCGGTGGTTCCCTCCACTTTCACGGACCTGCTGGTGGACCTCAAGGAGCAGTACGGGGACGCCCTCCCGCCCGTCCACATCACCGAGAACGGCTCCGCCGAGGACGACCGGGTCACCGACGGCGCCGTCCGCGACCCCGACCGCGTGACCTACCTGCGTGACCACCTCACCGCGCTGCGCGCCGCGATGGACCAGGGCGTGGACGTACGCGGCTACTACGTATGGTCCCTGCTCGACAACTTCGAGTGGGCCTTCGGCTACGGCAAGCGCTTCGGGATCGTCCGCGTCGACTACGACACCCAGCGGCGCACCCCGAAGGACAGCTACCACTGGTACCGCCGGATGATCGCCGCGCAACGCCCCTGACGGGCGGGCGGCGGCATCGGGGCCGTCCCGTCCGCGACGGCCCCTGTCCGGCCCCCGCGGCGCGGTCAGCCCGACGGCACCGGGCCGCCGGCGCCGGAGTCGGGCACCGCACGGAACTCCACGTCGACGACGCCGTCGACGTTGCGGCACAGGTCCTCGAGCTTCTGGGCCGTCGCCGGCGAGGACAACTGCCCGCTGAGCCGGACATGACCGTGCGTCACCGTCACCTCCACCGCGGAGGGCGCCTCGCCGAGCGCCCTGACCAGTACGTCCTCGACGATCTCCGTGCGGATCGCCCGGTCCTCGCGCACGAAGACGCGGAGCAGGTCGCTCCTGCTCACCACGCCCCTCAGCCGCCCGGCCCCATCGATCACCAGCAGCCGCTTGATGCCGTGCCGCGCCATCACCCGGGCGGCGTCCACCACGCTCCAGTCCTCGGCGGCACAGAGCGCGGGCGACGTCATCAGCCCGGCGGCGTCGGTGGCCCAGGCCTTCTCCGGCCGGGGCACCACCCCCAGCCCGCCGGCCTCGCCCTCCTGCCGTCCCCACATCTTGTGCAGCAGATCCGCCTCGGACACCACGCCCACCGGACGGTCCTCGGCGTCGACCACGGGGACGGCGGTGATGTCGTACTCGAGCAGCAGGTGCGCGATCTCCTTGAACGGTGTCCCGCCCTGGATCCGGACGACGGCGTCGCTCATCACGTCGCGCACCTTCTGGTGGCTCATCGTGGTGATTCCTCTCTGCTTCTGGCACACGTCCGACGGACGGGCGACCACTGTGCGCACGCGGCCGCCACTGCCATCATCGCCGGTCGGAGGGGCCGAACGGGAACAGGAGGAGTGCGTTCCGGCCCCGTCGGCGGGGGCCGGGCCCGGCGAGTGGCCCGCCCTGTAGAGTTCGGTGATCCGGGTTCACGCAGTGCCCGACGCCGTCAGGGGAGCGCCATGGCCAAGGTCACCGTCACACTCGACGCCGAACTCGTCGTGGAAGTCATGGTCCTGGCCGGAGTCGGGTCGCCACAGGACGCCGTCGAGGTCGTGGTGCGGGACTACATCGCCCGCGGTCACCGTACGGAGACACGCACCGAGCTCACGGACCAGAACCTGCGCGAGGTGGACACCAAGCCGCAGGAGCCTCAGGGCTGAGCCCGGGGCGTCAAGGGTTCCGCATGTCCGCCGGGCGGGCGGGGCGGCCGAAGCGGGCGGGAACGCCCGGCGAGTAGAGGACGCTCACGGGGTCTCCCGCGGGCTTCGGCAGACCCGCCGCCGTCAGCAGGTCCTCCGCGCAGTCGAGCGCCTCAGCACGGTGCAGGGACCAGCGCGGATGGGTGTTGGGCAGGTACATCGACCGGCCGAAGAAGGCGCCGTGCATGCCCCAGCGAGCGGTCAGGAAGTGTTCCAGCTCGGTGGGCTCCTCGATCCGCTCGCCCACCCGCACGGTGATGCGGCTGTGGGCGCCGCGGGGGCCGGGCCATCGCCGGGAGCTGGTGTACGTGACGGTGTCGCCGCTGTGCCGGATGGCCATACGGGACCAGAGGTAGGGCATCCGGAAGCCGATCCGGCCGACCGCCACGGGCAGCAGCCGGGAGGCGTCGAGGGAGAGGAACACCACGCCGCGGCGTCCGTGCGCGTCCACCGAGTAGAGGCGGACGTTGGTCTCGGGGAAGGAACCGAGGTAGGGGAGCCCCGGGAGGCGCAGCCATCCGACCCGGTGCATCCGGAAGGCGACGAGTCCGACGTAGGTGACACCGTCCAGTGTGTCGGGCACCGTTCCGGGCGGCAGCAGACCGGCCACGTCGGCCGGGTCCGCGGCCCAGTGCAGAAAGGTCAGGTCGAGCCAGGACTGGGTGAGCAGCGGGCGCGCGATGGTCGTCGGCGCATCGGCCGTGATGGGGTCCGGGGGCACCGGGCGCGGCTGTGACTGCGGAGTCGACGGCATCGCACCAGTGTTCCAGAGGAGCGGGGCGCCGCGGCCACCCGGCATGCCGGACGGGCGGAGCGGCGGCCGTGGCATCGACCGCCGCTCCTGCGAACTCACCTGGATCGGGCTGAAGTTACCGCTTGACGCCGAGACCCGCGTCGTTCACCTCGTCCTTGCCCTCGGCTTTGAGCACCTTGTTCAACGGTGCGGGGTCGTAGATGCCGTCCAGGGTGGGCTGCGCCAGCAGGCCGGCCTTCACCGGGTGCTTCGCCTGCGAGTCGAGGATGGCGACCGGCGGGTGTCGAGGAAGACGAGGGACTCCCAGGGCGGCGATCACCACGGCGGCGTACCGGTCTTCGTTCCGACGCACCGGGCACCGGACGGTGCGCCACCGGGAAACATCCGGTTCGTCACCGACGGCATCGAGTCCTGCGTCGCCCGGGCCAAGGCCGCCGCCGGCGACCGCGACGTCATGCTGCACGGTGCGAGCACCGCGCAGGCGTGTCTGCGCGCCGGTGTGCTGGACGAGCTGGAGACCCACTTCGTGCCGGTGCGGCTCGGCGAGGGCCGGCGGCTGTCCGACGGTCTGGGCCGTGACCGCATCGAACACGAGCCGGTCCGGCAGCCGGGGGCCCGCGACGTGACCCACCTCCGGTACCGGGTGGTCCGGCCGGCGGTCGGGAACGGCGATGAGTTCTCCGGACGTGCCGGGCCCACACCCGCGACGGCAGTCCGGGACTCACGGAACGCGGGCGGAAACGAGGAGATGTGATGAGCAGGGTAGTGAGGCACGACGTCGCCTCGGTGGACGGCTGCTCGAGGACCCGCACACGGTGATCCAGGGCGACCGCGTCCTGCACCTGCCCTCCCGGACCCGTCCTCAGGGATCGCCCGACCGGCCGGTGGCCTCAGCCGAGGGTGATGCGCGCGGCGACCGGCAGATGGTCGCTGCCGGTGGCGGGCAGGGTGCGGATGTGGCGGACGGTGGCCGAGCGGGCCATGACCTGGTCGATCCGGGCCAGGGGCAGCGCGGCGGGGAAGCTCGGGGCGAAGCCGCGTTCCGCCACGTTCATCCGTGAGGTCAGCGGGTTCAGGCCGCGGTCGTCGACGGTGCTGTTGAGGTCGCCGAGCAGGATCACCGCCTCCAGCTCCTCGGCGGCGACGGCCCTGCCCAGCAGACGGGCGCTCTCGTCCCGGTGGGCGGAGGCGAGGCCGCTCGCCCCGACCCGGATCGAGGGCAGGTGCGCGACGTACGCCGCGACGTCCCCGTGCGGTGTGCGGACCACGGCCCTCAGCCCGCGGCTCCAGGGCTCGGTGATCCCCGGGGGTTTGATGTCCAGCCCCCGGGCATCGGCAAGCGGATGCCTCGACCAGAGGCCGACGGTGCCCCGGACCTCGTGGTACGGGTAGCGCCGGGCGAGCGCCCTCTCGTAGACCGGCAGCGCCGTCGGCACCAGCTCCTCCAGCGCGATGAGGTCGGGCCCGGTGTCGGCCAGGGCGCGGGCCGTGGCCGCCGGGTCGGCGTTCTCGTCGCTGACGTTGTGCTGCACCACCATCAGTTCCCGAGGGTGAGCGGGCGGTTCGGGCAGGAACAGCCCGCCGAAGAGGTACGTCCAGGCCGCCACCGGAAGCAGCAGGGCCACCAGCGCGACGGCCGAACGCCGCAGCAGCGCCAGGGCGAACAGCACCACGACCACCAGGCCCAGCCAGGGCAGGACCGACTCCAGCAGGCTGCCCACCCGGCCGACGGCGTTGGGCACGGCACGATGGAACATCAGCAGCCCCGCCGTCAGCACCGCTGCCGCCGCGACCACCCGCCCGCGCGTCCAGGCGGACCGGCCGCGACCGTCCCCTCGCGTGTCCCCCCGTGCGTCCCGGCGCGCATCGCGTCGCCTCTCCCCGCCCGGAGCCCACTGCCCCGCCCACCGGGGCGTCGCCGCCCGCACCGCCGGTGTCGCACCGCTGCCCACCCGTTCCCCCACGTCTCCCCGTCCACATGACCGACCTTGTCCTCCCCAGGACGCGCCACCACGCCACGCGGTTGCGGGCCTGCCGGCAGCCCTCGGGCAGTTGGGTCACCTTCCGACGGACCGCCGGAGAGCGACGTCCACCGGCAGGTGGCGATCGCGTCCGGCTCCGGGGCCGGCGCCTCCTCCGCCGACGTCGCGAAACTGACCGCCTGCGTCGTCGACCGGACCCCCGACAAGATTCCTCGGTTCCCAAAGGGCGCGGCCCGCGTGACCGCCGCGCCGGGAACCATTCCGGTGCCGCCGGCCAGCCTGCCGGGCGTCCAGACGCTGGACATCCCCGCCCGCCTGGTTGGGATCGAGGCGACCGCAGTGCTCGACCGAAACAGCCCGGCCCGGCGGAACCCACCACAAGGCCCCCGGAAGTCGGCGTGCTCCGGGGGCCGGTGACGCTGTGAAGGGCGTGATCAGCGGGTCGTACGCATGTGGTGCACTTCGCTGGCGACCGCCGCCATCAGTTCGGGATCCAGGACCGACGCGTCGGCGAGGCGGGTCGAGGCGGTCAGGGAGTTCAGCAGCGTCTTGGTGACCCGCACAGCGGGCAACGAGCGCCGCAGGAGCGGTTTGGCCCACTCGTCGACCGCGTCGTCGAGTGCGTCCTCGGGCACGACCCGTTGCAGGATCGACAGACCGAGGGCCTCCTGGGCGGGGAGGGGGCGTCCGGTGAGGACGAGTTCGCGCACGGACGCGGCTCCGACCTCGCTGATCAGCCGCGGCAGCAGGCCGCCCCACGCCGTGGGCAGGCCGAGGGCGAGTTCGGGCAGCCGGAAGGTCGCGGTGTCGGCCCCCACCCGCAGATCGCAGGCGAGGGCGAGGGCGAAGCCGGCGCCGATGGCCCTGCCCTGGACGCGGGCGATGGTGACGGCGGAGTGGGACGTCAGCGCGTCGCACACCCGCCGGGCCTTGACGCCGGATACACGGATGCCGTTGCCGGTGGCGTCGTGGGCGAGGTGCCCGGCGAACTCGTCGCGGTCCCCGCCGAGGCAGAAGTCCTGCCCGGCGCCGGTCATCACCAGGACGCGTACCGAGGGATCCTGGTCGTCCAGCACGGTGAGCAGGTCGTCCAGCATGGCCTCGCTGACGACGTTGCCCTGCTCGGGAACGTTCAACTCGATGGTGAGGACAGGGCCCTGCCGGTGGGTGCGCAGGGTCTTCAGTATCCGGTCGTCGGGGTCGCCGGACAGGAACAGGGCGTTCATATCGTCACTTTCAGGGAGGTGATGCGGCGGAAGACGACACGGGTGGTGTCGTACGCGGGAGGTGCGACGGACCGCAACGTGGGGAAGCGTTCCAGCAGTTGGACGAGGAGTTCATGTGCCTCGAGCCGTGCGAGAGCCGCTCCGAGGCAGTAGTGCGCACCTCCGCCGAAGGTGAGGTGCCCTCCGTTGCGCAGGATGTCGAAGGTACCGGGGTCCGGATTGCGGCGCGGGTCGTGGGCGGCGGAACCGTACAGGACGTGGACGGTGGTGTCCTTCGCGATGGGCACGCCCGCGAGGAGGGTGTCGTCGGCGGCGATACGGGAGTTGACGAACACGGGCGGGTCGTAGCGCAGCGTCTCCTCGATCGCGTCGTCGATGTGGTCGGGGTGCTGCCGCAGCCAGGCGGCACGCGACGGGTCCTGGGTCAGTAGCCGGACGGCGTTCGTCATCAGGACGGCGCTGGTCTCCAGGGAGGCGATGGTGATGAACATCGTCAGGTCGTAGACCACCTGGTCCGCCGCGGCCCGGTCGTCCGGGTACTGGGCGTCCCAGTAGTGGATCCAGCCGGTGAGGACATCGTTGCCGGGGTGGGCGCGCCGGTGCCGGATGAGCTCGGTGAAGTAGGCCCGCATCTCCAGGGTGGCCTGGGCCGATATCGCGAGTTCGCTCTTGGTGGGGAGCAACTCCTGTGCGTAGACCTGCCGGTGGGTGAAGTTCAGGATGTGCGCGTAGTCGTCCGGGTCGAGGCCGAGCCACTGGCCGACGGTGCGGATGGGCAACTGCTCACCGACGACGGTGCCGAAGTCCGCCTCGCCGTCGGCGTTGAGCCGGTCCGCGAGTTCGTCGAGGAGACCGGAGACGAGAGCGGCGATCTGGGGGCGCAGGCGTTCGATCGAGGAGCGGTCGAAGGGGTTGCCCAGGGCCCGTCGCTGGCAGGTGTGGGCGGGGGCGTTGAGACGGGGCAGGGTTCTGGTCATTTCGCGGGTGGCGGGGGCTTCCCAGCGTTTCTGGTCGGGCTGGCGTTCCTGCCAGGCGAAGTCCGGGACGAGCCAGTTCCTGCCACGCAGGACCTGGCTGCACGCCTCGAATCCGGTGACGAAGTAGCCGCCCCAGGGGGCGCGTACGACGTCTCCCATGGAACGCAGCGCCTCCCAGACGGGAAGCGGGTTGGCCTGTCCTTCACTCGAACGCAGTCGACGGAGGAGGGAGATGACGGCTCGGCGGTCCGTGTTACTGGCGCCGGGGATGGTGCTGGTGCCACGTATTTCGCCAACGGCGGTCACGCGAAGCTCCTTTGGCTGGGCGCTGCCGGTACCGCCGGAACCTACCCTTCCACCCTCCTCCGTCATGCGCCTCAGAGTGTTGCTCCTGTCACATGCCGTGCATCAGACGCGGAAGACATCGAGGAAGCTGCTCCAGAAGCCCTTCCTCCGGCCCGAGTTCTGCCGTGCCGGGGCGGACTGGGTCACGGGCAGCGGCTGCTCCGCACCGGCCGACGCGGCCCGGTGCTGGAGGGCCGCCGCCATGCGCGTGGCCGGCGACGGACTGAACGTCGCCGGCAGGGACACCAGCGCGCGGTGGAACGGCCCCGGCCGCCACTGCAGTTCCTCCTGCGGTACGGCCAGGGTCAGGTCGGGCAGCGCGTTGAGCAACCGCTCGATCGCGGTGATCGCGATGACCTGCGCCGGGTCCTTGGCGGGGCAGGCGTGCGGGCCGGCCCCCACGCCAGGTGGGCACCCCTGCTGCGGGTGCGGCGGGCCTCGGCGAGCGCGGGATCGCTGTTGGCGCCCGCGAAGGAGATGACGACCGGGGTGTTGGCCTCCACCACATGGCCGCCGAGATCGACGTCCTGGACCGGGTAGTGGGTCGCGTAGTTGGCGATGGGGGTCTCGTTCCACAGCACGTGATCGAGTGCCTCCTCGATCAGCATGCCGCTCTGCCGGCCGCCCGCGCCGGACAGCAACAGCACCAGGGCGTTGCCGATGAGGTTGCGCTCGGGTTCCACCCCGGCGCCCATCAGCATCACCAGCTGGTCCTTGAGCTCCTCGTCGGTGAGCCCGGCCGGATGCTGGATCAGCCAGGAGGTGATGTCGTCACCGGGCTGGCGCCGCTTGAGGGCGATCAGCTCCATGAGGCAGGCGGTGAGGTCCTCGTTGGCGCGCAGGGCGTCCTTGCCGTCGAAGATCGCCGCCATCGAGGTGGTGAGGGTGTCACCGATGTCCGCGGGGCAGCCGAAGAGCTTGTTGAACAGCAGCAACGGCAGCAGCTTGGCGTAGTCGTTGAGCAGGTCGGCGCGGCCCCGCTCGCTGAACTGGTCGAGGAGGTAGTCGGCGATCGGCTCGACGTCGCGGCGGACCCGGGTGATGTTGAGCTGGGCCAGGCTGTCGGTGACCGCCTTGCGCAGCCGCAGGTGCACCGCGCCGTCGGTGAACAGGCAGTTGGGCCGGTACGCCATCATCGGCAGCACCGGGTTGTCCATCCCGATGCGTCCCTCGTTGAGGGCCTTCCAACGGCGGGCGTCGCGGGCGAAGAGGTCGGTGTTCTGCAGGACGCGCAGTGCCATCTCGTGCCCGACGACCAGCGTGGCGTCCGCGCCCGGGGCGAGTTCGACCGGACCGGCCGGGGCGTGGGCGCGCAGCTGGTGGTAGAGCGCTTGCGGGTCGGCGGCGAACGAGGCGTCGTGCATGGGGCATCTGCTGCCCGTGGGCGCAGACGTCGGCTGAAGATCCATGAAGTATTCCTTGGTGGTCCGGGAACCGCGGTTCCCGGGTGGGGTGGGCGCGTGACGGTCAGGCGGCGCGCTCGAGCAGATGCCGGACCAGCGCGATCAGTGCCTTCGCGGAGGACTGCTGGTCACGGGCGTCGCAGTAGACGACGGGAGTGTCCGGCAGCAGGTCGAGCGCCTCACGCACCTCTGCTTCGCTGTATGTGGTGGACGGGTCGAAGGTGTTGACGGCGATGGCGTACTCCAGGCCGTACCCCTCGACGAGGTCGATGACGGGGAAGGTCTCCTCCAGCCGTGCGGGGTCGACCAGGAGCAGGGCTCCCAGCGCACCGCGCGCCATGTCCTCCCACAGCTGCATGAAGCGCTGCTGTCCCGGCGTGCCGAACAGGTACAGCACGAGGTCTTCGCTCAGCGTGAGACGACCGAAGTCCAGGGCGACCGTGGTGGTGGTCTTGTCCGTCACGCCCCGCAGGTCGTCGACGTGGACGGAGGCCTGGGTCATCTTCTCCTCGGTGCGCAGCGGAGTGATCTCCGACAGCGAACTGATGAGAGTCGTCTTGCCCACGGCGAAATGCCCGACGACCAGGATCTTCGCGGCGTTGGTCACCGCGTTGGAGACGTAGATGGAGCCCTGGGCCGTCTCAGCTGATGAGGGATTGGAGTCCATGCAGAACCTTCTCGAGGGTCGCTCTGTCAACGTTCTGGGCCTGCGGCGGTTCGGCGCGGTGCAGCAGGTGCCCCTGCTCGAACAGGTCGGTCAGCAGCAGGCGGGCCACTCCGACCGGTAGACCGAGGTGGCCTGCCACCTCGGCCACCGACAGGTAGCCCCCCGCGCACAGGTCCCAGATCGCCGTCACTTCGGGCCCGGCCCCGAGCGGGAGGGTCCGCTCGGGAGCCAGCGTGACGAGGGTGTGCAATGCAAGATCGTCCGAAGACGGCAGGCTCCGGCCGCCAGTGATGACGTAGGAGCGGACGAAGTCGCTGGAGACGGACTCTTCCTCGCCGGGAACCGTCATGAGCCGACACCGTGGTCCGCGCGTGGCGCCACGCTCATCGCCTTGCTCAGTGCCGCCACCGTCTTCTGCATGCGGAACGACACGGCTTCCATGTCGACGTCCGGAGCCGCCGAGACGGCCAGGTAGGCGCCCTGCCCGGCGGCACTCAGGAAGATCCAGCCGCCGTCGTACTCCAGCAGCGTCTGCTTCCAGAGGCCGTTCCCCGCTCCGACGAAACCGGCGACCGCCCGGCTGAGGGACTGCATGGAGCTCATGGCGGCGGCGTTCGTTTCCGCGTCGTCGCGCGAGATGTCGTCCGAACGCTGAAGCAGCAGGCCGTCACCCGAGACGAGCACGGCGTGACGGGCACCGCGCACCTCGAGCACGTCGTTCAGCACCCACGACAGGTCGGTGTTCACTGCTGATCAGGTCCTTCCATGGTGTTCGTGATCCGACCGAGTTGTGTGCCCCGGGCGAACGCCCCGAGGCGTGACGCGGTCACCTCGCTGGCCGGTTCGGAGATCTGCCCGTCGACATCGGCCGTGTCGTCCGGCGCGGGCACCACCGAGATCGGACCCTGCCGCCGGCGCCGCTTGGGAAGTCCGCCGTTCGTCTTGCCCACCACATGGGAGGGGCCCACCGGAACAGGAGCCAGCCGCTGCGGGGCGGCCTCCGGGCTCACGGCCTCCTGTACGGGCTCGGCGGGTGCGGGCGCGTCGGCGGCCAGGAGACTTTCCGGTACACGGATCACTGCACGCACTCCGCCGTAGGGGGACACCGAGCCGACGGAGACGGAGAAGCCGTACCGCGCGGCGAGCATGCCGCACACCGCGAACCCGAAACGGGGCGGATCGCCCAGACCGGTGATGTCGACCGCACCGTTGGCCGACAGCAGGGCCGCCGCCCGGTCCTTGGTCTCCTGGTCCATGCCCAGGCCGGCATCGTCGACGATGAAGCACACACCCGTCGGCACGGCCTGGATGTTGACCTCGACCGGGGTGCCCGGAGCACTGTAGGTGGTCGCGTTGTCCAGCAGCTCGGCCAGCACGACGGCCACCGGTTCGACGGCCTTGGCGGAGACGGAGACGCTGACCTGTGCGTGGATGCCGACCCGGTCGAAGTCCTTGATCCGTCCCTGGGCGCTGCGCGCCACGTCGTACACGGTCGCCACACCGTCACGCCGACCCAGCCAGCCACCGCACAGGACCGAGATGCCCTTGGCCCGGCGGCCGAACTGGCTGCCGGTGTGGTCCACCGACATCAGGTCGGCGAGGACCTCGGTGTCGTTGCCGTATTTCTTCAGCAGGCCGTCCAGCAGGAGCTGCTGTTCCTCGGCGAGGGACTGCAGCGTTCCCATCGCCGACTTCAGTACGGCTTTGGTCGACGACTCGGCATCCGCGCGGACGTCGGCCAGGTCGACCTGGTGCCGTGCGTTGAGTGTGGCGATGTGCCCCTGCTGCTGGGCGAGCTGGCCCTGGGCCTGACCCAGGTCCGATTCCAGGTCCTTCCTCGTTCTGCGGAGCGCCAGGTTGGTTCTCCGTGCCCTCATCACTGCGAACGCCGCAGCGATGAGCACTACCAGCAAGATCCACAACAATGGATCCCTGATCAATGACGTCATGAGACTC
Source organism: Streptomyces sp. GD-15H (assembly GCF_045291515.1). Classification (NCBI taxonomy): domain Bacteria; kingdom Bacillati; phylum Actinomycetota; class Actinomycetes; order Kitasatosporales; family Streptomycetaceae; genus Streptomyces; species Streptomyces sp. GD-15H. The sequence continues at coordinate 8,170,246 of NZ_CP149447.1, forward strand.
TCTTCAAGTCGCATCGTGCCGGGAGCGCGGATGGTCCACCGATCCGACCTGAGGATCCCGGCCGTCGAACGGCTCGAACCCACGGGCGGACCACACCTCACACCTTGGCGACGGGGCCTTAGAGACTGTCCCCCGTACGCGTTCATGACGCGCCGTCAGTCTACTGAAAGTTCGATGATCTTATCAGGTGCATATGCACAAAATGCTCGCCCTCCTCCTCACTTGGTGACCCTCACCAGACCCTCACACGCCCGCCTTCCAGAGGCCATTGAAGTGGAACGCGGCGGCGCGGGACGGGCCGGGCCACGGGGTGAGACCGACCCTGAGGAATCCGGTGGACAACTTATGGGTCGCCGGTGAATGGTGGCGGCATGCAGCAGGAGGAGATCTGGGACGCCGACACCGCACAGCGTTACGACACGCCGGGCACCGGCATGTTCGCACCCGAGACCCTGGAACCGGCCGTCGACCGGCTCGTCGGCCTCGCCGGGGACGGAGCGGCGCTCGAGTTCGCCGTCGGGACCGGCAGGGTGGCGGTCCCCCTCGCCGAGCGGGGAGTGCCGGTCACCGGCATCGAACTGTCCGTCCCCATGGTGGAGCGGTTGCGGACCAAGGCGGACGAGGCGACGATCCCGGTGGTCATCGGTGACATGGCGACCGCCGTCGCGCCGGGGGAGTACAGCCTCGTCTACCTCGTCTACAACACCCTCTCCAACCTGCTCACGCAGGCCGAGCAGGTCGAGTGCTTCCGCAACGCCGCCCGCCACCTCGTCCCCGGTGGCCGATTCGTGATCGAGCTCTGGGTGCCGGAGCTGCGCAAGCTCCCCCGGGCCAGGAGGCCACGGTCTGGCAGTCCGAGCCCGGCTACATTGGCCTGGACACGTACGACATCCTGCGTCAGCAGGTGGTGTCACACCACTTCCGGTTCGACGGGACGCAGCAGGCGCGGCTGTTCCGCAGCCCCCACCGCTACATCTGGCCGGCCGAACTCGACCTCATGGCCCAGCTGGCCGGCTTCGGACTGGAGACCAGGCACGAGGACTGGGCCGGGGCCCCCTTCACCGCCGAGTCACGCTCCCACGTCTCGGTCTACCGCATCCCGCCCGCTCGGTGACCCGGCTTCGGACGTCGAGGACGCCCGTGTCCCGCCCGGCCCCGAGCGCTCCATGTTCCTCGGCCGGAGAGCACCGCGCCCGGCCGGCCCGCACGGGGCCGGCCGGGCGGTTGGTCCGGCAGGGTGTCAGACGTTGACGCCGAAGTCGGCGGCGATTCCGGAGAGCCCGGAGGCGTACCCCTGGCCGACGGCGCGGAACTTCCACTCGGCGCCGTGGCGGTACAGCTCGCCGAAGACCATGGCCGTCTCGGTGGAGGCGTCCTCCGAGAGGTCGTAGCGGGCGATCTCCTGATTGTTCGCCTGGTTGACGACGCGGATGAAGGCGTTGCGGACCTGGCCGAAGCTCTGGCCGCGGTTCTCGGCGTCGTGGATCGACACCGGGAACACGATCTTGTCGACCTCGGCGGGCACGCCGGCCAGGTTCACCTTGACGGTCTCGTCGTCGCCCTCGCCCTCACCGGTGAGGTTGTCACCGGTGTGCTCCACAGAACCGTCCGGGCTCTTCAGGTTGTTGTAGAAGACGAAGTGCTGGTCGGACGGGACCTTGCCGGAGGCGTCGAGCACCAGCGCGGAGGCGTCGAGGTCGTAGTCGGTGCCGGTGGTCGTGCGGACGTCCCAGCCGAGGCCGACCAGGACCGCGGTCAGACCCGGGGCCTCCTTGCTGAGAGAGACGTTGCCGCCCTTGGACAGGGAAACTCCCACTGCGTACTCCTTCTTGGTTGTCCTTGATTGTTCTCGGTCGTGCCGGGCCGGCCTGGGCGGGCCGCGTCAGGTTCGTGCGGGCCGCTCAGTCGCGCGAGTTGCCGAAGAGGACGCGGTAGCCGATGAGGAGGACGAGCGCGCCGACGACGGCCGAGCCCCAGGTGGCGGGGTCGAAGAACTCCCGCTGCACCGTGCGGCCCAGCAACTGCGACGACAGCCAGCCGCCCAGGAAGGCCCCCGCGATGCCGATGACCGTCGTGCCGATGAGCCCGCCCGGATCGCGTCCGGGCAGGATGGCCTTGGCCACTGCCCCTGCGAGCAGCCCCAGCGCAAGCCATGCGATGACGCCCATGTCCACCCACTCCTTGTCTGTCGCGTCCGTGCGTCGGCAGCTTATCTTCTACAAATATGTAGAAAGCGGGGGGTGGGGTGCCGTGCGGTGCTCGGGGATCGAACTCGGTCAGTCCTCGTCCTCTCCTTCGTCCTCGTCGCCCTCGAAGAAATCCCCGACCTCGTCGACGACTGCGGCCGCGACCATGCCGCCGACGACACCGACGGCGAGCCCGGCCGCACCCGCCGCGACGACGGTCCCCATACCGGGGCCGGAGCGGTGGCCGCCGTGGTGGTGTTCGTCGTACGCGTAGTGGCTGCCGTGCCCGCCGTGCCCGTGGTCGGCGTACGCGCCGTACGGGGCCCGGTGCTCCACGAGCCGGCGCATCCAGTCGTCGACGACGGCGTTCCAGTCCTGGTGCTCGACGCCGTCGTGGGAGACGGTGAACCGGTTGACCGCGTCGTGGCCGGAGGAGAAGAGCCTGCCGCGCTTGTCCGCCTCCAGGACGACCTCCATGCCGTCGGGGCCGGCGAGGAACGTCACCTCGATCTCGTTGACCCGGTGGGCGTACTGCGGGGCCGGGGTCAGCTCGATCTCCTGGTAGAAGGGCAGCTGCTGGCCGGTGCCGCCGATGCGGCCGTACTCGAGGTCGGCGGACTTGAAGCCGAAGCCCAGCCCGCCGAACGCCTCGAGGACCGCCTCCTGCACGGGGAGGGGGCCGACGTTCAGCCGGTCCAGGTCGCCCTTGTCCCTGGCGCCCGCCACGGCGAGCTCGGTACGCACGCCCAGGACGATGCCGAGGCCCTGACCGTGCAGCTCGGTGAGGGGCGTCTCCCAGGGCAGCATCATGGAGAACGGCACGCTGTGCGCCGCGCCCGCGGCGAGCCGGAAGCCGCCGCCCACGGTGAATCGCTCGAAGGCGACGACGCCTTCGCTCTCGCCCTCCTCGTGCTCGGCCTCGACGCGGGCCACCAGCTCCAGCGTGATGTGCTCGATGTCGAAGTCGGCGTCTCCGCCCTTGAGGTGGACCTGCCCGGTCAGCGCGGCTCCGGGCCGGGGCGCACCGGGGTCGAGGACCGTGTCGACCGTGGGGCCACCCACTCCGAGCGAACCGAGCAGTCGTTTGAACACCATCGCGGCGTTCACTCCTTCACGTGCGATTGTTCCGTAGGCGCGGTGCCGCACACCCCCGCGGGCATCCGGCAAGGGCCTTCTACAAGCACGTAGAAGCATAGAACGGTGGCGATCGAGGAGGGGGGCGCTGAGTGCCCCCACGGCGTGAATGGCCGAAAGTGGGCACCCGTGGTGTGGGCGGATTCCGCGGGCCCGGGAGCCGGGGGTGTACGCGCTCGCAACGGTGACAAGACCACGGGTCCGGGTTTACCCCGGCGTCCGCCACGGTTACGGTTTCCCGAGTCGTCACTCTCGTGTCACATACGCAACTCCCGTAAGAGGTGTTCTGCTCTGTCTGGGTTCCCGAAGGAAGGAATCGTGAACGAAACGCTGCCCTCGCGCAGCCCCGGGGAGACGGACGGGCCACCGACGACGCCTGACGGGACGGCGCCGGCCACGGGGGCGCCCCGCGCCGCCACCGCGCCGACCGAGGCGCGGGCCCGGTCGGCGAAACCGCGGGACGCGCTCTTCGACAACGCCAAATACCTGGCCATCGTGCTGGTGGCGGTCGGTCACGCATGGGAACCGCTGCGCAGCGAGAGCCGCACCGTCACTGCCTTCTACACGCTTGTCTACGCCTTCCACATGCCGGCGTTCATCGTCATCTCCGGCTACTTCTCACGCGGCTTCGACTGGAGCGCCGGACGGATCAAGCGTCTGGTCACCGGTGTCGCCGTGCCCTACGTCGTCTTCGAGGTGGCGTACACCTTCTTCACCCGGTGGAGCGACGGCAAGCCGGACCGCTCGATCAGCCTGCTGGACCCCCTGTATCTGACCTGGTTCCTGGCCGCGCTGTTCATCTGGCGACTGACCACCCCGATCTGGCGGTCCGTGCGGTGGCCGCTGCCCCTCGCCCTGACCATCGCGGCACTGGCCACCCTCGCCCCGTCCCTCGGCAAGGACCTCGACCTCCACCGCACTCTGCAGTTCCTGCCCTACTTCGTGCTCGGTCTGTCCCTCAGGCCGGAGCACTTCGAAGTGGTGCGGCGCCGTCAGGTGCGCATCCTGGCCGTACCGGTCTTCCTCGGCGCGCTGGTCATGGCGTACTGGGCCGTGACGCGGATGAACTACGCCTGGTTCTTCCACAACTCCAGTGCCGAAGATCTCGCGGCACCCGCCTGGTACGGGCCCGTCATGACGCTGGCGATCTTCGGCTGCTCGACGGTCCTGGTCGCCTGCTTCCTCGCCCTCGTTCCGCGACGCCGGACGTGGTACACCGCGCTGGGCACCGGCACGCTGTACGGCTACCTGCTGCACGGCTTCGTCATCCAGGCCGCCAACCACTGGCACTGGTCCCGCAACGACTGGTTCCACCGCCCGCTCGGCGCGATCACCGTCACCGTCGTCGCCGCCGTGGTCGTGACCGTACTGTGCACGGCGCCGGTGCGGCGGGTCTTCCGGGCCGTGTTCGAGCCGAGAATGGACTGGGCCTTCCGGCGGCGGGAACCGGCACCACCGAGATCCGGGTGAAGCCCGAGGGGCGCCGAGCTCACAAGCTCGGCGCCCCTCGCGTTCGGGCGTCCCGCGGGCGCGCAGACTCCGCGGGACGCGGCAGACAGGGCCACGTGGTCGTACCGCTCGCCGTGCCGTCAGGCCGTCCGGCGGGATGGCGGCCGCGTGGCGGTGACGCGTGCGCGGCGGGCTCGGGCGCGCAGTACGGTCTTGAGTACTTCCCCGGTCCAGAGGATGGCGGAGCCGACGGCCGCACATGCCAGCCACTGGCCGGGGGTGAGGTCGGTCGTGGTGAAGAAGCCGTGCAGGGCGTCCGTCTCGACGATGAGCACGAGCAGGACGATCACAGCGGCGGTGGCGACGAACGCGGAGGTGTTCTGCAGCGTCTCCCGGCTGAACACGCTGCGGGTGTCGTGCCGCACATTGAGCAGGTTGAAGACCTGGAAGAACACGAAGGTGACGAAGGCCATCGTGCCCGCCACGGTCGCCACTCCCAGCTCCGCCTCCGGCCCGGGGGCCCAGATGAGCACCGCGAGGGTGCCGACCGCCATCACCGTGCTCGCCAGGAGGATCCGGGCGAGGCGTGGTCGGCTGAGGATGCGTTCGCCGGCCCGGCGGGGCGGCCGGCTCATCGCATCCGGGTCGACCGGGTCGACGCCCAGGGACATGGCCGGCGGACCGTCCATGACCAGGTTCACGAACAGGATCTGCAGGGCGGTGAACGGTGCCCCGCCGGCCAGACCGGTCAGCGAAGCGATCAGGAACGTGGCGACGAAGCCCAGGGCGGTGGAGACCTGGAACCGGGTGAACTTCACGATGTTGTCGTAGATGCCCCGGCCTTCGCGGACGGCGGACACGATGGTGGCGAAGTTGTCGTCGGTCAGCACCATCGTGCCAGGCCTCCTTGGTGACCTCCGTCCCGGTGACGCCCATGGCCACCCCGATGTCGGCCTTGCGCAGCGCGGGTGCGTCGTTGACCCCGTCTCCGGTCATCGCGACCACATCACCGCGGTCCTGCAACGCCCGGACGATACGGATCTTGTGCTCGGGGGACACCCGGGCGACGACGCCCACCTCGTCCAGGCCAGGCCAGCACGGCGTCGTCATCGACACGGTCCAACTCGGCGCCCGTCACCGCTTCTCCGGGGATGCCGAGCTCGCGGGCGATGGCGCCTGCGGTCACCGCGTGGTCGCCGGTGATCATCCGGACCCGGATTCCGGCGTCCCTGCACTCGGCGATGGCCGCGCGCGCCTCGGGACGTGGCGGGTCGACGATGCCCACCAGCGCCGTCAGAACGATCCGGTCGAGGAGGTCCTTGGGGTCCTCGGGAGCCTGGAACCCATCGGCCGGGAAATCCTCCATCCCCAGCGCCATCACCCGCATGCCCTGCTCGGCCAGGGAGGCGTTGCCCTCGTCGAACCGCCGCCGTGCCGCCTCGTCGAACGGCAGGAGCCCCTCGTCGCCGAGGTAGCGGTCCGCGCGGTCCGCGAGGACGTCGGGGGCACCCTTGACGCAGCATCGGATCACCGCACGCCCGGAATCGTCCGTCCAGTCGTGGAAGGTCGCCATGAACTTGTAGTCGGAGTCGAAGGGGATCTCCAGACGTCGTGGCCGCTCCTGACGCAGCCCGGCCACGTCGATGCCGCCCTTCTCGGCCAGTACGACCAGGGCGCCCTCGGTCGGGTCGCCCACGACCTGACCGTCGCGGATCACGGCGTCGGTGCACAGGGCCATCGAGATCAGCGCGTGGTCCAGGGTCGCCGGCACCGGCTGCCCGTCGGTGGTGCGGATCCGCCCCTCGGTGGAGTACCCCTCGCCGGACAGGGTGAGCCGGCGGCTGGCCAACAGCAGCTCCCGCGCCGTCATCTGGTTCAGCGTCAGCGTGCCGGTCTTGTCCGTGCAGATCTGGGTGGTGCTGCCGAGGGTTTCCACCGATGCCAGCTTCTTGACGATCGCGCCCTTCTTGGCCATCCGGCCGGTGCCCATCGCGAGGGTGAACGCGACCACCGCGGGCAGCCCTTCGGGGATGGCGGCGACCGCGAGCGACACGGCGCTGACGAACAGCTCGCCGAAGTCCTGTCGGCGCACCAGGCCGAGGACGAAGACGAGGGCGATGACCAGCCCGGCGACCAGTGCGAGGGTGCGGCTGAGCGTGTCGATCTGGCGCTGCAGCGGAGTCGGTCCCGGCTGGGCCTGGTGCAGCATGTGGGCAATACGGCCGGTCTCGGTGCTCATGCCGGTGGCGGTGACCGTGACCTCGCCGCGGCCGCGGGTGACGGCGGTGTTCATGAACACCGCCGTCACCCGGTCGGCCAACGGGGCGTCCGGCGCGACCTCGGCGTCCGCGTCCTTCGCCACGGCCAGGGCCTCACCGGTCAGGACGGACTCCTGCACCTCCAGGGACGCCGACGTCAGCAGCCTGCCGTCCGCCGGCACCCGGTCACCCGGTGCCAGGGTGATCACGTCCCCGGGGACCAGTTCACTGGCGGCCAGTTGCAGCAGCCGCCCGTCGCGGCGGACGGTGGCACGGGTCACCGTCATCTCCCGCAGGGCGTCCAGGGCCGCCTCGGCCCGGTACTCCTGCACGAACCCGATCGTCGCGTTGAGCAGTACCACCACCGCGATCGCGATCGGTGTCTCCCACTCCCGGGACACCACCAGGCTGACCACGGCGGCCACCAGCAGAATGATGATCAGCAGATCCTGGAACTGCCGCAGGAAGGCCCGCCAGCGGGGCTCTCGCGGAGCCTCGTCCAACTGGTTCGGCCCGTGCTCCATGAGCCGCCGCGCCGCCTCGTCGGACAACAGCCCCGCACCTGGTTCCACCTCGAGCCGGTCGGTGACATCGGTGGTGGGCAAAGCATGCCAGGCCGGTGGTGTGGCGGAGGTGTTGAAAGGCAACATCGCTCCATTCTCCACGCGGCCGTGCAACCGGGCATGCGCGTGAGGTCAGGTGCTCGGCCCTGCCGCTGCCTGCCCGATGCCCCCCAAGGCCTGCCTGCGCGCCCCTAGTTCGAGCCATGACCGTGATTCAGCTCTCCGCCGGGGTGAGCACCACGAAATCCGCGTTCCAGGGGTCGAGGCAGACGGCGAGCCGGCCGACGCCTTCCGCGTCCTCCGGGCCCATCTGCACACTGCCGCCGTTGTCCGTGACCGCCGTGACCGCGGCGTCGCAGTCGGCGATGGCGAAGACGGGATGCCAGTACGGGCGTCCGCCGGTCAGGGCGAGGTTCTCCTCGGCCAGCTCCATCACGCCGCCGTGCATACGCTCCTCGGGAAGCCCGGCGGGGATGATGAGGGAGTACGTGCCCCCGCCGCCCGGCAGTTCCATGTCGCTGAACTGCCAGCCGAAGACACCGCCGTAGAACTCCTTGGCGGCCGCCGCGTCGCTTGTGTACAGCTCGGTCCAGGACAGCGAGCCCGGCTGGTCCACCAGCTCGACGCCCTTGCTCGTGCCCGGCTGCCAGACCGCGAACTGGCCTCCCATCGGATCGCTGTACTGGGCCATCCGGCCCCACTCGTCGAGGTCCGTCGCAGCCACCCGCACCGTACCGCCGCCGCGCCGCACGGCCTGGGTCGCGGCGTCCGCGTCGTCGACGCGGTAGTAGATCATCCAGGCGGGCCGCGCACCCTCCTCGGTGAGCTTCCCGAGCCCGGCGACGATCTTGCCGTCCTTCCGGAACATCCCGCCTTCCATGTCCTCGCCCTCACCCATGGACTCGTAGTCCCAGCCGAGCACCGCGCCGTAGAAGGCCGCGGCGGCCCGGACATCGGGAGTGCCGAGGTCCAGCCAGCACGGGGAACCAGGGGCGAACTCATTGGTGATCACGACGAATTCCTTTCGCTGTTCCGCGTGATTCCATGTGATCTCAGAGTGACATGCGCCACTGACAACCGCCCCTCAGCCGCCCTGCCGCACTCCGGGGCCGGCTCCACCCGCTCCGGTGTTCCGGAACCGCACGACATGCGGGCGACGGACGGCGGCGCAGGGCACATCGCGCCGAACGGGCCCGCGACACAGGGCCGTTCGGCCGACGAGCCCGGACCTCCGGCATGCCGCGCGGAGAGGTGCCGGGCATCAGGATGAGGGGTGTCAGGAACCGTCCGGACCCGTCCGGATCCATCCGGGCCGTCCCCGAAGGGGGCACCTGGTTTCTTGCGGGGAGGCCCCGGCGTTCGCGCAGGGGAAGAATCACATCCCGCGTCGGCGATGCGGAGCGTCGCCGCACCAGGCCCCCCGGGGCACCCTGACGGCCGACCCGGCGAAGCCGGGCGAGTGCGAACGTGCGTGCTCTGGTTCGCGGGTCGGGGTGATCGTGACGGAAGGGGCATGCGGGTGTGCGGGGCCCGTACGTACGGTCAGTTGGTCGGATTCGGCTGATCGGGACGGAGGCGGGGGGTGTGGCGGTGGTACGGAAGGCCTGGGAGGCGGCGGGGCACGCCCGGTACACGTACCGGTTGCGGGTGTCGGCTACGGCCCGGGCCGGGCTGGCGGGGGAGCGGGGGCGGTGCCGGTGGCTGTGGAACGGGTGCGTGGCCCGTTCCAGGAAGGCTTAGTACTCCAGCCGTAGATCGTACAGACCGAGCACATCATGCACCCATGCCGTCTGGTAAGCGATCTCAACATCGTGCGGATACTGCTTCGTCAATATCAACAGCTGCTCCCGGGCCTGCGCACTCTGCCCCTGCCGGCGCAGCCGTATCGCCTGTGACAGCGCCGCATCCCGCGCGTGAGCACCGTTCGTGGCGCCTCACGCTGACACAACACGGCTCGGGCAGTAAACGGCCACCCGCTGTAGTTGCTCAACACATCGAGTCAGCGATTCATCGCCTGCTAGCAACGACTCGATCTGCGCGGCCTCTTATGCCGAGGGGGAGGAGTGCGGTCCGGCCCGGCTGGATGGAATGCTGACCCGGGCCCGCGCGGCGACACCCTGGCTGGCGGCGGGCGCCTCGGTGCCGCAGCAGCAGATCATCCGCGCCTTCGCCAAGGCCCGGGCGAAGGCGCGGAAGGACTTCAAGGACCGGCTGCCCGTGAGGCGGCGGGCGGCCCTGCCGAAACACAGAAGGAAGCGTGGAGCTGATCCGATCCTGAACTACACGCGGCGTGGCTTCCGCCTCAAAGGCGGGCGGCTGCACCTGGCGGGCGGGATCGTCCCGACCGTGGTGTGGTCGCGTCCGCTCTCGGCCGAACCCTCCTCGGTGCGGGTCTACCGCGACCACCTCGGGCACTGGTACACCTTGTTCGTCGTCCCCGCCGAGTCCAGCCGCTCCCGCCGACCGGCGCGGTGATCGGCATCGACTGGGGCGTGCGGGAGACCGCCACCACCACCTCCGACGCCCACGACCTCCCGCACACCCGGCACGGCCACAAGGCCCGGGCGAAGCTGACCCGCTACGCCCGGATGACGGTCCGCCGCAGGCCCGCCAGGGGCCAGGCCGCCTCGAAGGGCTACCGGGAGGCGAAGCGGTGGCGGGTGAAGACCTACGCGAGGATCGCCCGGCAGCGGCAGGACACCGCCCGAATGGGGTCTCCCCTGCTCGGAGCTTGTCGGAGAGCTTGGGGAAGGGTGAAGAAGGTCGTGCGCGACCATGCTGTGCTCGCGGTGGAGGACTTCCGGCCCACGGTCCTCGCCCGCACCAGCAGGGCCCGCAAGGCGACCGACGCGGCGATCGGCGCCACCAAGCGGGCCCTGCTCGAGAGGGGCCGCAAGCACGGGCGGGACGTGCGTCTGGTGCTCCGCTTCTCCCTGGCCTGGGCCCGGATCCAGCCCACCGGCCGCGGTCCCGCCATCCAGAAGGACCTGGACTTCTACCGGCGCCTCGTCGACGACCTGCTGGACAAGGGCTTCCGGCCCATCGCCACCCTCTACCACTGGGACCTGCCGCAGGAGTTGGAGGACGCCGGAGGCTGGCCCGAGCATGCCACGGCCGAGCGGGTCGCCGCCCTCGCCGCGGACGCCCTCGGCGACCGGGTGAAGACCTGGAACACCCTCGACGAGCCCTGGTGCAGCGCCTTCCTCGGCTATGGCTCCGGAGTGCACGCCCCCGGCCGCACCGACCCGGTCGACGCCCTGCGCGCGGCCCACCACCTCAACCTGGGCCACAGCCTGGCCGTCCAGGCCCTACGTGACCGCCTCGCCGCCGACGCCCAGTGCTCGGTCACGCTTAACATCCACCACGTCCGCCCGCTCACCGGCAGTGACGCCGACGCCGACGCGGTCCGCCGGATCGACGCGCTCGCTAACCGGGTCTTCACCGGCCCGATGCTGCAGGGCGCCCACCCGGAGAACTTGCTCAAGGACACCGCGGCACTGACCGACTGGTCCTTCATGAGGGACGGCGACCTCCAGCAGATCCACCAGCCGCTGGACTTCCTCGGCGTCAATTACCACACACCCACCCTGTCTCCGAGGCCGACGGCAGCGGTACCCACACCTCCGACGGGCACGGCAGGAGCCCGCACAGCCCCTGGCCGGGCGCCGACCGGGTCGCCTTCCACCAGCCGCCCGGCGACACCACCGCCATGGGCTGGGCCGTCGACCCCACCGGCCTGTACGACCTGCTGCGGCGGCTGGCGTCCGACTTCCCGAAGCTGCCGCTGGTCATCACCGAGAACGGCGCGGCGTTCGACGGCTACGCCGACCCCGCAGGACAGGTCAACGACCCCGACCGGATCGCCTACGTGCGCGGCCACCTGGCCGCCGTCCACCGGGCCATCGCCGACGGCGCGGACGTGCGCGGCTACTTCCTGTGGTCGCTGCTGGACAATTTCGAGTGGGCCCACGGCTACGGCAAGCGTTTCGGCGCCGTGCACGTGGACTACCCGACCGGCACCCGCATCCCGAAAGCCAGCGCCCGCTGGTACTCCGAGGTGGTCCGCAGCGGGGTCCTGCCCGGCACCTGACCGGACCCGGCGGTGCACGCCATGCCGATGACCACCGCGCTGTTTGCCGAGGGTCAAGTGGCCCCTGGTGCACCACCGTGGACGGGCAGCACCCCGGCGGCGCCTCCGGGATGTCCCCCTGCGACTTCCGGCAACAGCCTGGGCGGAAATCTCGATCCGCATGTCGACTTGATCGGTCGGATACGAGGGCTCGCGTGACTTCGTCATCAGAGTTGACGGCGTGAAGGCGGCCAATACGGTGCCGCAACGCGAGTTCGGGAAGATTCGAAACATTCGAAGTTCTCTTGCGTTCCTCGGGCTTTCGCCCCTCTGCCGCCACCCGAGGCCAAGTCCGCCTACCGCACCCTCCAGACCACGCTCACGGGCCGTGCGAGGCGGTAGCACGCAAGGGCGCGGCCGTCTCCTGCCCGGCGTCTTTTACGACCGCCTGGCGCCTCCTGGGACCGCCGTGCCCGCGCCCCTTCACGCACCCTCGGGCGGAGCCGTGCTCTGCCGTACCACCAGGTGCGTCGCCAGTTCTATGCGCTGGGCGGCCGTGCCGGGGTCGTCCGGGCGGAGCAGCATCCGGGCGGCCTCCTCGGCCATGTGCCGCAGCGGCTGGTGGACCGTGGTGAGCGGCGGACTCGACCACTGCGCCAGCGGTACGTCGTCGTAGCCGACCACCGACAGGTCCTCGGGCACGCGCAGGCTCTTGACCCGCGCCGCCTCCAACACGCCCAGCGCCTGGAGGTCGCTGCCCGCGAAGATCGCCGTCGGCCGGCCGGGCCCGTCCAGCAGGTCCATGGCGTGCTCGAAACCGCCCTGCACGTGGAAGTCGCCGAAGCGCATCAGGCGCGGGTCGGTCCCCAGGCCCGCCATCGCCATGGCCGAGCGGTAGCCGTCGAGGCGGGCCAGCGAGCACAGCATGTCCTCGGGGCCGGTGATGATCGCGACCCGCTCGTGCTTCCGGTCGGTCAGATGACGGGTGGCGGCGAGGCCGCCGGCCCAGTTGGCGGAGCCGACCGAGGGCACGTCCGGGTCGGGGTCGCCCGCCGGGTCGATGACGACGAAGGGGATGGCCGCCGCCCTGAGCCGGCGCTTGACGTCCTCCGGGAGTGTGGAGAAGACCAGCACGACGCCCAGCGGCCTGCGTTGCAGCACACCCGGGAGCCATTCCGGCGCGGGCGTGTGCCGGGTGCCGCTCTCGGTGAGCACCACCGTCGCGCGGTTCTCCCTGGCGACGTTCTCCACGCCCCTGATCAGCTCCATCGACCAGATGCTGTCCAGCTCGTGGAAGACGAGCTCGATGAGCGGGGAGCGGGACGTGGGCTGCCCGCGTCGACGGTAGCCCTGGGTCTCCAGAAGCCGCTCCATCTTGGCTCGCGTCGCGCGGGAGACATCCGAACGGCCGTTGAGAACCTTCGAAACTGTCGGCACCGAAACGCCGGCCTCTTTCGCGACCGCGGCCAGGGTGACTCTGCCGCTCGCCTCGTCGTCATCCTGCATATCCGCAGGTTAAGCCACCGCACCTCGGTAACGGTTTGGGTGAGCGCCGACCCGACCGTTAACCGAAACGCTGGTCTGACCTACTGTCCCACGGCATGTACTTTCGGTAATGGTGCCAAAACTTTCGAAAGGCGAACGATGAAGACACGTGCGCGCTTGCCCAGACTGGTCGCCTGCGGTGCGACGCTCGCCCTGGCACTGAGCCTCTCGGCCTGCGGTGACGGGAACGGCGGGGCGTCGCAGGACGACGGCAAGATCCATGTCCTGGTCTACGGGGACGCCACCAACAAGGTCGAGAAACAGATCGTCGAGACGTTCAACAAGACGTCCGACGTCAAGGTCGTCCTCGACACCATCCCCGGTGCGGACTACCAGAAGAAGCTTCAGACGATCATCAGCACCCCGCAGGCCCCGGATGTCTTCTTCAACTGGGGCGGCGGCAGCATCAAACCGTTCGTCAAGGCGGATCTGCTGTTGCCGCTGGACGACTTCATCAAGAAGAACCCGGACCTGGAGAGCAAGTTCCTGCCGTCCGTCTTCAACAACGCCGTCGTCGACGGCAAGCCCTACGGCATACCGATGCGCGGCACCCAGCCGGTCCTGCTCTTCCACAACAAGAAGGTCCTCGACAAGGCGGGCGTCAAGCCGCCGAAGACCTGGGACGAGCTGCTCGAGGCGGTCGGGAAGCTCAAGGACGCGGGCGTCACGCCGATCGCGCTCGGTGGCGGCGACATCTGGCCGACGCAGATGTGGCTCCAGTACCTCTTCGACCGCGTGGCCGGCCCCGGGCTGTTCGAGAAGGCCGTCGGGGGCGACAAGAGCGCCTGGGAGAGCGCGGACAGCAAGAAGGCCCTGAGCATGATCAGGGAGCTCGTCGACGCCGGCGCCTTCGGCAAGAACTACGACTCCGTCAAGTACACCAACGGCGGCTCGGTCCAGTTGATGTCCTCGGGCAAGGCCGGCTTCGAGCTGATGGGCTCCTGGTACTACTCCCAGCAGCTGACGGACGCCAAGGAGTTCGCCGAGAAGGACCTCGGCTATACCGCCTTCCCGACCATCGAGGGCGGCAAGGGCGATCCGGCCAACGTCGCCGGCAACACCAACAACTACTACTCGGTGATGAAGAAGACCAAGCACCCCGAGGCCGCCGCCGAGTTCCTGAAGCTCATGTACTCCGACGAGTTCGTCAAGGTGCAGTTGGACATCGGCAACCTGCCGACCACGACCAACACCGACCAGTTCATCGACTCCTCGGCCACCCCCGAGTACTCGCGCTTCCAGTACGACCTGGTCGCCGACGCCCCGTCGTTCCAGCTGTCCTGGGACCAGGCGTACCCGCAGAAGGCGAGCTCGTCCATGCACCAGGCCATCCAGCAGTTCTTCAACGGACAGCTCGACGCGGACGGCTTCATCAAGGCCATGCAGGCCCTCCCGACCGAGTGACGAACGGTTCATGACCACTCAGACCAAGAGCGCCCCGCCCGCCGCCGGACCCCGCAAGGGGCCCCGGCGGCCGCCCGCCTCGTCCGCAACGACGGTGGGCCGCCCCGGCTTCGCCTGGGCCCTGCCCGCCGCAGTGTTCTTCGCCCTCTTCGCGATCGCCCCGCTGATCATGGTGGCGGTGCTGTCCTTCATGAGCTGGGACGGGATCGGCTCGCCCCAGTTCGTCGGCACGGACAACTGGTCGCGCCTGAGGGACGACCCGGTGATGCTCAAGAGCGTCTGGCTGACCCTGCTCCTGACCGTTCTCGGCGTGGTCATCCAGACGCCGCTGAGCATCGTGCTCGGCGTCTGGGCCGCCGGTCACCAGCGCAACCGGGCCGTGCTGTCCGTCATCTACTTCATTCCGCTGCTGCTGTCCGCCACGGCCGTCTCCGTGCTGTGGCGGGCGCTGCTCGACCCGAACTTCGGCATCCCCGCCGAGGCCACCTGGCTGTTCGGCGACGGCAACCTGTTCGGTGAACAGGCCACCGCCATCGGGGTGCTGGCCTTTGTCAGCACCTGGCAGTTCACCCCCTTCCACACCCTGATCTACCAGGGCGCCGCCCGGGCCGTCCCGCAGGTGCTCTACCAGGCGGCGGAGATCGACGGGGCGGGCCGCTACCGGCAGTTCTTCCACATCACACTGCCGCAGCTGCGCAACTCGATGATCACCTCGATGATCCTGATGATCGTCGGCGGCCTGACCACGTTCGAGACGGTCCTCATCCTGACCCAGGGCGGCCCCGGCACCGATACCACCATCAGCGCCTACTACATGTACGACAAGGCCTTCAAGGGCTTCGACTTCGGCGCCGGCTTCGCCATCGCCCTCGCCCTGGTCGTCGCGGCCACCATCATCTCGCTGATCGTCGTCCGGGTCTCCGGCTACGACAAGATGCGCAGCACCATGGAGGGTGTGTCATGAGGCGCCGCCCCCACTACCTGGCCGGCGCCGGCTCGCTCTTCTGGCTCTTCCTGGTCGGCCTGCCGCTGTACGTGATGCTCGCCGCGACGGTGCGCACCCGCCAGGACTACGCCGAGAACGGCCCGGTCTCCGTCCCGGACAGCTTCACCCGGGACAACTACACCGGCGCCTTCGACGCGGGCTTCGGCCAGTACTTCTTCAACACGCTCGTCGTCACCGCCTGCGTGATCGGCATCGTGCTGCTGCTGGTCCCGCCGCTCGCCTACGCGATCGTCCGCAGCCGGGGCCGGACCACGTCGGCGATCTTCCGGCTGTTCCTGCTCGGCCTCGCCATCCCGGCCCAGGCCGTGATCGTGCCGATGTTCTACCTGATCAGCGAGGCCGGGCTGTACGACAACCTGCTGGGCGTCATCCTGCCCACGGCCGCGTTCTGCCTGCCGATGTCGGCGCTGATCCTCAGCGGCGCGATGCGCGACATCTCCCCGGAGCTGTACGAGGCCATGGCCATGGACGGCGCCACCCCCCCGGCGCATGTTCTTCCAGCTCGTCCTGCCGCTGTCCCGCGGCGGACTGTCCACGATCGTGGTCTTCTCCGCGCTCCAGGCGTGGAACGGCTTCCTGTTCCCGCTCGTCCTGACCCAGTCCGACTCCACCAAGGTGGTCACCCTGGGTCTGTACAACTTCCAGACCGAACACGGCATCGACATCCCCGGTCTGCTGGGAGCCGTGGTGCTGTCCATGGTGCCCGTCCTGCTCGTCTACCTGTTCGCCCGTCGCGCCCTGGTCCGGGGTCTGATGGGCGTCGGAGGAAAGTGACCGCCAACGTGGCCGTAGAGACCACCCCCGAAATCCCCCTCTGGAACGACCCCGCCCACCCCGTCGCCACCAGAGTCGACGCGCTGATCGGCGCGATGACCCTTCAGGAGAAGATCGCCCAGCTGTACGGCGTGTGGGTCGGCGCCTCCGACAAGGGCGGCGAAGTGGCCCCCCACCAGCACGACATGGAGGAGACCGTCGACCTCGACGCGCTTGTGCCCACCGGACTGGGCCAGCTCACCCGCCCCTTCGGCACCGTCCCCGTCGACCCCGCCCTCGGCGCGCTCTCCCTGCTGCGCACCCAGTCCCGCATCGCCTCGGCCAACCGCTTCGGCATCCCGGCCGTCGCGCACGAGGAGTGCCTGGCCGGCTTCGCCGCCTGGGGCGCCACCGCCTACCCCGTCCCACTGTCCTGGGGCGCCACCTTCGACCCGGACGCGGTGCGCCGGATGGCCGGCGCCATCGGCCGCGACATGCGCTCCGTCGGCGTCCACCAAGGCCTCGCCCCCGTCCTCGACGTGGTCCGCGACGCCCGCTGGGGACGTGTCGAGGAGACGATCGGCGAGGACCCCTACCTCGTCGGCACCATCGGCACCGCGTATGTGCAAGGACTGGAGTCCACCGGAATCGTCGCCACCCTCAAGCACTTCGTCGGCTACTCGGCCTCCCGTGCCGGACGCAACCTCGCCCCCGCGCCCATGGGCGCCCGCGAACGGGCCGACGTCCTGCTGCCGCCGTTCGAGATGGCCGTCCGCGAAGGCGGCGCCCGCTCCGTGATGCACGCCTACAACGACATCGACGGCGTGCCCGCGGCCGCCGACGAGACGCTGCTGACCGGACTGCTCCGCGACATCTGGGGCTTCGACGGCACCGTCGTCGCCGACTACTTCGGCATCGCCTTCCTCAGGACCCTGCACGGCATCGCCGCCGACTGGGCCGACGCCGCGGGCGCCGCACTGAAGGCGGGCGTCGACGTCGAACTGCCCACCGTCAAGACGTTCGGCGCGCCGCTCGCCGAGGCCGTCGCCGACGGCCGGGTACCGGAGTCGCTCATCGACCGCGCCCTGCGCCGCGTCCTCGGCCAGAAGGCGATGCTCGGCCTGCTCGACCCGGACTGGAGCCCGGTCCCGCCCGCGCTCGAGGGCGTCGACCTGGACGAGCCCGAGGCGCTGCGCGGCAGGATCGACCTGGACCGGCCCGAGAACCGGGAAATGGCCCGTGAGATCGCCGAGAAGGCGGTCGTGCTGCTCACCAACGACGGCACCCTGCCGCTCGCCGCGCCGCGCCGCGTCGCCCTGGTCGGCCCCAACGCCACCGAGCCGACGGCCGTACTGGGCTGCTACTCCTTCCCGCTGCACGTCGGCGTGCGGCATCCGGAGGTCCCGGTCGGCATCGACCTGCCCACCCTGCGCGACACCCTGGCCGCCGAGTTCCCCGACGCGGACATCACGGTCGCCCGTGGCACCGGCGTCGACGACGGCGACCTCTCCGGCATCGGCGAGGCGGTGGACGCAGCCCGCGAGGCGGACGTCGTCATCGCCGTCCTCGGCGACCGCGCGGGCCTGTTCGGCCGCGGCACCAGCGGCGAGGGCTGCGACGCCGAGTCCCTCGCCCTGCCCGGCGCCCAGCAGCACCTGCTCGACGCACTGCTCGACTCCGGCACGCCGGTGGTGACCGTCCTGCTCGCCGGCCGCCCCTACGCCCTCGGCCGCGCCACGGCCGACTCGGCGGCGATCGTGCAGTCCTTCTTCCCCGGCGTCGAGGGCACCCACGCGATCGCCAGGATCCTCAGCGGCCGCACCAACCCCTCCGGACGGCTCCCGGTCAGCGTGCCACGCGGCCCGGGCGCCCAGCCGACCACCTACCTCGGTGCGCGCCTCGCCCAGGTCAGCGAGGTGTCCAACATCGACCCGACCCCGGCGTTCGGCTTCGGCCTGACGTACACGAGTTTCGCCTGGAGCGCCCTCACCGTG
Organism: Streptomyces sp. GD-15H; assembly: GCF_045291515.1. NCBI lineage: Bacteria > Bacillati > Actinomycetota > Actinomycetes > Kitasatosporales > Streptomycetaceae > Streptomyces > Streptomyces sp. GD-15H. The sequence continues at coordinate 8,188,607 of NZ_CP149447.1, forward strand.
GACGCGCGTGAAGCCCCGACGGACGGCGAGTTCGCCCTCGCCCTCACCGTCCGCAACACCGGCGAACGGTCCGGCACCGAGGTCGTCCAGCTCTACCTGCACGACCCGGTCGCCTCCGTCGTCCAGCCGGTGCAGCGCCTCGTCGGCTACGTCCGGCTCCCGCTGCAGCCGGGCGAGGCCCGCCGGGTCCGCGTCACGGTCCCGGCCGACGTGGCCTCCTTCACCGGCCGCGACGGCTGCCGAGTCGTCGAACCCGGTGAGCTGGAACTCCGCCTCGCCGCGTCGAGCGCCGACCCCCGCCTGACGGCGACGGTCACCCTGACCGGCCCGGAACGGCAGGTCGACCACACCCGCCGCTTCCACGCGGCCTTCACCCAGGAGCCAGCACCGGAGGGGTGAGCCGAACCTGACACGACACGACCCGGCCGGCCCGGACCGCGCACGCGGTCCGGGCCGAGGGCACCGTCACCTTCGAGTACGGCGCCGCGTACAAGCGCAGCCGCAAGGTCGCCGACGGGCGTGTGTCCGGCGTCCACTACCTGATGCGCAAGAACGGCATCACCGAGTACGACGGGCGGGGCACCTTACCGACGTGAACATCCTGCGAGTCGTCCTCGGCGACGGCCGCACCGAGACGCTCACCTTCGACCACTGCGTGATTGCCACCGGCGCCACCATCCGGCTGCTGCCCGGTACGGAGCTGAGCGACCGCGTCGTCACGTACGAGGAGCAAATCCTCGCCGAGGAACTGCCGGAGAGCATCGTCATCGCGGGCGCCGGCGCCCTCGGCGTCGAGTTCGCCTACGTGCTGCACAACTACGGCGTCAAGGTGACCCTCGTGGAGTTCGCCGACCGGATCGTCCCCCTGGGAGGACACCGACGCTCGGGAGGGCGGGGCCGTCATCGAGATGAGCATGCGGGAGGTGCCCCGTACACCGATGGCCAAGGAGATCACCGGGGGACACCGTTGCCACTCCTTGCGCCGGAGCGAGCCGGGTCGTCTCCCTCGCGCCAGTCACGTGAGGGCTACGGCGTTCGTGGGTGCACCGGCACCGCCCGCGCGGTGAGGCACCTACATGATGTCTCCTCGGGTTGCCATGTCGATCAGGCCCATGAAACCGGTCGGCGAAGTGGCCTGCGTCGCCACCTTTCCGTCGTGTTCCTTCCCGTTGTGTGATCTTGGTGCAACGAATCGCGGGTACCCCTTCCCTTTCGGCTTCCCACCCGCGAAGATCTCCGCCCGAGTCACGGATCAACTGTCAGACGACGCTGTTCGCACGCATGGTGAACAGCCGTCCGAAGAGGAAGCGAGATGAACCATGGTCGGGGACGTCCACACCGAGCGGGACGCCGAGGTGCTTGAAGGTGACACCTGGCTGGCGCGGGTTGCGTTGCGGTTCACCGCCTTCACCGAGCGGTGGCTTCCGGACGCCTTCGGGTTCGTCCTCGTCGGCACGTTCCTGATCTTCGCTCTGGGGCTCGCGACGGGGGAGAGCCCCACCACCCTCGTGGACGCGTGGGGTGAGGGCTTCTGGTCGCTGATCCAGTTCACCCTGCAGATGGCGATGATCATCATCGGCGGATACGCGGTCGCCGTGTCCGCTCCGGTCGCCCGGCTGATCGCCCGCATGGCGCAGATCCCCAAGTCGCCGCGCGCGGCGATCGCGTTCACCGCCGCGGTGGCGATGATCAGCTCCTATCTCAACTGGGCGTTCAGCCTGATCTTCACCGCCATCCTGGCGAAGGAGATCGCCCGCGTCGTCCGCGGCGTCGACTACCGGGCGCTCGGCGCCATGGCGTTCCTCGGACTCGGTACGGTGTGGGCCCAGGGGCTGTCGGGTTCCGCGGCGCTGCAGGTGGCCAGCCCGGCCTCCAGCCCGGAAGCCGTGCAGGAGATCATCGCCGAGGGGCGGGACGGTGAGGGGATCATCCCGCTCACCGAAACGATCTTCACCTGGCAGAGCGTGCTGGCGACCTTCGTCGTCTTCGTGGTGGCGGTCGTCATGGCCTGGTTCCTCGCCCCCTCGCCCGCCCGCGCCAAGACCGCCCAGGAGATGGGGATCGAGCTGCGTCCGCTTCTGGCGGAGAAGGACGGGAAGGAGGCCGCGGCCTCCGGCTCCACCGGGTCGCGTCCCGGCGACTGGCTGGAGCGCAGCCCGCTGCTCACCGTCCTGGTCGGGATCCTGGGTCTGTGGTACCTGGTGCGCCACTTCACGAGCGCCGAGGGGAACCCGGTTGCGGCGATCGACCTCAACACGGTCAACCTCGTCCTGATCCTGCTGGCGCTCTGCCTCCACTGGCGCCCGATCCGCATGGTCGAGGCGGTTCGGCGGGGTGCCCCCGCGGCATCCGGGGTCCTGCTGCAGTTCCCCTTCTACGGCGGCATCTTCGGCATGATCGCATTCACCGGCCTGTCCAAGCAGATCGCCGGCTGGATGGTGAGCGTCTCCAACGAACTGCTCTTCCCGCCGCTCATCGCGGTCTACTCGGCGGTACTGGGCGTCTTCGTCCCCAGCGGCGGCAGCAAGTGGGTCATCGAGGCTCCCTACGTGATGGAGGCGGCGAACCAGCTGCACGTCAACCAGGGGTGGATGGTGGTCGTCTACGACCTCGGTGAGGCGTCGGCGAACCTGCTGCAGCCGTTCTGGATGCTTCCGACGCTGGCGGTGCTGGGCCTCAAGGCCCGGGACATCATGGGATACACGTTCGCGATGTTCCTCGCCTGCTTCCCCGTGGTGCTGATCGTGGTCACCGTCCTCGCGCAGACCCTGCCGTTCCCGTGACCACACCGCACGCGCGGCGCGCCGGACCAGCCGGCCGAGCTAGCGGTCCCCGCGAAGGTCGGGTGGCAACAAGCGCAGCCGTGCAGGAGGGCGGTGCGCGCACGAGGCGGCGTGGGAAGAACCAGCGCGTGCCCCACGTGACGGCCAAGGCGGCCGGAGTTCCGATCAGCGTGCCGGCGAAGCGGTCGGAGGCGAGGGACGCCACTGTGCCGCCGGTGCCGTCGGCTTCCCAGGAATCTCGTTCGATCTGACGGCCGGGCGGCGAGCCCGCTGCGGCGATTGTCACGAAGGTCTTCGAGAGTCGCCGCGTACGCTGATCCCGGCCGTTCGAGGTTCCGGCAGCGTCCCGGCCGCCGCCTCCGGCTGAGGGTCGATTTCCAGCGGGTGCCGGGCATGGAAGAGAACGAGCGTGCCGAGTGCATTGAGACCTTGGCGAAGTCGGCCATGGGCGTCCCGGTGCAGCAGGTCGTGCGCGCCGCGACCGAGAAGATCCTCAGCAGGAAGGCCGGAAACTGTTCGGTGTGGGTGTTGACCGCGATCACGCGGCCTGCTCGTCCACGACGTACGCGCCGCTCCCGATGGCCTCCAGCGCCCTGGTGAGCGGGGCAGCAGGTTCGGCCTGGGACTGTCAAGCCCCGGGTGCCTCGGTACCAGTGAATCCGGCCTCACTTCGAGCGCGCCCCCGAGGCCGTGCCAGGAAGCCTGAGTGCCACGGCCTCGGGCGCGGCAGGTCAGATCCGGTCCCGCTCCAGGCCTGCGACGAACCCGGACCACGCGCTCCGCGCGAACGCGAGCCGAGGTCCGTCGTGCTCCTTGGAGTCCCGTACGTGTATGGCGGTCGCGTCAGGGGCGACTTCGACGCACGCCCCTCCTTCGCCGCTGCTGTAGCTGCTCTTGAACCAGTCCAGCCGTGCGGGCTGTTCGGTGTTCATCGGTCTCCCAGCATTTTCTCGATCGAGGTCAGTGACTTTTCTGGCGTGAGCGCCTGTGCCCTGATGCTGCCGTAGCGTGCGGCAAGAATACGTACCTCGTCCGGATCTGTGATCAGGCGGCTGATGTGCTGGACTTCCAGGTATGCCACCTGGGTTTTGCCCTTCGGAGTGAGCAGGATGAACGGCCCGCCCAGACTGGGGTGCTCCTTGCGTTCCATCGGCAGCACCTGGAGCTCCACACTGCGTAGCCTGCCGAACTTCAGCAGCGCTTCGAGTTGTTTCCGATGAACGTCCCACCCGCCCAGCGGGCGACGCAACACGGATTCCTCGAGGATGAAGGTCGTGAACGGCGGAGGCCAGCGGTCGAAGATCTGTTGGCGGTCCAATCGTGCGGCTACGCGCTGTTCGATGGTCGTCTCGTCCAGCAAGGGCTGGCGAGTACCGAACACCACACGTGCGTGAGCCTCAGTTTGCAGGAGCCCGGGGACTGCGAGCGAGCTGTAGTCGTGCAGCTCGACCGCTTCCGCCTCAAGCCGCGCATAATCCCGGAACCACTCCGGATGCCGCATCCTTCGCCGGGTCTTCGCCCGCTCCACATCCTCCGCCGCGGACGCCAGCAGGCCCCCGCACTCCAGCAACCGGTCCACGGCGACCAGCAGTTCGGGTTGAGGTGTGCGTCGTGCCCGCTCGACCGAGGAGATCGTCTCCTCGCCGTACCCGATCCGGTCGCCCAATTCCTTCTGGCTCAGTCCGGCCCGTTCCCGGGCGACCTTGATCTGGCGGCCGAGGGCCCGGAACAGGTCCACGACCTCGTCCGTGCCGTCCGCCTCGCCGTTCGTGGGAACCCCCGTACCCGGCTGTGCTGTCATGCCGTACCACCATCCTGTTCCTTGTACCGGGGACGAACCGGTGAAAGCCCGGCCGAGGCACGGCCGTACGTCCGTACAGCACACCTTCCGTGCCGGGACAGTCGCCCTGCGTACCGCCCGGAATGCTCCACACAGTAGGACGGCTCGGTCACCCTCGGTGATGTGAATCAGGAAACCGTCACCGCACCTGGTGAACCGATCGTCGGCACAGTCCACATCCGCACCTTGTTCCCCACCACCGCGCACACCGCGCGCTACGCCGCCGAGCGCTGGTTGGCTGCACAACAGGGCGGGCCGGAGGCCGTCGACGACGACAGCGCGGCCGCCGCCTGTCTCCTCATCGCCGAACTGACCGCGAACGCGGCCCTGCACGGCCGGGTGAGAGGCAGGAACGCGCGCCTCGCCCTCACCCTGACCCCCGCCACCCTGCGGATCGAGGTCACCGACGCGCGAGGCGAACGTCAGCCCGTGCCGACCTCGGCCGCCGATACCGACGGCGAGTCCGGACGGGGCCTGCTCCTCGTCGCCTCGCTCGCGGACGCCTGGGGCTGCGAGCCGTGCTCGCCGGGCGGCAAGACGGTGTGGGCGGAGTGCGCCCGGCGGGCGGCCCTCAGGACGAGCCCCGACTCTCCCAGCGGTCCCGGAACCACGTCAGCGTCTCGGTGAGCAACTCCCGGTTGCACTCCTTCTCCAGCAGGGACAGCCGGATGTTGGGGCGCAGCTCCAGCTTCCCCTCCGGGAGGTCGACACCGTCCAGGGCGTTGAGGCGCGTGAGGAGCTCGGCGCGCAGCGCGCGGTCGGTGAACGGCTCCCGCGCAGCCATGTACTGGAACACCACCTCCGCCGTGCCGCCGCGTCCTGCACCGGGGTAGAGCGTCATCGGCCAGATGCCGCGACCGGGGCCGCCGGCCTCGCCGAGCATGAGGTACGCGCTCGTGGTGACGTGTCCCGCGCCGTGGCCGATCCAGCCGCCGAGCCCCTCCCAGTGGGCGAAGAGCGCGCGGACCGCTTCGACCGTCTCGGGGGAGTCGTCCGCGGCGAGCTGGCGGAAGAACCGTTCGGCGCGGGTCTCCGCACCCGGTGCTTCCGCGGTTCCGTCCTGCGCGGTGTCCTCGCCGTCCGCCCGGTCGTCGTCCGTGCCGGCGAGCAGCACGGCGAGGTCGTCGGCGGTGAGCCGCTGGGCCGGGTCGGCGGCTCCGGTGGCCGTGAAACGGACGCCGTCGGCGGCCAGCCGGGCGCGGACGTCGTCGCTTCCCGCGTCCTGGGGCGTCGCCCACCGGAAGCCGTCGGAGACCTTGCCCTCGGAGGTGAGGACACGGTACGCGTTGGCCACCCCGGGGGTGTTGGCCAGGTGGTTGCCCACGGCCTGGGCACCGGAGCCGAGGAACGCGGCGAGGTCGCCGTACGAGGTCCAGGTGCCGTGGGGGAGAGCGGCGAGGACCTGGTGGGCGAGCTGCCAGTCGCGGTTGCGTTCCGCGCGGCCGACTCCCCGCAACGGGGCCGGCCACAACGCGATGGCGCGGTCGGCGAGTTCGTCGGCGCGGGCCAGTATCTCGCGCACGCCCCAGCGCTCGGTGGCGGCGATGCGGCGGTTCATCTCCAGGTGGCTGCCCCGCAGCAGGTCCTGTTTGCGCTCGAAGGGGTGGTTGGACAGCTCTGAGTTGACCGCGGTGAGTGTGAGGTTGCCGAGGGTGTGCTGGAGCCGGGCGTGCAGTTCCTCCGCGGTCTCGTCGTCGGCGGCTTCCTCGCTCAGCGCGCGCAGCCACTCGTCGCCGGGCGACTGCGGCATGACGTGTTCGACGGTGAGCTGCGCGGCGGCGAAGTCGACCGGTTCGGGATGCCCGTAGCTCTCCTCCAGCCGTTGCAGCACCAGTCTGCGCTGCTGCCACCGGCCGTACTGGTAGAACGGCGCCGTCCTGATCTTGTCGTGCAGTTCGGCGTCGTCGGGCCAGAAGCGGTTCTCGGAGGAGAGGAGCCGGTGCAGTCCCTCGGTGACGGGCACGTCGAGCGGGAGCTGTCCAGGCACGGCCTGGAAGATCCGGTTGAGGTTGTTGACCGGGACCCGGCAGATCATCCGACGGACGAGGAAGCTCTCGATGTACGCCAGAGCGCGGGCGGTCTCGGAGGAGTCCAGTTCTCCGCGCTCGCGCCGGTCGAACAGCAGCATCAGGGCGGGGTAGGTGACGGCGGCCTGCCACGCGTCCAGGCGGCGGAGCGCGGCCTGGACCGTAGGATCGGGTTCCTCCTCGGGGTGCAGCAGTCGGCGGAAGAGGGCGCTGTGACGGTGCAGGTCCCTGATGTACTCCTCGATCTCCGCCTCGCCCGCCCTTCTTTCCTCGAAGCGCTTTTGCTGGGCCGAGTACAGGTCCTGGCGGCGGACCCGGTCGTCCCCGTCGAGCACCAGTTGCAGCCACATGAGCTGTTCCAGCTCGTCGTTGCTCAGACTGTCCTGCAGGGGGAGCCAGTGGGTCTCGTAGACGTGCTCGCCGCGCATCGGAAGCCGCATGAAGAGGTAGTTGCGCAGCAGGTCGGCCTGGCTCAGCTTGAGGCCGGTGTTGTTGAGCGACTCGAAGATGCGGTGCACGTTGTCACCGCGCTCGGCGGTCACCGCCACCAGCGTGAGCCGGGAGGTGATCGCCTGCTCGATGCGGAACACGTCCTGCGGAGCCGCCGGGTCGTCCGCCTCGACGAGCTTCTTGCGGAAGAAGGCATAGGCCGTGGCGACACCGCTGCCAGTGTCCTGATCGGTGAGGGAGCCGCGGATGTGGGCGGCGAACTGCGACCGGTCCGCCTGTGTCGGCAGCAGACGGAGGTGGTCGTTGCCGCTCTTCCGCTTGTTGATCAGGTATTCCTCGCCGATGCGCTCGGCCTCGTCCGGCTGGGTGGCCGCGACATGATCGCGGATGGCGGCCAGGGCCAGGGACAGCGTGGTCAGCCGCTGCTGGCCGTCGACGACGAGCCAGCGGGGGAAGGTCACCTCGTTCTGCGGTGACGGCGCGAGCACGACCGAACCGAGGAAGTGCGTGCTGCTCGCCTTGCCCTCCTCCGACTCGAGCAGCTCGGCCTGTTCCAGGATGTCGCTCCACAACTGCTTGAGGTGCTTCTCGGTCCAGGAGTAAGTCCGTTGGTAGAGAGGCACCTGGAACTGCTGGGCCCGGCCCTGCACGAGATCGGCGAACAACGTTTCCTTGGCCTGCATGATGGCCCCCTCGATCCTCGATCGTCCGCCGCCGATTACATCAGGCCCGACCGACCTCCGTATCGGAAAGCCCCATGATGTGTGGAACCCTTGGATATTCGGTCACATCGCATGAGTGACGGCTTTGCCGGCTCAAACTCACACGCGATATCAGCATCGCCGTCCCACGAGTACGAGCCCGGGGCGAGACGGTCGTCGTCTCGGAGGGGCCGGGCGGCGCCGGGTACGAGAGCCACGACTGGTGCGGTCGGGGCCGCCCGCACGCGCGTGCCGGATCCCGGGGCGCGGGACACCCTCATCCGCTGAGGAAAACCCTGCGCTCCGGCCTCCACGCGCTGCTGGAAGGTGCGCCACGCGCCGGGACGACATCGACGGCACGCTGCATGCACGAACCGAGGGAATGCCGTCGCTCCCGCTCTTCGGCAGGGTCAACCCCTACTGAGCGCGGCCCGGAAAGCAGCTGCTACGCATGCCTGCGAACCTTCCGGAACGAGCGCTTCCATGAGTTGCTGAGCCCTCGGGAAGCCGTATCACTCCTTCACGCCCTGAGCGGCGGGAGGGTTGGTCAATAGCGGGAAACGGACTCACGCCGAGGGGCTTCCGCCGGACCGCTTCACATGCGGACCGGTCGGCCTCGTCTCTCGTGCCGACCGCCGCACCCCGCCGCGGAGCAAGCCGTGTGGCGGACTGTCGGAGGCGCGGTGAGACTGGGAGGGAACGGCGTCTGGAGATGGGTGGGTCATGCACACCGTCGAGGAAACGATCGAGGTCGCGGTCCCGGTGCGTACCGCGTACGACGCATGGACGCAGTTCAAGAGCTTTCCCCGGTTCATGACCGGGGTGCAGCGGGTCGACCAGATCAGGCCGGCCGCCACCCGGTGGGTCGTCGGTGCCGGACCAGTGCGCCGTGAGGTCGGGATCGAGATCGTGGAGCAGGTGCCCGACTCGCATCTGGCCTGGCGGAGTTTCGAGCGCCGGCCCTCCCACCGCGGCGAGGTGTCGTTCCGGAGCACCGCGGCGGGCACGACGGAGATCACCGTGCGGGTGCGGGCCGAGGCGCACGGCGCCGCCGGTGTGCTCGCCGCCGTCCCCGGGGTGACCCGCCGTGTGGTGCGGTCCGGGCTTCGGCACTTCAAGACGTACATCGAGGGGGTGGGGGAGGCGAGCGGAGCCTGGCGCGGGACCATCCGCAACGGACGTGTGCAGCCCATGGAACCGAAACCGCCCCGAAGCCGGGTGCCCTGCTGGCCCGTCGGCTGAATCCACCGACTCCACCGAATCCACGGGCGGGAACAGTCCACGTGAGAGGCGACCCGATGAAGAAGCCCCCCGGCGAAGAACCGAAGGACGCGCTCACCACGACCCCGCCCCAGAGGTGGGCCGCGGGAGTCCCCGCGGTGAGGCACGCCCTGGAGTACTCCCTGGAGCAGACGTCCCCCGGCGTGTCGGCGAGACGCTGCTGACCATGAACCAGGTCGACGGCATCGACTGCCCCGGCTGCGCCTGGGCCGACCCCGCCCGGGGAAACGGCACCGCAACGAGTACTGCGAGAACGGTGCCAAACACATCACCGACGAGGCGACGGGGCGGCGGATCACCGCCGACTTCTTCCGCACCCACCCGGTCTCCGAGCTGGGCAGGCGCTCCGACATGTGGCTCAACCAGCAGGGCCGGCTCACCGAACCGATGGTCAAACGGCCGGGATCCGACACCTACGAGCCGATCAGCTGGCATGACGCCCTCGGCCTGCTCGCCGACGAGCTGACCGCGCTCGACTCCCCCGACGAGGCCGTCTTCTACACCTCGGGCCGAGCCGGCAACGAGGCCGCCTTCGTCCTGCAGCTCTTCGCCCGGGCGTTCGGCACCAACAACCTGCCCGACTGCAGCAACCTGTGCCACGAGTCCAGCGGCTTCGCCCTGCACGAGACGCTGGGCACGGGCAAGGGAACGGTCAGCCTACACGACCTCCACCACACCGACCTGATCTTCCTGGTGGGCCAGAATCCCGGCAGCAACCACCCGCGCATGCTGTCCGCACTGGAGGAGGCCAAACGCAACGGTGCCCGCATCATCGCGGTGAACCCGCTGCCGGAAACCGGACTGAGGCGGTTCAAGAACCCGCAGAAAGCGCGCGGGGTCATCGGCCCCGGAACCCAGATCGCCGACCGTTTCCTGCACATTCGCCTCGGCGGCGACATGGCTTTGTTCCAAGGTCTGAACCGGCTGCTGCTGGAGGCCGAGGACGCCCGGCCGGGGCAGGTGCTGGACCACGACTTCATCCGCGCCCACACCACCGGCTTCGACGAGTTCGCCGCACACGTGCGCACCGTCGACTGGCAGGACGTCGCCGCCGCGACCGGTCTGATGCGCGAGGAGATCGAGCAGGTCCGGGACGAGGTGCTGCGCAGCCGGCGCGTCATCGTCTGCTGGGCCATGGGCATCACCCAGCACAAGCACGCCGTCCCCACCATCCGCGAGTTCGTGAACTTCCTGATGCTGCGCGGAAACCTGGGCAGGTCGGGCACCGGCGCCTGCCCGGTCCGGGGGCACAGCAATGTGCAGGGCGACCGCACCGTGGGCATCTGGGAGCAGATGCCGGACTCGTTCCTCGACGCGCTCCAGCAGGAGTTCGGCTTCGACCCGCCGCGCGCCCACGGACTGGACTCCGTGAACTCGATCAGGGCGATGCGCGAGGGCCGCATCAAGGTCTTCCTCGGCCTGGCCGGAAACTTCGTCCGGGCCGCCCCGGACAGCGCGGTCACCGAGGACGCCGTGCGCAGGTGCCGGCTGACCGCCCACATCTCGACCAAGCTCAACAGGTCGCACACCGTGTGCGGCGACACCGCGCTGATCCTGCCGACCCTCGGCCGTACCGAACGGGACCTCCAGGCCTACGGGGACCAGTTCGTCACCGTCGAGAACTCGATGAGCGAGGTGCACACCTCCCGCGGCCGCCTGAGGCCGGCCTGCCCCTGCTGCTCAGCGAGGTCGCCATCCTGTGCCGGCTTGCCCGCCGCACCCTCGGCGACCGCGTCGACGTCCCCTGGGAGCAGTTCGAGGCGGACTACGGGACCATCCGCGACCGGATCTCCCGCGTCGTGCCGGGACTGCACGACTTCAACCGGCGCGTGGCCCGCCCCGGCGGCATCCAGCTGCCGAACCCGGTCAACGAGGGCGTGTTCCGCACCGCTTCCGGCAAGGCCCTGTTCACCCGCAACACCGGGGAGGCGCCGGGCGCCCCCGAGGGACACCTGCTGCTGCAGACCCTGCGCTCGCACGACCAGTGGAACACCGTTCCCTACACCACCGACGACCGCTACCGGGGCATCCACGGAAGCCGCCGGGTGGTCCTCGTCAACCCGCGCGACCTGGCGGAACTCGGCCTGACCGAGGGACAGCGGGTGGACCTGGTCGGCGTGTGGACGGACGACACCGAGCGCCGCGCCGAGGACTTCAAGGTGGTTCCGTACCCGAGCGCACGGGGCTGTGCCGCCGCGTACTACCCGGAGACCCAGGTCCTGGTGCCGCTCGACAGCGTCGCCGAGGTCAGCAACCAGCCGGCGTCGAAGGCCGTCATCGTCCGACTGGAGCCCACCGCCCCCCGGCCGGAGACCGCCGCGCGTTGAGCCACAACGGATCTCCGGGGCCGGGCGCGCGGTCGGGCCTTCACGTGGCGGCGAACCGGTCGAGTGCCGCGACCGTCAGCGCGGCGATCGCCGGGCGCAGGGCGCTGCCGATGTGAGGGGCGAAGTGCGGGGAGTGGTTCGGGGCCGGCGGTGGTGCGGCGTCCGGGCCGTCGGTCGTCGTCCGGCGCCATGCGTCCGGGTCCGCCACGCCCAGCATCCAGTAGACCAGCGGGATTCCGCGCTCCCCGTGGATCGCGGCTCCGGCGTCCCCGAACAGGGGGAAGTCCTCCGTGGCCATCGACCCCGGCCAGGGCAGCACCCGCGCGGGCCCCAGGAGCCCCGCATGGGCGCGCCGTACCGACCCGGTGGTGTGCGGATCGCACCGCAGGGCCGCCGAGCGGGAGGCGACGGTCACCTCGGGTTCCCGGGGAGCGCCCGCCGCGGCGCTCTCGGCGTGCACGATGCGGCGCACCGTGGACAGCGCCCGGTCCAGGGACGCCTCGCCGGCCGCGCGGACCGCGATGCCGAGCACGGCGTGGTCCGGTATGACGTTGGCGGCCGTTCCGGCCCGCACGGTCCCCACGGTCAGCGTCACCTGGTCGGCGGGTGCGGTCTCGCGGGCGACGACGCTCTGGAGCCGGGTGACGACGGCTGCCGCCATGACGACCGGATCCACCGCCAGGTGCGGGGTGGCGACGTGCCCGCCCCGTCCGTGCAGCACCACGTCGAGCACCGCGCCGGCCGCCGCCATCGGTGTCTGCTCCGCCGCGTGCGTGACGGTGCCGGAGGGCATCGGCGCGGCATGCTGGGCGAGGACGACATCGGGTCTGCCGAACCGTTCGTACAGGCCGTCGCGCAGCATGGCCTCGGCCCCGGCCAGCGTCTCCTCGGCCGGCTGTCCCACCACCAGCAGGGTGCCCCGCCATCGGTCGGACGGACGGGCGAGCAGGTCCACGGCACCGGCCGCCGCGGCCAGGTGCAGGTCGTGGCCGCACGCGTGCATGGCGTCGGCGCGGCTGGCGTACGGCAGCCCGGTCCGCTCGCGTACCGGGAGCGCGTCCAGCTCCGCCCGCAGCCAGACCCGGGGTCCGTCCCCGTTGCGGAGCACCCCGACGACGCCGTGGCCGCCCACCTGGTGGGTGAGCTCGCAGCCGGCCGCCGCGAGGCGCCGGCCGAAGTGGTCCGCGGTGCGGGCTTCCTCTCCGGGCACCTCCGGATGCGCGTGCAGGTCCAGGTAAAGCGTGAGGGCGGGCCGCAGCGCCTCACCGGCGCGGGTGAGGAGCTGCTCGGCGCCTGGCGGCAGCGAGCCGTGATCGGGTGCGGGCGGGGCCCCGGGCCCGGCACCGGCCGGTCCCGGGGCGTGGGGGGCGTGGGGGGTGAGGTCATGGACGTGCTTCGGGGAACGGCCGGGCCTCCGTCGCGGCGCGGGGAGGCCCGGGAGACGGGCTCACGGGAAGGGGTGCGGGGCCCGGCGGATCTCCGCGTCGGTGAGGTCGCGGTCCCGGTGCCCGCCGCGCCGCAGCGCGGTACGCAGCCGGGGCATCAGCAGAGCCCGCTGCCGGTTCCAGCCGAAGTCGATCGGCAGCAGCCCCGGCACCACCGTGCTCACCGTCCGCAGCCCCATCCGTTCCTGCTCGGGCGAGGTCTGGTCGACGACGATGACGTCATGGCCCGCCCGGACCAGTTCGTCCCGGACCACGCCGACGTCGTCCCGCAGGTCGCCGGTGCGGGGGCGGCCGTGGCACTCCCCGTCCCGGTACACCTCGTCGAAGGGGCGGACCTCGGACGGCTTCAGGTAGTCACGCGCGTACGCGGCCATGCGGGGCAGTCCGTAGAGCTGGGGGTGGTCCTTCAGGTGACGTACCAGGAAGAAGTCGTCGGCCATGGCCTCCAGCTCGCCGCGGCGTTCGGCGGTCTGCCGGGCCAGGTGCGGGATGTAGCTCAGTACTTCGGAGAGCGCCCCTCGACCGCGGACCTCGGGTCCAGTGAGGCCGCGGCCGCGAAGGACAGGGTGCCCGGGCCCCGTTCCGGCGGACGCCGACCACGGTGACGGCCGGGATCGCCAGGGCGATCCGGTTGTCGAGGACGTGGACGTCGTAGCCCTGCAGGGCGGCCCGCTCGGCCATGGCGACCGCCGTGGGACTGCCGACCGTTTCCAGGTCGATGCGGGGCAGCCGGGCCGCGCCGTACCAGCCGTTCAGGAAGGAGTCTCGCTCGACGAGTTCGAGCAGGCCGCCCAGGACGGCCTCCTCCAGGCACCCGCCGATGGCGCAGCCGTTGGAGCACTCGAAGACGAAGTTGTCGTCGGCCAGCGGGATGCTGTAGTAGACCAGCCGCGACGGCACCAGGACGGCGCGCTCGTCCCGCAGCGACCAGCCCCACTCCCAGGGAATGGGCCGACCCGGATCGAAGGGCTCGACCGAGGGGCCGCCCCGGTAGGTCTCCGGGCTGTACAGGCCGCACACCGCCGGGTCGATCGCGTCGGATCCCAGTTCGTCGTACGAGCCGATCACCGGCGCCGAGCCGCCGCGCCGGTGGGTTCCCGCGTACCGTTCCAGACCCTCGAGGAACGCGAGCCGGCGGCTGGTGGCGAAGGAGTTCTCCTGCCCGCTCCAGGTGACGTCGTGGAGCCCCGCGTACCCCCGTACGAAAGCGCTGCCGGCCACCGGGGCGGTGGTGGACGAGGTGACGTCCGTCCAGGTCCCGGCGCCCAGGGCGCCGCACACCGGATTGGCCAGGGCATCCGTGGGCAGCGGGTACGCGAAGGCCGAGCGCAGCCGGTAGGTGCCGGGATCCGGCTTGGGACGCGGAGCGAGGGTGAGCGACCGCACCTCGTCCGCCGCCTGGGCCCGGGCGCGTGGACCGCAGTCCGGGCACAGCGGGTCGGCGAGCAGCGGATACGTCCTGACCGTCAGGTTCGTCAGGTTCGTCAGGTCCAGCCGGGTCACCTGGGGCAGGGCGCGGTCCGCCGGGTGCTCGGCGGGAGGCACCGGGCGCGGTCCGTGCAGCAGGGCCTCGCACAGCGCGGCCACGGTGTCGTGCACGTGACCGGTGAGCAGCGGCCAGGCGCCGGCCGGGCGGGGCCCGTCGGTGTCGCTGGTCTCCAGGGCGTTGCGCTCACTGCGGCTGGGCGGCCGCTGCCACCGCAGGGCGAGGCAGCGGCCGCAGGCGGGAGCGTCGCCGTCGCCTCCCCAGGGGCCGAGCAGGACCGCCGAGGCGCTGACGTGGACCAGCGCCGTCGGACGCTCCGCGGCCCACGGGTCCCGGGCCCCGGCGTCCCCGCCGCCCGCGCCGACGGCGCCGACCGGCACGACCCGTGGGGCGTCGGCGCCGAAGCGGCCGTCCAGGAACGCCTGGAGGGTGCCGCGGGCCTGCTCCATCGGATGCGGAAGCGGGCGGGTCGCGGTGGTCAAGAGGTCTTCGTCCAGCGGAAGGTGCGCGCCGCGATCACCCCGAAGACGACGGCGAACGCGACGAGCCCGAGAGACCCCACGCCGATGTCGGACAGGTCGCCGCGGCCGATCAGGGCGGCCGACACCGCGTCGTTGAGATAGCGCAGCGGCATGACCAGCGAGATCTTCTGCAGCCAGTCCGGCATGGCGTCCAGCGGGAAGAACGACCCGGACAGGAAGGCCATGGGCAGCATCAGGAAGTTGGCGATGCCGACGACCGACTCCGGGGTGTCGGCGATGCTTCCGACGATCACCCCGAGCAGCAGGCCGGAGAGTCCCGGGTTGTTCCTCGTCGAGGAGCCCGGTGTCGAGGAGCCGCTCGAGCAACTCCTCGGCGTGTGTCTCGAGGACGGAGAGGGCACAGATCGCGGCCGGTGCGGTGATCTGCCCGTCCAGTCCCGCCAGGCCCAGGTGCGCATCGGCCACCGGGGCGAGCAGCCGGTCCAGGGCACCGTCGAGGGTCAGGGGCACCGACATCCGGGGGTCGTCGGGCAGCGCCAGCCGGGCGGGCAGGTCCCGCCGCAACCACGCGGCGTGGTCCGCCAGGCGCAGCTTCGGCCGGGTCAGCAGCCGGGCCGCGACGATCCGCAGGGCCAACTGGATCTCGCAGACACGTTCCAGCACGCGCAGGCGCTCCTCGACCAGCCGGGGCACCTCGTCGCGGTGCAGCAGCTCGGAGGGGACATTGGCGAGAAGCGGCCCTTGCCACAGGCCGAGTGCCGTGCGCAGCAAGGGGAGTTCGGACTCCCCCGCCCCGGCCGCATCGGCCACCAGGTCACGGAAGTGCAGCAGGTCCAGGGTGTCGCCGTCGGCCGGGAGACGGTAGCCCCCGGCGATCGCGACCACGGACTGCTCCTCTATGTCGTAACTTCGCGAAGAGGCGGCGTAACCGCAGGACGCAACTCTGCAGGGCCGCCTTCGCCGTCGCCGGCTGCTCGTCGCCCCAGACGACCTGCCGGAGACGATGCGTCGGGACCACCTCGCCGGGGCGGATCAACAGCGCCGCCAGCAGCGACGTCGGTTTGGCCGGCGGAAGGACGGCCACCTCGCAACCATCGGTGATGCTGAGTGGGCCGAGCAACTGAAAACGCGATATTCCCCGTTGACTTTCGAACATCTGCCGAACCGGCTTGTCACGGCCCGCTTCGGGAAGCGGATTCCTGTCGCCATGGCCGCCCTGGTCAAGAGCGGTGACTTGTACGGGAACCCCTTGCCCGCACTCCGACGAGGGCAGGTATGAGCACATGCGAAGTCGGTGTGCACGACATCAATCGGCCTTGTGGCAGTGGTGAGTTCCTATTGGCGTAGACCGACGGTCAAGAGGGGTCGTGAAGAGCTCGAAGGACGCACCGCTGCCACTGGTGATCAGTCAAATGCCGCTAAAAACAACATCGTTACTGGTGGATGGCCCTGTCGGTGTCGGCCGAGGCGGACGCGTCCGGCAAAGCAAGCGTCTTGCTTGTAGGGGTTTGCCTAAACGATGTCTGCAGCGGTCACTCCCGTCCCGGCCGCACCGGCGTCCGGCGCCTGGCGGCGCGGCCGGAGCGGGCATGACGAAGGCCCGGTAGGCGCCCACCCCTTGAGGGGAGGGAGCGCCGACCGGGCGACTACTTCGCCGGACTTGAGATCAGGCGGAGCAGGAGGTGGTGCTGCAGGTGGAGCTGGAGGTCGAGGTGGAGCTGGTGCTGGTGCAGCCGGCCAGCACGACCTCGCTGGCGTCCGAGTAGTCGGAGATCTCGAAGGTCTCGGCCTCGAGCTCGAGGATCTCGTCCGCGAGGGTGCTCAGGTCCTTGTTCACGGTGTCTCCCGAGCGGTCTGGGCGGACCGCCGTGGCCGGCTGCCTCCGCCGTGTGGTTACGGGACCATTCCAGCGGCCTCCGCTCACCGTTCGGCATGTCTCCCGCTGGCATCCCGCTGGCATTCCGCTGGCACGCGCCGCCGGTGTGCTCGGACCGGGCGCCGAGTCTGTGGGACCCCCCATACGGGACCACCAGGGCACCAGGCACACTCTGGTGTTGTAATCCCTCTTCACAAAGGATGACCCAGGCATGATCACGCTCACCAAGGAAGACGGCCCGGCCGACCTGGACGGAGTGACCCACCTGTCCATCGGCGTCTCCTGGGACCCCACCGCCGGCAGCAGTGGCGGGGTGCTGGGCAAGCTGCGCCGCAAGACCGGCACCGACCTCGACCTGATCGCCATCGCCGCGCAGGGCGGGGACCCGGTGCGCCTGGCCGGCCTGGACTCGCTCGACCCCATGGGCAACGGCTCCCTGGTGCACAGCGGCGACAACCAGACCGGGCACGGGGACGGCGACGATGAGACGGTGACCGTCGAGTTCGCCCGGATGCCGCCCCACATCACGTCGATCGTGTTCGTCGCCGCCGCCTTCAAGAAGGGCAGTTCCCTCCAGAAGGCACGCAACATCAGCTTCAAGGTCTACGACGCGACCGGGGGCAGCTCCCAGCAGGTCGCCGACATCTGGCCGAGCCTGCTCAGCCAGGACAACGGCTGCGCCGTGGCCAAGGCGATCCGGGTCGGCGGCACGTGGAAGCTCGAAGTGATCAATGAGACGGGCAAGATCAAGCAGGGTGACGAGCATGCCCTGATGCGCTTCGCCGTCAGCAAGTAGCACGTCCCCGGGGGCCCGGAATCCGAGGGGTGCCCGGGCCCCGGGACATGGCCCGTGCTGTCGGCCGCCGACGTCGGCCCTGTCCGGCGTGTCGCCGAATTGCCGGGAGCAGGCAGGAACGGGTGCCGTACGGCTGCCCATTCGGTCGCTGGCGGGTTCGGCCCGCTGGGCCGCAAGCCCGACGGAGAGTGAACGGTCCGGACGGGCTGTCTGTGTGGGTGGATTTCGAGGCCCGGCCCAGTGAGTACTACCGCCGGCTCGCTCAAGCCGTGGGCGGCCCTGAACGTGTCGGGGCCACGCGGAAGGCCAGGCACACGACGGGCGTGTCATCCTGAACCGGCGTGCCCTCACGCTCCCAGAAACGGCGGTGCCCGGCGCGCCACTCGTCGAGGGAGGCGTCACCCTCGCCCTCGGCGGCGGCATGTTCCCAGGTGACCCCGATGAAGGACGTCAGCTCCACCCCGGTGACCTCGATGGTGGCGATGGAGTCGCCGTCGTTGTTCAGGAGGGCCAACCGCTCACCGACGAACTCCAGACCCTCGGTCTCCTCGACGTACTCGGCCAGCAGACCAGTGGTGGCAGTCTTCCGTCCGGCCAGGACGAGAGAGTTCAATTCGGTCCGCAGGTCGTCGGGAGTACCGAGTTCCATCGCGCGCATACCGTTGACACGTGGCCACACTGCAGCACCGCCTCACTGGATCATCCGCGCCGATCGCGGTTCACTTCGTGAGGAGCATTATGGACTTGGGTCGGGAACGCCGTCCCCTCACGCCCGGTCCGTCAGTTCCTCCGCGTAGACCTGCGACAGCGGCTGGGGTCCGACGTACTGCTGGCAGTTGCACTCCCCGGCCTCGTAGCGCAGCGGTTTCCTGTTCTCGTCCCAGGCCGTCGGCACCTCGACGCGCTCGTGGCACCGCCCCTGTTTGTCGTGCTTGGCGAGGTGGTGGGTGCACCCGCACACCGGTTCCGGGGGCTTGTGCGCCGTTTCGACGGCCAGTCGTTCCCGCTTCGTCGCCTCCAGCAGTTCGAGCCTGCGCTCGTGCCGGTTGCGCAGTGCGGTGCGGACGAGGTCGGCGGCCCACGCGAAACCGCCTGTCCAGAAGAGAATGAGTACCCACCAGAACCAGTTCATCGGCTTCCCCCTGTCCGGCGCGCAGCCACCCCGCTGCCCCGGTGCCGGGTCTCCACACCGGGTACGAGGTCAGGAGAAGCGGGAGCGCAAGGGGGAGGTCGGAACGGGCATGCCGCAGCGCCGGACCGGGTGGCTCCCCGCGTCTCACACGGGAAGCCGCGGCACGCTCTCGAGGAGACGGCGGGTGTACGGGTGCGCGGGGGAGCCCAGTACCTGTGTCGTTTCTCCCTGTTCGACGACACGTCCGCGCTCCAGGACGGCGGTGCGTTCGCACAGGGACGCCACGACCGACAGATCGTGGGAGACCATGACGACGGTCAGACCCTGTTCCCGCTGCAGTTCGGCGAGCAGATCGACCACGGCGACGCGTGTCGTGACGTCCAGCGCGCTGACGGGCTCGTCGGCCAGCAGCACCCGCGGATGGCACACCGTCGCCCGGGCGATCGCGATGCGCTGGCGCTGGCCGCCGGAGAACTCGTGCGGATAGCGCTGTGCCGCGTCCGCCGGAAGGCCCACCCGCTCCAGCGCCTCGGCCACTTTGGGGGCCGCCGTGGCCTTCGAGTCGAGGCCCAGGGAGCGCAAGGGCTCGGCGACGATGCCGCCGACGCGGCTGCGGGGGTCGAGCGACGAGTACGGGTCCTGGAAGACGCACTGCACGCTGCGCCGGAAGTGCCGCATCTGCCGGCGGTCGCGCACGTTCAGCCCGGCGCCGTCGAAGCCGACCGTGCCCCGGGTCGGCCGGGCCAGGCCCAGGAGCAGCCGCAGCAGAGTCGTCTTGCCCGCGCCGGATTCGCCGACGAGCGCGACGCTGTGGCCGGCCTCGACGGTGAGGGAGACGTCCCGCACGGCGGGCGTGGCGCTTCCCCGGTGGTGCAGCGAGACGTTGTTCAGCTCCAGGACCGGCGGCGGTGTCATCGGGCGTCTCCCAGGTTCAGAGCGGACTCCAGCCGCCGGGCGCTGCCCACCAGTGCCTTGGTGTAGGCGTGGCTCGGTGAGCGGACGAGGTCGAGGAGGGTGCCCTCCTCCACGGCGCGGCCCCTGCGCATGACCAGGGCACGGTCGGTGATCCTGGCGACGACGGCGAGGTCGTGGCTGACGAAGACGACGGCCATGTCGCGTTCCCGGACGAGCGTGTCGATCAGGTCGAGCATCTCGGCCTGCACGGACACGTCGAGCGCGGTGGTCGGCTCGTCGGCGATGAGCAGCTTCGGGTCGCAGGCCAACGCCATGGCGAGCGCGACCCGCTGGCGCTGGCCGCCGGACATCTCGTGCGGGAAGGAGCGGGCGATACGGCCGGGTTCGGCCAGCCGTACCTGTTCCAGGGCCTCGATGACGGCCTTCTTCAGGGCGGCGCCCTTGAGCCCCCGTCGTCTGCGCAGAGGTTCGGCGACCTGCCCGCCGGCCCGCATCAGCGGGTCCAGGGCGGTGAGCGGCTCCTGGAAGACGACGGCGGCGTCTCGCCCCCGTACGCGCGTGAGGTGCTCCTCGCGCGCGCCGACGATCTGGGTTCCGGCGAGTTCGACGCTGCCGGTGGCGGTGATGCCCTCCGGCAGCAGGCCGAGGACCGCCAGCGCGGTCAGCGACTTGCCGGAGCCCGACTCGCCGATGAGGCCGAGCCGTTCGCCGCGTGCGACGGTCAGCGACAGATCGTCGACGAGCGTGGTTCCGTCCGCGGTGCGCAGGGTGAGGCCGCGGATGTCGAGGAGGGTCATGCGCGCCTTCGCCGGGTCGTCGGGTCGAGGGTGTCGCGCAGGCCGTCCGCGACGAGGTTCACGCCCACGACCAGCAGAACGAGCAGCACGCCGGGAGCGAGCGCGCCGGCCGGTGCGGTGGTGAAGGTGGCCTGCGCCTCCTGGAGCATGCGGCCCCATGAGGCGTGGGGCGGCGGTGCGCCCAGGCCCAGGTAGGACAGGCCGGCCTCGGCCAGGACGGCGAGCCCGAACTGCAGGGCCAGGTTGACCGCGAGGGTCGGCCAGATGTTGGGCAGGATGTGCCGGGCCACGGTACGCGGCCAGGACGTGCCGGAGATACGGGCCGCGGTGATGTAGTCCTGGTTCAGGACCCGTTTGGCCAGGATGCGGGTCAGCCGGGCCACGACCGCGCTCTGTGCGAGTCCGATCGCCAGCACGGCCGAGCCGAGCGTCGCCGAACGCGCGGCGACGATGAGCATCGCCAGTAGCAGTGTCGGGAAGGCGATCAGGATGTCGAGGAACGCGGAGAGGGTGTCGTCGAGCCAGCCCTGCGCGAAGGCCGCGAGCAGCCCCAGCAGTACTCCGACGGTCGCCGCGATCAGGACCGAACCCAGCCCGGCCTCGACGGCGATCCGCGAGCCGATCATCACCTGGGTGAACAGATCGCGTCCGAGTTTGTCGGTACCCAGCAGATGGCCGTTCCCGGGAGCGGTGAGGCGTCCGCCGGAGGTGTCGTCGGCGTCGTACGGGGTCCACACCAGCGAGACGAGCGCGAGCAGCGCGATCAGGCCCGCCAGTACGCACCCGGTGAGCAGGGTGTACGAGCGCACCGGGCGGCGTCGTCCGACGGCGGCCTCGGTCATCGGGTGCCCCCCGAGAGGCTGCTCCGCAGCCTCGGGTCGATGATCCGCTGGACGAGGTCGGCGGCGAAGCCGATGAGGAGGACGGCCAGGGTGGAGACGAACAGCACGCCCTGGACGACCGGGTAGTCGTGCTGGGCGATGCCGGTGACGAGCATCGAGCCGAGGCCCGGCAGGGCGAACACCGACTCCACGACCACCGCGCCGAGCAGGGTGGACGCCAGCTCGATACCGAGGACGGAGACCACCGGCACGGAGGCGTTGCGCAGCCCGTGACGCCACATGGCCTGCCCGAACGAGGAGCCCAGCGCCCGTGCCGTGCGCAGGTAGTCACTGCCCAGGACGTCCAGGGTCGCCGAGCGGACGTACCGGATCAGCGACGCGCTCATCACCAGCGCGATGGTCACCACGGGCAGCACCAGCGACCGGATCGCCTCGCCGGGCAGCGACCAGCCGTCCGGTGGGAATCCGCCGGCGGCAGCCAGCCCGCGTTCAGCGCGAACACGGCGATGAGAATCATCCCGAGCCAGAACACCGGTATGGCGATGCCCAGTTGCGAGACACCGCTGAGCAGGCCGCCGTACCAGGTGTGCCGCTTGTACGCGGCCACGAACCCGGTCGGCAGCGCGATCAGGACCGCGAGGACGAACGCGGCCAGCGTCAGCGGGACCGTCACGTCGAGCCGGGCGGTCACCTCGGGCCCGACCGGCAGCGTGCTGACGAACGAGGTCCCGAGGTCCCCGCTCGCCAGCTGCCCGAGCCAGTGCGTGAACTGCTCGGGCAGCGGTTTGTCGGACCCGATGGACTGCCGGGCCGCCGCGATCTGCTCGGGGCTCGCGCCCACCGTGGTGAGCGCGTTGGCGGGGTCGCCGGGCAGCAGGCGCAGCAGCGCGAACAGCACCACGCTGGCGAGCGCCAGCGACACCAGCAGGAAGACGAAGCGGCGCAGGAGGTACCGCGTCATCAGCTCTTCTTCTTGATGTCGTAGGCGAAGAACTGCGAGTTGAGACCGTTGAGCGGGTAGCCGGACAGCTTGGTGTTCGCCACGACGATCTGCGGGTAGAGGTAGAGCCACTCACTGGCCGCGTCCTCGGCGGTCTTGCGGTTGACCTTCTTCAGCAGCTCGGTCTGCTCCTCCTCGGTGGCGGCCGCCTCGGCCTCCTCGACCCAGCGGGTGACCTGCTTGTCGTCGTAGCCCCAGTAGAAGTCGGGGTTGCCGTACCAGACCAAGTCGCGGTCATTGACGTGCTCCTGGAGCGTGGCCGTGAAGTCGCGGTTCTGGTAGATCTTCGTGTACCACTCGTCCGACGTGATCGTGTTGATCTTGACGGTGATGCCGACCTTGGCCAGCTCCGACTTGATGAACGTCGCGGCGGTCGGGTGCGGGTCGTAGTTGGGGGTGTCGAGGGTGAAGGTGAAGCCGTCCGCGTGACCGGCCTCCTTCAGCAGCTCCTTGGCCCGTGCGGGGTCGTGGGTGTCGACCTCGGTGAGGTCCTCGTACCACGGGTCGGTGGGCGGCACCATCGAGCCGATGAGCTTGCCGTAGCCGCCCCAGACGGATTCCAGCAGCTTCTTGTCGTCGATCGCGGCGGAGACGGCCTGCCGCACCTTGACGTCGGTGAAGGGCTTGGCCTTGTCGTTGAAGGCGAGCAGCAGCTTGGTGGTGGAGTTGCCGTCGTTGACCTCGTAGTTCGGGTTCGACGTGAACTGGTCGAGGGCGTCGGGCGACTGCTCGCTCGTGACGACGTCGACGGCGTTCGTCAGGAGCGCGTTGTTCAGCGCGGTCGCGTCCTTGTAGTAGTGGAAGACGACCTGCTTGTTGGCCGCCGCCTCACCCCAGTAGTCGGCGAACCGGTCCAGGCTCAGGGCCGATCCGCGCGTCCACTTCTTCAGCCGGTACGGCCCCGTACCGTCCTCGCTCGTCTTCAGTTTCTTCGCCTCGGAGTTGATGATCCAGACGTAGGAGAGGTGGTAGACGAAGGAGATCGACCGCTTCGACAGCGTGACCTTGACCGTCCGTGCGTCGGGGGTGGCGATGTCCTTGATCACTTCGAGATTGCCCTTGCGGGCGGACTGCGAGTCCTCCGCGAGCACCCGCTCCAGGCTGTACTTGACGTCCTTGCTGCTGAGCTGCTTGCCGCTGTGGAACGTCACACCGTCCTGCAGGGTGAAGGTGTAGGTGAGGCCGTCCTCGCTGACCTCGTGGTCCTTGGCGAGCAGCGGCTCGACCTCGCCGTCGTCGGCGAGCCTGAACAGTCCTTCGTAGACGTTTCCGTTGAGGGCCTCGGTGACGCCCTGGCCGCCGCCCGCCGTGTTGTCCAGGTTCTGCGGCTCGTAGAGGGAGCCGATGTTGACGGTGGCGTCCTTGTCGTACGTGCCGCCCGCGGCGCCGCCGCCCCCCGAGCCGCCGCCGCACGCCGAGAGGACGAGGGCGAGGGTGACCGCGGTGGCGGTGCCGTACAGGGAGGCCTTCTTGATGTTCATGACAGGGTGTGCCTTCGTGCTGCGGGGAGGGGGAGGAAAGACAGCGGAGGGGATCAGCGCTGCGCCGGGAAGCCGTCGCGGAAGACGGGGAGCTTCTCGCCGGCCTCGACGGGCAGGTGGAAGCGGTTCTGCCGCGGCGGCATCGGACAGTTGTACTGGTCCGAGAAGCCGCAGGGCGGGACGAAGGCGCGGTTGAAGTCGAGCACGACCCGGCGGTCGTCGTCCGCCACCCGCCGTACGAACAGGAAACGCCCCGCTCCGTAGGTGGTGGCGCCGTTGGTCGGGTCGCCGAAGACCAGCAGCAGGGCGCCGTCGTCGTCGAAGGCGCTGAGCGTGTACGTGTGTCCGTCCAGCGTGAGCTCGATGTCCCCGGGGACCACCAGGTCACGGGTGCCGCCGTTGTCGCGGATGTGCTCGAAGGGGACACGCCGGGCACCCGGCGCCGGTGTGTAGGAGGCTTCCAGGACCCACGCCGGGTCGTGGGGGAAGACGTCGGTGCCGTCGAAGCGGAGGAGGGCCGGCGCCGCGGAGTCCCAGAACCGGAGCCCGTACTCGGACGCGCCGGTGACGGGGTCGGTGCGCTCCAGTGTGGTGACGGTCACCGTGTCCGGCTGCTCCGCACGGGCCGCCTCGGCGTCGGGAAGCTCACCGGCCGGCAGCCAGCGGGTCTCGACCAGGGCGAGGTTTCCGGTCGGTGAGGTGAGCGCGCGACGGCGCTCGGCACGCCAGATGTCCCACTCCGCCGCGGAATCCGCGGCGGGCGGGAAGGGGACGGCAGAGTGGGACACGGTCTGGCTCATTCACGTCGGGGTCGGAGGCGATCACGCCGCGCAGTGTCACGCCGCGTAAATTGATGCCCAAAGCATGGACTATATGATCCATAAGTCGATCTAATGTCAAACCGCGTGTCGGACCGTGAGATCGCGCACATGTGAGGGCGGCGTCCGGTTCCGTATTAGTCCGGCTCACGCACGCGGGCGCAGCCCCAGGGGGTCGCTTCCGCCAGGAAACGGTCGGCCCCTCCGCCGTGGCCCCACGCGGCGAGCGGTTCTCCCTCTACGGAGTAGCGGTCCCCGCGCCACGTCGAGGGCCCTGGACGCCCGTGAGCCGGCGGACAGCCGCCGGGGCTTCGCGGACGCGGCCCGCCACGCGGTCGCGGCGGGCTTCGACGGCGTGGAGGTGCACGGCGCGAACGGCTGTCTGCCCGACCAGTTCCTCACCGACCACCTCAACCGGCGCGAGGACGGATACGGCGGCAGCGTCGAGAACCGCGTGCGCCGGGCGGCGAGGTCGTGGACGAGGTGCTCCAGGCCGGGGCTCCCGAGATCGCGGTCGGCGTCCGCATCTCCCAGTCCGAGGGCAGCGCCTTCCACCACCGCTGGGCGGCGGCGTCGAGGAGGCCGAGACCATTTTCATCACCCTGACCCACCCCCCGCCACGGAGGGGCTCAACCTCCTGTTCGTGAACCTGCGTCCCGCCCGTCCGTCACAGCGGCGCCGCCCCCCGCAGCCGGGCTTCCGCCCTCAGGAGGGGGCGGCGGGTTCCGGTGTCCGCTCGCTCAGGGCTGTCTGTCCCCGAGGGCCGCGTCCTCGACGAGGCGGCGGAGCCATCGGTGGGCGGGATCGTCGGTGACGGTGCTGTGCCAGATCGAGCTGACCGTGTAGGTGGGCATCGGCAGGGGCGGCGGGGAGGTGGTCAGGCCCAGGGCCCTGGCGTAGACGGCGGCCGCGTGGGTGGGGAGCGTGGCCAGGGCGGGCAGGGTGGGAAGCTGGAGGGCGGCTCCGGCGAAGTGGGTGGTGGAGGCGATCACCCGGCGGTCGAGTCCACGTGCCTCCAGGATGTCGTCGACGATGCCGCGCCGGCCGTCGTAGGAGATCAGCAGGTGCGGGTGGGTCAGATAGTCGTCCAGGGTGATCGGGGTCCCGAGGGGCAGCAGGCGGTGATCGAACAGGCAGGTGTAGCCGGAGTCGAACAGGTCGTGGCTGCGGTGGTCAGCCCCGTGGGCGGGGGCGGCGGACACACCGAGGTCGATCTCGCCCCGGTCGATCATGCCGGTGACGGTGTTCCGGTTGGCCTGCCGTACGGCGAGCCGGACGCCCCGCAGTCCGGCGGTGGCGGCCAGCAGCCGGGGCATGAGCGCCGCCTCCAGATCGTCGGACATGCCCAGGGTGAAGACGTGCCGGGCCGTGCGGGGGTCGAAGCGGTCCCGGTCGGTGACCACGCCGTGGATCAGCCCGAGGGCCGGCTCGATACGGCGGGCCAGTTCGACGGCGCGCGGTGTGGGCTCGACACCGCCACCGGTGCGGGTGAACAACTCGTCGCCGAACAGTCCGCGGAGCCTGCCCAGGGCGGCGCTGGTGGCACTCTGGCTCAGGTGCAGGGCGGCGGCGGCCCGGGTGACGCTGCGCTCTCGCATCAGAGCGGAGAAGACGACCAGCAGGTTCAGGTCGGCCTTCCGGAATTCGGTCTCATAAATGTCGATCATCGCAAAGATGAGTTTGCCGGATGAGCGTGAGGGTTCCTACGGTCGACGCATGACTGCTGCC
Source organism: Streptomyces sp. GD-15H (assembly GCF_045291515.1). Classification (NCBI taxonomy): domain Bacteria; kingdom Bacillati; phylum Actinomycetota; class Actinomycetes; order Kitasatosporales; family Streptomycetaceae; genus Streptomyces; species Streptomyces sp. GD-15H. Next base: position 8,214,814 of record NZ_CP149447.1, read on the forward strand.
CCTGTCGCGCCCGCTCAGCCTCCTCGCACCGTGACCGTCGCCGTCGTCCAGGCGGCGGCCCCGTTGTTCGACACGCCGACCGCGCTGACCCGGGCGGAGGAACTCATCCGGGAGGCCGCCGGCCGGGGCGCCCAGGTGGTCGTGCTGCCCGAGGCGTACCTCGGCGGCTACCCCAAGGGGCTGGACTTCGGCATCACGGTCGGCAGCCGCACCCCGGCGGGCCGCGACCTCTTCCGCCGCTACCACGCCGCGGCCATCGACATTCCCGGTCCGGAGGTCGAGACCCTGGCCGCCGTCACACGAGAACTCGACTGCCACGCCGTGATCGGCGCCGTCGAGCGCAGGGGCGGCACCCTGTACTGCGTCGCGCTCTTCTTCGGCCCCGACGGCTACCTGGGCCTGCACCGCAAACTGATGCCCACGGCAGGCGAACGCTACCTGTGGGGACAGGGCGACGGCTCCACCCTCCCCGTCATCGACACCGGCACGGCCCGCCTCGGTGCGGCCATCTGCTGGGAGAACTACATGCCGCTCTTCCGCACCGCCATGTACGCCAAGGGCGTCGACCTGTGGTGCGCGCCGACGGTGGACGACCGCGAGGCATGGCAGTCCACCATGCGGCATGTCGCCCTCGAAGGCCGCTGCTTCGTCCTCAGTGCCTGCCAGTACCTGCGTCGCGACGCCCTGCCGGCCGACCTCCACCCCGTCCAGGGCGACGAACCGGACACGGTCCTGATCGGTGGTGGCTCGGTCATCGTCTCCCCACTCGGCGAAGTCCTGGCCGGGCCACTCCGCGACGGTGAGGGCATCCTGACGGCCGAACTCGACCTCGACGACCTCGCCCGTGCACGCTTCGACTTCGACCCCGTCGGCCACTACGCCCGCCCGGACGTCTTCACGCTCGACGTCGACGAGTCGCCCCACCTGCCCGTGGCCGGAAGCTGATCGCGTCCGCCCGGGAGCGGTGACATCCGCCGGTGTCCAAGGGGCTCGGCACCATCGCGTCCGGCAGCCGCCGGATGAGACCCTCAGCAGTGTCCAAAGGCCATGATCCGTTGACCGCTGACGGCCGCACCGCCTTCGCGCAAGTGACCGAACGGGAGTTCTCGTGACGTACGACATCGACGCCATCCGCGCGCAGTTCCCCGCCCTGGCCGCCGGGATCGCCCACTTCGACGGTCCCGGTGGTTCGCAGACTCCCCGGCCCGTCATCCAGGCCATCGCCGACGCCCTGTCCCTTCCGCTGTCGAACCGCGGCCACCGCGTGGCGGGGGAGCGCAACGCCGAGACCATCGTCACCGACAGCCGCCGGGCCATGGCCGACCTGCTGGCCGCGGATCCGGCCGGGATCGTCTTCGGGCGCAGCGCCACCCAGCTCGCCTACGACTTCTCCCGCGTCCTCGCCAGGACCTGGTCACCGGGGGACGAGGTGGTCGTGACCCGGCTGGACCACGACTCGAACATCCGACCCTGGGTCCAGGCGGCCGCCCAGGCGGATGTCACCGTCCGCTGGGCCGACTTCGACCCGGCCACCGGGGAGCTGACCCCCGCCGACATCGAGGCCGTCCTGTCGGAGCGTACGCGGCTGGTCGCCGTGACCGCGGCCTCCAACCTGATCGGTACGCGTCCCCGGATCGCCGAGATCTCGCGTCTGGCGCACGACGTCGGTGCGCTGACGTACGTCGACGGCGTGCACTACACCGCCCATTCCCTGGTCGACGTCGCGCAGTTGGGCGCGGACTTCTTCACCTGCTCGCCGTACAAGTTCCTGGGCCCCCACCACGGCGTTCTCGCCGCCCGTCCCGAACTGCTGGAGACGCTGCGTCCCGACAAGCTCCTGCCCTCCACGGACGCGGTGCCGGAGCGCTTCGAACTCGGCACGCTGCCCTATGAGTTCCTCGCTGGAACCCGTGCCGCCGTCGACTTCCTCGCCGGATTCGACGCGGGCGCCGAGGGGACCCGGCGCGAGCGGCTGGCCGCGGGGTTCCGGGTGCTCGAGGAGCACGAGGAAGCCCTGCGGGCACGGATCGACAAGGGACTGAGCACCCTCGACGGCCTCACGGTCCACTCCAACGCAGCCGATCGCACCCCCACTCTGCTGCTGACCTTCGACGGCCGCAGCACGACGGACGCCTACGAGTTCCTGGCGGACCGCGGCGTCCACGCGCCGTCCGGCTCCTTCTACGCCCTCGAGGCCTCCCGGCGACTCGGCCTGGGCGACAGCGGAGGCCTCCGCGTCGGCCTCGCGCCCTACACTCATGCCGGAGACGTCGACAGGCTGGTGGAGGGCCTGGCGGACTTCCTGCGCTCCTGAAAACCGTTCCCGACATGGTGTCAGGGTCTGCAGTGACTCCGGAGTGGGCTGTCGCACTGGACCAGCCACGGCCAGTCCAGTGCGAGACGCACAGGGTGTGTGGCGCAGGGCGGGATGATTCCGGGCCGAAAGGGAACTCTTCGGCGGCGCCATCGGGGCGGCAGGGTCCTCCTGGATCAGCGGCTCAGTCGGCTGTGGCCCGGGTGCGGCGGGCGTAGGTGCGGGCGCGGTCGCCGCAGCGGACGGAGCGCCAGTGGCGGCGTCCGGTCCGCAGCAGGTAGCGGCTGCACGGGCTGGAGGGGCAGGCCGTCAGGCGTCCGGCGTCGGGGCCGGTGAGCAGGTCGGCGGCATTGGCGTCGAGGAGGCCGAGGGCCTGATCGACGATCTGCTCGATGGGGTGGGGGGCGGTGCGGTGCAGGCCGCGGACGGGGTCCCAGCTCAGCGGCGAGGCGGTGGGAACGCGGGTGAGGGCGTCGTTGACGGCGGCCAGGGCTGCCGCGGGGCCGGCTGCTCGCCGACCCGGGCGGCGAGGGGGCCACGTACGTGCTCGCGCAGGGAGCGCATCCGTGCCGTGCAGATCTCCTGCAGTCCTGCGTCTGCCGGGGCCAAGCCATGGTCGACCAGCCGCTGGTTCGCCGCGGACGGTGTGCCGAGGAGGTCGGTGACGTGCCCGCCCGGCAGGGCGACGGTGCTGTTGGCCAGGTCGAGCGCGGGGTACTGCTCGGCGCCCGGCGCCGGTGGCAGTCCGGGGTCGATGGCGCCGGCGGTCACGGTCTCACTCATGCACTTCCCGGTATTGGTTGCACTCATCCGTGACAACGCCTATTGCCGCGGATGGTAATCCTTCTATCCATGAGGTGTTCTCGCTCATGTCAGCAATCAGCACGACCGGCGGGCAGGTTCCCGTCCGCGTCTTCGGAGGCCCGACCGCCCTCATCGAGTACGGCGGACTGCGGTTTCTGACCGACCCCACCTTCGACGCCCCCGGCACCTACGACTCGGGCCTGACCAAGACCGTACCCGCCTCCGCCGCGCCCGCCCTGCACGGCCCCGGAGCGCGCGAGGACCTCGAACCGATCGTCGGGGAGGTCGTCGTCTTCGTCCTGACCGGTGACGGCCTGCCCACGGTCTACGTCAGCGGAGGCAACGCCCAGCTCGGTCTGGTCCAGGAGATCGCCGACCGCTTCGGCCCCGTGTACACCGCCGTCCTCTTCGCCGGCGCGGTCCGCACCGCTCTCCTGGACCGGCAACTGCTCACCCTCGACAGCACCCAGGCGGCCGAGGCCGCCCGCATCCTCGGCGCCCGACGCGTCGTCCCCGTCCACTTCGACAGCTGGGCCCACTTCACCGAGGGCCGCGACCAGCTGGTGGACGCCTTCACCACCGCCGGACTGATGGATCGTGTCCAACTCACCTGATGACACCACCGCAGTGCACGAGCCAAACGTGAGGGCTCCTCGGTGGCGTCCTGTGCCGGGGGTGATGTCAGTGGTGTGGGGGATGCTTGGCGCCCATGTCACCCAGGCAGGAGCCGTTCAGATGCCGATCCGTGTTGCCAGCCGTCGCCGTGCGAGGGCGTCGCTGACCGCTGAGTTCCCTGGTGCGGAGATCATCGATGTGACCTCCAGGGCACCGGAACCGTGGGTGCGGCTGAGTCCCTTCTACCCGCACGGCGGCATCCCGGTCCCCTTCAGCGACGGTGTGACCGGCCAGTCGGTGGAGGGGATCTGGCAGGCCCTCAAGGTTTTCCAGCAGTCCGACGTCGACCCGGCGAAGCTGGAGATCACGACGATGAAGGGGCTGAAGCGGACGGTGCGTCGGTACGGCCCCGTCCAGGGGCACCGCACCGGTCTGCACGGCGACCGGCTGCTGCCCTATGAGACGGCCCGGCGCCGGATCTACCTGCCGGTCTACCGATGGGTCCTCGAACACCGCGTGGCAGACCTGGTCGAGCTGCTCCGCGACAAGAAGGATGTCGTACTGCTGGACTACACCACCAACGGCGACGTCACCCATCCCGCCACCCCGCTCTCCCACGCCGCGCTCGTCCAACTGCACATAGAAGGCCGCTGGCCGCAGGAAGCCACACCCGGGCACTGAGGACAAGGGGGTTGAGGCGGGCGATCGACGTCGGCGACGCATGCCCAGCGGGAGCTCGCTCCGGTCTCCTGGCATCCGCAGGCGGCGTGGCCCGGACCGGCCCGCGACGTCCGGTCCGTAGCGGGTGGGCCGTGATCGGCACGGTCCCCGACGTGATGCCGGCCGCATACAACGCCTCCGTCGGCCGCCGGCGCCCTCCACCACGGCGGCATCCCCGTCCCGCCGCTGGGCCCCACGGACGTGCTCGTCCGTGTCCAGGCCGTGGCCGTCGACCCGGTCGACACCTTCGTGCGGTCCGGCGCCCACGCGCCGCCGACCGCCTGCCGCTGTCGATGACGACGGAGGCCCACCGGAGGCTGGAGGCCGGCGAGGCAGACGAAGACGAGGCCGGCGAGGCAGACGAAGACGAGGCCGGCGACGGCGCGCACGTGCACGGACCTGAGGCCTAAGCCTCGATCCACCGACGTAGTCTGAAGTTGATCTTCTGGTGGGTCTCCGGGCCGGTGGCTGGGTGCGGGCAGGTGGTATCCGCTGGTCTGCCCAGCATTTCCACGGTTCGGTTCCGGTCGGGCCCTTGCGGACGGGGCGGACAGGGACTGTTCGTATCGGCCAGGCCCGTGGGCGGTGGAGAACAGGTGTGTCCAGGCGGGCTGCCAGGGCCAGTTGTGCGGCAGGTGCAGGGTGATGCGGCGGGCGGAGCGGGCGATCCGGGCCGGAACGTGGACCAGGTGGGTACGGATCGTGGCGGTGGTGGCCCTGGCGTGGAACGCGGAGGCCAAGGAACCGGTGGCCCGCAGCAGGTTGTAGGTCATCGCCCACAGGGTGAGCCAGGCGGCGTTGGCATGGAAGTGCCCGGACGGCAGGTGGGCCAGTGCCCCGGCCTTGCTGTCCGCGATGACCTGCTCGATGACCGCGTGGTGGCGGTGTTCCCGCTCGGCCTGGAGGGTTTGTGCGGGCTGGTCGGTGAAGAAGGGGTGGTAGCGCCATACGGGAAACAACTCGCCCTGCGCACCCACGACGGCGGGTTTGGCCAGGTCACGGACCCGACGCACGATCAGCCGCGCGGTGACCCGCTCCGCTTTCCTGCGGCCGGCGAACGCGGTGTAGGCGGGTATCTCGGCGACCTCGGCGTCCGAGATGAGGTCACCGGTCTCGGGATCGGGCACCGCGGTCGGGTACGTGATCGGCTGCCAGGCCTGGTCGGGGATGCCGAGGACGGCCCGCTTGACGGAGGGGTTCATGCCGGTGGTGATCGAGAAGTGGGCGCCGGCCCGGCGGCAGGCGGCGATCACCCCGGCGTTGTAGAACTGCGAGTCCGCGCGCAGGATCCGGGTGCCGGTGCAGCCCGCCTCGACGGCGGTGGCCAGGGCCTCACTGACGAACTTCGGGGCCCCACGGGAATCGGCCGCCTTGCCCCGGCGCATCCGCACTCCGGCGATCACCGGCCGGGAATGCGGGGTGCAGACCGTGGCGAGCAGGGGGTGCAGGGTGCGGATGCCCCTGAACCGGCCGTACTCGGCGCCCTGCTTGGCCCGGCCGTAGACCCGCTTGTGGGTGGAGTCGACGTCGATGAACGCCTTCTCGCCGGAGCCGGGAAGCAGCGGGGTGTGCGCGGCCAGTTGACCGAGGAACCTGCGGTGCACGGCGTGGAGTTGGAGGGCGTGACCGTGGGTGAACGCGCGCAGGAACGTGCCCAGCGTGGACGGCGCACGGACCCCTTGGAACAGGGCCGGCAGCGCGCCGTGCCGCAGGGTGTGGAGGTCGTCAATGCTGTTCGCACCGGCGGCCATGCCGGCCACGATGCTGCTGACCTTGGCGTCCGCCGCGGCACCCGCCCCGTTCTTCGCCCCGGTCAGCTTCACCCTCTCCGCCACCAGCCGCGACAGCCCGCACCGCTCGGCCAGCCGCAGCACCGGAACCAGCCCGGCCTGCGCGACCAGGTTCGGGTCATCGAACGCAGCGGAGACCGCCGCTGGGGTATGGGAAACTTGCATCTCGGAAGTGCCTTGCCGATCGTGCGTACTGGAAGCCTCAAGAACTCCCATCATCGCAGGTCACAAGGCACTTCCTCGTTTCTCGAAGAGTCATCCACAGCCATCAGGTCGGTGGATTCAGGCTAAGCACGAGGGGTCGAAGCCGGGCGCCTGCGACTCGGCATGGATCAGTGTGCCGTCCACGCCGTACGTCCAGTGGTGGTAGCCGCAGACGATGTTGCCCACGGAGCCGCGTTCCTCGTCGAGGATGCGCGCACCCCGGTGTCGGCAGACGTTGTGGAAGGCCCACACCTCCTCGTCGCCGTGCCGTTCGTCCTCATGGGGCCTGCCGGGTTCCGGTAAGTCGACCCTGCTGCGCGTGCTCAACCGCGTGGTGGACCCACCTCGGGCGAGTTGCGCATCGAGGGCCGCGACGTCCTGGCGAGGGCCGGGACCGGCCTGCGCGAGCTGCGCGTGCTCTTCCCGCACTTCGCGCTGCCCAGCACCGGACTGTGCGCGAGAACGCCGCCCACGGGATGTGGGCCCGCATCACCGACCTCGTCACACGCGCCGACGCCGGCTCCTGACGGCTCGGGCCCCGGCATCGGTCGAGCAGCAGGGGCACGGGAGTGGCCGCCGAGTGGTCGGCCGGCTGGGACGTGATGGCGCAAATGTGGTTTGCCCACACTTGCCGAGGTCGCCTTATGGGTCGCCTCTACGTAGTCCGCCCTGCAGCGCCGACCTTACCGTCTGCGCCACACCGACACTCGTCGGCCCCTCCACCACATCCGAGGTCGGCATGAGTCAACCGCAGGTCATATTGTCCACACAGGACCTGACCAAGGAGTTCCAGGGGTTCCGCGCCGTCGACGGGATTGCGCTGAGCGTGACCGAGGGGACGGTACACGCCCTGGTCGGCCCCAACGGGGCCGGAAAGACCACCTTGTTCAACCTGCTCACCGGGTTCCTCGCTCCGACCGCCGGGCGGATCGTCGTGGACGGGCATGACGTCACGGGCCTGCTGCTGGAGTGGATCGCCCGACGCGGGGTCGCCCGTTCCTTCCAGGTCACCAGCCTGTTCGCCGGGGTCTCCGCCCGCGAGCACGTGGAGTTGGCGCTCCAGGCGGGCACCGGTCTCGGCCGCCGCTTCTGGCGGTCCGAGAAGCTGATGCGGAGGTTCTCCACCCGAGCGGAAGAGCTCCTGGACGAGGTGGGACTCGGACCACTCGCGAACCGCCCCGCCGGAAGCCTCCCGTACGGCCAGAAGCGTGCCCTGGAACTGGCCTTGGCGCTCGCGCTCGACCCACGGATCCTGCTGCTCGACGAACCGACCGCCGGAATGGGGCTGGAGGACGTGGACCGCACGGTCGCACTCGTCGACCGGATCCGCGCCGGGCGCACCGTGGTGATGGTCGAACACAACATGAGCGTCGTCGGCTCCCTCGCCGACGCCGTGACCGTGCTCCAGCGCGGTCAGGTGCTGGTCGAGGGGCCCTACGACAGTGTCCGCAGCGACCCGAGGGTCGTCGAGGCCTATCTGGGAGCCGACGTTGCTTGAGGTGAAGGGCGTCAGCGCCCACTACGGCGAGGCCAGGGTGCTGGCCGATGTGTCCCTGCGGGTCGGCGAGGGAGAGGTGGTCACCCTTGTAGGGCGCAACGGAGCGGGAAAGACGACGCTGCTGCGCTGTGTGATGGGACTGCACCGCCGGATGGCCGGCACCGTCACCGTCGCGGGACGTGACGTGTCCGCTGCGGCCCCGCACCACCGGGCGCGGCTGGGGCTCGGGTTCGTCCCCGACGACCGCGGGATCTACGCGAGTCTGAACGTCGAGGAGAACCTGACGCTCCCTCCGGTCAAAGGCTCCTCCGCGTGGCCGCTCAGCAGGATCTACGACACGTTCCCGGTGCTGGCGGACCGCCGCCGGGCACCCGGAGCCAAGCTCTCCGGCGGCGAACAGCAGATGCTCGCGCTGGCACGTGTCCTGCGTACCGGCGCACGGGTGCTGCTCTGCGACGAGCCGACGGAAGGGCTCGCGCCCCTCATCGTCCAGCAGATCGGCGAGATCCTGCTGGAGGCCAAGAAACACGGCGTCGGGGTGTTGTTGGTGGAGCAGAACCTGCGCTTCGCCACCCAGGTCGCCGACCGGCACTACCTCCTGGCCCAGGGCCGCATCGTCGAGACGCTGGCCAACGCCGACGTACGCAGGCGTGAACACGAACTCCTCCGGTACCTCGGCCTGTGACCGCCCGGCCGCTCGCCGACAGTGGCCCCGACCCCGGCTCCGACCGCGACGCCTGCCTCCGCCCGTCACCGCGTGGACCAGGCGGCCGGACACTCCGCGGACCGGAGACGACGCACACCCCGCGCCCGCGAATCGCACGACCAGCACTGCCCCTTCTTCCCACGGCACCGACCCGAGGAATCCCGATGAGACGACGTATCTGGCCCGCCGCCACCACCGGAATCGCCATCAGCGCACTGCTCGCCGGATGCGGCGGCGGCCCCTCCGCCGGCGGAGGGAAGATCAGTGACGACAAGATCACCCTCGGAGTGCTCACCGACCTGTCCGGTGTCTACGCGGACCTCGCGGGCAAGAACGCCGTGGAGGCCGTGAAGATGGCCGTCGACGACTTCGAGAAGAAGCACGGAGACGAGGCGGTCACCAAGAACATCGAGGTGGTGTCGGCGGACCACCAGAACAAGCCGGAGATCGCCAACACCCAGGCCCGGGAAATGTACGACCGCAAGAACGTGGACGCGATCTTCGATGTGCCCACGTCCTCGGCCGCGCTCGCCGTGGCCACCGTCGCACAGCAGTCCAAGCGGCTCTACTTCAACATCGGTGCCGCCACGACCGAACTGTCGGGCAAGAACTGCAACAAGTACACCTACGCATGGGCCTACGACAGCTACATGCTGGCCAACGGCACCGGCAGGAACGTGACCGCCCAGGGCGGCAAGAACTGGTACCTCCTCTACCCCGACTACGCGTTCGGCCAGGACATGCAGGCGAAGTTCGAGACGGCGATCACCGGTGCGGGCGGCACCGTGGTCGCCAAGGACCCCACCCCGTTCCCCAGTGACAACTTCTCCACGTTCCTTCTCAAGGCATCCACGCTCAAGCCCAAGCCGCAGGTGCTCGGAGCCCTCCAGGCGGGCGGAGACCTGGTGAACGTCGCGAAGCAGTACCAGCAGTTCAAGCTCAGGGACAAGGACATCACGCTGGCCATCGGCTTGATGTTCGACACCGACATCGAGTCCATCGGAGCGAAGAACCTCGCCGGGACCCTGTTCACCTCGGCCTGGTTCTGGAACCTCGACGACACGTCCCGCGCCTGGGCCGACCGCTTCAAGGAACGCACCGGTGTCCGGCCGACCTTCGACCACGCGGCCAACTACTCGGCGGCCACGCAGTACCTGGAAGCCGCCCAGCGGGCCGGCACGGACAAGGCCGAGGCCGTGTCCGAGGAACTCGACGGGATGAAGTTCAACGACCCCTTCGCCCGCAACGCCGAGGTCCGGGCGGCCGACCACCGGGTCACCCATGACGCCTACCTCGTGAAGGTCAAGGACCCGGCCAAGGCCACGGAGGCCGAGGACTTCACCGAACTGGTCGACACCATCCCCGCCGCGGAGGCCTTCGGAAAGCCCTCCACCGACTGCCGGATGAGCTGACCAGGCGGTGCGGCGGCCCGGCACGCGCGGGCCGCCGCACCACGCCGCACCGCACGGCACAGACAGACGGGACCCTCATGACCTCGTTCCTCCAACAAGCGTTCAACGGCCTGGTCGGCGGCAGCTTCTACGCGCTGCTCGCACTCGGCCTCGCGGTGATCTTCGGCATGCTGCGTGTCGTGAACTTCGCCCACGGCGCGATCTACACCCTCGGGGCGTTCGGCGCGGTCGTCCTCGCCAACACCTCGGGCCTCGGCTTCTGGTGGGCGCTGCTGCTGGTCCCGATCGTCCTCGCGGCCCTCGGCGTCGTCGTCGAGCGGCTGCTCGTGCACCGGCTCATGGCCCTCGACCCGCTGTACAACTTCCTGCTGACCTTCGGTATCGCCCTGGTCTGCCAGGACCTGCTGCGAGCACGGTACGGTTCACACTCCCTGGAGTACGAGGGCGCTCCGTTCACCGGCTCGCTCGACCTGGGCCTGTTCACCTTCCCCACCTACCAGGTCTTCGTCCTCGCCGCGTCCCTCGTCCTGTGTCTCGCCGTCTGGCTGCTGCTCACCCGCACCCGCATCGGCACCGTGGTCCGGGCCGCGACCGAACGCCCCGAACTGACCCGGGCGTTCGGTATCGACACCGGACGGTGGGTCACTCCCGTCTTCGGATTCGGCGTCGGTCTGGCCGGACTCGCCGGTGTGCTGGCCGCTCCCATGCGGGCGGTCAACCCCGGCATGGGCGGCGACCTCATCATCACCGTGTTCGCTGTCGTCGTCATCGGCGGCCTGGGATCCATCACCGGTGCCGTCGCCGCCGGATTCACCATCGGCATGCTCCAGGCGCTCGGCAACCTGTACGTCCCCGTCCTCTCGCAGACCTCGGTCTACCTGCTCATGGCCGTCGTCCTGCTGGTACGTCCCGCCGGCCTGTTCGGCACAGAGGAGCAAGCGTGATCCTCACCGTTCTCGACCGAATGAGCGGCAGGCCCGCCTGGCTCCGCTGGGCCCTGCTCACCGTGGGACTGACCGCGGCCTTCGCCCTGCCCTGGATCCTGTACCCACCGGTGGCCGCGGACATCCTGTGCTGGGGGCTGTTCGCCGTGGCGTTCGACCTGCTGCTCGGCCATGCCGGACTGCTCTCGTTCGGTCATGCCGCGTTCTGGGGCACCTCCGCCTACGCCACCGGCCTGATCGCCATCCACAGCGGACTGCCGTTCTACGTCGCGGTCCTCGGCGGAGGGCTGGCCGCGGCCCTGATCGCCCTGCCCATCGGCTATCTCTCCGTGCGGTGCGGCGGAATCTACTTCGCCATGGTCACCCTGGCGTTCGCGCAGATGGTGTACTTCATCGCCAACCAGTGGGGCGACGTGACGGGCGGGGAGAACGGTCTGCAGGGCATTCCGCGCAGTATGCCGGGCATCGACCTGTCGGACTCGTTCGTCTTCTACTACGCGGCACTGCCCGTCGTACTGCTCTGCCTCGCCGTCGCCTGGCGGATCGTCCACTCACCGTTCGGCCGCGTCGTCGGCGCGGTCCGGGACAACCCGGCCCGCGCCCGCGCACTCGGTTACCCCACCCACCGTTACAACCTCACCATCTTCGTCATCTCCGCGTTCCTGGCCGGGATCGCGGGCGGGCTCTACGCCGTCAACCACGGATTCGCCTCGCTCCAGGAGGTCTACTGGACGACGTCGGGCAAGGTCGTCGTGATGACCGTCCTCGGAGGCATCGGAACCCTGTGGGGCAGCCTCATCGGAGCCACGGCCATCGTGCGCCTGGAGGACTGGCTGGCCACATCGGGCTTCGAGGAGGTCGGACTGGTCACCGGAACGGTGTTCATCCTCGTCGTGCTGCTCTTCCGGCGCGGTGTCTGGGGAACGGTCGCGCACGCCCTGAACAGCCGTGAGCCCCGGCTTTCCCCGGGCTCCGCGCCATCCGGGAAGACCGGAAAACCGGGTGCGCCCGGGGCCGCATCCGCCGAACCCCGAGCCGCAGGTGTCGCCTCCCCGGGGACACAGCACAGTGACGGGGGGCTCCCGCACCCGTGAGGCCATGGGGCCCGGTATGCCATGACAGTGCCCCTGGCCCCCCGCGCTGCGCAGACCGGTGGCCGCGCCGACCGGACCGGCCCGGGCCGGGGCGCCGGAGGCTGCGGGAGCGTGACGGGCCGGGACCGGCCGGAGGCGGCACCAGGGGCCCCGCGATCCGCCGCGGCCTTCCGCGTACCCCTCGGCCGGCGGGACGCGTAACGTCCGGCCGTATGGAACCATCGGCTTACCCACAACCCGCGTGCGGCGCCCGGCGCCGAGCCCGTGACCTCGGCATCGTCATCGGACGCGGCGCCACCGGGCCCTTCAACGCGCTCACCGATGTGCCGGGTGTCCGCGTCGGTCACACCACCGTCCGCCGGCAGCCCGACGTGCACAGCGGAGTCACCGCCGTCGTCCCCGACACCGTCGGCCCCCGCACACCGCTGCCGGCGGGGGTGTTCACCGGCAACGGTTACGGCAAACTCATCGGTACGACCCAGCTCACCGAACTCGGCACGCTGGAGACCCCGGTGCTGCTCACCTCCACCCTGTCGGCCTTCCGCGTCGCCGACGCCCTCGTCGGCTGGATGCTGCAGCGGCCCGGATGCGAAGAGGTGCAGAGCCTCAACCCCGTCGTGGGGGAGTGCAATGACGGCCTCCTGTCCGATATTCGTGCCCGGCCCGTCCACGAGGGGCATGTCCGGGCCGCCCTCGACGGAGCGTCCGGCGGGCCAGTGGCCGAGGGCTGCGTCGGCGCGGGAACAGGCACGGTCGCACTGGGTTTCAAGGCCGGCATCGGAACCGCCTCACGCAGCTTGGACCTGGGGGGCCGGCGCTGCACGGCGGGCGTCCTGGTGCAGGCGAACTTCGGCGGCACACTGCGGGTGCTCGACCGCACCGTCCCCCCGCGGTCCACGGGCATCGACGCCGACGGTCCGGCGCCGGTCGAGGAGACCGGCTCCTGCGTGATCGTGGTGGCCACCGACGCCCCCCTCGACGCCCGGCAGCTCACCCGTGTCGCACGGCGTGCGGTCTTCGCCCTGGCCCGCACGGGCGCGGCCTACAGCCATGGCAGTGGCGACTACGCCGTGGCGTTCGGTACGCGACCCGGCACCGGCGCCCCTGTGGCGGATGCCGAACTGGGGCCGCTGTTCGAAGCGGTCCTCGACGGGGTCGAGGAGGCGGTGCTCAACTCCCTGCTCGCCGCGACGACCACCACCGGCTTCAACGGCCGGACGGTGCCGGCGCTCCCGGCGGACCGCCTGCTCGCCGCGCTCACAGACCCTGCGCCACCACAGGCGCGCTGACAGCGGACAGCGCCCTGGGCGGGACGTCACGCGGGCCGGCGCTCCACACCTGCCAGCCCTGCGCATGAAGTCGTCACGGAGCCCAGCGGTACCGTGCCCGCTGCATGTCCACGCGCGTACCACGCATGGGCGTCGCCTCGTCGCTGAGCAGTTCCGGTGCCAGCCCGCCGTGGCAGGAGGCAGGTGTCCCGTCCGCGTGCACGACGCGCCACCACGGCACATTCTCGTCGAGCAGGCTCATGGCGCGTCCCACCTGCCGTGGACCGACACCGATCCTCCTACTGATGTCTCCGTAGGAGACGACAGAACCAGCCGGGACGGCAAGGACTGCTTCCCGGACGTCGTCGACGAAGCTCATGGCGGCCTCAGTCAGTCGGTGGGTAGGTCAGGTGCCCGTTGCGGACCCGCGCATGCTCGTTCAGGACGGCCGGCCGCGACGTCGTGCCCGACATGATGTGCACCACCTCCGCGCCGGCGACGATCAGTGCGTCGGAGACCAGTCTGCGGTGGCACCGCCACGGCACCGCCTCGCTGCACATGATTACCGGCCGTTCGTGTTCAGCCAGCTCGAGCAATTCTTTCAGGCCTTCTGCGAATTCATCACCGGCCATGTAGTCGGCGTAATCACGGAAGGCTTTCACCCGCCATGCGCCGTTCTCGCTCGGCACGCCCTTGGGTGTGTACCGTCGGCCGCCGAGCTTGGCGATCCAGCGGTATTCGATGTCGGACGGCAGGGCGTCGATGATCTCCGCCTGATTCCATTGCGGGTATTTCCTCGAAGACGGGTACGAGCGAACATCGACCAAGCAGGTGACGTCATTGTCGCGCAACATCTTCAGTACTTCGTCGAAGTCGCGTGTCGAGTGTCCGACCGTATGGATGTGGTTCGTCATCTCGCAGCCTCACCCGGATCGCTCGACTCTCCGGTCGTTCCGCTGATTCGGCCGTGCAGGCCACTGACTGGAGTGCGCCCTGAAGGCACGAATACCATTCTCCACGGTTTCGTCTTCGCCTCTCTACCGCTTCGTCAACGCACCCCCCTTGTGCATGGCGATGCGGCCGGTTTTATCACTCTTGATCTCGTATTGTGGATCGCCTTCCGAGCAGTGGCGCGTATGCCCCTTGTGCTCCACGTCGCGCGTGTGTTTCCTGACGATGACGCCTTCCACATGCCCGGCTTCCGAGTTCCACCGCACATGGTCTCCGACATTGAACTGCTTGGTCATTCCCCTTCCCTTCCCTTCGCTTCAATCTTCTTCCTGACGTTGGCCAGGCGTTGCCACCCTCATGGTCCCATGTGGCCAAGATGTCGACCATGCGAGAGGAGGAATAACCAGGACCGCCGCACGGTGTTCGACGGTCACGTAATTCGGCACCGCCCGAGCCGAACCGCCGATCGCCCGAGCCCCCGACTCCGTCCGCCCCGGCGCCCTCCCCACACGCTCCGGCACACCACGGCCCACCCCACCCGGCCGGGATGAACAGCCACGTCCGCCGGTCAGCCGCCTCCGAGCTGCCAGGCCGAGGCTTTGGCCCTCGAGCGTCTGCTTGAACAGGCGAAAGGTAGTCATGTTCGACTACTGGACCTCGAACGGCAAGTTCATTCCGCGGGGAAGTCGTCCTGGAACCTCTCCCGGACGCCGCGCGTGGGGTCCTGTACCGAGGCATCCAGCTGGACGGACCCGGGGGCGGCCCGGTTCGGGGCGGCGGGGCTGTACGGGGACTGCGGGGGCGGTGGCGGTCGGCTGTCACCATGAGTGCCCGCGCCGACCGGGGGCAGCCGCAAGGCGAGCAGGGCGACGTCGTCGCCACTCGGGTCGATGCGGGCCAGCAGGTCGTCACAGAAGCCGTCCACGGTGCGTTCGGTCAGGAGGGAGGCGTGGTGGCGGAGCTTGGCCATGCCGAGGTCGATCGGGCGGCCCCTGCTCTCCACGAGGCCATCGGTGTAGAGCAGCAGTGTGGACTCGGGGGGAAGTTCCACATACGCGTCCGGCCACTCCAGCCCCAGGTGCAGGGCGGCGCTCATGCCGATCAGCGGGCCGTGGCTGGTCAGAAAGCGAGTGTCTCCCTCATCGGTGACCAGCAGCGGAGGCGGATGGCCGGCGTTGACCCAGTGCAGTCGCCAGGGGCCGCCCTCCGGGCCTTCGATACGGGCGAAGACGAGCGTGGCCATGGGGGCGTCGCTGGTGTTCGTCACCGCCTCGTCCAGGCAGCGCATGATCACGCTGGGCGGCTCCTGGTGGTCCCAGGCCAGGGCGCGCAGCATGTTGCGGACCTCGGCCATGTGGGAGGCCGCCTCGAGGTCGTGGCCGACCACGTCCCCGATCACCAGCGCCGTGACACCGTCGGAGAGCAGGAAGGCGTCGTACCAGTCGCCGCCGATCTCCATGGCGCTCTGCGCCGGCAGATAGCGGGCGGCCATGCGCAGGTGGTCGACCTGGGGCAGCGGGGCGAGCAGTTGGCGCTGCATGGTCTCGGCGACGTTCCGCTGCTCGTGGTAGAGGCGGGCGTTGTCCAGCACCAGGGCCAGGCGCCGGCCGATGTCGGTGAGCAGCACGACCTCGCTGTCCGTGACGGCGGGGGAGTCCCCGGCGCGGGCCACGGTCAGCATTCCGTAGTGGCGCCGCCGGGCGCGGAGCGGCACCACGACGGCCGAGTGGCCCCCGAGCCGATCGAACAGCGGTCGGTGGGTGGCAGCGAACGGAGCGTTCGGGTCACCGAGCAACTCGGCGGCACTCAGCAGCACGGGTTCGTCCCCGCCCATGGCACGTGCCACCGCCGGACGGGACCTCGACGGTCGCGGCGGCAGGGGACCCTCCAGCAGTCGCGCCCGCCGAGGACGGGTGTGACTGCACACGGCGACCCGCTCCAGCACCCCGGCGGCTCCGTCCCGCTCGGAGCACAGATCCACCGCGGCCCAGTCACCGAACGCGGGAACCAGCAACCGAAGCAACTGGGCGATCCGGTCGGAAGCCGCCACGGTGGACATCAACAACGATGAGACGTCCGCCACCAGGTTCAGCCGGGTGGTCAGGGATTCCAGATCCGCGGTGTGCGCCGCCGCCCGCTCCTCCGCGTCGCGATGCAGACTGAAGTCGTTGAAGACGACCACCAGCCCGGCCCGGCGGCCCGCCAGCAGCAGGGGAGTGGCCGCCCAGATGATCGGCACGGTCGTGCCGTCGCCCCGCAGGAAGTACTCCTCGCTGCCCTCCTCGACGCATTGGTCACCGTCCAGAGGGGCCATGATGGAGCACTGGTCACGCGGCGCCGGGCCACCGTCGGGACGGCGGTGCAGCAGATCGTGCGCGTCCTGGCCGATCATCTGGGCCGCAGGCCGGCCCAGCAGCCGCTCGGTCCACGGGTTGACGAACGTGATGCGCCCCGAGGTGTCGACGGTGAAGACGCCGGTGCCAAGGGCCCGCAGGACCGCGTGCGGGAAGCCCGGCTCCAGAGCCTCATCGGGCGCCCTCATGGCCTCTCCCTCGTCGTCCGGACAGTCGTCCGATGTGGATCCACGGCGATCACCATGCTCCAAGCCGTCCCACCCCTGGGTACCCAATCATCCGGAACTGTGCGCTCCGAGCGGTTCCGGCTGCCCGGGGAGCGTGCTGCCTACCGCCTCAGGTGCCTCGGCCCGCCCGGCCCGTGACCGAGCGCACGCGAGCACGCGCCGTCGCGGCTTCGTGCTGGCTCCCCGCCGGCGTGATCCATACGGTGATGCCGGGGCCAGTCGTCCGCGCATGTGCAGAACGCGCGTGTGGCGGGCACCGTCCGCAACCTCTCCTCAGGGCATGGCTGTCGGGTGACCCATGCAGCCCGAATTCCGCATCAGCCACCGTGAAGAGGACGACTGGACCGTCGTGGAGGTCCACGGCGAAGTTGGCATGTACACGGTGCCGCGCATCAGGGACTACGTGGTCCACCGCCTCGAGGCAGGCCGCCGGCGTCTCCTCGTCGACCTGGCAGGGGCGGCGTTCATGGATTCGATGGGCCTGGGTGTACTCGTCGGAACCCGGAAGTGCCCCGCATCTTCCACGTCACCCGCCTGCACCGGGTCTTCCCGATCCATGACTCAGTGGAAGCCGCGATGACGGAGTGACATGAGAGGCGACCAGCACAGAGGCCCGGAACCCCTCCCGCAACCCAGGGTTGCCCACGGGCTGGACAGCCTCGACACCGACTGCGCGTGGTGCGGGCGACTCCTCGTACCGGACACTGACCGTGCCGCGCACGACATGCACACCCCAGGGCCGAGCAGGACAGATTCCTCGTTCCGGCGGTGCCGGATGGCACCCTGGCTCGACCGGATCCGCGTGGTGAGGGTGCCAGTGGCGGCGGTGGTCACCGTGGTAGCCGCGGTCGTGACCGCGTGGTTCACCTGACCCGGGGCACAGCGCGCGAACGAGCGCCGACACGGCGGCCTCGGAGACTTGCCTGGCTTGTGAGGGATCCGTCCGCTGTCCCTCCGTTCCTCTCGGGCCGCGTCACGCGACGCGCCGGGTGCTTTGCTCGGGTGCTTCCTCCTCGTCCGGCAGTCGCACGTCGTCGACGGCGACGTTGACTTCCACGACCTCCAGACCGGTCATGCGTTCAATCGCGGTGATGACGTTGGTACGCACGTCCGAGGCGGTCTCTGCGATGGCTGCGCCGTAATGGACGACGAGGGCCAGGTCCACGGCGGCCTGGCGTTCACCGACCTCCACCTTCACCCCTTGGGTGATGCTGCTGCTCCCGCCGGGCACGCGTTCACGCATTGCTCCGAATGCCCGGGCCATACCCGCGCCGAGGTTGTAGACCTCGGGAACCTCCCGGGCGGCCATGCTCGCGATCTTCGCCACCACGGTGTCCGCGATGGTGGTGTTGCCGCGGTTCTCCGCGGGGATGTGGGTGCCGCTGCGGCCTTGCCGTGTCGTCTTCTCCTGCTCGTCCGGTGTGGCAGCGGTGGTGCTGTGCTGTGTGCTAACTGACATGACCGTCACCTCGATCAGCGTGGGACTTGACGAGCTGCCTCACCTCCAACGTAGAGCAATGAGGCCAATGGGGTGAAACGTGATGAATGGGATGAGGGTCCGCGATCGGATCGGCCGACGAGATCACCACCAGTCGGCCGACTCACGCGCCCACCGGGCCGCAGCAGGGTGCACCTCGTCACGCACCGCGTCCGTGGCGGTCAGTGGTGCGCCGAGCAGGATGCGGACCGCGCAGTTGAGCACCCGCCGGGAGGCGCGGCCTCCCGGAGTGGCCTGGCCATGTTCCTGCGGACCCCGGTGACGGGTCAGCCGGCCCGGACCCCGCTGCTCGCCCCGGGCACCGGGGCCCACCGGCCCGAGGACTCGGCCACACCCGGATGTCCTCCACAGTTGCAGCAGGTCAGTGGGCATCGGGTGAATCGTCAGGCACCGCAACGGGACGCAGCACGGTCAGGGAGTCTTCCTGACGGGCCACCATCGCGAAGGAGAACCTGTCGACTTCCAGGCAGAGGTCGACATCGTCCGGATGAACCCCCTGGTATCCGCGTCGCAGCCCGTCGGCGAGATCGCCGGCGGCCCGGGAAGTCCTCGCGCGCTGGAGATACGGTGCAACCCCGGCATCGCCCCCGGCGAGACGTTGACCAATGTATTCAGCGCAGGCCAGATCCTCATCGGCCCTGCCTTCCTCCCCGGTGACAACGAACGTCACCGGACCGCAACCCTCGGTCTGCAGGAACCGCGTTGTCGCACCGGCCACCACGAAACTCGCGCACAGGACCAGCGGCGCGCTCGCGACGGCCAGCGCACCGACGGTTCCTGCCGTCGTCTTCTGCACCACCGTGCGGCCAGCCAGATCGAACGACCTGAGCAGAGCAGGTGAGTTCACCGCGTCGAAGCCTGCTGCCGGAGCACCGTCCTTCAGAGCCAGCCAGCCCGGACGACTCTCCTTCAAGGCCAGTGCCTCCTCCTCCGAAGAGGCCAGGACGATTCCCTCGGCGCCGCGCGAGAAGGCCCATGCGGCCACAGTGAAGGCGCGCATCATGTCGACGACGACTGCAACACACGGAACGTCAGTCAGTTCCGGAATGCCGACGAAGCGATTGCTCATCTCGCCATTCTCGCTGAGGCTCGCAACGCTCATGCCAAGGGTCGGACGCCAGTCGTGTCCCACGGCGGCCCACGGATGGAGTGCCTTGCGGTGAGGTGGCGGCAACTCACGGGGCGGTTCCCCTGCCGTTGGCGCTGAAGCAGCACATACCCACCATGGACAAAGTCGCCGGCCGCCTCGTCCGTGGACCTGAAGCCGATGGCCACGGTACCGACGGGGACCACGCCGGCGAGCGACTGCGGCACGCGGCCGACGACGTGCCCGATGAGCACGGAGCCTCGGTGGAGACGGACGCCGCGGACCCGATGACGGTGCCGCCAACGGTCATCCTCAAGACGCCCGGGACGATACGGGCGAGGTGCTCGGAGCGTTCCGCGCCGCCACCGCCGAGGCCCGCGCTCCTCACGGCGCCGAAGACGTGGACGAAGAGCAGCAGGACGATCGGCGTGAGCAGCGGATTCAGGGTGAGGGGCAAGTAGCGCCGCGCGCGCGGCAGACTGCGGCGCAGCATTGTGTTCGAGTCGCGTACGGCGAGGGAGAGGGCGCTCATTCTGTGCGTTGATGGTCAGGGGTCAGCCCTGAGAGCGCCGTTTCGGGTGAGTATTGGATGTAATGGATTGCTGCTCTCCTGCGCTCGGAAGAGGTTGAGTATGGCAATGGTGTGCAGGCCCGGCATTCTGACGGCGACGGTCGGCGACGGTGCCCGTACGCGGGCTGTGGAGCACGTGTGCGAGGGCGCCCTCGGCCATGACTGACGACGCTGCGGAACCCCCCGTTTCGCCGGTCAGTTCGCACAATGAGTGGGACCCGCTCGAGGAGATCATCGTCGGGCGTCTCGACAGCGCGACGATTCCCTCCCACCACCCAGTCGTGAGCTGCAACATCCCGCCATGGGCGGCGCGGATGCAGGGGCTTGCCGCCGGCTTCAGGTACCCGCGCATACTGATCGAGCGGGCCCAGCATGAGCTCGATCAGTTCGTCTCGCTCCTGCAGTCCCTCGGTGTCACGGTCAGGCGCCCGGACGCGGTCGACCACAGGCGGCGTTTCGGCACCCCCGACTGGTCATCGCGGGGGTTCTGCAACACCTGTCCGCGTGACAGCATGCTCGTGATCGGCGACCAGATCATCGAGACCCCGATGGCATGGCCGTGCCGCTACTTCGAGACCCACTCCTATCGCCCGGTCCTCAAGGACTACTTCCGGCGCGGCGCGCGATGGACAGCGGCACCGAAGCCGCAGCTCACCGACGCACTGTTCGAGAGGGATTTCCGTACCCCCAAGGCCGACGAGCCCATGCGCTACGTCCTCACCGAGTTCGAGCCGGTGTTCGACGCGGCGGATTTCGTGCGCGCGGGACGCGACCTGTTCGTCACTCGGAGCAATGTCACCAACCGCATGGGCATCGACTGGCTGCGCCGCCATCTCGGATCCGGCTACCGCATCCACGAGATCGAGAGCCGCTGCCGCACGCCCATGCACATCGACACGACGTTCCTCCTGCTCGCGCCCGGCAAGGCACTGGTCAATCCCGAATACATCGACGTCGACCGCCTGCCCGACGTCCTGAAATCGTGGGACATCCTGATCGCCCCCGAGCCCAATCCGATCCACGATCCCCTGCTCAAGATCACCTCGATGTGCGGCAAATGGCTCAGCATGAACGTGCTCATGGTCGACGAAAAACGGGTGATCACAGAGCGGCACCACACCGGCATGCTGCGCGCACTCGAACAATGGGGGTTCGAACCGATCCCGTGCAACCTGTTGCACTACGCGCCGTTCGGCGGTTCGTTCCACTGCGCGACACTCGATATCCGGCGTCGCGGCACGCTCGAATCCTATTTCGACTGATCCGGCCGCCGATGGCGAGCGGGGCCCGCCAACTGGTCATGCGGCAGTTCGCGGGCGGTCACGAGCTGACGGTCGGGCGGATCGCCGAGCGGTGCCGCCTCAAGCCGTCGACCGCGTCCGATATGTCCGGCGGTATCTCGCCCAGCGACCCTCGGGCGACGTACGGGACAGCCGGTGGAGGCATTCGCTCATGAACTGGGGCCATGAACCGCTGGCACGACATGCGGCGGAATGGTGACGTGCGGCTCGACAGTGCGGCTCACCCCGGGGTCGTCATTGCCGACGGACGAGGCGGGCACGGCGGCAGGACGCGGCCCGGTTGGATGAGCCGGCGGTCGTGACCGTCCCCGGACCATGGCCTGAGCCGTCTCGATCACCGGGTGGCGAGTACCAGTCGGAGGCCCGTCTACAGGCGGATGACGACCAAGGCGACGTCGTCGAGTCCGCCGTCGGCTACGCCGAGGCGGGTGAGCAGGACGTCGGCCAGGCGCTCAGGGCTCAGATGGGTGTGGCGGGCGAGGGCGTCGGTGAGGCGGTGCAGCCCGGCGTCGATATCCTCCCCGCGGCGTTCGATGAGCCCGTCGGTGTAGAGCACGAGGGTGTCGCCCGGGGTGTAGGGCACCGTGGCCCGGGCGCGTGGATCCTGGTCGACTACGACGCCCAACGGTGGCTCGGTGGCCTGGTCGAGCAGGACGACCGAGCCGTCCGCCCGGGAGAGGACGGGCGGGGGGTGGCCGGCGCTGGTGTAGGTGATGCGCTGATGGCGGGTGTCGATGACGGCTTTGGCCGCGGTTGTTGCCAGCGCGCCCTCGAAGCTGCGGGCGTACCGGCTCAGGACGTCCATGGCTGTGCCGGGTTCGTGGATGGCGCGCACGGCTGCGGACAGGGCGCTTCGGAGCATGCCCATGACGGCGGCGGCCTCCAGGCCGTGGCCGACCACGTCGCCGACCGCCACGCTGTACGTGTCCTCGGACAGATCCACCACGTCGTACCAGTCGCCGCAGACGTTGAGTGAGCTAGCGGCGGGCATGTAACGTACGGCGATCTCCCGGTGTGCGGCCAGGTCCGGGGAGTGCAGCATGGCCTCTTGCAGGGTGAGGGCAATGTGGCGCTCCCGGGCGTGTGCGTCGCGGAGTTCCTCGTTGAGGCGCTGGAGTTCCTGCGCTCGTGCGTACAGTTCGGACTCCAGCGCCGCGTGTTCACCCGCCGGATCCTCCGGTCTCGAGCGGGGGCGGGTCAGTACGAACTCGGTCATGTCCTCCACCCGGTGGAGGAGCCATTCCACCTGCCCGTCAGGTCCGAGGAGGGGTGTGTTGATGGGCGACCACCACTTCGTCTGGAACACTCCGGGACGTCCGGACACCGGGACGTCGTACTTCTGCACCGCCATCGTGTCCGGTTCTTTCGACCGCAGAACCCGCTGCAAGGAGGCGTTCAGATTGCGCACCCCGTCGGCGTCCGGATCCGCCGGATTGTCGGGGTGAACCTCAAAGAGGTACCGACCGATCATCTCCTCTCGGGTCCGGCCTGTGACCCGGAGATACGCCTCGTTGACGTCGGCGACCACCAAGTCGGGGTCCAGTACCAGGTACGGGCTGGGCGTCACAGCGAACAGCGCCTGGTAATCGATCCGTGGTGTGGTCACACGCGCTCTCCTGTCACGTCCACAGGTCTCCGTCCCCCAGCCTCAACTATGCCTCGGGCCTGAAGCGGCGACCTGCCACCCCGCGGAGGCGGGCAGCAGCGTCGCCCATGGTTCTGCCCCGGCGACGCCCGGGAGGCGGGTCGCCCGGAGGCCACAGGGCACCGCAGTCGTGTTTGACGTGCGGCTTTCGTGGCACTTGGTGCGGGCATCCTTCGGTGGCTCGGGGCGTCGTCGGGCGCGGTGGGCAGGGGCTGCGGCATGCGCCTCCCCTGCCCAAGCGGTTGGTGGCGGGAACGGAAGGATCGGCGATGGCGACCGTCGGCATAGAAGAGGAGTACCTGCTGGTCGACCCGATCACCGGTCGGCTGGCTCCGCACGCGGAAAGGGTCAGGGCCGCGGCAGGACTGCAGCCCTTCGTCGCCGGGGAAGAGATCCAGCCGGAGATTTCGCAGGCGCAGATCGAGGTGGCGACGCCCGTATGCGCCACGCTGGAGGAGGTCGGTGGCCACCTGCTGCGGCTGCGGCATGCCGTGGCCGGTGCGGCGGAGAAGAGCGGCTGCCGGATCATGGCCAGCGGCACGCCGCCGTTCCGCGAGGACGCACCCGTGCCGATCACCGACCAGACCCGTTACAAAGCGATGCAGCGACAGGCTCCGCGGCTGGTGGCGGAGCAGATGATCAATGGCATGCACGTGCACGTGGCCGTCCCCGACCGACGGATGGGGACGGAGGTCTTGAACCGGATCCGGGTGTGGTTGCCGTCCCTGACCGCCATGGCGGCGAACTCACCGCTGTGGGAGGGACAGGACACCGGCTTCGCCAGCTGGCGCACCGTCGTCTTCGGCCGATGGCCGGTCAGCGGCATCCCGCCGCGCTTCGCCGACGCGGCGGACTACGACGCACGGGTGCGGCGACTGCTGTCGACCGGGGTGATCAACGACACCGGTCAGTTGTACTGGCAAATCCGACTGTCCGAGAACTACCCCACAGTCGAGGTCCGTTGCATGGACGTGCAGCTGCGCACGGACGACGCGGTCATGCTCGCCGGCCTGACACGGGCGCTGGCCGATACCGCGCTGCGCGAAGTGAGGTCGGGCCGTCCGCCGACGGAGTCCGCTCCGGAGATGATGCGGGTGGCGATGTGGCAAGCAGCACGCCATGGGCTGAGCGGAGACCTGATCGACCCGACCGGCCGGCGTCGGCGCGCGGGTGATGTGGTGTATGGGCTGCTGGACCACGTCGGTCCTGCGCTGGATGCGGCCGGTGACACTCGCGAGGTGACCTCACTTGTCCACCGTCTGCTGCAACAGGGGACAGGCGCGGACAAGCAGCGCCAGGCCCTCGCCGAAGGCGGTCTCGACGCCGTCGTTGAGATGGTCGTCGAAGTCGGCGGCACGCCTTGACGGGCGCTTCCTGCCTGACAGCCGAGGCGCGTCGGAGCACGTCCCACCGTCGCAGTGGTGGGTAACGCGTCGGCGGCGGATGGAAGGCACTCGGCTGAAGCGTGAGGCAGAAGGCCGCGATCATGCAGGCTTGGGGCGGCCTGCCGACGTGGGGGCTCGTGCGGCGAGGGAGAGGACTGCTTGCGAGTGACGGCCCGGACGGCGTGGTGGAGGCCATCGGAAGTCACGCAGGGCCCTGTATTTCAACCCCACCAGTACCGAGGCAAGTGGCAAGGGAAACGCCTCCGCGCGAACCACCGGCCGACGACGAGTCCGATGAGAAGGCCGAGCAGGACCGGACGTGCCCGCGTCCCGTCGTCGCAGCGGCCGGGCCGGCGTTCCCCTCTCACTCCGTGGGGATGTTGACGAACGGCCTCCGCAGCGGGTGGCGAGGTCGCCTCCGCCTGTCCGGACAGCTCCAGGGTGATGCGTTCCCAGACCTGCTCCGGGGGCGCGGTCAGTAGATCCGACGTGTCGATGCTGCGTGCGGCGGTCACCACGCGAGTCAGCCGGGCCAGTTCATCCTGGCAGCGGGGACACACGGCGATGTGCCGGAATGCGCTGAGGTCGTTGCGTGAAACAGCGTTGCCCAAGGCCAGTTCCACCAGGTGCGCGGGCTCGACGTGGGCCACCGTACCCTCCCGTATCTCTTACTTCACGGGCCTCGATACCTGTGGGAGCAGGGCTCACACCGGGGCGATCACCCGCCTCACGCAGGAAGTGGCTCCGCCGTGACGACCAGGTTGGCCAGGTAGCCTCCGCGCTCGGGAACGAAGGGAGGCGCGCAGGTGACGAGTGTGAGGACCGGGTCGCCCGTCCGGCGGAAGGTGGAGGACGGCAGTTCGTTCTTCGGCATCGTCGAACGTGAGACGACGCGGTAGACGACCGGCTCCGCGCCGGCGCGTCGCACCTCGACCTCGTCGCCGGTGTGTACGTCGTACAGTGCGGCGAACTCGCCGAGGTCGCCGGTGTCGCTGTCCACATGTCCGACGAGCACGGCCGACCCCCGTGTACTTCCAGGTGCCGGGCCGAAGCGGTACCAGCCGGCCACGGCAGCGTCCGCGGGAACCACCATGGCGCCCTGTCCGGTCACGCCCACCGGTCGGATGCGGGCGTCGAGGCCGACGTCGCGCACCAGGACGCGCTGAGGTGGCGGGTCCTGGTGCGCGATGTCGGCGTGTGGCCCCGTGCCGCTCGGCAGCCCGGCCGCCGCAGCCTCCCGCACCGGAGCTGCGGGTCCGAAGTCGGGCGGGAGCGAGGCCGGGTCCGACGTCGCGCCCGGCAGGCTGAGCACGACTGCCAGAGCGGCAGACACGACGGCCGGACCGATCAGGCGTCGTGCTGTGTCAGACACGCCGACCCGCGACTCGACGGGCCACCAGGACGCCCGTGACCGTCACCGCCCCGGCCGCGGCGGCCCAGGCCAGCCACTGGTCGGAGGAGTTCGGGGTGACAGCGGCACCGTTGCCGCCCGCGCCGACGGCGTTGGGCGCCGATTCCATGCCACTCAACGTCTGCGTCGCCAGGGCCAGGTTCTCGTCCTCGGCGCTGCCCCAGGCATAGACGATGTTGCTCGTCCCTTCCTCGAGGTTCAGGTCGGCCGGACCGATGGCCACGGTGTCTGTACCGGCGAGCACGACGTCGGCGCTCACCGTGCCGGCGTCGACCTCCGCGGTGTCCTCCTCGGGGTTCTCCAGGCCGGTGAAGAGCGGCTGTCCGCCCGCGCGGACGTCGACCGCCGGAGCGGCCGCGACGTGACGAACCGTCAGGCGGGCCCCACCGGCATCGACCTGCGAGACGTCATTGACGAAGGCCGTCAGTTGGGGTTCACCGTCGGCGGTGAGATGGGCGGCGATCGTGGCGTTCGCACCCTCGGGCACCTTGATCTCCTTCTGCAGGGCCGGAGCGCCGTCGGGGCCTTGGCCCGCTTCGAAGATCTGGATGTCGTAGGTCCCGGCGTCGAGAGCCTGCGGGTCGGCCACCGTGCCGGGCTCGAAGTCGCCGAGGAGTTCGTCGCCGTTGGCGTAGACGTCGACCGTCATCCCGGGAATGCCGTGAAAGACGGACACCATGGCCTTGTCCTGCTCGTTGGCTGGAACCGCCATGGCGGGCACGGTGACACCGAGGGCCAGGGCACAAGCGCCGGCCGAGGCAGCGACGGCGAGGAGGGTCCGTGAGGTCATGGGGATCATCCCTTCGAGTGGAGTCTCGGTGGTGTTTCGTGCGTCGGCACCGCCGTGGATGCGCGAGCGGCACTCCTTGTTCGACACGCCTACGCGGCCGTCTCGGAGGAGCGACTCTGTTCGAGCGCCCCGCGCAACCGGTGCAGGCCGCGGCGGGCGTGACTCTTGACGGTGCCCAAGGGCATTCCGGTCCGTTCCGCGATCTGGGCCTGGGTCAGGTCCTCGAAGAAGGCCATGCACAGTACGTCCTGCTGGGGCCGGGGCAGCCGGGACAGTTCATCGGCCAGCAGCACCCGGTCCAGGACGTCCTCCGGCACCGCGTCCTTCCGCGCGAAGGCGTCGGCACTGTGGGCGGCCGAGTCCATGAGCGTCAGTCGTCGTGTCCGGGCGGCCAGCGCGTCGACGATCTTGCGGCGGGTGATGCCGACGAGCCAGGCGCCGAGGGGGCCCCGCTCCGGACGGAATCCGGCCCGTCCGCGCCAGGCGCCGAGGAACACCTGCTGAGTCACGTCTTCGGCCTCGTGGGGGTCACCGAGCGACCGGGTGGCCATGGTGTGGACCAGGGGTCCCCAGCGCAGGTAGATCGCCGCGAACGCGTAGTCGTCGGCGGCACGCAGTCCACGGGCCAGTTCGTCCTCGTGCCGCGTTTCGTCCACGGGCGCGGCGAGGCTGCTGATGGTTCGCGTGTTCGTGCTCATGGCCTGGTTCCTCCTGCCGTGCGTCATGTGAGGGAGGCGGAAGGGCGTCCGCTGACCGCACTGGTCGCCGCGGACCGTTAGGGCCGTCGCATGCCTTCCAGTGTTGTGAGGCATAAACGATGCGAGCAACCCGCGTCGTTTATGCGTCGTACAGTGGGCTCATGGGCGTGAGCAAACCCGACGGTGACGGCCGGGACGACGAAGACACGCGGCGCGGCGGAGGGCTGACCACCGGCGAGGTGGCCAGACGGCTCGGGGTGGCACCCACCACGGTCCGCACGTGGGACCGCCGCTACGGCCTCGGCCCCGACGCGCACACCGGTGGCCGGCACCGCCGCTGGACCGCCAGGGACGTGGCGCGGCTGGAGCGGATGTGCGCCCTGACGGCGACCGGACTGTCACCCGCCGAGGCCGCGCGCCTGGCGCGCAGCGACGCGCCGCTGGACGCCGGCCCGGCCCGTCGGGGCGCCGCTCTGCGACCGTCGGCCCGCGGGCCCAGCGGGGCAGACAGTGACCTTCGGCTCGGGGACGTCCGTCAGGAGTGCAAGGGGATCGTCCGTGCCGCGCTGCGCCTGGACACCGCCACTCTGGACGAGCTGCTGCTCGAGGCGATCGCCGAGTACGGCGTGGTTGCCGCCTGGACCGAGGTGATCATGCCTACGCTGCAGGCGGTCGGCCGCAAGTGGGAGAACTCGGGCGAGAAGTACGTGGAGGTCGAGCACTTCCTGTCCTGGCACGTTTCCGGTGCGCTGCGTCGCAGCGCACCTCCCGTGGTCGTCGACCGCCCGGGCGCCACCACGGTGCTCGCCTGCGTGCCGGGTGAGAACCACACACTGCCGCTGGAGGCACTGGCCGTCGCACTGGCCGAACGCGGTCTTCCGGTGCGTATGTTCGGTGGCGCCCTGCCCGTTCGAGTCACTCGTCGAGGCCGTGCGGAGAACGGGGCCGGTCGCGGTGGGGCTGTGGTCCCAGTCCCGTGCCACCGCCAGCCGGCCACTGGCGCAGCACGTGGCCGCGATGGAGTGGGGGGTGCGGGGTGCTCGTCGACGGCCGGTCGTCCTGGCGCTGGGGCCTGGCTGGACCGGGCAGGACATGCCCGGTCTGTCGCGTCCGTCGGGACTCGCGGAGGCGGTCGCGGTGGTGGAGTCGGTGGTGTCGGAGTGACAGGTCACTGTCGTTGGCGCACTCGGCTGTGGTGGCGCCTGGAATTCGCCGTCGTGACGTGATCCGCTGGACGCGCAATGCCTGCGCCGGGACCCGGCGACCAGTGCGTGGCGGACTGCGTGAGGCGTCTGCGTGCTGCTCTACGAAGCTGTGCTCCGGGTACTGGCTTACGCGAGCGAGCCGGAGGACGAGTCCACACCCCGCCCAACCGGTGCTCGCGCCGACAGAGGAGGACCATGACCGCCCATCACCGCGGGGCACCGGACACCGTCGTGGTCGGTGCCGGTCTCGCCGGTCTCGCCTGCGCAGGGGACCTGTGTCGTGGGGGACGCCGGGTGGCTCTGCTGGAGGCGTCCGACGGGCCGGGCGGCCGAATGCGAACAGACCGGCGGGACGGCTTCCTACTGGATCGCGGCTTCCAGGTGTTCAACACCTCCTATCCTCAGGTGAAGCGGCGGCTGGACCTTCGGAGTCTTCGGCTGCGGCCGTTCACCCCTGGATTCGTGGCACACACCCCGAGCGGGCCGGTTCGCCTCGTCGATCCGACCCGGAGGCCGAGCGCGGCGGGAGCCCTGCTGCCTGGGCGGGCCCTCGCGGCTCGCGACCTGGCCGCGTGGGCGGCGCTCACCGCGCAGGACGCTCTGCTGCCCGTGGCCCTGCTCAAAAGACGTCCGGACCGCGCCACCTCGGCCGCCCTGTCCCGCGCGGGGTTGTCGGACGCGGCGGTGGACCACATTCTGCGGCCGTTCCTGTCCGGTGTGTTCCTGGAGGATCGTTTGGAGACCTCCGCCCGCTTCTTCCACCTGGTCTGGCGGAGCATGGTCCGAGGGACCCTTTGCCTGCCCGCCGACGGCACCGGCGCGGTGCCCGCACAACTGGCCGAAGGTCTGCCCGACGGCATCCTGCGGCTGGAGACGCCGGTTGCCGAGGTCACCGCTTCGGGAGTGCTGCTGACGGACGGCAGTGAGGTGCCGGCCGCGACCGTCGTGGTCGCGACCGACGCCGTCACAGCGGCCCGACTGCTGCCGGGCCTGCCCGTGCCGGACGGACGTACGGTCACCACGTACTACCACGCGGTCGACAGCACGCCGATGGCGGAACCGACGCTGATGGCGGACAGCACCGGGACAGTGCTGAACACCTGTGTACTGACCGAAGTCGCCCCTACCTACGCACCGCCCGGTACCGCGCTGGTCTCCAGCTCCGTGCTGGGCAGGGACGAGCCCGGTACGAGCGACGCCGTGCTGCGACGCCTGGCTGATCTGTACGGAACCGACACGAGCGGCTGGCAGCAGATCGCCGCGTACACCGTCGAGGGGGCGCTGCCCGCGATGCTGCCGCCCTGGCCGCTCAGTCTCACGACCCGCTTCGGACCGGGGAGGTATGTGTGCGGTGACCACCGCGCGACCGGCTCGGTCCAGGGGGCCCTGGCGTCGGGTACGCGCGCCGCCCGGGAGGTACTGGCCGACTCGGCGCCTGGCTGATGCCACGCCGGCCGGTATCGACCGCATCCATGGGCAGCCGGCGCCCTGAAGAGATGCCGACTGGAAGAGACTCGTCGACCTGGTGCTCGGGGTGAACGTGGACGTCAACGGTGCGCGTGTTCTGGTGGCCGGGGCCACCGGTGTTCTCGGTGGTGCGATCACCGCCGAACTGGCCGGCCGAGGCGCGCGTCCGGCCCTCGCCGGACGCGACCCGGCCCGGCTGGCCCGCGCCGCCCAGGCGTACTCCAGTGCTCCGACCATCCCGTTCGACGCCTACGACGCCGACTCATGCGCCCGCGCCGTGCTCGATGCCTCGACTGCCCTCGGCGGCCTGGACGCCGTGGTGACGGCGTTCGGCTCAGTGGCCTTCGGCCGGGCGTACGAGGTCGGAGACGAGGTCGCGGAGTACCTGATGGCGGTCAACTTCCTTGCACCCGTCGCGTTCTGCCGGGCCGCGCTCGGCGTCATGCGACCCGGTTCGGTGCTCGCCGCCGTCACCGGAGCCGTTGTGGAGCGCCCGCAGGCGGGAATGGCCGACTACAGCGCCTCCAAGGCCGCGCTGAGTGCCTGGCTCGACGCCGTACGCCGCGAGGCACGGGGCGCAGGCATCCGGGTGCTGGACATCCGGCCGGGGCACCTGGACACCGGTTTCGCCGACCGACCCGTGGCAGGTGAGGCGCCGCCGATGCCTGCGGGAGGGGACCCGCGCCAGGTCGCCGTAGCCGTCGCGGAAGCGCTGGCGACAGAGGCCGAGCTCCTGCGTACGGCATCGGACGGAACCACGGTCGTCGAACGGCGGGCCCGGTGAGCCGACGCCCCGCACTTCCCGCCGACACATCCGATGTGCTCATCGTCGGCGGCGGCGCGGCCGGCCTCAGCCTCGCGTACCGGCTGACCGAGACCGGCACCACCACTGTGACCGTCATCGAACCGCCGGAGGGACCGACGCGCCCGCCCGAGCGAACCTGGTGTTACTGGGACCAGGACACCGGCGACTTCGATGAAGTGATCACCGCCTCTTGGTGCAAGCTGCGCGTCCGCGGTACCGACGGCAGCGAGGTCACCGTCGACCCGGCCCCGCTGCGCTATCGCATGCTGCGGTCCGCACCGTTCGAGCGTGTGGTGCACTCCCGGTTGGCTCGCTCTCCCGGCGGGCACATGGTGCGCGCGACAGCGGACACGGTGCGCGACGTGTCCGACGGTGCGGAAGTGCGTTGCACGGCACCCGACGGGCGGACACTGACGCTGCGCGCCCGCCACGTGTTCGACTCCCGCCCGTTGCGCGCCCTGCCGCCGGCCCGGACGCACCTGCTGCAGCACTTCCGCGGTTGGTTCGTGCGCACGGACGCGGACCGATTCGATCCTGCGGTCGTCGACCTGATGGACTTCCGAGTGCCGCAGCCGCGTCACGGGCTCGCTTTCGGCTATGTTCTCCCCCTGGCGCCGGACCGCGCGCTCGTCGAGTACACCGAGTTCTCCCGGACGCCGCTGACCACCGAGGCGTACGAGGCGGCGCTCGGTCGCTACAGCCGAGAGATCCTGGGCCTCGGTGCACTCACGGTGGAAGCGGCGGAGCAGGGGGTGATCCCCATGACCGACGCGCGCTTCCCCCGGCGGGCCGGGTCCGCTGTCTTCCGTATCGGAGCGGCGGGCGGCGCCACCCGCCCCGCTACGGGCTACACCTTCGCCGCGGTGCAGCGGCAGAGCCGGGCCATCGCCGCAGCCCTGCGTGACGGGCGCGAGGCAGCAGTGCCCGCACCCCATGGGCGCCGTGCACTGGCCATGGACGCGGTCCTGCTGCGGGCCCTGGACACCGGACGGATCGACGGCCCCGACTTCTTCACCACCCTGTTCCGCCGGACGCCCCCGGAACGACTGCTGCGCTTCCTCGACGGCGCCACCTCACTCCCGGAGGAGTGGGGCATCGGACTGCGGACCCCGGTCGGCCCGATGCTCCGCACCGCCCTCGAGCTGCCCTTCCTGCCGCGCCGCGTCCGTCCCGCCCCACGAATCGGAGAGAGCCACCGATGACACTGCTGCGCGACCACGATTTGGCACGCGCTTTCGACCACGCGTCGCACACCTACGACCGCCTCACGGCTTTCAACCCCGGCTACCGCACCGATCTGCTCCGCTCGGCCCGCCGGCTCCGGCTGCCCGCAGGCGGAGCCGGACTGCACGTCCTGGATCTGGGCTGCGGCACCGGTACCTCTACCCGGGCCCTGCTGCGTGCCGCGCCCCGGGCCCGGATCACGGCCGTCGACGCCTCTTCGGGCATGCTGCGATGCGCACTGGCCAAACCCTGGCCCGCACGCGTGCGCTTCCTGCATCTGCCCGCCGAAGAAGTGGTGACGGCCGGGGAAGGCCCGTTCGACGCGATGTTCGCCGCCTACCTGTTCCGCAACGTCACAGACCCAAACCGGGTCCTCACCGCCATCCGGGGTCTGTTGCGACCGGCTGGGCGCCTCGCCGTCCACGAGTACAGCCTCAGCGGCTCACCGGTGCACCGCGCCCTGTGGGCGGCCGTGTGCCACGGGGTCCTCGTCCCGGCGGGCACACTCACCGGCGACCGCGCCCTGTACCGCCACCTGTGGCAGAGCGTCCTCGCCTTCGACACCGCACCCGCCTTCGCCGACCGTCTGACGCGGGCCGGCTTCACAGGCGTGCGCGTCGCGCACGTCGCAGGCTGGCAGACCGGCATCGCGCACACGTTCCTCGCACGCAACGGCTCGACCACGGCAGGGGAGCGGACCCGGTGAGCGCCCGCTCGCACGGTGGTGCCCGGCGGGGCCGCGACCGCAAGGCCGAGGTCCTGATGCCCGCACCCGGCCGGGGCCGCTTCGAGCGGGAGGACGCGCCGTCGGTTGCCGTGATCGGGGGCGGAATCGCCGGTCTGGCCGCAACTACTCTGCTGGCCGAACGCGGCGCCCGTGTCACTCTCTACGAACGGGAGGAAGCACTCGGCGGCCGACTCGCCGGATGCCGGACCCACCTGGCCGACGGCTCCGCAGCGACCATGAGCCGCGGCTTCCACGCCTTCTTCCGTCAGTACTACAACCTGCGCGGCCTGCTGCGACGGACCGACCCTGATCTCGCACGGCTCACCTCACTGCCCGACTACCCTCTGCGGCACAGCGGCGGCCTGACCGACAGCTTCGCCCGTGTTCCGAGAACCCCGCCGTTCAGCGCACTCGGATTCGTCGCCCTGAGCCCCACCTTCGGCTGGCGTGACCTTGCCACCATGGACGCACGGGCGGCGCTGCCCCTCCTCGACGTCCGTGTGCCCGAGGTCTACGAACGCTTCGACGGCATCAGTGCGACGACGTTCCTGGAGGGCGTCCGCTTCCCCGAGGCGGCGCACCACCTCGCGTTCGAGGTGTTCTCGCGCAGTTTCTTCGCCGACCCGCGCGAACTGTCCGCCGCGGAGCTGCTGCTGATGTTTCACATCTACTTCCTCGGCTCGGCGGAGGGCCTGCTCTTCGATGTGCCGAACGACCCCTTCCCACAGGCGCTCTGGGAGCCGCTCGGCGACTACCTCCAGCGCCTCGGGGCGATCCTTCGCACCGGCACACCCGTGCATGGCGTCCAGCCCCACGGCGCCGGGGGAGTGGAAGTACAGACCGACACCGCCGTATACCCCCACGAGGCGGCGGTGCTCGCCCTCGATCCCGGCGCTCTGCGCCAGGTCGTCGCCGCGTCACCCGGCCTGGGCACCGCCCCCTGGCGCGACGACGTCGCCGCCCTGCGTACGGCACCGCCGTTCCTCGTCTCCCGGCTCTGGCTGGACCGGCCGGTCCGCGCCGACCGTCCCGGCTTCCTCGGCACCAGCGGGTACGGCGGACTGGACAACATCAGCGTCCTGGAACGCTACGAGGGCGAGGCCGCGCGCTGGGCCGCCCGGAACCGGGGCTCGGTGGTGGAGCTGCACGCCTACGCCCTCGATGCCGGCGCTGAACCGGAGAAAGTGCGGAGCATGCTCGTCGACCGTCTCCACGAGGTGTACCCGGAGACCCGCGAGGCGCGCATCGTCGACACCCGGCACGAGTGGCGCTCGGACTGCCCGCTCTTCCCCGTCGGCTCCCACCACCGGCGCCCCACCGTGCGGACACCCCACCCGTGGGTGACGCTGGCCGGCGACGCGATCCGCTGCGACCTCCCGGTCGCGCTCATGGAACGCGCCGCCACCACCGGCTTCCTCGCCGCCGGCGCACTGCTCGCCGCGTGGGGCGTCCGGGGAGAGGTGCTGTGGACGGTTCCTCGGGCGGGCCGTTCCCCCGCGCTGCGGGCCCTCGGCGCACTCGCGGGGCGTCGCGCGCACCCGTAACCGGCGAGCTCACCCCGGGAACCGTCCGGTACTGCGCAGGGCCCAGCGACGCTCGGCATACGCCAGGTCGTCGCGCCACAGGCGCCCGGCCGTACGACGCATCAGCGGGCGCAGTACCGGGGCGGCGGCCCGGGCCAGCTCGAAGCCGCGCCGCCCGGAGGTGGCGACGACCGCCTCGACCACGGCAGTCAGCGGCTGTTCGTCGGCCTCACCGGTCAGCGGCGTGGCATGGGTCTCCACCACGGACGTCGCCCCCTCGCCGTCGGTGACGCGCATGACGACCGTGCGCGGATCGGGCGCGGTGAACTCGGCCCGCACCGGCACCACCAGGCGCCCCGCCACCCGGAAGGAGACGTCGACGACAAAGGCGTCGTCCTCGTTACCCTGCGGTTCCCCCACCACCGTCAAGTCGACGAACGAGTACGGATGGAACCACGAGCCGTGCCACGGATCGAGCCGGTTGGCGACGATGTCCTGCGCCTCGCACCGCCCCACCGCCGTGAAGACGGCGTCCACTCCGCTGCCCATGGCGGGACGTGCCAGGCACCACAGGACGATTCGAAGGCGCCTCACCGCCCACCGTGTCCAGACGCACCCAGACCAGCACCCCGTCGTCGTGCACGGGGTAGGGGCTCCAGCCGGCGGACGGACTACCGTCCAGGGCCAGTCCGTGCCAGTGACACACCAGCGTGCCGCAGACCACTCGGCTGTCCCGCAGAGGTGCCCCGAGGTGCGGGCAGGCGCCCGGACCCGCGTGCAGTCCTCCCGCGTCCGAGCGCCACAGCACGACCTCGACGCCACCCACCGTCCGGCCGCACGGGCGCCCACCCACGCGCACGTCCCGTGAGGCGCCGACCACGAACCAGTTGCCGGAGGGCCGTGCGGACGCCCGCTCGAGCGCTTCGGCGATCAAGGTCGGCCGCGCCTGCCGCCACGTCGGCGTCTGCGCTGCCCAGCCCGGGCCACGGCGCCGCCGCAACGGCGATGTCCAGCGCTTGTCCGCTCGGTCACTCACTGTCCTGCCCCTTCCCCTTGTGTGACGTACCGCCTGCCGCACGGGCCGGATGCGGCACGCGGTTGCGCCACCGAGCGCCGACCACCTGGACGGCACCCGCCGCGGCGGTGGCCGCGCGCCGAGCGCGGGACACCGCCGCACGGTGATGCAGCACGCTGTAATCGTGGTCCGCGATCGCGTCGAGGATGCCGCCGTACAACGTGAAGGCGGTGCGGATGCAGGGGCGCGCCCGAGGGTCGAGCATGGCGATGCCCGGCTCCGCCGACCGGTACACGTGCCGGGTCATCGCCTCGGCGGCGACGAGCGCCGCTCGGATCCTCGGGTCGCGCCGCCCCGTGCGCCGGCTCCACTCCAGCAGCGGCCTGTCCACGCCGTGAGCGGCGAGCAGGTCCGCCGGCAGGTAGACGCGGCCCCGGTCCAGGTCCTCACCCACGTCCCGCAGGAAGTTGGTGAGCTGGAACGCCACCCCGAGGGCCGCCGCGTGCGGCGCCGCCTCCTCGCGGGGTACGACTGTGCCCAGCACCGGGAGCATCTGCAGCCCGATCACCGCGGCCGAGCCGTGCATGTAGGCCCGCAGGTCGGCGTAGCTCGGATAGTCGGTGACGGTCAGGTCGGCACGCATCGAGGCCAGGAAGTCGGCGAACAGCGAGGGCTCGATGCGGAACCGGTCGGCGGTGTCGGCCACGGCCCGGACCACGGGCTCCCTCCCGCCGCCAGTGCGCAGCTCGTGCGCGAGGTCGCTCTCCAGGCGCTTCAGCAGCCGGTCGCGCTCGTCGGAGGTACGGCGCCGGTCCAGGTCGTCCACGATGTCGTCCGCCCAGCGGGCGAACCCGTACAGCGCGTGTACGGCCGAGCGGCGTTCCAGCGGCAGCAGCCGAGTGGCCAGGAAATAGGTTCTGCCGTGGCGGGCGTTGAGCCGCCGGCACTGGGCGTAGGCGGCGCGGAGCGTGGGATCGGTGATCCCGGCGGCGTCCAGTTCACGACGGGTCATCGGCGCCTGCCGCGAACGGCGCGGACGGGACATTGGCACCGGCCGAAGCCGGCCGGTGCCGGGAGGGGCGGCGGCTGATGTCTGCGGTGACACCGGTGACGCGAGCGGCGGCGAGCTTGCCGCTGACGAGCACCGTCGGGATGCCGACGCCGGGGGTGGTCCCGCAGCCGGCGAGCACGACGTTGTCCAGCCCTCGTACAAGGTTGCGCGGACGGAAGGGGCCGGTCTGGGCGAACGTGTGGGAGACCGAGAAGGGACTGCCCGCCGCATGACCTTGTGCCGTCCAGTCCTGAGGGGTCACCAGCATCTCCTCGTCGATGCTGTCCGCGAAACCCTCCAGGCCCCGGCGCTCCAGCTCGGCGACCAGGCTGTCGCGGTAGCGCGGGCCCAGGTCCCGCCAGGCGGCGGCGGAAGGCCCGACGGTGGTGTTCGGACAGGGGGCCAGGACGTAGTGGAGGTGTCGGCCCGGCGGCGCCAGGGTGGCATCGTGTGCTGTAGGGCGGCTGATCAACAGGGACGGGTCGCTCATCAGCATCCCCGAGCGGGTGAGTTCGTCGAACGTGCGCTCCCATGCCGTGCCGAAGGAGAGTGTGTGATGGGCGAGACCGGGCCAGGTGCGGTCGGTCCCGGCGTGCAGGATCACCGCGGACGGTGAGTGACGCAGCCGTACCGGGCGCCGGGGTGCGCGTCCCAGGAGCCGGTGAGCGGCGGACAGTTCGCAGGTCAGCACCACCGCATCGCAGGCAATCCGCTCACCCGACGCCAGGCGTACTGCCGTGACCCGGCCCGCCGATCGCTCCAGTGCGCTCACTTCGGCCGACCATCGGAGGTCGGCGCCGGCGTCGGCCGCCGCCTCGGCCATGGCGCGGGGCAGCGCGTGCATGCCCCCCTTGGGGAACCAGACGCCGGCCACGGTGTCCATGTAGGCGATCACCGCGTAGGCCGCGAGGGCTCGGGCGGGGGCGACTCCGGCGTACAGGGCTTGGAAGGAGAAGACACGGCGCAGGCGGGGGTCGGAGAGGAAGCGGCCGATCTGGGCGTCCAGCCGTCCGAAGCCGCCGAGTGCCGCCAGACGCGCCAGGTCCGGATGCAGGAGCTGGAAGGGCGAGTCGAAGTTTGTGTCGATGAAGCGGCGCATCTGCGCCCGGTACAGCCGTTCCAGCCAGGTCCGCAGCCTGCGGTAGCCCGCCGCCTCCACCGGTCCGGCGAAGCGCCGCACCTCCGCCTCCATCGCCTCTCCGTCGGTGTGTACGCCGAGAGAGGTCCCGTCCGCGAAGCACGCCCGGTAGGCGGGGTGCAGGGCCACGAGCTCGACGCGGTGACGGAGGCTGTCGCCGACGGCTGCGAAGGCTTCGTCGACCAGCTGCGGCATGGTCAATACCGTGGGGCCGGTGTCCAACCGGTATGCGCCGAGTCGCATCCGACCGGCCCGGCCGCCGGGGACGGTGTCCCGTTCGAAGACGGTGACCCGCCTGCCTGCGCCCAGCAGGTGGAGGGCACAGGCGAGGCCGGACAGGCCGGCACCCACCACGACGACATGGTCGGTCTGTCCGGTTACCGTCCTCACATGCTCTCCTTCTTGCGGTCCGGGACGATGCCCGATGCCCGTTCGACCAGCGAGGCGAACTCCCCTCGCACTGCGGGTCCCGCACCGGTCCTTGCAAAGTGCCGCAGGCCGGCGGCCGCCAAGTCCTCGATCTTCGACTCCACCACGGCCCGCGCTCCGGTCCGCTCCAGTGCCGCCCGCATCCGCTCCACGGTGTCGTCGGACCGGGCTGCGGCGCCGGGGGCGAGCACGGCCGAGGCCTCCTCGTCCCTGCCGGCGTCGGCGAGCTTGAGGGCGACGGCGAGGAGGTAGGTGAGCTTGCGTGAACGCAGGTCGTCACCGGTCGGTTTGCCGGTCAGCTCGGGGTCGCCGAAGGCACCGAGGAGGTCGTCGCGGAGCTGGAAGGCCAGCCCCGCGCATCGGCCGGCGGAGCGCAACGATTCGACGGTCCACTCGTCGGCAGCGGCCAGCGAAGCGCCCAGCGCCAGTGGCCGCTCGACCGTGTACAAAGCGCTCTTGAGCGTGGCGATGGTCAACGCGTCGTCGACGCCGGACGAGCCGGTCGCCTGCGCGTGGATGTCGCGGTACTGACCGGCGACCATCTCACTGCGCATCGCCTGCCACTCGCGGTACAGCCGCGGGCCGTGCGGCGAGCCGAGTGCCGCCTCCGTCAGCAGATCGTCCGCCCACGCCAGCGCCAGATCACCGGCGAGTACCGCGGCGGAGGTCGCGAAGGACTCCGGCGAGCCGGTCATCCGTGCCGTGCGGTGCATACGGGCCAGGTCCACGTGCATCGCCGGCCCGCCCCGGCGCAGCGGCGACCCGTCCATCACGTCGTCGTGTATGAGAGCGCACGCCTGCAGCAGTTCAAGTGCGGCTCCCGTCCGCAGGAGCGCCGTGGCGTCGCCCGAGCCGCCCGCGGCCCGCCAGCCGCACCACGCGAACGCCGTGCGCAGCCGCTTCCCGCCACGCCGGACGAACGCGGTGACAGGACCGGCCACGTCGCGGGCGAACACCGCGTCCACTTCACCGGCCCGGCGCAGTCGCGCGTCGAGGACAGCTCCAAGGACCGTCTCGACGGCCCTGGTGGCATCCGCAGCGGTGAGCGGATCGTCGGCGAGTCCTGCCAGTTCGGCCACCGTCGGCCGTGGTCCAGGCATCTCAACCCCTTTCTCACTCTCGGTCACCTGCACACCAGTGCCTGCGCCGAGTGCCCCGGTGTGGATGCGCATGATTCATGCCCGGCGCGGGGCCCGTCCGTAGAACCGCTCACTCCACCGGCCCATCGGCGCAGAACTCATGGCGGTGTGCCACCGCGTGCCCGTTCCTGGTGCCAGACCTCGTCGAGGTCGTCGAGCCGGTCCAGCCCTCGCACCGCGCGGGCGGTGCGCGGGCTGTGCTCCAGTCGGGAACGGCTCCGGTCGAGGAAGGTCCGGTAGCCCGCTGTGCGGGGGCAGCGTGCGCGCCGGTCCGGTCACCGGGTCGGCGTACTGGGACATGCCGACGACGTGGGGGGCCGTCACCCAGTCGTACCCGTCCACGAAGCAGCGGTGGAACCAGTCCGTGACCGCGGCGGGGCCCCAGCCCCGCCGGAGTGCGTAATTGCCGAGGATCATGAGTCGGGGGATGTGGTGTGTCCGCCCGGTGTCGCGTACCTGGGCCAGAACGGTGTGCGGGCAGCGGGCCCGGACGGGGTCCGCGTCCAGGTCGTCCCACCAGTCGGGCGGCGGAGCGGTGTGACGCAGCACGGGGGTGCCTGTCCGGCACGCCACGCCGTTTCCGCCCGCTCGACGCACTCGGCGGGATCGAGCAGGCCGAGGTCGGGCGAGGAGGACAGCCGGCTGTGGTTCATGACCGGGTCGGCGGCGAACATGGCGTCCTCGTCCGTCGTCCAGGGCGAGGAAGCGTGGACCGAGCCGGTCGCCGAAGAGTCGGTGCACGACGGTGTCTCCTCAGTCGCGGCCGCGGGCGTGCTTGAAGCGAGCCAGCCCGTCGGCGAGATCGATCAACGGGGCGGGATAGTCGAGCCCGGCGCGTTCGTCCGCCGGCAGCCGCCAGGGTTCGTGCACCGTACGGTCATCCACGTCCGCCAGTTCGGGCACCCAGCGGCGTACGTAGGCTCCCTGTGGGTCGAAGCGTTTGCCCTGGACGACCGGGTTGAGCACGCGGTGGGGGCGGGTGGCGGTGCCGGTTCCGGCGACCCACTGCCAGTTGAGCTGGTTGTTGACGATGTCGCCGTCCACGAGCAGGTCGAGGAAGTGCCGGGCGCCGATCCGCCAGTCCACGTACAGGGTCTTGGTCAGGAAACTGGCCACCAGCAGGCGCGCCCGGTTGTGCATCCAGCCCTCGTGGCGCAGCTGGCGCATCGCCGCGTCGACGATCGGGTATCCGGTACGGCCGTCCCGCCACGCGGTGATGTCCTCGGACGCCTCCTCCTCGGTCCGCCACCGGTCGTGCCGCGTGCGGTAGTCCTCGACGGATGCCGCCGGTCGTGCCGCCAGCACCTGGTGGTGGAAGTCGCGCCAGCACAACTGGCGCACGAACGCGTCCGCCCCGGGCCCGCCGTGTGCGCGGGCCCGCAGGATGAGTTCCACCGGCGAGAGCGACCCGAAGTGCAGGTACGGCGACAGCCGCGAGGTCACGTCGCCCGCCATGTCGTCGCGCCGTTCCTCGTACTGCGCAAGACCGGCCCGGGACCACCGCGAGAACCGGCCACGCCCCGCCGTCTCGCCTCCTGTCGGAAGGCCCGGGGAGAGGCCCCGCACCCCTTCACGGGACGGCACCGGCTCGCTGCGCACCGCATCGGGGACCCGCACGGTACGGGGTACGGGCAAGGACGTCCTCAGGGATTCCTTCGCCCACTGACGGAAGTAGGGGGTGAACACGGCGTAGTGGTTGGAACCGGTCGGTGTCACGGTCCCCGGGGCCACAGCGGTGATCACGTTGTCGTGCACCCGCAGTGCCACGCCACGATCGCTGAGTTCCTTGCGCAGCCTCTCCTCCCGGCGGTGGGCGTATCCGGTGACGCCCGCGGCCATGTGCACCTCCGTGGCCCGGCACTCCGCGGCGACCGCGCAGACTTCCCGGGCGGCCGGTCCCGCACGCACCACGAGCCGGCCGCCACGGCGCCGCAGTGAGGCGTCCAGGTCGGTCAGGCAGTCGACCAGAAAGGCTTTCCGGTTGGGTGCGTCGAAGCCGGCCGCATGAACGCCGGGGTCGCGTACGAACAGCGGCACCACCTCGTCCGCCGCCGCGAGTGCCGCGCGCAGTGGGGGATGGTCGTGCAGACGCAGGTCCGAGGTGAACAGGACGACCGCGACGGTCATGGCGTCACTCCTGGTGCGGTGATGCGGGACGGGTGCGCTACTGCCGTACTTTCCCTCGCGGCGGGGCTGCCGGATGCGATCGGTGCGCGACGCGCTCATGCCCTTGGCCGCGGCCTGGGTGATGTCGCGGGCCGTGCCGTCGAAGACGGCGGCGTGAAAGGGGGAGACGGACCACCAGTAGGCGCGGCCCAGAGGCCGCATCAGTGGAGCAGCGCGCGCTGCCGGTAGCGGGTGCGGCCCCGGTGTCCGTCTCCGGCCGTGCGAGGCTCGGCAGCCGCATCTCCGCCCGTAGCCGCGGCAGCCTGTCCGGGCTCGCTCTCCTCCACCCGCCAGAA
Source organism: Streptomyces sp. GD-15H (assembly GCF_045291515.1). NCBI lineage: Bacteria > Bacillati > Actinomycetota > Actinomycetes > Kitasatosporales > Streptomycetaceae > Streptomyces > Streptomyces sp. GD-15H. The sequence goes on from NZ_CP149447.1 coordinate 8,256,286, forward strand.
GGCCAACGAGTCGCCGACCCGCAGGTGCTCGGCATCGCGTACGGAGCTGTCGTCCGACTGCTCACGGGCCTTGCGCGCCGCGTCCCTCGTCAGACCATGCCTTCGCGTCTCCTGCCGAAGAGACCGGTGTGGGCGGCGCCCACCGCCCACGCGACCTCTTCACACTTACCGGCATCGATGGACGCACATCGCGTCTGGACCGCCCGTTCAGCCATCCGCGGAGGACGCGGCAGCCGGCGCGGTGTCCGGCGGGCGGCGGATCCCTCGGACGCCTGCGATATCGAGCGAATGAGGCCGAATGGTCCGGGTACTGGAGGGTTCGGTGTATCCGACGAGTGCTGGAGGACCGATGGCCGTGCGACACCGATTGGTCAAACGTTCCGTAGAGGATGTCTGGGCGGTTCTCGCGGACAGTACGCGTTACGGCGACTGGGTGGTGGGCACGTCGGATTCGCGGCCCGAAGAGGGCGTATGGCCGCAGGTCGGCGCCAGCATCACGTACACGGTCCGGCTGGGACGGTGGTCCGCGGCGGGGAGCACCGTCGTCCGGCGTTGTGAGGCACCGCACGTGTTGGAACTGGAGGCCGCCAGCGGGTGGCTCGGCACCGCACGAATCGCCGTGGAGGTTCGGCAGTGGGGCGAGCACGCCTTGGTGACCATCGACGAACACCCCTTGCGCGGACCGGCCGGGAAGCTCCACAACACAGCCATGGACGCGCTGATCCAATTGCGCCACCGCGGCATGCTCGCCCGATTGGCGGACGTCGTCGAGAAGACCTCGAAGCGCGTACACCAGGCAGCCTGACGGCGACGCGCGCAGCTGTCTGAAGGGCACAGCACGGCGACTGGGCAGACTTGGACCGGCGAGAACACGAGGAGGTACCGATGCCGGACGCGGTGGTTGTCGGCGCGGGCCCCAACGGTCTCGTCGCGGCGAATCTGCTCGCCGCTGCAGGGTGGAGCGTGGAGGTTCTGGAGGCGCAGCCGGAGCCCGGCGGTGCGGTCCGCAGCGATCGTGGCGTCCACCCCGACTATGTGAGCGACCTGTTCAGCACCTTCTATCCGCTGGCAGCCGCCTCCCCGGTCCTCGCCGGTCTGAAGCTCCAGGAGGAAGGGCTCTGCTGGAGCCGTGCTCCGCGTGTTCTGGCGCACCCGCTGCCGGACGGCCGGTGCGCGGTCCTGGAAAGCGGGTCCGAGGACACAGCGGCCGGCCTGGACACGTTCGCGGCGGGCGACGGGGCGGCCTGGCTCGACCTGTGCGCCACGTGGAATCGCCTCGGCCCCGACATTCTGCGCGCCCTCTTCACTCCCTTCCCGCCAGTCCGGTCCGCCGTCCGCCTCGCCGCCGGACTCCGAGCGGCCGGCGGCCTTCGGCTGGCACGGACCCTGCTGCTGCCTGTCCGCCGCCTGGGAGAGGAGGAGTTTCGCGGCGAGGCAGGGGGGTTGTTGCTCGCGGGCAACGCGCTGCACGCGGACCTGGGCCCCGAAACGGCAGGCAGCGGGGGTTACGGATGGCTGATGTCCATGCTCGGACAGACCTACGGCTTTCCGGCGCCGGTAGGGGGAGCCGGGGCCTTCACCGCGGCCTTGGTGCGTCGGCTGGAGCGGCACGGTGGCGTGGTGCGCTGCGAAGAGCGCGTGAACGAGATCGTCGTACGCGGCGGACGCGCCCTCGGCGTACGCACCGCGGGGGGCGAGCCCGTATCGGCGCGCCATGCCGTGCTCGCCGATGTGTCCGCACCGGCACTGTACGGCGAACTGGTCGACGCACAGCACCTCCCCGGCCTGCTGCTGAATGATCTGTCCCGATTTCAGTGGGACTTCGCGACTTTCAAGGTCGACTGGGCGCTGAGCGGCCCTGTGCCCTGGACAGCCGGGCAGGCAGCCTCGGCGGGGACGGTCCACCTGGCCGACGGAGTCGACGGTCTCACCCGCTTCGCCGCCCAGATCGCCATGGGTCAGGTGCCCGACCGCCCCTTCCTCCTCTTCGGGCAGATGTCCACCACTGATGCCACGCGTTCACCGGCCGGCACCGAATCCGCTTGGGCCTACACCCACGTACCGCACCGGATCAGGGGAGACGCGGGTGAGGACGGGCTGACCGGACGATGGGACCGGCGCGAACAGGAAGCCATGGCCGACCGCATGGAGAACGAAGTCGAACGCTGGGCACCGGGATTCCGCTCCCGCATCACGTCCCGGCGCCTTCTCGCGCCGTCCACCCTCGAAGCGATGGACGCCAACCTGCGCGGTGGTGCGATCAACGGCGGAACGGCAGCCGCTCACCAGCAACTGGTGTTCCGGCCGACACCCGGCACCGGGAGGCCCGAGACGCCCGTGAAGGGCTTGTACCTCGCCTCGGCCTCCGCACACCCCGGCGGCGGCGTGCACGGCGCCCCAGGCGCCAACGCCGCCCGCGCCGCGCTGCGCGGCAGGAGCGCCTCCCGCCTGCACTCGGCTTGCGTGCCGTGGGCCATCCGCGCAGGGCGGAGCGCCGAGGGATAGTCCCATCCGGCCGGAGGGCCCTCGGCCAAGACAGGGCATGGTGACACGCTCGGCCCCGGGAAAGAGACGCGAGGCGCGCTTCTGTCACCGGCATGCGTCCGGCCCAGGACGCGGCGGTCGCCTGAACGCCGGCAGTGGGCTCCCGCACGAGCGGCAGCCCGGCCGTCAGGCCCGCGACTGATCGATCGTCTCCGCTGCACGGCCGCCGGCCCCGAGCAGTCCCGTCGCGGTGAACTCCGAGCGCGTCAGCTCCCGGCGGGCCAGCAGGGCGACCGGCCCGGGCAGACCGGCACGCACCGCTTGGACGCTCCGCAGCCACCTTGGCACGTACACGGAGGGTGCCCGCCGCTCGACTGCGGTCACCAGGCGGCGGGCGATGTATTCCGCGGAATAGACCTTGCGGGCAGGCCGCGGCATACGGGCCCGGAGCTGACGCAGCACAAGGTGCTGATCGGCCTCTCGGACCATGTCCGTGTCGATCCAGTTCAGGTAGGCGATGCCCACACCGACCTTACGGGGGGCGAGTTCCGCGCGCAGCGAGTGCGCCAGCGCCTCCACGCCCGCTTTGGAAGCGCGGTACGCGCTCATCATCGGCGCGGCGCCGATGGATGCCAGCGAGGCGATCTGCAGAAAGAGCCCATGGGTGTCGAGAAGATGTGGCAGGAACGCCCGCGCGGTGACCGCACTGCCCACGAGGTTGACCTCGACCACGCGTCGCCAGCTGTCCGGGTCGGAGCCGACGAACGGGCCACCCTCGGCCACGCCCGCGTTGGCGACGACGACCGATGCAGGGCCCAGACGATGGCGCACCTCTTCGGCGACGCGGGCCACCGCCTCGTGGTCGGTGACATCCACGTGCCAGTGCTGTGACGCCGTCGGGAGGTCGCCGGCCACTCGGGCGAGTGGGTCTTCCTCCAGGCCGGGCAGTGCCACTTGGGCGCCCCGGACGGCCAGCTCCCGGGCGACGGCCTCTCCGAGGCCGCGCGCGGCGCCGGTCACCACGGCCGTACGCCGCGCAGAACCTGCTTCCGATCAGTCACGAAACTCCTTCAAGCCTGCGTGGACGGCGGGCACCCCGGCGCCCTACGCGAGCGGACGGCCCGAAAGGCAACGGACGAGGACCAGCCGGAACAACACCACCGACCGGTGACGCCGCCGTCGGACCCTGGCGAGAACGCACCTCACCCTGTAGGGAATTCTGCGCCTTTCATCCGGGTCGTGCGCCTCAGGGCGCACGGCGCCATGGTGAGGCTGCCGTTGTCCGAGGCGCAGGTGAAGAAGCCCCTCCGAAAGCGTCGTGCGAACGCCGATGTCCACTCGGAGACTCCGAACCCGGACATTTGGGCACAGCAACAGAAGGTCTCTTGGCAGGGGCAGGTACCGACCCGTCCCCTTTTCCTCGCTGCAACACCTCGTTCAGGAGCTGTGCAGCGCGTCCGAGCGCCGCCGGTCTGAGATACCGATAGGTCTTGGGCGGCGCCCCGGCCGAGCACCCCGGGCGAGGAGGGCCTGTCGATCGGCAACCCGAGCCACGAGTACGTCGCGTCGCTGCCCATCGGCCCTGACGCCTGCTGAAGCTGATCCGCGACGAAACCCGCGCACAAGACCAGGGCCCGGACCGGCGAGCGTTCGCGGCATCGGCGAGCTGCCGCCATGGACCTGGGCGCCACCGCAGGTCAGCGCTGCGCTCTACAAGGCCGCCGCGAAGATCCACCGGGGTCACGATGACCCGTGCTGCCGGCGGCACCTCGGGACGCGCAGGCGTCGCCGTCGCCCGTACGGCAGACGAGCGGCAAAAGCAGCGGATCTACCACCGGACCACACCAGTGGGTACCGCTCCGCCGGTCACGTGCGTGAGCCGTACCTCGAGTGCGAGGGCGGCCCGGGCCACTGGACGACCGGCCTCTCGAGCCGGCCGAGCCAGTCCGTCAGCCTGAGCCCGCTGTTTCCGGTGCGCGCCGTGGAGGGCTCGGGTCGCCATGCGGGCCCGACCCCTCCGGACTAGCGTGAGAAGCCACCACGGCAGCAAGCAGCGCACCCCGAGGAAGGTGACGCACATGCCAGGCAATCCAAGGGCCGTACCGACAGCCGCCGCTGGTCAGGCACTGGCGGACGAGCTTCGCTCCTCGCTCCGAGGTGAGGTGATCGACCGCGGGCATCGAGGCTACGACGAGGCCCGGGCCGTGTGGAACGGACTGATCGACCGCCACCCCGCGCTCATCGCCCGGTGCTCCGGTACGGCGGACGTGGTCGAGACGGTACGGGTCGCGCGCGAGTACCGCCCCCTCGCCAGCATCCGCGGTGGCGGACACCAGGTGGCGGGCAGCGGGGTGTGCGACGACGGGCTGGTGATCGACCTGTCGCATATGAAGGGCGTGCACGTCGACCCCGCTGCCCGCACCGCGCGGGCCCAGGCGGGTGTGACCTGGGGTGAGCTCGACCGCGAGACCCAACTGCATGCTCTGGCCACACCGGGCGGGGAGATCTCGGCCACCGGGATCGCTGGTCTCACGCTCGGCGGCGGCTTCGGTTTCGTGATGCGAACGTTCGGCCTGAGCTGCGACAGCGTCCGCTCGCTCGAGATCGTCACTGCGGACGGCGCGGTGCGCACGGTGAGCCGGGAGGAAGAACCCGAGCTGTTCTGGGCGGCGCGCGGCGGGGGCCGGGGTCTCGGAGTCGTCACGTCCTTCGAGTTCGACCTCCACCCGCTCGGGCCCGAGGTGGCCGGAGTGCTGGTTCTCCACCCCTACGAGCGCGCCGAGGAAGTGCTGCGGGCCTGGCGGGACGCGACGTACTCCGCGCCGGAGACGGTCACGCCGGAACTCCTGCTCTGGAGCGTCCCCGCGGACCCCGCGATCCCGCAGGAACTGCACCGATCGAACTGCGTGATGGTGGGCGCCGTGTACGGGGGCCCGCCGGGCGACGCTGCCACCGCCGCGCTGGCGCCGCAACGCGAACTGGGCCCGCCACTCATGGACTTGAGCGGAACCGTTCCCTACGTCGTGCTGCAGAGCGCGAACACCTGGCGGTTCCCCGACGGGGAACGCTACTTCATGAAGTCGCACTTCATGGACGAGCTGAGCGACGAGGCCATCAAGACCCTGGTGGAGTGGTACTCTCGGAGGCCGACTCCGGACAGCCTGATCGTCGTGCGCACCCTGGGCGGCGCCGTGGCGCGCGTCGGCCCCGACGACAGCGCGTTCGCGTATCGGTCCGCGCGCTACAACGTGAGCATCGACGCGGGCTGGCGGGACCCGGCGCTGGACGAGACCGCGATCGGATGGGCGCGCTCGGCGTGGGACGCGGTGAAGCCGTTCTCGAGCGGCGGGACGTACGTCAACTTCGCCGGGCTCGGGGAGGACGCGAGCCAGCTGCGGGGCGCGGTCTTCGGCTCACACGAGGAGCGGCTCGCACGCACCCGCGCCGCGTACGACCCGGAGGGCCTCTTCGGACCGGCCGCGGCAAGGCCGTGAGCATGTGAACAGACCGCGAGGCAGGCGGTCACGCCCCCTTCCAGGCGAGGCGTGACTCACCTCCCGCGGATCGTCCGGCTGGCTGCGGCGGCCACAGCCGCAACTCCGTAGCCAAGGCCGTCACGAAGAGCACCCGCTGTCGTCTCATCGTCGTCGACGACATCGGCATGCCGCCCTGCTGCATGCCCGAGGCACGACCTCGGTCAACGGCCGCGAGCAGCCGGCCGGGCACGGCCGGGGCGACGAGGCCACCGCGGGGATGCGCACGCCCGAGGACTCGCCCGGCGGCGTGGAGGACTGGATCGCCGACATGCTGCGCACCTGCACGCAGATCAGAACCGAGCCCAGGGCGGCCTGGACTGTCTCGACGCCCTCAAAGCGCGCCACAGCAGTGAGAAATGAGACCCCTTCAGGATGCGGTTCCCGTTGTTGGTCGCGTGCGGCCTACGCGAGGAAGCCGTCGCCGTCCTCGAACAGCACACTCCCGCCGACAGCAGCATCCTTGCCCGGCACCTCATCGATCTCGGCCGTGCCAAGGACGCCGTGACGCTTCTTCAACAGTGCGCACCTACGCCGATCGCGCCTACCGCTGAAGACCTGACGGTCATGCCCAGGCCCGGCCGACAGGTATGTGCGGTGCAGAAGGACCGCTGCCTGGCCAACGGGCAGGCCCGAGCGGCTGAAACAGAGGCAACCCGTACGCGGAGTCCCCACCCTCTGGGGATCGCCCACGGTTTCCAGCGTTTCCACCTCCGGGACTCGGCGCACTCGCGCGCTTTCAACCGCAGCAAGGCCGACCAGGACCTCGTCCCATGGCTCCCGCTCGCCGCCGACATCCACTGCCGGTACGCAGCCGAGTGGGTCGACACCGAGCTCCGCTGGGGCCTGGCCAGTCCGCCGGACGGATCCTCGCAGTGGGCGGTGCTCCACCAGGTGCCTTGCGCGCCGTGCCACGAGCGCACATCCAGTTCGTCGCCCGTCCGTACCGCCGGGCAGATCTACGGCGAACCCGCCACGTGGCAGGCCGACCTGGCGCGGTGCGTTCTGCTGCGCCCCGTGCCCCCCGGCGAGCAACTCCGCGACGACCAGGCTCCTCGGCCACGACTCCGCGCCACCCATGGCCCATCGGGAGGAACCGGGGTGGGGAATGACGCAAACAGATCGGCGCGATGACCGACGAGATCAGCGCCAAGGGGTGCCGGACCCGCAATGGGCCGTTTCACCCCACTCGGCCAGGACCCTGACGAGACCACCGCGGAGCGTGTCGGCGTCGGCTGAACCTGGACCCACTATGGACAGGTGAAATCTGACCCGGGTGTCTTCGGTTCGGTCGGTTCAGTCGTTGTTGTCGGTGGTGGGGACGCGTCCGAGTTCGCGTCCTCGCATGCGGTAGGAGTCGCCCTTGAGGGAGTGGACCTCGGCGTGGTGGACGAGGCGGTCGATCATGGCGGCGGCGACGGTCTCGTCGCCGAAGACCTCTCCCCGGCGTCCGAAGGGTTTGTTGCTGGTGACGATCACGGACGCGCGTTCGTAGCGGTTCGAGATGAGCTGGAAGAACAGGTTCGCGGCCTCGGCCTCGAAGGGAATGTAGCCGACCTCGTCGATGACGATCAGCGGGTAGCGGCTGAGCTTGGTGAGCTCGGCCTGGAGCCGCCCGGCGTGGTGGGCGGCGGCCAGGCGGTCGACCCACTCGGCGGCGGTGGCGAACGCGACGCGGTGCCCGGCCTGGCAGGCGCGGACCGCGAGCCCGATCGCCAGGTGTGTCTTTCCGGTGCCCGGCGGGCCCAGGAAGACGGCGTTCTCCTTGCCGGCGATGAAGTCCAACGTGCCCAGATGCGCGAGCTGTTGTCGCGTCATGCCGCGCAGATGGGTGATGTCGAGTTCCTCGATCGTCTTGATCGCGGGGAACCGGGCGGCGCGTACTCGGGCCTCGCCGCCGTGTGATTCGCGGGCGGAGACCTCGCGCTGGAGGCAGGCGACCAGGTATTCGGCGTGGGTCCAGGACTCCTTGCGGGCGCGTTCGGCGAGCCGTTCGGCGGCGTCCAGCAGGGCCGGGGCCTTCATCGCCCGCGCCAGGAAGGCGAGGTCGGCGGCGGTCTGGGAGCCGGTCCGGCGGCCCGCTGCGGTGCTTTCGGCCGCGGCAGTGGTGGTGCGGGGCATCAGCCGGCCTCCCTGTCGCCGCCGCCTTCAATGACGGTGAACAGCCGGTCATAAGAGTCCAGTTCGCGTTGCTCGACCTCCACGACCGGGCCGGCCTGGGCCGGGGCGCGGTGGGCCTGCCCGCGCATCGTCTGGCCCGCGGCGGCGTGGTCGGGATCGGTGATGGTCTGGTGGCGGGCCCAGCAGCGGGGGTGCCGGGCGACGATTTCGCCGCCCGGGGCAAGGGCGATGACCTCGTCGTTATCGGTGAGCACGGTGACGGTGCGTCCGATCGCCTCGGGGTGCACGGAGTAGTCGTTGGTGTCGACGCGGACGTAGTGGTCGCGGCCGATCCGGGTCTGCATCCGCCACCAGGCGGGTGGATCGACGGGTGGCAGGGTGAGCATCCCGGCCCGGTCGGCCTCCCAGCGTTCGGCGGGCCGGGCCTGCAGGGTGCGGTGGATGCGCCGGTTCGCGACGGCCAGCCAGGTGGTCAGCTGGGTGTTGAAGTCGCCGGGGCCGCTGAACGTGCGGCCGGGCAGGAACGAAGTCTCCAGATAGCCGTTCGCCCGCTCGACCAGCCCTTTCGCTTCGGGGTCGCGGGGCCGACAGAGATAGATCCTGGTGGCGAGCAGGCCCGCGAACGCGGCGAACTCCGCGGTGAGCCTGCCGCGGCCGACCCCGGCCTCGTTGTCCCAGACCAGTGTCTTGGGCACGGCACCCCAGGCGGACAGCAGCCGCCAGTGGCCGTCGATCAGGTCTCCGGTCGTGCGGGAGGGCAGCATCCGCGCGGCGATCACCCGCGAATAGCCCGACACCATCACCAGCACCGGCGGGCGCCCCGTCTGCCCGTAACCGAGCGGGATGTCCGCCTCGGGAAACCACAGGTCGCACTGGGCCAGCTCGCCCGGCCGATAGGTCGTGCGGGAGACCGGATCGACCGGAACGTAGGCGGGGCGCAGTTCCCGCACCCGCTCCTTGAGCACCGTCATCCCTCGCTCCCACCCGATCCGCTCGGCGATCACCGTGGCGGGCATCGACGGGGTCTCTCGCAAAAGCTCTCGGATCTGCACCTCGACGGCGTCGACCACCGAGCCCTTGGCCGGCCGCTCGTACTTCGGCGGCCGGTCGGTGGCCAGCGCTCGTTTCACCGTGTTCTTCGAGATGCCCAGATGCCGGGCGATCGCCCGGATCGGCATCTGCTCGGCCCGGTGCAGCCTGCGGATCTCTGCCCAGTCCTCCACGCGGATCACCCTTCCCTCCTGACCTTCCGATCAAGATCAGGTTCAGGCGAAGATCACCAAAAGGGTCACTTTTGATCCGCCGCCAGAGGGTCAGAATTCAGGCGTCGCCGAGAGAGCGGCTGATGTCCGTGATGCGTGCGCTCAGGAGGCGGCGGACCGGCGGCGTGGATGGCCGGGCCGTACGTGGGCGACTGACGACAACACCGCGAGGGTACGTGCCAGGCGTCGCCACCGGACGAGAGTGTGAAGACGGGCCTACCGGGGGACGCGTGCCGACTGCCGGCGACAATCCTGATTGCCGGCGTCTCCCGGGGTTAGACGACAACGCGAGTCCACAAACAGCGTGAGCCAACCGGAAGAGGAGTCGTGGAGAAGAAGAACATCTTTGTGATCGGTCTTGAGGAGTCCAACCTCCCGACGCTGCACGAGGTGCCGGACGCCCAGTCGCTGCGGTTCCATCAGCTGCTCACCATTGAGGAGCTTCAGGCCGGCGAGGTCTCTCTGGAAGGTCTGATCAAGAAGGCCGAAGGGGTGCTCGACGCCTTCGAGGAGAGCATCGACGCGATCGTCGGTTACTGGGACTTCCCCGTGAGCACCCTCGTCCCGATACTGGCCGAGCGGTACGGGACCCGCAGCACGAGCCTGGAGTCCGTCGTCAAGTGCGAGCACAAGTACTGGAGTCGGCTGGAGCAGCAGAAGGTCACCGACAGGCACCCGTGCTTCGGCATGGTCGATCTGGAGTCCGACGATCCCGTGCCACCGGACGGCGTGACCTTCCCGATGTGGCTCAAACCCGCGCTGTCGCATTCGTCGGAGCTGGCTTTCGGCGTGAAGGACCAGGAGGAGTTCCGTGCGGCCGTCGAGGAAATCCGCTCGGGCATCGCCCGCGTGGGACGGCCCTTCGAGGACATCCTTGCCCGCCTCGACCTGCCGCCCGAGATGGAGGGCGTGGGCGGTCAGGTCTGCCTGGCCGAGGAGGCCATCGAGGGTGTCCAGGTGGCGGTGGAGGGATACGTCCACCGGGGCGAGGTCACGGTCTACGGCGTGCTGGACTCCATCAACTACCCGGACTCGTCCAGCTTCCTGCGCCACCAGTACCCGTCCATGCTCCCTGAGCCCGTGCTGCGCAGGCTGCGTGAGGTGACCAAGCGGGTGATGCGGCAGATAGGCATGGAGGCGGCGACCTTCAGCATCGAGTACTTCTACGACCCGCGGCAGGACGAGATCAACCTGCTGGAGATCAATCCCCGGCACTCCCAGTCGCACGCGGAGATGTTCCACTACGTCGACGGCGTCCCCAATCACCACAGCATGATCGCCCTCGCTCTGGGCCAGGACCCCGCACTGCCGCACCGCGCCGGCCACTATGCGATGGCAGCGAAGTGGTACTACCGCTGGTTCGCGGACGGCACCGTGCACGACGTACCGACGCCGCAGGACATCGCGCGCGTGGAGCGGGAGATTCCGGGCGTACGCATCGACATGGTGCCCGCCGAGGGGCAGCGGCTGTCCGAGTCCACCGGCCAGGACAGCTACAGCTACGAAGTCGCCCACATCTTCACCGGTGGTGACAGCGAAAAGGACCTGCGGGAGAAGTTCGACCGCTGTGTGGCCGCGCTGGGCCTGGCCTTCGACGTGACGCACCCCGGCGGACGGGGCGAGAAGAACCCCTGACCGCCGGAGCCCCGCGGGACCGGCCCCGGCCGCTTCTCACCGGGGCCACACCATGAGGAAAGGAGAGATCCGGCCGCATGCGCTACGTGACCAACCTCCCTTCGGAGACGAAGGAAGAAGAACACGTCGTCATCCCCATGTCCGACGGCACCCGGCTGTCGGCACGCATCTGGCGCCCCGTCTCGTCCGACGACGAACCGGTGCCCGCCATCCTCGAATACATCCCGTACCGCAAGCGCGACCTGACGGCCGTACGCGACTCCATGCACCACCCCTACCTCGCCGGCCACGGCTACGCCTGTGTCCGCGTCGACCTGCGCGGCACCGGTGACTCCGAGGGAGTGCTGAAGGACGAGTACCTGGAGCAGGAGCAGCGCGACGCGGAGGACATCCTCGCCTGGATCGCCGACCAGCCCTGGTGTGACGGCGCCACCGGCATGATGGGCCTGTCCTGGGGCGCGTTCGCGGCGCTCCAGGTCGCGGCCCGGCAGCCGCCGAGCCTGCGGGCGATCGTCATCGCGTCCTTCACCGACGACCGCTACGCCGACGACATGCACTACATGGGCGGCGCCATGCTGTCCGACAATCTGGCCGAGGCGGGCACCATGTTCGCCTACGCCACCTGTCCGCCCGATCCGGCAGTGGTCGGGGAGCGCTGGCGCGAGATGTGGCACGAACGGCTGGAGAGCACCCGCCCGTGGGTGGTGGAGTGGCTGCGCCACCAACGGCGCGACGAGTACTGGCGGCACGCCTCGGTCTGCGAGGACTACGGGGCCGTGCGCTGCCCGGTGCTCGCGTCCAGTGGGTGGGCCGACGGGTACTCGAACGCGGTGATGCGGCTGCTCGGCCATCTCGATGTACCGCGCAGGGGGCTGATCGGGCCCTGGTCGCACAAGTTCCCGCACCTGGGCGAGCCCGGCCCGGCCATCGGCTACCTCCAGGAAGTCGTGCGCTGGTGGGACCACTGGCTCAAGGGAGCCGACAACGGCGTCATGGACGGCCCGATGCTCCAGACCTGGATGCAGGAGAGCGTGCCGCCCTCGACGTCGTACGAGGAACGGCCGGGCCGTTGGGTCGGCGAGCCGAGCTGGCCGTCGCCGAACGTCGAGCGCGTGACGTACCCGCTCACCCAGCACGGCATCGGCGCACCGGGCGACACTGCGGCGAAGCCTGCAGGCGGCGACGGCGAGAAGGAGCCGATGACGGTGCAGTCCCCACTGTCCGTAGGACAGTTCGCGGGCAAATGGGCCTCGTACAACGCGCCTCCGGACCTCCCGTACGACCAGCGTGAGGAGGACGGCGGCTCGCTGGTGTTCGACACCGAACCGCTCACCGAACCGGTGGAGATCCTGGGCCCTGCCACCGTCGAACTGGACGTGTCCGTCAGCGAGCCGGTCGCGACGGTCGCTGCGAGGCTGTCCGACGTGGCGCCGAACGGCAGCGCCACCCGTGTCTCGTATGGTGTCCTGAACCTCACCCGGCTAGACGGCAGGGACGCCCCCGAGGCGCTGGAGCCCACCCGCCGCTACCGGGCCACTGTCGACCTCAATGCGGTGGCGCAGTCCTTTCCGCGCGGGCACCGCATCCGGCTGTCGCTCTCCACGTCGTACTGGCCCCTGGCCTGGCCACCGCCTCGGCCGGTGCTGCTGAGCGTGTACGAGGGATCCAGCACGCTCACGCTGCCTGTCCGTCCCGCGACCGTGCCCGACGGGCTGCCACGGAACGCGTTCGCCGAGCCGGAGAGCACCCCGCCACTGGACGCCACTCAACTGACGGACCCGGAGGAGCGCTGGCTGGTCACGCGTGACCTTGTCGGATACAACGCCGAACTGGAGATCGTCAAGGACCGGGGTCTGGTCCGCTTCGAGGACATCGGCCTGGAGGTCGGCCGCCGGGCCTGCGAACGCTACGCCTCCGTCGCCGAGGACTTCACGTCCGCCACCGGTGAGTCCACCTGGACCATGCGCTTCCGGCGCGACGACTGGGATGTGCGGGTGGAGACGCACACCCGGCTCACGTGCGACGAGACACAGTTCTTCGTGGACGCCACCCTCGACGGATACGAGGGCGGGCGCCGCGTGTTCTCCCGCACATGGAACGAGACCATTCCACGCGACCTCCTCTGACCCGCAGGCCAAGGGGGAGCAAGCAGGCGCCGCCCGGTGGTCAGGGCGGTGGGGGCCACCGGTGGCGTTGAGTGCCCCGCCGGTGCCGCGCGAGCTGCCGGCCTCGCCGTCGGCCGGGATCGCACTGGGTCCGTAGCCGGGCGTACGTACGCGGCGACAGCCGCACATTCCGGCCGACGGCGGTGAACGGACTCGCGCCGGAAGGTGAAGAGCCGCCATGACCGAGTACTTCGACCGGCCCGCGCGTCTCACTTGCCACGGTGTCCCGATTCCGATCGGAAAGAGGACAGGCGTCCTGGGTTCCCTGTGACTTCGAGTGAGTAGCCGACGTGGCTGGGAGGGCCGGCGAAGGCTGCGCGTTCGGGCACGTCATGTGCGGGGCAGGGCGCGGCCGGTGCGGGCGGTTCGTCCGCCCCTTCGCGGCCGGAGGGGCACATGCGGGCGCGGCGGTGCCTCCCGGCAGCCCAGAGCACCCGGGCGCGGTCGCGGGCTGGTCGGGGCGCTGTCTCTTCCGGTGTGTCCGGCGGTCGCGCGCCATGACCGGGCCGAGCCCGGCCCGGGGGATGCCCTGTGACCGTGCGGGGCGGGGGGCCCCGGAGTTGTTCCGGACGGGATCCTCGTCGGAGGGCCGCGGTGCACCCTCGTCGTATTCCGGGTGTGGCCGCGGCATCCTCCGGGTGGCCTGCGGGTGCACGCAGTGCCGGCGGTGGCCGTCGGGGGTGCCGATCACCGTGGGAAGGCGGTGGTGCACGCGTCGTCCGTCTTCCAGCAGCGGATTCCGGACAGCAGCACACCTCGACGCTCCTACCGCCTGACGGACACAGTTCTCGGGTGTCCGAACCGGAGACCGCACGTATGGACCAGTCGTGATGGCGGGCGTACCAGGATCGGGCGAGGGTGGAGTGGTGATCGACGTTGCAGTCGACCGATCCCCTTTGTCGTCCCCCGAAGGAGCACCGTCATGTCTGGACGCAATACCTGGATCCGCAGCCTGCACGATGTGGGTCTGGCCGCCTGGTTCGGCGGCTCACTCATGGGCGCGGTCGGCCTCAACGGCGCGGCCCGGGCGGTCGGCCTCAACGGCGCGGCCCAGGAGGAAAGCGGAACCGATGAGACCAGTTCACGCATCGCTTCGGTGGGCTGGGCGAAGTGGGCACCGGTCAACGCCGCCGCCATCGGCGCGCACCTGTTCGGCGGCGGTGGGTTGCTGGCCGTAAACGCCCATCGGGTCGCCACGCAGAAGGGCGTGGCCGCCTCCACCACGGCCAAGACCGTCGTCACCGCCGCGGCCCTGGCCGCCACCGCCTACGCCCGCGTCCTCGGTAAGAAGATCGAACTGGCCTCCTCCCAAGATCCTCAGGATCACGAGAAGGCGGCCCAGCACCCCGTCGACATCAATCAAGCGCGGCGTCACCTGGCCTGGGCTCAGTGGGCGGTGCCGGCGCTCACCGGAGGCCTGGTCGTACTCAACGCTCTACACGGCGAACAGCAGCGTCCTGGCGAGCAGTTGCACGGCATGTGGGAGCGAGCCCGCTCTGCCGCCCCGCTCATCCACTGAGAGGCCGTTTTCTCCCGATGCTTCATCCCGGAACGCATGTCTGGCTCCAGGGGTGTCGGGTCGCGCCGGGAGACGGTGGCTTCGCCGGCGAGGCGGCGGGCCACCAGGTCGGTCATCACGAGGTGGATCATGGCTTCGGGGCGGGCAGGGTTTCGTGGTCGCGGGCCAGGCGGCGGTGGAACATCAGCCACCCGTAGGTCCGCTGCACGGTCCAGTGTTTCGGCAGCGTGGTGAAACTCCCGCTGCCGGGCGTGCGTTGTGCGACTTCCCTGTCGATGCAGAGGGTCGCGCCGTGCTCGACGAGGTGTCGGCGGTAGTCGCCGTCGACCCAGGTCTTGCGGACGGTGGGATGTTCCGCGGCGACTCGTTCGATGAGGGTCTGGCCGGCGACGGAATCCGGCGCGCTCGCGGCCGTGAGCAGCAGTCCGAGGGTGTCGGTGACGATGCTCCGCTTGCGGCCCACGATCTTCTTCGCCGCGTCCGTGCCCTGCCCTGCGGCCGGACGCTTGTGGAGGTCTTCGCGCTCTGCGCGTCGATTACGCATGCGGACGGCTCCGCTTCCTTGCCGGCCTTCTGCCGCAACCGCTTGCGCAGCACTCCGTGAGCTCGGTGAACACACCGCCTTTCTGCCACTTGGCGAAGTAGCCGTACACCGTTTCCCAGGGCGGGGAGGCGTGCGGCAGGTAACGCCGTTGCACCCCGGTGCGGTCCACGTACCGGATCGCTTTCGCGATCTCGCGCAGGTCGTGCTCGGCCGGGCGCCCGATGTCCAGCGCATGCCGGCGACGCGCGGCCCACCAGGCGGACAGCACCGCTCGACCAACTTCCAGCGTGCATCGGACAGGTCACTCGGGTACGGACGACGTTCGGTCATGACCTGGAGAACCTCGGGTCGAAGTCATGCGCCGCACTCCGTCCCAGCCGCCACGCCGGCCGGGTCGGCCATTAATCCTCGCTTACCGGGGGACCCGCTGCGGGCGGGGCCCGGACTCCCTGTCGGCCCGAAGGTGTACATCCGCGGACGCCGATCACTCGGGGCGGGACGGGGGGCACGAGCGACGAAGGGAGTCAGCCGTGCAGCCCACCCCGCCCGAGGGCACTGCGGAAATCCTGTTCATCGGCAACGCCACCCTGCTGATCCGCTACGGAGAGCTGACGCTGTTGACCGACCCGAACTTCCTCCACCGCGGGCAGTTCGCCCACCTCGGGTACGGGCTGGTCTCGCGCCGGTTGACCGAACCGGCCATTGACGTGGCGGACCTGCCCCACGAGGACCTGGATGCCGTTGTGCTCTCCCATCTGCACGGCGACCACTTCGACCGGGTGGCCCGGCGCGGGCTGGACCGGGGCCTGCCGTTCGTGACCACTCCGCACGGCTCCCTCCTGCTGAAGGGCCTGTACGGCTTCCGCCGTGCCACCGGCCTGCGCACCTGGCAGAGCTGCACCCTGCGGCACGGGGACTCCTCCGTGCGCGTCATTTCGCTGCCCGGCCGCCACGCGCCCGGTCCGGCGCGGGCCCTGCTGCCGCCGGTGATGGGCAGCTTGCTGGAGTTCGGCGACCGCTCGGGGGAGACCCGGCTGGTTTTCTACCTCTCCGGCGACACCCTGATGTACGACGGCCTGCGGGAGATCGCCAAGCGTTACCCGGACATCCACCTGGCGGTCCTGCACCTCGGCGGTACGACCTTGCCCGGCGGTCTGATGGTCACCATGGACGCCGAACAGGGCGCCGACCTGTTCGACCTGCTGCGCCCGCGACGGGCGCTGCCCATTCACCACAGCGACTACACGGTCTTCCGTTCCTCACTCGAGGACTTCCTCGCAGAGGCCGGGCGCCGCGGCCACGAGGCGCGCCTGGTGCAGTGCGCCCCGGGCGAGCGGGTGAGAGTCGGTGCCGAAGCCGCGCTCTGACCGGCACGCTTTCACCGGGGACACCCCGATGCCGCCTGGCAAGTCCCACTGCTCTCAGCACCGGTGAAACCCCGCCCAGACCTGGATCCGGGTGACACCGAAACCCGTGTACGGCCACTCTCACGACTTTGTGGATAAAACCGCCAGGAGGGTACGTCGTCGGCTTCGTACAGGAAGGTGGTCCGCATGGGGACAACTCGCTTTCTTGCTGAGGTGGGGTCTTGGTGCTGGGCTGTCGCGCCGGACGGCACGGCGGTTGGCGGGGCTTGAGCGGCGCCAGGTGCGTCAGGCACGGTGAGGACGGTCTTTCCATGGGCCCCTTTGAGAGCGGAGCCGTTCGGTGGCCTCGGTGGCGGTCTCGAAGGACAGGGTGCTGTCATTCAGGCTGTACTCGTCCGTCTGCGACCGCGGGCGGCAGCTCCTGTCCGGCCGTGGCGATGACGGCGCCCGGTTCGGCGGGCCGGTGAAGCCGAAGGACACTCCTGGACGCGCAGGTGAGGAGAGGACAGGGCGTCCAGGTCGATGGTGGAGCGGCTGCCGACGGCAGGCGTCTGGACACCGTCGCCCGACGGCGGTGAACATCGAGGCATCGGCGTTGTGGCACGTAGGCAGAGGCCTGCGAGGTAGCTGTCCGGGGTCTTGTCGTACCGGGTGGCGATGCTTCGCCAGGCCTTCAGCTTGCTGGTCAGGCGCTCGACGGTGTTGCGCTCTTTGTAAAGGCCGACGTCGTGGCTGAGGGTCCGGCGGCCAGGGGACGAGCGAACCTCGCCGTCGTGCCCGTGTCTCACCAGCCACGTCATACAACACCGAGTAACCACCGCGAACACGCTCACGCAGAATCTCCCTCCATCGGTTATTTACTCCGATATCGGGCTATTCATCAGAGAGTGTCTGAAGACTCCGAAGGAGGGTGAGCATGATCACCCGTGAAGATCTCGGTACCGTACTGGACCACCCGGTCCACGACCCCGACGGCAACAAGATCGGCGACGCCGAGCACGTCTTCCTCGACGACGCGACCGGAGAATCGGCATGGGCCGCGTTAAGACCGGTTTGTTCGGCACCAGTGAGTCGTTCGTGCCGATCAAGGACGCGTCCGTGGTGGAGGGCCACCTGGAGGTGCCCTACCCCAAGGCCTGGGCCATGGCCGTGGATGCGCCCCACGTCGATGCGGACGCCGGCGGGCACCTGTCCGAGGACGAGGAGCACCGCCTGTGCGGGCACTACGACATCGCGTGGGACGCCGCCTGGCAGCAGGCCAACCAGTCCGGCGAAGGCGGCTGGGCCCACACCGGCACCGGCACGGCCAGGACAGGGAGGCGACCGGGAGGCGACCGGGCGGGGCCGCGCCGAGGATGACGCGTTCATCCGCTCCGGGGAGCGGATGAACGTCGGCGCCGAGCGTCACACGTCGGCCGGGTCCGGCTGTGCAAGTACGTCGTCACCGAGAACGTCCAGCAGACCGCCCTGGTGCGCCGCGAGGAAGTACGCGTGGAGCGCGAGCCGATCACCGCTGCCAGCCGGGACGCCGCGATGTCCGGTACCGACATCACCGAGGCCGAGCACCAGACCACCCTGCACGAGGAGCGCCCGGTGGTGGAGGCCGAGGACGTCCCCGGCGAACGCGTCCGGCTGGCCACTGAGGAACACATCGATCAGGAGACCGTCCACGGCGAGGTCCGCAAGGAGCACATCGACACCGACCTCCCCGAGGACACCGGCAGGGACCGCCGCCGGCCGTTGCGCGCCCGACCGCTGAACGAAATCCGCCACCCCGGAGCGCTCATCGCTCTGACCGGTGTGCTGCACCCACACATCCCTGAGGGAGAACATCATGGCCAAGGTCACTCAGCCCGTCACCGACGACAGCATCAAGGTCCGCCAGCTCAGCCACTACCAGTTCAGCTGGGTCGCCGGAGAACCCGGCGGCCCCGGCACCTTCACCCTCCAGCTCGTCCTGGACGAAGGCGCCTGGGAGGAAGTCCTCACCGTCGACGCCGCGGACGCCGACGCCCTGCAGGATCTACTGGTCAACACCGAGACCGTCCACTACGACGTCGCCCGCCGCACCCTGATGTTCGGCGTCACCCCCACCGGTCACTGACCTCCACGGCGCTTGCGGTCACGGGCCGACTCCGCGCGGGGCACCGGACTGAACTGCAGGATCTCCCTCGGCCCCTCTCCTCGGAGGCTGTCTGCAGTGCCGTGGTGGGGGAGGCGGGGTCGAGGACGTCGGCGGTGAAGCCGCGGGCCCGGACGCCGTCGCTGTCCAGTTCGGCCACGAGGCCGTCGAGGTGATCGGCACTGCGGGCAGGAGGGCGATGCTGCGGCCGGCGGCGCCGAAGCGGCGGGCACAGGTCAGTCCCAGATCAGGGCCGGCACCGACGAGGGCAAAGGTGGTCACGGTGAGTCCTCGGCGAGGTCGCGCCCTCGCCGGCATGAGCGTGGAGTAGTACGCCAAGCTCGAAGACGCCCACCCCGCCGATGCCGATCACCGTGCCCCCCACCTACTGAGCTCCCTCAGTCGTGGCCGTGATCATGATGTGATCAACAACGGTAGCCTGTGCGTCTGTGATCGACACTCAGCTTTCTCGCCTGCAGCCTGCGCCGGACGAACTCGCCACCGCTCTGTTCGGTACCCGCGCCGCGACTTTCCACCATCCCTGGATGCGGCTGTTCAGCTCTGCACCGTTCTCCTATCAGGAGGGACTCACCCACGAGGCACGCATCCGGCTGTCGTACGAGCGTCTGCGTCTGGTCAATAACGCCATCGACGATCCGCTGGCCTTCGCCAGCGACCCTGCCGCGCTGAGCGCGATGCACGAGTGGGCCGGTGTCGTCGATGCCGGCATGGCGACCTGCGCCAGCATCCACTACAACCTCTTCCTCGGCAGCCTCCTCGATCACGACCATGACGATCGGGATCTGACCGAGTACGTGCAGATGGCTCGCGTCGGAACGTTTCTGTGCACCGAGCTCGCGCATGGCAACGACGCCGCCCAGATGGAAACCACCTGCACCTTCGACCGGGACACCGGCGGCTTCGTCCTCAACACCCCTCGCCCCGACGCCTGCAAGTGGATGCCCAACACCAGCCCCGTGGGCGGGCCCAAGGACGCCGTGGTCGCCGCCCGCCTCCTCGTCGACGACCGCGACCTGGGCGTCTTCCTGTTCCTGACCCCGATACACGATGCCCACGGCACACCGATGCCCGGCGTGGAGATACGCCACTTGCCCCAGACCGCCAGCAGCCCCGTCGACCACTGCGCCACCAGTTTCCACCACCTCCAACTGCCCTACACCGCACTCCTTCAGGGCGACCACGGACGCCTCACCCGTGACGGCCACTTCACCAGCAGCCTCGGCAGCCCCCGCAAACGCTTTCTACGCTCCATCGGCCGCGTCACCATGGGCAAGCTCTGCATGAGCGCCTACAGCTTGGGCACCACCCGCCACGCTTTGACCATCGCCATCCGCCACGCGCACAACCGCCACACCTCCGGCATGACCAGCGGACACAAGGTTCCGCTGTTCGCGCACCGCAGCCACCACGCACCCCTGCTGGAAGCCACCGCCACCGCCTACGCCGCCACGCTCCTGCAACGCAGCGTCACCCAGCAGTGGACCGACGCGGCAGACAACGATCTGGAGCAGTGCGAACGGCTCATCGCCGTCACCAAGGGGTGGATCACCTGGCAGGCCCGCGCCATCATGACCGAGTGCCGTGAACGCTGTGGTGCTCAGGGCCTGATCCTGGCCAACGGCATCGCCGGCCAGCTCGCCGCGAACGAAGGCACCATCACGGCCGAAGGCGACAACAAGGTCATCTGGGTCAAGGCCGCCGGTGAAATGCTCCTCGGCGGCTTCACGCCCCGGCCGGTCAGCGACATTCCGCCCGAGCAGCGCTCACTGGATGACCCGCGGTACCTGCAGGACCTCCTGGCGGACATCGAGCGAATATGGCACGAGCGGGCCCGCGCCCGCCTCCGCACAGGCCGTGCCCCCTCACCCCTGGCGCGGTGGAACACGACCGTCACTCCTGCGCTCCAACTCGTCGACGTGCACGCCCATCGCCTGGCCGGCCAGGCGCTGTCCGACTCGGCCGACCAGGCCGGTACCGCACAGACCAGGCAACTGCTCACCGACCTGCACCGGCTGTTCGCCTTTCGCAGGATCGCGGCGCACAGCGGCGACTTGCTGGCACAGGGGCGGATCACCGCGGACCAGGTACAACAGCTGCCCGACGCCGTTGACGGCGTGGTCGCAGCCCTGGAGCCCCACGCGTTGACGCTGATCGAAGGGTTCGACGTGCCGGAGGAACTGCTGGACAACCACCCCATGCTGCATGCCGACAGTCCAGCTGTCCTCGTGCCGGCGTAGTCGAGGCGCCGCCGCGAACAGGGGGACCGGCACGCCTCGCCGGGACTGTGCCCTCCCACCACCTGCCAGGGGGCTTGTACGAGACCGTGCTCGAAAGGGCGCGACATGCGTTTCCTGCAGACGCAGCGCCCTTCCGAGCCCTCGCCGAGTAGAGGCCCTGAGCTGGGGATCAGGAGTACAAGGCCAGGTGGGAGGTGCGGGTGAACCTGTCGCCGGCGCTCAGGGCGTACACGATGCGGCTACCGGGATTCATTCGCAGTGCACCGGCGTTCACGCCGGTGGTGAAGCGAACCCGGCGGTTGCGGCGCGGAGCGTTCCGGCGGAGCCGGAATGCAGCTGAGCCGCCCCGTACTGTCAGTGACCGGTGCTAGCCGTCTGGAGCATGCAGCTTCGGGGCCCCTCCCCTCGAAAGAACACTGAGGGGAGGGGCCCCGGGCCGGCCCGACACCGCTCGCGGCTCTCGACGACGTAGACCTCGCCTGGAGAAGGCGCGTGCCGTGCTTGATGAGGAGCACGATGCCGTTCAGCGGGCTGCCCACGCCGCGGGCTATCGGGCGCCGTCGGCCTCTGCTTCTGCAGCACGCCCGTGCTCCTCGCCGACGCCGGTCTGCGCGACCACAAGTACGCCATCGACGCCATGCTCAGCGTCACCGCGCTGACAGCGCCCGGACCGGTCACGATCCTGACCTTCGATCCGGAAGACGTCACAGCGCTGTGTGACGGGCATGTCACTGCCACAAAGGTCTGACCCCGTCGCATCATGCGAAAACTGCTCGGGTTCTGACCTCGCTGGGTGCGAGTGATCACGTGGGGTGACGCCCCGCATCTGGCGCAGGAGGTGTTGCGGCTGCGTGCGGTGGCCGCAACAGTAACGGGGTGAAACCGCGAGTACGTGACGTGGCAGTCCCTCAGCCGGTGGTTTTGGCGATGATGCGGTCCATTTCTTCCCGGCCGAAGGCTCGCAGGGTCGTGCTACGGACGTTGCCCATCCCGCCGACCTGCAGGAGCGCTGCGGTCGCGGTCTCGTCGTCGGACGCCTCTACGACGGCCACGAGGTCGTACGGACCGACAGTCCAGTAGAGGTTCAGGATCTTCACCCCAAGCTTCTGTGCCGCTGCGGCGAAGGCCTCAGCGCGTTGCGGGGTGTCCTTGTAGTTGCGGACCCCCTGATCGGTCCAGTTCAGCAGCGCGACAAACGTGGGCATGATCCTTTACTCCTGTAAGTAGGGGCAGGACATCGTGTGTCAATTGTGGGCATGGTGTTCGGAATTACGCATGAGGGGTGCATCGGAACGAGTGATACGCGCCATCACCCACTCGAACTCCTCGAGCGGTGGGCAGCCGTCAACACGGAGGGACGTGACAACGGCAAGGGGCGCGGACAGCGACGGCAGTCGGCAGCGCCCACGGCTGTGACGCCGGCCGCTCGGGCCCGACTTCACGGCCTGCCCGACACGCACCCCCGCTGCCACGACTCGTCATCCGCGCCGGAAAGGGCGCCGGAATCACCTGGCACCGCACAGGCGACGGGCCCCTGCCAGGAAACCGGCTACAGAGCGTGCCGCGGAGCTTGCCCGTGAATGACGAGGGCAGCGCATGCCGAGCGCCTGAAGGCTTTGATACGCGCGTCTCGCTCTTTCGTGCTGGTTTCTCGGCTGCTGCCCTTTCGGCACGGTCCCTTCAGTGCGCGCCCTTGCCGCTCAGGCCGTTCCGTCCGTAATCCGGTTGCCCGGTGAATCGGGTTGCGAGGTGGTAGGCGACGGTGACGTCGCCGTACTGCCGGCCGGGGACGACCCTGTCGGGGAGGTTGGTCCGGTCGCTGTGGGACGTTGATTCGCGTTCGCCCGTGCCGGGGAAGCTGACGGCTGCCCGCGGTTCCTCCGCGAAGCGGAGGCGTTCGGATCGGACCGTCGCCTGGAACGAGACGTCCGGTTCCGATTCCTCGCCGCCGACGGCGGGCCGGCCGACGCCCTGTGGCCTCGGGGCGTCAGCCGTTCAGGGCGGCTCGTCCCGCCTCTCGGTGGTGCGGCGGGTGGGCCGACGTGATTCCTTCCCGTCCTCGCCGCGGGCCCGGCGCGAGCGGGTGCCGCTCTCGCTCCGGGCGGTCCGGCCCCGGTCTCCACCGGCGGGCCTGCGCGACGTGCTTGATCCGGCCGACCTCGTTCGGCGTGTGGTGTCGCCTGCCGTCTCGGTGGCGTCCTCGACGGTTGCGCCGCCCTTCTGCGCAGTGTCGCCCGCGACCTCAGCCACGTCCCCGGCGGTGTCGTCGACAGCCTCACCGACATCACCGACGACCTGGCCCGCCCCACCACCGACATCCTCCACCGCTCGCCCGGCGCCACCACCCACGTCCTGCACGGCCCTCCCGGTGCCGCGTCCCACGTCCTCGACCGCACCACCGGCACCACGCCCGACGTCCTGTACGGCGGACCCGGCGCCCTGGCCGACGTCCTCGACGGCCCTCCCCGCGCCCGTGCCCAGCTCACCAACGGCTTGACGGGCGCCGCCACCGACGTCCTGTACGGCGGACCCGATCCCGCGCGCCAACTCCTGGACGATCTCCGGGTTTCGATCGAGCGTGGTCAGTACCCGGTTGACGATCGTCACGACGTTGTCGAGACGCACCTTGAGCTGGGCCTGCGCCTCCACGCCCGAGATGCCCAGGTGCACCCGGCCGAGCGCGACATCGGCGCCCACGTTCAACTTCAACAGGTCCAACACCTCGGCTTGTAGTGAGACATGCGCCCGCAGGTCCTCCACGTCCAAGTCGATCTGGTCGACCTTCAGCACAGGAACGTCGAGGAAGACGTCAGGAACCGCGTCGGCCGCCGCACGCCTGTCGGCCGGCCCACCGCCGGGAGCTTCGGTGTCTTCGTGGGCTGTGGCCGCCTCGTCCTCGCTGTAGGGTTCCGGCTCCTCGCCGTCGTACGGCTCCGGCTCGACGGACCTGTCGACGTCCTCGGCGATGGGTTCGCCGCCGTCCAGGTCGCGCTCCTCGACGGGGCCCTCGTCGCCCTCGGCGTTGTCGTGCATGGGTCCGCCTCCGTGAGCTCGCCGGACGGTTCGCACCTTTTGGGACAGTATGGCGCACAGGTGTGCGGCGCGGTGCTGTCGGCCGCGGTGGAACCGGAGGTCGGCCGGGGAACGCCCGGAAGGCGCCGGGAGGGTGCCCGCGCGAACGGGGCCGAACGGGTGCCAGCCGCCGTGGCCGGCTCTGCGGTCGCGGATGGTGCTGGAGTGCGCCAAGGGGCGATTCAACCCGTCTCTTTAACCCGATCGAAGGTGGGCCACGGGGCCGGCCCGGGCAGGGCCCTGGCCGGCCCAGCTCAGTCGGACGGATGGAGGGTGGCGCTGGCCACGACCGAGCTGTCGGCCGCGAGCAGGTGCACCTCGGTCACGGGCGGCGAGCCGGCGGGGTAGGAGGCGACCCATTGGGCGTAGCCGGCGTCCAGGGAGAAGGTGCCGATGGTGGTGGTGGAGCCATCCGCCCGTTCGATCTGGCAGGTGAGTGTGCCGTGCAGGGCCGCCCGGGCGCGTGCGGGGAGGTCGTCGGCGTCCACCGACATGTACACCCAGTGCGGCCGACCCGTGTAGGCGAAGACGCGTCCGACGTCCTGGCTGTGGGAGGTGAGGTCGGCGCTGAGCAGCCGGTCGGGCCGGTCGGGGCCGTCAGCGGACGGTGAGGAGGCGGAGGTGACGCCGATCGCCCATCCGCCCACGGCCAGCGCCGCGGCTGCCACAGCGGTTGCCAGGCCGAGGGCGAACCGCTGGCGCAGTGTCCGGCGACGGCGTTGGGGCGATAGTCCGATGCGCTGGAGCACGCGGGTTTCGAACCCCACCGGCGGCTCGCGTCCGGGAATCAGGTGGAGCAGTTCGTCGGCCGTGCGCGCCAGCTCCCGGACGTCCTCCAGGCAGGCGGGGCAGCGCTGCAGGTGAGCCAGGGCCGCGGCGCGCTCCTGGGCGGGCAGTACTCCCAGTGCCACTTCGGCGGCGATGCCCCGCAGCCGTTGGCACGCGAACGTGTCGTCGCCGGTCATGATGTCGTGTCCTGCCTGTTCGTCAGGGCCTCGCGCAGCTTGGCCAGCGCCGTCCTGATCCGGGTCTTGGCGGTGCCGAGGGGTACCTGCTCCAGGTCCGCCACTTGCTGCGCGGTCATTCCGTAGACGCCGGCCATGACGATGGCGCGGGCCTGGCCCGGCGGCAACTCCGCGATGGCCCGCCGCAACTCGGCCGACTCCTCGTCGGCCACCACCAGCCGCTCGGGGGTGTCGGTGATCGCTTCCAGCAGCGGTGCCATCCGGGTGGGGTCCACGGGGACAGCTCTGCGGGAGCGCACGGCGTCGATCGCCAAGTTGTGGGCGATGGCCGTCAACCAGGTACGGACCGATCCGCGGCGCGAATCGTAGACCTGGGCGTGGCGCCAGGCCTGTTCGAAGGTCTGCTGGGCCACGTCCTCCGCGAGCTGGACGTCACCGGTGACCGTCATGGCCACCCCGAAGACCTTGTGCTGGAATCGGCGGACGAACGCCACCGCGAACTCGGGGTCGTCGGTCGTCAGTCCCGCCAGCAGCGCGTCATCGGGCATCCGCTCCAGAGAAAGCCCCAAAGGGTGCATATTCCTAATACGTAGCATCCTCACGGAGGGATTGTCCGAGGGTCGGCTCGGATGCCGGTGGTTCCACATCCCTGCGGTGGGAGGGCAGCAGCGCGTCGAACGCCGCGGCGAGGGAACCGATCCTGGGCCGGGCGGCGGGGTCCGGTTCCAGGCACGCGTCGATCGCGGTGGCGAGCGCACGCGGCAGGCGGCGCCGGGTTCCCACGGGCGTGGCCCTGCCCTCCAGTTGCGGGTACCGGCGCTGTCGGCTGTAGGTGTCGCTGAGGCTCGCGGACGCCGACAGGGCGCAGGAGTCACCGGCCGCCTCTCCGCCCGTCGTGGTGGAGGTGACCTCGGGGAACGGGAGGTCACCGGTGGCGGCCTCGTACAGGGTGATGCCCACCCCCCACACATCTGCGGCGGCGGACAGGCTGACGCCGCGTGCCTGCTCGGGGGCAAGGTAGCCGCGGGTGCCGATGCCGGCGGGCGCGGGCCCCGGCGGGCGGGCGACGCTGAGGTCGAGGAGTTTGGCGCGTCGGCAGTCGATGATCACGTTCGAGGGCTTCACGTCCAGGTGCAGCAGGTTCCGGCCGTGCAGGTAGTGCAGTGCGGAGCACAGGTGCAGGCCCAGGAAGGCCACGTCATGGGCGGCGAGCCGGTGCCGCAGGCGGCCGATGAGGTGGGTGACGGTCTCGCCGGTCAGTGTCTCCAGGACGACGAAGGGCTCGGGCATCTCGACGGTCTCGTACGCGCGGACCAGATGCGGATGGCTGAACGCCTGCAGCCAGCGGCCCTCACGCAGGAGCCGTTCGCGCAGCCGTGGTTCGTGCCGACGGTCCGGACGCAGCGTCTTCACCAGGCAACGGCAGTCCCGCTCGTAGCTCCAGGTGTCGTACACGTCGAGCCATCCGGTCCTGGTCAGGTGGGCCAGGACCTCGTAGCCGGCGATCGGGGTCGCCCCCGGCGGCAGGGGCGGGGCGGTCCGGTGTCGGGGGACCACTCGCGGCGAGGGGAGGTTCGAACGGCTCATGGGAAGGCCTTGATCACGGAAGCCGTGGCAGCGGGGTCCGTAGGGGCGTGGAACTGGTGCAGTCGGGCATAGGTCTTGCCGCTCAGCAGTAGGTCGTGGTGGGTTCCCTGCTCGACGACCCGGCCGTGGTCCAGCACCAGGATCCGGGTGGCGTCGCGGACAGTGAGCAGGTTGTGGGAGATGACGATCGTGGCGCGTCCGGCCATCAGTCGGCGCAGTGGCTCCATGACACGGTGGCCCGACTCGGCGTCCAGGCCGGTGGTCGGCTCGTCCAGGATGAGCACGGGAGCGTCGCGGATCATGGCCCGGGCGATCGCCAGGCGCTGGCGCTGACCTCCGGACAGCAGCCTGCCACGCTGGCCCACGACGGTGTCGTAGCCCTCCGGCAGAGCGGTGACGAAGTCGTGCGCGTCCGCGGCGCGGGCCGCCGCGACGACCTCCCGCTCACTGGCGTCCGGACGGCCGTAGAGGATGTTCTCGCGCACGGTGCCGTGCAGGACGAGCGTCTCCTGGAGCACCACGGCCACGTTGTCACGGACGTCGGCGAACCGCAGGGTCCTCAGGTCCGCGCCGTCCAGCCGGACGGCGCCGTGCTCGGGGTCGTAAAAGCGCAGCAGGAGTTTGGCGACGGTGGACTTCCCCGCGCCACTGGGCCCGACCAGCGCCAAGGTCTGCCCGGGCTCCACACGCAACGACACGTCGCACAGCGCGGCCCGGTCGGTCCCCGGATAGGTGAAGCCGACACCATCGAACTCCACCTGCCCGCGAGCGCGCCCGAGCCGGACGGGAGAGGGGGCCTCGTTCACCTGCGGTCGCTGGTCGAGCAGCTCGACGATCCGCTCCGCGGCGGCGGAGGCCGCGTAGAAGGTACTGGTCAGGTGGGACATACCCCGGATCGGGCTGTAGAGCTTGCTCAGCAGGGCCAGGAAGACCAGCAGCTCGCCCAGGGTGAGACGGCCGCGGGCCAGTTGCCAGGTGCCCAGACCCATCACCAGGAGGGCCCCGCTCAGCTCGACGAGGTCGACCAGCGGCCCGAAGACGGCACGGATCCTGGTCGAGGCCATGGTGGCGCGGTACCGTCCGAGGATTTCGCGCTGGAACCTGCCCTGCTCCCACTCCTGGCGGTTGTATGCCTGTACCAGGGCGATGTCGCCCAGCACCTCCTCGGCGACCGCGCTGACCGACCCACTGCGCCGGCGGCGCTCCCGGGAGGCGGCCTTCACCAGCCGGGAGAAGTACCGGGCCGCGCACCAGAACAGCGGCACGATGACGAGGGCGAACAGCGTCAGGTCCCAGCTCAGGTAGAAGAGCATGCCCAGGAAGATGCCCAGCCGCATCACGTACCACAGCGCCTGGGCCACGCCCGAGAGCAGGAACGTCTCGACCGCGTCGACGTCACCGGTGACCCGGGCCAGCACATCACCGAGCCGGCGCCGTTCGAAGAACCCGAGGGAGAGGCGCTGCACGTGCCGGAAGACGTCCGCCCGCAGCGCGAGCAGGAATCGCTCACCGACCCAGGTGGAGGTCACGTCGTCAGCGAACGACACGATGCCCGAAGCGAGGCTGAGCCCGACGTACGCCAGGGCGATCGGCAGGAACGGGCTGAGATCGCGCTGGACGAGCACCTCGTCCACCACCACCTTGAACAGCCATATCTCGGCCGCGTCGATGGCGGGGCCGACGACACAGAACGCCACGAGCGGCAGCAGCCACTTCCGCCCGCCGCGCGTGTACGGCCAGAACCGCCGGAAGAGCTGCCGCACCGGCACTGCCGGCGCGGCAGCGACGATCTGTTCGCCCTCCGGCTCGGCGACAGAGAGCAACCGCCGCAGCGCCGCGATCGGGGCGGCGCTGCGGACGGCGTGACGGCGAAGGTTCATGGAACCGCGACTTGCCAGACGTCGTCCCCCGACGACCGGGAGATCATGCCCACCGGCCGCCGAGGGGCACCGGCGTCACTTGTGCGTGCCGGTGTTGGAGGTACGACGACGGTGTTTGCGGTGGTGGGACGTCCTCCCCTTCGTGGTGGTCGTGGTCTTCTTGCCCTTGGAGTGTCTCTTGGCGGGTGCCAGGTGACTGAAGAGCGACATGATCTTTCCCTTCATCTCGCACGGTTCACTAGGACATACGTCCGATCTCCCTTATGGGATGGCGGTTCGGCAAGATTTTTCGCGTACGGAGTCCTCTTCAGCGCTCACGGGCGACCTGCGCCAGCACGTCGTATCCGACGAACGTGAACATGCGAGCCCCTACGGGGAGAGGGGCAGGTTCGCTCGCGAAACGGTGCACGCCGTCACCGAACCCGGCGCCTGGCGCCGACAGCCATTCCCTCACGAAACCGCGCTTCTCAAACCAGTCGCAGATCTTCGGGAACACGTCCGGCTGCTTGTGATGCCGGGTCCACACGAGCGTTCCGCCGGTGGCACACAGCTGGGTGCAGAAGCCGACAGTGCGCTCGATGTCCTCGTCGGAGATGTTGCCGAACACCCCACACATCAGCGCGAGATCCGCGGGCGTCACGCCTTCGTGGAGCTCCGTCCGCGCAGCGTCACCACCACCTCGACGCGCTCCAAGCCCAGAGCCGAGGCCTCTCGCCGGGCCACCGCCACATTGCGCGGTGACATCCCCACGACGGGGGTGATCAGTCAGAACTCCGAGCAGGTCCCCTCCCTGACCGGCACAGACGCTCACTACGCGGACAGCGCCAGGCGGGTCGGGCGTCCAGGGCCATCGCGATCCGTTCCTGGACGACGTGAAGCCTGCGTCCGGGAGCGGAGTCCGCACGGTCGTAGTCGTCGTGCCACGCATGCCAGTCCACGCGCGGACCCCAGGGCGCGTATCGAGTCGTGCTCAATCTGCGGGATTCGCCATCGCGGTGAGGCCCGGACCGGTAGATCGTCTTGCGTGACTCGAGTGCAACTGACGAACCAGGAGTGGGAGTTCATCGAGCCGTACCTGCCGATCGGCGGGTACGGCCCGTACCCCGAGCGGCTGCGGCAGCAGTTCGAGGGCGTGATCTGGCGGTTCAAGACCGGCGGGCAGTGGCGGGAGATGCCGACCGAGTTCGGCGCCTGGTCGACCATCTCTAACCGCTTCCGGCAGTGGCGTGACGCCGGGGTCTTCGAGGCCCTGCTGGAGGGTCTGATCGCGGAAGCCGCGCAGCGCGGTGAGGTGGACCTGTCCCTGGTCAGCGTCGACTCCACCACCGCGCGCGCTCACCACGACGCAGCCGGGATGTATCTGGGTGAGGACGTCCTCGCAGCCCTGGAGAAGGCCGCGGCCGAGGAGGAGAAGGCCAGGTCAAAGGGGGCGGCCGCGATGAACAAAGCGGGCAGGACAACGGGGACGCCCCCGAGCGGGAGGAGCGAGGCCTTCGGCGCCGGCGCAAACTCCGGCTGAAGGCTGCCCTCCTGGGACGCTCGAGGGGCGGGCAGATCAGCAAGGTCCACCTGGCCGCCGACCGGAAGTGCCGCCCGCTGGCGTTCGTGCTGACTGCGGGCCAGGCCGCGGACAGCCCGCAGTTCGTTCCCGTCCTGGGGAAGATCCGGGTCCGCGGTCCCGTCGGCCGCCCCGCACCCGACTGGACGCGGTCGCCGGCGACAAGGCCTACTCCTCCCGCGCCAACCGTGCTTACCTAACGAGACGATCAAGGTCTTGGTCGGAGAGCCGGTGGAGGACGTTGATGCGGCCGGTGGCGTCCCAGACGTAGCAGTCGTCGATGCGGTGCCGGGTGAAGGCTTCCATCTGTTCGTCGATGACGCGGCCGACGCCGAGGAACAGGTCGTCGACGAAGCGGAACGCAGTCACGCCGTATTCGTCGTGCAGCTGGTCGAGTTCGCCGATGCTGTTCTCAGGGGAGCGTACGCGGATGGTGACGTCCGGGTTGGCGGTGACGGCGGCGCCGCAAAACGTGCAGTTGTAGGGGCAGCCGCGACTGCCGACGATGTCGGCCTCCATGTGCCCGGTGCGGGCGGCGGTCACGAAAGGAGAGCCTTGGGAGGCCAGGCGGCGGTCGATGGGGGTCGAAGCGGCCTGGTAGGGATCCTGCGGCAGGAAGGCCCGGTTGACGTACGGAAGAGTGTCGATGTTGGGCCCATCAACGCTGCACTGGCCTTGGAGTCGGGGATGCCGGCGGGCGGCCCGGGTGCCGAGCAGAAGGTCACGCCACAGGAAGCCGGGCAGCGTCCGCCGGTTCTGCTCGTCCTCCAGGAGGGCGTCGACGCGGTAGCCCGGCATGTCACCGGCCAGGACCGGCCGCCCGACGACGGAGCTGACGCGTTCGGAATCGGCCACGGCACGCGTCCAGCGCATTTCGGTTGCCCGCCGGCAACGGCGCTGGCCTGCGATCCGATCAAGATCATTCTTAACGTCAACCGCTGCACTCCTGCTGCTCAACCGCTGCTCCTCAGGAGCAAGGTTTAGGGTGGTCGTACGGCATCGGTGGGGTCGCAGGGGATGGTGCCCGACGGGCGGCAGTGACGCGATGACAGTCCTTGCTCACCTAGAGCGGGGGCGGGTACATGGTGGTCGGTGTGCAGAGGCGTGTGGGGCGCAGCGGTCTGAGCAGTGTGGCTGGAGGGCCGAGCACGGTTGCCGGGCCGGCCGAGCGGACTACGGCTGCTGAGAAGGCGCGACTGCGGGGTGAAGCGCGTCGGCGGGAGTTGGCGGTGCTTTTCGTGATCGCCGTCGGTGGGGCGGTGGGGGCGGGCGCCCGCTATGAGGCGGGGCAGTTGTGGCCCACGGGCAGCAGCGCGTTCCCGTGGACGACGCTGGGTGTCAACGCGGTCGGCTGTCTGATCATCGGGGTGTTTCTGGTGGTGGTGACCGAGGTGTGGTCGGTGCACCCGCTGGTGCGGCCGTTCTTCGGCACGGGAGTGCTGGGCGGATTCACCACCTTCTCCACGTACTGCGCCGACATCGAACGTCTGGTCGCACAGGAACGGGCCGGTATCGCGCTGGCCTACCTGGCGGTGACCGTGGTGGCCGCGATGGCCGCGGTGACGATCGGCGTGGCGGCGGCGCGCCGCGCCCTGGCCGGGAGGAGACAGTAATGGAGCTTACGGGTCGCGCACTGCGCATGACGGTCTTCGTGGACGACACCGACACCTGGCATCAC
Organism: Streptomyces sp. GD-15H; assembly: GCF_045291515.1. Classification (NCBI taxonomy): domain Bacteria; kingdom Bacillati; phylum Actinomycetota; class Actinomycetes; order Kitasatosporales; family Streptomycetaceae; genus Streptomyces; species Streptomyces sp. GD-15H. Next base: position 8,288,036 of record NZ_CP149447.1, read on the forward strand.
AGGCCGCTGTACACGGAGATCGTGCACCGGGCTCACGAGGCGGGGCTGGCGGGGGCGTCGGTCTTCCGTGGGGTGGAGGGTTTCGGGGCGTCCTCGATCGTGCACACCACCCGGTTGCTGTCGATGGCGGACGACCTGCCGGCCGCGGTGGTCATCGTGGACGAGGAGGACCGGATCCGGGCCTTCCTGCCGCAGCTGGACGAGTTGGCCATCGAGGGGCTGGTGACCCTGGAGGAGGTTCAGGTGGTGCACTACGTGGGGCGGGAGGCCGTGAGCCGATGAGATTGCTGCTGGTGCTGCTCGGCGGCGCGATCGGGGCCCCGCTGCGGTATCTGACCGACCGGGCGGTCCAGGCGCGCCACGACACGGTCTTCCCGTGGGGCACCTTCGCCGCCAACATCACCGGCTCGGCGATCCTCGGCGCACTGACGGGGGCGGCGCTGTCCGGTGCCGCGTCGAAGGACATGCAGCTGTTCTTGGGGACCGGGTTGTGCGGGGCGCTGACCACGTACTCGACGTTCTCCTATGAAACGCTGAGCCTGGCCGCGGCCGGCGCGAGGTTCCTGGCGTTCGTCAACGTGGCGGCCTCGGTCATCGCAGGGCTCGGAGCGGTGTTCATCGGCTTGGCCGTGGCCAAGGCGGTGTTCGGATAGGCCCCTGGCCCTCACTGTCCGGATACCGCCTGAGCGACTCACTCCGCTCCCACAGCGCCGCCGGTCCAAACGGCGTCCGCGCGCGCCTGGCCGACGCGGACCACCTCGACCTTTTCGACGATCATCAGGCCATCGGTGACCAGTTCTTTCACCGTGGACAGGAAGCGCCGGATGCGTTCCTCTTCGTCGACGATGACGATCGCCAGTGGGAGATCCTGCTTGCCCGACAGCAGCCGGAAGGCATGGATCACCGTGGACGCCCCGAAGCCCTCCACCCCACGGAAGACCGACGCCCCCGCCAGCCCCGCCTCGTGAGCCCGGTGCACGATCTCCGTGTACAGCGGCCTGTGATGCCAGGTATCGCATTCCTCGATGAACACCGTCAGCCGCAGGGCCCTGCCAAAATTGGCCTCATGATGTCCTCCTGGCCGCCACGCGGCGCGTGACGCGCCGCACCCCCGCACCGCTCGCGGTGCCACCACTCGTGAACGCCCGACCGGCGTGGGCAAGGCGCCCGACGTCGTCCATGGAGAGGGAGAACCTGCGCGCCGCCCGTTCACGGTGCCGCGCATGTGTGAGTCGATCAGCCTGGGGATCGGTGTGCGCCGCGACCTGGGGCTTACTGCCTTTCATGCCGTAGCACTCCTACTCGCGCGGGCCCATGACGGGCGGACCAGATTTCAGGAGCAGGGACTGTCGGCGGCGTCGAAGGTGCCGCGGTTCGGGTACGGCGAGCTCGACCGCCGCGTGACCGCCGCTGAGAGGAAAGAGGCATCACTTACAGTTAAGGATAGTCCTGCAGACGCCCGGCGGCCGATCACCACATTCCGTGCAGCCCCGGCCCGCAGCCAGGCCCCGCCGCCCAGCCGGTAGCCTCTCCGAGGCGGCAGGCTCACCCCCACCGGCGAGGTTGTCCCCTGCCTGCCGTCTGGGCTGTCATGACGGCCAGCAGCACCAGGCCCTGGCCCGCTCCGAGGGCCGCACCTGGCGAGGCTGGCACCACCACGTCACCCTCGCCTCCGCCGCGCACGGCTTTGGCACCCTCCAGCGGCTGACTCGATCCCCAGAAGAGACGGCGTCGGCCTGATCCTCTACCGGGCCGCACGCGAACTGCAGTTACTCCTCGCGGTCTGGACCGGCGCCTGCCCCACCTGTCACCGCGACATGCCAGAACCGATACCAACCTGACCAAGCACTACCAGGACCTGTCCGGGCAGTCGTGTGACCGCCCCGCTGCCGGGCCCGGCAGCGGGGCGGCTTGTGCCGATCGGAGGCCGGGCCCGGTGGTGCCGGATCCCGGTCAGGGGGCGGTCTGCTTCAGGTGGTCACCGCGCACTGACCGCGGTCTGCGGCCTGCGGTCCCTCCGTAGTGGGACGGACGTCGAAGTCGAAGATCCCGGTCGGGAGGTAGAGGGAGCAGCAGGCGTTGGGGATGTCGACGATCCCGCTGATGCGTCCCTCGATAGGGGCCGCGCCGAGGAGCAGGTATGCCTGCTCTCCGGTGTAACCGAACCTCTTCAGGTACTCGACGGCGTTGAGGCAGGCGCGGCGATAGGCGACCGTCGCGTCCAGGTAGTAGTTGGTGTCGGTGTCGTGGTCCACGGAGATCCCGATGAAGGAGATGAACTCCGAGTACCGCGGCTCGACGTTGCCCGGCATGAAGAGGGGGTTGGTGGTGACACCGTACTTCTCCATGCCACCCTTGATCAGATCGACGTGGAAGTCGATGTAGCCGCCCATCTCGATGGCGCCGCAGAAGGTGATCTCACCGTCTCCCTGGCTGAAGTGAAGATCACCGCCTGACAGCTTGGCGTCCGCAACATGGACCGGGTAGAAGACGCGGGATCCACGAGTGAAGTTCTTGATGTCGTGGTTGCCGCCGTTCTCCCGTGCGGGAACGGTGCGGGCCCCTTCCTGGGCGACACGTTCGGCATCCGATCCGGTCGCCTGGCCGGCGAGGGCCTGATCGGGGTCGGGCGTGAGTCCCAGTGGCGGGATCCGGTCGGGGTCGGTGTCGATCAGGGCCTGCTCGCGCCTGTTCCACCGCTGCAGCAGATCTTCGGACGGCGCGGTGCCGAAGAGACCCGGGTGGGTGATGCCGGTGAAGCGGACACCGGGAAGGTGCCTGGAGGTCGCCACCTGCCCATGGAAGTCCCATATCGCCTTGTAGGCATCGGGGAAGTAGTCCGTCAGGAAGCCTCCACCATTGGCCTTGGCGAAGACGCCGGTGTATCCCCAGGCTTCACCCGGTGCGTCTCCGACCTGCTGCGGTACCGGCCCGAGATCCAGGATGTCCACGACGAGCAGGTCGCCCGGCTCCGCGCCTTCGACGCCTATCGGCCCGCTGAGCATGTGGCAGCGCTTCAGGTCGACGTCGCGGACGTCGTTGGCGGAGTCGTTGTTGCCGATCTGCGCATCGGTCCATTCGCGGCATTCGACGCGGAACTCGTCCCCCGGGCGGACCATCGCGGCGACCGGAACATCCGGGTGCCACCTGTTGTGTCCTGGTACGTCCTGGTCGTGCATCGACCGGGATTGGTCGACGCTGAAGATTACGTCAGGCATGTGAACTCCGTGATCTGTTCTGTGGGGGTGAGCGGGTGCGGCGTGTGGCCCGGGGTGCTCTGAACACCCCTCACGCCGCTTCTGACGTCTCCACTTCTTGCGTTTCAACCACCTCCCGGCGTTCCCATCGGCGAGTCGGCGGCGATCATCGGCAGGCCGCTAGCCGGGGCTGCCGGCCGGGTAGGCCGGGGCGCCGTACTCCTCCGCGGGCCTGCCGGGCCGCCTCCGGCGAAGTACGATCCACAGCGCGGCGAAGGTCAGGACGCCGAACGCGCCCAGCGCGATCGCCATTTCAAAGAAGTTCTCGGTGACCCAGTAACCGGACAGCAGCAGGAATGCCGGTATGACGCCGGTTACCCAGCCTTCGATCGCGGTCACCCAGCCGACATAAGGCGTCAAGGTCTCCAATTTCAGTCCCAGTAGCAGGAAGAAAAGGAACCAGAGGAACGCCCAGTAGAGCCATATCACGCCGAACGGCTGATCGTCGAACAACCGGAAGTTGACGAAGGAATAACCCAGGGCCACGATGGCCACGAACAGTGAGTAATAGCCCACGCCTGTCGTGTCGAGCCCCATGAGCAGTCCGATTCCTACATACAGGTATGTGAAACCGAAGAGGAAGATGCCCGATGCGAGTACGATTTGGTTGGGGTCCTGATTCGCGGCGATGATGAGATATGTGGGTGTGAGGACCTGAAGCCCGCCCACGAACAGATTGAATATGGCGGCTGCCCGGCTGTCGACCTTTCCCAGCAGCATCAACCCGTTCAGGAAGAGCACCGCGCCTACGAAGAGAAGTCCGACATTGGCCAAGGGGGACACCTCCCGAGATTTCGCTCCGCGAGCGATGGGCCCGCCGGGCGGTCATGTGACCGAGATGCTGTTGTGCGCAACCCGTGCCTCTGGCGAGGCGGCAGGGATCGAAACCGCCCCACGCCCCTTCTCCGAGGGGGCGTTGGACTGATTCCGCCGGTCCGCGACTTCCCCTCAGGGCCGGGGGAGCCGCGCGAGGGCCGGATGGGCCGGCCTCGGCGCAGCCTGGTTGGGAGGCACCCGCGTGACCACCGCGGGATTTTCCCGAGACTTTTCCTCCTGCTCGCGCAGGCCCGCGACGGCAGGCGAGGTGAACGCGGTCGCGGGGGACGAGTACACACGCCGAGCCGTATTCGAGCACTGCGGGCAGGCGTGCGCGGTCGGCGCTGTGCCGATCGGCAACTTGACGTCGAACGGTCCGCAGCGATTGCAGGAATACTCATACGTCGCCATGAGTCGTCTCCGCCCCGCCGCGCTTCCGGCCTTGGGCCGTGGCGCGGTTCTGGTCGAGCCAATGAAACCGGAGTAGCACCGCCTCTTATTCCAGGCAACGCCAGTGACGACGGCGTGTCAAGACGAGTGGGAGATGCCCCTGGGGCCGCCCTGCGCCGCCGTGCCGAATGGGCGGGGTATGACCCGGTGGGCCCCACCGGGTGGCAAGGATGTGACCCCCGCACCGCAGGCTGCTCGGTCGGGGCTTTGCGGGCGCGGTGATCAGCGTGTTTGGGCCCGTTTGTTGTGCGGCGACCCGGTCACTCGGCACTGGACAGCAAGGCCGGCCGGAGCGAATGCGCGGTTACCGGACCACGCCTGTGCGCCGGCCTTCGTAGGAGTACGGCCATGGCAAAGATTCTCACGGTGCTTTATCCGGATCCCGTTGACGGCTACCCGCCCAGGTATGCCCGAGAGGAGATCCCCGTCATCAGCGGCTATCCCGGAGGGCAGACGGCGCCCACCCCCCAGAGCATCGACTTCAGGCCGGGTGAGCTGGTCGGCTGCGTCTCCGGCGAACTCGGTCTGCGTCCGTTCCTGGAGGAACGGGGCCACACATTGGTCGTCACCTCCGACAAGGAGGGGCCCGACTCCGTGCTGGAACGGGAACTCCCCGACGCCGAGGTGGTGATCTCGCAGCCGTTCTGGCCCGCCTATCTCACCCCTGACCGGATCCGGCGCGCACCGCACTTGAAGCTGTCGATCACAGCCGGGATCGGTTCGGACCACGTGGATCTGCCGAGCGCCATCGAGCACGACGTCACCGTTACGGAGGTCACCTACAGCAACAGCATCAGCGTGTCGGAGCACGCGGTCATGCAGATCCTCGCTCTCGTCCACAATTACCTGCCCGCCCACGAGTGGGTCACCACCCGCCGAGGGTGGAACGTGGCCGACAGCGTCTCGCGGAACTACGACCTGGAGGGCATGGACGTCGGCGTTTTCGGTGCCGGACGGATCGGCATGGCAGTGCTCCGCCGGCTGAAGCCGTTCGATGTGAAGCTGCACTACAACGACGTGCACAGGTTGCCACCAAGCCTCGAGCGGGAGCTGGGGCTGACCTGGCATGCGGATGCCCGCTCCCTGGCGGCCGCCGTCGACGTGCTCTCCATCCACGCGCCGCTGCATGCGCAGACGATGAACCTCTTCGACGACGAGATGCTGGCGACCATGAAGCGAGGGTCGTACATCGTCAACACAGCCCGCGCGCTGATCGTCGACAGGGACGCCGTGGTACGCGCTCTGGAACGAGGCCATCTGGCGGGTTACGCCGGTGACGTCTGGTACCCCGAGCCGCCGGAAGAGGACCACCCGTGGCGCAGCATGCCGCACGAGGGCATGACACCGCACGTGTCCGGTTCGACGCTCTCCGCGCAGGCCAGGTACGCGGCAGGCGTCCGGGAAATCTTGGAGTGCTGGTTCGACAACCGCCCGATCCGTCAGGAGTACCTCATCGTGGAGGGCGGAAGGCTCGCCGGGACCGGGGCTCGCTCGTACACCGTCTGACGCACACGGGAGGAGTCGGCGGAGCGTGCCCTCCCGTGCACAGGTGGCCCGAGAGGGCACGCTCCGCTCTCCGTGTTCTCCGCGTCAGGGCGCCCCCGTGATCGCGCAGGCGCGGCACGGGGGCCGGCCGCAGGTGCACTGCAGGATGCCGTCCAGCACCTCATGGTCGTGGTAGAGGCACTTGTCCTGGCAGGTGTGGCGCGGGACGAAGCCCGCCTGGAGCTCGTCCGGCCAGGGCTCTTCGCCCTCCCGGCAGCGCACGAACCGCTCGGGATCCGTGGAGTGCAGCCGGTGCATGCTCTCCCGTGCCTCGCCCTCCAGGTCGTGCGTTTGGGAGACCATTGCTTTGAGCTGGTCGGCGAGACCGGAGAACCTGGCGTCGCCCGTTCTCACATGGGCTGCGCTCAGCGCCATGACAGCGTTGCCCAGGAACCGACGAGCGTCCTGGAGATCGGTCACGTGATGCAGTTGGATGCCCGTCACGCCTCTGACCCACACGGCGTCTTTACTCACTTGTCCACCTTCCGGGGGCCGGTCGCCCACTGGTAGTGCCGGCGCGAAGTACGTCGCATACTCCTCTGCGCCCTGAAGTCTGGTCCGGGCAGCTGCCCGAAAGGTCACTGGTGAACGTCCTGCTTCAGCCCCGGTCCGCCGCGCTGCGGAAAGGGCCATAAGGGACGCATGCTCTCAAGAAAGCTAATTCTGCGGTGCGAGTCAGTCCAGCCCTGTATCAGTGAGCTGCCACACAAGCGCTGCACCTCTGCTTCCCGGCAGTGGTGAGGTGCCGGGGATACGGCGGCATGCCGACCGGGTCCACTCCGGGCATCGAAGGCGGGGGGCGGGCCGGGGTAGCAAGGGCGGATCCAGCTGAACCGGAGGTGTCGGCGGAAGGCCGCCGCGCCGCTCAGCGCCTGCCCGCCCCGTTGGTACGAGTCACGGTAACCTTCGCTCTCCGAAAACGCTGAGGTCGGGCAACTTCGGCGGACATGCTCACGGCAGGTCATTGCGCCCCAGCCAGGCCGGTTTGACCGGCACCCCGTCTGCGTACCGCTCGACCTGCTGCTCCACAGGCTCAGCCACTGCAGCGGCGGGCGCACCCGACGCCTCCACCACAGGCTCCGGGGCGGCGGGCGCATCAGAGTCCTCGAGCAGCTCCGCCACCGTGAACCGGGTGACGAACGACTGCCACGCCCCGTCTATGACGAGCAGGAACCCGTCGTCCTGCCGCAGGAGCCGACGGCGCTTGGGGCTTCTGGGGTGCGCGGGTGAGTGGCTCCGCGCCCGCCGTTCCAGCTCCGCGAGTGCCTCCTCGCGCGATCCGGTGACGTGAGCCACCACGTATGCCTCGGTGTGCTTGCGTTCTCCGACACCCACGGTCGTCTCGATGACCAGTCCCCATGTCGTCATGCTCTTCGCCCCTTTGTTCTCGCTACGGCCGCATGAAGGCCGGGATCGTCCAACTTGCCGTCGGCGTCCTCGCTCCTGCCCTCTGCGACTCGTTCCCCCGCTTCGCGTCCTCCCCGGCCCTGCGCGGCCCGGGTGGGAACTTCGGCCTCGTCTCCGGTACCGCGATCATTATCGACACCATCCCACTCGTCCCCCCGCTGTCTGTTGCAAGGCCTGTGGGGGTCCGGTCCAAGTTCCATACGCCGGTTACGGAGCGTCAGCTCAATAGGGCACGCTATTCAATAGGGCACGCTTTCGAAGTAAAGGCAGTCCGGCTCGGCCGAACATCTGCCGTTTGAGCATCTTGATCCGGTTGACTGTGTCTCCTCCTGGCCCGGAGTCCCAGTCGGTGGTCAGTCCGGCGGTCCCGGCGTCGAGGTCGCTGCGCGGGCCGATGGCGAAGGTGCCGATGCCAGGCAGGTTCGCGTCAGCGGCCTGACTGATCCAGTCGGGTAGGCGGGTACCGCTGAACATGGTGAGTATCTCGGCGAACGAGCTGGTCAAGTCGCCGCGGTGGCCAGTTGCCGCGGTGGCCAGTTCTGGGCAGCGGCCAAGCGCCGCCGGTCGTGTCCACAGCCGCCCGGCAGTTGGCCGCGAGCGTGCTGACCTCGTCCCCCAACACCAGGCCGACGAGCCCCACCGGCCCCGACCGCCTGGACGCGCACCCGGCCATGCTGCGCAGTGCCCCGGCCTACATCGACGCCCCCCCGAGCGGCCCGTCACCGTCGCCGAATCGCGCCCGGGGCACACGTCATCCGTCCGCGCGCTGCAGTACGCCTCCGCCAGCACGTGGACATCCCGCCGCTCGCCCGCCGGGCCCGGCTCTCCCACGCGCACGGGGACCCGCTGGCCGCCGACCCCACGACGACGGGGCCACGATCACGGAAATCGCGGCCAGGTGAGGTTTCTTCCATCCGGGTTGCTTCGCCGCCCTCTACCGCGGCGTCTACCGCCGGCCCCCGCGTTAAACCCTGCTGGACTACTGACACCGGCCGCCCGTCCTCACCCGCCTCAGTCGGCCACGAACTCCGGCTCCCACGGCCGCGGCCCCACACCGTCCTGCCAGCGCAGGAGTTCTTGACCGTCCATGCACACGATGCCGCACTGCTCGGCGTACTCGATGGCGGGCGCGGTGAAGTCGCTGGTGGTGACCACGACGGCGACATCGGCCTCGTGAACGGTGAAACACGTGCCGCCGAACCGCTGCATGTCCTGGGAACCGACTCGGTTGGAGTCGCGGTACCGCTTGCACTGGATGACGACCAGGCGCCCGTCCGGCGTCCTCGCCACGACGTCGGCGCCCAGGTCGCCGGCCCCGCCCACGACGTCCACGTCGAGGCAGCCGTCGCGTCGACACAGCTCGGCTATCACCTGCTCGAACTCGGCGGGGTCCAGCGCCTCGGAGCCGCTCTCCCCGGTGTGCGCGGACACCTCGTTCACGGGCTCAAGGAGGGGGACGGTCCGTTCCACGTCGAGGCGACCGCCGCAGGGATCGGTCCGTGCTGCTACGGGGCCGGCGGCAGGAGTCGGTGGAGCGGTGTCGAGGGCTTCGACCGCCGTCTCCGTGGCCTCGTCCAGGGCTTCCGCGGCGTGGCGCGCGAGCCTCGCTGCCGATATCCGGCGCCTTCTACGGCAGCCGGCCACGACACCGCTGGCGCCCACGAGGACGAGCGCGACGGCCCAGGCAGGATGGCGTTCGGCGGCGGACGTCGCGGTACGGACGACCGTGCCCACCAATATCAGGATGACGGCGAGAAGGACGAAATACAGGGCCGTCGTCCGGAGTTCGAACCGGCGGGAGCGGCGCACGGAACGCGAAGCACGTGCGGGTACGGCCATGGTGATGCTTCCTCTCCGAGGACGACAACGAAAATCAAGAGGCGTCTGCCCAGGTACGGGGGTTCTACCGAGCCGGTGCGATCACCCGTGTCGCCGTGCTTCCACACCGTCGACGAGACCCGCGCCGCTGTGCCGGCTGTATCACTCTGGTAGTTCGCGGTCAGGGAGCGCACCCGCCTCCTCGGAGACGTCGGCACCCCGATCGACGTGCGGTTCACGCTGCGGCCCGCGCCCGCCCACAACGCCGCCGACGCCGACCCCCACGGGAGCCTGAGCGGGGTGATCGACTACTACCGCCGGCTGCGGCCCGGCCGACTGGTGAACACCGGGGCGGCCGGCGAGGCAAGACGGTCCTGGCCATCGAACTACTTCTCGCGCTCGCCGAGAACCGTGGCCGCGGGACCCGGTACCGATACGTACGTCACTCGCCTCCTGGACCCGAATGCCCACCGTCATCACCACACGCGACATCGGCGGCGCGGTAAGGGCGTGGATGCGGCGGCACCTGGGGGAGACCTTCCAGCTCTCCCGCGCCGCGGCCACCGCCCTGGTCGAAGACGGGCTGGTCCTGCCCGTCCTGGGCCTCGACGAGATGGACGCCGGAGGCGGAGATGCTCCACGGGCCCGCCGAGCGATGCAGGAACTGGACGCCTACCGACACGGACGCCCCCGCCCGGGCATGATCCTGACTTCCCGCAGCGCCGCGTACGACGCGCTGGGCACCCACGCACGCGACACCGCCCGAGTGGAGATCACCCCCGTCAGCGCGGCGCGGACCCACGCCTTCGTCCGGGCCCACATCCAGGACCCGGCCCGGTGGTGCGACGTACTCCGAGAACTCGACACCGCCCCCGCCGGGCCCCTCGCCCAAGGCTTGCCAACCCCATGGCGCCTGACGATGGCCGTCACCCTCTACGAGCAACGCGACCCCGTCACCGGAAACCATCCCCACGCGCCCGCCGACCTGCTCGTCCCCGTCCTCGCCGGCGCGGAAGCGGTGCGTGACCACTTCGTCGATCTGTTCTCCACCATGCCGCCACCGGTCGACCTCCCACCCCCCAGCCATGTGACCCAGCCTCAGGTCCACGCACGGCTGCACGTCCTGGCCCGACACCTCGAAGACAACATGGGCGGCACCCGCGTGATCCGGGGCCGGGCACTGTCCGGCATCGACCTCACCCCCACGAACTGTGGCCACGCGCAGGGAACCGACGCGTACGCGCCGCCCGGGTCTGCTCTACTTGGCGATCGTCGTCCCGGTGATCGTCATCGGTATGCGGTTCCCGAGCAGCGATGTCAATCACCACCCGGGACTCAGGGACATCCCCGACCGCGAATTGTTCGTCCATCTGCTGGCCATCGTGGCGCCGATCGTGATCTTCGAGGGCATCCGGGCGGAGCCCGTGGGTCACGTCCGCGGTCAGGACGAGGCGCCCGTCGGCGGCCTGCGGCTGCGGAAGAGCGGCCGGCAGGCGGCACAGCCTTCCCGCGTCCACATCTCCGCAGTTCAGCGCGTCGTACGTGGCCCCATGCCCGCGACGGTGCTCAGCCACCAACGTCAGATCGACCGGCGAGGTCACCGGTTCGTCCGCGCACAACAAAGCGTCCGTGAGCTCGAAGAGCGCATCACCCCGCGCGGTCAGGCAGGCGTAGAAGATGTCCCGGAAGTGTGACGCCCAGGCGAGCACGTCCCGTTCGGCGTCTCGTTGCTGCACACCCATGTCCACGGCCTGCGTGCTGGTCCGTGTGTTCTTGATCCGGAACACAGGATCAGGCGAAGGCCGCCCTGACATGAGGTGATTACCCGGTCAGGTGAACGCGTACGAGACTCGTTCGATAGCCGGAGGTGGAAACGTCTGCTCGGAGGGAGCCCCGCGCGCTCACATCGTCAAGACGCGAAGACATAACGGATTTGGGCTCGGTGTCAACTGCCCACTGTGTTCAATCTATTGACACGTGCATTACAGGGGCTTTACGTTCCGGCCATCTGAGAGCGCTCTCAGACCCCCTCCTGTGATGACTTGAGGTGCCGCATGCCATCCCCCCGCATCAGGCCAGCAGCAGTGCTGCTGCTGGCCTCAGCCCTCGCCATCGTCGGCCTGGGCCCGGCCGCCGTACCGGCGGCCGCCGCCCCCGTCCCCGTAGGCTCCGGCAGCTACTCTGACACCCGGCCCCCCGGTACGTCGGGCCCCACCACCAACACAGGAACGCCGGTCACGCCCAAGCTGACCGCCGCCGCCCGGAACCGGCCCGTACCCACCAACGACTGGTGGTCCTCCCTCGCCTTCCAGCGCTACGGCGACAACCCGTACTCGACCCCCATGTACGGACACCCCCTCACCTACCAGGCCACGGCCGGCGGGCTCGACGTCGGCTACTCGACGACCCCCGCGATCGTCGGTAACGGCCGCCAGTACGAGTACGCCCACAAGCGCGACCTCACCATCGGACTGACCGGCCTCAACTCACCCGACACCAAGGCCGACGACTGGTCCGACTGGACGGTCACCCCCCAATGGTCCGACGGCGCCCGCACCCTGCGCACCACCATCGGCCACGGCTCCCCGTTCGTATACGCCAAGGGCTCCGGCGGCAACGCCCAGATCACCACAGCCGGCGCGCCCACCATCTTCGCCGACCAGGGCAACGTCCTCGGCATCACCGTCGCCGGGCATCACTACGCACTCTTCGCGCCGACCGGCAGCGACTGGAACATCACCGGCTCCACCGTCACCGCGGGTCTCGGCACCAAGGACTACTTCTCCGTGGCCGTGCTGCCGTCCACCGGCGCGCTGGCGACCTTCAAGAAATACGCCTACAGCTTCGTCACCGGCTCCGAGGTCACCTGGAGCTACACCGGTGGCACCGTCAGGGCCACCTACACGCTCACCACCGAGGCGAAGGAAGGCACCGAGCGCGGCACGCTCCAGGCCCTCTACCGCCACCAGTGGCTGAACACCACGGACCCCCTTACCTCCTACACCTACGTCTCACCACGCGGCACCATGAAGGTCCGCGAGTCGGCCTCCTTCACCACAAGCCAGAAGGCAGCGGCGGTGCTGCCCGCGCTGCCCAAGTCGAACGGCGTGGACACCGCCAGACTGCGCGGTTACCTGAACGAGGTCGTGAACGCCGCCGACCCCTTCTCCGGCGCCACCGACACCTACTGGACCGGCAAGGCCCTCGGCCGCCTCGCCCAGCTCGTCCCGATGGCCGACCAGATCGGCGAGACCGGCGTCCGCGACAGGCTTCTCGGCCTGATCAAGAGCAAGCTCCAGGACTGGCTCACGGCGGGAGGCGCGAACGAGTTCAGCTACGACAAGGACTGGAAGACGCTCACTGGCTACCCCGCCTCCTACGGCAGCGACACCGAACTCAACGACCACCACTTCCACTACAGCTACTACGTCTACGCGGCGGCGATCGTCGCCCAGTACGACCAGGGATGGGCCGCCGACTCCGGCTGGGGCGGCATGGTCAAGACCCTCGTACGGGACGCCGCCAACCCCAGCCGTACCGACACCGTCTTCCCCTTCCTGCGCGGCTTCGACGTCTACGCGGGCCACAGCTGGGCCTCCGGCCATCAGGGTTTCGCCGCCGGCAACAACCAAGAGTCCTCCTCCGAGTCCACCAACCTCAGCGCAGCCCTCGTCCTGTGGGGCTCCGCCACCGGTGACACCTCGCTGCGTGACCTCGGCACCTTTCTGCTGACCACCGAGTCGGAGTCGATCGCCCAGTACTGGTTCGATGCCGACGAGCAGGTCTTCCCCTCCTCCTTCGGGCACGACACAGCCGGCATGGTGTGGGGCAGTGGCGCCGCTTACGCCACCTGGTGGACCGCCAACCCCGAGGAGATCCACGGCATCAACGTCCTGCCCGTGACCGGCGGCTCGCTCCACCTCGGCGGTGAGAAGGCCGCGATCCGGCGCAACATCGCGGAGATGGAGCGGGAGAACGGCGGCCCGGCCGTCGAATGGCGCGACATCCTCTGGGAGTTCCAGTCCTTCGCCGACCCGGCCGCGGCCAAGGCGAAATGGGACGCGGACCACGCCGGCTACACCCCGGAGCAGGGGGAGTCGAAGGCGCACACCTACCACTGGATCAACACTCTCGACGCCCTCGGCGCCCCGGACGCCACCGTGACTGGTGACATCCCCACCTCCGCCGTCTTCACCAAGGGAACGACCCGGACCTACGCGGCCCACAACCACGGACCGACGGCCCGCACCGTCACCTTCTCCGACGGCAAGACCCTCTCCGTGCCCGCCCGTTCCACCGCGAGCACCACCAAAACCGGCTCGGAGGATCCCGACCCCGGCCCCGACCCGGACCCGCCGACCGGCAACACCTTCCAGCTGCGCAGCGGTGGCGTCCTGACCACGGCGACCGGCGGTACGGCGGGCAGCGACACCATCGACTCCGGCGGCGGCGCCAACCACGACGGCACCCCGCACCAGCCCCTTATCTACGAGGTCCGCGGCGTCAACGGCACGCTCACCCCAGGTGCCGGGACCGCCTTCCGGCTCCAGGTGGACGCCGGCACCACGGTCGGCCTCGGCCAACAGGCGCGGATCAGTTACGACTTCACCGGCGACGGCACCTTCGACCGGACCGAGACGTACAACTACTTCGCGACCGACCCGATCACCGGATGGGAGGAGTACACGCAGGCCCGTGGTCTCAAGGCGTCCACGGGCGCACCGGGCGATCTGGACGGCGGCACCGTACGCCTCGAGGTGTGGAGCGCTATCGGCAACGGCACCTCGAAGCTCCAGACGGGCACGGACAAGTCCGTGCTGGTGATCCCTTACAGCTGAACCGGCGGAAAGCCGGAGGCGGGCATCGGCGTCAGGCCGATGCCCGCCTCCGTGAGGAGTAGTAGGTGAGGGTGTGTCCGGGGACGGTCTGGAGGCCGCGGTGCAGAAGGCGTTCACCCGCCCGGTGCCCAGGAGTGCGGGAGCGCAGATGAGGTACCTGGTCAAGCAGGTGGGCGGTACCGGGGCGGTGGCCCGGATGCTGCGGGTCTCTCCGCGCACCGTCGAGCGGTATGTGCAGGGCCAGATCAAGAAGCCGCGTGCGGGGCTTGCCGCGTGTCTGGAGCGTGAGGTCAAGAGGCGGTGGCAGCCGCGGGTCCGGCGAGGGCCCGGGCGAGGGCGGCGGCGGGCGGTGGCATCGTCCTCGACATCCGTGCCCGCCTCGGCTACACCGCGCCGGTCGGGTCGACGGACCAGGACCGCGTCCGGCACCTGACCCTGGCGCTGCCGCCCGTCTCTTCGACGCCCAGCAGGCCGGCGCCGGCGACCAGCAGCTCAAGGAGATCGCCGCCGAAGCGCTCAAGGAGGTCTATTTCCAGGACGGTGGCCGCCGTGCCGGTGGTCTGGAGGAGCCCCGTTTCAGGGCCACGAAGAAGGTAACGGGGCTGGTGTCCGAACGTGTCGCTGAGGGTGCGGCGTACCGGCGGGGGCGTCGGGTCAGGGGACGGCGGAGACGGCGCCGGGCTCCGCCGCCGGGACCTGGGGCCGCACCCCGCTACCGAGCCTTTCCAGGAGCTTCTTCTCGATCTCGTCGGCGAGGTCGGGGTGGTCCCGCAGGAAGGTGCGGGTGTTCTCCTTGCCCTGGCCGAGCTGGTTGCCCTCGTAGGTGTACCAGGCGCCGGACTTGCGGACGAAGCCGTGCTCGATGCCCAGGTCGATCAGCTCGCCCTCGTGGCTGATGCCCCGGCCGTAGAGGATGTCGAACTCGGCCTGTTTGAAGGGCGGCGCGATCTTGTTCTTGGCGACCTTGACGCGGGTGCGGCTGCCAACCGCCTCGGTGCCGTTCTTGAGGGTCTCGATGCGGCGGATGTCGAGGCGCACCGAGGCGTAGAACTTCAGCGCCCGGCCCCCGGTCGTGGTCTCCGGGGAGCCGAACATCACGCCGATCTTCTCGCGCAGCTGGTTGAGGAAGAGCATCGTGGTCCTCGACTGGCCGAGTGCGCCGGCGGTCTTGCGCAGCGCCTGGCTCATCAGCCGGGCTTGCAGGCCCACGTGGGAGTCGCCCATCTCGCCCTCGATCTCCGCCCTCGGCACCAGCGCGGCGACGGAGTCGATGACGATGAGGTCGACGGCGCCGGAGCGGATCAGCGTGTCGGCGATCTGCAGCGCCTGCTCGCCGGTGTCGGGCTGGCAGACGAGGAGGTTGTCCGTCTCGACGCCGAGTCTTTTCGCGTATTCGATGTCGAGGCCGTACTCGGCGTCGATGAACACCGCGGTCCCGCCGGCCCGCTGCACGTTGGCTATGGCGTGCAGGGCGATGGTGGTTTTCCCGCTCATCTCCGGGCCGTAGATCTCCACGACCCGCCCGCGCGGCAGGCCGCCCACGCCGAGGGCCAGGTCGAGGGCGAGGGAGCCGGTCGGGATGACCTCGAGGGGGGCCCAGGGGTCGTCGCCGAGGCGCATGACCGAGCCCTGGCCGAACCGCTTCTCGATCTGGGCGAGGGCGATCTCGAGCGCCTGCTCGCGGTCCTGTTCTTTCATGGTCGCCACCCTGGGTGATCTCTGTGCGCCTCCATGAACGGCTATCGGATGCTTGTTCGATTCTATCCGACAGGCCAGCCGAAAACTACCCTTTGATCGCAAAAGGGGCGCGGTGTGCAGCGCCGAGGACGAGGAGCGTGGGCGCGCGGGCAGCTCTGCACTGGTGGGGGCGGGGGTGGGTACTTCGGCGGCTACGTCCGGAGGCGTTCCCGGCGGGGAAGCTCCGTGCCCCCGCCTCGTCGGTCCTCGGTACCGGGTGTTCGATCAAGGCCGGCACCCGGTTGGCCATGAAACGCGCCGTGCGCACCACCGAGCCGTTGCGGGTGATCTCGCTCATCTCCACCATCCCCTGCGCACCGCCGTCTCCACCCGACGGCCGGCCCGCCCGGCCACCGCCTCGTACGTCCGTGTCGTGTCGCCGGCGTCCACCACTGTCTCCATACGGTCACCCTGCATCGATCCGATCCCCTTCTGCGATGGATCTTCGAGATCTCGCGGGGCCGCAGAGCACCGCTGCGGCAACCCTCGGTCCACTTCTTCAGGATCCCACCCGGCACCGACGATCCGTCCCCGCGTCGGTGGGGGCGGCGGGACGGCAGCGATCCGCAAGGCCCGGCGCAGGGTCGGAGTATGTCCCCGTCCGAGACCCCCGCCGCATCGGACGCGGCTCCGCCTGCGGCACCTCGGCCCGCTCCGGAGATGCCGTCGTCGCTGTCGCCGTCGCACGCGGACGATTTCATGACCTGCCCGCTGCGCTCCCGGCTGCGGGTGGTCGGCAGGCTGCCGGAGCCGCCGAACGAGGCGGCGGCCCGGGGCGCCGTGGTGCACGTGGTGCTGGAGCGGCTCTTCGACGACCCGGCCCATGCGCGTACGGCCGAGCGCGCACGGTCGATGGTCGTGAGCGAGTGGGAGCGGCTGCCGGCGGCGAAGCCGGAGCCGGCAGGGCTGTTCGCCGGGGAGGACGGCTCGGAGACCGTCTCGGACACCGGCGCGCAGGACGGCACGGAAGGCGACGCGGCCGCTCCGGAGCGGCCGGCCCGGTGGCTGGGTGATGCCGAGCAGCTGGTCGAGCGCTGGTTCACACGGGAGGACCCGACCCGGCCGGAGCCCACGGGGCCGGTCGCGGTGTTTCCCGCTGTACCGAGGCGGTCCCCCGGCCGCGGTGAACGGCGAAGCGGGTCGGCACCCGTTCGGCCAGGGCGCTGATGTGCGTGACGATGCCGACCATTTGGCCCCTGCGGATCGCGAGTTCTTCCAGCGTGGCGGCGACCGTCTCCAGTGTCATCTCGTCCAGCGTGCCGAATCCCTCGTCGAGGAAGATGGACTCCAGCCGGGCGGCGCCGGCTGCGGCCATGGCCGGCAGCTGCTCCGAAAGCGCCAGGGCGAGGGCGAGGCTGGCCTGGAACGTCTCACCGCCGGACAGCGTCTTGGCCGACCGACGGCCGTCCGCGTCGGTGTGGTCGATGACGAGAAAGTTCCCGTCGTCGTGGACCAGCTCGAACTGCCCATCGGACAGCTCGGCAAGCCTCTCGGAGGCATTCGCGACGAGTGTGTCGAGAGTCGTCGTGACAAGCCAGCGAGGAAACCCGTCTGCGCGCATCAGGTGGCCGAGCGTCTTTGCCACCTGGTGCGCCTGCTCCGCGTGTCGCCGCCCCGCGTCGAGCTTCGCGGCCTGCTCCCGTCGCTCGACGAGGCGTCGTGCCTCCTGACGAGCTCCCCTCAGCGCTGCCGCGACCGCCGGCTCGGCCGTCTCGGTGAACGGCCGTTCCGTATCGAACTCCACACCGGGGGCGGCGAGCATGTCGGCGAGCCGGTCCTCGGCAGTGGTGAGCCGGCCACGGACCCTCGCCAGCCTCTCGTGCGCGCCGGACAGCGCCGCGGTGCGGGTGGCGGCGGCGTCGGCCGCCCAGGAGACGAGGGTCGTCCACGCCGCGGTCAGGTCATCACGGTCCAGCACCGGAGCCCCGAGCGTGACGAGTGGGTCGCGAACCTGCTCGAGCACCGACCACACCGCCTGTGCTTCCTGGCGAACACCCGCCGCGGTCTTCTCGGCGCTCGCCCTGGCGGTCCGCGCACGCCGAAGCTGTGCGTCCGCCTCATCGGCGGTCCTTTCCAGCCGCTCCCGGCGGGCGAGCGCAGCGGCCACCTGCTCCGAGGCGGGGGCGTCGGCGAGGTCGGCGCGCAAGGCGGCGACCCGACCGATGAGCATGTTCAGTTCGCTGGTGGCCTCCTGCTCGGCCCGGGACGCCTTCGTCCACTCGCCACGCGACCGCTCCACCTCGCTGTCGGCCCGGATTCGTGTCCGTTCGGCCGCATCGAGATCGGGCGCGGTCAGCGGGCCGGGCATCGTCGTGACCCGCTGCTCGCACACCGGGCACGATGCGCCGACTCGCAGGTGCGGCCGCAACGCTGCGGCGAGATGCGATCGCACAGTGACCTCCCGCGCCTGTCGTGCCTGCTGGGCGGACCTTTCGGCTTCCTCCCTGACGGCGGTGACATCGCGGAGCGCCGCGGCGCGCCACTGCTGCAGCGCCCGCGCTGTGAGCAGCCTCTCTTCCGTCTTATCGAGCTCGGCATGATCGCGGCGGGCTTGTTCGAGTGAGGCCCGGGGCGGTGCCGCCGCAAGCTGCTCACGGGCGGTCGTGTCGGCCGTCTCGGCCGCAGCGAGCTCCTCGTCGGCCGTCTCGCACGCGGCCCTGATCTCGCGTTCCCTCTCCCCGAGTTCCTCGAACCCGGCCGGCACGGCAACCGCCCTCAGCTGGTCCCGCTCCTCGGTCAGCGCCGCACACGCCTGTTGTGCCTCGGCCACCGCCGCGCCGTGCTTCGCGAGTTCGGGCAGCAGCGCACGAATCCGCTCGGCGACCTTCTCCAGCGCGACCACCCGGTCCTGTGCCGCCTCTAGGGCGGGTTCGGTCGCATCAGTGAACTCCTCAAGCTGCCGGGCGAGGAGTTCGGCGCGCTGCTTCTCGTTCTCGGCCTTCGCGTTCGCCGCCTGCGCGATCCGGGTATAGACCTGCAGCCCCATCAGTCTGACGAGGATCTCCTGCCGCTTGGCCGGCTGCTCGTGCAGGAACTGGGCAAAGTCACCCTGCGGCAGCGCCACACAGGTGATGAAGTGCTCGAACGGTAGCCCGATCAGCTTTTCCACCGCGGGCGTGACCTCGGAGTCGGAGGCGAGCACCTTGGTGACGTCGTCCGGTGCGCCGAGCGCGGCCGGGTCGGCGAGTTGTTCCAGCCGGGCATTCTTCACATTGACGCCACCGACGGTGCGGCGCAGCTCCCGGACGGCGACGTAGCGGTGTCCGGCAAGGTCGAAGACGAGCCGGACGATGCCCCGGTTGGTGGTCGGCGCGAGCGCGTTCGCGACCATACGTCGGTCGCCCCAGCGCGGCACCGATCCATACAGCGCGAACGTGATCGCGTCGATGACGGTGGACTTGCCCGAGCCGGTGGGGCCGACGAGCGCGAAGTAGTCCGCCTCGCGGAAGTCCATCACGGTCGATGCCCGAAATGAGGCGAAACCGTTCATCTCCAGCAGCACCGGCCTCATCGAGGCTCCTTCCCGCCGTCAGGCGTTCGCGGTGGTGACCTGGTCGTGGAGCCTGGCGAACAGTGCTTCGACCCGTTCGTCGACCAGGTTCCGGGTGACGCAGTACTCGTGGAACAGCTCAGCGGGGCTGCGCTCCACGCCGTCGGCCGGCGCGGACGACCTGGCGGTGTGCACAGGTGCGGCGAACTCCGGATCGATGCGCACCTCCAGCGCGTTCGGTAGCAGCCGCTGCACCTCCTGCCGCAGACCCGCACGCGCCGGTTCGCACAGCAAGACCCTCAGGTAGTCGTCGCCGAGCGAGTCGGCGCGCCGGGTCAGCTCATCGACCGTGCCGCGTACGGTGCGCAACCGCCGCCCGGACCCGATGGGCGCCTCGGCGACGATATGGGCGGGCGCACCGACCTCAGCCTCGACGACGAGGACCATCGAGGGGTCGTCCTGCTCGCCGAAGTCCAGGGTGATCGGGCTGCCGCAGTAGTGCACCGGACACGGCGCGGGCAGCGACTGCCGGCGGTGCAGATGCCCGAGCGCGACGTAGTGCGCCTCGGGCGGGAAGGCATCGGCCGGCACCCAGTACTCGAGGATCGACTGGGCGGGCCGCTCGCCCCCGCCGAACTTTCCCCCGGCCACCATCAGGTGCGCCATCACCAGGTTGACCGCATCGTCGCGGAAACCGGCCGTGAGTGCGGCAAGCAGGTCCCGCACCAGCCGGCCATAACCGGTTGCGGCCTCCCTGGGTGTCGTGCTGACCAGTTGGGCAGCACGTACCGCGTAGCGCTGGGACAGGAACGGCAGCAGGGCGACAGTGACCGGCTCTCTCGTCGAGCGCGCGGTGAACTTCACCACCCCGCCGTCGGCCGCGATGCGCACAGTGCCGACCAGGGTGATCCCCGCGCTCGCCATGAGCGGCCGGTAGGCGTCGAAGGTGGGGGCGTGGTCGTGGTTGCCGGCGATCGCGATGACCTCGGCACCAGTGCGTCGCAGCGTGAGCAGCGCCTGCACCAGCAGCTGCTGGGCGTCCGCCGACGGGGCGGACGACTCGTACAGGTCACCGGCGATGAGGACTGCGTCAACCCGGTGGTCCCGTGCCACCTGGACGATCTCGCGCAGGACGGCCCGCTGCTCATCGAGTCGGCTGTGCCCCTTGAGCACCTTGCCGATGTGCCAGTCCGATGTGTGCAAAAACTTCATGTACTCGCCTCGTCGTCCCGTGGGGGTTGTCGACGGCGCACGCTGTCGGGTCAAAAGGCCGGTACATCGTCAATCGGCCGCGGTCGCCGCGCGAACGGGTCCGATCGCTCGCCACCGGCCTCCTGACCGGTCAGGCGCGAGGCCGTGGACCCTTGCCGCACTCGAAACCGGGTGCACGGGCAGCGAGAGGTCCCGCCCGGCCTCGGCCGCATGGCGCTGGCCGGAGGTGAACCGCTTGGCCGTCTCCCGGCCCGGGGATCCGGCCGGTTGCTGCAGCACGGTCATGCCGTTGCCGATGCACTGGAGGAGTCCAGGTCGGTGGGCGGCTCGTCCGCGCTGTCGTCGCCGGCCCTGCGGCAGGCCGTCCCGTTTTCGTTGTCCGGCCAGGGCGCGGGGGCGGTGTCCCGGTCTTCGGGGTGGCAGTCGGTACAGGTCAGGCCGAGGGCGGCTGCCGGGGTCCAGCCCTCGGGCGGTGTCGGGCCGCTTGGCGTGGGGACGTTCATGACGGTCACCTGGCAATGCTTCCACCGGGTCAGAAGGGGAAGGTGGGGCTGTCGTGGTGGGGGGTGCTTTTGTCTCCGTCGGGGACCTCCGGTGCGGGGTTCGGCGCGGACGGGGCGGTGTCGAAGAGGGGGTCGCCGGGTGCGCCCACGCGCGGGATCCTGCTGACCGTCGCGGCGGCGTAGCGCAGGGAGGGGCCGATCTCCAAGGCCTCCAGCTCGATGACGGTCCGCTTCTCGCCCTCCCTGGTCTCGTAGGTCCGCTGGTGCAGCCGCCCCTGGACGATGACGCGGGTGCCGCGCGTCAGGCACTGGGCGACGTGTTCGGCCGTCTGCCGCCAGGCCGAGCAGCGCAGGAACAGCGTGTCGGCGTCCCTCCACTCATTGCTCTGCCGGTCGAAGGTGCGGGGCGTGGAGGCGACGGTGAAGTGTGCGACCGCGTCGCCGGAGGGGATGCTGCGGATTTCGGGGTCGTCGGTCAGGTTGCCGACGACGGTGACGACGGTCTCGCCGACCATGAGAGGTGCTCCTAACGCGCGTGCGGGCGGGGGGAGTTGGCTGTCTGGCGGCAGTGCTGCCGCTGCGGGGTGTCTGCGGGCTCGCTGCCCGGCCCTTTCTCTTCTCGTTCGGCGGGCCCCGCCGCGATGAGCCTGGAAGCGTGGGCCGGGGCGTTCTTCAGCGGGGTGCCGAGCCGGGGGACGGTGCAGGGACGGCCGGCGGCAGCCCGGCACCAGGGGCAGGGCACGCCAAGGGCGTGGGCGCGGAGGTCGTTTTTCGAGCGGCGGGCGGGGGACGGCGGGGCCGGGACGGGGGGTGTCCGCCTGACGCGCTGTCCCGAGGCGATCGCGGTCACGATCGCGAGGAGTTCCGCGCGATAGCGGTGCGGGTCGTCCGGGTCGGTGTCCGGGAGCGGCAGCGGGTCGCGGGCGAGCCGCTCCTCCCGGATCGCGTGCACCTCGGCGCGGATGTCGGCGGCGTCGATGTGGGACTGTCTGCGGCCCAGCCGGATCACGGCCTCCCGCGTGTCGGCGACGTCCAGGTCGGCGAGCAGGAGGTGCCAGGCGTCCGTGGTGGTCTCCTCCAGGTGTATCGACGGGCACATCGCCGCGACCAGGGCAGCGAGCCCTGCGGTCTCGGTCGGCGTCATCCGTTCGTCCTTTCCGCGGGGGATCGTCCCGGGTGGTGCGGGTGCCCCGCCTCCCGCCCCGTCCGCCGGCTGCCGGTACTGGTACAGGACGGTCCCGCAGGCGCAGCGCAGCCGCCCGTCGCCGCCGAGACTCCAGCGGCCGCAGCCGAGGTGAGCGGCTTGTGAGATCAGGAACCACAGGGTGGCGGGCGAGTCCCTGTCACCGCGCGCCGGGGCGGTGGTCATCACGTCCGGCCACCGCCGAGGGCGAGCAGCCGGCGCAGGTCGATCTCGCCGGTGTGCCAGGCCCGGGCGACCCGTTCCGCTCCGCCGGGCACGGGCCGCAGGCTGAACGAACGCGGTTCGGGGGCCTGGGCCACCGCCAGTCCCGGGATCACCTCGCCGGTGTGCGGGTCGGCGACCGGGCCGGCGCGGGCGAGCCGGGCGAAGAACTCCCGCTGCCAGGCGGGGCGCACCCGGACCAGGGTCTCCACCTCGCCGGGGTGGTTCGCGGCCACCCAGGCGGTGAAGGCGTCCTCGTCGGTGACCACGACCGCCGGCTGGGGGTCGATGAGCGTGAGGGTGGCGATCGGGGTGTCGTCCGGCAGGGTCACCCGCACCGACTTGAGGGCGAGCTCGGCGCGAGCCGCGCGCAGCCCGTCGAGGACCGCGCGGCGCTCGGCCCGGTACGCGGCCTCCACCGCGTCGCGCAGCACCCTGAGCACGACGACCCGGGTGGCGCGGTCCCGGAGGTTCACGCGGCCTCACCCTTTTGCTCGGTCCCCTTCCCGGCCTCCTTCTTCGCCGAGGTGCCGCGGCGCACGATGAGCTCGCCCAGCGTGGTCGAACCCCCGGCGGGGTCCAGGACGGCGGCGGCGAGCAGGTTGTGCCGGCGCACCTCCTCGTAGAGGCCGCGGAGCTCCTCGTAGGTGGTGTGCGGGGCGGTGGCGGTCGTGAGGTAGTCGGACGCGCTCGGGGTGGGCTTGCCGGCGTTGAGCCACTCCAGGACGGCCTCGGCGAACGCCGCATCCGGCTTGCGGACGACGAGCCCGGAGAGCGGCTTCGCCCGGGACTTGGAGATCACCAGGGTGTTCTCGTGGTCGAGGTCGCCGACGATGTCGAACTCGTACTCGATGCCTTCCCGCTGCTCGGGCTTGAGCCCGACCTTGCGCGGCACCTTGCGCCCGCGCTCGTCCGCCTCCACGACGTACTCGGTCTTGGTACGCATGGTGGCGATGAGGTGGCCGGGATAGGCGAGCAGGGCGTCGATCATGGCCCGCTCCAGGGGGCGGGCCTCCTTCCAGCCGGCGAAGGTGTTGCCTCCCGCGACGCGCTTCGCGGCGTTGTCGACCTGCTCCAGCATCCCGCCCGAGCCGGACCAGAAGTGCGAGAGCGAGTCGACGATCACGACGTCGTAGCCGTCGTGGGCGGCCACCGCGAGCGCCTCGACGAGCGCGGGCGGCTCGAACGTCGCCAGCGCGAGGGTGTCGAAGGCGAACTCGTCGGCGTACTTGGAGGCGCTGCCGTGCTCGGTGTCGATCAGGGCGATCCGCTCACCGATCCCGGTGCCGAGGACGAGCGCGGTGTAGGTCTTGCCCAACCCGGTGGGCCCGGTGAGCGCGATGCGGGCCTTGGCCTGCTCCTTGGTGGCGGGGGTGAAGGTGAAGCTGTTCACGCCGTTCTCCTCTGGCGCATCCGACGGCGGTTCGGGGTGGGCTTGGGGAGGGACCGGAGGCGGTCCTCACCCGGCAAGACGTGCACCCACACGGCCGAAGCCCCAGTTCGAATACCAGTTCGAAACTGTCTGGAATCCCACGCTAGGCGCGGAGGGAGGCGGAAATCAACACTTTGCTCACAAAAAATCGCTCACGTCCTCGATGTCCGTATCGAGGCCGGGAAGGAGCGCGCCTGCGCCGGTGGCCGCACGCGACCGGTCCGCCGTCGGGTGCCGGCTGCGCGCAGGCCCGGCCGGGGAGCGGCGGCAGTGTGGCGAGGAGGTCCGGGCGCTGCGCGAGCAGCCCGGCTTCGGCGCGGGCCAGGTGCTGGTCCCCTACGTCGGGGGCGGACAGGCCCGCCTTCGAGCGGCCGCCATGGCGGCGGGCCGTCGCGGCGCTCCCGGGCAGGGTGCTGCGCTGCCCGGGCACCCGCTCGCAGTCGGAGCGCACCCCGGCCGTCCGGGGCGTCCGGGCGCGCGGGCGGGGATCGGCTCGCCGAGGAAGCGGCGGCGCTCGCCGGGGCCGCCCTCGACCGGGGCGAGGTCCTCGGGCGCGAACAGGACCGCAGGGACGAGGCCGAGCACCTCATGCGGCCGGACCCGTGCGGACCGGCCGGTCCGGGGGTGCGCTCCGGCTCGATGCGCTGCTGCCGGTCTCCCCTGTGCGCCCGCGGTCCGGAGGACGGCGCGGCCGGCACCCGTGCATACCAGCGAGGCGCCGGGGGAGCCCCGCTGGCTGCCGAGGGCGGCGAGAGGCAGGCCGTCTCGACGAGGTGGGTCCTGCCCTGGCCGTGGGCCGACGAAAGCGGTGACGCCCGGGTCGAGCGGGACCCCGGCCCGGGAGGACGCGCGGAAGCCGGCGAGCGACAGGTGCCGTACGTGCCTGTCCCGCTGCGGCTCGACGCCGCCGGCCTTTCCAGAGCGGAGGCGGTGGTTGCTTCTTGTCCTCGGCGGCGTGGCCACCGTCCTGGTTGTGCAGCGCGGCGCTCGTCTTCAGTGCGGGCCGTCCCGCCCGCCGGCGGGGCCGCCCTGCCGCGGCGGCACGAGGCCGAGGTGCTCCCACGCGGCGGGCGTGGCGACCCGGCCGCGCGGGGTGCGGGCGAGCAGTCCCTCCCGGACCAGGAACGGCTCGGCGACCTCCTCCACCGTCTCCCGTTCCTCGCCCACCGCGACGGCGAGGGTGGACAGGCCGACCGGTCCGCCGCCGAACAGCTTGAGCAGCGCGCCGAGCACCGCGCGGTCGAGCCGGTCCAGGCCGCGGGCGTCGACCTCGTAGACCGCCAGGGCCGCCGTGGCGACTTCGCGGGTGACCACGCCGTCGGCCTTGACCTGGGCGTAGTCGCGGACGCGGCGCAGCAGCCGGTTGGCGATGCGGGGCGTGCCCCGGGAGCGGCCGGCGATCTCCGCGGCGCCCTCGGGCGTCGTCTCCACCTCCAGCAGCCGGGCGGAGCGGTGGACGACCCGCTCCAGCTCGGTGGGCTCGTAGAACTCCATGTGCGCGGTGAAGCCGAAGCGGTCGCGCAGCGGGGGCGGCAGCAACCCCGCCCGTACGGTGGCGCCGACCAGGGTGAAGGGGGGCAGCTCGAGGGGGATGGCGGTGGCGCCCAGGCCCTTGCCGACGATGACGTCGACGCGGAAGTCCTCCATCGCCATGTAGAGCATCTCCTCGGCGGGCCGGGACATGCGGTGGATCTCGTCGAGGAAGAGGACCTCGCCCTCCTGGAGGGAGGAGAGGATCGCGGCGAGGTCACCGGCGTGCTGGACGGCCGGTCCCGAGGTGATGCGCAGGGGGGCCTCCATCTCCGCCGCGATGATCATGGACAGGGTGGTCTTGCCGAGGCCGGGGGCGCCGGACAGCAGGACGTGGTCGGCGGTGGCCCCCCGGGCGCGGGCCGCGCGCAGCACCAGGTCGAGCTGTTCGCGGACCTTCTCCTGGCCGATGAACTCCTCCAGGTCCTTGGGGCGCAGGGCGGCCTCGACGGCCTGTTCCTCCCCGTCGGCGACAGCTCCCACCAGCCGCTCCGCGGCGGGGCCGACGAGCCGCTCGATGAGGGCGGCGGTTTCGGGTTCGTCCCGGGTCATGCGGTCCACTCCTCTCAGCGGGCGCGGTTCAGCGTGCGCAGGGCGGCGCGCAGCAGCTGCGCCATCTTCGGGGCGCCGCCGTCGGCCGCGGCGGCGGGGGTGACGGCCGCGATCGCCTCCTCGGCCTCGCGCGCGGAGTATCCAAGGCCGACGAGCGCCGCGCGCAGCTGTCCGCTCCAGGGCGCGGGAGGGGCGGCGCCGGTCGGGTGGCCGGCCGCGGCGGCCCCGACCGGCTCGCCGAGCCGGCCGGGGAGCTCCAGCAGCAGCCGCTGGGCGCCCCTCTTGCCGATGCCGGGCACGGCGGTGAGCGCCTTCTCGTCGCCCTGGGCGACCGCGCGCCGCAGCGCGTCAGGCGTGTGGACGGCGAGCATGGCCTGGGCCAGGCGCGGCCCGACGCCGCTTGCGGTCTGCAGCAGCTCGAAGACCTGCCGCTCGTCGTCGTCCGCGAAGCCGTAGAGGGTGAGCGAGTCCTCGCGCACGACCAGGCAGACGGCGAGCCTGGCCTGCCGGCCGAGGCGGAGCCCGGACAGGGTGCTGGGCGTGCACCGGACCGCCATGCCGACACCGCCGACCTCGACGACCGCGGTGTCGGGGGCGAGCGCGGCGACCGGGCCGCTGACGAAGGCGATCATCGGATCGTGCCCTTCCGAAGTCGTGCGAGTGCGGGAGCGGGGCGGGCGGCGGCGTGCGTCCGCCGCAGGCGGTCCAGCGCCGGGGCGCGCCGGAGGGGGCAGAGGGCGAGCGCCAGGGCGTCGGCCGGCTCGGGCGGGGCGTCGAGCCGCAGCAGCCGGGCGACCCGGGCGCCGACCTGGGCCTTGCCGGCGCCTCCGCCGCCGGTGACGGCGGCCTTCACCTCGCTGGGGGTGTGCCAGGCGACGGGCAGGCCGCGCCGGGCCGCGCACGGCATCGCGACCGCGCTCGCCTGCGCGGTGCCCGTCACTGTGCGCACGTGGCACCGGCCGAACACCCGCTCCCCGGCGACGGCTGCGGGGCGGTACTCCTCCAGCCACCGCTCGATGCCGCGCTCGATGAGCAGGAGGCGGTGGCCGGCGTCCTTTGCACCCCGGCGGACGCGGACGGCGGCCACCGCGAGCGGCCGTCCAGGGGCGCCGTCGACCACCCCGAGGCCGCACCGGGTCAGCCCCGGGCCCACGCCGAGCACCCGCACGGCGCCCTCCTCGACGGGCGAAGTCTTCATGAGCGAGCCAAGCTTGTGCAGGGGATCGTGGGGCGCTGGCCGGGCGGCGAGTCCGCCCTGCGGACGCAGGGCGCAAGTCCTTTGGGCGCCTCACGCGTCGCAGACGGGGTCCGCCTGCGACGCTCGATGCGGACAGGGAGAGATGTTCCGTGGGCTCCGGTCGGCAAAGTGTGGATTTCCACCCCTGTCCGGCCTGGCCCGGACTTCATAGTAACTCGAACAGACGTGCGAGGAGGGGGGTGGCGGTCACACGGGTCCCGTCTCGCGGAGGCCGCCGGGACGGAACCGTCCCGGCGGGAAGACGGCCGCACACGGTCCGCAGCAATCGGCTCGTACCCGCGCGGCTTTTTTGCCCGCTCGGCGGGGGCCGGACACCACTCGTCCGCCCTGGCCACCCGGTCACGAGCCGCCGCTGTGGAGAGGCCCTGGCCGCCCAAAGCCGTACGGCGACCGCGCACCGCCCGTCCCACCGCTGCACCGAGTGCGGCCGGGCCGCCGTCCCCTGGTCGCCGAGGTGCAGGCGCTCACCGTCGACTCGCAGATCCCCTCCCCCCGCCGCACCACCTCGGGCCTGGAGACCTCCCGCGTCTCGATGATGCTCGCCGTCCTCGAGCAGCGCGGCCGCATCAGTGCCCTGGGCAAGCGCGACATCTACTCCGCCACGGTCGGCGGCGTGAAGCTCTCCGAGCCGGCCGCGGACCTGACCGTCGCGCTCGCCCTGGCGTCGGCGGCGAGCGACACCCCGCTGCCCAAGAACCTGGTGGCGATCGGCGAGGTCGGCCTCGCGGGCGAGGTGAGGCGGGCTACGGGCGTGCAGCGGCGGCTGGCCGAGGCGGCCCGGCGGGGCTGCATGCGCGTGCTCCTCCCCCAGCCCCGGCAAGGTCTCGGCGGGGATGAAGGTCACCGAGGCGGCCGACGCGGAAGAGGCACCGCGGGTGCGGCCCCGCCCATCGGCCGGCACCCGGACCCCCGGACCGATCACCTCGGAACCGAGGGGTCCGGGAAGAGCCCGGCGTAGGGTCGGAGTATGTCCCCGTCCGAGAGTTCCGCCGCATCGGACGCACCTTTGCCCCCGGCACCCCGGCCCGCGGCCCCGCCGCCCGCCCCGAGGCCGCCGTCGTCGCTGTCACCGTCGCGCGCGGACGACTTCATGACCTGCCCGCTGCGCTACCGGCTGCGGGTGGTCGACAGGCTGCCGGAGCCACCGAGCGAGGCGGCGGCCCGGGGCGCCGTGGTGCACGCGGTGCTGGAGCGGCTCTTCGACGTGCCGGCCGGACAGCGCACTTTGGACCATGCCCGCGCGTTGCTGCGCCCGGAATGGGAGCGGCTGCTGGGTAGCCTGCCCGAGCTGGCCGGCCTCTTCCCGAAGGACGCGGACGGCACGGCGCTGGCCGCCTGGCTGGCCGAGGCGGAACAACTGCTCGACCAGTACTTCCGGATGGAGGACCCGAGCCGGTTGGAGCCCGCCGGCCGCGAGCTGTACGTGGAGACGGTGCTGGAGTCGGGTCTCAAGCTGCGCGGGATCATCGACCGGGTGGACGTCGCCCCGACCGGCGAGGTTCGCGTGGTGGACTACAAGACCGGCAGGGCGCCCCCGCCGGACTTCGAGCACCGGGCCATGTTCCAGATGAAGTTCTACGCCCTGGTGCTGTGGAGGCGGCGCGCGGTGGTCCCACGCCGCCTCCAACTGGTCTATCTGGGCAGCGGTGACGTGGTGACGTACGACCCGGACGAGGCGGACCTGCGTGCGGTGGAGCGGAAGCTGCGGGCACTGTGGGCGGCGATCCAGCGGGCGGTGGCGACGGGCGAGTGGCAACCCAGCCCGAGCCGACTCTGTGACTGGTGCGGCTATCAGGCCTTCTGCCCCGCGTTCGGTGGCACCCCGCCGCCCTACCCCCTGGCCGTCGCCACCGTCCCGGCCCCGGGAGACAACGAGCACCCGGCAGCGCCCGCCGAGGCCGAACCGCCCACCCGGGAGCGGCGCGCCGGAGGAGAAGCAGAGACGGACCGCCGGCCCGGGCACAGCAGCCTGCCCTGACGCCCGCAGGCCGTTCAACGCCGGCGTTCGTATCGATGCGGTATTGGGCGTGATGCGGTATCGGGTGTGAGGGCGCCGATCCGTGCGGTGCGCCTGACAGCGGCTCGAACGGGGCTGCCCCGGCGGGCCATGGGCGATCATTTCGCGGACGAGGGGGCCGGGCCACAGGCCGACGGCGTTGTCCCGTTGGCCGACCGGCCTGGGGTGATCTTGCGGTGGGCCGTGCCGGGGAGGGGCTCGCTCGTGTCGTCCGCGCCGCCGTCGTACCAGGGGCACCGGTACCCGGTGGGATCATCGCGCACTGCGGGTGGCGGTATGTCCGCTTTCTGCTCGGCTTCCGCGAGGTCGAGGAGCTGATGCCCGGGCGCGATGTGCTTGTCTCCCACGAGACCGTCCGGCGCTGGTGCGTGACGTTCGGGCAGGCCTGCGCCGCTGGCGGCCCCGGCCCAGCGGCACGCGGCACCTGAAGGAGGCCTTCGTGAAGACCAACGGAGAGCCGAAGGATCGGTGGCGGGCCGCCGACGCCGACGTGCCCGGCATCCTGGCCCCGGGCCGAAGGGACAAGACCGCGGCCCGGCGCTTCTTCCGCAAACTGCTGGGGAGAACCTGCGCGGTGCCGTGGGTGATCGTCACCGACAAGCCCCGCTCCTACGGCGCGGCCCACCACGCCGTCATGCCCTTTGCCGAGCACCGTGTGCCGCTCGAAAAGTCATTGCCCCAGATTAGGAGTGGTGTGGGTCGGCCGATGGAAGCATGTCCGCGTGATCGTCTCACTGGCGTACAAGATGGTCCGGAAGCTGCTCTCCGCTCCGTCGGTGCTGCTGCGCCGCGAAACCACCAAGGACGCCGAGCTGCTCGTGCTGCGGCACGAGAACGCAGTCCTGTGCCGGCAGCGGCAGGCCCGGTCCGCCACGAGCCGGCCGCCCGGTTCTGGTTCGCCGCCCTCTCCGGGCTGATACCCCGACGGTGCCGGCGCGAGGTCTTCCCGGCCACCCCCACACCCTGTTCGGCCTGGCACGGCGGATTCATCGCCGCGAAGGGGGACCACAGCGCGCGTCGCCGTCCAGGACGGCCGCCCACTCGAGCAGCGGTCGGGACCCTCGTGCTGCGACCGGCCCAGGAGAACCCGAGGCGGGGCCATCGTCGCATCCAGGGGGAGTTGGCCCGGCTCGGGCACAGCATCGCCGCCTCGACGGTCCGGGAGACCCTCAACGCCGCAGGCGCAGAGCCGGCCCCGCGTCGCTCCGGCCCGACCTGGCGCGAGTTCCTCACCGCCCGGGCCGAGGGCATCATCGCCGTCGACTTCTTCCACCTCGACACCGTCCTCGGCCGCAGGCTCTATGCGCCGGCGTTCCTCGAGCACGACACCCGGCGCCTGCACCTCGCCGGCGTCACCGTCCACCCCACCCGCGACTGGGCGGTGCAGCAGGCCCGGAACCCGGCCACCGATCTCGGCACACGCATGGAGTCTTTGCGCTTTCTCCTCCGTGACCACGACAGCAAGTACGGGCAGTCCTTCGACGCCGTCTTCGAGGCCGAAGAGATCGAGATCCTCAAGACCGCGCCGCGGACGCCCCGGATGAACTCCCACTGCGCGCGGGTGATCGGCACTATCCGGCGCGAAGCCCTCGACCACGTCCTTTTCATGAACGAGGCCCGCGCCCGGCACGTCCTGGCCACCTACCAGCGTCACTGCAACGAACACCGCCCCCACCAGACCCTCAACCAAATCCCGCCCGGCGCCGGCCGGCAGTCCATCGCCGTGCACGAGTCTGAAGGCCGCCGACTCCTGCGGACCCGCGTCCTCGGCGGCGTCGTCACCGAGTACCGCTACGCGGCCTGACCTGCAGCGACGACTTTCCGAGTCCCACAAGGCGCTGTGAGCAGCCCGCCCCGCTGCATGGCACGTCTCAGGGAGTTCCACGACGGTCTTCGCCGCGGCTCAGGCACGCCCTGATCAGTGCGGCGTCGTGATCGAGGGCGGCACGGGACCGCTCCTGCCACCTGACCTCCAAGCGGAACCGGTCGTCCGCGGTGCGGGGAAGACGTGCACGTGGAGGTGGAAGACCGTCTGATCGGCGGCTTCACCGTCGGCGAGGAATACGTTCACTCCCTCGCATGGCAGCCCCGAGCGCCGCAGAACCCGCGCCAGCAGGTGGACGAC
This sequence comes from Streptomyces sp. GD-15H, assembly GCF_045291515.1. Classification (NCBI taxonomy): domain Bacteria; kingdom Bacillati; phylum Actinomycetota; class Actinomycetes; order Kitasatosporales; family Streptomycetaceae; genus Streptomyces; species Streptomyces sp. GD-15H. Next base: position 8,319,428 of record NZ_CP149447.1, read on the forward strand.
GCGGAACAGATGGGCCATCAGGGCCTCATCGATGTCCTCCAGACCTGCCGCGTGCATCTTGGGGATGACGAGGAGGTCTCCAGGCGCAGCCGGGTGGATGTCCATGAAGGACAGGACCAGCTCGTCCTCGTACACGCGGCTGGCCGGCACCCGGCCGGAGACGATGCCGCAGAAGGCACAGGCCGGATCCCCGGCGAACAGCTTCATGGACACAGCATGCGGCAGCGGTCTCGGAGCCGCTCCTGGCCGGGCTGGCCTGCGCGTGGGAGTGCCGCCTCTTCCCTCGGGCATCCGCCCGACAGGTGTCTGTCTCTGTGGAGCAACCGGGCCGAGCCCCCGTGCTGACGGCGCGGTGGCAAAGCCGGACGTTCCTGCACTGGCCCTGCCATCTCGAGGAAGTCCAGACGCTGCTGCCGGACGGGCTGCGGGTGGACGTCTTCGGCGGCGCGGCTTGGGTCGGTGTCACGCCGTTTCGCGTGGCGTCGGTGAAGGCTCTGGGCATGGTGCCCGTACCGGGCCCCGACTTCCCCGAGACCGATGTCCGCATCTACGTGCGCCTCCCGAACGGCGATGAACGCCCACTGCGCGCGGGTGATCGGCACTATCCGGCGCGAAGCCCTCGACCACGTCCTCCTCATGAACGAGGCCCACGCCCGGCGCGTCCTGGCCACCTACCAGCGTCACTGTGAGGTTCCCGACTTGTATTTGTCAGAGGGGGTTAAGTCCCTTCTCTCTCGGTTCGTTATCGCTCGTTCGTGGTAGCGATCGCCGTCCAGGCCGATTGCTCGCCATGTGCATGCTGGGATCGGGGTATGGAGCGAAGACCGTGTCCGAGCGACTTGTCGGACAGGCAGTGGGCGTTGATCGAGCCGATGATCACAGCCTGGAAACAGGACGGGTGACGCGGTCGGCGGTCGGGGACCCCGGGTCCTGTGCTCTCCGGGAGGTCGTGAAAGCGATCTTCTACCAGAACCGGACGGGCTGTCAGTGGCGCTACCGGCCCCACGATTTCCCGGCCTGGTCGGCGGTGTTCTACTACTTCACCCTGTGGCGCGAGGACGGCCTCGACCAGCGGATCCAGGAGATTCTGCGCTGCCAGGTGCGGGAGCGGGCCAGACGATGAGAGGACCCGTCCCTGGTGATCATCGACACCCAGTCCGTCCGCGTGGCGGCCGGGGTGTCGAAGGAGACCACGGGACTGGACGCGAGCAAGAAGACGCCCGGCCGCAAGCGGGGGCTCGCCGTGGACGGCATGGGCCTGATCACCGGCGTGGTGGTCCTGGCCGCGAGCGCGCACGACAACGAGGCCGGCATCGCCCTGCTGGGCCAGGCGGCCGAACGATGCGGGACGCGCCGGGAGAAAGCCCTGGTCGACCAGGGCTTCAAGGACGCCGTGATCATCCACGGGGCGGTGAAGGACATCACCGTCGAGGTGGTCCGGCGCAACCCCGACGACGAAGGCAAGGGCTTCGTCCCGCAGCCGAAGCGGTGGGTGGCCGAGCAGGTCAACGGCCCCCTCATGCTGCAGCGCCGCCTCGCCCGCGACTGTGACCACCGGCCCGACAACGCGGCCTCCCGGGTCTACTGGGCCTCCACCGCCGGCATGCTCCGCCGCCTCACCACCCCCACCCCCGCCTGGCGCGACGAGGTGAAGCCGGCCGGGTGAACGTCAGCGAACTCCTGCGGCTGCTGCCGACCGAACACGATGAGACCACCGCACGAGCCGACAACCTGCGCGAGCAGATCGGTCAGCTCACCGCCGCCCTCGCCGTGGCCGAGGCCCGCCTGGCCGAGCTCGCCGCCACCCGCAAGGTCATCGACGGCCTCGCCCCGCCTGACCAGGAAACGGCCTCCGCGGAGACCGCCCCCCGTCTACCAGCGCATCGTGACTGCCTTCAACGAGCGCCCCGGGAGGGTCTTCCGCATCCGCGATCTGCACGAACACCTCGGCCTGCCCACCGACGAGCCCTCGATCAACGTCACCCGCTCCCGCCTGGGACGACTCGTCCGCCAGGGATTCCTCGAGCAGCCCGGACGTGGCCGCTACCAGAAACGGACTTGACGCCCTCTCATAGCGTCATGGCCGTCTCACTGGACTTGAAATCTTCCGCCCGCGTCCGCCGCTGACGAGGAGCGGCCTGACCTTCGTCATCGGACAGGTCGGTCGCCAGCATCATGACACCGGCCCGCCGAGGCCCGACGAGGGGATACCCGGGGCCGGCCACGAGACCGGTCCCCTCGTCCGGGTGTCTGTTGCCCCGCAGTGTCGGGACCGCCGGTCAGCCCTCCCGTGCGGCTCACCGCTCGGGGGAGGGATGGCGGAGTCTGCCGATGACGGCTCCGGCCCCCAGCCGTGATCGGCTGGGGGCCTTTGTGCCGGCGGGCGCGGACGGTTTCGAACCGCCGACATCTGCCGTGTAGCTCACCAGTGGCCAAGAGCAGACCAGGTACATGGAGCGAGCCGGAGTGAACGCGGTGCGAACATTCCTGGAGCCACTCACGTCCCTGAGGGAATCACGTTCGTCTCAGCGCAGGTGGGACGCTGTCCGTTCACGGTTCCGGCGTGGCTTCGGGCGTTGGCGCGTCGCGCTCCACCCACGTGCCGCAGCCAGTGATCACCGAGCCCGTGCGATCACAGGTGATGGTGTGCACGGTCCCGGATGTGGTGATCACGTCGATGACAATGTCACTGCCCTGACCGGTGGGGCCGACGTCAATGGATACCCCGCAGGCCCCGTCGGGTACGTCTCCTCCCTCATCGGAAAGGTCATCCCAGTCGATGGATCCGAGAGAGCTGAGCTCGTCACCGACATAGGCGACTCCACCACTTGTCGCCGCGTAGAACGCTCCGCCGCCGGCTGCTTCCTGGCGGACGGTGTCGATTTCGAAGCAACCGTCACCGGGGCCCGGCCTGTCCTTGTCCTTTTCCTTTTCCTTGCCGGGCTCAGGGTCCGCCGTGCGGAGGGGATCCGACTCGGTGGACACAAAGGTCGCGGCAGGTTCGGCGCTCAGGCCCTGAGCTGCTGCTGGTACGGCACCCAGCGTTCCCAACAGCGCCATTGCGGCCAGCGAGGTGCCCGCGACTATTCCGCGCCGCGAACGGCGAAGAGGCGATATGGGTCTGTCTTGAGCATGCATGTAACGACTCCCTGGTCGATCGGGTCCGGATTTTTCCGGGGTACCGTTCCATTCTTTGCGGCCGACTGATCCCTACCACTTCTATTGAGCTGGCCGAATGACTTCCGTTGAATTTCGCGTGGTCAAGGACGGGAACAGCCAGGCCGTTCTCCGGATGGCACAGGGTGTTGACCTCGATCTTTGTGCGATCTTCACCCTGCCCCGGAAGGTTGTGGGCGGGTCGACGGCCAAGGAGAAGCTCGTCTTCCTCGCACCGAGCGGCAGCCACGTCTGGCGCACGCCCCTGAACGAGGAGACATAGAAACCCGCCCTCGCAGCAGCCGGAGTGACGGCCCAAGGGCAGCGAAAAGCCGAGTGGCTGTTTTCGGGGCGCGGATTCACTGTCATGAGGGTGAGAGGTTGGGGTGGTGGCGCTGTTAATGGGTGCTCTCGCATGACGGGTGATGCTGTCTCAGTTTCGTGAGTTCTTGTCCACTGGTCGGTGGGTGAATCGCCCCGGGTTCGGTAGAGACCTCAGATTGTGGTTGTGACCTGGAGTTTCGTGGATTCCCTGGAGTGGTTGGCCTCGTACTCGACGGGTGGGACGTGGCCTCTCTCACCGTGGAGTCGGCGGTGGCAGTACCAGTCGATCCACTCGGCGGTGGCCAGCTCGACCCGGGAGAGCGTCCTCCAGGGCCGCTGCGGCTTGAGCAATTCGGTCTTGAACAGGCCGATCGTGGACTCCATCAGGGCGTTGCCGTACGCGTCGCCGACCGAGCCGATCGAGGCCGCGATGCCGGCCGTGTCCAGGTGTTCGGCCAGCCGGAAACTGGTGTACTGGCTGCCCGCGTCGCTGTGGTGTATCGACTCGCCGCGAACATAGCGATATTCATCGCGGTCGCGCAGCCACAGCGCCCTCGCCAGGGCGTCCAGGACGAGCCGGGTCTCCTTCGACGTCGCGCCGGACCAGCCGACGATCCGCCGGGAGAAGGTGTCCACGACGAACGCGACGCAGACCACCCCGGCCCGGGTGGCCACGTGCGTGAAGTCCGCGGCCCAGCAGCGATTCGGCGCGCCGGCGACGCAGTCGCGGGCCACCCGGTCCGGTGCCCGCTCGGCCTGCTGGTCCGGAATCGTGGTGATGACCCTCTTGCCGCGGACGGCGCCGGCGATGCCCAGCTCGCGCATCAGCCGTTCGACGGTGCAGCGGGCCACCGTGTGACCCTGCCGGTTCAGCTCCCGCCAGATCTTCCGGGCCCCGCAGCCCGATGGAGAGTTGACGGACGTCTCCACCGCGGGGGGCACGCCTCAATCGGGCTTGCGCAGCACGCTCCTATCAGGCCACTCCGAGGCGGAGACCAGGGCCGGCGGGACGGCACATCGCCGACAAGCCACCGTTGCCGGGGCAGCAAAGAAACGAGCCAGCCCCGCCGGTACCTGCCACTGTGTCACCACCCGTAGGCCCGTGTCCCTGACTCTGTCATTGACGCGGAGAAACTCGCCGCGGCCTTGAGGATCTCGTTGGCCCGCTTCAGTTGGGCGTTCTCCTTCTGGAGCGCCTTGGGCTGGGCGGGCTCCTGCGGCGTCGTCCCCGGGCGCGTGCCCGCGTCGCTCTCGTGCTGCTTCAGCCGGTTCCGCAGCGTCTCGCGGCGATGCCGAGCTTGTCGGTGACCGCCTGCAGGGCGGCCGTCTCGTTCGGGTGGTCGTCGCGCACCTCGGCGGCCATGCGCACCGCGCGGCGGCGCAGCTCAAGCGGGTAACGGGAGGGTCGTGCCATGACTCGATCCCTTCAGGAAATCGAGTCTCCATCCGAGCCGGGGCGGTTCAGGCGGCGGTCATCGGGTGGTGGCGGGGGCGGAAGTGGGGTGAGATGCCGCTGAAGGCGGCCAGGAACCGCTGCGCTGCGCCGGCGGAGCGGAAGCCCTTCCTCGCGCGTTCGTGCCGCCGGGTGGACTGGTGGGAGTTCTCGGTCCGGTTGTTCAGGCCCTTGGGGGAGCGGTGCTCCACCGACGGCATCGCCTCGCGGTGGGCGGCGCCGTAGGAGCGGAGCCTGTCGGTGACGATCACCCGGGGCACCGACTGGGTGGCCTTCATCAGCTTCCTGAAGAACCGCTTGGCCGCAGCCTTGTCACGACGGTTCTGCACGAGTATGTCCAGCACGTTCCCGTGCTGGTCCACCGCCCGCCACAGGTACTGCCGCTGTCCGTCGAGCGTGAGGAAAACCTCGTCAGGTGCCACGTGTCACCCGACCGCGGCCGGCGTCGGCGCAGCTCATTCGCATAGATCTGGTCGAACTTTGCGCACCAACGCCGGCTCGTCTCGTGGGAGACGAGCACACCACGCTCGAGCATCAGCTCCTCCGCCTCACGGAATGACAACGGGAAGCGGAAGTACCGCCCCACGCAGTGGGAGATCACCTCCACCGGGTACCGGTGCCCCTCGTACGACGGCGGCGTACTGCCCGCGGACGACCCCCTCCACCATGATCAACTCGAAGATCATCCCACCCGGTCAGCCAACGTGACAGTGAGCCTCTTCCGGCATGACGGTGACGGGCCGCGCCGTGCAGCTCGCCGCCGAGCAGGCCCGCGAGCGGGTACGGGAGTTCGCCGCCGGGCAGCTGGGCTGAAAAGCCTGCCGACCTTGAACTGGTCGATTGGAGCGTGCGCCAGGGGAGACGTTTCACCCGCTGACCCCTATGATCGCCAGAGTGTTCAGCGGCGACGGCTTCTTCAAGGCGCTCAACTCCCACGAGGCGCCGCTGGAGGCGCCCTGCGTGTTCTGGGAGATCGGCTGGGCGGAAGGCGAGGTCGCCCCGGACACCGGCGTGGTGACCGTGATCAGGCTGGTCGTCAGCGGCGACATGGGGCGCGCCGCCAACCGGCTGGTCGCGCGCGGACAGGAGGAGGGCGCTGCCGTGAGGGGGTACGGCCAGGCTCTGTTCGAGGAGACGCGGTTCGAGAACGGCGTGCTGATCAATGGCGAGGCGCTGGACTACCGGGTGCCGATGGCCGAGGACCTGCCCGCTTCCTTCGTCTCCGTCTCCCAGGAACAGGACCCCGGACCGGGCCCGTTCGGCTCCAAGGGCGCAGGAGAGGGCACCCTGGTGCCGGTCGCCGCCGCCATCGCGAACGCCGTACACGATGCCACCGGCGCCCGGATCACCACTCCCGCTGTTCCCGACGCGGGGCTTCCGCGCCTTGCGGGAGCTCCCCGGCCGGTCGGTCTGACCCCCTCCGTCCGGGAGGACGCGCGCTGATCACCGCCCGCGGACCGGGTCCGAATCCTGGGCTGCGGGTGACTCCGGCCTGCCCTGAAACGGCTCTGCGCAAGACTCGGGGCGACGATGCGAAAGTGTGGCACTTCCCGCCATATGTTTAAGCACTAAATTATTGACCTCTTAGGTAACACCACCTAGGGTCGCGGCAACTCTGCTGACTCCCGCTCTGCGCGCGGAAGGATTCCCATGTCGACCATGGCCACAGAAAAAAGCCTGGGCTTGGGCTCCATTGCCGCGAGACTCGAACGGCTGCCGCACTCGCGGTGGCACGTCAAGGTCCGCTTCCTGATCGGCGCCGTCACCTTCTTCGAGGCGTTCGACCTACTGCTCGCCGCCTCCGCACTGCCCGTCCTGACCGAGCAGTGGAACCTCTCCACCGGTCAGGCGACCTTCGCCGTCACCGCCGCCTCGGTCGGCATGCTGTTCGGCGCGTTCGGCGCCGGCTGGCTCGGCGACAAGATCGGCCGGGTGCGCACCGTCGCCCTCGGCGTGCTGATCACCGGCCTCGCCAGCATCGCGGTGGCCTGCTCCGCCAACATCGAGATGTTCGCCGGCTTCCGCTTCGTCCAGGGCATCGGCATCGGCGGCGTGGTGCCCATCGCCGCCACCTACATCAACGAGATCGCCCGCTCCGACAACCGCGGCAAGCTGGTGCTGCTCTACGAGTTGATCTTTCCCGCCGGTCTCTCGGCGGCCTCCCTGACCGCCGTCTGGGTCGTCCCCAACCTCGGCTGGCAGGCGATGTTCCTGATCGGCGGCCTGCCGGTGCTGCTGGCGCTGTTTTTGGTCCGCAAGGTGCCCGAGTCGCCGCGCTGGCTGGCTTCCCAGGGACGCCTGGAGGAAGCTGAGGAGGTCATCACCAAGATCGAGGCCGAGGTCCAGGCCTCGGTCAAGGAGCCGCTGCCCAAGCCCTCCCTGGACATACCGACCGAGGAGTCCCGCGGCCGCCTGCGCGAGATCTTCCAGGGCCGCTACCTGCGCCGCACCGTCATCCTGTCGACCATGTGGTTCGTGGCCTACTACGTGAACCACGGCATCATCACCTGGCTGCCGTCGCTCTACACCAAGCAGTTCGGGCTGGACCTCGCCACCGCGCTGATCTACTCCCTGATCAGCAACGCCACCGGTCTGCTGGGCACGCTGATCGCCGCGCTGGTGGTCGACCGCATCGGCCGCAAGCCGCTGCTGCTCACCGCGCTGATCGGCACCACGGCCGCGCTGGCCGCGCTCGCTGTGGCCGGCGCCACCTCCGGCGGTCAGGTCGCGCTCTTCGCCTCCTGCACCACCTTCTTCATCTTCGTCATCAACGCCTCGCTCTACCTCTACTCGCCGGAGCTGTACCCGACGCGCAACCGCGCCAAGGGCGCCGCGTTCGGCGGTGTGTGGAACCGCCTCGGCGTGATCCTTGGCCCGATCACGGTCGGCGCGATCATCGCCTCCGGAGCGAGCCTCAACGTCATCTTCATCCAGTTGGCGGTCGTCGCCGCTGTGGGCGCGATCGTCGCCTGCTTCGCAGTGGAGACCAAGGGCAGGACGCTCGAGGAGCTCAACGCCTGACGGCTGCCGCGCACCCCGCAGTCCGCCGCTCTCCCCGACGGCAGGAGGGCCGGAGGTCCCCGATTTCCGGAGTCGTCCGGCCCTTCTCACATCCGGGCGCCCACCCGAAGCCATTAAGGGAATAGTTTCTCATCCATAAGGAATTACCGGGAGGAGACCGCTGTGGCCGGCAGGGTTCAGAGCATCACGGACGCCGACGCGGTGTCGCGCATCATCGAAGAGTGGCACCGACAGCGGCCGGATCTCGACCCGTCCCCCATCGAAGTGCTGGGACGCCTACACCGGTCCTTCCTGCTGTACCAGTTGCGGATGAGCAAACCGGTGGCCGCGGCGGGGCTGTCGCTGGCCGGGTTCGATGTGCTGGCTGCGCTGCGGCGGTCCGGGGAACCGTACCGTCTGACGGCGGGTGAGCTGGCGGAGACAAGCCTGATCTCGTCCGCCGGCGTGACGCTGCGACTGGACCGGCTGGAGGGCGACGGGCTGATCGTCCGGGAACGGGACGTGAAAGACCGCCGGGTGGTGCACTGCCGGCTCACCCCGGCGGGGCTCAAGCTGATCGACACCCTGTTCGCGGAGCACCTGGAGAACGAGCGGTCCATGCTGGCGGGGCTGAAGCCGAAGGAGCGGGTGCAACTGGCCGCACTGCTGCAGAAGCTGGAGCGCAGCTTGGGATCGACGGCGGACTCCACGGCGCGGTCGGCCCGGGACGGCCTCGCCCCATAGGCCCCGGCGTGCCCTGTCGGACGCGGACCGTGATCGCGACGGACCGTCCGGCGGACACCGGCCGACCGTCCTCCCGGACCGGCAGAAGCGGCCTCCACCGGTCCACGCGGGCCGGTGTCCTGCGAGCGGGACCGGCTGAAGGCTGAGTTGAAGCGGGGGCCGCTGGCTCACGGTTTCACCGATGACCAGCGGTGGACGCTGGGCCGGATCAAGACCCTGATCGGCAGGCTGTTCCGCAAGGGCTGCACGGTTCAGGGGGTGGCCAAGCTTCTGAGAAGGCGTCGTCACATTGGTGGGGTATTGAGCGATTGAGGGCGCGTCAGGGCGTGGAGGGGGCGGGCGGGGGCCTGGGTCACACTGCGGTGGGCACGGCGGCAGCGCCGGTGATCCGGTCCCGGATGGCGAAGCGGATGGTCATCTCGGTGCGGTGGTCGGGGGCGGTCATCAGGTGGCGGCGTGGCCGGAAGTGGGGTGAGATGCCGCTGCAGGCGGACAGGAGTCTTTGTGCGGGGCCGACGGAGCGGAAGCCCTTCCTGGCGCGTTCGCGCTGCCGCGTGGGCTGGTGGGAGTTCCCGGCCCGGTGGTTCAGGCCTTTGGGGCAGCGGTGCTCGACCGAGGGCATTACCTCGCGGTGGGCCGCCCCGGAGGAACGGAGCCTGTCCGTGACGATCAGCCTCGGCACGGCTCCGATTCCTTTGAGGAGCCGACGGAAGAAGCGCCTGGCTGCGGCCCTGTCGCGCCGGTTCTGGACGAGGATTGTCCAGCACGTTGCCGTCCTGGCCGGCCGCGTGCCGGAGGTACTTCTGCTCGCCGATGAGCGTGAGGAAGACCTCGTCGAGGCGCCACGTGCCGCCGGGACGAGGACGTCGGCGGCGCAGCGCGTTGGCGTAGGCCTGCCCGAACTTCGCACACCAGCGGCGGAAGGTCTCGTGGGAGGCGGGCACATCGCGCCCGGGCATCAGCTCCTCGACCTCGCGGAAGCCGAGCGGAAAGCGGACATACCGCCACGCACGGTGCGCGATGATCCCACCGGGTACCGGTGCCCCTGGTACGACGGCGGCGCGGACGACACGAGCGGACTCCTCCCCGGCACGACCAACTCCAAGATCATCCCAGGCCGGTCAGCCAACGTGACAATGCCCCATACAGATCACCCGCCTCGACATCCGTCGCCACGACCGCCTCGGCGGATTGATCCACGGGTACCGACACACAGCCTGACCAGTACGGACGGGATACTCGGCACCTATAGGGTGACGCAGAGACCAGGACCATCACGTCCCTGGCCGAGGTGCTGGCTTCGCAAAGACCGGGAGAGAGGGTCCGGGTGACGTACATGCGCGAGGGGGAGGACGGAGCGGCGCCGGTCACGCTGGGTGAAGCGTGAGTTGGCGGAGTGCATTCGCGGTCACGGCGTGACCGGCGAACACTCATTTCGTGCCCCGCCTGCAGGAGGCGGTGACGTGTGCGGGTGACAAACGGCGCCAGTCCGGACGCGACAGGGCACCACACCAGCGACCGTCGTCTCCGAACGGTGACGGCCGGTTGGGTTGGTGGCCTGTCGGGGGGCGTCCGAAACGGTGTACTTCGTCAGTGGCAACCAAGGACTTCACCAATGGCCCAATCCGGCTACTCGTACCCCCTGGACCAGAGGACCTCGTCGACATCGAGGACCGGTGGGTGCATCCGCTCCTGAGGGCTCCGACCCCGGTCTCCGACCATTCAGGCGAGCGGCGTGTGCGTCTGGCCAGGTTGTCGAAGCCGACCCATCACGTCTCTTGCCTGCTGTGCGGCGAGGCGCACAGCCTGCACGGCGCCTTCCGGGGCGACGGTGGAGACGGGGAGGCGGGCGAATTGGCGGCCTGGAAACACATTGACAACAGCCACCGGGCCGGCCGCGCGTACGGCTACGAAGTCGACGCCTCGGGCATGCCGCCATGTGCCCATGCAGAAGCGTCCCGGACTCCAATGCCCCCGCTCGGTGGTGCCCCGCAGGCTGCGCCACCAATCCGGTTCGACCCTCGCCCCCAGGGGCCGTGCTCATCCCCAAGTCCGGCGCCCTCGGCCAGCACCACCAGATCACCGTCGCCGGGTGTCTCCGCGACCGTGTGTCCGACATGGATCAGCAGGCCCGACACGGCGCGGCCTGGACGATCGCCCGCATGCTGTCCCCGGAGACGTCCTTGCCCTGCCCGTCGGCCGCACGCTGTTCGACGGCCAGCGCGGTGAAACCGTGGGAAACACTCCAGCTCACCAGCACCCCGGCGTCGACCGCGCTTACCCGGGGCCCGGACGTCCTGTCGTCCTCGTCGCTGACCAGACAGAAACCCGCCTGGCTCAGGGCGTGCCGCACTTGCTCAACGAGATCGGAATCGGGTGGCACGATCCCATCGCAACCCTGGCCAGTAATGATCGCACCTCGAACAGCTGCCGATCGCCGGCGGAGACCACCTCGCCCGCCTGCGGCTGCCCGGCACCAGTTGACCACCAGCGGGTACGCGGCGTTCCCGGAGGCTTCGCAAGTCGGCTCACTGCGTTGGGGAGGGGCTTTCGTCGTAGACAGGGACCTGCGACTGGATGTTGAAGGTGATCGATCCCGCGTTCTTGAAGCGCATGGTGAACTTCATGAAGTCGCCGCCCCTGATCAGTTCGCACACGTTCCGCAGCATCAGGTGGGCCTTGCCTGGCTCCAACTCCACGAGCTGGTTCGCCGGCAGATCCACCCCGTCGGGAAGCGGCTTGCCGTCGGAGTCGACGATGTCCGCCGAGGCCGCATTCGGCGTGCTCGCGCCCACGAGCTTGTCGGCCTCGCTGCCCTTGTTGTAAAGCCACACGTACGCGGGGACGTCATCTCCCGGCTGCCACGGCCCGCCTCGCGGTTCAGCCACATGCGCGTACCGGATCATGATGTCGCCGACGCGGGCGTTCTGACCCGGCGCGTCCCACTCCGGCAGGGAGGAGCCGTCATCCCGCCGCATCCGCTTGCGGTCACAGCCAGGGCCACGACGGCCGACGCGAGGGTGCACCGGCCACGGAGCACGAAGAGGGCTGCCATGGTCGCTCCTCTCACCAGCCCACCGGTTCCACCTTGAGTACTCCCGCGTTCTACGGCAAGCGGGGCGGGGCTTTCGTACGCAGCTCCAACGGCGTCCGTTTGCAAGACGCACGGTGACCCTGGTGGCGACTGGTCCGGCCACCCCGCCCGGATCGTCAGCGCAGGCAGCCGGGAAGCGGCGCGACCTCCCCAGGCGCTACGCGGCTTCCCAGCCAGCACGCCCCGACTAATGTGTGGACGCACATGAAGTGAACCGTACGCGGGCGACGTTGGCGTTATTCGTGGCCGATGTGCTCGCCTTGATACCGCGCGAGGACCAGCGGGCCATGGGCGACTGCTATCTGCGGGGACTGATGATGGACGGTCGCCGCAAGTCCATCCAGGCCATGGTCTCGCGGCTGCCGGACGGCAATGAACAGAACCTGCAGCAGTTCGTGAACCAGTCCATCTGGGATCCGGTGCCGGTGCGCCGGCGGATCGCTGAGCGGCTGGTGCCGCTGATCGGCCCGGACGCCTGGGCGGTCGAGACGTGTCGTTTCCCAAGGACGGCCGGATGTCGGTCGGTGTCGCCGACCAGTATTGCGCTGGGCAAGCAGGCGAACTGCCAGGTCGCGGTCAGCGTGCTCGCTCCTCGAAGGAGGGGAGGGCGTCAACCGCGAGCTGGGCACAGAGGGCGTCCGCGGGCGCTATCACCGCGGCCATGGACGCGGGCCGGAGCGCTGAACGACGGGTCGGGATTGAAGTGGGGCTCCGGCGGTTGGGGGACCGGAAAGGGCCTGGGTGAGGGGCCCGGTGGGGGTTCGGGCACGGGACGCGGCGTGGGCGGGCCGGGAGCCGGATCGGGGCGGCCCGGTGGGCCCGGTTGCGGCCGAGGAGGAACGGGGAGTGGCGGCTCGACCACCATTGCCTCCTCAAGGCTCGAAGCGGAAGGGACTCGCCGCTGAACACAGACCACGATCTGTGCACGCGGCAGGCCGTCAGAGAGCTCCGACGACCCTGTGCGGCTTAATCCTCACGACCACACGGTCGGCGTCGTTGACCGACGCCGGATTGAACTCCGCGTACCTCTTGCCGGTGTATTTAACCGACAGCTCATCAATCAGTTCGCGGGCGCCATCGGTGGTCACCTCTGCGGTGCCGCGGATCTCGGCGTACGTGTACGGCGAGTCGGCGGGCTGCACGAGCACGCTGACCCGGGGGTCACGGGTGAGGTTCTTGTACTTCTGACGGTCCATGGTCGTAGAGAACAGCACATCGTCGCCGTCCCGCTTCACCCACACCGGGGACACCTGCGGTCTGCCGTCAGGCTGAATGGTGGCAACAATGATGAAGACGGGAGAGTCGAGGAGCGCCTTGAGGTTGTCGGACAGTTCGGCGGACATGGTGGCCTCTCTGCTGATGTCTGGGGACGCCTGTACGGCTGGGGCCAGCCGTACGCCTACCCGATACTGCGCCAACGCACCGATCAACACGGGTATCCACCCACTGTGCGCGTCGTCCCAGGGGCCGGATCGGCAGTGGGCCGGGCGACTGCTGCTGCGCCGCGGTGCGAAGGCACGGTGGGGTGGTTCACCGTGGCCGGATGATGCGGCGCGGCGTTGTCAGGTTGAGTGGTGGCCTCCTCGGGCGACATGATCATCCGTCTGGCCGAATCGCTGGAGGGGCTGTCCGTGGTGACGCCGTCGTGCCGGGGTCTCCGCTTCCCGCCGAGGTCATCTCCCCTGCGTGTGGCTGTGCCACCGCTTCCACCCGAGCCTGCGCGACATCGAGGAGCCGATGCCCGGGCGCGTCTACCGGGCGACCGAGGCCGGGAATAAGGCCCTGGCCGAGGACCGTCAGGCGCTCAAGGAGTTGGCCCGCGAGGTCCTGGGCGACGAGGCGCCGTAGCGTCCTGGCCAGTCAACGGCGCGCGGGGTCAGGAGTCGCGCGGGCCCACCAGGCCGGATTCGTAGGCGAAGACCACCAGTTGGGCCCGGTCGCGGGCGTGGAGCTTGGCCATGGCCCGGTTGATGTGGGTCTTGGCGGTCAACGGGCTGATGACCAGGCGGTCGGCGATCTCGTCGTTGGACAGGCCCTGTGCGGCCAGGGCGACCACCTCGCGTTCGCGGCTGGTCAGTTCCTCCAGCCCGCGGCCGGCGCGGTGGGGGGCGGCTGGGTGACGTACCGGTCGATGAGCCTGCGGGTGATGGCGGGCGCGAGCAGGGCGTCGCCGCGGGCGGCGACGCGTACGGCGTGCAGGAAGTCCTCCGGGACGATGTCCTTGACGAGGAACCCGGCGGCGCCGGCGCGCAGCGCGTCGAGGACGTACTCGTCCATGCCGTAGTTGGTCAGCATGACGACGTGCACGCCGGCCAGGGCCGGGTCCGCGGCGATGCGCCGGGTCGCTTCGATGCCGTCCATGACGGGCATCTGGATGTCGATCAGCGCGACGTCGGGCAGGTGCTCCTTGGCGAGCGCCAAGCCCTCTTCGCCGTCGGCGGCCTCGGCCACCACCTCGATGTCGTCTTCGAGGTCGAGCAGCGCGCGGAAGCCGCTGCGGATGAGCGGCTGGTCGTCGACCAGCAGGACACGGATCACGACGCTCCGTTCGTGGGGAGTTCCGCCTGGACGGTGAAGCCGCCCTCGCCGCGCGGTTCCGCCCGCAGCCGGCCGCCCAGGGCCGTGACGCGTTCGCGCATGCCGAGCAGCCCGAGGCCGGGCGTCGGCGCGGGGGGCAAGGTGGCCTTTCCGTTGTCGTCGACACGGATAGCGAGGGCGTCCGGCCGGTAGTCGATCAGCACTGAGGCAGTGGTGGCGGCGGCGTGCCGGGCGACGTTGGTGAGCGACTCCTGAACGATCCGGTAAGCGGTACGGCCTACCGCGGCCGGCACGGCGTGCGGATGTCCTTCGATCGTCAGCGTCGTCTCCAAACCGGTCGTTCGGAACCGTTTCACCAGGTTGGGGACATGGTCGAGTCCGTGCGGCGGGGTGGTGTCGTCGTCGCGCAGCGCCTCAAGGGTCGCGCGCAGCTCCCGGCTCGCCTCCCGGCCGGCTTCCTGGATCGCCAGCAGGGCCTCCGGCACCTGCTCGCCGCGGCGCCGGGCCACGTGGACGGCGACCTCGGCCTGCACCTTGATGACCGAGATCTGGTGGGTGAGCGAGTCGTGCAGCTCCCGCGCGATGCGCAGCCGCTCCTCGTCGGCCCGGCGTCGCGCGGTCTCCTCGCGGGTGCGCTCGGCTTCGTCCGCCCGCCGTTCGGCCTGCCGCACCGCCTCCCCGGCGGCGAAGGCGGCGATCAGCCAGGCGATCTCAAGGGTGTTCCGGGCCTGCGTCACGACCTCGCGCGCGGGCCCGTCCTGGGAAACCAGGGCGGTGAGGGAGAGCACGGCCAGCAGGCCCAAGGACGTAACCAGTGTGACGGCGCGGTGCCCGGCGCGTACCGCGCCGTAGACCGCGACCAGGTAGGAGACGGCGAGCACCTTGAACCCGGTCGCCTGGTAGCCCACCGCGCACAGCCCGGTGACTGCCAGGACCACGAGCGGTGCCCGGCGGCGCGCGGCCAGCGCCAGCCCGCCGGCCGCCAGCAGCGCGGAGCCGAGCAGCTCGCGGCTCCCGGCCGGGTGTGGCCCGAACAGCCCGGTGCCCAGCAGCAACGCCGCCACGCCCGCGGCGATCGCCCAGTCGGTGACCCCGGCCGGGACAGCGAACCGCCCTTTGTCCATGGGTGCACCGTAGCCGGATGCGGTTGCGGGCGAGTCCGGCTCATGGACGAGCGGTCGACTACCGCGTGTGCGGTATCCGCGCGCCGCCTGCCGCGTCCGCAGTATCCGGATGCCGCAGCGGCGGCAGCGGGAAGTGCCTGCGCCTGCTGGACGACCGGCAGGGGGTCCGGCGCGCATGCTCAAGGCACATCGGACCTCGCAATCAGCGACGGAGAAGGAGGAGAGCGGTATGGGTGCTTCAGCAGCGCTGATGGTGGCCGCCGAGGGCGGGATCATCGGCGACGGGCGGACCGGGGCCAACCTGGCCCTCGGGGTAGAGCTGCTCGGCCTGGCTATCGGCTGGCTGGCCCTGGCCCGCGCCGGCGGCCGGATCAGCACCGGCAACGCGCGGGCCGGCGGGATGGCGGCCATCGCGGTGGGGCTGGCCGGCACGGTCCTCGCGGTGCTGCACCTGGCCACCTCCAGCGGCGGTCCCGGCACTGGCAACGGGCTCGTCGGCGCCATCGCGGCCATCCCGCTGGGGCTGGGCGCCGTACTCCTCGGCCGCCGAGCGCTGACCCGCTTCCGCCGCGCCGACCGGCCGGCCGATCGAATGACCCTCTGACCGCCACCGGGTCACGGCGTGCGTGCGACCACCGCGCGCCGGGCCCCGTAGGCGGCAGCACCGACGACCAGCACCGCAGCCCCGGCGACCACCGAGGACAGGGGCAGGGCGAAAGCCAGGAGCAGGCAGCCGGCCAGCCCGGCCACAGGGATGATCCGCGTGGGACGGCCCTCCTGCGGCCGCAAAGTCCAGGCGGCGGCGTTGGCGACGGCGTAGTACGCCAGCACACCGAACGAGGAGAACTCGATCGCCCCGCGCAGATCTCAGGTCGCCGCCAGCACCGCCACCACCGCGCCGACCGCCAACTCGGCGCGGTGCGGCACCTTGAACCTCGGGTGGACGGCGGCCAGGGCGTGTGGCAGGTGCCCATCGCGGGCCATAGCGAGCGCGGTACGGGAGACGCCGAGGATCAGCGCCAGCAGCGAGCCGAGCGCGGCCACCGCCGCGCCGACGCGCACGACCGGCACCAGCCAGTCGGCACCCGCGACCCGGACCGCTTCCGACAGCGGCGCGGCGGCATTGGCCAGGCCGCCGGGCCCCCGAGCACCATCAGCACGGCGACAGCGACGGCGGCGTAGACGACAAGCGTGATGCCGAGCGCGAGCGGGTTCCCGGACCTCCTCGCCGAGAGTGGCGATCCGCGCGTACCCGGCGAACGCGAAGAAGAGCAGGCCCGCCGCTTGCAGCACACCGCCCACGGTGGCGTCCGAATCGACGTCCAGCCGGGCCATGTCCGCCGCGTTGGAGGTCAGGGCGGCGAGCTGCACGGCGCGGCCCGTCACCGTCATGCCGGAAGAGGCTCACTGTCACGTTGGCTGACCGGGTGGGATGATCTTCTGGTCGGTCATGCCGGGGAGGGATCATCCATGGACAGCGCGTCGCCGTCGTACCAGGGGCACCGGTACCCGGTGGAGATCATCTCCCACTGCGTGGGGCGGTACTTCCGCTTCCCGCTCGGCTTCCGCGAGGTCGAGGTGCTCATGCCCGGGCGCGGCGTGCTCGTGTCTTACGAGAGCGCCCGGCGCTGGTGCACCACGTTCGGGCAGGCCTGCGTCGACGGCCTGCGCCGCCGACCCGGGCCGGGGGACGAGTGGCACCTGGACGAGGTCTTCAGCGAGATCAACGGCGAGCGGCACTACCTGGGGCGGGCGGTGGACCAGCACGGGAACGTGCTGGACATCCTGCTCCGGTCGAGGCGCGGCGCCAAGGCCGCCAAGCGGTTCATGGCCAAGCTGATGAAGGAGCACCGGGTGCCCCGGGCGCTGGTCACCGACAGGCTCCGCTCCCACGGCGTGGCCCGCCGGGAGCTGATGCGCTCGGTCGAGCACCGCTCGCACCAGGGCCTGAACCACCGGGCGGAGAACTGCCACCAGCCCACCCGGCGGCACGAACGCGCGAGGAAGGGCTTCCGCTCCGCCGGCGCAGCGCAGCGGTTCCCGGCCGCCTGCAGCGGCATCCCACCCCACTTCCGCCCCCACCACCTGATGGCCGCCGCCGTCCCCCGCGCCGAGACGACCCTCCGCTTCGCGATCTGGGACCGGATCACCGGTGCCGCCGCCATGCCCACCGCGGCCTGACCCGAAATCGCCACCCGGCCCCACCACGCGGTGACACACCATCAGCCGATCACACCCCCCACCAACGTGACAACGCCCGCCCAAGCCCTCGACCACGCACTTCGGTAAACCCGCTGATTCGCCATAAGGAGCAATAGATGTTCACTGGCTGCGCACCCCCGGCCTTTGCAGGCATCGACCCGAACCACATCCGCGTGAACACAGCCGAGCACGGCGCCGCACCCGCCAATGCTGCTGCCAAGGTACTGAACGCCTGGCTCGACGGCGCCGAAAGCGTGATATGACCCCGGATACGGTCGGTTTCCTCGTCGCTCTCGCGCCCATCGCCGTCGTCCTGGCCCTGCTCGCGTTCCGTTTGTCCTCGCTGTGGGCCGGCGTCGTGGGTCTGGTCGTCGCGCTGGTCGGTGCCGCTGTTTCCTTTCCGCTCGAAGGACCACAGGCCGGGGCCGCTGCCTCGGGGATGGCCCCGACCGTCGTGGAAATCGCGGTCCTCCTGCTCGGCGGGGTCGGGCTGGCCGAAGCGATGACCCGCGGTGGTGCGCAGGACCGGATCGCCGCCTGGCTGGAGGGCACCGAGACCGGTGCCGACCGCACCGTGACGCTGCTGTTGCTCGTCTACGGGATGACGCCGTTCATGGAATCGGTCACCGGCTTCGGCCTGGGCGTGGTCATCACCGCCCCGCTGCTGATCCGCCTTGGCCTGACCCCAGTCAAGGCCGTCGTCTCCGGGCTGCTCGGCCTGGTGCTGGTTCCGTGGGGCTCCCTCGGACCCGGCACCCTCATCGCCGCGCAACTCGGCGGGCAGGACTTCGCCCAGCTCGGGGTGTGGTCGGCGCTGCTCAGCCTGCCGGTGCTCGTGGTCGGCATGGTCGCGGTGCTGGGCCTCAATTTCGGCTGGCCCACCCCGCGTCAGCTCGCCCTGGCCGTCGCGGTCGTCCTTGCCGAATGGGGCGCCCTGCTCGTGGCAAACCTCACGGTCGGGACGCCACTGGCCGGCGTGCTCGCCGCAACCGTCGTCATCGTCGGTCTCCTCGTCGTCACCCGTGTCGGCAACGGCCCGCTGCCGCACATGTCCCGGCCACTTCTCATAGCCGTCGTGCCGTACCTCGTCATCGTCGGCGGCATCCTTGCCACGAGGGGCCTGCTAGCTGCTACGGGCACCCACCACGCGATCGAATGGACCGCAAGCCCTGCGCTCTGGCTGGTCATCGCCGCCGCTGTCGCCGTCGCGACCGCCGGCCTGCCCGCCGCCGATCAGTGGCGCCTGGTGCGGCACGGGCTGAGGCGATGGGTGCCGATCGCCGGGAACGCGCTCGTGTTCATCGCCCTCGGGATCGTCATGGCCGCGACCGGCATGGCCGAGCATCTTGCCACCACTGCAGAGCACTCCGGCTACGGCTTCGTCGCCGCGATCCCCGCCATGGGCGCTCTCGGCGGCTACCTCACCGGCTCGAACACGGGCGCCGCCGCGATGTTCTCCCCCGCCACCACGACCGCCGCCACCGGCCTCGGCGCGAATCCGCTGATCGCACTCGCCGGGCAGAACGTCGCCGGGTCCTTCGCCATCATCGCTTCACCACCGCGGATCGCCCTTGCTGCCGGCGTCGCCCTCGCTCCCGGCGAACGCCTCCCACGAGCCATGAGCGCCATACTGCTCGGCGCCGTCGCCGCGACAGCACTCATCCTTGGCGTCATCGTCCTGAGCCTTGCCTGAACTTTGGAAGGAACCCCATCGAATGCCATACCCTCCCTCCCCGGCCGTCGATGACTTCGTGAAAAACATCGCCCTTGGGTGGCCCTCATCCGGGGCCGGGGGGACCGGCACCGATGACAGCGGAAGCACCCGAAATGCCGCGCTGGTTGAAGGGGGCCTGGCGTCGTGGAGTATGAGTTGCTGTCGGGGTACCGGTGTATGGGCACGGCGTAGCGGCGTCCAGGTCACCTGTGCCAGATGGGCCAGCAGGGTCGATGATCCGGCCCGACCGGTTGGCTTGCCACTCGTGCCTGGCAGCTTCTGCGGCCCCCGTAAGCACGACAGCCACACTCACTCCACGCCGGGTTCGGCGAGGGCAGCCCGCTGCGCGTCCGAGAGCTTGTCGCGCCTCGATTTGGTGTTGGAGACCCTGTACCGCTCGAAAAGTCGTCGTCGTAGGTGGCAGCGGTGGCGGTGCGTCGGCTGGGAGCATGTCCGGATAATCGTGTCCCTGTCGTGCAGGGTGACCCCAAAGTTGCCCTCGTTGCTGCTCCGCGGGAATGCGGCGAAAGACGCCGAGCCTCTCGTCCCGCGCCACCAGAACGCGGCGCTGCGCCGGCAGGCAGGCCCGGTCCGCTACGAGCAAGTCGATCGGTTCCGGTTCGCCGCCCTCTGGTCTGATACCTCGGTGTCGCCGGCGCGAGGTCTTCCCGGTCACTCCGGGCACCCTGCTCGGCCGGCACCGCCGATTCGTCGCCGTGAAGTGGGACTACAGCGCGCGGGCGCACCGGTCGGCCACCGACCGGTGCGGCGCTTAAGAACCTCGTCCCGCGACTCGCCGGCGAGAATCCGCGAGGGGGCCACCGGCGGATCCAAGGAGAGTCGGCGCGGCTCGGGCACCGGATCGCAGCCCCGGCGGTGGGGGAGATGCTCCACGCAGCGGGCATCGCCCCCGCGCCGCGTCGCTTCGGCCCTGCCTGGCGTGAGTTCCTCACCGCCCGGGCCGAAGGCATCATCGCGGCGAACTTCTTCCACCCCGGCACCGCGCTCGGCAGGCGGCGCTATGCGCCGACCTTCCTCGCGCACGGCACCCGGCGCCCGCACCTCACCGGCGTCACCACCCATCCCACCCGGGAGTGGACGGTGCGACAGGCGAGACATCCCGCCGCCGACCTCGGGGTACGCGGGGAGTCCTGCGGTTTCTGCTGCGCGATCGAGACGGCACGTACGGCGAGGCGTTCGACGCGGTCCTCGAGGCAGAGGAACTGGACGTGATCAAGAGTGCACCGTGGGCGCCTGGGATGAACGCCCACGGAGAGCGCGTCATCGGCAGCCTTCGCCGCGAGGTACTCGACCACATCCTGGTCATGGGAGGGGCGCATGCCCGGCAGGTGCTTGCGGCCTGCCAGAGACACCACCACGAGCATCGGCCCCCCGGCGCGCAACCAACTACCACCCATGCCCAGAAACAGCCCACCGCGATAGACAGTGGCGCCCGCAGGCTGCTGCGCACCCGGGTGGTCCTCGGCGGCCTCATCAGCGAGTACAGAAACGCCGCGTGACCTACGGCGACGACTTTTCGAGCGGCATAGGCTACGGCACCCCGAGGACCTCCCCGGCCCCGTGGGCGGCACCGATGAGGAGGGCGGCGGCCTTGGTGTGGTTGACGGACGGGCTACGCGCCGGGTTTCAGTACGACCTGGGTCTGAGTGGTCTGCGCCACCAGCCGGTCCCGGTCGTCCTGGAGTTCGGTCTGTACGACGATCACGGTCCGGCCGACGTGCAGCGGGCGGGCGGTCGCGTGCACGGTGCCCGAACCGACCGGGCGCATCAGGTTGGTCTTGGACTCCAAGGTCGTGGTGCCCGCGCCCGGAGGGAGATTGAGGAACGCGCACACGGCCCCCACCGAGTCGGCGAGCGACATGAGGGCTCCGCCGTGCAGGACGTTGCCCAGGGTGCACAGTTCGGCTTTCCAGGCCAGGGTCGCGGTGACCGCGTCGGCCGCGGCCTCCTCGAAGGTGATCCCCAGGCCGGCCGTGAAGGGCATGGCGGCGGCGAGGTCCGCGAGGGCTGGGGTGCTGGTCCCGGATGTGGTCACGATGGCAGCCTCTCGAGGAGCGGGGTGTTCTCAGACGGGTTCCGGGTCAGTCTGTAATATCGACGGGCTCTGGGCGAGGCCCCGCCACGCAACGCCGAGAACTCGCTGCACGGCCATATCGCCCAGCTGCGCCGCATCCTCGCGGCCGAGGCCGACGGGTGCTGGCCGCGCACCGTCGTACAGACCGCCCACGCAGGGTACACGCTGGTCCTCCCGACGGAGGCGGTGGACGCCGGGCGCTGCCAGACCCTCGTGAACCAGACAGAGGCCGTGCACGAGGCGGACCCGCGCACAGTTGCCGAACTGCTCACCCAGGCCCTGGACCTGTGGCGCGGTGCGGCCCTGCTCGACACCGGAGAGGGCCCGGTGTGCAGGATGGCGGGCACCCGGCTGGAGGAGACCCGGCTCACGGCGTACGAACGGCTCTTCGACGCCCGGCTCAGACTCGGCCAGCACCGCGCCGTCATACCCGACTTGGAGCAGCTGCACGCCCAGTACCCGCTGCGCGAGCACTTCTGCCCAGGCCCGTTGCTCCCACGGTGTCACCGCGTCCTGGTACTTGCCTCGGTCCACGATCACCGACGTCCGGTCCCCATCGGGCCATCCCAGCATCGCGCCCGCCGGGCTGCCACGGATTTCCCCCGGTCCCGACCGAACTCTCCCGGCACCGTCCCGCGCGGGGACGCCGGACGCGCGGTCGGCGGGCCCGGACGGCCGAGCGACGGAGGGGGTCGGAAGGCTTGTGAAGGTCCCGGGCTGGGCACTCGGAGCTCCGGAGCCGTGATGGTCCTCAGCGGGACGCGGACGCGACGGCCCAGTGATCACCCAGGCAAGGGGAGAACGTGACGTGATGTTGCGCATCGGGACGGAGGAAGAGTTCCACGTGCTGGACGTGGAGAGCGGCCGGCTGGTGCCGCGCGCCCGCGCCGTGCTGGACCGGCTGGACGGGCCCGGGTTCACGACCGAGCTGCAGCAGTCGGCCGTGGAGAGCAACAGCGGCGTCCACGGCACCCTCGACGCCCTCCACGCGGACCTGGTCGGCTCCCGGCGCCGGCTGGACGCGGCGGCCTCCTCGCTGGGCCTGGCGGCGGTGGCCGCCGGCACCGTGCCGCTGGCCCAGCTGAGCCCCCGCAATGTCACCGCCGGGCGCCGCTACCGGCACATGGCCGACGAGTACCGCAGGGTCGCCGACGAGCAGCTCATCTGCAGCGCGCAGGTGCACGTCGACGTACCCGACCGGGACACCGCCGTGCGCGCCATGTGCCTGGTCTCGCCCTGGCTGCCGCCGCTGCTGGCGCTGTCCGCCAGTTCACCGTTCTGGCTCGGCGCGGACACCGGCTACGCGAGCTGGCGCACGATGCTGTGGCAGCGCTGGCCCACCGCCGGGCCGGCCGGCCACTATTCGGACGCCGCCGCGTACGACGCGGCGCTGAAGGAGCTGATCCGCTCGGGCGTCATCAGCGACACCGGCATGGTCTACCACGACGTACGGCCCTCCGCGCACCAGCGCACGCTGGAGCTGCGGATCTGCGACGCCTGTCCGCGTGTGGAGACGGTCGTGCTGGTCGCCGGGCTCTTCCGGGCACTGGTCCGGGACGCGTGCGACCGGCTGGCCCGTGGGGGAGGCCCCCGGTGCGACGGCCACCACGAGTGGCTGCGGGCCGCCACCTGGCGGGCCGCCCGCTCGGGCCTGGAAGGCGCGCTGGTCGACCCGGTCGCCCGGCGCGCCGCCCCCGCCCGCGTGGTGCTGCACGGCATGGCGGTCCGGCTGCACCCGGCGCTGGAGGCGTCCGGCGACTGGGAGAACGTGCACGAACTGCTCGCGCGGGCTCTGGCCGACGGCAGTGCCGCGCACCGGCTGCGGCGGGCGGCCGAGGAAGAGGACCTGCTCGCCAGTGTCGCCCTGTTGGTCGCCGAGACCCGTGGCGCGCCCGTCCCGCGTGCCGCCGCGCCGACCGGAACCACCCGCGTCCGCCGGGCCGGCCCGGTCGCCGACGGGGTCGGAACCTGACGGCGCCGGCCGTGCCCCGTGTCCGCATGTCCAGCTCGCTTCCCCACCTGTCACCTGCGATGCCGTACGACGGCGTTGTCACGTTGGCCGACCGGCCTGGGAGGATCTTGGAGTTGGTCGTGCCGGGGAGGAGTCCGCTCGTGTCGTCCGCGACGCCGTCGTACCAGGGGCACCGGCGCCCGGTGGAGACCGTCTCCCGCTGCGTGGGGCCGTACTTCCGCTTCCCGCTCGGCTTCCGCGGGGCCGGGGAGCCGATGCCCGGGCGCGGCGTGCTCGTCTCCCACGAGAGCGGCCGGCGGTGGTGCGCGAAGTTCGGGCAGACCTGCGCCGCCGCCGACCCGGGGGACAAGTGGCATCTCGACGAGGCCCTCATCAAGATCAACGGAGAGCCGAAGTACCTGTGGCGGGCCGTCGACGCCGACGTGCCCGGCATCCTGGTCCGGGGCCGAAGGGACAAGGCCGCGGCCCGGCGCTTCTTCCGCCACCTGCTGAAGACGACCCGCACGGTGCCGCGGGGGGTGGTCACCGACAGGCTGCGCCCCTGCGGTGCGGCCCACCGCGAGGCGATGCCGTCGGTGGAGCACCGCTCGCACCAGGGCCCGAACCACCGGGTCGAGAACAGTCATCGGCCCACCCGGCAGCGCGAACGCGCGAGGAAGGGCTGCCGCTCCGCCTGCGGGGCCCGGCGGTTGCCGGCCGCGTGCAGCGGGATCTCACCGCGCTTCCGGCCCCGCCGCCACTTGATGACCGCCACCGAATACCGCACCGAGACGACCCCCCGCCTCGCCCTCTGGGACCGGCTCACCGGTGCCGCCGCCGTGCCCACCGCAGCGTGCCCCAGGCCCCCGCCCGCCCCCTCCATGCCCTGACGCGCCCACAATCGCTCAACACCCCATCCACGTGACAACGCCCGTCCAAGAAGGCAGAGCCACTTGTCACCGGGCCCCGGACGGCGCCGACGTGGAGCAGCGGCATAGGCCGGGCCGAACCGGTGCGTCCACGGGTGGACTGTCTCGTGGCCGACCTCGATGCCGCGCCCGGGCATCGGCTCCTCGATGTCGCGCAGGCTCGGGTGGAAGCGGTGGCACAGCCACACGCAGGGGAGATGACCTCCGGAGGGAAGCGGAAACGAGTGGAGTCGCCCTCCGGGGCGACCGAGGATCGCAACTTCACCTGTCCCGGCCCACCTGGCGGCCGGACAGCCGCGCGGCGGTCATCTCCGCACGCGGATCAACCTGCATCGCAAGGTCGTCAAGCAGGCGGTGTCACCGGGCAGTATCCGGTCGCGGTCCTCTCCGACTGCGTCGTGTACGCGGCTGCCAGCACCAGGCAACGGCCCGCCCCGGCCAACCTCAAGGCGCGCTGGACGAGGCGGTGAACTTCGCCCAGAAGGAGGCAGTGCTCCTGGCGGCGGGAACGCCCGGCCGGGAAGGGGCGCTGGGGACCCGGCGGAACCGGGCCGGTACCGCCCGCAGGGGTGCCTCAGGGAAGTAGTCGGCGTGCCCGGCCCCCCTTGACCAGCGCACTGACCTGCGACTCTTCCGCAGGTCCGTGCACGGGTGAGGCGCCTCGTACGGCGCCCGGGGAAGCGTCCTGTGCGGCGCCTTGCAGAGCGGCCCTGCTCGCTGGCTCCCGACCGCTGTCGCCACGCCGCCCGAAGCTGCCCAGGCCCGCACCGCCCAGCCGCCGACGGGTGGCGGCCTCTTCGGCCAACAACACGCCCTGGCTGCCCACCCGGGCTTGCCCAGGTTCTGATCAGGGCTGCGAGCCAGGTGATGACTCGCCCTCCGGCCCGGTGGCATCGGCTGCACTGACACGGCCGGGGGGCGCGACAGCATTACTGCTGTCTGCCGGTGAAGGGCGGCGATCGCCTCGGCCAGCTGGTCACGCAGGACCGCACCGGCATCCAACCCGGCTGCCGCCGCGGTCGGGCCCGGGCCGTCCGACCGGCCCCGGCCCCCCGGTTGGGAATCCTTCACGCGAGCCGGTCCGCAACGGCAGGCACCCCGGCAGCGGCAACGAGCACCGCTGAGCAGAGGACCATCACGGCCCGGCCCCACCCGCCGTCCCGCCGGACGCCGGCGCCCATGTCAGCGCGCTCGGGCCGGGCGCCGGTAAGCCCGAGCGGTGCCGGATAGGGCACCGCGTCGTCGACGCGAGGATGCACGCTGGGACCAACGCGTGATCAGGATTTTCGGCACGGCACCACCGCCGCCCTCACCCGTTCAGCCCACACGCCGGCCCCCCAACGGCGCCGCGCCCACCCGGGTCCGCGCGCGAGGGTCAGCCGCTTCGGAAAGCGGAACGCATTCTCTTCCCCCGTCGTCCTGGGCCCAACAGGGCAACAGGGCAACAGGCGTCCGGAGGTGGTGCGCCCAGCCTCCGGGCGATCCTGCTCGGGGTGCCTCAGGATGGTCCCCGGTGGCCCGGCCGCGGCAATGCCCGGTGGGCAGCCGATTCCCCAGGCGCGGCGGGCGTGGGCCGGCCGCCTGACCCCCAGGAGCACCCCATGGCAGTGATGACGGACGCGCTCGTACCGGCACTGGAGGACGCCCGCGAGGCACACGAGGCGGTACTCGACCGGTTCAGGGCGGATGCGACCATCACCCCGCCCGGCCCCTACCGGCAGCTGCTCGAAAGCCAGGTGGACGACGTCCAGGACAGCCTCCAGCGCATCGAGCACCACGCACGCGAGCTGCGGCCCCGCGGCGGGCTGGTCGGGGACAGCCTCGATATGGCGCGGTTCCTCTCGCGCGGCGCCGTGCGCACCGCCATGCTGCCGCTGACCATCGGATCCACGCTCGTGACGGACATGGTCCGCGGCCGGCGGCCCCACGACGAGCGGCGGCTGCTGAAAAACGCCCAAGACGAGTACGCGGTCACCGCCCGGGCGCTGGCCGCCTGCCGGGCCGGGCAGAGCATCGCCGAAGAGGCCCACGACCAGGCCACCGCCGACCTGCTCGCCGCCCTGCGCCGCCAGGACGAGGAACTGCTCGAAAGGCTGGAGGACGGCGTCGCCCAGAACGCCCGGGCCGTGGCGGCCGCGGCCAACGGATTCGGCGCCGCGAACGGCGGCGGCTGGGCGGACGCGGCCGCCCGCACGCTGCGGGCCGTCGCCGGCCGGGTGCAGGACGTCGCCCAGAGCAGCGGCCGGCGGGCCCGAGGGGCCGCCGCGGGCGCGGTGCGCGAGATGCCCGGGCCGACCCGGATGGCCGAAGGAGTCCAGGGTGCGGTGACCCGGGAGGAGGAGTTGCCGATCGCCCGCTTCAGCCGGCTCGGCGTCGACGACATCCAGCAGCAACTGCGCACACTCTCCCAGTCGGAGCTGACGGTTATCGAGGGATACGAGCGCACGCACGCCAACCGGCCCCCGGTCCTGGACGCCATCGAGCAGCTGCGCGGCCGCGAGCCCTGGCCCGGCTACGCCACCATGGACCCGGACGAGATCACCGCCCGGCTGCAGAACGTCCCCGCCGGCGTCGCCCACCAGGTCCAGGAGTACGAACGGCGCCACCGGCAGCGCCAGGAGGTCATCTCCGCCGCCGAAGCCCGCACCACCCCATGACGCCAACAGGCGAGTAACCCAGGGGAGGCGAGAGTCAGAGGTCCTTGCCGGCACCGAACAGTGCTGCCGTGTGGAATCGCGGTGCACGTGGTGGCCTTGCAGAAAAGATCACGGAACCTTTCCCGCAGGCCACCAGGGGAAGGACAAGCGGGGCGGCGGATATCCTTGAAAAGGAAAAGGCCATGTATCCGTTCAGCCCGTCCAGGGCTCGCCGGGGTTCCACCCCCTCTGGGGCGGCAAGGGCCTGCGGCGAGCAGGCGAGCGTCCTCGCCCCCTGACGGCCGCCGAGAGGTGGGGGTGTCGCATGCCGTGGCGCTCTCAGGAGTGGGGCCGTCGATCGCTGCTGGGGGCGCGCAGCATCGCCGGGCAGGTCTTCCTCGTGCAGGCGGCGCTGGTGATACTGCTCATCGCCGCGGCAGCGACGGTGTTCGTGCTGGACGCCCACCGCGACAGCGTGCGGGATGCCCGCCAGCGCTCCATGGCGGTGGCGCTGGCCTTCGCCCGGGCTCCGGGAACGGCCGACGCCATGACCGGTTCCGATCCCACCGCAGTGCTGCAGCCGCGCGTCGAGGAGCTCAGAAAGCAGGCCGGCGTGGACCTGGTCGTGGCCTTCTCGCCGCAGGGCATCCGCTATACCCACCCCGACCCGCAGCAGATCGGCCGGCAGACCCTCGGGCCCGGCGCACCGCCGGAGCAGGCCTACACCCACACCGTCGCGACGGGTCTGGGCCCCACCGAACTATCGGTGGTCCCGGTCCCCCGCGCCGATGGGCCGCCCGCCGGCTCGGTGGCCGTCGGGATCACGACCGAGAGCATCCGGAGCACGGTGCAGCGCCAGTTGCCGGCGATCTTCGGTTCCGCCGCGGTGGCGCTGGCTCTGGCCCTGATCAGCTCCGCCCTGCTGGGCAGGCGGGTGCGGCGGCAGACCCGCGGCCTGGAGCCGAGTGAGTTGACCCGGATGTACGAGCACCACGACGCGGTGCTGCACGCGGTGCGCGAGGGCGTGCTCGTCCTCGACGCGGAGGGCCGGCTGCTGCTGGCCAACGACGAGGCGCGGCGACTGCTGGGCCTGCCGGCCGAAGCGGAGGGGCGGCAGGTCTCCCGGCTGGGGCTGGAAGAGGGCATCGGCGCACTGCTGGCCTCGGGCGAGCCGGTGACCGACAAGGTACACCCGGTGGCAGACCGACTGCTGGCGGTCAACGTCCGCCGCGCCGATGTGCCCGGTGGGCGGACAGGAAGCGTCGCGACCCTGCGGGATTCCACCGAGCTGCAGGCGCTGGCCGGCAGGGCCGAGGTGGCCCGGGAACGCCTGAAGCTCTTGTACGACGCCAGCGTGCGGATCGGCACGACGCTGGAGGTACCGCGGACCGCCCAGGAACTGGCGGAGGCGGCCGCCCCGCGCTTCGCCGACCTGGTCACCGTCGACCTGGCCGAGGAGGTGCTGCTCGGCAAGGAACCGACAGAACACGCGGTCGGCACGCTGCGGCGCACAGCGGTCAGCGGCATCCACGACCCGGTCTTCCCGCTCGGGGAGCTGCTCCGGTATGCCGCGCCCACGCCCCAAGCCCAGGCGCTCGAGCAGGGCGAGGCGGTCCTCGAGCCCGACTTGAACCACGCCCCCGGGTGGCGGCACCAGGGTCCCGCGGTGGTCAGGCGCATCCTCGGCTACGGCATCCACTCGCTGATCACGGTGCCGGTGCGGGCCCGGGGCGTGACGTTGGGGCTGGTCAACTTCTGGCGCTCACAGCATCCCGAGCCCTTCGAGCAGGACGACGCGGCCGTGGCCGAGGAACTCGTCGCCCGCGCGGCCCTCTGCATCGACAACGCCCGCCGCTACACCCGCGAGCACACCCTGGCTGCCACCCTGCAGCGCAGCCTGCTGCCCCGCGGGGCAGCCGAGCAGGACGCCCTGGAGGTCGCCCACCGCTACCTGCCCGCCCAGTCCGGGGTGGGCGGGGACTGGTTCGACGTGATCCCGCTGTCCGGGGCCCGGGTCGCGCTGGTGGTCGGCGACGTGGTCGGCCACGGCCTGCACGCGGCCGCCACCATGGGGCGGCTGCGCATCGCCGTCCACAACTTCTCCGCCCTGGACCTGCCGCCGGAGGAGCTGCTGGCCCACCTGGACGAGCTGGTGCGCCGCGTCGACCACGACCAACCAGCAGAAGACAACGGCACCGGAATGACCGGAGCCACCTGCCTGTACGTCATCTACGACCCGGCCGACGGATGCTGCACCATCGCGGCGGCCGGCCACCTGCCCCCCGCGCTGGTATATCCCGACGGCACCGTTACCTTCCCTGAGATGCCGGTCTCCCCGCCGCTGGGCCTGGGCGGGGAGCCGGTCGAGACCGTGGAGCTGCACCTGCCGGCGGGCAGCCGCCTGGCGCTGTTCACCGACGGATTGGTGGAAGACCGCGACCGTGACATCGACGCCGGCCTGTCCCTGCTGCGCCGCACCCTGGCCGGTGCGCAGCGCGATCCGAAGGAGACCTGCCAGACCGTGCTGGACGCGATGCTCCCCACACAGCCCATCGACGACATCGTGCTGCTGGTGGCCCGCACCCGCCTGCTCGGCCCGTCCCACATGGCCCAGTGGGACGTGCCCGCCGACCCGGCCCAGGTCGGCGTGGCCCGCACCCAGGCCCTACGGCGGCTGCAGGCGTGGGGGCTGGAGGAGCTGAGCTTCACCACCGAGCTGATCCTGTCCGAGCTGGTCACCAACGCCATCCGGTACGGGGCCGAACCGATCCGGGTGCGGCTGCTGCGCGACCGCTCCCTGATCTGCGAGGTCTCCGATGCCAGCAGCACCTCCCCGCACCCGCGACGGGCCAAGCCCACGGACGAGGGCGGGCGCGGACTGTTCCTGGTCGCCAGCCTGGCCAACCGGTGGGGCATCCGCTACACGCCGGACGGCAAAATCATCTGGGCCGAGCAGCGGCTCGACGCCGGCGAGCCGCAGCTGCCACCGGGAATGTGGGACGACCTCGCCGGATTGTGAGCGTCTTGCGTCAGCAGCCACAGCGTTCCGGATCTGCTCCCGCCGCCCATCTCTCACAGGAGGTCGACGGTGCCTGGTAGTCCGAGAGGCCGTGGGAGCAAGAGGCTCGTTGAGGGGCGCTGTCGTCGGCAGGAAGGCCCGCAGGTGCCCATCGTCCGGGGGACGAGCAGGCCATGAGGCTGCTCCCTCGGAGTGGACACCCCGACAATGGATCTTGAAGGTCCAGGAAGGGACGCCCAGACGGGACGCCAGTCTCCGTACCCGGAGGAGTTCCGGAGGGATACCGTCGCGCTGTACCGCGCGGCCGGCGGGAAACGCACGTATGCGGTGGTGGCCGCCGAACTCGGGATCACCGGGGAGACACCGCGGATCTGGGTCCGCAAGGACGCCGCCCGGCAGACGCCTGACGCCGTGGACCCGACGGCGGCGAGAGCCCGGCCGAGGAGCCGGCCCGGCTGCGACACGCGGAGAAGGAGTGGCAGCCGGAACGCGAGATCCTGCGCCGGGCAGCCGCCTATTTCGGCTCGGGATTGTGTCCGGGCAGTACAGTGCCGCCGCCTTCGCCGACGCCTGTCGACGGCACGGCATCCGCCGCAGCATGGGGCGTGTCGGCTCGAGCTACGACAACGCCCTCGCCGAGTCGTTCTTCCAGGGCCTCAGACGGGAACTGCTGCACGGACGGCGCTGGACCTCGAAGGCTCAGGCCCGGCTGGAACTGTTCCGCTGGATGGCGTACTACAACGGGCGCCGACGGCACTCCGCCCTCGGCTGCCTCACACCGATCGAGTTCGAACAACGAATGATCACATCGCGTACTCTGTCGCTCGTCGCATGAAACCCGGTGTCCACTCCCGGGGATAAGCCTCATCTCACACCTACACCCAGGTCAGGGACCAGCTGCCCTACCGGCGTCAGTACGCCGTCCCCGGCTTCGTCCGCCGCCACATGGGCAACCTCACCGACTGGGACGCCCGCCTCTGGCGGCCTGGTCGCGGCCACCGTCATTACGGCGGAGAGCGCGCTGCCCCCGGCGTTGCGGCGTACGGTGAAGGCACGGCCTGCTCAGCGACGCGCGCAGGGGGCGCGGTGTACGACATGATCCAGGTGGAATCCCACGCCACCGGGCCCGGCAGCTGCCGGGTGACCGTGGCCGGGGACCTCGACGTGTGCACCGCCCCCACCGTCCGCGAAGCCCTCCGCGACGCCGTGAGCCGTCACGAACGGGTGGATGTCGACTGCTCCGGACTGTCCTTCTGCGACTGCTCCGGACTGTCCGCGCTGCTGGCCGCCGCCCGCGCGGCCAAGGCCGCCGGGGCCGAGTTGCGGTTGTGCGCGGTCCCGCACGTCCTGGCCCGGCTGCTGCGGCTCTCCCACACCGGCAGCGCCTTCACGATCGAGCAGCCGAACGTACGGTGAAGCCATGGCCAGCCCCGTCGTGCGCCGGTGCCGGCACTGCCGCGAGCCGCTGAAGGCGACCGCCCGCAGCGACGCCCAGTTCTGCTCGAAGGCGTGCGCCAGGCAGAACGCCGGTGGCGGCGCCACTACGCGGAGGCCGTCGAGTTCGGCTTCCTCCTCATCGAGGGCCGCACGGCCGAGGTCTCCCGGCGCTGCCGGGCCTGCGGGCGCCGGTTCGTCCCCGGCCACGGCCACCGCCGCGACGCAAGATTCTGCCGACCTGCGTGCCGTCAGGCCGCCTACCGGGCCTGGCGGGCGCAGCCCCTACGCGAAGCCGTCACGCCCGCCGCCGATGTGGAGCCTCCCGGAAGCCGCTACACGTCGCTGACCAGCAGAGATAAGCCCCGGCTCGTGGGGCGTCCGCCAAGGGCTTGCGGAAGTGGACCGCGGTCAGTCCCTCCGGCGGGCGGCCGGGTCGGAGACGGCGACGTGGGCGGCGACCGCGTCGACGCCGGGGCGGGCGTACCCGCTTCAGGGAGCGGACGGAGGCGTGGCGGGAGCGGGCCAGCAGCATCGGGGTGGGGGTGGTGCGCTCGGCGTCAGGGTGAGCGCGGCCCGACACAAAGGCCCGGCACCGCGGAGGGTGCCGGGCCTGTTCGGGCGCTGGGGTCAGACGACGCGGATGTTCTCCGCCTGGGGGCCCTTCTGGCCTTGGGTGATGTCGAACTCCACGTGCTGGCCCTCTTGCAGTTCGCGGTAGCCCTGCCCGGTGATGTTGGAGTAGTGGGCGAAGACGTCCGGGCCGCCGCCCTCCTGCGCGATGAAGCCGAAGCCCTTCTCCGCGTTGAACCACTTCACGGTGCCCTTGGCCATGCCTGTCTCCTTCGGGGGTGCGGGCCCGCACGGTGTGGGCCCGGAGGTAATCGCCTGGTCCGGAGAGGGCTGCACAGCAATGCGCCCGCAGGCAAGGTGACCGCGGGCGAACGACTTCGGAACCACGCCTGCTCTGTGGATCACGCTAGTCCCTTTACGGGGGCACTGCCAGGCCGAAACCCCGCCGGCCCCGTCGTGCGTCGGTGCCGGCACTGCCGCGAGCCGCTGAAGGCGACCGCCCGCAGCGACGCCCAGTTCTGAGCACCGGCTCGTGGGGCGTCCGTCAAGGACTGGTTGAGGTAGAACGCGGTCAGCCCCTCCGGCGGGCGGCCGGATCGGAGACGGCGACGCGGGCGGCGACCGCGTCGACGCCGGGGCGGGCGTACCCGCTCCAGGGAGCGGACTCGGGCCAGTCGGCGACCGGCTCCAGGACCCCAATCGCGGAATTGCCTGATCAGCAGCGCCTCTGATCCCTTCGGGCGACTCCACTCCACAGCCGGGCCTGTACAGCGAACGGTGGGACTCGGTTGATTGTTTCTACCGGCGTCCGGCGGTGAGTCGGCCGTCGAAGGTGATGTCGAAGGCGTTGAGTGCGGCCTTCCAGCGCATGGTCCAGCGTTTGCGGCCGGTGCCCTTGGGGTCCGGGCTCATCACCGCGAGGTAGGCGCACTTGAGCGCGGCCTGTTCTGTGGGGAAGTGCCCGCGGGCCCCCACGGCCTTGCGGATGCGGGCGTTGACGGACTCGATCGCATTGGTGGTGCACACGACCTTCCGGATCTCCACGTCAAACCGGAAGAAGGGGACGAACTCCGCCCAGGCGCTCTCCCACAGCCGCACGATCGCCGGGTACTTCTTGCCCCAGGCCTCGCTGAACTCCAGGAAACGCTCCAGGGCGGCGTCCTCGGTCGGCGCGGTGTAGACGGGCTTGAGCCGCACGCGCGATCTTTTCCCAGTCCTGCCTGGCCGCGTAGCGGAACGAATTCCGCAGCGAGTGAACCACACACGTTTGGACGATCGTCGCAGGCCAGACCGTGTTCACCGCGTCGGGCAGGCCGGTCAGGCCGTCGCAGACCAGCATCAGCACATCGCGGGCCCCGCGGTTCTTGATCTCGGTGAGGACCTGCAGCCAGTACTTGGCGCCCTCGCCGCCGTCGCCGACCCGCAGGCCCAGGAGGTCCCGATGCCCCTCCGCCGTCACTGCCAGCGCCATATAGACGGGCCGGTTGGCGACCTGACCGTCCCTGACCTTCACGTTTACGCAGTCGATGAAGACGACCGGATACACGCTGTCCAGGGGACGGTTCTGCCATTCGGCCATGCCGGCCATCACGCTGTCGGTGATCGTGGAGATGGTGCTCTTGGAGACCTCCGTCCCGTAGACCTCGGCCAGATGCGCGGAAATCTCACCATGGGTGAGGCCCTTCGCGGACAGCGACAGGACCATCTCATCGACCCCGCCCAGGCGCCGCTGGCGCTTCTTGGCCAGCTGCGGCTCGAACGTGCCCGCCCGGTCCCGCGGCACCGTGATCTCCACCGGTCCGACCTCGGTGGTCACCGTCTTGGCCCGGTGCCCGTTGCGGTAGTTCTCCCGGCCGTCCTCGGCCCGTTCACCGGGCTCGTGCCCGAGGTGATCGGTCAGCTCGCCCTCCAGCGCGGACTCCAGCACTTGCGCGTCAGCTCCGCCAGGAGACCCCCCTCGCCGGTCAGCTTCACTTCGCCGGCCTGGGCCCGGGCCACCAGTTCGGCAACCAGACCGTCATCCACAGCATCCAGCGCATCCACGGCGGCCTCCCCGGTCTCGATGTCACTCATCACGTCAGTCATCAACTGTCGCTTCCAGCTCGGGAGTTACACCGTTGACCGTACAGAACCGCCGACGTCTCGGCCGTCCACACCCCGAAAGCGGATCTGCCGTAACGACGGACACGGCCCGCGTACCGGACCTGCCAGGGCTCGGCCGGGGGCGTGAGCGGGGGCGGCCCCGGGCGGGTTTGCCGAGGCCAGCACGGCGAACAGTGCGATCAGCTCGGGGAGCAGGGCCTCGCCCGCCTCTGTCGGTGGCACGGCCAGGCCGTCTGCCGTCCTCGCCGGGGCCCCGTATCTCGGGGCCGCCGCTGCGCCCGGTGGGTTCGGGGTGGCGTGCCAAGGCAAGAAGGCGCGGGCGACGGCGGCCAGAAGGGCGGCTGCCGGCGGGCTGACGGCACCTGCGTCGAGGCGGTGGGGTAGTACGCGGGAGGCGTTGGAGTCGCCGGTCCCGGTCCGTGGCCAGCGTCCGTGCGGTCACTGCGCGCCGGGCCGGGAGCGAGGCCGCGAGGCGTTCCAGGACGGCCGCTGCTGCCCTGGGGTCCGCCGCGACAGGGCGCCACTGCCCGGCGGCCAGGAACTGCCGTGCCCGCCCGGCCTCAGGGTTCAGGGCGCGCGTGGGTAGCGCCCGCGAGTCGAACGTCTGCCGTGACGTACCCGCGCGCCTGCTGTGAACGCTGGTGGACATCTCGTCACACAGCGGAATCGGGTCTTTTGGAGATGTTGGGTGCGATGCGCTGGCTTCGCGTCAGTGCCAGTGGCCGGCCGTCTTCCCGCTGGCCGCGGTGGGGGCTCAACGCCCCTGCTCCGCCAGATAAGAAGGGAGTCGGTGGCCAGACGTCGGCCGGGCCACAGCAGGACGCCACCGCCGGGACCGAGGCGGAGGCCCTGCGGACCGAACTGGAGCGGCTGCGCCATGAGCGCGCCCTGTCGTCGTCCCCGCGTCGGCTCCTCCTCCGGCGGAGGCCGGGGAGGCTGAGCACGGCGCCGTCTCGGGCAGGCGGCGCTGCTGGTGGCCGCGCCGGGACTGACGCGGCGCTGGCTGCGGCACGTTGCGCTTGGGTGCGGGTGTTGCGCGCTGGCGAGGCCGCCGCGTTCACCCGGCCGCTGAGGCGCCCGGAACGTGGGGGAAGGGGGCGGGTCGGCGCCCAGGGCCCAGGATCCGGCTTTGTGGCGGCCGGGGCGGCGGCGGGAAGGCGCTCTGCGGCGAGCCGGGCGCGCGGCGCCGGGGGCGGGCTGCCGTCTGCGGCGAGCCGGCTCGGTAAGGGCGGGTCCGGTGCCCAGCGGGCGGCGGCGGTCGGTCATCGCCCGATCGGACGCCTCCGCAGTGGTGGCCGGCGTTGGCAAGCCAGCGGCACTCGGGTGTCGGCCCTACGGTGGTGGCATGGCAGTGATCAACGGTTGGCGGCGGGGAGTGGGCGCCCCGGTCGGCACGCTGGACGTGCTGGGGCCGGTTGTGCTGTTCGTGCTGTCGGTCGCGGCCGCCTCCGTCATCCCGCAGGAGCACCGGATTTCGGTTCGCCCGCCTGCCGTGGTGCTGGCGGCGGTCTGCTGTTTCGCGTTGCTGTGGCGCCATCGCCACCCGTTCGGCGTCCTGGTCACCGCCCTCGCCTGCGGGGTGGTCTTCCAGGTGCTCGGGGTTCGGGAGAGTCCGTTGGTGACGAGTCCGGTCATCGTGTCCGTCTACACCGTGGCCGTCCGGACCGACCGGCGGACCACGTGGATGGTGGCGTCGGCCTCGGCCGCCCTGCTGGTCGGGGCAGCCCTGGTGTTCGGCTCCCGCTCATGGTTCGGGGACAACGTGGCGACGCTGGCCTGGACGGCCCTGCCCGCCGCCGTAGGGGACGGGGTGCGCTCACGCCGCGCGTATGTGGCGGCCGTGGAGGAACGGGCGGAGTACGCGGAGCGGACCCGTGAGCAGGAGGCGCGGCAGCGGGTGGCGGCCGAGCGGATCCGGATCGCGCGCGAGTTGCACGACGTGGTCGCGCACCACATCGCCTTGATCAACGCGCAGGCCGGCGTTGCTGTTCACCTGGTGGAGCGGCGGCCGGAGCAGTTGGTCACCGCTCTGGAGGGCATCCGGGACACCAGTCGGTCCGCGCTGGAGGAACTCCGGGTGACCGTGGGCCTCCTGCGGCAGTCCGATGATCCGGAAGCGCCGCGGGATCCGATGCCGGGCCTGGCGCAGGTACCGGAGCTGCTGGCGTCCTTCGAGCGTGTCGGCCTGTCCGTCAGGCACATGCGGCACGGCATGGCCGTGCCGCTGGCGCCGGCGGTGGACCTGGCCGCGTACCGCATCGTGCAGGAGGCCCTGACGAATGTGCGCAAGCACGCCGGGGCCGATCACGCCCGCCTCCACCTGCACTACCGGCCCCAATGGTTGACGATCACGGTCGAGGACGACGGGCGCGCCCGACCGCACAAGCCCCACCCCGGGACCGGCCACGGGCTGATCGGGATGCGCGAGCGTGCGGCCAGCGTCGGGGGAAAGCTGGAGGCCGCGGCGCGCCCCGACGGGGGCTTCACCGTGACCGCCGAACTGCCGCTGCGGCCGGGCGCGGCAAGCGTGGCACCGGTCGGGCGGGACGCCGAGGAGAGATGGGCATGACGATCCGCGTACTGCTCGCCGATGACCAGGCCCTGCTGCGGGGCACCTTCAGGATGCTGTTCGATTCCGCCGACGACATGGAGACCGTGGGCGAGGCGTCCAACGGCCGCGAGGCGGTGGAGCTGGCGAGGACGCAGCGACCGGATGTGATCCTGATGGACATCCGCATGCCTGAGATGGACGGCCTCGTCGCCACGCGGCTGATCGGCGAGGCCGAGGACCTCTCGGCGGTGAAGGTTTTGATCCTGACCACCTTCGAGGACGACGAGTACGTCGCGGAGGCCCTGCGGGCAGGTGCGAGCGGCTTTCTCGGCAAGGGCGCCCGGCCCGAGGAGCTGCTCGATGCCGTCCGCACGGTCGCCGCAGGGGACGCGCTGCTGTCCCCCTCGGCGACCCGGGGGCTGATCAGGCGGTTCCTGGCGCAGCCGGAGCCGTGCACGGCAGCCGTGCACGAGCGGCTGGAATGCCTGACGCGACGGGAACGCGATGTCCTGGGGCTTGTCGCGCTGGGACTGTCGAACGACGAGATCGCCGAGCGTCTGTTCGTCAGCCCGCTGACGGCCAAGACCCACGTCAACCGGGCCATGACCAAGCTGGCCGCCCGCGACCGGGCCCAGCTGGTGGTCATCGCCTACCAGTGCGGCGTGGTCAGCCCGGCGACGACGGCGACTCGTCCCTCAGTGGCCGGGTGAATGCCGGCGTGACCGCGGAGCGCGTTTTGGCCCTGTCGTAGACTCTGCTGCGCAATTCGTTCATGCGGAAAGTCGGTAGCTGAGTCGTTCGAGCCTGCTGCTGCGAGGGCGGTCGAGGGGCAGGGGCCCGGTGGTCCAGTGGGTGTCGAGTCTGACGAGGTTGAGTGCCGTGGCGGAGAAGGCGTGTTGAAGGCGGACTTTCGGCAGGCCGCGGTAGCGAGCCCGGCGGATGCCGGTGACATCGAGGGCCTGGTTGATGGTGCCCTCGACGCCGGCGCGCAGGGCGTACTTGTTCTTCCAGGTGTCGGTCTTCTGCTCGGCGCGGGCCCGGGCGAGGTTCTCGTGGAGTTCCTCGGGACGCAGGGTGAGCATGCGGCGCCCGGGTTTCGAGGTGGTGCACTGCTTCTGGAAGAGGCAGTCGCGGCAGGTCAGGACACTGAAGGTGATCACGATGGCGTCCTTGCCGTGCTGCTTGACCGGGTTCCAGTGGGAGCTGGTGCGACCGGCGGGGCAGCGGACCTGACGGGTCTTCCAGTTGATGGTGAAGGCGTTCTTGTCGAAGCCTTCGGCGGCCTTGGCCTGCGCGGAGTGGTCCAGGAGGACCGGGGTGACCATGCGGATGCCGTCCTGCATGGCCTTGGTGATCAGGTCTGCTGAGGGGTAGCCGGAGTCGAGGTAGTGCTCGGCGGGTTTCACGCCGCGCTCGGTGAGCTTGCGTTGGATCGGTGCGGTCGCCTTCACATCGGGCACGGTCGCGTCGGTGGTATGCACGTCGGTGATGAGGTTCGGCACCACCCCTGTCCCAGAACCTGCCCCAGACCCGGCGGCGGCGTCGGGGAGTGTGCCGCACGTCTCGGTCAGGTGGATCTTGTAGCCCATCCAGAACAGGTCCTCACCCTTGGCCGCCCACCGTGCGTCACGGTCATAGGGGGAGGACAGGCGGAGTTGACCGGGCGGGACACCGTCGTCGGCGTCCCGCTTCCTGATCACCTGCCGTCCCCGCGCGTCGCTGCGGATGAGGTAGGTCTGCACGAGGACCTGCCGCAGCAGGTCCACCGCCTCGATCTCGCGGATCCACCCCGGCGCGTCCTCGGCCCAGGCCGCCCGGCACAAGGCGAGGGCATCCTGCCCGAAGACCTGGGCGAGACGGTCGCGTCTGGTCTGCGAGGGCGGCATGCGCCAGCCGTCGGCCCGCGGCCCGTACCGCTCGGCGAACTCGGTGATGTCGATCTGCCCGGCC
This sequence comes from Streptomyces sp. GD-15H, assembly GCF_045291515.1. NCBI lineage: Bacteria > Bacillati > Actinomycetota > Actinomycetes > Kitasatosporales > Streptomycetaceae > Streptomyces > Streptomyces sp. GD-15H. The sequence goes on from NZ_CP149447.1 coordinate 8,358,018, forward strand.
AGCCAGAGCGGGGCCGCGACCGCCAGGGCCTCCAGCGCCGCCCGCACGCTCTCCCCGGCCAGCTCCAGACGGTTCAAGTCCCGCACCGCACTGATCACATGGGTGGAATCGGTACGCTGCTTGCCGCCGGCCGCCACCAGACCGGCCTCCTTGCAGTGCGCCAAGAGCCGGTCGAAGACCACCCGCTCCATGCCGCTGTCCGCGAGCCGGGTACGGAACCTGGACAGGACACTGGCGTCGAAGCCGGTGTCGGTGAGCTCCGCACCGAGGGCGTACTTCCAGTCGATCGCCCGTACCGCCATCGCCGCGGCCTGCCGATCGGTGAGGTCCTCGGCGAACTGCAACACCGTCACCAGCGACAACACCCCCGGCGACAGGCCCGGAGCCCCACGCACCCCGAACGCGGCGGAAAACGGCTCATCAGCGAAGACCTCCGCCAGACGGTCCCGCACCCGTATCGCCAGACTCCCCTTCGGGAACGCCGCCCGGGCCACCATCACGGTCTGCTCCGGGATCTCCGGCAGCCCCGCCGGCCGCATCGACATCCGTACCGCCTCCACGGCCGCACGACAGAGAAGCGACCCCAGGAACGATCATCGCGGACCCGACCTCACCCCCGCAGCGAATTGCGCAGCAGAGTCGTCGTACGCCGGCCTGCCGGATACCGCGGCCGTGGTACCCGGGAATTGCTGCACGGGGACGACGCGCAAGGGGCCGTTCCTGGGCGATGGTGGGGTCATGAAACGGAGCTGTGTACCGGTGCACCAGCCGTACACCGGCCCCGTTGACGGCGCGATTCTCACCCCTGCACGAAGGGACCCGCCATGCTTACTCCCTCCCAGGATTGCCGCACCATCGGCGACCTGCTAGAAGGACACGCACTCAACGTCCTGGACCCCGGCGAGGCGAGCGCGGTCCGCGCCCACCTGGCGACCTGCCCTGACTGCCGGGACGAGCATCACTGCCTCGCGGCCGTGGCCGCACACCTGTCCTCTCTTCGCACGGCCCTGGCGTACGACCCCGGCCGGCAACAGCCGTCGTACCTGCCCGGGTCGGCCGGGTGCCGCCATGACTCGCGGCACCGACGCCGCCGGCACAGTACGGCCCGAGGGGCCCTGGCCACCTCGCTCACGCTGTCCCAATGGGTGAGTCGGCTTGCCTACGTCAGGTGAGCGACCGGGCAGCGTGCTGATCCGCCCGGGCAGCACACTGGAAATGCGCGCCGAGCGCGCCGGTGAGCCCCCTCACCGGCGCGCTCGGCGGACGCCGCTGAGGTCCCTGGTTGTGTACACGACCAGGAGGAATCATGCGCGTGCCCGCTGCCAGGCATCCCTCACCGAGCACCGCCGCCTCTCCGGGGCTGCTGCGACGGGCCGTGGTCGCCCTGTCTCACGGGTGGCCGAGGATGCGCTGCGAGCGGCCGGTGGCCCGCCCGGAGCAGCTGGCAGCACTGCTGGCGATCGTGGACGAGGCCGTGGCAGCCCAGCCCGTCGCCGACCGCGTGGTGGCCGCATGCGGCCACCACGCGGTCGGTGTCCGGCGCGGTGACGCAGACCGGCGGGGAACAGATCTCCGTCTACCACAAGCTCAGCGTGCGCCTGAGTCGACTGTCCATCGACGACGACTTCGACGATCTCAGAAAGCGGGCGTTCCGGCTCCTCTCCTACCACCAGTGGATCCTGCGCCAGGCGGTGAACTTCGCCTGCGCCACCAACCCGGACCCCCGCGTAGAGGCGGCCCGACTGCGGATGCGCGGTCTGGGCGAACCTGCCGAGGGCTTGCGGCGGCGCTGTCACGTGGTTGAGGGCGTGGGTCTCTGTCGGCGCGTCGGGGTGTGGCGGGGGTCGGGTTTCGGGCCGGTGCTCAGGCCTTGGCGGGCTGGCCGGCGGCGCCGGTGGCCTGGTCCCGGAGGGCGAAGCGGATGGTCATCTCGGTGCGGTGGTCGGGGGCTGTCCTCAGGGGGCGGCGTGGCCGGGTGGCTTCGTTCATCTCCCGGCACAGCGATGGCCGGTAGGTTCCGGAGGCAGTCGGTGATCACTCGCCTCGTGAATCTCGACGAAAGGCGGCGGCACTTCGCAGGTGGTGTTCGTGGGCCTCGCGCAGCCCTACCGCCTGGTCGTCGTCGGCCGGGGTCGCGTTCGCCGGCGACGTCGCCGCGGTGGTGGTGTCGGCCGGATCGGCGGTCGGGGCGGGGGCGGGGTGAGGCTCCGGGCGTCGGCGAGGAACTCGCCGCCGACACCGGGGCCGTGCTCATCGCGCTGGCCCGGCTCGACCGCGGGCCCGAGCAGCGGCAGGACAAGCGGCCGGCGGTGAGTGACCTGCGGGACTCCGACGCCCTGGAGCAGGACGCCGACGCGATCATCCTGCTGCACCGCGAGGACTACTACGAGCCCGAGTCCGGGCGGGCCGGGGAGACCGATCTCATCGTGGCCAAGCACCGCAACGGGCCCACCGCCACGGTCACGGTGGCCCATCAGTTCCACTACAGCCGCCTGCGCGATATGGGCGCCGCCGAAGAACCCGCCTTGTAGCGTCTCAAATTCCGTGTCATTTTCTCAGGCGCAGTCTCACGTCGATGTCATGTCTCAGGTCAGCGGCTTGCACCGAACGGGAGAGCTGAGGAAATGACACGGAAGCTGAGACAACCGCCGGATGACACGGCGTGAGACGCCAGTAGGACCGCAGGTCACAGCGTCGGCACATGACACGGAGGCCGAGAACCTACACCGCCCTCCAACAGCCCTGGACGCCGCTGTGCGGCCCGTTCCGCCCGGCGCCGGGCAGCTATCCCCCGGCCGATCATGAACGGAGACCCCCGATGGGCATCGTCGGAGCCGGCCTGCACCGCGCCGTCCAGCAGGCGTTCACCCGCCCCATACCGAAGTCGGCCGGTGCGCGGATGCGCTACCTGGTCAGACACCCCATGTCGTTTGGTGTCAAGCGGCGTGGGGGTGGGCGTGGTGGGGACCTGTCCCCGAGCGGTGGACACCTCTGAGCCCGGCCCCGGCAGGGGCCGGGGAGGAGGGACCTCTTATGGTGATGAAGGTCTATTCGCCCGAGTTCAAGGCGGACGCTGTCGCGCTGTACCTGTCGGATCCGAGCCACACCCTCGAGGGCATCGGCAAGGACCTGGGGATCAGCCGGGAGACGCTGCGCAACTGGGTGCGGGCCGAGCGGGCCCGCCGCGGCAAGAGCGGCGCCATGATCAAGAGCACGAAGGACGTCCCGGTGAGCGAGGCCACGAAGGAAGAGCTGGAGGCCGAGATAGCGGCCCTGCGCGCGGAGAACAAGGACCTGCGCAAGCAGAACGCGACCCTGGCCACCGAACGGGACATCCTGTGCAAGGCGACGAAGTTTTTCGCCACCGAGATGAACTGGTGAACCGCTTCAAGTTCATCGAGGACCACCACCGCGCCTGGGGCGTGAAGCGGTTGTGTCACGTGCTGGAGGTCGCCCGCTCCAGCTTCTACAAATGGCGGGCCGGCCGGGAGGCCCGCGCCGCCCGCGAGCGGGCGGACGCCGCGCTGGCCGAGCGGATCAGGGCCGTGCACGCCGAGTGGGACGGCACCTACGGCCGGCCCCGGATCACCGCCGAGCTGCGCGACGACGGTGAGCGCGTGAACCACAAGCGCGTCGGACGGGTCATGCGCAAGTACGGCATCGCCGGGCTGCGGCTGCGCAGGCGCCAGGTCACCACCGTGCCCGAGCCGTCCGCCACGCCCGTGCCGGACCTGCTCGGGCGCGACTTCACCGCCACGGCGGCGAACACCAAGTACGTCGGCGACATCACCTACCTGCCGGTGGGTGACGGCGAGTTCCTGTATCTGGCGACCGTGATCGACTGCTTCTCGCGCCGCCTGGTGGGCTGGTCGATCGCCGATCACATGCGCACCTCGCTGGTCGCCGACGCGCTCCGGGCAGCTGCCGCGACCCGCGGCAGCCTGGCCGGAGCCGTCTTCCACAGCGATCACGGAGCGCAGTACACCTCCCGCCAATTCGCCGATATATGCGCCGAGTTGGGGGTGCGGCAGTCCATGGGCGCGGTCGGCACGAGCGCGGACAACGCGCTCGCCGAGAGCTTCAACGCGGCCCTCAAACGCGAGACGCTCCGCGGCGCCCGCCGCTTCGGCGGGGCCCGCGCCTGCCGCCTGGCCGTCTTCCGCTGGACCACCCGCTACAACACCCGCCGACGACACTCGGCGAACGGACAGCAGGCACCGATCGCCTACGAGCAACAGTCGGCTACCCTGACACTCGCCGCATAACGACACGAACAGGTGTCCACCCCTCGGGGACAAGGCCCGTGCGACCATGCGGTCGCTTCGTTGTAGGGGGTTCGGGTCTTGAGGCATCCGTGGAGGATGCCGACGAGGCGGTTGCCGAGCTGGCGGAGGGCGGGGTTGTAGCCGGCCTCGCGGGCTCGCTGCTTGTCGTAGTAGCGGCGGGCTCCGGGTGAGGCACGCAGGGCGGAGAACGCCTGGGCCTGCAGGGCGTCGGCAAGCCGGTTGTTGCGCACGAAGCGGGCCTGGACGGTGTGGCTCTTGCCGGAGGCCCGGGTGATCGGGCTGGTGCCCGCGTAGTTCTTCCGGGCCTTGGCGGAGCTGTAGCGGGTGGGGTCGTCGCCGAACTCGGCGAGCACCCGGGCGCCGGTGATCGCTCCGATGCCGGGCATCGAGAGGTAGATCTCAGCGTCCGGGTGCGCGAGGAAATGCGCCCTCACCTGCGCTTCCATTTCGGCTATCTGCTCGTTCAATGCGATCAGCAGCCGTGCGTGGGCGATGGCGGTGGCCGCATAGGCGGTAGTCACCGGCTCAGGCAGGGTCAGGTGCTTCTCGCGCAGCGCGGCGGTGATCGTGGCCGCTTTCGCCGTCCGGTTATGCCGGCGGTGCCGGGCCAGGACGGCGGTGATCTGGGCGCGGGTCAGCTTCGCCGCCGCTGCCGGGGTGGGGGCCTTGATCAGCAGCTCCAGGGCGTCCGTGCTGGTCAGCGTGAGGTCGGCGTAGGCGTTCAGGGCGGCCGGGAAGTACTCGCGCAGGGTGTTGCGCAGCCGCTGGAAGGTGCGGGTACGTTCCCAGATGAGGGTCTGGTGGGCGCGGGCGACGACCTTGACGGCCTGGGCCTGCTCGCTGTCCCCGGCGATCGGCCGCAGCTGGGCGCGGTCGATGCGGACCATGTCGGCCAGCGCGTGGGCGTCGCCCTTGTCGCTCTTGGCTCCGGAGGTGCCGTACCGCTCCTTGAACCGGGCGGCCTGCCTCGGGTTGATCGCGTAGACCTGGTAGCCGGCGGCGAGCAGCGCCTGCACCCAGGGGCCGCGGTCGGTCTCGATCCCCACGATCACCTCGGTGGCATCGAGGTCCTCACCGCCGTGCTTCGCGACGAGTTCATGAAACTTGGCGATGCCCTCGATACCTTCGGGTAGCTTGGCGGCGGCCAGTTTTCGGCCGGTAGCGTCCTGGACCTCGACATCGTGGTGGTCTTCGGCCCAGTCATCGCCGATCAGCAGCAACTCGTCCTCCTGGTCAGGTACTTCCCTACTCGTGCAGCCTCCGGAAGACACGGCACGCGGCCTAATGGATCCAGTGCTCACGCCCCACTCGGCGGGCACGCCACCCCATCAGCGGTCTGGCCTCCCGGCCGACCAGCAGGGGCACGGTCTGACCACAGAGCTCGAACGGCTCCGGCAGCGGAAGTGCTCACCTGCTGGCGGCTACGGCACCGAGTCTCACCGACCCGGCAGCTCCCATTAGGCAGCTCAACGGCACCAGGCCGTCGCCCAGATGCTGCGGATCTCCCAGCGCACCGTGGAGCGGTACGTGAAGGACCAGATCCGCCGGCCCCGCGCGGACCTCGCCCGACGCCTTCAGGACGCGGTCCGCGCCCGCTGGCAGCCCCGCATCCGCGAGCGCGCCCGCCGCCAGGCGGCCACCCGCACCGGCCTGGTCGTCGACACCCGGGCCCGGTTCGGCTTCACCGCCGCGCCCGGCACCACCGACGACGCCCGCGTTCGCCACCTCACCCTCGCCCTGCCACCCCAGTACGCGGCCCGCCTCTTCGACGCCCACGACGCCGGCGCCACCGAGCGGCGGCTGCGCGATATCGCCGCCGAAGGGCTGGGTGAGGTGTACTTCCGCGACGGCGGCCGCCGCGCCACCGGCCTGGAGGTGGAGTTCACCGACGTCGAGCACCTTCAGTTCGACCTGTAGGGCCGGGCTGCGCCGTCAGACCGGGGAGGCTGCGCAGCTGCGTATTCGGCTGTGGGTGGCTGCGGGTCACCGCCGGGGCCGGCGCCCAGGGCGCGGCGTCCGGTGGCCGGGCGTGCGGGCCTCGGGTCGCCGGCGGCCGGGGCGGTGGGCAGGCGTTCGGCGGCGAGCCGGGCGCGTGGCGCGGGCGGCAGCTCCGCTTCGGTGGCGGTGCGGGTGGGTCCGGTGCCCAGCGGGCGGCGGTCGGTCATCGCCCGATTCTCCCCGCCGCCGGAACTTCTTCACCGCTCGGTCGGCTGCTCCGGCCCGGCCCAGGGGGCGCGCGTGTCACGCGCGTGCGAGGCGGTGAACTTCCCTCCGCCGGCTGTCTGCTTCGCCCTGCGCATAGGTCTCTGAACTGCGCTTTGCGCCTGTAGCCGGGGAAGGGGCGTGAGGTTGTGCTGTCCGTCGGCCAGGGGGAGGCGTAGCGGTCATCCCCGCTCGGATACTCCCGAACCCCGAATAACACCGGGGGCGTGCTGATCGCGGTGTACAGCGACGTCCGCCAGGTGCTGCGGCGCATCGGCTGGCCGCTCAACCAGGCCGCCGTGGAGCGCGCGGTCGACGCCCTTGCCCGTTCGCGCCGGCTCAGCGCGCCGGGCGGTAGGTTGCGATGATCACTCCGCTGCTGGTCGGCTGGGCGCTGACCAGCAGCAGCTTCTTCAGCGCGGCGTCATCGGCGAACAGCTTCCTGCGGTTCTCGCCGGCCACCACCGGGTGGATCAGCAGCACCAGCTCGTCCAGCAGGTCCTGCTCCAGCAGCGAGCGCACCAGCGTCGGGCTGCCCGCGACGGTGATGTCCTTGCCCTCGCCCGCCTTGAGCTCGCTGACCGCAGCCACCAGATCGCCCTTGATCAGCGTGCTGTTCGCCCAGTCCTCGACGCTGTCCAGCGTCGAGGAGACGACGTACTTGGGCGATTCGTTGATCCACTTTGCGAAACCGGCGTCCTCACCGCTGGTCACCGCGGGCCAGTATCCGGCCCACTCGGTGAACGTCACCCGGCCCAGCAGGATCGTGTCGGCCGTCTCCAGCGTGTCGGCCAGCGCCGCGCCCATCTCCTCGTCGAACGCGAACTGCCACTGGTCCGGCGACTGCGCGACACCGTCGAGCGAGACGAACAGACCCGAAACAACCCTGCGCATGATTCCTCCATGATGAGTCCGGGGTCTTCCGCCCGTCCCGGCCCGGACGGCGCTCTGGCCGGGACAGGCCGTCCCCGTCGGCTACGTCGTGAACACTAGGCGGGCGCCAGGGTCAGGTCTTGTACAGAAGCGACAGCGGCTCCGCCGCGTCCGGGGCGCTCAGCTGAGTGGCGGTCCGCCCGACGTACCGCCTCAAGGACCGCGCCAGGTGCGGCTGGTCGAAGTACCCCAGCCGGTGCACGACCTCCTGGGCCGACACCCCCTCCTGGACCAGCACCGCCGCCTGACGGGCGCGGTGGATCTGCCGGATGGTGCCCTGGGTCAGGCCGGTCGCCGCGACGAAGCGCCGCTGCAGGGTGCGATCGGAGCCGTCCGGGCGGGCGCCGTCGAGCACAGCGGGCACGACCGGGTCCAGGTCCACGATGCCCTCGCGCACCATCCGCCGAACGAACGCCTCGGCGTTGTCGTAGTCGGGAACGTGCCAGGCCGACCCCTTCAGCCACAACGAACGCCGCGTCACGTCCGGGATCGCCGCATTGCCGTCCACCAGCCGGCTGACCGGGATATGCGGCATCGACGTACCCAGCGCGAAACTGATCCCGAAGAAGACAGCGTCCTCGGGGACCGGCGCCCGGGACGCCCTCGACTCCGGACCCAGCACAGCCGCCTGCACCTCACCGCGGTGCTCCCAGAACACCAGCTCCCAGTGCGACGTCGCGATCGACATCATCTGGCTGACGTCGTCGCTGCGGCTGCGCCACACCCGCTCGATGTACGGCAGCTCCGACGGTCGGCTCTCGATCACCAAGCCCAATCCGGTCCCCCTCACACGGCCACACACTCTGCCCCGGACCGCCAGTCTGGCACCCACCGGACGACGACCTGACCGGACACCCTCGCCCTGCCCCGCAGTACGCGGCCCGCCCCTTCGACGCCCAGGAGGCCGGCGCTGGCGAGCAGCGCCTGCGGGATATCGCCGCCGAAGGCCTGGGCGCGGTGTACTTCCGCGACGGCGGCCGCCGCGCCCACGGCCTGGAGGTGGAGTTCACCGACGCCGAGCGCCTGGAGTTCGACCTGTAACAGGTGGCCCAGTGGTCGGATAACCGGTCCTCGTGTGAGTGAGCGTTTCCCCTGGCACCCGCGCCGTTCGGTTGGCGCCGTGAGCGCATGGCCTGTCGGGCGGAGAGCTCTGATACGGCTCCGGTCCAGTTGATCGTTCGCCTGCTCGGCGCCTCCGGCGAGCCGACAGACCGCCGCTTATGGCTGACCGCATAGCCGAGGACCGAGGATGAGTGAGACAGAGGGGGCTGGACAGGAGAGTGTGCGTGACCACCTCGCGGATCGACTACCGGGCGCTGTTCGCCGTGGCGTGCAGCCCTTATCTGGTGCTGGACCCCGACCTGGTGATCGTCGAGGCCAACGAGGCCCATCTGCGGGCCACGGGCCGGACCCGCAAAGAGCTGCTCGGCCGGTACCTCTTCGAGGTCTATCCCGACAATCCGGCAGACCCGGACGCCGACGGGGTGCACAATCTCCAGGCCTCCCTCCAGCGGGTCATCCGCTCGAAGGAACCGGACACGATGGCGGTGCAGAAGTACGACATCCCGGTCTCCGGCCGTCCGGGAGTGTTCCGGGAGAAGTGGTGGTCGCCCGTCAACACACCCGTCCTCGGAGCCGACGGAGAGGTGCAGTGGATCATCCACCGGGTGGAGGACATGACCGAGTTCGCGCTGACTCGTCCCCTCCGCCTGAAGCCGGACGCCCCGGGCGCAGAGCACAAGGCGACGGAGGCCGAACTGTTCACGCGGGCGCAGGAACTCCAGCGCCTCAACGAGGAACTCCGCGAGGCCCACGACCGGGAACGCCGTACCGCCCTCACCCTCCAAGAGGTCATGCTGCACTCCCCGGACCTGGCTTGCCACCGGGAGATCGCCGTGCGCTACCTGCCCGCCGTCCGATCCCTCAACGTCTGCGGCGACTGGTACGACGTGGTGGACCTGTCCGAGGACACGTACAGCGTGGCGGTCGGCGACGTGGTCGGCCACGGCCTGGAGGCCGCCGCCGTCATGGGCATGCTCCGAAGCGCCCTGTCCGCCGCCGTGCGCGCCATCCACGAACCCGGCACGGCCATGGACGTCCTGAGCCGGTACGCCCGCACCTTCGAGGGCGCCCTGGCCACCACCGCGGTCAAGGCCGTCATCGACACCCGCCAACAGCACCTCACCTACACCAGCGCCGGCCACCTCCCGCCCCTCCTGGCCCGGCCGGACGGCACCGTCGTCCTGCTCGATGAGGCCACCGACCCTCCCCTGGGCGTCCTCACCGACCCCACCACTCCGCGCCCCCAGGCCACGGTGCCCTACACCCCGGGCGACACCCTCGTGCTCTACACCGACGGGCTCATCGAACGCCGCGGCGAGGACATCGACGCCGGCCTGCACCGCCTCGCCGATGCCCTCGCCCGCCACACCTCTCTCGGCCCTGGGCGGCTGGCCGACACCCTGCTCACCCGCCTCGGCGTGGCCGACGGCGGACGCGACGACGTCGCTCTGGTCGTCGTCCGCCTGTGAACCGGCCTTCGCCGGCTCCACCCGTCTCGCACCGCGGCGGCCACCGACAGCCTGCGATGTGTCGGGTTCGTGTCAGTGCCAGTGGCCGGCGGTCACCGTCGGCCGCTGCCGGCCGTCTTCCCGCCGGCCGCGGTGGAGGTACGTGACGGTCCGCCGCTGACCTCGGGGTGGCACCGGCACCGGATTGCACTGCCATGCGGCGATAGATCCCCGGGTGGTTCGCCGGCATGAAGCCGAGAGGCCGCACAGAGGCCGACCTGGTGCCGGGCGAACCCTTCGAGTAGGACCACCGGTGCCGGAAGCGTTTCGCGTTCACTGAGTTGGAGGCGCACAGCGTGCCCGTGATGCCCGATCATGGGAAGTTTCGGACGGTGCCCCATCGCCTCGGGGCATCGTCCGACGTCCCGCTCCTCGGGGCCTCGGCATGCCATTCAAGGAGGAATGATCATGAGTCGCATATTCGGAAGGCGGGTCGCCACCGCGGCCGCCTCGGTGGCTGTCGCGGCGGGCGCCGTGCTCGCCGCGGGCGGTACGGCCTCGGCAGCGCCCCACTCCGACGCCCAGCGCGTTGTCACCGGCTCCTACGCCACGGACAACGACCGGCACGACCGCGATAACCACCGCGACCGGCGCGACCGCGACCGCGATAACCACCGCGACCGGCGCGACCGCGACCGCGATAACCACCGCGACCGGCACGACCGCGACAACAACCGCGACCGCGGGGACAATCGCCGCTGACGGCGAGGGGCCGAAACCACCGGCCCGCTGATCAGCCGCACGCACCGTCCGCATGGCTCATGTCCGACAACGACGTCGCGTATGAGCGACCGCGGCCGAGACGGCAGTAGGTGACCGGACGGGGTGCGCCCATACCCCCTGGGGCGGGGTGCGGTGCGCCTGCAGGCGCACCGCACCCCGCCCCAGGCATGTCGTCGATGCCCGGCAGGCCCGTGCCGCAGACAACCTCATCGAGGGTGGCGCCTTCGGGCTCTGAGCCGGCGTCGGCTACGAGCGCCCGGGGAGGGTACCGACGCCAGGGCCCGCCGGGGGCGGCTACGCCCACTCCACCCCGAGCTCGGCGAGTGCGTCGCGCTGTTCGGGGGTGAGTTTGTGGCGGCGTGTTTTGGTGTTGGAGATCCATACGCCCAGCTTCACGGTCACGGGCTCGGCCTCGCCGTCGACCGCGATCTCCTCACCGTGACCGCGTGGTACCGGCCGTTCTCCTTCCCGCTCGACCCACTGCGCGAGGGCCGTCAAGCCGCGTTGGAAGGCCTGCTGCGCCTTGCCCGGCCCTTTCGCCGCGCGCCCGGCTGCCGGGGCCGGAGACGGCACCTGGACGGGCTGCACGCCCAGTTTGGTCAGCCGTTCCTGCTGCTCTTCCGACAGCAGCTTCCAGGTGCCCGGCTGGGTCTGCCGCTGCAGCCACCGTCCGAGATCGTCGCCGTCCATCAGCACCCCGGGCGCGATGTCGGGCAGGCTGCCGTCGGCGTCGACCAGGTCCGCGAGCACCCGGTAGTGGCGCTGCCAGTCCAGTGGCCAGGGGCAGTTCCAGTCCTCATCGATCGCGGCCAGCTGCTGCGCGCGTTCCGCGGCCCGCGCCGCTTCCTTCCCCAGGCCGCCCTTCCGGCGGAGGTTGGCCATGTGCTGTCCGATGGGCACCATCGCCTCGCTCTCGCCCCAGATGGCGTCCTGGCGGGGTGCGAGGTGTCCGGTGGCCCGCCGGTAGGAGCGGAGTACGGCGAGCTTGGTCTCCCAGGCTTCTTCGCCGGGCTCCCAGACCATGCCCGGCCTCCGGCAAGTCGAGCAGGGTCTTGCGCCGTTCCTCCAGCTCCCCGGCCCGCAGGGCCTTGCGCTGCTGGTGCACCCACCTCCCCAGGGGGAAGTCCTTCGTGACGCCCACCTCGGTCTCGACGTCATAGGGAACGGCGTGCAGGCCGGTGATCTCGTTCTCCCTCCGCCAGCGCAGCAGGGCCTGGTAGCCCTCCAGCCACACCAGCGACTCCGGCCGGTAGACCCGCGTGCGCAGGAACGCCGCGATCGTGGTGGCGTCCCGGGGCGTGGAGAAGTGGAGCAGCGCGGACCCGGCGGCGGCGTCGGTGTCGTCCTGCCCCTGGTCCTCCCCGGCCTCGCGGCCGGCCCCGACGATCCGCCCCTCCTCGTCGCGCCGGAGGTGTACCGTGCGCTGTCCGTGGGTGAGGGCGCGGGAGGCGAGCTGCTCCACGAGTCGTTCATCATGACTGCGCAGGCCCTGGAGCACGGCGACAAGAGGGCGGAAGCTGGCGGAGGCGATCATGTCGGTCGGGTCCTCGCCGGGCTGGAGGAAGACGGGCACGATGATCCGGGCGACCTTCGTGCTGCCGTCCCGGTTGAGCCGCAGGGCCCGGCCGATGTTCTGCACGATCTCCACCTGGGAGCCGCGGGTGTCGGCGAAGCAGACGGCCTCCACGCCCCGCTCGCCGGTGATGTCCACGCCCTCCCCGAGCACACGACAACTCGCCAGGAACGCCCGGTGCACCCGCCGACCCGCGGCATCGATCCCGTTCGCGAACTGCCGCAGCACCTCACGCCGCTCGGACACCAGATGGTCGCCGCACAGCCACGCCGCCCACACCCGGCCCGGGGGGACGTGGCGGCCGGCCTGAAGCTCGTAGAACTCCGCGTCGATCGACGAGGCGGGCAACCGGTCCGTGGCCGCCAGGTCGTCGCCGGAGGCGTCGTCGACGTACAGCTCGGCAGCGGTCTCCGACATCTTCTCCGCGAAGGCGGCGGCCTCCTCCACCTTCTGGTGGAACGTCATCACGGTGCGCAGGTTGTACGCCGCGGCGTGCTCCAACAGTGCGGTCTGCAGCAGCGCCAGGCGCCGGCCCCGCCGTGCCTCCTCCGACTCCCCGAGGACCGGCGCGGGGTCGCGGATCTCCAGCACGTCGATCTCGAATCCGGCGAGGATGCCCCGCTCGATCGCCTCGCTCAGCCCGAGCTCGGCCAGCCACGGTCCGTAGGTTTCCGAGTCCTGGCCCATCGACGCGAGCTCCAGCTCCTGACCGTCCTTCCCGCGCTGCGGGCGGGGAGAGGCCAAGATGCGCGGGGTCGCGGTCAGGTACAGCCGGAAGTCCGCCGGAATGCGGGCGTTGTCGTGGATCGCCGCCCACGGACGACCTAGATCACCTGCCGTACCGTGGGCTTCGTCCACGATGGCGAGCGAAAAACCGTCCATCCGCTGCCCGTAGAGGCGCTCCCCGCCCGCGAGGGCGGCCTCCAGCGGCCCGCGCACCTTCCCCGGCCCAAGGGGTCCTCTGGGTCCTCGCGGTCCACGAGAGAGGCGTACGTGGCGAACACGACCACCGGCCCGCTCCCGGCCCACAGGGCGAGCTGGATCGCGTTGGTGGTGGTGCGCACCCCGAGCCGCTCCAGGACCTCGTCCTTTTCCAGCGAGCACACCGCCACCATCGGCGCCCGGTGCCCCACCCGGCGCCACGCCTGAGCGGTCTGCACCAGCAGATCCAGGGTCGGCACGGTCACCAGGACCCGCCCGCTCGGGAAGCACTCCCGCGCGCACGCGGCGGCGGTGATCGTCTTGCCCGACCCGGTCGCGGACACGATCGTCCCCCGCGCCCCCTCCGACGGCACGGATGATCTTGCAGGGAATCCCACCCACTTACGGAAACTCGCCTTCTGGGCCACCTGGTGCTCCCGAAGCCGCATACCCAGCATTCCCCCACTCCTCCCCTGCCTTCTCTTGCCTTCTGTTCCGCTCGCTTGGGACATCACCAGGACGGTGTGAAGGGCGGGACGGACACCGTGCCGTCCTCGCCCACCACGATCCGCTCGGCAAGCTGGGCCAGGACCTCACAGGGGCGCAGCCCCGTCCGGCCGACCACCGTCTGGACCAGCCGGCCGGACGCGGCGGACAGCCGGACCTCCGCCCGCAGCTCATCCGCTTCCTCCTGTGGCGTAGCTGTCGTGCTTGCATATTGATCTTGGTTGTGGCCTGTTGTTGTTCAGCGTGTTGAGCGGTGTGTTCGTTTCGTGGGTGAGGTCTACACGCAGCCGGGTGTCCGGCGTCGGTGGAGATTGGTGGGCTGAGCTGGGTGTTTGGTGTTGCGCAGTGTGCCGGGTGGGGCAGTGGTTCTTGCGCAGGGTGATTGGCGCGCCCATAGGTACGGGAGATGTTGGGCGTGGGGGGTGACGCTCGGCCGGAGCGTGAGTTTCAGCGGGTGTGCAGGCGTTGCCAGAGCAGGTCGTGGTCGGCGGGTGCGAGGCGGGGCAGCCGGAGGCGGTCGGCGAGGTTGTGGAGGAAGGCGGTCTGCTGCGCGCGTGTCAGGGGGTACGGGGACAGGCGGTCAAGGGCAGCGGCGAGGGTGAGGGTCTCGGGGTAGGTGATCAGGTTCCGGCAGGTCAGAGCGGGGGAGGCCGGGCCTGGGGGATGTGGGGGTTGGCGTCGGTGAGGCGGTCAAGGCGTGTGAGCCACCGCTGGTGCAGGTGCTGTTGGTGGTCGTACCAGCGTGTCGTGATCGTCGATGCCCAGTTCAGGGAGGCTGTCGTCGCACGGCGGCCTGTGGGGCGGGGCCGGGCGAGTTCGGGGACGGGGCGGATGTCGAGCGGGGCGGGGTGCCGGGGGTCGCTGGAGGCTTGCTGGTGGCGGGTGCAGATCATGATCCGGGGCGAGTTGGGTGCCGGGTGGATCCACGCGGGGGCGGTTTGGTGGGGGCTGCGGCGGATGGTGCAGGCGGTGCACGCCGGCAGCGGCTGCACGGCGGGCGGGATGGGCTGCCAGCGGGCGATGGCGTCGTGGGCCGTGCCGATGGAGGCGGGTGGGGGCTGACGGGCCAGCGCGCGGGTGAGGTGTGCGGGCGGGATGCGGGTGAAGGCGGACAGCCGGTGGGCGGCTTCGGCGCTGAGGTGGATGTCGGTGGCGGGCGGGGCCGCGAAGGTGCCGGTGGTGGTGATGTGCAGGCCGTCGAGGAGTTGGGCGGCGCTCAGTTGGTAGGTGGCGGCGAGGCGGGTGAGGTAGGAGGCTGCTGACTCGCGGGGCAGGGGCCTGGTCCGCAGGGCGCCGGGCTGGGACGGCCACATCGTGCGTGCCCGCACCACCGGGCTGCTCCAGGTGTGCGCGGTCACCGGCCGCTGGGTCGGGTGCGGCGGCTCGTCGGGGTTCGGGGCCGGTAGTGCTCCTCGGCGAGGTGGTCCAGTGCGATGGAGTCCAGCAGGGTTTTGGTGATGCGTTCGTGGCCGTTGAGGATGGCTTCGATGGCCGCCTGGCGGATGAGGCGGGCCAGGCTGCCGATGCGGCCGGCGGTCCGTTCGTGCAGGTAGGGGGCGAGCTTTGGCAGGCTGCCGGTGCGGTGGGAGCGGAGGTCGAGGGCCGCTTCCAGCGCGGCGATCAGCTCACGGAACGGCTCGCGTGATCCGGCGCGGGCGGGCAGTGCCCCGCAGTCGATGAGTGAGGCGCGTCCGGCCAGCTGCGCGCCGCGGACCCCGCTGAACACCGTGCTGGTGGTGACGTCGATGCCCGCGTACACGAACGTGGCGCCGACGCGTTCGGTGAGGTCCTTGAGCCAGTCGGCGGCCTCCGCGCCGTTGGAGGTGCGGGGGTTGAGCCGGTGGATCTCATCGATCAGCACCAGTTTCACTCCGGCCTCGGTGTAGGTGTGGCAGACGGCGGTCGTGATCTGCGCGGTGGTCATGCGGGTGGTGACGGGGATACCGAGATAGCGGGCGAACTCGCAGGCCAGGGTCTTGGCGGTGGCGCCGGGCGGCACCAGCACATACGCCACGGGCACGCCGGTGTCGCCCGGGGCGGCACGGCGGGTGTGGGCCAGGTGGCAGGTCCGGCCGACCTCGAGCAGTGCGGTGGTCTTGCCGGTGGTGGCCGGGCCGGTGACGATCAGGGATGGGCGGGCGGTGACGCTCTGGCTGCGGCCGAGGATCATCAGTGTGCGCACACTGCGCGAGAGGCTCTCGATGGCCGGGGTACGCACGGTGACGAACTGCGAGTGGTAGGCCAGGCGTTCCTCCACCGAGCGTGCTGGCTGGCCCGGTTGCAGGGGAGCGGGCGGGGCGGTATGGGCGAACCGGGCGAACGCATCGAAGGTGGTGACAGTCCCGGGGGAGGCATCCTCGGCGGCGGGTGGGGTGCGGGGGCTGGTGGTCACCAGTGCTCGGCCTCCTCAAAGGCGTCATACAGTGCGGAGCGGCCCACAGGCGGGGAGGGTTCCTCACCGTCGTCGGGGTGGCCGACGGCGTCGGGAAAGTGGGCTTCGAGGGCGTCGAGACTGCCCTCGGCCGGCGTGTCGTCATCCGCCGTCTGCGCCGTGCTTGCCGCTGCCGCGGGGCCCGCCGCCGCTGCGGCGGGTACGCCGGTGCCGGGCAGGGTGCGGGCCCGGCGCAGGACCTGGTCGGCTGCTTCGGCCAGGTCGGCCTCGTGCTCCTCGCGGCCTGCGCGCCGGCCCAGGGCGGCGCGGATGCGGCGCCAGATGGTCTCGCTCATCGGGGCGTGGACGTGGTCGCGGTGGATCCACGGGATTTCGTGCAGGCGCCCGTCGGGCAGGCGGATGTAGACCTGCCGCACGTCGTGCGGGTTGAGGTGGACCTCCCACTTGCCGCCGGGGCCGGTGGGGCAGGGGCGGCCGCGGTGCTCGTTGAGGACGGCGTGGTCGTAGGTGCGATAGTTGATGCGGATGCCGCGGCCGGTGACGGGGTGGAAGCGCACGGGCAGCAGTTCCAGATAGTCGGCTCCGGCCAGCGGCAGCGGCACGTACCCGCAGGTGCCCAGCAGCGCGCTCCACATTTCGTTCGGGGCCAGTGCCTTCTTGGGCAGGACCGGGTGGCGCAGCCCGTCGTGGGGGCGGTGCTGCCAGCACGCGGTGACCCACTCATCCAGCAGCTCCTGCAGCTGAGCCACGGTGAAGTGCGCTTCGTCCTCCACCGCGATACCGCGCTCAAGAACGTGGGAGCCGGTGTACCCGGCGACATGCTGCGCGAACAGCGAGTTGATACTCCCGAACGTCCGCTCGACGGCACCCTTGGCGGCCGGCGAGCGCGGCGGGGCGGGCTGCACACCGACGCCCAGGGTCTCGCAGGCGGCCAGGAACGCGGCGGAGACGAACACACGCCCGCGGTCGATGATGATCGTCTCGGGCACCACCACCGGCCGCGCCGCCGCCTGCTCCAGGCGCGCATCGAGGGCGAGCAGCCGGTCGTAGGGGACGGCCGCATGGGCCAGGCGCAGATGTGCGGGCCAGCCGGGCCGCGCCGGGTGGGGCACGGCCATCTCCGCCAGCAGCAGGGCCGCGTCCACCGCCTTCGTGCTCTCCTCGCGCAGCACGGCCGCCACCACCGACCGCGTCGCCACGTCCAGGGCGATGGTCAGCTCCGGGCGCACCGGGTGGCCGTCCTCGCCTACGGCCATCACATCCAGCCGGGTGGTGTCGACCTGCACCAGCTCGCCCGGCCGCAGCGCCACCGTCGGCGTGAACGGCCGCACCGGCGTGGCGGTGGCGGTGCGGGCGGGGCGGCCGGGATGCTCCAGCGGGTCGGCCAGTACCCGCACCAGCCGGTTGAACGTCGACGGCGGCGGCACCTTCACCACCCCTGGCCCGTGGGTGTCGGCCAGGATCTGCCCGGCCAGCTGCCGCAGCCCCTTCAGAGTGCCCTTGGACCGGCCGCGCTGGCGGCGCAGCGCCTCCAGCACGGCGGCCACCACTCGCTCATCGGCCCGCCCCGTTGCACGGGCCTGCCGGCGGGGGATCAGACCCATGAGGCCGCCCGCGTGGTAGCGGGCGCGCATGCGGCGCACGGTGGCCCGGCTGACCTGCGGCCAGCCCAGCTGTGCGAGTTCGTCGGCCTTGGCCTGCTCCCGCTCGGCCATCGACCGCTGCTCGGGGTCGTATGCGGGCCGGGGCATCCCGCCGCTGCCGGGGCCGCCGGGCAGCCCGGTCTCGATCTCGCGGATGTGCCGCTGCCAGGCCAGAGCCCGCTCCCGCTCCCGCGCGGGCACCGCCTCCATGAGCCCCCACGGCACCACCCCGGGCGCGGGGGAGTCCACCACCGCGAACGCGGGGTCGGCGAACAGGAACGAGGCCAGCACCGACGCCGTCTGCCCGCCCTCGTCGACCAGGCGCACCGACGCCCCCGCCACGGCGGCCACCTGCCAGGCGCGGCCCTCGAACGTCACATACGCCCCCAGCTGCACCTGCCGGTGCCGGGCAGCGGCCACCGGGCGGCCGCCGCGCGCGCTCACCACTGCCCGGCCTCCGCCCGCGCGTCCCACAACCCGAACTCCTGCCCCCCATCGGCGGTGCCGTCGGCAGCCGGGCCGCCGCCCGGTTCAGGCACAGCCATTGCGTCGGCCACCTGGCTCGTCGGCCTGCCGGCTAGTGCCCCCGCTCCGGCGCCTGGGCCTGCCCCGGAAAAGGTCCCGCCGCTCGTGCGGCCGGCGAGGACCTGGGTGATCCGGCGGTGCACGGTGGCGTCGAAAAGCCGCTGCGCATGCGCCTGGTCGGTCCAGGGCAGGGGGTGCAGGAAGCTGTCGGGCAGCCGGATGTAGACCTGCCGCACGTCGTAGGGGTGGTGGTGCACTTCCCAGGGCCTTGTCCCCGAGGGGTGGACACCTGTTCGTGTCGTTATGCGGCGAGTGTCAGGGTAGCCGACTGTTGCTCGTAGGCGATCGGTGCCTGCTGTCCGTTCGCCGAGTGTCGTCGGCGGGTGTTGTAGCGGGTGGTCCAGCGGAAGACGGCCAGGCGGCAGGCGCGGGCCCCGTCGAAGCGGCGGGCGCCGCGGAGCGTCTCGCGTTTGAGGGCCGCGTTGAAGCTCTCGGCGAGCGCGTTGTCCGCGCTCGTGCCGACCGCGCCCATGGACTGCCGCACCCCCAACTCGGCGCATATATCGGCGAATTGGCGGGAGGTGTACTGCGCTCCGTGATCGCTGTGGAAGACGGCTCCGGCCAGGCTGCCGCGGGTCGCGGCAGCTGCCCGGAGCGCGTCGGCGACCAGCGAGGTGCGCATGTGATCGGCGATCGACCAGCCCACCAGGCGGCGCGAGAAGCAGTCGATCACGGTCGCCAGATACAGGAACTCGCCGTCACCCACCGGCAGGTAGGTGATGTCGCCGACGTACTTGGTGTTCGCCGCCGTGGCGGTGAAGTCGCGCCCGAGCAGGTCCGGCACGGGCGTGGCGGACGGCTCGGGCACGGTGGTGACCTGGCGCCTGCGCAGCCGCAGCCCGGCGATGCCGTACTTGCGCATGACCCGTCCGACGCGCTTGTGGTTCACGCGCTCACCGTCGTCGCGCAGCTCGGCGGTGATCCGGGGCCGGCCGTAGGTGCCGTCCCACTCGGCGTGCACGGCCCTGATCCGCTCGGCGAGCGCGGCGTCCGCCCGCTCGCGGGCGGCGCGGGCCTCCCGGCCGGCCCGCCATTTGTAGAAGCTGGAGCGGGCGACCTCCAGCACGTGACACAACCGCTTCACGCCCCAGGCGCGGTGGTGGTCCTCGATGAACTTGAAGCGGTTCACCAGTTCATCTCGGTGGCGAAAAACTTCGTCGCCTTGCACAGGATGTCCCGTTCGGTGGCCAGGGTCGCGTTCTGCTTGCGCAGGTCCTTGTTCTCCGCGCGCAGGGCCGCTATCTCGGCCTCCAGCTCTTCCTTCGTGGCCTCGCTCACCGGGACGTCCTTCGTGCTCTTGATCATGGCGCCGCTCTTGCCGCGGCGGGCCCGCTCGGCCCGCACCCAGTTGCGCAGCGTCTCCCGGCTGATCCCCAGGTCCTTGCCGATGCCCTCGAGGGTGTGGCTCGGATCCGACAGGTACAGCGCGACAGCGTCCGCCTTGAACTCGGGCGAATAGACCTTCATCACCATAAGAGGTCCCTCCTCCCCGGCCCCTGCCGGGGCCGGGCTCAGAGGTGTCCACCGCTCGGGGACAGGTCCCAATGGCGAGTTGACGTACCTGTGGCGGGCCGTCGACCAGCACGGGAACGTGCTCGACATCCTCGTGCAGAGCCGCCGGGACAAGGCCGCGGCCCGGCGCTTCTTTCGCCGCCTGATGAAGACGAGGCGCGCGGTGCCGCGGGTGATCGTCACGGACAGGCTCCGCTCCTACGGCGCTGCCCACCGCGAGGTCATGCCCTCCGTCGAGCACCGGCAGTCGAAGTACCTGAACAACCGGGCAGAGAACAGTCATCAGCCGACCCGCCGGCGCGAACGCGCGATGAAGGGCTTCCGCTCCGTCGGCGGAGCGCAGCGGTTCCTGTCCGCGTTCAGCGGCATCTCGCCCCACTTCCGGCCCCGCCGCCACCTGATGACCGCCACCGGCTACCGCGCCGAGATGACCACCCGCTTCGCCGTCTGGGACCAGGTCACCGGTATCGCCGGCCCGTCTGCCGCAGCTTGAACACGGAGTCGGGACCAGGCCTCACCGCACCCGACACGCCGTCAGGCACTCACACACCCCACAACGTGACAGCGCCCCGCGCTGGCCGAACGCCCCCGCACCTTCCTCGTGGACGAGGCCCAGTGGCCAGGCGGGGAGGCGTGTGGATGAGCCGGTTGTCTCGCTGGCGGGGGTTGCGTTTCTTTCGGTGGGTCGTTGAGTTCGTTGGTGGCGGCATTGTTGTTCAGGTGCTGCCTTAACGGACGGGGGCATCACCCCCGGCACGCTGCACAGCTGGGTCTCGCGCTGGCGCCGCAGCGGGACGGCATCGTCGGACCGGCCCGCGCAGTCCGCGGCCGGCGGACGTGTGCGCGAGGCCGAGCGTGCCGAGCTGGAGTGTCTGCGGCGGGAGATGATGGACCGCTTCACAAGTCCATGATCGGCAGCGAGTTTGAGAGCCACTCCTATCGGGTGAGTATTCGGAATGCTGGGGCAAGCGGAAGCGGGCCGACCGGCGGGAGCGCGTGGTCGCCGGCCGTGTCGAGATCGTCCACGGCCCCCGCGTGGCCCCCTGCGGTGTGACCCCTGCTGGAGGCCCGCCACGAATTCTTCGGATCATGCTGTAACGATCGGGCGGCGCACACCACTTCCTGGTGACAGACGAAACCTGGAGGACGGAGGTGCACGGCGTGTCCGATGATGCGGCACGTTTCACCGCGATGTACGACACCTGCCGACAACGCGTCTGGGCATACGCGGTCAGCCGCGCGGGGCGGCAGGTGGCGGACGAGGTGGTGAGCGAGACCTTCACCGTGGCCTGGCGCCGTATCGGCGACATACCCCAGCCGCCGCTGCCCTGGCTGCTCGGCGTGGCCCGCAACATCCTGCGCGAGGCCGGACGTGCCGAGGGCAGGCGCGCCTCGCTCGCCGCCGAGCTGCGGGACTGGACGGACCCGGTCGAGGGCGACATCGCCGACGACGTCGCCGACCGGATCGCGCTCCGCAACGCCCTGGCGTCCCTGGGCGACGACGACCGCGAGGTGCTGATCCTGGCCGCGTGGCAGGGGCTCACCGCCCGTGAGGCCGCCCGCGTCGTCGGCTGCACGGCCGCCACCCTGCGCGTGCGGCTCCACCGCGCGCGCCACCGGCTCGCCAGGGCGGTGGCGGTACGGGACAAGGCGTCGCCGGTACGCCCCCATGTCCGCCCCCGACTCAGCACGGCAGGAGAGGAAGTGTGATGAAGCACGACGAGCTGATGCGTCGACTGACCGATGCCCGTCCCGGATACCTCGATCCCGGCAGGCCGGTCGACCCTGAGGTCCGGCGGACCGAGCTGGAGGGCGTCATGGCGCGGTCCGGGGAGCCGCAGGTGGCACCGGGGAAACGGGGAAGGAGCCGCGTCGGCGTGCGACCGGCGTGGAGCGTGGCCCTGGCCGGCGCGGCGGCCGTGGCGGCCGCGGCCCTGGTCGTCACCACCGCCGGGCTGCCCGGCGGCGGGCCGCGGCCCGAGGCGGGCGCGCCCGCCACCGCCTTCACCGAGTCCCGCATCCTGCTCGCGGCCGCCTCCGACGTCGAGAAGACGGAGGCGACCTCGGGTGCGTACTGGTACCAGGAGGAACGCATGGCGTCGCTGCGAAGCGTCCCGGGCAAGGACTACAAGCTCTACGTCCGGTACGGGTCCAAGAGTTGGCTGACGAAGGGGCCGGCAAGCGCGACCGGCGTTGGACGCTGCACATCGACGCCGGGGCCCGGCCCGCCACCCCGGCCGACGAGCAGGCCTGGCGCGCCGACGGCTCGCCGAAGCAGTGGGACCTGACGGACTACAGCCAGGCCGCCCGACGCGACCTCCAGCGCGAGTGGAACAGGAACGGGCGCAACGCTGACGCGCCCCCCGAGCCCGAGCCGGAGATCGTCACCTGGGACGGCAGGGGCGGGATCGCGGGCGACGCCCCCGGTGGCGTCGCGGACACGGTCTCGGGTGGGGCGGAGATCGGCCTGGCGGAACTGGAGTCGCTGCCCACCGACCCGGAGCGGCTGCGCGAGCGGCTGGAGCAGCTCGTCGACGAGCAGGACAACGCGCCGGAGCACATCCTGCGGGAGTTGCTCGGCGAGACGGCGGAGAACCTCGCCCTCGAGCTGCCGGTGTCCCCGCAGCTGCGGGCCGCGGCCTACCGGGTGCGTGCCTCGCTGCCGGGCGTGCGGGACGTCGGTGAGGTCACCGACCGGTCCGGGCGCCCGGGGTACGCCGTGGAGCTCAAGAGCCTGCAGCCCGAAGCACAGATCAAGCGCCGCTTGATCTTCGACAGGGAGACCGGACTGCCGCTGTCGGAGGAGGCGTACGCGACCTCCGCCCACAACGGATACCGGGTGGGAGAGCTCGTCGGCTACGTCACCTACACGGCGATGCGGTGGACGGACCAGGCCCCGCCGTTCGACAAGGACTTCCCGGCCGACAAGCGGTAACACCCGGACGTGGAGACCGACGTCAAGCCCGCCGACAAGCGCTGACCTCACCCGTGCCCGCCGACCCCGTGCCCGCCCGCGCAGGCGGACACGGGGCGTGGGGGCGCAGCGCGCCCCGGGGGCTACGGTGTGACGGCGAAGTTCCGCAGGATGCGTCCGCGAGGCCCGGGTCGCCATCGGCCTTCACCCGGTCCGCGACCGCGGCGGCTTCACCCGTCTGCAGGCCGGCCGTACGCACGTCTCCCAGTCCAGCGTCAGCGTTACCTCGGGCTCCAGCGACGGGCTGCCGTTGTGACCAAGCCCTTGCCGTCCGCGTCCCCCCAGACCGTCCTGGGAACACCACCGGACCGGTCACATTGCTGACACGGGCATCGGTTTTCACTGTCATGAGGCGATGGGTCCCCAGGTGGTCTGCTGGCATGAAGCCGAGAGATCGCACCGGACGCCCCACCGGCGCCCGGGCTGAAGCCGCGTGCACCGTGGGTCACACGATCATCCTTTCGCCCACCTGATACGTGGTTGTGGCATCCACTTCAAAAGCCTGCTGTACTCTCTGGCTTTTTAACGATCTTGTGCGTGCGGGTGTGTAGCGGTCCGTCCGCTTCCCGCAGCCGAAAAAGGGGGCACGATGAAGACCGTGAGATGGGCGGTCGCCACTGCGGTGGCGGCCGGGCTGTTGGCGGCCTGTGGCAGCGGTGGTACGGCGGGGGAGAGCGGCTCGGACGGTTCCTCACCGGAGGTTTCCGCGTCCCCGAAGCCGTCGGTGAAGGCACCGGAGGGCTTCGACACCTCCAAGGGCTGGCACACGTCCCTCGATTGGTTGCCGAAGGAGGACTCGGAGGTGGCCTCCCGCCCGCCGGTAGGGTCCGCGCCCAAGGCCGGCATCGTCGCCTTTCTGCAGCGCAAGGGCGAGGGCTACGTCGTCGAGGCCCGCGACGCGGCCACCGGCGAGCTCCGGTGGAGCAGCCGGGAGTGGCAGCCGCCGGCCCCGACGGACAGCGGGAAGACCGGCGCGAAGCCCCAGCCGGCCCCTCAGCTCCTCGTCGTGGACGAGGACGGCCGGGAGTACGTCGCCCTGTGGGCGTACGGCAAGAACGAGACCGCCTCCGGTGACGCTTCTGGTGACGCCCCCGGCGAGGGTGCCTCCGACGAGAAACCAGGGGCGTTCTCCCTCGTCTTCTACCCGGCCGACTCCGCCGGGAAGGAGGTCGCCCCCGCCCCCGCCGTGACCGTCCCGGCGGACGCCAACAGCGGCCTGGAGGTCCACGACGGAGGGAACGGGGTCGTGGTCCGCTGGACCCCCTCGTGGGCGGTCGGTCAGGACTCCGCGACGATCGACATCTCGGACAACCGCGTCCAGACATACAAGGACGAGGAGGTGGAACTGCCCCCCGTCTGCGAGAACAAGGGGTGGGACAGCTGCCGGGGCAAGGTGGCCGGGCTCTCCCCCGACGGCCCGTTGGTCGAGGAGAGCACAGGCGGTTTCGGTGTCGGCGGGGCCTGGCTGTCGCGTGACGCCATTCCGCCGGGCACCACCCAGTACAAGGCTGAGGACGAGGGCCGGGTGTGGCAGATCCTCGGTGACCACGTCGTCTCCTCCTGGAGCACCCCCAAGGGCGCGGCGGGCTGGGGCGCGACGCCGGTGATGGCCGTGCACGACCTGAAGTCCGGGAAGCTGACGATGTCCACGGTGTGCGACACGGGGGCCGGGCCGCAGAACGTCCCCTTCCAGCCCGCCCTGTCGCCGAACGGCCGCTACGCCGTCGCGGGCACCCTCGCCCTGGACTTCGAGCAGGACAAGGCGCACTGCCTCGTCGAGGACGACGACCGGTCGCCCGGGATGAGCGACGACGACCGGGGCGTCCATCTGGTGTCCGTCGGCGACGACGGCATCGCCTACGGCTACCGGAACGACGACGCGGTCTCCGCGAACGTGCCCGTCGCCGTCCCGCTCGACACCGGGAAGATCCAGGCGCTGCCGGAGGGCACCGAGATCCCGTTCGTGTCGCTGCCGGACGTCGGAGGGTTCGCGCTGCCCGCGGACGGCCCCGGGCGGCAGTTCGTCTTCCACCCGCGCCGCTGACGGACCCCGGACACGGTGGGTCCGACCGGTCCTCCCGGCTGATCCCCAGATCCTTGCGATGCCCTCGAAGGTGTGGCTCGGGTCCGCCAGGTACAGCGCGACCGCGTCCGCCTTGAACTCGAGCGAGTAGGCCTTCATCACCATAAGAGATCCCTTCTTCCCGGCCCCTGACGGGGCCGGGAAGAAGGGATCTGCCCCTCGGGGACGGGCCCCCTGGACACCACTGCCGGTCTCGCCGCCACCCTGGCCCGTGTCGCCGGCGCCTTGCGAAGCCTCACGGCAGGCGAGTAGGACCGCACCCAGTGTGTTGTCGGTGCCCTTCGGAATTGCGATGTGTCGGGTTCGTGTCAGTGGAGTGGTCGGCAGTCGCCGGCGGCTGCCTTCCGTCGTCTTTTCGCTGGTCACGGTGAGGGTATGTGACGGCCCGCCGCTGACACCGGGGTGACACTGGTACCGGATTCCACTGTCATGAGGCGATAGACCGCCCAGGTGGTCTGCTGACATGAAGCCGAGAGGTCGCAGCCGTGCCCGGCGCACCTGGCGGTGAACGCCTCCCGGCCGGCGCGGTAGGCGCGGGAGGTGGACTTCGGGCGGGAGGCGGCGAGGGCCGCGACGGCGGCCGGGGACAGGTGGCGGTCGGGGTCGGCCGGGACGCTCTCGGCGCGGCGGACGAGCTCGCTCACGTGGTTTCTCCGTGGCGGGCGGTGAACTCGGCCCAGGTCAGGGTCTCAATGATTTGCTCGGGGGTGATGTGCATCCCCTCGAAGGGGCGGATGTCGCCGCTCTGCCGTCTCTTGTAGACGGTGACGGTGTCGTCGGGGTCGGGGTAGCCCGGGCCGTTGGTGGCGCTGGTGATGAGCTCCTCGGGGTCGGTCTCGGCGCGGTAGTAGCCGCGCAGGCAGTCTTTCCAGTGCACGCGGTAGCCGACGCTCATGTGTTCGGTCCCCCTCGGATTTTGGCTGACGGGAACGCCTCTATATCACTAACGAGCTCGTGCACGGTAGGCGGCGAGGCGTCGAGGACTTCGGCGGGACCCTGTGTTCACGTCTGCGGTGCCGATGCCAGGTCGGTGATCTGCTGGTGGGACAGCAGGCCAGCGACAGCTTGGACAGTGTCGCTCATGTGCTCACGGCGGCCGAGGTGACGGGCCAGGGCCCGCCAGTTCTTCAGGTGGGCGATGCCGTGCTCGACCCGGATGCGTCGTGAGGAGTGCGCCTTGCGCTGCCGCTCGTGCATTTCCTCGTACCAGGCGGGGGCGTTCTTCTTGAACTTGCGGTGCGGCGGCGTGATCACCCTCCCGCTGGTCTGCGCGCCCAGGCCCTGGTAGCCGGCGTCGGCGAGGATCTCCACCGCAGGTCCCTGGGCCAGGAGTTTGACCAGTCCCAGCTGGCGGGCGTGGGTGATGTCCGCGCAGCTTCCAGGCTTGGTCGGGCTGCAGAAGAGCACGCGGCCCTCCCCGTCCGTGACGACCATGGTCTTGACGGCGTTCTGCTTGTTCTTGCCGGAGATGAACTTCTCCCGGTCCTTGCGCCCGGCGGCTGGCCGCCGGACCCGGATCTCGGTGCCGTCGACGATGCCCGTCTTTCCGCTGGCGCCGAGGTGGTCGACGACCTCGGCGAGGGGCCGCAGCCGCACGCCGGGGCTGACGGTGCAGCCTCGCTCGGCGAGCAGGGGGCGCACCTCGCCGATGGCGCGGGTGATGGTGGAGCGGTCCACGCCGAACCAGCAGGCCAGCACGTCATGCGTGGTCGCGTGTCGGAGGTGCACGAGGGTGGCCAGGAGCCGGTCGACAAAGACCAGCCGGTGTTTCGCTCCGGCGCCCACGGCCCGTCTCCGCGGCCTGGACACCAGCCTGGCCTGGTGCCGTTCATGCCACAACGGGCCTACCTCGGCGACCAGTTCAGCGATCACATCGGCCGACAGGCCCGTGATCCTTCGGTCACTGACGATCGCTGCACGAGTCGCGTTCCCCATCACACGACCATGATCGACGATCAGGAGCCCGACGCCTCACCGCCTACCGTGCACGAGCTCGTAAGCGTTGTCCCGTAAATGATCTACGGCATGCCGGTTGACCAGCGTTGTTCCCCGGTCACCCGGCGAGGGCGAGGTTGTGGAGGCGGGCGATGCCGAGCATGGCGTAGTGGACGCCGTCGCCTTTGAGACGGCAGTCGCGGAGGATCTTCCAGGTCTTCATGCGGGCGAAGACGTGCTCGATGCGGGCGCGGACCTTGCGGTGGGAGCGGTTGTGGTCCTCTTTCCAGGCCGGGAGTCCGGTCTGGCCGGGTGCGCGGCGGTGCGGGATGACCAGGCCGGTGCCCCGGTAGCCGCCGTCCGCGATCACCGTGGTGGGGCGA
The DNA here is from genome assembly GCF_045291515.1 of Streptomyces sp. GD-15H. NCBI lineage: Bacteria > Bacillati > Actinomycetota > Actinomycetes > Kitasatosporales > Streptomycetaceae > Streptomyces > Streptomyces sp. GD-15H. The sequence goes on from NZ_CP149447.1 coordinate 8,385,240, forward strand.
CGGCGGCCTTCGCGCCGGACAGCTCCCACGCCGTGCAGTCGTTGCGGTTGCCGGGCAGTGGCCGGCCGACGGCGACGACGAGCCGGGTGTCGGCGTCGATGACGACCTGGTGGTTGGTGGAGTACCGGTAGTTCTTGGACTGCTCGGCGATGGTGTGGTCGCGGGTGGGGACCAGGGTGCCGTCCACGATCAGCACGGTGTCCCTGCGGAACCGTTTGCGCTGCTGGAGGGCGAGCTGCGGCCCGAGGTGGTTGATGATGCGGTCGGCGGCCGACTTCGAAATACCGAACAGCGGGGCGAGTTGGCGCAGGGTGAGGTTGGTGCGCCAGTAGGCGGCGACCAGCAGCACCCGGTCCTCCAGCGGCAGCGACCACGGTCGGCCCCGCCGCACCTCGTCCGCGCCCTCGCGGCGCAGCATGGTGATCAGCTTGCCGAACTGGCAGGGGCTCAACCCGGTGAACGGGGCTATCCAGGACGGCTCGGACGCGGTGATCACTGCTGCCACACCAAGATCATGACAGGTTCGGGTGCTTGATTCGCCGGGCGATGTCCTGCGTTGGGACAGCGTGCCGCGCTACGTTCGGGGGATGCAGCAGTCTTCCGGGCAGGTTCCCGCGCTTCTCGACGGGCCTGGCGTCGACGTCTCCGACGCGCGCGAGCTCCTCTTCGGCTACCTGGAGTGGTACCGCGAGGCGCTCATGCGGAAGATCTCCGGTCTGTCCGACGGCCAGCTCCGTACGCCCGTCGATCCACTGGGCTGGTCGCCGCTCGGTTTGATTCAGCACCTCGGCTGGGTCGAACGCCGCTGGATACGCTGGGGATTCGCTGCCGAGGACGTCCTGGCCTACCCACCCGGCGGAGACGAAGCCGAATGGGGCATCCCCGCCGACAGGCCGACCGCAGAGGTTATGGCCGCCTACCGTGACGAGGTGACCGCGACGACCTCCCTGGTCGCGGCTGCCGGTCTGGCGGACAAGGCCCGCCTCGGCGGCCGCTTCCGGGCACCCGAGCAGGCTCCCTCCCTCGGACGGATCCTCTTCCACCTGCTTCAGGAGTACGCCCGCCACGTTGGCACCTCGACGTCGCCCGAGAACTGATCGACGGGAAGACGGGCGAGTAGCGCCCCGACGAGGCACCGCCAGTCCAATTACGGGACAGCCTTTACGAGCTCGTGCACGATAAGCGGTGGGGCGGCGGCCGCTGATCGTTGATCATGGTCATGTGGTGAGGAACTCGACGCGTGCAGCGATCATCACAGACCGCAGGATCACGGGTCTGTCGGCCGGCGTGATCGCCGAACTGGTAGCGGAGATAGGTCCGTTGTGGCACGAACGGCACCAGGCCAAGCTGGTGTCCCGGCCGCGGAGACGGGCCGTGGGCGCCGGAGCGAAGCACCAGTTGGTGTTTGTCGACCGGCTCCTGGTCACGCTCGTGCATCTCCGCCACGCGACGACGCATGACGTGCTGGCCTGCTGGTTCGGCGTGGACCGCTCCACCATCACCCGGGCCATCGGCGAGGTGCGCCCCCTGCTCGCCGAACGGGGATGCACCGTCAGCCCCGGCGTGCGGTTGCGGACCCTGGCCGAGGTCGTCGACCACCTTGGTGCCCGTGGCAGGACCGGCATCATCGATGGAACGGAAGTCCGTGTCCGGCGGCCGGCTGCCGGGCGCAGAGATCGCGACAAGTTCATCTCCGGCAAGAGCAAGCAGAACGCCGTCAAGACCATGGTGGTCACCGATGAGGACGGCCGTGTGCTGTTCTGCAGCCCGACCCGCCCCGGAAGCTGCGCGGACATCACCCATGCACGGCAGTTGGGACTGGTGAAACTGCTGGCCGAAGGGCCCCCGGTGGAGATCCTCGCCGACGCCGGCTACCAGGGCCTGGGCGCGCAGACCGGCGGCCGCGTGATCACGCCACCGCACCGGAAGTTCAAGAAGAATGCCCCCGAGTGGTACGAGGAGATGCACGAGCGACAGAGGAAGACACACTCCTCGCGCCGCATCCGAGTCGAGCACGGCATCGCCCACCTGAAGAACTGGCGGACGCTCGCCCGCCATCTCGGCCGCCGCGAGCACATGAGCGGCACCGTCCAGGCCGCAGGGGCGATGCGTTCTCAGGCTGTGAGTCGGAGCATGGCTGTCGCGTGCTGGGGGCGTGACCGGTAGTGATCGGCTGCGGCGGCGATGTTGGTCCAGCCTGCCTGGCGCATGAGTCCGATGGCGAGGTTGCGCAGGGTGGCCATGGCGCGGGGTGCGGTGCCGGTGCGTACTCGCGAGGCGTCCTCGCCGAACGTCACGTCTCTGACGTGGTGCAGGGCCTCAACTGACCAGTGATTCTGGACTAGTTCGGCCAGTTGCGGCGGGCTGGCCTGTTCGGGCGGGAGACTGGTGACCGCGTAGACGGTCTTCGTCTCGACCTTGCCGGTTTTGCGGTTGGTGCGGCGGCGCTTGATCTCTATGGCCTGGACAGCGTGCGGGAAGAGCAGGCCGGGACGGACGGTGCAGACCTTCAGACGGCGGACCTCGCGGCGGCCGTGCCCGGCCCCGGTGGTGCGGGCCTGCAGCGGGATCTGGCGCCAGGGCAGGCACCGCAGCTGCTTGCGCAGCTTCTTCTGGTTCCCCTTGACCACCAGGAGGTAGTGGCCGCCGGCGGCGATGACGTGCTCGGCGTGGGTGCGCTGGGTGTGCATCGCATCGGCGGTGACGACGACGCCGTCCAGATCGATCCGGTCCAGCAGTGGGGCGAAGGCGGGGATTTCGTTGCTCTTCGCGGTGACCTGGCGCTGGGCGATCACTGTCTGGCAGGCATGGAGCGCGGCGGCGAGCAGGTGGACGGCTGAGCCGTCGGTGCGGGATCCGCGCACGGTCTTGCCGTCGACGGCCAGGCCGACCAGCGTGTCACCGGCTTTGTCGACCGGGTCGGTGGTGTACCGGGCGAGCCAGGCGCCCACGGCGTCGTCCAGTGCGTCACCGTTCAGGCGGGCGAGGAGCCGTCCCAGCGTGGAGGCGTTCGGCGTGCTGGAGGGCAGCCCGAGTTGTTTACGCAGGTCGTAGTCGGTATCGGCGGCGAAGCGGGCGATGGCGGCCAGGGACGTGGCTCCGCCGAGGACAGCGACCAGGCACAGAGCGAGCAGGGAGCCCAGGCGGTAGCGGCGGCCCCGGACCCGGCGGGGATCGGGTACCCGCCCCAGCACCTCGGCCAGGGAGGTGAACTGCTGCGGTTCCGGATCCGGGCAGGCGGAGTCGATGTCCTCGCAGTGGCGCTGCAGGACATCGATCAGGGAAGATGGCACGCGAACGCGACCCCTGTTCGTGATCAAAGGCTTCGACAACCTTGATCATCAGGGGTCGCGTCTCTCGTTGCCGAACCGGGCGAACCGCATGCAGCGGCGCGTACTCAGGCGATCAGCTCATCTCGCCAGATGAGAACGCATCAGCCCTGGTCCAGGCCGTAGCCGCTCTGCTGTCACATCAGCAGATGGCAGACCTGAACCCGGCACAACAGATGTGAACACGGAGCCCCCTCGAAGGCCCCGACGCCCCACCGCTTATCGTGCACGAGCTCGTTAGGTGCCCGCATTCACTGCGATTGCCTGTTCCGGCCGTCTTCCGGCTGGCACCCTACAAAGACCGGCTGAACCTGAGGGGGAAGGTGATGCGTCGTGTCCCTTGCGAGCCAATACCGGATGTCGGTACTGCATATCGACCGCGACGCCGACCTGCCGTTGCTGTACGTCTACCTGCCGGAGGAGAACGCGTTCCAGACGCTGGGATATGTACGGCTGAGGGGGGTCACCGTCTGGGGCGGCGTCAGCCATGCCGGACCGGACACGGACGACCAGCGCGACAGATTCCTGCTTAAGGTCCTGACCGCGCTGTTGGTCCCGCCGCGCGAGGCGCAGCGCATCGTGCACACGGCCGATCACGTCTCTGAGCGAGGAAGCCCGTCCGCGCCCCAGCCGAGGACGGGCTTCGTTGTCCACGAGCCGTATGCCGGTTTTCCTCGGCTCTCTGCCGAGCCAGGGGAGCAGGGCGGCACGCACATGAGCGTGCCCGGCGTCGTCGTGGGACTGCTGGGCGGCCTGTTCCTCGGCTGGCTGTTGGCGGGCTGGAACGGCGCGGTGATCGGCGCGTTCGTCGGCGCGTCGACGTTCCCCGATTTGTTCGTGGGCGGCTGGCAGGCCGTGCACGCACACAGCCCCCGCAACTATGTGGAGAGCCACGACACAGTGGCCATACTGCTGGTCGCAGCCGGTACGGTCGCGGGGGGTGTGCTCGGCTACGTGCTCGGGAGCGAGGGCTTCGGCCAGGCGCGCGGTGTCTTCCTCGGCATGGCGCTGACGGCGTTCGCGCTCGCCCTGCTGGCCACGACCTTCAGCATGGTGCCGTTCCGGCAGCGGTCGCCGGTCTGGTTCGGCCCGCTGGTCGTGGGCGCGCTGACCTGGGCCGCGCATTCACTGTGGAGCAGCCCGGCGGGGCTGGCTCTGGGGATCATTGTGGGGACAGTGGTCGCGGGCTCTCTGGCGGGGCGGGTCGGCGGTGTCGGCTGACCGGGCGTACGGCGGTAGTGGGACGTGGTCAGGCGTCCGGGGACCCGTCCTCGGGCCGTCCGCCCTCGTGGTTGGTGGGAGCGATGTCCCACGACCGGGACGCGGCGTCGTAGGAGATCCGGAAGCACCCGTCGGCCTCCTCCAGCGCGGCCACCACGTCCCGCAGATCCCGGGCGGCCTCCGGTGGCAGCCGCTTGGGCATCCTGATGACCAACCGGCCCTCCCGCGCGATGATCTCGAGGCGTTCGGCCTCGGCGAGGCCCGCGTCGGCCTCCTCGCGTCGCCCGGGGCGGACCAGGCCGGCGATCTTGGGCCAGACCTCGTCGCCGGCCTTGGTCGCGATGGCGGAGAGGAAGGGTTGCAGTGCCGCGGTGGTCACGACCGCCGTCGCCAGGTCCAAAACCCCGATGCGTTCGCTGCTGTCGCCCAGGTCGCAGTTCCAGCAGCGCGCGGGCGTGCGCTGGTGGCCGCAGGACGGGCACGGGAACTTCGACGCGTCGCCTGTCATCCTCACCTCTCACGGGTGATCACCGGTGGGCCGTCGCGTCAGCGTGCACCACAGGCCGGATCGGCGCAAGGCGAAGCGTGAAGGCGGCAAGTACCGTGCGAGGGAAGGGGACGGGGTGGCCGAACTGCTGATGAAGCACAATCAGCTCGCCCGCCGCGCTCTGTGGTTGCTGCAACGCGCCCGCAGGAGACGCAGCGTCAAGAAGCTGAAAACCGCGCGCCGTGCGTTCGAGAATGTTCTGGAGCTCATGTCGCCCCACCACCCGGACCGGCCGGCGTGCCTCAGCAACCTGAGCGCCGCCCTGTGCCTCCAGTACGAGTGGACGTGGGACACCGCCGCCCTCGACCGGCTCCTGGAGGTCAACAAGCTGATCACACAGAGCCTTTCCGAGGAGCACCCGGCCCGGGGCCTGCACCGGCACAACCTGCAGAACGTCGTGGTGGAGCTCGTGTCCAGGCCCCGCCGGCCCGGCCTGCTCGCCCATGTGGTTCCCCTCGCCAGGGAGGCTGCGGCCGACCCCGCCTACCGTCCGGCCTTCCGCGAGGCCCTGATCGGCGGCCTGGCCGAGTTGTTCGAGCGCACCGAGGACACGGCCGTTCTGCAGGAGCTCGTCGCGCTGGACCGGGAGAGGGTGGCCTCCGTCCCGGCCGACGATCCCGACGTCGGGGCATTCCTTGGTGATCTTGGGAGGAGTCTGCGCACGCTCGCCCTGCTGACGGGACAGCAGGAGTGGCTGGTGGAGGCCGTCGCCGTGGGGCGGCGGGCGGTCAAGAGGTGCCCGTCCGGGGACGAGCATCGTGCGACGTGCCTCAACAACCTGAGCAACTCGTTGCATGCCCTGTTCGTTCGGCAGGGCCGGTCGCTGGCGACGTTGCGTGAGTCGGTGGCCTTCGCTCGGCAGGCGGTCGAGGCGGCGCCGGACGGGCATCCGGACCGCTCGTCCTGTCTGGACGGCCTTGGGATCGCGCTGCGCACGCTGTTCGAGGAGACCCGGGAACTCGACGCACTCCACGAGGCGGTGCAGGTCAGCCGGGAGGCCGTCGCCCAGGCCGGGCCGGACGACGCCAAGCGCGCCCGGTGTCTCGGCAATCTGAGCGCAGTCGACCAGGAGCTGTTCAAACGGACCGGGGACAGGCAGGCGCTCCTGGAAGCGGTCGCGGCCTCCCGCGAGGCCGTGGAACTGAGTCCCGCCGGCACCTCCCAGCGGGCGGGCTGGCTGAGCGACCTCGGCAACGCACTGCACATCCTGTCCCAGGGACTGTATGCCGGGTCTGCCGAGGGCAGCACCGGTGGAGGGGAATCGGTGCCGCAGATCGACGTTGTACCGGCCCTGCGGGAAGCGGTCCGGGTGGCCAGGGAGGCGGTGGTAGCGAACCCGCACGACGACACGGAACGCGGCGGACGGCTGAGCAACCTCAGCGTGGCCGCCCGCACCCTCTTCGAACTCACCGGCGACCCCGCGGCGATGGAGGAGGCCGTACAGGCCGCCCGTGACGGCGTCGCGGCCGCGGCGGCCGGCACGACGGCCCGTGCGACAGCCCTGCTCTCCCTGGTCCGGGCACTCGCGCAGCGCTCCGCCGATTCGGACGTCCTGCGGGAGATGCGCCGCTGCTGCGCAGAACTGGAGGCATCGGCGACCACTTCGCGGAACCGCGTCATCGCGCACCTGTACCTCGGCCGGGCGGCGATGTCGGCCTGGCTCGAGGCCGAGGCCGCGCTGGCGGCGTACGAGAAGGCCGTAGCCTGGTTGCCGGAGATCGCCCCGCGGCAACTGCTGCGCCCCGACCGCGAGTACGGGCTCGCCGAGTTGGCGGGACTTCCGGCCGAGGCCGCGTCGGCGGCCCTCAACCTCGGCCGACCCGAGCACGCCCTGCTGTTGCTGGAGCATGCGCGCGGCCTGCTGCTGCGCGAAGGAATGGGCGGCCGCGACGACCTCGGCGAGCTGCGCCGCGCCGACCCGGCGGCGGCCGGGGAATTCGTCCGGCTCAGGGAACTGCTCAATGCCTCCGACCAGACGAGCGTCGACCTCTACCACGAAAACCATGGGGTGCACGGAAACCACGGGAACCTCAGGAGCGTCCCGGCGGCGGCCCGGCACGGCGGCAGGGCCCAGCGGCACCGAGAGCTCGTCGGGCAATGGGAGGCTCTGCTGGCCCGGATCCGCGCCTTTCCCGGCCTGGAAGGCTTCCTGCTCCCGCCGACGATCGAGTCCCTGCGCCGTCGGCCGGCGGGTGGACCGGTCGTGCTGGTCAACCCCAGCCCGTTCCGGTGCGACGCGCTGATCCTCACTCGCGACGCCCCCGTCCGCGCCCTGCGGCTGGACTGCGACTACGCCGAACTGCGCGAGCGGGCCCATGCCTTCCAGCGGTTGCCGCTCGCCGCGCAACGGACGTCCACCGGTCCGTCTCGGCCGGACGAGGCACGGCTGCTCGATCACCTGGCCTGGCTGTGGGAACACATCGGCCAACCAGTCCTGGACGAGCTCGGCCTGCTGTCTCCCTCGCCACGCCCGACGGAGGACGCCCCCCGGATCTGGTGGTGCCCGGTCGGGGCGGCGGCGTTCCTGCCGCTGCATGCCGCGGGCCGACACGGTGGCGCCGGCCCGGACGCCTGCGCCACGGTCATGGACCACGTGGTCTCCTCGTACACCTCCACGGTGCACGCGCTCCAGCCCAACGACGACCGCCACACCACCGAAGCGGGCACGCCCGCGCCCGGCTGCAACAAGGTCTTGGTCGTCGAGGTGAGCGAGGCGCCCGGGACGCGTGCCCTGCCGGGTGCCCGGTTCGAGGCACAGCGTCTCGCCGAGCTCGCGCCGGACCTGACCTCGCTCACCGGTGCCCAGGCCACCCGGGACGCCGTTCTCGGGGCGCTGCCCGGACACACCATCGCCCACTTCGCCTGCCACGCGGTCACCGACCCCCGGTCCCCGTCCCTCAACCGGCTGCTGCTGCACGATCACGACTCGGCCCCACTCACCACGATCGAACTGGCGGCACTGAACGTTCCCCACGGCAGACTGGCCTACCTGTCGGCCTGCGAGACGGCACGTTCGAACGAGCGACTTGCCGACGAGGCCGTGCACATCGCCACCGCCTTCCAACTCGCCGGCTACCGCGACGTCATCGGCACGCTCTGGCCGGTCGTGGACAGCGCCGCCGGACGCATCGCGGATGACTTCTACACCGGCCTGCCCCGTCCTTCGACCCCGACAACGCCGCCACGATCCTCCATCGCGCCGTCCACGGCCTCCGCACGGACGCGCCGGACAAGCCGTCACGCTGGGCCGCGCACATCCACCTCGGCGGCTAGTACTCCAGCCGGACTTCTGTATTTACCCTGGTCAACGGCCTGGCGGTGGGAAGTGTAGCGGGGGTGCGGCACGGGTGGGACGGTCTTGGGCCGGCCGTCCCACCCACGGGTGCCCGCGCCGCATGTCATGACAGCGTCGGGCACGTGCCTGGTGGCGGCACCGTCATCGGGACCAGTTCACCGCGTGGTCGCGGCACGCAGGACGGCGGCGGGGTTCAGCTGCCGGCAGACGACGGATTTCGGCCGGTGTGAGGTCCACGAGGTCGGGTGTGTCGGCTTCGGCACCCCTTTTTCGCGTTCCTGTACGGCCATGGCGGCGAGGAAGGTGTGGGCGAGCATGGCGAGCGTGATGTGCCGATACCAGCCGGTGTAGCGGCGGACCTCGTACTGGCCCAGGCCGCACTCGTTCTTCGCGCTCTGGAAGCACTCCTCGATCTTCCAGCGGCAGCCGGCGACACGGACCAGGTCGGCGACGGTGGCCTCCAGTGGGGCGCAGGCGAGGTAGTAGGCGATCTCGTCGGGCTTGCCGATGCTGCGGCGTGCAAGTATCCATCGCTGCCGGGTCGGCTCGTCGCCGTCGGGCTCGGCCACGGCGGGCAGACGGGCGGCGGCCCCATCGTAGAACCGTTCGCCCTTGGCTCCCGGCCCCGCCGACAGACGCTGCCATGCCTCAGAGGGGGCCTGGGCGATGAGATGGTCGATGCGCGGGCCGTTCACCTGCTGTGACTTGGGGACGGCGACGACGTAGGCGAGCTGGGCGTCTTCCAGGAAGCGCCGGAAGCGGGAGTCCTGTCCGTAGGCGGAATCCGCGGTGACCCAGGCGATGGGAAGCGGGGAGGCCAGGGCGCGACGGATCATGTCGCGGGCGAGGTCGTTCTTGGTGGCGAAGGCACGGTCGTCGGGGACGCGGGCGGCCCGGCAGCGGTCGCGGTCGTCGGTCCAGGACCTGGGCAGGTAGAGCTCGCGGTCGACCAGGGCGTGGCCGCGGGTGGTGGCGTAGGCGACGAACACGCCGGTCTGGCAATTTTCTGTCCGCCCGGCCGTGCCGGAATACTGGCGCTGCACTCCGGCGGAGGTGGTGCCCTTCTTCACGAAGCCGGTGTCGTCGAGGATCAACACACCGCTCGGATGGCCGAGTTGTTCGGCCGCGTAGGCTTGCAGGTCGTCGCGCAGGCCGTCGGCGTCCCAGCGGCTGTGGGAGAGCAGGTGCTGCAGGCCGTGCGGGGTGGCGTGGCCCGCGTACTCGGCGAGCTGCCTGGGGGTTGGCCCCTGCGGAGACTGTTCTTGCGGCCGACCGGGGCGAGCAGGCCGCGTACGTAGTCCCGCATCCGCCGCCGGGGCTCGATCCGGGTGAAGCGGCTCCCGGTCCGCAGGAAGAGTTCTTCGAGTTCCTGGTCCCACGCGCTCGTCGGCGCATCGTTGAGCATGCCGAGGGATTGCTCGGACCCGCTCACGGGCATGCGGCAGACGCACTCGTTCGTGGGCGCGGTGGCAAAGTCCGTCCCGTGCACCCGTCCTCCCCGCTACACTCCACGCCACCAGGCCGCTGACCAGCCCAGATACCGAACTACGGCTGGAGTAGTACTCCAGCTGTAGTTCGTGATGATCCGCGGGACAGAGTGGAGGCATGACTACGTACGAGACGATGCCGTTCCACCTTGAGACCGAGCGGCTGATACTGCGGCCGTGGGCCGAGTCGGACGCCGCTGAGTTCTGCGCCCTCCTCTCCGAACGCGGCAAGGGGACCCCCACGGTTGAGCACATCCGGACGTCCATCGCGGAGCTGCTCACCGCGACGGCGACTACGGGGATCGCCCTGCTGCCCATCCAGCGCCGTGACGAAGGCGACTTCATCGGCTACTGCGGGCTGATCATCGGCCGCTCCACCCTGGAGGAGCCTGAAATCGCCTATGAGCTGTTCCAGCGCGTGCATGGGTGTGGCTACGCCACCGAGGCGGCCAGCGCGGTGCTCGATGCCGCTGTCGCGACCGGGCGGAAGCGGCTCTGGTCGACCGTCGGTGCGTGGAACACACCGTCGTTGCGTGTCCTTGAGAAGCTCGGGTTCGAACGGGATCACGTTTCCACGGAAGACAACGGTGAAGTGGTCTGGCTCACACGCTCGTTGCCGTGACGCGAGAGCACGCTCCCGGGGCTTCATGCTCGAGTGCGCTCCGGCGGAGCGCCAGCCTCGCTGTTTCACAGCGGCAGTCGGTTGATCTTGCGTCCGTGATGGCGCGTTGATTCCTGCCCGGGGACGGTGCCGGTCAGGGGTGCGCGTCGGCTGGCGTGCCGGATGACGCCGGGTTCCACGGGCCCGGCCTGCTGGTGGCCCCCTCTCGGCGCTCGATGTGATCGTTCGTTCTGGTCAGGTGGGGTACGGCAGAGCGAGGATGCGCCGGAAGGCGCGGATGATGCTGTCGGCCCAGGGCCAGGTGTCGGGAAGTTTCAGGCGTCGTTTCCGCTGGCCGCGGACGAGGCGAGCGGGCACGTGGAGGACGCGGTAGCGCAACGTCTTCGGAGTGGCCCTGGCCATCTCGCTGTCCAGGGCGAGGAGTTGGAACCAGCAGCGGAGATCGGCGGCGAGGGTGGTGGCGGTGAGCCAGGCGGCGTTGACGTTCAACTCGCGCGAGGGCAACAGGCCGATCCCGGAAGCCTTCTGATCGCGAATCTTGGGCTCGACCCTGGCGTGCTTGCGGTGCCGGCCGTCCAAGTGGGCGATCTGCCCCCGGCGATGGTTGGTCGCGAAGGTCTGGTAGCGCGCCTCGTGCTTGATCTCGTAGGCGCTGGCGTCCTTGACGTAGCGGGGGTGGAGGGGTTCCTTGCGGGCGATCACCCGGTGGTGCGGGGGCCAGCCCGGCAGGTTGCCGAGCAGGGCGGTGATGTCGGCGACGAACGCGTTCTCGCGCACGCCGCCATCCGGGCCGCCGCCTGGCTGCCACAGGCCCTGCTTGTCGCAGATCTCGATGGCGGCCTGTTCGCGTGCGGTGAAGGCCCAGCCGACGGAGTACTCCCAGCGGAACGTGGGGCTCTGGCGGCCGCCCGCGGAGGCGATCCAGTCGATCAGCTGGTGGGAGAAGCCCGCCCCGTCCACCCGGAAGAGGATCTTCTGACGCCGCCACCAGGGCAGTTGGGCCACCGCCCGGGTCAGGATGTCGATGTTCACCTCGGCGTCGTTGGCGCTGACGTTGCCCGGGTGCAGGGTCGCAGCCAGCTGTTCGCCGGTGTTGTCACAGGCGGCGACGAACACATGATGTCCGAGGAAGCCCTTGTAGGTGCCGTGGGCCCCCTCCTTCTCCGACGGTGCCGGGATCAGCGTTCCGTCGCTGTCGATCACGGTCCAGCCGGTCAGCGGCACCCCTTCGGCCTCCGCCTCGGGGAAACCCTCGGGCCGGTCGCGGAGCAGTTCGTACACGCGACGCCGCACCGTCGCACGGGCCCGTTCGATCCGGGAAAGTCCCTGCTCATCGGCCTCTTTCAGCACCCGCCACACGGTGGGGTGAGAAGCGACCGCGCCGAAGATGGGCCGCTGATGCTCCAGCAGCCGGATGTCACGGATGCAGGTCGCGCCCAGGGTGATCGCGACCGCGAGGTCCACCATCACCTGCCCCCGGTCGTGCAGCGGCACGAACCCCGGCCGGGCAAGCGCCGCCGACAGTGCCCCGGTCAGCCCCGTCCGCTCCGCGAGCAGCCGCAGATGCACCCCGCCCACATGCCCGACCTGCCCCTTCCCGTCCCCCGACATCGCCAGATTCCGGCTCCACTCGCTACCCTGCACGTGAAAGGTGCCCCCACCCGCTCATGATCCAAGCCTTAGACAAGCCGGATCATCGCAGGTCACGGGGCACCTTTTGCAGTTCGTGACGCAACGTCACCACCCTGGGAATTCATGGTGAAACACCGAGGCCAGCGCTGATCAAGACTCTCGGCGGTGAAGTCGCGCCCGAGCAGGTCCGGGGCCGGCGACGCGGCCGGGTCGGGGACCGTGGTGCGGGTGGCCCGCCGCAGGTGCCGCCCGACGATGTCGTTCCCGGACATCAACCGGGTGACCCGCTTGTGATTGACGGTGTGCCCGAAGGCACGGAGCCCGGCATGGACGCGCGGCGCCCCATAGGCACCCTTGGACTCGGCATGGATCTCCCGGATCTCCTCGACGAGCGCGTCTTCCTCGGCCTGGCGAGCCGCACGCGCCTGGGTGCCTGCGATCCACCGGTAGTAGCCGGACCGGGACACCTCGAGCACCCGGCACATCCGCTTGATGCCGAACCGCTCGGCATGGGCGGAGATGAAGCCCCAAGCGGGGGCCTTCACTTCATCTCCCGGGCGAAATACCGGGCCACCCGGCGCAGGATCTCCCGCTCCAGCTGCCACTCCTTCTCCGCCTTGGCATACCGCGCGTTCTCCGCCCGCAACCGCGCCGGCTCCGCGTCACGCTCGTCGCCACCCGCGCGGCCGCCGGAATCAACGCCGGCCGCACCGGCTCGGCGGCCGTCATCGGCCCGCACCCAGTTACGCAGCGTCTCACCGCTGATGCCGACATCCGCCGCGACCGCCACGTACGTCCGCTTCCCACCCGCCGCGCGGTACAGCGCCAGAGCATCCTTCTTGAACTCCGCCGTATACGGAGACTTGCGTCCCACTAGGACATCCTTCCTCGGATCAACAAGATCCATTGTCAGGGTGTCCACATCCCGGGGGCAGCCTCAGATCGTCAGGTCCATCTGGTCGGCCTCGCCACGGTCACCGTAGTCATCGCAGAGAACACAACGGCACTCGAACGGATCACCAGTCATAGGCGGAGGTTACGGGGCAAGCGTGCAAGCTGATCGATCGGGACCCAATCGAACACCGAAGTGACGCTACGCGACCACTCCGCTGAGTAGGCCCGGAGCGCGGTGCCGGGATTGCTCCCGGTCCGTCTCTCCGGACCTCTCGCCGAACCCGCCGTGCGCCTCTCAACGCAACGGGCTCTCCACGGTCCCTGCCGTCAGGCGTGGTTGATACTGGTCCAGGGATTGGGGATCCTCGACGCCCGATAGCGGTAGCGGGTGACCGTCACCGCTTCGATGTCGAACAATTCGATCCCGTCCGCGTGTGGGCGGCGCCAGCCCCCGCGGGGGTCGGCGAGCCACCGGCGGACGTCCTTCCACCGCCAGCGATGCAGGGCTCTCAGCCACCGGACCACCCGCCACCAGACGAAGTACTCCAGTTTGCTGAAGGTGTCTTTGGCCACTGCGTGCTTGAAGTAGTTGGCCCAGCCGCGCATGATCTGGTTGAGACGAATCAGCACGTCCCTGGGTGGGAGTTGCGACGTCCTGTGTGTCAGGGCACGGATCTTCGCCTTCAGCGACCGGAGGGGCCGGTCGGCGATGAAGGTGTAGACGTACCACTTGTTCGTGCCTCGCTTGCGGCGCCACTGGATGCAAAACCCCAGGAAGTCGAACCCGTCGGCCATGTCCACGATCCGGGTCTTGGCCGGTGACAGCCGAAGTCCCAGAGGTTCCAGCACATGAGCGACGTCTTCGTGCAGCACTTCGACGTCATCGCGAGTGCCGTTCACGAGAACGACGAAGTCGTCCGCGTAACGGACCAGCCGCCACCTGGGCAGCCCTCGGTAACGACGCATCGTCCGCCGGGAGTTGGTGCTCATCTCTCCGCCGTCCTTCCACGGCCCGTGCAGGTGCTCGTCGAGCGCCGACAGGACAATATTGAAGATCAGCGGTGAGAGGATCCCGCCCTGCGGAGTGCCGGTGTGGGTGTCCTGATACCGGCCGTCCTCGGTGAGGACACCGGCCTTCAAGAACGCCTTGACCAGCTCCAGCACGCGCTTGTCCTTGACCCGGGCCCGCACCGCGTCCATGGCGGCGAGGTGCGAGACGTTGTCGAAGGCCGCCTCGATATCCGCATCCAGCACCCATCGATAGCCTCGGGTGCCGAAGTAGTGGATCTCGGCGATCGCGTCCTGGGCCCGCCGGGCGGGCCGGAACCCGTAGGAGACCGGCTCGAAGTCGGCCTCGAAGACGGGCTCCAGCACCAGCTTCAGTGCCGCCTGGACCAGGCGGTCCTCCACCCGGGGAATCCCGAGCTTGCGGACCTTCCCCGAGCCACCGGGCTTGGGGATCATGCGTTCACGCACCGGCATCGGGCGCCAGGCCCGTGCCTTGAGCCGCTCACGCACGTCGGCCAGGAACACCGGGACGCCGATCTCGGACTCGATCCAGGCGACCGTGCGCCCGTCCGTGCCCGGAGTCCGCGCCCCCTGATTGCCCGCGACCCGGTCCCACGCGATGCGCAGCGTGGCCGGGTCGTGCACGAAGTTGAACAGGTCGTCGAACCTGCGGCCCGGATCGGCCGCCGCCCAACGGTGAAGCTTGGCCTGCATCTCCGATACCCGCCGGCGGGGCCCCGGTTCGGGGTCCGCCGACGGAGCACCGCCGTTCGGCAGTGCGTCTTCCGGCATTGCAGCATCCTTCCCTTCTCGATACCGCTGCCGCCCTTCCCCATGTGACCGGCTCTCCCGGCCTCGGAGTACTACGGCGGCTCCGTCCCGTCCCGGACCGATCGGTCGTCGGTGGACTCAGCCCCGCCCTCACCGCCGGACGCGGCGTGCGGGGCAAGGACCGGAACGGTTCCCGTGTTCACTGCGGTTCGCTCGATGAAGGAGGAGCCCGACTGTGTCCCTGTGGCATCGCCGCGAGTACGCCGCAGACCTTCCCCACGGCCTCCCGGACAGCTCTTGAATACCGCCCCAGGAGTTCTCCGGGCCACCCGAACGGATGACCCGGATACGCGCCACTCCCGGCCCAGATCTACCAGGTTCGAGCCGGTGTCGCTTTGAGAGACGTAAAACGCCGGTTCCTCGCGTACTCCTCTCCATCACGCTCGCCGAACCCGCACCATCTGGCAGTACTGGTACGTCCCGGCTTTGTCAGGGCCGCTTCCCGCCCTCCCCGGCACCACCCGGATCAGGCTGCCCTCAGCTTCAACATCCCTGCTGCGACAGGGGGTTGGTGCAGGTCTTCCACCTCCACTCGAACCGACAGCGCCTCACGGCGCAACCAAGATCTGTGCCAGAACCTTCTTCGGGAATCATTTGTCGATGACTCGCGGAGTCGCTCAGTCAGCGCCCGTGTGATCGACATCGATGACTTTTGATGTCAGTGGCGGACTTGTTCTGCCGGGGAGCGGCTAGCTCCTGTGGCGATGAGCGTCGGCGAAGATGGTCACCATGCTGGTGACCTCCTCGGTGACGCTGCGGCGCCATACGTGCCGCCCCTGGCGACAGCGGCCGGAGATGATGCCATGGAGAGCCGTCCACAGCTGTTCGGCCCGTTCCAGCGCTTCCGTCTCGCCGATAGTGGGGTCGGCCGCCCTCAGGTCCTCGCCCATGGCGGCGGTGCGGTTCTCCATCCACGTGCGGACGGTGTCGGTCTCCTTGAGCCAGTCGACGCTCTCGAAGACCAGCTGGTACGGGCCCGGGTGGGTCAACGCCCAGTCGACGTACGTCCGGGCGAACGCGTCCAGGCGTTCGCGCGGCCCTTCGGCGGCGGCCACTGCCGCCTCGGTCCAGGTCCGGGCCTCGGCGAAGTGCCGCTCGAGCACGGCCTCGATGAGCGCCGTGCCCGAGTCGAAGTGCAGGTAGACGGCGGTCGCCGAGACGCCGCAGGCCCGGGCCACGGCTCGCAGTGATGGGGCGGGGGCCGGGCGCGGTTCCTGGAGTAGCGCCGAGGCGGCCTCGATCAGGGCCTGGCGCAGGTCACGGCCGCCTTTGCCTGCTGTGCCGACGGTCATCCGCCATCCCTCCGCGCTTGCCCGATCTTGCTGGTTAACGGCTGTCAATGTACCGTGTCACGCACTGCACTTAACACCTGTCAACCTGTGGGGAGCGTCATGCGGAGGACCACGGTCATCACCGGAGCGAGTTCGGGCATCGGCGAGGAGTTCGCCCGCCGTTTCGCGCAACAGGGCCACGACGTGGTCCTGGTCGCCCGGCGTCTGGAACGGCTCGAGAGCCTCGCGACGGAGTTGCGCTGGCAGTACCCGGTGACCGTGACGCCCATGGCCCTGGATCTCACCGAGCCCCGGCCGGGCGCAGTGCTGCGCGGCCGACTCGCGGAACGGGGCATGGTCGCTGGCGCGCTGGTGAACTGCGCGGGCTACGGCCGGACCGAGATGTTCGCGCAGGCCGACGCGGACGACGTCACCCGGCAGATCGCCCTGGACGTCACCGCCCTGACCGACCTGACGAAGGCCTTCTGGCCCGACCTGCTCGACGCCGAAGCGGGCGGCCTCCTGATCAACGTGGCCAGTCTGACCGGCTACGCGCCCATGCCCGGAATGGCCGTCTACGCGGCGGCGAAGGCCTTCGTGCTCTCCTTCACCGAGGCCCTGTGGGCCGAGACCCGCGACAGCCGACTGCGAGTTCTGTGCCTGTCGCCGGGCGCCACCAGCAGCGAGTTCTACCAGACCTCGGGCACCTCCACCCAGGGCACCCGCTTCCAGACCCCCGAACAGGTCGTCGACACCGCCTTCCGCGCCCTTGGCACCGGCCGCCCCACCGTCGTGTCCGGACGCGTCAACGCCCTCCTCGCCGGCCTGATGCACACGCTGCCCAGAAGGATCGTGCTCGCTCTGACAGCACGCCAGGCCCCCAAGCCCTCTGCTGTCGCGCCGTAAGCCGCTCTCCGGCCCGGACCAGGCAGCGGCAAGCACGTCCATCTCACCCACGCAAGCCCCCGGCTGCCGTCAAAACAAGGCGACATCAGCCAGGACGGTCTGCAAGCGCCTCCCGGAGGCATCAACAAACGACTCCCGAAGTCAGGTTCTGGCACACATTCCGTTTGCGCCGTGAGGCGCTGTCGGTTCGAGTGGAGGTGGAAGGCCTGCACCAACTCGCTGTCGCAGCAGTCGGGTTGAAGCTGAGGGCAGCCTGATCCGGGTGATGCCGGGGAGGGCGAGAGCGGCCCTGACAACGCCGGGACGTGACCAGTACTGCCAGATGGGGCGGGTCCGGCAAGCGTGATGGAGAGGAGTACGCGAGGAACCGGCGTTTACGTCTCTTAAAGTGCCTCCGGCTCAAACCTGGCGGATAAGGGCCGGTAGCGGTGCGTATGCAGGTCACTCTTTCGGGTGGTCTGACAACTCTTGGGTCGGTCTACGAAAGCCGGCCGGGAGGCCACGAGGAAAGCCTGCGGCGTACTCGTGGCGAGGCCGCAGGGATACAGCCGGGCTCCTCCTTCATCGAGCGAACCACAGTGAACACGGGAACCGTCCCGAACCTCGCCCTGCCACCTGCCTCCAGCAGGCTGGCGGGGCTGAGCGCATCGACCGCTGATCGGTTGGGGACGGGGCGGAGCCGCCGTAGTACTCCGAGGCCGGGAGAGCCGGCCGCATGGGGAAGGGCGGCAGCGGTATCGAGAAGGGAAGGACGCTGCAATGCCGGAAGATGCCCCGCCGAATGGCGGAGCTCCGGGCCCTCGGGCCCGGGTACTGGGGATGCAGACCAAGCTTCACCGTTGGACGGTGGCCGATCCCGGCCGCCGGTTCGATGACCTGTTCAACTTCGTGCACGACCCGGCGACGCTGTTGGCGGCGTTCGACCGGGTCGCGGGCAACCGGGGAGCCCGGACTCCCGGCGTCGACGGCCTGACCGCCATCGATGTCGAGGAGTCGATCGGTGTTCCCGGGTTCCTGAACGACCTGCGGGCCGCCCTCAAAGACGGTTCGTTCCGTCCGCTGCCGGTGCGGGAACGCAGCATTCCCAAGCCGGGGGGCTCGGGGAAGGTCCGCAAGCTCGGGATTCCGACGATCAGGGACCGGGTCGTTCAGGCGGCGCTGAAGCTGGTGCTGGAACCGATCTTCGAGGCCGGCTTCACGCCGGTCTCCTACGGGTTTCGGCCCCGACGGCGGGCCCAGGACGCGATCGCCGAGATCCACTATTTCGGCACCCGGGGTTATCGCTGGGTGCTGGATGCGGACATCGAGGCGTGCTTCGACTCGATCGACCACGCGGCCCTGATGGACCGAGTGCGTCGCCGGGTGAAGGACAAGCGTGTCCTGGCGCTGGTCAAAGCCTTCCTCAAGGCCGGAGTCCTCACGGAACTCGGCGAGAACAAGGAGACACTGACCGGCACCCCGCAGGGCGGCATCCTGTCCCCGCTGCTGGCGAACATCGCCCTGTCGGCGCTCGACGAGCACCTGCACGGGCCATGGGAGTCAGGCGGGACGATGGCCACCGAGGGCAAACGCGCCTACCGGCGCCGCAAAGGTCAACCCACGTGGCGAGTCGTCCGCTACGCGGACGACTTCGTCGTCCTGGTGCACGGCACCGAGGCCGACACCGCGGCACTGCGCGAAGAAGTCGCCGACGTGCTCGAACCCCTCGGCCTGCGTCTGTCGCAGGCCAAGACCCGGATCACGCACATGAGCGACGGTTTCGACTTCCTGGGCTTCCGCATCCAGTGGAAACGCAAGGGAGGCACGACCAAGTGGCACGTCTACACCTTCATCGCCGACCGGCCCATCCGGTCGCTGAAGGCGAAGATTCGTGCCCTGACAGGCAGGACATCGCAGCAGGATCTCGCCGCCGTGCTGATCAGACTCACTCAGATCATGCGCGGTTGGGCCAACTACTTCAAGCACGCGGTCGCCAAGCATGTCTTCGACAGGCTCGACGCCTTCGTGTGGTGGCGCTTGATCCGCATGCTGCGGGAGCGTCACCGGTGGAGTTGGGGCGACGTCCGCCGCCGGTTCACCACCCCCAGCGGGCGGTGGCGACCCATCGCGGCGGACGGGATCGAGCTGTTCCGGATCGCGTCGGTTACGGTCAGCCGTTACCGATACCGGGCCGGCGCGATCCCCAACCCATGGCAGCCTGCGAACCCCGTCTGACGGCAGAGACCGTGGAGAGCCCGTTGCGTTGAGAGGCGCACGGCGGGTTCGGCGAGAGGTCCGGAGAAACGGACCGGGAGCAATCCCGGCACCGCGCTCCGGGCCTACTCAGCGAGCGATCTTGAGTCCGGCTTCACCGGCCCCCAGTGGCGCGTGGTTCTCGCAGCTCACGTAACGCGCGCGCCTCCTGCCGGCGAGAGCCAGCAAGATCTTTCACGGAATGTGTGCCAGAGCCCGAAGTCAACGACATAGCCACCGTGCCGTAGAGCAGGCGTTCACCCGGCCCGTCCCCAAGTCCGCCGGTGCCCAGATGCGCTACCTGGTCAAGCAGCTCAAGGGCACCCGCGCGACCGCCGACGCCCTGGGCGTCACCCAGCGCACCGTGGAGCGGGTACGTAAAAGACCAGATCCGCCGGCCCCGCACGGACCTCGCCCGACGCCTTCAGGACGCCGTACGCGCCCGATGGCAGCCCCGCATCCGCGCCCAGGCCCGGCGCCAGGCCGCCGCCAGCACCGGCCTGGTCGTCGACACCCGCGCCTGGTTCGGCTTCACCGCCGCGCCCGACACCACCGACGACGCCCGCGTCCGCCACCTCGCCCTCGCCCTGCCCCCGCACCATGCAGCACGCCTGTTCGACGCCCAGGACACCGGCGCCGGCGAGCAGCAGCTGCGTGACCTCGCCGCCGAAGGCCTGGGCGAGGTCTACTTCCGCGACGGCGGCCGCCGCGCCCACGGCCTGGAGGTGGAGTTCACCGACGTGGAGCACCTGGAGTTCGACTTGTAGGCGGTGCGGCATTGACTCTTCGACGCTCAGGCCTGTGACTGAGCGCTTCACCTGGCGAGTGAGTGCTTGAGTTGGCGGGGCGGAGCGGAGGTGGCGGGCTGGGTCGCTGGTCATGCGTTTCGCGCGGCCTGTCGGGAGATCCACGTTAGGTGAGGCTGACGATCCCGTAGGCGTTCAATCTCGCAGGAACGCCCTTCCCGACCTGAGACGATCAGTAGGACCGAACGAATGAATGCAGAGGTGGGAAACATGACCGTTCTGGTACTGCTCGGCGTCTTGGCTCTTGCTGTCGGCGGGTGCGTGTGTGTGGTGTGGGCGGAGCGGGGCGGGCCCCGCTGGGTCCGTGCCGTGGCGACCATGACGCTCGCCGCAGGCAAGGTGGTGCGCCGCTCTGAGAGGAACCGGCGCCTGGGCCTGAACGGGACCACCAGTGACGACGGCTAGTTGTTGCGGGACATGACGTTGGTGACACAGGCCAATGCCGGTGAAACCGAGGTGCCTCGACGGGCACCGGTCGGGTAGCGTGCGGGCCATGTCGAGTCCTGAGTCAGACACGGTGGGGGTTTTCGGTCACGTCGTCAGCCCCCTGAACCACTGAGCTCGTGGCCCTGTCGTCGCGCCGCATTCTGTGGTGGGACGCGTGTGCCCCTGGGGCTGGCCGCGGCTTCGGCGCGTCTGCGGGCGAGCGCCGGGCGGCCGGCCGCGAGTTGTGCCTTCGCGAGGGCGTACAGCGTGGCCGTTTCGCCCCAGAGGTTGCCGAACTCCCGGTACGTCCACAGACTCTGCGCGAGCAGACGGCGCCCTCACCCTTTGGGGTGACGGAGGGCCCAGTCTCGGTCGCTCGGCGTCGGTTCGGTCCGCCAACGAGCCCGTAGGACGCCGTCGTTGTCGGGCATGACAGCGGTGAACAGAGGAACACGTTCCCCTGCATAAAAGGACAAGAGTGCGGCGGCGGGGGCGCTGCCTATCTGGGCGGTCAGGTTCGGGAAATCGTCCTCGTCGGCAACGGCGCTGAAGATGTGGCCCTCCTCGTCCTGCCAGACGCCTTCGACGAGGCCTTCGGCGGGGAGGGCTCCCAGGACGGCGTCGACGTCGGAGGACAAGGGTGGCCATACAGCCAGACGGGCCCGGGGAGCCAGTCCGGCGCGAACCGTGTCGACGCCCTCGCAGGTGAGGTGGTGCCATCGTGAGGCGCCTTCGAGGTATGTCTCCTCCAGGATTCCGGCGCTGCCGTCGGCGACTGCCCGGTGCAGGTCAGCCCAGAAGTCATCGTCGCCAGGCCGCTGGACGCCTCCCTCTTCGGTCTCGAAGCCGTAGGGCGAGGCACTCAGGCGTTCTGGAAACAGCCCGGTCGTGCGGGTCCGGGCCAGAGCTTCCTTGCAAGGCCGACTGCTGCTGATGTAGAGGTACTGGTCCCATCCCACGTGGACGGCGAACATGTCCTCCACTTCCAATCGGCACCAGGCACCGCTGTCACGCAGCATGGCCCGCACCAGCTCCAGCCCGATATCGAGCGGCACCTCTGCTTCGTCGTGGAAGCCGGTCAGGCCGAACGGGAACAGACCGTCCAGCCCAAAACCGTCCACCGGAGGCTCGACGCCGAAGTGCGCGATGGACGGAACCTGTGGTTCGCGTACGGCCAGGTGATCGATGCCGATGTCGCAGGCGAATGCCGCGACCGCCTGGAGATAGGCCGCCTCGACCTCGCCGTGGTCGCTGCCGGTGTCCTCAGGGCCGGTGTAGTGCCCGTGTGAGGATGATCCTTTGGTGTGGACACCCTGACAATGGATCTTGATGGTCCAGGGAGGGATGTCCAGGTGGGACGCAAGTCTCCGTATCCGGAGGAGTTCAGGAAGGATGCCGTCGCGCTCTACCGCGCTGCGGGTCGTGTCCCGCGTCGTGGTGTAGGGGATCAAGGGTTATGCGTTCCGGTACGAGGCCCCTTACGATCTGCGCAGAGGCAGCAGTCCACGAGGCGCCCTGCTGAGGCGAGTTGAACCCACGGTCCGGCGGAACCACCGCCCCCGACCCGCGGATTCCGGCGCCTTGATCGGCTACACCACCCGGCGGGACGCCATCGCGCTGCGGCCGGCAATCGGACGTACGCGGTAGTGGCCGCGGATCTCGGCATCACCGCGGAGTCGCTGCGGACGTGGGTCCGCAAGGACGACTCACAGGGGCACTGTCACGTTGGCTGACCGGGTGGGATGATCTTCGGGTTGATCACGTTGGAGGAGGTGTCCGTGGGGGACGCGTCGCCGTCGTACAGAGGGCATCGGTACCCGGTGGAGGTCATCTCCCACTGCGTGTGGCTGTACTTCCGCTTCCCACTGTCATTCCGTGAGGTGGAGGAGCTGATTCTCCAGCGCGGCGTCATCGTCTCCCACGAGACGGTCCTCCGCTGGTGTGCGAAGTTCGGCCAGGCCTACGCGAACGGCCTGCGCCGCCGCCGGCCCGGTCCGGGGACAGATGGCATCTGGACGAGGTCTTCGTCAGGATCAACGGGGAGCGGAAGTACCTGTGGCGGGCCGTCGATCAGGACGGCAACGTCCTGGACATCCTCGTGCAGAGCCGCCGGGACACCGCCGCGGCCCGGCGCTTCTTCCGCCGCCTGATGACGAAGACGTGTTCGGTCCCGCGGGTGGTCGTCACCGACAGGCTCCGTTCCTCCGGCGCGGCCCACCGCGAGGTCATGCCCTCCGTCGAGCACCGGCAGTCGAAGTACCTCAACAACCGGGCGGAGAACAGCCACCGGCCCACCCGGCAGCGCGAGCGCGCGATGAAGGGCTTCCGTAGCGTGGGGGCTTGTAAAGAATCAACATGGTGATTCTTTAACCTGGAGGCGGAAGTAGTTCTCCCGTAGCAGCCGGCCCGCGGTGGGCGCCGACACGGGATGCCCCTGCCCGGTGAGCTTCTCGCCAAGTACCGCAGCGACTTGTCGTCCAGCGCAGCGGCGACATCGGATCTCTTCGCTTGTCCGGCTCGACCAGCGCCAGCGCGGCCGGAACGAGCAGCGGGTCCAGGCCCTCGGCATTCTTGCGTCCACCACCAGCCCGGCAGACCCTGGCCATCCGACAGCGGATCCTCGCCGCCCTCCAGTCGGCATGCGCATAGCATGTCAACGAAGCGGAAACTGCAAAGCAACGTGTCTTTTCTTTACAAGCCCTGGGTGGGGCCCAGCGGTTCCTGTCCGCGTTCAGCGGCATCTCACCCCACTTCCGGCCCCGACGCCACTTGATGGCCGCACCCGACTACCGCGCCGAGATGACCCTCCGCTTCGCCATCTGGGAGCAGGTCACCGGCGCTGCCAGGCCCACCACGGGCTGAGCACAGACCCCGGACCGGGCCCCACCACGCTCCGACACGCTGTCAGACAACCCCACACCCAACAACGTGACAGTGCCCTTCACCGGACTCCAGTTCCGTCACCCCGCGCGACACGGTGCCCTCCCGGACTCCGGCCGCACGAGCGACGAGCCTGATGCCTCCATGACCCAGCGACCGCGCTTCTGCTCCTATGGCCAGCCGCCGCTGCCGCTCGTCGAGATGCGGGACCAGCGTCGCAAACTTCGCGGCCAGGGCCGCCTCGATCCCCTCCGGTCTCCCCATACCGCAATAACGAGCCTCGGAGCCGGAAGCGACGGCTTGTTTCCCGGCAAGCCCTAAAGAAAGGCCAACCGACGAAATTAGCCGACCTGGAGCTTCGCCGACGGTCGGGTGTGCGGATCCCATGCTTACCCGGCTCCTCGCCCGCCAGAAGCAACTCGCCGCCCGCGGTAGCCACGAAAGCCGCGGCGCAGCGCAAGGGCGCACCATATGACCGCTGCCGTCAGTGCGGCTGCGGCCATCGCACTCAGCACCGGTGGCTCCGGCCGATAGCCCAGCGAGAGCCGGGTGCCCATGAAGGTGAGTATGACTACGACCGCCTCCGGGCCGTAGAGCGGAACCCTGGCGGCGACAGCCCGCAGCGCGGCTGCCGCCGTCAGACCGGTCGCGGTCCAGGCCACCAGATACGACCACACCTGCCCCGGAGCGGCGAGCGGCATCCCGTACTCATCGGGGCCGATACGGAACGACGCGCTGACCCAGCCAAGGCCCACCCCGAAGATGGTGAAGCCCGCTACCCACAAGGTATGGCGCCATAGCGGACCAGGCCGCAGGGACTCTTCGTCGTCGTCGTCAGAGCTCGCATCGATGTCAGGACTGGAGAGGTCGGGAGATTCAGTCACGCCCAGAAGGACGCGGCCCGGAGGCCGCAGGTTCCCACCCGAATCAGGGATCATGCTGACCGATGCTTTTCGCGGCGGCCGAGAAGCCAGGCCTCGGTGTTTCACCATGAATTCCCAGGGTGGTGACGTTGCGTCACGAACTGCAAAAGGTGCCCCGTGACCTGCGATGATCCGGCTTGTCTAAGGCTTGGATCATGAGCGGGTGGGGGCACCTTTCACGTGCAGGGTAGCGAGTGGAGCCGGAATCTGGCGATGTCGGGGGACGGGAAGGGGCAGGTCGGGCATGTGGGCGGGGTGCATCTGCGGCTGCTCGCGGAGCGGACGGGGCTGACCGGGGCACTGTCGGCGGCGCTTGCCCGGCCGGGGTTCGTGCCGCTGCACGACCGGGGGCAGGTGATGGTGGACCTCGCGGTCGCGATCACCCTGGGCGCGACCTGCATCCGTGACATCCGGCTGCTGGAGCATCAGCGGCCCATCTTCGGCGCGGTCGCTTCTCACCCCACCGTGTGGCGGGTGCTGAAAGAGGCCGATGAGCAGGGACTTTCCCGGATCGAACGGGCCCGTGCGACGGTGCGGCGTCGCGTGTACGAACTGCTCCGCGACCGGCCCGAGGGTTTCCCCGAGGCGGAGGCCGAAGGGGTGCCGCTGACCGGCTGGACCGTGATCGACAGCGACGGAACGCTGATCCCGGCACCGTCGGAGAAGGAGGGGGCCCACGGCACCTACAAGGGCTTCCTCGGACATCATGTGTTCGTCGCCGCCTGTGACAACACCGGCGAACAGCTGGCTGCGACCCTGCACCCGGGCAACGTCAGCGCCAACGACGCCGAGGTGAACATCGACATCCTGACCCGGGCGGTGGCCCAACTGCCCTGGTGGCGGCGTCAGAAGATCCTCTTCCGGGTGGACGGGGCGGGCTTCTCCCACCAGCTGATCGACTGGATCGCCTCCGCGGGCGGCCGCCAGAGCCCCACGTTCCGCTGGGAGTACTCCGTCGGCTGGGCCTTCACCGCACGCGAACAGGCCGCCATCGAGATCTGCGACAAGCAGGGCCTGTGGCAGCCTGGCGGCGGCCCGGATGGCGGCGTGCGCGAGAACGCGTTCGTCGCCGACATCACCGCCCTGCTCGGCGACCTGCCGGGCTGGCCCCCGCACCACCGGGTGATCGCCCGCAAGGAACCCCTCCACCCCCGCTACGTCAAGGACGCCAGCGCCTACGAGATCAAGCACGAGGCGCGCTACCAGACCTTCGCGACCAACCATCGCCGGGGGCAGATCGCCCACTTGGACGGCCGGCACCGCAAGCACGCCAGGGTCGAGCCCAAGATTCGCGATCAGAAGGCTTCCGGGATCGGCCTGTTGCCCTCGCGCGAGTTGAACGTCAACGCCGCCTGGCTCACCGCCACCACCCTCGCCGCCGATCTCCGCTGCTGGTTCCAACTCCTCGCCCTGGACAGCGAGATGGCCAGGGCCACTCCGAAGACGTTGCGCTACCGCGTCCTCCACGTGCCCGCTCGCCTCGTCCGCGGCCAGCGGAAACGACGCCTGAAACTTCCCGACACCTGGCCCTGGGCCGACAGCATCATCCGCGCCTTCCGGCGCATCCTCGCTCTGCCGTACCCCACCTGACCAGAACGAACGATCACATCGAGCGCCGAGAGGGGGCCACCAGCAGGCCGGGCCCGTGGAACCCGGCGTCATCCGGCACGCCAGCCGACGCGCACCCCTGACCGGCACCGTCCCCGGGCAGGAATCAACGCGCCATCACGGACGCAAGATCAACCGACTGCCGCTGTGAAACAGCGAGGCTGGTGCGGCGACATCACGTACATACCCGTCGGCGACGGCCAGTGGCTCTCTCTGGCCTCGGTCATCGACATCTGTTCACGCCGGGTGATCGGGTATTCGATGGCCACCCATATGCGGGCGGAGCTGGTCATCGACGCCCTGGAGGCGGCCGTCCGGGCCCGCGGCGGGTCGGTCGACGGGGTCGTCTTCCACTCCGACAGGGGCGCCCAGTACACCTCCGCCGCCTTCGCCGAAGCCTGTGACCGGTACGGCATTCGCAGGAGCATGGGCAAGGTCGGCTCGAGCTACGACAACGCCCTGGCGGAGTCGTTGTGGCAGGGGCTGAAGCGAGAAGCGATGTACGAGAAGCGGTTCTTGACGGTGAGCCAGGCGAGACTGGAGTTGTTCCAGTGGATCACTTGGTACAACACCCGAAGGCGGCACAGCGCCCTGGTCTACCTGTCACCCACGGAGTTCGAACAGCAGCACCTGGCGACCGGTAACGGCGTGGTGCGCGATTGAGGTCGGGGCGTGCCGGCCGGGCGGGTCGGCTGGTGAGTGATCACCTTTCGGCGGCGCGGTCGGAGACCAGGCCGGCGACGGCCTGGTAGCTCTCGTCGAAGTATTCGCGGCGTCCGAGGAAGCGCTGGAGGGTTCGCCACTGCTTGTGCTCGGCGTTGGCATGCTCCACGCAGATCCGTTCCGAGGACTGCTGGTGGCGCTTGGCCTCCCAGGCGGCGACTTCCTCGAGCGTTGCGTCCTTCTTCGGCTTAAGCGGCGGGGCGGTGACCTGGTCGGAGAACTCCTTGGCCAGGCCCCGATATCCGGCATCGACGTGGGCCTTGACCTGGGGGAACCGCTCGAACAGGTCGGCGATGCCCTCGGTACGCACGGCGGTCTGGTCGTGCATGCGGCCGGGCCGAAATGCCCCCGCCCACAGCGTGCGGCCCTTGTCGTTGGTGACGACGGTGGCCTTCTTGGTGTTCATCTTCTTCTTGCCCGAGACGAACGCGCGGCGGCCGGGCTTGTGGGCCCGCGGGCGGCGCACCTGGACCTCCGTGCCGTCGATGCGCAGCTCGACGCCTTCGGCAGCTGCGTACGAAAAGACATCCGCCAGGGTGCGAAGGCGCAGGTCGGGGCGGCCGGGGACGGCGAATCCGCGGGCCGCCAGGAGCGGCCGGATCTCGTGGACGGCGCGGGTGACCGTGGAGCGGTCCACCCGGTACAGCTCCGCCAGGGCCGCGTGCGGGAGCTGGAAGCGCAGCACGACCAGGGTGACGATCACCCGGTCGACGAACACCAACTCGTGGTCGGGGCCAGACCCTGGCGCGCGCCGACGGTCGTGACCTCGACGTTCACGCAGTCGCCCCTCCTCCGCGGCCAACCAGGAGTCGGTGAGCTCGACGATGAGTTTGCCAAGGCGCCGCGGGGCGAGGCCGGTGAAGATACGCTTGGACAAGGCCGTGCGGCCCAGGTATTGCGTCACAACAACACCCAAGCCGCACGGCCTACTTCATGCCCCGGCAGTGCCCCGATCGTTACCGTGCACCAAGTCGTAAGATGACGCTCGTCGCATGAAGCCCTCGTGTCCACTCTCCGGGGGCAGCCTCACCCTCCCGGTGGCCTGTGACCCGAACCGCTTCGTCGGCGGTACGTTGCGCTCGCGTCTGTGCGGCACACCGGCCGCGCTCAACGCACGTGGCAAGACGGGGTCGTTGACGGGCGCGTCGGCCCTGTCGGGATACGTCACCGACGCGGGCGGACGCGAACTCGTCCACAGCGTCGTCCTCAACAACTATCTCGCCGGCTCGGTCAAGAGCACCGAGGACGCCATCGTGGCCACCCTCGCCTCGTCCGACGAGAACCGGGCGGTGACGGTGCGGCCGAAGGCCCTCCGGAGCACAAAGAGCAACGGAGACCTGGAGTGCTCGTGGCGCAAGCCGGCGCAGTGCTGAGGCACCCCTGGGCGCTCGCGCGGGCCGCCGGGCAGTCCGCGCCGAGCAGGGCCAGGGCTCAGCGCGCGCCGCGCCGGGTCGCGTAGAGCGGGGCACTGTCACATTGGCTCACCGGGTGAGATGAGGGGGTTGAGACCGGTGAGGTCGCATGTTGGGGGCGCGTATGCGCGGCTGAAGCCCGCGGCTCAATGACGCTGAGTGAGCGGTCAGGGGGTGACCTGATCATCCCCCTCGGCAAGCTCAAGCGCACGGGCCGGGCGCCCAGGTCGCCGGCACCTCACGCGCGCTCGGCCGCCCTCCCGGCCGTGGCACCGCCGGCCTTCCCGCCAGGCCGAACGGCACTGGTCGCCGGGGCGGCGCGGTGCTGTCATGAGGAGGGAAGACGGCGTGGACGAGCCGGCAAGGGCGCGGCCGCCCCGTCGCACAGCGGAGGAGGCCGATGACATGCTGTACCGCCGCACGGTCGGTGACGTGATGACCGAGGAGGTCGTCACCTTCCGCCCCACCACACCGCTGCAGGAGGTCGCCGCCCTGCTGGACGCGAACGACATCGTCGCGGCCCCGGTCGTCGACGAGGACGGCGCTCCCGTCGGCGTCGTGTCCGCGTCCGACGTGCTGCGGCACGAGACCGGCCTGCCCGATCCGCAGGGTCGGGACGGGAACGACGAGCGCTCCTGGGGCAAGGCCCGGGCCCGGACCGCGGGCGCGCTCATGAGCAGTCCCGTCTTCACCGCCCGCGCCGACTGGACGATCCCCCGGGCCGCGCGGGAACTCCGCAGGCGGCACGTCAAGCAGTTGCCGGTGGTCGGCGACGACGGGCTCCTCACCGGCATCGTCACCCGCAGCGACCTGCTCGACGCCTTCCTCCGCTCCGACGTCGAGATCCGCGGCGAGGTCGAGCGGGACGTCCTGGGGCGCCTCCTCGGCCTGGACGAGGGCACCGTCGCGGTCGAGGTCCGGGACGGGGTCGTCACCCTGCGGGGACACGTCCCGGAACCGCGGCTGGTTCCGGTGGTCGTGGGCCTCTGCCAGGGCGTCGACGGTGTCGTCGCCGTGGACGCCCACCTCGCCGCCGCCCGGGCGGGCTAGAAGTTCTGCCCCTGGGAGTCCGGCCGCAGCACAGGACGTGAAGGATCCCATGCCGGCGTACTTCCGCCGCCGACTGTCCGAGGCGTCGCGGGCGACGTCGACGCCGACTTCGACCACCGGCTCGGGCCGGACCAGGGTGACTCCTAAGGTGTTGTTCGTGCCGCACCCGGCGGAGAACGACCAGCCGTTCCATGGATGGCCGGCGCCCGGCCGGAGCGAGTAGGCCGGCGAACCTGCTGCTGGTTGTCCGGGTGAACCATGATCGCCTCCCGCGATCGGCGGCCGCGTCGTTAGCAGCTGCCGACCGCGCGGTGTAGCGTCGTTATCCAGCAGTCGTGGTTCCGAAGTCCCGTTCGCCCGTGATCACGATCATGGGCGTTTTTGCTGTTCAGCACCTCTCCGGACCAGGGCGATCACCTCCCGGGCCCGCAGGGTGCGAGCCCGGTCTTCCTCGAAGGAGCAGGCCATGGCCAAGGGCACCGTGAAGTGGTTCAACAGCGAAAAGGGATTCGGCTTCATTGAGCAGGAGGGCGGCGGACCTGACGTCTTCGCCCACTACTCCAACATCGCCGCTCAGGGCTTCCGCGAGCTGCAGGAGGGGCAGAAAGTCGAGTTCGACGTCACGCAGGGCCAGAAGGGACCGCAGGCGGAGAACATCCGACCGGCGTGACCCGTACCGTTTGGAAACTCATCGCTGCTGCCCGGAGGGGGTCTGGCGCGGCATCACGGTCTGCTGGAACCCTGTCCGGGTGATCGTCTCACTGGTGTATCGGGTGGTACGCAAGCTGCTCGCGGTTCCGGCGGTGCTGCTGCGCCGGAACCTGGCCAAGGACGCGCAACTGCTGGTGCTGCGCCACGAGAACGCGGTGCTGCGCAGGCAGCTCACGAGTCCGGTGCGATACGAGCCGACGGATCGGCTGTGGTGCGCAGCACTGTCCTCGCTGATCCCCCGGCGCCGGTGGGCGCAGGTGTTCCCGGTGACGCCCGCGACGCGGCCGGCGTGGCACCGCAGGCCAATCACCCGGAAGTGGGACTACAGCAAGCGCCGGAGCAGACCCGGGAGACCGGCGACCGCGAGTGCGGTGAAGGCTCTGGTCCCGCAGCTCGCCCAGCAAAATCCCCGCTGGGGCTGTCGACGGATGCAGGGGGAACTGGTCCGGCTCGGACACCCGGTCGGCTCGACGACGGTCGGGGAGATCCTCACCGCAGCGGGCATCGCTCCAGCCCCACGCCGCAGCGGACCGACGTGGCGCGCGTTCCCGACCGCGCAGGCCGGGGCCTCGTCGCCTGCGACTTCGTCCCCATCGACCTGGCCGGCCTGCGCCGGGTCTACGCGCTGGTGCTCCTCGAACACAGCACACGCAGGCGGCACATCGCCGGAGTGACCGCCCATCCCACCGGGTCCTGGACGGTGCAACAGGCAGGAATCCTCGCCGTCGAGTTGGGCATTCGGGTGGACTCGCTGCGGCCGCTACGGGCACCCACCACGCGATCGAATGGGCCGCAAGCCCTGCGCTCTGGCTGGTCATCGCCGCCGCTGTCGCCGTCGCGACCGCCGGCCTGCCCGCCGCCGATCAGTGGCGCCTCGTGCGGCACGGGCTGAGGCGATGGGTGCCGATCGCCGGGAACGCGCTCGTGTTCATCGCCCTCGGGATCGTCATGGCCGCGACCGGCATGGCCGAGCATCTTGCCACCACCGCAGAGCACTCCGGCTACGGCTTCGTCGCCGCGATCCCCGCCATGGGCGCTCTCGGCGGCTACCTCACCGGCTCGAACACGGGCGCCGCCGCGATGTTCTCCCCCGCCACCACGACCGCCGCCACCGGCCTCGGCGCGAATCCGCTGATCGCACTCGCCGGGCAGAACGTCGCCGGGTCCTTCGCCATCATCGCTTCACCACCGCGGATCGCCCTTGCTGCCGGCGTCGCCCTCGCTCCCGGCGAACGCCTCCCACGAGCCATGAGCGCCATACTGCTCGGCGCCGTCGCCGCGACAGCACTCATCCTCGGCGTCATCGTCCTGAGCCTTGCCTGAACTTTGGAAGGAACCCCGTCGAATGCCATGCCCTGCATCCCTGAGCGTCGATGACTTCGTGAAAGACACCGCCCTTGGGCGGCCCTCCTCCGGGACCGGGGGCTTCGTGTCAGTGCCGGTGGCCAGCAGTCACCGTCGGCCGCGGGCCGGGGCCAGCGGCGGCGCAATCCGTTCGTGTAGGCCCGGCCGAACTTGGCGCACCAGCGCCGGACGGTCTCGTGGGAGACGATCACGCCGCGCCCGGGCATCAGCTCCCCGGCCTCGCGGAAGCCGAGCGGGAGGCGGACGTACCGCCCCACGCAGTGGGAGATGATCACCATCGGGTACCGGTGCCCCTTGTACGACGGCGGCACGGACGACACGAGCGAACCCCCGGCACGATCAACTCCAAGATCATCCCAGGCCGGTCAGCCAACGTGACAACGCCGCTCCGACGCCCGCGTCGCCCCGGTACTGATCACGGACAGTGAGCCAGGCGAGCTGTTCGTCATCCGCGCCGCCGGCAACCTGGTGCCCGCCCATATCTCTGGCGCGGACGGGGTGGCGGCCAGCATCGAGTACGCCGTCACCGTCCTCGGAGCCACGGACATCGTGGTGTGCGGACACTCCGCCTGCGGTGCGATGACCGTCCTGGCCGAGGGCCACGACCTGCCCGGCACCCCAGCGATCGCCGACTGGCTGCGCCACGCGGACGCCTCCGAGGCCCGTACCACCGCAGCCCCGGTCGCGGCGAGAAGGCGGCCGCCCTGGTACCGGAGAACGTCACCACCCGGCTCGCCAACCTGGCCACACGCCCCTCGGTTGGTCTATGCGCTGGCGCACAACACGGCTACCCTGCACGGCTGGGTCTACGATATCCCCACCGGCACCGTCGAAGAAGCTGGCGCCCTTGGCACCGCTGTGGCGGCCTGACCGCACGACCTGATCCCCGAGCACCGGTCCCGGATCACCCACCACCTTGCAAGCTCGCCGCCTCGCCCTTCTGCGGGCCAGCACATCGGATAAGGGAAACCTCTCATGGTGCACGCTCAGTTCGACCCCACCGCCCGTCAGCAGCTGGCCATCGCCGCAGTTGAGGCCAAGACCCGCCGGGATGTGTCCTGGCAGCAGATCGCGGACGCCGCAGGCCTGTCGGTCACCTTCGTCACCGCCGCCATTCTGGGCCAGCACGCCCTGCCCGCCGACGCCGCGAAGGCCGTCGCCGAGCTACTGGGCCTGGACGACGACGCGGTGATGCTGCTCCAGACCATCCCCACCCGCGGCTCGATCGGGGACAGTGTTCCGACCGACCCGACGATCTACCGCTTCTACGAGATACTCCAGGTCTACGGCACCACCCTCAAGGCCCTGGTGCACGAGCAGTTCGGTGACGGCATCATCTCCGCGATCAATTTCAAGCTGGATGTGAAGAAGGTCGCCGACCCCGAGGGCGGCGAGCGGGCGGTCATCACCCTGGACGGCAAGTACCTGCCCTACAAGCCCTTCTGACCCTCCCCGGGGCGGGGCCGGAACCCCCAGGCTCCCGCCCCCGCCCACGTCTTCCCGCGAGATGCCCAGATGCCGCGCGAGCGCCCGGATCGGTATCTGCTCAGCCCAGGGCACTGTCACGTTGTTGGGTATGGGGTTGTCTGGCGGCGTGTCGGGGCGTGCTGGGGCCGGGTTCCGGCTCCGCGCTCAGGCCGTGGCGGGCAGGCCGGCGGTGCCGGTGACCTGCTCCCAGATCGCGAAGCGGACGGTCATCTCGGCGCGGTGGTCGGGGGCGGTCATCAGGTGGCGTCGGGGCCGGAAGTGGGGTGAGATGCCGCTGAACGCGGACAGGAACCGCTGGGCTCCGCCGACGCTGCGGAAGCCCTTCAGGGCGCGCTCGCGCTGCCTCGTCGGCTGGTGGCTGTTCTCGGCCCGGTTGTTGAGGCCCTTGTGGGAGCGGTGCTCGACGGAAGGCATCACCGCGCGGTGGGCGGCGCCGTAACTGCGGAGCTTGTCCGTGACCACCACCCGCGGCACCGAGCGGGTCTTCTTGAGGAGCTTGCGGAAGAAACGCCTGGCCGCAGCCTTGTCGCGTCTGTTCTGCACGAGGATGTCCAGCACGTTGCCGTGCTGGTCCACCGCGCGCCACAGGTACTTCAGCTCCCCGTTGATCCTGACGAAGACCTCGTCCAGGTGCCACTTGTCGCCCGGCCGCACACGCCGGCGGCGCAGGCCGTTGGCGTAGGCCTGCCCGAACTTGACGCACCAACGCCGGACGGGCTCGGGGGAGACGAGCACACCGCGCCTGAGCATCAGCTCCTCCACCTCGCGGAAGCTGAGCGGGAAGCGGAAGTACCGCCAGACGCAGTGGGAGATCATCTCGACCGGGTACCGGTGCCCCTGGTACGACGGCGGCGTACTGCCCACGGACAACCCCCTCCGCCATAACCAACCCGAAGATCATCCCATCCGGTCAGCCAACGTGACAGTGCCCGTCAACCAGCTGACGGCCCGCATCGAGGAGGCGATGACCCCTTTTCGCCCGGCGCTGGACCTGCTGGACACGATCCCGGGAATGAACCAGGCGGTAGCGGAAGTGATTGTGGCCGAGACCGGGGGTGACATGGCCCGGTTCCCCTCGGCCAGGCACCTGGCCTCCTGGGCCGGGCTGTGTCCGGGGCGCCACGAATCGGCCGGCCGAGTCCGCAGTGCCCGGGTCCGGCCCGGCAACCCCTACCTGCAAGGGGCGCTGGCGATGGCCGCGTTCGGAGCGGCACGGACCAAGGACTCCTTCCTGCAGGCACGCTACAAGGGGCTGACCGCTCGCCGCGGCCCGATCAAGGCGCTGGTCGCCGTCGAGCACTCGATCAATCACCGCGATCTGGCACATACTCAACGACAACGTGCCCTACCACGAGCTCGGCAGCAGCTACTTCACCCAACGGGATCCCGAGCGGGCCGCAGGCCGAGCCGTGTCCCGGCTGAACGAACTCGGCTACCGCGTCACCCTCGACCCGCTGGGCGCCGCTGGATGAACGAGCGTGTCCGAAGCCCGGCGGAGACGACTCCGACCGGGCCGATACCCCTGCCCGAGAGAGCACCCACCTGCAGTTATTTACGCGTCAGAGTCAAGTTAAGCGTTGTCCCGTAAATGATCTACGGCATGCCGGTTGACCAGCGTTGTTCCCCGGTCACCCGGCGAGGGCGAGGTTGTGGAGGCGGGCGATGCCGAGCATGGCGTAGTGGACGCCGTCGCCTTTGAGACGGCAGTCGCGGAGGATCTTCCAGGTCTTCATGCGGGCGAAGACGTGCTCGATGCGGGCGCGGACCTTGCGGTGGGAGCGGTTGTGGTCCTCTTTCCAGGCCGGGAGTTCGCTCTGGCCGGGTGCGCGGCGGTGCGGGATGACCAGGCCGGTGCCGCGGTAGCC
Source organism: Streptomyces sp. GD-15H (assembly GCF_045291515.1). Lineage (NCBI taxonomy): Bacteria > Bacillati > Actinomycetota > Actinomycetes > Kitasatosporales > Streptomycetaceae > Streptomyces > Streptomyces sp. GD-15H. Next base: position 8,419,772 of record NZ_CP149447.1, read on the forward strand.
GCCGTCCGCGATCACCGTGGTGGGGCGACGGCGGCCTTCGCGCCGGACAGCTCCCACGCCGTGCAGTCGTTGCGGTTGCCGGGCAGTGGCCGGCCGACGGCGACGACGAGCCGGGTGTCGGCGTCGATGACGACCTGGTGGTTGGTGGAGTACCGGTAGTTCTTGGACTGCTCGGCGATGGTGTGGTCGCGGGTGGGGACCAGGGTGCCGTCCACGATCAGCACGGTGTCCCTGCGGAACCGTTTGCGCTGCTGGAGGGCGAGCTGCGGCCCGAGGTGGTTGATGATGCGGTCGGCGGCCGACTTCGAAATACCGAACAGCGGGGCGAGTTGGCGCAGGGTGAGGTTGGTGCGCCAGTAGGCGGCGACCAGCAGCACCCGGTCCTCCAGCGGCAGCGACCACGGTCGGCCCCGCCGCACCTCGTCCGCGCCCTCGCGGCGCAGCATGGTGATCAGCTTGCCGAACTGGCAGGGGCTCAACCCGGTGAACGGGGCTATCCAGGACGGCTCGGACGCGGTGATCACTGCTGCCACACCAAGATCATGACAGGTTCGGGTGCTTGATTCGCCGGGCGATGTCCTGCGTTGGGACAGCGTGCCGCGCTACGTTCGGGGGATGCAGCAGTCTTCCGGGCAGGTTCCCGCGCTTCTCGACGGGCCTGGCGTCGACGTCTCCGACGCGCGCGAGCTCCTCTTCGGCTACCTGGAGTGGTACCGCGAGGCGCTCATGCGGAAGATCTCCGGTCTGTCCGACGGCCAGCTCCGTACGCCCGTCGATCCACTGGGCTGGTCGCCGCTCGGTTTGATTCAGCACCTCGGCTGGGTCGAACGCCGCTGGATACGCTGGGGATTCGCTGCCGAGGACGTCCTGGCCTACCCACCCGGCGGAGACGAAGCCGAATGGGGCATCCCCGCCGACAGGCCGACCGCAGAGGTTATGGCCGCCTACCGTGACGAGGTGACCGCGACGACCTCCCTGGTCGCGGCTGCCGGTCTGGCGGACAAGGCCCGCCTCGGCGGCCGCTTCCGGGCACCCGAGCAGGCTCCCTCCCTCGGACGGATCCTCTTCCACCTGCTTCAGGAGTACGCCCGCCACGTTGGCACCTCGACGTCGCCCGAGAACTGATCGACGGGAAGACGGGCGAGTAGCGCCCCGACGAGGCACCGCCAGTCCAATTACGGGACAGCCTTTAGGGGCGAGCGGAAGTCAAAGCTGCCGGCCGAGGAGGCGTGCGTGCTCCTGGATGACGGGAAAGAGCCGTGTTCGCAGTTCGTCGACCGAGACCCGGGCCGCGGCGGCGCTGACCGAGAGGGCGGCGACCGTGGCACCGGAGGAGTCGAGGACCGGGATCGCGATCGAGCGTAGGCCGAGCTCGAGTTCCTCGTCGGTGAGCGCATAGCCGTTGCTGCGCGCCTCCCGTACGCGCTGCGCGATGTCCTCTGGGTGGGTCGGTGTGGTCGGTGTGCGCGCCACCAGCTCCGCCTTCGCGAGTTGCGCGGCCACGTCCTCGTCGGTGAGTCCGGCCAGCAGGACGTGCCCGGTGGCCGAGGCGTAGAGGGGGAGCCGGGCCCCGACGCGTACGCCGGTGTTGAGCATCCGGGTCGTCTCGCTGCGGGCGATGAACAGGGACGCGTCGTCCTGCAGGACGGCCAGCGAGGCGGATTCGTCGACGGTGTCCCGGATCGCGACCAGGTGCGGCTGCGCGAGCTGCGGTAGCTGCGCGGTCTCCTCGTAGGTGGCACCCAGGCGGAGCACGCGTGGGGTCGGCGAGAAGAACTTGCCGTCGAAGGTGACGTAGCCCAGCTCAGTGAGGGTCATCAGGCAGCGGCGCGCGGCCGCCCGGCTCAGTCCGGTCACCCCTGCGGCATCACTGATGGTCAGGCGCGGCGCCTTCGTCCCGAACGCCTCGAGGACAGACAGGCCTTTGGCCAGGCCGGCCATTCCCTCACTGCTCATAGATCCCCCTTGACAGACGTAATACGAGCCACTCTACTGAGCGCTGTTCGTAAAACATACATGTGTGCGCTATCCGAACGCAACAGTCGAGCGTCAAGCGCCGCGTGGTGGAGGAGGATCCATGCCAGAGGGAAACGGGGCGGCGACCGCGATGGCGGCGCGCAGCTGGCCCCGGTCGCTGACCGAGGTGCCGTACTGGGTGTTCCAGGAGGAGGAGGTCTATCAGGCCGAGCAGAAGAACATCTTCCACGGGCCGTTCTGGAGCTACCTCTGCCTGGAGGCGGAGCTGGCCGAGCCCGGTGACTTCTGCGCCACCTTCATCGGTGAGCAGCCGGTGCTGGTGACCCGCGACCACGACGGTGAGATCTACGCCTTCGAGAACCGCTGCGCCCACCGCGGTGCACTGATCGCGATGGAGCACTACGGGCACGCCAGGGACTTCACCTGCGTCTACCACGCCTGGACCTACAACCTCCAGGGCGACCTCACCGGGGTCGCCTTCGAGGAAGGCATCAACGGCAAGGGCGGCATGGGCAAGGACTTCTGCAAGGCCGCGCACAGCCCACGCCGACTGCGGCTGGCCAACGTGCACGGTCTGATCTTCGGCAGCCTCGACAACGACGTACCCGAGATCGAGGAGTACCTCGGTCAGGAGATCCTCGATCGGATCGAGCGCGTGCTCGGCGGCCGCAAGCCGGTCGTACTAGGGCGTTTCACCCAGGAGCTGCCCAACAACTGGAAGCTCTACATGGAGAACGTCAAGGACTCCTACCACGCGAGCATCCTGCACCTGTTCTTCACCACCTTCGGGCTCAACAAGCTGAACCAGAAGGGCGGCATCATCGTCTCGGAGAACGGCGGCCACCACGTCAGCTGGTCGGCAATCAACCGCGAAGCCGAGGCCAAGGCGGCGTCGACATACAAGGACCAGAACATCCGCTCCGACTCGGAGTACCAGCTCGAGGACCCCTCCCTGGTCGACAGCTTCAGCGAGGTCGGCGACGACATCACCCTGCAGATCCTCTCCGTCTCCCCGGGATTCGTCCTGCAGCAGATCCAGAACTCCGTCGCGGTGCGCCAGGTTCTGCCGACCGGGGTCGACACCACCAGCCTCAACTGGACCTACCTCGGGTTCGAAGACGACACCGAAGAGCAGCAGCTGACCCGGATGAAGCAGTCCAACCTGGTCGGGCCAGCGGGCTACGTCTCGATGGAGGACGGTGCCATCGGCGGCTTCGTCCAGCGCGGCATCGCCGGTGCCAGCAGCGAGTTCGCGACCCTGCAGATGGGTGGCGACCAGGCAATCTCCAGCGAGAGCCGGGTGACCGAGGCTTCGATCCGCGGCTTCTGGAAGGTCTACCGCGAGGCGATGGGCTTCAACATCGGCGAGACCGAAGGAGCAGGCAAGTGACGGACGCGTTCACCCGGATCAGCCGGGCGCAGGGCAGCTACGTCCGCGCCATCGACGACGGCCCGATCGAGGACTGGCCCGAGCACTTCACCGACAACGCCTTCTACAAGGTGACCACCGCGGACAACCACCGCCGTGGGCTGCCCGCCGGTGTCATCTGGGCTGACAACAAGGCGATGCTCAAAGACCGAATCTCTGCGCTCAAGGAAGCCAACATCTACGAGCCGCACGCCTACCGGCACCTGCTCGGTCAGCCGGCGATCGTCGAGGAGAGCGAAACCGGCGCGACCAGCGAGACCTCCTTCCTGGTCGTACGGATCACCGGCAACGGCCCCACCGACATCTTCGCCAGCGGCCGTTACCTCGACGAGTACGTCTTCACCAACGGAAGGACGCTACTCAACAAGCGGATCGTGGTCTGCGACAGCTCCCGCATCGACACCTTGCTGGTGCTGCCGCTGTGAGCCGCCTGCTTCTCACCATCGGCGACCCGAACGGGATCGGCCCGGAGATCGCCGCCAAAGCGGTCGCCGAGTCGGGTGCTGCAGCGCCGGTCCTCGTCGGTGACCGCCTCGCGCTCGAAGGACCCGCGAGGCAGGCCGGTCTCACGCTGCGCGACGCCGTTCCCGGTGCGACGGCCGAGGCCGGGGTGTGCGACATCGTCGACGCCGGCGCCCTGGATCCCGCTGACCTACAGATCGGACAGGTAACCGCCGCAGCTGGTGCCGCCACCATTGCCTACGCCAAGCGGGCCGTCCAGCTCGCCATGGACGGTAGCTACGCCGGCGTGGTCGCCTGCCCGCACTCTGAGACCGCAGTGCACCAGGCCGGCATCAGCTTCGCCGGATACCCGCCTTTGATCGCCGAACTCACCGGCACCCCGGTCGACCGGGTCTTCCTAATGCTCGTCGGCGGCGGCGTACGCATCGCGCACGTGACGCTGCACGAGCCGCTCGCCGACGCGCTGGCGCGGCTCACCACCGAACTCGTCACCGAAGCCGGGCTCGCGCTGCACTCCGCCCTGGTCGCCATGGGGATCCCGACCCCGCGGATCGGTGTCTTCGGAATCAACCCGCACGCCGGGGAAGGCGGCCTGTTCGGCACCAACGACCAGGAGATCACCGAGCCGGCGGTCGCGGCCCTGCGTGAGCGCGGGCTGCGGGCGGAGGGCCCGACCGGCGCCGACATCCTGCTCGGCGGCGAACGTGACTACGACGCCTACCTGGCGATGTACCACGACCAGGGGCACATCCCGATCAAGACGCTGGTCGGCCGGACCGCTGCCGCGGTCACCATCGGCGCCGGCGCACCCTTCTCCAGCGTGGGCCACGGCCCCGCCTTCGACATCGCCGGCCGCGGGGTCGCCGACCCCAGCGCGGTGCTGGCCGCGCTGCGCCTGCTCGCCCCGACCGCCCGGGAGCTCTGAAATGACATTCACCGTCAGCGTCAAGGACTCCGAGATCGCCTTCGACTGCGGTCCGGAGCAGAACGTCCTCGACGCCGCCGAGACGGCCGGCTGGGCGATCCCGTACTCGTGCCGCAAGGGCGTCTGCGATACCTGCGTGGGCAGCCTGGTCGCGGGCACATTCGATGTGCCCGGCCGCGGCGAGGTATGCGGCCCGGCCGAGGTGCGGCTGTGCCATGCCCGTCCGAAGAGCGATGTGGAGATCGTGCCGAAGCGGGTCGAGCAGCGTACCCCGCCGGTCCGCAAGCGACTGACCACGACCGTCCACCGGAGGCACCGGGTTGCGCCAGGCGTGACGATCCTCGATCTGCGCTATCCCATCGGGCGACGCACGCCCTTCAGGGCAGGGCAGTTCCTCAACATCATCCTTGACGACGGCGACACCCGGTCGTACTCGCTGGCGAACTCACCGCAGCACAACGACCTGGCTCAGCTGCATGTCCGGCATGAGCCGGGCGGTGTGTTCTCGGCCAGGATCCTGCAGCAGCTGGAATTCCACGACACCGTGGAGATCGAGGCGCCGTTCGGCGAGTTCTTCGTGGAGGACGACGCCGAGGAGCCGATCATCCTGCTGGCCACCGGAACCGGGTTCGCCCCGATGCGGTCGATCATCCTCGACCACGCCGCCCGCCGGCTCACCCGCCCCATCCACCTGTACTGGGGCGCCCGCACCCTCGACGACCTCTATCTGCTCGACGTCGTCGAGACCTGGACCAAGCGCTACCCCTGGCTGCGGTTCACTCCGGTCCTCTCCCGCCCCCACCCGGGCTGGGAAGGTGCGACCGGGCACGTCCAGGACGTGCTCATCGCCGACCACACCGATCTGGGCACCCACCAGATCTATGCCTGTGGCAGCGAAGCCATGACCAAGTCTGCAGCCGATGCGTTGGCGCGCGAGCGCGGCGTGGACCCGGAACGGTTCCACGCCGATGCGTTCGTCTCGGCCGCCGGTGCTCCGGCCGCCGTCTGAGGAACGCCTCAGCCGGCTCCCTCTCCCAGTGGAGTTACTCCATGACTGACACCACCGCAGCGGCCGCGCCGCTGCGTCTCCCCGGGTTCATCGACAGTCGACGACCCAACAGATTCCAGCTCGGCACGGTACTGCTGTGCGGCCTGGTGATGTTCCTCGACGGCTTCGACACCCAGGCGATCAACTACATGGCCCCGGCCATCACCGAGGACTGGGGCCTGACCAAGAGCACGATGGGCTCCATTTTCTCTGCGGCCCTGGTCGGCCTGATGATCGGCTACCTGCTTGTCGCCCCGCTCTCCGACAAGTTCGGCCACAAGCGCCTCGTCATCGTCGGCGTGCTGATCTTCTCACTGTCCACCCTCGCCTCGGTGTGGGTACAGAGTCCCGAGCAGCTGCTGGCGATGCGGTTCATAACCGGCATCGGGCTGGGCGCAGCGACGCCCAGTACGATCGCGCTGACCGCGGAGTACAGCCCCAAGCGCGTCCGCGCCAGCCTGGTGCTGGCCATCTACTGCGGCTTCTCGCTCGGCTTCGTGGCCGCCAACTACGCCGCCGACTGGCTGATCCCCGCCTACGGCTGGCGGGCGGTCTTCGTGGCCGGGGCAGTGGCCCCGCTCGCTCTGGTCCTCGTGCTGCTGTGGCAGCTCCCGGAATCGATCTCCCACCTGCTCCGCCGTGGCCAGACCTCCGCGGCGTACGCACTGTGCCGCCGGATCGACCCCGCCCTGCCGCAGGTGAACGCACCGCAGATCGAGGCCGAGAGCGCCGACCCCGGCAAGCGGGTCAAGCTGCGGCAACTCGTCTCGGGCGGTCAGTTGCTCGGCACCGTGCTGCTGTGGCTGGTCTTCGCGATCAACCTGGCGATGTTCTACGGCCTGCAGAGCTGGATGCCGACCATCCTCAGCGAGCGCGGCTACTCCGCCGCGACCCTGGCCACGGCCGCCTCGATGACCACCGTCGGCGGCATCGTGATCGCCTTCGTCATCGGCCCGGCCATGGACCGGATCGGCTCCTTCGGTGCCCTCGGCACGCTCTATCTCGTCGGCTGCGGCTTCCTGACCCTGATGAGCATCGCCCTCGGCGCTCCGGTCTGGGTGGTGCTGGTCGCGATCTTCTTGATGGGCTGCTCGGTCAGCGGCGGTCAGAAGAGCGTCATCGCCCTCGCCGCGGTCTACTACCCCGAGGAAGTCCGCTCCACCGGTGTCGGCTGGGCGCTCGGCATCGGTCGCGTCGGAGGCATCGTCGGCCCCCTCCTGGTCGGTGCCCTGCTCGCTGCGGGGTGGAGCCATCAGCAGCTGTTCCTCACCCTCGCGATCCCGTCCGCGCTGTGCGGTCTGATCGTGCTCTACCTCGGCCGCCGCGCCAAGGCCGCGGCCGGTTTCCGTTCCCGGTGACGCGCGGAGTGCCGAAGACCGCACGTCGGTCGTTAGGGTCTGCGCGGGGTAGTGCTCTTGGTTTCGGGTGATCGTTTCCGTCGACCGTGATCGAACCGGCAAAACGGCGCTGTCACGTTGTTGGCTGCGTGGGTCTCTGACGATGCGTCGGGGCGTGGTGGGGCCGGGGTTCCGGGCTGGTGCTCAGGCTTCGGCGGGCTGGCTGGCGGCGCCGGTGGCCTGGTCCCAGCTCGCGAAGCGGATGGTCAACTCGGTGCGGTATTCGGGGGCGGTCATCAGGTGGCGGCGGGGTCGGAAGTGGGGTGAGATACCGCTGAACGCGGACAGGAACCGCTGCGCCCCGCCGACCGAGCGGAAGCCCTTCATCGCGCGTTCACGCTGCCGGGTGGGCTGGTGGCTGTTCTCCGCCCGGTTGTTCAGGCCCTTGTGGGAACGGTGCTCGACGGAGGGCATCACCTCGCGGTGGGCCGCGCCGTAGGAGCGGAGCTTGTCGGTGACGACCACTCTCGGCACGGCCCCGATTCCCTTGAGGAGCCGACGGAAGAACCGCCTGGCCGCAGCGGTGTCCCGCCGGTTCTGTACGAGGATGTCGAGCACGGTGCCGTCCTGGTCGACGGCTCGCCACAGGTACTTCTGCTCTCCGTTGATCTTGAGGAAGACCTCGTCCAGGTGCCACTTGTCGCCCGGCCGCACACGCCGGCGGCGCAGGCCGTTGGCGTAGGCCTGCCCGAACTTGGCGCACCAGCGGCGGACGGTCTCGTGGGAGACGAGCACGCCGCGCTGGAGCATCAGCTCCTCCACCTCGCGGTAGGACAGCGGGAAGCGGAAGTACAGCCACACGCAGTGGGAGATGATCTCGACCGGGTACCGGTGCCCCTTGTACGACGGCGGCGCACTGTCCACGGACGACCCCTCCCAGCATGACCAACCAGAAGATCATCCCACCCGGTCAGTCAACGTGACAGTGCCCGTCGACGAGCTCCATCACCAGGAACAGCCGCTCGTATGACGCGTCGAGCACCGCGTCGTACACCTGCGGCACGCCGGGGTGCTGGATGCGCGCGGTGATGCGGGCCTCGCGGCGGAAGCGTTTGGCGAACTCCTCGGCCAGCTGCGGGGAAGTGACCGAGGCCTGCCGGATGAGTTTCACGGCGAGGGGCCGGTCGAGCACGGCGTCGTAGCCGCGCCACACGTCGCCCATGCCTCCGTGGCTGAGCTCTTCCAGGAGTTCGTAACGGTCGGAGATCGCCTCCTGCGGCACCTTGCCCCCGGTGTGCGTGAAGAACGGTCACGGTCAGGGGTCAAGTGTGGCCGGTGTGTCGATCCGCCGTCCAGCGGTCGCGATGCGACAGGGCTCGGGCGCGGCGGCAGGACGTACTCCGCCCGGACCGTCTTGCCGGTGCCCAGTCGTACAGGTGGCTGGGCACCCACGTCTTCGAGGGGGTGGTCGGGCTGCACACGTGGCTGACGGTCGGCGCTCACGCAGCTTTCCTCGTTGCGTTCCTCAACACCATGATCAACAGGTGGCCTCACATATACGCCGACGCCCCCACGAAACCTGCCGCCTTGTCGGATCACGAAGCGCGACCGGAGTACCGGTCCGGCAACTGGGTCGGCGGTACCGGATCCGATGCGACGTTGCTACTTCACGTCTTTGGCCAGGACGGCGACGGCGACCCTGCCCACCACCGTCGTCAGGACGTAGTTGGTCGAGCTACTGAAAGCGACACCTACGCCGGCGGGTATCGCCTTGGCCATCGCCTTCTGGGTGAAGGTGATGGACACCCGCTTGAACAACTGCTTGATTGTGACCAGGGCGGGCCCTTTCAGGTACTGGTAGACCAACTTCTCGGCGATCTTCAGGACCGCTGCCTTGCCACCCTTCGACGCCATCTGTTCTACCGAACCCGCCAACGCGAGCACGAAGGCGAGGTGCTTCTTGTCCTCATTGCTCAGCTCGGTCTCGTACACCTCAACCAGGCACATGCACATGTCGATCTGGAGCTTGAGGGCCGCGGCGATGTCGGTGACACCGCCGCCCAGGACTGCGACCGCCGTCCCGACCCCTGGAATCAAGCTCGGGGCTGCGGTGACCGCCCCGGTGACTGCCGAAAGTTTGGAGTACCGGCCAATTATCTTGGCCGCGATCCGGCGCTTGTCCTCCACGCTCTCGGGCTCCCGCTTGAACTTGGCCTCGAAGGTCGCACGGTACCCGCCCACGAGCTCAGTGGCCGCCTCCGGTGTGATGGCGATCATCTCGACAGCCTTCTGAAGTCGAGACTCTTCGGGCTCGTCCCCCGCGTGGTTCATTGTTTCCCCTCCCGATCCGTTGCACCTCATGAAGAGGTGCTGTCACGTTGTTGGTTTGCAGGTGCCTGACGGTGTGTCGTGGCATGGTGGGGCCCGCGATCCGGGCCTGCGTTCAGGTCGTGGTGGGTCGGTCGGCTGCGCTGGTGATCTGGTCCCAGATCGCGAAGCGGATGGTCATCTCGGCTCGGTAGTCGATTGCGGTCATCAGATGACGGCGGGGCCTGAAGTGAGGCGAGATGCCGCTGAACGCGGCCAGGAACCGCTGGGCTCCGCCGGTGGAGCGGAAGCCCTTCATCGCGCGCTCGCGCTGCCGGGTGGGCTGATGACTGTTCTCGGCCCGGTTGTTCAGGCCCTTGTGCGAGCGGTGCTCGACGGAGGGCATGACCTCGCGGTGCGCCGCGCCGTAGGAGCGCAGCTTGTCCGTAACGATCACCCGCGGCACCGTACGGGTCGTCTTCAGCAGGCGGCGGAAGAAGCGCCAGGCTGCGGCTTTGTCCCGTCGGCCCTGGACGAGAATGTCCAGCACCATCCCGTCTTGGTCGACAGCCCGCCACAGGTACGTCAACTCGCCGTTGATCTTGATGAAGACCTCGTCCAGGTGCCATGTGTCCCCCGGCCGGGGCTGCCGGCGGCGCAGAGCGTTGGCGTAGGCCTGCCCGAACTTGGCGCACCACCGCCGGACCGTCTCATAGGAGACGGTCACGCCGCGGGCGAGCATCAGCTCCTCGACCTCGCGGTACGACAGCGGGAAGCGGTGGTACAGCCACACACAGTGGGAGATGATCTCGACCGAGTACCGGTGCCCTTTGTACGACGGCGGCGCGCTGTCCACGAGCGAACCCCTCCCAACATGATCAACCCGAAGATCATCCCACCCAGTCGGCCAACGTGACAGTATCTGCCACAGGCAGCAAGCGAAGCGAGCACGGCAGCGGCGAGTAGCACGGTATTGGTGATGCGGCGCATCGTGTCCCCCAGAGTGTGTGAAGTCGGTACGCGGCGTGCACGGTTGAACGAACCAAGGCCCACCGTCACGGGTCGGCGGGCCTTGGTCGAAGAGATCAGTAGTTGGCGTTGGCGATGAGGTCGCCATCCTGGCCGTAGACGCTGACGAGCCCGTTCTTGGACTCGTAGCAGGACGTGAACGCGGAAGCGATGAGCTTCGCGTCCCCCTGGTTGTCGCTCATAAGCCCGCCAGTGAAGTCGGTGTAGACCTCAGCCGAGTCCAGGATGTCCTTCCGCTTGTCCGCGCCGGTCACCTTCGTCACGTGCTGGACGGCCTTCTTTTCCGTGGTCGTACCGGACTTGGCGACGCAGGCCTTGAACTGCTCCGCCTGCGTCTTCGTCTTCTGCGCGGGCGTCGCCTCGGCCTTGTCGGACTCCGGCGTGCGGCTGGCGGCGACGGCCTTGTCCTTGGCGCCGGTGTCGGTGGAGTCGCCGCTTCCACCGCCGGCCGCGGCGACGATGCCGATCAGAACGAAGAAGGCGACGACGCCGAGGCAGCCAAATCCGACGATCTTCCCTGCCTTCGACTTCTTCGGCGGCTGCGGCTGGAACGGCGGAACGCCGTAGCCCTGCTGCTGCGGGCCGCCCCAACCGGGCTGGGGCTGCTGCGGGTACTGCTGCTGGCTCATGGTCCCCCCAGGGGATGTAGATGCACCTTGCGGGTGCGTGTGACTTGTGAAGCTGGGATGTGCGTCAGGCGGCCCAGGCGGCGAGGGCGCCTGTAGCCCAGAGCGGGACCAGGCGCGGGAGTTCGGTGGGCGAGACGGCGCCGCGCGCGCAGCGCAGGCCAAGCTTGGCCAGGGAGTCGGCGGCCTCGTTGAGTGGGTGACCGGCGTGGGCCTTCTCGTGGACGAAGGTCAAGTGAGGGGTGTACTCGGTGAGCAACTGCAGCTTGACCAGGCTGGGCTGGCGGTCCTGGGAACGCAGGTGGGTGTCGTAGCCCTCGGGTATGTCCGTCCCGCCCCGCTGCCAGCTGTGCAGGTGCCGCAGCGCCTGCAGGTTGTCCACGCGGACCTCGATGGGCTGGCCGGGGTGCGTGTGGAGGACCGCCTTGAGACCCCAGTACACGGCGCGCAGTTCGGTGACGACCACGCGGGAGCGAGGGTGCACGAGGTACTTCGGGTAGAGGTGAGCGCGCAGACCGGTGTGGCCGGTGGTGGCGAGGTAGCCGGAGGCCACCCGGTCGGGGCCGACCGAGGCGTCCGTGGCCAGCACGATCGGCCCGGCGGCGGCCTTGACCCTGTGGTTCACGCACACCTGGCGGCGAGTGGACGTGGCGGGGCGAGGCGCGTGGGCGAGGGGAGAACGACGACCCATGAAAGTTGTTACCTCCTTGTCTATGCAACGGAGCAGCGGGAGAGGGGGCGGGCGCGCGTGACGCCCGCCGAGCTTGGTCGTGTGGGTCAGGCGCATCACGCAATGACCCCTGGAATCCGCCAGATGTGGAGGCCGGCGTTGCTGGTGGGTCAGATGGCGGCCGGGCCCTTCTTGTACCAGTCCGTGATCACCTTGGTCAGGTGCACGACGTTCTGCTGACGCATGATCGGGGCGGAGGCGTTCGGCTCGAAGTCCTGGTTCGCGTCCGTGGTACGCCAGATGCTGTCCTCGGTGACCGGGGCCGTCATGTGGCGGTCCAGCCGCTTGAAGAACTCCTGGATGTCACCGTCCTCGGCCCCGGCCTCCCGCAGGTTGCGGTAGACGCCGCCCAGGACGCGGAGCATGCCCACCGAGCCCAGGAGCGAGGACTCGCGCAGCCGCATGGCCTTGGTGGGGGGCGCCGGCGGCTCGTTCCTCTTCTTGTCGGAGAGCGAGGGGTCGTAGTTGTCCACGTCCTCCTCGGTGATCTCCGCGAGCGCGGTGAAGGCGATGGAGATGACATCCAGGAAGCCGCGGACGCTCTCGATGACCTCGTTGTCGGTCAGCGACTCGACCTTCTTGCTGACGCGGCCACCGGGACCGGCGATGACGGCCCGCGTGATGTCGGCGACGTGCTTGGCACCCATCAGGTTGCGGTTGGCCAGGGTCATCCGGTCCCGCTCGATGTCGATCTTGCCCAGGAAGAGGGGGTGGGTGACGATGTCGCTGAGCGTGCGGTTGGCGATGCGCGAGGTGTCGAAGCGGGCCCGGACGGCACCGGAGATGCCCTTGGCGTTGTCCGCGACGTCGACGAACATCTGCTGGCCCTTGACGCCGTCGGGCTCCACGTAGATGTCGATGCCGACGAACTCGTCCTTGAGTCGCTGCATCCGGCCGATCAGAGCCTGACGGTCCTGCTCCAGCTTGGCCTTCTTGGCCTCGTTGGCGCGGAGGATCTCCCGGTCGATGCGGGAGACCTCGTCCGTGATGCGCTTCTTCTCCAGGTGGACGCCAAGGATGCGGTGCTGGCCGTCGATCGTGATCAGGCGTCCGATGCCGCCGATGGCCCACGGGACGGTGAGGTAGCCGACCGAGCCGTCTTCGCTGATCGGCTCGAAGCGGCAGCTGCCGGTGTCGCGGATGAGGAGGGCCGGGGCCACCCAGCCGGGGTTGTCGGCGAGGTACTGGCCGAAGCCCTTGGCGTGGGCGATGTCCACCTTGCGGTTGTCCGGGTCCGGCTTGGCCGGGTCGGGGATGGTGAGGACGACCGAGAGGTCGGCGAGCGGGATTCGCGTCGTGTAGACGGTCCGGCCGCCCTGGCTGGTGCGGATTGCCAGGTAGGTGGACTCCTCACGTACCAGGGAGAGGCGCGAGGAGTCGACGGTGATGGTCATGGATGACTTCCTTTCCGAGCAGGTGGCCCTCGGAGGGCAGGGGAGAGAGGGCGGGCGGTGCGTGACGCCCGCCGGGTGGGGCGTAGGGGTCAGGCGCCGGTGGCGGTCGGCGGGTGGACCTGGCCGTAGACGGTGAGGAACAGCTCCAGTCGGCGCGTTCGTCGGGCGTGGTGTGACCGGCGGTGAGGCGGGCGTGGGCATCGCGGCGGGCGCGGCGCAGGTGGCCGCTGCGCTCCAGGTGGTGCCACAGGAGGCGGAACGCCTGCTGGTGGTCGTAGAGGGTGGTCTCGTAGGACGTGCCGGTGATGTGGCGGATCTGGACCAGCAGGGCCCGGAAGTTGTCCTCGGCATCGCGCTTCAGCAGCTGCGCCCGGTGGCGGTGGTACACGGTCGGTTCGGGCTCGCCCGTCTCGATCAAGCAGGTCTCTCCACTCGTGAGGCTTCTTCTGCCGTTTGGGGGCGGGCCTCGGCGGCCAGCCCTCGGGAATGCTCCCGCCGACCGCGGCCGACCGGAAGCGTCTACAGGTAAGCATGACAGTGAAAGCGCGGTCAAACCTGTTTACAGATTTAGTCAGAGGTGTACTGTGTCCGTTGTTCCCGACGAGAGGTGAGAACAGGTCATGCCCCAGTCGTCAGCCCAGGTGACAGCCGCGGAGATCTCCCGCATCGCGGGAGTCACACGCGCCACCGTCAGCAACTGGCGCCGTCGGCACAACGACTTCCCGGCACCAGCCGGCGGCACCGAGGCCAGCCCGCTCTACGACCTGGAAACCGTGCGTGCCTGGCTGCGCTCCCGCGGCCAGACCTCCGCCGCCGCCCCCGCCGAGGAGCTGCGCACCCTGCTGCGCCTGCACCCCTCAGGCCCGGCCACGCCACTGCTCCCCCTGGTCCTGGCCACCTCCCGCCGCTCCCCACACGAGCTGACCGCGCTGGCCGACCTGCCGGACGCCGACCTCGCCGCACGCGCGGACGCCGCCGTCGCCGACCTCGCCGGCACAGTTCCGCAGACCGAGGCCGCCCCCTTCACGGCAGCCGACGCGGCCATCGTGCGGGCACTGATCCACTGCGTACGGGAGGAGGGCGCCCAGGCCGCCCTCGACGTACTCGCCGAGCGGGAACTGGAGGACAGCGCCTCCACCGGCACCTACCAGACCCCCGCCCCCCTCGCCGACCTCATGGCACGCCTGCTGCCCGCGGACACGGCCCGTGTCCTGGACCCCGCGTGCGGCAGCGGCACCCTGCTGGCAGCCGCCGCACGCCACGGCGCCCGCGAGCTGTACGGCCAGGACGCCCTGCCGGTACAGGCTCAGCGCAGCGCGGTACGCCTGCTGCTGGCCACTCCCGATGCGGTGGTGGCCGTACAGGCCGGCGACAGCCTGCGCCACGACGCCTTTCCGCAGCCCCCGGTCGACGCGGTGGTGTGCAACCCGCCCTACGGCGACCGCGACTGGGGCCACGACGAGCTGGCCTACGACCCTCGCTGGGCCTACGGCGTCCCGCCACGCATGGAGTCCGAACTCGCCTGGATCCAGCACGCCCTGGCCCACCTGCGTCCCGGCGGATATGCGGTGATGCTGCTGCCCCCCGCCACCGCCGCCCGCGCCTCGGGCCGCCGCGTGCGTGCCGAACTGGTGCGCAGCGGCGCCCTGCGCGCTGTCGCGGCCCTGCCGTCCGGCGCGGCCGCGCCCCTGCACATCGGGCTCCAGCTGTGGATCCTTCAGGCCCCGGAGCCGGACGGTCCGAACCACACCTCGGTGCTGTTCGTGGACGCCGGCGGTGAGCGGCAACTGGACAGGCCTCGCAACCGGGCTGGGAGCACACTTGGCCTGCCAGGGGCGCGCCGACGCCGTGACGCCCTCAACTGGGGCGAGCTGACCGGCACCGTGCTGAACCACTGGGCGGCCTTCCGCGCCGCCCCGGACTCTTTCTCCGACGAGCCCGGCATCGCCCGGGTCGTCTCCGTCCTGGACCTCCTCGACGACGTCGTCGACCTCACCCCGGCCCGCCAGGTCCGCGCCCTGCCCGTCGACATCAACCCGGTCCAGGTGGCACGGCAAGCCGACGACTACCGCAAGCAGCTGACCGAGCAGGCCGGCCTCCTTGCCCAGGCCGCCCAGGGCACGTGGCAGCCCACCGGCGGCTCCCCACGGCAGTGGCGCACGGCTACCGTCTCCGACCTTGCCCGCGGCGGCGCCCTGGAACTCCTGCGGGCAACAGCCGCCACCCGGGGGAAGACCGAGGGCGCGCAATGGAGGGCCGAGAACGCCGGACGGTTGGTTCTTTACGGCACTGACATCGCCGGTGGCGTGCCCGCCTCCGGCACCTTCCTCGACAGCATGCCCTTGAAGTCGTCACCGGTTATCACTGAGGGTGACGTTCTGGTGCGCATGTTCACGGGGGGCGACGGGAGCATGGCCCGACTGGCCGACGAACAGGACATCGGCGTGCTGCTCGGGCACGACCTGCACCTTCTGCGCCCCGACCCGACACGATTGGATCCCTGGTTCCTCGTGGGCTTCGTCGGCGCGCACGACAACATCACCGGGGCATCCACCGGCAGCACCACCGTCCACCTCCAACCCGGCCGGCTGCGCGTACCGCTGCTGCCCCTGGAGGAGCAACGCCGCTACGGCGAGGCTTTCCGCCGCGTCAGTGAACTGCGCGCCGCCGCCCGCCGGGCCGCCGACCTGGCTCGGGAGTACACGGGCCTCCTGACCGCCGGCCTGACGGCGGGCGCGCTGCTCCCACCGGACACGGCATCGCTCTGAACGACTGACACACTTCTTCACTCACCCATCGCACTCGGCCGCACCTGCTCTTCGCCCGGCGAGGCGGCTCGGAAGGAACTCGGGGAATCTTGAACAGCAGCAAGCACACGGAACTGGCGAACCACGCCTGGTCCGTCGCCGACCTCCTGCGCGGCGACTACCGGCAGCACGACTACGGCAAGGTGATCCTTCCGTTCACCGTGCTGCGCCGCCTGGAGTGCGTCCTGGAGCCCACACGGGACAAGGTCACCGAGACGGTGGCCCGCTTCGCCGGCCAGGACATTGACACCGACCGCTTTCTACGGAAGGCCTCGGGCCACGCCTTCTACAACACCAGCGACCTCACGCTGAAGAAGATCGCGGCCGACTCCGGGCACGCGGCCGGCAACCTGCAGGCGTACGTGGGCGCGTTCTCAGAGAACGCCCGCGAGGTCCTGGAGAAGTACGAGTTCGCCCAGCAGATCAAGAAGCTGGACGGTGCGAACCTGCTCTACCAGGTCATCGGCAAGTTCGCCGACCTCGACCTGCGGCCCGAGGTGGTCTCCAACCACAACATGGGCTACATCTTCGAGGAGCTCATCCGCCGCTTCGCGGAGCAGTCCAACGAGACCGCCGGTGAGCACTTCACGCCTCGCGAGGTCATCAAGCTCATGGTCAACTTGCTGGTGGCCCCCGACGCCGACGCGCTGAGTATCCCCGGCGTGGTCCGCACCGTCATGGACCCGGCCTGCGGCACCGGCGGCATGCTCAGCGCCGCCGAGGACCACATCAAGGCCCTCAACCAGGACGCCACGGTGGAGGTGTACGGGCAGGAACTCAACCCCGAGTCCTGGGCGATCTGCCGGTCCGACCTCATGATCAAGGGCCAGGACCCGGAGAACATCCGCTTCGGCAACTCCTTCTCCGACGACGGCCACGCCCGCCGCACGTTCGACTACATCCTCGCCAACCCGCCGTTCGGCGTGGAGTGGAAGAAGGTCAAGGAGGAGGTCGAGTACGAGCACAAGTCGCTCGGCGACGCCGGCCGCTTCGGCGCGGGCCTGCCGCGCATCAACGACGGTTCGCTGCTCTTCCTCCAGCACATGATCTCGAAGATGAAGCCGGTGGACGTCAACGGCGGGGGCGGCTCCCGCATCGCCATCGTCTTCAACGGCTCCCCCCTGTTCACGGGCGCGGCCGAGTCCGGTGAGTCCAACATCCGCCGCTGGATCCTGGAGAACGACTGGCTGGAGGCGATCGTCGCCCTCCCGGACCAGCTCTTCTACAACACCGGCATCTCCACGTACTTCTGGATCCTCACCAACCGCAAGGACGCCGACCACAAGGGCAGGGTCGTCCTGCTCGACGCGCGCGACCAGTGGCAGAAGATGCGCAAGTCGCTCGGCGACAAGCGCAAGGAACTGGGCGACGGCACGAATGGCCGCCCTGACCACATCGGCGACATCACCCGGCTGTACGCGGAGGCCCTCCAGGTTGCCAAGGACCCCGAGCACCAGCTGCACGGCAAGGTCAAGGTTTTCGCCAACGAGGACTTCGGCTACCAGCGCATCACCGTCGAACGCCCGCTGAAGCTGCGCTTCGAGGTCACCGAGGAAACGGTGGCGGCGCTGGCGGAGGCCAAGCCGGTGGCGAAGCTGGAGCGGAGCGAGGAGTTCGTCGCGGCGGTGCGTACGCTGCTCGGCTCGTCCTGGACGACGAAGTCCGAGGCGTTCGTCGCGCTCAAGGACGCGGTGGTCGAGGCCGGCCTGACGTGGCCGTCGGGAGCGCCGTTCGCCAAGGCGGTACGGGAGACGATCGGCGTCCGGGACCCGGAGGGTGAGGTCCAGAAGATCAAGGGCGTCCCGGAGGCGGACTCGGACCTGCGGGACTACGAGAACGTCCCGCTCGGCGAGGACGTCGAGGAGTACCTCAAGCGCGAGGTGCTGCCGCACGTCCCGGACGCGTGGATCGACCACACGAAGACGAAGATCGGCTACGAGATTCCGTTCACGCGGCACTTCTACGTGTACAAGCCGCCGAGGCCGCTGGCGGAGATCGACGCGGAGCTGAAGGCGCTGGAGGCGGAAATTCAGGCACTGTTGGGTGAGGTGACAGAATGACGACCGGAGCCCTGTCAGGCATCGCTGCCCCTGCTCATTGGCGCTGGCGTGCACTCTGGTCTGTTGCACCACGGGTAAAGGAGTTTGGTCGCCCGGAGCTGCCGCCCCTCTCGGTCTACCTGAACGCTGGTGTCGTGCCACGTGACTCCCGTGGGGACAATCACAATCAGCTGGGCGAAGACCTTTCACGCTATCTCGTAGTACGGCCCCACGACATCGTGTTCAACAAGCTGCGCACGTGGCAGGGAGGGCTCGGCGTCTCGAAGCACGAAGGCATTGTCAGCCCCGCATACTTCGTGTGCCGTCCCGATGCGGAATCGGATTCACGGTTCCTGCATTATTTGCTCCGTTCGAAGCTATACCTCGCCGAACTGACGCGCATCTCCAAGTGGATGCCTCCGTCCCAATTCGACACCCCCTGGGAGACCCTTCGCAAGCTTCCTATGCTGCTGCCCCCGTTGGAGGAGCAGCGCCGCATCGCCGACTTCCTCGACGCTGAGACCGCCCGCATCGACAAGCTTGTGCGCCTCCGAAGTGAGCAGTCGGCACTGATTGGTGAGGGTATCGCGGCTGAAGCAGTCGACTTGACCGGTCGTTCCCACATTAGACGAGGTGGCGGCGCGACTGAAAATTTGGTTCAACTGCGACGCGCGGCCATGTCTACGCAGACTGGCAGCACGCCCGCAGATCTGCATGATCTGTCAGACGGGAGCGCACCGGAGGGAAATCTTCCGTGGTACACACCTGCCGCTATCGATTCCTGGATGTCCATCGCAACTGCCGAGAAGGATACTCACCGAGACGGCGCCCCACTTTTTCCTGCTGGCAGCGTGGTCATTACTGGCATCGGTGAATCCCTGGGCAAAGTTGCGTACCTAGACCACGTCGCAACCGGAAATCAGCAGCTAACAGCCATTACCCCGCAGGTCGGGGTGAGTGGAAGGTTCTTGGCCTGGCAACTTTGGGCTGCTGAGCAGGAGATTCGCGAGTGGGCACAGTACTCGCGTATTCGCATCATCAACAACGATTCGCTCAAATCCTTTCCGATCTACCTTCCATCGCGCACCGAACAAGACACAGTGGTGCGCACGCTTGATTCCCATGTGGTACGTGTTCGGCAGATTACAGACGCGTTCCTGAGGTTTCAGAGGCTTGCGGATGAGCGCCGCCAGGCCCTGATCACCGCCGCCGTAACCGGCCAATTCGACGTCTCCAGCGCCATCGGGCGCAACGTAACGGACGGAGTGAGCGCGTAGCCATGAGCCCCATCCACACGGAGTCCGCCTTCGGGGACGCCATCGTCGCCGCCATGGTCGAGCGCGGCTGGCGCGAGGCAAGCCCACAGGACTACCGGGCCGATCTCGGCCTGGACACCAACGAGTTGTTCACCTTCATCGGGGCGACCCAGCCCGACGAGTGGAACGAGCTGCTCACCGTCTACGGCGGCGACCCGAACGAGGCGCAGCGCGGGTTCGCCGGCCGCCTCGACCAGGCCATCGCCACCAACGGGCTCCTCGATGTCCTCCGCAACGGCGTCAAGGACCGGGGCGTCCTGCTCCGCGTCGCGTACTTCAAGCCGAACCTCGTCGCCCACGACTCCGTCCTCGACGGCTACCGGGCCAACCGCCTCACCGTCGTCCGCGAGCTCGAGTACGCGACGAAGCAAGCCGACTGGGGCAACCGGCTCGACCTCACCCTCTTCCTCAACGGAATCCCCGTCGCCACGGCCGAGTTGAAGAACCCGCTGACCAGGCAGGGGGTGGAGCAGGCCAAGGAGCAGTACCGCACCGACCGGGACCCGACCGAGTTGATCTTCACCCGCCGGGTCGTCGCGAACTTCGCCGTCGACCCGGACCTGGTCTTCGTCACCACCCAGCTGCGCGGCGAGAAGACCCGGTTCCTGCCCTTCAACACCGGATCGGAGGGCCCCGGCCGGCCCGGCGGCGCGGGCAACCCGCACCACGCTGCCCCCGGCACGTATCCCACCTCCTACCTGTGGGAGCAGATCTGGCAGCCGGACAACTGGCTCGACCTGCTCGAGCGGTTCGTGCACCTGCACAAGGCCAAGACCCCCGGCGGGGGCACCACCAAGACTCTGATCTTCCCCCGCTACCACCAATGGGACGTGGTCAAGAAGCTCACCGCGCACGCCGCCCGCCACGGTGCGGGACACAACTACCTGGTGATGGCCTCAGCCGGCTCGGGCAAGTCGAACACCATCGGCTGGCTCGGCCACCGACTCAGCGACCTGCACACCCCCACCGACCCGAAGGAGCTGGACCCGGAAGCCGTGGCGAACGGGCTCAAGCCGGGCCGACCGGTCTTCGACAAGGTCATCATCATCACCGACCGCCGCAACCTGGACGCCCAGCTGCGGGAGACGGTCGGCAGCTTCGAGCAGACCGCCGGGCTCGTCGTGAAGATCGACGAGAAGCACGGGGCGAAGTCCGAGCAGCTGGCCAAGGCGCTCTCCAGCGAGGCCGGGAAGATCGTCACGGTCACGCTGCACACCTTCCCCGCGCTTCTGGACTACCTCAAGCGCAGCCCCACCGAGATCCAGGGCAGCAACTTCGCGATCGTCGTGGACGAAGCGCACTCCTCGCAGTCTGGCGACGCGGCCACCGCCGTCCGAGCCGCCCTGCGCGACCTGGGCCTGGACTCCGACTCGGACGACGCGGGCGCCACCGAGGCCGAGCTGAGCATCGAGGAGAAGCTGAAGCGGAAGGCCGCCCAGCGCGGCCGGGCCGCCAACCTCTCCTACTTCGCGTTCACCGCCACGCCCAAGGCCAAGACCCTGGAGTTGTTCGGCACCGAGGACGTGGTCGACGGAAAGGTGACCTACCGGCCCTTCCACACGTACTCCATGCGGCAGGCCATCGAGGAGGGCTTCATCCTCGACCCGCTGCGCAGCTACGTCACCTACAACACGTACTGGAAGCTGGTCAACGAGAACCCGGACGAGCGCGAGGTCGACCCGTCCAAGGCGAACACCCTGCTCGCCCGGTTCGCGCTCACCCACGACTCGACGGTCGTCCAGCACGCGCAGGTGATCGTCGAGCACTTCGTGGCGCACACCCGCGGTCGGCTCGGCGGCCGGGCCAAGGCCATGGTGGTGACCGCCTCCCGGCAGAGCGCGGTGCAGATGGCGCGGGCGGTCAAGAGCTACATCCGGGACCGCGAGTACGACAGGAAGTACCCGGATCTCGGCGTCCTGACCGCCTTCTCCGGCACCCTCACCTACGACGGCGAGGAGACCACCGAAGCCAAGGAGAACGGCGGCCTGTCGGAGAGCGCGCTGCCGAAGGCGTTCGCGTACACCCGCGCCGACGACAAGGCCACCCGGTCCGGCGGCCCCGGACAGCCGGAGTACCGCATCCTGGTCGTCGCCGAGAAGTACCAGACCGGCTTCGACCAGCCGCTGCTGACGACGATGTACGTCAACAAGAAGCTGGCCGGCATCTCCGCCGTGCAGACCCTCTCCCGGCTCAACCGCACCACCGAACGCAAGTCCCAGGCGGACCTGGCCGTGCTGGACTTCGCCAACGAGGCGGAGGACATCCGGGAGTCGTTCCGGCCGTACTTCGAGGAGGCGATGACCCTCCCGTCCGACCCGAACCTCCTCTACACCGCGCAGAGCCGGGTGATGGCCCCGCCGATCCTGACCGAGAAGGACATGCAGGAGTTCGCGGAGGCCTACCTGGCGGCCGAGGAGAAGGCGGCCGGCTCGCAGGCGAAGTGGGAGAAGCTGCACGCCGAGCTGTACCGGCTCCTCGCCCCGGCCGTGGCCCGCTTCACCAAGCTCGCCGACAGCGACGAGGACGACGACCAGGAGACCGCGGAGGACTTCCGCGCGGACCTGAACGACTACGTCCGCAAGTACGGCTTCCTCGCCCAGGTCGTGCCGTACCGCGACGCCGAACTCGAGCGGCTCTACCTGTACGGCCGCCACCTGCTCAACCGGCTGCCGCGCCGCTCGGACGGCGGGGTCGACATAGGCGAGGTGGACCTGAGCCACCTGCGGGTGGACAAGACCGGCGAGCACGACCTCGGCCTCACCTCCGAGGAGCCGACCGTGCTGCCGGGCTTCGGCGACGGTGCAGGAGGGGCCCAGGAGCCGGAGAAGTCGCTGCTGTCCGAGCTGATCGAGAAGTTCAACGCCAAGTTCGGCACGGACTTCACCGAGCAGGACGTGATCCGGCCGTTCGAGGAAGCCGTTGCCGACCCGAAGGTGCGGCTGGCGGCCGTCGCCAACACCGACCCGGAGAACTTCGGGGTGGTCTTCGACGACGTCTTCGAAGACAAGATGGCCGACCACATCGACACCATCGCGGGGCTGGGCCGCCAGTACTTCGGCCCGGACAAGAGCTTCAAGAGCGCCCTCAACCGCAGTGCGCGACGCGCGGCCTGGCGGATGATCCGCCAGGAGGAGAACATCGACGACAACGCGGCGTGACCCGGGGCGGGGCGGGGCCGGGCAGAGCACGGAGTCCTGCCCGGCCCCGCCCCCCATCTGGACGAAAGATCATCGCGGTCACCACACTGGGGGAACACCCGGACGCCCTCGGCCACCGACCGCGGACACACCGGCGTACGACAGGTGAGGGCATAGGAGGGGGAGGCGGAGCGTGCCGCCACAGGGGATCTCCGACCGCTACGAACTCGTGCAACCCCTCAGCCACGGCGGCATGGGCGACGTGTGGCGTGGCTACGACCAGGTACTCGACCGCCCCGTCGCCGTCAAACTCGTGCGCCAGGCCGCCATCGCCACGCCCGCCATGGCCGAGGAGTTCGCCAAGCGGTTCAAGCGCGAGGCCCGCGTCACCGCACGCATCCAACACCCCGGCGTCCCGCAGGTCTACGACGCCGTACTCGACGAGTCGTACGAGCGGCTGTACCTGGTGATGGAACTCGTCGACGGAATCCCGCTCGGCGACTACATCGACCCCTACCAGCCGCTGCCGGTGTCCTGGGCGGCCGCGGTGGCGGCCCAGGTGTGCACGGTGCTGTCCCACGCGCACGCCGTGCCGGTCGTCCACCGAGACCTCAAGCCCGCCAACATCCTGGTGACGGACGCCGGCACGGTGAAGGTCCTCGACTTCGGTATTGCCGCGGTCCTGCGCACCGACATCACCAGGATCACCGCCACCGGGAGCCCGGTCGGCACCAGCCAGTACATGGCGCCCGAGCAAGTCCAAGGCGGCCGGGTCACGCCACAGAGCGACCTGTACGCGCTCGGCTGCATCCTGCACGAACTGTGCTGCGGACGCCCCCTGTTCGACGGGGACGGCGCATACCAGCTGATGTGGCAGCACGTCGAGGCCGCTCCCGTACCGCTACGCTCGCTGCGCGACGACATCCCGGAAGCACTGGAAGAGCTCGTCCTACACCTGTTGCGCAAGCGCCCGGAGCGCCGGCCCGCCGACGCCCAGGAGGTGTACGAGCGGCTGCTGCCGTTGCTGCCCCCGCCGGGCCGTGCGGCGACGCCGGATGAGGTCGGCCCCGCCGGTACACCGGACCCCACGGGCATCTACCGGCAGCCGTACGCACCCCGCCCCCGCACCGGGACCCAGCCGGCTCGCATCCCTCCCACCCGCGCCGAACCGCCCACCCCGCCGGCAGGCGCTGCCGCCCGGCTCCGCGAAGACATCAGGGCAGCACGCGCACAAGCGAATGCCCTGCTCAAGGAGGAGCGGTTCGCCCAGGCCGCCGAGGTCCTCAGCAGCGTCGTTGAGCCGGCCGCCCTGGCGCTCGGCTCCGATAACAGAGAGGTGCTCGACCTGCGTATGGAACGGGCCGCGGTCCGCTTCCTCGGCGGCGACTACCGCCGGGCCCTCCCAGAGTTCGACGCCCTCGCCGGCGCCTTCTCCCGCACCGCCGGACCCACCAGCGAAAAGGCGCGCTCCTGCCGCGCCCAGGCCGCGCACTGCCGCGCCGAACTGGGCCAGGTCACGGTAGCCCTACGGGAGTTCGAAGCCGTCCTCAGCCAGGTTCGGGCCGTGGATAGCGATGCCTGCGATGAGGCGATTGAACTGCGCCGCGCCATCGGATTCCTGGAGCTGTCCGAGGGGCGCCTCGTCGAGGCCCGACGGATGCTCGAACCGCTCCACGACGACATGTGCGTGGTCTACGGCCCCGACGACGAGGACACAGTGGAGATCGCCGAGGCCTTGGCGCGGATCCGCCTTACCGCGGACGATACCCACCGGGAAGCACCGGAGGACTGACTGGCAAGGGCCTGCCCGGACTCCATGCCATATATGAAGACAGGACCGAATTCATGGATAACGCATCGTTGCACCGGCGATACGTCACTGCCGTCCCAGCTTCCGAGCGACTGCGAAAGGAATACCCCAGGGTCGCCGGTTTACTGGACGTGTCGGACGCGGAGTTCATGGGTGAGAAATGGCACGTTTTCACTGTCCACTGCAAGTACAAGGACGGCGATGACTGCCCGATCGAGGTTAGCGAGGAAGGAATCGAGGAGGCGAATCCTCGCCGCGACCCGGAGACCGTTCTACCACTTCCGAAAAGTGAGTCATGACCCGAGTGATGGAGCGTGACTTCAGCGTGAAGCAGCGCGATGGGCAAACATTTAGCCTGCACGCGCTGAGTGTTCGTTTCCGGCGAGTGGTGACGGTCGGTCACCGTGGTGGTCGTCGGCTGGCAGGGCGGCAGGCTCGGACTGCAAGTGTGCGATGTGCCGGTTTGGTGTCAGTGGGTGGATGTCAGTGACGGCACATCAGGCCGGGATGTCCTCACTGAGCCCCTTCCAACCTGACGGGTGGTTGGGCTGCGGGCCCCGGCGGCGGACATGAAGAAAGCTCCTGGTAGACGGGTTCACGACCAAGATCACCGCATCCGCCAGGAGCTCGTGTGCCTGTCTACCCGCCTGCCATCGCTCTGTCCAGCCGTACCCTGCGTCGTCTCTCCGGTCTGCTGGCAGGTCACCGACGCCGGATCGGTTCTCGCCGGCGCCGCCTGAGCTGCGGCCGGCAGGCTCTGCTCGTACTCGCCCACCTACGCTGCGGCGACACCTACAGCCGCCTCGCCGCCGGCTTCCGGGTCGGGATCGCGACGGTCTACCGCTACATACGCGAGGCCGTCGGCCTCCTGGCCACCCTCGCCCCGACGCTGGAGCAGGCCATGCACACCATCCGCGGGAAGGCGTACGGGATCCTCGACGGCACACTCCTGCCGATCGACCGTGCTGCGGCCGACCGCCCGTACTACTCGGGAAAGAAGAAGCACCACGGGATGAACGTGCAGGTCCTCGCCGACCCGGCCGGACGACTGCTCTGGGTCTCGGACGCCCTGCCCGGCGCCGTCCACGATCTGACCGCGGCCCGCACCCACGGCATCCCCGCCGCCCTCGCCGCCGACGGCATCAAGTGCGGGGCGGACAAGGCCTACCAGGGCGCCGGACCCGCCGTCCGCGTCCCGATCCGGGGCAAGCACCTGCGCGGCCGGCGCCGCCGCCACAACCGCGATCACGCCAAGATCCGCAGCCTCGGCGAACGCGCCATCGCCACCCTCAAGTGCTGGCGAGTACTTCGCAAACTGCGCTGCAGCACCACGAGGATCACCACCGTCGTCCGCGCCATCGTCACTCTCGAACTCACCAGCTGATCAAGATGGAAACGGCTCACTGGTCGGGCGTGGAGAAAGAGCGAGGTCACTGCCATGGGGTGGTGCATGCGGGGGATGCTGCTGTCATGGGGCGGTACACCCCGCCCTGTTCCACTGTCATGGGAACGGCACTTCTGATCCTTCGGTGGCGGCACGACGGCACGGTGTTGTGCGTCGGCGGGGCTGTCGTGCTCACCCGGCCGCTGAGGTGCCCGGAACGCGGGGAGGGGCGGGGCCGGCGCCCAGGGCGCGGCGACCGGCGGCCGGGGTGGCGGGCAGGCGTTCGGCGGCGAGCTGAGCGCGTGGCGCGGGCGGCAGCTCGGTGTCCGCTTCGGTGGCGGTGCGGGTGGGTCCGGTGCCC
The DNA here is from genome assembly GCF_045291515.1 of Streptomyces sp. GD-15H. NCBI lineage: Bacteria > Bacillati > Actinomycetota > Actinomycetes > Kitasatosporales > Streptomycetaceae > Streptomyces > Streptomyces sp. GD-15H. The sequence continues at coordinate 8,445,890 of NZ_CP149447.1, forward strand.
GGCGGGCGGCGGTCGGTCATGCCGGATTCTCGCCCGGCGCGCGTTGTTCTTCCGCACCGGGATCGCCCTGGGCGGCGGGCCCCGAGGCGCGCGCGGGTCGGGTGCGTGCGAGGCGGTGAACTTCCCTCCGCCGGCTGTCTGCTTCGCCCTGCGCAGAGGTCTGTGAACTGCGCTTTGCGCCTGTGGTCGGGGAAGGGGCGTGAGGTTGTGCTGTCCGTCGGCCAGGGGGAGGCGTAGCGGTCATCCCCGCTCGGATGCTCCCCGAACCCCGACACACGTGCGAGGTGGCTACGCAGAATCTACGACGTGGGCTGAGCGTCAGGCTGAGAATTTGCGAGAACGCTGGTGCCGACCGCCTCTCACCCCCACCATGAATCCTCCAGTGACGACACCAAGATCGTCCGAATCAGGGGGAAGATCATCCATGATCCTGTTCAAGCGCGTCATCTCCACCGCGACCGTACTGCTGGCCGCCCTCGGGGTGGGCATCGTCAGCCCCACAGCCGCCAATGCCTCAACCGTCGCCTGCAACCAGAACGTCGAGGTGCGTGAGTCGGACTGGGACGTCTACACCGGTTGCTTCCTCCAGTATGGCGACACGGTTCAGATCGGCGCCCAGGGCTCGATCTGGGCAGGTGTCTGGTTCACCGGCAACAACGGCCCCCAGGGTTGGACCACCACGGCCCAAGATTCGAAGTTCCCCATGCCGAGCGCCCGCGCCTACTCGCTGCTGTCACGAGCCGACGGCAGCTACCGATACGTCGGAACCGGCACGAGCTTCCGGTACACCGGCAGCGGCACGTACCTCTACCTGCGAATCAACGACGACGTCCCGGGAAACGGCAACGGCGCGTTCAACGCGAACGTCCAGGTCATCCGCTGAAGTCCTTCGGCTGCGCCCTTCCTAGTGCTACCGGCGGCTAGGAACGGGGCAACGGCAGCTCGGCACATCTTGTAGTACGAGCGACCCCCCGGCAATTCCACTGCGGGGGGTCGCTTCGGCGTCCGCGGCCGCTGCTGCCGGGTGAGTCCGGCCGGGTCGATGTCGCCGGGGGACGGGGCTTCAATCCGGGTAGTCGCGTCCAGCCACTGAACAGGTCGTGGCCCACCGCCCCGACGCAATCCACTGGCTACGCGGCGCCGTGGTGCGCCTGACCGCCGGACAGCCCGAAGACCACCCGGACGTCGTCGCCGTCGACCGCGTCCACTATGCCTGGCACCGCGTCACCGATCCCTCCAGAGCACGCGAGTTGGGCACCGAGCTGTCGACATTGTGCAGGCAGGTCCCCGGAAAGAGTGGTGCCCGCGAAGACGTCCAGCGACGCCTGGCGAGACTCTCGTCAGCTCTATTCCCCTGACGCCCCAAGGGATTTGCCTCGCCCGCATGGTGGGATGTCGGTCAGTGGGGCACCGGCCGCACGGACGGAGGCATGACGCTGGCCGTCCGCTACGCCTGGCAGTTCGGCGTAGGGGAGGACCGGTTCTGAGACGACCTGAAGGGCCTGTACCGCTACGGATTCGCCGCCCGGGTCGTGGCCCCGGCCCCGGTCGGCGGGCCGTCTACGCCCTCGTGCTGCGGACCGACGCCCTCCCGCAGGGCCTCCCGGACGACCTGGCCCAGCGGCTGAAGGTCTGGGACCTCCCGGAGTTCGAGGACGCCCGGTACGGCCGCCTCACCGACGCCGCCGTCGCCCAGCTCCGCGCCAAGGGCCACGAGATCAGCGACGAGGACGTGGCCCGGCTGTCCCCGCTCAAGCACAAGAATTTGAGGCGCTGTCACGTTGTTGGGTGTGTCAGTGTCTGATGGTGCGTCGGGGCGTGGTGGGCTTGCGCTTCGGGCCTGGGGTCAGGCCGTGGTGGACCGGCCGGCAGCGCCGGTGATCTGCTCCCAGATCGCGAAGCGGACGGTCATCTCGGCGCGGTGGTCGGAGGCGGTCATCCGGGGGCGGCGGGGCCGGAAGTGGGGTGAGATGCCACTGAACGCGGACAGGAACCGCTGGGCCCCGCCGACGGAACGGAAGCCTTTCCTCGCCCGTTCGCGTTGCCGGGTGGGCTGGTGGCTGTTCTCGGCCCGGTTGTTCAGGCCCTGGTGCGAACGGTGCTCGACGGAGGGCATGACCTCGCGGTGGGCCGCGCCGTAGGAGCGGAGCTGGTCGGTGACGATCACCCGCGGCACGGCCCCGATTCCTTTGAGGAGCCGACGGAAGAAGCGCCGGGCCGCGGCGGTGTCCCGCCGGTTCTGGACGAGGATGTCCAGGACGTTGCCGTTCTGGTCGACGGCCCGCCACAGGTATTTCTGCTCACCGTTGATCTTGATGAAGACCTCGTCCAGATGCCATTTGTCGCCGGGCTGGGGCTGCCGGCGGCGCAGGCCGTGGGCGTACTGCTGACCGAACTTCAGGCACCAGCGGCGGATCGTCTCGTAGGAGACGATCACGCCGCGCTCCAGCATCAGCTCCTCGACCTCACGGAAACTGAGCGGGAAGCGGAAGTACAGCCACACGCAGTGCGAGATCACCTCGACCGGATACCGGTGCCCCTTGTACGACGGCGACATGCCCTCCACGGACGACCCCCTCCACCGTGATCATCCCGAGGATCCTCCCATCCTGTCAGCCAACGTGACAGCGCCGAGTTGTGTCAACTGGCCGCACTTGCCGCAGGGCGTTGTCACGTTGTCGGGTGCGTGACAACACCCTATTGGCGGCTTTTGGGCTCACTTCGGCACGCTGCATCCGCCCCGGACCGCACGCGCTGCGCTGCGTGATCAGGGCCTGCCACCGTCGGGGGCACCGTAATCAGGCCTGGCTTCAGGGAACTCTCTGCGCTGAGATCCTCTGCATGATGTACATCCCGAAAGGGGGCTTGCACGCACCCAGTTGTAAACCTCCTCGAAAGTAAACACGAACTGTGAGTGCGGTCGTGGTTCGTCAAGGTCGACTACGTACCCTTTTCCAATGAATAGGCACTTTCCTTCGTCGTTGATGACCTGGATCCCAAGCAGACCGTCGAGTGTGGGCTCTCCTCGCAGCAGCCAAGGGCCGTGGCCTGGGAGCAACATGACGGCGATGTCATGCAGACGATCTTCTGTCAGACGATGCGGATCGCCTTCCTCACGACCAAAGTAGGTTTTGTTCCACCAGACACTGAGTACATGCCCCGTCGACATCTGCACCTTGTCTACAGCGTCGACGTTGCATTGCATCTCCACGCCTGGGAAAGCTGGAACCTCGGCATCGCGCTCCACGCGTGTCCACAGCGAGACGCCTCGAATGTCCTCTTGCCCCTCACGGACGTTGAAGACCACTGTGTAGGCAGGCATCAGACGTCACCTCTCGTGGGAAGTTGATCACTCGACGAGCGCGGATCGCAGACGGCCAAGAACCTCGGACGCCTTTGATGCGGCTGCCTGATCCCCCAGGGCTTTGGTAATTTCTTGGGCTGCCTTGAGTACCGGTAGCGCCTGAACTGGTACGACGTCCTTGTATGGTCCCGGCGGCCAGGGGCCAGGCCAGGGCCAGGGCCCCGGCGGGGGAACCGGACCCTCAGGCCACGGCGGTGGCCAAGGGGGGAACTTCGGCTTTAGCGGTGGACACAGGTCAGGGAAGTCCTGCAAGACCGAAGCGAACGGGCTGAGCTGCTGCATGACCTCATGCGGGGCAAGCTCCCGATCGGAGTTCTCCAGACCAGCAGCGACCGTGGTGAGTTCCCCCGCTGCTTTCTCCCCAATGGTGGGGGGAATGACCTGAGCGATGGCCTGCTGAATGGTAGCCAGAATGGCTAGATCCAATTGATACTGGTTTCGGATCTTAGGAAGCCAAGGGACAGGATCTTGCGGCAAGGAGACCGGATTGTCGGTCACGTCGACTCCTTCAGTTGTGCGTCACCCTTTGCGATCATCTGATTACGGATCGGCTTGACCGGTGCGGCACGCCGTTGAGTACCCGAGGCCCACCCGCATGGCTCACGCCAGGGCCGCGGTAATCGCTTCGCCTTGTGGGCTGCGCGGGCCGGGCACCGTCGCGGCCGGGACGGCCAGGTCCAGGTCGAGGTGGCTGTTCATGTCCAGCTCAAACCGGCCGTAGGGGTTCACGTGGGTCCAGAACAGCGGGGACAGCGCCCGCCGGTCCGCGTCGGTGAGCGTGTCGGCCCACTTCGGGTCGGCGAGGACCTGCTGCATCAGCAGCGTGTTGACGTGGACCAGGGCGGACTGGAGCAGGTGGAGGGCGAGCATGGACACCTCCTGGGACTCCTTGTCCTGCCCGGCCAGATCGCCGTCCTTGCCGTAGCACAGGTCGTGGTCGGCGGAGTTCCAGTTCTCCACGACCTGCAAGCCCTCGTGGATCTCCTGCCTCAGCTCGACGTCGGCGAGGTAGTCGCAGACGAACGCCGTGCGCACCGCCCGCCCGAGTTCCTCGATCGGCGCTGTCACGTTGGCTGACAGGATGGGAGGATCCTCGGGATGATCACGGTGGAGGGGGTCGTCCGTGGAGGGCATGTCGCCGTCGTACAAGGGGCACCGGTATCCGGTCGAGGTGATCTCGCACTGCGTGTGGCTGTACTTCCGCTTCCCGCTCAGTTTCCGTGAGGTCGAGGAGCTGATGCTGGAGCGCGGCGTGATCGTCTCCTACGAGACGATCCGCCGCTGGTGCCTGAAGTTCGGTCAGCAGTACGCCCACGGCCTGCGCCGCCGGCAGCCCCAGCCCGGCGACAAATGGCATCTGGACGAGGTCTTCATCAAGATCAACGGTGAGCAGAAATACCTGTGGCGGGCCGTCGACCAGAACGGCAACGTCCTGGACATCCTCGTCCAGAACCGGCGGGACACCGCCGCGGCCCGGCGCTTCTTCCGTCGGCTCCTCAAAGGAATCGGGGCCGTGCCGCGGGTGATCGTCACCGACCAGCTCCGCTCCTACGGCGCGGCCCACCGCGAGGTCATGCCCTCCGTCGAGCACCGTTCGCACCAGGGCCTGAACAACCGGGCCGAGAACAGCCACCAGCCCACCCGGCAACGCGAACGGGCGAGGAAAGGCTTCCGTTCCGTCGGCGGGGCCCAGCGGTTCCTGTCCGCGTTCAGTGGCATCTCACCCCACTTCCGGCCCCGCCGCCCCCGGATGACCGCCTCCGACCACCGCGCCGAGATGACCGTCCGCTTCGCGATCTGGGAGCAGATCACCGGCGCTGCCGGCCGGTCCACCACGGCCTGACCCCAGGCCCGAAGCGCAAGCCCACCACGCCCCGACGCACCATCAGACACTGACACACCCAACAACGTGACAGCGCCCTCCCCAGCACTGCCCGGAGCCACCCACGACCTGACCGCCGCCCGCACCCACGGGATCATCGACGCCCTCGCCGCTGCTGGACTGAAGTGCTGGGCGGACAAGGCCTACCAAGGCGCCGGCCGCCTCGTCCGTGTGCCCTTCCGGGGCCGCTACCTCAAGGGATGGCGGCGACGTCACAACAACACCCACTCCAAGATCCGGTGCCTCGGCGAGCAGGCCATGGCCACCCTGAAGGGCTGGCGCCTGCTGCGGAAGCTTCGCTGCAGCACCAACCGGATCACCGACCTCGTGAAGGCCGTCCTCGCCCTTCACCACGCCTCAACCTGAGGTTGGAAAAGGCTCACTGTCATGGGAACGGCATTTCTGATCCTTCGGTGGCGGCACGACGGCACGGTGTTGTGCGTCGGCGGGGCCGCCGTGCTCACCCGGCCGCTGAGGCGCCCGGAACGCGGGAAGGGGCGGGGCCGACGCCCAGGGTGCGGCGTCCGGCCGGACGCGGGGGCGTGGGCGCCGGCTCTGTGGCGGCCGGGACGGCGGGGAGGCGTTCGGCGGCGAGCCGGGCGCGTGGCGCGGGCGGCAGCTCCGCTTCGGTGGCGGTGTGGGTGGGTCCGGTGCCCAGCGGGCGGCGGTCGGTCATGTTGGATTCTCGCCCGGCGCGCGTTGTTCTTCCTCACCGGTATCGCTGTGGGCGGCGGCGGGCCCCTGGGTGCGCGGGTCGGGTGCGTGCGAGGCGGTGAACTTCGGTGGGCACCAGGCGGTGGTCCGGGCGGCGGCGCTGCCCGGACCGGAGCAGGGCGCCGGAATCAGGCAAAACCGGCCGGACTGCACCTATGCGGTGCGATGCTCTGGCTCCGCAGCATCGCACCACAATCATGATCCGGACTCCAGACAGGACCTAGGGCCTGTGTGATGTTGTGATCAATCGGCCGCTTGCAGGAGATCTCCGATCCAGATCATCGAGGCGCGGAGTTCGAGGCCGGCGAGGTAGCTCTCGGGCGTCTTGTCGAAGCGTGTGGCGATGCCGCGCCAGTCCTTCAGCCGGTTGATCAGTCGCTCGACGGTGTTGCGGTCACGGTAACGATCGGCGTCGTAAGTGACGGGACGGCCGCCCCTGCTGCCCTTCCTCTTGCGGTTGGCGGCCTGGTCCTTCTTCTCCGGGATGACCGCCCTGATGTGCCGTTTGCGCAGGTAGGCGCGGTTGGCGCGGGACGAGTAGGCCTTGTCCGCGGCGACCGCGCCGGGCCGGGTGCGGGGCCGGCCGACCGGCCCGCGGACCCGGACCTTGTTCAGCACGGGGATGAACTGCGGGCTGTCCGCGGCCTGCCCGGCGGTCAGCACGAACGACAGCGGCCGGCGCTTTTGGTCGGCGGCGAGGTGAATCTTGCTGGTCAGTCCGCCGCGGGACCGGCCGAGCAGGGCTTCCTTCAGGCGGAGCCTGCGTCGGCGGCGGACGCGCCGGCGTTCTTCCCGCTCGGGCCCGTTTCCGCCGTCCCGCCCGTTCTGTTCCGCCTTGTCGCCCCCTTTTGCCGGGCCTGTTCCTGCTCGGCGGCGGCCTCCTCGAGCGCCTCCATGACCTCCTGGCCGACGAGCATCCCGGCGGCGTCGTGGTGGGCGCGGACGGTCGTGGAGTCCACGCTGACCAGGGACAGGTCCGTTTTGCCCCGGCGGGCGGCCTCGGCGATCAGGCCCTCCAGCAGGGCGGTGAAGACACCGGCGTTCCGCCAGAGCCGGAAGCGTCCGTAGACGGTCGGCCAGGGGCCGAACTCGCCCGGCATCTCCCGCCACTGCGCGCCCGTCCTGAACCGCCAGATCACCCCCTCGAACTGATCCCGCAGCCGCTCGGGGTACGGGCCGTACTCGCCTATCGGCAGGAACGGCTCGATCAACTTCCACTGTTCTTCGGTGAGTTGTCTGCGCGTCACGATTGTCTTCCTACCGGATCCGCCTTCCAGGCGGATCCGGACCGGCAAGACTGATCACAACATCACACAGGCCCTAGTAGACGCTGAGGCCGTAGTCGCTCAGGGCCTTTGTCACCGGCTGGAAGAAGGTCGTGCCGCCGGAGGAGCAGTTGCCGCTGCCGCCGGAGGTCAGACCGTACGCGGTGCCGTTGCTGCCGTACAGCGGGCCGCCGGAGTCGCCGGGCTCGGCGCAGACCGTGGTCTGGATGAGACCGGAGACGATGTGGCCACCGCCGTAGTTCACGGTCGCGTTGAGCGCGGTGACCCGGCCGCTGTGCGCACCCGTGGTGGAGCCGTCGCGGATGACGGTGGTGCCCACGCTCGGGGTGGCCGCGCGGGTGATGTCCACGCCGTTGGCGGTGCCGGGCTTGGCTATCGAGGAGTTGGTGTACCGGACGATGGCGTAGTCGTCGCCCGGGAAGCCGGTACTGACGGTCGTGCCGAGCACCGTGGTGCGGGCGGAGTTGGCATACCAGATGTCCCCGACCTTGGTGCAGTGTCCGGCGGTCAGGAAGTACTCGGTTCCGTTGCTGGACCGGACGTTGAAGCCGAGGGAGCAGCGCCCGGTACTTGTATAGATGGCGTCGCCGCCCTCGATGAGTTTGGTGAACGTGCCCGGCGTGCGTTTGATCGTCAGTGCGCCGGCGTCAGCGCCGGCCTGCTGCTTGATCTTGGCGATCTCGGCCTGGGACACCGTGTTGTCGACGGTGACGACGACCCGGTTGGTCTTGCTGTCGACGGCCCAGGCGGTGCCCGGGATGTCGGCCTTCAGCACCGATTTGCTGACGCTGTTGAGCTCGGCGGAGCTGAAGGTGGTGGGTGCTTCGGACGCGTTCGCGCTGGGGATCGCGATCGCGGCGGCGGCCACGAGGCCGGTGGAGACGGCGATCAGCCGGGTACGTCTCGAGATGCCGCTGCGGGGGGTGGTGCGCTTGATCCTCACTTCTCGTTCCTCCACAAAGGAAGTAGGGGGCCCTCGTGGGGTTCGGGCCCGTGAGGCGCAGTCAGGCGGCCGCCCGGATTCCGAACATGCCGTGCTCCTGACAAGCGCTGGGGGTGAGTATTCGGCCGACCGACCGGTCCGCGCAAGAGTGCCTTTCTGATGATCTGTAAGTTTTTGTCGGTGGTGGTTTGGCATGGTGACGTCAGTGCGGGAGGTAGGGGGTTTCTGCAGGTCAGTTCGTTGCGGTGGGGGTTTCGAGTGGTGTCATGGATGCCGATCTGGGGCTGACGTTTTTGGTGAGGGTGCGGGTCAGTTGGTTGCCGGTCGGTATAGCGCGGGGTGTGTTGTCGCTGGTCAGCACTGTGGTGGCAGGGGCGAGATGCCAGCGGTGGGGCCGGGGCAGCCGGTGTCGTCTTCTACGGAGCGGGTTTCACGAGGCGCCGGCCCCGCTGCGCCTCCTCCGATTCCCCGAACGGAGAGTCCCGTGGGCATCGTCGGAGACGGCCTCGAGCGGGCCGTGCAGCAGGCGTTCACCCGCCCCCTCCCCAAGTCGGCCGGCGCCCAGATGCGTTACCTGGGCAGGCAGCTCAAGGGCACCCGCGCGGTGGCCGACGCGCTCGGCGTCTCCCAGCGCACCGTGGAGCGGTACGTGAAGGACCAGATCCGCCGGCCCCGCGCCGACCTCGCGCAGCGCCTTCAGGACGCCGTGCGCGCCCGCCGGCAGCCCCGCATCCGCGAAGCGCGCCCGGCGCCGGGCGGCCACCAGCACCGGCCTGGTCGTCGACGCCCGGGCCCGGTTCGGCTTCACCGCCGCGCCCGGCACCACCGACGACGCCCGCAGCCGCCACCTCACCCTCGCCCCGCCCCCGCACCACGCGGCCCGCCTCTTCGACGCCCAGGACGCCGGCGCCAGCGAGCAACAGCTCCGCGGCATCGCCGCCGAAGGCTTCGGCGAGGTCTACTTCCGCGACGGCGGCCGCCGCGCCCACGGCCTGGAGGTGGAGTTCACCGACGCCGAGCATCTGGAGTTCGACCTGTAACAGGTGGCCCAGTGGTCGGATAACCGGTCCTCGTGTGAGTGAGCGTTTCCCCTGGCACCTGCGCCGTGCGGTTGGCGCCGTGAGCGCATGGCCTGTCGGGCGGAGAGCTCTGATACGGCTCTGGTCCAGTTGATCGTTCGCCTGCTCGGCGCCTCCGGCGAGCCGACAGACCGCCGCTTATGGCTGACCGCATGGTCGAGGACCGGGAATGAGACAGGGGGGACTGGACAGGAGAGCGTGTGTGACCACCTCGCGGATCGACTACCGGGCGTTGTTCGCCGTGGCGTCCAGCCCTTATCTGGTGCTGGACCCCGAGCTGGTGATCGTCGAGGCCAACGAGGCCTATCTGCGGGCCACGGGCCGGACCCGCGAAGAGCTGCTCGGCCGGTACTTCTTCGATGCCCACCCCGAGAATCCGGCAGATCCGGACGCCGACGGGGTGCACAATCTCCAGGCCTCCCTGCAGCGGGTCATGCGCTCAAAGGAACCGGACACGATGGCGGTGCAGAAGTACGACATCCCGGTCTCCGGCCGTCCGGGAGTGTTCCGGGAGAAGTGGTGGTCGCCCGTCAACACACCCGTCCTCGGAGCTGACGGAGAGGTGCAGTGGATCCTCCACCGGGTGGAGGACATGACCGAGTTCGCGCTGACTCGTCCCCTCCGCCTGAAGCCGGATGCCCCGGGCGCAGAGCACAGGGCGACGGAGGCCGAACTGTTCACGCGGGCGCAGGAACTTCAGCGCCTCAACGAGGAACTCCGCGAGGCCCACGACCGGGAACGCCGTACCGCCCTCACCCTCCAAGAGGTCATGCTGCACTCCCCGGACCTGGCTTGCCACCGGGAGATCGCCGTGCGCTACCTGCCCGCCGTCCGATCCCTCAACGTCTGCGGCGACTGGTACGACGTGGTGGACCTGTCCGAGGACACGTACAGCGTGGCGGTCGGCGACGTGGTCGGCCACGGCCTGGAGGCCGCCGCCGTCATGGGCATGCTCCGAAGCGCCCTGTCCGCCGCCGTGCGCGCCATCCACGAACCCGGCACGGCCATGGACGTCCTGAGCCGGTACGCCCGCGCCTTCGAGGGCGCCCTGGCCACCACCGCGGTCAAGGCCGTCATCGACACCCGCCAACGGCACCTCACCTACACCAGCGCCGGCCACCTCCCGCCCCTCCTGGCCCGGCCGGACGGCACCGTCGTCCTGCTCGATGAGGCCACCGACCCTCCACTGGGCGTCCTCACCGACCCCACCACTCCGCGCCCCCAGGCCACGGTGCCCTACACCCCGGGCGACACCCTCGTGCTCTACACCGACGGACTCATCGAACGCCGCGGCGAGGACATCGACGCCGGCCTGCACCGCCTCGCCGATGCCCTCGCCCGCCACGCCCATCTGAGCCCCGACCGTCTGGCCGACACCCTGCTCACCCGCCTCGGCGTGGCCGACGGCGGACGCGACGACGTCGCGCTGGTCATCGTCCGCCTGTGAACCGGCCTCCGCCGGCTCTACCCGTCTCGCACCGCGGCGGCCACCGGCAGCCTGCGATGTGTCGAGTTCGTGTCGGTGGAGTGGCCGGCAGGCGTCGGCGGCCGCTGCCGGCCGTCGTCCTGCTGGCCGCGGTGGGGGCGTGTGATGGTCCGCCGCTGACACCGGGTGGCACAGTGCGATCTCTCGGTTTCGGGACAGTGGGGTGAGAGACAGCGGACCTGGGTGTGTTGATGCTGGTCGGTGGTGGTTTCGGGGGGTGGGGTTGCTGTCCTGGACGTGAGAGATCCGCGGGGTATCGCTGTCGTGGGGGTGTTATCGCGTGATGGATGACGCTGTCTTAAGTTTCGTGAGTTCTGATCCACTGGCCGGTGGGTTGTTGCTGTGCTCGGGGTGTGGATCAGGAGGAGCAGCGCCGGGTGTCAGCGGGATCGGGCATGGCTGGAGAGCTTCCGCCGGCTGTCGTACTGCAACCGGCGCCGCCGTCATTCCGCGCTCGGCCACCTCACCCCGATCGGGTTCGAGCAGCAGATGATCACGTCACGTACGCTGCAACTCGTCGCATAGAACCCGGTGTCCACTCCCGGGGAGCAACCTCACTCTGACCTGGTGTCGGGCGAACCCTTCGAGTAGGACCACCGGCGCCTGAAGCGTTTCGCGTTCACTGGTTTGGAGGCGCACGGCATGCCCGTGATGCCCGAGCATGGGACGTTTCGGACGGTGCCCCATCGCCTCGGGGCACCGTCCGACGTCCCGCTCTGCGGGACGTCGGCATGTCGTTCAAGGAGGAATGATCATGAGTCGCATATTCGGAAGGCGGGTCGCCACCGCGGCCGCCTCGGTGGCTGTTGCGGCGGGCGCCGTGCTCGCCGCGGGCGGTACGGCCTCGGCAGCGCCCCACTCCGACGCCCAGCGCGTTGTCACCGGCTCCTACGCCACGGACAACGACCGGCGCGACCGCGATAACAACCGCGACCGGCAGGACCGGCGCGACCGCGATAACAACCGCGACCGGCAGGACCGGCGCGACCGCGATAACAACCGCGACCGGCAGGACCGGCAGGACCGCGATAACAACCGCGACCGGCACGACCGCGACCACGACCGCGGGAACAATCGCCGCTGACGGCGAGGGGCCGAAACCGCCGGTCCGCTGATCAGCCGCACGCACCGTCCGCATGGCTCATGTCCGACAACGACGTCGCGTATGAGCAATCGCGGCCGAGACGACAGTAGGTGACCGGACGGGGTGCGCCCATACCACCAGGGGCGGGGTTCGATGCGCCTGCAGGCGCATCGAACCCCGCCCCTGGCATGTCGTCGCCCGATGCACGGGCGGCGGCCGAAATGATGATCTGCGGCAGTTTGTCTGTATTGCTTCGGTGTTGATGTGTCAGCGATCCGAGGTGGTGTTGGCCCTGGTCGGGATCGATGACGGCCGGTGTCGTGCCGCTGACGGTGGTTGCCGGTTTCGCGCTGATGTTTTTGACGAATCGCCAGGTCGTTGTGTTGCCGATCGGTATCACGGCTCGGTGTTCGTGTTGTTCAGTACCTCGTTGAGGACCATCCCCGCGGGCGCGGGGAGCACTACGCCGACGGCGAGGTGTGGGCGATCAACCCGGGACCATCCCCGCACGGGCGGGGAGGCGCCGGGCGCTGGGGACAGCACGGGACGTGCAGGGAGGCGGGCAACGGCCGCGCCCGCCGTTGAGCCCGTCCGTCAGGTCGTGTTGAGCAGGGCGCGGCCGGCGGGTGTCATGGTGTGGAGGACCGCCCTGTGGTGGCGTGTGGTGGTGATGAGGCCCGCCTGCCGCAGGACCGTCGCGTGCTCGCTGGCGGTGGACACCGAGACCCCCGCCGTGGTCGACAACTCCGTTGTGGTGCAGCCGGCCCGGTCCGCGACGGTGAGCAGGATGGCGGCCCGGGTCCGGCCCAGCAGCTGCGCCAGCGTCGCGGGCGGGCCCGTGCGCGGCCGGACGAGGTCGGGCAGAGGGGCATCGGACGAGGCGGGATAGAAGAGCATCGGCTGCGGCCGGGCGTCCGGGACGATCACGGGGGCGTTTGTGCCGAAGACGGAGGGCACCAGGAGCAGGCCCTGCCCGGCCAGGTGCAGGTCGGCGTCGATGCCCGAGGCCATGGTCACCGACAGCACGGGGGATTCCCAGCGGATCCGCCGCGGATGCAGCCGTGCCAGCACCCGATCCACCCCGCCGTGCAGGAAGTGTCCGGCGCGCAGGGTGCTGTCGGCCTTCAGCCGGGACTCCATCTGGGACCGGTACGGGGCCAGCAGGACGCCGTGGGCCGCGGTCAGGCCGTCCACGAGCCGGTGCAGCACGGCGGGGTCCTCGCCGAGCAGCCGGGCCCACCGCGGCCCGGGCTGCCGCGCGGCGAGGTCCGCCAGCTCGCCGCGCAGCCGGCGGCGGGGGGTGGCACGGACCTGCTCCAGCAGCTCTTCCGGCTCCCCTGCCGCGGTCGGGGCCAAAAAGTCGGGCACCCAGCCGTGGGACGGTGTCAGCTCGAACGCCGGCCGCGCCGCGGCCGGCAGCCGCGCGGCGGTCTCCCGCCGCCACGCCGCCAGGCGCGGGGGCGGGGTCGTGTTCCGCCAGACCCGCAGGGCGATGCTCAACTCCTGCAGCGGACGGATGGCGGGTGCCACCCGGGTTCTGCCCAGGTCCTCGAGTGTGAAGTGGATCCGAAGCGCCACGCCCGCTCCCCCTCCTGGTCACCGGCACGAGCGGGCTCAGCCTCTTCGAGCCGGCCGGGGTTTTCAAACCGGCGCCCCGCACCGCACCACGCGCAGGTGGTCGCCGGCATGGAGCCGAGGGGGCGCACGTCCGCCCGCGGCGCTTGCCTGGGCCCTCCCGGCAGACGCGGTGGTGGGTCCGTAGCGCCGTACCTCGTGGCCATGCCGTCTCGCCCGAGGTTTCGGCCCAGGCCGAAAGGACTTCACCCAGCCGGTCCGGTCGCCGCAGACTGACGGCGTTTCTGGTTCGACAAGGGAGAAGAATCGTGCATAAGCGCATCCTCGGGGCCCTGGCCACGGCCGCCGCGTTCGCCGGCCTTGTGGGGGCGGCGGCCACCCCGGCGTCCGCCGTCGCCGCGGACTCCGGACCGGCCGCCGCGCCGCAGACCCAGAGCGTGGGCATCCAAAGCGCCTGGGTGGAGACGTGGATCCACGGGAACGTCAGGTACGGGCCGTCCACGAGCTACGGGATCAACTACACCGTGAGCAAGGGATACGACGCGTACGGCCTTTGCTGGCAGTACGGCGGTTGGGTCAACGCCAACGGCATCTACCACAACAAGTGGGTCAAGCTCTCCAACAGCGCATGGATCTGGGGCGGCCTGCTCAAGGGCAACGAGACCGGCGGCGTCAGCAACTACTGCTGACCACAGCTGACCCGCTGGGGATCCGGTACCGGGCATTGAACGCCGTGGCGCCGGAGAGGGCCCGGCCTGCCGGAGCGTCCGGCGGGCCCGGGCCCTCTTTGGTGAGGAGCGCCGGGTGGTTTTCAAGAGACGAGGGCGTCGTGCAGGCCGAGGCGGCGTTCCCAGCGGACGGCCAGGCGCCTACTCCGGCCAGGGCGGCGGCATCGGGTGCTTTCGGTCCACGCCGAAAGGACTTCATCCGGTGGGCCCGGCCGTCACAGACTGACAGGAGCCAGCCGGGGTTCGGTGGCAGGGCCGAAGGAACGAGCCCGGACCGGTCGGCTTCTGAAGAAGGAGAGCTCACGCGGTCATCAGCGCATGAGCCATGAACGCACAGGAGAGGCATGCGTAACACCTTCAAGCGCACACTGGCACTGACTGCGGCTGGTGCCGCCCTGACGGGAGTTCTGAGCGCCACCACCGCCGCCGCCGTAACGGAGACGCCGGGGTCAGCGAACCGGGACTCGGTGTCCGCCCAGGCCGCAAGCTCAGTGATCGTCCGCATCCCGGGCTATGTGCGGCAGGGCCCGTCCAGCGACCACAACATTGCGTACCCTGTCAGGCCGGGCCAGTGGCTGCAGGGGGTGTGCTGGCTGTACGGAGGACACGAATACGCCGACGGGATCAGCAACAACAAGTGGGTGCAGCTCTCCGACGGCAACTACGTCCCGGTTGTTCTTCTCCAATCGGAGGGTCACCACCCGAAGTGCTGAGCTTCGAATTGCGATCTCTCGGTTTCGGGACAGTGGGGTGAGAGACAGCGGGGTCTGGGGGGCCTTCACCCCGAAAAGTGGACACGTTTCGTGTGCTTACGCGGCAAGAGCCATGCTATGTGACTGTTCGTAGGCCACAGGGCTCATCTGGCCGTTGGTCGAGTGTCTGCGGCGTGAGTTGTATCTCACCAGCCACGCGAACACCTCGCGGCGGCACTCTTCGGCGCTGTCCCAACGGCGCCGGTCCTGCAGGACCTCCCGCTTCAGGGAGGCGTGGAAGGACTCGCAGGCCGCGTTGTCTGCCGAGGTGCCGACCGCGCCCATCGACCGCGTTACGCCCAACTCGCCGCATAGTGCGGCGAATTCGGCTGCGGTGTACTGGGCACCGTGATCGGTGTGGAAGATCGCGCCGTCGAGGCTGCCCCGCAGGGCGGCTGCGGCCTTGAGCGCGTCGGCGACGAGCTCGGTGCGCATGTGGTCGGCGATGGACCAGCCGACCACCCGGCGGCTGAAGCAGTCGATCACGGTCGCCAGATACAGGAACTCCCCGTCGCCCACCGGCAGGTACGTGATGTCGCCCATGGACTTCACGTTCGGCGCATCGGCGGTGAAGTCCCGCTTGAACAGGTCCGGCACCGGTGAGGCATCCGGGGCGGGGACCGTGGTGACGGCCTTCCTGCGCCTGCGGTAGCCGGCGATGCCGAACGTGCGCATCACTCGCGCGACCCTCTTCTCGTTGATCTCCATACCGTGTGCCGCGCGCAGCTCGGCGGTGATCCTGGGGGCGCCGTAGGCGCCGCCGGACTCGGCATGGATGGCGCGGATCTTCTTCGCCGGCTCCGCGTCCTCGCGTTCCCGCTGCTCGCGGGCCGGACGGGAGGCGAGCCACTTGTGGAAGCTGGAGCGGGCGACCTCCAGGACTTCGCACAGCCGCTTGACGCCGAAGGCGCCGCGGTGGTCCTCGATGAACCGGAAGCGGCCTAGGAGCCGTAATTTAACTACTGCCGGAGTTGATCTCGTTGTCGTGGTGCTCGATCACGCGCTTCAAGGCTTCGAGCGTGCGGGGAGGGCGGGCCCGGCGGAAGACGAGGACTCTGGCAAGTTCGGGCCCGGCGAAGGCCAGCATCGGCTTGGACCTCCCGGCGTGGTAACTCAGCACGTTGCGCTTGCGGCCCATCAGCTCGGCCGCGAGGGTCAAGGTGACGGTGTTGCGGCTGCGAAGCACGGCGACCAGGACGCGGTGGCGGTGATCGAGGGTGCCGAAGCCGGGGTTGCGGCCGCGGCCGTCCCTGCCTGCGCTCTGGCGCTCGACTTCGGTCAGGACCTGTTGGCATGGTTCGAGCTGGAGCACGAGCTGTTCGAACTGTTCTCGGGGCATGCCCGTGAGTGCGGGGTGGGTGAGGAGGAAGGTGGCCTCGGCCGGGACCGGAGGTCCCGACTCGTCGTGTGAATCTGCCGGAAGCTGCTGGTCGGGGTCCTGCGGGGCGATGGTGTAGTTCCACTCGCCGTGGAACTCGTCCCGTTTGACCCGCCGCTCGGCGCTCTTGCGTTCAGCTCGGGTGAGCACGCGGCCGGTGGGGTACGCATTCTCGTCCAGTGCGGCATGAACGGTCAGTCCGGTGCTGGTGCGGGTGGCTGAGATGGTCTCCAGCAGCACTTCGTAGCTGGTCAGAGGCTGCCCGCGCAGGCTGTGGGTGATCCGGGAGAACAGCCGGTGTTCCACTTTGTTCCATTTTGAAGTACCTGGCGGGAAGTGCATGACGGTGATGCGCAGTCCGCACTCGTCTGCGAAGTCGGCCAGGCCCATCTTGAACAGGCGGGAGTCGGCCGAGTTGGCCCCTCCGGAATCGGCGGTGACCAGCAAGCGGTCCACGCTGGGGTGGTCGAGGCGCCCTTGGACCTTCCACCAGCGGCGCAGGGACTCCACCGCGAAGGCGGCGGTGTTTCGGTCGGTGCCCACGTTTACCCAGCCGCTGTCGCGCCCCAGGTCGTAGATGCCGTACGGAATGGCGACCGGGGTGTCGGGGCCGATGAAGTCGTGGTCCGGGGCGGTGATCGGCTGGCCTTTGGGGCGGTAGGTGCGGCCGGGCCGGGCGAAGTCGCCGATCGGTTCCTTCTGTTTCGTGTCCACGCTCACCACCGGCAGGCCCCCCGCCAGGAAGCGTTCGGCGGCGGTGTTGATGTGACGGAACTGGGCGTCTCGGTCGGGCACCTGACTGCCGGCTTGAGTCTTGGCCATGCCCTGCAGGCTGAAGCCCATCGCACGCAGTAGGCTGCCGACCACTGGGGCGCTGACCGGATGACCGGCATCGGTCAACTCCCGGGACAAGTCCCGCAGCGAGGCAGTGGTCCAGCGCAGCGGGGACACCGGATCACCCACCTCACACGGCTCGATCAACAACTCGAGAGCCGCCACCAGACCGGGATCGCGCTCGACGGCAGACTTGCGCCCGCCGCCGGGTCTGCGCACCCGCCCCAACGCCTCTGTTCCGCCCGCGAGTTCCTCACGCCCTCGTGCGACGGTCGACTCCGAGACCTCCGCCAGCCTGGCCACGGCCGCGATCCCTCCATGCCCCAGAGCCTCGGCCTCGGAAGCCAGATACAGACGGCGCTGCCGCTCGTCCAGATGCGGCAGCACCGCCGCGAACTTCGCATCCAGTACCGCCAGGACTTCATCCGGAATCGCCACAGCAGCTCAACTAGCACACAGAACCGAGATATTGACCCGAATCCGGCAGTAGTTAAATTACGGCTCCCTACCAGGTCATCTCCGAGGCGAAAAACTTCGTGGCCTTGCGCAGGATGTCACGCTCGGTGGCGAGCTTCTGGTTCTCCTTGCGCACCTGCTTCAACTCCGCGCGCAGCGAGGCCAGTTCCGCCTCCAGCTCCTCGCGTGTGGCCGCCTTCGCCACGGTCTTGCCGTCCTTCGTGCTCGTACTCGTCGTCGCCGGGTCCTCGCCACTGCGGGCGCGGTGGGCGCGCACCCAGTTGCGCAGCGTCTCGCGGCTGACGCCGAGGTCCTTCCCGACCCCCTCGTAGGTGTGGTCCGGGTCCGACAGGTACAGCGCGACCGCATCCGCCTTGAACTCGGGCGAATATACCTTCATCACCATAATCGATTACCTTCTGCCGACCCCGGCCGGGGCCTGCGGTCAGGTGTCCACCACTCGGGGGGAAGTACCATCCTCAATCCCCGCCGGCTGCCCGCCCCCGACCCAGTGGCGGGCAGCCGGCACGGTAATGGACAGCCCTGCGGGCTGGGGTGCCCCCAGAGCGGCCTGCGGCCGCGGGCGTTCCCAGCCCGCCCTGGCCGGGCGGGGCGCTTCGCGCCGGGCCGCCTTGAAGGGCGCTGCGCGCCCGCGGCCCGCCCCTGCGGGGCAAAGGCACCGGCCTTTGGCCGGTGCCCCCTCACGAGTTTTACCAGGCCACCGTCGCCATCGCCGCGCTCCTGCTCTGGATCTGACCCCTTCTGAAGCGAAACCGATCTCCAGGTGAGCGAGCCGGGTTAACTCAGAATTCGACGAGGTCGAACCCTTTCAGCCGACGGCCTCGGTCACCAGACCAGTACGAAGCGGCCGCGCACGCCCCCGGCCTCGAGGCGCCGGTGCGCCTGCGATGCCTCCGCAGCCGGCAGCACCTCCGCCACACGGGGGGTGAGGAGCCTGTTTTCCACTCGCTGGCGCAGCGCGTCGAGCTTGCCGAAGGAGTGATACTCATCCGCCACCACGGCCTGCTCGAAGCGGATGCCGCGCTCACCGGTCCCTTTCCAGAGCCTCACGTCGATTGAGACCCCGCCGTCACGGACGGCCGGCAGCGCCTCCTCCCGCTGTACGGACGCGTCCGTAAGCGCATCCACGCCCCCTGGGACGATGGCGCGGACCGCGTCGGCGAACCCCGGCCCCCGCTCGACGACGTGGTCTGCGCCGAGGGACTCGACCAGGGCGCGGTCCTTGTCCGCAGCGTCAGCGATCACCGTGAGTCCGGCCGCCTTGCCGAGCTGTACGAGATAGTTGCCGAGCAGGCCCGCAGCGCCGGACACCGCGAGCACCTGTCCCGGTGCCAGGGTGACCTTCTCCAGCATCTGCGTCGCGGTGAGCCCGTTCATCGGGATCGTCGAAGCCTCTTCGAGTGACGTGTTCGCAGGGATGCGGGTGAACGATCCGACGGGAGCGACAAGCTTCTGCACATAGGCACCGCCATGGCCAGCCAGCGGAATTGCCATTGCCATGACCTCATCGCCGACCGACCAGCCCTCGACCCCTTCACCGACCTCGTCGATCAGGCCGGCCGCATCCATGCCGGGCACGTAGGGCGGCTCGACGCCGCTGGTGTCCGGCTGCCCTGTACGCACGAGCGTATCGGTGGGACTGACAGCGAACGCCCGCACGCTGATGCGGACCTCTCCAGGACCCGCGTGCGGCTCCGGAACCTCGTGAATGCCAAGGACCTCCGGCCCTCCGAACTCAGTGACGCCAATGACCTTCAAAGTGGAATCCTTACAGTCGTCGTTCCATGCGGCAGCGGAGTCAGGAGTCGGCGAGCTGGGGCCGTCATGCCGCGATCTGGGTGAGTTGTTCGGCTTGGCCGGCCGGTAGCTCGCCGACGGTCTTGGCCGGGTGTGGCTCGGCTACGGCCGACGGTCGGCTCCGCTCGCGTAGCCGGTCTCCGTCATCGCCCGCAAGGCCTCCAGCGAGGCGCTGTCCGCAGTTCCCGCACTCCTGACCCACGCCAGGGACAGTGCGGAGAGGAACAGGGTGTCGGCCTGGACCGAGGCCCGTGCGGTACCGTCGCGCTGCGCAGGCCGGAGCAGCTCGTCGGTGATGGCGATCAGGTTCTGGCAGGACACGGCGAGCGGGGAGTCACCCTCCTCGAGGGCGCTGATCACCGGGTCGGGCAGCCCGCTGAAGAGGCTCAGGTAGTCCTCGAGGACCCGCATCCACTGCCGCAGTGCCTCGTCCGGGTCCGCGATCCGTTCGATCTCGGCGCGGCGGGCGAGCAGTTCCTCCCCGCGGACGTGCAGGGCGGCGGCGAGCAGGGCTTCGCGTTGGGGGAAGTGGCGGTAGAGCGTGGCGGGGCCGACGCCGGCGTCCTTGGCGATCGCCTCCAGTGAGGTGCCGATGCCGTGCTCGGAGAAGTGGCGGAGCGCCACGTCGAGGATCTTGGCGCGATTGCGCAGTGTGTCGCTGCGCGGCCTGCGCTCCCCTGACTGCCCGCTCGCCATGGTGGCCCTCCTGTACGGCCGTGACTCTGAGCCTTGACGTACCGGAGGCTACCTCCGTATCGTCCCGAGCGGAAGTGGATGCTACCTCCGCTTATGAGTGCGGGGCGACGGCATCCCACATCGCTAGGGATTCGACATGCACAAACCACAGATGCACCTGACCGTCCAGCTCATCGGCGGTACGGGCATCGAACAGGGCGCCTGGCGCTGGCCCGGGGACCAAGCGAACGCCTTCATCGACGTCGACGCCCTCGTCCGGGCGGCCCGGACCGCCGAACGGGGCAAGCTCGACGCGATCTTCTTCGCCGACACCCCAGCCGTCACGGTGGACCTGGCGACGAGTTCACCGCAGGCGGCCCTCGACCCGGTCGTCGTGCTGACCGCCCTCGCCCGGGAGACCGAGCGCATCGGGCTGGTCGCCACCGCGTCCACGACGTTCAACCACGCCTACACCGTCGCCCGCCAGTTCCGCGCCCTGGACCTGGTCAGCGGCGGCCGGATCGGCTGGAACGCCGTCACCACCTCCCACCCCGCCGCCGCACTGAACTTCGGCGCCGAGATCCCCGACCGGGCCGAACGCTACGCGCACGCCGAGGAGTTCATCGCCTCCGTGATGGCGCTGTGGGGCAGCTGGCCCGAGGACGCGCTGCTGCTGGACACCCAGAACGGGCGCTTCGCCGACGCCGAACGGATCCGACCGGTGATGGCGCGCGGACGGCGCATGTTCTCGCGCGGCCCGTTGGGTCTGCCACCGTCCCCCAGGGACAGCCCGTCGTCTTCCAGGCCGGCGGCGGGCCCAACGGCCTGGCCCTCGCCGGTGCCTACGCGAACGCCGTCTACAACAACCCCTTCGACCTCTCCTCCGCCACCGCCCACTGGCAGGCGGTCCGGCGAGCCGCCGAGGCGTACGGCCGGAACCCGGACCACATGACGGTCTTCAACGGCATCGTCACCTCGGTCGCCTCCACCGAGCGCGAGGCGCTCCAACGGCGCCGGGAGCTGGACGAACTCGGCGACCTGCCGTCCAAGGTGGCCTACCTCGGCACCCAGATCGGCGTCCCGCTGAGCATGGACGACCTGGACAAGCCGGTCCACGAGGAACTGCTGCGCGACGCCCGCGCCCACCCCGGCGATCCCCGCGCGCCGCTGGCCCTGCGCCTGGCGAAGGAGGGCTGGACGGTGCGCGACGTCATCGCCCACGGGCCCATTCAGTACCACCCGGTGGCCCTGGGCACCCCCGAGCAGGTCGCCGACATGCTGCAGCACTGGTTCGAGGCCGGCATCGGCAACGGCTTCACCATCTCCCCCGACGCCGCCGACGGCGTGGCGGACTTCGTCGACCACGTGGTGCCGATCCTGCAGAAGCGCGGCGTGTTCCGCACCGAGTACGAAGGCACCACCCTGCGCGACCACCTGGGCACCCCCCACCAGAACGGGCTGGCCGCGAACCACCCGGCCCTACGCAGCGCCAAGGAGCCCCAGGCATGAAGCTCTCCCTCGTCGAACTCGGCACGGTCACCCCCGGCACGGACAAGACCACCGCTCTTCAGTCGGCCCTCGACGCAGCCCGCCAGGCCGAGGAGCTCGGCTACCACCGCATCTGGTACACCGAACACCACGGCACCCCCGGATTCGCCTCTCACGCACCGGAGCTGCTCATCGCCCTGGCTGCGCGTGAGACGAGCCGGATACGCGTCGGCTCGGGCGCAGTGCTGCTGAACCACTACAGCCCCTTCAAGGTCGCCGAGACCTTCCTGCAACTCGAAGCCCTCAGCCCCGGCAGGATCGACCTCGGACTCGGACGCGCCACCACCGGACCCGTGATCGACCTGGCGCTGCGCCGGGACCGCACCGCACGGCCCGTGGACGACTTCGACGGGCAGGTCCAGGAGATCCTGGCCTACCTGCACGGCGCCTTCCCCGAAGACCACCCCTTCGCGCAGATCGACCTCACGGCGGGCGTGTCCACCCGGCCCGACGTGTGGCTCCTGGGCTCCTCCGGCAGCAGCGCGCACCTGGCCGGACGGCTCGGCCTGGGCTATGCGTTCGCCGCCTTCATCAACCCCGCACGGGCCGAGCAGGCTCTGCTGGGGCATCGTCACGCCTTCACCCCCACCGCGTTCGGGAGTACCGACCACCGCGCGATGCTCGCCGTCAACGTCGTCGTCGCGGACACCGACGCCGAGGCCCGGCGCCTCGTCTGGCCCACACGTGCCCTCTACGCCCGCCTCGGACGTATGGGGTCGTCCGCGACCGTCCCGACCGTGGCCGAGGCCGAACGGGAACTGAGCAAGGCGGAGAAGGACGCGCCGACGGTCATCCACGGCGGCCACTGGCCGCGCCAGCTGGCGGGCAGCCCCGACACGGTGCGCGAGCAACTCCAGCTGATGGCCGCCGCCACAGGCGCCCAGGAGATCATGGTGCAGGACATCATCCCCGACCCCGACGCCCGTGCGAAGTCCCGCGCCCTGCTCGCCGACGCGCTCGGTGTCACGCCGGCCGCTGCTTCGGGCCAGGCGTGACCGCATCCGGCACGTGCGACTCAGCCGGTGATAGCTGATCGTGGGACGGCCGTGACATGAGGACGGCCGCGCGGGTTCTTCACGTGTGACCAAGAAGTGGGCCCGCCCGACCTTGCCCCATCCCGCCTCCACCGGCATCTCACGACAACACCTCGGCGATTTGACCGAGGAGTTGACTGAGCCGTGGCGCGCTCCGCGCGAAACGGAGCTGCACCGACGACGTGACCACGAGCGCTTGAGGGCGGCGGGCGCCGGCCCGAGTAGGAGCTGGTCTTCACCGACCGCGTCGTGACCATCCTGGTGCGATGTGTCGGGTTCGCGTCAATAGAGTGGTCGGCAGTCGCCGGCGGCTGCTTCCGCCATCTTTTCACTGGTCACGGTGGGGGCGAGTGCCTGCCCGCTGCTGACATGAGGGCGACACGGGCAGTGGGGCTCGCTGTCACGACGCGGTATATCCCATGGTGGTTCACTGACACGAGGCCGAGATATCGCACCGCCCCTCCGGCCAGTGCGTCTACAGGTGAAGCACCCCCATAGGCCTGGCACGCGCCTGAACACGCGTGACCTTGACCGGTACGCCGGCAACCGGCTCACTCCGGGGCACGTTCCACGATCAGCCGGCGGCACTGCCGCGCGCGATCGGCCACCCCATCTCCCACGGCAGCCAGCTCTGCCAGATAGGCCAGCGCATCGGTAATCTCCTCGTGATCCGGATTCGCGGAGAGGAACTCCTCGGTCGCCTCCGCCACACCGCTTTCCGGTTCGAGGAGCAGGACCCGGAAAAGGCCCAAGAGCCTGGTGGCAGCTTCGTCTGGCGGGCTCACCGGGGACGCGAGCAGCCGACTCCACTGCTCCGTACATGCCTCGAGTCCCCCCTCCACGGTGTCGAGCATGAGCTTCTCGAACGTGATGTAGAGATTGTCGGGGTCTGCTTCAACGGCCCGCTCCAGGTCTTCACGCGCCTTCTCGTAGTGGCCGACTTGTCGGTGTGCCTGGCCGCGTTCGGTGAGGGCCCAGGCGTAGGTGGGTTCGAGGTCGAGTGCGGCGGTGAGGTCGGTGACGGCCTGCTCGTAGTGGCCGGCCTGCTGGTGTGCCTGGCCGCGGGAGGCGAGGGCCCAGGCGTGGGTGGGGTCGAGTTCGAGTGCGGCGGTGAAGTCGGTGACGGCCTGCTCGTACCGGCCCGCCTGCCGGTGTGTTTCTCCCCGGGAGGCGAGGGCCCAGGCGTGGGTGGGGTCGAGTGCGAGTGCGGCGGTGAGGTCGGCGACGGCCTGCTCGTGGTGGCCGGCTTGTCGGTGTGCTCGGCCGCGAGAGATAAGGGCCCAGGCGTGGGTGGGGTCGAGTGCGAGTGCGGCGGTGAGGTCGGTGACGGCCTGCTCGTAGTGGCCGGCCTGCTGGTGTGCCTGGCCGCGGGAGCCGAGGGCCCAGGCGTGGGTGGGGTCGAGTTCGA
The DNA here is from genome assembly GCF_045291515.1 of Streptomyces sp. GD-15H. Lineage (NCBI taxonomy): Bacteria > Bacillati > Actinomycetota > Actinomycetes > Kitasatosporales > Streptomycetaceae > Streptomyces > Streptomyces sp. GD-15H. The sequence goes on from NZ_CP149447.1 coordinate 8,469,934, forward strand.
GTGCGGCGGTGAAGTCGGTGACGGCCTGCTCGTACCGGCCCGCCTGCCGGTGTGTTTCTCCCCGGGAGGCGAGGGCCCAGGCGTGGGTGGGGTCGAGTGCGAGTGCGGCGGTGAGGTCGGCGACGGCCTGCTCGTGGTGGCCGGCTTGTCGGTGTGCTCGGCCGCGAGAGATAAGGGCCCAGGCGTGGGTGGGGTCGAGTGCGAGTGCGGCGGTGAGGTCGGCGACGGCCTGCTCGTATCGGCCGGCCTGCTCGTGTGCTCGGCCGCGAGAGATAAGGGCCCAGGCGTCGGTGGGGTCGAGTGCGAGTGCGGCGGTGAGGTCGGCGACGGCCTGCTCGTATCGGCCGGCCTGCTCGTGTGCTCGGCCGCGAGAGCCGAGGGCCCAGGTGAGTGTGGGGTCGAGTTCGAGTGCGGCGGTGAGGTCGGCGACGGCCTGCTCGTATCGGCCGGCCTGCTCGTGTGCTCGGCCGCGAGAGCCGAGGGCCCAGGTGAGTGTGGGGTCGAGTTCGAGTGCGGCGGTGAAGTCGGTGACGGCCTGCTCGTGGTGGCCGGCCTGGCGGTGTGCTTCTCCCCGCTCGGCGAGGGCCCAGGCGTAGGTGGGGTCGAGTTCGAGTGCGGCGGTGAGGTCGGCGACGGCCTGCTCGTAGTGGCCGGCCTGGCGGTGTGCCTGGCCGCGGGAGCCGAGGGCCCAGGCGTGGGTGGGGTCGAGTGCGAGTGCGGTGGTGAGGTCGGTGACGGCCTGGTCGTACCGGCCGGCCTGGTGGTGTGTTTCTCCCCGTTGGGCGAGGGCCCAGGCGTGGGTGGGGTCGAGTGCGAGTGCGGTGGTGAGGTCGGCGATGGCCTGCTCGTGGTGGCCGAGCCAGCGGTGGGTTTCCCCGCGACGGGCCCAGGCATGGGCGTTGCGGGCGTCGTGCGCGAGGGCGTGGTCGAACTCGATGAGGGCCTCCTCGTCCCGCTCGGAGAGGTAGAGGCGCCGGCCGCGGTAGACATGGGCCCAGCTTCTGGCCGCCGTGCCGAGTGGGCCGTGGGTAAGCAGACCGGCGAGGCAGGCAAGGGCGGGCTCGTCGCCGGCGAGAGCCTCCCGCAGGCGTATGGACCAGGCGAGCAGGGCGGCGTCCGCGGTGTCCTGGGCGGCTTGTTCCAGGGTCTCGACCCACTGCCGCAGTACCGTGGTGTCCTGGCCCGCGGCATGCACCACGTGTTCCAGGGCGGGCGTCAGCTGCGTTGTCGGATGCGCGCACAGCCGGTGGTACGTCTCCTCCAGCCGGTGCCGGCGCCATGCAGAATCTTCCCACCGCTTCGCCTCGGGAAGCTGTTCCTCGGCCGCGGCACGCCAGGCGGCATGCGTGTCGGCCAACCGCAGCTGCGCCGAGGCCCAGCCCTGGGGGGAGTGGGTGCGCTGCTGACGGACCAGGCTGGCGCGCACCACCGCGTGGTAGTGCTTGAAGCCGCCGCGGCCGCCGACGAACGGCTGCCCGCACAGCCACTCCCACAATCCCTCGGCCTGCGGCCGGGCCGCGGCGGCGAACACGTCCTCGTTCAGCTGCAGCGGCAGCGCACCCGCCCGCACCGCCTCACGCTGCTCAGGATCCGTGATCCACTGCACGAACCGCTCCACCGCCACGTCCGCGAGGTCGCCGCCCGCGTCCACCTCCTCCACCGTGTGGGGGCGGGCCAGGGCGAGCAGCTCCACCAGCAGCGGCAGCCCCATCGACAGCCGCAGCACCGCCTCCACCACACCCGGGTCGGTCACGCCCCGCGCGGTCAGCAGCGCCCGCGTCTCGGCCTCGGTGAAGACCTCCAACGGCACGTCCGCGACCTGCGCCCGCAGCGGCGCCCACTCCCGTTCCGCGAGTTCGTCCCGGCCGGCCAGCACCACCATGACGTTCGCCGGCACCGCACCGAACGCTTCCTCCAGCAGCCGCAGCAGCCACCCGTCCAGGTACCGGGCCGTCTGCTCCCACGTGTCGAAGAACAGCACCACCCATTGATGGCGACGGCACAACCGCTCCAGCTCGGCGACGAAAGCCCGGCTCACCCCCGCCTCATCACCTCCGGCCCCGCGCCGCCGGGCCCGCGCCTGGGAGGCCGACCGCAGCCGGTCCAGCCCCTGGGCCGCGGCATCCGGATCCGCCATCGCCGTGATGACCCCGGCCCCCGGAAGCAGCGACGCCGCCCCCAACGCGGCCTGCGTCACCACCCGGCTCGACACCGACGCCTCGCCCTCCACCGGCATCGGCTCCCGCTGCGCCGCCTGCTCCCGCCGGAACTGCTCGACCGCCTTGTCGAACTCCTTGCACGGGCCGTCCTGCTCCGCCAGCTGCCTCGCCAGCTCGACCAGGGCCTGCTGCACCCCGTGGACGTCGTTCTCGTCCACCACCGCCGTCACCGCATCCGCCCGCCGGGCCGCCTCCTGCCACTGCCGCAGCAGCGTGGACTTGCCCACCCCACCCACACCCCGCACATGAAACAAAAACTCCGCCGGATCCTCCGCGGAGTGCGGGTCCTTCGCCAGGTTCTCCGTGAACAGCGCCAACTGCGCCCGCCGGCCCACGAACCGCGCCTTCGCCCGCTGCCGGATCAGCGCACCCCGCGACAGTCCCCGATGACCCGACCCCGCCATTCCCGCACCCCCGTCACTTCGCCTGCCTCGTTCCCGGGCCGGCCGCACATCCGCCCGCAGCTTCTGGCATCGGACGCAGGTCATCAGTGTCCGATCCGGGCCTCTGGTTTGTCAGCCAAGCGTAAGAGACCGCGTCCGCACGGTGGTTGGGGTGCGGGCGGTGACGGCTGCGTCCCTGTTGTCGTGCGGGTGCGGTATCGCGGTTCCAGTTTTCTGGAACGGCGGTAGGAGCAATGCTCAAGACCTGTGGATCGGACTCGGGAGGGATGCCTCGCGGAACGCGGAGGGCGTACCTTCCCGAGTGATCGATTGAAGGTCACCGAGTAGGCCGACGCAGCGAACGTCGGCCGGGAAGGCACGCCCGTGCTCAGCGTAGTCAATGCAGATGGCGGTACCCCGAACGGCTCCCTGATCGACGAGATCGTGCGGGAAGGAGCCCGCAGGATGCTCGCCGCCGCGCTGGAAGCGGAAGTCGACCAGTACATAGCCGAGTTGGCGACCGAGCGGGACGAACGCGGGCGGCGTCTGGTCGTGCGCAACGGGCACCACCGGCCCCGCACCGTGACGACAGCGGCCGGGCCGGTTGAGGTCCGTGCGCCGCGGGTGAACGACCGCCGCGTCGATGAGGCGAGTGGTGAACGGCAGCGCTTCTCGTCGAAGATCCTGCCGCCCTGGTGCCGGAAGTCCCCGAAGATCAGTGAGGTCCTCCCGCTGCTCTATCTGCACGGGCTGTCCGGCGGCGACTTCGTGCCCGCGCTGGAGCAGTTCCTCGGCTCGGCCGCCGGGCTCTCCCCGGCGACCGTGACCCGGCTGACGAAACAGTGGCAGGACGACCACGCCGCCTTCCAGAACCGGGACCTGGCCGCATCCGACTACGTGTACGTGTGGGCCGACGGCGTCCACCCCAAGGTCCGCCTCGGCCAGGCCCGTTCCTGCGTCCTGGTCCTCATGGGCGTGCGACTGGACGGCACCAAGGAACTCATCGCGCTCGCCGAGGGGCTGCGGGAGTCGACCGAGTCCTGGGCCGACCTGCTGCGGGACTGCCGCCGGCGCGGCATGCGCGATCCCGAGCTGGTCGTCGGCGACGGCGCGCTGGGCCTGTGGCGGGCCCTGGCCGAGGTGTTTCCGCAGGCCAGGCACCAAAGGTGCTGGGTTCACAAAACCCGCAACGTGACCAACGCCCTGCCGAAGTCGGCCCAGCCCGGCGCGAAGAAGGCACTGCAGGAGATCTACAACGCCGAGGACCGCGACCACGCCCTGAAGGCGATCAAGGATTTCGAGCGCACCTACGGCGTGAAATGGCCCAAGGCCGCCAAGAAGGTCACCGATGACGTCGACGAACTCCTCGCCTTCTACGACTTCCCGGCCGAGCACTGGGTCCATCTGCGCACCACCAACCCGATCGAGTCGACCTTCAGCACGGTGAAACTCCGCACCAAGGTCACCCGCGGCGCCGGCAGTGCGGCCGCCGCCCTGGCCATGGTGTTCAAGCTCGTCGAGTCCGCTCAAACCCGCTGGCGGGCGATCACCGGGGCCCACCTGGTCGCACTGGTCCGCGCCGGCGCCAGGTTCGAGAACGGCATCCTGGTCGAGCGGCAGGAGCAGGCCGCGTGAACCACCACAACACCCCGCGGGAGGAGCCCGCCGAGCACCTCCGCTTCGCGGCCTACCTGAGCAGGCTGGAGCAGGTGCCCGACGCCGACAAGGCCGGCCTGGTCAGCGAAGTCCTGACCGATCCGGACCAGACGATGGCGCAGTCCGCCGTCCTGCGGCACCTGGACCGCCGGGCCACCGACCTCCATCACGGACCCGCCTACGAACCGTGGACCGAGTCGATGACCCGGGCCACCATCCGCTACCCGCTCCTGGCCCGACGGCTTCGGGAGTGGTCCCTCCTCCGCGCCATCACGCTGGGGCGGCTCTGGCACCAGGACGCCTTGCTCGAGTCATCCGACTGGCTCCAGCGCAAAGCGGCCGCTGCGTCGAGCACCGACGCCCTCGAAATCCTCGCTGAGCGCGGGCGCACCAAGCGGATCCGCAATACCGCGAGGATCACCCTCGAGCAGCAGCGTTCGCGCTGAGCCGCGAGTCAACCGATCCACAGGTCTTGACTATTGCTCACGGCGGTATGAGATCCGCCTGCGCCCATTCCGTGCCCAGCTCCGCCGGCGCGGCCCGCTGCTGCGCGGTGTGCCCTGGGCGCCGCTGTGCGGCGCGTTCCGCCCGGCGCCGGGCACGGCACATCCGCGCGGAAAAAGGGGCGGGAAGTGTCGTGGCACACTGTGGCGTTCCGGCTCGGTGATCAGCACCGGACGGGCACGGCAGGGGCGGGGCATTGAGACGTACGGTGGTGGGCACGATCGCGGCGGCGCTGTTCCTGGCGGGCTGCGCGGGCACGGGCGAGGCAGGCAGGACGACGACATCGGCGTCCCCAGCCGCCTCGGAGAAGTCGCCGTCGGCGGTCTCAAGGACCCTGGATCAAGTCCTGAGCGATCTCCACCTGGCGTCGCGGGATGTGGGGGAGTACCGCGTGCGCATCCTCGCGGACGAGGACCGCGTGACACAGCAGCTCCCCCTCTGCCAGGCGGACGGGGTGGTATGGACGCGCACGGTACCTGGCCGTGCCGAAATTTTGAAGATCACCGAGCAGTTGCGCCTCAAAGGGTGGGTGATCGATGACCAGGACCTCATCGAGGCCACGTCGGGAACGTGGACCATCATGTTCCGCTCTGCACCGCTGCCCAAGGAACTCGTGGCGAAAGCCTGCCGAACAAAGGCCTGATCCAAGTCGGGGTTCTTGGGAAGTGCTACCGGCCCTGACCGGCCGCCCTGCGGCCCGGGTGCTTGCCAGGGCGGGACAGACACGGGTCGACGGTCAGTCAGGACATGGTTGTGGGGGCGGAGCCCGTCTGAAGTGACCCCCCCAGTACACGGCCCGCCTCTTCCACGCCCAGGACACCGGCGCCGGCGAGCGGCAGCTCCGCGACCTCGCCGCCGAGGGCCTGGGCGAGGTCTACTTCCGCGACGGCGGCCGGCGCGCCCGCGGCCTGGCGGTGGAGTTCACCGACGTCGAGCACCTGGAGTTCGACCTGTAGAGGCCGGACCCACGGGTGGGTCCGGCCGTGTTCTGCCTGGTGCCGGCAGGCGGGGATCCTCGTACTCCGTAAAGGGCCTGCTTCTGAACCTGTTACGGACGCGCCGGCGATGACTCGGGGCCCAGCACACGCCACAGTAGGTGCACCGCGGAGCCTGTCTGCAGTGCCTCGGAGGTCTCCAGCTGGATGTGCTCGCCCTCCAGGTGTTCGAACAGCCGCAGGCCGCTTCCGAACAGCACCGGCACCAGGTGGATGGAGATCTCATCCACCAGGCCTGCCGCGAGGCACTGCCGGATGCAGTCCGCGCCGCCCATCACGGACACGTCCTTGCCGTCGGCCGCGGCCTTCGCCTCCTGCACCGCGGCCTCGACGCCCCCCGTCACGAACGTGTACACGCCGTCGTCGGGCACCTGGGCCGGACGGCCGTGGGAGACAACGAACACCGGGAGCCGGGCCGGTCCAGTCGGGCCGTCGGCCTTCCACCAGGGCACCGAGTCGTCATCAGGTACGCCGGCCCGCCACCACCGCCCCGATGCCGCTGCCCGCCCTGGCCATCAGCTCGCGGTCGCGCTCGTCACCGGCGAACGCCCACTGGTGCAAGCGCTCGCCCCCCTCGCCCATCGGTTCCTCGGCGCTCTGCTTCGACGCGGCCACGAACCCGTCCAGTGACATGCTGATGTCTGCAACCACCTTGGCCATGAAGGCTCCTTCGCAAGGGAGCACCGGGCCGTCGCCCTGCTCCGACTTGCAGGGCTTTGGAGGAGATACGCGCGGTAGCGCCCGGGGCATGCCCCGGGCGCTACCGCGCGTATCTCCTCCAAAGCCCTACGACGACGAGAGCGACACCTGGTCGTACATCGAACTCGACGACAACGGATGGGCGCTACGACAGGTCGACCTGCAAGGACCTCAACGCCGGCCCGTGGCTGCGGCTTCCCTGACGGAGGTCATCGAAGCCCGGGACCACGCCGACCTTGCGGCGATGACCGCCTACGAGCGGAAGTATGGAGTCCTCGCGGAGGGCAGTCTGCACGGGTGGCAAGACGCGGACGGCACTGCCGAGATCACCCAGCATGAATTTGAGTCGACGTGGGCCGCCGCGCGAGAGACCCTCGACGTGAATCGCACCGAGGAGACCAGTTGATCACGGAGTACCAGCAGAAGCTGCGCGAGCGCTACCTCACCGCCCCCGTCATGCCGGCCCCGGAGCCATGGCAGCCGGTACTTGACCGCAGAACCCCCATCGGCGGCCTGCTCGGCATCGGCTTCGCCGTCCACCCCGACAGCGGGCACGACCTCGTCATGGTCGTCTCCAGCGACGGACACGGACTCTTCGACGCCGTCACCGGCGAGAAGATCGCCCGCGACCGGGACCCCCACCCCGACACCAGCACCCCCGACGCCCACCCAGACCTCGCCTGCCCCGGCCTTGGGCCGATCGAAGGCACCCCGGTCCGCATCGCCGGCATCTTCGGCGGCGGCCTCCACAGCACCACCCCCGACGGCTGGACCCTGGACATCGTCAGCCCGGAATGGCCCCACGACCGCGTCATCCTCTCCGCTGACGGAGGGGCCCACAAAGGCACAGCGGGAGAGGCATGGTGGCACGTCTTCCACTCGGAGTACTCAGAACTTCGCACCGCCGGATTCTCTCCCTCCGGCCTCACCCTGGCCGTCGCCACCAGTAGCGACCTCACTCTCTGGACCCGCCAGCGGCTCCACTACAACGACTGAGTCCAACTCCGACACCAAAAGGCAGGAAGGGGGCAGATGAACCGGGCAGCTCTGGCCGAGATGTTCAACGGACAGACCACAGCCTGCGAACCAGCGAAGGCAGCACTTCTCGACGGAGGCGACTTCGTCATCTGGGACGGCACCGTCCCCGGTCAACAACTTGCCCGCATCTACGCTGCTCGCCACCGGCGCGCAAGGAGACGGGGCGCCGAGACACTCGCCCTGTCAACCACCGTCGACATCCTCACCCAGTACGGCACCGCGCCGTTGCGAATCGGCTGCATCTTCACGCGCGACAGAACCTGGGCCTTCATGCTCTTCCTCGCCGAGGATGCCAGCGTTGTCTTGGCCTGCACGGGAGTCCGCCAAGCCGACCAATGACAGCTGTCCTGCTCAGCCGACACCGGCTACATGCCTAACGTCCCTCACGCTGCCAGATCAACCCGACCTGCAGAGAACGCGCCGCAACCCCAGATAACCGTGGTCGTCGTCGCCTACATCGAGGTCTAGCCGCCAAAGGAGCCCAGCGTGCCGTCCGTCCTCCAGCAGCTGTCCGCTAACCGTCAGCTCACCTCAATGCGCATCGTGCTGAAGTGCTCCGCCGAAGCGACCTCAATCCGGCAAGGACCAGACGGCCAGGCCGGGACGGACCCGGCCTGGCTTGCGTGCCTGTGCACCTCGCACACCGAGGACCTGCCCGGATGGCCGGGCACCGCCACCGTCACCAACGACGGTGCCCGCCTGCACTGCGGAGTCGTCTTGGACTACCGGCCCGTCCAACAGGTGCTCCAGTCGCACGCCGACCTGTGGCTCACATCCCTGACTGGAGTGAACCCGCAAGCCCTCGGGCACTTCTGGTACGACGTCCTAGACCAGAGCAACCGCGTGCTCCTTACCCGCTTGGAGGAAGATGGCGGTGGCGAAGACGAACCGCTCCAGGACCTCGCGATGATGCTGGGCATGGCCGTCCAGAACGCCTCCGAGGGCAACCTCTTTCAAGCACTGGTCCCCCTCGCGCACTGCGAGACCCTGACTCAGGGCCTGTAGCTACTGCTCGATGGTGCGGGCGGCGCAGCGTTCGCACGACCTTCGCCGTCGCATGCACATGCCCCTCCCCGGCGCTGTGTGGCCGCCTGCGACGTTCAGACGCTCTCCGGGCTCGGGAGCCCGGCGCTCAAGGACTTTCCAGGCTGCGTGTCTCAACCGATCTGATCGCCGCAGGTCACAGGCATGGCATGGGGCCAGACCCTTTGAACGGGACACGCCCGGAACGACCGTCGGACCCGCCTATGCCTCGCTGGGGTCCGCTTCGTCCGTACCGGGGTCCGGCTGGCCCACCCTGGCGATACCGTGGTGACACACGCCAGATGACAGCCCAGAAACCCCGGATGAGCCAGCAGCCGGCCCCGCGCCCGACTGCCAGCCCCTCGATGAGCACGCCGCCTAATCGGTCCGCGCGTACGCGGCCACAGAGCGCGCCAAGACGGACCTCCTCGCCTCGGTGCTGGAGGACATCACCGCCAACGGCTACCACTCGCCCGAGTCCGGTGTGCCGTGAAAGACGGCCCGGGACACCCACCTCGCCCGCCTCGCGGACGAGCAGCCCTATGTCGCCTGACCACGGCGCGCGCCGCTCGCGCGTCATCATGGTGGAGCCCGCGCTCACCCAGCTGGCGAAACTCATCGCGAGCGAGACGCACCGGCTGGACCGCGCGATCGTCGCCATCAGCGTCAACCCGGAGCTGGGCACCGAGGTATCCGGAACGCTGCTGCGCGACTACGCGGACGAGGTCGACGGAGTCCGCGTCATCTACTACGTGACCGCCTTGCGGACGATCACGATCGTGTCGCACGTCGAAGCCTGATCACACAGCAGCGCCCCGGACCCGACCGGGTCCGGGGCGCTGCTGTGTGAACCGCCCCGGCTCGAATGGAGACTCGATTTCATGAAAGGATCGAGTCATGGCACGACCTTCCCGCTACCCGCTTGAGCTGCGCCGCCGTGCGGTGCGCATGGTCGCCGAGGTGCGCGACGACCACCCGAACGAGACGGCCGCCCTGCAGGCGGTCGCCGACAAGCTCGGCATCGGCTCCCGCGAGACACTGCGCAACTGGGTGAAGCAGCACGCAATCGACGCCGGGACGCGTCCGGGGACGACGACGGAGGAGTCCGCCCAGCTCAAGGCGTTGAAGAAGGAGAACGTCGAGCTCAAGCGGGCCAACGAGATCCTCAAGGCCGCGGCGAGTTTCTTCGCGGCCGAGCTCGACCGGCCACACACACGCTCGTAGCGTTCATCGACGAGCACCGGGCCCGCTTCGGCGGTGTCGAGCCGATCTGCAGGACCCTCACCGAGCACGACTGCAAGATCGCCCCGTCCACGTACTACGCCCACAAGAAACGCCTCGAAACCCCCTCCGCCCGTTCCGTGCGCGATAAGGAGCTCAAGGAGCGGATCCAGGAGATCCACGCGTCCAACTACCGCGTCTACGGTGCCCGGAAGATCTGGCGCGAGCTGAACCGGCAGGGGCATGCGGTGGCCCGCTGCACCGTCGAACGTCTCATGCGCGAGCTCGAACATCCAGGGCGCGGTCCGCGGCAAGCGCGTCATCACCACGATCCCCGGCGGGCAGGTCGAGCGGGCCCCCGATCTGGTCGACCGCCACTTCGTCGCCGTCGCTCCGAACCGGTGCTGGGTGGCGGACTTCACCCACGTGAAGACATGGTCCGCCATCGTCTACGTCGCCTTCGTCGTGGACACCTTCTCCCGTCGGATCGTCGGCTGGTCGGCGGCCACCGTGAAGGAGACCGTCTTCGTCCTGGACGCTCTGGAAATGGCCGTCTGGCAACGCGACCGCGACCAACGCCCAATTCGGTCAGGCGAGTTGATCCATCACTCGGACGCCGGGTCGCAATACACATCGTTCAAGCTCGCCGAGCATCTGGACGCCGCCGGCATCGCCGCCTCCATCGGCTCGGTCGGCGACGCCTACGACAACGCCCTGATGGAATCGACGATCGGCCTGTACAAAACCGAGTTGATCAAACCGCAGCGGCCCTGGAAGTCGCTCTCCCAGGTGGAATTGGCCACCGCCGAGTGGGTCGACTGGTACAACCACCGCAGACTGCACGGTGAGATAGGCCACGTTCCTCCCGTCGAATACGAGGCCAACCACTACATGGAATCCACGAAACCCCAGGTCACAACCACAATCTGAGATCTCTACCGAACCCGGGGCGGTTCAGCCTCGATCCACCGTGTGGCGGGTGCGCTTTGAAGGGGGAGACAGGAAGAGGTGCCTGCTGACCTGGGATGATGGGAGTTCTGACGCTTCCACCAGGCCCAACCAGCAAGGCACCTCGTAGATGAAAGTCTCCCACAGCCCGGCGACGGTGTTCGCCGCGTTCGACGAACCGAATCTGATCGCGCATGCCGGGCTGGTCCCGGCCGTCCGGCCGGCCGAGCGGTGTGACCTGCCGCGTCTGGTCGCCGAGAAGGTCAGGCTGACCGGCGCGAGGAACGGCGCGGGCACGGCCGCGGACGCGAAGGCCATGTCCATCGTGGCCGGGATGGTCGCCGGAGCGGACAGTATCGACGACCTGGATGTCCTGCGCCACGGTGGTCTGCCCCGCCTGTTCGGCGGGGTGCGGGCTCCGTCCACACTGGGCAGCTTCCTGCGCTCCTTCACCTGGGGACACGTACGCCAACTCCAGTCCGCCACCCGGGCCTTCATCTGCAACCTGGCGGCGCACACCGGCCTGGTGCCGAAGACGGACGAGGTGGTGTTCGTGGACGTCGACTCCAAGGTCAAGCAGGTCTACGGGCCGGCCAGGCAGGGCGCCTCGTTCGGCTACACCAAGGTCCGCGGCCTGCACTTCCAGATCGTCACGGTCAAGACATCCACCTGCGCGCCGGTCATCGTCGCCACCCGGCTGCGCAGGGGCTCGGCCGGCTCCGCCAAGGGTGCCGCCTCGCTGCTGCGCGAGGCCCTGGCCACGGTGCGGGCGATGGGCATCACCGCGCAGATCATCGTCCGTGCCGACTCGGCCTACTTCTCCCACAAGGTCGTTGACGCCGCCAGGAAGGCCGGTGCCCGGTTCTCGCTGGCGGTCGCGGTCACCAAGACGGTCCGCGCAGCCATCGTGAACATCGCCGAGGACGCCTGGACGCCGATCGAGTACACCGATGCCATCTGGAACGACGAAGACGAGTGCTGGGTCTCCGACGCGGAGATCGCCGAGATCCCCTTCACCGCGTTCACCAGCAAGAAGAAGCAGTTCCACACCACGGCCCGGCTCATCGTGCGCCGCGTGAAACGCCTCAACCCGAAGACGGTGCCCGAAGGGCAGGCCGAACTGTTCGGCGTCTGGCGCCACCACGTCGTCTTCACCGACAGCCGCTTCACCCTCGGCCAGGCCGAGCCGATGCACCGCGACCACGCCGTCGTCGAACAGGTACTCGCCGACCTGGAGGACTCCGCCCTCGGCCACCTGCCCTCGGGCAGGTTCACCGCGAACTCCGCCTGGCCGGCCCTGGCCGCCGCGGCCTACAACCTCACCCGGGCCGCCGGCCACCTCGCCTCCGCCTTCCACGCCAGGGCACGGACCGGCACCATCCGCCGCCACCTCATCCACGTCCCGGCCAGGCTCGCGACCAGGGCACGGACGATCACCCTGCACCTGCCCCAACGCTGGCGTTGGGAAGCCGACTTCACCGATCTGTGGGCCGCCACCGGTCAGCGACTGCGTACCTGACCCAGCTGACCGACGCCCGCCCACGACCAGGAAGAACCTTCGGAGAACCCGCCACCGGGACGGCCACCCGGCAAGACGTGCTGCCCAGGCCCGGAACATCACCGACATCCCACCGGAAATTCAAGATCAAAATTCACGCGGTGGATTGAGGTTCAGGGAGCCGTTACCCACTTGCGGGTGACGGCCCCGCGATGGCCGGGGTGGCGCGCCATGGCGCCGTCGAGTCCGGGGCCAGGGCCCGCAAGAGTTCTTTGCCTGGCGAGTCGTCAACCTGGTGCATTCGGTGCATAGCTGGTCATTGCAGGTGACGGTCACCGTGATGTGGATGATCCGTAACAGGCTGCATGTCTCGTTCACGTGCCGGTCGCGGGGTGGGCAGGGTGTGCGGGTGCGGCCGACCGGCCGCCATCCGCACCACGCACACCCCGCACCCACGGCCCTCGTGCCGTCGGGTCCGGGTGGTGCCCGCACCCTGCAGGGGGAACCTGTGTCCAAGTCCATGTCCATCACCGCTCGCCGCCTGACCGCCGCCGCCCTGAGTGCCGGCGCGCTGACCGCGGTCCTGACGGTGCCCACGTCGGCGGCCGAGCACCGGCCGCACCGGCCGCACGTGCAGATCTCCGACGTGCAGTACGACTCCCCGGGCCGCGACGACCGCTCCAACCGCTCCCTGAACAAGGAGTGGGTGGAGATCACCAACCACAGCCGCCGCGCGGTGAACCTGGACGGCTGGACGCTGCGCGACGAGGACGGCCACCGCTACCGCTTCGACCACGTCCGTCTCGCCGGCCGCGCCACGGTCCGCGTCCACACCGGCATCGGCCGCGACACCCGCACCGACCTGTACCAGGACCGCCGCCACTACGTATGGGACAACCACGCCGACACCGCCACCCTGCGCAACGACCGCGGCCGCTTCGTCGACGAAGTGTCCTGGGGCCGCCACCGCGGCGGCCGCCACTGACACCCACGGGCCGTGCCGGCGGCCAGGGCCCCACCGCCACGGCGCGCCGCCCCCCTTGCGAAGGGGGGCGGCGCGCCGCCGGTTGTGCCGGGGGATGGGCAGGTGAAAGGCCCACTGCGACGGGGGAGGCGCAGTCCTCGTTCGACGCGTACGAGATGCTCAACGAGCAGATCAACACGCACTGCCGGATGACGCGTGCGGTCGTCGACCAGCTCGGGTTCGTCGTCAACGCCTACGACGCCAGGAAGGGTGTGGTGACCCGCAGCTTCTACGACGGATGGAACGAGCTCACCACCCCCGGCGTCCTCGCCACCCTGAAGGACTCCATGGAAGGCCGCGAAGCGTCCGACTACCAGGTGCCGCTCCTCGAGCACGCCCCTGACTCCGACCAGGCCAACGTGATGCGCGCTCTGGCGAAGGAGCTGGCGGCATGAGCCCGAAGAAGGTGCCGCCGCCCATCCCCGTCATCGGTGCCGCTCAGAAAACCGGCGACCAGTCGCGTGAGGAGCAGCTGCGGGCCTGGGAGGACAACCAGCGCCGCCTGCGGGAGCAGCAGGCCGCCGCGGCCGCCCCCGTGCCCGTGCCTGTTCCCGCTCCCGCCTCACCGCCGGCGGCCGCGGTCGTTGAGGAGCCACCGCCGGCGGCGCCGGAGCGGGCTTCAACGGTGAAGGCGGAGACGCCCGGGTACCTGCCGATGCCGGAGTTCACCGAGCCGGACAGCGCTGACCCGGCCGCCCGGCTGGAGTTCTACGCCCGCGGCATCCTCGCCGTGCAGTACGCGGCACGCGCCAACCACGAGCGGGCCGAACAGCAGAAACTCATCGGGCTCGGGCTGCGGCTGCGTGCCATCAAGGACGAGGAGCTGCACAAGTCGGCCGGGTTCGACACCTTCGGCGACCTGGTCCAGGACCGCTTCGGTTTCAAGAAACACCAGGCGAACAACATCATCCGCGTGTTGGGGGTGGTGCAGGCGCTCGAAGACGTTACGACGCAGGAGTTGAAAGCCCGACCCCTGGGAGTGCTGGTGCCAGTACTGCACGACCACGGCGCGGACGCGGTACGCAAGACGTGGGTGGAGGCCTCCCGGCACGGCAACGTCACGGAGACGGCGCTGCGGGATGCGGCGAACTTCCTCGGGTTCGGTCCGCCGAAGGAGCTCGAGGTGTCGGGCGAGCAGCGGAAGCCCGCGGGGCCGAAGCCTGCGGGCGGGATGCTGAGGGAGTCAGCGGCCGCAGTGGAGCGACTGCGGGTACTGGCGCAGAAGGACCCGGACAGGGCCCGCAGGGAAGCTGACGAACTGCGGAAGGCGGTCGAGCAGCTGGTGGAGGAACTGTCCCCGCCGGCCCCATAAGGAAGACGGACGACCCGCAAGGTGGTGAACATGCTCACCATCTTGTCGTCACTCTGACTCAAAGGTGGTGAACATGTTCACCACCTTCCTCGTCGCCCTCGCCGCGCCGGAGGCCGTGTCGGAGGATGCGCCGGCCCCGGTCGAGGCGGCCCGCGTCCGGTGCCGACGCGAGGCCGCCGTTACTCATTGCGATTTTGTGGCGGGCTCAGGATGAGCGCGTCCAGCAGGCCGCGGCAACGGACGCCACGCACCGGCGGAGGCCAAGACTTTACCTGATCTTGAGCATTCCCGGTAAACGTATTGATCGTCACATCCGCTTCCTGATCTCGGCCAACCAATGCCCCTTTTCTGATCGTTGACCTTTCCTTTGCCCGCGGGGCTTAGTTGCGGGAGGCAACTGTGAGAGCGCTATGGGTGGGGTGTAGTGAAGATGTGGACCCGGCTGCGGGGCGGTGGCAGAGCCATCGGGGCGCTACTGAGCGTGACATTGGCCGTGGGAATCGTTCCGGCCCTGGGGGATGAGGCCGCGGCCGGGATGCCAACTGCGCCGCGGGGTACGGAAGGCGCCCCCGCTGCCGGTGGCCTGACCGAGGCGGAAGCGTTCGCGAAGGCCGAGCGGTCCGGTGAGCCGGTGGAGGTCGCCTCGCTGCGCGGGGAGAGCAGCGAGGTGTACGCGACGCCGGGGGGTGATCTGGAGGCGCGGGAGTATTTGCGTCCCGTCTGGACCCGGGTCGAGGGAGGGTGGAAGCGGGTCGACACCGAGCTGACGGCCACCGAGGAGGGAGCCGTCGCTCCGAAGGCGTCGACGGTGGGGATGGAATTCTCCGGCGGGGGCGAGGCCCCGTTGGTGCGGATGCGGCGTGCCGGACGGGAGCTGAGCCTGTCGTGGCCCGCGCCGCTGCCCGCACCCGAGCTTGCCGGGCCCGTGGCCACCTATCGGTCGGTGCTGCCGGATGTGGATCTGCGGATGACCGCCCAGGAGGACGGGTTCACGCAGCTGCTGGTGGTCAAGACGGCCGAGGCCGCAAAGAGCCCGGAACTGGCCGCGCTGCGGCTGGGGCTGGACGCGCGGGGCCTGTCGGTGCAGGAGACCGACGAGGGCGGTCTGCGGGCGCTCGACGAGGGCGCCAAGGGGGCGGTGTTCGAGGCGCCGAAGCCGGTGATGTGGGACTCCAGCACCGGCGGGTCCCCGGAGGGCGCCGCGGAGCCCCGGACGGCAGCGGCCGACGGGACGGCCGGTCCGAAGACGGCAGCCGCCGAGACCGACGCGGAGCCGGGTGCGGGGGAGTCGGGCAAGCTCGCCCCGGTCGGCGTGGAGGTGACGGCCGGGCAGGACGAGCTGGTGCTGACCCCGGACGCCGAGGTGCTCAAGGGCGCCGACACCACCTACCCGGTCTACATCGACCCGCAGTGGTACTCGCCGCGCGCGTCGGCGTGGACGATGGTCTCCAAGTACTGGGCCAACTCGCCGCAGTGGAAGTTCAACGGCGACTCCGATGCCGGCATGGGCTACTGCAACTGGTACTACTGCAACCCCAACGACACCAAGCGTCTCCTCTACCGGATCCCCACGTCCCGGTTCGCGGGCAAGTCGATCCTGGAAGCCACCTTCGTGGTGCGCAACACCTGGTCGGCGTCGTGCTCGGCCCGCGCGGTGGACCTGTACCAGACCAAGGGCATCTCCTCGTCGACGACGTGGAACAGCCAGTACGACAACGGGTTCTGGATCAAGAAACTGGCGTCGGAGTCGTTCGCCTACGGCTACTCGGGCTGTGCCGCCAAGGACGCCGAGTTCAACGTCAAGTCGGCGGTGCAGGCGGCCGCCAACGACAAGAGCGCGACGATGACGTTCGGGCTGAAGGCAGCCAGCGAATCGGACGCGTACGGCTGGAAGCGGTTCTCGGACAAGGCGCATCTGCGGGTGCGGTACAACCGCCCGCCGCCGCAGATCAAGATGTCGCAGCTGACGATGGAGTACGGCGGCACCTGCAAGAAGCCGGCCGCCGCGGCCCGGGTGCGCACCCTGGGCACGATCTACGCCAACAGCGTCACCGACCCGGACGGCGACCCCGTCGCGGTCCAGTTCCAGGCCAAGTGGGACGCCGGCGACGGCAAGGGTCTGATCGCCCGCTGGAATCCCGCCCTGACCTCGTCGAAGAAGTCCGGGTCCAACTTCTCCATCAGCCTGCCCTCCACGGTGCCGGAGAACAAGCAGGTCCACTGGCAGGCCCGCAGTTACGACGGGGCCCAGTACTCGCCGTGGTCGTCCGCAGGGGACCCGACGGCCTGCTACTTCGTCTACGACACCAGCGTCCCCAAGGCACCGACCATCGCCTCCGGCGAGTACCCGGCCTCGAACCCGGAGAACCCGGACGACCCGTGGTTCGACGGGGTGGGCAAGTACGGCAGCTTCGACCTCAAGGCCGCCAACAGTGATGTGACCAAGTACTGGTACGGCATCAACGGCGACCCCACCTCCAAGAACACAATCACCACCGCGGCCGGGGCGGCGAAGACGATGAGGATGCTGCCCGCCAAGCCGGGCCTGAACTTCGTCACCGCCCAGGCGTTCGACCAGGCCGGCAACGGCAGCGAGATCCGCACCTACCAGTTCCGGGTCAAGACCGGACAGCCCGAACGCGCCATGTGGCAGCTCGACGACGCCGCCACCGCCACCTCCGCAAAGGGCACCGCACCCCAGCGCACCGCCGACCTCCTCGGCGGCCCGACACCGGGAGCGGACGGCGCCAAGGGCACCGCGGTCCTGTTCGACGGCGTCGACGACTACGCCCTCACCGACATCCCCACCGTCGACACCTCCACCGGCTTCTCCGTCTCCGCCTGGGCCAACCTGACCGAGATGCCCGGCCATGCGGCCATCGTCGCCTCCCAGCCCGGCAACCACGCCCCCGGCTTCGAGCTGTACTACTCCCACGCCTACGACCGCTGGGCGTTCAACCAGTACACGGCCGACACCACGGGCGCCGGCATCGCCCGCGCCATGCAGGCCTCCGCGGGCGGCGCGCAGGCGGGGCAGTGGACCCACCTGGTGGGCACCTACAGCGCCACCTACGACGAGCTGAAGCTGTACGTGAACGGGCAACTGGCCGGCACCACCACCTACGACTCGCCCTGGGACGCACGCCGCGGCCTGCAGATCGGCGCCGGCCGCTACGACGGCAGGCCCGGCTCGTTCTTCCCCGGCGCCATCGACGAAGTACAGATCTTCGACAAGCCGCTCTCGGCCGGCGAGGTCACCCGGCTCAACAGCAAGCAGTCCATCATCTCCGGGCGCGCCGCACGCGCCGTCTTCCCGCTGGACGAACCCGCCACCGGCCTCGACGGCACACCCACCACGCAGATCACCGGCACCGCCGAGGTCCCGGCCGCGACCTTCCGCGGAGGCGCCACCCCGGGGGCCGACGGGGTGGCCGGCACCGCCCTTGCCCTGGACGGCACCGACGACTACGCCACCACCGGCCGGCCGCTGCTGAACAACCAGCGCAGCTTCGCCGTCTCCGCCTGGGCGAAACTGCCCAAGACCAAACCCGGCCACGCGGCGATCATCGTCACCCAGACGGGCACGCACAAGCCGGGACTGGAGCTGTACTACTCCGCCGCCTACGACCGCTGGGCGGTCAACCAGTACTCCGCCGACGCCCCCGACGCCACCCCGGTCCGCGCCATGCAGGCCGAGGGCAAGACCGCCCACGCCGATACCTGGACCCACCTGGTCGGCGTGCACGACACCCTCGCCAACAAGCTCACCCTCTACGTCAACGGCGTCGAAGCCGGATCCACCACCCTGCAGGCCAACTGGTACGCCGGCGGCGCCGTCCAGATCGGCGCCGGCTCCTACGGCGGCAACCTCGGCTCGTTCTTCCCCGGCACCGTCGACGACGTCCGCATGTTCGACCGGCCGGTCTCCGCCGAAGAGGTCCAGCAGCTGTTCCAGCAGCGCCCCCTGGTCAAGGGCCGGTGGATGTTCGAGGAGACCGCCGGGACCGGCCCGGTCACCGTCCCGAACGCGGTGCCCGGAGGCAGCGCGCTCACGCTGAACGGCGGCGCGAAGAAGTCGGACTGGGGCTTCATCAACTTCGGCGGCCTGGAGCTGGACGGCATCGGCGGCTACGCGGCCACGACGCCTGTACCGGTCGACACCGCTGCCAGCTACACCGTCACCGCCTGGGCACAGGCCGCCGCGCTGCCGACCAGCAGAGTCGCACTGGTCAGCGCCGAGGGCCTGGCCCAGAGCGCCTTCACCGTCCGCTTCGTACCGGACACCGCGAACCCGCAGGGCCTCGGCCACTGGGAGCTGGCGGTGCCGGACCAGGACGGCACGGACGCGACGGTCGTACGCGTGGCCAACAGCGAGTTCTACGACGCGCGGGACTGGAACCACCTGGCCGTGGTCTACGACGGGTTCACCAAACAGGCCCGCCTGTACGTCAACGGAACGCTCCAGGAGATCTCCTGTGACGGCAACGGCGAGAACTGCGGGGACCGGGCCTCCTGGGCCGAGAACGCGCTCGCCTTCACAGCGACCAGGTCCTTCCAGGTCGGCCGGGCCAAGACCGACGGCACGTGGGGCGAGTACTTCCCCGGCCTGGTCGACGACGTGTGGGCCTTCCAGGGCGCACTGACCGACGAGCAGATCGGAAAGCTGGCCGTCAGCTGGTTCGACGTGCCCACCGAGGTGCCCGGCGCCGGCTGACCTCCGGTGGCGGGACCATCCGGCCCCCCCAAGCGACTTGGCATTCAACTTCCGCTCCGGCCTGCTCTGTGACACGCAGGCCGGGCTCGCAGCGAAGGACGAAGGACGAAATGAACGGCAGATCGAGCAAACGGTTTAGAACGCTGCGGCGGCGCGTCGCGCTGGCTTCGGCCGCGGTCATGGTCGGCACGCTCCTGCAGGGAGTGACCCAGCCGGCTGCCGTGGCGGATGACGGGAAGGACCGTCCCGCCCTTCCCCGATCCGAGAAGCCGGTACCCGGCTCGACGGTCAAGACCAAGCCGCGCACCCTGACGAAGGGGCCGCGCACCCCGCAGACACCACCTGCCGCGGCCTGGCCCAAAGAGGCGACGGCATCGGTCGAACTGCCCGCCACCCTTTCGAAGAGCGCTGTGTCCACGGCTGTCCGTGCCAAGGGGCTGCCGCTGACACTGGACACGCAGGGCATCGCCGACGCGAAGTCGGCGAGCGGCGCGGTCGAGGCACGCGTCCTCAGCCGCGAAGCGGCGAAGAAGACGGATGTCGACGGGCTGCTCTTCAGCCTGCGCCCGAAGGGCGAGGGCAAGAACGGAGAGGCTGGCCGGCTGCGGGCCAAGCTCGACTACTCCGGTTTCGCGGAAGTCTACGGTGGCGGCTACGCCTCCCGCCTGACCCTGGTCGAGCTGCCCGCGTGCGCGCTGACCACCCCGGATCAAGCCCGGTGCCGCACCAGTGAGCCGGTGAAGACGGTCAACGACACTGAGAAGCAGACCCTCACCGCGCAGAACGTGACCCTCAGCACCGGTGCTCCCACGGTGCTTGCCGCAGTGGCGGAAGGGGGCAGCGCGAGCGGGGACTACACGGCCACGTCGCTCTCCCCCTCGGCGACCTGGAGCACCCGTCTGAACACGGGTGACTTCGCGTGGTCGTACGACATGCCGGTGCCGGACGTCCCCGGCAGCCTGACCCCGAACGTCGGACTGTCGTACTCCTCCGGCTCCATTGACGGCCGTACCGGCAGCACCAACAACCAGGCGTCCTGGACGGGCGACGGCTTCAACCTATGGCCGGGTTTCATCGAGCGCCGCTACAAACCGTGTGCCGATGACGGCGTGAAGAACGCCGACGGCAACAAGCCCGGCGACCTGTGCTGGGCCTACGACAACGCCTTCCTGACCTTCAACGGCAAGGGCGGCGAACTGGTCCCCAACGGGACCGACTCGTGGAAGCTGAAGGACGACGACGGCACCAGGATCGACCATCTGACCTCCAGCAACCGCGGCAACGGCGACAACAACGGCGAGTACTGGCGGCTGACCGACCCGGACGGCACCCGCTACTACTTCGGCTACCACCGGCTACCCGGCTGGGCAGACGGCAAGGAGACCACCGACTCCGCCTGGACCGTGCCGGCCTTCGGCAACGACGCCGGCGAGCCCTGCCACGCCTCCACGTTCGCCGACTCGTGGTGCCAGCAGGCCTGGCGGTGGAACCTCGACTACGCCGTCGATGTGCACGGCAACGCCATCGCCTACTACTACAACCAGGAGACCAACTCCTACGGCCGCAACCTGAAGGCGAGCGACAACACCCGCTATGTGCGCGGCGGCACCCTGGACCGCATCGAGTACGGCCTGAAGTCCTCCTCCATGTACGGCACCAAGGCGCGGGCCAAGGTCAGCTTCATCGACGCCGAGCGCTGCCTGCCCAACTCCTCCACCACCTGCACGGACATCGGCACGGACGCCGCCTACTGGTACGACACACCCTGGGACCTGAACTGCGACGTGGGCAAGGACTGCGACAAGGGCCGCCTCTCGCCGGCGTTCTTCACCCGCAAGCGCCTCACCGAGGTGAACACCCAGGTCTTCGACGGCAGCACCTACCAGAACGTCGACTCCTGGAAGCTGACCCACCGCTGGGGCATGGCCGACACCGACTACCAGCTACTACTGGACTCCATCCAGCGCACCGGCCACACGGCAACCCCTGCGGTCACCCTGCCGAAGACCACCTTCGCCTACACCCAGCTGGCCAACCGCCTCGACAAGACCGGTGACGGCTATGCGCCGTTCATCAAGGACCGCCTGTCCACCGTCGCCGACGAATCGGGCGGCCAGATCGACGTCAACTACTCCGCTCCGGCCTGTTCCTGGGACGCGCTGCCCACCCCGGAGACCAACACCACCCGCTGCTTCCCGCAGTACATCGGCGGCAGCACCTCGGACGACCCCGAGCAGCAGTGGTTCAACAAGTACGTGGTCACCTCCGTCACCGCCACCGACCGCACCGGCGGGGCACCGGACCAGGTCACCACCTACCAGTACCTGGGCGGTGCGGCCTGGCACTACGACGATGACGACGGTCTGACCAAGGAGAAGTTCAAGACCTGGTCCCACTGGCGCGGCTACGGACAGGTCCGCGTGCAGACCGGCGGCCAGGGCGGCGCCTCCGCAATGAAGTCGCAGGAGGACACCTACTTCCTGCGCGGCATGCATGGTGACAAGGAGAGCCCCAGCGGCGGCACGAAATCCGTGAGCATCACCCTGGGCGACGGCGAGGGCGACCCGATCACCGACCACGAGCCCACGGCCGGCTTCACCTACAAGACCGTCAGCTACTCCGGCCCCGGAGGCAAAGCCCTGGCCAAGACGGTCAACCGTCCCTGGCACCACCAGACAGCGGAGAAGACCCGCAGCTGGGGCACCGTCACGGCCAACTTCACGGGAACCGCGAGCTCACGCAGCTGGACCTCCCTGGACAACGGGGCGGGCGCCAGCTGGCGGATCACCAGGATGGACACCGAGTACGACACGGTCGCCGGACGGGTCACCCAGGTTCACGATCGCGGTGACACCAGCAAGTCGTCCGACAACACCTGCACGCGCACCACCTACGCCACCAACACCACCAAAAACATCCTCACCCTCCCGTCCCGCGTCGAGGCGGTGGCCAAGGCCTGCGACGCGACTGTCAGCCGCCCCGCGGACGTGATGTCCGACGTCCGCACCGCCTACGACGGCGGCACCTACGACGCCACCCCCACCAAGGGCGATGTGACGGCGAGCGCGGTGCTGAAGCAATACGACGGCACCACCGCCGCCTACCTGGAGTCCGGAGCCACCCACGACGCCTACGGCCGTCAGCTGACCACCACCGACCTGACCGCCGACGTGACCGTCACCGGCACCGGCGTACTCACACGCACCCCACGCGGCGACGGCCGCACCACCACCACCGAATACACCCCCACTACCGGTTTCGCCACCGAGGTGAAGGTGACCACGCCCCCGGCCACGGCGGGTGACGCGGCCACCGCCCAGACCACGACCACCATTCAGGACATTCTCCGCGGCCTACCCCAGAAGCAGACCGACACCAACAGCAGCGTCACCGACTTCGCCTACGACGCCCTGGGCCGTGCGACCAAGGTCTGGCTGGCCGATCGCTCCACCAGCCAGACCCCGACCTACCAGTTCACCTACACCGTCACCGACGACCAACCGGTCGCGGTGGGCACCAAAACACTCGGCAACAACGCCGCCCAGCGCACCTCCTACACCCTCTACGACGGCTTCCTGCGCCCCCGCCAGGCCCAGGACCCTGGCCCCGACGGCGGACGCCTGCTGACCGACACCTTCTACGACGAACGCGGCCTGACGGCCAAGGAGTTCGCCACCTACTACACCACCGGCGCACCCTCCACCACGCTGTTCAAACCCGAAGACGCCCTAAGCGTGGAAACCCAGAACCGCTACACGCATGACGGGCTGGGCCGCCAGATCGAGGCGAAGCAGATCGCCGGCAACGGCGACGGCGGAGCCGTGCTGTCCACCACGAGGACGATCTACGGCGGCGACCGGACCACGGTGATCCCGCCGGTCGGCGGCACCGCCACCACCACGCTCACCGACGCCCGCGAGCGGACCACCGAACTGCGCCAGCACCACACCCGCAACGCGGAGGCCGCCTACGACACCACCAAGTACGCCTACACACCGCGCGGAGAGCTGTCGAAGGTCACCGACCCGGCGGGCAACGCCTGGTCGTACACCTACGATCTGCTGGGCCGCCAGCTGACGTCCAGCGATCCGGACAAGGGCACCACCACCAGCACCCACGACGACCGCGGCCAGCTGACCACTACCAAGGACGCCCGGCCCGGCACCCCGGCCCTGTGGCACGGCTACGACAACCTCGGCCGCCAGACCGAGCTGCGCGAGGGCTCGGCCACCGGCAAACTGCGCGCCACCTGGACCTACGACACCGTCCCCAACGCCAAGGGCCAGCCGGCCGAGGCCACCCGCTACGTCGACGGCGCCGCGTACACCACCAAGGTCACCCTGTACGACCGCCTCTACCGGCCGGTGAGGACCGCCGTGGTTGTCCCCGAGCGGGAGGGGGAGAGTGCCCTGCAGGGCACCTACCAGAGCGGCACCTCCTACCTGCCCTCCGGGCTGGTCGGCGGCGTGAGCTACTCCGCGGCCGGCTCACTCCCCGGCGGCAGCCACTCGTTCACCTACGATCCGGAAACGCTGCGGCCCATCTCCCTGCTGGGTGACGGCTTCAAGGCGGAGACCAGCTACTTCAAGACCGGCAAGCCGCACGAGTACAAGATGTACAGCACGGCCGCCGGCGCCAAGCAGGTCCAGGTCACCCACACCTACGAGTGGGGCACCCAGCGCCTGGCCACCAGCCGCGTCGACCGCCAGGACGTCGCCGGGGTGGACAAGCACGCCACCTACACCTACGACCCGGTCGGCAACATCCGCGCCATCGCCGACGTCTCCCGCTCCGGCACCGACACCCAGTGCTTTACCTACGACCACCTGCGCCGGGTGACCCACGAGTGGACCCAGCCCACCACCGCCTGCGCGAGCGCTCCCACCGCCGAGACGGTCGGCGGCCTGGCGCCGTACTGGAACTCCTACACCTACGACACCGTCGGCAACCGCCTCACCGAAACCCACCACGACCCGACCGGCGACCCGGCCAAGGACACCGAGCGCACCTACACCTATCCGCCCCCCGGCGGGGCGCAGCCGCACACCCTGACCTCGGTCACCACCACCGGCCCGGCCGGCACCGCCCAGGATTCCTACACCTACGACCCGACCGGGAACACCACCGGCCGCACCCTGGCCGGCACCACCCAGACCCTGACCTGGGACGCCGAGGGCCACCTGGCCAAAGTCACCGAACCGGTCGAGGGCGGCGCGGACAAGACCACCGAATACCTCTACGACGCCGACGGCAACCGCTTGATCGGCCGTACCGACACCGAGACCACCCTCTACCTCGGACACACCGAGATCGTCCTGCCCAAGGGCTCCACCACCCCGAAGGCCACCCGCTACACCTCCCTCGGCGGCGGACACCAGGCCGTCAAGACCGACGACGGCAGCGTCTCCTTCACCCTCGCCGACCACCACGGCACCGGCCAACTCGCCATCGACGCCGCCACCCTCGACCTCACCCAGCGCCACACCACCCCCTTCGGCGCCCCTCGCGGCACCGAGCCGGGCTCCTGGCCCGGCTCCAAGGGCTTCGTCGGCGGCACCACCGACACCAGCACCGGCCTGACCCACCTGGGCGCCCGCGAGTACGACCCGAGCACCGGGCGCTTCATCTCCGTCGACCCGATCATGGACCTGGCCGACCCCCAGCAGATCCACGGCTACACCTACGCCAACAACAACCCCGCCACCCTCGCCGACCCCACCGGCCTGCGCCCCGACGGACCGGTCGGCGGCAACGGCGTAGCCGACGACTACTACTACAAGGAGAAGGGCAAGCAGGGCAGCGGTTGGTTCGGAGACCGGTACGGAGGCTGGAGCTACCGCCACGTACAGTTCATTCCCGGCCCCATCGGCTCAAAGAAGGACGGCTACCTCGTTGGCTACACGTGGTCGAGGAAAGCGCAGAGCAAGGGAGTCGGCAAAAAGGCCGGGCAGGCCTTTCTGCCCGTCAAGCGCGAAGAGCCGAAGGGCGCCGTCCCCGCCGTCATGAGCACCGTCAGCTCACTTGTTCTTCCCGATCTTCAGGAGTGGGAGAACTGCTCCGGCGGAAGCGCCTCGGGATGCGCGTGGGCCGCAACGGATCTACCCGCCCTCAAGGCATTCAAACTGCTGGGCAAACTACTCAAGGGAAGGAAGGGCGATGACGTCGCAGAAGGTGCCACCGCCTGTCTGAGAGACCACAGTTTCCTTCCCGGTACCGACGTCCTGATGGCCGATGGCTCTACCAAGGACATCGAAGACATCGCCGTCGGAGACAAGGTCATCGCAACCGACCCCGAAAGCGGTGAAACACGAGAACGGGAAGTCGTAGCGACCATCATCACCGAGGACGACAAAGATTTCACGAGAATCACCGTGAAGTCGGACGAGTCCGAAGCCGAAATCGTGGCCACCGACACTCATCCGTTCTGGTCCCCCAGCCAGAACAAGTGGGTCGACGCCGGCAACCTCAAGCCCGGCGACCTGCTCCGCACGGACACCGGCCGCACAGTCGAGATATCGGACCTCCAGCGCTACCAGAAGCGCCAGCGGACCCACGACCTGACCGTCAACGGCATCCACACGTACTATGCGCTGGCGGGGCAGACTCCAGTCCTCGTTCACAACAGCAACTGCATCCATGCTTCAGTTGCCTATCAGGACTGGGCGACGAAGGGTGCCCACATCCACATCGGGAAGAGCGAAGTGCGAATTTTTCCGAACGACAAGGGTGGAATTGGGGCCGAAGCGATTCGCCTGAGAAGTGGAACGGCGAGCCCAAAGGAAGTTCAAAAAGTTCTGGACGAGATCCACTCGAATCCCGCTTTGAGGGCTGACATCATCGCAAAGGCTACATCTGCGCGTACCAGTATGAATGCCGGGGAATTCGGGATGCAATCCAATCGTGCCGCAGAAATGCATTTCCTTATCAAGAACTTGGAGAAACTCGGATGAGCGCCTTTCAATTCTTGGTCGAGGTTCTTAAGTCTGGGGCCGTCCAAGGGCTTGGGCTGGACGCGCGGCCTGACGCCTGGGAAGCCAAGCTTGGTTCCGGGTACGTAGACGACGTTCGCAAGGGGCGAATGCGTCGTGACTACGGGCTAGTGGAGCTCTCGTTCTTCAAGGAGGGTGAGACTTGGCAGTGCTTCGAGGTGAGCTTGCAAATTCACAGGCTAGCCGCGGGTATTGCTGATATTGTGCCGATTTCCCTAATTGAGGAATACGGGAAACTCGAATCAAGGATTAAGTTCAGCGACCTCCAGGCGAACGCTACTGCTGAAGGTCTCCAAGTCGCACAGATCGGTGACCGTGGTCGTCATCTTCACTCCAGATTTTCGGTGATGGAGTCGAGGGTGATCGTGCACGTTCTGGAAACTGACTCTGGAGACATTTTGCGGCGGGGTGATGTTTGGTCGGTCTCTCTGGCCCGGGATTTCACCGAGCGAGCAGCTCCGGTCTCGTGAGGGATCTCGGAAGATCCCAATAGCAAACCTGAAGCCCCGTCAGGGACCACCTGGCGGGGCTTTCGCGTGGTCTGACGGCAGTAACTGACGGCAACGTCAGCGGACGGGGGCCGCGCAGAGCGGTGGTGACGCTGGAGGGGGTGGTGGTTGGTGTACCGGCCTCGATCATTCACATGCGCGCGCCGGCGTTAGGGGTTCGGCTGGGGTGTCCGGTTCCTGACGGTTCGCTCTGTGGTGTGATCGCTGCCGCATCAGGCGGGTGCGCCGCGTGTCGTCGCGGGCAGCGTCGGCTTCCACTGGCCGAGGATGCTGAGTAGGGTCGGGGGCTGGCGCGGTGGCTTCCGCTCCGTTTCCAGTCCCCGCCGCTTCAAACCGTGCGTGCGGTTCTCCCGCACACGGCTTTCCGACGTCGTTCACCGACTGGCATGCGCCATCGCCCCGTGCACGTTTCCGGTGAGGCGGTAGACCCCGAGCAGAGTGATCCACCCGTAGGTGAATCGGGTGGTCCAGTTCCGGCCCCGGAGTCGGTGTTTCCGGCTGGCGAAGATCGCCAGCCGTTCGTGGACGTAGCCGTCGACCGCGTTGAACTTCCGCCCGGAGTTCCCATTGCGGAAGTACGCTGCCCAGCCCCGCAGCACGGGGTTGAGATCGGCGACCACGGCGGACACCGGCCGTTCGGTTTTCGAGCGGGCGGTGGCCGCGCGGACCTTGTCCCGCAGCACCCGCATCGCTCTGGCCGAGGGCCAATGTTGCAGGTAGAACCTGCCTCGCCATTTCCACGATTCCACTTTCCGGTGGTGGAAGCCGAGGAAGTCGAAGCCCTGCCCGCCCCGGGTGAGGCAGGTGATGCCGGACTTCTCGGGGTGCAGTCGCATCCCGAGCCGTTCCAGCACGCTCGCCACCAACCGCTGAGCCTGCTCGGCCCGTTGTCTGGTTGGCGACAGGACCACGAAATCGTCGCAGTACCTCACCAGCACCCCCAGCCGGCGGCCCTCGCCCTGCCATGCCTCGTCGAGGACGTGGAGGGCGATATTGGCCATCAGCGGGGAAGTTTCACCGTTGATGGCGAACGTCTATCTGCACCGGCTGGACCGGGCATGGGACGCGCGTCGTCATGGGGTCCTGGTCCGTTATGCCGACGATGCCGTGGTGATGTGCACTACCCGCGAGCAGGCCGAAGCCGCCCTGGAGCGGCTGAAGGTCCTGCTGGCCGAACTCGGCCTGGAGCCGAAGGCGGCCAAGACCAGGATCGTGCACCTGCAGGTCGGAGGCGAGGGAGTGGACTTCCTCGGCTTCCACCACCAGTGGGTCACGTCCCGGCCTCGCGGCGGGCGGCGTCCGATCGCCTTCCTCGCTCGCTGGCCCTCGGACAGGGCGGTGCGGCATGCTCGTGACCGGATCCGTGAACTCACGGAGCGACGCAGGATGCTGCGGCCGGTCAAAGTGATCGTGGAGGACGTGAACGCGTTCCTGCGCGGATGGGCCGCGTATTTCCGGTTCGGGAACTCGGCCCATCGGTTTGACCAGATCAGCTCGTACGCACGGATGCGGATCGGCGGGTTCATCGCCAAGAAGCACCGGCGCAGCCGGAAGTTCGGCTGGTCGGTGGTCGCCCACGCGGCCTCCGACTCGTTGGGGCTGGTCGCCCTGCACGGGACCGTCGTTGCACCCAGACCCTTTCGGGACTGGCGGGGCAGGCCGAATGCCGGTGGTGAACGGCGTCGGTGAGCCGTGTGCGGGAGAACCGCACGCACGGTTCGATGCGGCGAGGGCTGGAAACGGAGCGTACGTACTACGTCACCGCGCCAGCCCCCGACCCTACATGACGGCCCGTCGGTTCCTACGACGGGCCGAGTCGCTGTTGCGGACTGGCTGCGGGAGTGCAGGTGGCCCGGCTGTCGCGTCGAGTGGGCGCCGGGTTCCACTGCTCCGGTGGGGTGATGCTGCTCGGAGGGACGGGAAGCTGCTGGTCAATCGGGGTTCGGCAGGGCATGGAGCCGTCATCTTCACCTGAGGGGTGCAGCTTTCCTGGCGACGAACAGGACCCTAGACAAGTCCCATCGTCCCAGGTCAGACATCCCATGGCGTAGGGATGTCAAGCGGCTGTGGCGAGGGTTGCGTGGTGTGACCACGCGGTGGCCTCGTCGTAGAGGGTGCGGGTCTTGAGGCATCCGTGGAGGATGCCGCCGAGACGGTTGCCGAGCTGGCGCAGGGCGGGGTTGCAGCCCGCGTCGCGTGCGCGCTGCTTGTCGTAGTAGCGACGGGCGCCGGGCGAGGTGTTGATGGCGGAGAAGGCCTGCTTGTGGAGGGCGTCGGCGAGGCGGTCGTTGCGCGCGTGTCGGGCATGGACGGCGTGGGTCCTGCCGGAGGCGCGGGTGATCGGACTGGTGCCGGCGTAGTTCTTGCGGGCCTTGGCGGAGGTGTAGCGGGTGGGGTCGTCCCCGAACTCGGCCAGCACCCGGGCACCGGTGATCTCGCCGATGCCGGGCATCGACAGGTAGATCTCAGCGTCCGGGTGCGCGAGAAAATGCGCGCTCACCTGCTCTCCCAGCGCGGCTATCTGCTCGTTCAGCGCGATCAGCAAGTTGGCGTGCCCGGTCACCGCCGCGGCATAGGCGGCGGCGACCGGGGCGGCGACGCCGAGCTGGGGCTCGCGCAGGCCGGCCTGGATCGCGGCGGCCCTCTGGTCCCGGTTGCGCCGACGGTGCCGGGCCAGCACCGCGATGATCTGCGGCTTCGTCAGCTTC
Organism: Streptomyces sp. GD-15H; assembly: GCF_045291515.1. Taxonomy (NCBI): domain Bacteria; kingdom Bacillati; phylum Actinomycetota; class Actinomycetes; order Kitasatosporales; family Streptomycetaceae; genus Streptomyces; species Streptomyces sp. GD-15H. The sequence goes on from NZ_CP149447.1 coordinate 8,499,374, forward strand.
GCCGCGGTCTCGGGCGTCGGGGCCTTGACCAGCAGTTCCAGCGCGTCGGTGCTGGTCAGCTCCAGACCCGCGTAGGCGTTCAACGCGCCCGGGAAGTACTCGCGCAGCGTGTTCCGCAGGCGCTGGAAGGCGCGGGTGCGTTCCCAGATCAGGGTCTGGTGGGCACGGGCGACGACCTTGATTGCCTGGGCCTGGTCGCTGTCCCCGGCGACCGGCCGCAGCTGGTCGCCGTCGATGCGGACCATGTCGGCCAGCGCGTGCGCGTCGCCCTTGTCGCTCTTGGCCCCCGAGGTGCCGTACCGCTCCTTGAACCGCGCCGCCTGACGGGGGTTGACCGCGTAGATGCGGTCAGCCGGCCGCGATCAGCGCCTGTACCCACGGGCCGCGGTCGGTCTCGATCCCGACCACCACCTGCCCGGGCTCCAGGTCCTCGCCGCCGTGCCGCGCGATGAGGGCGTGCAGCTTCGCGATGCCCTCCACGCCCTCCGGTAGCCGCGCGGTGCCCAGCCTGCGGCCCGTCTCGTCCTGGACCTCGACGTCGTGGTGGTCTTCGGCCCAGTCGTCGCCGATGAACAGCACCAGCATCCGCCCCTTCGCTCTCGTCCCATCATGATGCGCAGCCCGCGGAAGGCGCGGCTCGCTCTCTGATGGATCAAGTGCTCACGCCCAACCGCCCGGCGGGCACGCCATCCCATCAGCAGTCAGGCCTCCCGGCCGACCAGCGGGGGCACGGTCTGACCTCAGAACTCGCAATGGCTCGGAGGCTAGGAGTGCTCACCTGCTGGCGGCTACGGACCGTAGTCTTTCTCACGGCCCGACAAGACCCATTAGAGGCCGGGGAGGGCCGGATGCAATGTCGTGAGTGCGGGTCCTTTCCCTCGGACGAGGACGGGCGGGGCCGCCGCTCTGGCACGGCCGCCCGAACATTGCGGTAACAGCTGTTACCATGCGGGTATGGCAAAGACACAACTGGGCGCCCGCGTGGACGAGGACGTCGCGGAACTCGCCAAGAAGCGCGCCGCCGACCTGGGACTGAGCATCGGCGACTACCTCGCCCGGCTGGTGCAGGACGACGCCAGCGGCCTGCGCGCCCGCGCGGTGGACGCCGCCGCCCGCTTCCTGGCCGAACACCAGGCACTCTTCGACGAAGCCGAAGACGCCCGGCACACGCCCCGGGGAGCGCGCGCGGCCTGATGGATCTGCACATCGACGTTCCCTGGATCCTGCAGGTCGCCGAGGCCGCCAGGGTCAACGATCCGGCCCCCGACGACTACGGCGTCCCGGTCTCGGCGGTCGCCCGCCACCGGGCCGAGCTGTTCGAGCAGCCCGTCTACGACGGCCCCTACGCCAAGGCCGCCGCCCTAGTGCACACGCTGGGCCGGTGCCGCTGGCTGGAGCGCTCCAACCTGGCCGTCGCCGCCGCCACCGGCGTCATGTACCTCGAGGCCGCCGGGATTGCCGTCAAGCCCGCCCGCGCGGACGCCGTCGCCCTCAAGGACCTGCTCCTGGACCCGGCCTGCACCGCCGGAAAGATCGCCGCTCTGCTGCGGACCTGGCCCACCGCCACCTGACGCCCGCAGGCGCCCGGCGCCGCCTCTCGGGGTACGGGGAGCAGCACCGCCCGCACAGAGTGGCCCGGCCCGAGGGTCCCGCCCGCCGCCCCAGCCGATCACCGGAACGTCCTCCGCTAGGTGGCACTCCCGCGCGGGCGCCGTCCTGGTGGCGGGCGACTGCCCGCCCGACGGAGGCTGGCGCGATGAGACTCGGTTCTGACCGGCGTTATCACCTGACCCTGACCGCGGCAGGCCGCCCGACGATGCACGGCTGGTGGGGGAGCGAGGCCGTGGCCCGCGACAAGTTCGTCGTCTGGGTCGGCGTGTACGGTGCGCTGCCGGACGCCCAGGTCACCCTGGTCGATGAGGAGACCGGCACTGTGCTGAGGGCATGGCCGGACGAGAGGTGACCCCGCCCGTCATGGTCCGGCGCCGAGTACAGGACCACATGCGACCGCGACGCGTGCGGGAGAAGGGCGCGCCGGCGCCTGTGCCGGTATGACCATGGCACCCACACGGGCGGCGCACTGGCGAAACAGCTGATCGCGCCCCGTCGCGGGCCATTATCAACGGCTCATGCTGAACGCTGTGCTGCGCGGCCTGGCTGCCGCCACCCTCGCCGTCCTGCCCCTCACCGTCCCCGCGCCCGCCCACGCGGCGGAGACGCTCCCCCTGGCCGGAGCCGTCGCCACTCTGCCCCTGGGCACCGAGTCCCGCGACGGCTACGACCGGGACGCCTTCCGGCACTGGAACACCGGCGCCGACCCGTCCGACGGCTGCAACACCCGCGCGGAGGTCTTGCTCTCCGAGGCAGTCGAACCGCCCATGGTCGGGCCCGGCTGCCGCCTGACAGGAGGCCGCTGGTGGTCGTACTACGACCAGGTGTGGGTGACGTCGGCTTCCGGCCTCGACATTGACCACATGGTTCCCCTTGCCGAGAGCTGGGACAGCGGCGCCTCCGCGTGGACGGCGCAGCGTCGTGAGGCGTACGCCAACGACCAGGGAGCGTCCACCAGCCTGGTCGCGGTCACTGCCCGCTCGAACCGATCCAAGTCCGATCAAGACCCCGCCGAATGGCTTCCGCTCGCCACTGGCGTGCACTGTCGGTACATCGCTGAGTGGGTCGCAACGAAGCTCCGCTGGAGCCTGACGGCGGATGAAGCCGAGGTGGCGGCCCTGCGGGAGGCGGCGGGCGGCTGTCCGGGCCAGAGCGTGACGTACGAGACCGTCGCATAACTGACGGTCTCCTCCCACACAACAACCGCGGGGAGCGTCGTCTTCGGAACGCCCCGGGCGGTGTCACCGGCCGTCGGTAGCGTGGCCGCCGTGATGGCGGGCACCGAAGAAACCCGGCTGGTCGTGCTGCGCGGCAACAGCGCCTCGGGGAAGTCGTCCGTCGCGGCCGGCCTGCGCGAGCGGTTCGGCCGCGGCCTGGCCCTGGTCGGCCAGGACAATCTCCGCCGCATCGTGCTCCGCGAGCGGGACCGGCCGGGAGCGGCGAACATCGGCCTGATCGACCTGACGGCCCGCTACGCCCTTAACGCCGGCTATCACGTCGTGGTCGAAGGCATCCTGTACGCCGACCGCTACGGCGACATGCTCGCGGCGCTGCGCGCCGACCACCGCGGCCCCACCCACGGCTACTACCTGGACGTGCCGTTCGGCGAAACCCTCGCCCGGCATGCCACCAAGCCGATCGCCGACGACGTCAACGAGACGCAACTGCGTGACTGGTACCGGCCGTGCGATCTGCTGCCCGGCGGGCTCGAGACCGTCATCGGTGCCGACAGCGCCCTGCACGAGACCGTCGACCGCATCATGCTCGACACCGGTCTGGCCCACCTGCCCGCACGGGACCGCTGACCGGCCACGCCCGTGCCGTCGCCCGCCACATACGCGAGGCGTTCGCGGGTCTCTCGGCCGGGAGCGTCCTGACGGTCGCGCAGATGGTGGCGGCCCGCACCAGCCAGTACGGGGCCGGTGAGATCAGCGCCGGCGCGGTGGCCGCCAGGCTCCGCGCCGGCAACGTGCCCGGCGTCCGGGCCGTCCCCGGCGCCAGCCCGCTGTCCGCCCGCAAGATCACCTGACCCGTCCGTCGCTGCGGGGCCGCGGACTGGCTCGCCCCCGCGGCCGCGGTGCCGCCGGGCCGGACGTCGGGGCAGGGGAAACGGTCCTTGCGAAGGTTCTGCCAGGGGCGGGTCCCGGTTTTCCAGGGAGAGCACCTGGTGCTGGGGGCGCTTGTCCTCTCCTGGTGGCCGACGCCGCCCGAGGGGGCAGGGAGCGATGCCGCCGTGCTGGGAGCAGGGGCCCCGCCCGGTGGAGCCGGAGATCCAGCCGTCGGCGCACACCGTGCCGGGAGAGACCGGGACCGGAGCGGTGGGGGCGGCGGGCGGAGCGGAACGCCCCGGGTCGGCGGGAAGGACGTGCCAGTCCCCCGTCGCGGCGGGCCTGCCGCTTGTCAGCCCCAGTCGCAGCCGGTTCCGTCGCCGTCACGGTCGAGGTGGCTGCCGTAGCCGGGCTCGCCCCGCTGGACGGGCGCGGCACCGGCAGCGCGGGCGGCAGCGCAGTTCTCGTAGTACACACTGCCCCCGCCACCGCCGCCACCCTCACTGCTGCCGTACCCGGACCCGCCGCCACTGCCGCCGGCGGGTTTTTCGGTGACGGTCTGTGTCACCTCCACCTCCACCTTGACTGTCTCGGTTTCGGTGACGGTGGGCGCCGGCTTCGGCTGAGCGGTCGGGCGCGCGGTCACGGTTTCGGTGACGGTCGCGGACGGCCGGGCCGCGAGCGGCTTGGCGTCGTCCCTGGGCGGCTGCGGGTCGCCGGCGCCGGCTCCGATACCGATGAAGAACGCGAGGCCGAGCGCGGGCAGCAGGTAGCGCTTTCGCGCCCACTTCGGTGCGGGCCGTGCTGTTGGAGGTGTGTACGGGTTGGTCATGAGGTCCCCCGGGGTGATTGTTGAAGCGTTGACGATAGCTGCCGTGTGAAGGAAAAGTGAAACTCCGTCAAGGATGGCGCCCCGTACTGCCGGGGCGCTGAACCGTCGGGTGCCGTACCGCCGTCGGCAGGCGCGGGGCCTGTCGCAGCCGGGATACGACCGCGGAGGAGTCCGGGAGGACTCATGCCGCGGGCCGCGTCGACGCCGCTGAGTTCATCGCCCGCCTTCTGCCGGAGCCGCACGAAACGAATCTCGGCGGGGAGCCCGCCCACCACCTGCCGGCCCCCGTGCACGCCGCCTGGGGGTGCCCACCGTCGGGCCACCGGATCGGCTGGTCGGACTGCCACGACAGCGCGAACATCCTGCCGCTCACTCGCAAAGCCGACCTGCTGCTGGAACCGAACGGCAAGCCGGAGCCCCTCCCGGGCCACCTGACGGGCGAGGCGCGAGAGCGGGCAGAGCGCGTCGTCCGGTACGCGGCGGGGATCCGCCGGGAGGCGCACCGCCGCGGGCTCCACTGAGGTGGTGGGTCTGCCGGAACCACAAGACCGGCGGAACACCCCTGCGTCAGCGGGGAGGACACCCAAGCCCTCGCCGCCGGAAGCGGAACACCCCCGCGTCGGCGGGGAGGACAGGGCCTCGCCCTCGTACATCCCGGCGAGCTGCGGAACACCCCCGCGTCGGCGGGGAGGACCGGGCTCTGTGCCTGGTCTCGAATTGATGAACCTTCAACGGGTCGAGCTTGTTCAACATCATCTGGCGGTAGCCTGCCGCCCCATCTCATCCCTGGGGGGACCATGACCAACCTGCCCGAGCAGCCCACCACCCCGCCGCAGCCCGCGGACCCGCCCACTCCGGGCGTCCCGCCGCAGCCGCCCATCCCGCCCGCGACGGCGAAGGGCAGACTCAGCCCGCTCGCCGCCGGGCTCCTCGGCCTCACCATCGGCGCCGGCCTGATGGGCGGCATCTGGGCCATCACCGCCAACAGCTCCGACGAACCGGGGACGTTCACGCTGACGGGGACGTTCTCCCTCACCGAGGACGCCCTTACCCTTGGCGACACTTGCAGTGGCACCGGCGGCTACGACGACATCAGCGAAGGCACGTCCGTCACCGTGTACGGGGCGAAGGGGGACGTCATCGCCACCGGGCAGCTCGGCGACAGTGAGAAGACCGGCTACAACTCGTGCGACTTCGCCGTCGAAGTCCCCGACGTACCGAGAGGCGAGCGCTTCTACAAGGTCGAGGTCTCGCACCGGGGCACGGTGCAGCTCACCGCGGAAGAAGCCGAGAACGGGGAGTTCGGCGCCAGCCTCGGCTAGCCGGCAACGACAGGGCCCCGACCGTCACAGATGACGGCCGGGGCCTTCGTCGTGGGTACTGCGCGAGCCAGCCACCGGCCGTCCGCGACTATATGGCCGCGTACGGATCACCCCCGCGTCGGCGGGGAGGACGCGCACGCGCGACTGCGGCTGTGGCCGCGATGCGGATCACCCCCGCATCGGCGGGGAGGACTCGGCGCCACCGAGCCCGGTGAGGATGCGGGCCGGAACACCCCCGCGTCGGCGGGGAAGACGCCAACGAGGGGCGGGAGCGGATCGCTCGCGGCGGAACACCCTCGCGTCGGCGGGGAGGACCACAACGAGCACCCAGCCCGGATGCTGAAGATCGGATCACCCCCGCGTCGGCGGGGAGAACTGGTGCTCCACCGGCGGCCACGCCAAGGGCTACGGAACACCCCCGCGTCGGCGGGGAGGACACGACGCGGGTGTCCACGAACCCCGCGAAGTCCGGAACACCCCCGCGTCGGCGGGGAGGACACGACGCGGGTGTCCACGAACCCCGCGAAGTCCGGAACACCCCCACGTCGGTGGGGAGGACGTCCCGGTGGTCACGGTGTACGTGCCGTTCGCCGGAACACCCCCACGTCGGTGGGGAGGACAACGGCCGGTGGGAGCTGGGTTCGATCACCGGTGGAACACCCCCGCGTCGGCGGGGAGGGCTCGTCCCACAAGGCCACGTTGAAGACGGCGACCGGAACACCCCCGCGTCGGTGGGGAGGACGCGCCCCGACCCATGACCGAACCGCCCTTGACCGGAACACCCCCGCGTCGGCGGGGAGGACCGCAGCCCGTTACCGAGGTCGTCGGCAGCGCCCGGAACACCCCCGCGTCGGCAGGGAAGAGACACCAACGCCACCGAGGCCGGCATCCAGGTCGGATCACCCCCGCGTCGGCGGGAAGGACGAGGCCGCCACCCGGGCCGATGGCGGCTGGTGCGGATCACCCCCGCGTCGGCGGGAAGGAGGCGGTGACGAGGCGGTCGTACGCCGCGGCCTGCGGAACACCCCCGCGTCGGCGGGGAGGACCACTACATCGGCAAGGGGCGCCTCTACGACGGCGGATCACCCCCGCGTCGGCGGGGAAGACGGCCACAGAGCCGGCTGCGCCGACGGGTGCAGCGGAATACCCCCGCGTCGGCGGGGAGGACCGGGACAGGTCGCCCTCGACTAGTGACCAGTGCGGAACACCCCCACGTCGGTGGGGAGGACGTCGTGCGCGGCTGCGGGTCACCGCCGGCCGCCGGAACACCCCCGCGTCGGCGGGGAGGACGACCCGACGAGCCCGATCGGCCGCGGCCTCATCGAACACCCTCACGTTAGCGGGGAGGACGCACCGCCACCGAAGTGGCTCGCGTCGATGAATGGAGCACCCCCGCGTCGGCGGGGAGGACAGACGTGTGGTGACGTCCTTGTACTCGGCCTTCGGAACACCCCCGCGTCGGCGGGGAAGACGTTTCGTGGTAGCACCAGACCTCGTCCTGCCACGGAGCACCCCCGCGTCGGCGGGGAGGACACGATGTGGGCGGCCTCCGGTGACCACGTGAACGGAGCACCCCCGCGTCGGCGGGGAGGACCTGCGTGTCTGTTCGGCCGGAATGGACCACGTCGGAGCACCCCCGCGTCGGCGGGGAGGACCCGTTCGCGGGCCCCCAGTAGCGGCCGAGCAGCGGAGCACCCCCGCGTCGGCGGGGAGGACGGTGGCTCCTTCCTGGGCTAGTGGCGGTGGGTCGGAACACCCCCGCGTCGGCGGGGAGGACTCCTTCTTCGGGTGTCCGCACTCGGCGCAGGGCGGAACACCCCCGCGTCGGCGGGGAGGACGTGCGCACCGAGCTGGTCCGCGCCATCGGCGGCGGAACACCCCCGCGTCGGCGGGGAGGACGAGGGCCCGCCCACCCTGACGACCGGCGAGGGCGGAACACCCCCGCGTCGGCGGGGAGGACCCTTTCTGACCTGGGGCTCAGGAAGGGCTTTGCCCTTCCTTTGCATTGAGGGGGGCTCTGCGTCGCGGCGGGTGGGGCTGCATGTGGTCACTTTATCGGGGCTGGATGGCTGTGGTGCTGTCGGTGGGGGGTGGTTGAATGCCGGCTCCGGCGGTGGGGCATGGCCTGCTGGCCGGGGTGAAGGGGGCGGGGATGACGGGGAAGCGGGGGGCGCCGGATGAGTCGGTGTGGGGGAAGTCGAGAGGCTTGGATCCGGGGCTGGCGCCGTATCCGCTGATCCGGCACCTTTTGGATGCTGCCGCGATGGCGCTGCATCTGTGGGATGTCTATCTGTCCCAGAACCAGCGGGTGCGGATCGCCGACGGGATGGGGCTGGCGGGCGAGCGGGAGCGGGCGCGGGCGGTGGTCGGGCTGTGTGCGGGTCTGCATGACCTCGGCAAGCTGTCCGGGTTCCAGTTCTGCTCCCGGCACGCCAGCCGACATCTGAGTGCGGAGCTGGGCGGTGACCGGATGACGATGAGCGCGGAGCGGTTCGGGCATGACGTGGCCGGCCTGCAGGGCGCGAAGGAAGTGCTGGCGGAGCTGGGGTTCGCTGCTGACGGAGACTTGAGGGCCGCGGAGCGGCTGGCCGAGGTCATCGGCGGTCATCACGGGCGCTTTCACCGCGTCGAGGACGGCATCGCTGCGGCGTTTCTCGGTGGGGCCGCCTGGGCGCGGCAGAGGAATGCTCATGCCGCCGTGGTGCACGAGCTGCTGGGCGCGCCTGAGGCGCCGGGGGTGTTCAGGGCGCCGGCCGCGGTGCTGGTGACGGGGGTGGTCATTCTGGCGGACTGGCTGGTCAGCCAGGAGGACTACCTTCGCATGCGGCAGCGGGGGCTGGAGCCGGTGCTGGCGGATCATTTCAGGCGTTCTCAGCAGGATGCTCCCGGTCTGCTGGCCGGGGCCGGGCTGGCCCGGGTGGGGTTGCAGCGCAAGGGGTTCGAGGAGGCGTACGGCATTCGGGGGGAGCCGAATCCGTTGCAGCGCTCGGTGATGGAGGAGCTGCGGGGGGCGGTGGGCGAGGGGCGTCGTGGCGGGATCTTCCTCGTCACCGCGGCTCCGGGGGACGGCAAGAGCGAGACGGCGCTGGAGGCCGAGCGGGTGTTGTCCGAGGCCTTCGGCACGCAGGGGTACGCGTTTTTGCTGCCGACGATGGCCACCAGCGATCAGATGCACGGACGGGTCGCGAAGGCGTTGCTGCGTCAGTCCGGCGAGGATGCCGGGCTGACGCTGGTCCACAGTATGGCCTGGCTGAACAGCGCTTACGCCGACGAGGATCTGGCCGTCCAAGGCGTGCTGACCTGCGACGAGGTGGGGGAGGGGAGCGGGCGGGCGGAGGCGGACATGCGGCCGCAGCGGTGGCTGCGCGGGTCCAAGCGGCCGCTGCTCGCGCAGTTCGCGGTGGGCACGATCGACCAGGCCCTGATGGCGGTGCTGCCGGTGCGGCACAACGCGCTGCGGTTGCTGGCCCTGTCGGGCAAGACGTTCATCGTCGATGAGGCCCACGCCTATGACCCGTACATGCAGGTGCTGCTGGGCCGGTTGCTGAACTGGCTGGGGGCGTACGGCGTGCCGGTCGTATTGTTGTCGGCGACGTTGCCGGCGTTGGTCAGCGACCGGCTGATCAAGGAGTACCTGCAGGGCGCCGGCCACAAGACGCGCGCCCTGAGCAGACGGACGTTCCCGGCGCCCTACCCCGGGTGGCTGTATGTGGACGGGGACAGCGGCCGGGCGACCCAGATCTCGCCCGCCCGCCGGCATGAGCAGGCGCGTGCGCGGGCCATGGAGCTGGGTGTCGTGGTGGAGTCGGTCGTCCACGGCAGCGGTGGGGGCGCCCGGGCCCGGCTGGCGGTGATCGAACGGCTCCTGACGCCGGTGAGCAAGGCGGAGGGCGGCACCGCCCTGGTGGTGTGCAACACCGTGGGAGACGCGCAGGACACCTACCTGAGGCTGTGCGAACGGTTCGATGAGCGCTCCCACGAGCAGGGCGGAAGCGTGCAACTGCTGCACGCCCGTTTCCCCGGGGACGTACGAGAGGCCCGCACCCGGGAGGTCACCGAAGGGCTGGGCCGCACAGGTCCGCGTCCGCTGCGCCGGATCGTCGTCGCCACCCAGGTCGTCGAGCAATCGCTTGATCTTGATGCCGACATCGTCATCAGCGACCTGGCACCGCTGTCCCTGCTGCTGCAGCGGGCCGGACGGTGCTGGCGGCACGAGAACCACTGGGCCCGGCACGGCTACCCCGACGGCCGCGGCCGCCCGGCCTGGGCGAGCGGGCCGCACCTTGTGGTGCTCGACCCGATCGCGGGCGGTGGGAAGACGCCGGCGCAGTGGGGCGAGGTGTATTCCGAGCACCTCCTGGCCACCACTTCCCACACCCTTGCCGGAATCGAGGGCGGGACCATCTCCATCCCGGACGACGTGCAAGGCCTGGTCGAAGCCGTCCACGGGAACAACGAGGACTTCGACTGGAACCGTCCGGGCGGCAGCGAGGCGAAAGCCTGGACGGCTCACAGGGGCAAGGAGATGGCCGAACGCAGCATGGCCGGCCTTCTCGCCGTCCCGCGTGCGCGGAGCGTCTTGGCGCTGCATGACCTGCACGATCTGCCCGGCGAGGAGGACGAGTGGGAGGTGTCCACCAGGCTCGGCGCCGACTCAGTGCGACTGCTGTGCGCCTACGTCCACAAGGACGGCCGGGTGACCCTGGACTTGGAGGGTGAGCGACTGCTTCCCCAGGCCGCGTCGGACGGCAAGATGCCGGTCTCGTCCGTGCGGGAGGTGATGCGCCGCACCATCCCGGTCCGCGCCGACTGGCTCAAGGAAGCCGATCCCGACAGCATCGCCCCGCCGAAGTCGTGGACGGAGCACCCGATGCTTGCCGAACTGCGTGTTCTTCACCAGCCCGTGCGGGGCGGTAGGGCACAGGCGGTGAAGGTCGGCGGCAAGACACTGTGGCTGGATGAGGATCTCGGGCTTGTCCGTAAGTGACCGAGTCCGGTCGGGCACCCCCACGTCGGCGGGGAGGGCGCAGGGCTGAGGCAGCCTCCCTGCTCCTCGACTGAAACACCCCCGCGTCGGCGGGGAGCGGCCCTCGGAGAGCGCCAAGGACCACCCGTGGAGATTACCGGGAGAGGCGGCGGTACGCCTCGGCAGCCCCCAGCAGCAAGGCGCTGCACGATCCGACCGTTGCCGGGTCCGGACGCATGCCGATCACGATCACAATGACGGCCACCACAAGCACCCAAGGTGCTGCGGCAGTCCACGGGACGGGAAGGTCCGACTGCATGGTTCTCCTCATGGTCAGGCCGAGCAACCCCCTTACGGGGTCGGCACGTTGGCGAAGGTTGTAACCCACCCGGGACAGCGTGGGCAAGTCGATCTTCCCTCCCGGACCCTCCATGGTCTTCGACCTTCCGGAAAAGACTGCACGCACTCTCCGGGAGTGCTCTACTGGTGCTGCGTCCGACGGGAAACGGCCCTGCTGTCAGTGGCGGCTGCTTCAATGTCGGGACGCTGGGAGCAGGGCTGCTGGGGGGCTTTGCCGTGCCGGTGCGTCATGGAATCAGGGCTGTGGGAGGGGATGACGGTGAGTGGGGGATTCGACCTGCGGGTCGAGCCGTGGATTCCGGTACGTCTGCTGACCGGGGAGTCGGCGTGCGTGGGTTTATGCGAGCTGTTCCAGCGGGCCCACGAGATCGAGGACCTGGAGATCCCGGTGCCGCCGGCGGCGGCGGGCCTGATGCGGATTCTGGCGCCGATCGCGGCGAGGATCACTGCTGATGGCGGGGAGCGGCTCGACGACCCGGACGTCGCGGAAGACATCGACGACTGGTTCGATCTGCGGGAGCGTGTCTTGAAGGCCGGCCGGTTCGATCCGCGGGCGGTGGACGCCTACTTCGGCCGGGAGGATTTGGCGGGCCGGTTCGACCTGTTCCATCCCGAGCGGCCGTTCCTGCAGGATCCGCGGCTGCGCGCGGAATGTGTGGATGCGAAGGGGGCGCCGAACCCGTCCGGGGTGAACAAGCTCGTGATGGGCCGCCCCACGGGAGTCAACGGGGCGGTGCTGTTCGGGCATTTCACCGACACCGCGCCCGTGCCGGTACCGGCAGCCGAGGCCGCCTGGCATCTGATCGCGCAGTTGTACTACGGGCCGTCCGGGCAGTGCACGCCCCGCCGGATCACCGGTGAGCGGGCGGGCAGCGGCGACGCGGCCCCGCTGCGCAAGTCCGTCTCCTACTTTCCGTGGGGGCCCGACCTGTTCACCACGTTGCTTCTGGCCGTGCCGAGCCCTCGGGCCGAGGCCGACTGGGAAGCTGAGGACGCCTGCCCGTGGGAGGAGGATCTCCACGCCCCCCTTGAGGCTTTGCCGCCGCTCACGTGGCCGGGCCGGATGCTGACCGGCCGGTTCCGTCATGCCGCGCTGCTCGTGCCGTCCGAGGACGGCCGGACGGTGACCGACGCCTACCTCACCTGGTCGACGCACGAGCCGCCGCAGCAGGTGCGTGACCCGTACCAGATCCTCGACCGGCGCAAGGACGGCAACTTCCAGCCGCGGGAGGCCGACGGGGCAAGGGCCCTGTGGCGGGACCTCGACTCGCTGCTGCTGAAGGACAGCCGTCAGGACGCCCGGCGCCCTCCGGCTCTCGAGCACCTGCCCAAGTGGCTGCTGTCACGGCTGCGGGTGCGCGCCTACGGCTTCGACCAGGACGGTCAGCAAAAGGACAGCGTCTGGTTCAGGGCGACGAGCCCGCAGGTCCTGCAGTGGCAGGAGGAGAACGACGCGGAGATGGCCTATCACGTCAGGCGCTGCCACACGGCTGCGGAGAAGACCGGGGACCGGCTGGACTTCGCCGCGAGGATCGCCTGGAAGATCGCCACCGACACCGGTGTCGACCCCTCGCCGAAGGCCAGGATCAAGCTGGATGCCCGCAAGCCCGGCCCGTGGGTTTCCGCCGCGCTGACCCGGTACTGGCCGGCCGCGGAGAAGGAGTTCTGGCAGCTCACCGAGCCCGGCCACGCCACGGACCGGGTCGACAGGCCGTTCGTCGACGCGGCCCTTGCCGCTCTCGATGAGGCCATCGGCCAGGCCAACCGTGCCGACATCAGGGTGGCGCGCGCCCGGCACCGCGCCCGCGGCCTCCTGCTCGCACTGCTGCAGCCGTCCGCCTCCGACTGAACCCGCCCGGCTGCGCCCCGCGCCGACACGGTCGGCGCTGTGTCACCCCAACCCATTTCCCCGCATCAGGGATGTCTCATGACCGATTCCGCACCGGCGGCATCTGCTCCGCCACCCTCCTCGACCGTCCGAGTCTCGGACCGGTTCGTCGCCTACGTGCACCAGGTGTGCGCCTCCACGCAGGCCCGTGCCGCCCTGCGGCGCGGGCTCGGGCTGCCGGTGGAGCGGTGCAACCACATGCACCGTTACCTGGTGCCGTGGCTGCGCGACCACGACGACCAGCACCAGGGTGATGTCCGGCGGGCGTACTACGCGGTGGCCTCGCTGATCGCCGCACGTCCCCGCTCGGCCCGCGACACCACGCCCGACCAGAGCGCGTCCGTCTCCTGGTACGAGCGTGCCAACCTGGGCGCCTCGCTCGGCCAGGCCGTCGCCCAGGGCGTCCTGAAGGAGAACTCCGCCGAAAGCGCTCTGCACCTGATGGCCCGCCAAAGCAGCGACGCCGTCCACCCGGGCCTGCCCGCCCTCGTCCGCCAGCTTTTGGCCGGCGGCATCACCATCGACTGGGCGGTCCTCCTGGAGGACCTCGCCTGGTGGAACCGCAGCCGCGACCGCATCGCCACCCGCTGGCTCGAGAGCTACTTCCGCACCGCCACCGCTACCACCGACCCCGCCCCCCTTGAATCTGCCGAGGAGAACGACCGATGACTCTCTACCTGGACCTGAGCGCCCTGCAGTCGGTGCCCGCCGCCAACCTCAACCGTGACGACCTCGGCTCCCCCAAGCAGGTGCGCTACGGCAACGCTTCCCGCATCCGGGTCTCCAGCCAGTCCTGGAAGCGGGCCATCCGGCTCGGCGTCGAGCAGGACCTCGGAGAGAAGGCCGCCCGTACCCGACTGGTGCCGGCCAAGGTGCAGCACGCCCTCAAGAACGCCGGCTGGCCCACCGAGCTGGCCGCGTTCGCCGGAGCGCAGGTCGCCGCGAGCGCCGGGAAGAAGGGCATCGGCACGGAATCGGCCGGCCACACCTCGGTGCTGCTGTTCCTGCCGGAGGCGGCCATCGACGAACTGGCCGCCGTATGCGCCGAGCACCGCCAGGCCCTGGAAGCCGCCCAGGGCAAGAAGAAGCCCGGCCAGGTACTGCCGCCCGAGAAGATCGAGACGATCCTCAAGCAGCGCACCGCCTCCATCAGCCTGCTGGGCCGCATGCTCGCCGAGCTCCCGGACGCCAACGTGGACGGGGCGGCCCAGGTCGCCCACGCGTTCACCACGCACGCCGCCGAGCCGCAGCGTGACTACTTCACCGCCGTCGACGACTGGCTGGGCGAGGCCGAAACCGGCAGCGGTCACCTCGACACCGCCGAGTTCAGCGCCGGCGTCTTCTACCGGTACGCGACCGTCAACGTCGCCGACCTGCTGAAGAACCTGGAAGGCGACGTCAAGGCCGCCCGGACCGTACTCAGCTCCTTCGCCGAGCACTTCCTGCTCTCCCTCCCGCAGGCCAAGAAAAACAGCACCGCCCCGCACACCGTCCCGGACCTGGCCTACCTCGCCGTGCGCGAACACCGACCGCTCTCCCTGGCCGCGGCCTTCGAGACCCCCGTCACCGGCGACCAGCAAGGCGGCTTCTCCCAGCCCTCCCGCCAGGCCCTCGACGCCTACGCCGGCAACCTCAACCGCCTCACCGGCAACCGCAACCGCCGCTTCCACGGCCACACCGTCATCAACCCCGCCGAGAAGTACACCGGGCTCGGCACCGCCCACGACTCCTTCGACCAGCTGATCGACGCCGCCGTCGAGGCCGCCGTGCCCGCCGCACAGGACCAGCAGTGAGCGGGCTCCTGCTGCGCCTGGCCGGCCCCTGCAGTCCTGGGGTGAACGCTCCGCGTTCACCCCGGTGCGCGACACCGCGCCCTTCCCGACCCGCTCCGCACTGATCGGAATGTTCGCCGCGGCCGAGGGAATCGGCCGCGACCAGGCAGGCCTGGACCGCTACCAGGACCTGCGCCTCACCGTGCGCGTGGACCGGCCGGGCGTCCGGCTCGTCGACTACCACACCGTCGGCGGCGGCTTCCCCAAGGACCGCACCGCCGCCACCAGCGGAGGCAGCAACAAAGGCGCCGCCGTCATCACCCGCCGCCACTACCTGTCCGACGCGGTGTTCGTCGTCGCCGTCACCGCAGCCGACGAGACCGTCGAGCGCCTCGCCGACGCCCTGAGCCGCCCGCACTGGGCGCCCTATCTGGGCCGCCGCTCCTGCGTACCCGACGAGCCGTTCCTCCTGCGCCGCCACGTCGACGACCCCGAGGAAGAACTCCGCACCCGGGTGCCGCTCAGCCGCCCCGCACCGCGAACCAACCACGGCGACGGCCAGGAAGCCGGGACGATCACCGTGGACTTCCTCCTCGAACAGCCACCGCCCACCAGCAGTTCCGCAGCGCCCGTACCGGTCGACATCATCGACGTGAACGACGTACCGGTGAGCTTCGCCCCCCACGGCCGCAGCCACACCGGCCGCCGCCTCCACCGCACCCCGGTACCGGTGCCCCGCTCCCTGGCAGGCCCCCCACAGACCCTGATGCAGCGCCTGATCGACTACGCCCACCTCGAGGAAAGCGCATGAACGACCACCCGGTGATCGCACGCATCCGCCTCAACCCGCACAGCCGCGACGTGCAGCGGGACCTGCGCGACGCCACCCAGATGCACCGCACCGTCATGCGGATGGTCCCCGACAACCTCGGCGACGCCCCCCGACAGCAGGCCGGGCTGCTGTACCGCCTGGACGAGACCGACACCTCCAGCACCCTCCTCGTCCAGGCCACCAGCCTCGACCCCGCACGCCTGCCCACCGGATACGGCCAGGCCGACGTCAAGAGCCTCGCCCCGATGTTCACCGCACTGCGCAAGGGACTCGGCGTCCGCTACCGCATCGTCCTCAACCCCGCCAAACGGGAGCGGCTCCCCCTGCAGGAGAAGGGCAACCGGGGACGGATCGTGCCGCTCTCCGGCGCCGACGCCGACCAGTGGTGGCTCCACCGGGCCGCCGAAGCAGGCCTCGACCTCCACGTCCTGACCCCCACCCACATGGAGCCGGCCCGCCCCGCACCCGAGACGCCCCCCGCATGCGGCACAGCCTGCTCCGCTACGACGGCACCGCCACCGTCACCGACGCCCACGCCCTCCAAGACGCCGTCATCCACGGCATCGGACGCGGCAAACCGTACGGCGCGGGCCTGCTCAGCCTCGCCCCCGCAAAAACCACGTGAGCGCGCCACGACGGGGCGGCGACGCGCGCAGACGCCTCGCCGCCCCCACCCTGGCCATGCTCCCCCGCGTCGCGGACTCCCTGTCCTTCCTCTACCTGGACATGGTCCGCGTGGTGCAGGACGACACCGGAGTGTGCGCGCAGATCCAGATCGACGAACACCGCACCGACCTCGTCTACCTTCCCACCGCCGCCCTGTCCTGCCTGCTCCTGGGCCCGGGCGTCTCCATCACCACCCCGGCCCTGACCACCCTCGCCCGCCACGGCACCAGCGTCGTCTGCGTCGGAGCGGGCGGCGTCCGCGCCTACGCGGGCATCCTCCCGGACTCCCTCACCACCCACTGGCTCGAACAACAGGTCGCGACCTGGGCCGACCCGGCACGGCGCCTTCAGGTCGCCGTCCGCATGTACCAGATGCGCTTCAAGGACGCCGACGTACCCGAAACCGTCACCCTGGACCAGCTCCGCGGTATGGAGGGCCAGCGCATGAAGGCCTTCTACAAGATCCTCGCGCAGCAGCACGGCATCGGACGCTTCCGCCGCAACTACCGGCCCGACCAATGGGACACCCAGGACCCCGTCAACCTCGCCCTGTCCGCCGCCAACACCTGCCTGTACGGCGTCGTCCACGCCGCCCTGCTCGCTCTCGGACTCTCCCCGGCCCTCGGCTACGTCCACACCGGCACCCAGCACGCCTTCGTCTACGACATCGCCGACCTCTACAAAGCCGACATCACACTCCCCCTCGCCTTCGCCCTCCACAGCTCCGACAACCCCGAACAGGAAGCCCGCCGCCGCTTCCGCGAAGACCTCCGACTCCTGCGTCTCCTGCCCCGCATCGTCCAGGACGTCCAGTCCCTGCTGACCCCGCCCCACACCCACACGACCACAGCCGACGATGACAATGACGAGGAACGCTCCGAACGGCGTGACGTGCGGATGGTCCACCTCTGGGACCCCAAAGCCGGAGTCCTCCCCGCAGGCGTCAACTACGCCAAAGGAGACGACTGATGCCCTCCATGGTCGTCATCGCCACCACTGCGGTCCCCGACCACCTGCGCGGCGCCCTCAGCCGATGGACCAGCGAAGTAGTGCCCGGCATCTTCGTCGGCAGCGTCTCGGCCCGCGTCCGTGATGAACTCTGGAACGCCGTCACCGAAGTCGTGGGCAACGGCGCCGCCGTTCTTGTCCACCCTGCCGCCACGGAACAGGGCTACGCCATCCGCACCGCAGGAACCCGCCGCCGGGTCCCCGTCGACTTCGACGGCCTTACTCTGATCCGTATGACCGCCGCACCAAAGGTAAAGGAAATGCAATCCCCCTCTTAAGGTGCAGGTCAGAAAGGGTCCTCCCCGCCGACGCGGGGGTGTTCCGACCGGCCCGTACGGGGCTCCTACCAACCCGTTGTCCTCCCCGCCGACGCGGGGGTGTTCCGGCCGTGCTGTGGTCCCTCCCCCCGGGCCGGACGTCCTCCCCGCCGACGCGGGGGTGTTCCGATCAGCGGTTCGCCGGAGATGCGCGCCGCACGGTCCTCCCCGCCGACGCGGGGGTGTTCCGCACGCCGAACTGGACGCGATGAGAGCGGCACGGTCCTCCCCGCCGACGCGGGGGTGTTCCGCTGATCTACGGGGCATGGGCCGACGCGCTGGAGTCCTCCCCGCCGACGCGGGGGTGTTCCGTACGGGGGGGGGCGTTCGTGGGTGCCCCTACCGTGTCCTCCCCGCCGACGCGGGGGTGTTCCGCAGCGGGAGCAGGCGAAGGCCGGCCAGGGCGGGTCCTCCCCGCCGACGCGGGGGTGTTCCGTTCCTTGTGATCCGCTCGTCGTCGACAGCGGCGTCCTCCCCGCCGACGCGGGGGTGTTCCGCGGATCAACACAGCAGGTCGCATCGCAAGTGCCGTCCTCCCCGCCGACGCGGGGGTGTTCCGATTCGTAGCCCGCTGACAGTGGCCGCCGATACGTCCTCCCCGCCGACGCGGGGGTGTTCCGTTCACGATGGGCGCACCGCTCGCGACCAGCGAGTCCTCCCCGCCGACGCGGGGGTGTTCCGGTGCTTGCCGCTCATCCGGTGCTGACCACCAGGTCCTCCCCGCCGACGCGGGGGTGTTCCGACCTCTTCGTCGTTCGAGTTGCGGCCGATGATGTCCTCCCCGCCGACGCGGGGGTGTTCCGCTCACGCCCGCCGAGCACGCCGAGCGGGAGAGGTCCTCCCCGCCGACGCGGGGGTGTTCCGCTGATCGGGCTGGGGCTCCGGCTGAGGGCGATGTCCTCCCCGCCGACGCGGGGGTGTTCCGCTGCGTGATGCGGACGGCGACGTCCCGCACAGGGTCCTCCCCGCCGACGCGGGGGTGTTCCGCCGGCCACGCCCCGCCTGTCCCTCGTCGAACCGTCCTCCCCGCCGACGCGGGGGTGTTCCGTCGACGGTGATCGGCGGGACAGGCCACGCCGGGTCCTCCCCGCCGACGCGGGGGTGTTCCGTCACACCAGCCCCTCAGGGCTTGGGAGTGGCGGTCCTCCCCGCCGACGCGGGGGTGTTCCGCTCATGAGCTGGTCACGGAGCCAGCCGCCCATGTCCTCCCCGCCGACGCGGGGGTGTTCCGGTGGACCGGGGCGGACCGGCTGAACACCGAAGGTCCTCCCCGCCGACGCGGGGGTGTTCCGCGGCCGCTGGGCGACGCGTGGGCGTGGGCCCGGTCCTCCCCGCCGACGCGGGGGTGTTCCGATGATCGGGTTGCCCAGGCGGGACAGGGCCGAGTCCTCCCCGCCGACGCGGGGGTGTTCCGGCGACCCGTGCCGAGTAGTTGTTGTTGCCGTCGTCCTCCCCGCCGACGCGGGGGTGTTCCGCGCTCAACTACGTGGTGGCCGCTGTCCCCCCCCGTCCTCCCCGCCGACGCGGGGGTGTTCCGGTCCTCATCCGGAAACCCGGGTACGCGTTCCGGTCCTCCCCGCCGACGCGGGGGTGTTCCGCCGTGCCAGCTCTGCGTGGACGTCGACCGCGAGTCCTCCCCGCCGACGCGGGGGTGTTCCGGCGACCGCCGTCCGCGCCGCCCTCACCGCCACGTCCTCCCCGCCGACGCGGGGGTGTTCCGTTCAGCGTGGCCGTGAACCGCCGGAGCTTCGAGTCCTCCCCGCCGACGCGGGGGTGTTCCGACGACTGCTGCGAAACCACCTGCGGCTGCTGTGTCCTCCCCGCCGACGCGATCCTCCTGTTGCACCGCGAGGACTACTACGAGCCCGAGTCCGGGCGGGCCGGGGAGACCGACCTGATCGTGGCCAAGCACCGCAACGGGCCCACCAGTACGGTCACGGTGGCCCACCAGTTCCACTACAGCCGCCTGCGCGACATGTCCGCCGCCGAAGAACCCGCCCCCTGACCGCCCTGGACGCCGCTGTGCGGCGCGTTCCGCCCGCCGCCGGGTACTTCCCCCGGCCCGGCCGGGAACGGCGCACAGCGGCCCCCACAGCCGATCATGAACGGAGACCCCCCGATGGGCATCATCGGAGACGGCCTCGAGCGGGCCGTGCAGCAGGCGTTCACCCGCCCCCTCCCCAAGTCCGCCGGCGCCCAGATGCGCTACCTGGTCAGGCAGCTCAAGGGCACCCGCGCGGTGGCCGACCTGCTCGGCGTCTCGCAGCGCACCGTCGAGCGGTATGTGAAAGACCAGATCCGCCGGCCCCGCGCCGACCTCGCCCGACGCCTGGAGGACGCGGTCCGCGCCCGGTGGCAGCCCCGCGTCCGCGAGCGCGCCCGGCGCCGGGCCGCCACCCGCACCGGCCTGGTCATCGACACCCGCGCCCGCTTCGGTTTCACCGCCGCGCCCGGCACCACCGACGACGCCCGCATCCGCCACCTCACCCTCGCCCTGCCCCCGCACCACGCGGCCCGCCTCTTCGACGCCCAGGACGCCGGCGCCAATGAGCAGCAGCTGCGTGACCTGGCGGCCGAAACGCTCGGCGAGGTGTACTTCCGCGACGGCGGCCGCCGCGCGACCGGCCTGGCGGTGCAGTTCACCGACGTGGAGCACCTGCAGTTCGAGCTGTAACCAGGCGGGCGCGAACTTTCGCACCGGCCGGGGTGTGATCGAGCGCTGCAGTTGGCCCCTGAGCACTTGGGGCGGCCCGGCCGAGCGGGAGAGCTGCCCCAGCGATACCCCCGGGTCCACAGAAGTGCTGCCCGATGTTGCAGCCCTCACTGACAATGTAGTAGTTCTTATACAT
This sequence comes from Streptomyces sp. GD-15H, assembly GCF_045291515.1. Lineage (NCBI taxonomy): Bacteria > Bacillati > Actinomycetota > Actinomycetes > Kitasatosporales > Streptomycetaceae > Streptomyces > Streptomyces sp. GD-15H. The sequence goes on from NZ_CP149447.1 coordinate 8,519,845, forward strand.
GAGTGAGCAGGTGCACAACAGGCTGGCCGTGGTGCGCGCCGAGCGGAAGGTGTCCCGGCAGCGCCTGGCCGAGGCGGTGGGAGCGCACTACCAGACCATCGGCTACATCGAGCGGGGGCAGTACAACCCGAGCCTCGACCTGGCACTGAGGATCGCGCAGTTCTTCGAGCTGCCGGTGGAGGCGCTGTTCTCGCTCGAACCGTTCCGGCCGCTCACGGACGAGATCTACGGGAGGAAGACGTCATGACCACCACACCGCTGACGCGCCACGACCGCCGCATGCTGCGGCGCATGAACGACCGCCGCAGCCGGCCGCTGCACGCCACCGCCGCCCGCCGGCGCCTGGCCGTCGCCGCACATCTGGTGCTGACCGCGGCCATCGGCGGGCTCATGACCTACTTCTTTTTCGCGGAGGGGGAACCGCTCTGGGCATTCGTCGTCGTGGTGGCGCTGCTGCTGCCGTGGATGGTCGCGACCGGAGTGATCAACGCGGCCACCCGTGGCCTGCTCGAACTGCGCGAACGAGCGCTGGACGAACGCCAGTCCGCCGAACGCGCCCGGGTGCAGGCCCGCGCCCACCGGGCGATGACCGTACTCCTTGTTGCCACCACAATCGCCGCCGGCCTGTCGACCGCGGGTGCGGCCGACGGCCGTCTCCCCACGGCGTCTGCGGGAGCGGTACTTGTCGCAGTCCTCGTAGTGCACTGGCTGATGCCGTTGTGGGTGGCTGGCCTGATGGCTCAGGACGAGCCGGCCGAAGACGACGGCCCCGCGGCCTGACGCGTTCGCTGCGCCCGGCCGCTCCCTGGTCACTCAAAAGCATCAGGGAGCGGCCGGGCCGATCCGAGCGCTCAGGGGCCAACTGTGATGATCTGCGTCGGTTTGTCAGTGTGATTTCGGCGCTGATGTGTCAGTGATCCGGGGTGGTGTGGGCCCTGGTCGGGAGGGTGACGGCCGGTGTGGTGCCACTGACACCGGATGCCGATACGGCACTGACGTCTTTGATGAATCGCCAGGCCAAGGTGGTGCCGATCGGTATCACGGCTCGGTAGGTGTGCTGGTCAGCGGGCCATCACCGACGGGTTCGTCGGTGCCCATCCACATCGATGAAGAGACCGGGCGGGCGGCGAAACCCGGATGACCCGGGGCGAGGCTGTTTCTATCCTCACTCATCATGAACGTGGACGGGCCCCTGCTCAACGTGGTCGATGTCGAAGCAACATGCTGGGAGGGACAGCCGCCACCCGGCCAGGTCAGCGAGATCATCGAGATCGGGCTCACCGTGGTCGACCTGCACGCCGGCGAGCGCCTCGCCAAACACCGGCTGCTGGTACGCCCGGCCCGATCGAAAGTCAGCCCGTTCTGTACGGAGCTGACCGGGCTGACGCAAACCGACGTGGACCAAGGCCTGCCCTTCACCGAAGCGTGCCAGGCGCTGGCGGCCAAGGAGCAATGCTCAATACCTGTGGATCACTCCTGACGGAAGGAGGCGTACCTTCCCGATGGATCGATCGATAGGTCATCGAGCAAGGCCGACGTTGCCGCGTCGGCCGGGAAGGCACGCCCGTGCTTACGGTAGTCAACGAGGACGGCAGCACGCCAAGCGGCAGTTTCGCTGCTGGATGAGGTCGTCCAGGAGGGCGCGCGGCGGATGCTGGCCGCCGCGCTGGAGGCCGAAGTCAACGCCTACATAGCCGAGTTGGCCGATGAGCGCGACGACAAGGGGCGCCGTCTGGTGGTCCGCAACGGCTACCACCAGCCCCGGCAGGTCACCACCGCGGCCGGCGCGGTCGAGGTGAAGGCGCCGCGGGTGAACGACAAGCGCGTCGACGACGCCACCGGCGAGCGCAAGCGGTTCTCCTCGAAGATCCTGCCGCCGTGGTGCCGCAAGTCCCCGAAGATCAGCGAGGTGCTGCCGCTGCTCTACCTGCACGGCCTGTCGTCCGGCGACTTCGTGCCCGCCCTGGAGCAGTTCCTCGGCTCCTCCGCCGGGCTCTCTCCGGCGACGGTCACCCGGCTGACCCAGCAGTGGCAGGCCGACCACGCCGCGTTCATGGACCGCGACCTCGCGGACGTTGACTACGTGTACGTGTGGGCCGACGGCATCCACCTCAACGTCCGCCTGGAGGAGGCCAAGGCCTGCGTCCTGGTGCTCATCGGGGTGCGTGCCGATGGTTCCAAGGAGCTGGTCGCGCTCCAGGACGGCTACCGCGAGTCCGGTGAGTCCTGGGCCGACCTGCTGCGCGACTGCGCCCGCCGGGGCATGCGCGCCCCGGTGCTCGCGGTCGGCGACGGTGCCCTGGGCTTCTGGAAGGCGCTGGCCGAGGTGTTCCCCGCCACCCGCGAGCAGAGGTGCTGGGTGCACAAAACCGCAAACGTGCTCGACTCCCTGCCGAAGTCCGCGCAGCCCGGAGCGAAGAAGGCCATCCAGGACATCTACAACGCCGAAGACCGCGACCACGCCGAGGCGGCGATCAAAACGTTCACCCAGCTCTACGGCGCGAAGTTCCCCAAGGCCGTCAAGAAGATCACCGACGACCAGGCCGAGCTGCTGGCGTTCTACGCCTTCCCCGCCGAGCACTGGATCCATCTGCGGACCACGAACCCCATCGAGTCCACGTTCGCCACGGTCCGCCTGCGCACCAAGGTCACCCGCGGCGCCGGCTCCGCACCGCCGCCCTGGCCATGGTCTTCAAGCTCGTCGAGTCCGCCCAGCAGCGGTGGCGGGCGGTGAACGCGCCCCACCTCGTCGCCCTCGTCCGGGCCGGGGCCCGCTTCGAACGCGGCCGACTCGTCGAACGGCCCGAGGCGGTTGCGGCATGATCGAGGCCGACCGATTCCCTGGGGGCTCCGGCGTGGCATGGTCTGAACACGTGGTGGTGCGAGACGGCGTCCGGCTCGCCTGCCGGGACTGGGGCGGGCCGGGACAGCCCCTCGTGCTGCTGCACGGCCTGGCCGGTCACGCGGGTGAATGGGACGTGGTGGCAAGGCGCTTGAGCTCCCGGTATCGGGTCGTCGCGGTCGACCAGCGCGGGCACGGCGCCAGCGAGCGCCGCCCGCGGGACGTCTCCCGGGCCGCCTACGTCGCCGACGTCATCGCCGTTGTCGATCAGCTGGCGCTGCCGCGGCCCGTCCTGGTCGGCCAGTCGCTGGGCGGGCACACCGCCATGCTCACCGCCGCCGCGCATCCCGGGCGCGTCCGCGCGCTGGTGCTCGTCGAGGCCGGCCCCGGCGGTGCAAACCCGACCGGCCCCGCGGACATCGGCGGCTGGCTCGACTCGTGGCCGACACCGTTTCCCTCGCGCGAAGCGGCAGCCGCGTTTTTCGGTGGCGGACCGGTCGGCGCGGGCTGGGCGGCCGGGCTGGAGGAACGCGAGGGCGGGTGGTGGCCTCGCTTCGACCGGAACGTGATGGTCCGCTCGCTGGCGGAGAACGCCCGGCGTTCCTTCCGGCACGAGTGGGGGCAGGTCGCGTGCCCCACCCTGGTCGTCCTGGCCCAGTCCGGCTTCATCCGGGCGCGGGAAGCCGACGAGATGCTCCGGCGGCGCCCCGCCACCGTGGCTATGAGCATCCCCGGCACCGGCCACGACCTGCACCTGGAACAGCCCGAGATCCTGCACACCGCGCTCGCGGCCTTCCTCGAGGGCCTCGCTTGAGAACTCCTGCGCGGTCACCACGACACCAAAGTCAGACCCCGCACATAGCCACCGATCCACAGGTCTTGACAATTACTCGGATGGGGGAGCCAGGGAGAGTGGTGGGTTGCTGCCGAGTGTTTGTGCTGCGCTCACGGAGGAAGCAGCACAAACATCCAGGGGTTCAGTGGTGGGGTTCAGGAATCGGCGGAAGTCTTCGGCTATGCCCACCTCACAACCGGTCACCGTCTACCCGCCCGACGACGAGGGCGGTCGGTTGGTCCGCATCCACGGCGTAGCCGTCGGCCGAGCCCACGACCTCGGGGACATGATCGTGCTTCTCCGGCGTGCCGGACTGGACCGGGGCCTCGGAGACGAAGACGAGATTGCAGCCTCCGGGCTGATCGAGTGGCTCGGCGGAGGCCCGAACGTGTGGGAACCCTGAGCACCCGGTGGGGCCAAAGCTTTCCCGGTCGGAATGGTCTCCGCCCATATGCGAATCCGGCAGCGGTGGAGGCGGGCTTGAGCATTGGAGGGGTGAGGGACCGATACGAGAGGCGTACCACGAGGAGCTGGAGTCGGTCAGCGAGGCCCTGGTGGAGATGGCGAACCTGGCCGGCTCGGCCATGGGCCGGGCCACCAGCGCGCTGCTGGACACCGATCTCCAGCTGGCGGAGAGCATGATCTCCGCCAGCTGGCCAGGTCGATGAGATGCGGCGGGATCTGGAGAACCGGGCGATCGCGGTGCTGGCACGACAGCAGCCGGTCGCCACGGACCTGCGGGTGGTGGTCACCTCCCTGCGGATGAGCGCGGACCCGGAGCGCTGCGGTGTCCTGGCCCGGCACGTGGCCACGCTGACCCGGCGGCGCTATCCCGAACACGCCGTGCCGCGTGCTCTGCACAGCACGATCCTGGAGATGGGCCAGCTCGCGCAGCGCCTGATGGCGCAGGCCGCCGACGTCCTCATCACCCACGACGTCGACACCGCGCTGCAGCTGGAGCAGGACGACGACCGGATCTTCCCCTCGTAGCGTAGAGACCGTGACCGCACCGTGCGATACCAAATCACTCCCAAGAGGTGCCCGAGCAGCAGATTCGAATTCTCGGATGTTCGCGCGGAATTTCAGGCAGCCGTGCGCGGGTGGTTGCAGGGCCGGTCAACGATCCAGGTACGCCCGTTGCACTTGTGCCAGCCCTCCGATTCCTTCTCGCCCAGCGGGTCGTAGCCCGCGGGGGCGTAGTGGCCGGCCTTGCGGGTGCAGAGGATGACGTCCTCGGTGGACAGCTCCACCGTCTGGGCGTTCCACAGACCGCCGGCCTCGCCCAGCGCCTCCAGCAGTAGGCGGTGCGCCGTGGTGTTCGGATGGGTACGCGCCATCACCGTCTCCCGAACGAACGCCCGCAACTGCTCCAGCTGACGCTCCCGCTGCCGAGCCTCCGCGACCTGAACGGCCAGTTCAGCCGCCCTGGCCGACCTGCCGCCCGCGCGGCTTGGCTCAAACAGCCGCAGCCGCAGCCGCAGCCGCAGCCGGGGCAGCGGCAGCTTTCTCCGACTGCATCGAGGATCGGGCGCACGGTGGGCATGGATCCGCCGCACGGTGGGCGTGGATCTGCCATGCGGGTCCGTCCTGTGGTGGCCGGGGTTACAGCCTCCTGGCGTTCCGTTACACATAGTGCGTTGTTCGGTCGGCAGCGCTGACCCCAGCGCTCGCTTCTCCCCATGTGTCTCTGTGGAAGGAACGGATCCATGTCCTCACGCGTCCGCGCCCTGGTGCTCAGCACCCTCACCGCCGGACTGGTCACCCTGTTCGCCGCCCCCGCCGGCGCCATCGGCATCGACGTTGCCGGCATCGTCCTCGAGCTCCCGGTTCTCTGAGAATCAGCGGCTGCCTGTGACTTCCTGCTGCCCTCCCTTCGGCAGGACCGCGACTCACAGGACGAACGCTCACGCTGCCCGGCCCATCCCCGAAGGGACGGAGCCGGGCAACGGCTGGGCTGCGGGTGGGGCCTGCACCAGGTGCTCTGGTGCAGGCCCCACCCGCAGTGCCTACCCGCAAGGTGCGTGTTCACCGCCGCGCCCGGCACCACCGACGACGCCCGGATCCGCCACCTCACCCTCGCTCTGCCCCGCAGTACGCGGCCCGCCTGTTCGACGCCCAGGAGACCGGCGCCACCGAGCGGCAGCTGCGCGACCTCGCTGCCCAGGCGTTCGGCGAGGTCTACTTCCGCGACGGCGGCCGCCGCGCCCACGGCCTGGAGGTGGAGTTCACCGACGTCGAACACCTCGAGTTCGACCTGTAGCAAGCGACCGAGCTATCGCGTTGCCGCGCGGATGTGGTCGGGTAGCCGGAGACCATTGCTGATCTCCGGCCCCCTCAGAACCGGACGTGCGGGCTTTCCCCGCATCCGGCTCAAGCAAGCCTCGAAGGCTTCACAGGTCAACAGGGTTATGTGGCCCGTTCGCCGTCGCCAGCGTGGTGCTGGCGGTGGCATTCGGAGTGCACGAGGCGAAGGTTGTTCCGCTCGTCCCCGCCGCCGTCTCGCCGGTAGGTGAAGTGATGCTTGTGGAGCATCTTCTTCGAGGCCGCGAACCAGTTGATCCACTCGCGTGGGCTGCCCGGTTCGTACTCGGCTCCGACGATCAGCGCCTGCTTGCAGAGGGGGCAGAGCCCCTGCTGCCGGACCGCCAGGAGAAGACTCGTCTTGTCCATCGGCGGCGGCGCTTTCTTCCGGCGGCGGTTCCGCCAGTACTCGGTCAGAGCGGGGTCGTCTGGGGACGCTCCACCCTTGACGAGCTGATGGCGGACGATGCCGGTCCAGGCGAACTTGATGAGTGGAGTTGCCCCGGTCTGACGGACACTGATGGGCTTGCGAGCTATGTGGCCGCGTAAAGCACTCTATGTGGTGCCTTCGCGGCGTGACGACGTTCGTACTCGGCCGGGCTGAGCTGGCCGTTCGCCGAATGGCGGCGCCTGGGGTTATAGAAGCCTTCGATGTAGCCGAAGAGGGCCTGCTCGGCGTGGTGCCGGGTGGGGAAGGCGGTCCGGTCGATGAGTTCGGTCTCCAGAGAGGCGAAGAAGCTCTCGGTGACGGCGTTGTCGAAGCACGAGCCGGTGCGGCCGGTAGAGGGCCGGATCCCCGCCTCGTCGCATCGCTGACCGAACGTCAGACTGGTGTACTGGGAGCCCTTGTCGCTGTGATGCACGAGGCCGGGGCGGGGTCTGCGGGCCGTGACCGCCATGGCGAGGGCGTCGGTGACCAGCTCGGTTCGCATGTGGTCGGCCATCGCCCAGCCGACGATGCGGCGGGAGAACAGGTCCAGGACGACGGCGAGGTAGAGCCAGCCCTGCCCGGTGGGGACGTAGGTGATGTCCGCACTCCAGCGCAGGTTCGGCGCGCTCGCGGTGAAATCGCGGCCGATCAGGTCGGGGGCGGCCGTGGCCTGCCGGTCCCGGCGGGTGAGCGAGGCCCGGCCGGTGCGGCGGTGCACACCGGTCAGCCCGGCCTCGCGCATCAGGCGGGCGACGCGCTTGCGCCCGACGGACAGGCCGTCGATCTCGCGCAGGTCCGCGTGGATGCGCGGGGCTCCGTAGGTCTGGTGGGACCGCTCGTGGTGCCCGCGGATCTTCTCCGTGAGCTCGGCGTCCTCCCGCTGCCGGCGGGACGGGACGCGGTCCCTCCAGGCGTAGTAGCCCTGCCGTGACACACCCAGCAGCCGGGCCATGCGGGAGACGTCGTGGTGTGCCGTGTTCTCGTCGATCAGCCGGTAGCAGATCACCGGCTGGTCTCCCGGACGAAGAAAACCGTGGCCTTGCGGAGGATCTCCTTCTCCTCGCGCAGCTGTTTGACCTCGCGGCGCAGCCGGGCGAGTTCCTCCTTCTCGTCGCTGGTCGGGCCGGGGCGTTCCCCGGTGTCCACCCGGTCCTGGTTGGCCCAGGTGCGGATGGTCTGGGCGGACGGCTCGAACTCCTTGGCCGGCTCTTCCGGCGTGCGGCCGGAGCGGACCAGCTCGATTATCTGGCGACGGAACTCCGGCGGGTAGGCCGGACGCGTCCTTGGCACGATGGACTCCTCCTTGCGGGACTCAGTGTCCCAAAGCGAAAGGTTGTCCATCAAACCGGGGTAACTTCAGATCTTCCTTCTCCCGCCGGGGAGTTCAGCCTTCCTTGCGGTCGGCCTACCAAGCCGTTGGCCTGGACCCCGTCGGGGTTTTCACGTTCCGCACCAGTAAGACGCGGCTGGGGTGGGCGCCCCCTCTACCCCGGAACCAGCGGTGTCCTCCCCTCGGGCTCAGTTACCCGAAGGTCGCTTGGCGCCTCACAGCACCGGGTCCTGTGACCGCCGCCAACACGCCATCGACGCGGTCTTAAAGTCACGAGGCATCATCAAGGGTTCACTTGCGTTCGCCCGTCCAGCCTTCCCCTCACCTGTTGCACCCCGATGGCCGGGACGCCCTTGGGCTTGAACGCTCCGCTTCACACCCCGCCGTTACCAGCGACGCATGGGAGCGCGGGGACGGGCCCTGGACACTGACCCGAAGTTCAGCCGATCGATACCTCCTTCACGTGGCTGTCCTTACTTACCTGGAGCGACTTCGTGTCGCACACTGAGCGTCTTAGCTGGCCAGCCTGAGTGTGCGGGCGAGCGCGGCGGGTGGTGGCGCGAAAAACGGTCGCCTGGCGCAGCGCCGGACCACCCTGAACCCGGCCTCCACGCGCGGCCGGTACCGGACCTGCGGGGCGTGCAGCGTTGGGACCCGGTGCGGACGGTGGTCGGTGGTCGGCCCCCCACACACGGCCCTGATGCCGGGCAGGGTCATCCGCCGAGCGCGACCGGGCCGAGGCCGGACGGCAAATGGCGCACGGCCACTGCCACGGCCTCGTGCGCTGTGGTGAACCGGCCGAGGTCCTCGCTGGTGAAGCCCCTGCCGACCGCGTACGTGCCATCGCTGTTCGCGATCAAGCACGGGCCGACGATGGTCAGGCGCGGGCGGGTGGTGGTCGAAAAGCGCAGCGCCCAGTGGCTCGTGAACGGGTAGAGAGCGCGCAGCGCCGGCTCGACGTGCGCCGCCTCGATCAGGGCCTGGTATGTCTCCCGCCAGGCGTACTCCAGTTCGCCCGCCTCCAGGCGCATGCTCTGCCACTCGGATTCCGTCAACCGCGCGGGATCGTGTTCGGGAACCTCGGACCGGCCGGTCAGGTGCACGAAGGGCGCCACCCGGCGGATGTCGTCCAGCGCCGCCCCGTCGTGCCACGCGCGGGCGGCCCTGGCGACCTCCGCCAGTTCGTCCGTCACGCCGTCGACGAGGGGCATGCCCTGGAAGGGCTCCGTGCCGCGGATCGACCACCGCCGCTCGTGCCGCCGTGCGCTGACCTGCAGCGGCTCGCGGTGTGGCAGGGTGCTTCCGACGGTCGCGTGGAGCAGCGGGGCGGAATCCGAGGGTGTGACGGGGACGGCGCTGAGGCAGCCCTCTGCCTCGGCCTGGAGCGCTGCGGCAAGGCTGCCGCAGGCCGCGATGTCGGGGTACAGGACAGCGGGATCAGCAGTTGTGGGCACGGCTCCCGATTGTGCCCGAGTCTCCGATTCCCGGGCAGGCGGCCCCGGCGGGTCACGGAAGAGTCGGTGCTCAGCCTTCGGTAGTTCGGCCAAGCGACTCCCCGCGCTCAACTGGCCAAGCGCAACGCTCAGTCACAGCTGTGCAGCTGTGCCTTCGGCTGTGGGTGGCTGCGGATTACCGCCGGGGCCGGCGCCCAGGGCGCGGCGCCCGGTGGCCGGGCGTGCGGGCCTCGGGTTGCCGGCGGTCGGGGCGGTGGGCAGGCGTTCGGTGGCGAGTTGGGCGCGTGGCGTGGGCGGCAGCTCCGCTTCGGTGGTGGTGCGGGTCGGTCCGGTGCCCAGCGGGCGGCGGTCGGTCATGCCGGATTCTCGCCCGGCGCGCGTTGTTCTTCCTCACCGGTATCGCCGTGGGCGGCGGGCCTCAGGGCGCGCGTGTCGCGTGCGTGCGAGGCGGTGGTCTTGGCGGCGGCGCTGCCCGGTCTGGAGCAGGGGCGCCGGGGGCCCGGCGGAACCGGGCCGGTACGGCCCGTAGAAGCCCCATAAAGGGGGCTCTCAGGGAAGTAGTCGGCGCACTCGGCGCCCCTTGCCCACCTGGCCTGATCTGCGGTTTCACCTGCCCGGTCCGGTCGGCTGAGGCAAGTTGTAGGGCAACTTGCAGGGCAAGCCGCCGCGGCGGGGTCTGCCAGGGAAGTAGTCGGCGTGCCCGGCCCTCCCTTGACCAGGCCTGTGACGTGCGGGTTTGCCCGTTAGGACCGGATCGGTGGCGCCCTGCAGAGCACCTTGGGGGGCGCCCTGGAGAACGCCGTGCCGGGCGCCCTGTGCGGCGCCTTGTCAGACGCCCTCGCCGCCGGCCCCGCGCTGCGCGCTCCCGGCACTCGTGCGTTCCGCACGGGTAGTCACGGACGGTAGTAATGCAGCGGTGCGAGGCGGCGGCAGAACCCCTGGACCACCCCTGCCGGAGTTCGGGTCAAGGTGCCTCGCATCACCGCCCATTAGGGGGGTGGTCCAGGGGTTCTGCCGCCGCCTCGCCGCTCCGGTCCGTGACAGATGCATGAGGGCAGCGTCTGGCGGCGGGTTGGGCACGGGGTAAGCCCACCCAAGCCGCGAACACGCAATGCCCCTGGCCCGTGCACCGGCCGACGTCAGCGCGGAATGACGGTCAGTACGCGCGCGATGAACTGGTGGAATTCCTCCATGAAGCCGCGCAGGAACTGCTCTGTGGTCTCGTCGGTGATCTCTCCGTCGTCGGTGAACAAACCCGGAGTGAACTGGATGTAGGCCTCGGGGGCGTTCATCTGGGGGGAGTCGCAGAAACTGAGCACGCTGCGCAGGTTCTGCTGCGCGACGGCCGTGCCGATCTTGCCGGGGGACGCGCCGATCACGGCGGAGGGTTTGCGTGCGAAGGAGTTCTTTCCCCAGGGGCGGCTCGCCCAGTTGCGATCTCTCGGTTTCGGGACAGTGGGGTGAGTGACAGTGGGGTCTGGGTGTGTTGTTGTTGCTGGTGGGTGGCGGTTTCGGGGTGCAGGACCACTGTCATGAGGGTGAGATTTCCGTGGGGTATCGCTGTCGTGGGGGTGTTATCGCGTGCGGGGTGACGCTGTCTCAGTTTTGTGAGTTCTGATCCACTGGCCGGCGAGTGATTGGTCTGCTCGGGGGTGTGGATGAGGGAGAGCACTTTGGCGCCGGGCGCTTCCCCCGGCCCGGGCGTGAACGCCGCTCAGTGGCCCCCACAGCCGGTCATGAACGGAGACTCCCGTGGGCATCGTCGGAGACGGCCTGGACCGCGCCGTACAAGGGGCGTTGTCCGGGACGACGTCGGCGACCGGGACCAGGCGGCGGGTGCCGAAGGCCGGCGGTTCCTCGAGGCGGACTGCTGCAGAGGGTGCTGTGGGGAAGTAGTCGGCGCACTCGGCGCCCCTTGCCCACCTGGCCTGATCTGCCCACCACTCGGGGACAGGTGCCCACCCTCGCCGGCGACAAGCCCACCCTCCCCGGCCGCCAACCCGCCACAGAGTGACCCACTCATACAGCAGGAGAGCCCCATTTTTCCTCTCCCGCCGCCGTATACAGGCGCAGGTCATGGTAGTCAGGCGGTTGTCTCGTCCTTGCACGGCGTAGCACGTCCTGCATGGGAGTCGTCGTGATCCGCCGGACACGCCCGTGCGGTCCGGGCACGGTCTGTGCAGACTGGCGCGCGTGCTTATCGATTGCCCGGTGGGCACGGCATTGCGGCAAGATCGTGTCGAGACTCGACTCACAGGTCGGGCGATCAACCCGGCCATCCGCGGGAGGAATCAGTGGCCATCACCTCGGTCAACGGCATACAGGTGGGGTACGAGGACGAGGGCAGCGGCGAGCCCGTACTGCTGATCCACGGTCACCCCTTCGACCGGACCCTGTGGGAGCCGCAGCTGGTGAAGTTCGCCGGGCCTCTGTACCGGCTGATCGTGCCGGATCTGCGCGGTTTCGGCGAGACCACCGTCGTCCCGGGAAAGACTCACTGGGAGGAGTACGCCCGCGACCTCGCCGCCCTGCTCGACCATCTGGGCGTGGGCTCCGCAGTGGTCGGTGGGATCTCCATGGGAGGACAGCTCGCCCTGGAGTTCTACCGACTGTTCCCCGAACGGGTGCGTGCCTTGCTCATCGCGGACTCCTTCGCTCAGACCGACACCGAGGAAAAGCGGGCCTGGCGGTACGAGACCGCCGATCGGCTGGAGGCCGAGGGGATGGCCGGGTACGCCGATGAGGTCCTCACCTCGATGGTGACTCCCTACAACGTCGAGGCACAGTCCGCAGTGGCTGAACACGTGCTGCGCATGATGCGCGGGGCGCCGCCGGAGGGTGCGGCCGTGGCGTTGCGCAGCCGCGCCGAGCGGCCGGATTACACCGGAATGCTCGATCAGATCGCCGTCCCCACTTTGGTCGTGGTCGGCCGGGACGATTCGTTCACCACCGTCCAGGATGCGGAGTTGCTCCAGCAGCAGATCCCCAACGCGACCCTCGCGGTTATCGACGGGGCCGGGCACCTGCCCAATCTGGAGCGCGCCGGGGATTTCAACGAGGTCCTCGCCGGTTTCCTCGCCCAGCTCCCCTCGCTGCCGTAACGTGTGCCGCTCGAAAGGGGCTGTCGGCTCGGGCGGTGGCCCGGCAGCTGGGGATCTCCAGGAACACCGTGCTGCGGGCGCTGGCCTCGGACCGTGTACCGCGCGGAAAGTCATCGCTGCAGGTGCGTACCCATGTCCTGGAGCGTCGGTAGCAGCGGGGATGCTGTCGTGGTGATCGTCTCGCTGCTGTACAGGGTGACCCGGAAGCTGCTGGCCGTCCCCGGCATACTGCCGCGCCGCGACACCACGAAGGAAGCTGAACTGTTCGTGCTGCGGCACGAGAACACGGTCCTGCGCCGCCAACTCGCAGGACCGGTGCGCTACGAGTTGGCCGACCGGTTCTGGTTTGCTGCCCTGTCCTCGCTGATACCGCGCCGTCGCTGGGCGCAGGTCTTCCCGGTCCAGCCCGGCACCGTACTGGCCTGGCACCGCAGGCTGATCGCGAAGAAGCGGGACTATTCCAAGCGCCGCGGCCGCACCGGCCGACCCCCGACCCCGGCCGCGCTGAAGAAGCTCGTCCTGCGCCTGGCCGAGGAGAATCCGAGGTGGGGCCATCGCCGGATTCAGGGCGAGCTGGCCCGGCTGGGGCACCCGATCTCACCGTCCACCGTCTGGCAGATCCTCAACGCTGCGGGCATCGACCCGGCCCCACGCCGCTCCGGCCCCGGCTGGCGCGCGTTTTTCACTGCCCAGGCCGAGGGGATCATTGCCGCGGACTTCTTCCCCCTCGACACCGTCCTGGGCAAGCGCCTGTATGTGCCGGCGTTCCCCGGGCACGGCACCCGGCGCCTGCACCTGACCGGCGTTACCGCCCACCCGACCGGCCGGTGGGCGGTGCAGCAGGCGCGCAACCTCGCCGCTGACTTCGGCACACGGATGGAGTCCCTGCGTTTCATGCTGCGCGACCGCGACACCCAGTACACCGAGGCCTTCGACGCCGTCTTCCCGTCAGAGGACGTGGACGTGCTGCGCAGCGCGCCCCGGGCGCCGCGCATGAACGCCCACTGCGAGCGCGTGATCGGCACCATCCGCCGGGAAGCCCTGGACCACGTGCTGATCGTGAACGAGGCCCAGGCGCGTCGCGTCCTCGGCCGGTACCAAGATCACTACAACGGGCACCGGCCTCACCAGGCCCGGGACCGACTCCCGCCCGACGTGAGCGAGGAACCCGCCGCCGAACGCCGGCACGGCCATCCCGGCAAACTCGTATGCACCCGCATCCTCGGCGGAGCGATCAACGAGTACCGATATGCGGATTGACCAGCAGCGATGACTTTCCAAGCGGCGCAGGTCGGGCCGTTGGTCGGGGTTCAGGTGCGGTGCGCCGGCCTACGGCCGGGCGGTGCGCAGCCGCTGCGTAGAGTACCTGCAGGGTCCGGGTTGGACTGACCTGGCGCGGCCGCAGGTCACCGGCGGGGCGCCGATGCGCGGGAGTTTACCGAGACCCGCCGCAGCACCGTGGGCGTCCATGTCGGTGAAGTCCAGGTCCTGCTCCGCCGCACAGGGCCCGGGAGGGAGACTGGCGCCGGGTGGCCGAGGAGCCATCGTCTCAGCGCTCACCCGAATAGTGATCATGATGTGACCTGGGCGTACTCGTCTCGGAAACCCTGATCACTACGGTTCCACCGTGCCGAGCAACGAGAATCCGCCCCCCGATCACCGCAGACCCGACGACGACAAGTGGAACGTGGTGCCCGACGACGACTTCGTCCGGAGCGCCACCGTCAAGGATGGCCCGGTTCCCGCCCGGAAGCGTGTGTGGCCCCGGAATGCCGCGCTGGCCATAGCGGCGGCCACTGTAACCACGGCGGCCCTCCTGGCTCTGAAGCAGCACACGAACTCGTCATCCCGCGAACCCGAAGCTGCCGCGCCCGCGGCGACAACGTCCGCCCCCGTACCGCGCGTCTCCGCGACGGCCGCTGGTGCGGCGGAGCGGCCGATGATCCCCCTGGCCGAGGCGTTTCCGGTCCATGTGGCGGACGGTAACGGTGGCACGTTCACCAGGCTGGGCTCGGTCGTGCTGAAGTCCTGCACCGAGCTCGATTCGGTCGGACCGGTACTGGCCGCCGAGATCGCCGCTGGCAAGGGGTGTCTGGGTGAGGAGATCGCCCTCTACAAGGACGCGCACGACAATCAGTTCAACCTGGCCATCTTCACGATGAAGGACCCCCAGGAGACGGTGAAGCTGGTGACCCAGCTGTCCATGAACTTCAACGACTACCAGGTGGCCGCGCAGGCTCCACCGCCCGGATCCGGCCTGCCGACCCTGCCGGCCGACAGCGGAATGGTGCAGGCCTTCACCGGGCAGGGCCGCGCCATGGTGGTGGGGCTGGGCCAGTGGTCGGACGGCCGGACGAGCGAGTACCAGAAGCTGGTGGACCGTCTGGAACCGCTGCTGGCCGCGGTCTCGAAGAACGTCGCTCGCTACGAGACCGCGAACTGAGGCATCCGGCCCGCCGCGTCCCCCACTGCGATCTCTCGGTTTCGGGACAGTGGGGTGAGAGACAGTGGGGTCTGGGTGTGTTGCTGCTGGTGGGTGGCGGTTTAGGGGCGTAGGGCCACTGTCTTGGACGTGAGAGATCCGTGGGTATCGCTGTCCCGGGGGTGTTATTGCATGCGGGGTGACGCTGTCTCAGTTGCGTGAGTCCTTATCCACTGGTGATGATCTGCGTCGGTTTGTCGGTGGGGTTTCGGTGTTGAGGTGTCAGTGATCTGGGGTGGTGTTGGCCCTGGCCGGGAGGGCGCCGGCCGGTGTGGTGGCGCTGACACCGGTTGCCGGTAGAGCGCTGACGTTTTTGATGAATCGCCGGGTCATGGTGGTGCCGATCGGTATCACGGCTCGGTATGTGTGCTGGTCAGCGGGCCAGGCGGAGGCGAATGGCTTCGGCAGGTTTACGCACGGTTCCGCGCCGAGCAGCCGGGGGTGGGATTGCCCCCGGCTGCTCGGCGCAGACAGGTGGTGCACGTGGTATCGACGACCGGGGTGTTGCGCCGTCAGGTGTCGGCTCCGTCGTCCGGTCCGGATGACAGGACCGTGTTCAGCCTGCGCCTGAGGTGGTCCCGTTCGGGTTCGGTGCCGGCCAGGTCGAGTGCTTCCCGGTAGGCCGTGGCGGCCTCGGGCAGCCAGGCCGAGCCGGTGCAGCAGGTCCGCCCGGGCGGCCGGGTAGGGGTGGTAGCGGCGCAGTGCCGGCTCGTCGGCCAGCTCGTCGAGCAGGGCCAGGCCCGCCTGCGGTCCGTCGCGCATCGCCACCGCCACCGCGCGGTTCAGTGCGACGACGGGGGAGGGGGTGAGCTGGAGCAGCACGTCGTAGAGCGCTGCGATCTGTGGCCAGTCGGTGGTCGCGAGGTCGGTGGCCTCGTCGTGGAGGGCGGCGATGGCGGCCTGTACCCCGTACGGGCCGGGCGGTTTGCCGGTCAACGCGGAGACCGCCAGGCCGCGTCCTTCCTCGATCATCGTGTGGTCCCAGCGGCCGCGGTCCTGATCGTCGAGCAGCACGAGCTCGCCGTTCGGACCGGTCCGGGCCTCGCGTCGCGCGTGGATCAGCAGCATGAGCCCGAGCAGGCCGGCGACTTCCCGCTCGGCGGGCATCAGGTGGCGCAGGATCCGCGCCAGCCGGATGGCCTCCTGCGCGAGGTCGAGCCGCTGCAACCGCGGGCCCGAGCTGGCCGCGTACCCCTCGGTGAAGATCGAATAGATGACCTGCAGGACCCCGGGCAGGCGCTCCGGCAGCTCGTCGGCGCCGGGCACGCGAAACGGGATACGGGCCTGGCGGATCTTCTTCTTCGCCCGGACGATCCGCTGGGCCATCGTCGCGGCAGGGACGAGAAAGGCCCGCGCCACCTCGGGCGTCGTGAGCCCGGCCAGGCAGCGCAGGGTCAGCGCCGTGCGGTCCTCGGCCGCGAGGGCGGGGTGGGCGCAGGTGAAGAACATCTGCAGCCGGTCGTCGGGCAGGCCGCCGTCACCGTCCGCGAGCGGGGCGGGAGCGGCCCGGTCCGCCTCCACCTGCAGGACGGCGAGGCGGGCGGCGTATGCCTGATCCCGCCGCAGGCGGTCGACGGCCTTGCGCCGCGCCGTGGTCAACAGCCAGGCCCCGGGCCTGGCCGGAACGCCCCCGACCGGCCAGTGCACCAGGGCCGCCTCCACGGCCTCGGAGGCAACCTCCTCGGCCAGGTCGAGATCGCCGAAGCGGCGGACGAGGGAGGCCAGCAGCCGGCCGTGCTCCTCACGGAACACCGACTCCACGGACGACTGGACCGACGACGGGCGGGGTGACCCGAGGGGCATGCCGGTCCCGGTGACTCCCTCGCCCTCCACCGTCAGGCCCCGAACTCGGCGATCGGACGGACCACGACCGACCCGCTGCCGCGCGCGCCGGGACAGCGGGCGGCCCAGTCGAGTGCGACGTCCAGGTCCGGCACGTCGATGACGTAGAAGCCGCCGAGGACCTCGCGGGTCTCGGCGAACGGCCCGTCGGTGACGCTCCGCCTGCCGTCCCGGCCGACCCGTACCGTGGTGGAGGTGACCAGGTCGGCCAGCGACTCCCCGGAAACCCAGATCCCCGCGTCCTTCACTTCCTTGTCGTAGACCATCCAGTCCTCGACGCTGCACTCGGCGGCCGCGCCCTTCTCGTCGATCACAGCGGCATTGATCAGCAGCATGTACTTCACGGTCCGACTCCTGTCAGGTCCTGTTGTTTCCTCGCACGGCGGGTCGCCGCACACCATGACGACGAACGGGACGCGGCCGGATCGACACCTCCCCGAAGATTTGCCGATCGGGCGTGCCCAGGCGCCCGCTGGACACGCCGTGCTTCAGCACCGGCCGGCGTCGGCTACAGAGTCCGGGGAGAGTACCGACGACAGGGCCCGCCGGGGGCGGCTATGCCCACTCCACGCCCAGCTCCCGTAGCGCGTCCACCTGTTCGGGGGTGAGTTTGTCGCGCCTCGACTTGGTGTTGGAGATC
>NZ_CP149448.1:0-46060 GCF_045291515.1 Streptomyces sp. GD-15H
GTCCCCTGGGCCCTCACGCGTATTGAGGTCCTGCAGCATGCTCTCACCGGTGATTCAAGGAAAACCGCAGGTCAGTTGGGGTTGAATGACTAACCTCCGCTGGCAATATCGTCCACAGCATTCTCGAAGCCCCGCCCACCACCGGCGGGGCTTTTCACTTCCCACCGCATGCGGCCTTGGTTCCGCATGCCCACATCCCGGAGGGGACTCCATGAGCCAGACCAAGCACGCCCGCCAGGCCCAGGCCACACCTTTCTTCGAGCTGCGTGTCGGAGGTGTGCACGTGACGGTCCAGCACCCGCCCTACCGCCTGCTCACCATGGCCGCCATCGTCGTCGGGCCCCTCGCCGGCGCAACATGGCTCACCCGCTGAAGACCTGGACCGGGCGGGCCGAGACTGCGCCGCCGTGGGGGAGTGGCCACGGCGCGCTGCCGACCGCGGCGGTCGGCAGCGCGCCCGCCGCGGTCGCCGTGATGACGGAGAAGAAGCTGGCTACGGCAGAGGGAGGGGTGGCCGGGGTCCGGTGTGCCGTCGACCAGCAGGGGTACACACCCTCCCTAGAAGCCGTCCTGACGGGGTGTCAACTCCGGATCTCTGATCTGGCATGATCACGTTCTGTTCGATTGGGGGGCGTGTGGGAGAGATACCAAGTTGGCTTGCCGGAGCCGTCAAGACGTTCGGTGCGGAGTGCGGGGCGAAGTTCGCCGGCCGGGGGAACCGGAGGCCGCGATACGCACCCCGCTGGAGCAGTTACTGCGAGCGGCCGGGCCCGAGCTCGGGGTGCGGGCCGTCTTCCACGACGAGGTGCGCGACACCGAGCGGCGGGTGCGGCCGGACTACGGGGTCAGCGTCGACGGGGCGATCACCGGATATGTCGAGGTCAAGGCGCCCGGCAAGACCATCGCCCCGGCCGCGCTGCGCGGCCACGACAAGGTGCAGTGGGAACGGCAGCAGGACCTGCCGAACCTGCTCTACACCAACGGCACCCAGTGGCGCCTGTACCAGGACGGCGTGCACCGGCGCACGGTGCACTTCACCGGCGACCTCTACGACGGCAGGGTGAGCGCTCCGGCGGAGTTCGAGGCGTTACTGGCGGACTTCCTGACCTGGCATCCGGCCCCGGTCACCAGCCTCGGCGGCCTGGTCACGGCCGTCGCGCGGATGACGCGGCTGCTGCGCGGGGAGGTGCTGGACCAGCTGGCGGCCGAGCACGCGGCCGTGCGGGGCGGTGCCGACGAGCGCCTGCAGCCCTTCCTCGGGCTGGCCGCCGAGTGGCGGGCGATGCTGTTCCCCCAGGCTAGCGAGGCGACGTTCGCCGACGGCTACGCGCAGACCGTGACGTTCGCCCTGCTGCTGGCCCGCACCGAGGGCATCACCGTCTTCGGTGAATCCCTGCACACGATCGGGGAGAAGCTCCGCGCCGACCACTCCCTGATGGGGCGGGCGCTGCAGCTCCTCACCGACGACGTGGCCGTGGACTTCAGGGTCACGCTGGACCTGCTGGCCCGCACGGTCGACGCCGTCGACTGGGGGCGTATCCGCGGCGGTGGCCGCGACACGTATCTGCACCTGTACGAGCACTTCCTTGACGAGTACGACCCCGATCTGCGCAAGCGGTCCGGCTCGTACTACACGCCGGTCGAGGTCGTCGAGCAGATGGTCCGGCTCACCGACGACGTCCTGGTCACCCGCCTCGGCAGGCAGCGCGGTTTCGCCGATCCCGGGGTTTTCACGGTCGATCCGGCCATGGGGACGGGAACCTACCTGCACGCGGTGCTCGAGCGGATCGCGGCGACCGCCGCCGCCCAGGACGGGCCGGGCGCCGTCTCCGGCGCGGTCACCCGGGCCGCCGAACGGATCGCCGGGTTCGAGCTGCAGATGGGCCCGTACGCGGTGGCCGAGCTGCGGGCCGCCGAGCAGCTGAACAGCTACCAGGCCGTCCCGCCGGACGGCGGGTTCAAGCTGTTCGTCACCGACACCCTCGACGACCCCAACGCGGCCGAGACCCAGTTCCGCTCCGCCCTCCAGCTCATCGCGGCCTCCCGCCGCAGGGCCAACGAGATCAAGGCCCGGGCGAACGTCACCGTCGTCATAGGCAACCCGCCCTACGCCGAACTCGCCAACGGCACCGGTGGCTGGGTCGAGAACGGCGGCCTGGAGCTGAAGAGCAAGAAGGGCAACACGGCCATCCTGGACGACTGGATCGTCCCCGGGATGAGCCGGTTCAAGGCCAAGCTGAAGAACCTGTACGTCTTCTTCTGGCGCTGGGCCACCTGGAAGGTCTGGGAATCCACCCCGGCCGACTACGAGGGCAACCTCGGCGTCATCGCCTTCATCACCACCTCCGGCTACCTCACCGGCCCCGCGTTCGAGGGCATGCGCGCCTACCTGCGCCGCTACGCCTCCGAGGGATGGATCATCGACTGCACCCCGGAGGGCCAGACCCCGGACATACCGACCCGGATCTTCCCCGGCGTGCGCCAGCCCCTCGCCATCGGAATCTTCGTCCGCCGCACCGGCACCGACAACGCCACACCGGCCCGCATCCGCCACCGCACCCTGACCGGGCGCCGCGCCGCCAAGTTCGCGGCCCTGGCCGCCACCCAGCTCGACGACGACGGATGGCGCGACTGCCGCACCGACTGGACGGCCCCCCTCACCCCCGCCAGCACCAGCCAGTGGGACACCTATCCGGCTCTCGACGACCTGCTGCCCTGGTACTCGCCCGGCGTGTTCCCGACCCGCACCTGGGTGTACGCGCCCAGCCACGGTGCCCTCGAGCGCCGATGGTCCCAGCTCATCGGCGAAGGCGACCTCGAACGGAAAGCCAAGCTCTTCAAGGAGAGCCGCGACGCCACCCTCAAAAAGACCAAACCGCACCTGCCCGGTGACGACACCAGCCCCACACCCGGGAAACCCCTCACCCAGGAGACCGCGACCAGGCCGACCACCGCCCGCGTTGGCTACCGGGCCTTCGACCGGCAGTGGGTGGTCGCCGACCCCCGCGTGATGGACATGCCCCGCCGCGACCTCTGGGCGGCACGCCAGCTCGGACAGGTCTTCGTGGTCGAGCAGCACAGACAGGCATTCCAGACTGGCCCTGGACTTGCCTTCTCTGCCCTGATTCCGGATTTCCACCACTTCAATGGCAGGGGTGGCCGCGTCCTGCCGTTCTTCCACCCTGATGGAACCCCCAACCTCGCCCGCGGCCTGACGACCGCGATCGCCCACTGCATCGGCACCGAGATCACCGCGGAGGACGTCCTCGCGTACGTCGCCGGCGTCGTCGCCCACCCGGCGTTCACTGAGACATTTGCCGACGAACTGACCACTCCCGGCATACGGGTCCCCGTCACCACGGACGCCGACCTCTGGACCAGGGCAGTCGGCCTTGGCCGTCAGGTGTTGTGGCTCCACACCTACGGACAGTGCTTCACCGGTGAGGGGAGGCCCGCCGGTGATGTGCGCCTGCCCGTCGGCGATCCGCAGCGCCCCCTGTGCCAGAAACCGGTCACGGCACTGCCGGAGATGCTGGTCTACGTCGAAGACCGGCAGACCGTCGTCTTGGGCGATGGAGAGTTCGGGCCGGTCACGCGGCAGGTGTGGGACTACGCGGTCGGCGGCCGCAACGTCATCAAGTCGTGGTTCGACTACCGCAAGAAGGAACCCGGAGGCCGCCGCAGCTCGCCGCTCGACGACGTCAACGCCACGGCGTGGGATCCGGACTGGACCGGCGAGTTCCTCGACCTGCTCTCCGTCCTGACCCGTCTGGTCGGCCTCGAACCCCAGCAGGTCGAGACCCTGGAGTCCATCCTCACCGACGGCGTCGTCACGCTGGACGATCTCACCGCTGCAGGAGCCCGCCGACCGCAGAGCACGGCGGACAGGAAGCCCCGCTTCTCGCTGGACTCTGCGCCCGACGGCGGGGGTGACACCCTCATCTGACACCACGGCGAGACGCCCACCGGACAGGCATCGGTAGCGCGGTGGGCCGTCCATGGACCCTGCTGAGATGGTGATGGGGCGGCCCGAATCGGGCCGCCCCATCACGGTTCGGCGATCGTGTCAGCGGTGCCCGTGGCCATGACCATGGCCGTGCCCATGCCCATGCCCATGCCCGTGGCCGTGGCCGTGCCGGTGGTGGCGGTCCCTGTCCCTCCCGTGGCCGTGGTGGCGGTCCCTGTCCTTCCCGTGCCCGTGGTGGTACCGGGGCCCGTCCTCGCCCCGGTCCCCACGATGGTGGTCATTCGAGGCGTACGCACCGGCCACCCCCGGCGCGGCGGCGCCGGCGGCAGCTCCGGCACCACCCAGCACCACGGCGACTGCCACGCCGAGCGCGGCAGCAAAGCGGGAAACACGCATAGCGATCTCCTGTCACAGCAGGCGCCCGGGCGCCTGGACCGATTGGACACGGCAACAGTTGTGCCAAGCGGGCACCGGAAGCCGCGGGCACGCCCACCAAGACCCTCAATGAGGTGGAATTTCCAGGTCCGCGGAACCGAGGCGTGTGGGCAATCCGTGGACATCGCCAGAACACGGCCACGGCGGGCGGTTTACATGGCCAGCCGTCCGCCGACCGCAGCTCTCGCCGTTGTGCGCGCCGACGAGGCCAGCGGGGAGGGGAGGGGTGGCGGGCCGGGGTCCGGATCGCCGTCTGCCCGGACGGAGTCGGGTTGCCCGCCGTACTGCCGCCGTCACGCACGCGCGAGCGTGAGCAGACCGCACCGCCCGCCGTGGTTGCGGGGGAGCAGCAGCTGCCGCGATGTGGCCGGGCCCGTCGTGGGCGCTCCGCTCAGCGCGCCACCGCCGTGGTGACCGGTCCGGCGAACCCGCCGTCGTGGCGGCCGCGCCGGCGCTTCCTGTTTTCCGCCCTCAGATGAGGGCCCGTTTATGGAACCGGCCCAGAGGCGCCCCGTCCTCGTCGCGACCGCGCGCCGACCGGCCGACGAGCCCGGATCACCCATCTATTGCATTGCATCTCGTTTCATTCGATCGATATGGAATGTAACGTAATGCAATGCGATGTGATACACTCAGAGTGTCGGAACAATGACGGGAGACCCGGATGAGCGAGCCCCAGACCGAGACCGTGGCGCGGCCCACCTGCCAGTACCCGGGGTGCGAGAACCCGCCAGAGGCGAAGGACCCGAGCACCCCGGGCCCGGCGCCGAAGTACTGCGAGCGCGAGGACCACACCGCGCTGACCGCGTTCCGGGCGAAGCGCCGGAAGACCGCCGAGGCGGCCGGCCGCCCGGAACCGGACGACCTGGACCGCCCCGTGTCGATGGCCGCCGCCACCGCCGTGGACCTCCGGGGCGAGGTCATCACGCAGATGGAGCGGCTGACCGGCGACCTGGGCCGCTACGTCGAGCAGCTGCAGACCATCACCGACCCCGAGGCCGCCGAGGCGCAGATGCTCGCGGTCACCAACGACGCGGCCGCCAAGATCTCCGAAGCCCAGCGCGAGGCGTCGACCGAGCGGACCCGCCGCATCACCGCCGAGCAGGCCGCGAAGGCAGCCAAGGACGCGGAGGCGGCCGCCGCGGAGGCAGCCGAGCAGGCCGTGACCGAACTGGACGACGCCCGCGCCCGGTTCGAGGCCGAGGTGGAGCGCATCCGGGCGGAGACAGCCCGCGAGGTCGAGGAGGCCCGCGCCGCCGCCGAGCGCGCCGCCGAGGAGGCCCGGCAGCGGGTCGAGCAGGTGGAGGGCGAGACCGCCGAGAAGATCCGGGAGGTGGAGGCGGCCGCCGCCGAGCGTGTCACCGCCGCCGAGACCGCAGCCGGCCGGGCGCAGAACGAGGCCGTCCGCCAGGTCGAGGAGATGAAGGCCACCGTCGAGCGGGAGCAGAAGGCGGCCGCCCAGGTGAAGGCCGACGCCGTCCGGGAGGTCGAGGACGCGCGGACCAGCGTCCGCGAAGCCGAGGACCGCGTGCGCACGGCGGAGGAGAACGCCCGCCAGGCCGCGCGGGACGCCGAGGTCCGGGTGGCGGCCGTCGAGAAGAGCGCCGCCCAGCTCCGGGACGAGCTGCACACCGAGCTGCAGCGGGCCCGGGGCGACGCCGAGCGCGCCGGCGCCCGGGTGACCGCGCTGGAGACCCGGGTGGACGAGCTGCGGGACAAGCTGGACGAGGCCCGGGACAAGGTCCGCGAGGCGGAGGACCGGGCCCGTACGGCGGAAGAGAACGCCCGGGGCAGGAAGTAGCAGAACTCCCCCGCCAGTCGCCAATTGGCGACTGGCCCCGCACAGCGAAACGGGCCCTCAGACGAGGGCCCGTTCCTATAATTTCCGCAGGTCAGGAGGGTAACAGTCGCAGCGGACTGTTACCCGGTTCCGCGTGGCAGAGCCCGCCGCCGACCCGGAGCCCGTGGTGGCCGCGCCGGGGTGTCCTCCCGTTCCAGCCGGACGCCGGCGGGCCCCTCGGTCGGCTGGACGTCGAGCACCAGGCGGAGCCCGCCGCCGCGGTGCGACAGCCGTGTCGGCTCCCCGGCCTGCAGCGCGGTGCACGCCTGCAGGAGCGGCAGCAGGATCTCCACTACCCGCTCGCCCCGCTCGCGGTCGTCCGTCATGACCCTGATCTGAACCATGGTGTGACCCTCCCTCAGTCGACCGGCACGGCCGCCGGGGCAGCCATGGCCCGGAGGCAGTCGAGTACGGCCCGGCAGTCGCCAAGGGCCCTGTGATCGCCGCCGAGCCGTTGCCAGGCGTAGTTGCCCCAGTAGTCCGACCAGTCCCCCACCCAGTTGCTGTACGGCACCAGGACGTCCTCGTACGTCATCGACTCCAGCCAGGCGGCCGCCGAGGCGGCCGGGTCCTCGTGACCGGCCGCGCGGTAGTGGCGGGTCAACTCCCAGCGCAGCCGCCCGACGTCGTACGACCGCTTGTAGATCAGCACCCGCCGCCCGTCGAGGACACGCGTCAGGTCGACCAGCAGCTGCCCGAACGAGGGCGCCGTGGCCACCAGCTCGTCCGTGATGCCGTGCAGGTCCGAGGCGTCCCGAGGGATCGGCACCCCCGGATTCACCAGGGAGTCCAGGAGGACGTCCCCGCCCGCGCTGACCACGGCGACCTCCACCAGGCACGCCTCCGAGTCCAGGCCCGTGGTCTCCGTGTCGAGGACCACCACGGAGTCGTCCGCGAGCGCGGCCGCCGCCCACTCCTGCAGGGAGGCCACCTCCCGCCGGCGTGCCTCCCGCTCAGCCTCTCGGGCCTCCCGGGCGCGCTGTTCAGCTTCGGCCGCCTCCCGCTCGTTGCGTTCCTCGCACGGCGGGCACCACCGCGCCCGCCAGTAGCCGTACGGGTTGGCCTCTCGCCAACGGCGGTACTCCGCCTTGCTGGCCGTCTTCACGGTGCAGACCAGACCCGGGCAGGTGATGGCGTGCAGCAACGCCCGCTCTTTGCGGGCCCGTTCCTCCGCCAGCTGGGCCCGGCGGCAGTCCCGGCACCGGCCATGGGTTTTGGGGTACGGACGCTCGCGCACCGCCCCGCAGCCGAAGCACGTCCGCTCACGCTCCCGCCGCCGGGCCAGCTCCGCCGCGTTTCGGCAGACCGAGCAGGCTCGCCCCCGCACGATGTGCTTGCGGACCTTGCCGCACGTCGGGCAGGTTCGCCGGGCCTCCATCTTCTTCTTCGTGGACGAGGGCAGCGCGCGCATCTTCACCGCGGCCGCCGGATCGTACAGCGCGAAGTCCCCGTGCTTCCGGTGCCGCAGGTACGCGAGCGGCAGCTGACCCTCCGACAGCCTCAGCCGTGCCGCCGCCAGCTGCGTCTGTGTCTGCAGCCCCGCCGGGGCCTGCCCCCAGATGTAGACCGCCACCCCGTCCTCCGTGTCGACCGGCTTCCCCCGGGCGACCCGTCCCGGGGCCTCGTCCGTGCTGGAACGGCTGGCCGGGACCCCGGGCGCCGTCGCGGTTGCCGTGCTCACTCCTACCTCCAGAAAGCCGTTTGCTGGGGAATCACCGTAGCATTCATAAACCCGCGCCAGGACATTTTTAAACCACGTCACCAATTCGCAGAAGACTACGAATGCGCCACCCTTTTCGTGTATCAAAAGAGCCGGTTTCCTTAAAAGGATCTCCTTTAAATTGGCGGGCGCACCCGAGGTCACTCCGGCAGGGCCGGGGGATAGGCCGTGAGCGCCTGACGGATGATGCGGGCGGGCGGGTGGAGTTGCCGCGCGAGTTCGTCGCGGACGCGCCGCTGTTCCTCGTTCAGCTTCTTGCCCGAGCCGACCAGGCCCCGCTCGTGCAGCTCCGCCAGGGGCTTCTCCGACACCCGCCAGGAGGCGGTCCGCAGCTGCCGCACGAGGTCCGCCGGAAGCGCGTAGTTCCGCTGCACCAGGGTGATTCCGTCGCTCGCACCCGGCCACCGGCCGCAGAGCGCGAGGCGGTCCAGTTCGCCCTGAGTGAGCGCAGCCCACGGCCCAGCCAGGTCCTCGTCCGCCAGGCGCCGGCGCAGCGAGGACGCCACGACGTCCTCCAGCGCGGGCCAGTGCTCCGGCCGCATGCGCATGATCCGAATGCGCGCCTCCCGCGAGGACAGGCCGGAGCGGATCAGCTCCGCCTTTGTCTCCTGCTCTTCCGTCCGCCGCCGCTTTTCCAGCAGGGCCAAAGCCCCCGCTTGCGATGCGATGATCCATGCCGTCACCCGGATTTTCTCCATACGCCGAGTCTAGGCGTGGAGTCATCGCACGCCCACGCTTTCACTGAAAGGAGATCCTTTTACTGGGCGCCGCGGCGCCCGCGCCGCAGCCAACAGCACGAAGGGGCGTCAGCCGGGCAGGCCCAGGTCGTCCAGGGTGGCGCCGCCCGCCCAGCGCTGCAGCTGGTGACCGTCGAGGAGATGGACGCCACCCTGGCGGGAGGCCCAGAGCACGTCCGCGCGGCTGAAGGCGCCGAGGTGGACGACGACCCGGATCAGGCGGTCGACGCCGGGCCGCCCGGCCTCCCGCAGGGGGGCGGGCCCGCCCGCCACCTCGTCCTCGTCCGCCGTCGCCACCGGGCGAAACGCGACGTCGAGTTCGCGGCCCCGGCGGTCCCGGGCGTACAGGCGCGGCCGCCCCTCCCCCGCGGTCAGGTCGACCACCTGCCAGCCGTCGCGCCGCAGCATCCGCGCGGCCGCCACCGCCAGGCCCGGGTCATCGAGCCGGGCCAGCTCCGCCGCGGTGTAGCGGCCGCCGCGCCGGCGGGCGACCGACCGGTGCAGGCGCAGGCCCGCAGCTGCGGCGGCCGCCAGGAGGACGACGCCGAGCACCAGGCCGCCGACGCCGAGCGCGCGGTAGAGCCAGGCGAGCAGCAGGGCGGGGACCAGCAGGGCCAGGCCGAGCCCGACGAAGCCGGGCAGGACGTCGCGCAGTTCGGGCCCGTAGCGGCCCTGTGCGCGCAACTCGGAGACCGCCCGCTGGCGCTGTGAGCGACGGGACCCGGGCACGGGAGGGCGTCGCCACCACACCGGAGGCCGCCACCGCAGCACCTGGAGCGCCAATCTCACCAGCACTCTTTCCCTCCCCTCGCCTCGTAGAGATACCCGGTCGCACGAGTCTCCCGCCAGCCGGGACGAAGATCGGCTAAGAACTGGCCTACGAGTACGGCGACTAACCGACCGCGCCACCCAACGGCCGCCCCCTGGAACGCGAGTTCCAACGGCGGCCGCCGTCGTTCCAGCCGCCCCCCGAACCCCTCCTGTTTTATAGCGTGTTCACGCTACGATATGAGCCATGGCGACTCACGAGGGAACCCGGATCACCACCGCGCTGGAATCGACCTGGGCCGCGTTCCAGAAGCACCACCCCGACCTCCCCGACGTCGTGATGATCACCGGCACGGGCCTGCAGGGCAGGAACAAGAAGCGGCCGTCCTGGGGACACCACACGGCGGACCGGTGGCTGGACGCGGCGGCAGGCGGCCGCCGGGCGGAGCTGTTCATCTCCGGCGAGGCCATCGCCAAGGGCGGGGAGATGGTGGTGGAGACCGCACTGCACGAGGCCGCCCACGCGCTCGCGGCCGCACGAGGCATCCGGGACACCTCGTGCGCGGGCCGCTGGCACAACCGCAAGTACGCGGCCCTGGCCGAGGAGGTCGGGCTGCAGCCGCCGAAGCGCGCGGAGAAGGTCATCGGCTTCTCGGAGGCCCTGATCACGCCCGCCACCGTCGCCCGGTACGCGTCCGTCATCCGGAAGCTGGACGCCGCCGCCCTGGCCCGGATCGAGGTCCCCGACGAGGACCGGGACCAGGAGCAGGACGAGGACGGGAAGAAGGAGGGCCCGCGCGGCGGGAAGGGCCGGGCGGGCAAGCGCCTGGCCGTGGCATGCGAGTGCGACCCGCCCCGCCGGATGCAGGTCACCCCGAAGCTGTTGGAAGGCGGGGCGATCCTGTGCGGGGAGTGCCGGGAGCCGTTCCAGGCCGAGGAACCCGAGTTGGAAGACGACGAGGCCGCCGCATGAGCGGGCAGCCGGCCCCGCGGTTCCGTGGGACCAGCTGGCCGCCGACCCGGCCACCGTCGCCCGGTACGAGGCGAAGGTGTATCGCGGCCCGGGGCCGACGCCGTGCCACTGGTGGCTTGGGGCCATCAGCGACTCCGGGCACGGGAAGCTCAGGGCGGGCAGCCGCCCGGCGGGTACCTCCCGCGTCGTCTCGGCCCACGTCCTGGGGTTCGTCATCTGCCACGGCGCGGCCGCACTGCGGAACGGCGCCGTCGTCCGGCACACCTGCGATGAGAGCAGCTGCCAGAACCCGGACCACTGGCTGGTGGGGGAGCGGCTGCAGAACATCGTGGACTACGCCGCCCGGCGGGGACTGACCGGTCATGCGCTCGCTGACGTGCGGGGCGCGGCGGGGCGGGCGGTCGCGGTGCGGGACGCGATCCTGGCCGCCGCCCCGGGCGCGGAGTCCGCCGCCATCGCGGCCGCGCTCGCGGCCGGCCATCCCTCCGGGGAGCACCAAGACCCCCTCTGGTGAGGGCCGTTCGTAGCGTGGACACGCTGAAGCGGAAGGGGTAGCGCGGGCCGGTTCGAGCGGTGCCGCCGTGGGCAGATCACAGCGTGTCCACGCTAGGATATGGTCCGCTTACGGCCGCCGGCCACCGGGGCGCCGCCGCCGTCGAAGAACACGCTTGGTAACAGTCGAGGCCCGCCCCCAGTCCGGGGGTCGGGCCTCATGTCGTCTTCCGCCAAGGTAGCGGGTCAGCCCCCGTTCGCGCCAGCGCGCGAACCCAGGGAGCATCAGCAGGTATGGGAAGCGACTTGACCACCGATCACATGCACGGCACCTCTCCTTACCGGCCGCCCTCTCTCTTGCCCACTCAACTCCGCACCGCTCGAATCCCTCTGAACCTCTCTCATCTTCCTTCTACAGCCCACCTACTAACTTCAACACACCCTTGCATTCTCATCCGATGGCCACCTACAGTGATCGCATGACCGCCACCGTGAGCCCGGGATCTGACCCGGGATACCTGATCAATCAGGTGGGCAAGGGTGGCGAGCACTACTACCTGAAGAGCATCGAGCAGGCCGGGGAGCCTGCCGGTATCTGGCTCGGCGAGGGTGCTGATGATCTTGGTCTGACGGGCGAAGTCGACCACGAGCTGATGAGCGACATGTACTCGAAGTTCACGCACCCGGAGCTGCACGCGCAGGTTCGCACGTCACTCTCCGCAATCACTGCGGAGCCCGGGACGGACGAGTACAAGGCCGAGGTGGCAGCCATCTACGACGCCGCCCGCGTCGGCCGGAAGCCGTACGACTACACCAAGTCGACGGAGGCGAAGGTGGCGGCCGCGCTGGAGAAGCTGGGCCCCGACGCGACCCCCGAGCAGCGCCGCGAGGCGGAGCTGAAGGTGCGCCAGAACGCGCCCACCAGCCGCTCGTACTACGACATCACGTTCAGCGTCCCGAAGAGCTACAGCCTGCTGCACGCCGGCTTCCAGATCGAGGCCCAGCGGCTGCGCGAGGCCGGCGACCTGAAAGGCGCCGCCGAGGCGGCCGCGAAGGCGGACCAGGTCTGGGAAGCAGTGATGGAAGGCGTTCAGGCCGGGCTGGAATTCCTGCAGGAAGAGGCCGGGTACGCCCGCGATGGACGCCACGGCGCCCATGACGCCGAGGGAGCCCCGGTCGGCCGCCAGGTCGACGCGCACCGCTGGACGGTCGCCAGCTTCCGCCAGCACACGAGCCGGGACAACGACCCGCAGCTGCACGTGCACAACGCCGTCTGGAACCGGGTCCAGGTCGATTCCGTCGACCCCGTGACCGGCGAAGTCCGTTCCAAGTGGCTGACCATCGACGGGCAGGAGATCTACCGGCACACCAAGGCGGCCGGGCACATCGCGGAGAAGGCATGGGACGAGGCCCTGTACCGCAAGCTGGGCATTCGCGCCGCGATGCGGCCGGACGGCATGGCCCGTGAAGTGGTCGGGATCAGCGCCGAGAAGCGCGACAAGTACTCCAGCCGACGGGAGACCATCACCAAGGGCACCGCGGAGCTGGCCAAGGCGTACGAGGCCCGCGAGGGCCGGGTGCCGGGCGCCCACGAGCTGGCCCGCATGGCGCAGTGGGTGAACCTGGCGGAGCGCAAGGGCAAGACCGCCGCCGTGCCGCGCGAGCAGCTGCTGGAGCAGTGGGAGGCGGACATGGTGTCCGACACCCGCGAGTCCCTGGCGGACATTCCAGCTGTGGTGGAACACGCAACGGCCGAGTTGGAACAGCGCGCCGCCGACCTGGAATCGGGACTGGAATTCGACCCCCAGAAGGTTGTCCGGACCGCCGTCGAGAACGCCCAGGACCAGAAGAGCGCATGGCGCCGCGGGGACCTGATCGTGGAGATCACCAAGCAGCTTCCAGACTGCTTGGGCGGCCTGGAACGCGACCAGGTGCGCGCCCTCGTCAACGAGCTGGCCGACGCCGCGCTGCAGCCCGGCGCGGAGACCAGTGTGGTGCGGCTGACCGCCCGCAACCTCGTTCCGCTTCCCCAGGAGCTGACCCGCGAGGACGGGCTGAGCATCTATGCCCGCCACGGCGCCCGCCGGTACGCCACGGAGGCCCACCTGCAGCGCGAGGGACGGGTAATCGAGCAGGCCACGGAACTGGGCGCCGCCGCCGTCTCCCGCGACGCGATCGACACGGCCGTGGTCGAGGCCGGGCTGAACGAGGGCCAGGAGCAGGCGTTCCGCTCCATCCTCGCGTCCGGCCGCCGCATGGAGGTCGTTGCCGCCCCCGCAGGCACTGGAAAGAGCCGCCTGGCGGGTGCGATCCACGACGTCTGGACGCAGGAATGCGGCCCCGTCATCGGTCTGACCGTCAGCCAGCGCGCCGCCCGCGTG
Organism: Streptomyces sp. GD-15H; assembly: GCF_045291515.1. Lineage (NCBI taxonomy): Bacteria > Bacillati > Actinomycetota > Actinomycetes > Kitasatosporales > Streptomycetaceae > Streptomyces > Streptomyces sp. GD-15H. Next base: position 13,314 of record NZ_CP149448.1, read on the forward strand.
CTGTCCGAGGAGGGCGTCACCAACGCGCAGAACGTCGCCAAGTTCCTGGACACGAACCGCCGCCTGGAATCCGGCGCAGCCGTGGCCGAAGACGAGCGGGCCGCGTTCCAACTGCAGCACGGCCAGCTGGTCCTCGTGGACGAGGCGTCCATGGCGGAGACGAGCCAGCTGGACGAGATCCGCCGCCTGGCCGCCCGCGCAGGCGCCAAAGTCTTGTACGTGGGCGACAACGCGCAGCTGGACAGCGTCGGCTCCGGCGGCATCTTCTCCCAGCTGACCGAGGAACTGCCGAACGTCCACCGCCTGGACGAGGTGATGCGGTTCAACTCCGAGTGGGAGAAGAAGGCTTCCCTGCGGCTGCGGAAGGGCGAGGTCGACGTGCTCGCGGAGTACGACGCCCGCGGCCGGCTGCGCGCTGGAACGCGTGAGGAGATGGTGGAAGCCTCGTACCAGTCCTGGCTGGCCGACCACGTGGCGGACAAGGACGCGGTGCTGATCGCCCCGACCACGGACCAGGCGGACGAGCTGGCCGCCCGCGCGCGGGCCGACCTCGTACGGCTCGGCAAGGTCGAAGAGGATGGCATCGAGCTTGGGCAGCGCGGGCTGACGGTCGGCAAGGGTGACATGATCCAGCTCCGCAAGAACAACCGGCGGATGACCACGGTGTCCGGCGAGCGGTTCGCCACGAACCGCGACGTGGTGAAGGTGCTTGGTGTCGCCGAGGACGGTTCCATGACCGTCGCCTACGACGACGGGGACACGGTGACCCTGCCGTCCTCGTACGTGCAAAATCACGTCGACCTAGCCTATGCGGGCACCATCCATTCCACCCAGGGCCGCACGGTTGGAACGGCCCACAGCTACTGGGACGGAACCGGTTCCAGGGAAGCGTTCTATGTCGCGATGACGCGCGGCCGCGAGGCCAACACCGCGTACATGTCCACCGACATGCCGGGCGTGCCGGGCGAGCAGCGGCCGGACCCGATGGCCCTCTACAAGCAGACGCTGGAGAATTCCAGCGTCGAGAAGAGCGCCACCCAGGTGCAGCGCGAAGAGGAGGAATGGGCCCGCTCGCTCGCGAAGCACACGTTCGAGCTGGAAGACCTCTCCACCGAGCACGCCGGCACGAAGCTGGGCCGGGTGCTGTACGAGGAGCTGGGCCCGGAGCGCTACGAGGAGCTGGCCAGCAGTGAGGCGTTCGGCTCCCTCGTCCGGTTGGGCCGGGCCGCAGAAGCAGCCGGCCACGACGCCGAGGGCATCATGCGGACCGTCGCGCAGGGGCGACTGGACGACGCCAAGGATCTGGCGAAGGTCCTGCACTGGCGGGCGGAGCGCGAGCTGGAGGCCGCCGAGCGGCGCCAGGTCCGGGCGGACGAGCAGCGCGTGCGCGAGGCCGTCGAGGAGCAGGAGACCACGGTCAACGACCTGATGGGTCAGCTGTCCGTGGCGCCCGTCGCCCACGTCGACCGCGAGGTGAACGAGGAGGCCCAGGCCGAGGCGCTGCGGCAAGCCATGGCCATGCAGCTGGGCGCCGAAGTGCTGCACGGCCAGCAGGAGACGCAGGAACGCCACCGCATCACCGAGGAGCACCGCGCGGTCGCCGAGGAGCGCGCCGACTGGCGCAACCGGGTCCGGGACATCGAGGGCCCCAAGGGCGAGTACGCCCGCGCCGTGGCCGAGGTTGCCGAGGAGAAGCGCCTGGAACTGGGCCGCGAGCTGCTGGAACAGGCGGAGGCCGGGGAACTGCCCCAGTGGGCGGAGAAGCTGGGACGGGTGCCGGACGCCCCCGAGTGGCGGGAGCGCTGGATCGAGCGCGCGGGCACCGTGGCCGCGTACCGCGAGGCCCACGAGTTCGAGCACGACCGCGACCCGATCGGCCAGCGGCCGGGACGCGGTGCGGTCGATGTCCGCCAGGACTGGGACCGCGCGTACCGCGCCCTGGGCGAGCCGGAGGACCGGATCGAGCTGGTGGGCGCCACGGACGCCACGCTGCGGCGCATGATCGAGCAGTACGAGCGCGAGACCGAGTGGGCCCCGCCGCACGTCGCCGGCCAGCTGCGCGAGGTCTCCGAGTCCCTGTCCGACCTCCAGCGGGAGGCGGTGCAGAAGTACATCGAGGCCCGTGAGGCAGAGGACCCGGCGCGGGCGGAGGAGCTGCAGGCCACCGTCGAGGGGTACGACGCCCTGGCCGCCCGGATGGAAGAGGACCGCAAGGCCCTGGAAAAGGTGCACGAGGCCCGGCAAGCGTGGCACGAGCACACCGAGGACGCGCGGACCCAGGCGCAGGAGGCACAGCAGCAGCTGGAACTCCGCGCCCCGGAACCCGAGGACGCCCCGGAGACGCTGGAACTGCAAGAGGACATGCAGCAGCCGACGCTGGAACCGGAGCTGGAACAGCCGGAGACTGGCGAGCGCGAGCGGCTGCGCGAGGCCCACGAGCGGGCCCACGCGGACGGACGGACCCTCACCGGCGAGGAGCTGCAGCAGGCCGTCCAGATCGCCACCAGGGCGACGGAGATCCTGGCCGACCGCGAGCAGACACAGCAGATGGAAGAGGCGGAGCGGGCCCGCCGGGACGAGCCCATGGTGCAGCGGCCGGAGCCGCAGATCGAGGCCCACGGGTCGAGGTCGGCGGGCACGAGGTCGAGATGTAGCCCAGCTGCACCCCGGAGGGGCGGACTGCCACCAGGCGGTCCGCCCCTCCGCCGTTACTCGAGTACGGGTCACTGCGCGGGGCTCCGCCCCACACCCCGGCCACCCTGCGGAGGGGTGGGGGGCACGGATCTTGGGTGCGTGGCTCCGTCGACGTCTAGTGACAGCACTTGTGCATGGGTTTGGACGGCAGTTGGTGATCAGGCCAGCCAGGAATGTTGATGAGAAGCGACGGCACGTGGACGTAGGGTTCGGGCATGGCAGGCGAGAGTGAGCGAGCTGTTCAAGCGGCCATTGATGCAGAGCTGAGGCTTCTCGATCCTGAGGTGCGTGCTTCGCCGGTCCTTGTCTCGGAGCTGCTGGACCCGGAGTTCGTCGAGTTCGGGGCATCTGGCCGCCGGTGGGACGCGACATCGATCCTCACCGTGACGACTGCCGGCTCAGTGGATCCGGAGTCGCCGGTCAAGGTCAGCGAGATGTCAGGGGTCGTGCTTGCTCCGGGTGTCGTTCACCTGACGTACTTCGCTGACAACAGCGGACGCCAAGCATGGCGAAGCTCCCTGTGGCGTCTGACGGAAACGGGTTGGCGCATGTACTTCCACCAAGGCACTTTGGCCAGCTGAGCGAAGGCAGCCCGCCGCCCCATGAGGGCAGCGGGTCTCCCGCCAGCTCAAGATGACGTCAGCTGGCCTTGACGGGCTCCTCGGCCCGTGCTCGGGTGCTGGCGAGGCGGTGGAAGATCCGGGTGACGGTGTGCCGCTGCTTGCGTGGCGCATCAAGGTCCGTCCGGAGTATCTCGTCGATCACCGGCTTGTACGGATCCAGAGCGGTAGCCCGGGGCGGCAGCTTCTTGCGCGGCTCAGGCCAGGCCGAATCCAGTGCCTTGCGAACCGTCCGCCACGTCACTCCGTGTTTGCGCTCAAGCTCTCGCATCGACATGCCGCCGCGATGGTCACGCCGGATCGGCGCGTACAGCTCGACCTTCGACATCTGCGGCATGACCAGCACCTTTCACCAGGAGCACCCCGATGCTGCCCTGGCAAGAGACCCGGTGCCTCCCAAAACTCATCAACACCACCCGTCCATGGAACGGGGCGCCTCCCAAACTCATCGACAAGCGACGTCACTACTGCTCGGTAAAGCCAGGTGCGGGTTGTGGTGGTGGAGATGGTGGTGGGTCGCGGTGCGGCCCCCTCGTCGGACGGCATCCCGAGGGCACCACGGCCGCCGCCGGGCCGCCAGGCCGAGCCGCTACGCGGTCGGCTACGCCGAGCCTGGCACCCCGACAACGCCCGCGGTAGGGCTTCGCCTGCCGCCCAACGAGGGAACCACCCCGCTCAGCCCGGACTCCCGGCGAACCACCGGGGAGAGGCGGGGCACTGGCCCCGTGTCAGTGCCCACGGCTACCGTCGACACCATGGCCAGCAACAGCGACCCGTGGCGCCCCCGCCGGCTGCACCCGCCCATTGACGACCTCCTGCCCCCGTCCGGGAAGCCGGGGATCCTTCCTGGGGTGACTCCGTCCTGGCCTGGCCACGAGTACGGGCCCACCCCCGTTCCAGTCCCGGCCCCGAGCATGCCGGGACTTCCAGGAGGGGTCCGGTGGACGCGGGAGGAGCTGGAATCGCTCCGGGACGACGCCGCGCGAGAGTTCCACGCTGGCGAGCACGCGCGCGTGCAGCTCGATGAAGACGAGGAGTACCCCGTGCGTCGGCCCGCCTACTTCGCCCAGGGCGTGTGGGGCGTGGCCGCCTGGCTGTTGGGGGAGCTGCAGAACGCCCCGATCAGCGGGGAGACCCACGATTACCCGTACACGAAACGGGAGGTGGGCAAGGAGAGCGTGCACGCCCGCGATTGCATCGAGGGCAACGACTGGCCCGATGTTGACCGCAACTATGCCGTAGGCGTTCGGGACGCGGTTCGGTGGGCGTTCTTCGACTGGAAGAACCGTCCCGTGCCGCCGCGGCCGCCTGACGTACGCGAAGAGGCTGCGGCCCGTGTCTGAGGGAAACCCGGCAAATTTGCCGGGTTCCCGCCTGACGTACGCACGCGAAGAGGCCCGGACCATCGGTCCGGGCCTCTTCCGTTGCCGTGCTCAGTCGGACACTTCGCCCGTCTTCAGCATGTGGACGTGCCGCAGCAGATCCTCCGGCGGATCGGTCCGCTTGTTGTCCAGCGGGTCCCTGTGCCCTTGATACGGGTTGGGCCTGCCGTACGAGTCCACCCCGTTCGGTTCCAGCTTGCAGTTCGCCAGGATGAACTGGCCCTGCCTCACCGCATCGGGCATCCAGCGGCCCAGCCACTCAGCCACCCGCAGCGGACCCGATTCCGGATCCTCGAACGCCCAGTTCCAGGCTCCCATCAGCCCTGTCAGGGACTCCACCATGTCCGGGTGCAGGTGCCAGCAGGACACCGCGCCCTTGCCGTAGCCCAGCATGTCCTGGAACGAGCGCGGGTACCGCACGCGGAAGGTGTTCATTGTCCAGTCCAGCAGGATCTCCCAGGCTTGTGCCTGTTGCTGCGGGCTGAACGCGGACCAGTTCCAGACCGCGAATTTCGGGGCATCCGGCTTCTCTGCCAGCTTCTTCACGGTCAGGGACAGCTCCGTCACGGCGTCCGCGAGGTTCTGCCCTTCCAGGACTTCCAGCCGCTCGTTCACGCCGTCCAGGCGCTTGCCCAGGTTCCGGGTCCGCTCCCACATCGCCAGCACATCGCGCGGCGGCTCGGCGGCCTCTCGGCTCCGCTCGCTCATCCGGTGTACCTCCACCGGTCAGCGTCGGCCGCCGGGTAGCCGTACGCGGGCTGGCCGGGGATGCCCGGAGCCGGCGGGGTGTCCGTCGTAGCGGGCTGGCTCGGGAAGGCCGGCGCCGTGGCGGGCATCTGCGGCGGCAGCACCGGCCCGTTGACCTGCACGCCCTGCTTCTTCAGCTTGGCGTCCACCTTCGCCTGTGCCTTCTCCTGCTTGACCAGGGCCCGCACGTCCTTCCGCTCCCACACCGGGGTGAAGCGGTACCGGATGGGCGGCAGATGCCGGTAGAAGACCAAGCCCGTGCCCTCTTTCATCTGCCGGATGGCGTCCTGGGGCATCACCCGCACCCGTCGCACGCTCGTGCTGCGCGACTGCTTGTCGTCGTCCGCGGTGGACGCCGACGCCACTTCCTCGTCCCGTTCGCCACAGAGCTGCGAGAGTTCTTCCAGGTCATCCGGCAGCGACAGGCCACCGAGGACCACCCGCGTGGAGTTGTTCATGATGGTCTGAGCCCCGTTGCGTCCCCACCGCTCGCGCAGTTGGGACGGGGACTGGACGGAGATCAGCAGCTGAATGTTGCGACCGCCCGCGTCCGCCGACCACAGGTGAAGCGGCAGGGGGCAGATCACGGCCGCCTCGTCCAGGACCATCCGCAGGTACGGGTCCAGGCGCCCGCCCGGGGAGTTGTCCGCCCGGACGTAGGCCGCATCGTAGATCTCACCCACCAGGGCGGAGAACAGCGGCGCCACGGAGCCGTAGCGCATGTCGCGGCCCATCACGTACAGGGTGCCGCGCGAGTTCAGGAAGTCCTGCACGTCGAACTTCTGCTCCCCGGGCCGGGGGCTGACGATCTCGACAACCTCCGGGTGGGACATGAACTGGAACGAGCGGACCAGCGTCAGGTACACGCTGTCCCTGGTCCTCTCCGGTGCTTCCAGCATCTGGGCCAGCAGCTGGGCCCAGCCCGCCGGCACCCGGTTGTAGTGCGCCTGCAGGATCTCCAGCGGCTCCCGTTCGGTGGGCGAGGTGACCCAGCGCCGGACCGTCATCAGGTCGCCGCCCTTGAGCGCGGCCGCCATCAGGTACGAGGACAGCACCGTGAAGCTGTGTCCCTCCCAGAAGGAGGCGTTCTCCATGTTCTCTCCGGAGGCCGAGGCCGCCAGGATGTATCCCGCCCGCCGGATGGCCGCCGAGGCGTCCTCGCAGCCCTCCACGAGGTTCCAGCGGAGGGTGTTGGGAACGCCGGACACACCCGCGTTGAAGACCCAGACCGGGCGGTTGTGCTCGCGCCGCAGCTGGTGGGTGTTCTCGTACAGGTCACCGCGGGTCGAGGTGACCACCATGGAGCCGGCCCCGTCGATGACCGCGTTACCGAGCTGCGCCGACTTGCCCATGCGGGGCGGGGCGTACATCAGCACCAGGTCCTCACAGGCGACGAACAGCCCCTTCCTGTAGAGGAGATCCGTCCCCAGGTGCAGCCCGAGGCCGTGCGGGCTGACCGAGCTGCGCTTGACCCCCGCCAGGGACGGGCGGAGCACGTCAGCCCGCTTCTGGAGCCCCGGCTCAGACAGCCACTTCTTCAGTTCCCCGGGGGTGGCGAACCCGACCTTCTCTGCATCCTTCGGCCGGGCCGTGGGGCCGGACTTGCCCAGGTCCCACTTCTGCCGAACGTGCAGGTAGCCGAGACCGGCGCCGCCGACGAGCGTCAGCGCGAAGCCGGGGACGCCGCCCAGGGGCCAGTTCAAGGCCATGGCCCCGAGGCCGTCGAGAACGACGCCGATCGAAGGGTCAGGCAGCCCGCCGTTGTTCTCGGCGGCCGCCGCCACGGCGGGCAGTCCCGCCGCCAGGGACGCGGTGCCCATGCCCCGGCGGGGCTTGCCGACGATGAGGCCGGCGGGCTTGTGCGCGTCGATGATGCGGCGCATCCACCGCGGTTCCAGACCACCGGGAAAGTCTGTGCTGGTGGAGGCCGTACTCTCTTCCATGCGTGACACGAGGGTTCCTCTCTTGTCGCGAAGTCCCCGGGGTCCGGCGGTACCAGCGCCTTCCCGGGGGCGCCCATACGGTCCGGTGACCTCACGATCACCGTACGTTCCAGGACTGACAGTCAGTCCCGGGTTTTCCTCAGCTGTGCTTGCGCTTGATGCCGCCCAGGTACTTCCGGGCGGTTCCTGCGGTGAATCCGGCGGACCCGTGCAGCAGCTCCGCGAGCTTGCTTGCCGAGAGGGACCGCTGTTCCGGCGGCAGCTGAAGGTAGAGGTGTTCCAGCAGCTCAACGCCCGCCAGACCCTCCGGCGCCGTCTCCGTCTCCGGGGCCAGCTCCGCCTCGTCCTCGTCCAGGCCGGACACCTCGTCCAGGGCCTCGTCCGGCACGAAGGGCACGCCCTGGCCGTTGCCAATTGGCGACTGGCCCGCCGTCCCGTCCGTCAGCGGCAGCTGCGGGTCGAAGCCGCCCCACTCGGGGGCGTCGACCCGGGCCTGCACCACGAGCGGCCGCCCGCCGTCACGGGCCGCCACGGGCACCGCAGCGCCCGCCTGGCTGTCAGCGCCGTGCGGGTCGTACCCGCCCCGGTAGGCCGCCTCCGGGCCAGTCCACCCGTACACCTCGTGCGGCCCGGGTGCGGGCTGCGCAAGGCCCGGCGCAGGCTCCGGCTCGGGGTGACCGGCCGTCTTTTCCACCGCCGTGGTGTCCAGCGCCTCGTCCTGGCCGTAGTGCTCGGTCCGGTCGACGTTGACCGGCTCCAGCTCCGGTACGGACGACCCCGTGGCAGTCGTGGGCAGTTCCTCGCGGACCTCGTCACGGTCGAGGCGTTCCAGTTCTGCAGGTACCGAAATTCCGGCAGCCTCCAGGCCCGCCGGCGCGGTCTCCCGGAGCGGCACTCCGTACCGGGCCAGACGCAGCGGCATCAGCGCCTCCACCGGGGCCTTACGACGCCAGGCGCGGCCGAACCGGGCGTGCAGCCGGGCCTGGTAGATCATTCGGTCCTGTTCGAGCTGCACCGCGCGCTCGTAGCTGCGGACCTCCCAGAGCTTCATGCGGCGCCACAGCCTGAAGGTGGGCAGCGGGGAGAGCAGCCACCGGGTGATCCGGACGCCCTCCATGTGCTTGTCGGCGGTGATATCCGCGATCCGGCCGACAGCGTGCCGTGCCGCCTCCACCGCGACGACGAACAGGACCGGGATCACCGCGTGCATGCCGACACCCAGCGGGTCGGGCCAGGCGGCCGCGCCGTTGAAGGCGATCGTGGCGGCCGTCAGCAGCCACGCCGTCTGGCGGAGCAGCGGGAAAGGAATCCTGATCCAGGTCAGCAGCAGGTCGAGCGACAGCAGCACGACAATGCCCGCGTCAATGCCGATGGGGAACCAGTACGAGAAGTCCCCGAACCCCTTCTTCTCCGCGAGTTCGCGCACCGCCGCGTACGAGCCGGCGAAGCCGATACCGGCGATGATCACGGCACCCGCGGCAACGAGGCCGATCAGCAGTCGGTGCACCCGGGTGAGTTGGGGTACCGCCCTAGTTTCGCCCTGATCAGCGGCGTCTTCTGGTGGGTCAGCGGCCCTACCCTGGTGATGACGCATTTAGGTCTCTCCTTCTCGCGTCGTGCCTCAGCGGTGGTCCTACGCACCGCTGGGGCGTTTCCCTAGGCGCCGTGGCGCCGCAGGTAGTCGTCCAGCGCCTGATCGACCAAGTCCTGCAGGTTCAGGTCGTGGCCGGCGGCATAGAGCTTGGCCCGGCGCCTTACCGACACCCGGACACGTGCGGAGAAGTTGACCCGCTCTTCCGCGCCTTCGGTCTCCACAGCGTTGTCCTGTGGTTCGCCCTGCTTCGGCACTTTCGCTCCCGTAGTGGGTCGGTCCAATGTCGCGATCACCCTAGGCCCCTCCTGGCTTCGTAACTTGCTGGCTTGTAGAGCAACTGTACTGCCATCAAGCCAGCTTGCCAACATGCTTGAAAGAATGCTTTCAAGCATGTTGACAAGCTGGCTGAGGGGGAGGTTAATGGAAGTGCGAGAGGGCCGGGGTTGGCGCCCCGGCCCTCTCCACCCGGACGAGCGTTCCAGCGCTCCCCGGGCTTGGGAAACCCCTAAACCCAGAGAGGGATCTCCGTGAGCAAGTCTCGCAGCCGCACCCGCGGCTTCTCCATCCCGGCCCCCGCGCCGCGCCCGCAGCTGGTGCTGATCGGCAAGAAGGGGCCCGCCTTCACCGGCACCTGCCCGGACTGCGACGGCTTCCAGACCGTCGTCATCCGGCGCAACGGCCAGGCCGTCACCGTCCGCTGCACCTGCCAGCTGGCGGTGGGCGCATGACCGAGCAGGAGCAGGCACAGGCCGCCGCCCAGGCCCGCGCTGCCGCCGAGAAGGCGGAGGAAGCCCGTCGCCAGGCTCAGGCCGACCTGCAGCGCCACGGCCAGGCCGTGAGCGGGATCAGGGGGCGCAAGTGAGCAGCCGCCCGCCCCTGCCGGTCCGTCCGCAGCCGCACGAACGCGACGGACGTCAGCCGCAGCCGCAGCCCGCACGGCCGCACCCCGCCCGATAGGGCCCCGCGGGTCAGTCGCCACTGGACGACTGACCCGCCTCCCCTTGCTCGCCTTGATGGAGAGGCACGCACACCCATGTCTTTGATCGAACCCATCGCTACCGCAGCGCCGTTACTGGTCGGCTGGACCACCACCGGCCTGTTCTACCGGCGCCGTCTCGCCGCCGCCCGCCGTTGCCCGCTGACCCAGCTCCCCACCCGCGACGGATGGGAGAAGGCAGCGCTCCGGCGGACCCTTCGCGGCAACGCAGCCGTTGCCGTCATCGACCTGGACGGCTTCAAGGGCGTCAACGACACGTTCGGCCACGCCGCCGGCGACGCCGTCCTGAAAGCCACCGGGCACCGCCTCCACCTGTGGGCGGGCGCGTCGGACGGCACCGCCGGCCGTCTCGGAGGCGACGAATTCGCCCTCGTCATGTCCAGCGACGACTTCCAGACCGGCATCGAGCAGCTGCACGAACTGCTGACCGCCCCCGTGGACTGGCAGGGCCAGCAGCTGGAGGTCGGCGCATCGATCGGTGCCGTCCCGACGGACGGACTCACCCTGTCCGAGGCCCTGGCCCACGCGGACCAGGCCATGTACCAGGCCAAGGGCAGCGGCGGCCGCCGCGGTCCCCGCCGCCACCAGGCCGACGCCAAGACCTCCCCGGAGGTGACCCGGTGAGCGCCGCCCGTGAACGTCTGATCGCCGCCGCCGCCCTCGTCCTCTCCGTGCTGGTCATGGCGACCTCCGTGGAGATCGGGCGGAACCTGATCGAGGCCGGACTGACCGCCTTCACCGCGTACGGCACCGCCGTACTGGCCGCCGTTCTCGTCCTGCCCCTGCTGGGGCTGCCCGTGGGGCTGCGGCCCGTCCTGAAGGCCACGCGCACCGTGGTGACTGCCGCCGTGGTGACCGCCCTCGTCCTGTACGGGATGGGCAAGTCCCTGTGGTCGGTGATCGCATGATCCGCGCCCTGACGATCCGCCAGCCCTGGGCGGCCGCCATCGCCCATGCGGACAAGCGTGTGGAGAACCGGACCTGGCCCACCTCGTACCGGGGAGCCCTGCTCATCCACGCGGGCAAGACCGTGGACCGCCGCGCCGGCCGCCTGGCCAACGCCGTGGTGCGCGGGCTCCAGCTGGACCTGGGCGCCGTGCTCGCCGTCGCCCGGATCACTGGCTGCCACGGCAGCGCCGAGGAGAAGGCACCGTGCACCCCGTGGTCCGCCACGGGCCAGTTCCACCACGTCCTGGACGACGAGGTGACCGCCCTCCCGCTCCCGATCCCGTGGACGGGCGCACAGGGCCTGTGGGTGCCCCCGCCCGCCCTCGTGGACCGGGTCTGCCAGCAGCTGGACGCCGACGCCGCCCGCGCGCTGCGAGAGGAGGCCGGACCGTGCTGACCCGCCGCAAGGACCCCCGCCAGATGCGGGGCGGATGGCAGATGGACCTGTTCCCCGTCGAGCCGGAGCCCGCCACCACGGCGGGCCCGGCCCGGCCGGCGGCCGCCGACTGGGCCGAGGCCCACGGGCTGCAGCTGCAGACCGGCCCGCACGGGTCGGCCGTGCTCAGCCCGTGCGGCACCTACCGGTACCGGCTGGACCGGATCTGGAACGAGGACGCCGCACCGATGGTGTGGGTCATGCTCAACCCGTCCACCGCGGACCACACCGAGGACGACCCGACGATCCGCCGCTGCACCTCGTTCGCGAAGGCGGCCGGGCACGGCGGCATGGTCGTGGTGAACCTGTTCGCGCTCCGCTCAAAGGACCCGGGCCAGCTCCGACAGCACCCCGAGCCGATCGGCCCGTTCAACGAGGCCGCCCTGTTAGACGCCACCGACGACGCCGTACGCGTCGCGGCCGCGTGGGGCGACGTCAGCCGCCCCGAGCAAGCCGAGCAGGCCCGCGCCGTCACCGACCTGCTGACGGCTCACGGGCACGCCCTGGACTGCCTGGGGCTGACCAGCAAGGGACACCCCCGGCACCCGCTGTACGTCCGGGACGAGACCGAGCTGACCGCGTACGCCCCCCAGTCGCCAATTGGCGACAGCCGCCCGGGGGCCGCCACCACGGTGGTGGACTTGCACGGCCACCAGGGCGACCCCGCGTTCGCGGACGTGGTGTACGTGGGCCGTCGCATGAGCCAGGGCGGATGGCGCCTGCAGGCCCACCCGCTCGCCAACCCGTACCGGGTCGGGCGGGACGGCACCGCCGCCGAGGTGGTCGAGCGGTACGAGGTCTGGCTGGACGAGAACCCGGAGCTGGTGGCCCGCGAGCTGCCGAAGCTGCGCGGCCGACGGCTCGGATGCTGGTGCGGGCCCGGCCAGCCGTGCCACGCCCGCGTCCTGGCCGCCCGCGCGGACCGGGAGGTGGAGGCGTGAGCGAGGAGAAGGAGTTCAACCCCTGGCAGTGGGACCGGAAGAACGCCATGGCGGGCCACTCCCGGCTCACCGTCGAGCGGCACGGCCACGAGGTCACGCTGGACCACCAGGGCGTGTCCATCGACGGACAGCGGATCGTGCGGGACAACCCCGGCGCCGGAGAACACGGGTTCCAGATCACCCCGACCGGCCTCGTCATGTACCGCGGCCGGGAAGTCGCCGCCATCGACCCGCCGCAGTCCGGCACCGCCACCCCCGGCGAGGTGACCGTGTGGGGCAAGGACGGGCCCACCCTCCCCGAGCGCAGGCAGCGCGAGGAGGCCGAGCGCCAGCAGAGGGATGACCGGTACCGCGCCGACCGACAGCACAGCCAGCAGGAACCCATCCGTGGACAGGAGATGACGCTGTGACCGAGCAGCAGCAGAGCCCCGCGCCGTTCGATCCGGCGCTCTACCTGATCGAGCAGGCCCACCGGCAGCCCGTGCCCCCTACGTTCCGCCCCGCCCCGCAGCTGCCGCCCCGGCAGTCCGCCGGCCGCTGGCTGTGGGACCGCTTCGGACGCCTCGCGCCGGGCCTGGCCACCACGGCCATGTCCGCGCTCGCGTGGAGCTGGGGGCAGAACCTCCCGGACGGCTCCACCCGCCCGCTGTGGATCACGGGCACCCTGGCCGCACTCGCGGGCTGCGCCGGGTGCATCGCGGCCACCAAGCCCCACGGCGACAACGAGACCGTGCGCATGTCGTTCTCGGCGGCCGCCGTGCTGGCCGTCTCCGGGGTGACCGCCTGGACGCCGGACTGGCAGCTGGCCGCCCTGCTGTGGGCCGGAGCCACCGCCGCGGTGTACGCGGTGTGCGCCCCGCTGTGGCGCACCGACCGGCGCGAGGCCCGCGCCCAGGCCCACGAGCTGGCCATGGAGGAGACGAAGGGCGTCAACGAGGCCCGGGTGAAGGCGGTCGAGGTTTCCGGCGCCGTGGCCCAGGCTCAATGGGAGTACCGCCAGGAGCAGGCGAAGGTCGAGGCGATCGTGGCGGCCGCCCACGCCCGCCAGCAGCGCGCCATCCAGCCCGGCGAGGAACTGGACGTGCAGGCCCTGCTGAAGGCAGCCCACGTGGCCGAGCTGAACTGATCGAGCAGAAACATGGACCCCCGGCCACCGCCGGGGGTCCATCTGCGTTCCCGGGCATGGCAGCATCATGCGAGCAACGCCACCGCCGAGGGAGAAAGAAGCCCGCCGTGCTCATCGCCAACATCAGCCCACGCAGCATGGGCAAGACCACGGACACGGGCATGATGGCCCACGCCCTGCACGAGGTCGGCTACCCCGTCCGTGCCTGGGACGCCGACGAATCCCAGCACCTCACCCAGTGGTCGGACGCCGCCGGCGGCTTTCCCTTCCCCGTCGACAAGAACGCCACCGCCACCTTCGCGACCGACGTGACGCCGCTGAAGGACGGAATCGACATCGTCGACGTCGGCCACACCGAGAACCACCCGCACATCGCGGACAGCGTACTGAAGATCGCTGACCTGGCCATCGTGCACATGGAGCCCTCCATGGCCGACTGGCAGCGCGTCACCGAACCGCGCACCTCCACTCCCGTGGCCGAGATCGTCGCACGCTCCGCCTTCGCACGCCCCGACCGCACGGCCCCGCCGCTGTGGGTCCTGCTCAACCGCGTGCGGACCGGTGTCCGCTCCGCACAGGACATCCGCGGCTTGTTGCGCGACGCCGGATGGAACGTCTTCACCGTGATGGTCCCGAACCGCGACGAGTTCAAGCAGGCAACCGCGTTCAGCGTGGAACGAGCCTCCCGCGGGCCCTTCGGTGAGCTGGTCACGGAGATGGAGACGAAGGGGCTGATCAAGCGTGGCGAAGCGTAAGGACCTGCGGGCAGGTGCTGCGGCCACGGCCGCCACCCGCACCACGGCCCCGCCCGGTGCGAGCACGCCGGCCGCCTCCACGGGAACCGCCCTGGCCAAGTCTGAGCCGGTCGAGCCCGTCCGTCTTCGCGACCAGCCGTTCACGCTCGCGCACTGGGGCGCCACTCTGCCGGAGCGGGACATCACGCCCGAGGAGGCGAGCGGGCCGCTCAGCGCCGAGGAGCAGGAAGAGCTGGCCGAGTGCCACCGCGCGATCGACAACGCCCGCTCAGCCCAGTGGCTGCTGGGCCGCGCGCTGGAGATCGTGCGCCGCCGCCGTCTGTACCGGGGCGACGGTTCCCGCACCTGGCCGCAGTACCTGGCAGCCGAGCACGACGGCATGACCGAGCGCGAGGCCCGTCGGCTGCAGGAGGAATGGCGGCTGGCCAAGGCCGTGCAGGACGCGCTGGGCAAGCCCGCGCCGGCGTCCCACGTGCGCGCCATGCTCGACTACGCCGACAGCACCTCCGACGAGCAGGCCGCCCGCGACTACGTGATGCTCAGGACGGCGTTCGAGTCCGGGCACGTCCGCCTGGCCGCCCACCAGATCACGGCCCGCGTCGCCAAGGCCCTGGAGACGGCCGCAGCCGAGAAGGACCCGCAGCACCGCCGCCAGGCGGTCGCGCTCCACTGGCGTGAGCACCACGCACCGCAGCCGTCCATCCCGGGCCAGGCGAAGCCTGCCGACAACACTTCGCGGATTGCCTCACCGCTCAAGGAGGCAGCCGATCCCCTCGTGGCGGCCGCCGACGCGGCGGAGGGAGCGCTGGAGCGGCTGAACCAGGCGCTGCTGGACGAGGACGCCACCCTGCGACGGACCGCCGTCGATGCCGAGCACCTGCAGAAGCGGCTCCGCAAGGTCGGCCGCATTCTCGCGAAGGTCACCGTCCCGGCCGACGACATCGTGGACGCGGAGATCGTGGAGGACGGCCCCCATGGTTGAGGGGAACCCGGCAAATTTGCCGGGTTCCCCTCAGACACAGGCCGCAGCCCCAACCACGGGGCTGACAAGCCGCGCTTTTCAGCTCAAAGAGGTTGGCCGACGCGGGGGCGGCACCGCCCGCAACAGCTCCCACAGCGGACGCGAGCCCGCCGCCCACACGCCGAGCGTCTGACGGTCGACGACGTGGGGTTCCGAGTAGGAACGGACCAGGAAACCGGTGTTGCTGTCAGAAGTTTTGACAGGTGGTGATCCGGGCCGCGCCACCAGGACGGATGCGTTCCGGCCGTAGCGCGCCATCACGCGCCTCCTGAAGGATCATGCCTCCGGCTGGCCTCACCCGCTCCGCATGCTCCGGGGGCGTAATGCCGGACACTCCTGTATGAGGGTCGGCGTATTTCGCGCGGGCCATAGTGAGGGTGTTCGGCGTGCTTGAGGTCCCGCTCTGGCTGTGGGGGGCGTTCGCCGCGACGGTGGTCGTGTCGCTGGCGGTGGACCTGCTGTCCCACCGCACCGCGCACGTCATCGGCTTCAAGGAGGCAGCCGCCTGGAGCGGCCTGTGGGTGAGCCTCGCCCTGATCTTCGGCGCGGTCGTCTTCCTCGTCCTCGGCACGACGGCGGGCACCGAGTACACGACGGCGTGGCTGCTGGAGAAGAGCCTGTCGGTCGACAACCTGTTCGTCTTCGCCGTGATCTTCGCGTACTTCAAGGTGCCCCGCCCCTACCAGCACCGCGTGCTGTTCTTCGGCGTCATCGGCGCCCTCGTCTTCCGCGGGATCTTCCTCTCCCTCGGCGTGGCCGTGGTCAGCCGCTTCACCGCGGTGCTGTTTGCCTTCGCGGCGGTCCTCTTCTACAGCACCTACAAGCTCCTCAAGGACGAGGAGGAGAGCTTCGACCCGGGCAAGAGCTTCGCCGTACGGATGCTCCGCAAGATCATCCCGGTGCGGGACGAGTACGCCGGGGCGAAGTTCTTCGTCAAGGAGGCCGGCAAGCGGGTGGCGACGCCGCTGCTGGCGGTGGTCGCCGCGATCGAGGCCGCCGACCTGATCTTCGCCGTCGACAGCGTGCCCGCCGTCCTCGCGGTCAGCGACGACGCCTTCATCGTCTACACCAGCAACGCGTTCGCCATCCTCGGCCTGCGGGCCCTCTACTTCATGCTCGCCGGCCTGCTGGACCGCTTCCACTACCTGAGCAAGGGCCTGGCGATCATCCTCGCCTTCATCGGGGTCAAGCTCATCCTCCAGGCATCCCACAAGATGTTCAGCCCCGACATCCCGGAAATCCCCTCATCGGTCAGCCTCGTGGTCATCGTCGTCGTCCTGACAGGATCCGTGCTGCTCAGCATCAGAAGGCCGACCCCTCTAGGTGTTCTGGAACAGGCTGACGAACAGGACGCCGCCGCTGCCACCGAGCAGTCCCAGACGCCCAGCGCACTGCCCGTGATGGACCCTGAGCCCCCAACCGGTTCACCAGGCCAAGACGGTGAAGCCCACCCGCACGCGGGCCGGCAAGGAAGCGGGGCACTTCCCGACGCACCAGTACGGGCATATCGTAAAAAGATGGTCAAAATGAAGCGCAAGCCCGAAGCGTACGTGTGCCCGACCTGTAAGAAATCCGTGCCGGCCGCAGTCCACCGCCACAAGACCCTCGGCGTATTCGTCCCCGTGTGGGGCCCGGGCGCATGCCAGAACCACGACTGTCCCGACTTTCGGTTGGACCCCCACCGCAAGCACTCTCCGGCCCGGTAACGAAATCGGCAGCTCGGGCCCGTCACATCAGGCGGCCCACCGGATCCCCGCCGGGATCGTCGGCCAGCACGATCGCGGCCTTCACACGCTTGCCCACCGGCTCGCGCCGCACCGTGAAGCTGCGGCACACCGCCATCGCGATCTCCAGGCCATGCCGCCCGACCCGGCCCGGATCAGCAGGACAGGCCGCCGGCAGCGTCGGATCGGTGTCCCACACGCTGATCTCCACGGCACCGTCGCTGACCTCCAGGTTCAGCAGGCACGGCCCGGGCGCGTATTTGTATGCGTTGGTCTCCGGCGTCAGGGACCAACGGAACAGTGTTTAACGGTAGCGACGGTTCCGCTTCCGATCTCGCGCATACGACCGATTGTGAGAGCCGTTGTTACTGGCCAGCGCCAAGGCCGTTTGCCCAGGTCAGTTCTCGCAGAAGCCCTCTCACAACCGCGGAGTTCTGCGAGGCCGTTCTGAGAGACACTGACGGAGGGCTGCTACCTGCGGAAATCGGCTTAGCGTTACTGGCTGTCCCGCTGGTCCCCACGGCCGGCACCGCATCACCGACGCCGTCAGGACATGCGAGTTGGGCACCGAGCTGTTGACGCTGCGGACCCAGGTCACCGGATCGCGTGGTGCCCGGGAAGACGTCCAGCGACGTCTGGACGAAACTGTCGACAGCCCTACTCCCCTGACGCCCCAAGGGCTTTGGCCCCATCCCACGCTGTGGGATGTCGACAAACCATCGCCCGCCGCACGGGAATCACCAGGGAAAACCTGCGTGTTCTTGAATCACTCCCGCCTCGTGACCGATAAGATCCCCGCATGACAGGACGGGCAGGAGTGCAGCACAGGGGAAGGTCGACGGACTTCCCCGCCGACAAGTCCGTGCGCGCTCAGTGTGTCCTGCACCCAGGCGAAGACGTCCGTGTGGCGTACGAAGAGCTGGTGACCGAGATGGGTATCAGCGGCGCCGAAGTCCTTCGCGAAGCCCTGCGGGTCCTCCATAAGCGCGAGATCCGCCGTAAGGCGAGGCAAGCCCGCCAGCTCGCGGAAGGGGAGATGTCCCAGGCCGGATGACGACAACATCCGGACGTTTAAAGGCCCCGGCCTTACCAGCCAGGGCACTCACGACGTTCGGAGGGATCCCAGTCAGCAGATTGCTTTCCGAGGCCTTCTAGCTGAGATCCCCATCTTCTGCAGTTAGTACGCGAACCAGGTGTCGGGTTACCAAGCCGCCACCGAGCTCTCGTGTGCTCTCCCTCGCACTCAGCTCAAGGAGCTTTCGCATCGTAGCTCATCGCTGCGGTGTCGGCCCAGCGCGCCTTGAATCCGGTGTGTCCCTCTCGCCGGAGTCGACGCAGGTCACACCGCACTCTTTGGACCACAACCCCGCCGCCATCCTCCGGTTTCCCCAGATCAGCCTCACCATGTGGTACCGGGTCGCGGAACTGGCGTACGGGCGTGGCGTGCTGCCCGCGACGAAGTACCGCCTGGCCCGGTTCCTCTCCCAGCAGGAGCTGGACCCCGCGACCGGCCGCGTGGTCGGCCAGTGGGGCACGGGTCGCACGGACGGAGGCATGACTCTGGCCGCCCGCTACGCCTGGCAGTTCGGGGTAGGGGAGGACCGGTTCTGGGACGACCTGAAGGGCCTATACCGCTACGGGTTCGCCGCCCGGGTCGTGGCCCCGGCTCCCGGCCGGCGAGCCGTCTACGCCCTCGTGCTGCGAACCGACGCCATCCCGCAGGGCCTCCCGGACGACCTGGCCCAGCAGCTGAAGGTCTGGGACCTCCCGGAGTTCGAGGACCCCTACGAGGACGCCCGGTACGGCCACCTGACCGACGCCGCCGACGCCGCGGTGCTGTCCGGGGAACCCGCCGTCGTGCGCGTGGACGAGGAGGGCGCCGCCGAACTGGACGCCGCCCCGCGTTGGGAGCACCCGGCCGACTCCCCGGCGGCGGCCGCCGCCGAGGCCATCCGCCGCTCCGCCAAGGCCCTGGGCAAGGACGCCGGGCCGCAGGATCTGCGGTGCTGGGCCGTGGCCGACCGCGACCGCGCCGAGGCCCTGACTCACCGCCTGATGGCCAATGGCAAAACGTCCCCTCTTAACGCGAGGGGGGTTTCACCACTATCCGGTGTTCTTTCTACCGGTAGTTGGGGGCTGAGCTGGTCAAACGAGATGGGACAAGCAAAAACGACGCCTTCGGCGGCGCCTGGAAAGAAGCCTGCGTTCCTGTCCGGTGACGACCCCAGCGCCGTGGCAGACAGGGTGCTGCGGCGCGCGTGGCACGCCTGGCGGGCCCAACTGGGCCACGGGAAGGTTCTTCTGCCCTCCGGGCACTGGGACGAGCTGGGACGCTGGCAGGCGGCTTCCGCGTGGACCGACCTGCAGCGCACGGTCCGGATCGCACTGCGCCGCGCCACCGAGTACGAGGTGGTCGAGCTGCTGTCCAGCAGCGTGGCCGGGGTGGACGACGTGGGTCGCCTGGCCGCGTGGAGGCTGTGGCGCCTGATCAACGCCCGGCGCAACGCCCACGGCTACGGCGGCCGCCGGCGGGCCGTCGCCCAGGCCGACCACGTCACGAGGTGGGACCACGTCCCGACCGCCGTTGCCGAGCGGGCCCGCATCACGGCCACCCCCGCCGCCACGGAGGACCTGCACGACCGCCAGGCCGAGCTGCGCGAGCAGGAGCGCCGCCGCGAGGCCGCGCGAATCGCGGCGGAGGCCGAGCTGGCACGGGAAGCCGAGCGGGCCGAACTCTCCGGTCGCTGGGGGCTTGACCGGTACGACCCGCGCTCCGAGCAGGACCAGCCGCGCCGCTGGGCATCCCGCGAGCCCGAGCACCTGCACGAGGAACAGATGGAGAACCGCCGCCGTCTCGACATGCCCCTGACGAGGTCGAGCAACGAGGAGACGTATCGGGCGGCCCTGGCCAGGGCCCGAGCCGAGAAGCACCTCCGGCGCCGCAGTTGACGTTCTTGGGGTACCGGTAAGAAGCCAGTCAGGGGCCGCAAACGGCGGTGAGAGGGCCTCTGTCGATACGGGGTCCCAGTAGTTGGGGTGCCGGTAAGAACGCTGTCACCAGCCGCAAACAACTACCGGCCACCTCCACCACCGATACGCCATGATGTCCCCCTCAACTCGCGTAATCCCCGGGGGACTCATGCACCGCCGCACCATCGCCATCCTCGCCGCCGCCGTCATAGCCGTCGCCGGGGCCGTCACCGGCCTCGTCATCTGGCTGTCCCAGCCCTCCTACGACGACATCGCCGACAACTGCGTGGCCGCACTGACGGAGCGTGCCGACGGCGACACCGCGAAGCCGGAGGCCTGCGACGGGCTCACCGAGGACGACTACGACGCGCTGGTGCTGTCGCACGTCCTGGGCGACCTGGGCTGGACGGACGACGAGGGCAACTTCGACAAGAACAAGATGCTCGAGGACACCCTGAACGACAACTGAAGCGCGGCGCTCCCGGGCGGGTCTCGTGCCTGGGGGCGCCGGCCTGCCGCGGCCCGGCACGTCAGCCCCACCCGTACGCCATGATGGCCCCCAACTCGCACACTCCCGGGGGGAACCATGCGCATCCGCACCACCACGGCCGCCGCCATCGCCGTCCTCGCCCTCACGCTCACCGCCTGCGGCAGCAGCGGCAGCGGCGGCGGCAAGCCCGAGCCGGCCGCGACCACCAGCAGCCCGACGGCCACCGCCACGCCCACGGCGACGCCCTCGCTCAGCCAGGCCGAGATCTCCCGTCTGTGCAGCGTCGCGGTCGCCGAGGCCGCGCCCGGGTGGGAGGACTGGGATTTCGACCTTGCCATCTGGCAGGACGATCCGCGGACGCCGGAGGTGTGCCAGTCCTTGGCGGATGAGGAGTTCCCGCCTCGGGGTGCCGTTAACGAGCGGCGACCCAAGTGACAAGTAACCCGCTAGTAACTTTCGGAGTGACGCGCCTTCGGTCCGGGATCACCGGCGCCCGCAAGATGTCCATCCAGCACGGTGGAGCAGGTTTGTTGCAGCCCTCCGAACGTTCGGGTTCTCGTCCTGCAGAAGCTCGCGGGCTGCCGCGCCGTAGGTTGTTTCGTCGTTGCTGACCTGAAGCAGGTGCACCAGAGCTCGACGTCGAACCCAGTGGTCCGGATCCTTGAGCGCCGACGCGAGCACCGGGGCAGCCTCGCTGTCGAGCTCGGCCAGGGTCCGTGCCGCGCCCATCCTCACTCCCCGGTCGGGGTCGTCGGCCAGCGCCTGGACCAATACGTCCCGAGCGCGATCGGTGAGGGGTAGACGTCCGCCCAACGTGTAGGTGGCGGCTCGTCGTTCTTCAGGGGATCCCGAGGTGGTCAGGATGTCGATGAGCTCGTCGGAACGTCCGTGTCTCTGGCCGCGGAAGTCGGGGATGAGCCGGGCCTCCCGGCAGCGTGTCGAGCCAATGCTCGTACCAGGTGAGGAAATGGGGCTGGGGATGGAAGACCGGAGCTATGGTGAGGTCTCCGAGGTTGGCATCGAGGAGGCGGCCTCTGGCGGGTCCCGAGACGACCAGCAGTGTCATCTCCAGGCAGCCGCGATGGACGACGGTGTGGGTGCCGGCGTACGGGTTTTTCTGCGCGTCGCAAAGCCGGGCCCAGTCGGCGGCGACGGAGTCGGTCGGCTCCAGCGCAAAGACGTGCCCGAGTTGCTGACTGGGGTCAGGGATGTCGTGGGCGGACCAACGCGTCAGAGGGAGTAGTCCGTAGTCGGGTCCGATGCCTCCGTTGCCGATCTCGCGCAGGAACGTGCGATAGCTACGGGGAAGCCGGGCGCCGTGTGCTGTCTCGTAGGCGACCACTCGTTCTTCGCTGAGGGGGGCGCCCAAGCGTTGACCACCGGGTGCCCGCACAAAGGTTCGCGGGCGAGGAACGGGCTCCGTGCAGGCAGCGGCCAGTTTGGCTCGGATGCGGGCGACGATGTCGTCCATGACTGCTTCTTCCAGGAGGCGGCATCACCTGATGGGAGGCCGCGTTGGCCGACATCCTATTCAGGGAGACTTCCCGGGCCAGATCCGACCGTCCTTCCCGACCTCCTGGCCGTGTTCGTTTGGGGATCCCCCAACGAACAGTCGTGATCTTGCCTGATGGGAGCGGGTGGCCAGGGCGGACGCCGTCTCATTTAGGGTGTCCGGTGATCTGTGCGGTCAGCGGGGGCCATCCGTACACTCGGGGGCTGTGAACGAGTCCATCGGCTACGCCAGGTGCAGTCTCGACGAACAGGACCTGACCGCCCAGCGCGGCATCCTGCTCGGCCTCGGCGTCGCAGAGGACCGCATCTACCTCGACCACGGACTTACCGGAACCAACCGCGACCGTCCCGGGCTCGACCAGGCGCTGGCCGCCGTACGGGCCGGCGACACCCTCGTCGTCCCCAAGCTCGACCGTCTCGCCCGCTCCGTGCCCGACGCCCGCGACATCGGTGATTCCCTCACCGCCCGCGGCGTCAAGCTCTCGCTGGGCGGCACCCTCTACGACCCAGCCGACCCGATGGGCAAGATGTTCTTCAACATCCTGGCCACCTTCGCCGAGTTCGAAGTCGACCTGCTGCGGATGCGCACTCGCGAGGGCATGGCCGTCGCCAGGGCGAAGGGGAAGCTGAAGGGCAAGCAGCCCAAGCTGACGGCCCGCCAGCAGGCTCACCTCGTCAAGGAGCACGCTTCCGGCGAGCACACGATCGCCGACCTCGCCGAGCTGTTCAGCGTCAGCCGGGCGACGGTGTACCGAGTCCTCGAACGCGCCCGCGACAACGCTTGAGCGACTGTGTCACTTTCTCGGGGCGGCGTTTCTCGATGACTTCGGGAGGCGCTCCGGATGCCTATGAGTGAGCGACATCGATGAGTTTCGATGTCGCTCATGTGCGCGCCTTGTGGTCTTTGAGGGTTCCAGATGATCGAGGTTCCGTTACCGACGGTGCGCTGTCCTACTTGTCGCTGATCAGCAGCAGTGACTTGCCCACGGTGGTGCGTGCGGCCAGGGAGCGGTGGGCTTCGGCGGCCTGCTCCAGCGGGTAGGTGGCACCGATCGCTGGGCGCAGGCGCCCTTGGGCGGCGCGTTCCAGCGCCAGGCCCAGCAGTTCCCGGACAGTCTTCTGATTCGGTGGGCCGTCCATGAGCGGCATGTGCAGCCGTATGCCCCGGTGTGCGGCCGACTCCCGGTCCGGGGCGGCGAAGCCGTCGGCGGTGCCGTAGGTGACGAACCGTCCGCCGTCCGCAAGAGCATCCACGGTGGCCGTACCGAGCGCCCCGCCCGCGCCGTTGTAGACGAGTGCGGCACCGCCGCCGGTCGCCTCGCGCACCTGCTCGATCCAGTCCGCTCGCGTGTAGTCGACGACGGCCTCGGCACCCAGCTTGCGGGCCAGGTTCAGCTTGGCGTCGCTGGATGCGGCGGCCACCACCCGGGCTCCGGCGTCGACGGCCAGCTGCACCAGCAGTGCCCCCGCCCCACCGGCCGCCGCCGAGACCAGCACCCACTCGCCCCTCTGCGGCGCGCCCAGCCGGTGCAGGCTGAGCGCGGTCACGCCGTCGTGCACCAGTGCGGCCGCCGTCGCGGCGGCCAGCCCGTCGGGGATCGGCATGACCTCTTCCTCGCCTGCGACGATCTGTTCGGCGTAACCGGTGCCGGTTCGTACGGCTACGCGCCGGCCGACCCATGCCGGGTCCACTCCGTCACCGACTGCCAGTACCTTGCCCGCTCCGCCGCCGCCCGGCACGTACGGCAGCGTCCGGGGGAAGAAGTCCTGGCCCCAGCCACCGCGCAGCAGGGTGTCCAGGAAGATGACGTCGGCCGCGGCCATGCCGACGATGACCTGGCCGGGGCCGGGCACCGGGTTGGGCAGGTCCACCGGGGTCAGCACCTCTGGAGCGCCGAACGAGGCCACCTGGATCGCACGCATGAGCAGCACCCTTCGCTGGAGACAGCATCCCGCTCAGTCTTCGACCTCAAGTCCGGTCGAGGTCAAGGTGCTCCTCTGTGAGTTGCCCATACGGCCCCTCAGCGGGAGAAGCACGAGGAGCCTCCCACCGCAAGCCCCCGAGTGCCGCCATAACAAAGCGGCATCCACGAAGCCAGTCAGCAGGCGCCTCCCACAGTCATCGACAAACGACTCCCGAAGATGTCCGCATAGCCAGCTTGAGATCAGCACAGAGCGCGCTCACCAGGCAGAACACCGCCATTTGGGGCTGGTGACAGGCTCGTTAATGGCACCCGGACGAGGGACAACTGGTGCGCGAGCCGGCGGTTGTCCCTCCCTGGTGACTGCGGGACCAGGACACTACGGGGCCCCTCAACTACAGCGTCAGATGGACCAAGCCGAAGGTAGGAGCAGGCCAGTCGGCAGGGTCGATCCGGTTGGGGGAATCAGGCCAGACGGTGCTGTACCGTCAGCGTCGCTGAAGTCGACCGTGCCGCCGGAGAAGTCCGCCCCGCCGAAGTTGACCGTGCCGCCGGAGAAGTCCGCCCCGCTGAAGTCGATCGTGCCGCCGGAGAAGTCCGTACTGAAGGCGATGAACTGGCTGATCGCCCAGCGGCCGAAGTCGACGGTGCCGCCGGAGAACTCCGCCCCGCCGAAGCTGACGGTGCTACCGGAGAACTCCGCCCCGCTGAAGTCGACGGTGCCGCCGGCGAACGTTGCTCCACCGAAGCTGACGATGCCGCTGGCGAAGACCGCCTTGTTGAAGCTGACGGTGCCGCCGGCGAACGTTGCTCCACCGAAGCTGACGGTGCCGCTGGAGAACTCCGCCCAGTTGAAGCTGACGGTGCCGCCGGCGAACGTTGCTCCACCGAAGCTGGCCGTGCCGCTGGCGAAGACCGCCTTGTTGAAGTCGACGGTGCCGCCGGCGAACGTTGCCCCACCGAAGCTGACGATGCCGCCGGCGAAGACCGCCCCGGAAAAGTCTCCGCCGTCAAAGGTGACGTTGGTGAAGTCGAAGTCGTGGCCCTGCCAGGAGTGCGGGTGCTCAGAGGCGAGGCGGAGGTGGTCGCGGAGGAGTCGGACAACGGTGTGCCGGACTTCCCGCAGGGCCAGGTAGGCGTGCCGGGCTCCCGCGTCGTCCGCCGGCAGGTCGGGCTCGGCGGTGTAGGGCAGGCGGAGGTAGGAGCACAGGACGTCGATGCAGGTCTGGCGCAGGGCACGGGTGGGAGCGTCGTCGGCGAGGCCGGCCAGGGCGTGCACGCCGCCGAGGCGGACGGCCGCGGACTCTTCGCCGAGCTGGGATACGGCAGTGGTGAAGCGCTCGGTGTGCAGGCGGGTGGCCTCGCGCAGGGCGCCGTCCTCGTCGACGCGCTGGCGACGGTAGGCGACGACCAGGGCGACCAGGGCGCCGGCCCCGGCGACCACGCCGAAGGACAGCTTCACCAGGTCGAATAGCGTCTTGGAGTCGATGCGGTGCTCGGGCTTGAGTTCCCGGGCACCGAGCAGGTCCCACCCGGTGTAGAACACCGCGGCGGCCACCAGCACCGCGGCGGCGAAGGACAGGGTGAGCACGCGGCCGACCGGCCACAGGCGCAGCCCCCGCCGTTCCGCCCGGCGCTGCAACGTAGGTATTCCCATACCCGATCAGGACTGTTACCGGGGCGAGGTGGTTGCAGCCGCCGTGCCCGCGTGACGGCGGTGGGTCGGGCGCCGTGGTGTGGGCTCCGGATAAGCTCACGTATCGGGGAACCAGACGACACAAAGCGCGGCACGGAAAAAGCCGCATGACGGGCACTCAGGGGAGAGCTATGACAACTGCGGACCTGTCGGTCACGACGAGCGGCACCCCGCGCCCGCCGGCCACCCGGGCACCCGCGCGGTTCGACCCGGCGACCGAGGCCCGGCTGAACCGGCTCGACCACGAGGCGACCGCCCACGTCGAGAACAGCCGCCCCGAGCGCACCCGCACCGGCTACGCCGCGGACTGGAACGCGTGGCTCCGGTTCTGCGCGGACGCCGACCTGCCCCCGGCCGCCGTCCGCACCGGCACCCTGGTGGCGTTCGTGGAATGGTGCTGGCACCAGCCCGCCCGACCCCCGAAGCCCGGGCAGGAACCGGGGCAGCTCACCGCCCCCTCCACCATCGACCGCCGCCTGTCCGGCGTCGTCGTCACCGCCCGCCGCCAGCTCAAGCTGCAGCTGGCCGAGGACGTCGCCGAGGAGGCCCGCGCCCTGCTCAAGGCGAAGATCAAGGAGATGGAGAAGGCCGGTCAGACCCGCGGCCGGGGCCCGGCGCCCGCCCTGCTCGTCCGGCACATGGAGAAGATCGCCGCCACCCTGCCCCGCAACCGGTTCGGGATCCGGGACCTGTCGCTGATGACGCTGCACTTCGCCATCGCCGGCCGCGAGCACGAACTGGCCTACCTCCGGGTACGCGACATCACCGAGGACCCCGAAGGCCGCGGGCTCATCGTGGACGTCCGGGTGTCCAAGGTCGCCCCCCGCACGGTCGCGGTCCCCTTCGGCTCACGCGCCCACCTCTGCCCCGTGCGGGCCTGGCGCCGCTGGAAGCAGGAACTGGGCGAGGACGTCGACCCCGACAGCTTCGCGTTCCGCGCGGTGCACAACCGCTGGAAGACCATCCTGCCGAGCGGGCTCGACCCCGTGACCATCGGCGACATCCTGACCCGCATCGGCCTCCGCGCCGGGCTGGACATCCGGCCCACCGGGCACAGCCCCCGCCGCGGACTGGTCACCGAGTCCTCCCGCGCCGGCAACCCCGACGCCGTCATGGAGAGGCAGGGCGGATGGGCCCCCGGCTCCACGGTCATGCGCCGCTACCGCGAGGAAGACGAGGCGTTCAAGGAGAACGCCCTGCACGGGGTGCTGTAGAGCGGCGGGGCATGTCACCTGCGTTCCCGGGGCTGCCCGGCACGTTGATGGATTCCGGTTCACTGGTCGCCGTGAATCTACGCAGTCAACGGGTTCTCAGACTGCAACCTTGTGGGCCAAAAATGAGTACGGATTCGATACTGCTGCTCAATGACCTGCTCTTTCAGCGCTCCCGGTCCTCGACGGGGGTGTTTGGTGGTCTGGATCTACCACTTCCTCCGGCACCGGTGAAGAGGGGGTGCGGGACGAGCGGTCGGCATTCGGCCGGACCGCACGGCTAGGGGCATGCTCTTCGCGGGGGCGCCGCCGGGGCGCCGGCGGAGGGGAGCGGGAGCCATGGCGGAGCGAGTGATGACCCGGGACGAGTCGATCGAATACCTGCTGCGGCGCTCCCAGCGGCGCGACGACCTTTTCCCGATCCGTCAGCAGTTCATCCGGACTCGCGTCCAGAGCCAGCACGGAGAACCGACCACCGGGCCGGGGCCCCTGTCCAAGCTGCTGCGGGCCCCCCATGCCCTGGAGTTGCTGCTGCTGGTCTATGCCGTCACCACCAGCGGCGACTTCGGCGTCACCGAGCGCTCGCAGCTGTGGGGGCGCGCAGCCGGCATCTACATGCTCCCCGACCAGAGGGCGAGCGTGGCGGTGTCCCGTCAGTGGCAACACCTGGAGAAGCTGGGTCTGATCGAGCGTCGGCAGCACGGCCACCTCAAGCGCATCGTCAAGCGCCGAGAGTGCGGGCGGGTCGGGGGGATCACGCTGCCCTACACCGCCCCCACCGGCACCAAGAACGACGTCTACTTCCGGGTCCCCTTCTCCTACTGGCGCGACGGCTGGCACGAGAAGCTGGGGATGCCCGGCAAGGCCGTCCTGCTGGCCGCGATGAGCAGGCGGAGAGAAACCTTCACCCTCCCGCAGGACACCCGCGGCGCCCAGGCGCTGGGCCTGGGCCGCCACACGATGGCGCGCGGCATCGAGGAGCTGCTGGACCACAAGCTGCTGGTGAGGGCCGGGCCCAACGAGGTGGTGAACGCGCGCACCATGCGCGGCTTCGAGTGGGTGCACACCTATCAGTTGGCCGCGCCGTTCGACGTGAACCTGAGCAACTCCGAGATCGAGCGCCTGAAGACTGAGCAGCTCGAACTGGTGCCACCGGGGGGCGACGCCGACGGGCAGGCCGGGCAGCCGGGATGACCGCCGACCACTCACGACCGCAGGGCCGAGGACCGCCGGACGCGACCGCCGACCAGTGGAACCGTGCCGCCAGCTACGTCTGGCGGCTACATGATCGACGCG
Organism: Streptomyces sp. GD-15H; assembly: GCF_045291515.1. NCBI lineage: Bacteria > Bacillati > Actinomycetota > Actinomycetes > Kitasatosporales > Streptomycetaceae > Streptomyces > Streptomyces sp. GD-15H. The sequence goes on from NZ_CP149448.1 coordinate 41,339, forward strand.
CCGCGGACCGGCGCCGTGATCCGGTTCGACCCTGCGGAACGTCGACGCGAAAGAGGGTTCGCGCCTCAAGTCGGCACGGGCAACACACAACGCGTGTACGTGACTTCGGTCACGCCCTGGAGGACGCGATGGTCGCCCAGTTGCCATCTCGGCGGCCGACCGGAACTGTTCTGAGCTGCGCGAATACCGACTGGCGGTGCTCGGGACGGAGCGCAACAACCACGCTACACAACCGCCGGAAAAGTGTTCCCCCCGCTCGAGCCTGACGGGCTTTCGAGACGCCCGAAGGTACCGGTGGCGTTACAACGGCTCTACCGGCACTGCGTACGCTTCTGCTCTGACCAACAGCGCGGTGAAACAAGGACATCCGGGCCGAGATCGACGCCGGTTCCGGTTGCCAAGAATCACCACCCGCGCCAACGGGACGTTGTCGGTCACCACGTAGTCCGATGCCCGTCCTCGACACCAGGAGGCAAAAACAGTGACCCCCCGCGCCAACGGGGGGCCACCTACGTAGTCCGACAGCCCGCCACCCGACTCGTGCTCCTGCCAGAAGCCGACATCAAGATTGGATCGAAGCCATCAGCGCTGGAATCGAGACTAAGGGGCTGCACGCCCTGAAGTCACACAGGGGGACTCCATTGCGTCTCTTCCCCCACAGGATGCCCTCTGCCGTCGCCTCCTTCGGCGGTGACCGGTGATGCTGACCCTCCTCGTCGGCCTCGCCTTCGGCGGGGCCGCGGTCTACGCGGCCTACCGAGACCAGAAGCTGGGGGCAGCCATAGTGGTCGGCCTCACCGTGGTGACCGTCTTCTTCCTCCTCATTGAGAAGGATCCATCCGCAGCCACACCGCAGACGGTGGCCCCGTCGACGCTCATGCCGACGTCGGCGCCCCCCGCGCAGTCGGGCTCGCCCACCCCGTAGGAGACCCTGCCCATGCGCGTGCCCGTTCCACGGGCACGCGCGGCAGCCTTGGCTCGTGCCCCGTCACCGTGGTGTGCAGAGCGCGAGCCACGGACACGTCACACCCGCTTCAGGCAGGTGGACGGCACCTGACCGCCGCCAGCACGAGCTGCAGCTGGCCGAGGACGTCGCCGAGGAGGCCCGCGCCCTGCTCAAGGCGAAGGTCAAGGATGGACGGCCCCGGCGTCGATGCCCTGGCCACGGGGCCTGGGAGGGCTTCGTCCTGGCCCCGCCCTCGGACCCGACCGGCCGGGTGCCCGCGCGGGCAGCGGCTGAGGATCACACCAGCCGCAGTACCGGCCGGCTGTCCGGCATCCCCAGCAACTCCCTGACTCGCGCCATCGGCCAGGCCAGTTCCTGGGCCAGCTCCCGTACGCTCAGCCCCGTCTCCTGGACCGCCAGATCGAAGGCCTGGGACAGCAGGACCGGCTGTTCCCCCGGGTAGCCGGTGACCGGCTCCGCGGCGAAACCGGACTGGCCGTCCAGGGCTCGCAGTCGCTGGTACGTCCGGCTCGCCGTGGCGTCGGAGATCAGGCCCAATTCGCGGCAGCGGTACACCAGGGAGTGCACGGACACGCCCCAGGTCCGGCGCAGGCCCGCCAGGTGCCCCAGGTCCATCCGGCGCGGCAGCAGGGGCAGGATGCTCGCCTGCGGTGTGAGAAACTCCGCGGCGAACGCGTCCGCCTCCCGCTCCTGCCGGCTGTCGCCCGTGGCGTTGCCGTGCAGCACCAGGTGGCCGAGTTCGTGGGCCGCGGTGAAGCGGTGACGGTAGACGTCGTTGGCCCGGTTCCTGGTGAGCACCACCAGCGGGCGCGCCGAGCGCGAGGAGAACGCATCGACCGTCGCGGCGGCGGCATCGGCCTCCGCCGGCAGCACCACTACGATGCCGTGCGCCTCCATGCGCCGCACGAGATGGGTGACCGGACCGTCCCCGAGGCCCCACTTACGACGCAGTTCCTGGGCGGCGGCGGTCGGCTCCGACGGCAGCGCCACCCCGGGATGCACCTCGCCGCCGGCGAAGCCTGGCAGGTCCACGGGCGGCAGCTGCACCCGCCGCTCCAGCGCGTAGGTCAGCTCCCACACCTGCTCGGCGAACGCCAGGGCCCGCTCGCGCTGCGCCTTCGGCGTGCTGCGCAGGCTGCGGAAGTGCGCCATCGACGCGTCCAGCCGCTGGCCGGGCAGGCCCGCGAGGAAGAACTCCACCGGCACGTCAAGGACCTTGCCCAGCAGCGGCAGCAGGTCCGGCCGCGGACGGGAGACACCCGTCTCGTACTGGCCCACCGCGGCCGGGGTGACGCCGACGTGCTCGGCCACGTCCTTCTTGGTCAGGCCAGCCAGGCGGCGTGCCTGGGTGAGCCGGGCGGGGTCGAAGGCTTCGGAGATCGCGCGGGGGGTGGCGGAGCGATCGTCCAGCCCGGGGAGGACCGGGTGGTCAGTTGGCATCGTTCTCGTTCGTCAGTGGCTTGATGGGAGTGGGTTCGCTGACCGGCGGGACGTCCAGCTTCCGCTCCGCAGCGGGGCGCGGCGCCAGTGCGACGATGGGCTGCTCGCCCTCGTCGAAGCCAGGGTGTCCGGTCAGCTGCGGGGGGATGGTGAGCTTCGGGGTCGGTGCCTCCGGCAGGGGCAGCGGTTCGGGGTCGATGGTCCACTCCAGCGTGCCGGTCTCGTCCGCCAGCGCCGCCACTCCCCAGTAGGGCTTGAGGAGTCCGGCCGCGTTGCAGGCGAACGGCACGAGGACCAGACGCGTACCCTCCGGCAGGGCGGCCAGTCTCGGCCGCAGTTCCACCCCGCTGGGGTCGAACGCGTACTCCCCGAAGAGGTCCGCCTGCTGTGAGGGCGGCGCGAAGGCGAACAGCTCCCGGATCACCGACCACACGTTCTGGATCCGCGCGGTGCGCGGACTGGCGTCCTTCTTGGAGAAGCAGAACGGGTAGAGCAGCCCGTTGCCGACGCGCACCAGCTCGAACTGGAAGCCGTTGGGCTTCACCAGCTGGGCGCCCGGCAGGTCCGCCAACTGCGCGCTGACCCGCTCGAAGGCCCCGCGATAGCGCGCGATCCCGTGCACCTGCGTGGAGGACACCTCGGCTTCCTGTTGCGAGGAGCGTGCGTTGGCCTGCATGTCGACCAGCGCCTGGCCGATCCGCTCGCGCACGTCCCGCGCCGTCTTTTCGTCGTGGAACAGCTCGGTGGCCCAGGCGGAAACAGGGATCCCCATATGGCTGATCCTTCCGGTTCAGCGCTTCACCTTGAAGCGTGCGGACATTGCTACCACTTTAGTTGATCTCAATCAACTTGCACGTGTGCTTTCGTAGAACAGCTCGAAGTGAGCTGAACACCCTTGTTGGACATCGAAAGTCGGGTCCAGCCGGGCGTATCGATGTCCGGGCGCCGCTGTCCAGCAACCGATCGGTTCCTGAACAGCGGCCGACCCGGCAGCTCGGGAGCATTTCGTGTGTCCGACAAGGGGGTCCGCTCAGTCAGCTGCCGTGCGTTTCTTCGGTATACGCACCACACGCCGCGGGCCAGGTTTGATCACGGCCGTCTCGTTGAGGCGGTCTAGATCGAGGTAGTGGACGTTGCGGACGTGGACGACCTCGAAGCCGGTGGGGTTGATGGGGCGCCGCTTCGTGCGCACGAGTCCGGCGTCCGCGAGTTCTCGGAGGCCTTTGCTGCGGGTGTCCTCGCTGAGCGCGAAGCGGCGTTCTGCGTCCTTGGGGCTGAACCACAACGCCTCGTCGTTCGACGCGGGCCCGCGTTCGCACAGCAGCGCGAGGAACATCGCGACGCCGGCACCGGACAGCACGGTGAGGTACCCACTGGTCCAAAAAGCCCGTGGGATCTGGACGTAGCGGTGGACGATCGCCCCGAAAACGGTCTCGGTAGCCTCCTTACGGGCTGCGGCCCCGGGGGCCACGTAGGGCTGACCGGTGCCGCTCTCATCCAGGACCACGACCTGGTTGGGGCGCCCCATCTGGGAGACGATCTCGATGAACTGGTTCTCCTCCAGCCACGCCTGTGCGTCACCGATCCGCCGGGCGCCGGCCGTGGCCGGATCGCGAAGGTCAAGCAAGGTCGCCCAGGCCCGGTTCGCGAAGGTGAGGCCCTGGGCCGTGTCTTCCTTCTGCATCCAGAGATAGCTCAGAAACAGCTTCAGCCGGACCTGGCCGCCCCGGCCGCCCCGGAGCATCCGTGCCAGCGGAGGCGGTGGATCGTCGGGGTGGGCCCGCTGGACGAAGCTGTAGCGCAGCTGGGCCCTGTTCCGTCCGTAGCGGGCGGCGTTCTCCGCCGCCTGCAGTGCTCCGTTCGACGGGGAGCGCTTCGTCTGGGCAGTTGGGTTTTCCGCTTGCACCCGGTCACCTCTCGTAGAGTCAGTAGAGATAAGTAATTCCTAGTTACGTAGTCCCGGCTTCTAAGGTGGGGGTCATCCGCTGTAAAGGTACCCCCCTCACTGGGTAAGAGCGTGTCACACGGGGTGCAAGGGTGGGGGTCTGCAGGGTTGTTGGGCGAAGAAGACACTGGCGGTTCTCCGGCCGGTCCGTCTATCTTTGAACCAGAGCAGCTGATGTTGAGGGCGGGACGGGTGGTGTCCCTACTCCCGTTCTCCTGACTGCAGCTGACTCAGTGTCACCACGGTTCACGTAGTCCGACGGTTCGTTGTCCCCGAGATAGGTTGCGGCCGGCGGATGGCGGAGGGAGCAGACGAGGTTGTGTCTCCTCGTCTCCCTCCCCTGTGGTCTCGCCGCGTGAGGGTCCAGGGA